>NZ_JBBOSV010000001.1:0-2798724 GCF_038005245.1 Bacillus sp. FSL K6-1106
AGCAATCTCTGAGAAAATGCGTGGACAAATCCGCGGATTAGAAATGGCTTCTAAAAACGCACAGGACGGTATCTCACTTATCCAAACAGCTGAGGGTGCATTGACTGAAACTCACTCAATCCTTCAACGTGTTCGTGAACTAGTGGTTCAAGCTGGAAACACGGGTACACAAGACGATACAGATCTTGGTGCAATTCAAGAGGAAATCAACAACCTTATCAAAGAAATCGGTGGCGGAACGGATGGAAATGGAATTTCTGATCGTACTGAATTCAACGGTAAAAAATTGTTGAATGGCGACTTTGAAACAGATACATTAACATTCCAAATTGGTGCAAACAAAGCTCAAAAATTAGATGTGAACATCAAAGCGATGTCTGCTGATAAAATTGGAACAGATCCAGCTGACGCTACTAAAACAGTATCTGCTATTAAAGTAACTGATTTTGCAACAACTAGTTTCGATGATCAACTAGATATCGTTGACAATGCAATTAAACAAGTTTCAGATCAACGTTCTAAACTTGGTGCAGTTCAAAACCGTCTAGAGCACACAATCAACAACCTTGGTGCTTCTGGTGAAAACTTAACAGCTGCTGAGTCTCGTATCCGTGACGTTGACATGGCGAAAGAAATGAGTGAGTTCACGAAGAACAACATTCTTTCTCAAGCTTCTCAAGCAATGCTTGCACAAGCGAACCAACAGCCACAAAACGTACTTCAATTACTACGTTAATGAAAGGCCCCTTGATGGGGCTTTTTTTTATGCTCTTTTTTCTTCGTTTTTTCTCCTTAATTATGATTCTTAAATCCCTCTGATAAATTATGAAAAATGACCTTTAAATTTGGCATACTCTAGCGAAACAATCATAATGAATAAGACTTTTTCCTTATTTATTCCTTTTTTGTTAAACATATTCCATTAAAGTTCGATAAATGGATTGTAAGGCTTACAAAAAAATTCTAATTTAGAACTTTTGGACATGGATGTCTAATTGGTTCAAACACATGGAGGTCATTTAATATGAGAATTAACCACAATATCGCAGCACTTAACACACTGAACCGTTTGTCTGCAAATAATGGAGCAGGGCAAAAGAACATGGAGAAGCTTTCTTCTGGTCTTCGTATCAACCGTGCAGGAGATGACGCAGCAGGTCTTGCGATTTCTGAAAAAATGCGTGGACAAATCCGGGGGTTAGAAATGGCATCTAAAAACGCACAAGATGGTATTTCTCTTATTCAAACAGCTGAAGGTGCATTAACTGAAACACATGCGATTCTTCAACGTATGCGTGAGTTGACAGTGCAAGCGGGTAACGTAGGTACACAGCAGACTGAGGATTTAACGGCGATTCAAGATGAGATTAAAGCACTTGTTGAAGAGATTGATGGTATCTCAAGCCGCACAGCATTTAACGGAAAGAACCTTTTAAATGGAGATGTTACAGACGGATTCCAATTCCAAATTGGTGCGAACAAGGAACAACATATTATTGTTGAAATTGGTAAAATGGATGCAGAAACATTAACAGTTAAAGATATTGATGTAAGTGTTGATGGCTTCAATTTCGATACTGAAATTGAAAAAATCGATGCGGCAATCGGCGCTGTATCTAAACAACGTTCATCACTTGGTGCAGTCCAAAACCGTCTAGAGCACACAATCAACAACCTTAGCGCTTCTGCTGAAAACTTAACAGCTGCTGAGTCTCGTATTCGTGACGTTGATATGGCGAAAGAAATGAGTGAGTTCACGAAGAACAACATTCTTTCTCAAGCTTCTCAAGCAATGCTTGCACAAGCGAACCAACAGCCGCAAAACGTACTTCAGTTATTACGTTAATTAAAAGCCCCCTTTGAGGGGCTTTTTTTATGTTAGTTTGATTTTAGCAATTGATGTAATTGAAAGTCTGGAACAGCTTCATAGAAGAAAGCTCGATTTAATTCATCATTCTTTTGATCCCACCTATGCCACCAGTGGCCGACCTCACCAGTGGAGTCAGCTTGAATCATGTCTTGCAGCTGCTCTAGGTTGATGATTTTTCTCGGTTCTATTAAGAATGAATGCATACGATGATACGCCTCAAGGCATTTAGGTTGTTTTGTTTGAACGGCATATTGTACATAATAATTGAAAAATTCTTGTACAAATGTCAGATGGGAAATGGGGGTTCCTTTTAACTCGACGCCTTCCCAAGCCATATCCGCAATTGCACAAAGCCACCAGCCAAGCTCATTGGCGTGCTGCATTTGTTGTAAGGTATGCCGTTCAAAAGAAATAAGCTCATCTTCTTGTGCTTGTTTGAGCATACGCTCAAGTGTCTGTGCCTCAAGAGCGGCCTTTGTCATTCCCTGACCATGTATTGGATCTAATGTGCATAAGGCATCACCCATGACCAATAAGCCGCTTGGCCAATCTTCCATTTGTTCATAGTGGTTTCTGACACAAGCCGGAACTCTAAATCCTTTTGGTTTCGTATAGGGAATTAAATGAGTGATGGCTTCTGCTATCGAGGGATTGGTCAGCCTAGCGGTCTCTACATCAAACTGATCAGCGTCCGTTGTTGGATAATGAGAGCCGCCAGCTGCAGAGAGAAGAACCGCTGCTAAATCATGATCTACTCGTTCAAACAGTCCTGTTGGAATTTTTTTATTTGGCTGTCCAACGATGACCATTGGTTCTAGGTTCGGTGCCTCAGATGGTATTTGGTAGTATCTCGTGCTATAGCCAAGAGACACGATTAGCTCATCTGTCTGAGGCAAGGTTCGTCCTGCGCTTTTCAGCCATTTTGGCAATTTAGACATTCTTCCAGACGTATCAATGACTAAGTCCGCACTCATTTTGTTGATGATTCCAGGCTTTATCCTCCGATCTTTGACCTGTAATCCACTCACTTTAGTCGTTTCTTCTTCAAAAAGAAGAGCGATCGCTTCATGTTTTTCTAAAAATTGAACACGATCCTCACGTAACATTCTTTGCATCAGCACCCACTCTAGCATGGCACGTCGTGTGACAGCTGTTTCTTCAGTATCGGTGAGTACTAACTCGCCATCTTTTGTCATAAATCGAGATGTCTGATGCCATGTGTTGTACCCGCCCATTTCGAGTAATTCTTTTGTATAACCAGGAAATAGACGTTCCACGATTTGTTTGCCTAGTGGCAACATTCTATGTGGATGAAAAGCTTGAGGCGTGCCAAGACGATTTTCAGGAGCGTCTGGCAATTCGTCCTTTTCAATAATCAATACTTCCAGGTAAAAACTTGATAAAACCTTTGCAGCGAGCATTCCCGTTATTCCGCCTCCGATGACGATCGCCCGCTCATACTTCATGGGTTGTGTCACAACATGCGCCTCCAGTGAATATATAAAATGGTTACATGACCATTTCATCATATGTTGATTTTTTAAGTATAGCAAATTCTCGTTTTTTTGAATATAGAAAGGAATTGGCATACTTTTTACTCGTAAATATGAAAAAAACTTCAATCATGATCATTATTTTTAAAAAATAATGATCAAATTTAAGAGGAATGACCGATAAATACATTAAGGGGGTAGAGAAGATGGATATACTACAGAGTATTGTAACAGCAGCACCTTATATGATGAAGATTTTAAAAGATGAAGTGACGATGGGGGTCATTGATCGGGAAAAATTCTTGCTGTATTTGCCATCAAAAGATGTGGATTTTCAAATACGGACAGGAGATCCCATTAAACCAGATGATCAGAATATGAAAAATGCGCTTAGAGGCGAAACATCAAGTACATTTGTACCTGAATCGGTGTATGGGACGCCTTTAAATGCAATGGGATTGCCGATTTTCGATGAAAATCAACAAGTCATTGGTGCAATCGCTTTAGGTTTTCCGCTTAAAAATCAAATAGAACTTGAGGCGTATATGGAGTCATTGAACGACATCATTCAAAGTATTCAAGAAAAAGTGCATGTGGTGGCGGCTCATTCAGAAGAGCTCTCTGCGACAAGTGAGGAAATGACATTCCAAACACAGCAAACACTTGAAAGCTCGAAAAAAACTTCAGATATTACAAAAATGATCAAAGGTATCTCTAAGCAAACGAGTTTGCTAGGGTTGAATGCTTCAATTGAAGCGGCCAGGGCAGGAAAAGAGGGAGCGGGTTTTAGTGTGGTAGCGAGCGAGGTTCAAAAGCTATCAAGCGAAACCTCACGTGCAACAGAAAACATAGAAAGCTCATTGCAAGGGATTTCCTCTAATATACATACATTACTTGAGAGTATGGGCCATATGAAAGGGTCATCTTCAGAACAAGCTTTATTAGTGACGGAGTTTAGTGAAATTGTAGACAGGTTGACGACGGTTAGCAAAGAAATGAAAGAATTTATGCAAAAGGTGATGTCAACGTAAAAAACGAATCCAAAAAGGGTTCGTTTTTTTGCTGGCTCGTTATTTTCTATTTTTCTGATCAAAGCGATAATCGTATGTTTCACCTTTGACCACATTTAAAAACTCATGTCCAATTTGAACGAGCTGTGCATTTTCCCATTTGATCAGAGGATCTTTATCAGGGTACTTCCAGTAGATTGTTTTTTTGTGATGGGTGAGTTTGTTTTCAATTTCTGCTCTGACCGCATTCTCTTTTAGCTTTCCTCCGCTATGTCGATATGTGTTAATGGTATAGGTTCCATCAGGTGATGATATCGAGCGAATGAATGTGCCGTGAGACACGCCTTGAAGAGAGAAGCATTTCCAGTAAATAATTCCGGCGAAGCTAAGACATAAGATGGCAAGGATGATGGTGGTTTTCTTTTTAAACATGAATTCCTCCAGGTGTAGATCGCAATATTCTAATATATGAGAGAGATTACAAAAAGATTCATATAGTCCAAAAGTTCTATTCATTTCAATTATCGGTCATTTTTTCTCAACATTCAACAGTTAGCCCGTAAAGATAAGGAAATTTTAAGGATGCTTTTCAGATCACACTGGTTATTCGAAAACACTTTACAAAAGAATTTGCGATCAGTAGACTTATGCTCATATAGAGAAATGGGGCAGATGGAATGAATCAAATCATAGATACGTATCAAAATTATGAAGAGCTTTCCGCTCATGAAAGAAAAGGGATCGACTATCAAATTCTTCATCAGCGGAAAGGGGATCAGCTTCTCGTCCTGTCACCTCATGCGGGAGGAATTGAATCTGGCGTGAGCGAGCTGGTCCATGAAGTAGCAACCGATTATTCTATGTATTTATTCGAGGGCCTTAAAGTGAAAGGCAATCATGTTCTTCATATTACGAGCACACGTTTTGATGAGCCGATTTGTCTTTCTCAAGTGCATACACATCATTATACATTTGCACTCCACGGCTATGGAGAAACAGACGTCCTACAAACTTTAGTTGGCGGTACCGACAGGGAAAAAGCTGCTGAAACAGTGAAGTGTCTCACACAAAATGGCTTCCATGCCTTACTTTTATCTGAATCGGATCAATTTGCTGGAACACATCCTCAAAATATTAATAATCAATGCCTCACAGGAAAAAGTGTTCAAATTGAAATTAGCCAAGCTCAGAGAAGAGCTTTCTTTCAAGACTTTAGGCGGAGCCGTAGGCGTGATACACAAACCGAACAATTTTATCAATACACAAATGTACTGAAACAAGTGTTAAGCCTTTATGAATAAACTTCTGACGTCACGTGTGCAGACGCTTTTGTTTGATACGCAGCTTCATTTTCTGCGACCTTGCCGGCTCTCATTAAATAAGAAGTGAATTCTTTTTGAAATTGAATGCCGGCTCTTCGCTGTTCAAATAGAGCAAGCCGTTTTTCAGCAAAAGCCCGAGTGACATGAAATGTTTGAGCAATATGCAAAATGGCTTGCTGCCTAAGGTTTGGGAGCGTCATTTGCAGCAGCATAAAAGTCGGAACACAAAAGTGATACATGAATTGTTTTGCTTGAAACTCTTGCAGTTCTCGAAAGAGCTTGTGCATGTTAAAGTGGTTGCCTGTATGCTTCAGCACATGACAAAGCTCGTGGGCGAAATCCTGCCACTGTTCTTCTGACGATAAGGCTCTGTTTAAAATAATACTGTAAAGACCTTGATGTTTGATCATCATGCTGCCAGTATCCTCGTAGTGTACCCATACATGAAATTCAGCGGCGATCCTATGCATGTCTACATAGGCAGGACCGCTTATTTTCAGTTGAGTGTATAACCGTTTAATATCTTCTTCTAAATGGGTTAAAAAATAAGTCATGTCAAAACCTCCATACAAACGTATGTTCTATTTTTGCCGTAAAAGAAAAGTCCATATAGGACTAAATGGCTAATAAAGCTATCGCTTACTTTTTATATCGGCTTGTTTTTAACAATTTTAACATAAAATCAAAGAAAATTGGAAGTTTTTCCTGTTTTTTATTCTAATTTTTTATTTTTTACAAAGATAAAACGGCGATTGAATTCAAATTTTACCATAGTCTTATGACGAAAACAAACAAATTTGTCTTACGTTTGCCACCGATTGATGAGCAAGATCAAACATCAATTTAACAAAAAGGAGTGCAAAACATGGTACAAATTTATCAAGATTTTATTCCAGTTGGAAACGGAAATCGGCCAGGATATGCTATGACGCCGCTTTATGTAACTGTGCATAACACAGCCAATACATCTAAGGGAGCTGACGCAAAAAGTCACGCGGCATATGTCAAACGCTCAACAACAGAGGTAAGCTGGCACTTTACAGTGGATGACAAGGAAATTTTTCAGCATCTCCCTTTAAATGAAAATGGATGGCATGCTGGGGATGGGCATGGAGATGGCAACCGAAAATCGATTGGCATTGAAATTTGTGAAAATGAGGATGGAAACTTTCAACAAGCTGTCAAACATGCCCAGTGGCTTATTCAAAAGCTTTTAAAAGAACATGGCATTCCATTAGCAAATGTGGTGACGCATCAGCATTGGTCAGGAAAAACATGTCCACGTCTGCTGCTAGCTACATGGGATGAATTTAAAAGAGGAATTGAGACTGCAGGTGATCCGGAAACGGTTATCACATATGTGGTGAAAAGCGGGGATACGCTAACGAGTATTGCCAAAGCCCATGGTGTCACAGTGAGTGATTTACAGACATGGAATCAGATTAGTGACCCGAACATGATTCGAGTTGGACAAGTTCTCAAGATTTATCATGCAGAAGAAAAGCTCAGTTATGAACTGCCAGATGGGGTGTTAAAGGTGACATCACCTCTGACAAAGGGGGAGCATGTACGTCTCGTCCAAAAAGCGCTTGCTGCTGTGTATTTTTATCCTGACAAAACAGCTGTAGATAAGGGCATTGATGGCGTTTATGGGGAAAAAACAGCCAATGCCGTCGCGCGATTTCAACTGATGAATGGTCTAACAAGTGATGGAGTATACGGTCCTAAAACAAAAGTGAAGTTGCTTCAACTATTAAATCAGTGAGTCTTTCTTTTTGGCCGCTTGAATGACGGCTTCACTTTTTTCATGTAATCGGCAGACATAAGGGGATGGCTTAAATTCAGCAAACTGAACATACCTCAATTGTTTAAGTTTCTTTTTCATATTGGCACCTCAATCGTTGCAGCAGTTGGTTTTATTGTATGCAAGTAAATGTGAAAACGGAAGTAGGACGCGGATGAAGTTCCGCGTCCTTTAGTGTAATCAAGCTTTTTTATTTTTATACTCATCTAGGAGCTGTTCATTCTTTTTGAAAATACGCTCCGTATGGGGACTTACTTTGTAATCAGCCATACTAATATAGCGCTTTTTCTTTAAAATCTTAAATGGGTTTTTCTTGCGATTGTTATTATCCCCTTGAAGTGCGTGTTCCATCTTCATCACCTTCCTCTTCGTCAGGCAAGATTAGGTCATAAATCGTTGTAAGTGAAGTCATTAATAAATAGTCGAATTCAGTGACAATTTCCTCAGAGGTCAGCTTAATCACAAAGTGTGCATCCGCTACTGAAAACGGGATGAGAACCAATTTGCCGAAATCATCGTAATACACTTCCTGCCTGTCAAGCTTTGCTTGAATGAGCGCTCTCTGATCAAGTGTCCGCAGCAGGTCATCTTTTTGCTCCTGCGTATCATAAGGACAAAGAACTGCTTGAATATTCATTTTTTCTGCAAAAGAATAGATCAGTCGTTCAATTCCCTCTATATATGCTTCTATACTTCCATAATATACATGGATCGGTTCGTTTTTCAATAGGTATTGGTACGTTTTTAGTTTATTGAGGTAAGAATGAAGCAGGTCGTTATTTTGTTCTAGGAGTTGATGGGTGTCGGTTTCAAGTTCATGATTTCCGAGTTTTTTTATATAGGAGCTGAGGAAAATAAAGGCATCAGTTAATGCGAAAAAAACAGCAATAATCAGGTAGTGCATCCAATCGGTGAAGATTGAAGCAGGGTCATTTGTCCAGTACACAACAGCACCCGCTACATAAATCCAATACCACGTTTTACGAATCGCAAACATCTTTTCTTTTACTTTTTGTTCAAAGCGCCATACCGCAAATACATATACAGCAAGAGCACCTAGCAATAACCAAACAGTCAATTGAAAAAATAATAGCATGTTCTTCTCTCCCATAGACAGATGGATACTTACTTTATTTCTATGGATATGATTGGAAACCCTGCTTCATGAAAAAATGGCTTGCAGAAAAAGAGCATTTTGAGGATGCAAACAAATAAAAAAAGACCTGTCTAACAGGTCTTTTAAATTAAAGAATCGCATTTAACACAAAGTATATAAGTGCCCCTAGAGTTCCCGAAATCGGTAATGTGATCACCCAAGTGACAAGCATACGTTTTGCCGTACCCCAGTTAACTCCTTTTACTCTATGTGCAGAACCTACACCTAGAATAGAAGATGAGATCACGTGAGTGGTACTAACAGGTAAGTGAATAAATGTTGCACCGAAGATAATAGCTGCACCCGTTAAGTCTGCAGATACTCCGTTTACTGGACGAATCTTCATGATTTTACCGCCGACTGTTTTAATAATCTTCCAGCCGCCAATAGACGTACCTAGTCCCATTGCAAGCGCACAAGAGAATTGTACCCAGAAAGGAATGTCGTCTGTTATATGCAAATTACCTGCAATTAAAGCCATCGTAATAATTCCCATCGCTTTTTGCGCATCGTTTGTTCCGTGGGTATACGATTGCAGTGCAGCCGTTAAAATTTGAACACGTCGGAATTGTTTATTTGTTTTTGCGAGATTGTTGTTTCGGAATAAAATTTTGATAATGGTATACACGATATATCCCAAAACAAAAGCCAGGATAGGTGAAAGCAATAGTGCTTGAATGATTTTAATGAATCCCGAATAGTTTAAAGCGCCAAAACCAGCGGAGGCAATAACAGCTCCTGCAATTGACCCGATCAGTGCGTGTGAAGAACTACTCGGAATCCCGTAATACCAAGTAAGCAAGTTCCAAGTAATGGCTGCAATTAAAGCAGCCAAAATGACGACAGATCCGTTTTGAAGTGTAAAAGGATCTGCGATGTCTTTTGTAATGGACTTTGCCACACCTGTAAATGTCATTGCTCCTAAGAAGTTCATAAACGCTGCCATAATAATAGCATGTCTTGGCTTTAACGCCTTTGTTGAAACTGAAGTAGCAATGGCATTTGCTGTATCGTGGAATCCGTTAATGAAATCAAAAGCAAGTGCACAAATGACAATAAGTATGGTAAGGATGAGTAATGTATCCATGTTTAACTAACCCCGTTACGCATTCTTCATAATGATTGTTTCTAGATTGTTGGCAACACTTTGACAGGAATCTGCGATTTCTTCAAGTGTTTCGTAAATTTCTTTGTATTGAATGACCTTAATTGGGTCTGTTTCTTTTCCAAACAAGTTCTTTAGTGATTTGCGGTGAAGATTGTCACAATTATGCTCAATCTCTTTAATTTTGATTGCGTGCGGATGAATATCTTTCAAGCGATTATCAGCCAGTAATTCAATAGTCGTTAGAATTTCTTTCGCACATTCTCTGATGTAGTGGCTGAATTTGTCGATATGTTCGTCAGAGCTTGTAATTGAATAAATTTCTAAAGTTGCTGAAAAATGCTCAATGCCGTCTAAAACATCGTCGAGGCTATTCGTCAATTGAAGAATGTCTTCACGTTCAATCGGTGTAATAAAGGCTTTGTTCAGCTCTTTAATCATGGTATGAACATGATTATCACCTTTTGTCTCATATTCCTTCAATGTGTCAGAAAATTCTTTCAGAGTGGTTTGATTTGTTACTTTATAGCTAACAAAATACTCAGCAGTTTCATCTAAATTTTTAGCAATTTCCGTTAACAAGACGGAAAACTTGTCTTTTTTCCTTTTTAACATGTAAAAACCCTCCATTGTATAAATGAGACAATGCACACATCAAATAATTATATATTCTTTTGTCGAAAAAAAACAGGTGTAGTCGAAAATTTCTTCACTTTTTCTATTTGATCTTATTCTGACCTAAAGATGTGATCTCAACTCACCTTTTTCAGAAAGGGGAAAAGAAAGCAAAAAAGCGGACCATTTTTGGCACCGCTTAAAAGTTAAGAAGCTGAATAAACAAGCTTAAATCGCTCACAAACAAGGAGCATATCTTCCTTAAATGTTAATCCGTACGGCTTAAGGGCTTCTGTGAAAAATTCTTCATGTTCTTTGTACCAATAGTCATATGAAAGATCGCCTTCACCTTCTGCTTTTGCAAATGATTCAGGAACCTCATTCATTGGCATGATATCTACTTGCGTGATCTCTATGATGGCTTTTGGTTCCTCCTGGCTATCCAAAATGACCGCATATTGACCGGGTTTTGGAAGAGGCTCTTGTTCTTTTTCGTAAAAAAGGTATCCAGAACAAGTGGCTGTTTTTTTTCCTTGTTGTACAAGGTCAAGCAAGTGATCTGGATTTGCGCCAAATGCCCAAGCAGAAACAGAGGCGTGATCAGGAGTTTTTTCTGATTTTTCTTCCCAATAAGATTCCCAAAATAAAGTGCTTTTGTGGTTCATTCTTTTTCCCCCTTTGTTATGAGTTTATTATATCGTGAAGTTTCAAACTTGGAAAACGTATGTCTTTATTACTACGAGATGTGCATGTCATATGTTTTGAAAACATGTGTTTTGTTTGGCAGATATAGGATGATAGAATGAAAAATTTTGAAATTTTAGAATAATCTATTGTATTCTGGTCAAGAAGTCGGTAAGGTCAAAGTAAGAATATGGAAGGGGTGTTGTTCATGAAACGCATTTCTCTAACTGTTTTGTCCATATGTCTGTTTGTTTTCTCGTTTTTCCTGCCGGTCAGCCAAGTCACTGCAAACGAAACTCATGGGAATAAAGTAGCTGTTGGCAAAGATGGTATGGTGGCTACTGCACATCCGCTTGCATCGGAGATTGGTGCTGACGTATTGAAAAAAGGTGGGAACGCAGTGGATGCTGCTGTTGCCATTCAGTACGCACTTAACGTAACAGAGCCAATGATGTCTGGAATTGGCGGCGGCGGATTTATGATGGTTTATGATGGGAAGACAAAGGAAACATCCATCATCAATAGCAGAGAGCGAGCACCACAGGGCGCAACACCTGACATGTTTTTAACAGATGATGGAAAAGTGATTCCGTTTGCTGAGCGATCTACACATGGAAATGCGGTAGGTGTTCCAGGGACTGTAAAAGGTCTTGAAGCTGCATTAGATAAGTGGGGTACTCGTTCTATGAAGGAATTGATTGAGCCCTCCATTCAACTTGCAGAAGATGGTTTTGAAATTGATTCTGTCTTGGCAAATGCGATTGATGATCACCAAGGAAAATTGAAAAAAACGGCCGCAGCGCCAATTTTTCTTCCAAATGATCAGCCACTCGAAGAAGGAGATCTGCTTGTCCAGCCAGGTCTTGCAAAAACATTTAAACTCATTGCGAAAAAAGGAAGCAAAGCGTTTTATGAAGGAAAAGTAGCAAAGGCACTTGCAAATACAGTTCAAGATTTTGGCGGGACGATGACTTCAAAAGATATCAAACGTTATGAAGTCAAGACTGACAAGCCAATCTGGGGAGACTATAAAGGATATCAGCTTGCAAGCATGCCTCCACCAAGCTCAGGCGGGGTGTTTATGCTACAAATTCTCAAAATACTTGACCATTTTAACCTGTCTCAGTATGACCCCAAATCATTCGAAAAATATCAGCTGCTTGCTGAAACAATGCACCTCTCCTATGCTGACCGAGCCGCATATGCCGGCGACCCCGAATTCGTAGATGTTCCACTAAAAGGACTACTAGACGATGATTACATTTCAGAAAGAGCCTCTCTCATTCAATTAGATCAAATGAATCGCAGCCCGAAAGAAGGAGATCCTTGGGCATATGAGGATGAGAAAAATCCATCCCCAATTGTTCCTCAGCCAGAAGATAAAACCATTGGTGAGACGACCCATTTTACTGTTGCAGATCAGTGGGGAAATGTTGTGTCATTTACCACTACCATTGAACAATTATTTGGTACAGGAATTCTTGTTCCAGAGTATGGATTTTTCTTAAATAATGAACTGACTGATTTTGATGCAAGGCCAGGCGGGGCAAATGAAGTCCAGCCCAATAAACGTCCGTTATCAAGTATGACTCCGACGATCATTTTTAAAGATGGAGAGCCTGTCATGACTGTTGGGTCTCCTGGTGGAACGACGATCATTGCTTCTGTTTCACAGACGATTCTCAATTTACTTGAATATGACATGGAGCTTCAAGATGCGGTAGAAGAGCCAAGAATCTACACAAACAGCTTAACTTCGTATCGTTATGAAGTAGGTGTCCCTCTAGATGTAAGAACAAAGTTAAATGATATGGGTCACCAGTTTGGCAGTTCCCCTATTGATATAGGGAATGTGCAAGCTTTACTGATTGATCGAAAAGCAGGGACATTTACTGGAGTAGCTGATTCAACGAGAAATGGAACTGCTGTAGGTGTCAATCTAAAGGTAGCTGCAGATCAATAGCATTTCCCGGGAAAAGAAGCGCCTCATCAAGAAGGCGTTTCTTTTTAGTTTTCATTAAAATAAAAACACAGTTGACACCTGTGAATAGTTTGAATAATATATAGACTAACATCAATCATACATAGCTGATCGGACAACCGAAGGCTCTTGGCATTGACGTACAGGACTTTTTTGTACTTCAATCGCTGAGGGCCTTTTTTGCGTGTAGAACTGAAAACGGCAAGGTTGGTGTCACTATTCAATGTGAAAGGGAGCGGATAACATGAAAAAATGGATATGGATTTTTATTGCGATGACACTTTTCATCATCACAAGTGCTGCATGCTCAAATGCGAATGAAGCCTCAAATCAAAAGGGAAAGATTGAGCTGTTGAATGTGTCATACGATCCTACACGTGAATTGTATCAGGAATACAATCAAGCCTTTCAGACTTATTGGAAAGACAAAACCGGTGAAGATGTGACGATACAGCAGTCTCATGGAGGATCGGGTAAGCAGGGGAGATCGATTATTGATGGACTCGAAGCAGACGTGGCTACACTTGCTCTTGGGTACGACATTGATGCCATTGCAGATCGAGGGCTACTTTCAAAGGATTGGCAAAAAGAATTTCCGAATCAGTCCACACCTTATACGTCTACTATTGTGTTTCTTGTGAAGAAAGGAAACCCCAAAAAAATTAAAGACTGGGATGACTTGATTCAGCCAGGTGTATCTATCATCACACCTAATCCAAAAACGTCAGGTGGTGCAAGATGGAATTATTTAGCCGCATGGGCATATGCCGATAAAACCTTTCATGGGGATGAAGAAAAAACGAAGGATTTTGTGAAAAAGTTATATGAGAATGTCGAGGTGCTCGATTCAGGTGCTCGTGGCGCCACAACAACTTTTGTCGAGCGCGGTCTTGGTGACGTGTTAATTGCTTGGGAAAATGAAGCCTATTTGACACTGCATGAATTAGGCAAAGACAAATTTGAGATTGTCAGTCCCTCCATTAGTATTCTAGCAGAGCCGCCCGTTGCCGTTGTCGACCAAAATGTGAAACGAAAAGGAACAGAGAAAGTGGCAAAGGCTTATTTAGATTATTTGTATTCTAAAAAAGGACAGGAAATTGCGGCGAAAAACTATTATCGACCAAGAAATCAAGAAGTGCTAAACAAATATAAAGATCAATTTAAAGAGATTGATATGGTGACCATTGATCAGGCATTTGGCGGATGGCGAAAGGCGCAGAAAAGATTTTTTGATGATGGCGGATTATTTGATCAAATATATAGCGGACAAAAATAGGGGGCGACGTGATGAAGAAAGGCTATGCTGCCGCCAATAAAAGAAAACGTGTATTGCCTGGATTCGGGCTGAGTCTCGGAGTGACACTTGTTTATGTCAGTGCGATTGTCGTGATTCCTTTATCTATGGTATTTATTTGGACGGCTTCATTAGGAGCAGAAGGAATTTGGAATGTCTTTAGTGATGCGCGGGTGCTAAAGTCGCTGCAGCTTACGGTTACGACTTCTTTTGCAGCTGCACTCATCAATGCAGGTTTCGGTGTACTGATCGCATGGGTTCTCACGCGGTACTCGTTTCCAGGAAAGAACATCCTGGATGCCCTCATCGATTTGCCGTTCGCTCTTCCAACGGCAGTGGCTGGCATCGCTTTGACGACTCTTTATTCTCCGAATGGGTGGATTGGGCAATTTTTGCATGTGAAGGTGGCATACACCCCGCTCGGTATTATTTTGGCACTGATTTTTATTGGCGTTCCATTTGTCATAAGAACGGTTCAACCGGTCATTGAGGGGCTTGAGCAGGAAGTGGAAGAGGCCGCAGCTATACTTGGTGCTACAAGAAAACAGACCTTTTTTCATGTACTGCTGCCTGCCTTGTTTCCAGCAGTGCTGACTGGATTTTCTCTTGCATTTGCAAGAGCACTCGGTGAATATGGCTCCGTTGTGTTTATAGCGGGAAATATTCCGTTTAAAACAGAGATTACACCACTGATGATCATGTCTAAGCTTGAGCAGTATGATTATCAAGGTGCCGCAGCCATTGCCTGTTTCATGCTGCTCTTATCATTTGTCATTTTGTTATTGATTCACGGATTGCAGTGGTTTGTCGAGCGGAAAAAACAAGTGGAAGTGAGGTGAGACGATTGGAAAGGGAGCTTCTTAAAGAGCACCGCATCAAGTACAGGAGTCCTGTGACGGAATCAAAAGCGGTGAAGAGTATGTTGATTGGTGTGGTGTATGCTTTTTTGATTTTGTTTTTACTCATGCCGTTGATTGCTGTGTTTTCAAAGGCTTTTGAGAAAGGATGGAGTTCTTATCTTCTTGCCATCTCGCATCCAGACACGCTTGCGGCAATTAAATTGACTGTTTTCATTGTGATGATCACATTGCCGCTTCAAATGATTTTTGGGGTCAGTGCTGCTTGGCTCATCACAAAATTTCATTTCCCGGGAAAACGTTTGTTAACGACTGTCATTGATCTTCCGTTTGCGGTGTCACCTGTCATTGCAGGACTTGTATTTGTACTTTTATTTGGTTCAAATGGACTTTTAGGACCATGGCTTTTAGCAAATGGATGGAAAGTGATTTACTCTGTACCGGGGATGATTCTTGCGACCATCTTTGTGACATTTCCTTTTGTTGCGAGAGAGTTAATTCCGTTTATGCAAAATGAAGGAATTCATGAGGAAGAAGCATCGCTTACGCTTGGTGCCAGTGGGTGGAAGACCTTTTTCCTTGTGACACTTCCAAATATAAAATGGGCCCTTTTTTACGGCGCCATTTTAGCAGGGGCTAGGGCAATTGGTGAATTTGGTGCAGTGTCGGTTGTATCCGGTCATATCCGCGGAATGACGAATACGATGCCGCTTCATATAGAAATTCTATACAACGAGTATCAATTCCAAGCGGCTTTTGCCGTGGCCTCTCTCATGGCGTTTGTTGCGGTCATCACATTAATCATCAAGCAGATCATTCAGCAGAGAGATCATAGGCTTGGCAAGCGTTCAAAATAAATGGAGGGATCAGCCTTGGGGATTACAGTGAAACAAATATCAAAGCAATTTGGGCAGACGAAGGTTTTGCAAAACGTGGATTTGACGATCGGAAATGGGGAATTGATTTCCTTACTTGGACCGTCTGGGTCAGGTAAGACGACTTTATTAAGAATTATTGCAGGGCTTGATGATGCGAATACTGGACAGATCTTATTTGGAGAACAGGATTATACTTACATTCCAGTGCGAAAACGGCAAATTGGTTTTGTCTTTCAGCAATATGCGCTTTTTCGAAATATGACGGTATTTGATAATGTGGCTTATGGATTGAAGATGAAACCTAGAGGAGAAAGGCTGCCTAAAAAAGACATCAAAGAGCGGGTGCATGAGCTGCTGAAAGTCGTTCAATTAACGCAGTATGAACATCGTTATCCAGAGCAGCTGTCAGGTGGACAAAAGCAGCGTGTAGCACTCGCGCGTGCACTTGCTGTCAAACCGAAAGCTCTTCTCTTAGATGAACCTTTTGGTGCACTAGATTCAAAGGTGAGAAAAGACTTAAGACATTGGCTGAAAAAAGTTCATCAAGAATTTCAAATGACGACCATCTTTGTAACGCATGATCAAGAAGAAGCGTTTGATATCGCTGATCGTGTTGTGGTGATGAATGAGGGCAGAATCGAAAAAATCGGCACAAAAAAAGAAATGACAGAGCAGACAGACAACCTTTTTGTAGCTGAATTTTTAGATATAGGAAGCCATATTTAACAAGAAGTTGATGTGATGTAATGAAAGAGATGCGGCAAAAAGCTGCATCTTTTTTTATAAAAATTTTCCTAGGAACATTGACTTATAATTTCGAATATTATAATATCTTTACAAAGGTAACAGTATTGAACATTTTATAAAACGTCTGTTTGTAAGCGCTTTACAAAAGGTTCTATTTTAAAATGTTCATTCTTTTTGTTACATGTGTTCATATTTATACCAAATGAAAGGGGTGGTTGTTTGAACAGCTTGTTTGAGTTAGATCAACAGCTGATTGAGCTGCAGTACGAAGCATCTTCAAGTGAGGAGGTGACTGCCTATTTAGCAGAAAGGTTAGAAACTGGAGGGTATATTAAATCGAGCTTTTTACCAGCAGTGCTTGAAAGAGAAAAAACATATCCGACCGGTCTTCCTCTTGCGACCTTTGGGGTAGCCATTCCCCATACAGATCCTGAACATGTAAACAAACCGGCGATCAGTGTAGCGACATTAAAAGAACCTGTTATTTTTCATAAGATGGGAAGCCCTCATGAGACAGTTCAAGCCAAAATTGTGTTCGTTCTGGCAATCTCTGAACCTAGTAAGCAGCTCGTGATGTTAGAGAAACTGATGACGCTTTTCAGAAAAGAAGAAGTAATGACAAGTTTATCTCACATGACATCGTATGAAGAAGCCGTTGATGTACTTCAAAAAGAATTAAACCAATAGTTATTCAAGACATAATGTAAGCGCTTTATTTAAAATCAGGAGGTGGATGTATGATCAAGCAAGCCGTCGATTTCATCTTAGACTTAGGGCCAACAATTATGCTCCCAATTATTATGACGTTATTCGGTATGATTTTAAGGCAAGGATTTAAAAAATCCTTCCGTGCAGGTATTACCATCGGAATTGGATTTGTCGGGGTCAATCTGGTCATTAATTTACTTGTAAGCGGTCTTGGACCAGCAGCCAAAGCCATGGTCAATTCCCTTGGATTAAAGCTTGATATTTTAGATGTCGGTTGGCCGATTGGAGCCGCCATTTCATTTGGTACACCTGTAGCCCCTTTGATGATTCCTCTTGTGCTCTTGTTAAATGTCATTTTGCTGTCTGTTAACTTTACGAAAACATTGAATGTGGATATTTGGAATTTCTGGCATTTGATTTTCGCTGCTTCTGTTACTTACTACGCTTATCATAATATGTTCTTAGCTCTTGCCGTTGGTTTAATCGTTTCTGCGATTACACTAAAACTTGCCGATTGGACGGCACCGACGATTGAACACCATTTCGGATTAAAAGGCGTATCGATGGCTCATGCTGAAACGGTCAACTTCGCTCCGCTCATGTATGCGTCAAACCGCGTGATTGATAAAATCCCTGGTCTAAACAAAATTCATGCGGATCCAGAAACTTTGAAAAAACGTTTTGGCATCTTTGGTGAACCGCTTGTGATGGGTCTTATACTTGGTATCATTATTGGTCTTCTTGGGGGCTATGATGCAAAAGGTGTCATGACCCTTGGAATTCAAATGGCTGCAGTGCTTGTGTTAATGCCAAGAATGGTTGCTTTATTAATGGAAGGACTTATTCCAATCTCTGAGGGTGCTCGTTCTTATATTCAAAAGCGTTTCCCTGGAAAAAATGTCTATATTGGTTTGGATACAGCGATTGTCATTGGTCATCCAGCGAATATGGCTGTCGCCCTTTTGATGGTGCCAATCACCATTTTGCTCGCTGTCGTTCTTCCTTACAATGGTATGTTGCCGTTTGCAGACTTATCGGTTCTGCCATTTACAGTAGTATGGGCAGTAGCAGCCGCTCGTGGGAATATTATTCGCGGCCTCATTAACAGTATTTTTACCTTAATGATTGTCTTCTTCATTGCAACGAACCTTGCACCACTCGCCACAACAATGGGGAAAGCAGTTGGTTTCGACTTCCCAGAAGGGGCAAATATGATCTCTGGTATCGATCTTGGTTCACACGTCATTCCTTGGATCATGGTGAGACTTCTTGATCCGAGCAATCCTTACTTCATTGCAGCGATTGTCTGTGCACTGGCATATGCGCTTCTTTGGTACTGGGTGCGAAATGATATTAAAAAGCAGTATGCAAAAGAAATGGGCTTAGATCAGAAAGATCAATAAACGACCTGGAGGGATTCTCATGGCAAAAAAAATATTAGTATCTTGCGGAACGGCAGTTGCGACGTCAACGGTTGTGGCAAAAAAGGTAGAAGAGACATTAAAGGAAAAAGGATACGATGTCATCGTTGAACAATGTAAGGCATCTGAGGTTCCGCAGAAAGCGGAGGGTGCTGATTTAATTGTGACGACAACGCCTGTTAGTGATACAAAAGGAACGCCTGTGATTCAAACGTTATCTTTTTTAACGGGATTTGGCATTGAAGATGATATTGAAAAAATTATCGATCATATTAAGTGAACGATGATTGCGTGGAGGAGCTGCGAAAGCTCCTTCCATGTCATTTGAAAGGGGGAGCTCTCATGCAGCAGCATGCTTATAGCCGAACGTCTGCCATGTTTTCTATTTTCCTTCCGGCCTTGTTAATATGTGTGTTTTTTCTCTGGTCTCTTTATACGTTGATGTCGGCAGGACCTGAGCCATTAGCTGTGTTAGGTGTTTATACGCTGCCTATCCTTATGCTTTCTAGCATCACTGGTCTGAATCAGCCAACGAATATCATGATTAGTGAAGATGAGCTGAAAATAGGTGCTTTTGGCAGGTGGCACACATATGCCGTGTCCGATATTAAAGGAAAATTGTTTTTAAAACCATATCCTCATATCGGGAAAGTATATGTCAGAGTGGGACCTGCGCGAATATTTGGCGGACGCTACTGGATTTCAAGTGAGATGAGTGAGTACAAGCAGCTCGTTCAATCCTTGCAGAGTCTTGCGACATGTGATGAAAAGGAGGATGCGGCTAAATGAAATCAGCTGTCTTTTATTCTTCAGAGGACATTCGTTACGAGGAGCGGAAGCGGCCAGCCATTGGTGACGACGAAGTATTATTAAAAATGCGTGCCTGCGGGTTATGCGGGACGGATATTTATAAAGCGACACATGAGACGGTACCTCCTGGCACAGTGCTAGGGCATGAAATCGCTGGTGACATTATCGAAACAGGCCGTCACGTTACACATGTTCAAACGGGAGACAGGGTGTATGTAGCGCATCATGTTCCTTGTTTTACATGTGACTTTTGTCAAAGAGGATTTTATACAATGTGCCCGCAATTTGCAGCCACAAATGTAGAGCCGGGCGGTTTTTCGGAATATATTCGTGTTCCTGCTTTACATGTTAAGCATACAATGGGCAAGCTCCCACATGACGTCTCATATGAACAAGGAGCGATGGTCGAACCGGTTGCCTGCTGTCTTCACGGCTTTGAAAGGGCGCCCGTTCATCCTGGAGATTCGGTCTTGATTCTTGGAGCGGGGCAAATTGGCTGCATTCAATTACAGCTTGCCAAATATTATTTGGCTGGAAAAGTGATGATCACAGACGTAAATGAGAACAGGCTCCTTCAAGCAAGAAATCTTGGGGCGGACGTCGCTTTTCATCCAGCAACTGAGCCAGTAGAAAACCGCGTCATGAAAGAAACAGATGGAAAGGGAGCGGACCTTGTCATTATTTCTGTGGGTAGTAGTGCGCTTTTAAAAGAAGCATTTCAAGCTGTCGCAAGAGGCGGAACGATTTTGGTCTTTGCTCACTTTCCGAAAGGGGATGTCTCCATTCCAGCAGAACGTTTTTTCCATGATGAAGTGAAAGTAGTCGGAGCTTATTCCTCGCATCCATACCATTATCGTGAAGCGCTAGAGCTCTTAAAAGCGAAAGTCGTTCATACAGAAAAAATGGTGACGCATCGATATCCATTAAGTCAGCTTCGTCAGGCGATAGAATGCGCTAGGCATCCAGAAGGTGAAAGCGTCAAAATCATGATGTATCCAGATGAATGAGAATGTACGAGATGGAGAGAAAGAGAAGGTCTTTGGAAAAGGGCTTTGCCTTTCTCTTTTTTTCTGAAAAAAATGAAAACGCTTAAAAAATAAACGGAAATGCTTGACTTCAATGAGAGTTAAACGTATGATAATTACAAATGTAACACATAAGAACAAATGTAAAGGGGAGAGAAGAAATGCAAAAACAAATCACTTTGCCTGAACAGATTAGTCATGAGAAATTAGCAGATTTATATAAACAAATGTGGTTAGTAAGATATTTTGATGAAAAGGTCGATCAATTCTTTGCTAAAGGATTAATCCATGGAACGACCCATTTATGTGTTGGACAGGAAGCATCGGCTGTTGGATCTATTGCTGTGTTAAAGGATGAAGATAAGATTGTCAGTACACACCGCGGACATGGTCACTGTATTGCAAAAGGTGCAGAGGTCAATAAAATGATGGCTGAACTGTTCGGACGTGAAACGGGTTACTGCAAAGGAAAAGGCGGCTCCATGCATATTGCCGACTTAGAAAAAGGAAACCTTGGGGCAAATGGAATTGTTGGCGGCGGTATTCCGCTTGCAACAGGTGCGGCGCTCACGTCCAAGATGAAAAAGGAAGGCTTTGTGGTCCTTTGTTTCTTCGGAGACGGCGCCACAAATGAAGGCAGCTTCCATGAAGCGCTGAATCTTGCTTCCATTTGGGATTTACCTGTTGTGTTTATTTGTGAAAACAACCAATACGGCATGTCTGGTCCTGTGAAAGAAATGATCAACATTGAAGACATTTCAACAAGAGCAGAAAGCTATGGAATCCCAGGAAAATCGATTGATGGAAATGACATGGTTGAGATTATGAACACAGTAGATGAAGCGGTCAGCCGTGCAAGAGCTGGAGAAGGTCCATCACTCATTGAAATGAAAACGTATCGCTGGAAGGGTCACTCAAAGAGTGATGCGAAAAAATACCGTACACGTGAAGAAGAGACAGAATGGAGACAAAAAGACGGAATTAAACGCTTTAAGTCACTCTTAATGGAGCTAGATGTTCTGACAGAAGAGCAGGCTGCTCGTTTACAAGAAGAAGCGAAGCAAGAGATCGAGGCATCTGTTGAATTTGCGAAAAATAGTAAAGAACCATCAATTGACACACTATTAGAGGATGTATACGCCTAATTAGGAGGGGAATCACGTGACAAACACGACAGTGAGAGAGATTTCATATTTAGAAGCCGTTCGAGAAGCAATGAGTCAGGAAATGAGAAAAAATCAAGATGTCTTCATTTTAGGTGAAGATATCGGCGTATACGGTGGCGCATTTGGTGTCACGCGCGGGATGATCGAGGAATTCGGTCCAGAACGCGTCCGCAATACGCCGATTTCAGAGGCTGCCATCGCAGGAGGCGCAGTCGGAGCGGCTTTGACAGGGATGCGTCCGATTTTAGAACTACAATTCTCTGACTTTATTACAATTGCAATGGATCAGCTTGTAAACCAAGCAGCGAAAACACGTTACATGTTTGGCGGAAAAGGGAAGGTGCCGCTTGTTGTCAGAACACCAGCAGGTTCCGGGACAGGTGCCGCAGCGCAGCACTCCCAAAGCTTAGAAGCGTGGATGGCTCATATTCCTGGACTAAAGGTGGTTCAGCCTTCAACAGCTTATGATGCAAAAGGACTTTTAAAAGCAGCAATGGATGATGACAACCCTGTCATTTTCTATGAACACAAGCTTTTATATAAAACAATCGGTGAAGTACCAGAAGAGCAGTATTCGATTCCTTTAGGGAAAGCGGATGTGAAGAGAAGCGGAAAGGACGTCACAATTGTCGCAACAGCCATTATGGTGCACAAAGCGCTCGAAGCAGCGAAGGAACTAGAAGCGGAAGGAATCGATGTCGAGATCATTGATCCGAGAACGCTCGTCCCATTAGATGAAGAAACCATTATTGAATCTGTGAAAAAAACAGGCAAATGTATCGTTGTGCATGAGGCAGTGAAACGAGGCGGCTACGGCGGAGAGATTGCCAGTATGATAGCGGAAAGTGAAGCCTTCGACTATTTAGATGCACCTATTAAACGACTTGGCGGTCTTGCCGTCCCAATACCGTACAACCCAACGCTGGAAAAAGCAGTCATTCCACAAGTGCCAGATATTATTGAAGCAGCAAAAGAGCTCGTGCGCTCTTAAGTAAAGGGGAGAAGATCATGCCAAAAGAGATATTTATGCCGAAGCTAAGCAGTACGATGGAGATCGGTACCTTGCTTCAATGGTTTAAAGAAGAAGGAGATTCGGTTGAAATCGGTGAGCCTCTATTTGAGATTATGACAGACAAAATCAATATCGAGGTTGAAGCCTATGATGATGGCGTTTTTCTAAAGAAATATTACGAAGCAGATGATCAGATTCCAGTTAATGCTGTCATTGGATATATCGGAGAGGCTAATGAGCAGGTACCGAGCGAGCCGCCAGCGCAGTCAGAAGAAGCATCTTCTGAAGACAGCGGAACGTCATCACCATCTGAACCATCTGTTTCGACTGAAGTTGAACCAGCGGTGGGTGAGAAAGTACGCGCAACACCTGCAGCGAGAAAAACGGCAAAAGATCACCAAGTAGCCATTCAAGAAGTATCTGGTACAGGACCAAAAGGCAGAATTCAAAAACGGGATGTCGAAGCGGCCCTTCAGACGAACGAGGAAGGCCAACGCGTATCACCACTTGCAGGAAAAGTGGCTGCTCGTGAAGGAATCGACTTAGCGAATGTTGCTGGTTCTGGCGCTCACGGAAAAATCATGAAGAGTGATGTGACAGCAGCAGGCGCACAAAAGGCAGAGGCTGCTCCAGTGAGAACACAAAAACTAGCCGGGATGAGAAAAGTGATCGCAGATCGCATGTCACAAAGTGCCTTTACAGCGCCGCACGTCACATTAACAAGTGAAATTGATATGACAAAAGCAAAAGAAGTGCGCAAACAGCTGCTCCCAGCGATTGAAAAAGAGACAGGCTACAGATTGTCGTTTACAGAAATCATCATCCATGCGGTCAGCAGTGTCCTCACGCGCCATCCGCAAATCAATATGACGTTTGAACAAAATGAGCTCCATTTCCATGAGGATGTGCACATTGGTCTTGCGGTTGCTGTGAAAGACGGCTTAATGGTTCCGGTCATCTCTCATGCAAATCAAAAAGGGCTGAAACAGCTCACAAAAGAAGCAAAAGAAATTGGTCGAAATGCACGCGATCAAAAGCTGCTGCCAGACCAGTTGAAGGGGTCTACATTTACCATTAGTAACTTAGGGATGTATGCCATTGACACGTTTACCCCAATTATTAATCAGCCGGAAGTGGCGATTTTAGGTGTTGGACGCATTCAAGAAAAACCTGTAGTGATCGATGGAGAAATTCAGGTGCGGCCAATGATGGGCGTCAGCTTATCATTTGATCATCGAGTGGTAGATGGTGCACCAGCAGCAGCCTTTTTAACAGACCTTAAAAAAGTGCTTGAACAACCATTTGAATTGCTAATGTAGGAGATGAATCGGATGACAAAAACGTATGATCTGACAGTCATTGGCGGAGGGCCTGGCGGATACACTGCCGCCCTTCAAGCCGCTGAACGTGGACACAAAGTTGCATTGATTGAAGAGGATTTTCTAGGGGGGACTTGTTTAAATCGAGGCTGTATCCCTTCAAAGACACTGCTCAAACATGCAGAAGTCATTGAATCCATTGAGAAAGCAAAAAGCTGGGGAATCGAAACAGGTGAGATGGTTCTTTCCTTCGATAAAATGAGAAAACGTAAAGATGATGTCATCGAAAAACTCAGGGGCGGAATCGCCTTTTTATTAAAGCAAGGAAAGATTGATGTATATAACGGCAGAGGCACAGCTGTGACAAAAAATCGTATTGACATTGAAAAACAAGATGGATCAGAAACGATTGAAACAAAAGAGCTGATCATTGCCACTGGCTCATCACCTGCTATTCCGCCTATTCCAGGGCTCAAAGAGATTCAATTTGACACAAGTGATACGATCTTTGACATCCCAGATATTCCTGCATCTGTCGTCATTATTGGCGGGGGTGTAATTGGTCTTGAGCTGGCATGCATCTTCCAGAGTCTCCAATCAAAAGTCACCATTATAGAAGCCGCTCCGTCGATTATTCCGCAGGAAGATGAAGAAGCGGCGAAATTACTAGAAAAAGAATTGAAGAAAAAAGGCATCCATATCGCAAAGAAAACGACGGTGACAGAGGTAACAGAAAGCGAAGGAGTCAAAGCGATTCATGCGACAGACGATAAAGGAGAGACGCACATCTTTACGGCTGAAAGACTGCTAGTTTGCGTCGGAAGAAGACCAAATGTCTCTGCTGTCAGTCAGCTTGATCTTCAGCTGGATGGTCCTTTTATTAAAGTAAACGACGAGATGAAGACAAGTGTTGAAGGTGTATATGCAATTGGAGATGTAGCCGGCGGCTATCAGCTCGCTCATGCGGCGATGGCAGAGGCAGCCGTTGCGGTCAGCAATATATGCGGCGAACCTGAAAGAATGAATCACGACATCGTTCCTAGATGTATTTATACATTGCCAGAGGTAGCGAGTGTTGGACTGACTGAGAAAGAGGCGAAAGCGAAAGGGCTGAACGTGCGGGCAGAGCGATTTGATTTAGCTGCAAGCGGAAAAGCGTTGGCAGCAGGTGTTCAAACCGGTTTTATTAAACTCGTGTACGATACCGTATATGGTGAAGTCATTGGCGCTACAATGGTTGGTCCGCATGTAACGGAGATGATATCAGAGGCTTCCTCATTTATGTATTTAGAAGGAACAGCGGAAGAGATGGCCAAAATGATTCACCCGCATCCAACCATCTCAGAAGGCTTTTATGAAGCAGCTCTTGATATTGTAAGTAAGCTGAGAAAATAAATGCCAAATAAGGGATAGGGAGGAGATCCGTGTGCACGTCCAGCTTCATCAGAAAGTGGCACTTGTGACAGATAGCACAGATGGATTTGGAGAAGCCATCTGCCTAGCTTTGGCCCAGGCAGGTGCACATGTTTTCATACACGCTTTTCGTGATGAATCAAAAGCAAAGTCGATAAGCGAAGACATTGAAAAATTAGGCGGCCAATCGACTGTTGTCATCAATCCGCTTGAGACACCGCGTGATGCTACGCTTATGCTAAGACAAGTCATCGATACATGCGGCAAGCTTGATATTTTAGTCAATCAAGCCGAGCAAAAAGCAGATGGGGGGATTAATGACGTAAGTCCTGAGATATGGGTCGATGAAGTGGAAAGATCCGTAAATACAGTCTTTCTTTCCAGTCAAGCCGCTGTGTGGCATATGGTGGATCAGAAGCAGGGCTGCATCATTAATATTTCCTCATCAGGCAGCATAACAGGTGATGGCGGGATCTCACATGCTACATCAAATAGTATGTTGAATGCCATGACAAAAGGATTAGCGCGCGAATTTAAAGACAAAGGCATCCGAGTATTGGCACTACTTCCGCCGCCTCTCCATTTGCTTCCTGACAAAGAGCAAATCAAGGAGACGGTGGCTCATATGACGGTTTTCTTAAGTACGTCGTACGGTGCATTTACAGATGGAGCAGCAATTATGCTTGATGGGGGTGAGAGCGCTGGCTAATCAACAAAAACCAGTTCTCATCGTAGGTGGCGCCCAAGGAATCGGCAAAGAAATTGCTCAGCGTTTTTTAAAAGAAGGGCATCGTGTAGCTGTGTCAGATATAGATAAACAGGGACTTTCGCTTTTAAAACAACAGCATCCTCAGCTGCTGACGTTCCAAGCTGACGTTTCATCGTGGGAAAGTGTTCAGCAAATGGCGTCAGCAGCTGAAAGGGAGTTGGGTGGCATTGGGCATCTTGTCTATTCAGCAGGAATGACGAAATCCCTTCCTTTTTTAGAGGTTGATTTTTCACTTTGGAAAAAGACACTGGCTGTGAATCTATATGGTCTTTTCTACTGCATTAAAGCATTAGCACCCTATCTATGTGAGCGGAAAGAAGGCAGCGTCGTCATTATTGGATCAGGATCTGCGATAACAGGCTCTGGCGGCGGCATCCAGTATTACGCGTCAAAAGCCGGGGCATTTGGTCTCATGCGTTCGCTTGTAAAGGAATTGGGTTCCCATCATGTCCGCATCAATGTCATTGCACCGCGCGTCATTGAATCTCAGATGCTTGATACGCTCTATCCGACTGAGCTTGAGAAAAGTCAGCTTCGATCCCTTATTCCTATCGGGAGATTAGGAAAACCAGAAGATATTGCTGGAGTCACTTTATTTCTCGCAAGTGACGAGGGAAGCTATTTGCACGGACAGATACTCTTATTAGATGGCGGGAGAACGTATCAGCCTAAATATAGCGAGGGAAAAAGAGCGGAGAGTTAATCGCTCTTTTTTTATTTTCATAACAATTGTTCCAATTAGAAACGAATGTTTGGTATACTGGTAATCATAGTATATTAAAAGGATGATGTCACATGCTGAATTGGGAAGAAAGACGACAGCTCGTCAAGGTTGCTCATCTTTATTATACAGACGGGTGGACGCAGCAGGAGATTGCAAAAAAGCTCAATGTCTCAAGACCAGTCATTTCAAAGCTCTTACAAAAAGCAAAAGATGTGGGAATCGTTGAAGTGTACATTAAAGACGAAAGTATTCATACAGTGGAACTTGAAAAGCAGCTGGAAACGACCTTTCAATTAACGGATGCTGTCGTTGTCCCAAGTGTCGGGACAATGTCTGAGATGGTCAAACGGGCAGTCGGTCAAGCGGGCGCCTATTATCTGTCTAAAAACATGAAAGGCGCTGAGAAAATCGGTATTTCATGGGGAACCACACTTGCCGAGCTCGTCAAGGAATATCCATTTGAGCGAAGAAACGATGTCAAAGTCATTCCTTTAGAGGGCGGAATGGGCAGGCAGGCAGTCGACATTCACGCGAATCAGCTGGCATATGAGCTGGCAAAGAAGATGAATGGTACGTGCTCCTATTTATATGCACCTGCGATTTTAGAAACAGAAGAATTAAAAGAGCGGCTGATGGCGATGCAGGACATAGAAGCTGTGCTTGAAGAAGGCAGAAATGTTGATATTGCCCTGATCGGTATTGGGAATCCCCATAAAGGCTCTACATTGAAAACAGTCGGTTATTTAAAAGAAGAAGATTTGTCTGGTTTAAGGCAATCAGGAGCTGTTGGTGATATTGGTTTTCGTTTCTTTGACGGGGAAGGGAAACCAGTCCAAGATGAGCTGAACCAAAAGGTGATTGGATTATCGTTAGAACAATTAAAGAGCGTGAAAAAAGTCATCGCCGTTGTGGAAGGAACCCATAAGGCTGAAAGTATTTTAGGAGCCTTAAACGGCGGCTTTATTCAGGTGCTCGTCACCGATGAATTGACTGCGGCAGCTATTTTAAAGGAAGCATCTGTCCAATAAACAGCTGACAGCCATCGTATTGTATAAAAAGAGCAACATCAAACGAGAAAGGAGCTGTGTATCTTGAAGCAAACCGAAATGGAAGCAAACCTACACTGTACTCGGTGCCAAGAAGAGACCCTCCACAGCATCGTTTATGTGAATGATCAGATGAAAAGCGTTGAGTGTACAGAGTGTCATCAGAAGATCAGTGTGCAAGTCGACATCATGAAGGAATTTTACAAAGAAGTATATGAAAAAATTGCCACAAAGCCGAAGCGGATGACGCAGGAGTATAAGGCGAATCTGAATGGATTTATTTCAAGACTCCCCATCCGGGTTTTAAGTAAGCCATACCGGCTGATGAGATATTTAAACGAATCTTATAAGGTCATTAAGCAATATAAAAAATAAAGCAGAGGCTGTCTTAGCGCTCTGCTTTATTTTGTGTTTTTTTCATGTAGTAATAAATCGGCAGTCCGGCAATGCCGATCAGCATGGAGATCAGGCAGCTTTGCCAATCGGTGATCATGGTGCTGATTAAGACAAAGAAAGAGCCGATAATCGCAATGATCGGTGTGAGCGGGTAAAGTGGTACGCTATAAGCGCGCTTCATTCCCTTGTTTTGTTTTCTTAACTTAAAGACAGCGAAAAAGGCCATCACATAAAAGATGTAAATCATGAAAATCGAAACCTCTGACAGCTTCTCGGGATTACTGACGATCATAAACACAATGGCAATCAAAATCTGTACAAATACAGCGATCCAAGGTGTTTGAAAAGTAGGATGAATGCGTGAAATGGCTTTGGCAAACGGAATTTGTTTTCGTTCTGCCATCGCAAAAATGACACGCGGGAACGAAAGAACCTTTCCATTCAAACAGCCAAAGATACTAATGATGATTCCGATACTAATAATTTTACCGCCAATTGGACCAAAGAGCATTGTAGCAGCTGTGCTTGTTGCATTTTCACCTAGTTGAACGATTTGATCAGCTGGTAACACATGCAAAAGGGCGATGTTAATAAAGAGATAACATGCTGTGACAATTAAAATACCGCCTGCCATCGCACGAGGAAGCAGTTTCTCTGGATTTTTCATTTCACCGCCAAGCGCTGCAAGCAAAATCCAGCCATCATAGGCGAATAATGTTGCCAAAATTGCTGCACCGAAGTTCATTTGTGCGATACTCTCATTGACGGCTGTGAAAATATGTTCATTTCCTTTCCATAAGCCAAACACAATAATTGCTGCAATTGGAACAAGCTTTCCGATCGTGGTCAGTCCTTGGACAAAACCACCGTATTTCGTTCCCATGATGTTGATCACACATAAAAAAAGAACGGTGATAATGCCAATGGTTGTAGCCCATATAGATGAAAGAGAAAATAAATTAGCTAATAATGAACCAAAATAAAGACCAAGAGCACCAATAATCGCTGGCCCGTAAATAATAATTTGCACCCAGCCACATAAGTAGCCCCAAAATTCACCGTATACTTCTTCAAGATAGGCATATAAACCGCCAGTACGTGGGATTTGTGTACCAATTTCAGCGACTGTGAGTCCGCCTGCAAGGGTTAAGATCCCGCCTAACAGCCATGCGGATAAGGCGATGCCTGAGCTTCCTGAATAAGAAAGGACGTTGCCAGGCTTCATAAAAACGCCAGATCCAATAATTGTTCCGATGACAAGAGATAGGGCAAAAAATAAGCCGATGTCTTGTTTTAACGCTGGTTGTTCTTTGTTCATTACACACGACCTCCTGCATCACTTTCGTACGTTACTGTGACATGTATTTTGTTCATTGTAATACGATTTTAGGAAAACAAGAATTAAAAAAATTTTCTGATTTTCGTATTTGTATTTAAAAGTGTTCATTTATTGGAGATATTAGGATGAATGTTATCTTAAAAGCGAACAATATAAGAATATTTTTGGTGTAATGTTAATTTAATGGGCGAAAACCGAACATCCAATAAAGATGCAGTCGAATGGTTGACTTTTCTTCTAAAATGACCTATTTTATTCATAAGGATATTATCTTGAATTCGAGATGTTTTATAATAGGAGTGAACACAATGAAAATAAATGGGATTCACCACGTATCAGCACTAACAGCAAATGCTCAGAAAAACGTTGATTTCTACCGCCAAATCCTTGGCTTAAAACTGGTGAAAAAAACAGTCAATCAAGATGATCCATCGATGTATCATCTATTTTATGGAGATGAGGTCGCCTCACCTGGTACAGAGCTGACGTTTTTTGAAATACCGATGCTCGCCCGCCGGCTGGACGGAACAAATGCGATCTCACGCACAGGTCTGATTGTCTCTTCAGAAGAGGCAATCACCTTTTGGGAAAAGCGCTTTGAAGAAAAAGGTGTAAAGAAAGAAACAGCTTCTTTAAGAGGCGGCAGACCTGCCTTGAAATTTACAGATCCAGAAGGACAGCAGCTGTTTTTGACTGTAGAACCAAGCGTGCAAGATGGAACGAAGCCGCCAGTGCATGATGAGATTCCTGCTGATTTTGCGATCAGAGGTTTGGGACCAGTAGAATTAACAGTCGCAGAAGCAGATAAAACGATCAGTGTGTTAACGAGCATCCTTGGTTTCACAGAAAAAGCACGTGAACAATCAAATGATGGGGAAATCGTGACGATTTTTGAATCAGGACAAGGCGGAGCTGGAACAGAGATTCATGTCATTGAAAAAGCAGAAGGACCTGCTGAGCGATCTGGCAGAGGGAGTGTTCATCACGTAGCTTTTCGTGTAGCGGACGCAGAAGAGCTTGAAAAATGGCATGATAAAATAGCCAAAGCCGGTTTCACCAACTCTGGTGTTGTAGAACGTTTTTATTTTAAAGCCCTATATTTTAGAGAGCCAAACGGCATTTTGTTTGAAATCTCAACAGACGGTCCGGGATTTACAGTGGATGAAAGCGTGGATGAGCTTGGTGATCAATTAGCACTTCCACCATTTTTAGAGCACAAACGAGCAGAAATTGAACAAAGATTAGTCCCAATCAAGTGAACATGAAAAAAGCAGCTCAATTTTATGAGCTGCTTTTTTCGTTAAGAACTGACTTGCTTTGATTCAGATTGTGTTAATGTCACTTGTTTTGTTTCTTCTTTTCCATTACGAACGAGTGTGATGCTGATGGTATCTCCTACTTTTGCATTCGTGTAAAGCTCGTGGCGTAATTCACTGCCGGTTGTCACTTTTTTGCCATTGATGGCGGTGATGACATCCTCTGCCTTTAATCCAGCTTTTGCAGCAGGTGAGCCAGCAGCGATTTCTTTTACGTACACGCCTTTATCGAGCTGATTGCTTGTCAGTCCAAGCGTTTCCTTCTGATAAGCTTCTGGTACTTGTTCGAGATCCAGCATGCTGATACCGATATAAGGTCGTTCGATTTTTCCTTTTGTGAGAAGCTGCTCTGCAATTGGTTTGACATCATTGATTGGGAGCGCAAACCCGATACCTTCCACACCTGTTTCAGAAATTTTCATACTGGTGATCCCCACAACCTTTCCGTCTGTTGTTAAAAGCGGTCCGCCGCTGTTACCGGGGTTAATGGCGGCATCTGTTTGAATGACATTAATACTGCTTTCGCCAGCTGATGTATCCATAGAAACTGTTCGATCGACACCGCTGACAATTCCTTGTGTCACTGTTCTTGATAAATCTTCACCAAGCGGGTTTCCGATTGCGATGACGGTTTCTCCCGCACGAAGGGATGAGGAGTCTCCAAGTTCAGCGACTTTTGTAACGCCGCTGCTGCTAATTTCCACGACAGCAAGATCAGTCAGCGGGTCAGAACCAACCACTTTTCCTGCTACCGTCTTGCCATTATGCAAGGAGACTGTTAATTTATTTGCTCCTTCAATCACATGGTTGTTTGTTAATACATAGGCTTTACTGCCGGATTTTTTGAAAATAACCCCTGATCCGGTACCGCTTTCTTGTTCTTGACTGCTGCTGTTTTGATTTTGCTGTGATCCATCAAAAGGTGTGTTCATATCGCCAAAATCTGTGGTTGTTTGACTTTGTGTTTGATAGTTTGTAATGCCGACGATGGCTGGTGATACGTTTTCAACCATATTTGAAATACTGCTGGTCGAATTCGATGTTTGTGACGCTGTTGTTTTTGACGAATTTGTACTTGTATCATTTGTCGATACAGCGGCTGTTTTCGTTGACGAATCAGTTGAATGATTTTCTGAATGCTGAGCATATGGAGTTAGAACGTAAACACCTAACGCTAACGTACCTCCTACAATCCCGCTGACAAATGGCTTCAGCCAGCCACTTGGCTTCTTCTGCTTTTGTTTCGGCTGTTCAATGGTTTGTAATTCATAAGAAGTGTGTTTTTCATCTTTGTGATGTGTCATCAAAATCACTCTCTTTCATCGATTTTTACATGTATGTGTGTAAGGTGATTGACCGTATGTGGTGGATACTGACTTTATCGTAAGAAAAAAGTGTGGGATAAAAATGAAAACATTGTGGGAAATTGTTAAAATAAGTAGTGAATCTAAGCAAAATAGAGGAGATTAAACTGTGGAGACTATTGGAATCATTGGATATGGAAGTATGGCAGATATGATGGTACAAAAATGGCTGGACAAAGGAGTACTTCATGCCAGTCAGTTTATGATCCATACAAGAAGTGAAACGGAGCAGCTGCAACAGCTGAAAGAGAAGAACCAGCATGTCAACATTTGCTCTTTAGATGACATCTCTGCATCATGTGATGTCGTGTTTGTTTGTGTACCACCGCTTGCTGTACTTGATGTCTTAGATCAGCTGAGCCCCGCAAAGACATCTCTTCATATCGTATCAGTGGCAGCGGCTGTCACGTTAGACAAATTAATGCAACATACGAATCAGCCGGTTTCTAGATACATTCCCACTTTGACATCAGCCGTAGGGACGGGTGTATCCCTTGTGGCGCATGGTGAAACCGCTGGGCAGGAGGCACAAGAACGACTCCACCGGCTGCTTTCAGCTTTTAGTATCGTCAGGGAAGTGGAAGAGGACCGGTTTGATGCGGCGAGTAATTTGACAAGCTCTTCTCCGGGCTTTATTGCAGCAATCTTTGAAGAAATGGCGAGAGCCGCTGTTCGGAATAGTGAGCTGTCTTTAGAAGAAGCCTATGAATTTTTAACATATGCGCTGCTCGGTACAGGACAAGTTCTTGTTGAACGAGGACTGACATTTGCTGAAACGGTGAATAGGGTCGCAACAAAAGGCGGGATTACAGGAGAAGGCGCTGCAGTCATCCAGCAGCAGGCACCGCAAATGTTCGATGACTTGTTTACACAAACGATGAAAAAATATGCGCAGCTAAAATCGCAAATCGATGAAGCAGACAAACACCACTAAAGACATAGCTAGTGGTGTTTTTTCTGTCAAATAAATCCTTTATCATCAATGCTTTTGACCTGTATTACCTGAGTCTAATTACCTTATTTTCAGACATTGTATTGAAAAATCAATCAAGTTCTCATATAATTTTTTAGAAAATTTAGAAAAATATACACAAATTTTAAGTTTAATTAAAGGGGGATGGGGATGAAGCTCTATGTATCAGTCGATATGGAGGGAATTACTGGTCTAGCTGATCATACATTTGTTGATAGCCGCCAGCACAATTATGAGCGCGGGAGAAAAATCATGACAGGTGAAGTGAACGCCTGTGTAGAAGCTCTTCTTACACATGGGGCGACCGATATTTTAGTGAATGATAGCCATTCTAAAATGAATAATCTGTTGATTGAAGATTTGCATGAGGAAGCATCTCTCATATCAGGCGATGTAAAGCCTTATTCAATGGTTCAAGGATTAGATCAAACGTATGATGCCGCTGTTTTTTTAGGCTACCATGCGAGGGCATCAATGAAAGGTGTGATGTCTCACAGTATGATTTTTGGTGTCAGACATTTTTACATAAATGATCATCCAGTTGGTGAAATGGGCTTTAATGCGTATGTCGCAGGCTATTATGGTGTTCCGGTCATTCTTGTATGTGGAGACGATCAAGCGGCACTTGAAGCCGAAAAGTTAATGCCTGGCGTGAAAACAGTGGCGGTGAAAGAAACCATTTCAAGATCTGCTGTGAAATGCTTAACACCAGCGAAAGTAAGCACCCTCATCTCGCAGCAAGTGGAAGCTGCCATGAAACAAATTCATCAAATGAAGCCGCTCACGCCTCCTGAGCAGCCAGTGCTGAAAATCGAGTTTGCCAATTATGGACAAGCCGAATGGGCGAATTTAATGCCAGGTACGGCCATCATCGAAGGGACAACAACGGTGACGTACCAAGCAGAGAATATATTAGAAGCCTACCAAGCGATGCTTGTCATGACAGAGCTTGCCGCACGTACAACATTTTGTTAAGCGAGGGGGAGACAGCAGATGGCCAGCTTTTTGCTCAAGCGTTTGATTGCCATGATTGCCACGATTTTAACCATCACAACTTTAACGTTTATTTTAATGAAGGTCATCCCAGGATCGCCCTTCAATGAAGAACGAAATACAAACGAAACTGTCCAGCGAAACCTCGAAAGCTACTATCACTTAGACGAACCACTCTATGTTCAATATATGATCTATTTAAAATCCATCGTTACTTTTGATTTTGGTCCTTCCATTAAAAAGCCTTCTGAAAGTGTCAATGATTTATTGGCGAGAGGTTTTCCAGTCTCATTAGAACTTGGTCTTATCTCTATTTTGATTGCTGTCATCTCCGGTATCTTGCTCGGAATCATGGCTGCCCTCCGGCATAATGGCTTGATTGATTATATCGCCATGACGATTGCTGTTTTCGGTATATCCATACCAAACTTTATCTTTGCTACCTTATTAATTCAGCAGCTTGCTGTGAATGTAAAGCTCTTTCCTACAGCGATGTGGACAAGTCCAATGCATATGGTGCTTCCTACCATTGCACTGGCGGTAGGTCCAATGGCGATCATTGCCCGGTTAACGAGATCGAGCATGATAGAAGTGCTGTCGCAGGACTATATTCGAACTGCAAAAGCGAAAGGACTTTCCCCTTATAAAATTGTGTTTAAACATGCCCTGCGGAATGCACTTTTACCTGTTGTCACGATCCTTGGCACACTTGTCGCAAGTATTTTAACAGGCAGTTTTGTGATTGAAAAAATATTTGCGATCCCTGGAATGGGAAAATACTTTGTTGAGAGTATTAATAATCGTGACTATCCTGTCATCATGGGAACCACTGTTTTTTACAGCATCATCTTAATTACCCTTCTTTTCATTGTAGATGTGACATATCGTCTGCTTGATCCAAGGATCCAGCTGCATCAGAAAGGAGGAAAGGCATGAGTATACACCTTCAGCATGATCAAACGAATCAAGCACATGAAGTGCCAGATGAATGGTTTGCTCCTAAAGAACAAAAGACATCTGAAGTCCATGCCATTAAAAGACCCTCACTTTCGTATTGGGCAGATACTTGGCGACGGTTAAAACAAAATAAACTCGCTATGTTTAGTTTATCGGTGCTGATTTTTCTTTTCGTCATGGCTGTATTAGGCCCACTCCTTGCACCGAATAGTGTGACAGAACAGCGGCTTTCCATGCAAAACTTGCCACCGTCAGCTGCTCACTGGTTTGGAACAGATGAACTTGGACGTGATGTGTTTACACGTACTTGGTACGGCGCACGCATTTCATTATTTGTGGGCGTGATGGCCGCTCTCATTGATTTTGCAATCGGTGTCATCTATGGCGGTATTGCAGGCTATAAAGGCGGGAAGTATGATCATGTCATGATGCGGATCGTCGAGGTTCTTTACGGTCTGCCGTATTTACTCGTCGTCATTTTATTGATGGTTCTGATGGGGCCTGGGCTTGTCACTATTATTGTGGCGCTCACTGTCACAGGATGGATTGGGATGGCAAGAATCGTGAGAGGTCAAGTCCTTCAGCTGAAAAGCCAAGAATATGTCCTTGCCTCGAAAACCTTTGGCGCAAAAAGTCTGCGCATCATCCGCAGAAATTTACTGCCGAATACGATGGGACCGATTATTGTCCAGATGACGCTAACTGTACCGACAGCGATTTTTGCTGAAGCATTCTTAAGTTTTCTCGGTTTAGGCATTCAAGCGCCGTTTGCAAGCTGGGGTGTGATGGCCAATGATGCCTTGCCGACGGTGCTGTCAGATAATGGTCACTGGTGGCGTTTATTCTTTCCGGCATTTTTTATTTCGCTGACGATGTTTTGCTTTAATAATTTAGGTGATGGCTTGCAAGATGCGCTTGATCCGAAGATGAAGAGGTGATGGCGTGATGAAAAAAATGCTTCGGATTATCGATCTGCATGTTAGCTTTCGGACATATGGCGGTTCTGTTCAAGCGGTACGCGGGGTGAATGTGGATGTGTATGAAAAAGAAACCCTCGCCATTGTCGGAGAATCAGGCTGCGGAAAAAGTGTGACGTCTCAAAGTATCATGCGGCTTCTCCCTGCATACAGTGCACAAGTCGATCAAGGGGAAATTTGGTTTCGTGATCGCAACTTGCTGTCATTATCTGAAAAAGACATGCGAAGCATACGTGGTGTCGATATCTCCATGATTTTTCAAGATCCTATGACGGCACTCAATCCGACGCTGACAATTGGAGATCAGCTGATGGAGGCTGCAAAAGTGCATCAGAAGTTGACAAAAAAAGAAGTGAAAGAAGAGGCGCTTCGTATGCTTGATTTGGTGGGGATTCCGCAGCCGAAAGAGAGGCTGAAGCAATATCCGCATCAATTCAGCGGTGGCATGAGGCAGCGGCTCATGATTGCAATGGCTCTTATTTGTGAGCCGAAGGTGCTGATTGCAGATGAACCGACAACTGCACTAGATGTCACCATACAGGCGCAGATTTTAGAACTATTTAAAGAGATTCAGAAAAAAACAGGCGTGACGATTATTTTAATCACACATGACCTAGGGGTCGTAGCACAAGTCGCTGATCGAGTGGCTGTCATGTACGGGGGGAAAATCGTTGAAGTTGGGACAAGGCGAGATATCTTTTACAGTCCACAGCATCCCTATACAAAAGGGCTGCTGCAATCCGTTCCAAGGCTGGATATGAAAGATGAACTCATTCCTATTGAAGGAAGCCCGCCAGATTTATTTGCTCCGCCAAAAGGTTGTCCATATACCGATCGATGTCCGTCTGCGATGAAAGTGTGTGATCATATTATGCCGTATGAAACGCAGCGTTCACCTACACATGCAGTACATTGCTGGCTTCAAGATGAACGAGCGAAGCAAACGGTTTTATCTTCAACACAAAGGGGGAGTTTTTCATGAGAAAAACAGGTTGGATTCTCAGTATGTGCTTTATCGCAGTGATGCTGCTTGCAGGATGTACAGCCAATGAGCAAGCAGGTAAAGGATCTTCAAGCAAGGGGGAAGAGAAAGTTTTAACATTAAATAACGAAAACGAACCGACATCATTTGATCCGCCCATTGGTTTTAATAATGTGTCCTGGCAAGGGCTCAATAACTTAATGGAGGGATTAACGAGACTGAATGAGAAGCACGAACCATCTGCTGCCATGGCGGAAAAATGGGACATCTCAAAGGACGGAAAAACGTACACGTTCCATTTAAGGGACGGGATAAAGTGGTCAAATGGTGATCCAGTCAAAGCAAGTGACTTTGAATATGCGTGGAAGCGGCTGCTAGATCCAAAGACGGGCTCTTCTGCGGCATTCTTAGCTTATATGATTGAAGGGGGCGAAGCGTTTAACAGCGGAAAAGGGAAGAAAGAAGATGTAAAAGTCAAGGCTGTTAATGATCAAACGCTAGAAGTCAAGCTAGCATACCCGCAGAAATCTTTCTTAAATATGACGGCAAACCCTGCCTTTTTTCCAGTGAATGAGAAGGTAGTGGAAAAGGACCCGAACTGGGCCAAGGATGTGAAAACCTTTGTCGGCAATGGACCGTTTAAGCTGACAGAGTGGAAGCATGATGAAAGCTTTACAATGGAAAAAAGTGACACGTATTGGGACAAACAAACGGTCAAGCTAGACCAAGTGAAATGGCTCATGATCAGTGACCGAAACACAGATTACCAAATGTATCAATCAGGAGATTTAGATACGGCCTTCGTTCCGGCAGAACAAAGTGAAGACCTGTTAAAAAGCAAAGATGTGCAAATTGAGGATCAAGCAGGGCTGTTTTTTTATCGTCTAAATGTCAACATGGAGCCTTTTCAAAATAAGAACATTCGCAAAGCCTTTCAAATGGCGATCAATCCTCAGGATATTGTAGAGTATGTGACGAAAAATGAAGAGAAGCCAGCACGTGCCTTCGTTTCACCAGGAATTTTAGATTCAAAGGGTGAAGATTTCAGAGAAGCTGGCGGCGATCTTGTCAAACATGATACGAGTGAAGCTGTAAAACTATTAGAAAAAGGGTTGAAGGAAGAGAACTATTCAAAGCTGCCGCCCGTCACATTAACATATAGTACAAAGCCTGAAAATAAGAAAAAAGCAGAAGCTATTCAGCAACAATTAAAAGAAGCGCTAGGGGTAGATGTGAAGCTTGCCAACATGGAAGCAAATGTGTTTGCAGAAGATCAAAAGGCACTCAAATTCCAATTCTCGCAAAGTTCATTTCTAGCTGACTATGCAGATCCAATCAATTTCTTAGAGAGCTTCCAAACAGGAAATGCGATGAACCGGACAGGTTGGTCAAATGATACGTATGATCAGCTGATCAAAAAGGCGAGTCAAGAAGCAGATGAACAAAAGAGAAATCGTATGCTGCATGATGCCGAGGCACTTCTGATGGAAGAAGCACCGATCATTCCCATTCATTTTTATAACCAAGTCTATTTACAAAAAGAAGGCGTAAAGGGCATTGTCCGTCATCCGGTTGGTTACATTGATTTGAAATGGGCACAGGTAGATGGAGAGTAAATGAAAAAATGAGAGAACGGGACGCTTTGTAAAAAGCGTCTGTTCCTTTATTTGTTCATGTTATGAAGAAGATGCCCATAGATTGAAAGAAACGAAGAGAAAGAGGGGATTGGCATGAACCAGCTGCCAGTGGCACTTCAAACAGGAGATACAGTGGGAATCATTGCACCAGCAAGCCCGCCTGATGAGCTGAAATTAGCAAGAGGTATTTCTTTTTTAGAAAGCTTAGGGCTAAAGGTGAAAAAGGGGAAGTATATCGACTCCCGGTATGGTTATTTAGCAGGTCATGATCATGAACGAGTGGAAGATATTCATCACATGTTTCAAGATCCAGACGTGAAGGCAGTGATTTGTGCTTGCGGAGGATACGGAACAGGAAGAATTGCAGAAGCCATTGATTATGACTTGATTCGCCGGAACCCAAAAATCTTTTGGGGATACAGTGATATTACGTTTTTACATACAGCCATTCAGCAGCAGACGGGTCTTGTGACCTTTCATGGTCCAATGCTCTCCTCTGATGTGGGACTTGAAGAGGTTCATCCGTATACAAAGGATACCTTTTTACAGCTATTCACTCCAAAAGCCTTTTCGTATACGAACCACCTGTCACCTCTTCACACTTTTTATCATGGCACGGCTTCAGGCGAAATCACCGGAGGAAATCTTGCCCTTATTGTCACGACACTTGGTACACCTTTTGAAATTGATACAAAGGGGAAGCTTTTATTGATAGAAGATATTGACGAAGAACCATATAAAATCGATCGAATGATGCAGCACCTAGCCTCTGCAGGAAAATTACATGATGCGGCGGGATTTATCATTGGTGATTTTCATCAATGTGAGCCGAAAAAGAAAGAGCAGTCGTTGACGCTCGATCAGTTATGGGAGACGTATATTGTCCCGCAACAGAAACCTGCACTTGGCGGTTTTCGGATCGGTCATTCATCTCCAAACTTCGCCATTCCAATCGGCGTGCAGGCTACATTAGATGCTACAGGGAAAAAACTGCATATTTCCCCAGGTGTTGCAGCGAAAGAGGCGATCAAATGAAAATCGTAGATGTTCGCACATGCAGAACGACTGTACCGCTAAAGAAGCCTTTCAAAACAGCATTAAGAACGGTGTATGACGCGGCATCTCTTATTGTGATCATCACCTATGATCAAGGTGATGTCAGCTATGGAGAGGCAGTGCCGACATCGGTCATTACAGGTGAAACACTGGAAAGCATCGACTATGCTATTTGCGCTGTGATGAGGCCGCTCTTGATTGGGGCCTCATTGTCACAATATGAACAAATCTTTTCAGCGATCGAACGTGTACTTGTAGGGAACACGAGTGCAAAGGCTGCAATAGATATGGCGATTTACGATGGTTTAGCGAAGCAGGCTGGCCTGCCGCTTTATCAATATCTTGGTGGTTATCGTAATCAGCTGGAAACGGATTACACGGTTAGTGTCAACCGTCCACTAGAAATGGCAGAGGATGCGAAGCAATATGCAGCTGAAGGCTTTCGTACCTTAAAGATCAAAGTGGGAAAAGATGATATAGATACGGATATTCAGCGGATCAAACGGATTCGAGAAAAAGTCGGGCCGGATATTCAAATCAGGCTTGACGCCAACCAAGGCTGGACATGGAAGGAAGCGATTGTCGCCATTCGAAAAATGGAGGCACTCGATATTGAACTAGTCGAGCAGCCAGTGCCTAAAGAAGACATCGAGGGTCTGCGCCGGGTGACGGAAGCAACAGACACATTGATTATGGCAGATGAAAGTATTTTTAGCCTCCATGATGCCATCAAGGTGTTAGAAACGAGAAGCTGTGATCTCATCAACTTAAAATTAATGAAAACAGGTGGTATCAAAAAAGCGCTGAAAATCAATAGTTTAGCAGAAGCATACGGCGTCAAGTGCATGGTTGGCAGTATGATCGAATCAAAACTAGGGATTACCGCAGCCGCTCATCTTGCTGCAAGCCAACCGAATATTACCCGTTACGATTTTGATGCGCCGCTTATGCTAAAAGAGGACTTAATAGACGGAGGAATTATCTATCAAGGAAAAGATATTCTCTTTCCACCGCATCATGGGTTAGGCATTCAAAGAGTGAAAGGGGTCTTATGATGTTATATGAATCAAAGGTTCCAGTCGCAAATATATGGACAGCACCGCAGTCGCCGAGAGAAATGGATCGACACGTTCTTCAAAGTTCCGTCCAGATCAAAGAATGGATTGATGAGCAAACATATGAACAGAAATTGGCCTTATGTGAAGAAAACCTTATTCAAACCCAAGTACTGCTTGGCGAACGAGTCATTGGGCTGGAGGAGACAGATGGCTGGATGAAAGTTGTCATCCCGCAGCAGGCAAGCCGGAAACACCCGCAAGGCTATCCAGGTTATATCCCTGTAGAGCAATTAAATGAAGTATCAGAGAGTGAACCACCTGCTAGTCCCTTGATTGTTTGTCAGAAAAAAGCGGTTTTATATCAAAACGGAACACCGGATATGGAGGTTAGTTTTTTAACAGAACTAGCACCTGTTGAAGAAATGAGCGATTCCTTTGATGTTCTAACTCCAGTAGGAAGAAGAGAAATCAAAAAAGAAGATGTGCGCCGTGCTTCATCACCTTCTTCTATGAGCGGTAAGGATGCCTTAGCTATAGGAAAACAATTTATTGGACTGTCATATTTGTGGGGCGGCATGAGCAGCTATGGCTACGACTGTTCGGGTTTTGTTTACAGCATGTACAAAGCGTGTGGATGTTTATTACCGAGAGACGCAAGTGACCAAGCAGTTCAAGGAACTCCAGTCGCATCAAACCATTTGGCGCCAGGTGATCTCATGTTTTTTGCCAATGACAATGGGAAGGGAGCAGTTCGCCATGTAGGGATGTATGCTGGAGATGGCATGATGCTTCACTCACCTAAAACGGGCAGACAGATTGAACTCCTTTCTCTTTCTGGTACTTCATATGAACAGGAATGGGCAGGAACAAGGCGGTATTTGAAAGCTGAGAGGGGGAGATGTGATGGGAAGTGAACCACTTTTGCAAGTCAACAACTTAAAAAAGCATTTTCATCTATCGAAAGGAAGAACGTTAAAAGCATTAGATGGTGTCACCTTTCAGCTGAAACAAGGCGAAACCTTTGGTCTTGTTGGTGAGTCAGGCTGCGGTAAATCTACACTTGGAAAAGTGCTCATGCGGCTTTATGACCCGACAGAAGGTGAGGCTTTGTATGAAGGGAAAAGTCTCCATCACTTATCGAACCGAGAATCATTTGATTTCAATAGGCAAATTCAAATGGTGTTTCAAGATCCGTATTCTTCTTTAAATCCTAGGCTCTCTGTAAAAGATATTATGCTAGAACCGATGGAGATCCACCAATTGTATGGCAGTCAAAAGAAAAGACTCGAGCGTGTGAAGGAACTGCTTGAAGCGGTGGGGCTAAGTCATGATTTTGCTACACGCTATCCTCACGAATTCAGCGGAGGTCAGAGGCAAAGAATAGGGATTGCTAGAGCACTCGCCTTATCGCCAAAGTTTATTGTGGCAGATGAGCCGATTTCTGCACTAGATGTATCCGTTCAAGCTCAGGTCGTGAATTTGCTGAAAAAACTGCAAAAAGAAGAGGGATTGACGTTTTTATTTATTGCCCATGATTTATCGATGGTTAAATATATTAGCGATCGAATCGGTGTCATGTACTTAGGACATCTCGTGGAGATGACTAGCAGTGATGCTTTATATAAAACACCGCTTCATCCATATACACAAGCATTGCTGTCTGCTATCCCGATTCCAGATCCTGATGTGGAAGATAAACGCAAGCGGTTTATTTTAAAGGGAGAAATTCCAAGTCCAGTGAATCCGCCAAGCGGCTGCGTATTTCGGACAAGATGTCCTGCTGCAATGGATGTATGTGCGGACAAAAAGCCAGTATTACAAGCAGTCGAAGAAGGGCATGAAGTGGCTTGTCATTTATATGATAGGAAATAGATAGAGGGAAGAAGGTAAGCATTTAAAAAGCCAGCGAGTAGACAAGCTGGCTTTTTGGCTTTTATGAACGCCTAATAGGTAATGTACAGCATCTAAAAGAGCCGCCGGATTTAATGATTTCTGAAAAATCTACTTCAATGACGGTGTAGCCGTGGGCTGTTAATGCAGCATTTGTTTCTTGGTTGATTGGTAAGCTGATGACTTTTTTCTGACCAATGGACAACACATTTGGTCCAAGTGTGAACTGCTCTTGCTCACTTATTTCAATGAGATCATAATGCTTTTTGAGCATATGAAGATCCTTTTCCGTAAAAGCTTCAGGGTAAATCAAGATCTCATGATGAGAAAGAATATTCATCACACAATCAAGATGCAAAATGTGAGAAGGAAGATGAATAGGAATGATGTCGTGATTCGGCAGTTCTTTTTTGAGCTGCTGGATGGCGGCTAGATTTGTTCTTTTGCTGATCCCCACAAATACCCGGGTTTGGTCTACAAGCACATCGCCGCCTTCAATCGTTCCATCATCCAGCGTGATGGTTGTCCATCCTTTTGTCTGTGCCCATTCTTTTAAGGAATGTTCTTCTCCTTGTCTGACAGGGGCTGCCATGTTTGAAACAAATAAAGTCTGTCCAATTGTAAACCCAATATCCCGAGTGAAGACTTGTTCAGGGAAACGTTCATTTGCAGGAAGAAGGACAGGCCGGACATGATGGTTTTTCAGCGTTTGGATGAATTGTTTATGCTGCGTGAGGGCTTTGATTTGAGAAATATTTTCTCTTGCAAAATGCTTTTGGGTTTCATTGATGATCTGTTTAATTTCCATATAAATTGGACTGCATAAGAGGACTTCTTGTAAATCATCATATTCACTCATACATTGCGGCGTTTTATACACTTTCTCTGATTTCATAGAATCCATCAAAGGGCCTCCTTGTTTATCGATAGTTATATTATTCCTCCTTCTAGTAAATGTTGAAACATTTCCGAAAGAAAATCTCTCATGAGAGACTAAAGCAAAAAGTTTAGACAAACCTAATAGAATAGTGTTTAATAAAAGTCGTTCCGCATCAACGAAAACAGCAAGAAGGAGCTATGACGATGAGTGAAGAAAATTTCAAATACTGCAAGGAATCAAAAGTTGTGAAAACCAGCAGGGTATTCCCCCTCGATACGAATAACCACCAAACGTTATTTGGCGGGAAATTAATGAGTTATATAGATGACATTGCTTCCATCTCGGCAGCAAGACACAGCCGTAGTGAAACAGTCACCGCATCAATGGATTCAGTTGATTTTTTAGAGCCGATTGGACAGAAAGAGTCCGTCTGCTTAGAATCTTATGTGACATGGGTCGGCACATCTTCTATGGAAGTATTCGTCAAAGTCATTAAGGAAAACTTGATGTCTGGAGAGCGCAGACTCGCAGCAACTTCATTTCTTACCTTTGTCTCGCTTGATGAAAACGGGAAGCCAAAACGAGTTCCACAAGTCATGCCGGAAACAGAGGAAGAAATCATGCTTCATCAAACAGCGAAGCAGCGGGCAGAGGAAAGAAAAAGCCGCCGGAAGCATAGTAAAGCTTTGGCTGACGCACTTGGGACGGATAAGCCTTGGGCGTAAAAATCACCCTTTAAGCGGTGATTTTTTTCTGAGTCGGTATCTTGCATGGCAAGATAGTGTGTGGTAAGATCAAACTATCTTGTCATGCAAGGTACTGAAAGCGGAGGATCGATGATGACACAATCAACACAAATGCTAAAAGGAATTTTAGAGGGATGCCTGCTGTCGATTATTTCTGAAGGTGAAATTTATGGCTATGAAATGACAAAGAAGCTTGCTCACTATGGGTTTGATCAAATTAGTGAAGGTAGTATTTATCCGATCTTGCTGCGCATGCAAAAAGAACAGCTGGTCAGTACGTCCACAAAAGCATCGGCGAGTGGGCCGAAAAGGAAATACTATACGCTCACACAAAGAGGCGAAGAAGCGCTGACGGATTTTACCATGCGATGGAATGAGCTGTCAGGGAATGTAGAGCGATTATTACATAAAGGGAAGTGAGAAGATGGTAACAAAAGAAACGAGACACATCTTATTAGAGCTGCAACTCTATCTCATATCAAAAGGGAAAAATCAGGACGAGATCGACGAAGTGATGGATGAATTAACGACACACGCTGTCGAAGCTGAGAAAGATGGGAAAACAGGGGAAGATGTATTTGGCGGAGATCCACGGGGCTTTGCTGACGAGCTAGCGAAAGAGCTCTCTAGAAATCATAAAGACTGGGTTCCGTTTGTCAGTGCTTTTTTAATTGGATCTCTTTTTTACATGATGTTAGCAGATGCCATCAGTCAAAGTTTATCATATTCTTGGTATGCACTCATTGGTTATCCGCTAATCATAGTGGCCAATGTGATCATGACCATTGTGATGTTTAGGGCTTCTGCCTTTCAAACAAGCAGGAGGGCATTCTTTTACTTTTGGATATTAGGTGTTTTTCAGATGACAGCCTTGATCACAGTGAAATTATTGGACCAAAAACTTGGTACTCCTTTACTTGTGCTGACCTCGAGCCAAAGATGGGGCGTCATTCTTCTGTTGCTGCTGTGTATTGTCTTATTGAATGCCATATTAAAGGCGAATATGATGTCGCTCATTCCGTTGATCTTCTTTGGACCGCAACTCCTATTCGAATGGCTTGGATGGACATCACCTCTCATGCTTCTTTTCACAAGTCTGGTATCCATTGTCATTTTAATCTTGCTCACAATCGCTTTTTTACGGAAAACAAACAAGAAAAATGAACATTTAATGTAGATAGAGCACATCACTTGCGATGTGCTTTTCTTTTTCTAAAAAAATGTAGATATGGGATCACATTTTTCTTTACAATGAGAAGAGGACAAAAATGAAAAGGGGTTCTGTGATTGGATATTGTATGGGGGTATGTACTCGTTTTTATATTGGCTGCTTTACCTTTCTTTGAAGTGGTTGGTGTCGTTCCGCTGGGGATTTTAAGTGGTCTGCATCCTGTGACAACGGCAGTTATTGGATTCGTCGGCAATTTTCTTACCGTCTTGCTACTCATCGTCTTCGTGGACCGATTTAAAGCGTGGTGGCTGAAGAGGAAAGAGGAGAAACATGATGAAAAAGGAGAGAAAAAACAGTTGAAAGCCAGAAAGGTTTGGGAACGGTACGGTCTCCCTGGTCTGGCACTTATTGGTCCTTTTATTATTGGCAGTCATTTAGCGGCTTTTATGTGTATGAGCTTCGGTACGAAAAGAAAACAAGTCACTGTGTGGATGACGGTCAGTTTAATCATGTGGACCGCATTAGCTGCTAGTTTAACGGGTGCGGGGTTCCATTACTTTGCCCCAGATTCAAATGGGTTGTTCGGAGATATTTTTAGCAAGTAAGCAGGGGAGAGAGGATAACAAATGACACATCAAACACGGATCGTGCTTGAAACAGAGCGCCTCAGACTGAGAACAATGGATGAAGACGATGCGCCTTTTTTATATGAAAAGCTGTTCCAAGATGAAGAGGTCATGAAGTATTATCCTTCACTAAAGGATGAAAAGCAGACAAAAGAGTGGATTGCTTGGAATCAAAAGAATGACCGCACATTTCATACGTCCCTGTGGATCATTGAAGAAAAAGAAACGAAGGAGCCACTTGGTCAAAGCGGAATTGTTCTCCAAAACGTCGAAGGACAAACAGAGCTTGAAATTGGCTATATGCTAAAGAGATCGGCATGGGGAAAAGGATATGCTGTTGAGGCCGCAAAAGGCTGTCTTGCGTATGGTTTTGACGAAATGAAGGTGAGGCGAATGGTCAGCTTAATTCGCCCTGACAATGAAGCGTCAGTCAAGGTCGCAATGAAAATGGGGATGAAAAAAGAAAAAACTATTTCAAAATGGGATCAAATGATTGATGTTTACAGTGTTACTCGTGACGGAAAAAGCGGCTCGCTTGAATCATAAGGAGAGCCGCTTTTTCTTTTATAGACGCTGTTCTAACTGAAGTAAATATTTCTTTCGTTCGATTCCCCCGCCATATCCGCCAAGTTCACCGCTTGTTTGAATGACTCGGTGACAAGGAATGATGATGGCCAACTGATTGGCACCATTTGCATTTCCAACTGCCCGAACCAAATGGGGATCGCCAAGCATGATGGCAAGATCTCGATACGATCTCGTTTCGCCTGGCGGAATCTGTAATAGAAGATCCCATACCCTTTTCTGAAAAGGGGTGCCATGTATAGAAAGTGGCACAGTAAACTGCGTGAGTTTCTTTTCAAAATATAAGGCCAATTCCTTTGCTAATTGCTGATGGACGTTTGTTTCTCCAACTAAAATACGGGCATGATGTTTTTTTCTGATGTTCTCAATTTCTCTTTCTAATCCTCGCCTGTCCATAAATTCAAGCAAATACACATGGGTTGCATCTGAAATGCTCATCATCCGCCCAATCGGAGTAGAAATAAAATTCGCATGCAAAATATTGACTTGCGCCTTTTTGGGTGGATTCCCCATGATTTTCGTAAAGGCATCATTGAAGGCACTGGAAGACTCGTAACCGAAGGTGACTTGCTGATCAATGACTTTTTTTCCGTTTAGAATCTCTTTAAACGCTAGCCCCATTCGGCGTGATCTAGCATATTGAACAAAGGTCATTCCATAGATTTCTTTGAATTTTCTCCGAGCTGTTGCAGAGTGAATCCCTAATTGGCGAAAATCTTCTTCTTTCCACCGTTTCTCAGGACTCTCTTCAACTGCTGATACAAGTGTTTTGACTTCTTCTGGAATGCTGTTAGGATATGTTAAAGGCGTGCATCGCTTACACGGCCGATACCCTGCAAGCAGCGCCTCCTCTGCTGTAAAGAAAAACTCGCAGTTCTCATATTTTGGTTTTCTAGCAGTGCACGTGGCATGGCAGAAGATGCCGGTTGTTTTAATACCAGCAAAAAACGTGCCGTCATATTGCGGATTCTTATCAACAAGTGCTTGATAAAATTCGTGTTTTTGTTCGTCGGTCATCATCATTTGATCCACCTCTTGTTTTATTATATCAGTGATGTGGTCGTTCCTCTTTCTATCATTTAGTATACTTCGCTTTCATCCACTTTCTTTCGAAAAATGAACAAGTATATTTGAAGGGAAAAAGCAAAGTGGTAGACCGGCATATCAGGGTGTGATACACTTTTTCATACAGAATCGGCTCTACGCTAGATCTGATTATCATGAATTGGTTTTCTAGGGTTCCGTGCGGGCAGCGCAGTCTGGACCGAGAGAAAACACATAGGGTCTAGACAATAGACCGTATGGACACGGAGGGATAAAAGCCCGGGAGATTTGATCAAACGATCGATTTCCGGGCTTTTTTTATTGCTTGGAATCGGTAAGAAAGGAAGAGATCGAATGAAATGGGGAAATGTTTTGATTGCAGCCGTATTTGAAGTCGGCTGGGTGATGGGGTTGAAATATGCTGGCTCTATATTGGAATGGAGTGCAACCATCGTTTGTATTGTTGTCAGCTTTTATTTACTCCTGAAAGCCACGACTGTACTTCCAGTTGGCACACTTTATGCCGTTTTCACCGGACTTGGAACAGCCGGTACGGTCATAGTAGGGATGGTCATGGGTGAGCCGGTACAGCTAGTAAAATTACTTTTGATCATGGTGCTTTTAAGCGGTGTATTAGGACTCAAATTGACCACAGGTGAAAAGAAAGGGGAGGCTGAATCGTGAGCTGGCTTTTACTCATTGGGGCAGGCATCTTAGAAATGCTTTGTGTCACCATGATGAATCAATTCCAGAAAGATCGCCATGTCAAATGGATTTTCTTCATAGCAGCTGGCTTTTCGCTTTCCTTTCTGATGCTGTCTCTTGCGATGAATACAATTCCGATGGGAACGGCGTATGCGATTTGGACAGGAATCGGAGCAGCTGGAGGAGCGATTGTTGGGATGCTGTTTTATGGTGAGTCGAAAGACGCAAAACGTATTTTCTTTATCGCACTGATTTTATCAGCAGCGGTCGGGTTAAAAATCATTGAATAAGAAAAGGCTGGCAAACATGTGCCAGCCTTTTTGCTACATCGAATGATGATTGGAATCGTTTTCATTTTTGCGGTAAAGCTGACTCACAAGCAGAAAACATACACCAAATGTAAGTAAAGGAATGAGTCTTTCTCCGGTCATAAATAGATAAATGCCCGTGATTAGACATACGATGCCGAGCCAAAAGCTCACTTTACCAAACAAAGTCATGTTTTTCATCTCCATCACTCCTTTTGTGATAAAAGGTCTATCCATATTATATCACGCCAGGTGCAGAATTGAATGAATATTCAATAAAAAACACGACGCTTAATTGCTTTTTCTCTTTCCAGTCCAGTATAATATTTCATTAGAATGAAAAATGTAAATGAGGTCATAAGACATGAGAACATTGATTACAGAGAAACTTGAATTACACAGACAAAAGCATGAGCAAAAAGGAAGGCTTTTAGTCAGCTGCCCGGATCAGCCTGGTATTGTGTCAGCTGTTTCTACTTTTTTATTTGAACATGGAGCAAACATCATTGAATCTAGTCAATACACAACAGATCATGAGAGCGGCCGGTTCTTTTTAAGAATTGAATTTGATTGGAAAGACATTTCGGCCAACTTAGATCAATTGAAAAGCAGTTTTGAGCCAATTGCGCAATCATTTCACATGACATGGAGCATGTCGCGTGCAAGTGATCTGAAAAAGCTGGCGATCTTTGTGTCCAAAGAGCTTCATTGTTTACATGAACTTTTATGGGAATGGCAAAGCGGTAATTTAATGGCTGAAATAGCGGTTGTCATCAGCAATCATGAAACGGCAAAAGATATAGTCGAAGCACTCGGCATTCCATTCCACTTCGTGAAAGCAAATAAAGACATTCGCCAAGATGCAGAAAAACAACAACTTGCATTATTAGAAGAATATGATATTGATGCGGTTGTGCTTGCGAGATACATGCAAATTTTGACGCCAGCCTTTATTGAACAGCACCCGAACAAAATCATTAATATTCATCATTCCTTCCTGCCGGCTTTTATAGGGGCTAACCCTTACAAGCGTGCATATGAGCGAGGGGTTAAACTGATTGGTGCGACTTCTCATTACGTGACAAATGATTTAGACGAAGGGCCAATCATTGAACAGGATATTGAGCGGGTAGATCATAGAGATGATGCAGAGGCATTAAAAAATATTGGCCGCACGATTGAGCGCAGTGTGCTTGCCCGAGCTGTCAAATGGCATCTGGAAGATCGAATCATTGTTCATGAGAATAAAACGATTGTGTTTAATTGACCGCTTGACTTTTCTGAAGCAATTGGTGATAATATAAAAAAATTAACGAGCGTTGAGAAGGAATAGTAAGCAGGACCTGCTGTGTAAAAGAGAGCAAATGACACGCTGAAACATTTGCCGCAGACAGCTGCTGAACCTACCCTTTGAGCCTTAGAGGAAAAATCTAAGCGCATGCCTGGCGTTACAGGAGTTGAGTGGAATAAGCAGACGTATGCTTATTCAATGAAGGTGGTACCACGGAAAATCCCTTTTTCGTCCTTTACATAAGGAGAAAAAGGGATTTTTTATGTGGTGAAAGGTATAGCGGAGGGAATCAATGATGAAAAAGCAAAGGATCGTCATAAAAATTGGTAGCAGTTCATTAACAGAGCAAAAGGGAGCCATTGATGAACACAAAATGCAGGATCATGTCAAAGCCATCGCAAAGCTAAAAGAGGCAGGGCATGAAATCATTCTCATTTCGTCAGGTGCCGTTGCGGCGGGATTTGGCAGTTTAGGATATCCGTCAAGACCTGTGACCTTAAAAGGGAAGCAGGCTGCTGCTGCTGTTGGTCAAGGCTTGTTAATGCAGAAATATACAGAACTATTTTCACAGTTTCAGATGACGCCTGCACAAATGCTTTTAACACGTAATGACTTTTCAGATCGTACAAGATATCGAAATGCTTACGCAACGATGATGGAACTGCTCGAAAGAAAAATTTTACCGATCATTAATGAAAATGACTCTGTGTCCATCGAAGAGCTTACCTTTGGTGATAATGACATGCTGTCAGCACTGGTCAGTGGCTTAATTCATGCAGACCAATTGATCATTTTAACAGATATCAACGGAATTTATGATGCCAATCCAAGTGAGAATCCTGATGCGAAGCGGTTTGATGTGCTGACTCACATTTCAGATGAATTGTTCTCATATGCGAAGAGTACGGGTTCAAAGGTTGGAACAGGCGGGATGAAATCTAAGCTTTCAGCTGCACAAACAGCTCTCTCCCTTGGCGTTAAAGTCTTCATTGGCACAGGTACAGGGGAAGACAAGCTTCTTCACATTCTCGCTGGTCAGGGGGACGGCACATATATTGGTGAACAAGACTTATCATCAGTCAATAACCGTCGCCAATGGATTCAATTCCACTCACCAGTCTCTGGGAAGATCATGATTGATGCGGGGGCAGAGGCGGCGATTTTGCATAATGGAAGGAGTCTTCTTCCAGCTGGTGTCATTGATGTAGCTGGTGAATTTTCTAAAGGAGAGGTCGTCGAAGTTGTTGGTCCAAACGGATTAGTCGGTAAAGGACAAACATTGTATGATTCAGATGAGCTTCTTGGCATTAAAGGGATGCGAAGTCATGAGCTTTCTTATGAAAAACCTGAAGTCATTCACCGAGATCACTGGGTTCAGCACGTACAAAACTGAGGAGGGAAAACGATGAATGAAGTTCTAGAAAAAGCAAAAAAGGCAAGCGCAGCCAAAGATCAGCTGCTATTAAAAACGACTGAACAAAAGAATGCTGCATTAGACGCTATTGCAAAAGCATTAAAAGCATCTTCAGCTTATTTAATTGCCGAAAACCAAAAAGATGTTCAGGCGGCTATAGACAAAGAGTTCACGCCATCTGTGATCGACAGAATTACATTAACAGAAGAGAGAATTGAAGCGATTGCAGACGCTACGCATCAACTCATTCAGCTCAAAGACCCAATTGGTGAAACATTAGAGACCATTCAAAAAGAAAACGGGCTTCTCATTGAAAAAGTACGTGTGCCTCTTGGAACGGTTGGGATGATTTACGAAGCAAGACCAAACGTGACAGTCGATGCGGCCACTCTTTGCTTGAAAACTGGAAATGCTGTGATTCTTCGAGGAAGTTCATCGGCCATTCATAGTAATAAAGCGATTGTGAAAGTCATTCATGAAGCGCTGCAACCAACGGATATTCCCGTAGACAGTGTACAATTGATTGAAGATACAGGCCGTGAGACGGCTAAAACCCTGTTCACTTTAAATGACTATCTAGATGTCCTTATTCCACGAGGCGGGAAACATTTAATTGATCTTGTTGTGAGAGAGTCTACTGTTCCAGTACTTGAGACGGGTGCAGGGAATTGTCATATTTACATTGATGAAACAGCCCAAAAAGAAATGGCTGAACAAATTGTTCTGAATGCGAAAACACAAAGACCATCTGTTTGTAATGCCATTGAGAGCATTGTCATTCATGAAACATGGGCAAAAGAACATGGCGCTTCGCTTTTTGAAGCACTTCAGACACATGGTGTAGAAATAAGGGGCGATGAAGCAGTATGTGCACTTGCACCTAGTGCCACATTAGCGACGACCACTGATTTTGAAACGGAATTTTTAGCGCCGATTGTCAGTATTAAAACCGTCAAGACCATGGAAGAGGCGATACAGCATATTCAAATGTATAGCTCTAAGCATTCTGAAGCGATCATTACGGAAAACGAGCAGCATGCGGCACTTTTCTTAACAGCCGTTGACGCTGCCGCTGTGTATCATAATGCATCTACCCGGTTTACAGATGGCTTTGAATTTGGCTATGGAGCGGAAATCGGCATTAGCACACAAAAATTGCATGCTAGAGGACCAATGGGTCTGCCAGCCCTAACCTCTGAAAAATTTGTGATTCGTGGTCAAGGACAAATAAGAGAATAACCCATCCAAAAGAGAGTCTTATCGCACAAGGCTCTCTTTTTCCTTTCATTTTTGTATTTCTTCGGTCAAGTATGATAAAATATGGTAATGTTTTATATTTTGAGAAGATTGGAGAAGGCAACGTATGGCGAAAATCATTCCCTCTTCGGATATTGGAGTGAAAATCAACAAGTGGTATGAATTAATCCGCAGATTTGATTCAGAACAAGCAGAACAGTTAAAGCAGGAAATTCGCACCTCTCTTGATTCAATGGAAGAAGATCAGAATTTGCTTCTCTATTTTTCTTTAATGGAATTCAGACATGAGGTCATGCTTGATTATTTAAAGCCATTAAAGGAAGGAAAGCTTCGCGCCAACTTTTCCGAGCTTTCGAAAGAAATAGATGAGCATCAAACGCATGTCACAGGCATGCTTGAATATTACTATCATTTCTTCAGAGGCATGTATGAGTTCGGCCGGAGAGAGTACATTGCTGCCATATCGTCCTATCAAAAGGCAGAGCACAAGCTTTCTTTTGTATCCGACGATATTGAACGTGCAGAATTTCATTTTAAAATGTCAGAAATATATTATCACATGAAACAAACACACATTTCGATGCACCATGCCAAACTAGCGCTGGATGTCTATATTCAGCACGAACTATATGCGCTTCGTACCATTCAGTGTGAATTTATTGTAGCCGGTAATTATGATGATATGAGAAGGCATGAAAAGGCATTGCCACATCTCGAAAGAGCACTTGCAAGGTCAAGAGACTTTCAGAATGTGCGTTTTATTGCTTCTTCTTTGTTTAATATGGGCAACAGTTATTACAGAATGGGAGACTTGAACCGCGCACTCGACTTAATGAAAGAATCCATTTCATTATTTGATCAAAACCAATCTGATCATCTTCGTCGATCGATAGACCCTCTTTATACAGCCGCTCAGATCTTATACAAACAAGGTAAAAACGATGAAGCATTATATTACAGAGAAGAATGTATGAAACGAGCAGAAGCTCTGCAGGATGACATTCATATTCAGAAGACCATTTTTTTAGAAGCGTTGTACTTACGACAAGATGCAGAGCATATTAAACGGATTTTCCATTTTTTAGAATCTTCTTATGCATATCCAGATATAGAAGAGCTGGCTTTAGACACCGCAAAGTATTATAATGAAATGGAGGATTATGAAAAATCTTCCATGTTCTATGGGGAAGCGGAACATGCTCGTATCTATATTCAGAGAGGGGATTGTTTATATGAATTTTAAAAAATGGGCAGTCGTCTGTACAAGCATCACGATCTTGGCATTATGGATCACATCACCTAATGCCGACCCCGATAACAGAAACCATACGCTAGAAAAACCGAATCCGCAGCATATCACGATCTGAAAAGCCCTTTTTAAAGGGCTTTTTTTATTGACCGCTTCAATCATCGTAGGTTGCACATTCATAAAAATAAAAAATGGAGGAAAGATGAAAGTGAGTGTTTTTCATTGACTCTTGAATTTAGATTGTGTACAATTCAATTGTAGAAAATATTAATAGAGCGAAAGAGGGTTATATCCATGTCAGAAGTTTTATTTACTGCAACGGTATCAGCTGTAGGAGGAAGAGAAGGTAAGGTTGTTTCAACAGATGGTGTACTAGAGCATGATGTAGCAATGCCAGGAACGCCAAGAGCGAAAAAGCTTGAGAAAGCAACGAATCCAGAGCAATTATTCGCAGCGGGCTATTCTGCATGTTTTGATTCAGCCCTTCAAATGGTCGCAAGACAAGAGCGTATCCGTTTTGAAAGTGAAGTAACGGCACATGTAAGCTTAATCAAAGACAGTTCAGACGGCGGTTTCAAACTAGGTGTCAAATTAGAAGTAAAAGGAACTGGAATTGAGCAATCTGCACTTGATGAACTTGTTCATAAAGCACACGGCGTTTGCCCATACTCAAAAGCAACGCAAGGAAACATTGAAGTAGAATTAGTAGCTGTCGCTCAATAATAAACATCAAAAAAAGGCTGAGGGAATATTCCCTCAGCCTTTTGATTGTGTTAATTTTTGCAAAAGCTCATGTAAAGAAGCGCGAAGTGTTTTCAGCTCTTCTTCTGATCTGCCTGTTCCAGACAGCATTTGAAATGGAATCGAAGTGGCCTTCTCTTGTAAAGCTTCTCCGTATTCTGTTAAACGAATTTGGACCGAACGCTCATCCTCTTTTGAACGTTCACGGATGATGAGTCCATTTTGTTCCATTCGTTTTAGCATAGGTGTGAGTGTACCGGAGTCTAAATATAAAAGCTCTCCCATTGTTTTCACATTTAATATCCCATGCTCCCATAACAAAAGCAGTGCCAAATATTGCGGGTATGTGATATTTAACTCTTCTAATAATGGTTTATATTGCTTCGTCATTTCTCTTGAACTTGCATATAACAAGAAACAAAGCTGATTTTCCAGCTTCATATGTTCAAATTCATTTGTCATATCTGTCACCAACTATTTTTTGTCATACTTATCATTGTATAAGATTTTCTTCCTTTTTAAAATAAATACAGACTAAAAATGAAAAATTCTTCAATGTGCCATAAATGTTTGAGCAACGAATAGAACGTGAAAGGTATAAGTAGAAGAAGGAGGAGATCAAGATGAAACCATTATTTACTGCAAAAGTAAAAGCACAGCACGGAAGAGCAGGACATGTTTGTTCTGATGATGGTGTGCTTGACCACAACATTGTGATGCCAAACGCAAAGAAAGATGGAGAAACTGGTACGAATCCTGAACAATTATTTGCAGCGGGTTATGCGGCCTGCTTCGGAGGGGCGCTTGAACAAGTCGCCAAGAAGCAAGGTGTCGAAATTGAATCAGAAGTAGAAGGACATGTCAGTCTATTAAAAGATGAAAGTAATGGCGGTTTTAAACTTGGCGTGAAGCTGATTGTTTCCGCTAAAGGGCTTGATCATGACAAAGCGAAAGAGCTTGTTGAGGCTGCACATGAATTCTGTCCATATTCAAAAGCAACAAGAGGAAACATCGAAGTAGAGCTCGAAGTGGCGGACTAATGAAAAGAAAAAAGGGCTAAAATTTAGCCCTTTCTCAAGCACCTACTGACACCTGCTGTGGAGCAGGTGTCTTTTTTTAATATTCTTTCTTTTTGTCGTATGTGTCCCATGCTTCAAATGGAGCAAGGGTTTTTTGAAGGGTCAGCTGGTAAAATGGAATGTTTCTTGATTCGTATTCTTTATTGATTTCTTCATAAATAAAGGAGTCATCAAAACCAGAAGTCGCTGCATCCTTGTGTCCAGCGGCAAAATATACGGCCTTTGGTCTAGCCCAATAAATAGCACCAAGACACATTGGACAAGGCTCACAGCTTGTATACAAAATACAGTCTTCTAATTGGTATGTATGTAGTGTTTGGCACGCCTTTCGAATAGCTGTCACTTCTGCATGTGCAGTTGGATCATTACTCGTTGTGACATTGTTGCTTCCCTCTGCAATAATCTGACCGTCTTTGACAATGACCGCTCCAAAAGGGCCGCCAGTGCCACTATTTACTCCTTCTACTGCAAGATCAATTGCGCGTTGTAAAAAAGCTTCGTGATTCATTGTCTTCCTCCCTTTGTTCGACTGACTTCTCTAGTATAAACGAATCATGATAGAAAAGGAATCATTGTAGGAGGAGATCGAACAGGACAATTTGCGGATAAAAAACCCCTGCCAAATGTTCAGCAGGGGAAGAGTGAGTCCATTATGCGTGCTGCGCTAGCTTTTTACGAGCGACTTCAGCAGCTGTCACCATGTTTTTCAAAGCAGCAATGGTTTCAGGTTCTTGTCTTGTTTTCAGTCCACAGTCAGGGTTGACCCAGAAGCGATCTGTCGGACATACGTTCAGTGCATCATCAATGATTTTACTCATTTCTTCAACAGATGGAACGCGCGGGCTGTGAATGTCATATACCCCAAGTCCAAGGCCTTTCAAATACGGGTGTTTTTCTAAATAATCGAGGAACCCGCCATGACTGCGTGAATGTTCAATCGTAATCACGTCTGCATCAAGGTCTTCAATCGTATCAACAATATCCTCGAAGTTACTGTAGCACATATGTGTATGAATTTGCGTTTCATTTTGAACAGACGATGTCGATAGACGGAATGACTCTGCTGCCCAGTTTAAGTATGCTGCCCAATCACTCTCTTTTAAAGGAAGACCTTCTCTTAGCGCAGGTTCATCCACTTGAATCACTTGAATACCCGCTGCTTCTAACGCTTCTACCTCTTTACGTAAAGCAAAAGCGATTTGGAAGGCAATGTCTTTACGAGAGATATCTGTTCTTGGGAAAGACCAGTTTAAGATCGTGACAGGCCCTGTCAGCATTCCTTTGACTTTTTTCTCTGTTAAGCTTTGAGCGTAAACCGTTTCTTTCACTGTCATTGGCTCTGTAAATTCTACATCTCCATAAATGATCGGCGGCTTCACGCAGCGTGATCCATAAGATTGAACCCAAGCGAATTTTGTAAAGGCAAATCCAGCGAGTTTTTCACCGAAGTATTCAACCATGTCTGTACGTTCAAATTCTCCATGAACGAGTACATCTAGGCCAATCTCTTCTTGAATATCAATCCATCTTTTTGTTTCTTTTTTAATAAATTCATCATACTCTGCATCTGTCCACTCATTTTTGCGCCATTTTTGACGAGCACTGCGCACCTCAGCTGACTGAGGGAAGCTTCCGATTGTTGTGGTTGGAAGAAGCGGCAGTTCAAGAGATTCATTTTGAATGCGTAGTCGTTCTTCAAAAGCAACTGGACGTTTAAAATCCTTTGATGAAAGGCTGTTGCGCTCTGCTGTCAGGTCCGCATTCGTTCCTTTCGCGAATTCTTTTAACGTCAGAAGTGCTTCATTTGCTGCATGGATGTCTGCATCAATGGCAGCCGCTCCTTTTGATAAGCCTTCTTTTAATAGCGTTAATTCAGCCAGTTTTTCAGTGGCATAAGAAAGTCCGTTTAATAGTTTTTCTTCAAGCTGTTCGCTCGGATGTTTTGCAACTGGTACATGTAGCAGGCTGCTTGAAGGCTGCAGCCATACTTCTTTCGGCTGCACGTCAGCAATCACTTCAGAAATAAACGATAATCTTTCTCCTAGATCTGATCTCCAAATATTTCTGCCGTCGATGATACCGGCTGCTAAAATTTTATCTTTTGGGAAGCCGTGTTTTTTCAATTGTTCAAGGTTTCGTCCTTGATCATGGACAAAATCAAGACCGATGGCTTCAACAGGATACGTCACAAGCTCTTCATAGGCATCTACTGAGTCAAAGTATGTTTGAAGGAGAACGTTTAAGGCAGGTACAGCTTCTTTAATCGTTTGATAGATGGCTTTTACTGCTTTCACGTCTTCACTTGAAGCTGTGACTAAAGCAGGCTCATCAATTTGAACCCATTTTACACCGGCTTCTTCAAGCTCTTTTAACAACTGAGTATAAAGCGGCACTAGGCGTTGCTGAATCTCTTTCACTTCATTGGCTTCATAGCCTTTAGAAAGAGAAACAAATGTATAAAGACCAAGAACGACAGGTTTTGTTTCAACACCAAACGCTTTTTTCACCTTTTCGTATGCTTCAAGCGGTTTGTTATGTGTGAGTTTGAATTCTGTGCTTTTTTCGTATTCTGGAACGATGTAGTGATAGTTTGTATTAAACCATTTTGTCATTTCACTTGAGACAGCATCTTTTGTTCCTCTTGCCATCGCAAAGTATGTATCTAGCGGGTCTTTCAAGCTGCGGAAGCGCTCTGGAATCCAATTGAACATAACGGCAGTATCCAGCACGTGATCGTAGAAGGTGAAGTCCCCAGAAGGAACAACGTCAATTTGTTGATCAATTTGAGTTTTAATAGCGGCTAAAAATTGTTCATCGAGTGTGCTTAAGAGGGTTTCTCGGTCAGTTTGACCTTTCCAATAAGACTCAAGTGCTTTTTTCCATTCTCTGTTTAAACCAATTCGCGGAAAACCTAGATTACTTGTTTTAACAATTGTCAATTCCAATTCCTCCTCTAAATATAAAAAGACACTCACACTCATGGTCAAGATTGATGAGGGCAAATGTCTGGTTTAAAAAGACAAAATGTGTGTGCGAAAGAAGGCGTAAGTATCAATGACGAACGCTTTTCCGACATCTCCTATCAACCGTAGGGGGTTTGATGTGATAGAGCGGCTGGTATCCTGGCTAGTGAATCTGCAAGCTTTTCATCCTTCCCATCTTCACGACAGTGGATGATTAACGAAAAGCTCTCCTCACTTACAGTGGCGGGACCGCGCCGGATTTTCACCGGTCTTCCCAATTAAAATTCGACGTGTGATCGAATTACCGACTCTCAAACTATGAATTTATTGTGTTCGATTATATAACGTTCACTTCATTTCGTCAAAGTAAATTTTGAATAATTTTAATTAAAAAAATCCTGAGAAAATTCTATCTTTTCTCAGGACCTAACATGTACCTATAGAGACAAAAGTTCTGCTTCTAATGTTTTCTCAAGAAGTACATCTGGTGCAGTTAAATATAAAAACCCGTTTCCTACAAGGGTTTTCGATTGTTTTAGCGGAAGGGTTCTCCGTACGAGCTGAGCATATACCTCAGGTTCTGTCAGCTTACGCTGGAACGCTTCTTCTTCGGCATTTTTAATAATGGCGAGTGCACCGCTCACATGAGGGGCAGCCATGGAAGTGCCTGTTAGTCTTCCGTATTTATGGTTAGGGAGAGTGGACAAAATGTCTTCACCTGGAGCGACGAGGTCGATTTCTTTATTCGCATTGGAGAATTCAGAGGATTCTCTTGCAAGAGAGACAGAGCCGACGGCAATGACCTCGTTGTATGCAGCTGGGTAGGAGAACTCTTCAGTACGCTCGTCTCCGTCACCTTCATTTCCTGCTGCGCAGACAACAAGCACACCGCTGCTTACCGCATGTTGGATGGCCTTTTGCAGTTCTGGTTCATTGCTTGGCCCACCGAGAGACATGGAAATAATATCAACCTTCTGTTCAACCGCATAGTTAATGCCATTGATAATCCATTCGTATTTCCCGCTGCCATTTTTCCCTCCAAGAACTTTCACGATCAACAGCTTGGCTTCAGGCGCAACACCTAAAATGCCGCCATTTTGATCCGTTGCTGCAATCGTTCCTGATACATGGGTACCATGCCCGTTGTAGTCTTTTACATTCTCAGCATCGCCATTGTCATCATCGGTAAAGTTTTTTCCTCCGATAATCTGATCTTTTAAATCGGGATGCTCCGTGTCGCAACCTGTATCAAGGACAGCAATGGTTATGCCTTTTCCTTTGAAGCCACTTGACCAAAGTTCGGGTGCTTTAATCTCCTGAATACTTTCCGGCGTCTCTTTCGCTTCCATCACATTGGCTTTTACTTCATACGGAATTAAGCGAATTTCACCTTTCATAAGAAAGCCCTCCTTATTTTGTTTTCAAAGTAGATTCAGGTTGCGTAATGTTATTGTATAAAACAAATGTTTGATCGGAAAGGGTCAATTGTAATAATTTTTCAAATAATCAAATAATTATTTATTGTGCAGTTCTCCTCATATCTTGCCGAAAGAAGTCACCTTTTGAGGAAAACTCTTAGTATCATATGAAAAAGAATGAAATGTTGCATAGTGAGCTTGCACCTGTACAGATGAAAATGGGTGAAAAGAACTAAAAAAGGCAGATCGAAAAAACAATCATATAAAGAGATAGAGGATGACAGAAAAGAAAAAGGTACATGGCATGTGCAGATAATTGTTTTTTCATTATAATGATCGAAGGAATATAAAATGTAAAAAGTATTTGACATTTTTTAAGCGGATGATATGATTGAAATGTAAAAAGTATTTGACATTTTGATTGGGAGGGGACTAACCGTTGGATGTTGTCAAAGTTGTGTATTCAGTCATCTTATTAGTGGTCGGACTGTTCATTTTTATCGCGCCTATGATTCAAAAGGGTGATGAAAGAAAGAGATTTATCTACTCAAAAGCTCAATCGTATGCATTTATGGTGGTCATTGGTATGCTTTTATTAGAAGTCGCAGAGTCTATATTTTTAACGACCCAAGGGAACAATTCTGATAAGGGGTTTGGGATTTCTCCCATCATGTTCCTAACTGTGATTTCGGTCATATATTTAGTTACATTACTCATATACAGAAAAAAATATGGTGATTAAATTGCAAAATCATATAAGAGAACTAAGGAAATCCATTAAATTATCCCAAGAAGAACTTGCTAAACGGTGTAAGGTCTCGAGACAAACCATCAATGCCATTGAAAACGATAAGTACGACCCTACTTTACAATTAGCCTTTGACATCGCCTCTGTTTTGAATACGACTGTAGATGAGCTTTTTGTCAGTCAACCTAAAAAGAAGTAAGGGACCAGCCTCAGAAAAGAGGCTTTTTTTGTTGATTTGTGTAATGTGAAAGGTTCAGCTGAAAATAAAAATCAACCATATTACATAACAATTCCTCATTCATGAAAAATAGAATATGAAGATTGTGACTGTTCCAATGGAGAAAGGCAACATATAATAATGGAAAGACAAGCTTGCCTTTCAGATAGGAGAGATAGAGATGAACAAAGGGAAGATACTCGTGGTAGAAGATGAAAAGAAAATTGCAAGAGTGCTGTCATTAGAACTTGAATATGAAGGATATGAGGTCACAGTCCAAGATACAGGGATGAAAGGACTCCAGGCGCTCGAGGAGGAGAGTTTTGATTTAGTGCTTCTAGATGTCATGCTTCCAGAATTAAGCGGACTTGAAGTGCTTAGAAGGGTTCGAAAGACAAATACGGCAACACCGATCATTTTGATTACCGCAAGAGGAAGTGTTCCCGATAAGGTCAGCGGTCTTGATCTTGGGGCAAACGATTATATTACAAAACCCTTTGACATAGAAGAATTATTAGCGAGAATTCGTGCACAGCTAAGGTTCAATCACAATGCGCAAGAGGAAAAGGAAATTGAGCTAAGTATTGCAGATTTAACGGTGAATGAGAAAACAAGAGAAATTCAAAGAGGCGGTCAGACGCTTGAGCTGACACCAAGAGAATATGACCTGCTTGTTCATTTATTGAAACATCAGCAGCAAGTGCTCACAAGAGATCAGCTTTTAACAGCTGTTTGGGGTTTTGATTATTTTGGTGACACGAACGTGGTTGATGTCTATATTCGCTATTTAAGGAAAAAAATCGATTACCCGTTTGAAAAACAATTGATTCACACAGTGAGAGGTGTGGGTTATGTGATGAAAGGTTAAAGCATGAGATTAAAAAATAAGATCCAGCTTTATACATCGTTGTCCTTGTTTTTAATGGTGCTGCTGTTTCATACAGCGATTTATTTTATTTTTTCAATGACTTTGACGCAAAAAGATATGTCCAGACTGTCGGAAGTAGCTGAAAATATTGCGATTGCACTAAAGAAGTCAGAAGAAGAGGGCCTTCCATCTTCAGAGCTTCTGAAAGCGTATCTGCCTCAAAATGGTATGATCCGTGTCGTCACAGAGAAAGGTGAATCAAAGCTGACCGTCACGAAGGAATCTACGTTCAGCTCACTTCCTTTTACATACGAATCTGGTCAGACAGCAGAAATTCAAGAATACAATAAGCATATGATTGCGTTCGCGGCTATCCCTGTCATTTGGACGAATGGGGACATTGTGTCGCTGCAAGTATATGAAGAAATTGAAAATACAGAAGAGAACTTGGCGTTATTAAAAATGATTTTAATCACTACTGGCGTTTTGTTTATTGTGCTTTCTTATTTTGCAGGCCACATTTTAACAAAACAAATTGTCCGCCCAATTAGTCGAATGACCAATACGATGAAAGCAAGTATGAGAGAAAAGGCATTTAAACGAATTGAATTAACAGGCGATTCAAAGGATGAACTGTATCAAATGGGTCAAACCTTTAATGAAATGGCCGAAATTCTCGAGAAACATTATGAGAAAGAGCAGCAATTTTTGCACGATGCTTCTCATGAATTGAAAACACCCATTACCGTCATCATGAGCTACAGCAATTTACTAAAACGCTGGGGGCAAAGCCGGCCAGAGGTCGTAGAAGAATCCTCTCAAGCCATTCATGATGAGGCAAAAAAAATGAAAAGGCTGACAGATCAACTACTCACACTGGCGAAAAATGGGCAGCCGCTTTACTTGGACATGAAGCCGGTTGATCTTGGTCATTTGTGCAGCCAAGTTGGTCATACACTTGAAGTGGCAACCAATCGAACCATCCTTACTCATGTACAAACAGATCAGCCTGTGATTGCTGAAGGAGACGAAGAGAAGATCAAACAGCTTTTGACCATCTTGATTGATAATGCGGTTAAATATAGTGCAGAGCCAGTTGATGTGAACTGCGGACGAGCAGGAGAGAAACCGTTTATTTCGGTTGTTGACAAAGGAATAGGCATAAAAGAAGAGGATCTGCCGAAAATCTTTGACCGCTTTTTCCGTGTGGATGAAGCGAGAAACAGTGAGACGGGCGGGACTGGACTTGGCCTGTCAATTGCGAAGCAAATTGCTGAAGAGCATGGGGCTGAGCTAAAGGTAGACAGCCGTATCGGTGAAGGAACCGTGATGACCATTCTTTTTCAGAAATAAGTAGGTCTTTTCTCATCAATTTCTCATTTCCTCCTTATAAAATAGGAAATAGGAAGGAGGCGCTGCATGTCTAAAAAAATGAAAATGCTGCTTACGCTCACAGGATGTCTTTTCATTCTTGTGGCCTTTGCAATGCTCATGATTCAAACCATTGACCAAAAAATATTAAGCGAAGCAGACATTAAAAAAATCATCGCAAAAGACTACAATGGAAACATCACAAATATTGATCTGATCAATCATAAACAGGACTATACATTGACGCTTGAAAATTCAAATGGCATCTATCAAATCATTGCATCTTCCTCAAGCGGTCAAATGAAAGAGATGAAACAGTTAAAGAGCTATCAAAAACCAAATGAGAAAAATGCCGAACTCCAAGCAGAAGAAGTGGCAGTGAAAAAAGTGAAGGGTACCGTGATTCAAAAGAAAGAAAAATCGGATCGCTTTATCTTTACGATTCAATCAAAAAAAGAACTGTATCAAGTGGATGTTGAGAAAGACACGTTCAAGGTGATTGAAGCAGAAAAGAAAAAGCCAACCTCTAAAGAAAAGAAGCTGACAAAAATAACGGTAGAAGAAGCCATTCAGATTGCCGTAAAAGAAGTGGGCGGCACAGTGGATGATGCAGATCTTGAAACTTTTAGCGGAATGCTCGTGTTTGAGGTAGAGCTTGATTTGCCGGATGGAAGAGAGGCAGAGGTGTTAGTGAATGCCTATACAGGAGATATTGAAGGCATTACGTACGAAAACTAATCATTTTCTCATGATTTTCTCATGTTCCTTTCCTTCCTTTATCATCTTGTTTTTTTAAGATAAAGGAGAAATCAAACAGAGGAGGAATGAAATATGATAAAAAAAGTACTAGTAGCTACAGCATTCACAGGAGCCCTTGTCGCAGGTGGTTTCACCCTTCAAGCGCAAAATACCAATCAAACGGCAAATGCCGAACAAGTGGTGCAAAAGAAATCTTCTTTTGTCTCAAAGAAACAGGCTGAAAAAGCAGCATTAAAAGTTGTGAAAGGCTATGTAGATGATGTAGATCTTGAGCGTAAAAAAGGAAAATGGGTATATGAGGTCGAGATTAAAAAAGGCGGCTTTGAATATAAAGTATATGTCGATGCCAAAACAGGCAAAGCGCTCAATGATCCAGTCAAAGAAAAGAAACAAAATGTAAAAATCACCAAAAAACAGGCTGAACAAATTGCCCTTGCAAAAGTAAAAGGAACAGTCACAGATTCAGAATTAGATAAAGAAAATGGTGTGTACTTGTATGAAATTGAAATTACGACACCAAGCGGCGAAGAAGTTGATTTTGAGATTTCCGCTAAAACAGGCAAAATCCTCAAGCAAGAATGGGACGATTAAGGTATAAATGAACCTTTGAGCGTGATAGAAAACCTTTGCAGCCCTAGGAAGGACGAGTACTGGCGCGGGGCGAAATTGACATTCGTGAGCACCAGCACGCACACGCTGAACCTTACACTTTTATGTGTAAGGTTTTTTCATTGGGACAAACTACTGGAAAGGAGGCGAGAGAATATGATGAAGAAAAAAGAAGAAGAACAGACGATGGATCGTGCGGAATATGTTCCCCATCCTGATGGAGAAGGATATGCTTTGTTTTTGCATGATTCTTTTCATCTCCTCTCCCAAGAGGATATGAATCAGCCAGAAGAGGAATAGAAGACATGAAAGGGCGATGGTCAACTTGTCTATCGCTCTTTTTTTGAAAAGTAAGCGAATACATCAGAAAACTTGGCATCTTGCTTATTGACATCATTGCGCTTTTTCTGTAATCTCAGTGTGTCAACAATATGAGACTTCGTTAGGTGAGGCTCCTGTATGGAGATACGCTGCTGCCCAAAAATGTCCAAAGACGCCAATGGGTCAACAGGAATCATCGACATAAGGTGATTTTTAATGCAGCTGGATGAATCCTATGCCATACAGTGCTAAAGCTCTACGATTGAAGGAGCAAGTGTTTATTTGTCATGCTTACAAAGCGCCTTCATTCGGTTGAAGGTGCTTTTTTATGAGAAAAGGAGGTGTGGGGATGGATCATCCCGATTCGAGACACATAGAGAGTATCTCAAAAGATCAGATTGACGCATCAGATAGAGGAGATCCTGACCCCCGCACAATCTAAGGGATTCGGGTATCTCCTGATTTTGGGGAGGTAACAGCGATGATACAGAATATTACGTACGATGAACTCATTTTACGCATCATTATTTTACTAAGAGATGGAAAACGTAAAGAATTTAAAAACATTATGGAAGAACTTCAGCCTTATGATATGGCCTACTTATTCAAGGAGCTTCCAGAAAAACACCGCGGCCGCTTTCTCAGCTTTTTAACAGTCGATGACGTGACGGAAATGATGGGTGAACTGGAGCGGGAATATCAAGAGATTGTTCTTGAAAAAGTAGGGAAAGACAAAGCCACCTTCGTCACAAACAAAATGGATAACGATGATCTAGCCAACTTGTTTGATGAGATGGAGGATGAGCTGAAGGATCAGCTTTTATCTAACATGGAAGCAGAGGAATCCAAGGCCGTCCAGCTTCTCATGAATTACCCTGCTGAGACAGCAGGCCGGATCATGACCAATCGGTACGTTTGGATTCCGCAGCATTATACGGTTCAGGATGCCGTGGTGAAGCTGAAAAGCTTTGCTGAAATTGCAGAATCGATCAACTACTTATATGTCATAAATGATCAAAAACAGCTTGTAGGGGTACTCTCATACAGGGATCTTATTTTAGGTGAACCGGATGAAAAAGTGCAGGATCTTATGTTTACAAGAGTCATTGCCGTTGGTGCCTTTCAAGACCAGGAAGAAATCGCAAAGCTCATTGAGCGATATGATTTCCTTGCCATCCCTGTTGTAGAAGAGAACAATGTCTTAGTCGGAATTGTGACAGTCGATGATATCATTGATGTTGTGATTCAAGAGGCAGGAGAAGACTATGAAAAGTTTGCTGCCTCTGGTAAAGATATCACGTTCGACACACCGGCATTTGTGGCGGCATACCGCCGTCTTCCATGGCTCATTTTGCTTCTATTCATTGGGCTGATTTCAGGCAGTATCTTGAATTATTTTGAAGATACCTTGCAGCAAGTCGTTGCTTTAGCATTCTTCATGCCGATGATTGCAGGTATGACAGGGAATACAGGGACACAGTCTCTAGCGGTTGTCATTAGAGGATTGTCAAAAGAAGAATTAACGAAAAAAACCATTATGCGCTTGATTTTCAGAGAGCTGAGAACAAGTATTTATATTGGGATTGTTTGTTCAATCATTATTACGGTCGTTGCCATGGTATGGCAGGGCAATATGATTTTAGGTTTTGTTGTTGGTTCCTCGCTTCTTGCAACACTGATTATTGGGACAATGGCAGGTACGGTCGTGCCGATTATTTTACACAGATTAAACGTCGACCCAGCCATTGCATCTGGACCGTTGATCACAACATTGAATGATATTTTATCCTTACTCATCTATTTTGGAATTGCAACAGCATTTCTTCATACACTGATGTAGTCAAAAGACTGTAAAATGTAACGTTTTACAGTCTTTTTTGAATAAAGATTGCATATAGCGCTTCCATCCTTTACATTTTAAGGAGAAGGTGGGAGAAAAAAATGAAGAAGTTTTTATTCATTTTCATGTGCATTGTTTTGCTAAGTGCATGTTCAAGAGAAGACGAGGGGAAAGACAGAAGACTTGTGGCATCAGAGCATATGTTAGAAGCGATAACTGAAGGAAATAAACGAAAAATGGACAATGTCTATGTCGAAGGCGCAGTCCCAAGCCCAAGTGACATTCTTAAATCGAAAAAGGAATGGGGAATTGAGACGCTTTCTTATGAAGATTTTCAATTGGAAGAAGCCAGCATCCACGTCTTTCATGCAAATTATAAAGATGCAAACACTGGAGAAAAAAAGGCGCTTGCCTTTCGGGTGAAAGAAGATCCTGAAAAAGGCGGCGTACGAATTGACTTTGTAGGGGTTGTTGAAGGAACTGACGCTTCATCTAAATAAAAAGAATCGTTCATATGCTTGGCATAAGTTGAGATAATGTAAAAGGATAGAAGAGCTGAAAGAATGACGCTCTATCTATCCTCTTTTTTTAACACACATGATCTTATTAATGAAAACAATGATTTGTCTCAGATCACATATTCGTAATGCCTATTAACTCCATAAATTGTGACAGAGCACTGGTCATGTACGAATCACGTCGCCTGATCAACACAGTGGGCACGATCCGATGTGGTTCCGGTAATGGATGACAGGTAAATTTGCCTTCCCCCCGAGATTCAACCATAGATTTTGGTAATATAGTCACTCCCAGCCCGCTTTCAACACATTTAAGGACGCCCTCTAACGTACCATATTCCATGACCTTCATAGGAGGATAGCCGTTGTTCTCTAGCCACTTTTGCCATCGTCCTAAATAAATACAATGGGCGAATGACGAGAGCAACGGCTCATGTAAAATAGATTCTACCTGGAATTGCTCCGTGGAGTAGCTTGTAATGAGAACGAGGGATTCTTCCAATACAGGATACTCGATGATTTCTGGATGAAGAATTGGCCCATCTACTAACGCGCTGTCTACTTTGTAGTTGAGGATAGCGCTAACTTGGTCGACTGTAGGTGCCATATACAAGCTCAATTCTACTTGTGGAAATTTTTTGTGATATTCTGTGAAAATGCTGGGCAATCTTGTAGATGCGGTGGACTCTATAGATCCAATGTGTAAAGAACCCCGCGGAGTAGAGGAAAGCTTTACTGCTTCTATCGCTTCTTCGTAATCGTATAGTAATTTATTTACATAGGGCAGCAGTTCACGTCCTGCAGGCGTTAAAGATATTTTCTTATGATATCGATAGAGAAGAGGTACACCTAACTCTTGTTCAAGACGTTGGATTCTTGCGGTGACATTGGACTGCACATAATTTAATTTTTGAGCAGCTTTTGTGATGCTTTGTTCAATGGCAACGGCTTTAAATACTTCCAAAGATTTAATATCCAAACTAACTCTCCTTTTTTGCATCACAAATTGTGATGATCTATATGCTATTTTTTGATTTTACGTGATCCAAAGAAGTATGTAAACTAAATGATAGAAGAGGTTGATGCTCATTGCGGCGTCCCTTTTATCTGATCGAGAGGAGAAAATGAGAATTTTTTAGCTGTGGCAACTAAAACAGACGTTTCCATTTAATAAGGAGGGGAATCGATTGATTTCAAAGGTAAATATCGAAGAAAAATTTTCGCAAATAAATGATTATTGGAATCCTAGAATAGGTGGAGAGTTGAACGACTCATACATGAAAATGGTAAAAATGAAGGGTGAATTCATTTGGCATCACCATGATGATGAGGATGAAATGTTCTTTGTGTGGAAAGGCAATCTAGTCATCCGTTTTAGGGATAGGGAAATAACGCTTCATGAAGGAGAATTTCTTGTGATTCCAAAAGGAGTTGAACATCAGCCAATTGCTGAAGAAGAAGTTCACTTGCTCTTAATAGAACCCAAAACGACGCTAAACACGGGGAATGTGCTCAATGAACGAACTGTTTCGATTCCTGAACAAATTTGAAAAACTAAAACGTTAAAGATCAAGTACCTTAGGGGATAAATAGTTGAATGGTTGTTTTAGCTAATAACGAGGCTGCAATTGCTGCCTCGTTTTGTTGCTTCAATGATTCAAGATGAGCTGTAACGCATTTCCTTTCGCTACCTGAAATAGACTCTTCAGTAAGAATCGGCCTTTGGGTCAGTTCGTGCTTTCATCGTTTCATAAACAGGTCGTCAGATGCTAAGTCTATTTTGCTGAGTAAGCATTTTTTATTTAGTTCATCGATTCTTATACCGGAAGTGTGCGTTAATTTGGCCTTCCAGCATTTTTTTCTTATATTGTCCGCTTTTTAATGCCTGTTCTTTTTTCTTCATGTCTTTTAAAATTTCCGCTGTCTGCACACCATCTTCCCGTTTATTGGCGATATCCATTAAACGTTCTACATCAGAAAAAGAATATTTCCGTGTGCCTCTTGTTGAGCGCTGGGGGTAGATGAGTTTACGTTCCTCATAATATCGGATTTGCCTGACGGAAAGTCCTGTTAATTCACTGACAATCCCGATTGAAATGACTTTTTTATCTTTATAAGATACATCTTCCTGCGTCATATCCTCACCCCTGCAAGTCTTTTCTTCATATTATATCGAACAGTCAGTAAAAAAACCTAACGTTTGTTAGATAATATAACACAAAAATGAATAAAGTGAAAAACAATGGAAGGAAAATTAACATATAAAGTGCAAATTATATCACGTGAACATATGATAAGAAAAAGAAAAAATAAGGAGGAGGCGCACTTGATGGAGAAAACACAGATCATCCGTATGGCAAAAGAAATCATCGCATTAGATGTGAAGAGGGATGAACTGCTGGAGCAGTTCATGCAGGCTGCGGGTCAGAATGCACATGCTCTTCTTAGAGCCGTACAAAATGATTTGTATAAAAAGTCCTCATAAGCACCCGATCCATATCCATTGATAGGAGGGGAGATGTCATGCGGCGTATATTAAAAGAAGCTTTAGCGAAAGAAAGACATTATTATACGAAGCAGCTTTGCTCACTTGGGGTGTATAGCCCTGATATGACCAAGAACATGACAATTAGTGACTTAAAAAAAGAGTATCATTTCTTTTTCAACAAAACCGATCGCTATCTTTAACATCCCTTATCATGTGCTTTGTCACATGAAGGGTTCTTTTTTGTGTGTTTAATATTATAGCAATATTGAATTTTGTAGAAATTTGACGAATCAAATGTAAGAAAATATAGAGCCTTTACAGATTATGTTAAAATTTGTCGTAACATGATGGTTTGCTGGAAAAGCTTTTTTTCGAGATGATTGTGAAAAATAAGAAGGATTTTAAAAGTTTATATCGAAATCTTATACATAACACGAATGGAGTCACTTATGTGGTTGAAAGGGTTTTCAAAAACGTACTTCTATTTTTTACGAAAGGCTCCAACTGCACCGCAAGAAAGCCTTGAAGTTAAAAAAATATTATAAGAGGTAGATATGTGATGAGACTATCGTTTAATGAAGAAGAAGTAGAACGTTCAATGACGCTTTACAAAGTTTTTGCAAGGGCATTTAAAAGCGTTTCCGAACACAGTATTAGAGACAGCAAGGAGCATGGATTCAATCCAACTGAATTTGCCGTTCTCGAATTACTGTATACGAGAGGTGCTCAAAAACTTCAGCAAATCGGCTCAAGACTCCTGCTTGTCAGCGGGAATGTTACGTACGTAATTGACAAGTTAGAACGAAATGGTTTCATTGAAAGAGAACAGGACCCAAAGGATAAGCGGTCAGTTTATGCTCATTTAACGGATAAAGGGCGCAGTTATTTGGATAAGATTTATCCAATCCATTCTCTTCGAATTGCGCGGGCGTTTTCTGGTCTTTCGCGTGAAGAACAGGAGCAATTAATTAGTCTGCTGAAAAAAGCAGGTATTCACAGTCAGCATTTGTTATTTAGATAAAACGAAAAGGTGCCATGGTTGGCACCTTTTAGATTGTTGACAAAGGGCTAAAATGAACTTGATTTTAGCCCTTTGTCTTCTTTTCAGCCCAGCGTGATAGAAAACCTTTGCAGTCTAGGAAGGACGAGTACTGGCGCGGAGCGAATTTGTCATTCGTGAGCACCAGCACGCAGGACTGACAAAGAATGCGAGGGTTTGTCTACACGCTGAAAGGTGCCATTGGTTGGCACCTTTTTCATGTATCCAGCTGATGAGCAGGATAGGCGATAAATTTTTCAATATCACTAGCTGGAAGTGGCTTGGCATAATAAAAGCCTTGTAGATCGTCACAGCCCTGCGCAGATAAAAGTTGCGCTTGTGCAAAAGTTTCAACACCTTCAGCAATGACTTCTAGAGATAGCTGGTGCCCCATTGCAATAATAGCCCCTGTGATTTGCTCAGACTTTGAATCGCTCAAAATATCCTCGATAAATGATTTATCAATTTTCAGGCGGTGAATCGGCAAATCCTTCAAATAGCTTAAAGAGCTGTGGCCTGTACCAAAATCATCAATACTAATACGGACGCCAAGTTGTTTTAGAGATGTCAGTACTTGTTTTGACTGCTTGATGTTGTCCATTGTCATGCTTTCTGTCACTTCAAGCTCAAGAAGTGATGGTTGAAGGTCGTATTTTTTTAGCGTTAGTTTGATCAAATCAATTAAGTCTTCAGAGTTAAACTGCTTAGCAGATAAATTGACCGCAACAGGGATTTTCAATTGCTTGTCATACCACAATTTTGCCTGCTTACATGCCGTGTCAATGACCCATCTTCCAATATCGATAATCAGGCCCGATTCTTCAGCAAGCTCAATGAAAGCCTCTGGTGATTTTAGAGAACCGTCTGGTGCTTTCATTCTTAAAAGGGCTTCAACACCTGTCATCTGTCTTGTTTTGGCGCTGATTTGCGGCTGATAATGAAGCACAAACTGCTTTCTTTGAATGGCATCTCGTAGCTCCAGTTCGCGATTGAGTCTGTCCTCACTCAATCTCTCCATAGATTCAGTAAAGAATTCATAGCGGCTTTGTTTATGTTTCTTTGATAAATACATGGCCATATCTGCTTTTCTCATCAATTCCATACCATTCTTTCCGTTTTGCGGAGAGATGGCGATTCCAATACTAATGGATGTAATGAGCTGATGGTTTTGAATGAAAAAAGGACGTTCAAATTGGCGAATGATGTTTTCCAAAAGCTGTTCAATTTTATGTGTGTTATGCTCCATGTGAGGAAAGATCATTAAAAATTCATCCCCGCCAATTCTTGCAATAAAGCCATTGTCAGGCAAACATTTGGTTAGTCTGTTTGCGGCGGCTTTCAACAGCAGATCGCCTATGTTATGACCAAGGGCATCATTAATAATTTTAAACCGATTTAAATCAAGAAAAAGAACTGCCGTTGACGTTTTTGTCTCTTCTTGAGCGGATAAAACATCATTTAAATGATTAATTCCGTGACGACGGTTCGGAAGTTCAGTTAATGCATCATAATGTGCCATCACATGAATTTCTTTTTCAGCAATCTTCTGCTGGGTTAAATCTTTTAAAACGAGATAAATGCTGTCAAGTGTATGGTTGACGTGTACGGGTATGTATGTAACATGATAATAATAAAACCGATCTGCTGCTTTCAGTTCTGCTTCACGCGTAATTGCTTTTTTTGATTGATAAATAAAGTCTTCCCACATCTCAGTTGGCATGACGTATTGACTCACATCATCACCAATCCAGGAATTGCACATTTTCAAAATGTGTTTGCCTGGGTCATTCGCAGATATCACTTTTCGATCAACAGATAACACGATAATCCCATCTATATTATGTTTGATCAGTGATTGGAACCGCTGTTCATTTTCTTTTAGCTGATCTGATTGTGACATAATTCGGTGATCAATATAGGCGCCGAAAATCATGAGTGATTGGACGATAAGCGTCATCAGACCGATGAAAATGGACAGGCTAAATGGTGACATTTCAAGAGAACCACCCGCAGCGACCTGACCATCTGAATGAAAAAACATCGTCGAAGACGCCATGCCAGTGTAATGCATGCCCGCAACAGCACCGCCCATCATCAGTGCACCCGCTATTTTTAACAGCTGATCCTCCCGCCTTTTCTCAGAGTGATGAAGCCGGAAAAAAAGGTGTAATGAAAAGAATGAAGCGAGCGCACCAATAAAAAAAGAAAGAAAAAAGAGAACAGGGTCATAGCTGATGGTGACATTCGCCATTGATTCCAATCCGAGGTAGTGCATGCTGCAAATAGCTGAGCCCATCGTGATCGAACTAATCAAAAGTCGCCTTGTGGAAAGTTGCTGCTGAATACATATTGAAAAAGCAATGAAAGAACCGATAAAAGAGGTCAAAATCGATAAAATGAGTAAGGGTGTTTCATATGTGATACCAGAGCGTAGATGAAACGCCATCATGCCAATAAAATGCATTGACCATATTCCCATCCCCATGATCATCGCACCAATGATCAACCATACTCTTTTCTTTGCGCCGCTCGACTGGATCACCCGGCTGGCTAATTGAAGAGCTGAGTAGGAGGCGACAGCGGCGACAGCGACTGACAGAAAGACAAGCCATCCGTTGTAGCTTCCTGTTAAATGTGTCATGTAAGAAAACCTCCTGTATCTAAAAACAGACATATACTTAATATATCGGATCAAGTGGCGCCTGTGTTCACTTTTCCTTTACTTAAAAAGGGCATTCAGCATTTTTTTTGAACATTTTTTATAGTAAAATCAAATTTAATGTAAAAAAACGAAGAAAAGTGAATCATTTTTGGTTTTTTATTCGTTTAATAGGTGGCACGGTACGATTTGCAAGCATAGCCTGTCAAACTGATTATGTGTGAAAGGGATTGATAAACATCGAAGATTTTATTATTTCATTAGCTGATGCCTTTAAGAATTTGTCGTACTTCGGCATCTTTCTTGCATTATGCATTGAATTTGTTCCTGCTGAAGTGGTGTTGCCTCTTGCAGGTTACTGGGTTTCAAAAGGGGACATGGCCTTCATTGGTGTTGTGGCTGCCGGTTCTATTGGCGGTGTGGCAGGCCCCTTGACCTTGTACTGGTTAGGGCGTTATGGAGGGAGACCCTTTTTAAATAAATATGGGAAGTATTTCTTTGTTAAACCTGAGTCACTTGATAAATCGGATGCCTTTTTTGAAAAGCATGGCGGATTTGTTGCGTTTAGCGGCCGGTTTATTCCAGGGGTCAGAACCCTTATTTCCATTCCGTGCGGGATTGCGAAGATGAATGTGTGGGTTTTTTGCCTGTATACGTTTTTGGCGATTACGCCGATTACATTTGTGTACGTGTATTTAGGATTTGTCCTTGGAGAGAACTGGCAAGAGGTTGGAACCATTTTAGAACCATATGTATTGCCGATTGGGATTGGTATGCTCTTGTTGTTTGTTTTCTACGTGTGGCTCAAACGAAGAAAAAGAAAAACAGAAACACCAACGGCTTAATCAGCGGGTGAAGATGAAAAGTCACCTGTTGACAATCCGGGGTCTGTTGATTATGATATAAGTAATCTAAATATTCTTAATCCCACCAAAGGGGAGTAGCGTCCGGTTATCACCGGAAACAAAGTCGTCATTACATGGAATCTCATTCCATCGGCTTTGTTGGCATGATTTACATATCACATGTCTAGCAAGACCTTTGCCATTATAGGCAAAGGTCTTTTTTGCATTCATAAGCCTTTGTCTGTTGTGGGACAATAGATAAAAAATAAGGAGGAATGATGATGGATGCAGCAATTATTTTAGAGTACGGGTGGGTTCTTCTCGTATTGATTGGATTAGAAGGGATTTTAGCAGCTGATAATGCGCTGGTTATGGCTGTGATGGTCAAACACCTTCCTGAAAAACAAAGAAAAAAGGCATTGTTTTACGGACTTGCGGGAGCATTTGTCATGCGATTCGGTTCTCTTTTTCTTATTTCGTTTTTAGTAGATGTGTGGCAAGTTCAAGCCATTGGCGCAATTTATCTTCTCTATATTTCGATTCACCATATTTTAAAATCGCACGTATTTAAGAAAAAGGAAGCAGACACAAACATGAAACAAAGCGGCTTTTGGGCAACCGTCGTAAAAGTTGAGCTTGCTGACATTGCATTTGCAGTAGATTCTATTTTAGCAGCCGTTGCATTAGCTGTGACTTTGCCAGCAACAAACCTTCCACAAATTGGCGGGCTTGATGGCGGTCAATTTATTGTCATTCTATTAGGCGGTATCATTGGTCTAGTGATCATGAGGTTTGCGGCGACTGTATTTGTGAAACTGCTTAAAACGAGACCAAGCCTAGAAACAGCAGCATTTGTCATTGTCGGATGGGTTGGCGTGAAGCTGACGCTCTATACACTTTCTCATCCAGCTATTGGGGTCGTGTCCTCTCATTTCATTCATTCAACATTATGGAAAATCATTTTCTGGACGGTCCTTCTCGCGATTGCAGCATTTGGCTGGTTTTTATCAAGTCCATCAAGAAAAGGCGGCCAACAAAACGAGGAAAAACAAGAGAAGCGGCTGGAAGAGTAGGTTTTTTGAAAGAAATATCATTTCATTTTCATAACACGTATATTACAAAAAAGGGGGGGATACCCCCTTATTTCTTTGCTTTTAAACGAAACGTTGTAAAGTAGATAAAGAAATACATGTCACAATTGAGTAACAGGAAATGAATTCCTCATTTCTTCCTTTGCGCTTCCCTCATAAATTAGCTATCATAAATGAGTAATATAGGGAGAACTGAGGTGAAACCATTGCTTAGCCTTTTGTTTAAAAAGGGAAAGAAAAAGCAAACATTAGAGCAGTCGGCAATCAACATCCAACAGGGTGATACCGAGCTGCAAAATGCATTAATAGAGCAATACAAACCATTTGTCGCTAAGACGGTTTCATCCGTTTGTAAACGATATATAGATGAAAAAGATGATGAATTTAGCGTAGGCTTAATTGCCTTTAATGAAGCGATAGAAAAATACTCTGCCGAAAAAGGCAACTCACTCCTTGCATTTGCGGAGTTAATTATTAAAAGAAAAGTAATCGACTATATTCGAAAAGAAGCAAGAAACGCGCCAACGGTTCAAATGGACCTTCAAGAAAGTGAGAATGGCGAATACTCGCAAAGCATGATTGAAGCAGAGCTTTCTGCAAATGAATATAGGCGTTTAATTGAACAAGAACATAGAAGAGAAGAGATTGAACATTTTAAAGAACGATTGAAAGTATATGGTCTTACGTTTCAAGAACTGCTTGAGCATTCACCAAAGCATGCGGATGCGAGACAAAATGCCATTAAAGTGGCCCATACACTCGTTAAGCACGATGAACTGAGAACCATTTTATTTCAGAAAAAACAATTGCCAGTCAAACAGCTGGAAAAGCTAGTGGAAGTCAGCCGCAAAACGATTGAGAGAAATAGAAAATATATTATTGCGATGGCGATCATTATGACAGGTGATTATGTGTATTTGAAAGATTACCTTAAAGGGGTGCTTAATTCATGAGAAGAGGCATTATAGTCGAGAAAAACAAAAAATATGTCACACTGCTGACCCCTGATGGACAATTTCTGCGGACAAAGTATGAACAGCAAGACTATGAAATCGGTCAAGAAGTGACGTTTCCGAATGAATCACGTCTCGAAAGAAAAAGAGCCGGTTTTTTTGACCTGCTTCGTTTACGTCCGTTAAATGCAGGAATTCTATCAATTGCAGCAATTATTGTCGTGATTTTCACTATGATGCCATCTTTCTCAAGTCAAAAAGCATATGCATATATGACGATTGACATTAACCCAAGCTTTGAGCTGAAACTCGATCACAATTATCAAGTGATCGGTGTCACTCCGCTGAATAAAGATGCGAAGCAAGTACTGGCCAGTATGAAAGATTTAGAAAAAAACGACATGACCAAAGTCGTGCAGGAAATCATCGATGATTGTGATAAAAAAGGATACGTGAACCACTCTAAAAGCATTTATATTTCAACTGTTTATGAAAACAAGCAGGATCATACATACAAAACAAACGTAAAAAGTAAAATCAGCACCATCTCGGGGGAATATCAAAAGCGCAATTATAAGCTGGAAACTGTGGAAGGTGACCTGGAAACAAGAGAAAAGGCACAAAAAGCAGGCATTTCAACAGGAACTTATATTAGAAATCAAGAAATGCAAGACAACGAACAAGAGGACTTTAAAAAAGATGATGAAGATCCAGCAGATGACGAGGCTGTCAAAGAAGAAGAGCCGAAAAATGCTGATGAAGATCAAAAAGACGAAGACAAAAAAGAAGACATAAAGACAGACGATAGCGATGAGATGCAGCCTGATAAAGAAGCTCCTGAAGGCGAAGACAAAGAGCAGAAGGAAGTTGAGAGGGAAGAGCAAGGAGCTGTTCAAAAGCCTCACCAAACAAGCCCTCATCTTGACAACAAAGAGAAAAAGGGAAAAGAAGAAAAGGATCGCTCTTTTGAAAAAGACAAAGAGCAAAAAAAAAATCACACGACTGATCCAGATGAAAAAAAACATCCAAATGGCACATCACGTGGTGATACTGAAAAGCATGTAAAAAAAAACGACAGTGGTCAGAATCGTCCGTACGGCGAACGTAACAGAGATGGCGTCAAACAAAAAGGAAAAAACACATCGCCCTCATACCGTGAAAACCGGGATGAGCCTACATATGAACAGTAAAAAAACGCCAGAATAGATCCGGCGTATTTCACCATGTCTTTATTTAGTTGAATGGCCCATTTGAGATTGCGCCTGCTGTACGAGTCTTTTTGTCATCTCGCCGCCAACAGAACCGTTTGAACGTGCGACTGTATCTGAACCGAGATTCACGCCAAATTCTTGAGCGATCTCGTATTTAAATTGATCTAAAGCTTGTTCTACTCCAGGAACAAGAAGTTGATTTCGATTTGCCATCACATATTCCTCCTTTCACCTCATGTTTGTTGCGCCTTCTTATTTTGAAAAAAACAGCCTGCAATTATGCTGGCAATTGCTGCACAAAAAAGCCGAGGTGATGAAAGTCACCTCGGGCTCAGTTTTAAGCCTTTTTCAGCTGAAGCGTATTCAACATCATTTCTTGCGCTGTGCTTTGCAAGTGAGAAGTGAAAACGGAGAAAACGGTAGAACTGATAATGCCTTTAATCAAATGCCATTGCGGCTTCGTCAATTCTGTAAACTCTTCGTGGAGTTTGTCCGTTTGCTCTTCTGTCATTTCTCGTAAATTCGTTTCCTTTAATGGGAAATGTGTATGGTGATAAATAAAATCAAGGACGTGCGCATATGCTTCATAAAAACGGATGGGGCTGATAATATCATCCGTTCGATCTGTGATCGTATTAAATAAGGCAGATAAGATCGTACGAATAGAATCAAAATCAAATACTGATTTTAAATCCCGGACAATTAATAAAATAACGACTTGATCAATGGAGTACTTCTTGCCAAGCTCTGGATGGCCGATCATATCTTTAATATCGCGCTTGATCCAGTTTTGAATGGCTGTCGATTTAAGTGAAGTCAGTTCACACAAGTTGCCAAGCTCAACGATTTCGTTCGTTGAAAGCCCGTGCTCTGATTTTTGCTTCCGCCGTTCGAGTTTTTCAAAAAACGAAGGGATTTTTAATTCATCATATTCATGTTCCTTATCGCTTTTTACAGATAAATTCAAAAGCTGAAGCGGAGTCAGATCTCCCTCGCCTTTTAGAGAATACAGAAGTCTCGTCATGTCAATTCTCGTTAATTTAAAAGTCACCATGTTCCACCTCATTTTGTACGTCAAAAACGTGATTATTGATCTAATTCAACATCATAATCTCTTTTTAATGAAAATGCAAAATAAACTAAAATAGGACCGCTGCGTCACAATTTGTTCACTTGTTTGCGGATGCAAGTAGCGTAATCATTGAAATGACGAGGTTTTAGCCAGTATGATAAACATAGAAAACGATTCCTTTTTCCTTGCAATTTGAGACGTTTATTTTTATAATTTTATTAATAAGTTCAAATGAACTTAATATGACAGCGGAGGTTATGTATGGGTAAAAGAATATTTCTGTTTATATTAACGAACATTCTTGTTATCACTACGATTGGTATTGTCCTATCGGTTATTAGTGCAGCAACTGGTGTTGGTTCTTATATAGGAGCAGACGGAAGACTTAATATCCTTTATCTTCTTGTATTCAGTGCAGTTGTTGGTTTTGTAGGCTCGTTTATGTCACTAGCGATGTCTCGCTGGATGGCAAAAATGATGATGGGTGTGCGTGTGTTAAATCCAGAAAAGGATTCATTAACATATGATGAGCAGCAGCTTGTTGACCGCGTTCACAGACTATCAAGAGCAGCAGGCCTTTCTAAAATGCCTGAGGTCGGTATTTACCAATCATCTGAAGTAAATGCATTTGCGACAGGTCCTTCTAAAAGAAGATCGCTTGTTGCCGTATCAACTGGATTGCTTCATGAAATGGATGATGCAGCAGTTGAAGGGGTTATCGCTCACGAAGTCGCTCACGTAGCGAACGGTGACATGGTTACAATGACGTTACTCCAAGGGATCGTCAACACGTTTGTTGTCTTCCTTTCAAGAATTGCGGCATGGATCGCAAGCCGTTTCGTTCCACGTGAAGAGCTTGTGCCGATTGTTCACTTTATCGCTGTGATCGTCTTCCAAATAATTTTCTCTATCTTAGGAAGCCTTGTCGTTTTTGCTTACTCTAGACATCGCGAATTCCATGCAGACCGCGGCGGTGCGGACCTTGCAGGAAAAGATAAAATGATTCATGCGCTTCGTTCACTAGAGGCGTATACATCAAGAATCAAAGATGACGATCAAGCAGCTGTTGCTACACTGAAAATCAGTGGTAAAAGAAAAGCTTCTCTTTTCTCAACACACCCTGATTTAAACGAAAGAATTAGAAGACTAGAAGCAAAATAAGAAAGATCAAAAGACATTCTGCGTAAGGATGTCTTTTTCTTTTTGATGAAAAAGTAAATAAAGCACAAAATACCTTTAAAATCTTCTTTCTTTTCATTAAAATGATATAGTATTCGAAAAGAAAGATAAAAGAAGGAATAACCATGAATCCAATGAAAAAACTAATCGACCGGCTGTCGGCTTTTCAGTTGATTGCCCTTTATTATTTTCTTGCTGTGACCGTGTCGTTCATACTACTCAGTCTACCAGTGGCTCATCAAGAAGGAGTCAAATGGACATTTATTGATGCGCTGTTTACAGCTGTGAGTGCTGTCAGTGTCACGGGTCTGACTGTTGTCGATACGTCACAAACATTTAGTGTGACCGGGATGTGGATCCTTGCATTTGTTTTGCAAATCGGGGGTATCGGCATTATGACCCTTGGTACATTCGTCTGGCTGGTTATGCGAAAAAGGATCGGCATTAAAGAAAGAAAATTAATTATGGCAGACCAAAACCAGAGCAACTTATCAGGTATCGTAAAACTCATGAAGCAGGTCTTATATTTAATCTTGCTGATTGAGTTTGTAGGCGGTCTGATTTTAAGTATGTATTTTCTAAAGTATTACGATGTGCAAGGCGCTTTTTTACACGGATTTTTCTCTAGTATCAGTGCCACAACCAATGGAGGCTTTGATATTACAGGGAATTCGTTAATTCCTTATAAAGATGACTATTTCGTCCAATTTATCACGATGCTGCTCATCATTTTTGGCGCTATTGGCTTTCCGGTACTTGTCGAAGTAAAGGATTATTTATTCAATCAAGACCGAAAACATGCATCGTTTTCATTGTTTACGAAAATTACAACGATCACGTTTGGCCTCCTTGTTGTCGTTGGGGCAATTGGGATTTATGCACTTGAAGCCCGGTTTACTTTTCTAGGGAAGAGCTGGCATGAAATCTTGTTTTATTCTTTGTTTCAATCAACAGCTACTAGAAGTGGCGGGCTTTCGACATTAGATATTACGCAATTGACAGAGCCGACACTGTTATTTTTATGTTTGTTGATGTTTATCGGGGCATCTCCAAGCTCGGTAGGGGGCGGAATTCGGACAACCACGTTTGCCCTTAACTTACTTGCTTTGTTTCATTTTGCGAGAGGAAATAAGTCCATTAAAATCTTTAAAAGAGAGCTTCATCAAGCGGATATTAATAAATCCCTCATGGTGACGATGATGGCCTTTATTTTAGTGTTTGGTGCTACGTTTCTGTTAACTTTATCAGACCATCATACGCTTCTTGAAACTTTATTTGAAGTTTGTTCTGCCTTCGGAACAACGGGACTGTCGCTCGGAATTACGTCTGACTTGTCCGTATTTGGTAAGTGTATTATTATGGTCGTCATGTTTATAGGACGGATTGGAATTCCAAGCTTCTTGTATTTAATTGGCCGCCGGGAAAGTGAAGCGAATTATCATTATCCGAAAGAGCGTGTGATCATCGGCTAACCAGTATTCCTACTGAATGCTGGTTTCAGCGTGTAGACAAACCCTCGCATTCGTTGTCAAATCTGTGCTCCGGTGCTCACGAATGTCGAATTCGCTCCGCTCCGGTGCTCGACTTTCCTAGACTGCAAAGGTTTTCTATCACGCTGAAAAGAAGAAGAGCTAAAATAAAGATCATTTTAACTCTTTATCAACAATCAGACCAGCATTCCTACTGAATGCGGGTTTTTTTATTTCCATTATATAACTGGCTAAATCACAAAGGATGTTCGCAATCTATAGGTAAGAGGTGAAAGAGACGTGCTGGATGTGTTATGGAAAGCAATTGTAATGCTACTCGTTGGTACCTTGCTGCTGAGAATAGCAGGACCTAAATCCATTAGTCAATTAACGGTTCAACAGACAGTCATCATGATTTCAATTGGATCGATTATTATCCAACCCTTCATTGAGCATAATTTACTTGAAACCATTTATGCAGCGACCATCTTTATTGTGGCACTTGTGGTGATGGAAAAGCTGTCAATTCGGTTTGATTTCTTTGAAAAATTGGTTTCAGGGAAGTCTGTGGTGATTTTAGAGGATGGAGAAATGCTTGATCACAAGCTGAAAAAAACGCGTCTGACAAGGGACGAATTCAAAATGCGCTTAAAGCAGCAGGGCATCACAGACATCAGCAGTCTCAAAAAAGCAACGCTAGAAGCGAATGGGCAAATTGGATATGAGTTAAAGCCTGAGGAAAAACCAGTGACAGTCAAACAAATGAAAGAGCTGTTTGATCAATTGAGCGAAGAACTAAACATGTTAAAAAGGAATGATGACAAATGAAAAGAAAAGCAGCAAAAAATGAAGCACTCACGAATAATATGACGCCTACAGAAAGCATGGCACACGATCAAGGACAAACACAATTTGACGAGCAATCAGAAGACCGCCAGGCGAACCGAAATTCTCATCAAGGTAAACAGGGGGGAGCATCTCGTGACTAAAAAACATGTGAAAAGTAAAGATATGAAAGACCATAAAAAACCGATGAACCCCGATATCTTGGAAGAGGAATTTGGCAGCGAGCTGGGAGATATAAACAGCAGTAAATGGATTGATACCTTAATGAAGCCTAAAAAAAACGATGAATGTCATACTGAACAGAAAAACAAAAAATAAATAGAAAAAACGATCCAAAGAGATCGTTTTTTCTATTTAATATAACTGTTTTGTCTGCCAGTAATGGTTCTCATCAGACTGGTCATTTTGAGCTCGATGACTGGTTGTGCAACAGTTTTAACAAATGTGCTAGATAGTGTAAAGGTTAAGAGAACCGTAAGCAGCAATAGAATCAATACACTTGCCGTATTTAGAGCCCAATCATCAAACCAAGTCGTTCTTAAAAGCTTAATCACAAAGCCATGAAGTAAATAGACATAAAGCGTTCTTGTGCCCCATTTGGTAAAGAAGAACCGGCGTGTTGGGACTAATGCAAAGAAACTAAAGGTAGCAGCAAATGCAAGTAAATACCATACCATTCGTTTCATAGCTGCAATGAGTCCTTCATCTCCAAGAGAAGCGTAAGACTGTGACCCAAATAAAAAGGAATAATCGAATTCATAAAAATAGCAAAACATGAACACGGCCATCAGTACAAGAAGTGCAGTCAGTTTCCCTTTGCTTGTTCGGATAAATTCAAAGTGCTGCTTTTTTAAATAAAAGCCAGCTAAAAACATCGGCAAAAAGACAAACGTACGAGATAGGCTGAGCGTATCGCTAATGCTGTCCACGTAACCGACAAGTAACGCCATCGATAAACTAACAATCATTGCCCAGTGGAATGGCAGTTTTGAAAAAGGAATGAGTAGTAAGTTCCAAAAGAATAAACTGATTAAAAACCATAAAGACCATTGTGGATCAATCGGATTTAAGTTAGAGATGCTTTGATCCTGTAAGAAATAATAATACACAGAATAGATGACCTGAAAAATCAAATATGGGATGATCAGCTTAACTGCGACTTTTTTCATAAAACCTGGTTTTCTAAAACCTTTGGCAAAGAAGCCAGACACTAATATAAAAGCGGGCATATGGAATGTATAAATAAATTTATATAAGTAGAGTATCCAGTCATTATCATGTATGAATGACCGTAACAAATGACCAAAAACAACTAGAAAAATCAGAAGAAATTTTGCATTATCAAAATAACTGTCTCTCGTTGACGTCATAACATCACCTTTCCTGCTTCATTTCGAACATAAACGTTCTAAGTGCACTGTTCCCTCATTTGCCCCATTTTAAAATACAAATTGGCTCATTTCGCTATTTGATGTGAAATTGTAGAACGGTTGTAAAAGAAGCGTAAGAAAAGAGAATCGTTATACAATCGTGTCATCCAAATGAAACAAATGAAGCAAGCCTCGTGTAAAAAGTTCTCTTTTTTTATGAGTCGAATGAAGGAACAATGAAAATCTTGTAGAAATATTGTAGAGGAATGAGGCTGGAAAAGGAGTGTAAGAGAATGACTGAAACGCTCGATGGTGCGAAAAATATCAGAAAATTAGAAAAAGAGAACGAATATTTGCGAAATGAATTGGTACAGCACAAAATGCTGTTAAATAAGACGTTAGATGCCATCTTTATATTTGATCAGCACCTCAACATTATCCAAGCCAATGAAGCGACATGCAGGCTTGTGCAAACACCGAAAGAAGACCTCCTCAATAAATCCGTTCTAGATTTCCTATACGGCATCCCGAAAAACAAAATTGACTGCTCACTTGAGATTTTTTTTCGAAAAGGAACGTTAAAAAGAGAGATCTCCATTCAACTTGAAAATGGAGAGACAAAATATATTGAATTTGTAGCAGAGCACGACGTGGTGAATCAACAATATATTGTCGTCATGCGTGATATTTCTTCAAAGAAAATATTAGAGCGAGAACGTTCGATGAATGAGCAGCTGTTTAAAGATTTATTTGATCGAGCGATTGACGGTATGGTCATTTTTGATCAGGATGGTTGTATGATTGACGCCAATCACTCTTTTTGCCAGAGCTTTGAACTTCAAAAAACAGATTTAACAGACCGCTACTTAAATGAATTTGTTGAAGAAGAAAACCTTCCAGCGCTCCAGCAGCTCTTAACTTCATTGAAAGAAACAGGGAAAGCAAAGGGAGAACTTCCTGTTACCCTACAATCTGGGCAGCACAAATTATTCGAACTGACCATCACATCCAATGTGATGAGTGGTTTTTACATGTCCATCATGCGTGATATTACAGAAAAAAGATTAATGGAAGAAAAGCTGCTAAAAAGTGAAGAACGTTTTAGAGAAATATTCGAAAATGCGATGGATGCCATCATCATTTGGGCGGATGATGGAGAAATTGTCAGGGCAAATGAATCAGCCTGCCGAATTTTTGAATTACCGATGCATCAGCTGATTGGCAAGAAACTCATGGATTTTCTAGTCAAATCTGATCGCAGATACCGGCCGACAAGAAGACGGTATATAAGGAATCTTGAAATCAGAGAAGAACTCCTCTTTAGAATGGCGAATGGCCAATTCAAAGAGCTTGAGTTCACCTCTAAGCATGCGGTATTAGAAGGACAGCACTTAACCATTTTACGGAATGTCAGTGACAGAAAGCGAATGGAAGAGGAGCTGCGAGAAAGTGAGCTCAAATTCCGTAAAGTATTTAATGGCTCTATGGATGGCATTGTTCTTTTCGATAATCAATACCGGATTATTGATGTGAATCCTTCCGCAAGTGAACTACTTGGCCTCAAAGATGATCACTTAACGGAAATGAACCTTTTTCATATCCTTGCGCCATATCAAATTGAAAATTTGGCGCAGCCAGCTCAGGCGATGTCATTAGATGAGATGGACAATGAAGTTCCATTTGTGCTGAACCATCCAGATCAACGTATTTTGGAGTTTTCTTTTAAACGAAATATTATTCATAACATGAATTTGGCCATTTTTAGAGATGTGACTGAGCGCAAGGAATTAGAGGAGCGGGTAAGAAAATCGGATACGCTTCATGTTGTCGGAGAGCTTGCCGCTGGAATTGCCCATGAAATTAGAAATCCAATGACGGCTTTAAAAGGCTTCATTCAGCTGCTCAAAGGAAACATTGAAGGGGAGTATTCGCTCTATTTTAATGTCATCACATCAGAGCTAAAAAGAATCGAATCCATTATTACAGAATTTCTGATTTTAGCAAAACCGCAGGCCATCATCTATGAAGAAAAAAATGTCGTGCAAATTGTCAAAGACACAATGGATCTTCTTCACGCACAGGCCAATCTTGGCAATGTGCAAATGCACTTAAATGTGCTGGATGATATTCCGCTCATCTACTGTGAACAAAATCAATTGAAGCAAGTCTTTATTAACATTTTAAAAAATGCGATTGAAGTAATGCCTCAGAAAGGAAATGTATACGTGAGCATTCAAAGGAAGGGCGAGGAGCACATTGTCATTTCTCTTCGTGATGAAGGCTGCGGCATGACAGAGGATAAACTAAAGCGTCTCGGAGAACCATTTTATACAACAAAAGAAAGAGGAACTGGACTTGGGTTAATGGTTAGTTATAAAATTATTGAAGAGCATCAAGGAACCATTGAAGTTGAGAGTGAAGAAGGGGTCGGAACAGTGTTCCATCTCACGCTTCCACTCCGTCAGCAGAAACAAGAAGGGGAGCTTTAATGTGTATTATACAGTCTATACCGCACCAATCGGGGCATTATACATACTAGAGAAAGATGGTGCCATCATTGAAGTGAAGTTTGATGATGAATCGTTTTTGGTCAAAAAGCAGAGAGACCGTTTTAAACAAGAAGACACGCCTGTATTAAAAGAAGCGAAAAAACAGCTGGATGAATATTTTAAGGGCGATCGGAAAGTGTTCGATCTCCCGCTCAAGCAAGCAGGCTCTCCGTTTCAAGAGCAAGTGTGGGAGGAACTTTCTGCTATTCCGTATGGTGAATCAAAAAGCTATGCTGATATTGCAGAAGCGATCGGCAATCCAAAGGCTGTCAGAGCCATTGGACAAGCTAATAGACGCAATGCGTTGCCTATTTTTATCCCGTGTCACCGGGTCATTGGAAAAGACAGGACTTTGACGGGTTATGCAGGGACGAAGACAGGGATGAAAGCGATCCTGTTAGAATTAGAAGGCATCCCATTTGTTCAAAAATAAATAAATTGACCTGTTCCAAATGTTTAGCGAGCGACATATCCTTTTATTAAGCTAAAAAAGTTGGTCTAGGGAAAAAGGAGGCTGCTAACATGTTATGGGGCAAAAAAGATAAAATGTACGCCGTCACATCACTATGTGTCAAAATGAACGTGTTGACAGAAGAACAGAAAAAAGAAATATTAGCAAAAACGAACGAAACAAAAAAGCGCGGTGCTCTTAAATGATAAGAACCCCGCGCTTTTGTTTGATTAAAGTGACACGCTTTCAGTGAATAGTGCATCAATCTCTTCTGTATAGTTGGAAGTGATGATGCCTTTTTCTGTAATGATTCCGGAAATGAGATGATGAGGAGTAACATCAAAGGCAGGGTTAAATACCTGCACGTCAGGAGGCGCAATTTGGATGCCGTTTAATTCCTTTACTTCCTGTGGGTCGCGTTCTTCAATCGGAATATCTGACCCATCCTGAGTTGACACATCAAAGGTCGAAAGAGGCGCAGCCACAAAAAATGGAATTTGAAAGTGTTTAGCTAAAATAGCCAGACTTAACGTTCCAATTTTATTTGCTGTATCACCGTTTCTAGCGATTCGATCTGCACCAACAATAACGGCAGAAATTTGTTTTTCTTTCATCGTATGGGCTGCCATATTATCCGTGATAAGCGTCACATCTACGCCGCCCTGCATCAATTCCCATGTCGTCAGACGAGCGCCTTGAAGGACAGGACGTGTTTCACATGCGTAAATGTGAAGATCGAGGTTTTTCTTTTTCGCTAAATAAAAGGGTGCAAGCGCTGTTCCGTAACGGCTTGTGGCAATGGAGCCTGCGTTACAAATGGTCATAATTCGATCACCAGATTTAAAGAGCTGAAGAGCATTTTGACCGATTTGCCGACATGTTTCTTCATCTTCGATTTGAATTTGAATGGCTTCATGGACAAGATCAGTTTTGGCTGCATTCACCGAAGCAGCACGCTCAATGCGCTGATAAAGCCGGTCTAATGCCCAGGCAAGATTCACAGCGGTTGGACGAGCACTGTTTAAATATTCTTTCAGGCGAGCGACTTCTCGCTTAAAGAGATCAATGTCTTCTGTATCAATCTCTTGTGCACTGAGTGCGAGCCCAAAAGCCGCTGTAATGCCAATAGCAGGTGCTCCGCGCACTTTTAGCGTCACAATGGCATCATACACATCTTCTTTTGTATATAAATGCTCAAACACGGTTTCAGCGGGTAATTTTTGCTGATTCAAAATGTTGATACGGTTTTCTTCCCATTCGACGGAACGGGGAACTTCAAATTCTTTAGACAAAACTCGTCACTCCTTTACAGTTTGCTGGAATAATGCGACGAGGTCAGACGCTGTTTCCACTGCTTGATATTGTTTGATCAATGTTTTTCCTAGTGTAAGTGCTGCTTTTTTCTGCTGAAGCCTTCTAGAATGTGATGGAATCGCATCGAGATCAGCCGCATGCGCAAGACCGATGGTTCGGCGAACAAGCTCACAGCCAGCAAAGCCGGTGGCTTCTTTTAAAATACGGTCAAACGTTGTTTCTAAAAAGCTGTCCGATACACTAAACGCTTCAATACTGTCTTCTTTCCATGCTTTTGTGAACACTTCTTTGAATGTTGCCCACACATTGACGACATGATCAAAAAGGTGCTGCTGATCCTGTTCATTCTCATGAGATAAAGCATTTATGAACAGATTGGCAATAAAGTGACCGATATCGAATCCGAAAGGACCGTAAAAAGCGAACTCTGGATCAATGATTTTCGTTTCTGTTTCGTTTGCAAAAATACTGCCTGTATGAAGATCTCCATGTACCAGTGTTTCAGCAGAGGTTAAGAAGATCCGTTTCAATTCGGCAGCTTTTGCTTGCAGTTCAAGATCAGCCCATAGTGCTTGTGCCTCTTCTCTTAATTCCTCTTCGAAGTCATTCGTCTCGCTGTCAAAGAAAGGATCTGTGAAAACGAGTTTTTCTGTAATGTCACAAAGATCAGGATTCGTAAACTGCTTCACGAATTGTTTTTTGATTTTAGGATTTGTGGCAAAGTCAGACGTGTAAAATAGTGTTTTGCCTAAAAATTCTCCGACATGATCTGATAAATACGGATAATGTTTTCCGGCAATTAGCCCTTTTCTGACGATTTCAAGGTGTGATAGATCCTCCATTGCCGTCACTGCAAGAGCTGTATCCGAATAATAGACGGCTGGTACAAGATGAGGTGCATACTCTGACTGCTTGATGAGTGCTGCACTTTCAATTCTTGCACGATCTAATGTCAGCGGCCAGCTTTCTCCAACGACTTTTGCGTAAGGAAGGGCCTGTTTGATAATCAGTCCTTTTGCTTGTTTGTGATCATAAATATGAAAGACGTAATTTAAATTTCCGTCACCGATTTCAGTGCATGTTAAATGACTGCTCTCCTGAATCAATCCAAGTCTAATGGCAAGTGCAACTGCCGAACTTTCTGTTAATTCTTCATATGATGCCGTAAGTGTAACCAATTGCTTCCCCTCCAAATCATATAAAAAAGCCTCTTTCTCCTGAGAGAAAGAGGCTTGATGGCGTGTATGCTCGAAGCCTCTCTTATCTCTCAGCACATACGTCTGATGGAATTAGCACCGTGCCCTATAAGACAATTGTCTTGGCGCTGTACTTGCTGCGCCCCACTTCACAGTGGTATTAACGGTCGGTTGCTGTTGGGGTCAAAAGGCCAAATCCCTCGCCCAACTCTCGATAAGAGAAATCAATATGTAATTGTTTCATGTCTGCTTGCATTTCTTAATTCTAGATATTATCAGAGCTGCAGTTCACATGTCAATCTTTTTTCAAAATTGCTTTACAATTCATAAAACAATCCATTACAGTGATTGTATTGTCATGTAACTTGAATAGAAGGTGAAAAAATGGAATTCCAGCAATCGGATGTATTGAAACATTTACCGAAACAATTTTTTGCGTCGCTTGTACAAAAAGTACAGAAAAAAGTGCAGGAAGGGGCAGATGTGATTAATTTAGGTCAAGGAAATCCTGATCAGCCCACTCCTCCACATATTGTGAAAGCGATGCAGGAAGCGGTAGCAAAACCTGAAAATCATCAATACTCCTCATTCCGCGGGACAGCGAAACTAAAAAAAGCTGCAGCTGCTTTTTATGAAAGAGAATATGGCGTCACGCTTGACCCAAAGACAGAGATTGCCATCTTATTTGGAGGGAAAGCGGGACTAGTCGAATTGCCGCAATGCTTACTGAATCCAGGTGATACGCTGCTTGTTCCAGACCCAGGATATCCTGATTACTGGTCAGGCGCTGTGCTTGCCGGAGCTCGCATGGTCACAATGCCTCTTCTTGAACAAAATGATTTTTTACCTGACTACCACCAATTGTCAGAGCAGGATAAGAATCAAGCAAAGTTGATGTACTTAAATTACCCAAATAATCCGACTGGTGCGACTGCAACCCGGACATTTTTTGAAGATACTGTTGCGTTTGCGAATGAAAATAAGATGTGTGTAGTCCATGATTTTGCATATGGCGGCATAGGATTTGACGGCGAAAAGCCCCTTAGTTTCCTGCAAATAGACGGAGCAAAAGAGACAGGTATTGAAATCTATACATTGTCCAAAACGTATAATATGGCTGGTTGGAGAGTCGGTTTTGCAGCAGGGAATGCCTCTGTTATCGAAGCCATTGAGCTTTATCAGGATCACCTGTTTGTGTCACTGTTTAAAGCAACTCAAGATGCAGCAGCAGAAGCACTTTTAAGCGATCAAACGTGCGTACAAGTACAAAATGATCGGTACGAAAAAAGACGAAACACTTGGATTGCTGCATGCAAAGAGATTGGCTGGGACGTCAGTGCGCCAAAGGGCTCATTTTTTGCTTGGTTAAAGGTGCCTGAAGGGTATACATCGGAAACTTTTTCTGATGTATTATTAGAAAAAGCACATGTTGTTGTGGCACCGGGGAATGGCTTTGGTGCTCATGGTGAAGGCTACGTCAGAGTCGGGCTTTTAACAAGTGAGGAGCGGCTAAAGGAAGCCGCTGATCGTATCGCTGCCTTGCAGTTATTTGAAAAAAAGCCATTGACAACGTAAAAAAATGGTGCGATAATTCAGGCAATATTTAAGAAAATTGAATATTCTTATCAAGAGTAGGCAGAGGGACTAGCCCAATGAAGCCCGGCAACCGACTTCCATGAAGCACGGTGCTAATTCTTGCAGCAAGCGCTGAGAGATAAGATTCGGATGAATGAGACGAAACCTCTTTAACGCGCTGATCAAGCACTTAAAGAGGTTTTTTTATTGACCATATACAGGACGCAATCGAAAGGGGATTCCTAGTGAGTGAACTACTGGCAACATACGTACTAACACATCGAGAGGATGAACAAATAGACCGAAAAGCAGAGCAGATCGCACTTGGGTTAACGGTCGGGTCATGGACGGACTTGCCGCAGCTCAAAAAGGAGCAGCTGAAAAAACATAAAGGCCGTGTGGTGAGCGTAAAAGAACAGTCTCCCTCAATTGGTGGTCTGTATCAATCAGAGGTGACCATTGCTTATCCTGAGGCGAACTTTTCAGCTGATATACCAGCGGTGTTGACGACGATTTTTGGAAAGCTTTCACTGGATGGGAAAGTAAAGCTCGTTGATATCGAATTTTCGGAAAGGTTTAAAAGCTGTCTGCCAGGACCGGTATTTGGCATTGAGGGGATACGAAAGAAAGTAGGCGTGTTTGATCGGCCGCTATTGATGAGTATATTTAAAGGCGTGATCGGTCGTGATATGGAGGATTTAAAAGAACAGCTCCGCTTACAGGCTTTAGGTGGAGTAGACTTCATCAAAGATGATGAGATTTTATTTGAAAGCCCATTAGCCCCTTTTGAAGATCGAATCAAGGAAGGAAAAAAGATATTAAAAGAAACATATGAAGAGACAGGACATCGCACGCTTTATGCTGTTAATTTAACTGGTAGAACTTTTGATTTGAAAGATCGAGCAAGAAAGGCAGCCGAACTCGGGGCTGATGCGCTTTTATTCAACGTTTTTGCCTATGGACTTGATGTCATGCAAAGCTTGGCTGAAGATCCAGAGATCCCATTGCCGATCATGGCACATCCGGCAGTGAGCGGTGCAATGACATCATCTCCAGACTATGGATTCTCGCATTCTCTTCTTTTAGGCAAATTAAATCGATATGCTGGTGCTGATTTAAGTCTTTTTCCCTCTCCTTATGGATCAGTCGCCCTTCCGAAAAAAGATGCCATTGGCATTTTCGAAGCATGTGTGAAAGAGGATACAGTTCAACAAACATTTCCTGTCCCTTCAGCAGGCATTCACCCGGGAATGGTGCCGATCTTAATCAAAGATTTTGGACTTGATCATGTCATTAATGCAGGCGGGGGAATTCACGGACATCCGCGGGGAGCAATTGGAGGAGGGAAAGCCTTTCGTTCGATCATTGATGCGGTGATCAAAAAAGAGTCTATCGAAGAAAAAGCATCAACTTGTCAAGATTTACAAGCAGCACTTGATCTTTGGGGAAGGGTAGCAGAATAAATGAAAAAACCAATTGTATGTTGTGATTTTGATGGCACGATTACGAAAAATGATAATATCATTCGCATCATGAAGCAGTTTGCTCCAAAAGAATGGACGAAATGGAAGGATGGTGTTCTAGCAAAAGAGATCACGATCCAAGAAGGCGTCGGGCAGATGTTTCAGTTACTGACGAGTGATCAGAAAGAAGCCATTCGGTCATTTATTTTAGAGGATACAGAGATTCGTGAAGGATTTGAACAGTTTGTCGATGATGTCAAAAAAGCAGACATTCCTTTCTATGTACTCAGCGGCGGTATGGACTTTTTTGTCTATCCCATCCTTGAAGGGATTGTCGAACAAGAGAATATTTATTGTAACCATGCATCATTTAAAGAAGACCATATTCAAATTGAATGGCCGCATGCCTGTGATTCAGAATGCCAAAATGGCTGTGGCTGCTGCAAGCCTTCCATTATTCGAGAGCTGACGCAGGAAGATGATTTTATTATCATGATTGGTGATTCAGTGACTGATATTGAGGCAGCGAAACATGCGGATCTCACGTTTGCGCGTGATTATTTACTGAACGAATGTAAAGAGCTAGGGCTCGTACATAAAGAGTATGAAACATTTGTTGATCTAAAAGCGCAATTTGATCAAATAAAGGAAGTGAAGGAATGGCAGAAGAGAAGAGTAAACGCTGGAAGGAACTAGCAGACGTCAAACGCGAATTGGCACAAAGAGACTGGTTTTACGGAACGAGTGGCAATTTATCGATAAAAGTGTCAGATGATCCCATCACGTTTTTGGTGACGGCAAGCGGCAAAGATAAACGAAAAGAAACCGATGAAGATTTTGTTCTTGTTGATGCAGCAGGTCAGCCGGTTCATCCGAATGAGCCGCTCAGGCCATCAGCTGAAACACTGCTTCACACATACGTTTATGAGCGGACGAAAGCAGGATGTTGTCTTCACGTCCACACGATCGATAACAATGTCATTTCTGAGCTGTATGGCGATAAAGGAGAAGTTCGTTTTAAAGGTAATGAAATCATTAAAGCGCTTGGTTATTGGGAAGAGGATGCAGAAGTTGCTGTTCCTATTATTGAAAACCCAGCTCATATTCCGCACCTTGCAGAGCAATTTGCAGTGCACCTGACGGACGATGCTGGTGCTGTACTCATTCGTAATCATGGCATCACCGTTTGGGGGAAAACCGCATTTGAAGCCAAACGAGTCTTAGAGGCTTATGAATTTTTATTTACCTATCATTTGAAAGTAGCGCTTTATCAAAAGCAGCTTGTTAAATAAAAAGGAGGAAAAACACATGGCGACCATTTACATTCATAATGAAGAGAACACGTTACTTGAGAACGAACAAGAGGTCCAGGCGTATTTAGAACAGCAAGGGGTCATTTATGAACATTGGGATATTGAAAAACTACCAAAACAGTTATCAGAAAAGTACGATTTAACAGATGATGAAAAGGAAGAAATTTTAACTGTGTTTCAAGAGGAAATAAAGAGTATTTCCGAGCGAAGAGGATACAAAGCGCAGGATGTGATTTCATTATCAGATGCGACCCCTAACCTGGATGAACTGCTTCAAAACTTTAAACGTGAGCATCATCATACGGATGATGAAGTCAGATTTATCGTGAGCGGTCATGGAATCTTTGCCATTCAAGGCAAAGACGGCGTCTTTTTTGATGTGAGACTGAATCCAGGTGATTTAATTTCTGTGCCTCCGAATATTCGTCACTACTTTACACTTCAAGAAGATCGTCAAGTCGTCGCAGTTCGCATATTTGTCACAACTGAGGGCTGGGTGCCAATTTACGAAGAAGAAACGGTTTAATAGTGGGAGCTGATCATTTCGCATGAGGCGGAAGATCAGTTTTTTTTTAGGAAAATAGACATAAAATGAGAGAGAAAATAGTTGATTTTGGTCTTCTGCATAGGATAAAATTCTGTTTAATCAATGTGTCAATCCTGTCCAATTTTGAAGTTTACCCCCAGAATTCATTGGGTAAAAGGTCTTTAGGCTGTAAAAAATTAAATAAAATAAGCATATTTAATTTAATTTACAAATAAAGTATAATTTTGGTGTCGGATCATTTAGAGCGTAGACAGACGAATTCATAGCGGGAGCTGAGATCATGAATATTTATGTACGGAAAGAACAGTTATTAATGTCAATTGATGAAAAGAGAAGACAAATGGTAGAAGCTGCTCAAGTAGAAGGCTATACAGGTGAGACGACAATTAAATATAGTCAAGAACTGGACAACCTGATGAATGAGTATCAGTATCTTCTTTTTCATGAACAACAATCTGTTGCTTCCTTTCATGATCTTGTATCACAAATGAGTCTCCTTTCTGTCAATCGTCCTTCTTATTGACATCAAAAAACCGGTCTTGCCATTAGCAAAACCGGATGAATGCTTCAGCTATTAGTGTGCAGCAGGGAGCATGATGATTACGGTTGTTCCTTTGTTCACTTCGCTCTCGATATCGATTGTCCCCCCATACATCGAAATGATTCGTTTACACACAACAAGCCCAAGACCTGTTCCTTTTTCCTTCGACGTAATAAAAGGGAGGAAGATATGTTTCAGCATCTCTTCTGGTATACCTTCACCTGTATCTTTCACTTTTATGATGACCTGTTCTTTTTCAGCCTCAATGACAATCTTCAAATGACCGCCATTTGGCATCGCTTCTAACGAGTTTTTCGCTACATTCAATACCACTTGTTTAATGTGATCCTTCGTGCAATACACGCCAACATCTTGAATGGTATTGATTTGCAAATCAACCTCGACATTATAAAGGTTCGCCTCAGAAAATACAATGGGCATGATCTCACTCACAATTTCCTTCACAGAATTATTTTGCCACTTTTCAGCCGTTGGTTTTCCTAGCACAAGAAACTCACTGACGATTTGGTTAATCCGTTTAATTTCTTCCTCGATGACAGAAAAATAAAGCTGATCCTCTTCTGAACGATACTTCTTTTGCAAAAGTTGAATAAACCCGCTAATGCCTGTTAATGGATTGCGAATTTCATGCGCTGTACTTGCCGCAAGTGTTCCAATGAGTTCAAGCTTTTGTGCTTCATTTTGGTGGCGTTCCTGCTGGGTTTGTCGTCTTAAAATGTTATATTGGACGAGTGTGAATAAGATATTTAAGAGAATAAATGCACTGGATAAAGGAAACAGCATCACAGACAGGACTTCACTTGTTGTGGCACGCTGCGGAAAAACCTCCAGCTTCCAGCTGTTTTCATCTAAATATGTAGACACGGTGCTATCACTTTCGGATGCTGGCTGTGGACCACTTGTAAACACAACGTCTCCATTTTGATTCAGCATCTTAAAATGAAGCTCTGGGTTTAATACATTCATAATATTTCTTAAATAATCAATTTGAATCGCAGCGACTAGCACATCTGTGACTTCGTCGTTTTCATTCAAAACAGGGACACAAATGGAGAGAATCCGCTGCTTAGTAATGCGGCTTACATAGTTATCTGTGATGACGGTCTGTTTTGTGACTTGAATACGTTTAAAGTAATCTCTAAATGACAGGTTGATTTTTTCCTTTAATGGTGTGGTGCTGGCTGTGACATTTCCTTTTTGGTCTAGGAGATACAGGCCTGAAAAACGAGGTTCTTGTTTATAGATTTTCTCTAGGATGTTTTGTACTCTTTTCGTTTCAAGCGGCTGGTCAAATCCCATGGCAAGGGAAGTTAATCTTGCTTCTGTTTCACTGATTAAATAATTCATTTGGTTTTTGTGAATATTTAACATAAGTGTAGCGGTTTGTTTGTTTTTTACATCAATTTTCTCAGTTTCTTTTTCGTAGATAAAATAACTAATGATGAGGGTTGGAATTACGACCAAAATAAGGTAAAGCTTGATCTTCTTCCAAAACCCTTTCAGTATACTCATGATTCATCGCTCCAACGTATTACCTAATAGACTTATTATAGCATTGAACCTATCTTTATTACGATGACTTGTGAGATTTTTAAAAAATTAGGTGATTCGTTCTGGTCTCTTTTTCATGCAAAAAATGGTTCAACATGTTGACATTTTACTTATTGTTTATTAATGTCACATTAGTGGGTTGCATTTCATAAAGGATGATAAAAAATGGAAAATCATAATGTTGAGAAATCTTTGAAATTATTTATTGTACTATCACGTGCCTATCGCTCCATTAATCACCACATGAACAAACATATTGTGAAGCACGGTCTGAATCCGACTGAATTTGCTGTATTAGAATTGCTGTATCATAAAGGTGATCAGCCGCTTCAGCAAATAGGTGATAAGATCTTACTCGCAAGCGGAAGCATCACGTATGTGGTTGATAAATTGGAGAAAAAAGAACTCCTTAGCCGGAAAGCTTGTGCAGAAGACCGCAGGGTGACATTTGCACATATTACGGAGCAGGGAAGAGCTTTACTTGATGACATCTTCCCAGATCATGCAAAAGAGATTCACGAGATGATCAGTGTGCTTAGTGAAGAGGAAAAGGATGCCTGCATCGATATGCTCAAACATGTAGGACTGCGTGCCAAGCATTTATATGATCATAAAGAATAAACACATAAAAAAGGAAGCCGTTGGCTTCCTTTTTAGTATGTAGACTAATCCTCGCATATGGTGTCAGTCCTGCGCACCGATAAACGACAAGCGCTTTCAATCGCGCTCATAAGAAAAACAAAGGACTAAAATAAACATCATTTTAGCCCTTTGTCATGATCTGAAAGGAAGCTGCTGGCTTCCTATTTATTTAGCTTTTTTCTCAATTGGCAAAATAAGAACTTCGACGCGTCTGTTTTTACTTCTGCCTTCTGCGGTATCGTTAGAGGCAATCGGTTTAAATTCACCGTAACCTTTTGTGCTAAAGTTCTCTTGGTCTAGGTTGCTGTTTTCAAGGAGAATATTTAAAAAGTTGACCGCACGAATGGCGCTTAAATACCAGTTGGATTCAAATTCAGAATTCCGAATCGGAACGTTATCTGTATGTCCGCTAATGACGATGTCACGAGCAGGGTTAATGACGAGCAGCTTGGATATTTCTTTGGCTAACGGAACATCCTGCGAGCGGATCACCGCTCGCCCAGAATCAAAGAAGATGCTGTCTTCAATTGTAATAAGCAGACCTTCATCCGTCAGCTTTGTTTCAAGCTTCGAACCAAGTTTTTTATCCGCAATGAATGAATCTACTTGCTTTTTAACCTTTGTTAATACCGCTTGGTCACGAGCTTTCGCTTTTGCTTCTTCTTCTTCATCTTCTGCTGATTTTTTGGTTTGATTGCTGTTTTCTGTTTCTTCGGTGCTCTGCATGCTTGATTGGTCCATTACGCCAGTGCCGCCAGTAAAGACAACATTAAACGATTTAGCCATCTGTTCATATTTTGCCGCATCAATGGAGCTAGATGCAAACAGCACAATGAAGAGGGCGAGAAGAAGCGTAAGAAGATCGGCGTAAGGGATCAGCCAAGACTCATCTACATGGTCTTCATGATCATGTTTTTTACGTTTCCTAGCCATTCTGTTTTTCTCCTTCTTCAATGACAAGATTTGCACGTTCTTTTGCTGGTAAGTACATCAGAAGTTTTTGCTCAATGACCTTTGGAGACTGGCCTTCAAGGACAGAAAGAATCCCTTCAATCATAATGAGGCGAAGCTTTACTTCTTCCTTTGATTTACGCTTCAGCTTGTTGGCAAATGGATGCCACAACACATACCCTGTAAAAATCCCAAGCAGTGTGGCGACGAAGGCAGCACTAATCGCATGTCCAAGTGCTTCAATGTCTCCCATGTTTGCAAGTGCGGCAATAAGTCCGACAACGGCACCAAGTACCCCTAGAGTCGGAGCGTATGTACCAGCTTGTGTAAAGATTAATGCGCCTGACTGATGTCTCTCCGACATAGCATCGACTTCTTCAGTTAAGACGTCGCGAATAAATTCAGCACTTTGACCGTCAACTGCCATGCTTAAGCCGTTCTTTAGAAAATCGTCATCGACTTCCTCAAGATTTGCCTCTAATGCCAAAAGACCTTCACGACGAGCAATTTGTGCCCAGTTTGAAAATAGAGGAATCATTTCTTGTATCGTTGGAAGCTTGCTATCTTTGAAAATTTTGCCGAATAATTTTGGTGTTTTCTTAATTTCACTAGATGGGAAGGCAATGACAACAGCTGAAATTGTCCCAACCACAATGATCAATATAGCCGCCGGGTTGATAAGAGCGGTTAGACTCACACCTTTCAAAACCATACCGACACTCAGTGCAATAAATGCTAAAATAATACCAATTAACGATGTTTTGTCCATTATCTCACCAAATCCTTTAACTATCTTTTTCTATAGTTAATATCGGTGTCTTCTAGAAGGGTTTTAGTCAGAATATAAAATTAAGACAGTTTATGTGAAGAAATTTTGACGAAAGCGCTTTCTGAAAGCCGCAAAAAAAGAAACTCCCTCATATAAAAGGGAGTTTTCAGCGTGTAGACAAACCCTCGCATTCTTTGTCAGTCCTGCGCTCTGGTGCTCACGAATGCCAAATTCGCTCCGCGCCAGTACTCGTCCTTCCTAGGGCTGCAAAGGTTTTCTATCACGCTGAAAAGAAGACAAAGGGTTAAAATCAAGTTCATTTTAGCCCTTTGTCAACAATCTGGAAACTTCATCTTTTTTGAGCTGTTTCATCTAAGAGCAATTCTTTTAATTTTTCTTCATGTATGATTTTGATCAAATCGTAGTTCCAATTGGTCATGTGATCCATGTGATCCACCTCTTTTTCTTTTATCGTAAAGGAAAAGAGGCGGGGGAGCGTCGGCGCTCAGATGGAATTTAGACACTGCAACATGATGGAGCTGAAGATCCTCCTTAGGATGTACTTAGCTCTTTTTCACAACAATTTCGTCATGTTCAACATCGACTGTAAATCCAGTAAGTTGTTCTTCTTCAAGCAAGATGTCCGTCATTTGATCCTCAACATGCTCTTGAATCGTTCTTCGTAACGGACGAGCCCCAAATGCTGGATGATAACCAAGTTCAGCGATTTTTTCTTTCGCTTCGTTTGTGACGTGAACAGTTAGATTTTGTTCTTTTAACTGCTCTGACAAATCTTTGAGCAGAAGATCCACAATTTTGACTAAATCGTCTTTATCTAATGAATCAAACTGAATGATGCTGTCAAAACGGTTCAAGAATTCCGGTTTGAAATAAGCGCTCAGTGAATCAATCAATGATTGTTCTTCGATGGCTTCTTCTTGTTCAGACTGGAATCCGACTTTGACTGCTTTTTTATCTGTGCTGCCAGCGTTACTTGTCATAATGATGACTGTGTCTTTAAAGCTGACGGTTCTGCCTTGGCTGTCTGTTAGCCGGCCATCTTCCATGATTTGAAGGAACATATGCTGGACATCAGGGTGCGCTTTTTCGATTTCATCGAGCAAAATGATGCTGTATGGTTTTCTGCGAACCTTTTCCGTGAGCTGTCCGGCTTCATCATGTCCAACGTAACCAGGAGGAGAACCGATGATTTTGGACACGGAGTGTTTCTCCATGTACTCACTCATATCTAAACGAATGATCGCTTCTTTTGAGCCAAATAATTCTTCCGCTAATGTTTTAGACAATTCGGTTTTCCCGACGCCTGTTGGCCCAACGAATAGGAAGGAGCCAGTTGGTCTATGTTTTGATTTTAAGCCGGCTCTGCTTCTTTTTACGGCTTTCGCCACTTTTTCAACCGCATGTTCCTGACCAATGACGCGGGCTTTTAAGCGGACATCAATTTCTTTCATTTTTGTTTGTTCGTCTGCTTGTAGTTTGCCGACAGGGATACCTGTTTTTTGTTCTACAATCGACTGAATGTCCTCAGCTGTGACGACATGTTCTTTGTCATTTGTTTTGTTTTGCAATCTCGCTTCAATCGCTTCTTCTTCGTCTCGAAGTTTTGCTGCTTTTTCATAGCGTTCTTCATTTAAAGCGGCTTGTTTTTCAGCGGCAATTTGCGCAAGACGGTTTGTTAATTCATCTTCACTTGCTGCATCAATGGAGAGATTCGCTTTTGAACCTGCTTCATCCATTAAATCAATGGCTTTATCTGGCAAGTGGCGGTCTTGAATATACCGCGAAGATAATTGAACACACGCTTTAATGGCTTCGTCAGAATAGGTGACGCCATGATAGGCTTCATACTTATCTTGAATGCCTTTTAAGATCTCGAATGCTTCATCCTGTGTTGGCTCATCAACGATGACAGGCTGGAACCTGCGTTCAAGGGCAGCATCTTTTTCAATCTGACGATACTCTTTTAATGTTGTCGCACCTACTAGCTGCAGTTCCCCTCGAGCTAGAGCTGGTTTCAAAATGTTTCCGGCATCCATTGACCCTTCGGCAGAGCCTGCGCCTACAAGAAGATGAATTTCATCAACGAATAAGATGATATTTTTACGGCTTTGCAATTCTTTGATTAATTGCTTCATCCGTTCCTCAAATTGACCACGTATACCTGTGTTTGCCACAAGTGAAGAGACATCTAATAAATAAACTTGTTTGTTCTTTAATTTATTTGGTACATCTCCATTTGCAATTTTTAGTGCTAGTCCTTCGGCTATGGCCGTTTTACCAACACCAGGTTCACCAATGAGGACAGGATTGTTTTTATTTCTTCTATTTAAAATCTCAATGACTCTTGTGACTTCTTCATCACGGCCAATGACAGGATCGATTAAACCAGCATGTGCGCCATCCGTTAAGTTCCGGCCAAGCTCATCGAGTAAGCCTTTTTGTTTAGGCCGCTCTTGGCTCGTCGCATGTCCTGCTTGCTCAGAGAAGAATGAACCGCCTCCGAACAGGTTAGGACCCATTTTCATTTTTGACTGTTCCATCAAAGAGGTATAGCAGTCTTCACATAAAACCATTTGGCTACGGGACGAATTTACTTGCATATTCAGGCGAATAGTTGCTTCATTTACTTGACAATGTTGACAACGCATGAGCCATGACCTCCTTAAAATAAAGTTTGACTTTATTTGACCAATGAATGTTAAATAAAATGGTCTGTTGTTTGACCATCTTTGACTATAGTATACTCTGACCTATTTTGACTTTCAACTGTTTTGCTCATCGCTGAATGAAAAATCCTTTTTTGCATTTAATCATGGTTTGTCCTTCTTTTCAAGGAACTTGTCTCATAGGATAAAAAAGAGACAATCGAAAGTGATGGGTGCGGAGGGGTCATATGAAACGTTCAAATGAATCCGCTTTTCAGCTTGCCTTTGTATATGTAGGAACAGTGGTTGGAGCTGGGTTTGCGACAGGAAAAGAAATCGTAGAATTTTTTGTTCGTTTTGGCTGGATTGGATTGATCGGGATTTTGATTAGCGGTGTTATTTTTACCGGCCTTGGCGCAAAAATGATGCTTATTTCCAAACGAATTGAAGCGGAGTCTTATCAAGATATGAATCGGTTTTTATTTGGAGCTGCTGCGAGTCGATATATTAACATCGTCATGTTTTTTATATTACTAGGTGTGACGTCAGTGATGATTTCTGGAGCAGGCGCTATTTTTGAAGAACAACTTGGCATCTCAAAAGAATATGGTATTTTTTTAACGATTATTTTAAGTGTCATTGTCCTTTTTAAAGGTTCAAAAGGGTTATTTGGTGTCAATGTACTTGTCGTTCCCATGCTGATTTTCTTTTCGCTGATTGTGTTTCTAGACTCATTTGTGTTTAGTAGCGGTGAAAGCCACGTTCTGGGGCTGCAAATGGGAGAGGGCGAATGGATGTTGTCTGCGATTTCATATGGTGCATTTAATTTAGCGTTGTCTCAAGCCGTATTAGTGCCGGTCGCAAACGAAATGACATCCGAAGCCGTTATAAAAAGGGGAGCGGTGCTTGGAGGTCTGATGCTGACACTCATTCTGCTCGCCTGCTTTTTATCCCTTTCTTCATTAGAAATGCTGGAGGCGTATGATATTCCGATGGCCCAAGTGGTGTATCAAGTCGCAAACTCCATTCATCTCATCTATTTATTCGTGATCTTTGGTGAAGTCTTTACATCCGTTATAGGGAATTTATACGGTCTCGAAAGACAGGTGAGGGCGTATATTCGATTGAACAGTATGTATACGATATCCTTTATTCTGCTTTGCTGTTATGTCATCAGTAAAATTGGATACGGTACACTCATTTCAACGGTTTACCCTGTTTTTGGCTATGTCAGTATCTTTTTTATCCTCTTTCTTTGTCTGAAAAAAGTGCCTGCATCACGTGATAAGTAAAGAAGGGATAGCTTGTACACCAATTATGTGGTACACTATCCTCTGTGAAAATTGAACAAAAATCCGTGAAAACGGGAGAGGTTCTAGCAAAACCCTCTATAAAAAACTAAGGACTTGCCGTATCCTTGGATGTGGCATTTTTTATTTTTTATGGCTGGGACACCTCATACACATGTAAAGGTGTCTTTTCTTTTGAGAAAAATAGGGGTTTTCATGAACCTTTCAGATGCAGCTTTGTGCGGAGGTACGGGTCTGCAAAAGGAGGAAAAGGAAAAATGAAAAATGAAAAAGCGGTCGTTGTCTTTAGCGGGGGACAGGACAGTACGACATGTTTACTATGGGCACTTCAACAATTTAAAGAGGTTGAAACGGTAACCTTTCATTATAATCAGCGTCATCAAGAAGAAATTGATGTCGCCAAAAGAATTGCTGACAAGCTAGGTGTGAAAAATCATCTATTAGATATGTCTCTTTTAAATCAGCTTGCACCCAATGCCTTAACAAGAGATGACATTGATATTGAAGAAAAAGAAGGAGAACTGCCTTCCACATTTGTTCCGGGGAGAAACTTAGTTTTCTTATCCTTTGCATCCATTCTTGCGTATCAAATTGGAGCACGTCATATTATTACGGGTGTGTGCGAGACAGACTTTAGCGGCTACCCAGATTGTCGAGATGAGTTTGTGAAATCTTGTAACGTCACCGTGAATTTGGCAATGGAAAAACCATTTGTCATCCATACGCCGCTCATGTGGCTGAATAAAGCTGAAACGTGGAAGCTGGCTGATGAACTGAATGCGCTAGATTTTGTGAAAAATGAAACACTCACTTGCTATAATGGCATCATTTCTGATGGCTGCGGGGAATGTCCTGCATGTAAGCTTCGGAAAAATGGCTATGACACTTATATGGACATGAAGGAGGCGAACTAAATGCTTTCTCAAATCTATCCACAGACGAATCATCCATTTTCGTTTGAATTAAATAAAGATATGCATGTATCGGCAGCCCATTTTATCCCGAGAGAAGATGCTGGCGCTTGTAGCCGCGTACATGGTCATACGTATACGATTAACATTACGATTGCAGGAGATCATCTAGATGATTCAGGTTTCCTTGTGAATTTTAGCACGCTAAAAAAACTCATTCATGGACAGTACGACCATACACTGCTCAATGACCATGAAGAATTCTCATCAAATGATCCATACGCGATGCCAACCACTGAGGTTGTCGCAAAGACTGTGTATGATAAAGTCGCAGCATATTTATCGACTTTAGCGAACAAACCAGTATGTGTTCAAGTTTTTGTCAGAGAGACACCAACAAGCTACTGCATTTACCGTCCGAAACGAGTTGAGCTCAATGACTAAAGCGATTCCTGTCTTAGAAATCTTTGGTCCAACCATTCAAGGAGAAGGAATGGTCATTGGCCAAAAAACCATGTTTGTCAGAACGGCTGGCTGTGACTACTCTTGCAGCTGGTGTGATTCATCTTTTACATGGGATGGATCAGCTAAGCATGATATTCAGTGGCTTCAGGCAGAGGACATTGTAAAAGAGCTGAAGAGAATAGGTGGAAAGGCTTTTTCTCATGTCACCATTTCAGGTGGGAATCCTGCGCTTTTAAAACAAATGGAATCACTTATTGATTTATTGCATGAAGAAGGAATTGATACGGCGCTTGAAACGCAGGGAACGATGTATCAAGATTGGTTTTTGAAGATAGATGATTTAACCATTTCTCCAAAACCACCAAGTTCAAATATGAAAACAGATTTTACGAAACTTACACGTATCATAGATGAATTGAAAAATGGAAACAGATTGCAACATGCAAGCCTGAAGGTCGTGATCTTTGATGATCTTGATCTAGCCTATGCAAAGGATGTTCATGCGAAATACCCAGAACTCCCCTTTTATTTGCAGGTGGGAAATGATGATACAACAACAGCTGATGATGCGTACCTATTGACGCACTTATTAAAGAAATACGAAATGCTTGTAGATCAAGTAGCGCAAGACCCTGATTTGAATCGTGTGAGAGTCTTACCACAACTGCACACGCTATTGTGGGGAAATAAACGAGGCGTATAGAAAGGAAGAAACAAAATGACGACAAGAAAACCAGAAGAATTAGAAGGTGTCACTTTACTAGGAAACCAGGGGACCAATTACTTGTTTGACTATGCACCACAAGTGCTTGAAACGTTCCCGAATAAACATACGAATAGAGATTATTTTGTGAAATTCAACTGCCCAGAATTCACATCACTTTGCCCGCAAACAGGGCAGCCAGATTTTGCGACTGTGTATATCAGCTACATCCCAAATGAAATCATGGTCGAAAGTAAATCATTAAAATTATATTTGTTCAGCTTCCGTAACCACGGTGACTTCCATGAGGATTGTATGAATATTATCATGAACGACCTCATTGAATTAATGGACCCAAGATATATCGAAGTATGGGGCAAATTTACACCAAGAGGCGGTATTTCAATTGATCCGTATACGAACTACGGAAAACCTGGGACAAAGTATGAAGAGATGGCATCGTATCGTATGATGAATCACGATATGTATCCAGAAACGATTGATAATCGCTAATAAATAAGAAAAGACATGTGGATGACATGTCTTTTTTTATGGAATAGATTATGATGTCACATAAAAAAAGAGAAGAGTCATGTCACTCTTCTCATACCAATAGGAATAGAACTTGCTAGGACGGCTGGGGGCTACCAGCTCGTATGTATAGTATACATGACAGAACGTATGTTTGTAAAGGTGTATCATGCTTTTATTCTTCATATATTTACTTTAAGATAAAATTGAAACGAGCGAATGAAAATGGAGGCGTTTGTGTTGGCAAACAAAGAAGACAAAACAGAGAAGCTGCTAATGGAATTAAGGGAAGAGCTTCAGATGCTTGAACATCAAAACAAAGAACGATATAAGTGGAATGCCTCCACATTACTTGGAGTGATCGCCCTTTTAATTGATAAAGGCGTGATAACACCTGAAGAAGTTGATATGTACAAAACAAAAGCGGAAATGCAAACCTTTCACGCGCAAAAAGACTGACGCCACTTTATATGGTTGTCAGCCTTTTTCATATGTGATGGTCAAAAGAGAACAGAGCTGTGACACGAGTCAGCTTTGCTGTGTATATCTTTATGTAACGGTAGTCTGAATTGAGGATTGCAAATTAATGTACGGAGTCTTTGATGATTTTATAGTTTTTATGATTAACGACTGTTAGTGAATCCAGTTCTAAATCTCTATAGTTGTCCATAATGGTGACATCCACAATAACAGAGTTTTCATTCACTTTTTCAACTACACCTGTTAAACCATTTCTAAATTCGATCACATTCCCAATTTTTGCAATCTTCAACCGATCCCTCTCCTTTAAAAACAGATTTCATTCCCTATTAAAAAGTATTTTGCAATATTTTCATACCAATGTAAAGGATAAAGACGTTTTTCTTTCGTTTTCGTTGTACGCTTTGAAAACGAATGGTATATTTAATATTTGATCAAGGCTGAAAAGGAGCGATTTTTTTGACTGAAGAACACATCAACACAATACTAGAATCATTACGGGATGGTACTGAAAAACAAGTGACCATTCAAAAGGATGATTTTTTAACATTTCGTTCTGTATTGGTCAATCAAGATGATTTTAAACATTTTCGCGGAATCGCCAAGCATGGTGGAGATGTTATTTTTGAATATCTTAAAGAAGCAAGAAGCTAAAGCTTTTTCTCATTCATGAGAAAAAGCTTTTTATTTTGGTTCTTTTGTCACACTTCAAACCAGCTTGATACATATGAAAAGAAAATGTAATAACCCATAATCAGGAGCATAAGGATGATTATAGGCTAAAAAGAGACTATATTAAACGCTTACATTACCAGTTCATGCGTATTTCAACTAGGACATGCCATTTAATGACGGAATTTGGACAGGCATGAAAATCTTTGTGCGTGAAAATAGAAGAAGCTCTTGTTAGAGTGGACAAGTATCTTACGGCCTACATTAATTAAGGGAGGAATGAGGCGAATGATCAAAATTCATACAGCTCTTTTTGCCATCCTTATGCTCATCTCAGCGATCAAGATGGACAATATACAAGAGCAAGAGGGCACATTAAGTCAGAAACTTGAACAAGCACCTGAAAAGCATCAGCTTTCATATATAGATCAAGATAATAAGCATACCGTGATTCCAGCGTTTTCAGAGGAGAAACATCAGCCGAAAGTGAAAATGCTAAGCACGTCAACAGAGGAGAAGGCATCAAAACCGAAGCCGAAGAAAAAGGAAACGGCAAAGCCAGCAAGCTCAAGAAATCAATCACACTATTCTAATGAAGAAATGGACTTGCTTTCTCGGTTGGTACATGCCGAAGCAAAAGGTGAATCTTACGCAGGGAAAAAAGCTGTAGCAAGCGTCGTCTTAAACCGCGTGGAACACCGCTCTTTTCCTGACAGTGTCAGAGGCGTGATTTATCAGCGAAATGCCTTCCAGCCCGTATCAAATGGAAGTATCAATGATAAGGCAGACCAGGATTCCGTAAAAGCTGTGAAGCAGGTTGTCAAAGAAGATGACAGAACAACAAAGGCGATTTATTTTTATAATCCAAAAACGGCGACAGATAACTGGATTCGTTCTCGTAAAATTGTAGAACGCATTGGCCGTCACGTGTTTGCAGTGTAAAGAAAAGCAGCGATCAATCAGTCGCTGTTTTTTTGTCTTCAATTATTAAAATATTTTCAGGACTTGTCTCATAGAATGTGAAAAGAATTTGCTTTTAGACAAGGGGAGGCTACATGAATCGATTTGTAAAAGGGGTCATTCTGCTATCTGTCGCAGCTTTCATTGCTGAGTGTATCGAGTTTTTAGTCAATATGATTTTAGCGAGAGAGCTTGGAGAACATGGAATGGGTTTATATATGAGCATCCTTCCCATCATCATGCTTGTGCTTGTGATCGCCAGCTTAGAGCTGCCAGTCTCCATTTCTAAATTCATTGCAGAATCGCATGAGCGGCTTCATAAAAGTATGCTTCGCCATGCATTTAAAATGACGCTTGTGGTGACATGCACAACAACGACAATAGCAGCCATTGTACTGCCTTTCATTCCTGTATTTCAATCGTATCATCCGCTGATGAAGGGCTTGGTTCTGTCACTCATTCCAATCATCGCATTTACGTCCATTGCACGCGGCTATTTTATGGGCAAGCAGCAAATGGGCAGAATTGCTCTAGCCAATATGCTGAAAAAAACGATCCAGCTTATCTGTTTGTTTTTGTTTTTTCATTGGTATTCGTTTGATATTGAAACAGCGGTGCTTATCGCGATTGGTGTGATTGTTGCAAGTGATCTCGTCGTCTTTATCTATTTATATTCCCAATACGTCATGGCGAAAAATGCTGTGAATGTCAGATCGGTTGAGTTAAGAGGGATTGACGTCAGAAAACGTTTGTTAGCAGTCTCCATTCCGACAACAGGTATGCGTATCTTTCATGCCATTGCCAATGCGGTTGAACCGTTTTTAATCAAAGGAGCCCTCGTTGCAGCGGGCATTTCTGGTACGCTTGCTGTTGATCATTACGGAATGCTTGCTGGCGTAGCAATGTCGATCGGTTTTTTTCCGGCGTTTATCGCTCATTCCATTATGATTGTGATGATTCCGAATGTATCAGAAGCCTATGCCTTGGGGCAGTATGATCTCGTGAAAAAACGTGTCAGACAAGCGATTCTCATTACGTTTGGCTATGGGGTGCCAGCCGTGATGATCATGTATTATTTCGCTTATCCGCTCACGCAGCTCTTTTTTGACTCACCGCAAGCAGCCGTCTACTTGCAGCTCCTCTGGCCTTATTTCTTATGCCACTTGTTCGTGATGCCGTTTCAAGCGTGTTTAATTGGTATGGGTCTCATAAAAGATGTGTTCCTACATAATATATGGGTGCACGTGGTGTCGTTCTCTATGGTGTATTTCCTAGGATCCATCGAATCCTTAAATATGATGGGTGTTATCTTAGGAATGAACACGGGGATGCTGCTTTTAACGGCTCTGCATTATGCAACGATTTGCAAGGAACTCGGCGTCTCCATGTTTCTTACATTGAAAAAAGCTTGAATGTCATGTGCAGCTAGCGGGCAAGCTATAGGAAAATCAGGAAGGAAGATGCTGATGAATCGTAAATATCTACCCGCCAGTCTTCTCGTGATGACCCTTCTTTTATTTCTGATGAACATAGAGGCTGAAGCAAAAGAGCCTGTCATGGCGCCGAGGATAGAAGCTCCTACATTAACAGGTGAAACGCAGGTGATCCCGGTGAAAGGGAAGCGGACCATTCTGCATTTTTGGACAACGTGGTGCCCGTCCTGCAAAATGGAGCTGCCAGCCTTTGAACAGATCGTGAAAGAAAATCAAAGTGATGTAGACATACTGACTGTGAATTTACTTGGTGCTGAGCAAAGCAAGCATGCAGTTGCCCAATTTGTGAAAGACAGAAAGTTTACATTTCCGATCGTTCTCGATGAACACGGAGAAATGATGAAGAAATACCAAATCATTACGATCCCGACGACCTTTTTCATCAATGAAAAGGGTGAAGTGGTCAAAAACCATGTAGGTCCGCTGACGAAAAAACAAATCAAAGAGTGGACAAATTCTTAGAACACAAGCTTTCTGTAAGAACCAATGGGCGATCCGTTGGTTCTTTTTTGTGTTCAATTATCTTTCAGATGAATAAAATGTGCTCAGAAAGAGGAAGAAATGTCGGATGCTAATAATGATAATTATTATCAAAAAGAAATTATAATAATTATTAATTGAAAATTGATCAGAACCTGTTATAATGAGTTACAGACCTATAAAAAGCTTGAAATAGCAGAAAATATAGATGATAAACGGAACGGGCAACGATTGATAATGTGAAAATCATTATCAATTAGAGAGGAGAAAGTAATCATGAATGAGAATACAGCACTTTATCAAACGACAGATCAAAAGGGATCCAACTCGCTCTTTCAAAAATGGGCACAGCACGGAGAATTAATCGCAGCAGGTATTTCGGGGATTCTCATCTTGATTGGATGGTTTCTAAAGGATGAAACGATGTGGAGTATTCCTCTTTTCATTCTTGCTTTTGTTATTGGTGGTTTTGCAAAGGCAAAGGAAGGAATTGAAGAAACCATTTCATCCAAGACATTAAATGTAGAACTTTTAATGATATTTGCTGCGATAGGCTCAGCGATCATTGGCTACTGGGCAGAGGGCGCCATTTTAATTTTTATTTTTTCGCTTAGCGGTGCGCTAGAAACGTATACGTCAAATAAAAGTAAAAAAGACTTAACGGCCTTAATGAGTATCGCTCCAGATGAAGCCACTTTAATTGAAGAAGATGGAACCACCATCCAAATCGCTGCTTCTTCACTTACGCCAGGCGATCGTATTTTAATCAAAGCGGGCGAACGAATTGCAGCAGATGGTGTGATCATGAGCGGAAGAACAAGTGTAGACGAATCTGCCTTAACGGGTGAATCGGTGCCTCAGGAAAAAGGGCAAGGGGAAGATGTGTTTGCAGGAACAGTGAATTTAAATGGTTCATTAACAGTAGAAGTAACAAAACATAATGAAGAAACACTTTTTCATAAAATCATTAAGCTGGTGGAATCTGCACAAGAAAGTGTATCGCCAAGCCAAGCATTTATTGAAAAATTTGAAGGTGCATATGTAAAAGGTGTGCTCATCACTGTAGCGATTTTAATGTTCCTACCTCATTTTGTACTTGGCTGGAGCATGAGTGAAACGTTCTACCGTGCGATGGTGTTTATGGTAGTTGCCTCGCCTTGTGCACTTGTTGCCTCAATTATGCCAGCAGCTCTTTCACTCATCTCAAACGGTGCAAGAAACGGTATGCTTGTAAAAGGAAGTGTCTTTTTAGAAAAACTGGGCACAAGTACGATGATTGCATTTGATAAAACGGGTACGATTACAAGTGGAAAACCAGCTGTTGAAAAAGTGGTCTTGGCAAAAGGGCAAGATGAATCGACCTTTTATCATGCACTCTATCAAATTGAAAGTCAGTCAAACCATCCATTAGCTAAAGCCATTACTGATATGGCAAAAGAGCATTATACAGAGCGGGCAGTCCACGTAACCATTGAAGAAACATCAGGTTTTGGTGTGGAAGCACAATTAAATGAGGACACATGGCGGATTGGGAAGAAAGATTTTGCCGGAAAAGCTTCAATGGATCGTGATATTGAAGTGAATGGTGATGTTCTTTCATCCAAAGGATATACAGTTGTCTATGTTCAAAAAAATCAAGAAGTCGTCGGCTGTCTCGGTTTGAAGGATCAAATCAGACCTGAAGCCAAAAAAATGATTCAGGAGCTGAATGATTTAGGCATCCAAACCGTCATGCTCACAGGGGATCAGCAAAAAACAGCTGAAGCGATTGCAGAGGAAGCAGGCATCCAAACCGTTGTCGCTGAATGTCTTCCAGATGAAAAGGTACACGAAGTCAATCAACTGAAAAAACAAGGTGATTCGATCATTATGGTCGGAGATGGAATCAATGATGCACCTGCACTCGCCACAGCGGATGTTGGCGTCGCAATGGGCGGAGGCACAGATGTTGCTTTAGAAACAGCAGATCTCATTTTAATGAAAAATAACTTAAACAATCTAACAAAGATGATCCGTCTTTCAAGAAAGATGAACCGAATCATTAAGCAAAACATCATCTTTTCATTAACAGTTATTTGTTTGTTAATCTGTGCGAATTTCTTACAAGTTCTTGATTTACCTTTTGGTGTCATTGGGCATGAAGGCAGTACGATTTTGGTTATTTTAAACGGACTTCGTTTGCTTCGTGCTTCTTAAGCAAATCACAAAAGCGCACTGGCTTTAGGTCAGTGCGCTTTTGTGCGAAATACAGTGAAAACTGATACAATAGATCAGTAGTCAAACGTGTGAGGAGGATCACGATGAATCGAATGAAAAACTTGTCTTCTTGGCTTAAGAAAAAAGACATTCAAGGTGCATTTATACATACAAAGGAGAATGTATTCTATCTATCTGGATACTTCACAGAGCCGCATGAAAGAGTGATGGGGCTGTTTGTTTTTGAGGAAGCAGATCCATTTTTCATTTTGCCTAAGATGGAAGTTGAGCAAGCAAAAAATGCGGGATGGGCTGGAGATCTCATTGGATATGAAGACCATGAAAACCCCTTTGATTTCATACAAAAGGCACTAGAAAAACGAGGAGTAAAAGCGACTCGCCTAGCGATTGAAAAAGAATCCATTCCTTTGCAAAGAGCAGAGCAGCTTCAAGCTGTCACTGGGGCAGAAACATTCGTCCGGGCAGAAGATGTGCTCAATCAGCTAAGACTAATTAAAGACGAAGCTGAAATTGAAACATTGAAAAAAGCTGCTCAATTGGCAGACGAAGGCGTCAAAATTGGGGTTCATGCCCTAAAAGAAGGGGTGACGGAAACCGAAGTTCTTGCTGTCATCGAATATGAACTGAAGAAAAAAGGCATTCAGGGCATGTCCTTTTCAACCATGGTACTATTCGGAGAAAAATCAGGAGAACCTCATGGAAATCCTGGGCAGGCAGCCTTGAAAAAAGGTGATTTTGTTTTATTTGACCTCGGCGTGATTGTGGATGGCTATTGTTCAGATATTACAAGAACCTTCATCTATCAAGAAGCGTCTGAACAACAAAAGGATATTTACAACACCGTCTTGAAAGCCGAATTGGCAGCACTTGATATGAGCCAGCCGGGTGTGAGAATTGGTGACCTTGACTTAAAAGCAAGAGGGCTGATCGCAGAAGCAGGATATGGCGAATACTTCCCGCACCGTCTAGGGCATGGACTCGGGGTTTCTGTTCATGAGTTCCCTTCTATGAGTCAAGCAAATGATGACCTTCTAAAAGAAGGGATGGTCTATACGATCGAGCCGGGTATTTATGTACCAGGAGTCGGCGGGGTTAGAATTGAAGACGATGTTCTCATTACAAAAGATGGCCCAGTCACCTTAACCAATTATCCAAAAGAGTTGACGATCATCAAGTAATGAAAAAAATCACGATGAACGTCCAAGTGTTGGGAGCGTCATCGTGATTTTTTTGTCACTCTTTGCGATCCTTATCAACAAAAAAATCATCAATTGATTGAAACGGCTTGATTTTATGTTCTTTTCCTAAAGGATGTAGTGCGAATCGAGCAGAAAACAAAATAGTCAAACATAATATGATCCATATGATAATACCCATCTTGAATTCCCCTTTCCACCCAGTGATTTGTTCAGCTCACATACATCTTAAAGTATGAAACGCTTACCATATCAAGAGAAAGTAGGAGAAAAAATGCCTAACATAAGGGATATTGCGAAAAGAGCGGGTGTATCTGTTACCACCGTATCACGAGTGATGAATGATCATCCTTATGTCAAAGAAGAAAAGCGAGAGCGCGTACTTAGTGCGATGAAAGAGCTCAAATATACACGGAATATTCAGGCAGTGCATTTAGCAAAGGGCTATTCCAATATGCTTGGAATTGTACTTCCGACAATTGATCACTCCTATTTCAGCGGAATTGTCACAGGGATTGCAGAGAAAGCACAGGAGTGCGGAATGCATTTTGCCTTGTTTCAAACAGGATATGACCCATTAAAGGAAAAAGAAGCATTAATGAGCTTAAAAGAGCAGCGTGTGAATGGTTTAATCTTTTGCTCAAATGCGTTAAGTGATCAAGAAATTTTAAAGTGGCAGGAATCTGGTCCTATTATCTTTTGTCATCCTACTCCGCATGATACATGTTCATCGGTATCGATTGCGCATGATCAGGCTTTTAAGGAAGGGCTTGAACACTTAGCGGCATGCGGTCATGAGCGAATCGCAATCGTTCTTGCTAGAACAGAAGGGGAGAATAGCCAAGTTCGCATTCAGACTTATCAAGAAATGATGCAGTCGCTTGGGCAGGACATTGATGAGGACTGGGTCATTGAAGGAAAACTGACCATTTTTGATGGCAAGCAATTATTTACAGAATGGAAAGAGATGAAAAATCGTCCGACAGCCTTACTGATTACGAACGATGATGTCTCAGCAGGTTTTTTACTAGAAGCACAGCGTCACCAAATAAACGTTGGAGAATCACCAGCCATACTTGGCTTTCAAAACGATCAATTGAGTGAAGCATTGGGGATTTCTAGTATAGACATTCCCCTCAAACAAATGGGGCAGGAAGCATTTGACTTGTTTAATCGAGTGTTACAAGGTGAGGCACCAGAAAAAAGGGTGCTGTCATATCGACTCGTTGAGCGCACAACGACTATTTTGAAAAACAATCGTTGACGCACGTTTCATCTGTTTTGTACGATAAGAAGGATTGAATAAGAAGGAGGTGGGGATGTTCATGGAATCCTTCACCGTTGATAAAGCGTTAAATAATAATGTCATCATCGCAAAACACCCTTCTTTAGGCGAAGTGGTCCTGATTGATAAAGGGATCGGCTTTGGGAAAAAATCGGGTGACGTTCTCGATCAAGCGGCATTTGAGAAAATGTTTGTGTTAAAGAACACAAAAGAGCAAACAGAATACAAACAATTGCTGCACCACATTAATGAGGACATGATTGAGCTTGCCAATGACGTCATTTATCATATACGAGAAAAAATGGGGCATCGTTTAAATGAGCATATTCATATTGCACTGACAGATCATATTGCCTTTAGTTTTAAGCGAGTTAAGCAAGGCTATGATATCACCAATCCTTTTATGCTTGAAACGAAATCCTTATACCCGAAAGAATACGAGGTCGCAAAGGAAGTCGTGGAACTGATAAATGCGCGGCCAGATGTTGAAACAAAGCTGCCCGAAGGAGAGATTGGGTTTATTGCGCTCCACATTCACTCTGCTTTAACGAACCGGCCTTTATCCGAGGTCAACCGTCATTCGCAGCTCATGTCACAAATGGTCCAAGTCATCGAAGATGCATTTCATATGAAAGTAGACAGAGAAAGTATTCATTATTTACGCTTACTGCGCCATATTACGTTTTCGATTGAGCGTATTAAACGGGAAGAATCATTAGAGGAGCCAGAAAAGTTGCTTCATCTATTGAAAAATGAATATCCTTTATGCTACAATACTGCTTGGAAAATGATCAAAATTTTGCAACATGCATTGAAAAAGCCTGTACAAGATGCCGAAGCTGTCTATTTGACACTTCACCTGTACAGATTGACGAATAAAATTTCATAGTTTCCTTGAAACGTGTAACTGATTCGATCAGGCATGAGTGACTTAAGGTAAATACAGGATAAGATCCTGTTATTTGCGCAACCTTATATCACCATGCCTTTTTTGTGTTCTGAAAGTGAAATGTAAACGGTTAATTATGAAATGTACGTCAGTGTGTAATTGAAATGCATGTTGTAAGCGAAAACAAAAGGAGGTTCAACCAGTGTTTAAATCACTTTTTGGTGTGTTGCAAAAAATTGGACGAGCACTTATGCTTCCAGTTGCGATCCTTCCTGCTGCTGGTATTTTACTAGCACTCGGAAATGCGATGCAAAATCCGCAGCTGATTGATGTCGCTCAATTTTTAAGCAATGATACAATTCAGCTTGTTGCAAGTGTTATGGAGAATGCGGGGAATATTGTCTTCTCGAATCTTCCACTCCTATTTGCTGTAGGGGTTGCCATCGGTCTTGCCAATGGAGACGGTGTGGCAGGGATTGCCGCGATCATCGGTTACCTTGTCATGAACGTAACGATGAGTGCCGTATTAATGGCCAACGGTTCCATTCCATCCGATTCAATCAAATTGGCTAAGTTCTTTAAGGAAAGTCATCCAGCGTATGTGAATATGCTCGGCATACCGACCTTGTCTACCGGCGTGTTTGGCGGGATTATTGTCGGGGTATTAGCCGCTTATATGTTTAATAAATTTTACAAAATTGAGCTCCCGCAATATCTTGGCTTCTTTGCTGGTAAGCGTTTTGTTCCAATCGTTACGTCGATTTCAGCACTTATTTTAGGGCTTTTGATGCTCGTCATTTGGCCGCCAATCCAAGGTGCATTGAACTCATTTTCAACTGGACTGCTTGCAGCGAATGAGCCGCTAGCTGCCTTTGTATTCGGTGTCATTGAACGCTCATTAATTCCGTTTGGTCTGCACCACATATTCTACGCACCATTCTGGTATGAATTTTTTAGCTATAAGAGCTTATCAGGAGATATTATCCGTGGTGATCAGCGTATTTTCATGGCGCAAATCAAAGATGGTGTTCAGCTGACAGCCGGTACATTCATGACAGGGAAATATCCGTTCATGATGTTTGGACTTCCAGCTGCAGCACTTGCGATTTACCATGAAGCAAAACCTAAGAATAAAAAACTTGTAGCAGGAATTATGGGGTCAGCGGCCCTTACTTCTTTCCTAACAGGGATCACTGAACCGCTTGAATTCTCATTTTTGTTTGTTGCACCGATATTATTTGCGATTCACTGTGTATTTGCTGGATTATCCTTTATGATAATGGATATTCTAAACGTAAAAATCGGAATGACCTTCTCAGGAGGGTTAATCGACTTCTTCCTATTTGGTATCCTGCCGAATAGAACCGCTTGGTGGCTTGTTATTCCAGTCGGTCTCGTACTGGCTGTCATTTACTACTTCGGATTCAGATTTGCGATTCGCAAGTTTAATCTGAAAACGCCAGGACGAGAAGATGAAGCAGCTGACGGTGCAAGCAGCGCTCAATCTGGAAAAGGCGATGACTTACCTTATGAAATTCTTGAAGCAATGGGTGACCAAGAAAACATTAAACACCTAGATGCTTGTATTACGCGTTTACGTGTCACTGTAAATGATCAGAAAAAAGTGGATAAAGACCGCTTGAAAAAGCTTGGCGCTTCAGGTGTCCTTGAAGTAGGGAATAACATCCAGGCCATCTTTGGACCACGCTCTGATAATTTAAAAACACAAATGCAAGACATTATTGCAGGGCGCACACCTCGACCAGCGAAAGACCCTTCTGCAAAAGAAGAAGTCAGCCAGCAGGTTGAAGAAGTCATTGCAAAACCGCTTCAAAACGAACAAGGGGAAGAAACGTTTGCTTCACCAATTACAGGGGAGCTGCATCCAATTACAGATGTGCCAGATCAAGTATTCTCAGGGAAAATGATGGGTGACGGTTTTGCTATCTTGCCAAAAGAGGGAACAGTGGTTTCACCAGTAAGAGGAAAAATCTTAAATGTGTTCCCAACAAAACACGCCATCGGCCTCCAGTCTGATGGTGGACTTGAAATCTTGATTCACTTCGGGATTGATACAGTCAGCCTCAAAGGAGAAGGATTTGAAGCATTTGTACAAGAGGGAGACCAAGTAGAAATCGGTCAAAAACTTTTAGAGGTTGATATTGATAAAATTAAGTCAGAAGTACCATCTTTAATGACACCAATTGTATTTACAAACTTAAGTGAAGGACAATTTATTGACCTTCAAGAATCCGGTGAAATCAAAGCTGGCCAAGAAAACATCATGAAAATTTCAAAATAATTTTCATAACTGCCGTTCTTGTTAGATGACAAGCTCGGCAGTATGATATAATATTGTGGATGTATGAAATGTATAAAAAGGAGATTGATAAAAATGGCTCAACAAACATTCAAAGTAACTGCAGATTCTGGAATTCACGCACGTCCTGCAACAGTTCTTGTACAAACTGCTAGTAAATATGATGCTGATATCAACTTAGAATATAATGGTAAAACAGTGAACCTGAAATCTATTATGGGTGTAATGTCTCTAGGAATTGCGAAAGGTGCTACAATCACTATCTCTGCTTCTGGTTCTGATGAAAATGATGCACTTGCTGCACTTAAAGACACAATGAAAAGTGAAGGCCTAGGCGAGTAATGCAACAACTGAAAGGAATCGGTGCTTCAGCAGGCGTTGCGATTGCAAAAGCATATCGTCTGGAAGAACCAGATTTAACAGTTCACCAAAAAGACATCAATGATCCAGAGACAGAAGTGAAGCGTTTTGAAGAAGCAATTCATGTTTCTAAACAAGAACTTGAAGCAATTAAAGAACATGCGCTAAAAGAGCTTGGCCAAGACAAAGCAGATATCTTTTCTGCACACCTTCTTGTGTTAAGTGATCCAGAGCTGCTCAACCCAGTGAAGGATAAAATCACATCGGATAAAGTAAATGCTGAATTTGCTTTAAAAGAAACAGCAACAATGTTTGTTACAATGTTTGAAGCAATGGACAATGAATACATGAAAGAACGTGCAGCGGATATTCGCGACGTTACAAAACGTGTCACTGGTCATTTGCTAGGCGTTGACATTCCAAACCCAAGTATGATTTCTGAAGAAGTCATTATCATTGCTGAAGATTTAACACCTTCTGATACAGCTCAGCTGAACAGACAATTCGTCAAAGGTTTTGCGACAGATATCGGTGGTCGTACTTCTCACTCAGCGATTATGGCAAGATCAATGGAAATTCCAGCAGTTGTTGGGACAAAAGAAGCAACAAAAACGGTGAAAAACAATGATCTGATCATTGTTGATGGTATTAGTGGAGACGTCATCATTCAGCCTTCTGAAGATGAAGTGAAAGCGTATCAAAAAAAGCATGAAGACTACTTAGCTCAAAAAGCGGAATGGGCGAAACTTGTTGACCAGCCAACGGTCACAAAAGACGGCGTTCACGTAGAGTTAGCTGCGAATATTGGAACACCTGAAGATGTGAAAGGTGTGCTTGAAAATGGCGGCGAAGCAGTTGGATTGTACCGTACAGAATTTTTATACATGGGCAGAGATCAGCTCCCAACAGAAGAAGAGCAGTTCGATGCGTATAAAACCGTTTTAGAGAAGATGGAAGGCAAAGCTGTGGTTGTCCGCACACTAGATATTGGTGGCGATAAAGAACTTCCTTACTTGCAGCTTCCAAAAGAAATGAACCCGTTCCTTGGCTATAGAGCGATCCGCCTTTGCCTTGAAGAGCAGGAGATTTTTAGAACACAGCTACGCGCGTTACTTCGTGCAAGTACATATGGAAACTTGAAAATCATGTTCCCTATGATCGCGACGTTATCAGAATTTAGAGAAGCAAAAGCTATTTTACTTGAAGAAAAAGAAGCATTGGTTGCTGCTGGTACAGAAGTATCTGATTCCATTGAAATCGGAATGATGGTAGAAATTCCATCAACAGCTGTTATCGCAGATCAATTTGCAAAAGAAGTAGATTTCTTCAGTATTGGAACAAATGATTTGATTCAATACACAATGGCTGCTGATCGAATGAACGAACGAGTGTCTTATCTTTACCAGCCATACAATCCAGCTATTTTACGCCTCATAACGCTTGTGATTGAAGCAGCGCATAAAGAAGGTAAATGGGTTGGCATGTGCGGTGAGATGGCAGGAGATGAAATCGCAATCCCGCTCCTACTTGGATTAGGATTAGATGAATTTTCAATGAGTGCAACATCGATTCTTCCAGCAAGAACGCAGTTAAGCAAGCTTTCTAAGGAAGAAGCTGCATCATTTAAAGAGCATATCTTATCACTGAGCACAACTGAAGAAGTGGTTGATTTCGTGAAAAAAACGTTTCAACATAACTAGGCGATGTGAACCAGACAGGTCAAACTGTCTGGTTTTTTTGTCGAATTTTATCATAATCAGTCATATCGCTTGCAGAGAAGGGCATCCTAAAATAAAAAATGGAGGTGACCAGTTTGTCTTTCTCTAACTATAAGCCGGGTGATCAAGTATATGTCATTTATCGAAATCCACATGCAGCCAATGTCGCACAAATTAAAGAAGCGGAAATCGTTTCACATCCTTACAATGAGCAAGAGCTTGCGCTATTTCTACTTGAAACATATCACCCATTAGCCCCTGATGATGCCGTATTTCCAACATACGAAGAAGCAGAAGCCCTTTATCAAGATCTGTTTGAATAAGGGAGATTTTAGAAAGGATAGAAGCCATCCTGAGAGGTTAAAGTAACGGTATGAACCTATAAGGTAAGGGTGTGCTAAATATGATCAAACCGTTCGTTCCCCAGCTTGTGTATATTGAACCTCGGGCGCTAGAGTACCCATTAGGACAAGAGCTGAAAGAAAAGTTTGAAGGCATGGGAATTGAAATTAGAGAAACAACCTCACACAACCAAGTGAGAAATATTCCGGGGAAAAATGATTTGCAAAAGTACCGTAATGCAAAGTCGACGCTCGTTATCGGCGTGAGAAAAACCTTAAAATTTGATACATCTAAACCATCTGCAGAGTATGCCATTCCGTTTGCGACAGGATGCATGGGGCATTGCCATTATTGCTACCTGCAAACGACTATGGGGAGTAAGCCGTACATTCGCACATATGTCAATGTAGAAGAGATCTTAGATCAGGCTGAACAGTACATGAACGAGCGTGCGCCTGATATCACGCGATTTGAAGCCTCGTGTACATCTGATATCGTCGGAATTGACCATTTGACTCACACACTCAAACGAGCGATTGAATACTTTGGTCAAACCGATCTTGGCAAACTACGCTTTGTTACGAAATTTCATCATGTAGACCATTTGTTAGATGCAAAACACAATGGACGAACAAGATTCCGCTTTAGTATCAATGCCGATTATGTCATTAAATATTTCGAACCTGGAACATCACCACTCGATCAGCGGATTGAAGCGGCTGTAAAGGTAGCAAAAGCAGGCTATCCACTTGGCTTTATTATTGCCCCTATTTACATTCATGAAGGGTGGCAAGAGGGCTATAAAGTCCTATTTGAAAAACTCGATGCAGCTCTCCCTGAAGAAGTGAGACAAGATATCACCTTTGAAATGATTCAGCACCGTTTTACAAAACCGGCGAAGCGTGTCATCCAAAAAAACTATCCAAAAACAAAACTAGAACTAGATGAAGAAAAGAGAAGATATAAGTGGGGTAGATATGGAATTGGAAAATATATCTATCAAAAAGATGAAGAACAAGAACTTAGACAGACATTAGAATCATATATCGAACAGTACTTTCCGTCTGCAAAAATTGAATATTTTACTTAAAACAAGTCATTATGGCTTGTTTTTTCTATTTAAATTTTCTTACAACTATTGAATGCGGTACCAATTTTGCCGATATACACATTAAGATGCGAAAGTAGGATGTAGGGGTGATGAGATGTTTAAGAAACTTCAAGTGAGAATAGCTGTTTTCATCTCAGTTATTTTAATTTTAACCGTTGTCGCAGTTCAAGTGGGTTCCAATTTAGTATTAAGACCACTGATTGAACGAGATGCGAAAACAACGACAGCAGCAACGGCAGAAAGCATGAGAGACATCATAGCACTAAAGCTTGAGAATTACGGTGATACGATTAACAAATTGGCAACAAGTACACTTACTGAAGATTTTGCACAGAAACAAACAAAACAGACATTGGCATTTGAAAACGATGAATTAAAAGGATTGCAGGAGCAGGATGAACTCATCTCGCTTGCTTATATAGGAACAAGTGATGGTAAAATGTTCGCTTTCCCGGAGTCCGATTTTGGTGAAGGGTATGATCCGTCTAAACGAGACTGGTATATTCAAGCGGCTGAAAAGCCTGACGACGTCCTATGGACAGATCCGTACATTGATAAAGCAACAAATGAAATGGTCGTTTCAGCCACGAAGGCGATCGTACGAAACGGGAAAGTAGTCGGTGTCGCTGGACTTGACTTGAAACTGGCTTCCATTCAGTCTTATATAAAAGAACAAAAGATTCCTTATATGGGAACGGCTTTCTTAGTTGACGGCACAGGGACCATTTTGGCACATCCAACAGAGCAAGGAAAAAATATCTCAAAAGTCGCTTCTGTGAAAAAAGCGATCGACAACTCGGGTATTGATGATGACAAACAGCTGACCGTCATCTCAAAAATTAAAGAGGCAAACTGGACGATCGGTGTGAGCTTCGAGAAAAAGAAACTTCTTTGGATCACTGAACAAATGAATCAGACAAGTATCATTATTTCTGTCATTGCCATTATACTTGCCATGATTCTAAGCTACTTATTGGCTAGAAGCATTACAACACCAATTAAACGCCTCATCGAGCATGTTCGTAAAGTGTCTGAAGGCGATTTAACCAGCTCGCTTGAGTCGAAGTCTCAGGATGAGATAGGTTTCCTGACGAAAAGCTTTAATCAAATGACTGAAGGCATCAGGGATTTAATTGAAAAAGTGAAAGAGTCTTCAGATCAGGTTGTGAAATCAACGGATGAAGTGACCCAAATTTCAAACGAGACCTTGCTGTCTAGTGAACAGATTGCAACGGCTATTCAAGAGGTCGCTGTAGGAGCGACGAAACAAGCATCAGAAGCGGAAACCATTAATGAAAAATCAGAGCATTTGTATGAAAAAGTTCGTCATATGGGTGAGCTTGCCACGCAAATGCAAACCAACTCAAAATCATCGGAAGATGCAAGCTATAGAGGACTTGATGCTCTTGGTCTGCTCGTCCAAAAATCAACACAAGCGAATGAAGAATCGAAGAAGGTAGAGCAAATGCTGCTTGACCTTGAGCATAAAACGAAAAATATTGAAAACGTCGTAACAGCGATCTCTGAAATCTCAGATCAAACGAATTTACTCGCACTGAATGCAAGTATTGAAGCAGCGAGAGCAGGAGAAAGCGGAAGAGGATTTGCTGTTGTTGCAGAAGAAGTCAGAAAGCTGGCTGAACAATCTGCAGAATCAACGAAACATATTAGTGAAACCGTAAAACTCATTCAAGATGAATCGAAAAAGGCAGCTGAAGCGATGACAGCAGCAAGCAAAATGAATGAAGAACAAGGTGATGCGATCAATTCAACAGGTGAGGCACTCAGCAGTATCACAATGGAAATGCAGGCACTTGTCGGCTCCATTGACAGCATTCATACACAAATCAATGAAATGACTGAAGAACAGCAGAAAATGAATGATTCCATTCAAAGTATTGCGGCCATTTCACAAGAATCCGCCGCTTCAGCTGAGGAAGTACATGCTTCCACAGACGAACAAGTACAAGCTTTAGAAAGAACGAAAACATCAACAGAAATGTTGAACGAATCAAGTCAGGCACTGCGTCAGGCAGTCAATCGGTTTAAACTATAATCTTGCAGAAAAGAACCTTGCCATGTGAGCAAGGTTCTTTTTGTATGATAAAATATGAACAGAGGAGGGTGCCAACATGCATGTTAATCTATCTGGAAAAAAAGCATTGGTCGCAGCAAGCAGTCAAGGTATCGGTAAAGCCATTGCCTTTCATCTTGCAAAAGAGGGAGCAGATGTGATGCTCTCGGGAAGACATGAGCACACGCTGCAAGAAGCGGTCAAAGAATTATCCCCGCTTGTAAAAGGGAAGCTGACGTATCAAGTATGTGATGTATCTGATGCCAAGCAAATTAAAGCGCTTGTCGTCGCAGCAGCAGGTGATGAAAAACGTCTTGATATACTAGTGAACAATACAGGCGGTCCTCAAACAGGAACACTTGAAACCTTAACAGATGAAGATTGGATGGAATCATTTCAGCTTCATTTACTCAGCTATATTCGGTTATTAAAAGAAGCCTTGCCGTATTTAAAAAAACAAGGTGCACGAGTGTTAAATATTGCATCTATGTCGGTCAAAGAACCGATCCCAGGCTTGATGCTGTCGAATACATTTAGACCGGCCATTACCGGCTGGACAAAAACAGCTGCCCAGGAGCTTGCCAAAGATGGTATTTTGATCAATACCTTAGCCCCGGGGAAAATTGAAACAGAGCGCGTGAAACAGTTGGACAAACACCGTGCACAAGAGGAGCAACAATCGGTTGAAGAGATCAAAGCACAAGCTGAACGTATGATTCCGCTGGGCCGTTACGGACAGCCAGAGGAATTTGCAACATATGCGGCTTTTCTTTTATCTGAAGCCAATACATATATGACAGGTCAAACCCTCATCATTGATGGTGGATTGACAAAGTCTCTATAAGGAGGAATTCTTGATGGCACAAATCAAAACAGTTGGTTTTATTGGAATCGGTGTAATGGGACGTAGTATGGCAGGGCATTTAATGGATGCTGGCTACGAAGTTCTCGTTTATACAAGAACAAAAGCAAAGGCAGACACATTGGTTCAAAAAGGTGCTCTTTGGAAATCGACCGTAAAGGAGATCGCAAAGGAGGCAGATGCCGTCATCACAATTGTCGGGTATCCATCAGATGTAGAAGAAGTCTATTTAGGAGAAGATGGACTCTTGGAACATGCTGCGCCTGGTACATACCTCATTGATATGACCACATCGAAACCTCAGCTGGCAAAAGAAATTGAAGCGAAAGCGAAGGAAAAAGGACTATTTGCATTAGATGCGCCGGTCTCTGGCGGAGACGTTGGAGCCCAAAACGGCACGCTGGCCATCATGATTGGCGGAGAAAAAGCAGCCTATGAAGCGTGCCTGCCGCTATTTCAGCAAATGGGCGAAAATATTCAATATCAAGGACCTGCAGGAAGTGGTCAGCATACAAAAATGTGTAACCAAATTGCTATCGCAGCAGGGATGGTAGGTGTCGCTGAGGCAATGGCTTATGCGGAAAAATCAGGACTTGATCCAGAGCAGGTACTTAAAAGCATCACAACAGGAGCAGCCGGCAGCTGGTCTTTGTCAAACCTTGCACCAAGAATGCTGAAAGGTGATTTCGAGCCAGGATTTTATGTGAAGCATTTTATTAAGGATATGGGCATTGCGCTTGAAGAAGCAGAGCTGATGGGAGAAGAGATGCCAGGTCTGTCATTAGCGAAGTCATTATATGAAAAGCTCAGCGAACAGGGCGAAGAAAACAGCGGAACACAAAGCATCTATAAATTATGGGTGAAATAAAAAAACTGCTCCGCCTACGTGGAACAGTTTGTAGCGTGTAAACAAGCCCTCACATTGCTGAAAAAAGAAGACAAACTAAAAACCTGTCCCAAATAGAGACAGGTTTTTTTGATCTTATTTTCCGATGAATTGCTGCGTCCAGTAGTTACCAGATTTTACATAACCTACACCGATATGTGTATAGTTTTTGTTTAAAATGTTCGCTCTGTGACCTTCACTGTTCATCCAAGCTGTGACTACTTCTTGAGGTGATCTTTGACCTTGCGCAATGTTTTCACCTGCTGTTTTGTACGTGATACCAAATTGCTTCATTTGATCAAATGGAGATCCGTAAGTTGGGCTTGTATGAGAGAAATAGTTTTTATCTTTCATATCTTGTGATTTAGCGCGAGCAGATTTGCTTAATTTAGAATCAACAGAAAGAGCTTTTAAGCCTTGTTTTGCACGCTCTTTATTTGTCAGCTCAACCACTTCTTGTTCAAATGCATTTAAGCTGCTGTCTGCTTTTGTTGCAGTTGTGTCTTTTTGATCAGATTTTGAGCTGTTGTTCGTTGTGTTTGCTTTTGCTGGTGTGCTTGGTTTAGAAGCAGCTGGTTTTTTGACTGATTCTTGTTTTTGCTCATTTTTTGCTTTGTTTACTTCTTTCACCACTTTTGTTCCAGTAACAGGTTGACCACTTTTGATCAGCTTGTTTAATAGAGCTTCGATCTCTTTTTGATTTGAAGTGCTTAGCTTGTTTACATCTGAAGAGATATGTAATTTTGCAGCTAATGTATGAAGATCAATGGCTTGATGCTGTACGTTTATGACTTGTTTCAGGTTAAGCTCTTTCGCATCAGCTGAATGCCCTCCAGTGAACGTGATCAATGCAGCAGCTGTCAGCGCTGAAAAAATGAATGATTTCTTTTTCATTTTGTAACTCCTCCTAAAATCTTTGTTTTGTTTTCTCACAGAAAATCATAACATGGACTTTTTGTTATAAACGTACCAGCATCCTCCATTGACAACGCCCATTTGTCATTTTTGTTAAAGTCATAGAAAGAATCTCCTCATATCAATGAATGGAGAATCTTTCTATTTAAAGAAAACGACATAAACATACCAATATTTTAAAGTGTTAGTATATTTTTTTGCAGAATAGGGATTGACAGCTTTTTTTCACTTGTTTCGCTGTAACAACTATTACAAAAGTGTTACAATAATGAGTGGTAATTGTAAAAGATTGAAAGGATGAGAGGAGCTACATAAGTGGGAGAGAAACAGCATCAAGGTGCTGCCGAGCAGAAAAAAATGAAGCGCCGGAACGCCTGGAGAATTAATCTCTTTTTCTTCGCTGTATTTAGTTTATTTGCTGGACTTGTCATCAAGCTCGGTGTGCTGCAAATCGTCAATGGTGAGGATTATAAAAAGCAAGCCAACCGAACTGAGGTCAAAACAGCATCATACCCGTCTCCAAGAGGAAAAATGTATGACGCGAGAGGAAGAGTCGTTGTTGATAACGAAAGTGTACCTGCCATCGTTTATACATCAGAAAGCGGTGTGAAAGCGGAGGATAAGATTAAAGTAGCAAGAAAACTTGCGACTTATATAAAAATGGATACAGATTTTTTGAGAGAGCGTGACATTCGAGATTTTTGGCTGGCAAGCCATCCGAAAGAAGCGGATAAGCTCATTTCAAAAGCAGAGCAAAAGAATCTTAAAGCAAAAGATGTCTATCCTCTTCAAGTAGAGCGTGTGCCTAAGAAAGAAGTCAAGGCGATCGAAAAAGATGCAGAGGAAAAAGCAGTTGCAGCGATCTATCGCAGGTTTACAGGCGGATATGCCTTTGAACCTCAAATCGTGAAAGCAATGGACCCGAACGAAGAGAAAAAAGGGGACGAAAAAGTTGCGTTGCTTGATGAAACAAAAGAATCAAAACAGACATCATCCGTAAGTTTGACATACGAAGAGATCTCACTAGTATCAGAGCATCTTGATGAACTGCCTGGTGTAAATGTCATCAATGACTGGACAAGGAAATATCCGTACGAAAAAACCCTCTATAATGTCCTTGGCGGTGTCACCACCCCAGAGCAAGGCATTATAAAAGAGCGTGAAGATTACTATATGGCAAGAGGTTACTCGAGAAATGACCGAGTAGGAAAAAGTTATTTAGAATATCAATATGAAGATTTTCTCAATCCAGAAAAAGCAACTGTTCAATATACACAGGTCGGCGGCAAACTGCTTGATGAAATCAAGCGGACAGAAGGACGAAGAGGACTTGACCTTGCACTCACATTTGATATGGAGCTGCAAAAGGAAGTCGACAAAATCGTTGAGTCAGAGCTAAGATCTGCTAGTGCAAGAAACTATATGATGGACCGTGCCTTTGTTGTGATGATGGACCCTAACACAGGTGATGTTCTCGCAATGTCAGGGAAGAAAATGGACGGAAGAGACGTCACAGATTATGCGATCGGAACATTTACGACACAGTATGAAATGGGCTCTGTTGTCAAAGGAGCTACTGTCCTCTCTGGTTATCAAGATGGTATGTCACACAACCAATCCTATACGGATACACCGCTGTATTTTGCGGGAAGTGGAAAACCGAAGAGGTCTTACAAAGATCTTGGGTGGGTTAATGACCTTCAGGCACTCCAAAAGAGTTCCAACGTTTATATGTTCCAAGTAGCGATGAGAATGGCAGGGATCACCTATCAAAAGGATGGCCCGTTACCAGCAAGACCTGAACACTTACAAAAAATGAGAAACTACTATGCTCAATTCGGTCTTGGCGTAAAAACAGGCATCGATTTGCCGCAGGAATCAAGCGGAATGCAGACGCATCCTAAGACAGTCGGCGGACTTTTGCTTGATGAAGCGATTGGTCAGTATGACACATATACACCACTTCAAGTCGCACAATACATGTCGACCATCGCAAATGGAGGTAACCGTATTCAGCCAAGAGTGGTGAAAAGTGTTCACTTCCCAACGAATAAGGAAGAAGTAGGTCCTGTTGTGAAGAAATATGAGCCGAAGGTGCTGAACACCATTAACAACTCGAAAGCAGATATCGACCGTGTCAAAATGGGACTAAAAATGGTCACATCAACAGGCGGGACTGCCGCTGGCCGGTTCGGTCAGCATGATGTCGCAGGGAAAACGGGTACAGCCCAAACCTTCTACTATGGTGCCAACCGGAGCTGGTGGGGGAATGCCACGTACAATTTAACCTTTGGAGGATATTATCCTTCTTCCAATCCGAAAGTGGCATTTAGTGTCGTCACACCGTATGTATCAGATAAAGATCCTGTCATTAAAACCATTCCAAGTAAAATTGTTGATAAGTACGTTGAATTACAAAAGAAATATGAAAAGCAATAAACAGCAGGGAGCACAGCAAGAGAAAGTGCTCCCTTTTTGCTGAAAATATGGACGTTTCACAAGAGATTGGGAGGAAAATACGGTTTTTCTAGCGAATCCTTTTTATACATCAAACTAAGGACAACCCTAAAAAAATTAAAGGAGGGTCGGACGACGATGGAACAAAAAATGAAAGATTCGAATCAGCTGTACTCGAATATTGATTTACATGCCGTTCTTTCTTCTAATGGCCGCTTTCTCTACATTTCTTCCAATTGTAAGCAGCTTTTGCTCTATGAACAAAAGGATTTACTAGGGTGTTTTTTGAAAGACTTTGTTCATACCGAAGATCAATTTCTCGTCGAAAGTTATTTCTATAATCAGCACATGCTAGAGATTTGCCACTTTAGACTGCTTAGAAGTGATCTTACAGCTGTATGGGTAGAAGCAAGCATTGATTTTGTTGCTTGTGATGGGTTAGACAACGATTTAAGTAGAGAAATGATCCTGAAAATGAGGGTAATGAATACAGAGCCTCAAAAAGCAGCATTTCAACCAACAGAAGTGTCAGAACAGTCGTTAGGCAGTCTACCGGCTTTCCAAGATGTCAGTGAAGCTGAAAATCTGATTGCCATGCTGCCAAATCCGTTATGTATTACGGCGCTTGGGAAAATTGTGTATGCCAACGATGCGATGCTGCAATTAATGGGTGTATGTACAAAAGATGAAATGATCGGCAAGTCTGCGTTTGATTTTATTGCCGAGGAGTACCATGACATTGTGAGAAGCCGAATCAAAAGACTGCAGCAAGGCCTTCCAGTCGGAATGATTGAACAAATATGGAAAAGGAAAGACGGGAGCATGATTCATATTGAGGTGAAGTCATCTCCGGCAATTTATCAAAATCAACGGGCAGAACTTTTACTATTAGTGGACATCTCTTCCCGTAAAAAATTTCAAACCGTTCTTCAGAAAAGCAGAGAGCGGTATCAGCTGCTTATCCAAAATTCTATTGATACCATTGCCGTCATCCACGATCATAAATGGGTATTTATGAATGAATCAGGTATTAAATTATTTGAAGCCGAACATTACGATAAATTAATCGGAAAAGATATCTTTCATCAAATCCATTCATGTGATCAACAAAAAGTCAAAAAGAGCTTATCACGTATAATCGAAAGAGCATCAGATTCTGAGATTGTGACGATGAGCTGCCATACGTTTAAACACCGGTTGATTTATACAGAAATGGTTTGTATCCCTACCACATTTTTTGGTGAAACAGCCGTTCAAATTATTTTAAGAGATATATCTGAACGAAAACAGACAGAAGAACTCATGCTGCGCTCTGAAAAATTATCAATCGCAGGTCAATTGGCAGCAGGCATTGCACATGAAATAAGGAATCCACTGACGGCGATTAAGGGCTTTTTACAGCTCATTAAACCAAAAACAAAAGACCGTGATCAATATTTTGAAATTGTCTTCTCTGAGCTGAGCCGGATTGAAATCATCTTAAGTGAGCTACTAATGCTTGCGAAGCCGCAGCAAACAGCATCCATGCAGACGCTTGATTTGAAAAAAATCATTAGCGAAGTCACCGCTCTGTTAGAGACACAGGCCAACTTAAATGGAATTTTGATGAACACAAGTGATATCGAGGAGGATCTCCTGATGAATGGGGATCAAAACCAGCTGAAGCAGGTATTTATCAATTTAATCAAAAATGCCGTCGAATCCATGCCGGACGGAGGGAAGGTAGACATTACCGCCAAAGCCGAAAAAGAAGGGATACTTGTCACGATTAGAGATGAAGGAATTGGTATTCCTGAATCGGTCATGAAGCGGATCGGCGAACCTTTTTTAACAACAAAAGAAAAGGGAACAGGACTTGGGCTCATGGTGACATTTAATATTTTAGAAAATCACAACGGAACCATCCGGGTAGATAGCGACCCAGAGAAAGGGACTGTGTTTCACATCATGTTTCCCGCAAAATAAAAACAACGGCAAGAGAGCCGTTGTTTCATCCGTCTATTGATTGTATGGAACGCTTTTCAAGAACAAATTGTTCGAGACGGTCAAGTCCTTCTTTTAACGTTTCAAGTGAATATGCATAGGAAAGGCGCACATATCCTTCTCCGAGTGAAGAGAAAGCAGAACCAGGTACGACCGCAAGTCTTGTACTTTCTAACAACTCCATGCAAAAATCAAATGAACTCATCCCAAACGATTCAATGGAAGGGAAAATATAAAAAGCGCCGGAAGGCTTAATGACCGGAAGCCCCATAGAAATGAGTCGATCATATACATAGTCGAGTCTTTTCTTATATTGCTCTCTCATGATCAGTGCATCATCCACACCATTTGTCACTGCTTCAAGTGCCGCCTTTTGTGAGATAGCCGAGGCACAAGACACGTTATATTGATGTACTTTTAATACATGTTTAGCAATAGGGGCGGAAGCAAATAAAAAGCCGATTCTCCATCCGGTCATGCTATGAGATTTTGACAGTCCATTGATGACAATCGTCTGTTCCTTTAAGAAAGAAGCAATGGAGTGATGCGGACGATCAAATGTCAGCTCACTATAAATTTCATCAGATAGAATAAAAATATCCTTTCCTTCAAGAAGCTGTGCAATTTCTTTCAATTCTTCTTCTAATAGCGTGACCCCAGTTGGATTTGAAGGGTATGGAAGGACAACACACTTTGTCTTTTCCGTTAATGCATCTTCAATCAGCTTGGCGTTTAATTTAAAACCGGCATTTGTTGTGTCGATATGCACAGGCACCGCACCGCACATCCGAATGATCGGTTCATAGCCAGGGTACACAGGGCCGGGCAGGATGACCTCATCGCCTTCAGTCAAAATGGTTCGAAACGCAGCATCAATTGCTTGACTCGCACCTGTTGTCACAATGATTTCTGTCTCTGCATCATAATCAAGATGGACTTTCTTTTTGATGTACTGCTGGATCGCTTGTCTTAGCTCTAAAAATCCAGCATTATGAGTATACGAGGTGAAATTCTCGTCAATGGCTGTTTTGGCAGCTGTTTTGACATGATGCGGCGTATAAAAATCGGGCTGACCTATGGTCAATGAAACGACATCCTCATATGAAGATACGAGATTTGAAAATGTTCGAATGCCTGAAATTTCAATATCCTTTACTCTTGGATTCAGCAAATGCTCCATTTCTCATCACCTTAAAAATTTATGTTTTTATCCTATTTTACCATTCACTGCATAAATGTCACCTGCGGAAAGGCTTCGGATATCGTTATATGTAGTCTATTCTCCCATCCATCACAGCATGAGTGATATATGAAGAAAGAGCAACATTTATTATAGCGTAACCTGCTCGGAAAATACAGCTCTGCTTAAGATGATTAGAATAAGGCAAAACGGTATAAACTGAAAGAACGAGAGAATCAAGTCATGGGAATTGCTTTCACAGGCATACGATCTCCTGAAGGAGGACGATAATAGATGGATCAATCAGCAAAGACATCGAAAATAGCCTTTTTATCCGTCATGAGTAATACGTTTGTTGTGGTCCTTAAAATCATTGTAGGGGTGTTAACTGGATCTGTTGCGGTTTTATCAGAAGCCATTCACTCTTTTCTCGATTTAATGGCCTCTTTTATTGCATTTATCTCTGTTCGTATTTCAAGAAAGCCGGCAGATTCAAAACATCCTTATGGACATGGGAAAGTTGAGAATATTTCTGGAACGATTGAAACTTTGTTGATTTTTGTAGCTGGGATTTGGATCATTTATGAGTGTGTTCATAAATTAATGCATCCTGAGCCTGTTAAACTGCCGGTACTTGGTATTGTGGTCATGCTGATCGGGGCACTTATCAATTTTGTTGTGTCGAGAGTTGTGAACAAAGAGGCAGAGCGAGTACATTCTGTTGCCATGAAATCGAATGCACTGCATCTTTTAACAGATGTGTTTACGTCACTAGGGGTTGCCTTTAGTTTATTGCTTGTTGCATTAACGGACTGGTATTTCCTCGATCCGATTATTGGAATGGTGCTAGCGCTCTATATTATGCGTGAAGCATTTAAACTCATGAAGGAAGCCTTCCCGCCGCTTGTCGACGCCCGGTTAACCCCGGAAGAAGAACAAGCGATAGAGGGCATCATTCAAACATTTAGTCAAGAATTCATTGAATATCATGACTTTCGAACAAGACGATCCGGTGCTGAAGAATATATTGACTTCCATTTGATTGTTCATGGAAAAACAACCATTGAAGATGTCCACCAATTATGTGATCGAATTGAAGAGAACATTCAGCAGGCGTTTCCGCATGCACAAATCTTTATTCATGTAGAACCTGAAAGTGAAAGAAGCACACAAACGTAAAAAGGCGATACCACCTCTTTGAAGGTTGTATCGCCTTTTTTTACGCTTCATCTATGAAATGAAATCAATATCCATAAGCAGTATCGTAATCTTCATACCAAGAGATATAAGCAGCATCTTCATTAGATAAACCATGTTTCATATCTAAAAAATCAGCTTCGCAAATATCTTCAATCACAGTCATTTCGTTGTTCTTTAATAGTACGACAGTTCCCATCATGAACACCTTTCTTTAAAAAATCCTTGACTATTGTACCATGTGAAACGTGATTGTCAACAGAAGAATCGAAATGAGACAAAAATATCACAAAATGTTAAAAAATCAGGCGTTGAAAGAACTAGATGTGCCATAATTTTCGTGAATTTTCAGTATTTATTCACATAAATCATCATTGCAAAATGATCTAAAATTCATGTAAAAATGAAAAGCTCCATTGATCTTGCGATATTCATAAGATATAATAACGAATGATTATAAGAAATTTATAGAAAACATACATAATAAAGGAGAAATAGGATGGAAACAAACATGTCAGAAGCACCTATTCAAGAAGAAAAACATCCTGAACTAGCTGGAGTAGGTTATCGTTTTCTTGCTCATCTTTTAGACGTTGTCATTATTAGTGTACCATTTTCATTCATTGTATTTATTCTCGCCACACTCTTTTTTGTCTCAAGCCCTGAGGCGGCATTTTTAATGTATGATGATAGCTATTACTATTCTTCTACGGTGATCACGGATGAAGAATGGGCAGTCATAATGGGCTTTATCTTTTTCTATGGCGCAACGATTTTAGTCGGTATCGCGGTGACTTGGCTGTATTATGCGATCATGGAATCATCAAAGCTGCAAGGAACTCTTGGTAAAATGGCTCTTGGAATCAAAGTGACAAAAGTAACGGGTGGAAAAATAACATTCGGGCGCGCGACAGGCCGCTTTTTTGCAAAAGGCTTTTTGTCTCCAATCTTATGTATTGGCTACATCATTGCGTTTTTCACAGAAAAAAAACAAGCACTTCACGATTTGATTGCAAGTACCATTGTCGTAAAGAAATAATGAAAAGAAGCACCTCTGCTAAATAGTTAGGGGTGCTTTTTGTATAGATTGCTTGTATGGAAGAGGGAAACGTCACATAAAGTAGAATGATAGTGAAAATAAAGCAGAGAAGGGAGTCAATCTATTGAAAAGAGGGAAAATGACCGTTCAAAAAAAAGGGGCAAGCTTCGGGCTCTTTTTCACCGCACCTGTTTTGGCCTGGGCATTGTATGATTTTGCAAATACGATATTTTCATCGAATATGATCACCATTTTCTTCCCATTTTACTTGCAGGAGACGATAGGTGACAGTGCGAGGATGGATCAAATCGCCAGTACATTTATTTCTTATGCGAACGCACTTGCAAGCTTTTTCCTCGTCATTTTTACGCCTTTATACGGTGTGCTGATTGATCGTACAGGGAAAAAGAAGCGGTATATCACGGTGTTTACCCTGATTTGTATTGCCTGTACCTTTATGATGGGGATCTTTGCTGGGATTGATTTCTCAAGCGAATGGTTTGGTCTTCCTGTCTCCTTATTGGTGGTGGTTACTTTGTTCGTCATCGCCAAATTTTTCTATCACTCTAGTCTTGTTTTTTATGACACCATTTTGCCCGATCTTGGGACAAAGGATGAAATCCCCCTCATTTCTGGATTCGGTATTGCTGTCGGCTATTTAGGTACACTTGTCGGCCTTTCTGTTTATTTACTTGTAGGAAATGACCAGTTTCATGAAGCATTTATTCCGACAGCCCTTTTATTCTTTCTCTTTTTTCTTCCCTTTCTCTTTATTATAAAAGATCCTCAACCTCTCCCGCAGCAAGAGAAAAAGGCGTCTTTTTTCAGCGGGTATAAAGAGATTATTCGTACGTTTAAAGAGATGAAGCAGTACAAACCGGCTTTTATTTTTATGATCGCTTTCTTTTTTATGAATGATGCGTTGCAGACAGCGATTGCGATGATGGCTGTTTATGCGAAAATTATCATTGGCTTTACGGCAGGTCAATTTATTTTGCTTTATCTTGTGTCCACGATTTCAAGTATCATTGGCTCGTTTCTATTCGGATATGTCACAAAGGCCATCGGGGCAAAGCGCTCGATTACAGTCGTGTATGTCATTTTAATTGTGGCGCTCATTCTAGCTGTGACAGCGACAACTGAATGGGTCTTCTGGGTAGCAGGCAGTCTATTCGGAATTTCACTTGGTGCAAGCTGGGGATCATCACGAATCCTCATTATTGAGCTGACGCCTAAAGAAAAACGAGGGCAATTTTTTGGTCTCTTTGCGTTTTCGGGAAAGGTGTCTTCAATCGTCGGTCCCATCATTTATGGCTCCGTCACACTGCTATTTGCAGCACATGGGAATCTCGCAAGCCGTCTTGCATTAGGGTCTTTGCTCATCCTTGCAGCCATAGGACTTGTGATTCATCAATTCGTGCGAGAGAAAGCGTAAAGAAACGTCAACTTTTTACCCATGCTGCCGATATAAAAAGTACAATCTTATATTGAAGAATAGAGGGATTTCCGTGGCTTTAAACAAACAAGAAATTTTACTTGACTCTGGTACTAATGAATTGGAAATTGTGAAGTTTGAAATTGGTTCAAATCAATTCGGCATTAACGTCATGAAAGTAAGAGAAATTATTCAGCCAGTTGAGGTGACAGTTATACCGCACTCTCACCAAGATGTAGAAGGGATGATTAGTTTACGAGGCGAGATTTTACCAGTCATCAATCTATTTTCCTTTTTTAATGTCGAGTCAGATCAGTCAGAACAAGAGAAATACATTGTGACTGAATTCAACCAACGGAAATTTGTGTTCCATACAGGAACGGTATCACAAATTCACCGCGTCAGCTGGGAAGAGATTGAAAAACCAACTGCACTCAATCAAGGAATGGACCGTCATTTAACAGGGATCATCAAGCTTGACGAGAAAATGATTTTCCTTCCAGATTACGAAAAAATCATCTATGATATTGAATCCGCATCTGGCGTAGACACATATCATATGTTTGACGGTGAGAAAGACGAGAGAAGAACAGGGAAGAAGCTGTATGTTGTTGAAGATTCTCCGCTTCTCATGCGCTTATTAACAAATGAATTAACCGAGGCAGGCTATAAAAACATTGTGACCTTTGAAGATGGGAAACAAGCATATGACCATGTCATGGATCTCGTCAGTAAAGGCATTAGTGTGACAGAAGAAATTGATATGATTATTACAGATATAGAAATGCCAAAAATGGATGGACATCGATTAACAAAGCTGCTGAAGGACAATCCTTTAACACAGTCCATTCCAATTCTCATTTTCTCTTCATTAATTACGGACGATCTGCGTCATAAAGGGGAAACCATCGGTGCAGATGATCAAATTAGTAAACCAGAAATTCATCAGCTGATTGAAAAAGTAGATCATTTTATTATCTAAAGAAAAAAACCACTCGCTTTGAGTGGTTTTTCTGTTTAAAAGTAACTTTCCCCGAGACGTTTGAAGACGGGTTTTGTATAATGTGATTTTTGTTTTGTGGCGGCAGGTTTTTCTTTTAAACCGACATACGTTTGAAGTATTTGTTTTGCTCGATTTAATGACATATTCGCTTTCGGATTGCGATATGATTGATTTAAATTTCCTAAGTGTGGCAAAAATTCGAAGTCTTCTTTAGTTGGTGGCAGATGAAAATAATAATCTCCGATTTCAATCAGCACGTCGGACTGTTGTTGACTATATCTGGGATTGTTAGAGAAATGTAGGCCCACTTTTCTTCCTTTACCTTCTTGCAATAGTTTTTGCAGCGCACGTTTTTTCAAAAGATAAAGAAACTTGGGATTTGGTGCGGTTTTAGCATGGCGGTTAACAGTATAAATGGCTTTTGCGATGTTTTCTGCTGTAGGTTCTATGTCTTTAGTATGAGCATAATCGTCCATTTTTTCTCTCCTTTGTCTTTCGTCTTCCTGTGCTTAGTATAAATTATACGTTTTTATTAGTAAATTGCAAATAGTCTTATTGTAAAAAGCAATGAGATTACATGGTTATTATTTAAAATAGCCAAAAATCATAATGTTGAAACCTTGCTGAAATTTGAAGAGGTCGACACATCTTTCTATCACTTTTATGATAAATGTCTCGCTGTTTTAGATGAAAAGCATACCATTATGTTAAATATTCAAGTGGTAGGAATTGGCTGATCATTGGTAGAAGATGCAGTAGGGGTGCATAAGTTAAAAGATCGTTTGTTTTCGATCATTAGAGGATGTAGTGAAATGTATACAAAGTGAACTATCATAACAAGGTAACTACCTATTTGAATCAATGGGTAGTTTATCAATGTATAGATGGTTCATCGTGTAAAATTTACCATATGCAAGACAATCAAAGTCGAACATATGGCTTAAAAACATGGACTATTTCGTATGGCTAGAATAAGCACAGTAAAAACAGCCGTTAAAATCAGTTTCACTCGTCATTTTTTTGGCTTCATCCATGGCGCTTTCACTGTTCATGTGCAGACCAATCAACGTACGGCTTGCTGCATCACCTAAAAATGCGCAGTCTTCTGTATGTACAACATATTGTCCTTGTTCATTTTTTGAATGAATAAAATAATAGCTTTTTAGCATACCTCTCACCTCCAACCTGACTATATTACTATAAAACTTCCAATATTGTAAAGAATTTTTATTAAAAATGTTGCATTTATACACATACCTTTTATTTCATAAAAAGAAAAATTTGTTATAAGATAAGAAGAGCAAAGTCAATGAGAACAGAAAGGACGGTTTAGATTGAAAGATATTTTAACGCCTTTATTGGTCGCTTTTGTCGTTGGAGGCATTGTGTACGTGATAGATGATCAGCCGATTCATCCTTTTCTTCTTTTTCTCATCTTATTTATTAGCATTTATACAGTCGATAGAATCGTTCATTTTGCTTCAAATCATTTCGATGAGCAGAAAAAATAAGCGTCGTTTATGTTGTTACTTCCATGAAAAAAGGACTTTCTATAGAAGAAAGTCCTCAGCGTGTAGTCAAACCCTCGCATTCTTTGTCAGTCCTGTGGCAAATTCGCTCCGCGCCAGTACTCGTCCTTCCTAGACTTCAAAGGTTTTTTATCACGCTGAAAAGAAGAAAAAGGGCTAAAATAAACATTATTTTAGCCTTTTTTCTTCATCTATTGTGCTCCCTGACCTTTTAATTCACGCTGTACATCTAAGTCAGCAGCTTCTCTGCTGAACTTTGGCAGTGTAATGAAGTAAAAAAGGAAGACGAGTAAAATAATAATACCCATTCCGTAATAAATGTAAGAAACATTGGTGATGAGCTTTGGAAATAACACGGCAATTAAACCTAGCGTCATTGATTGTGCAAACATAGTGAGCGGATCAACCCATCCTGATACGCGTCCCATCAGACGAGGGTGAACAATTCTTGGGAGCCAGCCTCCAATGACAATGTTGACTGGACCAATACATGTACCAATGACAAATGATGTGACATAAAATAACCATAATGTATGGGTAGAACCAAGGACAAAAATTAAAATACCTGCAACTAGAATTGGAATCGACATGAGATATTGCATCTTAACCTTTTTCGCAAGAATAGAGCCAAGTAAGCTTCCAACTAGAAGTCCGGCACCGATCGCGATCGTAAAAAAGGATGTATGCAGTTCAAAATGGTCCGGTGAAAGACCGTATTTCATTGTAAACATCGGAAGAACGGCAAATGCGCCATTCACAAGACCAAAAACAAAAAAGCCAAAAATTAAAGAAGCCAATAATTTGTTTTTTAAAATATAGAGAATGCCTTCTTTAAAATCTTTTAGAGACGTTTTAACGGTCATGCCTTTCCAGCCTGCTTGTCCATTAGGCTGTCGTGCTTCAATTGGAATATTGCATGATCGAATGAGAATACCGGAAATAATAAAGCTGACCAAATCAATGGTAATGGCACCGTGAAGTCCAATCGTTTTATACATAATGGCACCAATTCCAACACCAAATACCATAAACAAACTAAACAGCATCTGATTTAAACCAGCAGCTTTTGCATATTGATCTTTATTTAAAATGGCCTGAACGAGAGAGGCTTCAGCTGGATAGAAGAACTTCGTAATGGCACTTCGTATAAACAAGATCAAGAAAATAAGCGGCAGTGAATTAAAATAAATGACGATAAATAAAACGATCGTCAGCCCAGCTCGTATCCAATCACAATTCTCTGCGACTTTTTTACGATCAAAACGGTCTGCGACCACACCGACCATAAAAAAGACAAAGATCGTAGGCAGTGAATACATTAACTCTGCTAAAGTGGCGTAAGCGGGCTGATGACTAAAATGGTCGAGCAAATAAAAGGCAAACGCCATATTGCCTACTGTTGTCCCCATTTGCGAGGCAAGTGCTGCAAAAAAGAGACGAACAAAATTTCTGTTTTTAAAAATATCCATAAATACGCTCCTTAACCTGAAGATCCCACTTTCTATCATATAAAATTTTAACCATTCGTACAATTAATTTCTCCTACTGGCTAATGGTCACAGGTGTTCCATTTGGAACAATTGAAGCAAGTTCGATGACATTCTGATTGTACATGCGAATGCACCCTCTAGACACAGCTTTACCAATTGAAGACGGGTTATTCGTTCCATGGATGCCGTAATGAATTTTTGAAAGGCTCAGCCAATAGGCGCCAAAGGGACCTCCTGGGTTTGGCTGTCTGTTGACAATATAATAAGAACCTGTCGGTGTCATGTTTAATATTCTGCCGGTTGCAATCGGGTATGAGCGCAAGAGCTGTGATCCAGAAAACAGCACGAGACGTTTCGCTGAAATTGACACAGATATGCGGTAAGGGATCGTGTTAGGATCCGGTAATCCAGGGATGATGATGACTTCATTTTGTTCTGGCTCGCGGGCTTGAAGTGACGGATTTGCAGCCTTTAAATCATCTGTCGTTGTTCGAAAATCAAGTGCTATAGAAGCAAGTGTTTCTCCACTTTTTACCGTGTATCGCAGCACGAAAGCACACTCCTTTTACTCAAATAAAAGAAGCCATGATCCCCGCCTCACATATACTATATGGACGGGATCAGGCCCAGTAAGGTTTCTCCTAACATTTGTCATGAGAATGATCTTTGTTTATACATATGCAGGAAAAGGTGATTTGGCTTCTCTTTACACGTGAGATGTTAAGGTGAAAAAAGTGATTTCAGGTTTGGCTAAAAACCGAAGCGGCAGTCTAGTTGTCCCAATCCCTCGGTTGACATAGATACGGTGCTGATAGCTACCGTATAAGCCTTCGACATATGTACGCCCAAAAGGTGCTGTGAGAATCGGTCCATAGAAAGGAAGCTGTATTTGACCGCCGTGCGTATGCCCAGAAAGCTGCAAGTTAATAGGTGTTGTTTCAAGTTCTAGTGCGGCATCAGGCTCATGCACAAGCAATAACGTAAAGAGATCAGAAGAGACTTCTCGTTTGATGAAATGGTAATCAGGCATACTCATCATGAGATCATCGAGTGTAGCGATCTGTATGCGTCCGCCTTCTTTTTCTAAGTGAAACACTTCATTTTTACATAATGTAAAACCGCAAGCTTTCATCGTTTCTTCATATACATCAATGCCAAAGGGTCCGTAGTCATGATTTCCGCATATGGCAAACTTTCCAAACGGAGCATCAAGCTTAGACAAAGAGGCTTTGGCTTTTTCATGTTCTTCAATCGATGCTTCAAAATCAACAAGGTCACCTGTAAACACAATGAGATGTGGAGATGCAGCGTTTATCTTTTGGACAACAGTCTCTAAATCTTTTGCCGGAAATGTATCACTTAAATGAACATCACTAAATTGCGCAATTTTAAACTGGTCAAAAGAAGCCGGTAGCTGAGCATCATGAATGGTGAGTGATACGGTGTCGATCATGCGCGGCTCAATGTACCGAGCATAGCCATAACCGGATGTGGTTGCCAAAAGCCCGAGAATACTCGCACCAGCTGCTCCTTTTAAAAACTGCCTACGGGAAAGTTGCTTCATATAAGACTCCTTTAAAAATAAAATTAAGTATAGCATGATTTTTGATGAATCTCCCATATGGTGTATGGAGGGGAAATCATGATATGATAGATGGATAATGAATGAACAGTCATTCAAAACACACAAAGGGGGAGAACAAATGACGAAGCAAACAGTGATTGTCACAGGAGGATCAAGCGGAATGGGAAAGGCGATGGCGACTCATTTGGCACTCGGGGGCTGGAATGTTGTGATTACTGGAAGAACAGAAGAGACCCTTGAAACAACGGCAAATGAAATCAAACAGCAAGGTGGTTCGATCGCTTATTTTCAAATGGACGTGCGACATCCAGAAGATGCTGATCAAATGGTGAAGTTTGCGGTAGATACATTTGGTGATGTGGATGCACTTATTAATAACGCGGCAGGCAACTTTTTAGTTCCAGCAGAAAAACTGTCTCCTAACGGCTGGAAAGCGGTCATTGATATTGTGCTAAATGGCACCTTTTTTTGCAGCCATGCAGTGGGCAACTATTGGATTCGTCAAAAGAAAAGCGGAAGTATGATCAACATGGTCGCCACATATGCATGGGGGGCTGGTGTTGGTGTAGCGCATTCAGCAGCCGCAAAAGCAGGCGTACTGTCGCTTACCCGAACGCTTGCTGTGGAATGGGGAAAGCAATATCGGATTCGCGTAAATGCCATTGCGCCGGGACCCATTGAAAGAACAGGTGGTGCAGATAAACTGTGGGAATCAGAAGAGGCTGCCCAAAGAACATTAGATAGTGTTCCGCTCGGTAGACTTGGCACACCAGAAGAAATTGCAGAACTTGCGAGTTTCTTATTATCTGAGCATGCATCTTATATTAATGGAGATTGTATCACGATGGATGGGGGGCAATGGCTCAACCAATCACCATTTTGAATGACCGTGTAAGACCTGCTTTTGATATGGTATAATCACACAAAGAGAGAAGCAGGTGATGAAAATGGTCGATCCATTGGATATTTTAACGAATATTGAAGATGTTTTCCCGCACTATCAAGCGATCTTCAGTGCGGAGGAACAAAAAGTGATAGGCTATGAGATTCTTGGAAGAATGAAGCTTGAGTCGGGAACAGTTAGTCTAGGCTCCTTCTTTACGGATTCATCTATTCCTGACGAATATAAATTGGAAGTAGATCACAAAGTATTAAGTCAAGCGCTTGATCTCTTCACGACCGCAGATGAAGATTTGCTCATCTTTATTAATCATGATGCGAATGTCCTCATGCTTGATCATGGCGAAAGTTTCTTAGAACTTTTAAAAGAATATGAAGCAAGGGGTATTCAGCTTAACCGGTTTGTCATTGAAATTACTGAACATACGTTTAGCGGCGACATTGAACAGCTTTACCATACGTTAACGTATTATCGTACATATGGGATCAAAATCGCCGTATCTAATATAGGAAAAGAAAGCAGCAATCTTGACCGGATTGCTCTGCTTTCACCTGATCTATTAAAAATAGATCTTCAGGCTTTAAGGGCTTCGTCTCCATCTCCTTCCTATGAATATGTGTTATACAGCATTTCACTTCTTGCAAGAAAAATAGGAGCGGCTTTAATCTATGAAGACATTGAAGCGAATTTTCAGCTGCAATATGCATGGAGAAATGGCGGAAGATATTTTCAAGGCTTCTACCTTCACGAGCCTGCCGCACAATTAATTGACCGTAACAAACGAAAAGAGCAGCTTAAAGAAGAATTTCAACAATTCATTGCCCATGAGAAAAAGAAACTCCAAGCTGTCTATGAACATTCTGAAACCTTTTATAAGCGAATTCATCAAGCCGTCAGTACGTTAAAAAAATCATGCAGCACAAATGATGAACTTATACAAAAACTGGCACTTGAACTAACCGATTGCAGCTTTCGCATTTATATGTGTAATGAAGAAGGGTTTCAAATCACTGGAAACGTATTTAAGAAAGAGAAAGAATGGCTGTTTCAGCCAGAGTATATAGAGAAAAACTGGAGCTGGCGCCCTTATTTTCTAGCAAATATTCTTCAAATGAGAATTAGCGGAAAAGGATTTTTCAGCGATATCTACAGTGATTTAGAAACTGGAGAACGAATACGTACGTTTTCTTATCCGTTAGAGGGAGACGTGTATTTGTTTGTAGATCTTCCGTATGCTTATCTATATGAGCAGGAAGGATTAATTTAAAAGCAGCCGTCATGGCTGTTTTTTTATTAGAAAAAAGATAGAAAAAATGGTTGACAATGAAACTGATAATCATTATCATTTAGTTATAGAGAGAAGCTACTCTCTGTTCCCCAACCCCTCTATCAGATCAAGATCCAAAAAACTTGGCGCTACCCCCGCCAAGTTTTTTTTGTGCGCCAATCATTCCCTTCATGCATAGGACATCCCAATTCATCCATACACCTTAAATGATGATAGTTAGACAGTAGGAGGGAAAAGTCATGATCAAACGTGACAAGCGGCTGCTGATTGATTTACCAATGCCAAATCACCCAGATGCAAATGGTGCAGCGGCTGTGCAAGAATTACTCGGCGGAAAATTTGGTGAAATGTCCACATTAAATAACTACATGTTTCAATCGTTTAACTTTAGAGGGAAACGAAAGCTCAAACCATTTTATGATCTTGTATCAAGTATTACAGCTGAAGAATTCGGTCATGTAGAGCTTGTGACAACTGCAGTCAATCTCATGATTACGGGAACCACCCATGGGGGCGATCCAGATACGACCCCGATGAAAGCGGCTGTTGATAAACGAAATACGCAGCATTTTATCCAAACGGCACAAACAGGCTATCCGTTTGACTCCATGGCAAAGCCGTGGACAGGTGAGAATGTGTTCTCAAGTGGTAATCTGATTCTGGATCTTCTTCATAACTTCTTCCTAGAGTGCGGAGCTCGTACGCATAAAATGCGCGTATATGAAATGACGGATCACCCTACGGCAAGAGAAATGATCGGTTATTTACTTGTCAGAGGCGGCGTTCATGTTGTGGCGTATGCAAAAGCCCTTGAGGTAGCGACAGGGGTAGATGTTGGGAAGATGCTGCCAATTCCAAATCTCGACAATAAATACTTTGACTCTGCAAGAAAGTTTGAAGATCAGAATATTCATACAAAACTGTATACATTTAGTGATACGGATTATAAGGATATCAATCAAATTTGGAAAGGAAACCATCCGATTGATGGAAAGCCGCTGACAGTTATTGAGGGCACGCCAAAAGGTGCACCCGTGCCAGATTATAGAGATTTGCCGGAAGAGTTTGCTCCAGGTATTTCAAAAGAAGATTTTGACGAAATTGCGAAACGCCTGATGAGATCGGCCGGTTTATAAAAAACAAGATGCATGAGAAAAGAAAAAAGACTCAAAATAAAAAAACAGATTCTTTTTCTTTTTTTGAATTCAAGAGGAAAAATATCATCTGAGAACACTTTATGGTATGATGCTTTGTAGGACTTGTGTATAATCAATACGGGTTCATCTTGAGTTGTTTTTTTGAAAGGAGTCTTTTTTTAGAATGTCACAATTAATGGGTATCATTACAAGGCTGCAAAGTCTTCAAGAGACAGCAGAAGCTGCAAACGAGCCGGCACAGCGTTATTTCGAAGTGAACGGTGAGAAAATCTGTAGTGTTAAGTATTTCGAAAAGAATCAAACGTTTGAATTGACTGTTTTTCAACAAGGGGATAAGCCAAACACTTTCCCATTTGACAACATTGATATGATTTCGATTGAGATTTTTGAGCTTCTACAATCCTAAGCTGAATCGTATGAAATGTTTTTTCTAAGAATTCCTTCGTTGATTGCGGAAGCATACACTTCATAAGTGATGAACAAATGGAAGATGATCATTCAGTGCAATATTCGGATAAGAGACCATTGAAAAGGAGTTCCTTTCTGTGAGTGATTCTTTTTTCTTTAATCTTTCTGAAGAGCATTTAGCGTTTTCTGATGTTGTCATGAGAATGAAAGACTTTATTCAGAAAGACCCGAGATCTGTTTATGTACTATCAATTGGTACGGACTCTCAGGTCAATCAGAATGTCACAAGATTTATGACTGCAATTCATCTTCACCGGATCGGCAAAGGAGCTTGGGGCTGTCTCACGCAGCAAGTGTTGAATCGGCCTGTACAAAGTCTTAGAGAAAAAATTTCATTAGAGACAGCGTTTAGCCAAAAGGTATGTGCAGACATCCTTGAGGGACCTTTAACAGAACTGATGGATTTGCTTCTTCCGTTTGCTGAGGAAGGGGCAGACCTTCGTTTTGAAGTCCATCTAGATATTGGCAAAAAAGGAAGTACAAAAGAGCTGATCCAGGAAATGACCGGAATGATCACAGCCATGGGAATTGAAGCAAAAATAAAACCCGACTCATACGCAGCATTTTGCTACGCCAATCGATACACAAAATAAATTCCGTCATTTTTCTCCAAACGTTGTCGAAACGTGCGGTTGACGATTCGATTCTAGTTCCTTATTCTAGCTGTATAGAGAGGAAGCAGACATTCAAACGCCTGCTAATCAATATAAAAGCATATATGAAACAGGGGGCCTGATGTTGAATGAGCGTCATCGAAAATCGTTTTAATGAAGAAGAGAAAAAGCTATTATTAAACGTATTACTGAATCAGGAATATGCTGTCGAATTACTAAGCAGTGAGATCAATGATATAGAATGTGGAACAAAAAATGTCGACGACAACACGTATAAGAAATTGATCACATTGTATGACAGAGTAAGGTTTGAGAATTAATATCGATTGAACATTCTATTAGATACTCTACGCTGAGTATCTTTTTTATGCAGAAAAAAATCTTTCGACAAAATTCGTTTTAGTTTATGCTTAATGTTAAAGGGGAATGTATGATTGATGATTGAGAGAAAAGGGGTCGAAGAAACATGATAGAGATAGAACCGGCTCAATTACTTGAGTCAACAGTAGCTGAGCATATGATTGATGCAGATAAAGTGGCACACGTTCAAATTGGAAATAATCTTGAGCACGCCCTATTGGTCCTGACAAAAACAGGATATACAGCCATACCTGTTCTGGATGCTTCTTATCACCTTCATGGGTTAATTGGAACAAATATGATCATGGATAAAATCTTTGGCTTAGAACGAATTGAATTTGAAAAGCTCGACCAATTGAAGGTAGAAGAGGTCATGCTATCAGATATTCCAAGACTGAAAACGACGGATCCTGTTTTAAAAGGCGTTCACGCTGTGACGAATAATGGATTTGTTTGTGTGGAAAATGAAGAGCAAGTATTCGAAGGAATTTTCACTCGGCGTGTTGTATTAAAGCGCTTAAATGAGGTCATTCATTCCGCAAAAAAATGAGCTGCAGCCCAGCTTATTTTTTTTGCCTTCATAAGCTATTATTTATATAATGACTATATAAAATAAGAAAAACTTATCAAGAGAAGGAGGGCGTTCATGCAGCTTCAAGAGTTACATATGCTTGTTGTACTTAGTGAGGAATTGAATATGAGAAAGGCTTCAGAGCGGCTCTTTGTCTCTCAGCCTGCCTTATCTCAAAGACTGCAAACGATTGAAAAAGAGTGGGGAACCAAAATCTTTTTTCGTTCACAAAAAGGCTTGACAGTCACTTCAGCTGGCGAACAGATTATTCAATTCGCCAAAGAGGTCACGACTGAGCAGGATCGAGTGCGAGAGAGAATTGACGAGCTTGAAGGAGAAATTCACGGTACACTCAAGCTTGCCGTTGCGTCCATTATTGGTCAGCACTGGCTGCCAAAGGTGCTAAAGCGGTATGTCGAGAAATACCCAAATGCCAAAGTATCTCTTGTGACCGGCTGGAGCAGTGAGATGCTTAAAAGTCTGTATGAAGACCATGTCCACATTGGCATCATTCGCGGGAATCCTGATTGGAAGGGCACAAAGGAATACTTAATGACCGATCATTTATATTTAGTCGATTCTGTCATCAAGGACGTGGATGAGTTAATTGAGACAGAACGCCCGTTTATTCAATTTAAAAGTGATAGCACCTATTATCAAGAAATTCAGCACTGGTGGCATCAAAAGTTTAAAGTGTCGCCAAAACAGACGATTCTTGTGGACCAGATTGAAACATGTAAACAAATGGCCTATCACGGTATCGGCTACGCCATTTTGCCTTCGGTCACCTTATATGATCATGAGAAAAGCGTACACAAAACCCCGCTCGTAGACGCAAATGGAGAGCAAATCGGACGTGACACGTGGCTGTTAGGATATGAAGCCTCTTTTCAGTTAAAACAAGTTCAAGCATTTGTTGGTGTGGTGAAAGAAATGCTTGAAAGTGAGGCAGTGTAAGTACTTCTAGAAGAGGAGGTGCTTTTTTAGGATAAGTGGTTTGATTAGGTTTCTAATAGATTTATCTACTGAAAAAGCAGAAAGCTGGAAGAAATGATGAGAAATCAACAACAAAAGAAGATGGATATACCGAAGTGGGGAACTTATTTACGCGAGAGATGGCGTGGACGTTTTGCAAGTCATCTTTCTTTAGAAGAACAAAAAGAGATTGGGATGGATGGCTTCCTATGGCACTTATGTAGCTGGAGAAAAGTTGAATGCCTTGAAAAAGAGGCAGCGATAAACGCCTTTCATCAGCAATCAAAGCATACATGTACTATTTTTTATCAATTTGCTCAAGAAGCGTATCTGTTTGAAAACGCCGCTGACCTGTCAGTGAAGGAATTGCCATATACAGACGGACACATGGACTATAGCGATCTGTATGTCATGGATTGGGAAGAAAATTGGACATTTGTGATGACGCACGAATCCGATTGCGGTCCATATTTTATTCAGAAATAAAAAAACGAGTGACATAGGGTCACGATCAATTAGAGCCGCCTTCCAATTGGAATGAGCGGTTTTTTGATGTACAACATGTTTATTTTGAACAGCACCTTTTCATAAAACATTTGACAATGAAAATCATTATCATTTAAAGTGTACATATAATAATTGAAAATGATTATCATTTAGATGAGGTGACCAATAGATGAAAGCACTAATTGCATTTGCGAGTATGTCTGGCAATACGGAAGATATGGCAGCGATCTTAAAACAAACGCTTGAAGGAAAAGGGATAGAGACAGAGATGATGGAATTTGACGACACAAGCGCAGAAGATCTTTCTTCATACGATTATGTCATGATCGGCTCTTACACATGGGGTGACGGTGATTTACCTTATGAAGCTGAAGATTTTTATGAAGAGGTCTCAGCTCTTGAACTTAGTCACATCAAAGCGGCGGTATTTGGATCAGGCGATTACAGTTATCCGAAGTTTTGCGAGGCTGTTCATACCTTTCATGACATGCTGAAATCAACAGGTGCATCCGTATTTCCTGAAACATTGAAAATGGAACTTGCGCCAGATACAGATGAAGATGTGGCGTGCTGTGAGGAGTTTGCAACGAGCTTTTTAACGTGGGCATCATTGTCTGAGAAAAGAGTTGAAAATCATGTTTCATAAAGGTGCGACAGCTGTAGCTGCGTCTAAAAGTGGCGGCTACTTTGTTGCTGTCAAACGAGAAGGTATTTTTCATTACAGTGTAGAGGGCGGATGGCAGCAGCTTTTTAAGCTCAAGCATAAAATCCACGCTATCAGTTATATTGGTCCGTATTTGTTCGGAGTTGGTGAAAATGGAACTGTCATACGATCAGGAGATGAGGGCCACACATGGGCGCTATCATCTTTTCCAACAAATGCAGTTGTTTGGTCTATTACAGGACGCAAAGATGGGTTTGTATGCGCACATGGAAAGCATAGTATTTATGTGTCAACCGATTTCGGAATTTCCTGGGAAATTATGAAGCCGTTTGCTCATGTGAATCAGCCCCCTGTGATTCGTTCATTATGTGTAGCCGGTGATTATCTTTATATTGGAACGCAGATTCATGAGGTGCATGGAGGAATATGGGTGTATGACTTGCAAAGTGAACAGATTTTTCTCCTAAACAGAGAAGAGCACCGAATGACTGCTTCTATGCTGCTTTGCAGGGAACACCTCCTTGTCTGTGCGTTGGGCTCTAAAAAAGGGAAAAGAGGGTCTGTTCAAATTTTAGACTTACATACAAATATGCTGCATGATATTCAATCACAAGCTTTTGCGCAAGAGGAATCATTTTTGGATGTGTCAGAGGATAACGGCATTGTGTACGTGACCACTTCACAGGATGAGCATGGATTTTCTAAAGTGTATCAGCTTGATATAGAGCAAAAAGAGCTCAAATGGTTTGATACGATCAAAGGGCACGGTTTTCGTGTCGCCAATCAAAAGGAGAATTTTTTCTGTGCGGGTTTATATGAAAGTAAGTTTGTCAGGCCTTATGAGGAACCTGCACTGATTCATTAATAAGGAGGAAGAAAAAGTGACGAAAAAAGTTTTATTGGTGTATGCCACAATGTCAGGAAATACAGAAGCAATGGCTGATTTAATCGAAAAAGGATTAAAGGAAGCTGGTGCTAGCGTGGACCGGCATGAAGCGATGGATATTGATGCTGAACTTCTTCATGATTACTCGCACATTCTGTTAGGTGCATATACTTGGGGAGATGGTGATCTTCCAGATGATTTTATTGATCTATATGAAGAAATGGAAGAGCTTGATTTGACGGGTAAAGCATTTGCTGTATTCGGTTCTGGAGATACATCTTATGAACATTTTTGTGGAGCTGTGGATTTAATTGAAGAAAAAGTGAAGGAGCTGGGCGGTGATATCGTCCTACCATCCATCAAAATAGAGCTGAATCCAGAAGGAAACGAGGAAGAGGAATTGATTTCTTTTGGGATACAATTTGTTCATCTTCACCAGCAAGAAGCGGGATAAAGAGGCCCGCTTGTTTTATTTGCCAAGGCGCAGACAATTCTTTCACTTGTCATTAAAACTCTCCTTTGGTACAGTAATGAAGTATAAATTAAGAGGAGGACATACATACATGAAACAAATGGACGCTAATGAAATTATTTCATTTATTCAAAATAGTACAAAATCAACACCTGTTAAAGTCTACATTAAAGGGGACTTAGAAGGTATTGAATTTGGTGAACATGCAAAAACATTTATCACAGGTAACACTGGTGTTGTCTTCGGTGAGTGGAGCGAAATTCAAGAAGCTCTAGCATCAAACAAAGACAAAATTGAAGATGTTGTCGTGGAAAATGACCGTCGTAACTCTGCGATTCCTATGTTGGATTTGAAAAACATCAAAGCACGTATTGAGCCAGGTGCAATCATTCGTGATCAAGTGGAAATTGGCGATAATGCAGTCATCATGATGGGTGCTTCTATTAATATCGGTTCAGTCATCGGTGAAGGTACGATGATTGATATGAACGTTGTTCTTGGCGGCCGTGCGACAGTAGGTAAGAACTGTCATATCGGTGCGGGATCTGTTCTTGCAGGTGTTATTGAGCCGCCTTCTGCTAAGCCAGTTGTAGTAGAAGATGATGTTGTCATCGGTGCAAACGCTGTTGTTTTAGAAGGTGTGACAATTGGGAAAGGTGCGGTTGTAGCAGCTGGAGCGATCGTTGTGAACGATGTTGAGCCTTACACGGTTGTAGCAGGTACACCTGCAAAGAAAATCAAAGACATTGATGAAAAAACAAAAGGTAAAACTGAAATCAAACAAGAACTGCGTCAGCTTTAATTGACACAATTCGCAACTGAAGACATAGACGTGGATGATATATCCACGTCTTATTCGTATAGAGGAAAGGAAGCGAGTTCACTTGTTAAATCGTGAGCAATTAATATCCATTCGAAGAGATTTGCACCAAATCCCTGAGCTTGGTTTTAAGGAATTTAAAACACAAGCTTACCTCATCAAGCATCTCGAATCGTACCCAACAGATCGAATCGAGATGGAAACATGGCGGACTGGACTTTTTGTGAAAGTAAAAGGGACAAATCCTACGCGCGTCTTTGCGTATCGTGCAGATATGGACGGATTATCTATCCCTGAAGAAACGGGCTATCCATTTCAATCGGTACATGAGGGCAACATGCATGCATGTGGACATGATCTTCATATGACCATTGCTCTTGGTATCATTGATCATTTCGTGCATCAGCCAATCAAAGAAGATCTGCTATTTATTTTCCAACCGGCAGAAGAAGGGCCAGGCGGAGCTGAACCAATGCTTACAAGTGATGTTCTAAAAAAGTGGACGCCAGACTTTATTACAGCGCTGCATATTGCACCTGAATATCCAGTCGGCACGATTGCAACAAAGCCGGGCCTATTATTTGCTAATACGAGTGAGCTTGTGATCGATCTTGAAGGAAAAGGCGGGCATGCCGCATACCCTCATTTAGCAAATGATATGGTGGTGGCTGCAAGTGCACTAGTAGGGCAGCTGCAATCGGTGATTTCACGAAATGTGGACCCTCTTGATAGTGCCGTCATTACAGTTGGCACGATTACAGGTGGCACTGCTCAAAATATCATTGCGCAGCACGCAAAGCTGGATGGAACCATTCGCACGCTCTCGCCAGAGTCTATGAAAAAGGTGAGAAAACGAATTGAAGCACTGGCAAAGGGAATTGAAATTGGCTACGAATGCAAGGCGACAGTTCGATACCCTTCAGCTTATTACGAAGTGGACAATTCAAAGGATTTGACAGAGGAATTTATGTCATATGTAGCCGAAGAAGGGCTTGCGAATGTTATTGAATGCAGAGAAGCGATGACAGGAGAAGATTTCGGCTACATGCTGAAAAAATACCCTGGGTTCATGTTTTGGTTAGGGGTAGATTCAGAATATGGACTGCACCATGCCAAGCTGACTCCTGACGAAAATGCGATTGAAACAGCTGTGAACGTCATGACGGCTTATTTTAAAAAGCAAGCAGGTGAATGAATAATCAAATGACCTCCTGTACACCTTATGTACAGGAGGTGTTCTTGATTATGACAAGAATTGGTGTAGAACCATCTTTATCCGATGTAGAAGAGCTTTTGAAGCAAAAAGGGTATGATGTCGTACGTATTCAAAATGAACAGCAAATGGATCAGTGTGACTGCTATGTGGTCACAGGACTAGATTCAAATGTTCTTGGCATTTCAGACACAACGACAAAGGCATCTGTCATTACAGCGTCAGGTATGACGGCTGATGAAATTTGTCAAGAAGTAGAACAGCGTGTTCAATAAAACAAACAAAAGAACCAGGATTTTATGATCCTGGTTCTTTTTGCTCTTTTTCTAGATCGAGTGCTTCTTTCATTTTTTTGCGCAGAATTCGTTCGACACGCCACTGCTCCATCGTTTCAGTTTTTGCAATGATACGAAGGACCAGGGATGAGGAGCCAAATGATTCCACTCCAACGACTTGAGGACCTTCGATGATTTGCGGCATGCTCTCACGAACTTCATCACAGGCTGCTTGCAAAGTGGTGATCATCTGATCCACATTTTCATCTGGGGATAATTCGATATCAACGAGTGCCTGCATCGTCCCTCGTGAATGATTGCTTACATTAAGTATACTTCGGTTCGGAATGAAATGAAGAGTGCCGTCAAAGCTTCTAAGCTGTGTTGTTCTCAGTCCAATTTGTTCAACGATCCCATCGAAACCAGCAACCGTTATATACTCGCCGACATCAAATTGTTTTTCCAGCAGTATGAAGAAGCCTGTCACAATATCACTCACTAATCCCTGAGCGCCAAATCCAATGGCAAGTCCTACAACACCTGCCCCAGCCAACAAGGCGGTTGGGTTATAATGAAATAAGTCGAGGATCATCACAACTAGAATAAAAATCAGCAAGTAGGCGAAAATATTTAAGGTAAGACTTTGCAACGTTTGAGCTCGTGATAAAGAGACATCGTGCTTCTCAGAGAATGCTGAATAGGCACGCTTAATCATCTTGTTTCCAATCGCTCTGATGATAAAATAAATCACAAAAATAGCAATGAGTTTTAGCAAAATCATACTGATATTCATGATGATGGAAACCCAATCTACTTGTTCAAGTGCTTTCATGATCTTCAAAACCTTTCTATGTATGTGCGAAATGAGAAGCTAATCATTTGTTCCCTTATGCAAGTCATGTTAAACTTTTAATAGTTGGAGCGAGAGATTGTGACAAATCGTTAATTAAATTTATTATTAATTAATATTGACTAAAAATCGCTTAAGTATTATAATTATATTTGTGAAGTTATTAACTAAATGAGAATTTAACCTATTGATTCTCATTTTATATACAGCTAAGAAGTCTGTATAAAGATATTATTTTTGGAGGGATTTACATATGGCAGAGCGTTTTGTAGGAAAACAAGCTCCACGTTTTGAAATGGAAGCAGTACTTGCTAATAAGGAATTTGGTAAAGTGAGTTTAGAGGAAAACATCAAGAATGACAAATGGACAGTTCTTTTCTTCTATCCAATGGATTTCACTTTTGTTTGTCCAACTGAAATTACAGCAATGAGCGATCGTTATGATGAGTTTGAAGATTTAGATGCAGAAATCATCGGTGTATCTACTGATACAATCCATACACATCTTGCTTGGATCAACACAGATCGTAAAGACAATGGTCTTGGAGAATTAAAATACCCACTAGCTGCTGACACAAACCACACAGTATCTAGAGAATACGGTGTTTTAATTGAAGAAGAAGGAATTGCACTTCGTGGTCTATTCATCATTAACCCAGAAGGCGAACTTCAATATCAAACAGTATTCCACAACAATATCGGTCGTGATGTAGATGAGACACTACGTGTTCTTCAAGCATTACAAACTGGTGGACTTTGCCCAGCGAACTGGAAGCCTGGTCAAAAAACACTTTAATTGATAGTTGAAGAAACAGTCTAACTGATGTTAGACCTTCAGATTGTTGACAAAGGGCTAAAATGAACTTGATTTTAGCCCTTTGTCTTCTTTTCAGCGTGATAGAAAACCTTTGCAGCCCTAGGAAGGACGAGTACTGGCGCGAAGCGAATGTGACATTTGTGAGCATCAGCACGCAGGACTGACAAAGAATGCGAGGGTTTGTCTACATGCTGGGGTCTAACTGATGTTAGACCTTTTTGTTTCGAGACATACAATGGATGGAGGCGCTTCAAAATGAAATTACGTCAACCAATGCCAGAACTAACTGGTGCAAAAGAATGGTTAAATGGAGAAGTAACAAGAGAAGAATTAATTGGTGATAAACCAACATTGATCCACTTCTGGTCAGTTAGCTGTCACCTTTGTAAAGAGGCGATGCCGCAAGTGAACCAATTCCGTGATGAATACAAGGATCAACTAAACGTGATCGCAGTTCATATGCCACGTTCAGAGGATGACCTAGATCTAGAAAAAATCAAAGAGGTTGCAAATGAGCATGAAATCACACAGCCAATCTTTGTAGACAGCGACCATAAATTAACAGAAGCATTTGAGAACGAATATGTACCAGCTTACTATGTATTCGATAAAACAGGTGCTTTACGCCACTTCCAAGCTGGCGGCAGCGGTATGAAAATGCTTGAAAAACGTGTCAATCGAGTTCTTTCTGAGTCTGAAAAGGCTGCAGAATAGGCTTTCCCCCCATTCATGGGGGTTTTTTCATGGGGAAAAATAGGAGACATATTGCACTGGATGAATATGATTGTAGGTGGAATGCCTAAGAAAAGAGAAAATGAGGGATTTCATTAAAAAAATTTCCTGAAACAAAAAGGTATTATGACCTATTTACATTTTCGTTTTGAAATGAAAATGTAAAGATTTTAACTTTTTACTATTCAGAACGTTTTTGCACAAAAGAAATTTCAGTTTGGTAAATAACTATATAAATCAAGTAGTATAAGCATTTATTCAAAATTTTTACAATATTTTAAAGGTGGTCAAAAGCCTATAGTGGCAATGAAATGGGTGCCGATTTTTCTTCTTTGGCAAAATTTTAGTTGGAAATACCTATCTGATAGCAAACTGTAAAATGATAAAAAAATAGTTGATAAAATTAGTTTTCTAATCTAATATTTACTATAGAATATTTTTTATATGATGAGGGGGAAATCCATTGTTTAATGAGAGGGAAGCGTTACGTTTACGATTGGAACAATTAAACGAAGCAGAAGTAAAGGTCATCCGTGAATATCAAATTGAACGAGATGCGATTTACGCAAAACTAAGAGAATTAGACCGTCAAGGTACAGGTCTCGTCACAGATACAAAAAAAGAAGTGCGTACAGAGAGAAAAACAGATTCACTGCCTGTATTAGCTGAGTTGGCTGCACAAGAAATGAGAAGCTACAATCAGCCTGCGCAAACGCAGTCAAACGTTACATCATCTTTAGGAACAGGTCAGCTAAATGGTGCACCTGTAGGTATTCCTGAAGGATCTACAAGACGCAGAAGAGGCACAGCTAGACCTGGATCAAAGGCAGCTAAGCTTCGTGAAGCTGCAATCAAAACATTAAAGCGTCATAATGCTGCGATTAAAAGCTCTGAACTTCAAAAAGAGATTGAAAAAGAGAGCGGTCTTGAAATTCCAAATATGACAACGTTTATGCAAAGCTTAATTAAAATGTACCCAGAAGTGAAGAAACCTTATCGCGGACAGTATATTTTAGAAGGCGACATTCAAACAGAAGACGAATAAATAAAAAAGAAACTGCTGGGCGTAAATGCCAGCAGTTTTTTCTTGCGTACGTGATGAACGGATCACTTTTTTTGATCAACTGTATAGACAATCTTTCGTTCTTTGGGCATGTTGTCGCGCTGTTTTTTAAATCCATCGATCTTCACTGTCATGACCTCTCCACTCCGCTGCACAGCATCGACTTTTGCCTGGAGCGTTTCTACTTGTTCGTTTAGTTTCTTCAAAATCGGTCCTATTTCTTCGGTTGTTTGCAAAATAGGTTCTTGTGAGAACGGCTCGGCATTTGTTTGGGCTGACTGGTCGATATCAGCAAAATGAGAAGCGATCCATTCCTCGCTTTCGGCTAACTGTTTTTGGTAGCTCGTGAGTGTTTCATAAAAAATGGCTTCTTTTGCTTTTTCGATTTGCAGTAATTTTTCTTGTGTTTCATAAAAACGCTCCTGTAGATGCCGCACGCCTTCTTGTAATAAATGAAGCTCTGCGTTTTTATCGCCTAGAGTTTGCTGCAGTTTTTCAATCACAACGGATAAAGTATTTCCTTTTTTCTCCTCTTTTGCAAGCTGTTTATCTTGGTCTAGTAATCGCTCCTGTAGTTGCTGAGACATTTCCTTATATTTTACAACCTTCAAATGCAATCGGTGCTTTTCCTCTGTTTCTTTTCGTCTATGATAGGTTTCCTTTTGCAGCATTTCATGAAGAAGGACGATTTTATGTAATAATTCCGATTTGCTATAAGAGAGATCCTGTATTTTAGATGATGCTTCGTCTTGGTCAATGGTCATTTCATCCAATTGTTGTTTTAATTGAGTGAAATCCTTTTTCATCTCATGATATTCTTGAGATAGCTTCTTGTTTTTAGCATAGGTATACGTGGACTGTAAATCTGAAATCATCTGTTGATATTTGGCCGTTTCAGCTTTTAAAAATAGATTTTCTTGAGACAGATCATGGAATAGGGGAGAAGCATGGCGCCGGTTCATAGGTAGACCCTCCTTATTCATGTTATCAATAAAGTATGCGAAATGAGTGCGATTAGAACAACCATATCAAAGGGGATGAGATTTATGAGAATAGTGAATGTGATACTAGCCGGAGGTGCTTCTAGGCGTTTTGGAGAGCCAAAGGCAAGTCATGTCTATCAGGGGAAACCACTATATGAACATGTGAAAGAGCAACTTTTGAAAGGGGAAACCATCATCATCAGTCACCCGAAGCTTCTGCCTTTTTTCAAAGCAAGAGGGGAACAAGCTGTTTGGTTAGATGATGAACAGGTGCGTGGGTATGGCCCGCTTGCAGGCATATATACCGCTATGCAAAAGCAAGAAGCAGAGTGGTACTTAGTGACGGCATGTGATATGCCATTCATACGAAAAGAGACAGCCGTCGCTTTATCTTCTTATTGCCATGAGCATGTAGATGCTGTGGTCCCGATGGTGCAGGAAAGATTACAGCCGTTATTTGCGCTTTATCACCGCCGCAGTCTTCCGTTTATTTCTGCGTGCTTAAAAGAGAATCAATTAGCTATTAAAGACTTATTACAAAAACTTCACGTCCAGGTTGTTCCAGCCGACGAACTGAACGTGGCACCAAATGAATTTCACAATATCAATAAAAGAAGCGATTTACCTGAAAACGGTATGATATGATACATAAAAACGAGGAGGAGAGAACAATATTGAACGAGCGATATTCAAGGCAAATCTTGTTCCCTCCGGTAGGGGAAAAAGGGCAGTCTGCGCTTGCCGAAAGTCATGTCCTTATTGTTGGAGCTGGTGCACTTGGAACAGCGTCTGCTGAAGGGCTTGTCCGTTCAGGAATTGGTACTTTGACGATTGTAGATCGTGATTATGTGGAATTCTCAAATTTACAGCGGCAGCAGCTGTACACTGAACACGATGCAAAGATGCATGTGCCAAAAGCGGCAGCAGCTAAAAAACGTCTCCAAGAGATCAATCATGAAGTGACCATTCACGCTCTTATTGAAGATGCAGGAGTAGAGCTGTTAAGACCTTTATTCCGAAAGGCAGATATCGTCATTGATGCGACTGATAATTTTGAGACAAGAATGGTGATGAATGACTTATCCTTAGAAACAAATACGCCTTGGATTTACGGTGCCTGTGTGAGCAGTCAGGGAATGTATATGACCATTTTGCCGGGCAAAACACCTTGCTTATCATGTGTATTTACCTCAGTGCCTGTTGGGGGTTTGACATGTGATACAGCTGGTATTATTTCTCCTGCTGTCCAAATGGTGTCGGCTTATCAGCAAACAGAGGCATTAAAATATTTAACAGGGCATGAAGAGCAAATGGAGCGAAAGTTTGTCACGTTTGATTTGTGGCAGTCGTCTTCGTTTAAAATGGATGTATCTCGTACGAAGCAGGAGAGCTGTCCTTCTTGCGGCACAAATAGAACGTATCCATATTTACAGGAACAGCGCAAAAAAACAGCGGTTCTTTGCGGACGTGACACCGTTCAAATCATATCGAAGGATTTAGAAAACCTTTCATTTCAGCATGTAAAAGAGCGTCTGTCCTCTATTTGTGAGGTGGAAGTGAACGATTTTTTAATTCATATACGCTATGAAAGACACCGTATCGTTTGTTTTAAAGGAGGACGTGTATTAATCCATGGGACAAATGATGAAAAAGTAGCCAATTCATTACTAGCAAGACTGCTAGGCATATAGGAGTGAGAAGTGATGGAAAGACGACAGCCAATTCCAGTAGAAGAGGCAGTAAAGAAAGTCCACCAATTTCAAAAACATGGACAAGTCGAATGGGTTCCTTTAAAGAATAGCCTTGGAAGATATATTGCAGAGGATATTTTAGCAGACCACGATGTTCCTGCCTTTGATCGTTCTCCGTATGATGGTTTTGCACTTCGGGCAGAAGATACAAAAGATGCATCGAGCGAGCATCCGGTTGAATTTGAGGTCATTGATCATATAGGGGCAGGTATTGTTTCTGCAAAAACGATCGGCCCTTTTCAAGCGATTCGCATCATGACAGGAGCGAAGATTCCAAAAGGAGCAAATGTTGTGATCATGCTCGAATTGACGAAAACGTTTGAAAAAGACGGTAAATCAATGATGTCACTTAAAAGACCTCTGAAAAAGGGTGACAATATTTCTCGGCAAGGAGAAGAGACCCTCAAAGGGAACGTCATGATCAAAAAAGGCTCAAAAGTTACCCCAGGCGTGACGGCGATATTGGCAACGTTCGGATATGCGGTTGTGCCAGTCGCCAAAAAACCGGTGATCGGTATCATCTCAACAGGTACCGAGCTCCTACAAGTAAGTGATGCCATGGTGGACGGTAAAATTAGAAATAGTAACCTAAGTATGGTGTACGCCCAGGTTCTTGAAGCTGGAGGAGAACCGCTTGATTTAGGCGGTGTATCCGATGATTTTGATCAAAGCTATGCAGCCGTAAAAGCAGCCTTAAGCAAAGTTGATATGCTCATCACAACAGGTGGTGTATCGGTAGGTGATTTTGACTTTTTACCTGCTATTTATGAAAAACTTGGTGCAGATGTGTTGTTTAATAAAGTCGCCATGAGACCTGGAAGTGTGACGACCGTTGCTGCGTTGCCAAATGGTCAATTGCTTTATGGGCTGTCAGGAAATCCGGCTGCCTGTTTTGTTGGCTTTGAACTATTTGTCAAACCGATCATTTATAAATGGTGTTTGAAAGAAAATCCATTTCCCGTTTTTGCTGAGGCGAAGCTGACACATGATTTTCCAAAAGCCAATCCGTTCACACGATTTGTTAGAGCATCACTTGATTTCGCTGGCAGCCAGCTGAGTGTGACGCCAACAGGTCTTGATAAATCTAGTGCGGTGACATCTATTGCTCATGCTGATTGTTTCATTGTTTTGCCCGGAGGAACAAGAGGGTTTAGTACAGGTGACCAGGTCAGCGTTCTGCTATTTCACCACGAAGGCGGTGCTCCATGTTGGATGACAAATTAAACATTCTACAAGTCGTGGGCTATCAAAATAGTGGTAAAACGACGCTGATCGAAAAATTATGTCAGCTGTCGGATAAAGAAGAACTGAAGCTATGCTGCTTTAAACATCATGGACATGGCGGAAAACCAGACCGTCTGTTCAAACAAAAAGATACGGATCGATATGTTCAAGCGGGTGCATTTGCCGCAGGTGTGGAGGGAGAAGGTGAATGTCACTTTTTCATACGGCACATGACATTCGCACAACTACTCAATATGTGTCAGCATCTTCCTTTAGATGCCGTCTTGATCGAAGGATACAAACAGGCGCCTTACCGCAAAATCCTGTGTGTCAAAGACGAACAGGAACTCATTGATCTTTCAACACTTTCTCATATACAAGCAGCCATTTATTTCAATAAAGAAATACAATTCACTGAGAAATACCCGTTTCCTGTGTTTTCAGCATTTGACAAGCGCGGGATCACATTTGCTTTTAATTTATTGAAGGGGGAAGCCTCGTATGAATGAACTTTTTAACATCACAAAAGAGCCAATTGATGTGAATGAATTGATTCAGCATGTCACAAGACGCAAAGCGGGAGCCATTACGACATTCATAGGCACGGTAAGAGAATGGACAAATGGCAAAAAAACGCTGCGTTTAACATATGAAGCATACATACCAATGGCGGAAAAAATGTTGAGTCAAATTGGACAAGAAATTAAAAAACGCTGGCCCGATACAGAAGCTGCTATTGTGCATCGTATTGGCACTCTTGAGATATGTGACATTGCAGTGGCAATAGCTGTTTCATCACCTCATCGGAAAGCTGCATACGAAGCGAATGAATATGCGATTGAACGAATAAAGGAAATAGTTCCTATTTGGAAAAAGGAATACTGGGAAGATGGAGAGGCTTGGATAGGTGATCAGCTTGAAACCGTTTCATACCCGGAAGGAAAACCTAGTACTCTCCAACTTAACGAGAAAGAAGGGAAGCGGCATGATTAGCGTATTATTGTTCGCCGGCCTTGCTGAGAAGGCCGGTAAACAACAAATCATCATTCAAAAAGATCAAACAACGGTTGATGAGATTAAAATAGAATTACAGGAGGTATATGGTGTTGATACTGCACAAAACGTGATGGTTGCAGTCAACGAAATATATACGAGGGGAAATGCTGAAGTGCGTAGCGGGGACACTGTTGCACTCATTCCTCCTGTAAGTGGTGGATAATAGATATTAGAGGATTTGGTTATGGCCAGCGGCTGTAACCAATTTTTTTATGTGTGAAAAGATTGTAGAGGTACTTGGGTATGATCTTCGTAAATAAAACATCCCCGGCGTGCTTTAGAAATGTGAGGATCGAGCTGTTGAATGAGATCATACAATTCGCTGATTCGTCTCACATTGAAATCTGTTCGTGCTTGAAGCTGTTCTTTTAGTTCTTTTGTGCTCACGATGCTTCCCTTTTTTTCTTTAATAATATCTACACACCTTGCTGCGTAGTATATTTTGTCATTAGAAGGTCTGCTCTCTTTCATATCAAGTAATTTAAGCTCATGATAAATCAGTTCTCTTTCCTTTCGAAAGTATTGCCATGCTTCTTGTTCCTTTTCATAAAGTAAAATCAATTGCAGTTTCAATTTTTCTCTTAACATTCACTTGACTCCATTTCCACTATCATTTAACCTACCTCTATTTTACATTATATGAAAAAATAACATTTGATCAAGTAAAATCCTTTTATTTTTATTTTTTTAATATGAAAGTATTGTTACTAAAGGCTCATCTGTTCTATAAAAGGCGCTAAACATAGTCCTATAAAGCCGGGATTCATTGAAATTACTAGGAATATTTTAACAAAAAATTGTTGTGTCTAACTGAGACCATCTGAATCCAAAGGAAAAGGATATTTATTCCGAAAGACATGTTGTTTACTTCATAAAATGTTTTTCAGTCAGTAAAATCATGATTTTTTCATATGAATATGGTCGGATCAAGGTATCATTTGAAGGATGTCGTTCATGAAAATAGAATAATAGATTCAATCCTATCACTATGAAAATAAGAAAATCAAATGATCTATCACTTATTGGCAATCTTTTGATAAAATAGAAACAACAAGAGTATGAAAAAACGTTTCCATACTTACAGCACATGGAGAGGATGACATTTGATGAAAGAAACAACGCCAAAACCGACAATGATAGGAGTAAGCATAAGACCATCAGAGCATTTGAAAAGAGTGTGGGAACATCCATTCGTTTGGTGGCCTTTATCATGTGTGCTTGTATTAACAGTTGTTGTCACTTATTTGTCTCAGCTAGTGAATGAAGGAATGTGGGCAGATTTAATTTTACCAATCCCTTTCGTTTATGTGATAACGCTCATTGGTTTGGTCATTGGGATTGTCATTAATACTGCCGTATACAAGTTCATCGTCTTTTTAGCAAAAGGTGATGCAACGTTTCAGCAGCTATTTTCAGGTGTACTTTATATCACACCTATTACGATCATTGGTACGATCATTTCTCATTTAGCGATCATCATTTTTCATGTGCCAAAAGATATCACTATTACCTCATTAAACGCATTCATTCGAATGTCTGGTTCATGGCATGCTGTGTTAGGAAATATTGACCTTTTTGTGATCTGGAATCTTGTTTTAACAGGCTTTTTATTGATCAAGGTCGGCCGCATTTCGCCAAGAATATCTTGGATTATTGTGAGTGTCTTTTATGTATTATCTTTAATTTTTCAATATGTAGGAACTACGATCACCATCAACATGCAGTAAGCTGGGGGTAGAATGTTTTTATGAGAAAGAAAATCATCATCGGATCCATTTTGATTATTGTGATTGGTTTATTTATTGGATTTAACATTGCAAAAAACCAATCAAAACCTGTGTCTACGGCAGCATTTAAAACAGTTAAACTCACACCAAAAGAAATAACCTCTAAGGTGATGACGCCTGGAACACTTTCATTCTCGGAGGAGCAATTTATTTATACAGAAGAGGAGAAGGGAAGCCTGAATCATATCGCTGTGAAAGAAGGAGAAAAGGTGAAAGCTGGGACACCGCTCCTTACATATGAAAATAAGGAACTGGAGCTTGAAGAACAGCAGCAAGCACTTGCGGCTGAATCAAGTACACTAAAGCTTGAACAATTACAAAATAGACTCAATTCATTAGATGAAAATCAGGGAAAAAAGGCGGGCTCTGATTCGAAAAACGAGCGAGATCAGCTTGAACTCGAACTCAAAGCCGCTGAATTAGAGCAAAAACAAGCGGAGCTTAACCAAGAAAAAGTAAAGGCACAAATAGAAGATTTAACGATACATAGCAAAATTGAAGGAACAGTCATCTCCGTCGAGCAAGATGCTGGCGCAGGGAAGCTAGAAGAGAGACAGCCGGTAATCCATATTGGCAATGAGAAAAAAATGATTGTACGAGGCTTAATCAGTGAGTATGATGCTATGAAAGTCAAAAAGAAACAAAAAGTAAAGGTAACGTCTGATGTCATTCGCGGAAAGAGTTGGCAAGGAGTAGTGAAAAAAGTGGGCGCTGTGCCTGCCCAGTCAACAGCAGAAACAGCTGCTAGTGATCAAACCGTACAATATCCAGTCGAAATTGAAATAAAAGGGAAAAAGCCGGATGCAAAACCAGGCTTTAAAATGATCATGGAAATTGAAACGGACAAGCGTCAAGTGCTCACAATTCCTGAAACAGCCGTGAAAAAAGAGAAAGATGGTTCATACGTTTATGTTGTTGAAAAGAATGCACTGAAGAAAGTAAAAGTGACATTAGGTGAAACGTCAGGTCAAGATCTTGAAGTGACGAAAGGTTTAACAAAAGAAGATCAAATCATTGCAGAGCCATCAGATGATATGTATGACGGAATGGAAGTGAATGCTGAATGATTCAGCTTTCAAACGTGACAAAAAGCTACGAAGTCGCTGAGGAGACATTTGATGTATTAAGTGAAGTGGACCTCGTCATTGGTAAAGGCGAGTATATGTCCATTATGGGCCCGTCCGGCTCTGGAAAATCAACGTTAATGAATATCATTGGCTGTCTGGACCACCCGACCTCCGGACAGTACCTTTTTCAAGGTATGGAGCTGTCGGCAGCAAAGGATCAAGAACTGGCAGTGATTCGAAATCGATCCATTGGTTTTGTTTTTCAACAATTTTATTTACTGCCTAGATTAAATGCGAGGCGAAATGTTGAACTTCCGATGATTTACGCTGGTATCAGTCAAAAGGAAAGAAAAGAACGTGCGGAAATGGCACTTGAAAAGGTTGGTTTGGCAGATCGAATGAAGCATATGCCAAACGAGTTGTCAGGGGGTCAAAAGCAAAGAGTAGCCATCGCACGTGCGATTGTCAATGAGCCGGAGCTTATCTTGGCAGATGAACCAACAGGCGCTCTTGATTCAAAAACGAGCGGCTCGATTATGGAACAGTTTACAAAGCTCAATGAGGAAGGAACAACGGTTGTGCTCGTTACTCATGAAGAAGAAATAGCTGCGTATACAAACCGGATAGTCGTTGTAAGAGATGGACGCCTCGCTCAAGATAGATTGATACAAGGAGACGAATGAATGAAACTCTTTGAAAATATCAAAATAGCGCTGAATTCTGTCCTTGCTCATAAATTGCGGTCTATTTTAACGATGCTTGGCATTATTATTGGGGTTGGCTCGGTGATTGCAGTCGTTGCCATCGGTCAAGGCGGCGAGCAAATGCTGAAAGAATCAATTTCAGGGCCAAACAATACCATTGATATGACCTATACACCCTCTGATGAGGAGTTAAATGCGAATCCGAATGCGTTATTTGAAGCCACATTTACTGAAGAAGACATTCAAAGTGTTCAAGCATTGAATGGGGTTAAACAGGTTGCCTCCTCCACGGCACAAGGCATGCAATTAAGATTTCAAGATACAACAATAGATGCAACGGTCAATGGGATTAATGAAGGCTACACGAATGTACACTCATTACATATAGCAGAAGGACAGGACTTACGTGAAATCGATTTTAGGAGCGGAAGAAGGGCAGCTGTTATTTCAGAAGGGATACAAAAAGAATTGTTTAATGGAGAGAAGGCAGTAGGCGAGTTGATTTGGATGAATGGACAGCCGGTTGAGGTGATCGGAGTTTTAGCAAAACAGGAAGGGCTGTTTTCATTTGATATGAATGAAATATATGTCCCTTTTGCAATGCTGACAACTGCATTTGGTGTGAAAGAATATGATAAGTTGTCTATTCAAGTCGCACATGCTGATCAAATGAAAGAAGTAGGAAAGAGTGCGGCTGCACGATTAAATGAAAATCACCATACAGACGATGCTTACGAAATGATCAATCTGGAAGAGATTGCAGCAGGCATTGGTCAGATTACGTCTGTCATGACAACAATCATTGGCTCAATTGCTGGTATCTCATTACTTGTCGGCGGCATTGGTGTCATGAATATTATGCTCGTATCAGTCACAGAAAGAACAAGAGAAATCGGAATTCGAAAGGCACTTGGGGCAACTAGGGCTCAAATACTCGTTCAGTTTTTAATTGAGTCTGTCGTCCTTACACTGATCGGTGGGTTACTTGGAATCGCGCTTGGCTTAGGAGGTGCTTCACTTGTGTCACTGTTTGCAGGGTGGCCTTCTCTTGTATCGTGGCAGATCGTATGTGGAGGCGTCCTATTTAGTATGCTCATTGGTATTATTTTTGGACTGATTCCTGCCAATAAAGCAGCGAGGCTCGATCCTATTGAATCACTTAGATATGAATAATCCTAAAATTAACGTTCAAGGTGCTGACAAGAAGGTAGAACGAGATATGTTGCCTGCTGTTCCGCACCTGAAGCCTTTATGCAAAACGCATAAAGGCTTTTTTTCGTTCAATTGAATGAAATGAAAAATGATAGAAATGCTAATATCATGACTTTCTTCTCAATGTCACATATTTTTCAGTTTACAAATGGTACATATAAAGGTAAGATGACCATTGTGAAAGATTTTGATAGTTATTGAATGTATTTGATTGTTTTGTATTGATAATGTTGAAAAAAGCGATTACAATAAAGGTGCGCGCAAAATGAATACGTTTTCAAAAGGGGGTGTTTTCAATGCTAACACCAGAAAGACATCAACTCATTATCGACTATTTAGAAGAAAACGATGTCATCAAAATACAGGACTTAACGATTATGACGGATGCGTCTGAATCTACAATTAGAAGAGATTTGTCAGCCCTCGAAGAAAAAGGCTTTCTTAAAAGAGTTCACGGAGGAGCTGCTAAAATATCTAGTATTCGTCTTGAGCCAGATGTGTTTGAGAAATCTGCCAAAAACCTTCATGAAAAGTCATTGATTGCAGAGGCAGCTGCATCACTTTTAAAACAAGGCGATTGTATTTACTTAGATGCTGGTACGACAACACAGCAAATGATTGACTTTATCGATCCAGATCAAGATATCGTGGTGGTGACAAATGGTGTCATGCACATTGAAGCACTCATGAGAAAAGGCATTTCTTTTTACTTGATAGGCGGATCAGTGAAACATCGAACAGGAGCCATGGTGGGAGCCGCAGCTTTGACAGCTATGGAAAATTACCGTTTTGACAAAAGCTTTGTTGGGACGAACGGCATTCATCCCGAGGCAGGGTTTACAACACCTGATCCAGAAGAAGCGCTCATTAAAAAAAGAGCCATGAAGCAGGCGAAAAAAACCTACATCTTAACAGATGCCTCAAAGTTTGGCGAAATATCGTTTTCAACCTTTGCTAGTTTACAGGAAGCCACCATTATCACAAACGACGCAAAAGAGGATTCATTCGATAATTACCATGAAAAAACGGTTATAAAGGTAGTGAAAACATGATTTATACAGTTACTTTAAACCCATCAGTTGATTACATCGTACACGTGGAGGATTTTGCGGTCGGCGGTTTAAATCGTTCAACCTATGACAAAAAATATCCAGGTGGTAAAGGAATCAATGTCTCAAGGCTTTTAAAACGGCACGGTGTTGAATCAAAAGCACTTGGATTCATTGGCGGTTTTACAGGCAAATATATTCAAGACTTTTTACAAAACGAACAATTACAAACAGCCTTTCATGAGGTGTCAGAAGATACACGTATCAATGTGAAACTAAAAACAGGCGAAGAAACGGAAATCAACGGGCTCGGTCCAAGTATTACTGAAGCACAGTTCGATTCGTTTTTATCCCAATTCACGTCATTAACAGAAGGCGATGTCGTTGTATTAGCAGGAAGCATTCCTTCTTCACTGCCTCATAACACATATGAGCGCATTGCTGAAGTATGTGCGAAGCAAGGGGTAAGAGTAGTACTTGATATTTCTGGAGAAGCCTTAAAAAAAGCAGCAGATCTGAAACCATTCTTAATGAAACCAAACCATCATGAGTTAGGTGAAATGTTTGAAACCACTATTTCATCTGCAGAAGAAGCCATTCCTTATGGGAAAAAGCTGTTGGAACAAGGTGCTGAACATGTCATTGTGTCTATGGCTGGAGACGGCGCTCTCTTATTCAGTAAGGAAGGGATCTTTCAATCTAATGTTCCAAAAGGCAAGCTGATCAACTCAGTTGGTGCAGGGGATTCAGTCGTTGCAGGATTCTTAGCTGGCGTTTCTAAAGGCCTTTCCATAGAAGAATCATTTAAGCTTGGCGTCACATCAGGAAGTGCTACAGCATTTTCTGAGGAACTTGGAACAAAAGAGCTTGTCGATACATTATTGCCACAAGTAAAAGTCACACGCATTTAAAGGAGGAGTCATCATGAAAATTACAGAACTACTCACGAAGCATACGATTAAGCTTCAATTAGACAGCCAGCAAAAAGAAGCCGTTATTGAAGAACTGGTCACTGTATTAGATACAGCTGGTAAATTAAATGATAAAGAAGGCTACAAAGCAGCTGTTGTTAATCGTGAAAAACAAAGCTCTACGGGAATCGGAGAAGGAATTGCGATTCCTCATGCAAAAACAGCAAGTGTGAAAGAACCTGCTATTGCATTTGGTCGTTCAACAGCTGGTGTAGATTATGAATCATTAGACGGACAGCCAAGTCATCTTGTCTTTATGATTGCAGCAACTGAAGGCGCAAACAACACGCATTTAGAAGCACTTTCCCGTTTATCCACACTTCTCATGCGTGAAGAGATCCGAAAGCAGCTTCTTGAAGCGGCTACTGAAGATGAAATCATTGAAATTATCAATACACATGATAAAGACGATGAAGAAGAAGAGGAAGTCAAAGAGGAACCGGCTGCACCGGGAAAACCTGCTAAAATTTTAGCGGTGACAGCTTGTCCAACAGGCATCGCACATACATTTATGGCCGCAGATGCTTTGAAAGAAAAGGCAAAAGAAATGGGCGTTGACATTAAAGTTGAGACAAACGGCTCTAGTGGAATTAAACATGCCCTGACAGCAAAAGAAATTGAAGAAGCGCCAGCTATTATTGTGGCAGCTGATAAACAAGTGGAAATGGAACGCTTTAAAGGCAAACATGTCATTGAAGTACCTGTGACAGCTGGAATTCGCCGTCCGCAAGAATTGATCGAAAAAGCCATCAATCAAGATGCGCCGATTTATAAAGGTTCAGGCGGCAGTTCTTCAAAAGATGAAAATGAATCATCAGGCAAGGGAAGAAGTGGATTCTATAAGCACTTAATGAGCGGTGTAAGCAACATGCTTCCGTTTGTTGTTGGGGGCGGTATCCTCGTTGCGATTTCATTCTTCTGGGGAATTAACTCAGCTGACCCTAAAGACCCTTCTTTCAATTCATTTGCAGCTGTATTAAAAGGAATTGGCGGAGATAATGCACTTGCCTTAATCGTTGCTGTATTAGCTGGATTTATCGCAATGAGTATTGCAGACCGTCCAGGTTTCGCACCAGGTATGGTTGGCGGATTCATGGCCTCTGCAGCAGGAGCTGGATTCTTAGGCGGATTGATTGCTGGTTTCCTTGCTGGTTACATTGTGGTGCTACTCAAAAAAGTATTCACTTTTGTACCACAGTCGCTCGATGGTATTAAACCAGTTCTGCTCTATCCATTGTTCGGTATTTTCTTTACAGGGATTATCATGCATTACATCGTCAACACACCTGTTAAAATGGTCATGGACGGATTAACACACTGGCTTGAATCACTTGGTACTGGAAACCTTGTATTAATGGGGATTATTTTAGCTGGTATGATGGCCATTGATATGGGTGGTCCGATTAACAAAGCGGCCTACACATTTGGTCTTGCGATGATTGCTGCTGGCAACTATGCACCGCATGCGGCGATTATGGCAGGTGGAATGGTGCCGCCTCTAGGAATTGCGCTAGCGACAACGATCTTTAGAAACAAATTCTCTAAACGTGACCGTGAAGCAGGTATTACATGTTACTTCATGGGAGCTGCGTTCATTACGGAAGGGGCGATCCCGTTTGCAGCGGCAGATCCTCTGCGCGTCATTCCTTCAGCTGTGATTGGTGCAGCAGTTGCAGGTGGATTAACAGAATTCTTTAGAGTGACGCTTCCTGCACCGCACGGCGGACTATTCGTTTTCTGGGTAACGAACCATCCAGTTCTTTACATCATCAGCATCTTAATCGGTGCCATTGTTACAGCGCTACTTCTCGGAATTCTAAAAAAACCAGTCCGACAAGAAGCTTAATTTGAAAAGAAGCATCGTGAAGAGCGGTGCTTCTTTTTGTTTAATCATCAGCAAATTAGGAAAAAATATCTAATTGAATGGTTGTCTTGTGAATTTTTAAATAACATGTGATAAAGTAAAGTTATTCAATTCGCGTTTCAAGTCTTTTAGCAGAAAGTCTTAGGAGGAAGCAGTATTTTGAACGAAGAAAACAAACAAAACGAAAATGACATTCAATCTGATGGGAAACAAGCCAAAAAAGAGAAGAAAAGTTCTCTGTTTGAATGGATCAAAGCCATTTTAATTGCACTTGCCCTCGTCCTCATCATCCGTACGTTTATTTTTGAGCCGTATGTGGTGGAAGGAGAGTCAATGGAACCAACCCTTCATGATGGAGAAAAGCTGTTTGTTAACAAAACCATCAACTATCTCGGTGGAGTCAAACGTGGTGACATCGTGATTATTAATGGAAAAGACGGTCAGAAAATTCATTATGTCAAACGATTGATCGGCCTTCCAGGCGACACGATTGAAATGAAGGATGATACGCTTTACATTAATGGTAAAAAAGTAGATGAGCCTTATTTAAAAGAGAACAAGGCGCATGCCAAAGAGTATGAGGTACATTTAACAGGAGATTTTGGTCCAGTGAAAGTACCGAAAAACGATTACTTTGTTATGGGTGACAACAGACTGAATTCTATGGACAGTCGAAATGGACTCGGACTCATTGAAAAGGATCGGATTGTCGGCACATCAGAATTTGTTTTCTTCCCATTTGGCGATATTCGACAAACACAATAAATACACCTTTCTCAATGCGTAAGAAAGGTGCTTGAATGGACGACCCTTCATGTAGGGTCGTTTTTAATTTGGTGTGAGCATCGTGACAATGATGACAATGGCCAAAACAGAAGCGAAAACGGACCCAGTAATCGCCAAAACAGAACGGAATAATCCAATTTTCACATTGTCTTTTCCGCGCTTTTGTAAAAAGCGTTTTGAAAAGATATGGACCAGTGTGTAAATGAGGACAAGGCCAATATAAAGGCCAAAGTCTCTTGCATTAAAGCCAGTCGCCGATAAATAAATGCCCATAAAGAAAATCAATAAACAGTATTCCATGAGTGTGAGTAATCTCAAATCGCCCGAACTCCTTCAATAAAAACATTCCCACTTATTATACCATATTGGACAAAAAGCCTTTGTTCTTAGCGAGAGACGTTTCTATCAATCGTTATTCATGTTATACTTCATATTGATGAATGAGTGATGGAGGATTAATAAATGATTGCAGTGAATAATGTTAGTTTGCGATTTGCTGATCGTAAATTATTTGAAGAAGTAAATATTAAGTTCACTCCTGGCAACTGCTACGGACTAATTGGTGCCAATGGAGCTGGTAAATCAACGTTCTTAAAGATTCTTTCTGGAGAAATTGAAGCTCAAACGGGCGATGTTCATATGAGTCCTGGTGAACGTTTAGCGATTTTAAAACAGAACCACTTTGAATACGAAGAGTTTGAAGTGTTAAAAGTCGTCATCATGGGTCACAAACGTCTATATGATGTGATGCAGGAAAAAGATGCGATTTATATGAAACCTGATTTCTCAGATGAAGACGGGATTCGTGCAGCAGAGCTTGAAGGTGAGTTTGCTGAGTTAAACGGATGGGAAGCGGAAAGTGAAGCTGCGATCCTATTAAAAGGTCTTGGCATTCCAGAGAGCTTGCAATCGAAGAAAATGTCTGAGCTTGGCGGATCTGAAAAGGTTAAAGTATTGTTAGCACAAGCTCTATTCGGTAAACCTGACGTTCTCCTTCTCGATGAGCCAACGAACCACTTGGACTTACAAGCGATCCAGTGGCTGGAAGAGTTCCTCATTAACTTTGAGAATACCGTCATCGTCGTATCGCATGACCGTCATTTCTTAAACAAAGTATGTACGCATATTGCAGACCTTGACTTTGGAAAAATTCAAGTGTATGTCGGAAACTATGATTTCTGGTATGAATCAAGCCAGCTGGCATTAAAACTCAGCCAGGATGCCAACAAGAAAAAAGAAGAACAGATTAAGCAGCTTCAAGAATTCGTTGCTCGGTTCAGTGCGAACGCATCTAAATCGAAGCAAGCGACATCAAGAAAAAAATTGCTTGATAAGATTTCGCTAGATGACATTAAACCATCTTCTCGTAAATATCCTTATGTTCATTTTGCGCCAGAGCGTGAAATCGGAAATGATGTCCTTCAAGTAGAAGGTCTATCAAAAACGATTGACGGTGTAAAAGTACTGGATAACGTCAGCTTTATTATGAATCGTGAGGATAAAATTGCGTTCTTAAGCCGTAATGAGCTTGCTGTCTCTACTTTATTTAAAATCCTTGCTGGTGAAATGGAGCCAGACAGCGGGACGTTTAAATGGGGCGTGACAACATCTCAAGCCTTTTTCCCTAAAGACAACAGCGAATATTTTGAAGGAAGCGATTTAGATCTTGTTGATTGGCTTCGTCAATATTCTCCTAATGATCAAAGTGAAAGCTTCCTGCGTGGTTTCTTAGGCCGTATGCTTTTCTCTGGGGAAGAAGTGAAGAAAAAAGCAAGCGTCTTATCAGGTGGAGAAAAGGTTCGTTGTATGTTATCAAAAATGATGCTGTCTGGAGCGAATATTTTGCTGTTAGACGAGCCGACGAACCATTTAGACCTAGAGTCCATCACAGCGCTGAATAACGGTCTAATGAGCTTTAAAGGGGCTATGCTCTTCTCATCTCATGACCATCAGTTTGTTGAAACAGTTGCAAACCGTATTATCGAAGTGACGCCAAATGGCATCGTTGATAAACAAACAACTTATGATGAGTTCTTATCAGATCAAGAGATTCAAAAAAGACTACAAGAACTGTATGCATAAACATAAAGAAAAGACATCCACATGAGGATGTCTTTTTTCTTTAAAAAGCCCAATTTCCATTACGGAAAATCGGTTCGCGTTTACCATCTTTTGTGATTCCATCAATATTCATTTCCTTTGAACCAATCATGAAATCGACGTGTGTAATACTGCTGTTCACACCAGCTGCGTCTAATTCCTCTCGTTTCATCTCTTTACCGCCTTCGATATTAAATGCGTAACCGCTGCCGATGGCAAGGTGATTGGATGCATTTTCATCGTAAAGTGTATTGTAATAGAGGATATTTGAGTTAGAAATTGGTGAATCATCTGGTACAAGGGCAACCTCACCTAGATAATGTGAGCCTTCATCTGTTTCAACGAGAGAGGTTAAAATGTCTTCGCCCTCTTTTGCTTTCACATCTACAATACGCCCATTTTCAAAGGTTAACGTAAATTCATCAATAATGTTTCCTGCATAACTAAGTGGCTTAGTGCTAGAGACAGTCCCGTTTACACCATCTTTTTTAGGTACGGTAAAGACCTCTTCTGTTGGCATATTGGCCATGAATGATACGCCGCGTTCACTTACGCTGCCAGCACCTACCCAAATATGCTGCTCTGGAAGTTCAATCGTTAAATCTGTACCTGGTGCTTCATAGTGCAGCTTGTGGTAGTGACGTTCATTTAATACTTTTACTTTTTCATTTAGTGATTCATCGTGCTTTTTCCACGCTTCAACAGGATCTGGCTGATCAGCGCGGGCGACTTTAAAGATTTGGTCCCATAATAATGCAACAGCTTCTTCATCTGCATGCTCAGGGAAAATCTTTTTCGCCCAATCTTTTGATGCAGCACCGACGACTGTCCATGCAACTTTGTCAGATTGAACGTATTGACGATATGTATGAAGTGCTGAACCTGCAGCTTTTTGCTGTGAAGCAATTTTTTTCGAGTCAATGCCACTTAGAAGATCAGGGCTTTCTGACAAGATCGTAATAAAAGCACCGCCACGTTTTGCGATGGTTTCCATCATCTGTGCTTCCCATTCTGGAAATTGCTCAAACACATCTTGTGGGGCATGTTCATATTTTAAACGGGTCAGAACACCATCACTCCAGCGGATATGTACGTTTTTCGCTCCGCGCTCATATGCGTGTTTTGCCACAAGGCGGACAAGGTCTACAGATTCAGTGAACGCAGATACGACCACTTCTTGACCACTTTGAACATTTACACCTACTTCAACGATGGTTTTTGCATATTGATCTAGTTGTTTTTCGAATGAACTCATAAAAAACCCTCCTTTAGTCATGTTCATCATATCAGATTTAAGACCGAAAAGGAAAATGGGGAGCCGTCCCGAAGCAAAATAAAAAAGCCGCTTTCGTGCGGCTTTTTTAGCGGTTCAGTTGTTTCACAGGCTGTGCATTAGAAGGGGGCATATGTGAAAACGACAGGCTCATTCCTCCTAAAATAATACCGGTTAAAATGACTGTGACAACGACCCGTTTACCTAAATCAAGCAACATGTTCTTCCTCCTTCACGTTTATCCATTCATCACGATATGATCGAAATGATGAAAAAAGAAGTAGAATATGAAGATTATTTTAATGTTTTTTGCAATTTGTCGATTACTTCTAATGAACGACCCGTTCCAATTGCGACAGATTCAAGAGGATTTGCTGCGATATGAACTGGGACGACAATTTCTTGAGAGAGCCATTCTTGAATACCGTTTAATAGTGCACCACCGCCAGTTAGAATGACGCCGCGATCTACGATATCACCACTCAGTTCTGGAGGGCTGTCTTCTAATGTAGCCCGAATCGCCTCTAAAATATGAAGAAGTGATTCTCGCATAGCACCTTGAATTTCTGTTGATTCAAGTGTAATTGTTTTTGGAAGACCTGTGACAAGGTCGCGTCCACGAACTTCTAATGACTCAGGTTCGTGTTCAATGAGTCCATAACCAATTTCCATTTTTACCTGCTCAGCTGTCCGTTCACCGATCAGTAAATTGTATTTCTTTCTCACAAAAGTAATGATATCTTCATCCAGTTGATCTCCGCCAATTCGGATCGAGTGGCAAGAGACAACTCCGCCAAATGAAATGATCGCTACCTCTGTTGTGCCTCCGCCAATGTCTACAACGACGTTGGCAACAGGCTCGTCCACCGGGAGATCAGCACCGATTGCAGCTGCGACGGGTTCTTCAATTAAATGCACATGCTTTGCCCCGCAATTTTTGACAGCATCGCTGATCGCGCGGCGTTCGACCGCTGTTGAACCTGATGGTGTACAAACAACCACAGTCGGCTTTCTAAAGGTAAACCCAATATTTTTTCCTGCTTTTTTCATAATTTGTTTGAGTAAATCGGTTGTCATATCATAATCAGCGATGACACCATCTTTCATCGGACGGATCGCTACAATTTTTCCAGGTGTTTTCCCAATCATCTCTTTTGCTTCTGACCCCACTGCAAGGACAGTTTTTGTTTCCGTATCTACTGCCACAACGGATGGTTCATTGAGAATAATTCCTTTATTTTTACTGTAAACCAATATGTTAGCTGTTCCTAAATCAATTCCAATTTCGGCATTTTGAAACATGTTTTCACCCAATCTCTATTTTTGCTGTTTTAAACAATTTTACATTTAAAAGTTCAGAGGGTTGAGGTCATTTGTGGGGGTTTGTGATCACCTTGAAATGAATCTGTAAAATTCAAGTCTCATTTTGACAATCACAATAAATTTTCCCTTTGGTTTTTCGATTTTGAAAAAAATTTTTATGCAGGAGAAACCTTTTAAGAATCTCTTACGTCTACGATATATCAATTGGTGAAAAACAGATTGATCTTGAGCTAATGAAAGAAAGAGGGAACGAAATTGAAATCTATCGGAGTTGTAAGAAAAGTAGATGAACTAGGGCGTATAGTGATGCCAATCGAATTGAGAAGAGCACTTGATATCGCTATTAAAGACAGTATGGAATTTTTTATAGATGGAGATAAAATCGTCTTGAAAAAATATCAGCCAGAGGGCGTCTGCCTGATGACTGGTGAGATTACATCTGAGAACCACGAGTATGGAAATGGTCAAATTACATTAAGCGCTGAAGGCGCAGAACTACTGCTAAAAGAGCTTCAAGAAGCCCTTCAGCAGTAAATAAAAATAGCCTGTTCTCTCCCATTGTGCTGAGAGCAGGCTATTTTTTCTAAAAAAGTTCCTTAAAAATGCCGCATCTCCCTCAAAAAATAAGTGGAAAATGGTACAATTGACAAAGAATCTCAGGGCGGCAGGTGGAATTATTTGAACAAAACATATCAAGTACGGATCCTGTTATCCGTTCTTGCATTTATATTAATTTTGAGCTGGGATTTCTTTTATTATCTTAGCGGCTATCACATTAATTGGCCGCTCGATCTAGCCTTTACAGTCGTTGTTTTGGCCGGTATTTGGACCATCTCAGGCTATGTGGACCGGTTGAATTTGCTTGTATCAGATTTAAATAAACGAGAAAAAGAAGCACACGAATTGACAGAGCGGCTGAATCGAATAACAGATAACTTGCAAGAAATCGTTTTTGAAACCAATGAAAAAGGTGAAATCATTTTTTTAAATCAAGCATGGAAACAAATGACGGGTTACGACATAGAGGAGTGTCTAGGTACGATGTACAATCAGTACTTTGATCAAGAAGAGCATGTCGTTCAGCATTTGTTGTCTGTGATCAAAGAGCATAAGGATGAGGGGCGGGTGGAGCTGCAGCTTCTCCATAAAGAAGGAAAAAAGGTATGGGGAGATGTGCATTATAAGCTTTATTTCGATGAACAGCACCAGTTTACTGGAGGTATTGGAACGGTTGCAGATATCACGAAACAAAAGCAGGCAAAGCTTGAACTTGAAAGATCAAATCAGCAACTGCAAATGCAGGCACAAAAGCTGGCTGTTGCAGGACAAATAGCTGCTGGCATTGCCCATGAAGTCAGAAATCCGCTCACCTCAGTCAATGGATTTTTGCAGCTGATGAAAACGCAATATCCTGAAAGAACCGATTATTTTGATATCATCTTTTCTGAAATTAAACGCATTGATTTTGTTTTAAGTGAACTGCTTGTCTTAGCAAAACCTCAATCGGTTCAATTTCAAGAAGTACAGCTCCATGATTTGCTAGAGCAGGTGATTACCTTATTAAAGACAAATGCCGTTCTTTCAAATATTGATCTCAAACAGCCATTTAAAAAGCAGGATGCTGGCACGATATTAGCAGACGCCAATCAAATGAAGCAGCTGTTCATTAACTTAATCAAAAATGCGATCGAGGCGATGCCTGAAGGCGGCAGTATATACATATCAACAGAAAAAGTGATGAATGAATGGAAAATCACGATTCAAGATGAAGGAAAAGGAATGTCCGAAGAGGACATTCTGAAAATATATGATCCTTTCTTTTCGACTAAAAAAGAAGGTACAGGACTTGGTTTAACGATCTGTGCGACGATCTTAAAAGATCACCATGGAAGAATGGATGTAAAGAGCGAGCTCAGCAAAGGGACGGCTTTTGATATTTACTTACCTGTGTATCAAAAAAGCAGATAGTAGCAAGGTGAGAGGATGTGATGTGTGATGACGAAGGAGACAAAGACGTTATTTGTGTATGGGACACTTTTAAAGCACGAAAAGTATCACGAGACATTGATGAAAGAAAGCAGTCCATTAGCAGCATCTGCTTGGATAAAAGGGAGACTGTACGATACAGGTGAGGGTTACCCTGTGTGTGTTGTCTCGGAACAAAGCACAGTATATGGAGAATTGTATGAGGTCAGTGATGAAACGCTGCATAAGATAGATGAGCTAGAGGAAGGGTATGACCAGCAGGAAATAGAGGTTATGACAGACCAGGGGCCAAGGTCAGCCGTTGCTTATACAATATGTAAGCAGAAGGCATCGAGTCTAAAGGAGATTGAAAGCGGCTGCTGGAAGTCATATCAACTATGGGAGCGCAAACCGTCTTCCTTCTATTATTTTGCCTATGGGTCCTGTATGGATGATGCAAGGTTTAAGCTTGCGAAAGTGGAACATTATTTCAAACAAATCATCGGCGGCGGCACACTTGATCGTTTTACCACAAGGTTTACATTGGTGCGCCCTGATGGATCAAGAGCAGATATGGTAGAAGACGGCGGAGAAACAGAGGGTGTTCTATATGAAGTACCTTTTGATGCCATTCGTTATTTGTACAAACGAGAAGGTGTAAATGAAGGAACTTATCGTCCAGCATTTGTCGATGTCACAGTAGGTGATCAAGTGTATGAGGACTGCTTAACGTTTCTCGTTTTAAAAAAGAGCGAAGAAATTGCGCCTCCTGGTCATTATCGCAGTGAAATCGAAAAAGGAGCAGACCTTTACTTAAGTGAAGCGTTTCGTAAAAAAATACGGTCGCATATGGATTCATTAATGAAACCGTAGTAAAATGCATGGTAAGTGATATAAAAGGAGTCTGAACATGAAAAAGGAATATGCAGTCATTGGTCTTGGACGCTTCGGCGGAAGTATCTGCAAGGCGCTAAGCGAAGAAGGACTTGAAGTCATGGCCATGGATATGAATGAAGATCGTGTGAACGAATATGCTAAAATTGCATCACATGCCGTGATTGGTGATTCGACGGACGAATCTGTCCTAAAAAACCTAGGCATCCGCAATTTTGATCATGTGATCGTGGCGATAGGTGAAAACATTCAGGCGAGTATTTTAACAACGATTATGCTGAAAGAACTTGGTGTCAAAATGGTCACAGTGAAAGCTCAAAATGACTACCATGAAAAGGTTTTGAATAAAATTGGTGCGGACCGTATTGTCCATCCTGAACGAGACATGGGCAGACGGATTGCACATAAAATTATTTCTAACAACGTGCTTGATTATTTAGAGCTGTCAGATGAGTACAGCCTCATTGAAATCGTAGCCAACAGCAGACTTGCTGGGCACTCTTTGTTAGATCTCGACATTCGTGCAAGGTACGGGATCAATATCGTGGCAATTAAACGCGGGAAAGAAGTGATCGTTTCACCGCTCGCAGATGAAATGATTCAAAAAGAAGATATCCTCATTGTCATTGGGGCAGTGGCAGATATCGGGCGCTTTGAAAAACGGGAAATGCAGAACGACTATTAAACACTCCGAGAAGGGGTGTTTTTTTGCTTTAGAAGTGTACATATGGGGCGGACATTGCGGGAGAGAACAAAGTGGAAAAGAGCCGTTTACTTTCTAAAAGAACAGCAAAATAGAACATGGTTATTTTTCAGCCAATTATCACTATTCAGAAATAAAAATCAATCTTTTGATATGGTTGATTTTCTCTAAATGTCATTGACTGGGCAAACAGATTCGTTTACGATAAGAAACATTATATTGTTTACTCGGAGGAGGCAGTGTCGTTGGATAAGGAGCTTTTCAGACATCAAATTGAGGTAGCTGCAAAGAGAAAAAAAGCAGCCCTAGTGATTAAACATGCGAAGGTTATGGACGTGTTTAACCAGGAATGGATAGACGCTGATGTCGCTGTTGAAAATGGAAAAATAGTAGGAATTGGGGAGTATGAAGGAGAACAGGAGCTGGATGCAACAGGTCAAATGCTTGTTCCCGGTTTCATTGACGGCCACGTTCATATCGAATCCTCGATGGTGACTCCTGCTGAATTTTCCAAAGCTGTCGTTCCTCACGGTGTGACAACTGTTGTAACAGACCCGCATGAAATTGCCAATGTATCCGGTGTTGCAGGTATCCGTTTTATGCTCGAAGAAGCGAGAAAAGCTGCTCTAAATATATATTTCATGCTGCCATCCTGTGTACCGGCAGTCAGCTTTGAACGATCAGGTGCTACACTAAAAGCAAAAGATTTAAAGCCTCTTTATCAGGAGAAAGAAGTGCTTGGTCTTGCCGAAGTGATGGATTATGTCGCAGTGGAACAAGCGGAAGAAGATATGCTTCAAAAACTGCTTGATGCTCAACATGAACATAAACTCATTGATGGCCATCTAGCAGGATTAACGGCCCGATTAATTAATGTGTACCGAACAGCTAATGTCCAAACGGATCATGAGGTGACAACAGCTCAAGAGGCCCTTGAACGTGTCAAAAGAGGCATGTATGTCATGCTGAGAGAAGGCTCTGTTGCTAAAAACGTGAAAAACGTATTACCTGCTGTCAATGAGAAGAATGCGAGACGCTTTTTCTTTTGTACGGATGATAAACATTTAGATGATTTAATGGCTCAAGGAAGTATTGATGAACAAGTACGGATGTCGATACAAGAAGGATTGGACCCCTTTTTAGCATATCAAATGGGAAGTTTAAACGCAGCGGAGTGCTTCGGTCTCAAAACAAAGGGAGCGATTGCACCAGGCTTTGACGCGGACTTTATGCTCATTTCTGACTTACATGAGGTAGGAATTACAAGCGTCTTTATTGCAGGAGAATTGGTCTCTGAACATGGAGAATATTTGCCAAGTGTCGACAAGATCACGCCAAGTTCTTCGCTCATGCAATCGGTACATGCAGTGGACGTTCAAGAGAAAGATCTAACGCTGTCTATAACAGATCATCAAAAGATGAATGTCATTCGCATTATACCGAATCAGCTTGAAACGAAATTAGAACAAATATCTCCTTCTGGAAGCGATGGACAATTTACGAGTGATATTGATCGAGATGTATTAAAAATAGTACTTGTCGAACGCCATAAAGGTCTATCTGAAATTGGGATAGGGGTTGTCAGCGGTTTCGGTTTAAAAGAGGGGGCGATTGCAACAACAGTTGCCCATGACTCGCATAACTTAATTGCCGTTGGAACAAATGATGCTGATATGATCAAAGCCATTGAGACGTTAAAAGAAGCAGGGGGCGGTTTGACCGTTGTAAAAGACGGAGAAGTTCTTCATACGCTTCCATTACCGATTTCCGGTTTATTATCAGATCAACCTGCACATACGGTCAATGAAAGCCTTCATGCACTTCATGATGCTTTAAAGGAAACAGGCTTTGTCTTAGACTTTAATCCGTTTTTGACATTATCCTTCTTAGCACTGCCAGTCATTCCTGATGTGAAAATGACAACACAAGGATTGTTTGATGTGAGAAGTTTTCAGCATCTCCCGATTCAATCGTAAAACAATGACTGAACCCGCACGTATCGTACAGATATGCGGGTTTTTTTATTACGCATAAAAAAGAGACACAGCCAATTGGCTGTGTCTCCTTGTACGTCATTACACTTCCATAATAATCGGTAAGATCATTGGGCGGCGTCTTGTTTTTTCATAAAGGAAAGGAGCAAGAGTGTCAGTAATCTCGTTCTTAATTTCTGACCATTGAGTCGTCTTACGTTCCATTACTTTTTCAAGATGCTTTGAAATGAGATCTTGCGCGTCATTAATGAGGTCTCCAGATTCTCTCATGTAGACAAAACCTCTTGAGATTAAATCAGGACCTGCAGAAATTTTGAATTCTTTCATATCCATGCTGACAACAACAATGACAAGACCTTCTTCTGAAAGAATGCGGCGGTCTCTTAACACGATGTTGCCGATATCACCAATACCGCTACCGTCGATATACACGTTGCCTGATGGAATTTTGCCAGCGACACTTGCTTCGTCACCTTTCAGTGCAAGAACTTCACCGTTATCCATGATAAAGCAGTTTTCCTCAGGGATTCCGCAATCATTTGCAAGTTTAATATGCGTTTTTTGCATGCGGTACTCACCGTGAATCGGCATGAAGAATTTTGGTTTAATTAAACGGAGCATCAGCTTTTGTTCTTCCTGCCCGCCGTGTCCAGAGGTATGAATATTATTGAGTGAGCCATGAATGACTTCAGCACCAGCACGATAAAGCTGGTTAATGGTACGGCTTACGCTAATATTGTTACCTGGGATCGGTGAAGACGAGAAGACAACAGTGTCTCCAGGGTTAATTGAAATCTGGCGGTGCGTACCGTTGGCAATACGAGAAAGAGCGGCCATCGGTTCGCCCTGACTACCAGTACAAAGAATGGTTACTTTGTTTGCTGGAAGGCGGTTGATTTCATTGTGTTCAATGAACGTGTTTTTTGGACATTTGATATATCCGAGCTCTTGTCCAATATCAATGGCAGACTCCATGCTACGCCCAAACACAGCGACTTTTCGGCCGTTGGCAACAGCTGACTCGATGACTTGCTGAAGTCTGTGAATGTTAGATGCAAATGTAGCAAAGATAATACGTCCATCTACTTTTCTGAAGATGTCATCAATGCTTTCACCTACACGTCTTTCGGACATCGTAAATTCTGGAATTTCACTATTTGTACTGTCAGATAGAAGACAAAGAACGCCTTCTTTCCCGATCTCAGCCATTTTCGTTAAATTGGCAGGCTCGCCAACAGGAGTAAAGTCAAACTTGAAATCTCCTGTATGTACGATGTTACCAGGAGGTGTCTTCACGACAATTCCATAAGAATCTGGGATACTGTGCGTCGTTCTAAAGAAAGACACAGCTGTTTTTCTAAATTTGATCGTATCTTCTTCTTCAAAGATGTGAAGTTTGGTCTGTCTTAATAGACCATGCTCTTCCAATTTGTTACGAAGTAGGCCGATTGCGAGTTTGCCTCCGTAAACTGGAATATTCACTTGCTTGAGAAGATAAGGGATACCGCCGATGTGGTCTTCATGTCCATGAGTAATAAAAAGACCTTTGATTTTATCTTCGTTTTTAACTAAATACGTATAGTCAGGGATGACGTAATCAATTCCAAGAAGTTCATCTTCAGGGAACTTAATACCAGCATCAATCAAAATGATTTCATCTTGAAATTGAACGCCATACGTGTTTTTACCGATCTCGCCTAATCCGCCGAGTGCAAAAACTGCCGCCTGATCGTTTTTTACAAATTTCATTCCTCTCATAGCTCCAATACTTTAAAATTTTCACTTTCTCGTTCATAGTCTAAAAAAGCACCGTCTACAGGCTGAATGAATTCAATATTGTAGTTATGTTTTTTCAACTTATCGCGTACGTCTCTTTCAGAAACCGCTTCAACGTATAGTGAATCTGTGTGTTCTCTCACAGGTACCTCAGTCGTACTTGCCTGAAAAAATACCTTATATATCATCCAAATCTCTCCTTAAATACCGTATGTTACACTCGCTTATTCTATTATATTAAAAAAACGCGCATAAGAAAAGTCTCAGAGAAAAAAGGACCTTCAGCAAATGTGCGGAAGATCCTTTTAAGCAATCGATTTTTTACGAAGCATGTCCTTCCATTGTCTTCGAATTTTCTTGCGCAGACGACGAAGCATCGCGGATCGCCTCCTTTCGGTATGAGTCTCATTCAGCCATTTGTTCCGTTCTCTCTATATACTTGTATTATATGATGTTTCCACTTAATGTTACATGGTTATATGTGGGAAATGGGCGTTTTAAGAGGAAGTGGTTTCGTCAGTGAAGATCTTTCTGTATGATGAAGGGGAGAGGGTATACATAACAAGAGACAGGAGACGAGATATGAATAAAAAAGTCATCTTCTTTGATATCGACGGTACTTTATATGACCATGATAAAAAAATACCTGAATCAACGAAGCGAGCTGTTCGTTTATTAAAAGAAAAAGGGCATCATCTCTTCATTGCATCTGGCCGATCGCCTTTTCTCATCCAGCCTATTTTAGAAGAAATAGGGCTTGACTCATTTATTGCTTATAACGGTCAGTATGTCATGTGCGAAGGAGAAGTCATTTACGGCAATCCGCTTAAGCAAGAGCTGATGGATAAAATTTATGAAACAGCGGATCAACATGATCATCCGCTTGTTTTCATGGGAGAGAAGACGATGAAGGCGTCTGTGCCCAACCATCCATTTATCCATGAAGGGATTGGCACTTTAAAAACAGAGCATCCCGAGCACGATTTGTCATTCTTTAAAGAAAACGTCATTTATCAAATGCTGTTATTTTGTAAAGCAGAAGAGGAACATCTATATGAAGCGTTCCGTGAAGAAATTGATCTCGTCAGGTGGCATGAGCTGTCTACGGATGTCCTGCCAAAAGGTGGATCAAAGGCTGAAGGAATTAAACGAGTCATTGAAAGACTTCCGTACGATCAAAAGGACACAATTGCCTTCGGTGACGGGCTGAACGATCGAGAAATGATTTCGTTTGTTGGAACAGGCGTTGCGATGGGGAATGCAGTCAATGAATTAAAAACATTAGCTGACTTTGTCACCAAACCTGTAGATGAGGATGGCATATTCCACGCTGTGAATGAATTAGGCCTTATTGATGAATAAAAAACAAGACCCGCTGATGGACGGGTCTTGTTTTTATGTTATGATCTGCCGATCGCAACCGCGTTGTCTGGCTCGGCGAATGGATGATCTTTTTGAATATGATCATAAAACATAATGCCATTTAAGTGGTCAATTTCATGCTGAAAAACGATGGCCGGAAACCCTTTGAGGCGAATATCAATATCTTCACCTTCAAGCGTTGTACCTTTCACCCTGATTTTTTCATAGCGCGGGACGAATCCAGGGATGGCTTCATCAACAGATAAACAGCCTTCTCCAGTAGCTAAATAAGCTCTTTTGACTGAATGGCTAACAATGCGAGGATTGAATAATGCATAGCTGTAAAGTTCTCCGCCCTCGTCTTCACAGTGAACAGCGATCATTCGTTTACTGATATTGATTTGCGGAGCTGCTAGGCCAACACCGGGTCTAAGTTCATATTTTTCAGCAATGTCTGCATCCTGACTGTTTTTGACAAATTCAATCATGTCAGCTAATTGCTGTTTTTCTTCTTCTGTTGGCGGGAGTTCGACCGCTTCAGCTGTTTGTCTTAAGACGGGATGCCCGTCTCGTACGATATCATCCATGGTAATCACAAAACTTCACTCCTATTTCCTTTGTATGTAAAGTATATAAAATGATACACAACATATGCAATGAAATAAAGAAGACCGGTCGTATGAGACCGGTCAGAGGCTTATTCAGCCATTAGCAGCAGCCACCGCCGCCTAAGAATGCTGCGCCAACAATGATCAATAGAATGAATAGGACGACGATTAAAGCGAATGTACGTCCACCACCGTAACCGCAACCGTATCCACCACCATAACTTGGATAGCAACAACCGCCGCCGTATCCATAACCGTAACCGCCGTATCCACCATACATACTTCCATGACTATAATTAGACATACTTTTGACCTCCTTTGGAAATACACTCGGCCTCTCATAAGTGAAGGCGAAGCGTGTAATATAAACTATGTATGAATGCACTATTTGTATAGTCATGAGCCTAGAGCATGAAAAAAATCTTCTTTCCCCTCAAAAAACCATCCTCTTTCCTTGTCACAACCGCCCTGAAAAATTATAGTGGTATGTGGAGATGTAAAGGGGGACCTTGTAATTGAAACAGATGAAAAGAAGAATAAAAGCAGGTGCAACTTTAGCGGGGATATGCACCCTCTTGCTTGCGGGCTGCGGAGGTCAAAATCCGCTTTATGAGATGCAAGATGCCATGACAAAAATGAGCGAAAAAGAAGCATCCTTTGAAAAAGAACAAGGCGCACTGCAAAGCTATGAAAAAAAAGAGCAGCAGTTGTATAAAAAAATGATTCAAACAACAAAAGACCACACAAAAACAGTCTCAAACTTGTCTGATCAAGCATTAGCATCGGCAGAAAAGCGTGAAGAACATTTAAAAACAGAAAAAGACAGCATGGATCAATCGAAAAAAGAATTTCAATCTGTAAAGGAATTCGCTGGACAGATAAAAGATGCAGAAGTAAAAGACAAAGCAGAACAAACAGTCAAATCAATTGAAAAAAGATATGCATCGTATGATCAGCTTTACCGTGAGTATCAAAAGGCGCTGAAACAAGACAAGCACTTGTATGAATCCTTAAAAAGAAAAGACTTAGGATACGTCGAACTGAAATCCAAACTGAAAACAGTCAATCGTTCCTATAGTAAAGTTAGAAAAGAAAGCAAGAAGTTCAATCAATATACAGATCAATTGAACGAATATAAACAAGCTTTATACAAAACAGCTCAGAAAGAATCACAAAACAGCTAAAAACAGTACTTCCATATTTGCTAGTTCTGTTTATCGCTGCTACTCCCAAAGTGCCTGCGTGTCGTTACTCGTTTTTCCAAGATGTCAAACTGAAAAGAAGAGAAAGGGTTAAAATGAAGTTCATTTTGGCCCTTTGTCCATCAAGTTCAAAAGAGCTGAAAATAGCTCTTTTTTTATTTTTCGACAAAAACAAACATGTGCTATTGTAGTACAGTGATCCACTCTATACTAGTACAGTTTGTGCTGTTGATTAAACAGATTGATACAGGTCACCATAAAAAGTAAAGCGAATACATTTATTTAAATAAAGCCGTTAAATCAATTGACGGACTATTTTTCTTGTTGTAAACTATTCCTTGTTAACAGAAGTTGTATTAGTTTTTTGTGAACTATCGTTAATACAGTTAGAAAAACTCAAAAGCAAGCGATCATCCAATGTTTCGACAATGATCTTTGTGGCTATTATATACAGGAGTCATATGAGCATTTTGGGTTATCCTATATCTGTATGTATAAATGGATTCACGACAAATTGACTGTTAAAAGAAAGGAAGAGGTGACTTTAGAATGGCTGCAAAAACAAAAAAAGCAATTGTTGATAGCAAAAAGCAATTCGATGCCATCAAAAAGCAGTTTGAAACGTTCCAAATTTTAAACGAAAAAGGCGAAGTCGTAAACGAAGCGGCAATGCCAGATCTTTCAGATGACCAATTAAAAGAATTAATGCGCCGTATGGTGTTTACACGTGTATTAGATCAACGTTCAATTTCATTGAACCGTCAAGGACGTCTTGGCTTCTATGCGCCAACAGCTGGACAAGAAGCTTCTCAGCTTGCAACTCACTTTGCACTTGAGAAAGAAGATTTCATTCTTCCAGGATATCGTGATGTACCACAATTAATCTGGCATGGTCTTCCACTAACAAAAGCATTCTTGTTCTCTCGTGGACACTTTGTTGGAAACCAAATGCCTGAAGATGTGAATGCACTTTCTCCGCAAATTATTATCGGTGCACAAATCATTCAAGCTGCTGGTGTAGCTCTTGGTTTGAAAAAGCGCGGTAAAAATGCTGTTGCAATCACTTACACTGGTGATGGTGGAGCTTCACAAGGTGATTTCTACGAAGGTATTAACTTTGCAGGGGCTTACAAAGCGCCAGCGATTTTTGTTGTCCAAAACAACAGATATGCGATCTCTACACCTGTTGAAAAGCAATCTGCTGCACAAACGATTGCACAAAAAGCAGCTGCAGCTGGTATCGTAGGCGTACAAGTTGACGGTATGGATGCATTAGCTGTATATGCAGCGACTGCTGAAGCTCGTGAGCGTGCTGTAAATGGTGAAGGTCCAACATTAATTGAAACTCTTACATTCCGTTACGGCCCACATACAATGGCTGGTGACGATCCAACAAGATATCGTACAAAAGAAGATGAAAATGAGTGGGAGCAAAAAGATCCATTGGTACGCTACCGCAAATTCTTGGAAAACAAAGGCCTTTGGTCTGAAGAAGAAGAGAATAAAGTTATCGAAGATGCAAAAGAACAAATCAAACAAGCAATCAAAGAAGCTGACGAACAGCCTAAGCAGAAAGTCACTGATTTGATTGAAAACATGTACGATGTGAAACCATTTAACTTGGTTGAACAGCTTGAAATCTACAAACAGAAGGAGTCGAAGTAAGCCATGGCGCAAATGACATTGATTCAAGCGATCACTGATGCGTTACGCACAGAACTGAAAAATGACGAAAACGTTCTTGTTTTCGGAGAAGACGTTGGTAAAAACGGCGGCGTATTCCGTGCGACTGAAGGATTGCAAAAAGAGTTTGGTGAGGATCGTGTATTCGATACTCCACTTGCTGAATCTGGTATTGGCGGTCTTGCAATTGGCCTTGGACTACAAGAATTCCGCCCAGTAATGGAAATTCAATTCTTCGGATTCGTTTACGAAGTATTAGATTCTGTTTCTGGACAAATGGCTCGTATGCGTTACCGTTCTGGTGGACGCTGGCATTCTCCAGTGACAATCCGTTCTCCATTTGGCGGAGGAGTTCACACACCTGAGCTTCACGCTGACAGCTTAGAAGGTCTTATTGCACAACAGCCTGGTATCAAGGTTGTTATTCCTTCAACACCTTACGATGCAAAAGGACTATTAATTTCTGCAATCCGTGACAACGATCCGGTTGTATTCCTTGAGCATATGAAACTTTATCGTTCTTTCCGTCAGGAAGTTCCTGAAGAAGAGTACACAATTGAAATCGGTAAAGCTGACGTGAAACGTGAAGGTTCTGACCTTTCAATCATCACTTACGGTGCAATGGTTCACGAATCACTTAAAGCTGCTGAAGAACTTGAAAAAGAAGGCGTTTCTGCTGAGGTCGTTGACCTTCGTACAGTGAGCCCGCTTGATATTGAAACAATCATCGCTTCTGTTGAAAAAACAGGCCGTGCGATCGTTGTTCAAGAAGCACAAAAACAAGCTGGTATTGCAGCAAACGTAGTAGCTGAAATCAATGATAGAGCAATTCTTAGCCTAGAAGCACCAGTACTTCGTGTAGCTGCACCTGATACTGTATTTGCTTTCTCTCAAGCTGAGAGCGTATGGCTTCCAAACCATAAAGACGTGCTTGAAACAGCTAAGAAAGTTCTTGAATTTTAATTAAATGACAGAGGGGAAAAGAATTTATTTCTCTTCCCCTTTATCAATTACATGACCGTGTAATGTTGACAGAACAAGGGTTTAACATAATCTAGGAGGCGAAAAACAGTGGCATTTGAATTTAAACTTCCGGACATCGGAGAAGGTATCCACGAAGGTGAGATCGTTAAGTGGTTTGTAAAACCAAACGACGAAATCAATGAAGATGACGTTTTAGCAGAGGTACAAAATGATAAAGCAGTTGTAGAAATTCCTTCACCTGTTAAAGGAAAAGTATTAGAATTAAAAGTTGAAGAGGGAACAGTTGCAACTGTAGGACAAACAATCATTACGTTTGATGCACCTGGTTACGAAAATCTTCAATTTAAAGGCAGCGAAGAAGAAGGCGAAGCGAAAACTGAAGCTCAAGTACAAGGTACTGCTGAAGCTGGTAACGAGCCTGAAAAGAAAGAAGTTGCTCAAGAAGAAGCGGCAGCAGCAACTGGTGCTGGCGCACAAGAGCAAGTAGATGCTGATCCTAACAAACGCGTTATTGCTATGCCATCTGTACGTAAATATGCGCGTGAAAAAGGCGTTGAAATTTACAAAGTTGCAGGTACTGGTAAAAATGGCCGCGTGCTAAAAGAAGATATCGACAGCTTCCTTAATGGCGGTTCTGCAGCAACTCAAGAAGCAGCACCTCAAGCAGCTGAAAGTGCGAAAGAAGAAGCGGCTCCAAAAGCGGCAGCAGCTCCAGTTCTAGAAGGAGAATTCCCAGAAACTCGCGAGAAAATGAGCGGAATCCGCAAAGCGATCGCGAAAGCAATGGTGAACTCTAAGCACACAGCTCCTCACGTAACATTAATGGATGAAGTTGATGTAACAAACCTTGTTGCACATCGTAAACAATTCAAACAAGTTGCAGCTGATCAAGGAATCAAGTTAACTTACTTGCCTTACGTTGTAAAAGCTCTAACTTCTGCTTTGAAAAAGTACCCAGTACTTAACACTTCTATCGATGATAAAACAGATGAAGTTGTTCAAAAGCATTACTACAACATCGGAATTGCAGCTGATACTGAAAAAGGCTTGCTTGTTCCAGTTGTGAAAAATGCAGATCGCAAAGCGATTTTCGAAGTATCTAACGAAATCAACGAGCTTGCAACAAAAGCACGTGATGGTAAATTGGCTCCAGCTGAAATGAAGGGTGCATCTTGCACAATCACAAACATCGGTTCTGCTGGTGGACAATGGTTTACTCCAGTCATCAATCACCCAGAAGTAGCGATCCTTGGTATTGGCCGTATCGCTGAAAAAGCGGTTGTTCGTGATGGCGAAATCGTTGCAGCTCCAGTCTTAGCTCTTTCCCTAAGCTTTGACCACCGTATGATTGATGGAGCTACTGCGCAAAATGCCCTTAACCACATCAAGCGTTTATTGAATGATCCACAATTAATTTTAATGGAGGCGTAAATTCATGGTAGTAGGAGATTTCCCAATCGAAACAGATACTCTTGTCATCGGTGCAGGTCCTGGTGGATATGTAGCTGCTATTCGTGCTGCACAGCTAGGACAAAAAGTAACAATCGTTGAAAAAGGAACACTTGGCGGCGTATGTCTAAACGTCGGCTGTATCCCTTCAAAAGCATTGATCAATGCTGGACATCGTTTCGAGAATGCAAAGCATTCTGAAGACATGGGTATCAAAGCTGAAAACGTAACAGTTGATTTCACAAAAGTTCAAGAGTGGAAAGCTTCTGTTGTAAACAAATTAACAGGTGGAGTTCAAGGTCTTCTAAAAGGAAATAAAGTAGACATCGTCAAAGGTGAAGCTTATTTCGTAGACAGCAACTCTGTACGTGTCATGGATGAAAATTCAGCGCAGACTTATACATTTAAAAATGCAATTCTTGCAACTGGATCTCGTCCAATCGAATTGCCTACATTTAAATACACAGACCGCGTGATTAACTCAACTGGTGCTTTAGCGCTTAAAGAAGTACCTAAAAAGTTAGTTGTCATCGGTGGTGGATACATCGGTACTGAGCTTGGTACTGCTTATGCGAACTTTGGAACAGAAGTTGTCATCCTTGAAGGTGGAGACGAAATCCTTCCAGGTTTTGAAAAGCAAATGAGCTCATTAGTGAAACGTAACCTGAAGAAAAAAGGAAACGTTGAAATTCACACAAACGCTCTTGCAAAAGGCGTTGAAGAAAAATCTGACGGTGTCACTGTTACTTTCGAAGTAAAAGGTGAAGAAAAAACTGTCGATGCTGACTACGTACTTGTGACTGTTGGTCGTCGTCCAAACACAGATGAGCTTGGTCTTGAGCAAGTTGGTGTTGAATTGACAGACCGTGGAGTTGTCAAAACTGACAAACAATGCCGTACAAGCGTTTCAAACATCTATGCAATTGGTGACATCGTTGATGGACCACCACTTGCACACAAAGCTTCTTACGAAGGTAAAATTGCTGCTGAAGCAATCGCTGGAGAGCCAGCTGAAATTGATTACCTTGGTATTCCTGCTGTTGTATTCTCTGAGCCAGAACTTGCAACTGTTGGATACACTGAAGCAGAAGCAAAAGAAGAAGGAATCGACATCGTTGCAGCGAAATTCCCATTCGCAGCGAACGGACGTGCACTTTCTCTTGATGCAACTGATGGCTTCATGAAAATGATCACTCGTAAAGAGGATGGTCTAGTTATCGGTGCACAAATCGCAGGTGTTGGTGCTTCTGATATGATTTCAGAGCTTAGCCTTGCAATTGAAGCTGGTGTGACAGCTGAAGATATCGCAATGACAATTCACGCTCACCCAACTTTAGGTGAAATTACAATGGAAACGGCTGAAGTAGCAATCGGAAGCCCAATCCATATCGTAAAATAATGAACGTTGAAACCCTCTCCACACGGAGAGGGTTTCAGATTGTTGACAAAGGGCTAAAATGAACTTGATTTTAGCCCTTTGTCTTCTTTTCAGCGTGATAGAAAACCTTTGAAGTCTAGGAAGGACGAGTACTGGCGCGGAGCGAATTTGACATTCGTGAGTACCAGCACGCAGGACTGACAAAGAATGCGAGGGTTTGTCTACACGCTGAAGCCCTCTCCACATGGAGAGGGTTTTTTTATGTATGTGAAACCTCGCTGAAAACGAAAAACCCTCATGAGCTGAGGGCTTTTTTCATATGGATATATAAGTGCAAAGTCGAACCGTTAATTTGTATTCACTCGATCTAATGCTTGGCATATGGGTGATAAGATATCCTCTTTACTTCGGACATTACCTTCCACCTTCACAATGACCTTTTCATTATTGACAAGTAAAATAGCCGGCAGTTCGTCTACTTCATTTTTCCAGCCTTTACGATCTTCTTTGACAATCATCTTGGACATTTCCTTCGGATATTCATTTTTTAAATCGAGCACTGCGTCATAATAAGGACTTTCTTTATCAAGATTTTCTGCATCAGTAAAAAAGAGAATTCTCGGCTTTTGAATATGACTGACCTGGTCTGTCTGATTCGGTATGATATACGCAAATGAGCATGAACTAAGTACAAAGAGCATAGGGAATATAATGAGAAGGGTCCTCATAAAATTCAATCTATTCACCTCAAAATCCTTTGGGGTTGTACCAACATTTTTAGGAGCCAGTTCCCTGTTAGTCACTCTAGTGTATCACGTCCTTTTTGACAATTTTCGATTGTTACTCAATTGTTACAGAATTGATATGAAGCAAAATACATTTGAAACGTTTCCTCAATATGATGAGAAAAAAGCATATTTTTATAAAAAATGATTAAATGTGTCATACAATTAACCGTTGACAACTTAAATGTGACATCATATTATAGAGATATGAAATAGATTAAACGCTTTCAAACTTTGAGTAAAGAAAAGGGGAATGTACAAGTGGGTACAATTATTTGTCAAGATTGCAATGAAACCATTGATCAATTTGAAAATGAAAAAGTGACAACACTTTATGGAACATGTGGTCACTGTCATTGCTGTGATGAAGCCTCTGAATAAATAAAAAAGCATGCAGCCCCAATTGGGGCTGCATGTTTCTTTTTTATAAAATGGCTTTTTGTTCTTTAATGACACGAATCATATCTAGTGTGGAATCTTCAGGTCCTTGAACAGGAAGACCGATTTCGATATTTTTAAAGATATAGGAGATATTTTCTTCTGTGATGATTTCTCCTGGTATAAAAATAGGAATACCAGGCGGATAAACCATGACAAATTCTGCAATGATCCGGCCAGCCGCTTCTTTAAATGGAATGACTTCCGTTGTTGCGTAAAAAGCGTCACGCGGCGTCATCGCAAGCGAAGGGATCTCAGGCAATAACACTTCTGTCACGGCTTGTTTGCCGCCTTGACGTGCAGAGGTGGCCGCAATTTCCTCCATAGCCGTTACAAGCGTATCGATCGTCTCATCACAATCGCCAGGCGTTACGATACATAAAATGTTGTATAGGTCAGAGAGCTCTACTTCAATTCGGTAGCTTTCTCTCAGCCATTTCTCCACATCATGGCCATTCAGTCCAAGGTCTTTAATGGAGATGATTAATTTTGTTGGGTCATAATCGTAAGTAGAAGGTGAACCGAGAATTTCTTGACCAATGCAAGTAATACCTTCAATTTCGTTTAAACGAGTTCTTGCTGATTCAGCTAATCGAATGGCTTCATCTGCAAGTGCCTTTCCTTCAGTCGCTAATCGCTTTCTAGCGACATCCAGGGAGGCTAAAAGCAAATAAGAAGTAGACGTAGTTGTCAGCATGCTTAAAATAGATTGTACTCGATCCTTTGAAACAAGCCCTTCTTTTATATTTAAAATCGAGCTTTGGGTGAGAGAGCCGCCAAGTTTATGCACACTTGTTGCTGCCATATCAGCTCCCGCCTGCATCGCAGACAATGGAAGCTCATCGTGAAAATGAATATGCACACCATGTGCCTCATCTACAAGAACAGGTACGTCATATGAATGAGCAATCTCTACAATGGTTTTTAAATCAGCTGAAATGCCAAAATACGTTGGGTTAATTACAAGCAGCCCTTTCGCATCTGGATGTTTAGTCAGCGCTCTTTTAGCTGACTCTGGCGTGATGCCATGAGAGATGCCAAGCTCTTTGTCAATTTCCGGGTGAATAAAAACAGGTACTGCACCAGAAAATACAATAGCAGACATAATCGATTTATGGACATTACGTGGAACAATAATTTTGTCTCCAGGGCCACAGACGGTCATCACCATTGTCATGATCGCACCGCTTGTTCCTTGTATAGAGAAAAACGTATGGTCTGCACCAAATGCTTCTGCTGCAAGCTCCTGTGCTTCTTTGATCATTCCTCGAGGCGAATGTAAATCATCAAGAGGTTCTATATTAATAAGGTCAATGCTTAATGCATTGTCTCCAATGAATGCTCTAAATTCAGGATCCATTCCGGCTCCTTTTTTATGGCCTGGAATGTGAAATTGGACTGGATTGGTTGAAGCATGTTTTTTTAGTCCAGTGTATAAGGGTGTATCATGTTGTGACAATTGCTTTCCCACCTTCATCGAAATACCTGCTATTATTATCCCAATAACAGCAGATTTCATTGCATAAAACAAAAGAATTATATTATGAACTGATCGGAATGTAAAGCATAAAATCAATCGGATTCTGATCAAACAGATGCTATAATAAAAGTTCAAATAAGAAATGTGGATTAAAGTGAGGGACAAGTAAATGGAATATCAATATCCAATGGACGTCGACTGGACAACTGAAGAAAAGATGGCGGTCATTTCATTTTTTCAAGCCGTTGAAAAAGCCTATGAAACAGGAATTGCGAAACAAGCGTTACTAGAGGCTTATAAACGATTTAAAGAAGTTGTACCATCAAAAGCAGAAGAAAAGACGCATTGTGCGGCGTTTGAAAAGGGAAGTGGGTATTCCCCTTATCGCACAGTAAAAAGTGCAATAGAGGCTGAAGAAACAGCTATGATACGGATGTAAAAAACGAGCCAATATTGGCTCGTTTTTTTATACAGATTCTTTTTGTGTAAAGCGGTATAGATAAGTTACTGTGCGGAAGGCATCTTCAATTTTTGATAAGAATTCTTCATTATTCATTTGAATAACTTCTTCTCTAGGAAGCTGGATGCCGCAAAGGAGTTCGGCCTTTTTGACTGTTTGAACACGTTCAAATAGTGTTCTCAGCTGTTCAGCATCAAGTTCGCTGTGGCGGAGGACGTCCGGTTTCATATGATCCTTAGACCAAACAAAGTCTTGAGGTATTTTCTTTTGGATCGTGTCCAGCTCTTTTTCGAATAGTTGCCCATATTCACCTTTCACTGGAGATTCATAAATGAGCGCAAACCATACAAATACATGAGTTTTCCAAAGCCCAATTTGAAAATGAGGGAGCTTTTTATACCCACGCTTACTGTTAGCGAAAGCCACCCAAGTGTCATTTGGCGGGTTGACTGATCTTCTTGCATGTTTTGCCACGTGGACAAACATTTCGTCACCTGTAATAGAAGAAAGAAGCGGTGCAAAATGTTCACCAAGTGCTTCAAGCTTTGGACGGACTCTCTCTTTTAATACGGTCATACGTTCATCTAAACCGTCTACTGTGAATGTTTCAAAATCTTCATCTCTAAAACGCATTTCACTCATGTTATGCCTCCTGTATCTTTTCGCTGATCATATTTTATCATAGCTTGGGTCAAGCTCAAAAAAAGATGCACTTTAAAGAGAAAGATAGCAGGGATCTTGGTTCGGCGTTTAAAAACTTCGATTTTGTGGTACATAACAAATAGGTAAAAACACAATTTTCAGAATGTCGTTGCGGTTATGCGATCGCTTCATACGATATAAGCAAGAACCATTTCTCTTATCGATTGTATTTTTTATCAATGAAAACTGACAAGGAATGAATCATTCTCTGGAAGGGGCGTTGACCAGTGAAGCAAATCGTGAAGCATGGGTATAGACAAGAGAAGAAGAATCGCATCGCTGTGTGGAGATTAGAGGTTGATTATGAGCTTTCTACGCTTCATGAAGCCATCGAGCAAAAAGATGATATCCAGGTAGAACGCAGCAAACGAAAGCTTGAGCGCCTAAGAAAAGAATGGGAGCAGCTTCAAGGGTAAAACAAGGTGAGGTAAAAACGAACCAATTCATCGGTTCGTTTTTGTATGAAGCTGCTTTTTTCTTGCTTTTACGTACATAATATCAGTATGCTAATACAAATAGGTACTACATAGAAAAGAGGTTTACAGTCCGATGACAAACTGGGTGGAAATTGACCGACTTGCAAAGCTTTGGGTAAAAGAAGCGGGTAGCCGCATTAAAGCATCCATGCAGGAAGGTCTATCAATTGAAACAAAATCAAATCCAAATGATCTTGTCACAAACATCGATAAAGAAACAGAACGTTTCTTTATTGAAAAGATACAGTCGACATTTTCAGATCATCATATTTTAGGAGAAGAGGGCCAAGGGGAAGAAGTGACCTCTCTAGACGGGATAGTATGGATCATTGATCCAATTGATGGCACCATGAACTTTATCCATCAAAAACGAAATTTTGCCATTTCAATTGGGATATTTGAACATGGTGTGGGGAAAATCGGCCTTATTTATGACGTCATCCATGACGAGCTCTATCATGCAGTCAAAGGAGAAGGGGCGTATATGAACGATACCTTACTCCCGCCTTTAAAAGATGTTGCCATTGAAAAAGCCATTGTCGGCATTAACCCAACATGGGCGATTGAAAGCCCCCATTTTGACGCTAAGCCGTTTGCCCGTCTCGTACGCGATGTGAGAGGAACACGAACGATTGGGTCAGCTGCACTTGAACTAGCTTATATTGCAAGCGGAAGAAGCGACGCATATGTCACGTTAAGGTTAGCGCCTTGGGATTATGCGGCTGGATGTGTGTTACTTGATGAAGTAGGCGCTGTTTACTCGAATATTCACGGCGAACGCTTGACATTTCTAGAGAAAAATAGCATTGTTGCTGGAAATCGATCCATCTGTGAAAAAATCTTGCATGATTACATAAAAGGAAGCGGAAATAAAAAATAAACAACATCACTTCATGAGAATGAAGTGATTTTTTGTATTTGATGAAACTTTTTGACAAGTCAAATGTCTATACGAACGAGGCCTTAATTTGAAGTAAAGGATTGTGTAGCGATGTTTGATTTGTTTAGTGATTTATCCCTCCATTTTGAAAGGTTTTTTATTTTAAATGAGTACAGTATCCACATGATTCAATGGTGTGTGCTTGGACTATTTGTCCTTTTTATTACACTTCCCATATGGAAAGAAAAGAAGAGTAGTTATGTATTTTATGCTGGAATCATATTAAGAGTAGTTCTGCTAGGGCGTATGACACTTGAGATGATCCACCAAGTGCTAGCTAGACAGTATACGATCGAAACATTTGAAGTGCTGACAGATTTCATGCAATTTCTCATCTATGGTTATGTCTTGCTTGCATCACTTTTTTATGTGATTTCTCTTCCTTATTTAAAAAATAGGGGCATGTTTTTTGCGTTTGATTTATCTGTGTTACTTCTGCCTTTATGTCAAACGGTATTTATTGTGTTAGTTGAAAGCAAAAAGTTCTTTCTCAGCGGTGATACGGAGCTGGTATGGAGAAATTTGATGACCATTGTGCTTATGATTGGCTTTGCCGCTTTGGTACTTTACCTATTCTTTCGTTTGTTTTGGCATCAGAAGTGGAAAGAATTGCTGTTTTTCTATGGCCTGATTTTCGCTGCGCTGCTGTATATTTTTTATCCTTCTATCTCGAAGCATGAGCTGCAATCTTCGTTTAAATCCATTGTGATTTTAGTAGCGGCCGCAGGAAGCTTTATGACATTACATTCGTTATGTGCGTTACTACAAAACAAGGTGAAGTTGAGACAGTGGGGTGCTTGGGGAATTGTCGTCTTTTTTATGCTGATGCTGAACCCGATCTTAAATCTTCCACATATCATGTTTCAATTTACTAAAACGGAACTGACAGATACTTTCTCAGAAGAATATCGCCCTTTATCTGAAGCAAGTGCAAAAGCATTCGCTTCAAAGTTTGTACCAGCGGACACTACATTATATTCAACGACTATTAAACAGCCGATCTCTGATAACTACGTGTTTGCAGCCGATCAGTATGAAGTGAATGTTTCTGCGTTTACAGGTGAATTAAACAGCTATTTTTATCATGGTCGCGCAAAGGGTCAGCATTTGACCGATAAAGAATATAGGGAAAAAACCATTGAATTTTTTGAAAGGAGCGGCCGATCCGTTGATCTAGACCGCATCCGTGTAGTGATTGAAAAAGAAGACGGGGAGACAAGCGTTCTTCTGTTGCCAAAAATGTCTCAGAATAAAGATGAGAGCTTAGCGTTTGCCACCTGGAAAAAAGAGACGCTTCGACAAGCGCAATATGGGAACGCCATCTTTCAATTGAAGGATTCTTACCGAGAAGTCCTCATTTTAAGAGATATTCAGGAATTATCGTATGAAGAAGTAGCGGAAATTTTGAATTGGACTTTATCTAAAGTAAAGACAACCCTTCATCGAGCAAGATTAGAGCTGAAACGAAAGCTACATTGTGAGGAGTTCAACAAATGAACTGTTATTTGATTGAAGAACTATTACCACTTTATATAGAAGGGGACACGAGTGAAGAAACAAATCAATTAGTGAATGAGCACTTACGTTCATGCAAAAAATGCCTTCATCTATATGAAGAAATGAAAGAACCAGTCTCTATTGCAGAGTCAACAGATTTCATACCGTTCATAGATGAAAAAGAAGAAAAAAGAAAACTTGAAAAGCGCTACTATGGAAAACTGTTATTACGGGCAAGTATCGTTTTTAGTATCGTCTATCTCATCATGCTCTTGATCTATTGGATATAAGAAAGAACCCCCATCTGGATGAACCGGATGGGGGTTTTTGAGCTTAGTTCAATTTTTCTTTAGCAATTTGAACTGCATCATAGAATGTTTTTAATTGCTCTTGAGGAACTTTCTTAAGCAATTGGTTGAAAACAAGTAATTCAGTAGAGCTGAATCCAAGACCTTTAGCGATTTTAGAATCAATTACAACGTTTCCTTTTTTGTCTAGAACAAGTGCATCACCAGCAAGATCAGCAATTCTGATCACTGATTTGAAAAGCTTTTCGAATTTAGTTGCTTCTTCTTTAGTAAGACCAAGTTCAACAGCTTTCGCTGCATCAAAAACCAATTTCCCTTTTTCGTTTTTAGAGATGCTTTCACTGAAAACGATTGTAAGAACAGCTGCGCGATCTAAGAATTTCTCAGCAGTCGCCGCTTCTTCTTCAGTCAAACCGAGCTCAACAGCTTTTTTCACATCAAATGTGTAGTTGTTGTCTTCCTCAACAAATGAATTGATGAGAATGTTGATGACACGCTCGTTTTTCTCCAATAATTCTTTAATAATTTGTTGCTGCTCAAAAGGAATCCCTTTGAAAGTTGCAGCACTTGCTTGCCCAGGAGCTACTGTTGTGAAAGTAAAAATGATAGCTAAAGCGAAAAATACAACAGAGCTGAGCGATTTGCTCAAAAACTTCTTCATGCTTCTTTTCTCTCCCTTTTCTGTTAAATTTTGTTGCAAGAACAGCATACCATGAGAAACTTTGTGGAAGAATAGGAAAAATGTAACTTTGTGTTTGATTTTGGAGAACTATAAAAGTTCTTGTCGAAAAATGGAAGAGTTCAGATTGCTTAGATTTGCCAACACTATATGAATTTTTTAGTTGAATCATTAGGATTACATAGGTGGTTGGTCTTGTTTTTACCTAAAATAAAAGCCTTCTACATGTAAAATGTAAAAGGCTTTTCATAAATTTTATGATTGTACGTTTAATTTTCGTTTTAATGTAAATCCTGTACCCATGAAAATCATGGCGAACACAATACTTAGACAAATACCCAGCACGTTTTTTTCTGCAAGAGTTACCCCAATAAACGCCATACTGACAACCGCAAGTAATGCACATAATAATAGAAGCCATTTGATTTGTTTCATTTGTCTCCATCCCTTTTTTTAGAGTTAATATAAGTTTACAGAAAAACGATCGGCATTTAAAGGGGATTGTGATATAATATGAAAGTTATCTAATTATTTTAGGAGATGAAAATGTGAAACTTCGAAAAGACCTTCGCAACATCGCAATTATTGCCCACGTTGACCATGGTAAAACGACGCTTGTTGACCAATTGCTCCATCAAGCTGGTACTTTCCGTGCGAATGAAAATATCGCTGAGAGAGCCATGGATTCAAATGATTTAGAGCGAGAGCGCGGTATTACGATCTTAGCTAAAAATACTGCGATCCATTATAAAGATACACGCATTAATATTTTAGATACACCAGGACACGCCGATTTCGGTGGTGAAGTTGAGCGTATCATGAAAATGGTAGATGGTGTACTTCTCGTTGTGGATGCATATGAAGGTTGTATGCCTCAAACACGATTCGTGCTAAAAAAAGCACTTGAGCAAAACTTAACACCAATTGTTGTTGTCAATAAAATTGACCGTGATTTTGCTCGTCCAGCTGAAGTAGTCGATGAAGTCATTGACTTGTTCATTGAATTGGATGCAACAGAAGAACAGCTTGAATTCCCAGTTGTATATGCATCAGCAATCAATGGTACAGCAAGTAACGATGCTAGTAAGCAAGATGAAAACATGGAATCGTTGTTTGAAGCGATTGTCAACCATATCCCATGCCCAGTCGACAACCATGAAGAGCCGCTTCAATTCCAAGTGGCGCTACTTGATTACAATGATTATGTTGGAAGAATTGGAATTGGCCGTGTATTTAGAGGAACGATGCAAGTAGGACAGCAAGTTGCTCTAATGAAAGTGGATGGCAGTGTAAAACAATTCCGCGTGACGAAGATTTTTGGTTTCCAAGGGTTAAAACGAGTGGAAATCAATGAAGCGAAAGCTGGAGATCTTGTTGCAGTATCTGGTATGGAAGACATCAACGTAGGAGAAACAGTCTGCCCGGTAGAACACCAAGAGGCTTTGCCGATCCTGCGTATTGATGAGCCGACACTTCAAATGACATTTGTTGTGAACAACAGCCCATTTGCAGGTCGTGAAGGAAAATACGTGACGTCACGTAAAATTGAAGAGCGTTTAGAACAGCAGCTTCAAACAGACGTAAGTCTTCGTGTAGATCCAACGGATTCACCTGATGCTTGGGTCGTATCAGGACGCGGTGAGCTTCACTTATCCATTCTGATTGAGAATATGAGACGTGAAGGATTTGAACTGCAAGTATCGAAGCCAGAAGTTATTGTAAAAGAAGTTGACGGTGTTCGATGTGAGCCTGTTGAGCGCGTTCAAATTGATGTACCAGAAGAGCACACTGGCTCTATCATGGAATCAATGGGCGCAAGAAAAGGTGAAATGATTGACATGATCAATAATGGTAATGGTCAAGTTCGCCTGATCTTTACAGTGCCATCACGTGGTTTAATCGGATATACAACTGAATTTCTTTCATTAACTCGTGGTTTTGGTATTTTGAACCATACGTTTGACAGCTACCAGCCGATGCAGTCTGGTCAAGTTGGCGGACGCCGTCAAGGTGTACTTGTTTCAATGGAAACAGGTAAAGCAACTGCTTACGGAATCCAAGGCGTTGAAGAGCGCGGTGTGATTTTCGTTGAGCCGGGTGTTGAAGTATACCAAGGAATGATTGTTGGTGAGCATAACCGTGAAAACGATCTTGTTGTCAACGTGAGCCGTATGAAACAACAAACAAACGTACGTTCAGCGACAAAAGATCAAACGGTTAGTATGAAAAAACCACGTATTATGTCACTTGAGGAATCTCTTGAGTACTTAAATGAAGACGAATACTGTGAGGTTACACCGGAATCGATCCGTTTAAGAAAGAAAATTTTAGATAAAAACGAACGTGAGAAAGCTGCGAAGAAGAAAAAGCTAGCAGGATTATCTTAATTCCATGAAGAATTAAAAAGATAGAACCCTGAAAGATAAGGGGAGGGAATCTTTTTGAATGATCAGGAAGTAAGTGAGAATCTATCCTTTTTCGCGATGCTGTTTCGTGTCGATGAAAATCCGCAAACAGGGATGTGGCTCTTATATGGCACCATCCTTGTTTTAGCGATTATTGTTTTTAAACTCGGATTTGCTAGACGTTTACCGATTTTAAAAGCACTTGTCATTTATTTGTTTTTGATTTTTGGCTGCACGTTTCTCACATTTCTAGGTATCTTCTTGCCAGTCGCAGAAGGCCTGGTTGTGGCAGCTGTCATTTTGATTATTTATAAAATACGGCTGCATCGTGCGAAAAAAGAAGGAACAGTAAGTACGTAAAAAAGACCTGAACTTGTGTCAGGTCTTTTTTATGTCTTCTGTTCTTTTTTTCCTTTTTTCTTCTTTTTCTCTTTCGTCGCAGGATCTTGATAAAGAGAGAATCTGCCAGTTTTGATGCGTGCCTCTGTCTTTACTTTAATTCTTTCTTGGCAGTCATCGCACATATATGTATGAATCGGTCGATTTCTTAACCGTTTAGCAACAAGTGTATCATTATTAATGGTTTCAAGTTTTTCACATAATGAGCACTTCACTCTCATCATTTTCACCTCACTTTGGTCATGCCTTCATTATAGCATGTTTTTTGAGCCACTTAAAATCAGCATAAAAAAGGCTTATATCACAAGAGATATAAGCCGCAGCGTGTAGACAAACCCTCGCATTCGGTGTCAGTCCTGCGCTTCGGTGCTCACGAATGTCAAATTCACTCCGCGCCGATGCTCGTCCTTCCTAGGGCTGCAAAGGTTTTCTATCACGCTGAAAAGAAGACAAAGAGCCAAAATAAAGTTCATTTTAGCCCTTTGTCAACAATCTGATGCTTATATCACAATAGATATAAGCCGTTCTCATTATTTCTTCTGATTCATATGATGGTTTGATTGATCATTTTGGTTTTTTTCTAATTGCTTTTGATCTTGTTGTTTGAGCTGATGGTTCGGATCATTTGTCGGATCTATTTCGTTACGGTCGATTTCATTTCGAGGCATTTCTGGCATAACACGGCCCACAATAGCTGCTAGTTCGTCCATAATTCCGCTTACTGGCCTGCCAGCTTGTATTTCTTTGCCCATTTCCTTTAAACGGCTCACTGTATCTGGATCAGCGACGACAACAGCATTCGCACCTTCTGGGTCATTTTTCAGAGCTTTGGCGACTGAATATTTAATGGTTTCAACTTTGCTTCTATCTAAATCATCTTTTACATCAATGCCGACGACAGCATACTTGCCGATGACGATCGCTGTTGCGTCATTTACATCTGCTACATGCTCAGTCACATTCACTAGGTGCTTTGCCACATCTGTTGATGGGCGGGCTTTGTCAGTGTTTTTCTTGGATGAGTCTGATACTCTTACTAAATGCTTGTTTCCGTCTTGATGTTCTTGTGCCAAAGGCTTCTCTTGATGCTGGCAAGCGCCTAATAAAAGAATGGTTTGAACCATGAATAACGTCAAAAATAGTCGCATGTGTATTCCCTCCTTCACAAACTGCATGATTTATTTTATTGTTGAATTAACCTTCTAACTTTATTCATGAAAACATATATTTTAACAATCGTTTTTGGAAAGACAAGGATGAATGAAACCCCGATCAGGAGGCGAAGGACCTGAGTAAAATTTATGTATTAGACACAAATGTGTTATTACAGGATCCGAATTCAATCTTTTCATTTGAAGACAACGAGGTCGTGATTCCGGCCGTAGTGTTAGAAGAAGTAGACTCGAAGAAGAGATATATGGACGAGGTTGGGCAAAATGCACGACGTGTCTCACGTTTAATCGACGGGTTGAGATCGAAAGGGAAACTGCATGAAAAAATTACGCTGGAGTCAAAAGGAACGCTGCGTATTGAGCTGAATCATCGCTCTTTCCATGAACTTCAAGAAATTTTCATCGAAAAAACAAACGATAACCGGATTTTGGCTGTTGCGAAGAATTTGAGCTTAGAGGAAGAAACAAAACCGGATGGCCGGCCTGTTATTTTGGTCAGCAAAGATGTCCTAGTGCGAGTAAAGGCGGATGCCATTGGTCTGCAAGCAGAGGATTTCTTAAGCGATCGAGTGCTACAAAATGAAGACATTGATAACGGCTATCTCGAGCTCTATATTCCGACTGAGCAGCTGAATACATTTTATAAGCAAAATCAGTTACCGATAAAAGACGTCACCCAAACGCCATTAAACCCTCATCAATTTGTTATTATGAAGGGAAATGAGGGTGGTTCTGCTTTGGGGATGCTTGATCAAAAAGCAGAGCATGTGAAACGGCTTATTTATGACCAAGAACATATTTGGGGAATTCGCCCAAAAAATGTCCAGCAAACGATGGCGCTTGAGTTACTTTTACGCCGCGATATTCCGCTTGTGACACTTATCGGAAAAGCGGGAACAGGAAAGACACTGCTTGCACTTGCTGCTGGATTAATGCAGACAGAGGACCTCGGCATGTTTAAAAAGCTCATCGTGGCCCGCTCTATTGTTCCTGTCGGTAAGGACTTAGGGTATTTGCCAGGCGAAAAAGAAGAGAAGCTCAGACCGTGGATGCAGCCGATTTATGACAACCTAGAATTTTTATTTAACACAAAAAAACCTGGTGAACTCGATGCGATACTAGCGGGCATCGGTTCAATTCAAGTGGAAGCTTTAACGTATATTCGCGGGAGAAGTATCCCTGATCAATTTATCATTATCGATGAGGCGCAAAATTTAACAAAACACGAAGTGAAAACATTATTAACGCGGGTTGGTGAGGGAAGTAAAATTGTGCTGATGGGAGACCCAGAGCAGATTGATCACCCTTATTTAGACAGCTTAAATAATGGGCTCACATATGTCATTGAGCGTTTCAAAGGGCAGCAAATATCTGGACATGTCAAGCTTGTCAAAGGAGAAAGGTCTGGACTTGCACAGCTTGCAGCTGATTTATTATAGTCCAGACCCGTCATCTTATGTAATGATTAACTCTTTGACGCCTTTAATCGGATGAGTGATGTTGGACTGATCCTCGAAATATACGTGGATTGGTCCTTCTTCTGTTATAGGCTTTCCATTTTGGCTGAAATGGGCAATGCTATCCATCGCCTTAGAGAGCGGAACAGCAATTGTTTCTGTTTCTGTGACAAATTCACACGTCTCCGCTTGTTCGAGCGGTTCTGCATTTTTTATCATGTCGCCAAGTTTCATCCCGAAGCTGCCTGTGACAAGTCTTTCTTTTTCGTACTTTTTCTCTGTTTTTAATGTGGGTGGAAGTGTTTGACCTTCTCTTATGACCCGCTCTTGATCGAGTTCCTGATCTAGCTGCTGCTCTTCGTTTGCTGCACTTTTCTCAAAAAATGAATCCATTAAAAATTTACGGTCATCAAAAATCCATACACTCGGATCAATGGTGATCTTGTATTGTACGTTCCCCTTGATTTGAATAATGCTCATGTTCAAGACAACCCCTTTCCAACATAAATTATAGAAGTTTTCGCCCGCTTTGTCACTTTCATAAACATGCACCTCCTTGTACACACTATGATTAGACGAAAAATAGGGAGGATTTTGGGCATGGCATGTCGTGACAATGAAGAGCTTCAGCGATTTGTAGAAGAGGCAAAAAAGGTGGCCAAAAATGGAAAGGTAGCATCCTATATTCCGGCACTCGGTAAAGCGGATCAATCGGATTTATCTGTCGCTGTTTATCATGTGAGTAATACGTGCCACTCAGCGGGAGATGTTGATAAACGATTCACCCTGCAAAGTATTTCAAAAGTATTAGCCCTGGCGCTCGTGCTCTCAGAAGAAGGACCGAAAAAAGTGTTTCAATATGTTGGACAAGAACCGACTGGCGACCCGTTTAATTCGATGATTAAACTAGAGACTGCAAGCCCCAATAAGCCGCTTAATCCAATGATTAATGCAGGAGCACTTGCCGTTACAAGTTTAATAAGAGGGGCAACGCCGCAAGATCAGCTGAACCGGCTGCTTGGTTTTATTAGAGAGCTTGCCAATGACACCACCATTACATATTGCAAAGAAACCGCTGCATCCGAATTTGAAACATCAATGATTAACCGCGCAATGTGCTATTATATGAAGCAATATCATATCATTAAAGGGAATGTAGAAGAGGTGATGGATGTCTATACGAAGCAGTGCGCCGTCATGATGAATAGCCTGGATTTGGCGAAGATCGCGTGTGTTTTTTCATTAGATGGCAGGCATCCGGAGACAGGAAAGCAAATCCTTTCGAAAGATGTTGCTAGAATTTGTAAAACGTTTATGGTCACATGCGGTATGTACAATGCGAGCGGGGAATTTGCGATCAATATCGGAATCCCTGCTAAAAGTGGTGTTTCAGGCGGAATTATGGGGGCGGCGCCATACGACTTTGGGATAGGTATATTTGGGCCTGCTTTGGATGAAAAAGGGAATAGTATTGCGGGTATTAAGCTGCTTGAACTCATGAGTGAAAAATATGAGATGAGTATCTTTTAATGACGAATGGCTTCTTTTTATTTTTACAGAGCGAACTGTACAAATCTGCTTGCAATTTTGGGCGTTTCGCTTTATGATAAATAGAAGAATTAGGTACTCGCCTGGGGAACGGAGGGATACTTTTGGCGTCAGAAATTTTAGTCGATCATCGGCAAAAAGCACTGGCTTTATTAAAATTGGATGCAGATAAAATTTTAAAATTGATCCAAGTGCAAATGGACAACTTAACGATGCCGCAATGTCCTCTTTATGAAGAGGTTTTAGATACTCAAATGTTCGGATTATCGAGAGAAATTGATTTCGCTGTCCGGCTTGGATTAGTTGATCAACATGAAGGCAAAAAACTACTCGATAAACTTGAGAGAGAACTATCCGCACTTCATGATGCGTTCACAAAAAAATAATGATTGAAAACTCAAACTTCCACAACATAAGTTTGAGTTTTTTTGTCCGCCTTTTTATTTTGATTGATGCCAAACGGACTTGATTGTCTCATGAAAGACGAACAATATAAAGAGGTAAAACGGGATCAAACGGAGAAAATGTAGTAGAATAAGAACAGCTAAGAGAAGAGAATATCAAGCGATAGAAATAGACGTTAGGAAGAGGATTATATGTTAAAGAGAATGCTAAAATCGTATGACTACTCATTATTGTTCGCCATTATATTAATTAGCGCATTCGGCTTGGTGATGGTGTATAGCTCAAGTATGATTACATCTGTGATCAGATATGATGCTGCGCCAGATAATTTTTTCAAGAAACAGCTTTTATTTATGATTGTCGGGGCGGTCATCTTGATTTTTACAGCCCTCATTCCGTATCAGCTGCTCTTAAATAAAAGATTCCAAATTGTGATGCTTTTGCTATCTGTGTTTTCTCTCATTTATGTGTATTTTGGCGGTCACATTGCAGGGAATGCTAGAAGCTGGATCAAATTTGGGCCTTTTAGTCTTCAGCCAGCAGAATTCGTTAAGATCGTTGTCATCATTTATCTTGCTGCTGTCTATGCAAAGAAGCAGCATTATATTGACCATATTTTAAGAGGGGTTACACCTCCAATTGTGGTTGTCTCCATCCTATGCGGATTTATTATTTTGCAGCCAGACTATGGGACAGCTTTTATCATTGGTATGATTGCCCTTGCGATGATTTTATGCTCAGGGTTTAGCGGTAAAACGCTGGCCAAGCTGCTCGCATTATTTAGTGCGGTGATGGTTGTTGTGACACCGTTTATTATTCTTTTTTGGGATAAAATTTTCACGCAGAATCGTCTTGGACGTTTTGAGAGTTTCCAAGATCCATTTAAAGACGCAGGCGCTTCTGGGCATCAATTGATTAATTCATATTATGCGATTGGATCAGGCGGCTTTTTTGGGCTTGGTCTCGGAGAGAGTGTACAAAAGTATGGATACCTTCCAGAACCTCATACAGATTTTATCATGGCAATTATCTCGGAAGAGCTTGGTTTTTTCGGTGTATTTTTTGTCCTTGCTCTCCTTGGCTTTATTGTCGTGAAAGGTTTTTACATTGCGAGAAAGTGTGAAGATCCGTTTGGAAGTTTGCTTGCAATAGGAATTTCTTCAATGATTGCCATCCAAACGTGTATTAATTTGGGCGGTGTTTCAGGTCTCATTCCGATCACTGGGGTCACACTTCCGTTTATCAGCTACGGGGGATCCTCTATCATTTTACTGAGTGGATGTATGGGAATATTGCTGAATATCAGCATGTTTACTGAATATAAAGAGCGTTATAAAAAGAAAAAATCAATCAGCAAACCATCGATTCAAAAAAATGGATTGCAGAAAACTTTGAATCTTTAGAAAACAAAAGTGTACAGTTTTCATTTCTTCCTTTATTATAGAGTACATATAAAATTTTAAGGGATATGGAGGAGTGAGAATGTCACAGAGAACAATTCAAAAGGTTCTAGTTGCAAACAGAGGGGAAATCGCTATCAGAGTCTTTAGGGCCTGTACGGAGCTCAACTTACGTACAGTGGCCATTTACTCCAAAGAAGACTCGGGCTCTTATCATCGCTATAAAGCCGATGAAGCATATCTAGTTGGAGAAGGGAAAAAGCCGATTGATGCCTACCTTGATATCGAGGGGATCATCGAAATTGCAAAACGAAATGACGTGGATGCGATTCATCCAGGATACGGATTTTTATCTGAAAACATTCATTTTGCAAGACGATGCGAAGAGGAAGGCATCCAATTCATCGGCCCAACTTCTCAACATTTAGATATGTTTGGAGATAAAGTAAAAGCGAGAGATGAAGCGAAAAAAGCTGGAATTCCAGTCATTCCAGGAAGTGACGGGCCAGTTGATTCGGTCAAAGAAGTCGAAAAATTCGGTGAAGAATACGGTTACCCGTTTATTATTAAAGCTTCACTTGGAGGCGGCGGCCGAGGTATGCGGATTGTCAGATCAAAAGAGGAGCTGAACGAAGCCTATGACCGTGCAAAGTCAGAGGCGAAAGCGGCTTTTGGAAATGACGAAGTATATGTTGAAAAGCTGATTGAAAATCCGAAACATATTGAAGTGCAGGTGATTGGAGACAATCACGGCAATATCATTCATTTATACGAGCGTGACTGCTCTGTTCAAAGGCGTCATCAAAAAGTCATTGAGGTTGCACCAAGTGTGTCTCTTTCTAATCAATTACGTGAAGACATCTGTGAAGCGGCTGTTCAGCTGGCCCAGAATGTATCGTATATCAATGCAGGGACTGTAGAATTCCTAGTGGCAAATGGCGAGTTTTATTTTATTGAAGTCAATCCTAGGGTCCAGGTGGAACACACGATCACAGAAATGATCACAGGTGTCGATATCGTCCAAACCCAAATTCTTGTCGCAAAAGGACATGACCTTCACAGCAAAGAAGTAGGGATACCAAAACAAGAAGATATCTTTACACATGGATTTGCCATTCAATCAAGGGTCACAACAGAAGATCCTTTGAATGATTTTATGCCAGATACAGGAAAAATCATGGCTTACCGTTCAGGCGGTGGTTTTGGTGTACGTCTTGATACAGGGAACAGCTTCCAAGGTGCGGTGATTACACCTTATTACGATTCACTGTTGGTCAAGCTGTCAACTTGGGCACTTACATTTGATCAAGCTGCGGCTAAAATGGTCCGAAATTTACAAGAATTCAGGATTCGCGGCATTAAAACAAATATCCCGTTTCTTGAAAACGTCGCAAAGCACGAGAAGTTTCTAAGAGGGGAATATGATACATCGTTTATTGATTCAACACCTGAGCTATTTAACTTCCCTAAGCAAAAAGACCGCGGAACGAAAATGCTTACTTATATTGGTAACGTTACCATTAATGGGTTCCCTGGTATTTCGGAAAATAAGAAGCCTCATTTTGATCAACCAAATGTGCCGAAACTTGCTGTCCATGAAACGATTCCTTCTGGAACAAAACAATTGTTAGACAAGCATGGACCTGAGGGACTCGCCAATTGGGTGAAAGAACAAAGCGGTGTACTCTTAACAGATACAACCTTTAGAGACGCACATCAATCGCTGCTTGCAACACGCTTTAGAACGCACGACTTAAAGAAAGTTGCGCAGCCAACAGCAGGCTTATGGCCAGAGTTATTCAGTATGGAAATGTGGGGCGGTGCTACATTTGATGTGGCATATCGTTTCTTGAAAGAAGATCCTTGGGAAAGATTGAAAGAGCTTCGTCAAGAAGTGCCAAACACTTTGTTCCAAATGCTATTAAGATCTTCAAACGCTGTCGGATATACAAACTATGCGGATAATGTGATTAAAGCATTTGTAAAGGAATCGGCAGAGGCAGGCATTGACGTTTTCCGTATTTTCGACAGTCTAAACTGGGTCAAAGGTATGACGCTTGCCATTGATTCTGTTCGTGAATCCGGCAAAGTGGCAGAGGCAGCGATTTGTTATACAGGTGATATTCTTGATCCATCACGTCCGAAATATGATTTGAAATATTATGTCTCTCTTGCGAAGGAGCTTGAATCCGCAGGCGCTCATATTTTAGGCATTAAAGATATGGCGGGATTATTAAAACCGCAAGCGGCTTATGAGCTTGTATCGGCTCTAAAAGACGAGCTCACGATTCCAATCCATCTTCATACACACGATACGAGTGGAAATGGACTCTTCACCTATGCAAGAGCGATTGATGCAGGTGTTGATATTGTTGATGTTGCAGTCAGCTCTATGGCGGGTCTCACATCACAGCCAAGTGCGAGCTCATTATATTATGCTTTAGACGGACATGAAAGAAAGCCAGAAATGAATGTTCAAGCGGTTGAACGTCTTTCTCAATATTGGGATTCCGTCAGAAAATATTACCATGAGTTTGAAAGCGGAATGAATTCACCGCATACAGAAATTTATGAGCATGAAATGCCTGGCGGTCAGTATAGTAACCTGCAGCAGCAGGCGAAAGGTGTCGGCCTTGGCGAACGCTGGAATGAAGTAAAAGAAATGTACAGACGTGTAAATGACATGTTTGGTGACATTGTGAAAGTGACACCGTCTTCTAAAGTGGTCGGAGATATGGCACTTTATATGGTGCAAAACGATCTGACAGAAGAGGATGTTTATGAAAAAGGAGCAACACTGGATTTCCCAGATTCGGTTGTTGAATTGTTTAAAGGTTATTTAGGGCAGCCTCATGGCGGATTCCCAGAAAAGCTGCAAAAGCTGATTTTAAAAGGGGAGGAGCCGCTTACTGTCAGACCGGGTGAGAAACTGAAGCCTGTGGACTTTGAAGAGATCAAAAAGCAGTTCAAAGAATCACATGATCTGACGTTGACAGAACAAGATGCCATTGCATATGCTTTATACCCGAAAGTCTTTTCTGAATTTGTTCAAACAGCAGAAAGCTATGGAGATATCTCTGTTCTTGACACACCAACCTTCTTCTACGGGATGAGACTTGGTGAAGAAATTGAGGTAGAAATTGAAAAAGGGAAAACCCTCATTGTCAAACTCGTGTCCATTGGAGAACCGAATCCGGACGCTACAAGAGTGCTTTACTTTGAACTGAATGGACAGCCGCGTGAAGTGGTCATTAAGGATGAAAGCATCAAATCCTCCGTTCAAGAAAAAATGAAGGCAGATCGCTCAAATCCAAATCACATTGCGGCATCAATGCCAGGCACTGTCATCAAAGTACTTGTTGAAAAAGGACAGAAAATTTCCCAAGGTGAGCATTTGATGATCAATGAAGCGATGAAAATGGAAACGACGGTACAAGCACCGTTCTCGGCAGTCGTGGATGAAATTCATGTCACGAATGGAGAAGGGATTCAAACTGGAGATCTGTTGATTGTCTTAAAGCCTGAATAATGAGTGAGACACATCCCCTGCGATGTGTCTCAGCGTATAGACAAACCCTTGCATTCTTTGTCAGTCCTGCGTGCTGGCGCTCACGAATGTCACATTCGCTCCGCTCCAGTACTCGTTCTTCCTAGACTTCAAGGGCTTTCTATCACGCTGAAAAGAAGACAAAGGGCTAAAATAAAGAGCATTTTAGCCCTTTGTCAACAATCCAAGACACATCCCCTGCGATGTGTCTTTTTTTGAGCGCATTAAAATGTGCAGCCGCCCGCTAGAGTGATTACACTATAGAATGAGGTGAAGAAAGAGTGGAAATTGTCGTGATTTGGTTTCGCCGAGATATGCGATTGGATGATCATATCGCCTTATCAAAAGCGATCACATATGCAAAAAAACATCAGTACCGATTATTTGCTTTTTATCATCTAGATCCGTTTTTTACAGAAATGGAACTGGATTTGAACAACGAACATTTCTTTCAAAACTTGGCCAATTTCGTCAAGGAAGCGAGAGAATCTCACATGTATGTTCATCTCATTCATGATGATATTTTGTCCGCTTTTCAAAAGCTCATGAATGCTTATGACATCAATGCGGTCTTTTTTAATGAAGACGAAGTAGGAAATGGTCAAACACGTGATGAGCAAGTGACCCGTTTCTTAGAAGAAAAGGGCATTCATGTGTCAAAGTGGCAAGATACGCATCTGCATGGGGCGAGAGATATTTTAAAAGCGGATGGTTCTCATTATCAAGTGTTTACTCCATACTATCAAGCGTGGAGGAAGCAGGAGAAGCAGTCTGTGATAAAAGTTGACAAATCATTTCTGAGCAGCAAGCATACGATTTGTGATGAGTCACTTTCTGAAAAGGGAGATGAGAAACTAAGGGACATCATCAAGAAATGTACAAGGAAATTCGATCAGATTGGATCAGACAAAGCGATGAGCACGCTAGGCGGCTTTATTCAAGAAAGATTGACGCATTATCACGAGAAACGAGATATTCCGTCTGTTTTTGGGACGAGCAAGCTGTCTCGGTTCTTAAAAACCGGAACCATTTCTATTCGCACAATCTTTCATGCGGTCAATGAGGAAGAACTTTTTGAAGATAAGGGCAAGGAAACATTTATGAAAGAGCTAGCGTGGCGTGATTTTTATCATATGATCTTTGCGCATTATCCAGAGATGAAAGAAAAAGAAATCAACTCCTCCTTTCAACATATAAAATGGAATGATGATCAGACACTTTTTGAAGCTTGGTGTAAAGGACAAACAGGCTTCCCGCTCGTTGACGCTGGGATGAGACAGTTAAATGAAGAAGGCTGGATGCATAACCGTTTGAGAATGGTGACGGCTTCATTTCTGACAAAAGATTATCTCATCGATTGGAGAATGGGCGAGGCGTATTTTGCGAGAAAACTTGTCGACTATGATGAGGCTTCGAATATTGGAGGATTTCAGTGGGCAGCCTCTGTCGGAACGGATGCTGTTCCTTACTTCCGTATTTTTAACCCAACGACCCAGTCGAAACGATTTGATCCAAGCGGAGAATATATTAGAAGGTATGTACCAGAACTAAAGCATGTGAATGAAAAATGGATTCATGAACCGAGTAAAATGCCGATAGATGAGCAAATGAAATCGGGATGTGTGTTGGGGGATACATATCCTCTGCCTACAGTCGATCATCAAGAAAGACGAAAAAAGGCCATTTCGCTATTTGAAGAAGCGAAACAAACATAAAAGAAATCCCCCTTTTCGGATGAAAGGGGGATTGTATGTTTATCTGAAAGGCTCTCTATTTTCATATTTAAACCGGGCAATGAGTAAGCAGAAGTAGCATAGTACCCCAAACAAACAAGAAATAAAGAATGAATGAGCAAGCGCATAACCGAGTGCGAGCTGAGAATAAACAGACATGACACCAGAGATCGCTTGAAGTGTAATCAGAATGGCTGAAATGATCCATCCATAATACAGCTGCTTTTGTTCTTTATAATGTTTAAGGGCATGGAACATCGCAACAAATATCCAGACGAATAAAAGAAGGGCTGCTGCTCGGTGAGACATTTGAACCCATTGATTAAAATACGCTGGAAGTGCGCCGTCTTTTGAACAAAATGGGAAGACAGAGCATGCAAGACTTGATTTTGTATGTCTCACATAGGCGCCCGTATACACCACAATATACGTATATGTGATCAACCCATAAATATGGAACTGCATTCTTTTGCCGATATGAAGCGGCTTCACAAGCTTTGTTTCAGATCTGGTGGCTTCAAACACAAGCAGTGCCAGCAGTAAAACGGAAGCAAAAGAAATCAGTGAAATACCGAAGTGCAGTGCCATGACAAGTGCGTTAGAACCAAACACAACGGCGAGTGCCCCTAACAGTGCTTGAAGCAGTAAGAATATAATGGACATGATGACCAAAAACTTGGTTTCACGGAATACTGGACTGATTTTTTTCCAGCATAAGACCGCCAGTGCCAATACAAGAATGGTGGAAACTCCTGTTGACATGCGGTGGCTCCATTCGATAATGGAAGCAGGGTTCATTTCTGGAAAGAAACGACCGTGGCAAAGGGGCCACTGTCTGCCGCAGCCAAGACCGGAGCCAGTTTTCGTCACAAGCGCACCGCCAATCAGAACGATCAGCATCACAAATGTTGTGACAACGCTCAATAACCTTAAAGCAAATTTCATCAAATGATTTCACCTTCTCTAAATAACTTCTGATCTAAATGAAAACCTCACATGCTCTCAAGTTTAAGCCAAATGCGTGTTCTGTTGCAATTCATAATGACCAAAGTTCACAAAAAAATGATATGTTAGTTCACAAAGTTTACAGATTTAGAGTGCTTGATCTTTCTTTGACAGTCTGATAGAAATAGAGGAGAGAATATTTCATTTTGCACCGCCTTCTGAAACGCACATCCTAATAAATTCACGAAAAGTTCACAAATAACTTCAAGTTTGTCGTTTATTATTTAATAGGATGTTTTTTTACAGCTCTTTATCTTGTATGATAGAGTTGTAACGATTTTACGTTTTATTCGTTCGTTTGAAGGTTTGGGCAAGGGAGGTTATACACATTGGCAAATTCCAAAACAGCCGCGGAAGCAGCTATTCATGGACAAATAGAAGAAACAACCGCTTTAAAAGATTTTCTTGCTCTTATTAAAATGGGCATCGTCAATTCCAATTTCATTACAACATTTACTGGAATGTGGCTTGCTTTTTATTTTACAGATATGAGTTTCCTTGGGAATCTTGATATTGTGCTGTTAACAATGATTGGTTCTTCTCTTATTATTGCCGGTTCATGCGCCATTAATAATGCGTTTGACCGTGATATTGATATACTAATGGAAAGAACAAAAACAAGACCGACGGTGACAGGTAAAGTTCAGCCAGGTCAAGCGTATGCATTTGGTATTCTGCTTGTTGTACTTGGACTGATTATGCTTCTGATGACAACTGTTACATCAGCAGTGATTGGATTTATCGGTGTCTTTACTTATGCAGTTCTATACACGATGTGGTCTAAACGTCATTACACCATTAATACAGTCATTGGGAGTGTATCTGGTGCGGTTCCGCCATTAATTGGCTGGACAGCTGTTACAGGCACCATCGACACAACGGCTTGGGTCCTGTTTATGATTATGTTCATCTGGCAAATTCCGCATTTCTTATCACTTGCGATTAAGAAAACGGAAGATTACCGCAAAGCAGGTATTCCAATGCTGCCAGTTGTTTACGGCTTTGAAGTCACAAAACGCCAAATCATCATTTGGACAGCATGTCTTCTTCCGCTTCCATTTTTCTTAGGTGGATTAGGATGGCCGATTGTCGCACTTGGCACATTGCTGAACATTGGATGGCTCGTCATTGGGCTTATGGGCTTTAAAATGAAAGATATCATGAAGTGGTCAACACTCATGTTCGTTTATTCATTAAACTACTTAACGATCTTTTTCGTTGCGATGATTATTATTACACTATTCTAGAGTGAAATACACTTTGATCACATCAAAACAATGGCTATATCTTATAACACAACATTTTCTTACAACTATGAAAGCCGCCTGATATTCAGTTCTATTTAGGCGGCTTTCTGTTTATACATAGATGGTATTTTGAGTAAAAACATCATTTTTTTATGAAAAGAGGAAATGTAAGTGCTTTTATAAGAGGCGGGGGTTATGGATGGGTGAAAGGTGATTTTATAAATAAGAGGTAAAAGCGAAAGGCAAAGGAGATCAAGCAAAAGGGGTTGGGACAAATTATGATAAGAAAATGGCGTGTTTATTCACTGTTTCTCTTACTGACGCTCGTTTTGGCGGGCTGCGGTGAACCATACTTATCAACACTCAAGCCAGTTGGGGAAGTAGCAGATAAACAGTTTTTCCTAACGGTACTGAGTACACTTATTATGGTTCTTGTCGTTATTGTTGTATCGATCATTTTCTTTTACGTCATCATTAAATTCAAACGTTCTAAAGTGGGAGAAGATACGATTCCTAAACAGGTAGAAGGGAACCGTAACCTCGAAATTACGTGGACAGCGATTCCGATACTTCTACTCATTATTCTCGTTGTACCTGTTGTGGCATACACGCTTGAGCTAGGGGATACAAGCGCCATGGATAAGAAAAAACGAGATCCTGAAAAGACACTTGTAGTGAATGTAAGAGCCAGCTTATATTGGTGGGAATTTGAATACCCTGATTATGGGATTGTGACAAGTCAGGAATTGATTGTTCCAACTGATCAAAAGGTTTATTTTAAGCTGAAAGCATCTGATGTGAAACACTCATTCTGGATTCCATCAGCTGGGGGTAAAATTGATACAAATACAGACAACGAGAACAAGTTTTATTTAACGTTTGACTCAAAACGAACGAAAGATGCTGGAGAATATTTCTATGGGAAATGTGCAGAGCTTTGTGGTCCATCACATGCTTTAATGGACTTTAAAGTTAAAACGCTTTCTCAAGATGAGTTTTTAGGCTGGACGAAAAAGATGACAGATTATAAGAAGCCTGCATCTACGTCAGATCTAGCCCTTGAGGGTGAAAAACTCTTTAAAGAGAAAAACTGTTTAAGCTGTCATGCGGTAGAGCCTGGAGATGAACGGCCAGAGGCGGCAAGGACTGCACCAAACCTTGCAACCTTCGGAGAGCGGACAAAAGTAGCTGGAATTAAAGACATGAACAAAGAAAATGTCAAAGCATGGCTGAAAGATCCAGAGAGCTTTAAACCAGGTAATAAGATGACAGGGACGTACCCTAAACTAAATGACTCAGAAGCAGACGCACTCTACGAGTATTTAAAAGGTCTTAAAATACAGTAAATGCCTTGAGCAGCTTGAAGTTGCGCACATTCAAAAGGGTATACGATCTATGTGAAGTTTTTGTTAAGAGCTCCCGAATAAGTCTCTACATCCAAGAATAAGTCATCTGTCAGATATAGTCTGTTTTTAGAGCGTGAAGATAGACATTGATATGAAAAGGGGCAAATGGGAGATAAGAGGGGGATTTCATGGTGAGTACAATAGCTAAAAAGCGGGGGTTTGGCGCTGTCTTATGGGATTACTTAACGACGGTTGACCACAAAAAAATTGCCATACTATATTTAGTGGCAGGGGGATTTTTCTTTTTAATTGGTGGCCTGGAAGCGATGATTATCCGTATTCAGCTAGCCATCCCTGAAAATGATTTTGTGAGTGCAGGGTTTTACAATGAAGTCATGACTATGCATGGAACAACGATGATTTTCCTTGCAGCAATGCCGCTTTTATTTGCATTAATGAATGCGGTTGTACCCATTCAAATTGGTGCACGTGACGTAGCGTTTCCATTTGTGAATTCACTTGGTTTTTGGCTGTTCTTTTTCGGAGGTATTTTCTTAAACCTTGGATGGTTTATGGGCGGAGCACCTGATGCAGGCTGGACTGCCTATGCGTCGCTCACGCTGAATTCAGAAGGGCACGGCATGGATTTCTATATTTTAGGGTTGCAGATAGCGGGTATTGGTACGCTAATTGCCGGAATCAACTTTCTTGCAACGATTATTAATATGAGAGCACCAGGTATGACGTATATGAGAATGCCACTCTTTACCTGGACGACGTTTGTGGCATCTGCACTAATTTTATTCGCATTCCCGCCGCTGACAGCAGGGCTTGCGATGCTGATGCTTGATCGAATGTTTGATACGAGCTTTTTTAATCCAGAGCTCGGAGGAAATACAATCATCTGGGAGCATTTGTTCTGGATTTTTGGACACCCAGAAGTGTATATCTTGATTTTGCCGGCATTTGGGATTTTCTCTGAGATCATTCCGGTGTTTGCAAGAAAAAGATTGTTTGGTTATTCGTCCATGGTGTTTGCGACTGTATTAATTGGTTTCCTTGGATTCATGGTGTGGGCGCATCACATGTTCACAACAGGACTTGGTCCAATTGCCAATGCGATCTTTGCCGTAGCCACAATGGCGATTGCGGTGCCAACTGGAATTAAAGTATTTAACTGGTTGCTCACCATATGGGGCGGTAATGTGAAGTTTACAACGCCGATGCTATATTCCGTTGCGTTCATTCCGTCATTCTTACTTGGCGGTGTAACCGGCGTCATGCTTGCAGCAGCAGCAGCGGATTATCAGTTCCATGACACGTACTTCGTTGTGGCGCATTTCCACTATGTCATTATCGGTGGTGTGGTCTTCGGTATTTTAGCTGGTGTGCATTATTGGTGGCCGAAGATGTTTGGGAAAATACTGAATGAGAAGCTTGGGAAAATTGGCTTTGTGCTGTTTTTCGTCGGTTTCCATTTAACGTTCTTTATCCAGCATTTTCTCGGTCTTTGGGGCATGCCGCGCCGAGTCTTTACATTCTTGCCAGGTCAGGGTCTAGACCTTGGGAACTTGGTGAGTACGATTGGGGCACTGTTCATGTTTGTAGCAGTTGTCATCATGCTGATTAATATCATCTGGACGACAGCAAAAGGGGAGCGTGTATCGGGCGATCCTTGGGGAGATGGAAGAACGCTTGAATGGGCAGTATCTTCACCTCCGCCAGAATATAACTTTAAGCAGCTGCCTCTTGTGCGGGGACTTGATCCATTATGGATTGAGAAAATGGATGGTAAAAAAGGAATGACAGCATCTGAACCGCTCGATGATATTCACATGCCGAATAATTCCATCTTGCCTATCATTATCTCATTCGGTCTATTTGTGTCAGCGTTTGGTTTTATGTATCGTCAAGAACACAGCTGGGGTCTACCGGTGATTTTCATTGGTCTTGGCATCACGTTTGCGACCATGCTCGTTCGCTCTCTTAAAGATGATCATGGATACCATATTCACAAAGAAGATTTGACGGATGACGATGACAAAGGGGTGAAAGCATAATGGAACCACAAAAAATGACAGTGGAAACCTTTCCGGCTTCTCCTGAGAAAGCCACGTTAGAAGGAAAGAATAAGTTCGTCGGGTTCTGGTTGTTTCTTGGGGGAGAAACGGTCCTGTTTGCATCTTTGTTTGCCACTTATTTGGCGCTGAAAAATTCAAATGCAGGCGGCGCAACAACAACTGAAATGTTTGACCTCACACTTGTCTTTATTGCCACAATGCTTCTGTTAACGAGCAGTTTAACGAGTGTGTATGCTATGTATCATATGAAAAACTTTGCCTTTAAAAAAATGCAGCTTTGGTTAGGTGTAACCGTTCTTTTAGGTGCTGGATTTTTAGGGGTAGAAATTTATGAGTTTTATCATTATGTGCATGCGTATGAATTTACCATTACGAGCTCTGCACTTGGCTCTTCCTTCTATACGCTTGTTGGAACACACGGGGCTCACGTCGCATTTGGACTTTGCTGGATCACCGCTCTGATGATTCGGAATATGAGACGCGGACTCGATTTATACAATGCACCAAAATATTATGTGGCAAGCCTTTATTGGCACTTCATTGATGTTGTGTGGGTCTTCATCTTTACCGTTGTATATTTAATGGGAATGGTGGGATAAGAATGGGAAATAAAAACACAAATCAGTCCAAAGTCGATCTTGTCTATCGGAAAAAGAAAAATGCCGAAGAAATGAAGCATCAGCTCATTTCTTTCGGCTTGATGATTGGTTTAACGTTTGTTGCCTTTTTAACAATCGCCTCTGAAGACGTCGGAAATTGGTTCGCTGTCCCTTTTATTTTACTGCTTGCAGTGATTCAGGTCGCTTTTCAGCTTTATTATTTTATGCACATGAACCAAAAAGGGCATGAAACACCCGCGTTGTTTCTTTACTCAGGTGTGTTTGTCGCGTTTATTACCGTTTTAGCCTTTTTGACCATTATTTGGTGGTAAGCTCGCTTTGCCCTTGAAGGAGGCGCAGCAATGGAAAACTTAGAGATATTTGGATTTCGTGCATTATGGAGTCCTTACTATTTGACATGTATTGTAGCAGCAGCCGCTTTTTATCTGCTTCTCGTGACGAAGGGTAAGCACCGTGCGACGGTGAAAGAGAAAACGCTGTTTCTCACGGGGCTTGTGTTGCTTTATGCAGTGAAGGGGAGCCCGATTGATTTAATGGGGCATATTATGTTCAGTGCGCATATGGCGCAAATGGCAGTGCTCTATTTGGTCATCCCGCCCCTTCTTATTACAGGTTTACCTGCGGCGATTTGGGAGCGGATCATTCAAACACGGGGTATTCAGCCGATTTTCCGCTTGTTTTCTAAGCCGTTGATTGCCTTACTCGGTTTTAACGGGTTGTTTTCGCTGTATCATATTCCGCTTGTGTTCGATTTTGTCAAAACAGATCCGTTTTATCACGCATTGATGACGGTTGTCATTTTTATCGCTGCCTTTTTCATGTGGTGGCCGCTTGTCCATAAAGTGCAAAGTCAGCCGCAGATTACAGGCATTTTAAAGCTTGGATATATTATGGCAGATGGGATTTTAATGACACCTGCCTGCGCACTCATTATGTTTAGTGAAGCGCCTATCTATGCCACTTATTCAGATGCCGGCGCATGGATACAAGCACTGCACCTATGTGTACCGAGTGATATGCTTGCAGGTCTTGCGCTTACGGGACCTGACATGTTTCATACATTGCCGCTGCTAGAAGATCAGCAGCTAGGTGCTATTTTGATGAAAATCATTCAGGAGATTGTATACGGATCGATTCTTGCTGTTGTCTTCTTTGACTGGGCGAGAAAAGAAAGAGCGAAAGATGCCGTACCAGATGCGCTCATTCCGAAATATGAATAAATGAAAAGCACAGCCGTAGGGCTGTGCTTCCAGATTGTTGGCAAAGGGCTAAAATGAACTTTATTTTAGCCCTTTGTCTTCTTTTTTTCAGCGTGATAGAAAACCTTTGCAGTCCTAGGAAGGACGAGCACTGGAGCGGAGCGAATTTGGCATTCGTGAGCACCAGCGCACAGGACTGACAACGAATGCGAGGGTTTGTCTACACGCTGAAAGCACAGCCGTAGGGGCTGTGCTTCTTTTATGCTTCAGCAGTTATCGCTTCTAGTTTTTCTTTCAATTGGTTCAGCGTTTTTTTGCTGGATTGAATAAGAGATTTAGGGAAATCTTCGCCTTCTCCATATTCAACACCATGCGGATAATAGTGCTTTCCAAGTAAAGGTGTCAGCAGCTGGATGTGGGCTTTTTTGGAGCCGACATCTCCCTCAGTGGCGTAGCCAGAGATCCGTAAGTAAAACGTCCCCTCTACCATGTTATACTTCCTGTCGTACGTCACACGCTCATAATCCCATTGATCGGCTCGTACAAATCCTTCACTTTCCATAATGAAATCCAATTTATTTAAGTCAGCTGATACCTTTTCAATCCCCGTACCTTCAAACTTCACCCAAAACCCCTCCTTATAAAAATTCCCTTTACTGACAATCATAGTATGAAAGCGTTAAACTTTCAACTGTGAAGGGTATGTTCTTTTATAAGCTGGTTACAGTAATAAAGAAAATAACGGATGGAGGAATCAACGTGAAAACGAAAAAAATCAAAGATATCATGACGAAAAAAGTAGTGACGTTGCAAAAGGACGACAATGCGTATGAAGCGGCAGTCAAAATGAAAGATAATGACATTGGTGCCATTCCAGTAGTCGACGGAGATCAGCTTGTTGGTATTGTCACAGACCGCGACCTTGTACTTAGAGGTATTGCTGAGAAAAAGCCGAACTCACAAGAGGTTGGTGCCATCATGACAAAGGAAGTTTTGACAGCTGAAGAAGATGCAACCCTAGAAGAAATTGTCAGGTTGATGTCAGAACATCAGCTCCGCCGTATCCCGGTTGTCAAAAACGGGGCACTCACAGGAATCGTAGCCCTTGGGGATTTATCAGTTGAAGATTTATCAAACGATCGTGCAGGTGATGCCCTGACGGAAATCTCTCAACAAGACCAGGATCATGGCCAAGGATTTCTTCATTAGGAGGGGCATATTTTAAATTCGTGTTAAATAGGCTGTATTGTCGTTGATAAATGGAGCAAGTTTTGTTTAAATGACAGTAGAAGGTACTTTTTGTACCTTGCCAATTTAACGGAGGTGTTTATTTGAAAACTGTGCTGAAAACACTCTTCATCCTCCTGATTATATCTGGAACGTACGTTCTGTTTATTCAATATGGATCTTCACCAGAAAAAGAAAACAGCAATGAGCCGAAGGTGTCTAATGAAGAAACATCTAGCGATAAGCCGATCAACATTCCGAAAAAAGGTCTCATGTCCTTTATGGGGAAGTCTTCAAACGAAGTGCTTAAACAGCTAGGGGAACCAGATCGCATTGATCCTTCCGCATATGATTATGACTGGTGGATATACAATCAATCGAAGAAGCACTATATTCAAGTAGGGGTAAAGGACAGTAAAGTGGTGACCTTGTTTGCGACAGGGGATGGGCTGAATGTTGAGCCGTTTAAAATCGGTCAAGCCACAAGTGAAGTATTTAAAAAAACACAAATCGCTCCTTACATTCATGTAGAGGACGAGGGAAATTCATATCGCTTTGAATTCTCAGAAGATGATATGAATACCAGGCCGACGGTGAAAGTGGGAGATGATGTGTATGTCCAGCTCTACATGGATAAGTTTGAAAGCACTCTTTCGAGCATTCGAGCCTTTAATGCAGATACATTTGTCAAACAAAAGCCGTATGAAGTCGTTTATCGAGGTCAATTAATTGAACCTGAGGCGATATCAGGCGAAAAGTGGAAGGATATTGAAGCGTCGAGTCAAAAACAAATTTTTGATATGACCAATATTATCCGCCATAAGTACAAACTGCCGACCTTAAAGTGGGACGATGAAACCTCTGAAGTGGCATTCATGCATAGTGAGGACATGAAGGATCATCATTATTTCTCCCATGAATCTAAAAAATATGGCACGCTGAAAGACCGGTTAGAAAGAGGCGAGGTCGCATTTCAGCTTGCGGGGGAAAACATTGCGTATAATTATGTTGATGGCCCTGCAGCTGTAGAAGGCTGGCTGAATAGCGAAGGTCACCGGAAGGCATTGTTAAATCAAGATTACACGCACCTTGGCGTTGGTGTGAAAGAAAAGTATTATACACAAAACTTCATTAAGAAAACGTCTTAATCCTCTAAACAGCTGCGCACAGATGGCGGCTGTTTTTTTATGAAAAGGGCTCACCAAAATAGACCCAGATGTATATAGTATAGTAGGCATTTGTATGGGGGGTGAGGATATGACAAATAAGCAAAAGCAAACATCCATTGATGAATTTAAACAGTTCGTCAGACGCCATCCGAAATTAATTCAAGAAGTGCAGACGCAAGAAAAAAGCTGGCAAAGTTTATACGAGAATTGGGTCATGTTTGGTGAGGAAGATGACATGTGGTCTCCTTACCGGCAAACACAAACGGAAGAAGCAAAAGAAGAAAAAGCCGCTAAGCAAAGTGAACCGGGAAAAGCAGATTTTATGTCTAAAATGGTTTCTGCAGTGAAAAAAATGGACGCTGATCAAATGAATGAACAAATTAATAAAATGAGCCAGTCTATTTCCTCTTTACAAAGCTTACTCGGTCAATTTTCATCAAATGGCTCAAAGAAGGGTTCATCTGGAGGCAGCCAGCACCCATTCTCCTTCAGGAAAGATTAATTGAAAGGGGATGCTTTTGGTGCGGAGAGAAGTACAAGAGTTTGTCATGGCCGAAGAGGATCGAATCAAATTCATCAGGCAGCGCCCACTCTGGTATAGACAGTTAACGCGGCATCCTGAAAATGTCACTTCGTTTGAATTAGATAAAATGAACTTTTACGAAAAAACCATTCCTCATCGTGTGAGCCAGTTGAGCAATAGTGTCCAAATGGCTGAAATGATGATCCAGATGTTCCAAGCAATGCGCAATCAAAATGGAGCCGGGTGAGGCTTTTTTTGAGTTGATTAAGATGTCTATTTCATGAGCATCCTATGAAAGTAGACGAAAGGAGAATCAGAACATGAAATGGATGCTGTCAATATGCGCATTGCTTTTTCTTCTCACCGGATGTCAAAGTCAACATGATCAAGAGCAAGTAACTAGGCAAGAACCAGCAGTACCAGTCATGCAACAGACGCAAAGTGAAATGAAGCAGCAAGGCTTTTTAAAATACAAAGTGCAGGGATCTGTTGTGTATATAGAAAGTACACTTCAAGATTTTCACCTTGAACCTTCACCCTTGAAAAAGGATAAGAAGGCGGGATATTTTACAGTGTATGTAGACGGGAAACGGGCAGGCAATGAGTATACTGCGGCGTTTGTGGTCAAGCACCTTTCAAAAGGAAAGCATAAAATGACCGTTGTGCTAAATTCTCGTCACCCTGAATATAAGCAGAAAAGAGAGACGTGGGATGTATTTGTCACGTAAAAGCATTTTCTGATCCATAGGTTTCGTGGTAAACTATGAATTGGAGGTGCAACATTTATGTATGCGACAATCGAATCTGTGGAGCTCCAAGAGGAAGCAAATCAATTGGCTGCCATGATTCTTCAGTCGGAGGAGGCTGAACATTACCGCAACTGCTTTAAGCGTCTCCAGCAAGACGAAGAAGCCCAACAAATTATTGCCCATTTTACAAAAGTAAAAGAGCAATATGAAGATGTGCAGCGGTTCGGCAAATACCATCCGGACTATAGAACGATCTCAAAAGAAATGCGTGAGGTCAAAAGAAAGCTAGATCTTCACGATACAGTGGTTGATTTCAAAAAAGCAGAAACAGCGATTCAATCCATCTTAGATGAGATTAGTATTGAAATCGGTCAAGCTGTATCAGCATATATTAAAGTTCCAACAGGGAACCCATATTTTGATGGTCTATCATCATGCGGCGGTGGCTGTGGATCAGGAGGCAGCTGTGGCTGTAAAGTATCTTGACGAGACTTGAACGTCTCGTCTTTTACATAATGAACGGAAAGAATTGAAAAGCGGCAGGTGAAAAGATGGATACCAAACGTCAAGGGATGGTCGTTTGGCTGCATTCGTTAAAGCAGTCAAAAGCGCTAAGGAAATTTGGGAATGTTCACTATATTTCAAGGAAAATGAAATATGCAGTGATTTATTGTGATATGAATGATCTTGAGCGCCACATGGCAAAGCTCAGTTCATTGCCATTTGTAAAACGTGTTGAGCCTTCCTATAAACCTTTTATTAAATTAGAGTACGAATCGAAATTGGACAAAGCAAAAGAGTATGATTATAAGGTGGGCTTTTAAAGACACAAAAAAATCCCCGCGGCATCACCCGCGGGGTCCTTCTATTCTTAATGATTCATTAAGGAGAAGGCAAAGGGAGAGGAGAAACCGGAGGAAGAACTTATGGGGAAACGTAAGTCTTCTCCGCGGTTGGCAACAGCACCACATCAGATGCTGTTAACAGTAGTATGACCCTCTCTTTTGTGATCTATACATAGAAAATGAATGGAATTCAGTGCATTGTCCCATGTGGAGTGGATATGGTAAGATAATGTTGAATTTTTTGTCATCAAATAATATTCAATAGATGCAAGCAGAAAAAGTGGTGGAAAAATGAGAGTGATTTCTGGAACAAAAAAAGGCCGTACACTTAAAGCGGTACCTGGCCAATCAACAAGACCAACAACAGATAAAGTAAAAGAATCCATTTTTAATATGATTGGACCGTATTTTAATGGGGGATGGGCCCTTGATTTATTTGCTGGAAGTGGTGGTTTAGGTATTGAAGCGCTTTCTAGAGGATTCGATCATTGTATATTTGTGGATCGAGATATGAAGGCGATTCAGACGATTAAAGGCAACTTGAATCAATTGTCGCTGATGGATCAAAGTGAAGTGTTTCGAAATGATGCAAACCGTGCACTCGCCGCTGTAGTGAAGCGAGAAGAATCTTTTCAAGCCATCTTCCTTGATCCGCCGTATAAAGATCAAAAGTTGAAAGCACTTCTTGATACGATTGATGAGCATTCCTTATTAGCAGATGATGGCGTCATTGTGTGTGAGCATGATAAAGATGTGACACTGCCAGAGGAAGCAGGACAGCTGCATATCTCAAGGCAGGAAATGTACGGAATGACTGGCATTACGATCTATAGAAAGCGGGGAAATTAAAGCATGGGGAATATAGCCGTTTGTCCGGGTAGCTTCGATCCAGTCACATTGGGCCATTTGGATATTATTAAAAGAGGGGCAAAGATTTTTGATGAAGTATATGTGTGCGTCCTCAATAACTCGTCAAAAAAGCCGTTGTTTACTGTTGAAGAGCGATGTGAACTCATTCGTCAAGCAACAAAGGAGCTACCAAATATCAAAGTGGAATCCTTTCATGGACTGCTCGTTGATTATGCGAAACAAAAAGAGGCGAAAGTCATTTTACGCGGACTTAGAGCGGTGACGGACTTTGAATACGAGATGCAAGGGACATCAATGAACAAAGTGTTGAATGATGACATTGAAACGTTCTTTATGATGACGAATAATCAATACTCCTTCTTAAGTTCAAGCATTGTTAAAGAAGTAGCGAAATATCATGGATCAGTCAAAGAGCTTGTACCGCAAGAGGTCGAAGCTGCGCTGAAAGAGAAATTTAATGGATGAGTGCATTGTGCACTCATCCATTTTTTAATTTCTGATAATAGAGTGCAATATACACGATCAGACTGAACAAGGTGATGAGGGGACCAGCAGATACAAGCTGATTCCATAACATGCTGCTAAACATCACGACTTGCTCGCTTGTTTCAAATGCCCCTGCTGGAAGCGCCATGTCTGCTTTAGAGACATAAAGGGGTTTGAATAACAAAAAAGCAAAGACGGCTGCGTAAATACCGTGAAGCAAACGGGCGAAGAAAAACGGTTTAAAGCGTATATCGGTGGCTGCCAAAATCCCGGCTACCTGAGCTTGAACGGAGAATCCGCTAAATCCTAAAATAAAGCTGACCACAATTGTTTTAGCGAGCATGGAAACCTCTTGTGATCCTGTGAGCTGACTTCCTAATGTGATTTCAAATAGACCCGCAATCATGGCTAGATCTAATTCCGGCGGAAGGTGCATCGTTTTCAGTATAGAGCCGATCCCGATAGAGAGAAGATCTGTCACATGAACGACAGCGAGCATTTGACTAAAGACAGAAAATAAAATGATAAAGCCGCCAATCATAAAGAGCGTTTGAACAGATGACATGACAGCGTCACTTAATATTTGGCCAAGTGGTCTTTTCTCTGCAAGTCTTGCCGTATGAAGAGCGCTGAATGCTTCTCGAATTGGAGGCAATAAAAATCCTTTTCGGCTTCTGAGGTGCGCATCATGACGTGCTTTATATCCGCGCATTGTCACCCCAACCGCGAGATTTCCTAAATAATGTGCACAGGCTAACACAATGCCTAAAGCTGGGTGATGAAAAAATCCTACAGCCACTGCTCCAAAAATGAACAAAGGGTTTGAAGAATTGGTAAATGACACAAGGCGTTCTGCTTCAATTCTTGTCAGCTGTCCTTCCTGCCGAAGTCTTGTCGTCAATTTAGCGCCAGAAGGAAAACCAGAGGCCATTCCCATCGCCAGTACAAATCCGCCGACACCAGGCACCCGAAAGATAGGCCGCATAAATGGCTCTAATAATACGCCGACAAATCTGACAATCCCGAAACTGATTAATAGCTCGGACAAAATAAAAAAAGGTAGCAGCGATGGAAAAACCACTTCCCACCACATTGCAAGTCCATTTTTCGATGCTTGCAAAGAGGCTTGTGGATGTGTAATCACAGTGGCTGTTAAAAAGATAAAAAAAGCAGCGATGAACAGAGTGTTCCATTTTTTCATGGAGATGTCGCCCCTTGCCGTTATAATCTATTGGCGAGCTCGTGATTAAAGAAAAAGAGATGCTAGCCGAGCCTGTCTTCTATTACTATACGATGAGAAGGGGCATGTTTAGACCTATAGATTCGTATATATGCATAGAAAGAGGAGGGTGGATTCATGAAACGACCGATTATCGGGCTTGCGCTGGGCTCCGGGGGTGCCAGAGGGATGGCGCATATCGGGGTTTTATCTAGTCTTGAGAAACAAGGAATTCAGGTGGATATGATCGCAGGAAGCAGTATTGGTGCTCTTGTGGGGAGCTTTTATGCAGCAGGACAAGACGTAGAAAAAATGAAAAAACTTGCACTTGTCTTCAGAAGAAAGTATTATGCTGACTATACACTGCCAAAAATCGGTCTGTTAAAAGGAAATCGAATTTTGCAGCTGATTCACACGTTTACATATGGGAAGAATATTGAAGAAATGCGCGTGCCTCTTGCAATTGTCGCCTGTGACCTTCAGACAGGGGAGAAGGTTGTGTTCAAAGAAGGATCTGTCTCACAAGCAGTCAGGGCAAGCATTAGCATTCCGGGTGTGTTTGTTCCGCATGAAATAGGCGGCAGGCAATTGGTGGATGGAGCGGTAGTGGACCGCATTCCTGTTTCTGTTCTCAAAGAAATGGGGGCAGATCTCATTATCGCCTCTGATGTATCAAGGGTGAAAAAAACAGAAAAGGCAACGAGATTATCGGATGTCATTATGCAAAGTTTGGACATCCTTCAAAATGAATTGGTTCGTCACCAAACCATTCATGCAGATCTCATGATTCGGCCGAAGCTCGAGACCTTTAGCTCTAGTGCGTTTACACAGGTTCAAGAAATGATTGAAGCAGGTGAACTCGCCGCCGACCAACTAAAAGGAAAACTGAAAGATGTCATTGATAAATGGGAGTGTTAATCGAATGAAAAAATTAAATATTCGCTGGCTCAGCTTTTTTGCTGTTGTTCTAGTCTTATTTGGCTTAACTTTTGTGAAACTGCCCTATTACGTCACAAAGCCAGGTGATGCAACAGAAATTGCGCCACACATTCAAGTGGACGGAGGATATGGCGAGAAGGGCAGCTTTTCTCTTATGACCATTAAAGTAGGTCCAGCCAATCCATATACGTATTTGCTTGCAAAAATGAACAAGTATGACGAAATCGTTCCAGAAGAAAATATTAAAGCGGACGGAGAGTCTGATGAGGATTATATGAAACGGCAGCTGCAGCTCATGAAAAGTTCTCAAGAAAATGCGATGATTGCCGCTTATACAAAAGCGGGAAAAAAAGTAGATTATACGTTTAATGGGGTATATGCGAGCTATGTGATGAAAGGAATGCCTGCATATGGGAAGATTGAAGTTGGCGATAAGATCAAAAGCGTCGACGGCCATACATATGAGTCAGCAGATAAAATGGTTTCGTATATCAGCAGTAAAAAAGCAGGCACGACTGTCCGTTTTGTACTTGAACGTAATGGCAAAGAAATCACGCAGAACGTGACGTTAAAACCATTTAAAGAAGAGCCAAAACGAGTGGGAATTGGCGTATCATTATTTACAGACCGTCATGTGAAAGTGTCTCCTTCTGTGAAAGTGGATATTGAAAACATCGGCGGTCCATCGGCTGGTTTAATGATGTCACTTGAAATTTACAATCAGCTGACAAAAGAAGATGAAACACACGGCTATGCGATCGCAGGAACTGGAACGATTGATGCAGATGGTACAGTCGGACCGATTGGCGGAATTGATCAAAAGGTTGTTGCAGCAGACAAAGCAGGGAAAGACATCTTCTTTGCACCGAATGATAAAGGTGACCCAAACTCTGATTACAAAAATGCAGTCAAAACAGCAAAAGATATTAAAAGTGATATGAAAATCGTTCCTGTGGATACCATGCAGGACGCACTAAACTATTTAAACAAATTAAAAGAGAAAGCATCATAAAAAAGAGCAGCCTGCAATCAGGCTGCTTTTTTCTATCGAGATGAAAAGAGTCCGCTCTCTTCATCATATCGAATCGGTGATGTTTTAAACTCTGCTTTTGTTAATTCTGTTTGCATGGGTTCAGAGATGGGAAGGCTAAACACCCTTGAAGCGCGAATATCAAGATCAAGGGCGGGATGTGAAAAGGAAGACAGTTTACTCACAAGTGGTACATCCAACTCTTTTTTTACAAGAGACAAGTACTGTTGTCCTTTCCTTGTCATTCCAAGTAAACGAATATAGGGCGCTTTTTTCTTTTCAAGCAGCTCGTGCATCGTCTTTTTCTTCACGTTCATTAATAGATGCGTATTCATCCGCTGTAACCTTGTCCACGTATATCGTTTTGTTTTGACAAGTGATAGATACTCCTCGTAGGAAGATGCATGTGTCATGGCTTTTTGCATGCGGTGTTCAATGCCTTCTTCAATTTCATATATGCCCTCTAGTTCACTCGTATCCATTGTATGAAAAACATGTTTCAGAAAGCGAAAATAGGCTTCTTGCGTATGTAAAAGACCATATGAAGAATGATAGTCGTGTAATTGCTTTAAAGTAGCGTCCGGGAGGTAGGGCGTGACTGCTTGAAATGAGCTCTGTTCTTTTAAAGCTTTTCGGATACTTGTGGCGCTTGCGATTTTTTGGTTGTCAGGCAGTTCTTCATCATGATAATCAGATGCAATTCTTTGAGACGTAAAAGGCTGCATGTGAGGAGCTCTCTCTAAGATGGCTTTAACATAATGAAAGCCTAAAATGTTATTTGGTTTGGACAAATCCAGTAAGTGTTCAGTATGAATGGCCTCTTGAAACGCACCTGCTGCTGCTGCGGGATAACTAAGACCTTCTTTCACCTTTTCTTTTGTTAAAAGATCAATCTCTGCCTTTTTTTCATGCCAAGCGTGTGCTGTGCGCTCAAATGCGTTGATCTCTCCATCCTCACTGCCGAAAAAAAGAGAATGGCATTTTAATGCATCGAGGATGGACACAGCGCCATTGGCGAAGGTTTCTGCCTTTTGTACGGCATATATGTATGGAAGCTCACACACAATGTCTACGCCGTTTTGCAGTGCCATTTTTGTACGTGCCCATTTTGAGACGATGGCAGGCTCCCCGCGCTGGAGGAAAGAACCGCTCATGATGGCAATGGCAACATCTGAGGAGGTTTGTTTTTTCGCCTGATTCACATGATAGGCATGCCCATAATGAAATGGATTGTACTCGACAACGACTCCCACTGCTTTCAATAGATGTTCCGCCTTTCTTGCTATGGTTAAATGGTCTGTGCTACAGTAGCATAAGGGAAAAATGAAGACCATTTTTTTCAGTGTAGGCATTCCGAGAACTGATGTCAAACAGCCCTTTGACATCATGAAGGACTGTAAAGAAAAAATATTGACAAATAGCATGATGAAAGCTATAATCATGTTTGTTGCTCTTAGAGGTGATACAATTGAAATGGACAGTTTATCAGTTACATCAAAAAGCTAAAAACAGCTTCGATTTTCATGAGACGGTTGACTTAAATGAACTTACTAGCCTTCATTCAGATATACGTCGTATTTCACCAGTAGAGGTGAATGGGACTGGAGTGATCGAATCAAAGCAAGTCGCATTTGATTTAACCATCACAGGTGAAATGACATTGCCTTGTTCAAGAACGCTTGTTGATGTAAATTATCCATTTGCGATTTCAACAAAAGAACTATTTGTACTTCATAAGACAGACGATATAGAAGATGAAGACGTATCTGTTGTAGAAGACGATATCATCGACTTAACGCCTATAGTCAAGGAAGAAATTCTTCTTGAAGTGCCCATGCAAATCTTTTGCGACCAAGCTGACGTAAAAGGTGCTGCACCACAGGAAGGGAATGACTGGGCGGTCATTTCGGAAGATGCACATCAAAACCGAATTGATCCTCGTCTGGAAGGCTTGAAGAAGCTCTTAGAAGAAAATAATGAATCTTAACTCTTTAAGGAGGTGGGAATAATGGCTGTACCTTTTAGAAGAACTTCTAAAATGAAAAAAAGATTGCGTCGTACGCATTTCAAACTACAAGTACCTGGTATGGTAGCTTGCCCAGAATGCGGTGAAATGAAAATTTCTCATCGTGTCTGCAAATCTTGCGGAACATACAAAGGCAAAGACGTAAAAAGCAACTAATGCTTGATAAAAAAACGTGAGGGAATCTTCCCTTGCGTTTTTTTATTGATCTATTTTTTAGGTTTCTCTCCTGCAAATAGTCTATCTACTCTAGTAAGCGCATATGATGTGGTATTCAGATTCAGGGGGGATGATGAGTTGACGATTACACGGCAGGACGCATGGACACAAGATGAAGATTTACTTTTAGCAGAAGTTGTTTTAAGGCATATCCGAGATGGGGGTACCCAGCTTTCAGCATTTGAAGAGGTTGGAAAAGCATTGTCAAGAACAGCAGCAGCATGTGGATTCAGGTGGAATTCTTACGTCAGAAAGCAGTACCAGGCAGGCATTGAGCTTGCCAAAAAACAGCGAAAAGAACTGCGTAAAAAAATTGGTATCCATTCTTCGGGTTTACCGCAGCATGCGTTCACCATAGAGGAGAAGAAATCTTCTGATCAGACTGAACTGACGCTTCGAGAAGTAATTCGGTTTCTAGAGCAGCTTGAGAAAGAACCATCTGGTCCAGCTTATTTACGGGAGGAGCTTAAAGATGCACAGCATCAATTAAAATCACTCACCAAAGAAAATGAACAGCTGAAACGTCAATTAAAAATGACAGAAGAAGATTACCGGGCACTTATTGGTATTGTTGAAAGAGTCAAACAGAATATCAGCTTAAAAGATTACGCAAAATAAGAAAACGCCCCTCACAGATGGACAGAGGGGCGTTTTCTTAATGATTAAAATGATTAAGCGGACTCACCTGTGTTCTTTTGAATATGTGCAGGCTCCCAAATGAGTGGGTTTTCTCCTTTATCGCGTTCCATATCATATTTCACCGCTTCAAAGCCCATTTTATCCCAAAAACCGGCAGATTTGACGCGTGGATTCGTTCGAATTGGAAGGCCAAAAGATTTTGCGAAATCAACAAGTGCTTCGCCGTAACCTTTACGCTGATATCCTGGCAGCACTTCTAGCTTCCACAGCTCTAGATAATCATGATTATGGTCAAAATACGTCGTCGTCGAGCCATCTACTTGATAGAGGCTCATACGTGCCACAAGCTTATCTCCAAAGTAAATCCCATAAAATGGAGAGTTGCTGTCATTTTCAATCATATTACTTTCTAGGTCTTCAAGCATGGAAAGTTCTTGTATGCCATATTCCTTAAATTGTTTAAATTCCTCTAATGTTTTGTAGTTAATCAGAAGACGTTTTACTTGTGTCATGTGATCTTCCCCCTTACACACATAATGTTGACAGTGATGTCATTGAAGGCGTTTTCATCCCATCCGCCTAAAAAAGTTTTTACACTTATTATTATAGTTTTTTAATTAAAAAAATTCAATCATAGCGCGTTATCTGCTTTTTGCATCGTAGCACGAAACTGGTAAAATAGTTGATAATATGAAGTAAACAGAAAAAGGGAAGTGCGGCAATTGAAAATTGGAATCATTGGCGGTGGTGCGATTGGTCTGCTTTGTGCCAGTTATTTATCAGAGCATCATGACATCACCGTCTTTACAAGAAGAAAACAGCAGGCAGAAGAAATTCGAGCATTAGGCATCGAACGAATGGTAAGAGGGGAAACCATTCAATCAGCTGTTGGGGCCGATACGGGGGTCAAAGGAATATTTGATTTGCTGATTGTGACAGTGAAGTATCATCATCTGCAAGATGTTCTAGGGGAATTATCGGGACTGCCTCGTCATCGGATCTTATTTTTGCAGAACGGAATGGCCCACCTCGTCGATTTAAAGAACTGGAAAACGGCACATCAGTTATATATTGGTGTAGTAGAGCATGGCGCAATGAAGGTGTCTGATCGCGCAGTAAACCATACAGGAATTGGTGTCATCAAGTGGGGAGCATTTCTGCATGAGGAAAAAGAACCTATGGGTAGTGAACTATCAACGGTCGATTTTCAAATGGTTTATACAGATGAATGGAAGAAAGTACTGGAGGAAAAACTGCTCGTCAATGTGTGTATTAATCCGTTGACGGCTTTATTACATGTGAATAATGGGGAATTGGTATCGAACCCGTCATATGAACATATGATGACATGTGCATTTGAAGAAGCGGTTTCCATTCTAGGGTTGCTTGAGAAAGATCGTCTATGGGCTCATGTGAAATCAATTTGCCATCAAACGGCTGCCAATCAATCGTCGATGCTGCAAGATATCGTCAAAGGCCGCCAAACTGAAAGAAAAGCAATCATTGGCTACCTTTTAAAAAAAGCTCAAGGTCAAGGGATGACGCCGCCATTCCTCACTTTCTTGAATAGAAGCTTGGAAGTATTGGAAAAAAAGCAAACAAAATCTTTTGAGTGAGCTCATTTACATGCTATACTTTTTTCGGGAAACTAACTATTTATTGAAGAAAGGAAGTTCTAAACATGCAATTGACTGAACTTTCCATCCGAAGTCAGAATTTATTCATACGTGATTATATAGAAGAAAAAAAAGAGATGACTGCTTTTTTTGATTATGATATACATTCTGAGCACACATGGAAAAAGAGATACGACGATCTCATGGAAAGGAGCTTCCCGCGCGAGGCTTTAGCGGATTATATGAGCGCATATCATGCAAAATTTGATTCGGCTGCGATGCGTGAGAATATTGAGAAGATCCGTGATGAACGGAGTGTCATGGTGGTTGGAGGACAGCAGGCAGGTCTCTTAACAGGTCCGCTTTATACCATACATAAAATCATTTCCATTATTCAGTTTGCCAAAGAAAAAGAATCAGAGCTTGGCATTCCTGTTATTCCGGTCTTTTGGGTAGCGGGTGAAGATCACGACGTAGACGAAATTAACTTTGTGTACACGTCTGGCGAAAAAGGCCCAGTCAAACAAAAGCTTCCATTACATCATGTGAAAAAAACAGCTGCGAAAAGAACACCTCTACACCAAGAGAAAACAGAGAGATGGCTTCGTGATGTATTTTCAACCTATGAGGAATCTGCTTACACAAATGACTTGTTTGATCAGCTTCTTCGATGTTTACGCAAATCAGAAACGTTTACTGATTTCTTTGAGTGGATTGTTTGCGATCTATTTGAAGAAGATGGACTGCTGTTATTGAATTCAGGAGACTTTGGCGTGAAGCCACTTGAACGTACGTTATTCAAGCAAATTGTGGAGTCGAGTGATGCGATCGTGGCTCACTTAAATAACACGCAGGCTGCCATGGAACAAGCGGGGTATCAGCCGATTATTGAAGCTGGTGACCATCAAGCCAACTTGTTTTACGAATATGATGATGAGCGTTTCCTCATTGAACAAGAGAATGGCCAATTTTCTATATCTGAAGTGGGGCTTACTTGGACAAAAGATGAGCTTTTGCAGGAAGTCGAGGAGCACCCAGAGCGGTTTAGCAATAATGTGGTGACCCGTCCATTGATGCAGGAAACCCTTCTTCCAACGCTTGCTTTTATGGCTGGACACGGTGAAGTGAACTATTGGGGTGAGCTGAAAGGCATCTTCGAGTACTTCGATGTCAAAATGGCACCCGTTCTTCCAAGACTGCATGTCACCATTCTTGAACGGCACATTGATAAGAAGCTGCCGATAAGAGAATTGTCGGTTGAAGAAGTGCTGACAAAAGGCGTGAAAGAAAAAAAGGATGCGCACTTTCAGCAAAGTCTTCCAGACAGCTTCGTTCAATCGGTTCAACATGCCAAACGTGAATTAGCGAATGTTCATGAGGCCATGAGACAAGAAGCGCTAGAGATCGAACCAAGCTTTGAACAGCTATTAGATAAAAATGCCAAATTTATAGAAGACCAGCTTCAATTTGTTTATCAAAAGGTTGCAAAGCGTGTGGAAGAGAAGGAAGGATATATCCTTCGAGATTTTGAACGGATTGAAAATAGTTTAAAACCACTCGAAGCACCACAAGAAAGAATTTGGAATATCATGTACTTTTTAAACAAATATGGTCCAGAATTCTTCAAAACGTTCAAAAATCTGCCATTTTCATTTCAAAACAAGCAACAAATTGTCAAACTTTGAAATAAAGTTTTAATGAACCCTGACTAGTTCAGGGTTTTTTTTTATGTAGAAACAGTGTAAAATAAGTTTTGTGGAGAGAAGTGGTGGATAGTGGAGAGTATAGGTGAGAAAGTGGGGCTCTGATGATCATGTTCATGGGTGAATACCAACATACGATTGATACAAAAGGGCGCATGATCATCCCTGCTAAATTTAGAGACGGTCTCGGAGAACAGTTTGTGCTGACGAGAGGGCTTGATCAATGTTTATTTGGCTACCCTATGAGTGAGTGGAAACTAATTGAAGAGAAACTCAAAGCACTGCCGCTAACGAAAAAAGATGCACGTGCGTTTACCCGGTTCTTCTTCTCCGGCGCAGTTGAATGTGATCTGGACAAGCAGGGGCGCATTAACATCGCATCCAACCTACTCCAATATGCAAAACTCGAAAAAGAATGTGTGGTCATCGGCGTTTCAAATCGAATTGAGTTGTGGAGTAAGTCGATCTGGGAACAATATACAGAAGAGCAAGAAGATTCTTTTGCTGAAATTGCTGAAAACATGATTGGATTTGATATATAATAATCCCTTGTGCAGCAAGCTTTCTACACATTCATTTCTATTTGAAAAAGGTGGGACCATATCATCATGTTTCAACATGAGACAGTATTATTAAAAGAAACAGTTGACGGTTTAAACGTCAAAGAAGACGGTACATATGTGGACTGCACGCTAGGCGGCGCAGGTCATAGCTCATATTTACTATCTCAATTATCAGAAAAAGGTACATTGATTGGGTTTGACCAAGACGATGCTGCACTGGATCATGCACGAGAGAAGCTCGCACATGTTAAAGCGAACATTCTTTTCATAAAAAGCAACTTCCGATATTTAAAAGAACGTCTGAATGAACAAGGAATTACAAGCGTAGACGGTGTGATTTTTGATCTTGGGGTTTCATCACCTCAGCTTGACACACCAGAGAGAGGCTTTAGTTATCACCATGATGCACCTCTTGACATGCGAATGGATCAAACCGCTGCTTTGTCGGCAAAACAAGTGGTGAATGAATGGCCATTTGAAGATCTAGTTCGGATTTTCTACAAATATGGGGAAGAAAAGTTCAGCAAGCAAATCGCACGCAAAATTGAAGAAGCCAGAAAAAAAGCGCCAATTGAAACAACAGGAGAGCTTGTCGACATTATTAAAGAAGGAATTCCCGCACCTGCAAGACGAAAAGGCGGACATCCAGCGAAAAGAGTATTTCAAGCGATCCGAATTGCCGTAAATGATGAATTGAAAGTATTTGAAGAAGCACTAGAACAAGCAATAGAGTTACTCAATCCGAAGGGGAGAATTTCTGTCATTACATTCCATTCACTTGAAGATCGGATATGTAAAAGTACATTTAAAGAAATGTCTTCTCTTCCAGAACTTCCGCACGGACTGCCAGTAATTCCAGAAGGACTTGAACCAAAACTGAAGCTGATCACGAGAAAACCAATCGTTGCATCAGAACAAGAGCTGGAATATAACAACCGTGCCCGTTCAGCGAAGCTCCGAATTGCAGAAAAAAAGTAAACGACACCATAGATGATGATAAAAAGGAGGTTTCTTATGAGTAATTTGGCTTACCAAAGAGAAGTAAAGCAACATCAAACCGAGCAACAAGGTCAATCGGTTGTGATTAGAAGAAGAGGTTCTATTACACTTGGTGAAAAAATCTTACTTGTCATGTTTGTCATGGCTCTCATGTGCAGCTCGATCCTCATTATTTCTAAAGCCTTTGCTGTTTATCACGCAAATATCGAAGTGCAGAAGCTAGAACAGCAAGTGTCTTTAGAATCGAAAAAGATCACTGAACTGCAAAAGCAAAAAGATTTACTAAGTGAACCAGAGAGAATCATTGAAGCCGCTAAAAAAGCAGGCTTAAGCATGTCGAAAGATGTTAAGAAGGTCGATTAACATGGCGATGCCTAAAAAGAATAAAATGATGAACAGAGGCGCGGCAATTGCGAGTATTTGCTTCGCCCTGTTTTTCTTTATCATCCTTGCACGTTTTATTTATATTCAGATTACGGGAACCGTCGATGGACAAGTGTTAGCTGCAAAAGCCAATGAACAATATCAATCGAAAAAAACACTTGAAGCCAAAAGAGGGTCCATTTTAGACAGAAACGGAAATGTGATTGCAGAAGATACATCTGTGTATAAACTGATTGCGATCATGAGCAAGAAAATGACGGTCGATCCAAAGCATCCGATGCATGTCGTTGACAAAGAAAAGACAGCAAAAGAGCTGTCAAAAGTCATTGATATGAGTGAGAGTGAAATTTTAAAGCGTCTGAATACAAAAGATGCATTCCAAGTCGAGTTTGGTAAAGCCGGAAAGGATATTAGTTTTTCAACTAAGGAAAAAATTGAAAAGCTAAAACTTCCTGGGATCGCCTTTGAAAAAGATACAAAGAGGTATTATCCAAACGGCATGTTTGCTTCGAACTTAATCGGTTATGCTAGATTAGATGAAGCCACCAAGGACATGTCAGGCGCAATGGGTCTAGAAAAGGCTCTGAATAAATATTTAAAAGAAAAAGATGGCTATGTAACGTATAACAGCGACAGAAGCGGATGGGCACTTCCGAATAGTAAAGAAGACATCGTTGCCCCGAAAGACGGGAAAAACGTCACACTGACCATCGATCAAAAAATTCAAGCATTTCTTGAAGAAAGTATGACGCAGGTCGCTAAAAAATATAAGCCGAAGAAAATCATTGCGACAGTCGTTGATCCGAAAACTGGAAGAGTTCTTGCAATGGGACAGCGGCCAAGCTTTAATTTAAATGAACTCGACATTACGAATTATAACAACGATGTCATTTCTTACGCATTTGAACCAGGTTCAACGATGAAAATTTTCACACTCGCTGCTGCTATCCAAGAAGGAGTGTACCAAGGCAGTGACAAGTATCAGTCTGGTACTTATAAAGTAGGCGGCGGTCTTGTAAGAGACCATAACAACGGAAATGGCTGGGGAAAAATTGATTTTCATGAAGGTGTTCTACGTTCTTCAAACGTAGCTTTTGCGAAATTGGCAAAAGAAAAATTAGGTTTCACACGCTATGAACAATACTTGCAAAAATTCCATTTCTATGACAAAACAGGCATAGACTTGCCGAACGAAGCGTCTAGTAAAATCAATTTCAGATACGAATATGACAAAGCATCGACTGCTTATGGTCAGGCGTCCGCGATTACCCCAATTCAGCAAATTGAAGCGGCGACAGCCATTGCAAACGGTGGAACGATGATGAAGCCATATGTAATCGATCATATTACAGACCCGAACACAAACAAAACAATTTTACAGCACGAACCAACAGTAGCAGGAAAACCAATTTCTTCTGATACAGCGAAGCAAGTCCGTGACATTTTAGGTGAGGTCGTTTCCTCAAAAATTGGCACAGGACAGCCATACCAAATCAAAGGTTTTGATGTCGCTGGGAAAACGGGTACAGGACAAATTGGCGGTGCTGGCGGCTACCTTCAAGGGAGAAACGATTACGTCTTTTCATTTATGGGAATGGCACCAAAAGATGATCCGAAGCTGCTCGTTTATGTGGCTGTCCAACAGCCTCAGCTATCTGAAACACAAACGGGCTCTGCCCCTGTTTCAGAAATCTTTAACCCTGTGATGAAAAATAGTTTGCTCTATTTAAATATTGCACCAACAAAAACAGACGATAAAAAATCTGGCAAACAGAAAATAAAACAAGAAACAATGCCGTCATTCCTAGATTTAGAAGTGAAACAGGCAGAAACAGAAGCAAAAAACAAAAAGTTATCACCTGTTGTTATTGGTGACGGTTTATCCATTAAACGCCAATGGCCAAGTGCGGGCTCTGAATTCTCTGAAAGCCAGAAAGTCTTTTTGAAAACAGCAGGGAAAACCATTAAAATGCCTGATATGACAGGCTGGTCCAGAAGGGAAGTTCTTCAATATGCGTCTATTTCAGGTGTGCATATTGAAACAAATGGACAGGGATATGCTGTCAAACAAAGCGTGAAAAGTGGAGCGGAGATTTCAGATAAAGTCGTCACAGTGACCTTCAAAAGTCCAAATTAACTTGAAAACCTAGCAAATCATTTGCTAGGTTTTTTTCTTTTGCTTGAGCGATGGACGAGATCGTTCTATAAAAAGACGAGCCTGCATATGATGAAAACAAGCCATATGTAAGGAGTGAACCGGGCGTGCGAGTGTCAAGTGTAACAGTGAGAAAACGATTGCTTTTCGTGCTGCTGTTTGGGGTGATCATTTTTTTCATCATAGATACTAGATTAGGATATGTGCAGTTTATTATGGGCGAGAAGCTGACAAGTTTAGCGAAAGATTCATGGAGCCGTAACCTCCCATTTGAACCAGAACGAGGAGATATTTTGGACCGAAATGGGGTGGAGCTTGCGACGAACAAAAGTGCTCCCTCTATTTTAGTCGTGCCGCGGCAGGTGAAAGACCCAGCAGAAACAAGCAAAAAATTAGCTGCAGTACTGAATATGTCTGAGGAGAAAGCGTACAAGCATGTCACCAAGAAAACGTCTATAGAACGAATTTCCCCAGAGGGGAGAAAAGTATCTCATGAAAAAGCAAAAGAAGTCAGAGAACTTGATTTAGATGGAGTCTATGTAGCAGAAGACAGCATCAGACATTACCCGTTTGGAAGTTTCTTATCTCATGTATTAGGTTTTGCTGGAATTGATAATCAAGGCTTACTTGGGCTAGAAGCGTACTATGATGATGACCTAAAAGGTGAAAAAGGCTCTGTGAAATTTTATTCTGATGCAAAAGGGCAGAAAATGCCAGATGAAGCAGATGATTATACACCGCCTAAAGATGGCCTTGATATGAAATTAACAGTTGATTCAAAAGTGCAAACCATCATCGAACGAGAACTAGACAATGCTCAGGCAAAATATAACCCAGATGGCATGATTGCCATTGCCATGAATCCGAAAAATGGTGAGGTGCTGGGAATGTCGAGCAGACCTGACTTTGATCCGGCTGACTATCAATCAGTTGATTCAAAAGTATTTAACCGAAACTTACCGGTGTGGAGCACATATGAGCCAGGATCGACGTTTAAAATCATTACACTGGCAGCTGCTCTGGAAGAAAATAAAGTAAATTTAAAACGTGATCAATTTTTTGACAGCGGATCTGTGACAGTGGATGGCGCAAGGCTCAGATGCTGGAAAAAGGGAGGACATGGATCACAGTCGTTTCTAGAAGTGGTACAAAACTCTTGTAACCCAGGATTCGTCGAGCTAGGCGACCGTCTTGGAAAAGATAAATTATTTTCTTATATTAAAAATTTCGGCTTTGGTCAAAAGACAGGCATCGACCTTCAAGGAGAAGGTAGAGGAATTTTGTTCCCGCTTGATCGTGTTGGTCCTGTAGAACAGGCAACAACAGCCTTTGGTCAAGGTGTATCTGTTACGCCGATTCAACAAGTAGCTGCAGTGGCAGCCGCAGTAAATGGAGGAACGCTTTACACGCCGTATATTGCAAAAGAATGGATCGATCCAATTACAAAAGAGGTGGTGAAAAAGCAATCACCAATTGCCAAGAAGAAAGTCATTTCAGCGGAGACGTCTAAAGAAATCAGGTATGCCCTTGAAAGTGTAGTCGCTCAAGGAACTGGCCGGAATGCATTCGTTGAAGGATATCGGGTGGGCGGAAAAACAGGAACAGCACAGAAAGTAAAAGACGGAAAGTACATGGAAAATAACCACATTGTGTCATTTATCGGGTTTGCACCTGCGGATGATCCAAGCATTGTTGTATATGTAGCAGTAGATAACCCAAAAGGCACGATTCAATTTGGTGGGACAGTAGCAGCACCTATTGTGGGCCATATTATGCGAGACAGTCTGCCTGAAATGGGTGTGAAAAAAAGAAAAGGACAAATTGAAAAGAAGTACCAATGGCTGGACACAAAAACCATTGAGGTACCGAATCTTGTAGGAGGATCTGTTTCTGACCTTGAATCACTCCTGATTAATTTAAAGATTGATGCTTCAGGAACTGGCAGTAAAGTGGTGAAGCAATCGCCTGCTGCCGGCACAAAGGTCAAAGAAGGTTCCACGATCCGATTATACTTAAATGATGAATAATAAAGAATGAACAGAGGGTAGCCGCACTCATTCGGCTGCCTCTTTTTGTTGAAAGTGAAGGGTCGCTTTAAAAAAAGAGCATAAAGTGTGTTTTTTCCAAGAGAAACTTAAGGAATACGCTGGATGTATCCTTTTTTTTACGATAAAATATAGACTGTGTGTTTTTTTCACAAGACATGCACGTGAACGAATTTGAGAGGTTTGATATGAAATGAAATTACAAGAACTCCTTACATACTTTAAAAGTGAAAACAGTGAACTGATAAACGAAAATCCGGAGATTACTTCCATTGAAATGGATTCAAGAGAAGTGAAAAAAGGGAGTCTTTTTGTCTGTATAAAAGGCTATACAGTAGATGGACATGATTACGCTGAAAAAGCAGTGAAAAGCGGGGCTGTAGCGATTGTAGCAGAACACCCACTTCACATAACAGATGTACCAGTCATTATTGTAAAACACTCTCAAAGAGCACTTGCAAGAATGGCAGATGCTTTTTACGAACAGCCAACTCATAAACTCAATCTAATTGGTATTACAGGAACGAACGGGAAAACGTCCACAACACACATGATTGAGCAAATCATGAGAAAAGCCGATAAAAAAACAGGTTTAATCGGTACGATGTATATGAAGGTAAACGATGAAATTCTCGAAGTGAAAAACACAACACCTGAGAGTGTCACCCTTCAGAAGACCTTTAAGCAGATGCTTGATCAAGACGTAGATACGGCCATTATGGAAGTGTCATCACATGCTTTGCATCTTGGGCGTGTTCATGGATGTGATTATGATATTGCCGTCTTTACAAATCTTACCCAAGATCATCTGGACTACCACAACACAATGGAAGAATATAAACATGCAAAAAGCTTGCTCTTTTCCCAGCTCGGAAGTGCCTTTCAGCACGATAAGCCGAAGCATGCCATTTTAAATGCAGATGATGAAGCGTCTAGTTATTTTGAAAAAGTCACAGCTGCTGAAATTATGACGTATGGCTTAGAGCAAGAATCAGATGTAATGGCAAAGAACATTCAAATTAAACCAAAGGGAACACAATTTGATTTGATCACCCCAATCGGCACAAAAAATGTGACGGTTGCCCTTATTGGGAAATTCAATGTGTATAACATTCTAGCAGCTGTATCAGTAGGAATTGTATCAGGCTTAACGTTTGAAACGATCGTTAGTGCCATTGAAGAACTTGAGGGAGTCAAAGGAAGATTCGAACTTGTGAATTTTGATCAAGACTTCCCAGTCATCGTTGATTATGCGCACACACCTGACAGTTTAGAAAATGTACTGACTACGTGTAGAGAATTAACAGAAGGTAGAATTTTCTGTGTAGTTGGCTGCGGGGGCGACCGTGATAAAACCAAGCGCCCTCAGATGGCCCAAATCGCTGTGAAATATGCAGATGAGCCTGTTTTCACATCAGATAATCCAAGAAGTGAAGATCCATCAGCCATTTTGAAAGACATGGAAAATGGCGTGCCAAACACCTATTATCACAGCTTTGTGAACCGGAAACAGGCCATCTTTTTTGCCATTGCTAATGCAAAAAAGGGCGATACAGTCTTAATAGCTGGAAAAGGCCATGAGACGTACCAAATCATTGGTGATCAAGTCTATGACTTTGATGATGCCAAGGTGGCAGCGGACGCTATTTTAGATCTAAACAAATCTTAAAAATGATGAAAAGAGTGTAATGAAATGAAGCATTTTGTACAAAAACAACATACGAAAGACACGAATGAATATCATAATAATGAATGCTATTTTCTAATGGAAAACGGCTTTGGAAATTCGGAAGGAGTAAAGAACAATGCTTGAACAGGTGATATTGTTTACAATCATAATGGGATTTTTAATCAGTGTTCTTTTATCCCCGATTTTTATTCCGTTTTTAAGAAGACTAAAATTTGGTCAAAGTATTAGAGAAGAAGGACCTCAGTCTCACCAAAAGAAATCTGGTACCCCAACAATGGGTGGAATTATGATTATCTTTTCTATTACAATTACAACGATCGTGATGATTAACAAATTCTCTGAGATTAGTCCAGAAATGTTTTTATTGTTATTTGTCACCCTTGGCTACGGATTATTAGGATTTTTAGATGATTATATTAAAGTAGCGATGAAACGAAATCTTGGCTTAACATCGAAACAAAAACTGATCGGGCAAATTGTGATTGCTGTGATTTTCTATGCAGTCTTCCATTATTATGAGTTTGCAACGACTATTCGCATTCCAGGAACAGATGTCAGCTTTGACTTAGGATGGGCATACTTTATCCTCGTCGTTTTCATGCTTGTCGGTGGTTCTAATGCGGTAAACCTCACGGATGGACTTGATGGTTTATTATCTGGAACAGCTGCTATTGCATTCGGAGCTTTTGCTATATTGGCTTGGAATCAATCTCAGTATGATGTGGCGATCTTTTCGGTAGCAGTAGCAGGCGCTGTCCTTGGGTTCCTTGTCTTTAATGCGCATCCTGCAAAAGTATTTATGGGTGATACGGGATCGCTTGCTTTAGGCGGTGCCATAGTGGCCATTGCCATTTTAACGAAACTTGAGATTTTACTCGTCATTATTGGAGGAGTATTTGTTGTTGAAACGTTATCCGTTATCCTTCAAGTCATCTCCTTTAAAACAACTGGAAAAAGAATCTTTAAGATGAGCCCGCTTCACCACCACTATGAGTTAGTTGGCTGGTCTGAGTGGAGAGTAGTTGTCACCTTCTGGACAGCTGGTTTATTGCTTGCTGTTTTAGGAATTTACATCGAGGTGTGGTTATAATTGAATAGGATGCAAATGTTAAAAGACGAACATGTACTAGTATTAGGCCTTGCAAAAAGCGGATATGCGGCAGCCTCAATTCTTCACGAGCACGGAATAAACGTGACGGTCAATGACCAAAAAGCTTTTGAAGAAAACGAGCCTGCTCAGTTACTTTCTGAAAAGGGGATTGATGTCATTTGTGGCAGTCATCCTCTTCGTATGTTCGACGATAAAGAAATTACGATTTTAATTAAGAACCCTGGAATTCCTTATGAGAATGTGATGGTTCAAGAGGCGCTTCGCCGAAAAATTCCAGTTTGGACTGAAATAGAATTGGCGTATCATTTGACCTCATCTCCTTTTATTGGGATTACCGGATCAAATGGAAAAACGACCACGACCACTTTGATTTATGAAATGTTGAAAAAAGACAGCCAAAAAACATTGGTAGCAGGTAATATCGGAACGGTCGCAAGTGAAGTTGCCGCGCGTGCAGCGGGCGATGAATGGATCGTAACTGAGCTCTCTTCATTTCAGTTAATGGGAACCGTTGAATTCAGACCTAAAATCAGCTTAATATTAAATATTTTTGACGCACATTTAGACTATCATCACACGCGTGAAGAATACGAAAAAGCAAAACAGAAAGTGTATGCACATCAACAAGAAGATGACGTAGCTGTGGTTAACCTAGATGATCCATCTGTTGTCAAACTAGCAGAAGATTCGAAAGCGCAAAAAGTGTTTTTCTCAGTTAAAGAGCCGGTAGCACATGGAGCGTTTATTAAAGATGGTGCCATCTACTATATGAATGAACATGTCATTGACCTCAAGGATGTTGTTCTTCCTGGTGAGCATAACCAAGAAAATATTCTAGCAGCTATTTGTGTTGTAAAAAATGCAGACTGCTCAAACGAAGCGATTGCGCAAGTTCTTACTACATTTAGTGGAGTGAAGCATCGTTTGCAATTTGTGGAGACGATTCAAAATAGAAAATTTTATAATGACAGTAAAGCGACCAATATACTGGCAACAAGTAAAGCTTTGTCTGCCTTCAAGCAGCCGACCATTTTACTAGCAGGTGGACTGGATCGTGGCAATGAATTTGATGAATTAAAACCTTTTATGAAGAATGTAAAAGGAATAATTACATTTGGTGAGACTGCGCCTAAGTTTGTGAAGCTTGGTGAAGAGCTGGGAATACATCACGTAAAACATGTCGATAATGTTGAACAAGCAGTACCTGCGGCGTTTAGCATATCTGAAGAAGAAGACGTGATTTTATTGTCTCCAGCTTGTGCAAGCTGGGATCAGCATAAAACATTTGAAGAACGAGGAGACATGTTTGTAAACGCCGTGCATATGCTTAAATAAGGGCTTGTCTCTCATATGACTGACAGCCCAAATGAAATTATGCTTGGGGTGTCGGTCTCTTGACGAATAAGAAAACTTCTCCGGATTTTTTGCTTGTTGTCATTACGTTACTTTTATTGACGATTGGTTTAATTATGGTGTACAGCGCAAGTGCTGTGTGGGCATCGTATAAATTTGATGATTCGTTTTATTTTGCAAAAAGACAGCTTTTGTTTGCCGGAATCGGAGTTATCGCAATGTTTTTCATTATGCGGGTCGATTATTGGACGTGGCGGACTTGGTCAAAGATACTGATTGCAGTGTGTTTTCTCCTCCTCGTGCTTGTCTTGATTCCTGGTATCGGTATGGAGAGAAATGGTTCAAGAAGCTGGATTGGTGTCGGTGCGTTTAGTATTCAGCCCTCTGAATTTATGAAGCTTGCGATGATTGCGTTTCTTGCAAAATTCTTATCTGAAAAGCAAAAGAATATCACATCCTTTCGTAAAGGTTTCGCCCCAGCACTAGGCATTGTGTTTTCTGCATTTGCCATCATTATGCTGCAGCCGGACCTAGGTACAGGAACGGTTATGGTTGGAACCTGTATTATTATGATATTTGTTTCAGGTGCGAGAATCGCTCACTTTATCTTTCTCGGTCTTTTAGGGCTTAGCGGATTTGCCGCACTTGTCTTATCAGCACCCTATCGAATAAAACGAATTACATCTTATTTAAATCCTTGGGAGGATCCACTTGGCAGCGGATTTCAAATTATTCAATCCTTATACGCTGTCGGTCCAGGCGGTCTGTTTGGAATGGGGCTAGGTCAGAGTAGACAAAAATTCTTCTATTTGCCTGAGCCTCAAACAGACTTTATCTTTGCTATATTGTCTGAAGAACTTGGATTTATAGGTGGATCACTCATTTTGCTTCTCTTTAGTGTTCTATTGTGGAGAGGCATTAGAATAGCCCTCGGGGCACCAGATTTATATGGAAGTTTCTTGGCAGTGGGTATCATCTCAATGGTTGCCATTCAAGTAATGATTAATATCGCAGTTGTCACTGGTCTCATCCCTGTGACGGGCATCACACTCCCATTCTTAAGTTATGGCGGTTCATCACTGACATTAATGCTGATGGCAATCGGCGTACTTTTGAATGTAAGCAGATATGCTAGATATTAATGTGCTGATAGTTCATGTAACCATATAGACTTTTATTTTGCAAAAGTATGAAAAAATGATTTGAAGAGTGAAAATGGCAGTTTCTGTTTCGAAAACATGATGATTGACTCTTCTTTACAGGTTTTGACGGAGCCCTGTTGTTTAAAACAGGGTTTATACTTTGTTCAGAGCAGAAAAAAATTGAGGGGAAATGGTATAATGCGTATAGTTATTAGTGGAGGCGGAACAGGCGGGCATATTTATCCTGCTCTAGCTTTTATTAAAGAAGTGAAAAGACTGCATCCTGATGTGGAATTTTTATATATTGGCACTGAGAATGGGCTTGAAAAGAAAATTGTAGAAAGAGAAAATATCCCTTTTAAATCAATTGAAATTTCAGGTTTTAAAAGAAAGCTTTCCTTTGATAATGTAAAAACAGTGATGAGGTTTCTAAAGGGCGTCCAAAAAAGTAAATCTTATTTAAAAGAATTTAAGCCGGATGCTGTTATTGGAACAGGTGGTTATGTGTGTGGTCCAGTTGTTTATGCTGCGTCTAAGCTAAAAATCCCAACGATCATTCACGAACAAAATAGCCTGCCAGGCATCACAAATAAGTTTCTGGCACGGTATGTGAATAAAGTAGCCATCTGTTTTGAAGAAGCAAAGGAACACTTTCCTTCAGAAAAGGTTGTTTTTACGGGAAACCCAAGAGCCTCTGAAGTCGTCTCTATTAAAGAGGGAAAATCTCTTAAAGAGTTTGGGCTGGATGAGAAGAAAAAAACGGTTCTTATTTTTGGCGGGAGCAGAGGTGCAGCTCCAATCAATCGAGCAGTGATTGACATGCAAGATGAATTAAAGGCAAAGAACTATCAGCTTTTATATATTACAGGTGAGGTTCATTATGAAAAAGTGCTGAACGAATTAAAAGAAAAAGGTGAAGCACCGAATATGATCACAAAGCCTTTCTTGCATCAAATGCCGGAGTATTTAAAATCAATTGATGTCATTGTTGCAAGAGCGGGAGCCACAACGATTGCTGAAGTGACGGCACTTGGAATTCCGACTATCTTCATTCCAAGTCCATACGTGACCGCAAATCATCAGGAAATTAACGCTAGATCACTTGAAAAACATGATGCTGCGATCGTTTTAAGAGAATCAGAGCTTTCTGGAGATCGCTTGCTTCATGCAATTGATGAAATTGCTGGTAATGACGAGAAACTACATCAAATGAGCCGTTTAACAAAAGAACTTGGAGTACCAGATGCGTCCACACGTTTATATAATGTGTTAAAAGAAATTACGACTTCATGATGAATGATATGAGGTAAGGCGGAGGGTAATATGGAGAACTTGAAGAATGAATTATTAGAAGCGCAAGTTGGTAAAGTACTTGAAAATGAACCGCTTGCAAATCATACGACAATGAAAATAGGCGGACCGGCCGATCTATTAGTCATCCCTAAAGATATCGATGCTGTCAAAACAATTATGGATCAGGTAAAAAAACATGATACTCAATGGACGGTCATTGGGAGAGGATCCAATTTACTTGTCCTTGATAAAGGAATTCGAGGGGTCGTTTTAAAGCTGGGCGCTGGGCTTGATCACTTAACTGTCAATGATGAAGAAATTACAGTTGGTGGAGGCTATTCAGTTGTAAGACTCGCGACGTCTCTTAGTAAGCAGGGGCTGTCAGGATTGGAATTCGCAGCTGGTATTCCAGGATCTATTGGTGGCGCTGTTTATATGAATGCAGGGGCACATGGATCTGACATTAGCAAGATTCTTGTGAAAGCGAGAGTCTTATTTGAAGATGGAACGATCGAGTGGTTAACTAATGAGCAAATGAACTTTAGCTATCGAACTTCTGTGCTTCAAAAGGAACGCCCTGGAATTGTTCTCGAAGCAGTGTTCAAGCTTAAACAGGACGAACGTGAGAAAATCACAAAGAAAATGCAGCAAAATAAAGATTATCGCAAGGAAACTCAACCGTATAATAAACCATGCGCCGGCAGTATTTTCCGAAATCCATTACCTGAATATGCAGGACAGCTTGTAGAAAAGGCGAATTTAAAAGGATATCAGGTTGGCGGCGCTAGAATTTCTGATATGCACGGAAACTTTATTGTCAATGCTGGTGGGGCGAAGGCTCAAGATGTGCTCGACTTAATTCAGTACATTCAAAAGAAAATCAAAGATGACTACAATGTAGAGATGCATACAGAAGTAGAAATTATTGGTGAAGCAAATTAAAGGCTACTACTTATGAATGATGGTATCACAGGAAAACAAACGGCATTTTTTCATGCCGTTTGTTTTCTAATCAATATGAGATAAAGAATGATCCAAAGGTGCGGACAAGCAGCTTTGAATGAGGTGAAGAGTATATATGCGGCCTGATCATGAAAATGAAAAGATCGTCAATATAGAAGAGCGAATCCCTAAAATTAAAGAACAAAGGAAGCAGAAAGCGAATCGGAGATTAATCTCTTTTATTTTGCTGTTTTTTATCATGGTTTTAATTATTGTCTATTTGCAAACACCAATCAGTAAAATTTCTTCTTTAACCATTACCGGTAATGAACATGTACCAACAAAACAGCTCGTTAAACTTTCGCAAATTAAAGAAGGCGAGACAGAGTTTTGGAACTTAAATAAAGATATGACAGCAGACCATATAAAGCAAAATAAATTGATTAAAAGTGTCAGTATCAAAAAACATTTCCCTAATAAGGTCAGTATTGCTGTCAAAGAGTATGCAAATATTGCGTATCTGCAAAAGGGACATTTTTATTATGAGCTTCTTGAAAACGGGACGGCTTTGCCAGATGAAGTAACGCCAAGTCACGCAGGACCTATTTTTGTCGATTGGGACAATAAAGAGAAATTGAAGCAAACAGTGAAAGCTCTGAATCAACTGCCGGCTTCTATTCAGGAACTAATCTCAGAAGTATATTACGTACCGACTAGCTCCAATCAGTGGCTCGTTAAATTTTATATGAATGATGGAAACACCGTTATTGCATCAATTAAAACATTCGCAGATAAAATGACGACGTACCCTGCCATTGTCAAAGAGCTTTCCTCCTCTGAGAAAGGTACGATTCATATGGAAGTAGCCACATATTTTGAAGCTTTTAAATCTAAGAAAAAGGAAGATGAACGTTGAGAGGCAAAACCGTCATATTCTCAATTGTAATGCTTGTTCTTGGATTTCTGATTTCTTTTTCATACCAATATACGAAGCAGCATCGAGCAGATGTCAATCGAACAGAACAATGGAAAAAAGAATATTCTTTGAAAAGTCAGCTAACAAAGCAAGAAAAGGCGAATCAAAAACTTGAAAAAGAACTTTATCGTCTTCAATCAAAGGTCCAAGAAACAGAGTTTGGTTTGAAAAATGAAAAAGAGCAGTATTTTAATGTTTTGGAAGATGTTGAGAAATACAGAATGTTTACAGGAGAAGTAGGTGTAAAAGGGAAAGGGGTAAAAGTATCTCTTGAAGATGCATCTTATATCCCGAGTGGACAAAATGTCAATAATTACATTGTGCATGAGAGCCACATTTTCCATGTGATAAACGAACTATTTATATCAGGGGCATCTGCTGTAGCTATAAACGGACAAAGAATCACACACCAATCATACATACATTGTAACGGTCCAGTCGTCACGGTTGATGGTGTTCAACATCCAGCACCATTTGTCATTTCTGCTATTGGAGATCCAGCTGTTTTAATTCCTGCATTAAACATTGCAGGCGGGGTGGTTGATCAGCTGACAAGTGATCATATTTCCATGACGATTGAAAAGAAGGATATTCGTATGAATCCTCTTCTAAGAAACAAAGATTAAATGTGAAAAGGTGAGTGGTGTTGAGGAAAAAGAAGCCATTACTTAGTTTGACAGTCCTGATGGTTATATTTGGCATCATGGTCTCCATCCAGTTTAACTCTCTACAAAAGCCTAAAGTTCGCGATACTCGAGACGTTTGGGAATTAAGAGAGGATTTATCTGCATCTAAAAGTAAAGAACTGGATTTATTGAAAGAAATTGATAAATATGATGAAATGCTAAAAAAGTATGGCAACCAAGAAGATCAATCAAAAGAAGCACAATTAACAAAAACGTTGAAGGATTTGAAAGAAAAGGCTGGTTTTACAGAGGTAACGGGTGAAGGAGTTGAAATAGAAATTACTCAGCTTTTTTCTAAGGAACTTACCGGAGAAGAAGTCAAAAATATACCACCTGATCTTCTGAAAAAATTAATCAACGAAGCCAATATGTTTGGGGCAAAACATATTTCCATTAATGAACACCGGGTGATTAACACCAGTGTTATTCGAGATATTAATGGTACGACTAAAATGGATGGTTACAGCATAGATGGTGATACAGTCACGATTAAGATGGTCAGTGAGCAGGCCGATAAATTATACAGCCGTTTAAATGTATCAGATATTGGTGATTTGTTTGCTCAGGAAAATTTCAGTTTGAGTATTAGACCGCCGAAGAAAAAAATTCATTTAAAAGCATTTGACGGTACAATTCAATTAAATGAATTGAAGCCTCTTGACGATGTAAAGGAGGGAAAATCTTAATGTGGCTTCCTGTACTTGGTTTAATCATAGGAGTTGCGATCGGTTTCTTAACGAATTTTACGATACCGAATGAGTATTCTAACTATCTTTCCCTCGCTGTACTTGCTGCGCTTGATACATTGATTGGTGGAATCAGAGCACATCTGCAAGGGGCATACGATGAACTAGTGTTTGTATCAGGTTTCTTCTTTAATATTATACTCGCAATAAGTTTAGCTTTTCTGGGCGTCCATCTTGGTGTAGACTTGTATTTAGTCGGAATGTTTGCATTCGGTGTTAGATTGTTTCAAAATATCGCCGTTATTCGAAGAATTCTACTAACAAAATGGACAATTTCTAGAGAAAAAAAGAAAAAAAGTGAGTCATAAAAAAGGATATACATATGATGTAACGAATATTTTCAGTAATCCTAATAAAAAATGTTGATTTTTTAAGTTTTGTTACACACTTGTAAAAACACATTCATTGTATTGTTGTTCAGCAAATAATAGAATAGAAAGTATTGATATGTGAGGAGGTGCCATAGAATGAACAACAATGAAATTTACGTCAGCCTTGACATCGGTACATCCAATATAAAAGTCATCGTCGGAGAAATGGCGGATGATTCGCTTAACATTATAGGTGTTGGAAATGTCCCTTCAGAGGGGTTAAAAAAAGGATCGATTGTTGATATAGATGAAACAGTTCATTCTATTAGACAAGCATTTGAACAGGCTGAGAGAATGGTAGGTTTTCCTTTACAAAAGGCGATAGTCGGAATTAACGGAAACCACATTCATATTCAGAATACGAGCGGCGTGGTCGCAGTGTCTAGTGAAAATAAAGAAATACATGCTGAAGATGTGAGACGTGTCTTGGATGCTGCACAAGTAGTATCTATTCCGCAAGAACATCTCGTAGTAGACGTAATTCCGAGACAATTTATCGTCGACGGAAGAGATGAGATCACAGATCCGAAAAAAATGCTAGGTGTACGGCTAGAAGTGGATGGATCGTTAATAACAGGTTCTAAAACGATTCTACATAACTGGCTCCGGTGTGTAGAGCGGGCTGGTATTGAAATTATGGATATTTGCTTGCAGCCACTCGCATCGGGTTCAGCGGCGTTATCGAAAGATGAAAAAAATCTAGGGGTAGCTCTTGTCGATATTGGCGGCGGCTCTACTACGATATCCGTATTTGAAAACGGGCATCTCTATTCTACTCACAGTATCCCATTGGGCGGAGAGAACATTACAAAAGATTTGTCTATAGGACTTAGAACTTCCACTGAAGAAGCTGAACGAATCAAAAAGCAATTTGGGCATGCATTCTATGATGAGGCATCGTCTGAGGAGACATTTGAAGTTTCCGTCATCGGTACGGACCAAAAACAGACGTATACACAACTTGAAGCAGCCAATATCATTGAAGCACGATTAGAAGAGATTCTGCTTTTTGTGGCAGAGGAATTACGCAATATGGGTGTCCATGATTTGCCTGGCGGATTCGTTCTAACAGGTGGACAGGCAGCTATACCAGGTATCCTTTCTCTGGCACAAACGGTCTTACAAAACAATGTAAGAATCGCAAGTCCTAATTATATTGGGGTCAGGGAACCTCAATATATGACAGGAGTGGGCCTGATCCATTTTGCTTATCGCAATGCAAAGATTCAGGGCAGACAGGTTGGATTCCAAATGCCGGATGAAGCATTTCATGAAGTAGGCGCGTCCATGGAGCCGGTTTCTTCTACACCACAAGTAAAAGAAGCTCAGCCAAGACCGAAAGTGAAACAAAAAGCGCAACAAGAGACAAATAAAAAACCGGGCAAAATGAAAAAACTATTTAATATGTTCTGGGAATAGAACTAGATTTTCGACGGATTAGGAGGATTCAGCATGTTGGAGTTTGAAACAAATATAGACGGCCTAGCATCAATTAAAGTAATCGGTGTAGGTGGCGGCGGAAATAACGCTGTCAACCGAATGATTGAAAATGACGTACAGGGTGTCGATTTTATTGCAGTGAATACAGATGCACAGGCGTTAAACTTATCAAAAGCAGAAACAAAAATGCAAATCGGTGCTAAGCTGACAAGAGGGCTTGGAGCAGGTGCGAATCCTGAAGTCGGTAAAAAAGCTGCTGAAGAAAGCAAAGAACAAATTGAAGAAGTCCTAAAAGGCGCTGACATGGTCTTTGTGACAGCCGGTATGGGCGGTGGAACTGGTACGGGTGCTGCACCTGTCATTGCGAAAATCGCAAAAGATTCTGGAGCCTTGACAGTTGGAGTTGTGACTCGTCCTTTCACATTTGAAGGAAGAAAGCGTCAGCTTCAAGCAGTTGAAGGGATTGCTTCTATGAAAGAAGCAGTTGATACGTTAATCGTGATTCCAAACGATCGCCTGCTTGAAATTGTCGATAAAAACACGCCAATGCTTGAAGCATTCCGTGCAGCAGATAACGTGTTAAGACAAGGTGTTCAAGGGATCTCAGATCTCATTGCAACACCAGGTTTAATTAACCTTGACTTTGCTGATGTGAAAACGATCATGTCTAACAAAGGTTCAGCTCTTATGGGAATTGGTGTCGCAACAGGCGAAAACCGTGCTGCTGAAGCAGCGAAAAAAGCCATTTCTTCACCACTTCTTGAAACAGCGATTGATGGAGCACAAGGTGTTATCATGAATATTACGGGTGGTACGAACCTTAGTCTTTATGAGGTACAAGAAGCAGCGGATATTGTTGCATCAGCCTCTGATGAAGATGTCAACATGATCTTTGGATCTGTCATTAATGATAACTTGAAGGATGAAATTGTGGTCACAGTCATCGCAACCGGTTTTATTGAGCAAGAGCCGGAAGTGACAAAACCTCAAAGAAATCCATTAGGACAAGGATTAAAGCAAAATCAATCCATTCCACAAAAGCGTGAAGTAAAACGTGAGGAACATCAGCAAACATCATCACAACCAAGACAAAATACACAGTCAAGTGATGATACATTGGATATCCCAACGTTCTTACGTAACCGCAACAAACGATAAGCAAGCACGATTCATCCCCTTCCTTTGGAAGGGGTTTTTTTATGTCTGCATGGTGAGAAGATCCTGAGCCTGATTGATATAAAAGTCTTGTTTCCGACGTGTTATTTGGAACTATCGTATGTGTTTTGGTTTGAGTCTTTTAAGTCAAAAGAATCATTTTTAATTCCCTTTACAAAAAACGACAAAATGTTGAACTTTATTTGACTACATTAATGAGAACACCATGAAACTTGTCATGATCAAAAAGAAGGGGGAGGGGCAGGATACACACTGTTTGACCATTTGAGGAGGAGGGATTTTATTGAAAGTGAAGTTTCGCAAAACCGCCGTCTATCGTTTCATGAGTCTTTTGGTGATTGGTACTTTAACGATGACAAGCTTTGGGATGGTTCAAGCAAAATCGACTTCTACCTCATATCAGGAGGAAGCCGTTTCCTCTAAGACAACAAAAGCCAAGATTTCTTCGAGATTAAAGAAGCAGTTTCAAAAGGAAGATAAGGTGACCTTCTTAGTCAAAATGAAGGAACAAACGAATGTACAAAAAGTAGCAAAAGAAGCTGTATCAAAAGCAAAAAAACAAAAATTAACCGCGGCTAAAATGCAGTACACAAAAAGATCAGCCGTTGTATCTGAGCTGAGAGCAACATCTGATGAAACGCAGCAAGCGCTCCTAGCGTATTTACAAAAGGAAAAAAAGAATAAGCAAGTGAAAGATATTCATTCCTACTATATTGTGAATGGTCTAGCTGTGACGGCAACAAAAGAAGTGATGGAAAAGGTTGCTTCTTTTCCAGAAGTAGCTCATGTGCTGCCGAATGAAACACGTCAACTTCATCGTCCTGTTGATTTGAAGCATGCTAAGCCAAACAAACAAATCAAAGCAGTAGATGGAGTCGAATGGAATATTGCTCAGGTGCATGCACCTGAAGCGTGGGATTTAGGCTATGACGGGACTGGAACCGTTGTGGCAAGTATTGATACAGGTGTCGAATGGGATCATCCTGCGCTAAAAGAAAAATACCGCGGGTTTAATCCTGCTCGTCCGAACGAACCATCTCATGAACTGAATTGGTATGATGCCACGACAGGCTCTGAAGTCCCTTATGATGACTTGGAGCACGGGACCCATGTGACAGGCACAATGGTTGGTTCTGAGCCAGATGGAAAGAATCAAATTGGGGTCGCACCGGGAGCAGAATGGATTGCAGTGAAAGCTTTTTCAGAAGATGGCGGTACAGATGCTGATCTGTTAGATGCCGGTGAATGGATTTTAGCACCGAAAGATCAAAACGGAAATCCTCACCCAGAAAAGGCACCTGATGTTGTGAATAATTCGTGGGGCGGTGGGCCAGGTCTTGATGATTGGTATAAAGATGTAGTGAATGCTTGGAGAGCAGCAGACATCTTTCCAGAATTTTCAGCCGGTAATACCGATTTATTCAATCCAGGCGGCGCGGGTTCGATTGCAAATCCCGCTAACTATCAGGAAGCGTTTGCTACAGGCGCAACAGACCAGGACAACAAGTTAGGGTCTTTCTCCCTTCAGGGTCCATCTCCATATGGCGTAATGAAACCAGATATTGCTGCTCCGGGAGTAAACATTCGTTCTTCGATCCCGGGAAAAGGATATGAGGATGGGTGGAATGGTACATCGATGGCAGGTCCGCATGTCTCAGCTGTTGTTCTTCTTCTTCGCCAAGTGCAATCAGACCTTTCTGTTGATGAAATTCAGCAAATTCTCATTGAGACAGCGAAACCACTGACAGATCAGCAATTTCCTGAATCCCCTAACAACGGCTATGGGGCAGGGTTAGTTGATGCAAGAGAGGCGATTACTGCTTTAACCAATGGAATCGGTACGATTGAAGGCCAGGTGACAAAAGAGGGAGAAGATACAGAACCACCTGTTTTTTCACATAAAGGTCCGAATGAAATTTTTGCTGCAACGCCAACCCCATTGACCATCACTGCAGAAGATGGGATAGCAGTGGCAAATGTTTCTTTGACTTACCGAGTAGATCAAGGTGAATGGGAGACGTTGCAAGCCAACCGCACGGATGGAAATCATTTGAAAGGAACCTATACGGTGCAGCTCCCTGAACTTGAGGGGGAAAACGTGACGTACCGATGGATTGTGAAAGATTTTGGAGAAAATGAAGCGGCATCAGATTCTTATACACTTCCAATTAAAACATCCATCACCACTGGCTACTCACAAGATTTTGAAGCATGGCCAAGTGGATGGTTCAGTGGTGGAACAAAAGATCCGTGGCAGTGGGGAAAACCGTCCACAGGTCCAAAACAAGCATTTAGCGGGGAACATGTCTATGCCACCAATTTAGACAGTCCTTATGAAAATAAAACGGACGCCAATTTGTCTATGCCGCTCATTGCTGTACCAGATTCAGGTTCTTCCTACCTGCAATATCAATACTGGCATGATCTCGAAGCCAATTATGATTATGTGCATGTCTATGTACAGCCAGAGGGTGAAGACGCCGTTCAAGTGACAGCTTATACGGGGAAAACAAATGCGTGGACAGCAGGCGAAGTTGATTTATCTGCTTATAAAGGGCAAAAAGTGAGAGTCCTGTTTCAGATAAGAACAGATGGCAGTGTCACAAAAGATGGCTTTTATTTAGATGATGTGAAAATCACAGATGAGGCTTTGTCTCAACAAGCCAAGAACCAGCTAGGTGTGATCAAAAAAGAAAAATCCACAAGCCAGAATAAGAAATCAGTTGATCCAAAAAAGGCAAAGCCTGCTAAAGTAAAAAATAAACATGTACACATTCAAAAGCAAAACAGTCATGATGCTCCGTCTATTCAAGCACTTCCAATGAAAGCACAAATCAGTGTTCTAGAAAGCGGAAAATCAACTTCCACCGATGAAGCGACAGGGAAATATCAGCTGTCTCAAGGAGCAGGAGAATGGACAGTGAAAGCGGAAGCTTACGGCTTTGAATCACGGTCCCAAAAAGTCAAAGTGGCATCAAAAGAAACAGCAGAAGCGAATTTCTCTTTACAGCCGCTAGAGAAACGAACGATCTCCGGCACGGTCGTCAATGAAACAACTGGTGAAAAGGTGAAGAATGCAACTGTTTATCTTGTGGAGGACGCAAAAATTGAGCCGGTGAAAACAGATGAATCCGGTGAATTTTCTCTAGAGGCATTAAGCGGTGTCTATACAGTCAAAATTTTTGCAAAGGGGTTTAAAGGCTATACGTTTACAGCGGATGTGACGGAAAAGCCACTTGAAAAGTCAGTGAAACTTGAGCCTTTTATCGGCTTTCCGGGAGAGATTGGCTACGATGATGGCACGGCTGAAAATGCGCGGGCTTTCTACGATCCTGGCAATGGCTGGGCTGTAAAGTTTTCATTAGAAAAAGGAAAGAAACAAGCACAAGTCACAGGTGGTCTTTTCCGGTTTTGGACATCAGAATGGCCAGCTCCTGGAGGCGATGAATTTGCTGTTGAAGTATATGATGCTTCTGGGAAGGGTGGCGCACCAGGTGAGAAAATCGCAGGACCTTTAAAAGCAAATGCGCTGCGTAATGGTGAATGGACAAAAGTAGATTTAGAAGATCAAGCCATTACAGTAGATGGTGATTTCTATCTTGTTTATATTCAAACGAAAAAGAATACCGAATCTCCGGGACTTGCCACAGATGAAGATGGCCCTAATGCTGAAAGAAGCTGGCAGCTGACGAGCGGTGCTTTTTCTCCTTCTCCGAAAGAAGAGGGGAATTATATGATTCGTGCGCTCGTAAACTATGAAGCAGATGTACCAGAAATCACTTCTCCAAAGGAAGGAACCATTACAAATAAAGGTGAATTGACGATTGAAGGCACAGCCTCTCCGGATCTCGATGTGGCCATTTATCAGAATGATGAAGAGGTGGCCAACGTCAAATCAGATGAGTCGGGTACTTTCAAAGAAAATGTATCTGTTCCAAGTGGAGAGCATGTCTTCACGGCGGCGACTGTAACGGATAAAGGCTCAACAAAACATTCCAAGCCAGTCAAGGTGATCATCGATCAAACAGCACCGACGTTGACCATTGATACACCGAAAAAAGGCGACAAGTCTAATAGAGAATCACTCACGGTGGAAGGGAAAGTAGCGGATGATTATCTAGATCAAGTCACAGTCAATGGAAAAAAAGCGACCGTAAAGGATGGGGCATATTCTGCAAGGGTGCTGCTTGAGAACGGGAAAAATACAATCAAAGTGACAGCAAAAGATGCGGCTGGAAACAAAACGACTAAAAAGGTCGACATCGATGTACAATATGATGCACCTGTCATTTCTGAATTAACGCCAAAAGACAATATGAATCTATCATCAGGTGAATCGGTTAAGATTTCATTTAAAAGCAGGGAAAAGCTAGATGCCACCTTTGTTCTTCATATGCCGCTGACAAATGCTAGATCAAAACTTCAAAACACAACCGAACTGCCGATTCGTGAAGTAGCACCGGGAACGTATGAAGGCTACTGGACGGCGACATCTATTGCAAAAGCAAAAGGTGCAGTGATTGAAGTCATTGTCAAAGATGATTATGGAAATGTCACAAGACAGAAGGCAGAAGGAACACTCACCATCAATGAGAAAGAATGACAGCGAAAAAGACACGACTCTTCGGAGCGTGTCTTTTTTTGTGTAATTGATAGAGGAGACACTTGTCCAACAAATCATTCGGATGTTCTTTCTGTCTCATACGTCGACAAAAACGATAACAATCCACCAAAAGTTCTCTATCATCCCCTACAAGAATTGACAGACTTCCATCCGATGACTGTTTTATACTGGTACAAACAAGTGCAAGTACTGCTTTTGATTCTTTGTTTCAGATGAAAGGAGCAGAAGGTGGTCATTTATTTAGATGTCATTTGGCTGTTAAACTTTTGTTTTGATCTATTGCTGCTCTTACTCACGGCATTTATTCTCAAACGACAAGTGAAAAAAAGGCGATATATGTTAGGAGCTCTCATTGGATCGAGCATTGTTCTCTTGCTCTTTACGCCATTTGCAATGATTGTGTCGCACCCTTTAGGCAAACTGCTTTTTTCTGTCTTGATCGTGCTTGGAACCTTTGGCTTTCAAAGATTTCGTTCCTTTTTTCAAAACCTGTTTGCTTTTTACTTTGTCACATTTTTGATGGGAGGGGGCATGATCGGGGTTCATTCGTTTTTGCAGACAAATACAGTCATTCAAGATGGACTGCTTATTTCACAAAATGATGGATTTGGTGATCCCATTAGCTGGCTTTTTGTTCTCACTGGCTTTCCGGCCATTTGGCTGTTTTCAAAGAAACGATTAGGAGAGGTTGGTGCGAAAAAAAGACAATATGACGAACAAGTACTTGTGGAGATACACATTCAAGGAGAAACAATCCGCTTAAATGGTCTGGTCGATTCTGGAAATCAGCTGTATGATCCATTGACGAAAACACCTGTCATGATCGTCCAGCTCGATCAGCTCACATCTATTTTCGGAGAGCCATTTATAGAAAAAATGAAACAGTTTCATCCTGTTGAAGTGATGCAAAAGCTTGATGACCATTTTCCGCTGCTTGATCGTTTAAGACTCGTTCCGTATCGCGCAGTCGGTCATGATCACGGGTTTCTACTATGCTTTAAACCAGATACGGTCGTCCTTTATACAAAAACGCATATGATCCAGCCAGCGAAGTGTTTTGTTGGGATGAGTCTAAGTGGATTATCAGCAGATCAGGAATTTCAATCCATCATTCATCCAGAGATGTTAGACGGAAAAATGATACAAGGGGTGTCGTAGTTTTTTTGTGATGTCTTTTATCTTACGAAGTCAACTGGACATTTAGAAGGGAGAAGAAGATGAAAAAATTAAAATTTAAACTCACTTACTACTGGTATAAACTTCTCATGAAGCTAGGGCTAAAGAGTGATGAGATTTATTATATTGGTGGAAGTGAGGCACTGCCTCCGCCGTTATCAAAGGATGAAGAACAAGAATTGCTCGTTAAATTACCTAAAGGGGATCAAACAGCAAGAGCCATTTTGATCGAAAGAAACTTGCGATTGGTCGTTTATATCGCAAGAAAATTTGAAAACACAGGCATTAATATTGAGGATTTGATTAGTATCGGAACGATAGGCCTCATCAAGGCAGTAAATACGTTTAATCCAGAAAAAAAGATCAAACTGGCCACATATGCGTCTAGATGTATTGAAAATGAGATTTTGATGTATTTGCGCCGAAATAATAAAATCCGTTCAGAAGTATCCTTTGATGAACCGCTTAACATCGACTGGGACGGAAATGAATTGCTTTTATCAGATGTACTTGGGACAGATGATGATATTATCACCCGGGATATTGAAGCAAATGTCGATAAAAAATTACTGAAAAAAGCGTTAGAACAATTAAACGATCGTGAAAAACAGATCATGGAACTGAGGTTCGGTTTAGTTGGCGGTGAAGAAAAAACCCAAAAAGATGTTGCCGACATGCTTGGTATTTCTCAGTCCTATATTTCAAGGCTCGAAAAAAGAATTATTAAACGATTGCAAAAAGAATTTAATAAGATGGTCTAAAAAATTTTTTTTGAAAGCTTTATCCCTGCACTGTCAAAGGGATCACCATTTTTTCACATCTTTCTCGTCGTAGACCGTGCATATTTTTCCATCCCACGGAGATACTGAACTTTGTACAACAGCTCCTGTAGGGAGGGAAAAAAGTGTCCAGAAATAAAGTGGAAATCTGCGGAGTCGACACCTCCAAACTGCCTGTTCTGAAAAACGACGAGATGAGAAAATTATTCAGACAGCTGCAAGATGAAGGTGATGATACAGCAAGAGAAAAGCTAGTCAATGGCAATTTGCGGTTGGTTTTAAGTGTGATTCAGCGTTTTAACAACAGAGGCGAGTATGTTGATGATCTCTTCCAAGTAGGCTGTATCGGATTAATGAAATCAATTGATAATTTTGATTTAAGCCACAATGTCAGATTTTCAACTTATGCGGTCCCTATGATCATAGGAGAAATCCGTCGATACTTGCGCGATAACAACCCCATCCGGGTGTCTCGTTCACTAAGAGATATTGCCTATAAGGCGCTTCAAGTCCGTGAGAGACTGATTAGTGAGACAAGCAAGGAACCAACGGCAGAAGACATTGCCAAAGTGTTAGAAGTCCCTCATGAGGAAATTGTTTTTGCCCTAGATGCCATTCAAGATCCTGTTTCTTTGTTTGAGCCGATTTATAATGACGGAGGAGATCCGATTTATGTGATGGATCAAATTAGTGATGAACGGAACAAAGATACACAATGGGTAGAAGAATTGGCCTTAAAAGAGGGAATGCGCAGATTGAATGATCGAGAAAAAATGATTCTTCGTAAACGCTTTTTCCAAGGCAAAACACAAATGGAAGTGGCAGAAGAAATCGGCATTTCTCAAGCACAAGTATCAAGGCTTGAAAAAGCAGCAATCAAACAAATGAATAAAAATATTTTTTAAAGCCGCCGCTGATGTGCGGCTTTTTTCATTCTTTTTAGAGAACCCATCTGTAGTATTGACTCTGTTATTTTTTTCATTTAATCTGTTTTTAACAAATGTTATTTAAAATATCATTTGTGAGGGAATAGAGAAGCGGAAAGAAGGGTTATTATGACATTCCATGATGAAAGAAGGCTGCTCATTAAGGTTGCGCATATGTACTATGAAGAAGGCGCCACTCAATCTAAAATTGCAGAAGCTGTTGGGGTTAGCCGTTCGCTCATATCGAAATATTTGGCAAAAGCACGTGAAGCAGGAATCGTGGAAATCATTATTCATGATGAAGTAAATCAACAATATGGTTCGTTAGAAAGAAAAATAGAGCGAAAATACGGGCTGCGAGAAGTCGTGTGTGTGGAATCTCTCAGTCAAGAAACAACAAAAAGTCGAATAGGAGCTGCGGCTGCGGGCTTTTTATTAAAAGTCATGAAGGATGGACAAGTCATCGGTTTTTCATCAGGGACAACCTTGCATGAAATGGCGAAAGCGCTTACGTCTGTTCAGCATTTTCCATCTGTGACATTTGTTCCGCTTGTCGGAGGCGTCGGAAATGAAGATGTTGATATTCATGCCAACTATATTATTGGAAGATGCTCAGAAGCACTCAAATCCAAATGTGAGTTTTTACATGTGCCTGTCATGCTTGATACGAAAGAAGCGAAAGATGTACTCATTAGACAGCCGTCGATCAAAAAAGTCATTGAATTAGGAGAATCATCAAATATCGCGGTCGTAGGAATAGGCGGGGTTCCGCAACATTCAACGATGGTGAAATCCTATATGACAAGTGGTGAGGAAGATATCCTGCAAGCGAAAGATGTTGCGGGCGACATTTGTTATAACTTTATTGATCATAAAGGTGAAGTGTATCCGCATCCGTGGAACGACCGGGTGATGGGGATCAGTCCTCTAAAACTGAAAGAGATCCCTCTTGTGATTGGTGTCGCTGGAGGAGAAGAGAAAATTGAAGCGATCAGGGCAGCGTTAGAAGGTGGATTAATTCATGTGTTAATTACAGATGAACAAACCGGAGATGCCCTATTAAAGTAACTACCTAAGCCGATTAGGTAGTTTTTTTGAGTCTTTAGACTCAAAAAGATTGAGAATTTTATCGATTTTATCTTGACACAAAGTTGACACATCATATAAACTAAGTTCATAACAAATGATAAATAAAATAACAAATGTTACAGTAAACAGATTTTTGTTAATTTTTATAACATTTGTTAAAAGTTTCAGATTATTTTTCTAGCAATCTATTGTGAAGCAAGAAAACCTGAAAGGATGATTTAGATGTCAATTTATCAACAATTGTTAGCACGAGAACGCAGCGGAGATCCAATCAAAGTTGGGATTATCGGGGCAGGTCAAATGGGGTTTGGACTCATTTCACAAATTTCTAAAATTCCAGGCATGATTGTCGCAGGTGTTTGTGATATTCATCTTAGTGCAGCTGAGAAAGCAGCGAATTTTTACAAGCAACATGCGAAACCACATCAAATGGTCGTCACAAATGATTACAGAGAAGTGATTCAATCAGATTCTGTGGAAGTCGTTGTGGATGCAACAGGTGTTCCAGAGGTCGGAGCAAACATTTCTTTGGAAGCGCTTAATTCAAAAAAACATCTCGTTCTTTTAAATGTAGAAGTCGATATTACGATCGGCTTGGTCATGCATAAATTATTCACGAATGCAGGACTTGTTTACTCTGGATCAGCTGGAGATGAACCAGCAGCAACGCTAGAACTATACGAATTTGCAAAAACAATGGGGCTTGAAGTATTGGTTGCTGGGAAAGGTAAGAACAACCCATTCTTCCCAGAAGCAAACCCAGATACGTGTAAAGCTGAAGCAGATAGTAAACATATGAGTGCCCACATGCTGGCAGCATTCCAAGACGGAACAAAAACGATGGCAGAAATGAACCTATTAAGTAATGCAACAGGACTTTTGCCTGATAAAGTCGGCATGCATGGAGTAGAAGCGAATTTAGAAAATGTAGCAGATAAATTAAATCAAAAACAGCAAGGCGGCGTACTGGATAACTTCGGAGTCGTTGAATATGTAAACGGACTTGCACCAGGTGTCTTTGTCATCGTCAAGAGTGATCTTGAGCCAGTAGATGAAGAACTTCGCTACTTAAAAGTTGGAAAAGGTCCTCACTACACACTGTATCGTCCTTTCCACTTAGCAAGTCTTGAAACACCAGTGACGATCGCAAAAGCAGTCTTACAACACGATTCTTCAATCCATCCAATTGGTGTACCAGTATCAGAAACTGTCGCTGTGGCGAAAAGAGATATTAAAGCAGGAGAAACACTTGATGGTATTGGCGGATACTCCGTAAGAGGTGTACTTGAAACACATCAAGACATGAAAGCGAACGGCCACATCCCAATTGGCTTAATCAGCGGAAAAGTGGTAGCGAAAAAAGATATCAAATTGGGGCAATTCCTATCTCATGATGATGTAGAACTTGATGCAAGCACAACGGTCTGGAAGCTGCGTTCATTACAAGATCACTTATTTCAATCATAAGGACGTGAGGCTATGGAAAAATTAGCAATCGTACTTTGTATTATTCTGATTGTGCAGTATGGTTTATCGTTTATTCAAATCAAGTACTACCGCAAGAGCATGGATTCACTGATTGACGACTATAAAGGGAAACAAGGCTATCACTTGTTTTCAGGAATGGAGCGGCGCAAATTTGGTCCTGGAGCCATTGCGCTCATCATTGTCGATGAATCATACATCATTCAAAAGTGTCATGTGCTGGGCGGCGTCTCGATTTTGTCTAAATTTAAGGAACTGCCTTCCTATGAAGGAAAACATGTGGGGGCTGTGCTTGATGAGCATCACATGATGAAACAAACATTGAAAAAGCGCAAAAGGGGACCAGCTGTCATGCAAGCACTCTCCATGGCAGCGGAGCAGGCGCTTGTCTCGATTTCTAAAAAAATATAACAAATGTGAACTAAGAAAGGGGAGATGAAACATGGAATGGATTCAATGGTTTGGAGAGCACTTTATCGGGATGTTTGAAGCCGGCGGAAAGCAGTTCATGGGTCTTGTTACAGGTATCGTTCCAACGCTTGTTGTGTTACTTACTTTCACTTATGCTGTCATGAAGTTTATTGGAGAAGAGCGAGTGAATAGAGCGATTCAGTTTGCAGCGAAATATACCATTTTGCGCTATACGTTAATGCCGATCTTATCCGTTCTTATTTTGACAAACCCAATGGCTTATACGTTTGGCCGCTTCTTACCTGAAAAACAAAAACCAGCATTCTATGATTCAGCTGTTTCATTTGTTCATCCGGTGACATCGCTGTTCCCGTATGCCAACGCAGGAGAACTGTTTGTCTACTTAGGAATTGCGAACGGGATTAAAGAAGCTGGATACTCTATGTCAGAGCTGGCTGTTCGTTACTTCTTAGTCGGGATCGTTGTCATTTTACTTCGCGGAATCATTACGGAATGGATCACAAAGTACTTAGCAGGAAAAATGAAAGCGAATTCACAATAGGGGAGGGTTAGACATGACAAACCACAAAGTATTTGTTGCAAAAGGTGCTGGCGGATGGGGAAAAGGATTAGAGCTTGAACCAACCGGTAAAAGAAGAAAGGTCGTTTCCATTACAGGAGGAGGCATTCACCCAGTTGCACGAAAAATTGCAGAAATGACAGGGACAGAAGCATGTGATGGCTTTAAAAATTCTATACCAGAAGATGAAATGATGTGTGTTGTCATTGACTGCGGAGGAACAGCGCGAATTGGGCTTTATCCAATGAAACGCATTCCTACTGTCGATGTGCTGGCATCCTCTCCTTCTGGACCGCTTGCAAAACACATTACAGAGGATATCTTCGTATCAGGTGTCACAGAAAAAGATATTTCCTTTGCTGAAGCATCTGATAGTGAAGGGAATGTAGAAGGTCAAGAAAGCAGCGGCCCAATTGACAAAGAGAATTTCAAAGAAACCTATTCAAAACTGAAAGAGGAAAATATCGAGCGTCAAGAAAAAGGGAATTTCCTCATGAGATTCTCAAGAGGAATCGGAAAAGTAACCGGCACATTCTATCAAGCTGGTCGTGATTCTGTTGATATGCTCCTTAAAAACATTATTCCATTCATGGCCTTTGTCAGTATGTTAATTGGAATTATCAATTATACAAAAATCGGTGATCTGATTGCCCATTTCCTTTCACCTTTGGCAGGATCTTTATGGGGGCTCTTACTGCTCGTTGTTGTCTGTACCTTACCGTTCCTATCGCCTGTCTTAGGACCTGGGGCAGTCATCGCACAAGTCATCGGTGTACTGATTGGTAGTCAAATTGCACTAGGAAACATTCCGCCTCAATTTGCTCTTCCAGCACTGTTTGCAATCAACGGTCAAGTAGGGTGTGACTTTATCCCGGTTGGGCTATCACTTGGTGAAGCGAAGCCGGAAACGGTACAATATGGGGTACCAGCTGTTTTGTATAGCCGTCTCATTACAGGCGTTCTATCTGTTGTGATCGCATACGTTGCTAGCTTCGGTATGTATTAAACGTATTAAAGGAGGAATCGAGATACATGGTAACACAATCTGTCGTAAAAGAAATTGGGATATTAGTCCCGCAGTTTAAAGAAGATAAGCTGATTGTTTTATTTGGACCAGCAGCGCCGCAGGAATTAAGAGATATGTCTGTCATTCATGAGTTTGAACACTTAGAAGAAGAGCCGCTGAAATTAGGCGGAACGATTCAAGTGGGCGACCAAACTTATACCATTACTGCTTTAGGCAATAAAGCAAATGACAACTTTAAGGAACTCGGCCATATTTCGATCTACTTCCAAGAGCCGTTTGATGATGTATTACCGGGAGCTGTCTTTGCATCCCCACATACGTTTCCTGATATTAAAGAAGGCGTACGAATTGAAATTTCGTAACCATGGAAAAAAGCTGTTCCTTATAGGGAGCAGCTTTTTTGCGTTAGGTTTACTGATTGAAACATTTGCGATATGCTGTAGACGTTATTATTTGTATATTCAGAATTTTTATTCAGGGGGAAAAGATCGTGTCGCTTGACTTGAAGGATGTTTCTTTAAAACGAAATGGAAAATGGCTGCTTCGTTCTATTGACTGGCAGGTGAAAAACCAGGAACACTGGGTGCTTTATGGTTTAAATGGTGCTGGGAAAACGGCTTTATTAAATATGCTTTGCTCATATTATTTTCCAACGTCAGGTGAGATGACGGTGTTAGGCCATGTGTTTGGCAAGGAAGCGCTTGGTGAAAAACTAAGGAAGAAAATTGGTCTCATCTCTGCTGGTCTTGAAAAGAAGCTGCACAGAGATGACAATGCATTTGAAATTGTTTTGAGCGGGGCATTTGCTTCCATCGGACTTTATGAAACACCGACAGATGAGATAAGAGAGAAGGCGATTGATTTATTAAAAACATTTGGCTCGTTTCAATATGCCAATCGCACGTATGAAACCCTGTCGCAAGGAGAGAAACAAAAAGTGCTCATCGCAAGAGCTTTAATGAATGATCCGAAGCTCCTAATATTAGATGAACCTGTGACGGGCCTTGATTTTTTAGCAAGAGAACAGGTGCTAGAGACGATCTCATTGATTGCATCAAAACCAGATGCGCCCACATTGCTCTATACGACCCACCATGCAGAAGAGATTCTCCCGATTTTTCAGCACACCTTATTATTAAAAGAAGGTACTGTGTTTCATAAAGGGGAGACAAAGCAGATAATGACAAGTGACTTGCTTTCTTCCTTTTTTGAATGTCCAGTCGAAGTCATGTGGCAAAACGGCCGTCCTCACTTAAGTAAATTGTAGATAAGAGAAACTATTGGTCTGCTTCCCTGCTTTTCCATCATACATATTATAGTAGAAAACGAAAGGCGGGGAAGGACAGATGATCAGTATTTCTGAATTCCAAATCAAAGATGTCGTCGATGTGTCCAGCGGAAAAAAATTAGGTACTATTGGAGACATTGATATCAATGTCACGAGCGGTAAAATACAAGCGATTATCATTGGCGGTACAGGTAAAATGATGGGATTTTTCGGAAAAGAAGAGGAAATGATTGTCCCGTGGCGAAATATAGTAAAAATTGGCGAAGATGTGATACTTGTCCGTTTGTCTTCTTAATTTGTGTAAATTCCTCAACTAATAGATCAAATTTTCCTTAAAACAAGCTCTCCATTCTCAGCAATCAATGTCTTTTTCGGGTAAAAAGATTACGTTTTCATATCAATTTGAAAAAAAACCTGTAGAAAGGGCACATTTGAGTGTAATATTTAATGAATCCCACTAACTGTCTTAGCAGGTCTTGTGGTAAAATAGGAGCGATATAAAGAGAGATGAATGAAAGGTGGGAGGCAGCTTTGATAGACAAATATGACCCCTTTCAGCAGAAATCACCTTATGCAATGCTAATTCATGATTGGACGAACATGACATGTTCTGGAAAAGAGATATTGGCCGGTTTTACGACAAAAAATGGCGGCTTTAGTCTTTCTCCATATCAATCAATGAACACTGGACTCCATGTAGGAGATGATGCTTCTAGTGTCCAAATGAATCGTCAAGTCATTGCAGATGCTACTGCTGTGCCGCTCTCTAATTGGGTGTTTGCTGACCAAACACACGAGGATCGCATCATGAAAGTCACGAAGGAACAAAAGGGAAGAGGAAGTCTTCAGTATGATGAAGCACTCTCTAGAACAGATGGTTTATACACCTCTGAACCAAACATCATGCTCGCTCTTTGTTTCGCTGACTGTGTTCCGCTTTATTTTCTAGCGCCGCAATCTGGGCTGATTGGAACGGCTCATGCCGGCTGGAAAGGAACCGTCAAACAAATTGGCGCCAACATGGTTGATGCATGGGTTCGCCAAGAAGGCGCTGATGCCGATCATATACAAGTCGTCATTGGACCATCCATTGGCAGCTGCTGCTACATAGTAGATGATGTTGTCATAGATCAAGTGAAACAGCTTCCTTTTTCAACAGAGGATGTGTATTCCGAGATGTCACAAGGACAATACAAAATTGACTTAAAAACACTAAACAAAAACGTATTACTTCATGCAGGATTAAAAGAAGAAAACATACATGTCAGTTCGATGTGCACAAGTTGCAATAAGCAGCATTTCTTCTCACACCGGCGTGATCAAGGGAAAACAGGACGTATGATGTCTTTTGTCGGGTTTAAGGAGGCATAAGTGCAATTGAATGTACGAGAGAATCTCAGACAAATAAATGAACAAATAAACGAAGCATGTAAAAGAGCAGGTAGACATCCAGACGATGTATCGGTTGTCGCTGTCACAAAGTATGTCTCGATTGAACGAGCATTAGAAGCCAAGGATGCCGGAATTTTGCACTTTGGTGAAAATCGTGACCAAGGGTTACTTGAAAAACAGGCAGCCATAACCGATGAAAACATTAGCTGGCACTTCATCGGCAGTTTACAGACGCGAAAAGTGAAATCTGTCATTCAGACCATTGACTACTTACATTCGCTAGACAGAATGTCCCTTGCGAATGAAATTGAAAAAAGAGCGGATCACACGGTTCGCTGTTTTGTACAGGTGAACACATCACTTGAGGAGTCAAAACACGGCTTACAAAGCGAAGACGTGATTCCATTTGTCAAACAGCTGGCTGATTTCAAACATATTGAAATTGCTGGACTCATGACGATGGCTCCATTTACAGATGATCACACGGTGATACGAAACTGTTTTAAAACATTAAAAAGCCTTCAACAAGAGGTAAAACAACTGAACCAAGTAAATGCACCTTGTCAGCATTTATCGATGGGCATGTCAAACGATTTTGAAATCGCAATTGAAGAAGGTGCGACATTTGTTCGGATTGGCTCTTCACTTGTTGGAAATGAAACAGGAGGTGCGTGACATGAGCATAAAAAATAAGTTTAAAAGCTTCTTCACACTCGATGATGAAGAGTATGAGTACGAATATATTGATGAAGAAAGAGAACCAGCACAAGAAGAAAAAAACACAAAAGATAAAGCGGCATTTCAAGAGCGTCCTCAGGCAGGAAAACAAAATGTCGTCAGCTTGCAAAGCGTGCAAAAATCCTCTAAAGTGGTGTTAAGTGAGCCGCGTGTTTATGCAGAGGCTCAAGAGATTGCAGATCATATTAAAAATCGGCGTGCAGTCGTCGTCAATTTGCAGCGCATTCAGCACGATCAAGCAAAGCGAATCATCGACTTCTTAAGCGGAACGGTTTATGCAATCGGTGGAGACATTCAGCGTATTGGCTCGAATATATTCCTCTGCACTCCTGATAATGTGGATGTATCTGGCACAATATCAGAGCTATTGACAGAGGAAGAACCTCAGAGGTGGTAAACCAAAGTGACTCTATATTACATTTTTCAGTTTCTACAGACTGTATTAACGATTTACTCATTCGCGATCATTATTTACATCTTTATGTCATGGGTACCATCTGCAAGAGAAACAGCGATTGGCCGCTTCTTGACAAACATTTGCGAACCGTATTTAGAACCATTCCGTAAAATTATTCCGCCAATTGGCATGATCGACATCTCGCCAATTGTGGCATTGCTTGTGATTCGTTTCGCATCATTGTATGGACTAACTGGTCTTTATAATATGATTGTACGATTCATGTAAACAGGCTGCCGGGCTTGGCATCTGCCAGGCTCTTTTACATAAAAGGGGAACAAAATGAGCGATATTTATCAACATTTTAGAAAAGACGAACAGCCATTTGTCGACCAAGTATTAGGCTGGAAAAACATCGCACTCGATCAATATCGAATGAAATTAACAGACTTTCTTGATCCGCGTGAGCAGTTCATTACCCAGTCCGTGATTCAGCATTCTGATGAACTGGGTCTCATGTTTTTTGGCGGTTATGAGGAAGCGGAGCGGAAAAGGGCTTTGATCTATCCTGACTATTTAGCACCGACCATACAGGATTTTGAACTGACTTATTTTCAGGTGAACTATGCGAAAAAGTTTATTTCGATAGAACACCCCAACCTTCTCGGTTCGCTCATTGGGACAGGCCTGAAGCGTCAAAAATTCGGTGATTTGTTGTTTTCAGAGGACAACGTGCAATTTATTTGTACAAGCGATGTTGCCGATTTTGTTCGGGCTCAGCTGACGCATGTCGGCAGAGCATCTGTTTCATTAGAGGAAATCAGCAAGGCAGATCTTCAGCCAGTCATCAGCAAAACCGATATCAAAGAAGATACGATTTCTTCACTGCGGCTTGACGCTGTATGTGCTGCTGTCAGCCGTCAGTCTCGGCAAAAAGCACAGCTTTTGGTCAAAAATGGTCTTGTCAAAGTAAACTGGAAAGTCACTGAAGACCCTTCCTTTACAATTGGTGAAGGTGATCAGCTCTCTGTCAGGGGATTTGGCCGCTTTAGCTTAAAAACAATTGATGGGAAGACGAAAAAAGATAAATTCAAAGTAACATTTGAGCTTCTGACATAACGAATTTGAATCTGGAGGTGGCAAGATTGCCATTAACACCTAATGATATTCATAATAAAACATTCACAAAAAGTTTTCGCGGCTATGACGAAGATGAAGTAAATGAGTTTTTAAGCCAAGTACGTAAAGATTACGAGATCGTACTTCGCAAAAAGAACGAGCTTGAAGACAAAGTCAACGAGCTTGATGAAAGACTAGGCCATTTTGCAACAATTGAAGAAACATTAAACAAATCCATTCTTGTGGCGCAAGAAGCAGCAGAAGACGTGAAGCGTCATTCTGATAAAGAAGCGAAATTGATCATTCGTGAAGCTGAGAAAAATGCAGACCGTATTATCAACGAAGCGTTATCAAAATCAAGAAAGATTGCAATGGAAATCGAAGAGCTCAAGAAACAGTCGAAAGTCTTTAGAACTCGTTTCCAAATGCTCATCGAAGCTCAGCTTGATCTTCTGAAAAATGATGATTGGGATCATTTGCTGGAATATGAAGTTGACGCTGTCTTTGACGAAAAAGAATAAGCGCATCACCTTGACATGACGTGCTCATGTTGCATATAATACCATCATAAATTAACAAGAGATAAACGTTTGAAAGGGACACTCGCAGCGGTTACATGCGTAATAAAGCGAATCAGGGACGGTGGAAGCCTGACATTACGAAACGCTGCAATGAGATCACCCCTTTAGTTCCTTTTCTGAAATGAATGAGTAAGAAAAGGCGTCAGATCACGTTACGATTTTAGAGTGGATAAGCGGCAATTTCAAAGCGCTTGTCTAAAAGGGTGGTACCGCGAGACAAGCCTTCTCGTCCCTTATGGGATGAGAGGGCTTTTTTTATTGTTTTTTAATACGAATTTGCATGTGGAGGAATAGGTATGAACTACAAAGACACCTTATTAATGCCAAAAACAGAATTCCCGATGAGAGGGAACTTGCCGAACAAAGAGCCTGAAATCCAAGAGGAGTGGGCAGAAAAAGACATCTATCAAATGGTTTTAGAGCGAACAAAAGGACGCCCAACCTTTATTTTGCATGATGGACCTCCATATGCGAATGGTGACATTCATATGGGGCACGCACTCAATAAAATCCTCAAAGATTTTATTGTCCGTTTTAAATCAATGAATGGATTCCATGCACCGTACGTACCGGGCTGGGATACACATGGCTTACCGATTGAAACAGCCCTTACGAAAAATAAAAAAGTCAAACGCAAAGAAATGTCGACAGCAGAATTCCGTAAACTATGTGAGGAGTATGCTTGGAAACAAATAGAAGGTCAACGCAATCAGTTTAAACGTTTGGGCGTAAGAGCAGACTGGGATAATCCATATGTGACATTGAAGCCTGAATACGAAGCGCAGCAAATTCTTGTCTTTGGTGAAATGGCGAAAAGAGGCTATATTTACAAAGGTCTTAAGCCTGTTAACTGGTCTCCTTCAAGTGAATCAGCACTTGCTGAAGCAGAAATTGAATACAAGGACAAACGTTCACCATCGATTTACGTATCATTTAAAGTGAAAGATGGTAAAGGCGTACTTGAAAACGGCGAGCAGTTCATCATCTGGACAACAACACCTTGGACACTTCCTGCAAACCTTGGCATTTGTGTTCACCCAAACCTAGAGTACAGCGTGCTTCAAGTGGGTGCTGAGCGATATGTCATCGCATCTGAGCTAGTTGAACAAGTGGCAAAAACACTTGGCTTTGAAGAGTACGAAGTTGTGAAAACCTTAAAAGGTAAAGAATTAGATAAGGTCGTTGCAGCACATCCAATTTACGATAGAGATTCTCTTGTGATGCTTGGCGATCACGTCACAACAGATGCAGGAACAGGCTGTGTTCACACAGCGCCAGGTCACGGGGAAGATGACTTTATCGTAAGTATGAAGTACGGTCTTGATGTGTTATGTCCAGTAGATGAAAAAGGTGTGATGACAGAAGAAGCACCTGGTTTTGAAGGACTATTCTATGAGGATGCCAATAAAGCCATCACAGAACAGCTTGAAGCAAAAGGCGCATTGAAAAAGCTCGACTTTATCACGCACTCTTATCCGCATGACTGGAGAACGAAAAAACCAACAATTTATCGTGCAACTGCTCAGTGGTTTGCTTCCATTAAAGATTTCAGAGAAGCACTATTAGATAATATTAAAGAAACGAAATGGGTTCCAGCTTGGGGCGAAACGCGCCTGTTCAATATGGTGCGTGACAGAGGTGACTGGTGCATTTCAAGACAGCGTGTATGGGGCGTTCCAATCCCAGTCTTCTATGCTGAAAATGGTGAGCCAATCATCACAGATGAAACGATTCAGCACGTCTCTCAATTATTTAGAGAACATGGCTCGAATATTTGGTTTGAAAAAGAAGCAAAAGAATTATTGCCTGAAGGCTTTACACATCCAGGCAGCCCGAACGGTGAATTTACAAAAGAGCAAGATATCATGGATGTATGGTTTGATTCTGGTTCTTCTCACCAAGCGGTATTAGAAGAACGAGATGACCTCGTTCGTCCGGCAGACCTTTACCTTGAAGGTTCTGATCAATATCGCGGCTGGTTTAACTCATCTTTATCTACAGCAGTTGCTGTCACTGGAAAAGCGCCATATAAAGGTGTTCTCAGCCATGGCTTTACGCTTGATAAAGAAGGACGCAAGATGAGTAAATCATTAGGCAATACGATTGATCCGACGAAAGTGGCGAAGCAGCTTGGTGCGGAGATTCTTAGACTTTGGGTATCTTCTGTCAACTATCAAGCCGATCATCCAGTGTCTGACGACATTTTAAAACAAGTCGCAGAAGTTTATCGTAAAATCCGTAACACGTTCCGCTTCTTGCATGGTAACCTGTTTGACTTTGATCCAGCAGTCAATGCAGTACCAGTCGAAGAGCTTCGCGAAGTGGATCAATATATCTTAATCAAATTAAACAAATTGATTGATAAAGTGAAAAAAGCTTATGATGATTACGAATTTGCGGTTGTCTATCATGCCATCCACAACTTCTGTACGATTGAGCTTAGCTCTTTCTATCTCGATTTTGCAAAAGATGTGGTATACATTGAGCATGCGGATCATCCAGACCGCCGCAGCATGCAAACGGTTTTCTATGAAACATTAATGGCGTTAGTGAAGCTAACAGCACCAATTCTTCCGCATACAGCAGATGAACTATGGAGCCACTTAAGCTTTGTTGAAGAGCCAAGTGTTCAGTTAACAGATATGCCAGAAGGTGTAGCTGTTCCTCAAGCAGAAGCTACAGAAGTGAAGTTTGACAGCTTTATGGAAGTACGTGACGATGTGCTAAAAGCGCTGGAAATTGCGCGTAATGAGAAAGTCATCGGACGTTCACTTGAAGCGAGTGTGACCCTTTATGCAACAGAGGAAGTGAAAAACCTTCTTGCATCCATTAAAGAAGATGTGAAGCAGCTGTTTATCATTTCTGAGTTAACAGTAGAAGATGAGAAGCATGCAGACGCATCAGCGCCTGAATACACATCAGGACGTATTGTTGTTCAAAAAGCAGAAGGCGAACTGTGCGAACGCTCCCGCATTATTTCAAAAGATGTTGGCGCAAATCCAAAATACCCAACATTGTCGCTCAAAAATGCTGAAATCGTGGAGAAATATTACCAGAATTAACAGCGTGATATCACCAACTAGCGCCCCGCATATAGCGGGGCGTTTTTGATATAGAGAAAATGACAGCGTTTAGAACGAAAGGAAAAATCTTTTGGCTTTAAAGTGAACAGGCGGGGCAACAATATGATTATCACGACAGGGCAGGAGTTGAAACAGCGACATGAATGGCGATCTAGAGACGATTTACATGGAACTCCTTCAAATGAGAGAAGAACTGCAATCGAAACTGTTTGAATATGCATCATTGCGTTCACCCGCTGAACATGTCACGTTTGATCAAGCAAAAACGACCACGCTTCTTTATCACATCAAAGAAGAACTACAAGATGTTTCGCTCGCGATTGCAAAAATTGAACAAGGAACTTATGGCATATGTGAGGCGACAGGGCATACAATGCCTATTGAACAAATGAGTATTCTTCCGACTGCTCGTACGACTGACGACTTTTTATATCATAAGCAATACGAGAAAAAAGCATTCACCCCTTATCCTTATGAATCAAACGATTCTCATTTTGAAGCCTTCCACATGTAGGGAGGTTTTTGTCTGTCAACTAAAGTTTCTTTACTCCTTCCTGTTTTCTTGATAAAATGCTTAAAGACCAAAGTATGAAGATGGAGGAACGTGTGTGTTCTATTACATAATCGCATTCGTGATAATTTGTTTAGATCAATTAACAAAATGGCTCATTGTCAAACATATGATGCTCGGTGATTCTATTCCTGTGATTGATGGCTTCTTTTACATCACATCCCACCGAAATTCAGGAGCCGCATGGGGGATTCTCCAAGGACAAATGTGGTTTTTCTATGTGATCACACTCGTTGTTATTGCAGGAATTGTTTATTATTTGCAAAAACATGGACAAAAGGACAAGCTACTTGGCGTAGCGCTTGCCTTAATGCTTGGCGGAGCGATTGGAAACTTTATTGACCGTATTTTCCGTCAAGAAGTGGTTGATTTTGCTCATTTTGTATTTGGGGATTATCATTATCCAATCTTTAATATCGCAGATTCCTCTCTATGTGTGGGGGTCATTCTGCTCTTTATTCAAATGCTGTTAGATGGAAAGAAAAATAAGGAGTCAACTACATGAATCAAGTAAATATTGCCGTTTCAGAAGAACAAACGAGTGAACGGCTTGATAAATTTTTAAGCACAACTGAACCAGAATGGTCAAGAACCCAAGTCCAGCAGTGGGTGAAAGATGGGCTCATCGAAGTAAATGGAAAACAAGTGAAGGCCAATTATAAAGTACAAGCTGGAGATCAAATCAAAGTAGAGATTCCAGATCCAGAAGCACTAGATGTAGAAGCGGAATCAATGGATCTTGATATTTATTATGAGGATGAAGATGTACTAGTGGTTAATAAACCAAGAGGAATGGTCGTTCATCCAGCACCAGGACATGTGACAGGTACTCTTGTTAATGGCCTCATGGCTCATTGCAATGATTTGTCAGGCATTAATGGTGTGATGAGACCAGGAATTGTCCACCGGATTGATAAAGATACGTCAGGGCTTTTAATGGTCGCAAAAAATGATATGGCGCATGAATCACTCGTCAATCAGCTGGTGGCGAAAACGGTCACTAGAAAATACACAGCCGTTGTTCATGGCATCATTCAGCATGATACTGGAACGATTGATGCACCAATTGGTCGAGACAAAAAAGATCGCCAAAGCATGACGGTCACAAAAGAAAATGCAAAGCAGGCAGTCACTCATTTTGATGTGATGGAGCGCTTTAAAGACTTTACCGTTGTAGAATGCCGCCTTGAAACAGGAAGAACCCACCAAATTCGTGTTCATATGAAATACATTGGCTATCCGCTTGCCGGAGATCCAAAATATGGCCCGAGAAAAACCGTTGATTTCAATGGACAACTGCTGCATGCAGGCGTGTTAGGATTTGATCACCCTAGAACAGGAGAATATATGGAGTTTACAGCTCCAATTCCAGCTGATATGCGGGGCTTTATCGATTCATTAAGAAATAACGATTGACAGGCCGTTCTTTTTTTGAAATAATAAACGAAGAAATTGAGATTCTTTAAAACAGTCCAGAGAGGCTGAGAAGGATAACGGATCAATTTGTGCACGAGTATGCACAAATGAGCGCCCCTCTCTGCCCTTTGCAGAAGGGGCTTTTTATTTGTCAAAAAGAGGTGTAAAAGATGGAACAAAAAGCAGTCATTCTTGATGAACAAGCGATAAGACGAGCGCTTACCCGTATTGCACATGAAATGATTGAGCGTAACAAAGGGATGAAGGATGTCATCCTGGCCGGGATCAAGACAAGAGGTATTCATCTTGCAAAGCGCCTTGCAGAGCGCATCGAGCAAATTGAAGGAAACCCCGTGACTGTGGGTGAACTGGATATTACGCTATACCGTGATGACCTGACAAAAAAGACAGAGAATCAAGACCCGCTTGTCAAGGGTGCAGACATTCCAGCTGACATTAATGACAAAACACTCATTGTCGTGGATGATGTTCTGTTCACAGGCAGAACGGTGAGAGCAGCTATGGATGCGCTTGTGGATGTAGGAAGACCATCTTCCATTCAGTTGGCTGTTTTAGTCGACCGGGGACACAGGGAGCTGCCGATTCGGGCAGATTATATCGGAAAAAACATTCCGACATCAAAAGCAGAGACAGTCATGGTTCAGCTCAATGAAGTAGATCAAAACGACCTTGTCGCTATATATGAAAAATAACCTTTTTAAATGCATTCCAGAGAGTTTGCAAAGAGGGCAATAACAGAGACACCGAGCACACGACTAAAGTGACGTGTACGGTTTTTCTAGGCCTCTTTGCGCATACTCGCAAAGAGGCTTTTTTAATGAAAAAGGACACATCTAGGAGGAAAATCATGAGTCAGCAAAAAGCCAATTTAGGCATTCGAGATATCCCAAAACCGTTCACATGGCTGTCACTCAGCCTGCAGCACTTGTTTGCCATGTTTGGTGCAACCATTCTTGTACCAAAGATCATTGATATGAGCCCAGCCGTTGCGCTCATCTCAAGCGGGGTAGGAACCATTGTGTACTTAATCATCACAAGAGGGCAAATTCCGGCGTATCTTGGATCGTCCTTTGCCTTTATCGCCCCTATCTTGAATGTAAAAGCCACCGGCGGCCCTGGAGCCGCAATGGTAGGTGCCTTTATGGCGGGTGTGGCATATGCACTCATCGCATTATTTATCAAATGGCTCGGCACAGGTTGGCTAATGAAGCTTCTGCCTCCTGTCGTTGTAGGACCCGTCATTATGGTCATCGGACTCGGACTCGCTGGAACAGCTGTAAACATGGCGATGTACGTCGATCCAAATGCAAAGGAGCTTGTTTACAGCCTGAAGCATTTAATGGTTGCAGGCTTCACGCTCGCTGTCACCATTATTAGTATGATCTTCCTAAGAGGATTCCTTAGCTTGATTCCAGTCTTAATCGGCATTATCAGCGGCTATCTTTTTGCTTTAACACAAGGCATTGTGAACTTCCAGCCGGTCATTGACGCAAAGTGGTTTGCTGTACCAGACTTTGTTGTGCCATTTGTCGACTATACACCTGCTGTGACCTTAAGCATTCTCACAGTGATGGTGCCGGTTGCCTTTGTGACCATGTCTGAGCACATCGGCCATCAAGTCGTGTTAAGCAAAGTTGTTGGACAAGATTTTATTAAAAAGCCAGGTCTTCATCGCTCCATTTTAGGAGACAGTGCGGCGACAATCTTCGCTTCACTCATCGGCGGACCTCCAACAACGACTTATGGAGAGAACATTGGCGTCCTTGCGATCACAAGAGTGTTCAGTATCTTCGTCATCGGCGGAGCAGCGGTGTTTGCGATCTGCTTCGGCTTTGTTGGGAAAATTTCAGCATTAATCAGTACAGTACCGTCCGCGGTTATGGGGGGCGTTTCGTTCCTGCTCTTTGGAATCATAGCCTCAAGCGGACTGCGAATCCTGATTGATCATAAAGTGAACTTTGAAGAAAAGCGCAATCTCATTATCGCATCAGTCATCTTAGTCATTGGAATTGGCGGGGCATTCATTGAGGTGAAACAAATCAATCTGACGCTGTCAGGAATGGCACTCGCTGCCATTACTGGCGTCCTGTTAAACATGATTCTGCCGCATCAGAAGGCAGAAGATGATGAGTCAAATGAATCGAATACCGAAAACCTTTTAAAAGAAGTCCAGTGAGGCTGACAAGGGTTCTAAACGGAGCAGAACGTGCGAAAGCACCCCTGCTTCTTTTGGAGAACCCTAAGCTGCCGAGGCTTAGGGTTTTTTTGAACCTGAAAGTGATGAAAAACTAGAGGGGGCAGAAAAAATGAATGATTTATCGACAATGAGCAGCTTGTCAAAGGAAGAAATTTTACAGCTGATTGAAGAAGCATGTGCATTGAAAAAAGGGAAACAGGAACATGGTTTAGCAGGTGAATTTGTAGCGAACCTCTTCTTTGAACCAAGTACAAGAACGCGTTTTAGCTTTGAGGTGGCAGAGAAGAAACTTGGAATGAATGTGCTGAACCTAGACGCAGCAAGTACCTCTGTTCAAAAGGGAGAGACCCTTTACGATACAGTGAAAACACTTGAATCCATCGGAGTCAAGGCATGTGTCATCAGAGACAGTACCGACGAATATTACAAAGAGCTGATTGGGAAGGTCGGGATTCCAATCATTAATGCTGGAGATGGCTGCGGACAGCATCCTACACAATCATTGCTGGATTTGATGACGATCTTCGAAGAGTTTGGCGGCTTTGAAGGATTAACGATCTCGATTCATGGTGATATCAAACATAGCAGGGTGGCAAGGTCCAATGCTGAAGTCCTCGCAAGACTAGGAGCGACAGTGCTCTTTTCAGGACCAGCTTCCTTCCAAGATGAACAAAATCCTCAAGGAACGTATGTCGAAGTGGACGAAGCCATGAAGCGGTCTGACGTGGTGATGCTGCTGAGAATTCAGCATGAAAGACACTCAGAAAAGATGGGCAATGAGGGTTACTTATCTACTTATGGATTAACAGTAGACAGGGCAAGCAAAATGAAAGAAAGAGCGATTATTATGCATCCAGCACCAGTAAATAGAGGTGTTGAAATAGATGATTCATTAGTAGAGTCAAAACAGTCAAGGATTTTTAAACAAATGGAAAATGGTGTGTATATCCGAATGGCTGTGTTAAAAAGAGCTTTTCAAAATAGCAGACTACATCAAAAAGGGAGAGATTCTGTCTATGTCATATCTCATTAAAAACGGTTTTATCTTAACAAGCACAGGGGAAAGAGTGCAGCAGGATATTAGGGTAGAAGGAAAAGTGATTCAAGCAATGGGTCACTTAGAAAGAGAAGACGGAGAAGAAGTCATTGATGCAGCAGGGCTATTTGTATCACCAGGTTTGATTGATCTGCATGTGCATTTAAGAGAGCCAGGCGGCGAGAAAAAAGAAACCATTGAAACAGGTTCTAAGGCAGCGGCAAGAGGCGGGTATACGACCATTGCAGCAATGCCGAATACACGGCCAGTTCCAGATACAAAAGAACAAATGGAATGGCTGATGAATCGAATCAAAGAGACCTCATCTGTAAGAGTACTGCCATACGCTTCCATCACGACGAGACAAATTGGCGAAGAAATGACAGACTTTGCAGCGTTAAAAGAAGCGGGCGCTTTTGCCTTTACGGATGACGGTGTTGGTATTCAAACCGCAGGCATGATGTACGAAGCAATGAAAAAGGCAGCAAGCCTTGATCAAGCCATAGTGGCGCACTGTGAAGATAACTCACTCATTTATGGAGGATGCGTTCATGAAGGAGACTTTTCAAAAGCAAATGGGTTAAATGGGATACCGTCAATTTGTGAATCGGTGCATATTGCAAGAGATGTCCTCTTAGCAGAAGCAGCGAATTGTCATTATCATGTATGTCATATCAGTACAAAGGAATCCGTCCGAGTGGTACGCGATGCAAAAAAAGCAGGCATTCGTGTGACGGCTGAGGTCTCTCCACATCACCTTCTCTTATGTGATGCAGACATTCCAGGTCTTGACACAAACTATAAAATGAATCCGCCGCTCAGAGGAGCAGAAGATCGCGAGGCACTGATCGAGGGACTTTTAGATGGCACGATTGATTTTATTGCCACAGACCATGCACCGCATACAGAAGAAGAAAAGAACGAAACGATGCAGAGGGCACCATTTGGGATTGTCGGACTTGAAACAGCGTTCCCGCTTCTGTACACACGTTTTGTGAAAACAGGGGAATGGACATTAAAAGAACTTGTTGATTATATGACCATCAAACCAGCAGAAGCCTTTGCTCTTCCATACGGAAAGCTGGAAGAAGGTCAAATCGCTGATATCACACTGATTGATTTAAATAAAGAAATGGCAATTGACAAAAAAAGCTTCTTATCTAAAGGACAAAATACACCGTTTGACAAATTGACTGTATCAGGATGGCCGGTCATGACACTTGCATCTGGGAAAGTCGTTTATGAAGAGGGGAGACTAGTAAAATGAAGAGACGCTTAGTGCTAGAAAACGGAACAGTATTCGAAGGAACAGGCTTTGGCAGCTTAGAACCGTCAGTCGGAGAAGTCGTCTTTAACACAGTGATGACAGGCTATCAAGAGATTTTGTCTGACCCGTCGTACTGCGGACAAATTGTCACACTCACTTACCCGCTGATCGGCAACTACGGCATTAACCGTGATGATTTTGAATCGATCACACCGTTTGTGAAAGGGCTGATCGTGAAAGAGCTTTGTGAAAAGCCTTCAAACTGGCGCTCTTCATACTCACTTGATGAGTATTTAAAAATGAAAAATATCCCGGGCCTTAGCGGCATTGATACACGCAAGCTCACGCGCATGATTCGAAGTGCAGGTACATTAAGAGGAGCTTTTGCAGGACCGGATGAACAAGTAGAAGACGTTGTGAGCCGCCTTCAAACGATGCAGCTACCAACAGATCAAGTAAGCCAAGTATCTGTGAAAAATGCGTATCCAAGCCCAGGAAGAGGCAAAAGAATTGTGCTTGTCGATTTCGGCATGAAGCATGGCATTTTGCGCGAACTCAATAAGCGAGATTGTGATGTTATTGTGGTGCCACACAATATCACGGCAGATGAAGTATTACAGTTAAAACCAGACGGCATCATGCTTTCAAACGGACCTGGGGATCCAGTCGATGTACCAGAAGCGGTTGAAATGATTCAGCAGCTGATTGGAAAGGTACCACTCTTTGGTATCTGCCTAGGACACCAGTTATTCGCGCTTGCGTGCGGCGCAAGTACAGAAAAAATGAAATTTGGGCATAGAGGATCCAATCATCCAGTCAAAGAACTAGCAACTGGCAAGGTAACCTTGACGTCTCAAAACCATGGCTACACGGTTAGCGCCATTAATGAAGACGTGCTTGAAGTCACACATATTGCGCTAAATGACAATACCATTGAAGGATTAAAACATAAAGAAGCACCAGCATTCACTGTCCAGTATCACCCAGAAGCATCACCGGGTCCAGAAGATGCGAACTACTTATTTGACGAGTTCATGGACATGATTCATACAACTGAGAAAGAAGGGGAAGAAGTATGCCAAAACGCGTAGATATCAAAAAGATTTTAGTGATCGGTTCAGGTCCAATCATCATCGGTCAGGCAGCGGAGTTTGACTATGCAGGCACACAGGCTTGTTTAGCGCTAAAAGAAGAGGGCTATGAAGTCGTTCTTGTGAACTCTAACCCTGCGACGATCATGACGGATACAGAAATGGCCGATAAGGTATACATCGAACCACTGACACCAGAATTTTTAACACGAATCATTCGAAAAGAACGTCCTGATGCGATTTTGCCGACACTTGGCGGACAAACTGGATTGAACCTTGCTGTTGAATTATCAGATCTTGGTGTACTCGCTGAATGCGGTGTTGAAGTACTAGGCACCAAGCTGTCAGCTATTCAAAAAGCAGAGGACAGAGATTTATTCCGTAATCTAATGAATGAATTAAATGAACCTGTACCAGAAAGTGAAATCATCCATAACCTTGAAGAAGCGATGGCATTCACAGATCAAATCGGTTTCCCGGTCATTGTGAGACCAGCCTATACACTAGGCGGAACAGGCGGCGGAATTTGTACAAATGAGCAAGAATTAAAAGAAATCGTCGAGAATGGACTGAAGTTAAGTCCGGTGACACAATGTTTGCTTGAAAAAAGTATCGCAGGCTTTAAAGAAATTGAATATGAGGTCATGCGTGACAGCGGAGATCATGCCATTGTGGTTTGTAACATGGAAAACTTTGATCCTGTCGGCATCCACACAGGTGACAGTATCGTTGTGGCACCAAGTCAAACGCTAAGTGATCGTGAATATCAGCTGCTTCGTAATGTGTCACTCAAGCTGATCCGTGCACTTGGCATTGAAGGCGGATGTAACGTACAGCTGGCGATTGATCCAGACAGCTTCCAATACTATATTATCGAAGTAAACCCCCGCGTGAGCCGTTCTTCTGCTCTTGCGTCTAAAGCAACTGGATATCCAATTGCAAAACTTGCAGCGAAAATCGCAGTCGGCCTAACACTTGATGAAATGATGAACCCAGTCACAGGCAAAACATATGCAGCGTTCGAGCCAGCACTTGACTATATTGTTTCAAAAATCCCGCGCTGGCCGTTCGATAAATTTGAATCTGCCAACAGACGACTTGGAACACAAATGAAAGCAACGGGTGAAGTCATGGCGATTGGCCGCACATTAGAAGAGTCTCTTTTAAAGGCTGTTCGTTCACTTGAAGCGGATGTGCATCACATTGAATTAAAAGACGAAGCGGACATTACGAACGAAGTGCTTGAAAAGCGGATTATCAAAGCAGGAGATGAGCGTCTGTTTTATATCGCTGAGGCGCTAAGAAGAGGCTATACTGTCGAACAGATTCATGAATTCTCGAAAATTGATTATTTCTTCCTTCATAAACTGGAAGGCATCATCGCTTTTGAAAAGACACTAAAAGAAAACAAAGGCAATGTAGACGTTTTAAAAGAAGCGAAAGAAAAAGGTTTCTCAGATATTTATATTAGTCGCGAATGGAATATGAATGAGGCAGATGTCTATAACCTAAGAACAGAAGCAGGCATCGTTCCTGTGTATAAGATGGTGGACACATGTGCGGCAGAATTTGAATCAGAAACACCGTATTTCTACAGCACATATGAAGATGAAAATGAATCCGAACGAACAGATAAGAAAAGTGTCATCGTGCTAGGCTCAGGTCCAATCAGAATCGGACAAGGGGTTGAATTCGATTATGCGACCGTTCATTCAGTGTGGGCAATCAAACAAGCAGGCTATGAAGCCATTATTATTAACAACAACCCTGAAACCGTCTCAACAGACTTTAGTATTTCAGATAAGCTCTACTTTGAACCACTCACTGTAGAAGATGTGATGCACATCATCGACCTTGAACAACCAGAAGGTGTCGTTGTTCAGTTTGGCGGACAAACAGCGATTAACTTAGCAGATGAATTATCAAATAGAGGGGTTAAGATTCTTGGAACTTCGCTTGAAGACCTTGACCGTGCGGAAAACCGTGACAAGTTTGAACAAACATTAGAAACACTCGGCGTGCCGCAGCCAAATGGTAAGACAGCAACGTCTGTGCCAGAGGCAGTAGCGATTGCGAATCAAATCGGTTACCCCGTGCTTGTCCGTCCTTCCTATGTATTAGGCGGCCGTGCAATGGAAATTGTGTATCAAGAAGCTGAGCTACTTCACTACATGGAGAATGCGGTGAAAGTCAATCCGCAGCATCCAGTGCTCATTGACAAGTATTTGACAGGAAAAGAAATTGAAGTAGATGCTGTGTCTGACGGAGAAACGGTTGTCATACCAGGCATTATGGAACACATTGAAAGAGCCGGCGTTCACTCTGGAGACTCCATTGCGGTCTACCCGCCGCAAACTTTGTCTGAGGACATCAAAGCGAAAATCGCAGAATACACGATTAAACTCGCAAAAGGCCTTAACATCATTGGGCTTTTGAACATTCAATTTGTTCTATCAAAAGGTGAAGTGTATGTACTTGAAGTGAATCCGCGTTCAAGCCGGACTGTCCCATTCTTAAGTAAAATTACAGGCATTCCAATGGCGAACTTAGCTACAAAGGTTATTTTAGGAGAAAAACTGAAAAACTATGGCTACCAAGAAGGGCTTCATGTTGAGCAAGAAGGCGTATATGTTAAAGTTCCAGTCTTCTCTTTTGCAAAACTAAGAAGAGTAGATATTACACTAGGGCCTGAAATGAAATCAACAGGTGAAGTCATGGGGAAAGATGTCACAATCGAAAAAGCCCTCTACAAAGGATTGATTGCATCAGGCATTCAAATTCCAAAAGACGGAACGGTTCTCCTGACAGTGGCTGATAAAGATAAAGAAGAAGGACTTGAGATTGCAAGAAGATTCCATTCCATCGGCTATCATATTTTAGCAACAGAAGGAACAGCGAATTACTTAAAACAAGCTTCCATTCCATCAAGTGTTGTCGGCAAAATAGGAGAAGAAGGAAAGAATCTGCTGGATGTCATTCGAAATGGTGAAGCCCAATTTGTCATCAACACCTTAACAAAAGGAAAACAGCCAGCAAGAGACGGCTTTAGAATTAGACGTGAATCTGTTGAAAATGGTGTCGCTTGCTTAACGTCACTAGATACAGCGGAAGCGATTTTAAGAGTGCTAGAGAGCATGACATTTAGAGCAGATGAAATGCCAGAAGTGAAAACGAATGCTGAGGTGACAGTAACGATATGAAAAAAGCATACTTGACGGTCGTCTCAAACCGAGAGATCGCTGATCATATTTACGAAATGACATTAAAGGGTGATCTTGTTGAATCCTTTCAAACAGCTGGACAGTTTCTTCATATAAAGGTCAGTGAATCCATGACACCGCTGCTGAGAAGACCGATCAGTATTGCCAACATTCATGCCGAAAAGCAAGAAGCAACCATCATTTACCGCGCAGAGGGAGAGGGCACAAAGCTCCTTTCCCAAAAGCGGGCGGGAGAATCAGTCGATGTGTTAGGACCGCTTGGAAACGGCTATGACCCTTCAGTCGTTCAGGCCGGACAGACCGCATTATTAGTCGGTGGAGGAATCGGTGTGCCTCCGCTATATGAACTGTCTAAGCGGTTAACGAAAAAAGGCGTCATCGTAAAGCATGTTCTCGGTTTTCAATCGAAAAAGGATGTATTTTATGAGGAGAAGTTTCAAGCACTCGGAGATACGTTTATCGCAACCGTAGATGGGACATATGGTTTGAAAGGTTTCGTGACAAATGTCATTGAAGAGAATGAGCTGGACTTTGATGTCTTGCTTTCCTGTGGACCGACACCTATGTTAAAAGCATTAAAAGACTCTTATCCCGATAAGCCTGTCTATATTTCAATGGAAGAACGAATGGGCTGCGGAATCGGTGCATGCTTTGCTTGTGTCTGTCATACCGATCAGCACGAGAAACCGTACGTTAAAGTTTGTCTGGATGGACCTGTTTTTAAAGCGGAGGAGGTGGCGCTATCATGCTAAACATCGAATTACCCGGCTTATCTTTAAAAAATCCAATCATTCCTGCATCAGGCTGTTTTGGATTTGGAAAAGAATTCGCATCATTATATGACCTTTCCTTGCTGGGCGGCATCATGATTAAAGCCACGACCCTTGAACCGAGATTTGGCAACCCGACACCGAGGGTAGCTGAGACAGGAGCCGGTATGCTGAATGCGATTGGTCTCCAAAATCCAGGTCTAAAAGGCGTGCTTGAACATGAATTACCTTGGCTTGAGCAGTTCGATACCCCTATTATTGCCAATGTTGCTGGATCACAAGTTGATGATTATGTTGAAGTAGCAAAGCAAATTAGTCAAGCAAGCAATGTTCACGCCCTTGAACTGAATATCTCGTGTCCGAATGTGAAAACAGGCGGAATTGCCTTTGGGACCGATCCAGAAATGGCGGCTACATTGACAAAAGCTGTTAAGGAAGTTTCCTCCGTTCCTGTTTATGTGAAACTGTCACCTAATGTAGCCAATATCGTTGAGATTGCTAAAGCGATTGAATCGGCTGGAGCGGATGGACTCACCATGATCAATACCTTGATTGGGATGCGTTTAGATTTAAAAACAGGCAAACCCATTCTTGCTAATAAAACAGGCGGATTATCAGGTCCTGCTGTAAAACCTGTTGCCATCCGAATGGTGCATGAGGTCAGTCAGGCCGTTTCTATTCCGATTATTGGGATGGGCGGGGTGCAAAGCGCTGAAGATGTACTTGAATTTTTACTAGCTGGCGCAAGTGCGGTAGCTGTTGGGACAGCCAATTTTGTGAACCCATTTATTTGCCCGGAAATCATTGATGAACTACCGAATGTGTTAGCGGCTTATGGGTATTCATCTGTAGAGGAATGCATCGGAAGGAGCTGGAAACATGAAGCACTTGCCCATCATCGCGCTTGATTTTCCATCAGGACAGGAGGCGCACGCCTTTATAGATCGTTTTGAAGGCACTCCATTATTCGTAAAGGTCGGCATGGAGCTGTTTTACCAAGAAGGTCCTGCCATTATTGACACACTGAAAGAAAAAAATTGCCGTATTTTCCTTGATCTAAAGCTTCATGACATTCCAACAACTGTGCAAAAAGCGATGAGCAGGCTTGCTGCACTTGGTGTTGATTTGGTGAATGTGCATGCAGCCGGCGGGAAAAGAATGATGCAGGCGGCCGTAGAGGGGCTTGAAAGCGGAACCCCTGCCGGGCAAAATCGCCCAGGCATTATTGCAGTGACCCAGCTGACAAGCACGTCAGAAGATATGATGAAAAAGGAATTACTAATTAACCGCCCATTGCAAGAGGCTGTGCTTCATTATGGACAATTGGCATATGAAAGTGGACTTGATGGTGTGGTGTGCTCTGTTCATGAATCAAAACAGCTTCATGAACAAATCTCTCCTTCCTTTCTCACTGTGACACCAGGAATTCGCTTACCAAATGATCAAACGGATGACCAAAAGCGTGTGGCGACACCTACCTTTGCCAAAGAGCAGGGTGTTTCACAGATTGTTGTGGGAAGATCGATCACAAAAGCCACAAACCCAGTGGAAGCTTATCAACAAATTTTGAAAGAGTGGGAGTGACTGCCGGATGAAAACGAAAATCGCGAAGCATTTATTACAAATCAAAGCTGTCTCTTTAAAACCAGACGAACCATTTACATGGGCGAGCGGTATCAAATCACCGATTTACTGTGACAATCGCCTCACCTTGTCTTATCCTGAGGTCAGAGGGGACATTGCGGAAGGTTTAAAAGACTTGATTCTCACTCATTTTGAAGGAGCGGAAGTTGTCGCAGGTACAGCTACAGCTGGCATTCCTCATGCGGCATTAGCAGCTGATCGTCTGAATGTACCGATGTGTTATGTAAGAAGTAAACCAAAAGCACACGGAAAAGGAAATCAAATTGAAGGAGCCGTATCACCTGGACAAAAGGTGGTTGTCGTAGAAGACCTTATCTCAACGGGAGGCAGCGTTCTTGAAGTTGTGGCTGCGCTAGAAGAAGAAGGCTGTGACGTACTCGGAGTTGTTGCAATCTTCACTTATGGACTGCCAAAAGCAGCTGCGGCTTTTCAAGAGAAAAACATTCCCTATGTCACGCTGACAGACTATGACACACTGACAGAAGTGGCACTTGAGCTAAAAGCAATTGAGCCTTCTGCTATGAATAAACTAAAACGCTGGAGACAGGATCCTTCGTCTGAATCTTGGATGGAAGAAACGGTCTAAAAAGCTTGTCTGTTTTAAAAAAACTGTGCTGCACTGCACAGTTTTTTATTTGGTTAAAAATAGTAAAATAGACTCAAATTTAAATAAAAACTAATCCTATCAATAAAGTCGGGTTGACTTTTGTTTGAATTGTGTTAATATTTAATACAAATTAAAACTCTTATCCAGAGAGGTGGAGGGACTGGCCCGATGAAGCCCGGCAACCTGCGATTTGCAAGGTGCTACTTCCTGCAAAATGATTCTATTTTGAAAGATAAGGAAATCGTGAGCTTCCTCATCTTTCTTTCGGACTGAAAGAAAGTTTTTTTATTTTAACGGTGAGGAGGAAGAGGAGATGGAACTGAAACAAAACCAGGATGAGGACTTAGTGAAGCATATGCAAGAGCTGATTGGGGATATGAAATTCGGTTCAATTACGTTGATCGTTCAGGACGGTCAAGTGATTCAAGTGGAAAAAAATGAAAAAATCAGATTAAAGTAGTGCGGAGAATAGCAATAGAAGCAGTACTCCGGAAGGGGAGAAACAATGTTAACTTATGAAAATTGGCAAGAGCCGTCCATTACATTTCAAGAGGACGATTTGTATAAAGGGGCCCTATCTGTGCTGAAATGGGCGTACGGCCACTATGGTGATCAGCTCGTTTATGCATGCAGTTTTGGCATTGAAGGCATTGTCCTGATCGATCTTATTGCGAAAGTAAAAAAAGATGCAAGAATTGTCTTTTTAGATACAGGTCTGCATTTCAAGGAAACATACGACACCATTGATGCAGTTAAGGAAAGATATCCTGGGTTAGACATCGTGCTGAAAACACCTGAGCTGACGGTGGAAGAGCAGAATGAGCAGCATGGTGATAAATTATGGGAAACGAATCCTCAAAGCTGCTGTCATATGAGAAAGGTCATTCCATTGCAAGAGGCACTATCTGGCTATCCGGCATGGCTGTCTGGTTTAAGAAGAGAGCAGTCGCCTAAACGAGCAGGTACGAACTTCTTAAATAAGGATGAAAAATTCCAATCAGTCAAAGTATGTCCGCTCATCCACTGGACGTGGAAGGACATATGGAGATATGCGTCTAGAGAGGATCTTACTTATAATCCGCTGCATGACCAAGGGTATCCAAGCATCGGGTGTGCACCTTGTACACAGCCGGCATTTACTGCTGATGATTTGCGTTCTGGAAGATGGTCAGGGACAGCAAAGACTGAGTGCGGATTACATGAGTAAGGGAGCATAATGTATGGAAATCGCCGCAATTTTATTTAGCTTATTCTTTGCTTTAAATATTGGCGCAAGCGGAGCAGCCGCTTCGATGGGCATCGCATATGGTTCAGGTGCGATCAAAAAGCCAATATACGCGCTCAGCGTTTGTGCAGTTGGAATATTAGCAGGTTCAGTGATTGGCGGCGGTGAGGTCGTCAAAACGATCAGCTCCGGGATTATGCCTGAATCTGTCATCACACTTGAAATTGTGTGTATCATCATTGGCTCGGCCGCATTATCACTTTTCATAGCGAATCTCTTGGCCATTCCTTTATCCACAAGTGAGGTCACAGTAGGAGCTGTGGTCGGTGTGGCAGCCGCATATAAAGTGCTGTATGTGAAATCGATCTTAGTCATTGTCTCTTTTTGGGTGATTATTCCGATTGTTGCCTTTGTTTTTACCTTTGCTGTTGTCAAAATCATCAGATTGTTCCCTAAACGGACGTTATCCAAAAAAGGTACATTGATCTTATCTGTTGTTTTGATTATTAGTGGGTTTTTAGAAGCATTTTCAGCCGGCATGAACAATGTCGCCAATGCGGTCGGCCCGCTTGTCGCATCAGGTGTTTTATCAGTCGGGCAAGGAACCCTTTACGGCGGAATCTTTGTGGCCATTGGGGCACTGCTTCTAGGAAGAAGGGTACTAGAAACAAACGGAAAGAAAATTACACGCTATCAAACGGGTGAAGGCATTCTATTATCGAGCACCGGTGCAGGACTTGTCATCGTCAGCTCTATATTCGGACTCCCTGTTCCCCTTACTCAAATTACCTCCTCGTCCATTATTGGGCTTGGTATGGCAAAGGGTGGACCGAACATTTTTCATAAACATGTTGTGAAAAAAATGCTGAAGGTATGGGTTGTGTCACCTTTCTTATCACTTAGTCTATCTTATTTGTTGGTAAGCCTTTTCTTAAAAGGAGACTATTACTCTATCTTTATCATGATGAGTGTACTGCTTGCTTCACTAGGTGCACTGAGTCTTATGAAGGCAGTTAAAAATGAGAGCAGCTCGATTCATGAACAGGGCGGCGGGATTTAAATATAAATCCGACTATTAACATCTAATAAATATGAACATTGAGAGGAAGATGAACAAATGAGTTTAACACCACATGGTGGCGTATTAATTAATCGAGTAAATGAAGAATTTGATCTAAGCACAGCTGCGAAAGAAATTGAGCTGGATGCCATCTCTTTTGCAGACCTTGAACTCATCGCAATTGGCGGGTATAGTCCGATTGAAGGGTTTTTAACGAAAGCTGATTATGAAGCAGTTGTCAGCAGTATGCGACTAGCAAGTGGTGTCGTTTGGTCTCTTCCGATTACTTTGCCTGTCACAAAGGAAAAAGCAGCGGAGATCAATCAAGGTGACATTGTTCGTCTATCGTATAATGGAACAGTATACGGGGTCATTGAGGTGGAAGATCAATACACACCTGATAAGGAAAAAGAAGCAGTGAATGTGTATAAAACAGATGACCGCAATCACCCAGGCGTGAAAAAATTATTTGAACGCGGTGATACGTATATTGGTGGTAAAATTACACTGACGAAACGCAGTGAAAAACCTTTCCCGCAATTTACGTATGAGCCAGAAGAAACAAGAAAACAGTTTAAAGAAAACGGCTGGAAAACCATCGTCGGTTTCCAAACGAGAAACCCAGTCCATCGTGCGCATGAATACATTCAAAAGACAGCACTGGAAACAGTGGATGGTCTATTTCTAAATCCACTTGTTGGTGAAACAAAATCTGATGATATTCCAGCAGATGTAAGAATGAAAAGCTATCAAGTGTTACTGAACGGTTATTACCCGAAAGACCGCGTCTTTTTAGGTGTTTTTCCTGCTGCCATGCGTTATGCTGGACCAAAAGAAGCCATTTTTCATGCGCTTGTGCGTAAAAATTATGGCTGTACACATTTTATTGTCGGCAGAGATCATGCGGGTGTTGGTGATTATTACGGCACATACGAAGCGCAGGAGCTATTTGAACAATTTACAAGCGAAGAAATTGGGATCACACCATTAAAATTTGAGCACAGCTTTTACTGTAATACATGTGAAGCCATGGCAACACCAAAAACATGCCCACATGATAAAAGCGAACATGTCATTCTCTCAGGTACAAAGGTCAGAACGATGCTGAGAAATGGTGAATTACCACCGAGCACGTTCAGCCGAAAAGAAGTCATTGAAACATTAATCGAAGGATTAAAAACGACGGTATCTTAAAGGAGGATAATGACATGAGCAACGAACATATCGTGTGGCATGATTCATCTATTACTAAAAAAGAATATCAACAGAAAAACAACCATACAAGCGGGATCATTTGGCTGACAGGTCTAAGCGGTTCAGGTAAATCGACGATCGCCAACGCAGCGGCTCGAGAGCTGTTTGAACAGGGGTACCAAGTGACAGTTCTTGATGGCGATAACGTACGCCATGGACTCAATAAAGACTTAGGCTTTTCAGATGACGACAGAAAAGAGAACATTCGGCGCATCGGTGAAGTGGCGAAATTATTTGTTGAGCAAGGAACGATTGTTATTACTGCTTTTATTTCACCATTTCAAGAAGACCGCCAAATCGTAAGACAGTTAGTCGAAGACGGAGAATTTCATGAAGTGTTTGTGAAATGTGATCTGAACGTGTGTGAAGAGCGTGATCCAAAGGGATTATATAAAAAAGCAAGAAACGGCGAAATTCCATTTTTCACGGGAATCGATTCACCATACGAAGAGCCAGCTGCGCCTGAGCTCGTCCTAGATACAGGTGAATTATCACGCGAGGAGTCAAAACAGCGCCTTGTTGATTATGTAAAGGATAAAACGAAATAATCGCCTGATGGCAGGGGGAGAAAGCAAGATGGGGAAAGTATACATTGTTGGTGCCGGACCGGGTGACCCAGACTTAATTACGCTAAAGGCCCATAAGGCAATACAGCAGGCAGATGTCATTTTATATGATCGTCTTGTCAATCAAGAGATTCTTGCCCATGCCAAACCGGAGGCGGAGTTGATCTATTGCGGCAAACTGCCGAATCATCATACGATGAGACAGGAAGCGATTAACGAAGCACTTGTTGCTCATGCGAAGGAAGGGAACATAGTCGTTCGTCTAAAAGGCGGTGATCCCTTTGTATTTGGCCGTGGCGGTGAAGAAATCGAATGCTTAGCTGAGCATGGTATTCCGTATGAAGTTGTCCCGGGGATTACTTCTGGCATTGCAGCGGCTGCTTATGCAGGCATTCCAGTCACGCACCGAGAATTCAGCTCAAATGTTGCGTTTGTGACAGGGCATTATCAAAAGGATGAACATTTTGAAGAAAAGTGGGAAGCGCTGGCGACGGGGATTGATACCCTTGTCATTTACATGGGCGTCAAAAACGTGGAAAGAGTCCAGCGGCTGCTTTTGAAAAATGGGCGGAATCCTGAAACCCCAGCTGCGTTTATTCACTGGGGAACGACCACAAGGCAAAAGACGACTTGCTGCACGGTGGCGACACTATCTGAAACGGTTGAAAAAGAAGGGATCGAGCACCCAAGTTTAATCGTGGTAGGAGATGTCGTTCACTTTCATCAAAAGTTGAACTGGTTTGAACCAGCACTAATTGAGAAATGAGAACAAAGGTGAAAAGACACGTGTAGACATCGTGTCTTTTCGTCTGAATAAAACTAAGGTCGCAAGGAGGAGTCAAATGAAACAAGCTGTCCTTTATGTTGGGCATGGAAGCAGGGTAAAAGAAGCACAGGATAAAGCCATTTCTTTTATGAAAAGCTGTATGCCGTTAGTCGAAGCAGATATCCAAGAAATTTGTTTTTTAGAGTTGACGGACCCTTCAATCGAAGAAGGGTTTGAGACTTGTGTACAAAAAGGAGCAACCCACATTGCGATCGTCCCGCTCCTCCTTTTAACTGCCATGCATGCCAAATCAGATATTCCAGATGAGATTGTGAAAGTACAAAAACGTTTCCCACAAGTGAAGGTGACATATGGAAGACCTATAGGCGTGAACCAAGAAGTCACGAAAGCGGTTATCGCAAGGATTGAAGAAGCTGGATACAAGGGAGAGCGTGCAAAAATTCTCTTAATTGGCCGTGGAAGCTCTGATCCAGATGTAAAGCGGGATGTGTTTGGCATTGCAGATGATGTCCGAAGCATGTTGCCTTGTGCAGAGGTTTTTCCGTGTTTTATTACAGCGTGTGAACCGAATTATCGTGATGTCTTAGCACAGTTAACAGTAGATGATGATACGCCTGTCTATCTCGTGCCTTATCTTTTATTTACCGGCATTTTAATGAAAGAGATTGAGAGTGAAGCAAATCAGGCGAGAGAGCGGCTGCGAGATATCCGTGTCTGCCGATATATTGGGTTTCATCCCCATGTAAAAGCAGCTTATATTGAACGTGTGCAGGAAACCATCTTAAACAAAGAGGATGCGTTTCGTTTTCAAGGAGAAAGCCATGCTTCCAGTTCATCTTGATCTAACCAATAAACACGTGTTAATTGCCGGCGGTGGAAGGGTTGCGGCTAGAAGGACGAGTGCGCTATGCATGGAGCCATGCAACATAACCATTGTGAGCCCTGACATTTGTGATGAAATGGCGAATCTCATTGAGACATATCAGCTGACTTGGAAGAAAAAGAAAGTGGATGCGGAAGATGTAAAGGATGCATTTTTAATTGTCGCTGCTACAGATGATCCTTCAGTAAACGAGTGGATGACGCAATCAGCGCTTCCGCATCAGCTCGTCAACTGTGTGAGCCAGTCAGAGCTAGGCAATGTGATTGTGCCAAAGGTTGTAAGGGCAGGAAAAGTGACAATCTCCATATCTACGAGTGGTGCAAGCCCAGCCCGCACTAAACAGCTGGCTGCGGCCATTGAGGCCTTGCTTGAACAAGAGGATGTAGATGCACTGGATGAGCTCTATATAGAAAGAAAAAAAAGACAAAGAAAAAGCCGATAAAATCTCATCTAAAGATTTAATCGGCTCTTTTTTATTTTCTCAGCTTTAGGACAACATCCTCATCAGGCGTCACAAATAATGTTTGCTGTTGATCATATGTGACAAAGCCCGGTTTTGCTCCGTTTGGTTTTTTCACATGCCGGATTTTCGTATAATCGACAGGGACGGAGCTTGATTCTTTTGCCTTCGAGAAGTAGGCAGCAATTTGTGCCGCTTCAAGCAAGGTTTGTTCATCAGGCGCTTTGTGACGAATGACAACATGTGATCCAGGAATATCCTTTGTGTGCAGCCAAATGTCATCACGAGCTGCCGCCTTTGTGGTCAAATATTCGTTTTGCTTGTTGTTTTTTCCAACGAGAATCGGAACACCTTGAGAAGATTCATATGCTTCAAGCTGAATGGCCGATGGTTTTTTCTTTTTGGCGTTGCGTTTTTGTTTGGGACGCAAATATTTTCCTTCCACCAGTTCTTCTCTTATTTCCTCTAAATCTTTTGGTGAGGCAGAGGACAGCTGCTGGATCAGCTCGTCAAAATAAACAATTTCTTCATGTGTTCGCTTGATTTGTTCATTTACGGCCTCTACTGCATTTTTTGCCTTTTGGTATTTTGTAAAATACGCTTGTGCATTTTCAGAAGGGGTTTTGTTTGTTTTGAGCGGGATCGTGATCTCTCCGCCTTCTTCATCATAATAATTGATGACAGTCGCTTCTTTATCCCCTTTTTTAATCGCATATATATTGGCAGTAAGCAATTCACCATAAAGCTGATACTTATGCGCATTTTGAGATTCTTCAAGTGTTCTTGTTAGTTTTTTCAGCTTGTTTTCATTTTTCTTTTTTTCATTGGCAACAAAACGTTCAAGGTCAGCCGCCTGCTGTTTGACTCTGTCTCTTTCAGCTTTTCCGAAATAAAAACGGTCAAGTAGCTCACGAAGAGAATCAAACGTCTTCATGTCACCATCGACGTGCTGAAGTTCTAATAAATAAAAATACTCTTTCCCGTCTTTTCTCGTGAGCTGAGGGGTAAAAGAATGCGCCTGAATGAGCTGAAACATCTCGAGCAATGTACTTGGAATCGTTTCCTGATTGGCAAGACCGGCCCTGTGGACAGCTTCCTTAGCAAACAGCGGAGAAACCCCAGAGAATGTATCGACAATTTGATTGGCGATTTTCCCTTCTTGAAAACGTAAATGCTTTAAAATATCTTCCTTCGTCACGTCAAAAGGATTCAGCTTTTGCTGTGCCGGCGGCAGAAGATATTGATGTCCTGGTAGCACCGTTCGATAGCTGTTCACAGATGGAGAAAGATGTTTCAGTCCGTCAATGATCTGCTCCGTTTCGTCCTCCACGAGAATTAAGTTGCTGTGCCGGCCCATAATTTCAATATATAGCTTACGGGTTTGTTCATCGCCAATTTCATTTCGGCTTCGCACGTGCAGCACGATCACCCGATCTAACCCAATTTGTTCAAAACGTTCAATGAACCCACCCTCAAGATGTTTTCTGAGGAGCATACAAAACATTGGCGGTTCGCTCGGATTATCATCATGGTGCTCAGTGAGCTGTACCCTTGCATAGCTCGGGTGAGCGGATAAAAGAAGCTTATGATTCTTCCCCTTTGACCGGATATGAAAAATCAGCTCATGCTTGTATGGCTGATGTATTTTCGAAATTCTTCCGCCAGTTAATGTTTCTTGCAATTCATTTGTCATACCGTATGTAAAAATGCCGTCAAATGACATGTTGGATACACCCTCTTCTTTCACACAAATCTACTGAAAGAACCTTACGTTTTCTCGTTCTTTAGGCAGTCTTATTATTATAGCATGATTTAGGACGAGTCTGAATAAACTGGCTTATAGAACACTGCATAAGAGAGAGAACAAAAGAGGAGTGGACGAGGTCAAATGAATTGGCATGAACTGAACCAAACCGATTTATTAAAAACAATGAATACATCGATAGGTGACGGACTGTCAGAAAAAGATGTGAAAAAGCGGCTTGAAAAGCATGGGCCAAATGAATTACAGGAAGGGAAAAAGGTGTCGGCGTTCGTTATTTTTTTGGCGCAATTTAAAGACTTTATGGTGTTAATCCTGCTTGCGGCAACGATTATTTCTGCTTTTTTAGGTGAATACATTGATGCTGTGGCGATTGTGGCGATTGTGCTGATAAATGGTGTGCTTGGCTTTTATCAGGAACGCCGTGCGGAAAAGTCCCTCCAAGCACTAAAGGAATTATCAACGCCGCATGTCTATGTAAGGAGAAACAATGAATGGGTCAAGATCCCATCCAAGCACCTCGTGCCGGGAGATATTGTGAAGTTTTCAAGCGGGGACCGAATTGGGGCAGATATCAGATTACTAGAAACAAAGAGTTTGGAAATTGAAGAATCTGCCCTCACTGGAGAGTCCATCCCAGCGGTCAAACATGCGAGTCCGCTCTCGCGAGATCATGTCTCGCTTGGAGATTTGACGAACATGGCCTTTATGGGGACGCTTGTCACAAGAGGAAGCGGTGTAGGGGTTGTCATTGGTACAGGGATGAATACGGCGATGGGACAAATTGCCGGTATGCTGGATTCAGCAGGTAATATGGAAACACCGCTGCAAAGACGCCTTGAGCAGCTGGGGAAAATTTTAATTGTTGCTGCATTATTTTTAACTGTTCTTGTGGTTGTTCTTGGTGTGGTGCAAGGTCATGATTTGTATCATATGTTCTTAGCGGGTGTATCTCTCGCTGTTGCTGCGATTCCAGAAGGACTGCCGGCGATCGTCACTGTCGCACTTTCCCTAGGTGTACAGCGGATGATTAAACAAAAATCCATTGTCAGAAAGCTGCCGGCTGTGGAAACACTCGGCTGCGCCTCGATTATTTGCTCAGATAAAACAGGCACAATGACACAAAATAAAATGACAGTGACACATGTATGGGCAGAGGGGAAAACATGGAATATTTCTGGCACTGGGTACGAGCCCTCAGGTGATTTTACCTTAAACGGAGAACTTGTCCATGTAGACAAACATCCAAGCCTGCAAAAGGTGCTATTATACGGAGCACTTTGTAATACATCGACCATCGTTGAAAAAGACGGAGAGATGAGACTTGATGGTGATCCGACAGAAGGAGCACTTCTAACCGCTGCGCGTAAAGCGGGTTTTACTGAGCAATTCATCGAAGCGGGATTTCGTGTGGTGGAGGAATTCCCTTTTGACTCTGAAAGAAAAATGATGTCAGTCGTCGTGGAAACGAATCAGAAGGAGCGGTATGTCATTGCCAAAGGGGCGCCAGATGTGCTGATGAACCGTTCAAGTCATATGATGCACGGCGGACGCACCGCCTCATTTTCAAAGGCCCACCGGCAAGAAACAGAAGCTGCCATTCAAGGTTTAGCAAGACAAGCGCTTAGAACCATTGCGATTGCATATAAAAAAGTAAGCCTGACAGAAAAAATCACCTCTGTTCAGGAGGCAGAAACTGGCCTCACATTTATCGGTCTAGAGGGCATGATTGATCCACCTCGCCCTGAAGTGAGACGAGCGATTAAAGAATGCCGGGATGCTGGCATTAAAACAGTGATGATTACAGGCGATCACGTAGAAACGGCTAAAGCGATCGCTAAAGATTTAAGTCTCTTACCGAAGCAAGGAAAGGTGCTTGATGGAAAAGCTCTGGATCAGCTAAGTGACAAAGAGCTGGAGCAAACAGCAGAAGATGTGTACGTCTTTGCCCGTGTATCACCTGAGCATAAACTGAGAATTGTGAAGGCCTATCAAAAAAATGGCCATATTGTCGCGATGACAGGTGATGGTGTGAATGATGCGCCAGCGATTAAACAGGCGGATATCGGCATATCCATGGGGATTACCGGAACAGACGTTGCCAAAGAAGCTTCTTCTCTTATTTTGCTTGATGACAACTTTGCGACCATTAAATCCGCTATTAAAGAGGGCCGGAATATTTATGAAAACATTCGCAAATTTGTCCGCTATTTGCTGGCATCGAATGTGGGAGAGATTTTGGTCATGCTGTTTGCGATGCTTCTTGCGCTTCCATTGCCTCTCGTTCCAATTCAAATTTTGTGGGTAAACCTTGTCACAGACGGCTTGCCGGCTATGGCACTTGGAATGGATAAACCAGAAGGCGATGTCATGAAGAGAAAGCCGAGGAACATGAAAGAGGGGATTTTTGCAAGAGGGCTTGGTTGGAAGGTCATATCAAGAGGGTTTCTGATCGGGATTGCCACTTTGTTAGCCTTTATGTTTGTGTATCACCGTGATCCGAACAATCTTCAATATGCGCAGACGGTTGCATTCAGCACACTCGTTTTGGCGCAGCTCATTCATGTGTTTGACTGCCGCAGTGAACGGTCTATTTTTGAACGCAATCCATTCGGGAATATGTACTTGATCGGCGCTGTTGTGTCTTCCCTGCTGCTGATGCTTGTGGTCATTTATTATCCGCCGCTTCAGCCAATTTTCAAAACGGTGGCGGTCGCACCAGTCGATTGGCTTCTGATCATCGGTATGTCTGCATTGCCAACTTTTTTACTGGCAGGATCACTTTTGACAAGAAAAAAATAATTGGTTATGGTATAATTTTGAGGTAATAGTGTCTGCTATTACCTTTTTCATTTTATTAATATGAAAGAATTGGGTGTTTTCACATGATACGCAGTATGACGGGATTCGGCCAAGCGAGTAAAACGGATGGAGAACTGACAGTGTCAGTTGAGCTAAAATCGGTCAATCACCGTTTTAAAGAGGTTCATGCCCGTTTGCCGAGGCCGCTTTTATATTTCGAAGATACATTAAAAAAAATCATTCTTCGTCACGTGCAGCGCGGTCGAATTGAGCTGTTTGTTACGATTGAAGGCGGTAAACTTGCAAGCCGGTCTTTACAGATTGACTGGCCGCTGCTTGATGAATATATGAAAGCCGCAAAAGACCTTGAGGACCGCTATCATATTTCAGGTATTCAGCATGCACATGACTTACTGAAGCTGGAACAGGCTGTTCAGGTGGAAGAGTCAGTCAGCCGAAATGAGCAGCTGGAGCATTTGCTGATAGACACTTGTGAAGAAGCTGTCAAGGAGCTTTGCTTCATGAGAGAGCAGGAGGGAACATCGCTTCAAAAAGACTGTGAACTCAGGCTGTCAGAACTCGAGGCATTTACAGAAGAAATCAAAGTGTTTGCACCAGAGGTTGTGAGTCAGTACAAAGAACGATTGAATCAAAGATTACAAGAATGGATCGGAGAGGCGCTTGAAGAGAGCAGGCTGACCACAGAGGCGGCCATCTTTGCTGATCGCTGTGACATTACAGAAGAGATTACCAGGCTGAAAAGTCATTTTCAGCAGTTCCAGCAAATTTTGACGCAAGGCGGCGCTGCCGGACGAAAACTTGACTTTCTTGTACAGGAGCTCAACCGTGAAGTGAACACGATTGGATCAAAAGCAAACCATCACCATTTAACAAAGCTGGTGGTTGAAATGAAAAGCGCTATTGAAAAAATAAAAGAACAAGTGCAAAATATAGAATAGTCATTGTGTATGCTGTTTACAGTGCGTCTCTTTCGGCGAGACTAGAGACGTTTATATTACAGGGGGACGAAAGAAGATGACCATAAAGTTGATCAATATCGGATTTGGAAACATCATTTCAGCGAATCGGATGATTTCGATCGTCAGTCCGGAATCAGCACCGATTAAACGAATGATACAAGACGCAAGAGATCGAGGCATGCTCATTGATGCGACATACGGAAGAAGAACCCGTGCTGTTGTCATTATGGACAGTGACCATGTCATCTTATCTGCCGTTCAGCCTGAGACTGTCGCGCAAAGACTTTCTGTAAAAGAAGAAATCATAGATGAAGGGCAGGGGTAATACGCCATTATGAAAGAAAGAGGACTTTTAATCGTTCTCTCTGGACCTTCGGGAGTTGGAAAAGGAACGGTCAGACAAGCCATTTTCTCCCAGGAAGATACGAAATTTGAATACTCTATTTCTGTGACAACCCGCAAACCGCGTGAAGGTGAAAGAAATGGTGTTGATTATTTCTTTAAAACCAGGGAAGAATTTGAACATATGATTGAAAACAAAAAGCTGTTAGAATGGGCAGAATATGTCGGGAATTACTACGGCACGCCTGTTGACTATGTAGAACAAACATTGAGCGAAGGAAAAGATGTTTTCCTTGAAATCGAAGTGCAAGGTGCACTTCAAGTAAGAGAAGCATTCCCGGAAGGTCTCTTTATTTTCCTTGCACCGCCAAGTCTTTCAGAACTTCAAAACCGCATTATTACACGCGGGACAGAATCTGAGGATCTCATCCGTAACCGAATGGCTGCTGCAAAAGAAGAAATTGAAATGATGGATGCTTATGACTATGTCGTTGAAAACGACGATGTCGAGCTTGCATGTGAAAGAATTAAAGCGATCGTCCTTGCAGAGCACCTGCGAAGAGACAGAGTCGCACCAAGATATAAAAAAATGCTGGGGGTAGAATAAACCATGTTAGATCCTTCAATTGACTCATTGATGAACAAACTTGACTCAAAATATACACTTGTCACAGTGTCTGCACGCCGTGCACGTGAAATGCAAATCCATCAAGATCAACAAATCGAAAACACAAAATCCTATAAATTTGTAGGGAAAGCTCTTGAAGAAATCGATGCTGGTCTTTTGACATTTGAAAAAGAAGAGCAAGAATAACATCGCTTCTGCTATGCAGATACGATACGTTCAAAAAAGTCAAAACTATGATTGGTTTTGACTTTTTTGAATTGTAGACGAATTTGTGAAAAAGGCCGTTAAGGGGGACAAACAAATGTTACAGTCAAAAAATATTTTACTCGGCGTCAGCGGAGGAATCGCCGTATATAAAGCAGCTGCACTCACTAGTAAACTCGTACAGGCAGGCGCAAACGTAAGAGTGATTATGACAGAATCTGCCCGTGAGTTTGTGTCTCCGCTCACCTTTCAAGCCCTATCTCGGCATGAGGTGTATGTGGATACATTTAAAGAAAATAATCCAAAAGTCATAGCGCATATTGATGTAGCTGACTGGGCCGATCTCATTCTTGTTGCCCCTGCAACAGCACATACCATTGGTAAAATGGCCGCAGGACTTGCTGATGATATGCTCACAACGACCTTGCTTGCTTCAACAGCTCCTGTATGGGTTGCACCGGCTATGAATGTGCACATGTATGACCATCCAGCTGTCAAGCGGAACATCCGCACTTTATATGAAGACGGCTACCGGTTTATAGAGCCAAGTGAAGGCTATTTAGCATGCGGCTACATTGGAAAAGGACGCTTAGAGGAGCCTGAAAAAATTGTTGAACACATCCGTGCGTTTTTTGATGAGCCAACCAGCTTGCCGCTTTCAGGCAAAAAAGTCGTGGTCACAGCTGGCCCTACACGAGAAGTGATCGACCCTGTTCGTTTCCTTTCAAATCGATCTTCTGGGAAAATGGGCTATGCCATTGCAGAAGCTGCCGAGCAAATGGGGGCTGATGTCACGCTCATTTCAGGACCTGTTTCGTTAACTGCGCCTGAGCATGTGAATGTGGTGCAAGTGGAATCGGCTGAGGAGATGTATCAAGCAGCGTTAGAGGTGTACGAGAAAGCAGATATAGTGATTAAATCAGCAGCCGTTGCCGATTATACGCCTGTCACGACGTATTCTCATAAAATGAAAAAACAAGACGGTGAACTAGCGGTTGAATTTAAGCGGACGAAAGATATTTTAAAAGAGCTTGGGAAAAGAAAAGAACATCAGGTGCTAGTCGGCTTTGCAGCTGAGACGCAGGATGTTGAATACTATGCGAAAAAGAAAATCGAATCCAAGCATTTAGATATGATTGTCGCGAACAATGTTGCAGCAGAGGGCGCAGGCTTTGGCACAGATACAAATGTCGCAGCATTGATCAAAGCAGACGGAACAAAAAAAGAGCTGCCAATGATGAGCAAAAAAGATCTTGCCTTTGAAATCTTACAGGAGGCAAAGCAGCTGCTGCCAAAAGAGCGTGATCGAGCATGATTGCTGAAGTGATCGTCGATGTCACAACGAAAGCCATTGACAGGCCATTTGACTATCGTGTGCCAGACCGCTTTAAAGGCCTTGTCAAGGCTGGTATGAGGGTAGTGGTTCCTTTTGGCCCAAGGAAGATTCAAGGGTTTGTGACAAAAATCAAAGAAGAAACAGACGTACAGTCAGGAAACATCAAGGACATTGTCGATTTATTTGATTTATCTCCTGTTCTGACAGATGAGCTATTGGAGCTTTCCCACTGGCTGACGGAAAAAACATTGTCCTATCATATTACGGCGCTTCAATCGATGCTTCCAGCAGCGATGAAAGCCAAATATGAAAAAGAAATTCAGGTGTTATCAGCTGAGGAACTTCCGCAGTCATTGAAAGAGCTTTTCGGTCAGCAAGAGAGCATCCTTTACGCTGACATTCCGCCTGAACAGCTGAAGCCTATTCAAAAGCATGTCCAAAAAGGCCATCTAGAAGTCAGATATCACGTCTCACAAAAATCCGGAAAGAAAAAGGTGCGGACACTTCAGGTAGCAGTTACGAAAGAAAAACTTGAAGAAAAACAGAAGCAGTTAAAGAAAAATGCGGTGAAACAGAAGGCGCTGCTTACCTTTTTATTTCAAGCGAATGAAACGACGTTTTTAGCAAAAGATTTGCAGCAGCAAACAGGTGCTAGTTCTCAAACGATAAAAGCTTTGATTCAAGAAGGCCTGTTAACAGAAAGCTATGAAGAGATTTATCGAGATCCTTATCGGGATAGGGAGTTTACACCATCTACTCCTCTTGATCTCACAACAGAGCAAGCAGAAGCGGCAAAACCCATTCATCAAGCAGTGAGCGATGAAAAACATGAAACGTTTTTACTGCACGGGGTCACAGGAAGCGGTAAAACCGAAATTTATTTACAGACGATTGATCATGTCCTCCAAAAGGGAAAAGAAGCGATCGTCCTAGTTCCTGAAATTTCATTAACGCCTCAAATGGTCCAGCGTTTTAAAGAGCGCTTCGGCTCCAATGTGGCTGTCCTTCATAGCGGCTTATCGACTGGGGAAAAATACGATGAATGGCGGAAAATCCACCGCAAGGAAGTCAAACTTGTCGTTGGCGCAAGATCGGCTGTTTTTGCCCCGTTTGAGAATTTAGGAATGATCATTATAGATGAAGAACACGAATCTTCATATAAACAAGAAGAAATGCCTCGGTATCATGCGAAAGATGTGGCCATTGAACGAGCAGGGCGGCACCAATGTCCGGTTGTATTAGGCAGTGCAACGCCTTCACTTGAGTCATATGCGCGTGCGAAAAAGGGTGTGTATACACTGCTGACGCTCAAACGGCGCGTCAATCAGCAGCAGCTGCCGCACGTTTCTTTAATTGATATGAGAGAAGAATTAAGAAACGGCAACCGCTCCATGTTCTCAGAAGAATTAATGCTCAGGTTAAAAGAAGTACTTGAAAGGAAAGAGCAGGCGGTTTTATTTCTCAATAAAAGAGGTTATTCATCCTTTGTGATGTGCCGGGATTGCGGATATGTGGAACAATGTCCTCATTGTGAGATCTCTCTCACTTATCACCGCTTTCAAAAACGGCTGAAGTGCCATTACTGCGGTCACGAAGCTCCTGTACCTGCAGAATGTCCAGAATGCCATAGTGAGCATATTCGCTATTTTGGTACAGGCACGCAGCGTGTGGAAGAAGAGCTGACGAAGGTATTGCCAGAAGCAAGGGTCATCCGAATGGATGTAGATACAACCTCTCGGAAAGGTGCGCACGAAAAGCTTCTCACGTCCTTTGGTAATAAAGAAGCAGACATTCTGCTTGGGACGCAAATGATTGCAAAAGGATTAGACTTTCCAGATGTTACACTTGTCGGTGTCCTTAGTGCGGATACGTCTCTTCACATCCCTGATTTTCGTTCAAGTGAAAAAACGTTTCAGCTTCTTACACAAGTAAGCGGACGTGCGGGACGTCATGAAAAAGCGGGGTCAGTCATTATTCAATCATATACACCTTCGCATTATAGTATTGAATTAACCAAACAGCATGATTATGAAGCCTTTTATGAGCAGGAGATGTTGCACCGTCGTCATCAGTCCTATCCGCCATTTTATTTTTTGGCGATGGTGACTGTATCACATGAAGAAGTGACAAAGGCAGCGCATGTCACAGACAAAATTGTTCAGTTCCTGAAAATGAATTGTGCACCGAATACAAGAATTCTCGGTCCTGCTGCTTCTCCGATCGCTAAGATCAAAGATAGATATCGATATCAATGCGTGATAAAATACAAAAGGGAAAATGAACTGGCAAGTTTATTACGAAAAATACAAGATCATTATCAAAAAGAAATGGAACAAAAACAGTTGATGATATCAATCGATATGAATCCATATATGATGATGTAAAACGGAGGTCTTTTCGTGGCAATCAAACCGATAGTCTTACATCCTGCAGACGTGCTTGAACAACAAACAGAGCTTGTTGATACATTCGATAAAAAACTGAAAAAACTGCTGGATGATATGTATGATACAATGCTTGAACTAGATGGAGTCGGCCTAGCCGCACCACAAATCGGCATCTCAAAAAGAATCGCCGTGGTCGATATCGGAGAAGATTCTGGGAGGATTGACTTAGTAAATCCTGAGATTCTTGATGTGGAAGGGAGCCAGACAGACATTGAAGGCTGCCTGAGCTTTCCATCTTTGTACGGAACGGTTGAAAGACCAAATTATGTGAAGGTGAAAGCCTTTGATAAGAAAGGCAAACCATTTACAATAGAAGCAGAAGGATTTTTAGCAAGAGCTTTATTGCATGAAATTGATCACTTAGACGGCGTATTATTCACGTCGAAGATCATTCAAACCTATACAGAAAAAGAACTTGCGGAAATGGAAGGGTGAAGAAAATGGCACGTATCGTATTTATGGGAACCCCTGATTTCTCAGTACCTGTGCTGCAAACACTTATAACAGAAGGATACGAAGTTGTCGGGGTCGTCACACAGCCAGATCGCCCGAAAGGCAGAAAACGAGTGCTCACGCCGCCTCCTGTAAAAGTAGAAGCCTTAAAACACGGCATTCCAGTTTTACAGCCTGAAAAGGTACGTCTTGATGAAGAAATTGATAAAGTGCTTGCGTTAAAGCCAGATTTGATCGTAACAGCAGCGTTCGGACAAATTTTGCCAAAAAGATTACTTGATGAACCTGAATTTGGCTGTATCAACGTTCATGCCTCACTGCTGCCAGAACTAAGAGGCGGTGCACCGATCCATTATGCGATCCTGCAAGGCAAAAAGAAAACAGGCGTGACGATCATGTATATGGTAGAAAAGCTTGATGCAGGTGACATGATTAGCAAAGTAGAAGTAGAAATTGATGAATTAGACAACGTCGGAACACTGCACGATAAATTAAGTGTGGCTGGTGCGGCCTTATTAAAAGACACAGTTCCAAATGTGTTAAGCAGGTCTATCTCGCCAATTCCGCAAAATGAAGAGGCAGCAACGTATGCACCAAATATTAAGCGGGAGCAGGAAAGGTTAGACTGGACCAAGCCAGGAGAAGAGCTTTACAACCAAGTTCGCGGCTTAAATCCATGGCCAGTTGCCTATACTGAATGGAACGGTGCTAACTTAAAAGTATGGGAAGCGAAAAAAGTTCCGCTTCAAACACCAGAAGAACCTGGGAAAGTGATTGAGCTTCAAAAAGAAGGACCAGTCGTTGGAACAGGAAATCAGCAAGGCCTTTTATTAACGAGTGTACAGCCCGCTGGAAAGAAAAAAATGAGCGGTGAAGACTTCTTAAGAGGCGCAAATATCGAAATTGGACAGAAATTAGGGCTAATCAATGAAGAAAAGTAATGTGAGAGAAGTAGCACTAGACGCTTTGATCAAACTCGAACAAAATCAAGCCTACAGTAACTTGCTTTTGCAGTCAGTGATGAAAGAGAAAGAACTCTCCGATCAAGACAAACCGCTATTAACAGAACTTGTATACGGTACACTGCAAAACAAGCTGGCACTTGATTATATGCTCACACCCTTTGTGAAAAAACCGCAAAAAGTGGCTCCTTGGGTGATGCAGCTTTTGCGGATGTCTCTTTATCAGATGGTTTATCTTGAAAAAATTCCAGATCGTGCAGCCATCCATGAAGCAGTGGAACTAACGAAAAAGCGCGGACATAAAGGTATTTCTTCACTAGTCAACGGCGTTCTTCGTTCTGTGCAAAGAGAAGGCGTGCCATCATTTGATGCGATCAAAGATCCGGTAAAAAGGCTCTCAATAGAGACAAGCCATCCATTGTGGCTCGTACAAGAATGGGTGGAGGCGTACGGTTTTGAAGCAGCAGAAAGCATGTGCCGTATTCATTTAGTCCCGCCAAAGCAGACATTGCGTGTCAATCAAATGAAAAAAAACCGCACTGCACTGCAGCAAGAACTCATGGATGCAGGAATTGAGACAGAGCTCGGCGACCTATCTGAGGATGCACTCAAACTCATGAAAGGATCTATCGTATCCACTCCTTTCTTTCAAGAGGGCTTTGTCACGATCCAAGATGAAAGCTCCATGCTTGTCGCAAGAGCGCTGGACCCTCAGCCGGGAGAAATGGTGCTTGATGCCTGTGCCGCCCCTGGTGGTAAATCAACACATATCGCAGAGCGAATGAACGATGAGGGGAACATTGTGTCTCTTGATTTACATGAGCACAAAGTAAAACTGATCAAACAGGCGGCAAAGCGTCTAAACTTAACGCATATTGAGGCAAAAGCACTTGATGCAAGAAAAGCATCCGACCATTATGATGATGCTTCGTTTGACCGTATTCTCATTGATGCACCATGTTCAGGTTTTGGCGTCATCAGACGAAAACCAGATATGAAATATACAAAGTCCTCGGAAGACTCAGCAAGACTTGCGACAATTCAGCAATCGATCTTGCATGAAACAGCCCAGCTGCTAAAGCCAGGCGGAACCCTTGTATACAGTACATGTACAATGGATCCAACAGAAAATCAACAAGTGATTCATGCGTTTTTACAAGAACACCAAGACTTCGAACCCGATCTATCTCTTAATGAACGGCTGCCTGAGCAGGTTGCTCCGTTTGTTCAAAACGGAAGTGTACAAATACTTCCTCATTATTTCGGAACAGATGGTTTCTTTATTTGCAGCATGAGAAAGAAGGGATAAAAAATGACAGAACAAAAACAAAAAGTAAGAAAAGAACTGAAAACAGACATGCCGTCGATTTACTCATTTGAGCTAAATGAAATCAAAGACTGGTTAAAGGAACAAGGCGAAAAGCCTTTCCGTGCAACACAAATTTTCGAGTGGCTTTATGAAAAACGCGTCACATCCTTTGATGAAATGTCTAACCTTTCAAAGGAATTAAGAGAAAAATTAAAAGATCAATTCGCCATCACGACTTTAAAAACAGTGATCAAACAAACATCTCAAGATGGAACGATCAAGTTCTTATTTGAATTACACGATGGCTATACCATTGAAACCGTGCTAATGCGCCACGAATACGGCAACTCTGTCTGCGTCACAACACAGGTAGGCTGCCGGATTGGTTGTACATTCTGTGCATCTACACTTGGTGGTTTGAAACGTAACCTTGAGGCGGGAGAAATAGTGGCCCAAGTATTGAAAGTACAACAGGCGCTTGATGAAACAGATGAACGCGTCAGCTCAGTTGTCATCATGGGAATTGGCGAACCGTTTGATAACTTTGATGAAATGCTTGCATTCCTTAAAATCATTAACCATGATAACGGCTTAAATATTGGAGCACGTCATATTACGGTTTCGACGAGCGGGATCATTCCAAAGATTTATCAATTTGCGGATGAGCAAATGCAAATCAACTTTGCTGTCTCCCTGCACGCACCAAATACTGAAATTCGAAGCCGCCTCATGCCAATCAATAAGGCATACAAGCTGCCAAAATTAATGGAAGCTATTGAATACTACATTCAAAAAACAGGCAGACGCGTGAGCTTTGAATACGGTCTGTTTGGCGGAGTCAATGATCAAGTCCATCACGCAGAAGAACTTGCTGATTTATTAAAAGGAATCAAATGCCATGTAAACCTCATCCCGGTGAACTATGTACCAGAAAGAGATTACGTGAGAACACCAAGAGAACAAATCTTCCTATTTGAAAAAACGCTGAAAGAACGAGGCGTAAACGTAACGATTAGACGAGAGCAAGGCCATGATATTGATGCTGCTTGCGGTCAGCTAAGAGCGAAGGAGCGTCAGGAAGAGACGAGGTGACGAATGTTGATAAGGGCAGCCTTTCAAACCGATACAGGAAAAGTCCGTCAGCATAATGAAGATGATGCAGGTATTTTTGAAGCAAAAGAAGACACACTTCTAGCTGTTGTAGCAGATGGAATGGGAGGTCATCTTGCTGGTGATGTAGCCAGCAAGATGGCAGTTTCTTCTTTAAAAGAATACTGGCAGGAAACATCTTCAATTCCAAATAAACCAGCCGATCAAGAAAATTGGTTAATCTCAAAAATTAGCGACATTAATGACCAAGTATACGAACATGCGAGAAACAATGAGGAATGCCAAGGAATGGGGACGACCATCGTTTGTGCGCTCGTTCATTTGCAAACGGTCACAATTGCCCATATTGGTGACAGCCGCTGCTACTTGCTAAGAGAAGGCGCGCTGACCCAATTAACAGATGATCACTCACTAGTGAATGAGTTAGTGAAAACAGGAGAAATTTCAAAAGCGGATGCAGAATATCATCCAAGAAAAAATGTGCTGACCAAAGCGTTAGGAACAGATAAACACGTTCAAATTGATGCACGAACTTTTGAAGTGGATCCAGGAGATCAAATTTTGCTTTGCTCAGACGGATTATCGAATAAAGTAGAAGAAGAACATTTGATTCAGATTTTATCGCAAACAACCGCACCAGATGAAAAAGTAACAGAGTTAGTTCAAACAGCGAATGACAACGGCGGTGAAGATAACATTACAGCAGTACTGTTAGAAATCTCCTCCCAAACAGAGGAGGGTGACAGCAAGTGTTGATCGGAAAAAGGATCAGCGGCCGTTATCAAATTCTTCGCGCCATAGGCGGAGGCGGAATGGCCAACGTTTATTTGGCGGAGGATATGATTTTAGATCGCGAAGTGGCGATTAAAATTTTACGGTTTGACTTTGCAAGCGATGATGATTTTATTAGACGGTTCCGGAGAGAAGCGCAATCAGCAGCCAGCTTAGATCATCCGAATATTGTCAGTATCTACGATGTAGGAGAAGAAGATGACATTTATTATATTGTCATGGAATATGTCGAAGGGATGACGCTGAAAGAATACATACACGCCAATGGACCGCTTCATCCAAAAGAAGCCGTTCGCATCATGGAGCAAGTCGTTGCGGCGATGGAAGAAGCCCATGCGAAACAGCTCGTCCATCGAGACATTAAGCCTCACAATATATTAATAGACAACTTGGGGAATATCAAAGTCACTGATTTTGGTATTGCCATGGCGCTTAGCTCAGCGACCATTACCCATACGAATTCTGTTCTTGGCTCCGTGCATTATTTGTCCCCAGAGCAAGCGCGCGGCGGTCTTGCAACGAAAAAGTCAGACATTTATTCACTTGGTATTGTTCTTTATGAGCTGATTTCAGGACGCATGCCATTTGAAGGAGAATCCGCTGTCAGTGTCGCACTTAAGCATTTGCAATCAGAGCCGCCATCTGTGAGAAGGTGGAATCCTTCTGTACCACAAAGCGTGGAGAACATCATCTTAAAGGCGATGGCCAAAGATCCATTCTATCGATACGAAGATGCATCTGAAATGCAAAAAGACTTAAAAACGGCTTTTGACCCTGCAAGACTAAAAGAAAAGCGCTTTGTCATTGAAGAAGATCATGAAGCAACAAAAGCCATTCCTATTATAAAAGACCATCAAGTCGATCAAGACAATGAAAAAACAGCCGTCCACCCGGTTCAAAAACCAAAGAAAAAAGAGAAACAAAAACCGAAGAAAAAACGGAAAAAATGGCCGTGGATTGTAGCGTCGATCTTATTTGTTTTGACGGCTGCGACCATTTTAGCGATCACGGTCTTCCCAGGATTACTCTTTCCAAAGGATGTAGAGGTGACCGATGTTTCTGGCATGACGGTTGAAAAAGCGGAAGATACCTTGAAGAAAGCCGGATTTACCGTCGCTTCTGAACCCATTGATATTGCCGACGAGAAGATTGAAAAAGGGCTGGTTGTCAAAACAGACCCTAAAATCGGAACAAAGGTAAAAGAAGGGACAGAAATTCAACTTTATCAAAGTACAGGTAAAGAAAAAACCGAATTACCTGATGTAACAGGTGAAAAGGTCGAGAAAGCAAAAGAACTATTAGAGAAAAAAGGGTTTAAACAGGTTGTTGTAGAGGAAGTGAATGATAATGACACAGAATCAGGCATTGTCATGGAACAGAAACCTTCTGCGAATACAGAACTTGTCGCAGCAGATGAAGAAGTCACATTGACCGTCAGTATAGGCCCTGCCGATATTACCTTACGGGATTTAACGACGTATAGTAAACAGGCCGCATCAAATTATCTAGAGGATAATGGACTAAAGCTAGATGAAAAAGAAGCATATTCTGACGATGTGCCAAAAGGTGAGGTCATGAAGCAGGAACCGGGAGCGGGGACAGCTGTTAAACCTGGTGATACGGTTAAAATTACGTTCTCTCTTGGCCCAAAAGAGAAACCGGCTAAAACGGTGACTGAAAAGATTGCGATCCCGTATGAACCAGAAACAGAAGGACAAGAAATGAATGTTCAAATATCTATTGATGACGCAGAACATAGCATTTCTGATTTATATGAAACCTTTAAAATCACTGCGCCCACTGAGCGAACGATTAAATTTAAGATAGAACCTGGTCAAAAAGGATACTATCAGGTGACAGTGGATGATAAAGTAGTAAGCTCCAAAACGATTGAATACCCTGATGATGAATAAAGGAGGGACTTTATGCCTGAGGGCAAAATTATTAAAGCATTAAGCGGATTTTATTATGTGCTGGATGAGTCTCTAGAAAGTGGCAAAGTAATTCAGTGTAGAGCAAGAGGGATTTTTCGTAAAAACAAAATAACCCCGCTTGTTGGAGATTATGTCGTCTATCAAGCAGATAACGATAAGGAAGGCTATTTGCTGGAAGTAAAAGAGCGGACCAATGAGCTGATTCGCCCGCCTATTAGCAACGTTGATCAAGCGGTGCTCGTTTTCTCAGCAGCAGAGCCGACCTTTAGTACATCGCTGTTAGACAGATTCCTAGTGCTTGTTGAAGAGAGTCAGATTGAACCGATTATCTGCATCACAAAAATGGACTTGCTGAAAACAGAGCAGGAGCGAGAAACGATTCAAGCCTATGCAGAAGACTATCGCCAAATTGGATACGACGTTCATTTAACATCGACGATCGAAGGAGATGGAATTGAAAAGCTGACCCCGCATTTCCATCACAAGATTACTGTATTTGCAGGTCAATCAGGTGTAGGGAAGTCTTCTCTCTTAAATGCGATGAGTCCTGATTTAGCACTGAAAACAAATGATATTTCCTCCCATCTTGGCAGGGGGAAACATACAACAAGACATGTGGAACTCATTCAAACGGCTGAAGGGCTCATTGCCGATACACCAGGATTTAGCTCGCTTGAATTTACAGGTATCGAAGCGGAAGATTTAGGGCTCTATTTCTTAGAAATCAGAGAGAAGAGTGCAGAATGTAAATTCAGGGGCTGTTTGCACGTAAAAGAGCCTGGATGTGCGGTAAAAGAGGCGGTAGAACACGATCGCATCAGAGAGTATCGCTATCAGCATTATTTAGAGTTTTTAACTGAAATTAAAGACAGAAAGCCGAGGTACTAAATCATGGTTTATATTGCCCCATCCATTTTATCAGCCGATTTTGCCAATCTGGAGAAAGATATCCGTGATGTGGAACAAGGTGGAGCGGATTATATTCATATTGATGTGATGGACGGTCATTTTGTGCCGAATATGACATTTGGACCAAATGTAGTGGAGGCGATCAGGCCGCATACAAAGCTGCCGCTCGATGTTCACTTAATGATTGAGCAGCCAGACCAGTATATCCCTGCATTTGCAAAAGCGGGCGCTGATATTATTTCTGTTCATGTTGAGGCGTGTCCACACTTACATCGCACGATTCAGCATATAAAAGAACAAGGTGTCAAAGCAGGGGTCGTTTTAAACCCGCACACACCCGTTTCTCAAATCGCGCATGTATTAGAGGATGTTGACCTTGTCTTATTCATGACGGTGAACCCTGGTTTTGGAGGACAGGCGTTTATTCCTTCTGTTCTCTCAAAGGTAAAAGAAGTAAAGACACTTAGTGAACAAAAAGGCTTAACTGATTTACTCATTGAAATAGATGGCGGTGTCAATGTAGAGACAGCAAAGAGCTGCAAAGAAGCAGGCGCTAATCTACTTGTTGCCGGCTCAGCGGTATATGGGAAAGACGACCGCGCGGCGGCCATTCAGGCCATTCGAGAAGCATAAGAAAAAGAACCAAAGTCATTGTGATCTTTGGTTCTTTTTCAATGGAGAGGAGCGTAATCATGCACATACATATCGTAGCCGGCGGTCCTTTTGCGTACATCCCGCCGCTTGATCATGGAGCATCTGAGGAGGACATTCTCTGGGTCGGCGTAGATCGGGGAACCCTTTTCTTACTAGAGCATGGCATTGTACCTGACAGAGCATTTGGTGATTTTGATAGTGTGACAGAAGAAGAGCTTCATGAACTGAAAAAGAAATTGCCTGCACTCAATCTATTTCAGGCAGAGAAAGATGAAACGGATTTAGAACTTGCGCTGAACTGGTCTTTGCGTCAGAATTCAGCACATATTCAAATTTACGGCATCACAGGCGGAAGAGCAGATCATTTTCTTGGGAATATCCATCTCCTTTACAAAGGCATTCAGCACAAACAGAGCATGACCCTTGTAGATAAACAAAATATCATTCAAATGTTTGGACCTGGTACATACGAAATCAAACAAGACCCGGATAAAAAATATGTGTCGTTTTTGCCCTTCGGTACATCGGTTGAAAAGCTGACATTAAAAGGTTTCAAATATCCTCTGAAAAATTGTCATATTGAGCCTGGTTCCACACTATGTATTAGTAACGAACTCATCCACTCAAATGGTACTTTTTCTTTTCATGAAGGCATATTAATAATGGTAAGAAGCAAAGATTGACCAACCTATCAATGTGGATGGCTGATTAAGCTCAATTGTGCTGCAAGCGGTACTTTTAGGAGGGGGACAAAATGAAATTTTATACAATCAAACTGCCTAGATTTCTTGGCGGCATTGTCCGTGCGATGCTTGGTTCATTTAAGAAAGATTAATGAGTAATCTCCTTTATTTCCACATAAAAACGCCTGCTACAGTTAAATGTAGCAGGCGTTTACTCTTGCTTATACACGCTCAACTTTACCAGATTTCAAAGCTCGAGCTGATACATATACTCTTTTAGGCTTACCGTCCACTAGAATACGAACTTTTTGAAGGTTCGCGCCCCATGTACGTTTTGTAGAGTTCATTGCGTGAGAACGGTTGTTCCCAGCTTTTGTTTTTCTGCCTGTAATAACGCATTTACGTGCCATTTGTTTCCCTCCTAACTGCGAAAACATCATCATATTCTTCATATACGTACTTAGAGATGCCTCAAGATACTTTAATAATTTACCACAGCTTCAAGGGGTTTGCAAGGATTGTTTACTCCTCTTTCAAGAAAAATACCTTGACATCTTGATAAAAAATCAAGGCTATAGTATAAGTAGGATTGGGTCGGATTGAATGATTTCTTTTAAAAAGAAGGGTCTTATAGTAAAATAGTGATAACTCAGGGCAATTTCTCAAAAAGGGGGAACCAATGTGTCCATTGAACTTAGAACGAAATACGGACAAATTGATATATCAAATGAAGTCATTGCAATGGTGGCAGGAGGCGCTGCGATCGATTGCTATGGTATTGTTGGCATGGCGTCCAAAAATCAAATAAAGGACGGCTTGACGGATATTCTCCGCAAAGAGAACTTCAGCCGGGGTGTTCTTGTGCGTCAAAAAGAAGATCGCATTCATATTGATATGTACATCATCGTCAGCTACGGTACAAAAATATCAGAAGTCGCACATAATGTTCAAACGAAAGTCAAATATACGATTCATCACACGATTGGACTTTCAGTTGACTCAGTCAACATTTATGTACAAGGAGTAAAAGTTACGAACCCGTAGTAAGGAGGAAATATATTGTCTATTAGAAATCTGGGTGGCCGCTCATTTGCAAAAATGATTCTTGCAGGTGCTCACCATCTTTCTCAAAACGCACAAATTGTTGATGCGTTAAATGTTTTTCCAGTGCCAGACGGAGACACGGGGACAAATATGAATTTGTCAATGACTTCAGGGGCAAAAGCAGTTGAAGAAACAAATACCGATCACATTGGTAAGGTCGGGGTGGCTCTGTCAAAAGGGCTGTTAATGGGGGCAAGAGGAAACTCAGGTGTGATCCTGTCTCAGCTCTTCAGAGGTTTTAGCAAAAATATAGAACAAAAAGAAACAATTGATGCAAAAGAATTTGCGCTTGCCTTGCAGGCCGGTGTTGATACAGCATATAAAGCCGTCATGAAACCGATTGAAGGAACCATCTTAACGGTTGCAAAAGACGCAGCAAAGAAAGCGGTTGCTGTTTCAGCAACAGAAGACCAAATCGATCGTGTGCTTGAATTAACGATTGAGGAAGCAAGAGCATCACTAGACCGCACACCAGATCTCCTTCCTGTTTTAAAAGAAGTCGGCGTTGTAGATAGCGGCGGTAAAGGACTTCTTTGTGTATATGAAGGTTTCCTTGCTTCATTAAGAGGAGAAGAGCTTCCTCCTAAAACGGCCTCTTTGCCAACATTAAAAGAATTAGTGAGTGCAGAGCATCATAAAAGTGCACAAAGCCATATGAACACAGAAGATATTGAATTTGGCTATTGTACAGAATTTATGGTGAAATTTGAAGAAGACAAACAGTCCTTTGACGAAAATGCCTTCAGAGAAGAATTAAGCGAATTCGGAGATTCACTTCTTGTGGTATCTGATGATACGCTTGCAAAAGTTCATATTCATGCAGAGCAGCCAGGAGATGTCTTATCATATGCACAACGCTACGGCAGCTTGATTAATATGAAAATTGAAAACATGAGAGAGCAGCATAGCTCGATCGTCAATGAAGAAAAAGATCACTCGCCTGCTGCACCAAAAGCAACAGCTGCTGAAAAACAGCGTTTTGGAGTAGTGAGTGTCGCAATGGGAGAAGGGATTGCTGACTTGTTTAAAAGTATCGGAGCATCCGTCGTCATTGAAGGCGGACAGACAATGAATCCGAGCACAGAAGACATTGTCAAAGCAATTGATAGCATTCATGCCGAAACCGTCTTTATCTTACCTAATAATTCTAATATTGTCATGGCAGCTAAACAGGCGGCAACTGTCTCAAGTCGTGAGGTCGTTGTTATTCCGACAAAGACCGTTCCTCAAGGAATGTCGGCACTTCTTTCTCTAAATGAAGCAGCTTCAAATGAAGACAATGAAGCAGCGATGTTAGAAGCGATTGATCATGTGAAAAGCGGCCAAATTACCTTTGCAGTGAGAGATACCCAAATTGATGGGATCGACATTGCCAAAGGGGATTATATGGGCCTATACAATGGAAAAATCACCTTAACAGCTAAAAATCAATTAGATGCAGCAAAAGAGCTTTTGACCCAAATGGTGACAGAAGATGATGAGATTGTCACAATCATCAAAGGGGAAGATGCATCATCTGATGAGATGGAAGCTTTAGAAGCATATATTGAAGAAACATTTGAAGATGTAGAAGTTGAAGTCCACGATGGAAAACAGCCGCTTTATTCATATATTTTGGCTGTTGAATAAAGAAAGAAGGGCACATGAAGCCCTTCTTCTTCTTTTGCATTTTTTTACTATGTGTTCATCGGTGAAATGAGTTGCGGGAATCGAATGAATCCATTAGTCTAAAGGGAGTAACAAACCAATCTGTGATTGGTGATGAGAGGGGAAGACCTATGAAATTTAGAAGTGTGTTTGATATTATTGGGCCCGTCATGATAGGTCCATCAAGTTCGCACACGGCGGGTGCGGCTCGTATTGGAAGAGTGGCTCGCAGCTTGTTCGGAAGAGAACCGAAACGAATTACTGTATCGTTTTATGGCTCTTTTAAAGATACGTATAAAGGACACGGGACAGATGTAGCCATTATCGGCGGTGTTCTTGACTTTGATACATTTGATGAACGAATTAAAACAGCGATCGATATTGCAAAAAGCAAAGAAATCGACATTGAGTTTAAAGAAGAAGATGCGGTACCAGCGCATCCAAATACAGCAAAAGTAGAAATTTCAGATGCGAATGGAAGCCTTGAATTAATCGGGATTTCCATTGGCGGAGGTAAAATTGAAATCACAGAATTAAATGGCTTTGAACTGAGACTCTCAGGGAATCACCCAGCCATTCTTGTGGTTCATAACGACCGTTACGGGACGATTGCAGCAGTTGCCAATGTGTTAGCGAAATTCGCCATCAACATTGGTCATATGGAAGTGGCACGTAAAGAGGTCGGGCAAGAAGCACTCATGACGATTGAAGTGGATCAGAATATTGACCCAGCGGTTTTAACAGAGCTTGAGACGCTGCCAAACATTATTCAAGTCACACAAATTGCAGAGTAACAACAAGGAGGTTATGTATGATGTTTAAAAACGTCAAAGAACTCGTGCAGCTAACAGAAGAACGGAATACCTCCATTTCAGAAATTATGATTACTCAAGAAATGGAAGTGACAGGGAAGTCACGTGAAGACATTTTCTCGCAGATGTACCGCAACCTAGAAGTGATGGAACAGGCCGTTGAAAACGGACTGAAAGGTGTGAAATCATTATCTGGTTTAACAGGCGGGGATGCGGTGAAACTTCAAGCATATATCGCATCAGGCAAAACATTGTCTGGTCATACCATTTTAGATGCTGTCAGTAAGGCAGTGGCAACAAATGAAGTGAACGCAGCAATGGGAACGATCTGTGCAACGCCTACAGCTGGCTCAGCAGGTGTTGTGCCAGGAACGCTCTTTGCGGTGAAAGAAACATTAAAGCCAACAAAGGAACAAATGGTCAGATTCCTATTTACATCTGGTGCATTTGGTTTTGTTGTCGCCAATAACGCAAGTATCTCTGGTGCAGCAGGCGGCTGTCAGGCAGAAGTAGGATCTGCATCAGGTATGGCAGCAGCAGCCATTGTAGAAATGGCAGGCGGTACGCCGCAGCAATCCGCTGAAGCCATGGCCATCACCCTAAAAAATATGCTAGGTCTTGTTTGCGATCCAGTCGCAGGACTTGTGGAAGTGCCATGTGTGAAACGCAACGCAATGGGCGCTTCTAATGCGATGATTGCAGCAGATATGGCACTTGCCGGCATTACAAGCCGCATCCCTTGTGATGAAGTCATTGATGCGATGTACAAAATTGGTCAAACGATGCCAACCGCTCTTCGTGAGACTGCACAAGGCGGACTTGCTGCAACACCGACAGCAAGAGAGCTTGAAAAGAAGATTTTCGGAGGTGTGACCTCATCTCGTGATACAGAAATTGCAAGATAAGATCTCTGCCTTGAAAGGGATTGGAGAAGAAACAGAAAAAACACTAAATGAACTTGGAATCTACACAGTAGCCGATTTACTCGGCTACTTTCCTTATCGATATGACGACTATGAGCTTCGCAACTTAGAAGAAGTCAGGCATGACGAACGTGTCACAGTTGAAGGAAAAGTGCACAGTGAGCCCGTTCTCACCTATTATGGAAAAAAACGAAGCAGGCTGACATTCAGGCTGCTTGTCGGTCGTTTTTTGATAACAGCCATATGCTTCAATCGCCCTTATTTAAAACGAAGTCTTGTTTTAGGCGATACGGTATCCGTCACAGGGAAGTGGGATAAAAACCGTCAATCCATTATGGTTCAGGAATTTAAAAAAGGAACACACGAACAAGATGGCAGTATAGAACCTGTTTATTCAGTCAAAGAAAATGTAACCGTGAAGATGATGAGACGATTTGTAAAACAAGCGTTGTCACTCTATGTAGACCATGCAGAAGATCCACTGCCAAAACAGCTTGTAGCTGCTTATAAACTCATGTCTTATCAAGAAGCACTAAAGACCATTCATCTCCCTGAAACGAGAGACTCGCTCAAGCAAGCAAGACGACGCTTCGTGTACGAGGAATTTCTCATCTTTCAGCTGAAGATGCAGGCGATCAGAAAAAAAGAAAGAGAAAAAACATCAGGCATCCAGCATCCGTTCTCAAAAGAGGCGGTCTTTGAGTTTGTTCATAGCCTGCCGTTCCCGCTGACAAAAGCACAATCAAGAGTGCTGGATGAAATTATGTCAGATATGGCATCCCCGTACCGGATGAACCGGCTTCTTCAAGGGGATGTTGGATCGGGGAAAACAGCTGTAGCGGCAATTGCCCTTTATGCCGCTCATTTATCCGGCTTTCAAGGTGCGCTGATGGTGCCAACTGAAATCTTGGCTGAACAGCATGCCGATTCACTGTATCAGCTATTTGAAAAATGGGGGCTAAATATTGCTCTTTTGACGAGTTCAGTGAAAGGAAAGCGCCGCAGAGAACTGCTTGAACGTCTGAAAGAGGGAGATATTGATATTTTAGTCGGCACGCATGCCCTTATCCAGGACGAAGTGGAATTTCAGCAGCTTGGTCTTGTTATTACAGATGAACAGCACAGGTTCGGCGTGGAACAGCGGAAAAAACTGCGAAGCAAAGGGCAGGACCCAGATGTTTTGTTTATGACCGCAACGCCGATTCCAAGAACGCTTGCCATCACAGTATTTGGAGAAATGGACGTTTCTGTCATTGATGAGCTACCAGCCGGCCGAAAGCAGATTGAAACGTATTGGGTGAAGCATGACATGCTTGAGCGGATTCTTGCTTTTGTTGATAAAGAGCTGAGAAAAGGTAGACAAGCGTATATTATTTGTCCACTTATAGAAGAATCAGACAAACTGGATGTCCAAAATGCGATTGATGTTCACAGCATGCTGACAGAGGCGTATCGCGGAAAATGGTCGATCGGCTTAATGCACGGGAAACTTGCAAGTGATGAAAAAGATCAAGTGATGAGAGATTTCACTTCCAATGAAGTGCAAATCCTTGTGTCAACGACAGTTGTTGAAGTTGGAGTCAACGTGCCAAATGCGACCATCATGGTCATTTATGATGCGGACCGTTTTGGACTGTCACAGCTTCATCAGTTAAGAGGCCGGGTCGGACGCGGAGAGCATCAATCTTTTTGTATTTTAATGGCGGACCCTAAATCAGAGACCGGTAAAGAGCGCATGCGGATCATGTCTGAAACAACGGATGGCTTTGAACTGTCTGAAAAGGACTTAGAACTAAGAGGCCCTGGCGACTTCTTTGGCAAGAAACAAAGCGGAATGCCTGAATTTAAAGTGGCAGACATGGTTCATGACTATAGAGCGCTTGAAACCGCTAGAAAAGATGCGGCAGAGCTCGTGCAGTCTGAAGCCTTTTGGACAGAACCTGAATACAAAGAACTTAGGCAAACACTCGTAGACAGCGGTGTGCTAGGCGGAGATAAATTGAGCTGATCAAGTGCTGGAGGAATTTTCTTGTCTTTTTGAAACAAGGATTGATTTATCATCTATGAGATTATATACTACTATTAGTACCTAGTCATAAATGTACGGATGGTGTCTGCATATGAAACTAAATAAAAAAGAACGACAAAGGCTTCTCCAGCAAACGATCAGCTCGACTCCGTTCATTACTGATGAAGAATTGGCAAGTAAGTTCGGTGTAAGCATTCAAACAGTTCGTCTTGACCGTTTGGAGCTGTCAATCCCTGAATTACGCGAACGAATTAAGCACGTGGCCGAAAAGACATTAGAGGATGAAGTGAAGTCTCTTCCGCTGGATGAAGTTATTGGAGAAATGATTGATGTAGAGCTTGATGATCAAGCGATTTCCATTTTTGAAGTAAGAAAAGAGCATGTATTCAGCCGTAACCAAATTGCCAGGGGACATCATCTTTTTGCCCAGGCAAATTCGCTGGCAGTAGCCGTCATCGACGATGAACTGGCTTTGACAGCAAAAGCAAATATTAAGTTTACAAGGCAGGTCAAACAAGGCGAAAGAGTCGTCTCAAAAGCCAAAGTTGCCTCACATGATAAAGAAAAAGGCAGAACCGTAGTTGAAGTAAACAGCTATGTAGGTGAGGAAGTTGTCTTCTCAGGCGATTTCGTCATGTATCGCTCAAAACAAAAGTAAAAGGTGGCACATAACATGAGAATTGCAGTCGATGCAATGGGGGGAGATCATGCCCCTAAAGCCATTATTGACGGTGTGCAAAAAAGCTTAGAAGCATTTTCAGATATCGAGATTACACTAGTCGGCGATGAAAGCAAGATCAAATCATACATAACAAATCATGAACGCATCACGATCTTAGATGCAAAAGAAGTCATTGAACCAACGGATGAACCAGTGCGTGCAGTGAGACGTAAAAAGGATTCTTCTATGGTGAAAATGGCGCAGGAAGTTTCAGAAGGAAGAGCAGATGCCTGTATTTCAGCTGGAAATACTGGGGCACTCATGACAGCAGGCCTGTTTATCGTAGGCAGAATTGATGGCATTGACAGACCAGCACTTGCTCCGACGTTGCCAACACTTGATGGCAGCGGGTTCTTATTATTGGATGTCGGCGCAAACGTTGATGCAAAGCCAGAGCATCTTGTGCAATATGCCATGATGGGATCTATTTATGCAGAGCATGTCTTCCCGAAGAGCAATCCACGCGTTGGACTTTTAAATGTCGGGACAGAAGATAAAAAAGGCAACGATTTAACGAAAAAAACCTTTGAATTATTAAAAGCATCAAATTTGAATTTCGTAGGAAATGTAGAATCGCGTGATTTATTAGAGGGTGTAGCTGATGTCGTTGTCACAGATGGTTTCACGGGGAATATCGCCCTTAAAACGATCGAAGGCACAGCCCTTTCTGTTTTTAAAATGCTGAAAGAAACCTTAACATCCAGTTTCACAGCTAAAATAGCAGCAGGTATGATGAAGCCAAAATTAATGCAGATGAAATCTAAAATGGATTACTCCGAATATGGTGGTGCCGCATTATTTGGTTTAAAAGCACCCGTTATTAAAGCGCATGGTTCCTCTGATGAAAATGCGATTTTTCATGCCATTCGTCAGGCGCGCGACATCGTTAAAAAAGACGTTTCAGCTATCATTCATCAAGAAGTTCAAAAAGAAGACACGAATGAGTCGTAATGGAGGTAGAGCAGCATGAGTAAAATTGCTTTTTTATTCCCAGGCCAAGGCTCTCAAAAAATTGGCATGGGAAAAGATTTATTTGACCAAGAAGCAGCATCTAAAGCTGTGTTTGAAGAAGCAGATCAGACCCTTGGTTTTGATTTATCTTCAATGATTTTTGAAGGAGATGCAGAAGAACTGACGCTGACATATAATGCACAGCCAGCTCTTTTAACGACAAGCATCGCGATCTTAAAGAAGTTTGAAGAGAGCGGAATCAAAGCAGATTATGCAGCAGGGCACAGTCTGGGTGAATATACAGCCCTTGTTGCAGCGGGAGCTCTTTCGTTTAAAGATGCCGTTTTCGCAGTGAGAAAGCGCGGCGAATTAATGAATGAAGCCGTTCCAGCAGGAGAAGGCGCAATGGCGGCGATTCTTGGCTTAGACCAAGCAGCGCTTGTAGAAGTGACAAAAGAAGTGACAGAAAGCGGTCATCTTGTAGAACTTGCGAACTTAAACTGTCCGGGCCAAATCGTCATCTCTGGTACAGCAAAAGGTGTGGAACTTGCATCAGAGAAAGCGAAAGAAAAGGGCGCAAAACGTGCAATTCCACTTGAAGTGAGTGGACCTTTCCATTCTGCATTAATGAAACCAGCAGCTGAAAAATTCACAGATGTATTATCTAAATTAGACATTTCTGATGCCGCGACGCCAGTGATTTCAAACGTAACAGCAGACATCGTGACATCACGTAATGAAATTGAAACGAAGCTGATTGAACAATTGTATTCTCCTGTTCGATTTGAAGAAAGTGTAGAACGCCTGATTGACTTAGGTGTGACAACATTTATTGAAATTGGTCCTGGTAAAGTGCTCTCAGGTCTTGTGAAAAAAGTCAATCGCCGCCTGACGACCATTTCCGTATCAGATCAAGAAACAATTGAAGCAGCCATTCAAACACTCAAGGGGGATTCTTGATGCTTACAAATAAAACAGCTGTTGTCACAGGTGCATCTCGCGGTATTGGTCGTTCGATTGCGATCGATTTGGCGAAAAAAGGTGCCAATGTTGTGGTGAACTATTCAGGCAACGAAGCAAAAGCAAATGAAGTCGTAGATGAGATCAAAGCACTTGGCCAGCAGGCTTTTGCTGTCAAAGCGGATGTGTCAAATGCAGAAGAAGTACAGGCATTAATGAAACAAGCCGTTGATACATTTGGTTCAATCGACATTCTTGTGAATAATGCTGGAATTACAAAGGACAACCTGCTCATGAGAATGAAAGAAAATGAATGGGATGATGTCATTAACATAAACTTAAAAGGTGTCTTCAACTGTACAAAAGCTGTGACACGTCAAATGATGAAACAGCGCAGCGGAAGAATCATCAATGTAGCATCTGTTGTCGGCGTTTGCGGAAACCCTGGACAAGCAAACTACGTTGCAGCAAAAGCTGGTGTGATCGGTTTAACGAAAACAACAGCGAAAGAGCTGGCAAGCCGTCATATTACAGTCAATGCCGTAGCACCAGGCTTTATTTCTACTGATATGACTGACAAGCTTGATGAGAATGTTCAAACAGAAATGCTGAAGCAAATCCCGCTCGCACGCTTTGGTGCGCCTGAAGATATAAGCAACGTTGTTGTCTTTTTAGCTTCAGAAGGAGCAGGTTATATTACAGGCCAAACCATCCAAGTGGATGGCGGAATGGTTATGTCCTAAGAAATATCAAAATTTCGTTACGTTTTCTCTAGTTTTTTAAAAACGAATCAACTATAATACTTTGAGGGGAGGTGAAAGGCAATGGCAGACGTATTAGAGCGTGTATCAAAAATTATTGTAGACCGCCTTGGCGTTGATGAGGCTGACGTGAAAATGGAAGCTTCATTTAAAGAAGATTTAGGCGCTGATTCCCTTGATGTAGTTGAGCTAGTTATGGAACTTGAAGATGAGTTCGATATGGAAATTTCTGACGAAGATGCTGAAAAAATTGCAACAGTCGGTGACGCTGTGAACTACATAAATAGCCAGCAATAAGCGTAACAAAGTCCCGTCTATTTTCATGGCGGGACTTTGAAAATTTATGTTAGTTTCAACATATTCAGCTGATCAATTGTCAGCCTTTTTCAGATGCTAAGGAGCACGGTTTCCTTGCATGTAGAAAGAGAGACTCCATATAATCAGTATCCTTAAAGGCGATGACGCCTACCTGGAGGTTGCTATGCCAAAACACTATAAAGACAAACAGAAACAGAGCAAAAAACTAGAGCAATTCAGAGAATTTCAGCAGCGCATTTCTGTACACTTTAAAAATGAAAAACTACTCTATCAAGCCTTTACACATTCCTCTTATGTGAATGAGCATCGGAAAAAACCTTATGAGGATAATGAAAGACTTGAATTTTTAGGGGACGCTGTTTTAGAATTGACGATCTCACAGTTCTTATTTGCAAAGTATCCAGCCATGAGCGAGGGAGATTTAACAAAACTGAGAGCGGCGATCGTATGTGAGCCATCACTTGTGTCATTAGCACATGAGCTGTCCTTCGGAGACCTTGTTCTTTTAGGAAAAGGGGAAGAAATGACAGGCGGCAGAAAGCGTCCGGCACTCTTAGCAGATGTATTTGAGGCGTTTATCGGAGCGCTTTATTTAGATCAAGGACTTGAGCCTGTTGAACGATTCCTAGAAGCCTATGTGTACCCGAAAATTAATGACGGGGCATTCTCACATGTTATGGACTTTAAAAGCCAGCTTCAAGAATTTGTTCAGCGAGATGGAAAAGGTGTACTTGAATACCGAATCCTGCATGAAAAAGGCCCAGCACATAACCGGGAATTTGAAGCCAATGTATCCCTTAGAGGAGAAGTGCTCGGAATTGGAAATGGCCGTTCAAAAAAAGAAGCGGAACAGCATGCTGCACAGGAAGCACTTGCTAAATTACAGAAACATCATATGAACCAATAAAATCCCCCTCGTGATTCAGGGGGATTTCACTCTGTTTTCCATCATCTTTTTTCAGTTCATATGGTAAGATAATAGTACTTTAAATACATAAGGAGGATCACTCTCATGTTCCTCAAACGTTTAGACGTGATAGGATTCAAATCTTTCGCACAACGGGTGACTGTAGACTTTGTCAAAGGGGTTACAGCTGTTGTTGGACCAAACGGAAGCGGCAAAAGTAATATTACTGATGCGATCCGCTGGGTACTTGGAGAGCAATCAGCAAAAAGCCTCCGCGGAGGAAAAATGGAAGACATCATTTTTGCAGGAAGTGACTCAAGAAAACGAGTCAACTTAGCAGAAGTGACATTAACGCTCGATAACGAAGATCACTTTTTGCCGATCGATTTTCACGAAGTCAGTGTGACAAGAAGAGTCTATCGTTCTGGAGAAAGTGAATTTCTCATTAACAATCAGTCTGTCCGCTTAAAGGATATTATTGATCTTTTCATGGATTCAGGTCTTGGAAAAGAAGCTTTTTCGATCATCAGTCAAGGTAAGGTAGAAGAGATTCTATCGAGTAAAGCTGAAGAAAGACGCAGCATCTTTGAAGAAGCAGCTGGTGTCCTGAAATATAAAACAAGAAAGAAAAAAGCCGAGAATAAACTGTTTGAAACGCAGGACAACTTAAACCGGGTAGAAGATATTCTGCATGAACTAGAAGATCAAGTAGAACCACTAAGAATGCAGGCATCTATTGCAAAAGACTATCTGCAAAAGAAAGAAGAACTTGAAAATGTAGAAATTGCTCTCACCGTCCATGATATTGAAGCACTGCACAAAAAATGGACAACACTTGGTGAAGCTGTCGAGCGGTTCAAACAAGATGAAATGAAGCAGTCCACAGACATTCAAGCGAAGGAAGCCAAAATCGAAGAATCGAGAGACCGTATTCAGGCACTTGACGATTCGATTCATGACCTTCAAGAAGTCCTCCTTTTCACAAGTGAAGAACTAGAAAAACTTGAAGGAAAAAAAGAAGTTCTAAAAGAACGGAAAAAAAATGCGGCCGCTAACCAAGGGCAGCTAGAAGACACGCTTGTGCGTTTAACCGAAAAACAGGCGTTGTTAACGGAAAAGATTGAACAGCAGAAAGTCACACGTGACAGCCTGCAAACAGAAGTGCAGCAGCTAAAAGATGAAGTGAAAACAAAACAGCATCAGCTGTCTCTTCATAGTGAAGATGTGGAAGGGCAAATTGAACAGTTGAAAAGCGATTATTTTGACTTATTAAACGAGCAAGCTTCTATCCGAAACGAACGTACATTACTAGAAGAACAGCAGCGCCAAGCAGCCTTGCAGCTAGAGCGGTTAACGCAAAATAATCAGAAACATATCGAAGAACGGGTATCTGTGAAGGAAAAGAAAACAGAAGCCGAGAAGCAACTTTCAGAACGAGAAGAAGACATTTTGGCTCAGGTGAAACGCTTTAGAGAAGCGGAACAAAAGCTAGAGCAGATGAAACGTCAATACGAGAAAAAAGAAACGGCTCTTTACCAAGCCTATCAATATGTACAGCAGGCAAAATCTAAAAAAGAAATGCTTGAATCCATGCAGGAAGACTTCTCAGGATTTTTCCAAGGAGTGAAAGAGGTTTTAAAGGCAAAGGACCGGTTAGGCGGTATTCACGGGGCGATTGCAGAGCTGATTCAAACAGAGCAGCAACATGAAACAGCGATTGAAATTGCACTTGGCGCAGCCACGCAGCATGTCGTTACTGAAAATGAAGCGGCTGCCAGACAGGCCATTGGATACTTAAAGCAGCATTCCTTTGGGCGTGCGACCTTCCTGCCGATGAACGTCATCAAAGAACGAACCATTCAGTTCAGAGATATTCAAACAGCTGAGCAGCATGACGCATTTATCGGCGTAGCGAGTCAGCTCGTTTCCTTTGATGAAAAGTATGAAAAAGTCATTCGGAATTTGCTTGGAACAGTCCTAATCGTGAAAGACTTAAAAGGTGCCAACGAGCTAGCGAAAATGCTTGGACATCGTTATCGTATCGTGACCCTTGATGGGGACGTCGTGAACCCAGGCGGTTCAATGACTGGGGGAGGCGTAAAGAAAAAGAACAATTCCCTCCTCTCCAGAAACAGAGAGATTGAAACATTAACAAAGCAGCTCGTTGAAATGGAAGAAAAAACAACGATCCTTGAAAAAGAAACAAAAGAAACGAAGCAATCGATTGCCGAAAGCGAAGTCCAATTAAATGAATTGCGTCAGCGCGGCGAAATGCTTCGAGAAAAGCAGCAAGAGTTAAAAGGGACATTATATGAACTGCAAGTAGCTGAAAAAAATATTAACGCTCATCTAGAGCTCTATGATCAAGAAAAAGCAGAGTTGCAGCAGCGCTCTAGCGAACTTGCGAGCAAGGATAAAGAGCAGGCAGCCCTTGAAACATCTATAGGTGAGAAACTGACCTCTCTTGACGAAGAGATCAACACGTTAACAAAACGGAAGCAGACCCAAAGCTCAACGAAAGAAACCATTTTTTCCGAATTAACAGAGCTGAAAATCTCGCTTGCCAAAAAAGAGCAGTCTTTAGCAAATGAACAAGAAAAACTGTCGAGCTTAACGGCTGAATTAGAAGAGGCTGAAAAGACGCTGACGGAAACAAAAGAAGATTTGTCCCTCTTAACAAGTGAAATGTCATCCAGCTCAAGCGGCGCCGAACAACTGGAAGAAGCGGCAAAAGAGAAACTGGAACATAAAAACAAAACGACAGCGCTTATCTCAGAGCGACGCAAACAGCGCCTGGCTCTTTCTGAAACATTAGAATTCGCTGAACGTGAACTGAAAGAGCAAAAACGCCTGTATAAACAGCTCACGACAAGCTTAAAAGATGAAGAAATCAAGCTTGGCCGCATGGAAGTTGAACTTGATAACCTCATCGCCTATTTAAACGAAGAGTATGCCCTTTCGTTTGAAGGAGCAAAAGAAATGTATCATCTGACGCTATCGCCGGATGAAGCAAGAAAACGCGTGAAATTGATCAAACTAGCCATTGAAGAGCTTGGAACAGTGAACTTAGGCAGCATTGACGAGTATGAACGTGTGAATGAACGTTTTCTCTTCTTAACTGAACAGCGCAATGATCTGACAGAAGCGAAAAATACGTTATTCCAAGTCATTGAAGAAATGGATCAGGAGATGACGAAACGTTTCTCTGAGACATTCTCTCAAATCCGCGGGCATTTTGAATCTGTTTTCCAAGCATTATTTGGCGGAGGAAGAGCAGACCTTAAGTTGACAGATCCAAACGATTTACTAAACTCAGGTGTCGATATTGTGGCGCAGCCGCCGGGGAAAAAGCTGCAAAATCTAAGCCTGCTTTCAGGCGGAGAAAGAGCATTAACAGCCATCGCTTTATTATTCTCGATCTTAAAAGTGAGACCAGTTCCATTCTGTGTGCTAGATGAGGTAGAAGCGGCACTTGATGAAGCGAATGTGTTCCGCTTTGCCCAGTATTTAAAGAAATACAGCCAAGAAACACAGTTCATTGTGATTACACATCGAAAAGGAACCATGGAAGAAGCAGATGTTCTGTACGGTGTCACGATGCAGGAGTCAGGTGTCTCAAAACTGGTATCTGTCAAACTAGAGGAAACGAAAGAGCTTGTCCAGTAATTAAAGGAGGTTTTTGAACCAATGAGCTTTTTTAAGAAATTAAAAGAAAAATTTACGCAGCAAACCGATTCAGTATCAGAAAAGTTTAAAGATGGACTTGAAAAAACGAGAAATTCGTTTCAGGGAAAAGTAAATGAACTCATTTCTCGCTATCGTAAAGTGGATGAAGACTTTTTTGAAGAACTAGAAGAAGTGTTAATCGGTGCGGATGTTGGTTTCACGACTGTGATGGAACTGATTGATGAGCTGAAAAAAGAAGTGAAATTAAGAAACATTCAAGACCCAAGTGAAGTACAAGCAGTCATCTCTGAAAAACTTGTGGAGATTTACAATAGCGGTGAGGAACAAATCTCTGAACTGAACCTTGAAGACGGCCGTTTAAATATTATTTTATTTGTAGGCGTGAACGGTGTCGGTAAAACCACAACCATTGGTAAGCTGGCAAACAAGCTGAAAAATGAAGGGAAATCCGTCATTTTAGCAGCAGGTGATACGTTCCGTGCGGGGGCGATTGAGCAGCTTGAAGTATGGGGCGAGCGCTCTGGTGTTCCTGTCGTTAAACAAACAGCAGGCTCTGACCCGGCAGCGGTCATCTATGATGCCGTTCAATCAGCTAAAGCCAAAAAAGCAGATGTCTTGATCTGTGATACAGCAGGCAGACTGCAAAACAAAGTCAACTTGATGAAAGAGCTAGAGAAGGTCAAGAGAGTCATTGAGCGCGAAGTGCCCGATGCACCGCACGAAGTACTGCTTGCCCTTGATGCGACAACGGGTCAAAATGCGATGGCGCAAGCGAAGGAATTTTCTAAAGCGACAAACGTGACAGGTATCGCTTTAACAAAGCTTGACGGTACTGCAAAAGGCGGGATTGTTCTTGCCATTCGCAATGAGCTCAACATCCCTGTAAAACTTGTCGGATTAGGTGAAAAAGTAGACGATCTGCAAGAGTTCGATGCTGAATCGTATGTGTACGGATTATTCTCAGACATGATTGATCAAGAAGACTAATCAAAATGCCGGCAAAACTGCCGGCTTTTTTATTTAAATATCGCCGCAGGAAGTGACAAGATAAAAACTTGACACATAGATCAGAACCGTGTAAACTTAGTTGTTGTAAAGGGAATGAACTTAACAAAGGGGAGAGAGCCCATGACGCTTGAAAAGACAACGAGAATGAACTACTTGTTTGATTTCTATCAATCGTTGTTGACCGCAAAACAAAAGAGCTACATGTCGCTTTACTACCTAGACGATTTTTCCCTCGGTGAAATTGCGGATGAATATGAAGTATCAAGACAGGCTGTTTATGATAATATTAAACGGACTGAAGCGATGCTTGAACAATATGAAGAAAAGCTGCTCTTGTTTAAGAAATTTAAAGAGCGTAAAGAACTTCTCACAAAAATGAGAGAGCTTGTAGCAGATTCCGCGCAAAAGGAAGAAGCAGAAGCTTTAATTGAATCGCTTGAGAAATTAGATTAGGAGGCGGCACAGTATGGCATTTGAAGGATTAGCCGACCGACTGCAGCAGACGATTTCAAAAATCCGCGGCAAAGGAAAAGTGTCAGAGCAAGATGTAAAAGAAATGATGCGCGAGGTGCGCCTTGCCCTTCTTGAAGCTGACGTCAATTTTAAAGTAGTCAAAGACTTTGTGAAAAAAGTAAGCGAGCGGGCAGTTGGACAAGAGGTCATGCAAAGTCTTACCCCAGGACAACAGGTCATTAAAGTTGTAAAAGAAGAACTCACTGAATTAATGGGCGGGGAAGAGAGTAAAATCGCTGTAGCGAAAAAGTCTCCAACTGTCATTATGATGGTTGGTCTTCAAGGGGCAGGTAAAACGACCACAACTGGAAAGCTTGCCAACTTACTTCGCAAAAAACATAATCGCAAGCCGATGATGGTGGCCGCTGATATTTACAGACCAGCAGCGATCCAGCAGCTTCAAACGCTTGGGAAACAGCTTGATATGCCCGTATTCTCATTAGGTGATCAAGTTAGTCCTGTCGAAATTGCCAAACAGGCAATTGAAAAAGCGAAAGAAGAACATCATGATTATGTCATTTTAGATACAGCAGGACGTCTTCATATTGATGAAGACTTAATGGATGAACTTCAGAAAGTAAAAGAAGTCGCAAATCCAGAAGAGATTTTCCTCGTTGTTGACTCGATGACTGGTCAAGATGCTGTCAATGTCGCAAAAAGCTTTAATGAACAGCTTGGTTTAACAGGTGTCGTTCTGACAAAACTAGACGGTGATACGCGAGGCGGGGCAGCATTGTCAATTCGTGCAGTCACAAATACGCCGATTAAATTCGCCGCACTAGGTGAAAAGCTTGATGCAATTGAACCATTCCATCCAGAGCGGATGGCATCGAGAATTCTTGGCATGGGAGATGTGCTCACGCTTATTGAAAAAGCACAAGCAAACGTTGACCAAGATAAAGCGAAAGAGCTTGAACAAAAAATGCGGACAATGAGCTTCACGCTCGATGATTTCCTCGAGCAGCTTGGGCAGGTTCGCAACATGGGTCCACTTGATGAACTGATCCAAATGATGCCGGGAGCCGGTAAAATGAAAGGGCTCAAAAACGTCCAAGTAGACGAAAAGCAGCTGAATCACATCGAAGCGATCATTAAATCAATGACGACTGAAGAAAAAGAACAGCCAGAGGTCATCAATGCAAGCCGAAGAAAACGGATTGCAAAAGGAAGCGGAACATCTGTACAGGAAGTCAATCGCCTTTTAAAACAATTTGACGAAATGAAAAAGATGATGAAGCAAATGACCAATATGTCCAAAGGAAAGAAAAAAGGCGGCTTTAAATTACCATTTATGTAATTGGTTATACATGATAAAACCGTTGTTAAGAAAAAACACTTTACAAACCCTTTTATCATTGTTAATATACTATCTTGTTGAAATATTTTCGGAGGTGCTAGTAAAATGGCAGTAAAAATTCGTTTAAAACGTATGGGAGCAAAAAAATCTCCTTTCTATCGTATTGTTGTAGCAGATTCTCGTTCACCACGTGACGGTCGTTTCATCGAAACAGTTGGAACTTACAACCCAGTGGTATCACCAGCTGAGGTGAAAATCAACGAAGAATTAGCGCTTAAATGGCTTCAAAATGGTGCGAAACCATCTGATACAGTTCGTAACCTTTTCTCAAGCCAAGGAATTCTTGAAAAATTTCATAATGCGAAAAACAGCAAATAATGAATGAGCTGTCCTTGGAAGAATTGATTGTGTCCATCGTCGAGCCACTTGTTGATTTCCCTGAAGATATTCACGTATCTTCATTAGAAAAAGATGAGCAGGTCATTTACACACTGTCTGTCAATGCTGAAGATACCGGAAAAGTGATCGGAAAGCAGGGACGTACAGCTAAAGCGATACGAACAGTCATGTTTGCAGCAAGTGCAGAGTCTTCTAAGAAAGTTCAACTTGAGATTGCTGACTAAAAAGGGAGAGGGCTTAGGACCTCCCCTTTTTTTACACGTTTAAATCTATTTTTCGTTATACTGTAGAGGACAAATGCCTTCGGATAGGGGGACAAAAAGGAAGATGCAGATCATTCAACATGTCACCGTCATGCAAGTATTAACTGAAAGCAGTAAGGACAAACTGTTAACGACTTTTTTGGAGAAAAAAGAAAGACTAGAACGTGAGTGCAATCAACTATATTTTCAACTCAAAAAGCATGAAAAAGAACCACATCAGCAAGAAGCCATCCCTCAATTTCAAAAAGCCATTGAAAAAAGACAAGAGAAAATGAGGCAAATTGACTTTCAAGTCGAGCAGCTGCATATCTTGCCTCTTGGCAGTGAAATGAAAGAAACAGAAGTGGATGCGCTGATTGAAGTAAAAATAGGTGATAAATGGGATGACAAAATGCAAGACAATGTCATCGTCGTGAAAGACGGCACCATTGTGGAAATACGTCAGGGGTGATTATAGAACATGGAACTAGAATGGTTGAATGTCGGAAAGATCGTCAATACACATGGAGTGCGCGGAGAAGTACGTGTTGTGTCAAAGACTGATTTCCCAGAAGAACGCTACAAAAAAGGCAGCGTCCTTTATATTTTCAAACAAAATCAAAAAGAACCGCTAAAAGTGACTGTCGCATCACATAGACAGCACAAACAATTTGATTTACTGACATTTGAAGAAGTCGGTTCATTAAATGAAGCTGAGCAATTTAAAGAGTCGATTTTAAAAGTAGAAAAAGAACATCTTGGTTCATTAGATGAAGGGGAATTCTATTTCCACGAAATCATCGGCTGTGAAGTATATGATGAAGAGGACAAACTGATTGGTCAAATCAAAGAGATTTTAACGCCAGGGGCAAATGATGTATGGGTGGTTGGCAGAAAAGGCAAAAAAGATGCCCTCATCCCTTATATTCCATCTGTCGTCAAAACAGTTGATATTTCATCCAAGAAAGTACACATTGAAGTGATGGAAGGACTCATTGACGAATGAAAATTGACTTTTTAACACTGTTTCCTGAAATGTTTGAAGGAGTGCTTCACTCATCGATCTTAAAAAAAGCTCAGGAAAAAGATGCGGTCTCATTTGATGTCGTAAATTTTAGGGAGTATTCCGATCATAAACATAAAACAGTGGATGACTATCCGTATGGCGGCGGTGCTGGCATGGTTCTGAAAGCACAGCCTGTATTTGATGCGGTAGAAGATTTAACGAAAAAAGCAAACAAGAAGCCCCGCATTATTCTTGTCTGTCCTCAAGGAGAAAGATATACACAAAAGAAAGCAGAAGAGCTTGCAAAAGAAGAGCATCTTATGTTCATTTGCGGCCACTATGAAGGCTACGATGAGCGCATCAGGGAGCATCTTGTCACAGATGAAATCTCAATCGGGGATTTCGTTCTCACAGGCGGAGAGCTGCCGGCGATGATGATTGCAGACAGTGTGGTCAGGCTTTTGCCTCATGTGCTTGGAAAAGAAGCGTCTCATATCGAAGATTCATTTAGTACAGGTCTGCTTGAGCATCCGCACTATACAAGACCAGCTGATTATAAAGGATTGAAAGTACCAGATGTGCTTCTCTCTGGAAATCATGCCAAAATTGAAGAGTGGCGGCGTAAAGAATCGTTGAAGCGAACCTATACAAGACGGCCAGATTTGATCGATTCTTGCAAAACATTAACGGATGAAGAAAAAAGATGGCTTTGGCAGCTTCATAATGACTAGATTGTATTGCACAAGGTATACAGGTGTGGTATGATACTACTTGTGACTTGGACGGCTTGCCGATTCAAGTTTGAAAACGATGTTCCGCTGCAATGAAGAAAGAGGACATGAGCATCTGTTGGAAGGAGTTGAAAACGATGCAACAATTGATTGAAGAAATCACAAAAGAACAATTACGCACTGATCTTCCTGCGTTCCGTCCTGGTGACACTTTACGTGTACACGTGAAAGTTGTCGAGGGTACTCGTGAGCGTATCCAGATCTTTGAAGGTGTTGTAATTAAGCGTCGTGGTGGTGGAATCAGCGAAACTTTCACAGTTCGTAAGATCTCTTACGGTGTAGGCGTTGAGCGTACATTCCCTGTACACACACCAAAAATCGCTAAGATCGAAGTTGTACGTCACGGTAAGGTACGTCGTGCGAAACTTTACTACCTACGTGAACTTCGCGGTAAAGCGGCTCGTATCAAAGAAATCAGACGATAATGATATCAAAAGAAAGAGCTTGTTACCTGTAACAGGCTCTTTTTTTGTACAATGTATAGAGACAACCGTTAGAAGAGAGAAGGTGCACATATGACAATTCAATGGTTTCCAGGCCATATGGCAAAAGCAAGACGGGAAGTCACAGAAAAATTAAAGCTCATCGACATCGTATTTGAATTAACCGATGCAAGAATTCCGATGTCCTCTAGAAACCCAATGATTGAAGAAATCCTCCAAAACAAACCGAAAATTATGCTTTTGAACAAAGCAGATAAAGCAGATCCTCGTATGACAAAAGAGTGGCAGGCACACTTTGAAGCGCAAGGTGTACGGTCACTTGCCATTAATTCTGTCGATGGACAAGGGTTAAATCAAATCATAACGACATCAAAAGAAATCTTAAAAGAAAAGTTCGATCGAATGAAAGCAAAAGGTGTTAAGCCGCGTGCCATTCGAGCTTTGATTATCGGAATTCCCAATGTCGGCAAATCAACGCTGATCAATCGGTTGGCAAAGAAAAATATTGCGAAAACAGGAGATCGACCTGGTATTACGACGTCACAGCAATGGGTGAAGGTAGGAAAAGAACTTGAACTGCTCGATACCCCCGGAATTCTCTGGCCGAAATTTGAAGATGAACAAGTAGGTCTTAGGCTGGCCGTCACTGGAGCGATTAAAGACTCTATCATCAACTTGCAGGATGTCGCAGTGTATGCGCTCCGCTTTTTAGAAGAGCACTATCCAGAGCGGTTAAAAAAACGCTATGATTTAGCAGAAATACCTGAAGATACAGTTGAGCTGTTTGATGCCATTGGCACAAAACGCGGCTGTCTGATGAGTGGAGGATTCATTAATTACGACAAAACGACTGAAATCATTATTCGGGATATTCGAACGGAAAAATTTGGTCCCCTCACTTTTGAGAAGCCTGAAAGCTAAAAGACACGCAGCTCATGCGGGTCTTTATTTTTTGCGAAAAACTGCCGATATAAAGAAGGAGGCTGCGGAAAAGCCAATGTACACGGTCAAACAAATAAAAGAATTAATAGAACAACATGCTGACGACGAGTCATACATTCGTGAACTATTGAAAGACGATACAAGAAAAAGTGTCCAGAAACTGATGGACAAATGGAACAAAGAGAGAGAAAAGCAGCAAGAACTACGTGCAGCATGGAAGCAAATGCTGCAATTTGAAACCAAAGCAAGAGCGCTAGGATACACTTGTATTGCAGGCATAGATGAAGCAGGAAGAGGACCACTGGCTGGCCCAGTTGTTGCGGCAGCTGTGATATTAAAAGAAGATACCGTCCTACTCGGTTTAAATGATTCAAAACAGCTATCTGAGAAAAAAAGAATGACCTATTATGAGCTCATTCAAAAGGAAGCACTCGACATCGGCATCGGCATTGTTGATGCGGCAACGATTGACGAAATGAATATATACGAAGCATCAAGACTGGCGATGGTGAAGGCTGTAAAGCAGCTCACTCACACACCTGATTATCTACTCATAGATGCGATGACGCTCCCGCTTCCTACTCAACAGGAGAATATCATCAAAGGAGATGCTAAAAGCGCATCCATCGCAGCTGGTGCATGTATTGCCAAAGTGACAAGGGACCAAATGATGGAAGAGTATGGACGCCAGTACCCTGAGTATCAATTTGAAAAACATAAAGGGTATGGAACGAAAGAGCACCTGGCTGCCATTCAAACACATGGCGCCACACCTATCCACCGGTTATCATTTGCACCAGTGAAATCTGTTATTTCATAAATATTTTGACACAAGGAGGCTGCCTGTGATGACAAGAGTTGAAGATATACATACTGCACTGAATAGTCGGCTGAATACGGCAGAATCTGTTCCGTTTAACACGGAAGGAAAGGAAAATATTCACCGGCTCATTCTCGGCAAAGTACTGAAAATGCTTGGTGATGATACAGCACTTGTTCAATTAGGTTCGACCAAAATCAAAGCGCAGCTAGCGGCTCAGCTCAAAGCCGATTCTTTCTACTGGTTCCAATTAGAACAAGAAGGTGGAGGCAGTCTGAGTAAATTAAGACCTGTTCAGCAATTTGACCAAGATCCTAAAACATTAAAGGATGCCGCAGCTAAACTACTAGAAGGTCTGTCGCTTAAAAATGGACTTGAACAAATGTTAACAGCTACAGCCTTTTTAAAAGAAAAACCGGTCATCAACGAAGCAGAGTTAAAAACGGCAGTAAAATGGATTGAACAACTTCAAGGCGCGGATATCAAAAAAGGTCTGCAAGCACTTCTTTTTGCTTTAAAGAAAGATTTGCCGATTCAGCAAGGAGTGCTCCAATCAATATTAGCGATGAAATCCCCCTCTGCACTTCATCAGGATGTGACAGCACTGCTAGATCGATTAACACAGCTTCCGAAGCAAACAGAAGCCACACAGGCTCTTACACAGGCCGTTCGTACGGTTGTAAATGCTGAGACAACTGTTCATGCAGAAAAGCTCTTATCGGTGCTTCTAGGAGTAAAAGAAGGTCAAACGAAGCAAGGAGAAAGCTTGCAGCAGGTGCAGCCTCATGTCAATCCGGTTCAGCAAACAAAGCAGAGCCAGCCCGCCGCTATACAAGGGCGGCAGGTGGATACAGTGAATCAGAACAGCGTGCAGCAATTATTAAGTCCAAAACAGCTCCCGCTTCAGCAAATAGAACGCATTCTGACAAGCATCACAAAGCAAGGCACAGACGGACAGCAGCAGCTTGATGTAAAACAACTCACATCACTGGTTCAAGCAGTCCAGCAGGCAGGGCCACAGGCTGACGCAAAGGCAGCCGTGCTTCAAAAGGAATTTCCGTTTCTTTCAAAAACAGAGGCGAACGCATTGGTAAAGGTCATTCAGCAGACTGAACCAGCATTAAGCAATAAAACCGATGTACTCGATTTACTGATGACGATGAAAAAAGCGATAGGTGTACGAGATGAAATTGGGATGCTGAAATTACTGGAAAAGGGCAGCCAAGATGTCAAAAGCCAAGAGCTTCACCAATTAAAGATGGTTTTAAATGATGCAAGGCAAGCTGATGTTCCGGAACCCGTAAAAAAAGAAATGGATCAATTATTCCATAGATTAAATGGGCAGTTACTAGTGCATCAGGAAAACCAAACAGTTAGTCAAATGATGGTTTCTTACCCTCTTTTCTCAAAACATAGTGTTCAAGATTTAACCTTTATTCTAAAAGGGCATAAGAAAAAAGATGGCTCTATTGATATTTCTCAGTGCCGTTTAATGTTTTATTTAAACATGGAGAACTTAGAAGAAACGTTAATAGACTGTACGATTCAGCAAAAAGTGATGTCAATTACAGTCGAGACGGCTCACGAACTGCAAGGGACCATTAATCCAATGATTCCAGCTGTTCGAGAGAATTTAAATGCCCTAGGGTATAGTTTAACGGGGATTACAGCGAAAAAGAGAGAAGAGCCAATTGATCCGTCTCACTTTCTAGATGAACACTTTCATAAAATCAGCGAGAAAGGGCTGGACTTACGAGTATGAAAGATTCAAAACCGCTTAGAAGAGCGGTCGCTCTACACTATGATGAAGAAAAACAAAAAGCGCCAAAAGTCGTTGCAACAGGCAGCGGCTATGTGGCTGATCATATTATTGAAGAAGCTCAAAAAGCTGGCGTCCCTATCCAAGAAGACCGTAATTTAGTAGAACTGATGCGCCACTTAACGCTCGATGAGGAAATCCCAGAAGCGTTATACGATACTGTAGCAGAAATATTTTCATTTGTCTATCGGTTGGATCAAAAAATGAAAAAATAAGGTAAAATAAGTGTTTTGACTGAAAAATTTATATTTTTAATAAAATAAAAGTTTGAATGTTTAGAAGGATTTTACGATTTTACATAGAACCCTAGACATTCTCTTTTTTATTCTTTAAAATGAAAGCGCAGTCTATTTTATAATTTTTGTTTCTACATATGTTGGGAGGATGGGAAATGAATATCCATGAGTACCAAGGAAAAGAAATCCTAAGAAAATATGGGGTTTCAGTTCCAAATGGTAAAGTAGCATTTACACCTGATGAAGCAGTGAAAGCATCAGAAGAGCTAGGAAGCTCTGTATATGTCGTAAAAGCACAGATTCATGCAGGCGGCCGTGGTAAAGCAGGTGGGGTAAAAATTGCAAAAACAAAAGATGAAGTGAAAGGGTTTGCAGAGGAATTGCTCGGCAAGACACTTGTCACACATCAAACTGGGCCTGAAGGGCGCGAAATAAAACGCTTACTTATTGAAGAAGGCTGCGATATTCAAAAAGAGTACTATGTAGGACTCGTTTTGGATAGAGCGACATCAAGAATTGTTTTGATGGCTTCTGAAGAAGGCGGTACTGAAATTGAAGAAGTAGCAGAAAAAACGCCAGAAAAAATCGTGAAAGTGGTCATCGACCCAGCGATTGGTCTTCAAGCCTATCAGGCGAGAGAAGTTGCGTTTAAAATTAATATTCCAACAAAATTAGTTGGTCAAGCTGTTAAGTTTATGACAAGCCTTTACAATGCGTTTATTGAAAAGGATTGTTCAATTGCCGAGATTAATCCTCTTGTTGTAACAGGTGATGGAAAAGTCATGGCACTTGATGCAAAATTAAACTTTGATAGCAATGCCTTATATAGACAAAAAGATATATTAGAATACCGTGACCTTGATGAAGAAGATCCAAAAGAGATTGAAGCATCTAAATATGACCTAAGCTACATTTCTCTAGATGGGAATATTGGCTGTATGGTGAATGGAGCAGGCCTTGCGATGTCTACAATGGATATCATCAAGCATTACGGCGGGGACCCTGCAAACTTCCTTGATGTTGGCGGCGGTGCAACTGCTGAAAAAGTAACGGAAGCATTTAAAATCATCTTATCTGATCAAAATGTCAAAGGGATTTTCGTGAACATTTTTGGCGGCATCATGAAATGTGATGTCATCGCAGAAGGTGTTGTTGAAGCGACGAAACAAGTCGGCTTAACATTACCACTCGTTGTACGTCTTGAAGGAACAAACGTTGAATTAGGGAAGAAAATCCTAAGTGATTCAGGCTTAAATATCACTTCTGCTGAGTCTATGGCTGACGGGGCAGAAAAGATCGTATCTTTAGTCAAGTAGAGCAGAAAGGCAGGGAACCTAAATGAGTGTATTTATTAATAAAAATACGAGAGTAATTGTTCAGGGGATTACCGGTTCAACCGCATTATTCCATACAAAACAAATGATTGAGTATGGAACAAATATCGTTGGCGGTGTCACACCTGGAAAAGGTGGAACTGAAGTAGAGGGAGTTCCTGTATTTAATACTGTATCTGAAGCAGTACAGACAACTGGAGCAAATGCTTCTGTTATCTATGTACCAGCACCATTTGCAGCAGACGCCATTTTAGAGGCTGTTGATGCAGAAGTGGATCTAGTGATTTGTATCACAGAACACATTCCAGTTCTGGATATGGTTAAAGTGAAACGCTATATGGAAGGTAAGAAGACAAGACTTGTTGGACCGAACTGTCCTGGCGTGATTACACCTGAAGAATGTAAAATTGGCATCATGCCTGGCTACATTCATAAAAAAGGTCATGTTGGTGTTGTGTCTCGTTCTGGAACGCTTACATATGAAGCGGTACATCAGCTTTCAGAGGCTGGTGTTGGTCAATCAACAGCTGTAGGAATTGGCGGAGACCCTGTCAATGGCACGAACTTTATTGATGTATTAAAAGCCTTCAATGAAGATCCTGAAACGCATGCTGTGATCATGATTGGTGAAATCGGTGGTACTGCTGAAGAAGAAGCAGCTGAATGGGTAAAAGCAAATATGACCAAGCCGGTTGTTGGCTTTATTGGCGGTAAAACAGCGCCTCCAGGAAAACGTATGGGACATGCTGGTGCCATTATTTCTGGTGGTAAAGGAACTGCTGATGAAAAAGTAAAAACAATGCGTGAATGTGGAATTGAAGTGGCAGAGACACCATCTGTCATGGGAGAAACCTTAATTAAAGTGTTAAAAGAGAAGAATCTCTTCGAAGCTTGTAAAACGCATTAATGACACAAGAAGACTTGTTCTTTGACAAGTCTTCTTCTTTCTATCTTAAACTGGAGGAATGGTATGTACAACGTGTCCGAAAGAATGATTTTTCACCGCTTAAAAGGCCTCATCTCACCCTCTTTGTTAACAAAATGGTGGAAAGTCGATCCTGAGCTATATATAAATGAAGAAACACATCATTTCAAACAGGATCGATCATTACAAAAGATCGACTTTACCCGCTTACAACAAGCTGAAGAAAATGAATTCCCCATTTTTCAACACATCGTTCAAGCCTATTTAAAGCAAAATATTCACATGATTCCCATCACATCACCTTTATATCCCAGCTCACTAAAACACATTTATGATCCTCCCCCAGTATTATTCCTAAAAGGAAACGTTACCTATTTAAATGAAGAAAAAAGTTTAGGTGTAGTAGGTACACGAGTGCCATCCTCTTATGGAGAAGCGTGCGTGAAGAAAATTGTTGGAGAACTTGTAGAGGAAGATTGGATGATTGTGAGTGGTTTAGCAAAAGGAATTGATGGACTTGCACACAAAGAGTGCATAAGAAAAAAAGGAAAAACGATTGGTGTTGTAGCTGGCGGCTTTCAACATGTATATCCAAAAGAACATGTGCAAATGGCTCAATATATGGGAGAACATCATTTACTGTTGTCAGAGCATCCGCCTTATATCAAACCAGAAAAATGGCATTTTCCAATGAGAAACCGATTAATTAGTGCCCTGACAAGAGGAACCATCGTGGTCCAGTGCAAAGAAAAGAGCGGTTCGCTTATTACAGCCTACCAGGCATTAGAGCAAGGAAAAGAAGTGTTTGCTGTTGCAGGATCGATCTTTGATTCTAATTCTATAGGTCCAGCTAGACTGATTCAGCAAGGTGCCAAGCTTGTTCATTCAACGAAGGATATTTTAGAGGAATTCTCCTTGAGTGGTGTTCAATATACTGAACTCCCATAAAAATATCGTTTGACAAAAGACATCGGAATATTTAATAATAGTGAGGATTTAAGTTTACACTTTGTTTTTCGTGTTTATAATGATGTTCATCATAAAGAATTTTTAACGATTGCCTGTTAGATAGGTGCAATTAACATAAATATAAATTTGTGAAATGGATAAAGAGAGAACACCTCTTAAGGGGGATTTTGAGTATGGCTGATTATTTAGTCATCGTTGAGTCGCCAGCAAAGGCGAAAACGATTGAGCGTTATTTAGGAAAAAAGTATAAAGTAAAGGCTTCAATGGGGCACGTAAGGGATTTACCGAAAAGTCAGCTTGGTGTTGACACTGAGCATGACTTCGAACCGAGATATATTACGATTCGAGGAAAAGGTCCAGTCTTAAAAGAATTAAAAACAGCAGCGAAAAAAGCAAAAAAAGTATATCTCGCAGCTGACCCCGACAGAGAGGGAGAAGCGATTGCTTGGCATTTAGCCCACAGCCTTGACCTTGACCTCTCTTCAGATTGCCGCGTTGTCTTTAACGAGATTACAAAAGATGCAATTAAAGATTCCTTTAAACATCCACGTATGATCGATATGGACTTGGTTGATGCACAGCAGGCAAGACGAATCTTAGATCGTCTCGTTGGATATAAAATCAGCCCAATTTTATGGAAGAAAGTCAAAAAGGGCTTAAGCGCCGGTCGTGTTCAATCAGTTGCACTCCGCCTGATTATTGACCGCGAGAATGAAATTAATGAATTCAAACCAGAAGAATACTGGACAATTGATGGCACCTTCCTAAAAGGGAAAGAAAGCTTTGAAGCGAGTTTCTTTGGCGTAAATGGCAAAAAACATCCGCTAAAAACAAAAGAAGATGTAAAAGAAATCCTTTCGAAATTAAAAGGAAGCAAGTTTTCTGTTGAAAAAGTGACGAAAAAAGAACGTAAACGCAACCCAGCTGTTCCGTTTACAACATCTACCCTACAACAAGAGGCAGCGAGAAAACTAAACTTCCGTGCGAAGAAAACGATGATGATTGCACAGCAATTATATGAAGGAATTGATCTTGGTAAAGAAGGTACAGTAGGTCTCATTACATATATGAGAACGGACTCAACACGTATTTCCAATACGGCAATTGAAGAAGTATCTGCTTTCATTGATCAAACGTACGGCAAGAATTTCTTGAATACAACAAAACGTACTGCCAAAAAGAACGAAAATGCACAGGATGCTCACGAAGCCATCCGTCCGACTTCTACGCTAAGAAAACCAGCAGATGTCAAACACGTGCTAAGCAGAGATCAGCTTCGTCTTTATAAATTGATTTGGGAACGTTTTGTGGCAAGCCAAATGGCACCAGCTGTTCTTGATACAATGAGTGTGGATCTTGAAAATAACGGGCTTACTTTCCGTGCAAATGGAAGTAAGGTGAAATTCCCTGGATTTATGAAAGTATATGTTGAAGGGAAGGACGACCAGTTAGAAGAAAAGGACAAAATGCTTCCTGATCTGAAAGAGGGAGACACCGTTCTTTCAAAAGATATTGAACCAGAGCAGCACTTTACGCAGCCGCCTCCACGCTACACTGAGGCAAGACTTGTCAAAACCCTTGAAGAGCTAGGTATCGGCCGCCCATCGACGTATGCACCAACATTAGATACCATTCAAAAGCGCGGCTACGTGGCACTTGATAACAAACGGTTTATTCCAACAGAGCTTGGAGAGATTGTGCTCAACTTAATTATTGAATTCTTCCCTGAAATCATTAACGTAGAATTTACTGCGAAAATGGAAAAAGAACTTGATAGCGTTGAAGAAGGTACGATTGAATGGGTACGTATTATCGACAGTTTCTATCAAGATTTTGCAAAACGGGTAGAAAAAGCAGAAGCAGAGATGCAGGAAGTTGAGATCGAGCCTGAATACGCCGGAGTTGATTGCGAAGAGTGTGGTCATCCAATGGTGTACAAAATGGGGAGATACGGTAAGTTCATGGCATGCTCTAATTTCCCTGACTGCCGTAACACAAAACCAATTGTCAAAGATATTGGTGTCAAATGCCCGACTTGTCACGAAGGAAATATCGTTGAACGGAAATCTAAGAAGCGCCGCATTTTTTACGGTTGCGATCGTTTTCCAGAGTGTGAATTCGTCTCTTGGGACAAACCAATTGAAAGAAAGTGTCCAAAATGCGAAAATATGCTTGTAGAGAAAAAGCTGAAAAAAGGCATTCAAGTTCAATGTGTGAACTGTGATTATAAAGAGGAACAACAAAAATAGCGGTGAGCAGCCTTGTTCACCTGCTTTTTTATGTCATCAAATAGAACTTACGAAATAGGAGAGTTGTACAATGAGTCAATTTGTAAATGTGATCGGAGCAGGTTTAGCAGGAAGTGAAGCGGCATGGCAAATTGCCAAGCGCGGAATTAAAGTTCATCTGTATGAAATGAGACCTGTTAAACAAACACCAGCTCACCACACTGATAAATTTGCGGAGCTCGTATGCAGTAACTCATTGCGTGCGAACGCTTTAACAAACGCAGTAGGTGTACTAAAGGAAGAAATGCGTCATTTAGACTCAGCAATCATCGCAGCAGCAGATGAAAGCTCGGTTCCTGCTGGTGGAGCGCTTGCAGTAGATCGTCATGAATTTGCAGCTAACGTCACAGACCGCGTGAAAAATCACCCGAATGTGACGGTCTTTCAAGAAGAAGTGCAAAGCATTCCAGAAGGTCCGACGATTATCGCAACGGGTCCTCTAACATCAGAAGCACTTTCAAAAGAATTAAAATCCTTAACAGGTGAAGAGTATTTATATTTCTACGATGCAGCAGCGCCGATCCTCGAGAAAGACAGCATCGATATGGATAAAGTGTACTTGAAATCACGTTATGATAAAGGGGAAGCGGCTTATTTAAACTGTCCGATGACAGAAGAAGAATTCGATCGTTTTTATGAGGCGCTCATTTCTGCTGAAACTGTGCCGTTAAAAGAGTTCGAAAAAGAAATCTTCTTCGAAGGCTGTATGCCCATTGAAGTCATGGCCAAAAGAGGGAAAAAAACCATGTTGTTTGGCCCGATGAAACCAGTTGGACTTGAAGATCCAAAAACAGGGAAAAGACCTTACGCTGTTGTTCAATTAAGACAGGATGATGCAGCAGGTACTTTATATAATATTGTTGGTTTCCAAACACATCTAAAATGGGGCGATCAAAAGGAAGTATTCCGTTTGATCCCAGGTCTTGAAGAGGCAGAGATTGTTCGCTATGGTGTGATGCACCGTAATACATTTATTAACTCGCCAAGCCTTCTAAAACCGACATATCAATTTAAAAATAGAGACGACTTATTCTTTGCCGGACAAATGACTGGTGTTGAAGGATATGTTGAGTCCGCGGCTTCAGGACTAGTGGCTGGAATCAACGCAGCTCGTTTTGTTAAAGGAGAAGAGCTTGTGACACTTCCAGAAGAAACAGCGATTGGCAGTATGGCTTACTACATCACATCAACAAACAAGAAAAGCTTCCAGCCGATGAATGCAAACTTTGGCTTGCTGAAAGATCTTGGCGTTCGAATTAAAAACAAACAAGAGCGCTATGCAGAGTACGCTAAACGCGCAATCGAAACTATTCAAACTATTTCGAAATCTCTGTAGTAAAACATTGCACGGGAAGCAAGATATGTGATACCATTTAAAAGCCTTAAAGAGGTGTAAAAATGACAGATAAACAGCGTCTTGTCCACTTATTCATTGAATATTTGCAGATTGAAAAGAACTATTCAGCTTTAACGATCTCGGGTTATACTGAGGCGATTGAAGAGTTTGTCAGATTTATGAACATTCAAGGAATAGACGGTTTTGAAGAGGTATCCTATCAAGATACGAGAATTTATTTAACAGAAGCTTATGAAAAAGGCCTTACAAGAAGAACGATTAGTAAGAAAGTCTCTGCACTTCGCAGCTTTTATAAATTTTTATTAAGAGAACAGCTTGTGAAAGAAAATCCTTTTTTACTCGTTAGCTTACCAAAGCAGGATAAGCGAATTCCTTCATTTTTGTATGAAGAGGAGCTAAAAGAGCTATTTACAGTTTCTGATGTAAATACACCGCTTGGTCAAAGAAATCAAGCCATTTTAGAACTTCTTTATGCAACAGGTATGAGGGTCAGTGAGTTATGTTCATTAAAAGAATCTGATCTTGATTTATCGATGGATACAGTGCTTGTTCATGGGAAAGGCAGCAAACAACGGTATGTACCTTTCGGCTCTTATGCACATGAAGCGCTCTCCACATATTTAGAGGATGGAAGGCAGAAGCTGAAAGTGAAGGGAAAGGATCGTGCTGATTCACATGTGTTTTTGAATCAGCGCGGAGCTCCTCTTACAGACAGAGGCGTTCGATTCATTCTGACTGAATTAATGAAAAAGGCGTCTGGCACATTACATATCCATCCTCACATGTTAAGGCACACCTTTGCTACGCATCTTTTAAACGAGGGAGCGGATTTAAGAAGTGTTCAAGAACTTCTCGGTCACTCAAATTTATCATCAACACAGGTGTACACACATGTATCAAAAGATTCTTTAAGAAAAACGTACATGTCTCATCACCCAAGGGCTTTTAAACGATCCTAAAAGGAGGTTTTTTCATGTCATCATTTCATGCAACCACAATCTTTGCCGTTCAACATAAAGGAAAAAGTGCGATGGCTGGAGACGGTCAAGTCACTTTTGGGCAGGCTGTCGTCATGAAACACACAGCAAAAAAAGTGCGCCGTCTTTTCGGAGGCAAAGTACTCGCAGGTTTTGCTGGTTCAGTTGCAGATGCATTTACACTCTTTGAGAAGTTTGAAACGAAGCTTGAAGAATACGGTGGTAACCTAAAACGAGCAGCTGTAGAACTGGCGAAAGAATGGCGAAGTGACAAGATGCTCAGACAGCTTGAGGCCATGCTGATCGTCATGAATAAAGAAAGCATCCTGCTCGTATCTGGAACAGGAGAGGTCATCGAGCCAGACGATGGCATTTTGGCTATCGGGTCAGGCGGTAATTATGCGCTTAGCGCCGGGAGAGCACTCAAAAAACATGCAGGTGACCATCTCTCAGCTCGAGAGATTGCAAAGGCGGCTCTTGAAACGGCCGGAGAAATCTGTGTCTACACGAACGATCAAATCACTTTAGAAGAGCTTGAATAGAAAGGACATGAGACGTATGGAGAAAAAGCCGTTCACCCCAAGAGAGATAGTTGAAAAGCTCGATCAGTACATTATTGGTCAGCTTGATGCGAAAAAAGCAGTGGCGGTGGCTTTAAGAAACCGTTACAGAAGAAGTCTTTTACATGATAAGCTAAAGGATGAAGTCGTTCCTAAAAACATCTTAATGATTGGTCCGACAGGTGTGGGGAAAACAGAAATTGCCCGCAGAATTGCAAGGATTTCTGGTGCACCTTTCATTAAAGTGGAAGCGACGAAGTTTACTGAAGTTGGATATGTCGGACGTGACGTAGAATCAATGGTCAGAGATTTAGTGGAAACAGCAATCAGACTAGTCAAAGAAGAAAAAATGAAGGATGTTCAAGAAGAAGCGGAAAAACAAGCAAACAAACGGCTTGTTCATTTACTTGTTCCTGGAAAGAAAAAAAGTCAGTCTGTGAAAAATCCTTTTGAGATGCTGTTTGGTGGTTCTGATGCTGATGAAAGTGATCGAGATCACTCAAGTGAAGAAGTAGAGCTTGAGTCGACGAGAAAACGCATTGCGCACCAGCTGGCGATGGGTGAACTTGAAGACCATTACGTCACGATTGAAGTCGAAGAGCAGCAGCCTTCCATGTTTGATATGCTTCAAGGCTCGGGTATGGAGCAAATGGGTATGAACATGCAGGATGCGCTTAGCAATCTCATGCCTAAAAAGAAAAAACGCAGAAAGCTGACCGTCAGAGAAGCGAGAAAAGCGTTAACTGCTGAGGAAGCTTCAAAACTGATTGATATGGATGAAGTCGGTCAGGAAGCCGTGCAAAAAGCAGAGCAGCAAGGAATAATCTTTATCGATGAGATCGATAAAATTGCCAAAAGCGGTGGTGCATCGTCTGCAGATGTTTCTCGTGAAGGGGTTCAACGTGATATTTTACCGATTGTAGAAGGTTCCACTGTGATGACGAAGTATGGGGCTGTGAAAACAGATCATGTTCTATTTGTAGCAGCAGGCGCTTTTCATATGGCGAAACCCTCGGATTTGATTCCAGAGCTTCAAGGACGCTTCCCAATCCGTGTAGAATTAGATAAATTAAGTATAGAAGACTTTGTGAAAATCTTAACGGAACCAGATAACGCGTTATTAAAGCAATATAAGGCTCTACTTGAAACAGAAGGTATATCTCTTGAATTTTCTGACGATGCTATTCATAAGATTGCCGAAGTGGCTTATCACGTCAATCAGGAGACGGATAACATCGGTGCAAGAAGGCTTCACACCATACTTGAGAAGCTGCTAGAAGAGCTCTCATTTGAGGCGCCTGATATTACAATGGAAACAGTGACCATTACCCCTCAGTATGTAGAAGAGAAGCTAGGAAAGATTGCAAATAATAAAGACTTAAGTCAATTTATACTTTAACAAATGAATAAAGTAATCTAGGAGGATCATTATTATGGCGTTACTACAAAAAACAAGGATTATTAACTCGATGCTGCAAGATGCAGCGGGGAAGCCGGTTAATTTTAAAGAAATGGCAGAAACATTGAGAGATGTCATTGATTCAAACATTTTCGTATTAAGCAGAAGAGGGAAGCTTCTTGGCTACTCCATTAACCAGCAGATTGAAAATGCACGTATGAAAAAAATGCTGGAAGATCGTCAGTTCCCTGAAGAATATACAAAAAGCTTATTCAATGTCCCTGAAACATCTTCAAACCTTGACATCAACAGTGAGTACACAGCTTTCCCGATTGAGAACCGTGATTTATTCCAATCAGGTTTGACAACGATTGTACCAATCATCGGAGGCGGAGACCGCTTAGGGACGTTAATCCTTTCTCGTTTGCAAGATACATTCACAGATGATGATTTAATTCTTGCTGAATACGGCGCAACAGTTGTTGGAATGGAGATTCTTCGCGAGAAAGCGGAAGAAATTGAAGAAGAAGCAAGAAGTAAAGCGGTTGTTCAAATGGCAATCAGCTCTCTTTCATATAGTGAGCTTGAAGCGATTGAGCATATCTTTGAAGAACTTGATGGAAACGAAGGGCTGCTTGTGGCAAGTAAGATTGCTGACCGTGTAGGAATCACTCGTTCAGTGATCGTAAACGCACTTCGTAAATTAGAAAGTGCAGGCGTTATTGAATCTCGTTCTCTTGGAATGAAGGGAACATACATCAAAGTGTTAAACAACAAATTTTTAATTGAACTTGAAAATTTAAAATCTCACTAATCAAAAAAAACCCTTTTCGGCCGAAATAAACGCTGAAAAGGGTTTTTTTGTATAAAAAATGAGGATTTGTCCGAAAAATGACACTCTTTTTTCCAAGAAACCCCTTACAATTCTGTAGTGCTTTGAATCTAGGTCTTTATACCTATTCGTAAAATAGATATATATTACGAGTTTTTTTTACAATTACATCATAGACTTTAATCCTATTATTTCTTACAATGAACATATGGTTTTACAAATCTCGACATGATTAAATGGAATGAAATACATATGATTGGAGGTATATGGTTTTGGATATATTTTCTGGAACGATAAGCAACCTTGAGAATGCCTTGGGCAGAGCGAACGTTAAGCAAAAAGTCATAAGCAATAATATCGCGAATATAGACACACCGAACTACAAGTCTAAAAAAGTTGCATTCCACGACATGCTAAATGATGCGTCAATCAAATTAGATGCTAAAAAAACATACCAAGGTCACATTGATTTCTCTAAAACAGGGTCTAATTATTCAGTTGTTTCGAGTAACCGTACTTCTTATCAAGAAAACGGAAATAATGTCGATATTGATCAAGAGATGAGTGAACTCGCTAAAAACCAAATTCAGTATAATGCGTTGGTTGAAAGAATGAGCGGAAAGTTCAATTCTCTTAAAACAGTTTTGACAGGAGGTAAGTGATGTCGATTTTTTCAGGCGTGAACGCTTCGGCCTCAGCATTAACAGCACAGAGGCTCAGAATGGACGTTGTATCCTCTAACCTTGCGAATATGGATACAACAAGAGCTAAACAGGTTGATGGCAAGTGGGAGCCTTATAGACGCAAGCTCGTCACATTACAGCCGTCAGGTGAATCATTTTCATCTATATTGAACTCAAGCATGAATTCGAGCGGCAAATTAGGAAACGGCGTCAAAGTAACAAAAATTACTGAAGACGAAACTCCATTCAACCTTCAATATGATCCTACAAATCCCGATGCCAATGAAAATGGATATGTTCAAACACCAAACGTTGATCCATTAAAGGAAATGGTTGATCTCATCAGCAGCTCAAGGTCATATGAAGCAAACGTGACTGCGCTGAATGCGAATAAAAGCATGCTGATGAAAGCTTTAGAAATAGGAAAGTAAGGTGAAAAGAATTGGTTAACGCAATATCTCCTTTCCAGCTTCAAACCGCTCAGCAAGCAAGTGAATTGACGAATGCATCGTCTGTGCAGGCGGCTGCACCTAAAAGTCAAACGAATTTCTCTGATGTGCTGAAGAATTCCATTGAGGCATTAAATCAATCACAGCTGAAATCAGACCAGTATACGAATGCTCTCGCACAAGGGAAAGATGTCAATCTCGATGAAGTCATGATTGCTTCACAAAAAGCGAGTGTGACACTCACAGCTGCAACCGAGTTTCGGAATAAAGCAGTCGAAGCGTACCAAGAGATTATGAGAATGCAGATGTAGGAGGTGCTGGTGGACAAAAAATAGACTGAATGGAATGACCGGGGGTTAAGATGAATCGTACTTTAATGCAATTAAGAACAAAAACAGTTGAGTTTTGGCGAAATCGATCAAAATTACAAAAAATACTCATGATTGGCGGCGTAGCTGCCCTAGCAATCATTATTACGGTTGTTAGCATCTTTGCTTCTTCTGAAAAAATGGTTCCGTTGTTTAGAGATTTGTCTGAGGCAGAAGCAGGACAAATCAAACAGGAACTGGATGGCAAAAACGTTAAATCGGAACTTGCAAATAACGGAACGACGATTTTAGTTCCAGAAAAGCAAGCAGACACTTTAAAAGTAACACTTGCATCAGAAGGACTTCCTAAAACGGGGAATATTGATTACTCCTTCTTTGCGAACAATTCCGGCTTCGGTTTAACAGATAATGAATTTGATGTTCTGAAAGTAGACGCAACTCAGACAGAACTATCCAATCTGATCAACACGATTGATGGGATTAAAGATTCAAAGGTTATGATTAATCTGCCAAAAGATTCCGTTTTTGTTGGAGAAGAGCAAAGTAATGCATCAGCATCAATTGTGCTGCAAGTTCAACCAGGCTACACGCTTACTCAGCAACAAGTAAAAGGCCTTTATCATCTTATTTCAAAAAGTGTGCCGAATTTAAAAACAGAAAACATTGTCATTATGGACCAAGATTCCAACTACTATGACTTAAACAGCAGCTCAGATTCCTATGCAAGTGGAATGGATGCACAGCAGCAGAAAAAAGAGGAGATTGAAAAGAATCTTCAACGAAAAATTCAACAGCTACTTGGAACGATGATGGGTCAAGAGAAAGTTGCCGTATCGGTCACTACAGACATTGATTTTACTGAAGAAAAAAGAAAAGAAGATCTTGTCGAACCAGTTGATCAAGAAAACATGCAAGGAATTGCTGTCAGCGCTGAAAAGATTGCTGAAACTTATTCAGGCAATGGTGCAGCAGCTGGAGGCACCGCTGGAACAGGTGACGATGATGTCACAAATTATCAAGGTGCCGATGGAACGAATGGAAGCGGAGATTACGAAAAGAGCGAAGATCGTATCAATTATGAAGTCAACCGCATTCATAAAGATATCAAAGAAAGTCCTTATAAAATCAGAGACGTTGGCATTCAGGCACTGGTTGAACCACCTACTGCAAACGATCCGAACTCATTAACTGCTGAAAGGCAGGATGATATCAAAAAAATTCTTTCAACCATCATCAGTACATCGATTGATAAAGAATACACAAACGGTCAAGCGCTCACTCAAGCTGACTTAGATAACAAAATCGTTTTATCTGTATCAAAATTAGACGGTAAACAGCAAACGGCAGCAGAAAACCCTTCAAACAATATTCCAATTTGGGTTTATATTGTTGGCGGTGTGCTACTACTTGCCATTATCGCTCTCATTATCCTTCTCGTACGTAAGCGAAGAAAAGATGAGGAAGAAGAGTTTGAGTTTGATGAACGTACACCAATTCATGTTCCTGATATCGATACTGAGCCAGAAACAGAAGAAATGGTGAGAAAAAATCAGCTTGAAAAAATGGCAAAAGATAAACCAGAAGACTTTGCTAAATTGCTACGCAGCTGGCTGTCCGAGGATTAGGAGGAATACACATGTCGAGAAAAGATCCAAATCGACTAACAGGCAGACAAAAAGCAGCAATCCTAATGATTTCCTTAGGGCTAGACGTGTCAGCATCTGTATACAAACATCTGTCTGAAGACGAAATAGAAAAATTAACATTAGAAATTTCAAATGTAAGAAGTGTAGATACTGCTAAAAAAGATGAGATCATCGAAGAATTTCACAGCATTGCCATCGCGCAGGACTACATATCACAAGGCGGCCTTATGTACGCAAGACAAGTGCTTGAAAAAGCGCTTGGTGAGGACAAAGCGGACAGCATCTTAAATCGCTTAACATCCTCACTTCAAGTGAAACCATTTGATTTTGCTAGAAAGGCTGACCCAGAGCAAATTTTAAACTTTATCCAGCACGAGCATCCACAAACCATTGCGCTCATTCTTTCCTACTTAGATCCAGTACAGGCTGGACAGATTTTATCTGAGTTAGGCGAGGAAGTACAAACTGAGGTTGCAAGAAGAATTGCTTTAATGGATCGCACATCTCCAGAGATCATCAATGAGGTGGAACGTATTCTTGAACAAAAGCTTTCTTCAACCTTTACGCAAGATTATACCCAAACGGGCGGAGTCGAAGCGGTAGTCGAAGTACTGAATGGTGTAGACCGTGCAACGGAGAAAACCATTTTAGATACACTGGAAATTCAAGATCCTGAGCTTGCTGATGAAATTAAGAAACGTATGTTTGTCTTTGAAGACATTGTTACTCTTGATAGCAGAGCCATTCAGCGCGTGATTCGAGATGTTGAAAATGACGATTTACTACTTGCACTCAAAGTGGCAAGCGAAGAAGTCAAAGAAATTGTCTTCCGCAACATGTCGCAACGTATGGTCGAAACGTTCAAAGAAGAAATGGAGTTTATGGGACCTGTCCGGCTTAGAGATGTCGAGGAAGCACAGACTCGTATTGTCAGCATCGTAAGACGACTTGAAGAGGCTGGAGAAATCGTCATAGCTCGAGGTGGAGGAGACGATATCATTGTCTAGGATTATCAAACATGAAACATCTGTTATTCCTGAACAAGGCCGTCAAACCATTCCCTTGCAGCAAGTGGAATTCAAAAGAGAACATCACGAAGAAGAGCTTGTCAACGAGACAGAAGCATCTCAGCTTGTATTAAGTGATGCACAAGATGAAGCAAGCCGTATTTTAGAACAAGCAAATCGTGAGCTGGAACAAACAATGGCTGAAATCAATCAGCGGCGAGCTGATTTTGAAGCAGAAAGAGTACAGCTCATTGAAGAAGCGAAACAAACAGGATATCAAGATGGTTTTCAAAAAGGCGAAGCAGATGCGAATTTACAGTATCAATCGATTCTTGATCAAGCGAATGACATTGTCAGCCTTGCAAAGCAGGACTATGAAGCAAAAATCGAAAGCTCTGCTGAAGAAATTGTCGAACTTGCGTTTGAGCTCGCTAAACGAGTATGGAATGCAGCTGAGGACACAAAAGAACAATTTTTAACGCTAGTGAAGCAGGTCGTTTCAGAAGTGAAGGAATATGACGATATTTCCATCTATGTCGACCCTGCACATTACGAACATGTGATGGAATATAAAGACGAATTAAATAGAATCCTTCAAAAGAATACACATCTTGCCATTTACTCGGATGAAAAAGCACCAAAAGGTACTTGTTACGTCGAAACAAGCTTTGGAAAAGTGGAAGCGAGTGTTGATACCCAAATGAATCAGTTAAAAGAAAAGTTATTAGAAGTCATTGATTCAGGTGATCACAAATGAACATAGATGTGCTAAAAGAAACGATTGAAACCGCCGATCCTTACAAACGTTTTGGTAAAGTCAATCGAGTTGTTGGACTGATGATTGAGTCCAAGGGGCCAGAAAGCTCAATCGGTGATGTATGTCTTATTCACAAAAAAGGGAGTAAGAATCATCCAATCAAAGCAGAAGTCGTTGGCTTTAAAGATGAAAACATTTTGCTCATGCCCTACGTAGAAGCCTCTAACATCTCACCAGGCAGTCTTGTTGAAGCAACAGGTGAGTCGTTAAAGGTCAAAGTAGGAACTGGTTTAATCGGTCAGGTTGTTGATGCCTTCGGTGATCCACTGGACGGCAGCATGCTTCCTAAAGGACTTGCACCTGTCTCAACAGAACAATCTCCTCCAAACCCGATGGACAGACCGCCTATTCGTGAAAAAATGGGCGTTGGTGTCAGAGTGATTGACAGCTTGCTCACAGTCGGCACTGGTCAAAGAATTGGCATATTCGCGGGAAGCGGTGTTGGTAAAAGTACCTTGATGGGGATGATTGCCAAGCAGACAGAAGCGGATCTCAATGTCATTGCACTTGTTGGAGAGCGTGGACGTGAAGTTCGCGAGTTTATCGAAAAAGATTTAGGAGCTGAAGGACTGAAGCGTTCGATTGTTGTTGTCGCAACTTCAGATCAGCCCGCACTGACAAGATTAAAAGCAGCCTATACTGCAACAGCTATTGCCGAATATTTCAGAGACAGAGGCAAAAATGTCATGTTTATGATGGATTCTGTCACAAGGGTCGCCATGGCACAGCGGGAAATAGGACTTGCAACCGGTGAACCGCCAACAACAAAAGGATATACGCCTTCAGTGTTCGCTATACTGCCAAAATTGCTAGAACGAACTGGTACAAATCAACTTGGTTCCATCACAGCGTTTTACACAGTGCTTGTTGATGGTGACGATATGAATGAGCCGATCGCTGATACAGTGCGGGGGATTTTAGATGGCCACATAGTACTTGATCGTGCACTGGCCAACAAAGGACAGTTTCCAGCTGTCAATATTCTGAAAAGTATCAGTCGTGTCATGAGTAATATCGCAAGTCATGATCACAAGGAAGCGGCTAACCGGTTCCGCCAGCTTTTATCCACATATCAAAACGCTGAAGACCTCATTAACATTGGAGCATATAAAAAAGGCTCCTCTAAAGATATTGATGAGGCCATGCAAGCTTACCCACAACTGATTTCATTTTTGAAGCAGGATGTTGAAGAGGCTGTATCGATTGAAGACAGCGTGAGGATATTGCTCAGTTTGATGAATAGAGAGGATTGACAAAAACAGTGAGATATCAATACAAATTTCAAAAGCTCTTAGAATTGAAAGAAAGTGAAAAAGACAAATCACTCGCAGCGTATCAACAATCCGTTTCGGCATTTGAGCAAGCCGCTGAAAAACTCTATGAAAATATGAGTAAAAAAGAGCTAATGGAAAAGAGCAAAGAAGAAAAGCTGAGAAGTGGGATGAGTGTTCAAGAAATGCGTCATTATCAGCAATTTGTGACGAATTTAGATAACACCATTCATCATTATCAGCAGCTTGTGATCATGAAACGCCATCAAATGAATGAAAAACAATCTGATTTAACTGAAAAAAATATTGAGTTTAAAAAGTTTGAAAAAATGAAAGAAAAGCAATTTGAAAAGTTCTCCCTTGAACATAAGGCAATTGAAATGAAAGAAATGGATGATATCTCTATCAGCCAATTCATGTTTCAAGGACATTAGGAGTCGAGATGAATGCCTAAGAAGGAAAAAACAAAGGAATCAAGCGGCGGCGGTAAATTTCAATGGATCTTGTTTATTGTCATTATCCCATTGGTTGTGCTTGTGATTGTAACGGGCACAATCCTTTATATGGCAGGTTATGATCTAAAGAAACCGCTCCAAAACATTCCGGGGATTAGCAGCTTGGTTGGATCAGATGACACATCAAAAACGTCATCTTCAAATAACGATCAACGTGATACAGAGTTGAAAGCGTTGAAAAAGACGATTAAAGAACAAGAGAATGAACTTGAAATTGCTCAAAAAGACTTGAAGACAAGTGATGAAGAGATTAAACGATTGAATCAAAAAATCAATTCACTTGAAAAAACATCTGATAAAGAGAACACGTCAGCAAGTGACAGTTCATCAAACAGTACATCATCAAGTAATAACGGATCAGGATCTTCAACTGATTCGTCAGCATCTTCTAATCAGCAATCAAAAGGAAAGGTCGCCAGCATTTATGAAAGCATGGATGCAGGAAAATCTGCCAAAATTCTATCAGAGCTAAGTGATAAAGAGGCTTTGAAGATCCTTGAAGAGCTGAGTAAAAATAAGCTGACGGACATATTAGCAAAACTGACACCTCAGAAGGCAGCAACGTTCACGAAGGAGCTTGCCAAAAAAGAAGAAAGTGAAAATGGAGGTGGACAATAAGTGAAGCTATTGGACATTGGAGCCTTACAGCAATCTTCCCAAGGTCTCTCGGGACTAAAGGGAGAGGGGGCAGTATCTGCTCGCGGCCTGTTTAAACAATTGTTAAATGGCGCAGGTATTCAAAGTGGTCCAGCTATTTCTCAGCCAGCGGAAACCAATCTATCCATGAATGATGCGATGCAAATCATTGAAAAATGGATGCAATCACCTGAAGAAGGAATAGATGGAGATCTTCTTGCGGCACTTCAGGCGCTGCAAGGGCAAAAGCTTGAAGGGGCTGACTTAAAGTCACTTGAAGAGCTATTTCAAAAGATGGAATCGGTGATCTATGGCGATCAGGATAAGAAGCCAGTTGCTGAACATAGTGAACAGCTCATACAAGTCCACTTTTTCTTATATCAAATACTGAATCAGCAGCCGGTGAGCTTTGATGCAAAATTTGTACAGGATATTCAAGCAAAAGGTGAAGAGTTCATCAAGTTTCTAACGAAAAACGGAGCAGATGAAAAGCTCATTCAACAAGTAAAAGAGCAGTTCTTCTCGCAAGGATCGGCACCTAAGCTGAATAATATGTCACAAAGCGAGCTGAAACACTTTAATCAGTTAATCGATCATATGATGGCGAATGCGAAAGGGTCAGATAAAGAGTGGAAAATTTCCTTAGGAGAGTTAAAAGAAATGGTTGCTCCAAGGCAAGAATCTTCCTTCTCATCTCCAGCAAAAGGTGTTGCCTCACTTGAATGGCTTCTGAAAAAAGAAGTCACCAAAGGTCAAGGCACTACGGCACCTGCTTCTGAAAAAACAATCACCCATACGCTGCTTCCAGGGCATAAACAGTTCTTCCAACTGCAATCAGCTGCTCCTGTGCAGCAGACGCAAACAACTGACGAAAAGCCAGGCACGGTTGATCAGCAGATTTTAAATACGTGGAAACAAATGAAGTTCACACCATTTGGCAATTCAAGCGGACGGTTTACCGTACGATTAAATCCAGAAAATCTAGGGTTTATTACCATCCAGCTAACGAAACAAAACGGGATGTATGCGAGTAAAATTACAGCTTCAACGCAAGCAGCAAAAGAGCTGCTCGAGCATCATCTGCCGCAGCTCAAGCAGGCGCTACCGAATATGTCGGTTCAAGTTGACCGTTTCCATATACCGCTTCAGTCAAATGAGCAGCCGTCTTTTGGACAATTTAATGAGGAAGGCAAGCAGCAGCCATCAAAAGGACAAAGTTTCCAGCAGCCTGATGAACAGGAAGCTGAATTCCAAGATGTACTAGATGCGCTTGTTGGATCAGAAGAAGAAGAGGAGGAGATCTAATGGCAACTGTTGATGCGACGAATAGAACAGCCGCACAAGCGGACACTTCTTCAAACGCAGCAAAGAAAACAGATACACTTGGCCGAGATCAGTTCTTGAAAATCTTGCTTACGCAGCTTCAAAACCAAGATCCGACAAACCCGATTGATGACCGTGAGTTTGTCACACAGCTTGCAACATTTTCTTCTTTAGAACAGCAAATGAATATGAACGAATCTATCACTCAAATGAATCAGATCATGTCTACATTTGTTGCACACCAAGATCCATTTACGACATATGTAGGCTGGATTGGTAAAGAAGTAGCGGGCAAACAAGATGATAAAGACATATCTGGCACTGTGAAGTCTGTGAAAAACATAAACAATGAATACTTCCTATATTTAGAAGATGGAACGAAAATCAGCCCATGGGATGTTACAACTGTTGGAGAAAAATCGTAAGCAAATCGAGGAGGAAAATAAATGTTACGCTCACTTTACTCAGGAATTAGCGGAATGAAAAACTTCCAAACAAAATTAGATGTTGTAGCCAACAACGTAGCCAACGTCAACACACACGGATACAAAAAAAGCCGTATCACTTTTAAAGATATGGTCAGCCAAACCATTGGAAGTTCTGGTGGGCCAACGAACAACTCTGGTTCAATCAACTCAAAGCAAATTGGTTTAGGGTCATCTTTATCTTCAATCGATAAAATCATGTCAGCGGGATCTTCTCAAAATACAAATGAACCTTACGACTTCTATATCAATGGAGATGGGTTTTTCCGTATTGAAGTTCAAGGAGAAGTTCTTTATACAAGAACAGGAAATTTCGACACTGATTCAGAGGGAAGCTTAGTCACCCCTGATGGAAATTATCTACTTGGAATGAATGGACAAAAGATAACGATTCCAGACGGTGTTTCAAGTGTAAGTGTTGGTCCAGATGGAACGATTTCGGTTGTTGAAAACAATGTATCAAGAACCGTTGGTCAAATATCACTCGTATCTTTCCGTAACGCAGGAGGGCTAGACAAAGTTGGTGACAACCTTTACCGCCAAACGTTAAGCTCAGGTGCTCCAAGTAATCCAATCGTACCAGGTGAACAAGGAACGGGCGTGGTCCAAACAGGTAAACTTGAAATGTCAAACGTTGATTTAACAGACGAGTTTACAGAAATGATTATCGCACAGCGTGGATTCCAATCGAATGCAAAGACGATCACAACATCTGATGAAATTCTGCAAGAACTTGTGAATCTGAAACGATAGGAGGTAGGGGGAGCGGTTTATCGCTTCTCTGCTTAATATGATTGAAGTGACAAGATTAAATGGCAAAGGATTTATGCTCAACGCTCTCCATATCGAGCAAATCGAAAGCTTTCCAGACACGACCATTACACTCGCCAATGGAAAGAAATTCGTTGTGAAAGAAGATGAAGAGCAGCTTCAGGAGAAAATCATTTCTTTCTATAGAAAAATCCAAGTCATTTCATTGAATCAAGGAATAGAGGAGTTTGAATGAAGAAGAAATTAGTCGTAGTAATGCTAATCATGATTATTGCTATCGTCGGAATTGGAGCAGGTATTGTCTTTCTGGTGAATGGGTCAGACGAAGCAAAAGCAGAAAAAGAGCCAACAGCAGATGAAGTCGTAAAAGCTTCTGTTGAAATTCCTGAGATTGTGACCAATTTAAAATCTGAAGGAAATGCGGTTAAACTTGTACTAAATATTGAAACTGATTCAGAAAAAGCCAAAGAAGAGCTTGAAAAAAGAAGCTTCCAAGTGAAAGATGCCGTGATTGACATTTTATCAGACACGAATGCAGATGAACTTGATGGCAAAAAAGGCAGAGAACATTTTAAAACACAGGTCAAAAACAAAGTGAATAACTATTTGCAAGATGGCAAGGTGAAAGAAGTTTATATAACCTCCTTTAATCTGCAATAGAGGCGATTAATTGACACGATGGAGGTGAAGAAATGTCAGGAGAAGTGCTTTCCCAGAATGAGATCGACGCATTATTATCCGCCATATCAACAGGCGAAATGGATGCAGAAGAGCTGAAAAAAGAAGAAACGACGAAAAAAGTGAAAGTGTACGACTTTAAACGTGCACTGCGCTTTTCAAAAGACCAGATTCGAAGTTTAACAAGAATTCATGATAACTTCGCTAGACTGCTTACCACACACTTTTCAGCGCAGCTAAGATCATATATTCAAATTTCTGTCAGCTCGGTTGACCAAGTGCCATATGAAGAATTTATTCGTTCGATTCCTAATATGACATTATTAAACTTATTTTATGTCAGCCCGCTTGAAGGAAGAATCATGCTTGAAGTGAACCCAACGATTGGCTATGCCATGATGGATAGGCTGATGGGCGGGATTGGCATTAGTCATAATAAGACAGAATCACTGACAGAAATCGAAACAAAGATTATCTCAAACATGTTTGAGGGAGCTTTGGAAAACTACAGAGAAGCGTGGCAGTCCATAACCGACATCGAGCCAGAAATGGCAGATTTCGAGGTAAATCCCCAGTTTGTTCAAATGGTGTCACCAAACGAAACAGTTGTCGTCATTTCTCTTAATACACAAATTGGTGAGGTCAGCGGGGTTATTAACCTCTGTATTCCTCACGTAGTATTAGAGCCCATTATTCCGAAGCTGTCTGTACACTACTGGATGCAATCTGAACGAAATGAACCAAAACAAGAAGAAACAAAGGCCATTGAAAAACGGATTATGACGGCGAAAATACCGGTAGTCGCAGAGCTTGGACAATCGGAAATGACGGTGGAAGAGTTTTTGAATTTGGAAATTGGTGATTGTATTGCCTTGGACAAACCAGTAAATGCGCCTCTTACTGTTATGGTCGGAAATAAACCGAAATTCTTGGGACAGGCCGGCCGCGTGAATCGGAAACAGGCGATTCAAATTCTAGATCACGACATAAGAGGTGAAGAAGATGGAGAATAACGGAAGTAAATTATCACAAGATGAAATCGATGCGCTCCTTAAAGGAGGCAGCAATGACGATATAGAGCCTGATACACTCCTTTCTGCAATGGAACAAGATGCCATTGGGGAAATCGGAAATATATCATTTGGAAGCTCTGCAACAGCACTTTCAACCCTATTAAGTCAAAAAGTGGAGATTACAACTCCAACTGTCACAGTGATTCAAAAAAGCAAGCTGAATGAGGAATTTCCTCATCCGTATGTCGCGATTGAAGTGAATTATACGGAAGGCTTCAGCGCTAGTAACCTGCTTGTCATCCAGCAAACCGATGCGGCAGTCATTGCGGATTTAATGATGGGCGGAGATGGAACAAATGCTGACCCGTCGTTAAGTGAAATTCACTTAAGTGCAGTACAAGAAGCGATGAACCAAATGATGGGTTCAGCAGCGACGTCCATGTCAACAGTCTTTAATAAAAAGATTGATATTTCTCCGCCTCGCGTTGAGTTGCTTGATGTGAAAGAAGGAGAAGGCACAGACCGCATTCCAGCTGAAGAGATGCTTGTCAAAGTGTCCTTTAGATTAACAATAGGTGAACTCATAGATTCAAATATTATGCAGCTTTACCCTATTACGTTTGCGAAAGATTTGATTGCAGAATTAACAGACCCAGCGGAAGAAGAGCCGGTTCAAGAAGCACCTCAGAGTGCACCTGAACCACAGCAGGCTGCTCCGCAAGCACAATCTGCTCCTATGCAGCAATCGGCACCGCCGAAAAGACAGGCGAAGCCAAAGCCGGCAGAACCAGTCAATGTGGCGCCAGTTGAATTTGAGGCATTTAGTGAGCCTCAGCATACAACAAGTCAGCTCGGTAATCTTGATATGCTGATGGATATTCCACTTTCCATTACAGTGGAGCTTGGAAGAACGCAGCGCAGTGTGAAAGAAGTACTTGAACTTTCCGCTGGAAGTATCATTGAACTGGACAAACTTGCAGGTGAGCCAGTCGACATTCTGGTCAACAAACGAATCGTCGCCAAAGGAGAAGTTGTTGTCATTGATGAGAACTTTGGTGTACGTGTGACTGACATTTTAAGTCAGTCTGAAAGACTTTCTAATTTAAAATAAACAAACATATAGGGAGAGAATAAGTAAATGGCTACTAAGGTATTAATCGTAGATGATGCAGCATTCATGAGAATGATGATTAAGGATATTCTTGTAAAAAACGGATTTGATGTAGTAGGAGAAGCAGAAAACGGCGCACAAGCTGTTGAAAAATATAAAGAAACATCTCCTGATCTAGTCACAATGGATATCACAATGCCAGAAATGGACGGGATCACAGCATTAAAAGAAATTAAACAAATCGATGCTTCTGCAAAAATCATTATGTGCTCAGCGATGGGACAACAATCAATGGTTATTGATGCCATTCAAGCAGGTGCAAAAGACTTTATCGTGAAGCCATTCCAGGCAGACCGTGTACTTGAAGCAATTAATAAAACGTTAGGCTAAAAAAGGGTGTAAGACTTGTTGAAAAAACGTTTGATATGTATAGCAATGATCAGTTTTATGCTTTTCTTGACAGCGCAGCCAGCCTCACTGTTTGCTGAAACAAAAGATCCTGAAAATGGCATGGTGAATGACTGGATCAAAGATGAGAAAGAAAGCAAAAAGGATACAGAAAAGAAAACCACTGACAATCAAACGAATCCGGCAGAAGAAGTTCCCTCTTCTTCTGTCTCCATTATGGATTTTGTCAAAATGATTGGTGCCTTACTTTTTGTCATCCTGCTCATTTACGGATTGGTGAGATTTGTTGGAAAGCAAAACCGCTTACTCAAGCCATTTCGCTATGTTGAAAATATTGGCGGAACGACGGTTGGTCAAAATCGTTCAGTTCAGCTGATCAAAGTGGGCAAACGAGTATTAGTTGTCGGCGTAGCAGACTCAATCCAGCTGCTAAAAGAAATCGATGATGAACAAGAATGCGAAGCGATTGTGAAACAATACGAAGAAGCGATGGAAAGTAAGACTGACTTACCGAAAATGATGCAAAAACTAACATCGCAAGTGAAGAAACACGATCAGCCGACCACTTCTTCTTTTTCAGCCAATTTAAAGGCGCAGCTAGCCGAATTGAAAAAGACCCAATCAGAAGTCAGAAAGAAAGGCCCGAAACAAAATGAATGAGTTTATCGATTTATTTAATTCCAGTGGCGCAGGGAATATTAGCACATCTGTCCGTCTTCTTTTATTGTTAACTGTATTTTCAGTTGCACCAGGCATTCTTATTTTAATGACCTGTTTTACACGGATTGTGATTGTTCTTTCGTTTGTCAGAACATCACTTGCAACCAACTCAATGCCGCCAAACCAAGTGCTTGTAGGACTTGCTTTGTTTCTCACATTTTTTATTATGGCACCCACGTTCTCAGAGATTAATAAAGAGGCACTCACGCCGCTTTTAAATGATGATATTACGTTAAATCAGGCCTATGAAAAAGCCGAAGTGCCAATTAAAGAGTTTATGAGTAAACATACGAGACAGAAAGATTTGGCTTTATTTCTTAGTTACGCAAAAATGGATACCCCTGAATCGATTAAAGATATTCCCTTAACGGCGATGGTACCAGCGTTTGCAATTTCAGAATTAAAGACGGCATTTCAAATTGGTTTTATGATTTTTATTCCATTTTTAATTATTGACATGGTGGTCGCAAGTGTCCTGATGTCGATGGGGATGATGATGCTTCCGCCGGTTATGATATCGCTCCCTTTCAAAATATTGTTATTTGTATTAGTTGATGGATGGTATTTGATTGTTAAATCTTTGCTGCAAAGCTTTTAGAGTAGGTGCTTAAAACATGAGTTCAGAATTTGTCATTACGATGGCTGAAAGATCAGTGTATGTTGTATTACTTGTCAGCGGGCCGCTTCTAGCGCTCGCACTAATCGTGGGACTAATTGTCAGTGTGTTTCAGGCGACAACCCAAATCCAAGAACAGACGCTTGCGTTCATTCCAAAAATTGTTGCAGTGCTCATTGGACTTGTTGTGTTTGGTCCGTGGATGCTTTCAACAATTGTGTCATTTACAACAGAGCTGTTCTCGAATTTAGATCGATTTGCAGGTTAATCAGAGATGTCAATCATAGAATTATTTCCTGCCTTTCTTCTCGTTTTCATTCGGATCACCGCTTTTTTCGTGACAGTGCCGCTATTAGCGCATCGAACGATACCAGCAGTTCACAGAGTTGGTTTTTCACTGTTTTTGGCTGTCATTAGTTTTAGCACCATTAAAGAACCGCCAGCACTCGATATCGACGGTCTTTACATGATGCTTGCCGTGAAAGAAGCAATGGTCGGACTTCTGCTTGGACTGATTGCATATATCATGGTGTCCGCAGTTCAAATTGCCGGCTCATTCATCGATTTTCAAATGGGTTTTGCGATTGCCAATATTATTGATCCACAAACAGGGGCGCAAACGCCGCTGATGGGGCAGTTTTTTTATACGGTTACCTTGCTACTGATGCTGGCAACAAATGCACATCATTTGCTGCTTGATGGAATCTATTACAGTTTTCAATATATTCAAGTTGATCAGTATGCGCTGAACTTCGGCAGTGAATCCTTTGCTTACTTTATTGCAAAGAGTTTCAACCAAATGTTCATCATAGCCTTTCAAATCTCAGCACCTGTTGTGGCTAGTTTGTTTTTAGTCGATTTGGCATTAGGAATTGTGGCACGTACAGTTCCGCAAATGAACGTATTTGTCGTTGGACTGCCCATTAAAATGGGCGTGAGTTTTATTATGATCATCATTTGTATGGGTGTCATCTTCGGGGTCGTCCAAAATACATTTGAAACGATTGTGCTCACCATGAGGAATTTCTTAGCATTGGTCGGTGGTTCGTCATGACGACAAGACTTAGACTCGACTTGCAATTTTTCGCAGGTGAAAAAACAGAAAAAGCAACACCGAAAAAGAGACGGGATTCACGTAAAAAAGGGCAGGTTGCCAAAAGTACCGACGTCAATACAGCCATCTCATTTCTACTAATCTTTTTATCATTCTTTTTTATTGGGCCTTTTATGAAAGAGCGTATTATTGCGCTCATTGAACGTTTTTATTCAACAACGATGCTAATGAAGGTTAGCACATCTAATATTCATCAACTATTTGTGGAATTGCTTCAGGAAACAGCACTCCTCCTCATGCCAATCCTTGGTGTTGGTATGCTGGCAGGGATCATTAGTAACTATTTGCAGGTTGGCTTTCTCTTTTCGACAGAAGTAATCAAACCGAAATTAGAAAAACTCGATCCAATCAAAGGGTTTAAACGAATATACAGTATTCGAGCCCTCGTAGAGCTATTAAAATCCATTTTGAAAATTGGTTTAATTGGTTTTGCGACATTTATTGCACTTTGGATGCACTTTGACGATATCCTGAGGCTTCCTTTATTAACAGCAGAGGAAACTCTTCATTTCGTGGCAAATATGACCTTGATTATGGGTCTATATGCAGCAGGTGCTCTCATGATCTTAGCAGGGCTTGATTACATGTATCAGAAATTTGATTATGAAAAAAACTTACGGATGTCTAAACAAGACATCAAAGATGAGTATAAAAAATCAGAGGGTGACCCGCTCATAAAATCAAAAATTAAACAGCGGCAAAGGGAAATGGCCATGAGACGGATGATGCAGGAAGTCCCAAAAGCGGACGTCATCATTACAAACCCGACCCACTACGCAATTGCCTTGAAATATGACGAAGAAAAGATGGACGCGCCCTATGTTGTAGCAAAGGGAACAGATATTTTGGCTTTGAAAATTAGAACAATTGCGAAAGAACATGATGTCATGACTGTAGAGAACCGGCCACTCGCCCGCGCCCTCTATGATCAAGTGGATATCGACCAAGCGGTGCCGGAAGAATATTTTAAGGCGATCGCAGAAATTTTGGCTTACGTATATAAAACGAAACAAAAGATTTTATGAATTTTTGGTTTTAAAAGGAGCGAACAGGCATGTCAGCAAGAGATTTATCTGTTTTATTCAGTGTTATTCTAATCGTGGCGATGCTGGTCATACCGTTTCCGCCCATCCTATTAAGTATTTTAATCATTATTAATATTTCTCTTGCGCTTATCGTGCTTCTCACCACAATGAACATGCAAGAACCACTGCAATTTTCCATTTTTCCATCTTTGCTTTTGCTCTTAACACTGTTTCGTTTAGGGCTTAACATCTCTACAACCCGTTCTATTTTATCAACTGGCGATGCTGGTAAGGTTGTAGAAACGTTTGGATCATTTGTTGTTGGGGGCAATATACTCGTTGGTCTGGTTGTCTTCCTTATTCTGATCATCATTCAGTTTATTGTCATCACCAAAGGAGCAGAGCGTGTATCAGAGGTTGCGGCCAGATTTACACTCGATGCGATGCCAGGTAAACAGATGAGTATTGACGCAGATTTGAATGCAGGAATGCTGACAGAAAGTGAAGCTAGAAACCGCCGTGAAAAAGTAGCAAGAGAAGCAGACTTTTATGGTGCGATGGATGGTGCAAGTAAGTTCGTTAAAGGGGATGCCATCGCAGGTATTATCATCGTTATTATCAATATTATTTTTGGCATCATTATTGGGATGATTCAGCAAGGAATGTCAATTCAAGAATCAGCTTCCCACTTTACTCTTTTAACAGTAGGGGACGGAATTGTGTCGCAGATCCCTGCACTTCTTATTTCAACAGCGACAGGGATTGTTGTCACGAGAGCGGCTTCTAACGGAAACCTTGGTTCAGACATTACGGGTCAGCTCTTTGCTTTCCCTGCCATGCTTTACGTCACAGCAGGCACGATCTTCCTGCTTGGATTGTTTACGCCAATTGGCGTACTTTTGACAGGGCCGATCGCAGGTTTACTTGCACTCGGTGCGTACATGATGTCGAAAAACAAACAGGATCAAGAAGAGATTGAAGAAGTACTGGAAGAACAGGCAGAGGTAGAAGAGATGAAAAGTCCAGAAAGCGTCATTCATCTCCTGCAAATGGATGCCATTGAATTTGAATTTGGCTACGGGTTGATCCCGCTTGCAGATGCCAATCAAGGCGGAGACCTGTTAGACCGAATTGTCATGATCAGAAGGCAGCTTGCTCTTGAACTAGGTCTTGTCATTCCAGTTGTCCGTATTCGAGACAACATTGCGCTGAACCCGAATGAATACAGGCTCAAAATAAAAGGGAACGAAGTGGCAAAAGGAGAGCTGCTGCTCGATCATTACTTAGCGATGTCTCCAACGCCTGATGATGATCCGATTGAAGGAATTGAAACAATCGAACCATCCTTTGGTCTGCCGGCAAAATGGATATCAGAAGCAGAAAAAGATCAGGCTGAAATGCTTGGGTATACAGTGGTCGATCCAGCATCTGTTGTGTCTACCCACATCACAGAGAAGATTAGACAAAACACCCATGAACTGCTTGGACGCCAAGAAACGAAGCAATTAATCGATCATCTGAAAGAAAGTTATCCAGTTCTAGTAGATGAGGTAACACCGAATCCACTAGCAGTCGGAGATATCCAAAAAGTACTTGCAAAACTTCTGAAAGAAAAGGTCTCCATTCGAAACCTTGTGACCATTTTTGAGACCCTTGCAGACTACGGAAAATTAACGACTGATACAGACTTGCTAACAGAGTATGTTAGACAGGCACTTGCAAGACAGATTACTGCACAGTATGCAAGAGAAAATGAATCACTGAAAGTCGTGACATGCTCAGGCCGAGTCGAAAAGGTGATTGCAGACAGCGTGCAGCAAACAGAGCATGGGAACTACTTATCGTTAGATCCAGAATCCTCTGAAAGTGTGATTCAATCAGTGGCGAGAGAAATTGAACAGCTTTCGCTTCGTCAGGAAACGCCGGTTCTATTATGCTCACCTCCTATAAGAATGTACGTCAAACAGTTGTTAGAAAGATATTTCCCAGATTTACCGGTACTATCTTATAACGAACTAGAAGCAAATGTGGAAGTACAGAGCATCGGAGTGGTGGATATCTAATGAAAATGAAAAAAATCACAGCGAATTCTATGCAGGAGGCAACGATTCAAATCAGGCAGCAGCTTGGGAAAGATGCCGTCATATTAAATTCGAAAACCGTTGTCAAACGAAAGCTGTTCGGTTTAAAGAAACAGCAAATGGTCGAAGTGATTGCAGTGCTGGATCAAGATTTTGAAGAAAGAGCCGGTAAAGGATTACAACCAGCAGCTGCGCCTATCCCGGTGTTACCGAAAAAGGAGCAGACTCAACACCTTACACAAGAGCTTTCGGCTGCTGCTCAAGCAGTCAAAGCAGCGCCTTCTCATTCTCAGCCTATAGAATATGCAAGAAACGAACGCCATGCCGGGATCTTGCCGGATTCTCTCATGAAAATGGATCAAAAGCTAAAGGATCAAGGTCTTGATGATGAGATTCGAGATGAGTGCTTAAAGGGTCTTTTAACAAAAGGTGCTGTGAAAGAAGAGCAGATTGAAAAAGAACTTGAAAAACTACTCACAGGGATGCTGCCGGCTCACACTTCTGATGAGCCGATGATTCGTTCGAAATGCATTGTGCTGTTTGGTTCAACTGGTGCTGGTAAAACGACAACGATTGCAAAGCTTGCTGCGAAAACGGCTATTCAGCAGCAAAAGAAAATTGCTTTTATCACAACAGATACGTACCGGATTGCAGCGATTGAACAACTAAAAACATATGCTGAACTGCTGAATGCACCTCTTGAAGTTTGTTATTCAAGAGAGGACTTTGTGAAAGCACAGCAGACCTTTAAAGACTATGATCATATTTTCATCGATACAGCAGGCCGTAACTTTAAAGAAGAGGCGTACATCAAAGAGCTGACAGATATCATTCCATTTGATGAAAGCATTCAAAGTTTTCTTGTCATGAGTGCGACATCGAAATATCAAGATATGAAAGCCATGGTCAAACGTTTTGAACACGTTCCAATCGATCAATTTATTTTTACAAAAGTTGATGAAACAGACACGATGGGAACGATCTTTCAAATCATTGCAGAATCTCAAATCGGGCTCGGGTTTTTAACAAATGGTCAAAATGTACCTGAGGATATTCTTGAGAGTTCCCCCCTTGATTTGACAAGGATGGTCTTACAATGATGAAGCCTGACCAAGCCGAAGGTTTAAGAAAGCTTGTTCAGCAGAATCAACTGATTGTACCGAACTCTCTTCATGCGAATGGACAGGCGAAAACCATTGCTGTCATGAGCGGTAAAGGCGGAGTAGGTAAATCGAATTTGACGCTGAATATGGCACTGTCTATCGCAAGTACGGGCAAGCAAGTGCTCATCATCGACCTCGACTTTGGCATGGGGAATATTGATATTTTACTAGGGAAAACATCGACCAGCTCTATATTAGACGTGCTTGTTAGAAAAAAATCCTTCCAAGCGGCTATGACAAAAGGAACGGACAATCTGTATTACATTTCTGGCGGAAGCGGGCTTGAGCAGCTGTTTTCTTTAGACAAAGATCAATGGTCGTTCTTTTTAGAAGAGATGGAGAAAATATTGAATGACTTTGATTGTATATTCTTTGATATGGGTGCAGGCTTGTCAAAAGATCAACTCCCCTTTGTCTTATCGGCAGGAGAGGTGGTCGTTGTGACAACGCCAGAACCAACATCCATCATGGATGCCTACAGCGCAATTAAGCACTTAGCCATTCATCAGTTTGAACAGTCTGTTCAAATCATCGTCAACCGGTGTAAAACCCCGTCAGAAGGGTCTGAAACGTACCGGAAATTAGCAGGAGTGGTGACGTCCTTTCTACACCGAAAGCTTGTGTTTGCTGGGGCGGTGCCTGATGATCCTGCTGTTCCTAAAGCAGTCACTGAACAAATGCCATTTTATATGAAGCAGCCTCATTCAAGGCTAAGTAAAACCATTAAAATGCTGGCTGAAACACTGTATCATCAGCAGATAAGAGAGGCACGGAGAGAGCAGCATACGTTTATAGATAAGTTGTCCTCTTTTTTTAAAAGGAGGAAGGTGGACTCATGATTAGAGTGCTTGTAGTAGATGACTCGGCTTTTATGAGAAAACTCATCAGTGATTTCCTAAGTGCCGAGCAAGAAATTGAAGTCGTCGGAACGGCGCGAAATGGAGAAGATGCCTTAAAGCGGATTAAGGAATTGAATCCAGATGTTGTCACACTTGATGTGGAAATGCCTGTTCTAAATGGAACAGAAGCATTAAAACAAATTCTGGCTGAACACGACCTTGCTGTGATTATGGTGTCAAGCCAGACGAAGCAAGGGAAGGAATTAACCATCCATTGCTTAGAACTCGGTGCTTTTGACTTTGTGACAAAGCCTTCAGGAAGTATTTCGCTCGATTTACACAAAGTAAGAGGTCAAATTGTAGAGCGGGTACTTGCGGCAGGCCTGTCGAGAAAACGTACTGAGAAACAAGTTTCTCCTAAGCCGTTCATGAAGCCGCCAAGTCCAATTCCAGCGGTCGCTCCCCGCCTGCAAGAAGTAAGAAGCGGTTCATCACTCCGAAAGATTATTTCAATCGGAACTTCTACGGGAGGGCCTAGGGCGCTTCAACGAGTCGTCACGAAGCTGCCAAAAGACATAGAGGCGCCGATTTTGATTGTGCAGCATATGCCGGCAGGATTTACGGCATCGCTGGCTACTAGATTAGATCATTTATCACATATTACGATCAAAGAAGCTCAAGATGGAGACATCGCTAAAAATGGAGTGGCTTACATAGCTCCTGGTGGATTGAATATGTCACTTCATGAACAAGGGGCAGCTTTAGTGATCAGGCTGTCCCCAGAAGACACTGACAGCCGTCACAAACCTTCTGTTAACTATTTATTTGAATCCATCAGCAACATAAAAGGTTACGAGAAAATCGCTGTCATTATGACAGGAATGGGTAGTGATGGCACAGAAGGTGTCAAAAAAATGGTCGCAAGCGGTCATACAAAAGTCATTGCAGAAAAAGAAGAATCATGTGTTGTTTTCGGAATGCCTAAATCAGTCATTAAAGCAGGCCTTGCACATGAAACAAGGCATGTGGATGACATCGCACATGCAATTATAAGCTCCATGAAAAAAGAGAGGGCGTGAACACGTTGGATGTAAACCAATACTTAGATATCTTTTTAGATGAAAGCAGAGAACACTTACAAACTTGTAATGAAAAACTTCTTGAATTAGAAAAGAACCCAACAGACTTGCAGCTAGTGAATGATATATTCAGAGCCGCTCATACACTGAAAGGCATGAGTGCAACGATGGGCTTTGATGATATGGCTCAATTAACACATCATTTAGAAAACATGTTTGATGCCATCAGAAACGAACAAATGATTGTCACTCCTGAATCAATGGATACGATGTTTGAAGCACTCGATCACCTTGAAGCAATGGTTCAATCGATTGCAGAGGGCGGGGATGGAAAACGTGATGTCACAGAGATTAGTAAAAAACTAGATGTGACAGGAAGCCATGCAGAAACAGCATCTGCCGTTGAGACTGCTGAAGCATCATCAGCTGCAAGCGACCTAGACTATAACGAATTTGAACGAACAGTTCTTGATGAAGCGAGAGAACAAGGCTTTAAATGTTATGAGCTGAACGTGACATTAAGTGACGCATGCTTATTAAAAGCCGTTCGTGTCTATATGATTTTTGAAAGACTGAACGAAGCAGGAGAAGTTGTCAAAACGGTTCCGAATGCAGAACTTTTAGAATCAGAAGATTTTGAATCTGAATTCAGCATTTCTTACTTATCGAAACAGCCGATGGAAGAAGTGAAAAAAATCGTGACAGCGATCTCAGAGGTTGAACAAGTGGAGATTTCTGAAGTCTCTGCCTTTGAAGAAGTGGCTCCGGCTGAAACAAAAGCAGAGAAACCTGAGCAGAAAAATGAAGAAGTCGCAGCTCCTGCTGCTAAAGCGCCAGCAAACGATGCGCCAAAAGCAAATGGCAATAACGGTGCAGCTGCCGGCGGAACGAAAACGATCCGTGTCAACATCGATCGTCTAGATTCACTTATGAACCTGTTTGAAGAGCTTGTCATTGATAGAGGACGTTTAGAACAGATTGCTAAAGAACTTGAAAACAACGAACTCACGGATACAGTGGAAAGAATGTCCCGTATTTCTGGAGACCTGCAATCGATCATCTTGAACATGAGAATGGTGCCTGTAGAAACGGTGTTTAACAGATTCCCACGTATGATTCGTCAATTGACGAAAGAGCTCAATAAGAAAATTGAACTGATCATTGAAGGTGCTGAGACAGAGCTTGATCGAACAGTGATCGATGAAATTGGCGATCCGCTATTACACTTACTTAGAAACAGTCTCGATCACGGGATTGAATCACCAGAAGAACGTGTGAAAAAAGGCAAACCAGAAAAAGGAACTGTTCTTTTAAAAGCATATCATAGCGGAAACCATGTCTTCATTGAAGTCGAAGATGATGGCGGCGGGATTAACCGTAAAAAGGTCCTTGAAAAAGCATTAGAGCGCGGGGTTATTACAGAAAGAGAAGCGGAAACACTTGAAGATCACCAAATTGATTCATTGATCTTTGCAGCAGGGTTCTCTACAGCTGATACGATTTCTGATATCTCGGGCCGAGGTGTAGGTCTTGACGTTGTGAAAAACAAGCTGGAATCATTAGGTGGTTCTGTGAGTATTAACTCAACAGAAGGTCAAGGCTCACTGTTCTCAATTCAGCTTCCACTCACATTATCGATCATTTCCGTACTTCTTGTGAAACTAGAGGAAGAAACATTTGCTATTCCGATTTCTTCTATTATAGAAACGGCTGTCATTAAGAAGAGTGACATCCTTCAAACGCATGATCGTGAAGTCATTGATTTCCGTGGATTTATCGTACCGGTTGTGTACTTGAAGAAACAGTTCAACGTACCAAATGCGAATGATTTAGAAGAAGAACTGCACATTATTGTTGTCCGTAAAGGAGACAAGCTAACAGCATTTGTGGTCGATTCGTTTATCGGTCAGCAAGAGGTTGTATTGAAATCACTTGGAGATTACCTACCAAACGTATTTGCGATATCAGGCGCAACAATCTTAGGTGACGGTCAGGTTGCACTCATCGTTGACTGTAATGCACTGATTAAGTAAAAAACAATAGAGGAGCGGTCTGAAATGAGTACAGATATCAAAACTGGCGAAAAGATGATTGTGTTTATCGTAAACAAAAAAGAATACGCCATTTCAGTATCAGAAGTAAAGTCCATTGAAAAATGGCAGCAGCCGACAAGAGTTCCTGGCGTTGCCCCTTATATATGCGGTGTCATTAATCTACGTGGCGTCGTGACACCTGTCATTGACCTTAGAGTGAGACTTGGATCAACTGACAACGAGATTACAGACGAAACAAGAATGATTATTGTACAAGTTGGTGACATTGAAGTCGGCTGGATTGTTGATGAAGCAAATGATGTCATTACTGTTCATCAGGAAGAGGTAGAATCTTCTACTGATTCAGCTGAAAAAGAAGGACTGTCATGGGTGACAGGAATTATTAAGCATGATCAGCGTCTATTCAATATCATTCATGCTGGTGCGGTCCTCGACAAGAGCGTGCAAGATGCACCTGTTCATTAAGGGGGATGTGAGATGAGCATTTTCAATGAAATTAAAGATGAACAGCTAGATATATTAAGTGAGGTTGGGAATATCGGAGCAGGCCATGCAGCGTCTGCTCTTGCCAGCCTATTGAATCGCAAAATTGATATGGCTGTTCCTTTTGTCAAAGTTCTCTCGTTTGAAGATTTAATGGATTTCTTTGGTGGAGCAGACCTTCCAGTTGCCAGTATCTTTTTGCGAATGGAGGGTGATCTTACCGGTTCAATCTTTTTCATTATGCCGTTTGAACAAGCTGAACAATTTGTAAGAGAGCTTGTTCAGGACCCAGCATTTGATATTGATACGATTCATGAACACATGCTAGGAACATCAGCGCTTCATGAGCTAGGAAATATTTTAGCAGGCTCTTATTTATCAGCACTTGCCGATTTAACAAAACTGCAGCTTCATCCAAGTGTTCCAGATGTCACGCTCGACATGTTCGGGGCTGTCATTAGTGAAGGATTAATGCAGTTTAGCCCGCTCGGCGATCAGGCGATTGTGATTGATACATCGATTTTTGATGATCAAAATCAGCAAGAGCTGAAAGGAAATATGTTTCTATTACCAGACTTTGAATCGTTTGAAAAACTGTTCAAAGCATTAGGTAACCTATAATGAACGTGCAGATTCCGGCAGTTGTAAAGGTTGGTATAGCGGATGTTCAGCTTGTGAAAACACCGGACCGTATACGGACATCCGGTCTCGGTTCTTGCGTAGGACTTGTCCTTTTTGACCAAGAAAAAAAACTGGCAGGACTTGTCCATGTCATGCTTCCAGACTCCTCTCTTTCAAAAGGAGCGGTAGAGAACTTGGCTAAGTATGCAGATACAGGTGTCAAGCATACAATTGATCTGCTCTTAAAAGAAGGAGCGCGCAAACATGCGCTAAAAGCGAAGCTTGCTGGCGGCGCAGAAATGTTTAAATTTAAGTCAACCAATGATCTCATGAGAATTGGACCTAGGAATGTATCAGCTGTGAAAGAACATCTGTCTCTTCATCATATCCCGATCATTAGTGAGGACACGGGCGGAAACAATGGACGCACGATTGAATTCGATCCGCTTACAACAGAACTTGAGATCCGCACTGTGAAACAAGGCATTATGAAGATATAACTAAGGAAGTATAGGGGGAGAAAGATGCAATCCTTAAATTACGAAGATCAGGCGCTATGGGCTAGATGGAAAGAGTGGAAGGACCCAGCTGCTGGAGATGATCTTATGCGCCGCTATATGCCGCTCGTCACATATCATGTTGGAAGAATTTCCATCGGTCTCCCGAAGTCAGTGCACAAAGAAGACTTGATCAGTCTAGGGATGCTCGGTTTATATGATGCCCTTGAAAAATTTGACCCCGGAAGAGATCTGAAGTTTGATACATATGCATCCTTCAGAATTCGCGGGGCCATCATCGACGGTCTTCGTAAAGAGGACTGGCTGCCTCGTACATCAAGAGAAAAAACAAAAAAAGTAGAAGCGGCAATTGAAAAGCTTGAACAGCGATATTTACGAAATGTGACACCAACAGAGGTTGCTGAAGAACTCGGCATGAGTGAACAAGATGTGGTCACAACGATGAATGAAGGGTTCTTTGCGAATTTGCTCTCGATTGATGAGAAGCTGCATGATCAAGAAGACGGAGAAAACGTTCAAGTCATGATTCGCGACGAAAAGACTGTGACACCTGAAGAAAAAATGCTGAAAGATGAATTAATTGAACAGCTTGCCGAAAAAATGACAGAGCTTTCGGAAAAAGAAAAGCTTGTGATTAGTCTTTTCTATAAAGAGGAATTGACGTTAACGGAAATTGGTCAAGTGCTTAATTTATCGACCTCCCGCATTTCGCAAATTCATTCAAAGGCATTGTTCAAGCTTAAGCATCTGCTTGATAAAGCCATTCAATCTTAAAGAGTTAGTGAGTGAAAAAATATGCTATGGCTGATTAGCTTTATGCTTCATGCTGCACTTATTTATTTTGTGATCATTTTATACACGAGAATGAATTCGCTGAAGGCAACAGAACAAAAGCAGCGAGAGCTTTTAGAAGAAACGGAAAATACCCTGGCTGCATTTTTGATGGAAGTCAAAGAAGAGAATGAAAAACTATCAAAAGCTGCAGCCACTTCCCCTGATTTTTCTGCTGAAGAGCTGAAATCGGATCTTCAGACACCAAAGCAGCCACAACCACCAATTGAATCCCAGCAATCGGTAGAAAGTGAAGATCCAGTTCCAGAGCACCTGTCGGCTCTCCTTAGCGAAGTTGAGGTGCAGGAAGAGAAGGTAAACGAACCCGTTTCAAGTCTCGAAACAGAAGCTTCTGCGCCTTCTGAAAGTGAAAAAGAAGAAACATTCGAGGATCAAGTAAAGGCCTTATATGATCAAGGGCTATCATTAGAAGAAATAGCGAAAGAATTAAAAACGGGCAAGACAGAAATCGAGCTTTTATTAAAATTTAGCGGAAAGCTGTAAAGGATTCTTGATTGTCAGTCCATCATGTGTTATATTATTTCTTGGTGTTAAATACACACGCTTAATGATTCGTATGAAGGTGCTGCCGTGGCGCAGTTTTATGTGAACATGACTTAAGCGGAGGAAAAAAAACCATTATATTAGGAGGCAACAACATGTCAGTTATTTCTATGAAACAATTGCTAGAAGCTGGTGTTCACTTCGGTCACCAAACACGCCGTTGGAACCCAAAAATGAAGCGTTACATCTTTACAGAGCGTAACGGTATCTACATCATCGATCTTCAAAAAACGGTGAAAAAAGTAGAGGAAGCTTACAACTTCACGAAAAACCTTGCTGCTGACGGAGGAAAAATCCTTTTCGTTGGTACGAAAAAGCAAGCACAAGATTCAGTGAAAGAAGAAGCAATCCGTTCTGGTATGTTCTATGTAAACCAACGCTGGCTTGGTGGAACGTTAACAAACTTTGAAACAATCCAAAAACGTATCAAACGTTTAAAAGATATCGAAAAAATGCAAGAAAACGGTACGTTCGAAGTTCTTCCTAAGAAAGAAGTCGTTCAACTGAAAAAAGAATTAGAACGTCTTGAAAAATTCCTAGGCGGAATCAAAGACATGAAGGGTCTTCCAGATGCACTTTTCATTATCGACCCTCGTAAAGAGCGTATTGCAGTTGCAGAAGCTCGTAAATTGAATATCCCAATTATCGGTATCGTTGACACAAACTGTGATCCAGACGAAATTGATGTTGTGATCCCTGCAAACGATGATGCAATCCGTGCTGTAAAACTTCTAACTGCTAAAATGGCAGATGCGATTCTTGAGTCTAAACAAGGCGAAGAAGAAGCTGTTGTAGAAGAAACGACAGAAACAGAAACAACAACTGCGTAACCTATTCAAAAGGTGATAAGAGGGAACTGCCTTTTATCACCTTTTTTTCACCTAGTAATCCGTGTTTTAACATAGAAGGAGGAAATGTAAAATGGCAATTACTGCTCAATTAGTAAAAGAACTGCGTCAAAAAACTGGTGCAGGTATGATGGACTGTAAAAAAGCGTTAACAGAAACTGATGGTGACATCGACAAAGCAATCGATCTTCTAAGAGAAAAAGGGATCGCAAAAGCTGCGAAAAAAGCAGACCGTATTGCGGCAGAAGGATTAACTCTTATTAAAACTGACGGCAACACTGGCGTTATCCTAGAAGTGAACTCTGAGACTGATTTCGTTGCGAAAAACGAAGGATTCCAAAATCTTCTTAACGAACTTGCTGATCATTTACTTGCTGCGAAACCTGCAACAATTGAAGAAGCACATGCTTCTAAAATGGAAAATGGTTCAACAGTTGAAGAACATATTACTTCTGCAATTGCGAAAATCGGAGAAAAAATTACGCTGCGCCGTTTCTCAGTCATCACAAAAGAAGATAACGCTGCATTCGGTTCTTACTTACACATGGGCGGACGCATCGGTGTATTAGCGGTTCTTAACGGAACAACTGATGAAGAGCTTGCGAGAGACATCGCAATGCACGTTGCTGCTGTAAACCCTAAATACATTTCTCGTGACCAAGTGTCTGAAGAAGAAGCGAACCGTGAGCGTGAAGTATTAACACAACAAGCGCTTCAAGAAGGAAAGCCTGAAAATATCGTTGCTAAAATGGTAGAAGGCCGTCTAAACAAATTCTTCGAAGAAATTTGCTTACTTGACCAAGCATTCGTTAAAAACCCAGATGAAAAAGTGAAACAAGTTGTAGGTGCGAAAAACGCAACTGTTCAAACTTATGTTCGCTATGAAGTGGGCGAAGGTATCGAAAAACGTCAAGACAACTTTGCTGAAGAAGTCATGAGCCAAGTGAAAAAATAATGTTTGAAAAGCTCTCTGGGGCTTTTTTAGGGAGCACAAGCACTGTGTTCCCTATTTTTTAGAGGATATTGATTTACAAAAGACGGTTTCTTACGCATAATAAGAGACGGTATAGTTTACACTTGGAGGTTATCATGAGCAAACCGAAATATAATCGCATTGTACTGAAGCTAAGTGGAGAAGCACTAGCTGGTGATGCTGGAAATGGAATTAACCCAACTGTCATTCAATCAATTGCAAAGCAAGTAAAAGAAATTGCAGAACTTGATGTTGAAGTTGCAGTCGTTGTAGGCGGAGGAAACCTTTGGCGTGGTAAGACAGGCAGTGACTTAGGAATGGACCGGGCAACAGCAGACTATATGGGAATGCTTGCAACAGTGATGAATTCATTGGCATTACAAGACAGCCTAGAAACGCTTGGCATTCAGTCTAGAGTACAAACCTCTATCGAAATGAGACAGGTTGCAGAGCCATACATAAGAAGAAAAGCGATCCGTCACCTTGAGAAGAAACGTGTCGTGATTTTTGCTGCAGGTACTGGTAACCCTTATTTCTCTACTGATACAACAGCAGCACTTCGTGCAGCTGAAATTGAAGCAGATGTCATTTTAATGGCGAAAAACAATGTAGACGGTGTCTACAGTGCTGATCCTCGTACAGATGCGGATGCAGTAAAATATGATAAGCTTTCATATCTTGATGTACTAAAAGAAGGGCTTGCTGTAATGGATTCTACTGCGTCCTCATTATGTATGGACAATGACATTCCATTAATCGTCTTCTCTATTATGGAAGAAGGAAATATTAAACGTGCCGTCAATGGCGAATCAATCGGAACGATCGTGAGGGGGAAATAACGTGTCAAAAGAAGTGTTGAACCAAACAAAAGAAAAAATGGAAAAAGCCGTTCAAGCATACGGACGTGAACTAGCAACTGTCCGTGCGGGCAGAGCTAATGCTTCCCTTTTAGACAAAGTAACAGTGGATTACTATGGTGCGCAAACACCACTAAACCAAATTGCGTCAATTACAGTGCCAGAAGCACGTATGCTGATTATCACACCTTACGATAAAACAGCGATCGGTGATATCGAAAAGGCGATCCAAAAGTCTGATCTTGGTATCACACCAACAAGTGACGGAAACGTGATCCGTATTGCGATCCCAGCACTAACAGAAGAAAGACGTAAAGAACTTGTAAAAGTTGTGAGAAAATACTCAGAAGAAGCAAAAGTAGCTGTTCGTAACGTTCGTCGTGATGCAAACGATGAATTGAAAAAGCTAGAGAAAAATGGGGAGATCACTGAAGATGAATTAAGATCATCTACAGAGGATGTTCAAAAATTGACAGATGAATATGTCGCTAAAATTGATGAAGTGACAAAAGATAAAGAAAAAGAAATCATGGAAGTTTAAGAAAAAACTATGTACAATAGATAATAGTGAAAAGACCCTCTTCATGTTTACAGGGGGTTTTTTTGTTAATACTGTTGAGGACTATATTATTAGCGGGAACGCAACCTTTTTGGGTGATGGAGGAATCTCATGCTCAATATACTCAAAAATTGGAAGAATCAGCAAACAGCAGCTTCCAACTTAGAAAGCCTGACAAAAGAAGACATATTAAATGGAGAAATTCCTGAACATATCGCCATTATCATGGATGGGAATGGAAGATGGGCGAAAAAACGTGCGCTTCCACGGGTAGCAGGACATCATGAAGGAATGAAAGTTGTCAAGCGCATGACCAAGCTTGCAAATGAGCTGAATGTCAAAGTGCTGACTTTGTATGCTTTCTCTACAGAAAATTGGAAACGTCCAAAACTAGAAGTAGACTTTTTAATGAAGCTTCCTGAAGAGTTTCTAAACATCTATCTGCCTGAACTCATCGAGGAAAATGTCCGTGTACGTTTAACAGGTGATCCAGACGGCCTCCCGCAGCATACGAAAAAAGCGGTAGAGAACGCAGTGAAGAGTACGGCGAATAATGACGGACTCATTTTAAATTTTGCGCTCAATTATGGAGGACGGACAGAAATTATTTCTGCATGCAGACAAATTTCTGAAAAAGTCAAAGAAGGCAAGCTTCGAGCAGAAGACATCACAGAAGAGATGTTTTCAGCGTATTTAATGACAGAATCTCTTCAAGATCCGGATTTGCTTATTCGTACGAGTGGAGAAATTAGATTAAGCAACTTTATGCTTTGGCAAATTGCATACAGCGAGTTTGTCTTTACGGATGTGCTTTGGCCTGACTTTTCTGATGAGCATCTCATAGGCGCTATCGGAGAGTACCAGCGCCGCGGCCGGAGGTTCGGTGGAATTTAGAGGGTGGTGCAGATGAAACAAAGAATTTTGACGGGTGTTCTGGCAGCTGCAGTGTTTTTACTTGCAGTGATTTATGGACAAATGCCATTTACCCTGCTGATTTATTTAATGGGAAGTGTCGCTCTCTTTGAGCTTCTTAGAATGAAAAAGATTTCGATTTTCAGCTTTCCTGGCATTGTCAGCTTAATATTGCTTTGGCTTTTAATGGGCGGAGAAAATAGCTTCTTCCCGAACGTAGACGCATCAAAAATGCAGATTGCTTTATTTGCAGTCTTAATCCTTTTAACTTATACAGTTCTGAGCAAAAACTCTTTCACATTCGATGAGGTTGCTTTTGTTATATTAGCCACATTATATATTGGCGTTAGTTTCTATTATTTTATTCAAATTAGAGGCTTGTATGGCATGAGTGCGATCTTCTTCGCAGCGGTGATTATTTGGTCCACTGACTCAGGTGCCTATTTTATTGGGAAATCTATGGGGAAACGAAAGCTTTGGCCAGAGATCAGCCCAAACAAAACAGTAGAAGGATTTATCGGTGGAATCGTCACAGCGGTCGTGCTGTCACTTGTGTTCCAGGCGGTTACAGGATTTTTGCCATCATATCTGCTTGTTATGTTTATTACTCTTTTGCTCAGTATTTTTGGACAGCTTGGCGACCTTGTGGAATCTGCTTTAAAGCGTCATTACCATGTGAAGGATTCAGGGACAATACTCCCAGGTCATGGCGGAATTTTGGACAGGTTTGACAGCTTTTTATTCGTTCTGCCGTTTTTATATTTATTGCTGGCCACGTTTGCTAGCTAACCTCATAGAAACTAATTGAACGAGAGAAGGAGTGGCAATTTGAAATATATTTCGCTATTAGGCGCAACAGGATCAATTGGAGAACAAACATTAGATGTGATCAGGCAGCATCCAGATAAATTCAAGTTGAAAGCGATGACGTTTGGCAGAAATATAGACAAGGCCATCCCTATCATTGAACAATTTCAGCCTGAATTTGTTGGATGTGTAGACGAAGCGACCTATCGCACGTTAAAAGGTCATTCATTTCAATACGATGTCAAAATGGCTGCGGGTGATGAAGCGAACATCGAAGCAGCGACCTATGATGCAGTGGATGTTGTGGTCAATGCACTGGTAGGAAGTGTCGGACTTGTGCCGACATTAAAAGCCATTGAACAAAAAAAGACGATCGCACTTGCAAATAAGGAAACACTTGTGACAGCTGGTCATATAGTAAAAGAGTACGCCAAAAAGTATGACGTGCCTTTACTTCCTGTCGATAGTGAACACTCCGCTATTTTTCAATCCCTGCAAGGTGAACAAGCTAAAAACATTGAACGCTTAATCGTCACAGCTTCAGGCGGCAGTTTCCGAGATAAAAAACGCACGGAGCTTGAAGGTGTAACGGTTGAAGAAGCGCTGAATCATCCGAACTGGTCCATGGGCGCAAAAATCACGATCGATTCAGCGACCATGATGAATAAGGGGCTTGAGGTGATTGAGGCGCATTGGCTGTTTGATATCCCATACGATCAAATTGATGTGCTGTTACATAAAGAGAGCATCATCCATTCCATGGTGGAATTCCATGACAAAAGTGTCATGGCTCAGTTAGGTACACCTGACATGAGGGTTCCGATTCAATACGCGCTCACTTATCCTGATAGAGCGCCATTAAAAGAAGCGAAATCATTAAACCTTTGGGAGATTGGACAATTAAATTTCCAAAAAGCGGATTTTGACAGGTATCGCTGCTTACATTTTGCTTATGAATCAGGTAAAATAGGAGGGACAATGCCTACTGTGCTTAATGCAGCCAATGAAATAGCTGTTGATGCATTTTTAAAAGGCAAAGTAACGTTCCTGCAAATTGAAGAATTGATTGAAAAGGCACTGAACAGACATCATGTGATTTCAACGCCTAGTTTGCAAGATATCCATGAAGTGGACAAAGATACACGAGACTTTGTTCAATCAATCCTCGCATAAGGTGGTATGTTCGTGAATACAGTGATTGCGTTTATTATTATTTTTGGAACGCTCGTTTTTTTCCACGAGCTTGGCCATTTAATTATGGCGCAGCGCGCAGGCATTTTATGCCGCGAGTTCGCAATTGGTTTTGGACCGAAGATTTTCTCCTTTAAACGAAAAGAAACCGTCTATACCATCAGACTTCTGCCAATCGGCGGATTTGTTAAAATGGCTGGAGAAGACCCTGAAGTCATTGAAATTAAACCGGGTCATACAGTGGGGCTCTTATTCAATGAGCAAAATGAAGTAGAAAAAATCATTTTAAATGATAAAGAAAAATATCCTGATGCACTTGTCATTGAAGTTGAACAAATTGATTTAGATCATGCGATGAGAATTTCAGGATATGAGGCTGGAAATGAAGACATTCTGACTGGCTACAATGTAAGCCAAACAAGCTTCTATATTGCAGATGGTGAAGAAATTCAAATTGCGCCATACAACCGTCAGTTTGGTTCAAAAACAGTATGGCAGCGTATTAAAGCCATTGCAGCTGGACCGATTATGAACTTTATCCTGGCATATGTGATTCTAGTGGCTTTAGGATTTATTCAAGGTGTAACCGTGGATGATCCTGTACTTGGTAAGCTGACAAAAGACGGCCGGGCAGCGCAAGCCGGGCTTATGCAGGGAGATCATATCGTTTCAATTAACGGGGATAAAATGAATTCTTGGACAGACGTTGTTCAAACGGTTCAAAAGAACCCAGATAAAAAAATGAATGTCGTCATTGACCGAGATGGCAAAGAAAGCACCATTCAAGTTGTACCGGAAGCTGTGAAGGCCGAAGGAAAAACCATTGGCCGTTTTGGCTCTTACCCGCCAACAGAAAATGGCTTTCTCAAAGTCATCTCATCCTCAGGAACGACAGTGATATCAACAGCAGGTCTCATCTTAACGAACTTGCAAAAGATTGTCACAGGACAATTTTCATTAGATATGCTTGCAGGTCCTGTTGGAATATATGATATGACAGGAGAAGTAGCGAAACAAGGTGTGTTAACATTAATGCAGTTTGCTGCGTTTCTTAGTATCAACTTAGGGATCGTGAATTTATTACCGATTCCTGCATTAGACGGAGGAAGATTACTTTTCCTATTCGTTGAAGCCATTCGCGGCAAACCAATTAATCGTGAGAAAGAGGCACTTGTTGTCTTCATTGGTGTTGCGTTCCTCATGCTATTAATGCTAGTAGTGACATGGAATGACATCCAGCGATTATTTTTATAAAAACCAATGTCTCTTGTTTCTCATTCTGGGAAACAAGAGTTTTTGTGAGAAGTCCTATTTCTTAAATGAGGTGTAACGACATGAGACAATCCTTGACTTTCATTCCAACTCTTCGAGAGGTGCCGGCAGATGCTGAGGCAAAAAGTCATCAGCTATTAGTAAGAGCTGGATTTATTAGACAAAACACGAGCGGTATTTATCATTACCTGCCGTTAGCACATAAAGTGATTCAGCACATTCAAGCCATTGTTCGCAAGGAAATGGAAAAGGCGGGAGCAGCTGAGCTGTTAATGCCAGTGCTGCAGCAAGCAGAAATGTGGCAAGAGTCAGGAAGATGGTATACATACGGTCCAGAACTCATGCGTATGAAAGATCGCCACGGCCGCGAGTTTGCACTTGGCCCAACACACGAAGAAGTGATCACATCACTCGTACGCAGTGAAGTCAAATCGTATAAAAAGCTTCCTTTGACACTGTATCAAATCCAATCTAAATTCCGTGATGAACAAAGACCTCGCTTCGGGTTATTGCGCGGACGTGAATTTATTATGAAGGACGCCTATTCATTCCACTCTTCACCAGAGAGCCTTGATGACACATACAACAAAATGTTTACAGCTTACTCGAATGTCTTTTCAAAAGTAGGTCTTAACTTTAGACCCGTCATTGCCGATTCTGGGGCAATGGGAGGAAAAGATACACATGAGTTTATGGCACTGTCAGAAGTAGGAGAAGATACAATCGCATACTCTGACACATCTTCCTACGCTGCGAACATTGAAATGGCTGAGGCTGTGTATCACGGAGAAGAAGCAAACCCTGCGGACTTCAAAGAACTTGAGAAAGTACACACGCCGCAGGTGAAGACGATACAAGATGTTGCGTCATTCTTAGAAGTGGCTCCTTCTACATGTATCAAATCTGTCTTGTTTAAAGCGGACGATGCGTATGTACTTGTCCTGACAAGAGGCGATCATGAAGTAAATGATGTGAAAGTGAAAAACTTAGTTGGAGCACAGCTTGTAGAGCTTGCTTCACGTGAGGAAGTACTAGACGTGATCGGAACAGAACCAGGATTTGTTGGACCAGTGAAACTTGAAGCGGAAGTAACGATTTATGCAGACCATGCTGTAAAAGGAATGACAAATGCAGTTGCAGGTGCAAATGAATCGGATTATCACTATGTCAATGTTAATCCTGCTCGTGATCTGTCAGTGAAGGAATACACAGATCTTCGCTTGATTCAAGAAGGAGACGTTTCTCCAGATGGTGAAGGCACAATCCAGTTCGCAAAAGGAATTGAAGTAGGACAAGTCTTTAAGCTAGGCACACGTTATTCAGAGGCAATGGATGCAACATACCTCGATGAAAATGGACGTGCGCAGCCAATGATCATGGGCTGCTATGGCATCGGAATTTCTAGAACCCTTTCTGCGATTGTTGAACAACATCATGATGACAAGGGGATTATTTGGCCAGAAACAGTTGCGCCATATGATCTTCATCTACTTGCTTTAAATATGAAAAACGATGCACAAAAGGAACTGGCTGAAACGCTGTATGAGCGTTTACAGGAAGAGGGCTATGAAGTCCTTTTCGATGACCGCCAAGAGCGTGCAGGCGTCAAATTTGCCGACAGTGACTTAATTGGACTGCCAATTCGCATTAGCTGCGGGAAACGTTCAGAAGAAGGTATTGTCGAAGTGAAATTCAGAAAATCAGGTGAATCACACGAAGTATCTGTTGATGAACTGATTTCATTTATACGCCAAGCATAAGAAACGAACAAAAAAATGAAGGTACCTCCTGCAAAAAAGAGGTACCTTTCTGATTTGCAAAAGGAGGGTCCTGTCTTGGATGAACAATTACCGATTACCCGGCGGCAATTTCATATATTACTCAATCAGATTCAAATGACAGATGATGACCTCAGCCGTTACTTTGAAGAAGGCGAGATCGTCAAATTGACGGTGCATAAGGCGGCAAAAACGTGGCATTTCCTTTTTAAATTTAAGGCACTTTTGCCTTACAAAGTATATGCAATGTTTTTAAGCAGGCTGACAAATGCATTTTCTCATATCGCACAAGTCACTTGTACGATTGAAGTCAATGATCCGCACATATCTGAAGAGCTCGTTCAATCGTATTGGTCACATTGTGTGGAAGAGCTTCAAGGAATTTCTCCCCCAATCATCAGCTTGCTTCAACAGCAAAAACCAGCGCTGTCTGGACATAAGATCATCATCAAAACAAAAAGCGAAACTGAGGCTTTGGCCATCAAGAAGAAATATAGCCCAATGCTTCAGGCTGCATTTAAACAAGTTGGTTTTCCAGAACTTCAATTTGATACAGAAATTTTTGTATCAGATCAAGAGATTCAGAAGTTCAGAGAACAAAAACTTGCTGAAGATCAAGAAAGAGCCATGCAAGCCCTTGTTGAGATGGAGAAGAAGGAAAGTGAGGATCAAGAGGAAACTCCTTCTGGCCCACTGATGATTGGCTATCAAATCAAAGACAATGAAGAAATACGTACGCTTGATAGTATTATGGACGAAGAAAGACGAATCACCGTCCAAGGATACGTGTTTGATGCAGAAACGCGCGAACTAAAAAGCGGCAGAACCCTTTGTATCTTTAAAATTACCGATTATACGAATAGTATTTTGATCAAAATGTTTGCGAGAGAAAAAGAAGATGCCCAGCTCATGAAATCCTTGAAAAAAGGGATGTGGGTCAAAGCAAGAGGAAGCATTCAAAACGATACGTTTGTGAGAGATCTTGTCATGATCGCAAATGACGTCAATGAAATGAAACCTCAGCTGAAAGAAGATACTGCACCAGAGGGAGAAAAGCGTGTTGAGCTTCATTTGCATTCGCCAATGAGCCAGATGGATGCTATCACTGGCATCGGTAGACTTGTTGAACAAGCAAAAAAATGGGGGCATGAGGCCATTGCCCTGACAGATCACGCCGTTGTCCAATCCTTTCCAGATGCGTATGCAGCAAGTAAAAAGCATGGCATCAAAATGATGTACGGGGTGGAAATCAATTTAGTCGATGACGGGGTACCGATTGCGTATAATCCAGAGCACCGCTTGTTAGAAGATGCGACGTTTGTCGTATTTGATGTTGAGACAACGGGACTCTCTGCTGTGTATGATACGATCATTGAGCTTGCAGCCGTGAAAATCAAAGGCGGAGAAATCATTGACCGCTTTGAGGCATTTGCAAACCCTCATCATCCGTTATCAGCAACAACCATTGAACTAACCGGTATCACGGACGACATGGTGAGAGATGCACCAGATGTGGTCGATGTTGTTCGGGATTTCAAAGAGTGGATTGGACAAGATATCCTTGTTGCTCACAATGCGAGCTTTGATATGGGCTTTTTAAATGCAGCATATAAGCGACTGTTAAAAACAGATAAAGCGTCAAACCCTGTCATTGATACACTAGAACTCGGCCGATTCCTTTATCCTGAATTTAAAAATCACCGGCTGAACACGCTGTGTAAAAAGTTCGATATTGAACTCACGCAGCATCACCGGGCGATTTATGATGCAGAAGCAACTGGTTACCTCATGCTGAAGATGCTAAAAGATGCGGCTGAAAAAGAGATTGCTTACCACGATCAATTGAATGAAAACATGGGACAGTCCAATGCGTATCAGCGCTCACGTCCTTACCATGCAACCGTGATTGCACAAAATGAGACGGGTCTAAAGAATTTATTTAAGCTTGTTTCACTTTCTCATATTCATTATTTCTACCGCGTGCCGCGTATCCCTCGCTCACAGCTTGAGAAATATCGAGAAGGTTTAATTGTTGGGTCTGCTTGTGATAAGGGTGAAGTGTTTGAAGGGATGATGCAGAAGTCACCTGATGAGGTAGAAGACATTGCCGCATTTTACGACTATTTAGAAGTTCATCCGCCAGAAGTGTATCAGCATTTACTCCAGCTGGAGCTTGTTCGGGATGAACGTGCATTAAAAGAGATCATCACAAACATTGTGAAACTTGGTGAAAAACTGAATAAACCAGTCGTGGCGACTGGAAATGTGCACTACCTGCATCCAGAAGACAAAATTTATCGCAAAATCTTAATTTCATCACAAGGCGGGGCGAATCCACTTAATCGTCATGAACTGCCAAAAGTTCATTTTAGAACAACTGATGAAATGCTAGAAGCATTCTCTTTCCTTGGAGACGAGAAGGCGAAAGAGATTGTCGTGACGAATACGCAAAAAGTATCTGAGATGGTCGAAAGTATTAAACCAATCAAAGACGATCTTTATACACCAAAAATCGAAGGTGCAGATGAAGAAATTCGGGAAATGAGCTATAACATGGCTCGCAGCATCTACGGTGACGATTTACCGAAACTTGTAGAAGACCGGATTGAGAAAGAATTAAAGAGTATTATTGGTCACGGTTTCGCTGTTATTTATTTAATTTCTCATAAGCTTGTTAAGAAATCACTTGATGATGGATATCTAGTTGGTTCAAGGGGATCAGTTGGTTCATCTCTCGTTGCGACATTAACAGAGATTACAGAAGTAAACCCGCTTGCGCCGCACTATGTATGTCCAAGTTGCAAGCACTCTGAGTTCTTTAATGACGGATCGGTTGGCTCAGGATTTGACCTTCCTGATAAAGACTGTCCTGAATGCGGGACGCCGTATAAAAAAGACGGACACGATATTCCGTTTGAAACGTTCTTAGGTTTTAAAGGAGATAAAGTGCCTGATATCGACTTGAACTTCTCAGGAGAATATCAGCCGATTGCCCATAACTATACAAAAGAGCTGTTTGGTGAAGAGTATGTATACCGTGCAGGTACAATCGGTACCGTTGCAGAAAAAACGGCATATGGTTATGTGAAAGGCTACGCAGGAGATCATAACCTTCATATGAGAGGTGCTGAAATTGACCGGCTCGTACAGGGCTGTACGGGCGTCAAACGGACAACAGGCCAACATCCAGGCGGTATTATCGTAGTGCCGGATTATATGGACATTTACGATTTCTCACCAATACAATATCCAGCAGATGCGACAGGTTCTGATTGGAAAACGACGCATTTTGATTTCCATTCAATCCATGATAACTTGCTGAAACTAGATATTCTTGGACACGATGATCCAACGGTCATTCGGATGCTTCAGGACTTGAGCGGAATTGATCCAAAAACGATTCCGACAGATGATCCTGAGGTCATGAAAATCTTCCAAGGAACGGAACCTCTCGGTGTCACAGAAGAACAAATTGGATGTAAAACGGGAACACTTGGGATCCCAGAGTTTGGCACAAGGTTTGTTCGTCAGATGCTTGAGGATACAAAACCGACCACCTTCTCGGAGCTTGTTCAGATCTCTGGTCTATCTCACGGTACAGATGTATGGCTCGGCAACGCCCAAGAGCTGATTCATAATAAAACGTGTGAACTAAGCGAAGTGATTGGCTGTCGTGATGATATTATGGTATATCTGATTTATCAAGGTTTAGAGCCGTCACTTGCCTTTAAAATCATGGAATCTGTTCGTAAAGGGAAGGGACTCCCTCCTGAATGGGAAGAAGAAATGAAGAATAATAACGTACCGAACTGGTACATTGATTCTTGTAAAAAGATTAAATACATGTTCCCTAAAGCCCACGCGGCTGCTTATGTATTAATGGCCGTTCGGATTGCTTATTTCAAGGTGCACCATGCACTTCTGTACTATGCGGCTTATTTTACCGTTCGTGCTGATGATTTTGATATCGAAACGATGACAAAAGGATCGAATGCGATTCGAGCGGTCATGGACGATATTAACTCAAAAGGTCTTGATGCATCACCGAAAGAGAAGAACCTATTAACTGTACTAGAGCTTGCACTTGAAATGTGTGAAAGAGGCTATCACTTTAAAAAAGTAGACCTATACCGATCAAGTGCCACTGAGTTTATCATTGATGGAGACGGGCTAATCCCGCCATTCAACTCCATCCCTGGACTCGGAACAAACGTTGCGTTAAATATTGTACGCGCACGCCAAGATGGTGAATTCCTTTCAAAAGAAGATTTACAAAAACGAGGAAAAGTGTCTAAGACCATCCTTGAGTATTTGGATCGTCAAGGCTGCTTAGAAGCACTTCCTGATCAAAACCAGCTTTCTTTGTTCTAATGTGAAAAATGAAGAGCGCCCTTAAAGGGCGTTCTTTTTTATATATACAATAATATTATTATGTTAACTAAATATTTTAACTGGAATTATTTTCTTGTTGGTTCATATATCTTGATTTAACGTCGTGTTTTGAGAGAAGAGATTGTATGTCATTCTTTCTACCCAAATAGAGCAAAAAAGAGAATTTAGCCGTCTGAAATGTTCTCATACGACATATGATCATTTTGGGTACAGTCACATGAAGAATCAGGAGAAAACCACCCTCGGTGAGCGTCAAGCTGATGGCTGTTTACTATGCACATTTTTGAAACATGCTTGATTCTTTTCAACACTGTACAAAACACGAACGGAATAACAAGGAGGTGGTCATTTCTTGTTCAATGTTTCACGTTTAAGAAAAAAGAAGGGGTGAGAAGTAGGTACATGTCAGATTACAACTATGTAGAGGTGCTTCAAAAATCCATTTTGTTTTACGAAGCCCAGCGTTCCGGAAAGCTTCCTGAAAGCAATCGTCTTAACTGGCGAGGGGATTCTGGACTAGAGGATGGGAAAGATGTTGGTCATGATTTAACAGGCGGCTGGTACGATGCTGGTGATCATGTGAAGTTCGGGCTTCCGATGGCTTACTCTGCAGCCGTGCTTGCATGGACAGTCTATGAGTACCGAGAAGCTTACGAAGAGGCAGAGCTGCTTGATGATATGTTAGATCAAATCAAGTGGGCAACCGATTATTTTTTGAAAGCCCATACAGGTCCAAATGAATTTTGGGCACAAGTAGGCGATGGGAATGCGGATCATGGCTGGTGGGGTCCAGCAGAAGTGATGCCGATGAACCGGCCGGCATTTAAAATTGATGAACATTGTCCAGGAACAGAAGTAGCCGCCCAAACCGCAGCCGCTTTAGCAGCAGGTTCAATTATTTTTAAAGAAACTGATGCGCCTTATGCAGCAAAGCTTCTCACCCATGCAAAACAGCTTTATGCATTTGCTGACCAATATCGCGGTGAGTATACAGATTGTGTCACCAATGCGCAGCCATTTTATAACTCTTGGAGCGGCTATATTGATGAGCTCATTTGGGGTGGAATATGGCTGTACTTGGCGACAAATGACCAGACCTATTTAAACAAAGCACTAAAAGCAGTAGAAGAATGGCCGAAGGATTGGGACTATACGTTTACGATGTCGTGGGACAATACCTTTTTTGCTTCGCAAATTTTACTTGCGAGAATCACAAAGGAGAAAAGGTTTATCGAATCGACGGAGCGTAATCTCGATTACTGGTCGACGGGTTTTGTTCAAAATGGAAAAGTAGAAAGAATCACTTATACGCCTGGCGGACTAGCGTGGTTAGATCAATGGGGTTCACTTCGTTATACAGCAAATGCTGCATTTTTAGCGTTTGTGTACGCAGATTGGGTCTCTGATCAAGAAAAAAAGAATCGATACCAAACGTTTGCGATCAGGCAAACACACTATATGTTAGGGGATAATCCGCAAAATAGAAGCTATGTCGTTGGGTTTGGCAAAAATCCGCCGATGCATCCACACCATCGAACTGCGCATGGCTCATGGTCTAATCAGTTGACAACTCCTTCTTCTCATCGGCACACGCTTTATGGAGCGCTTGTTGGGGGGCCTAATGCACAGGATCAGTATACCGATGACATCTCTGACTATGTATCAAACGAGGTAGCAACAGACTATAATGCCGCCTTTACTGGAAATGTAGCCAAAATGGTGCAGCTGTTTGGTCAGGGGCAGTCAAAGCTGCCGAATTTTCCGCCTAAAGAAAAAGTGGAAGATGAGTTTTTTGTAGAGGCAGCTGTCATGAGTAACGATACAACATCTACTCAGATCAAAGCCATTCTATACAATCGATCAGGCTGGCCGGCCAGAAGTAGTCAATCACTTTCTTTTAGATATTATGTCAATCTGAGCGAGATATTTGCGAAGGGATTCACTGATAAAGATATTCAAGTGACAGCTGTCTACAATGAAGGCGCTTCCTTATCTCCGTTAACGGTGTATGACGCATCATCCCATATCTATTTTACAGAAATCGATTTTACTGGCGTAGCTATTTTTCCAGGAGGCGAATCGCTTCATAAGAAGGAAATACAGTTCCGGTTATCTGCGCCAAATGGTGCGAATATATGGGATGCCTCAAATGATTATTCCTTTCAAGGATTAACATCCAATATGCAAAAAACAGCGAGAATTCCTGTTTTTGATCAAGGTGATTTAGTATTTGGTACGCTTCCGAATAAATAAATATAAAGGGTGAGGACATGACAAATAAAGAACGGTTTTTAACACTTTATCATCAAATGAAAAACGAGACGAATGGATATTTTTCAAAAGAAGGCATTCCGTATCATTCCGTTGAGACACTCATTTGTGAGGCACCTGATTACGGGCATATGACAACTTCAGAAGCTTACAGCTATTGGTTATGGCTTGAAGCATTGTATGGTCACTACACAGGCGATTGGAGCAAACTAGAAGCGGCTTGGGATAATATGGAGAAGTTTATCATTCCAGTAAACGAAGATGGACATGACGAACAGCCGCATATGAGTTCTTACAATCCATCCAGCCCAGCCACATACGCTTCAGAAAAACCATATCCAGATCAATATCCGAGCCAGTTGACGGGTGCTCGCCCTGCTGGTCAAGATCCAATTGATCATGAACTGAGGTCAACTTACGGAACGAATGAAACGTATTTAATGCACTGGCTTCTTGATGTAGACAACTGGTATGAATATGGGAATTTGCTCAACCCATCACATACAGCCGCGTATGTAAACACATTTCAGCGGGGTCCGCAAGAATCCGTATGGGAGGCCATCCCTCATCCATCACAAGATGATAAAACAGCCGGAAAGCCTAATGAAGGTTTCATGAGCTTGTTCACAAAAGAAAATCAAGCGCCAGCCGCCCAGTGGCGCTATACAAATGCGACGGATGCTGATGCGCGTGCAATACAGGCGATGTATTGGGCAAAGGAACTTGGCTATAATGGGTCAGTCTATCTTGATAAAGCGAAAAAGATGGGTGATTTCCTTCGTTACGGAATGTACGATAAATATTTTCAAACAATTGGAAGCGGCAAGCAAGGTAATCCGTATCCTGGAAATGGAAAAAGTGCATGTCATCACTTAATGGCATGGTACACCTCTTGGGGCGGGGGACTTGGAGAATATGCGAATTGGTCATGGCGTATCGGAGCGAGCCATTGTCATCAAGGGTATCAAAACCCAGTCGCTGCCTACGCTTTATCCTCAGATAAGGGAGGCTTAAAGCCATCGTCACCGACTGCTGCAAGTGATTGGGAAAAGACGTTAAAGAGACAGCTTGAATTTTACGTCTGGCTTCAATCAAAAGAGGGAGCGATTGCAGGAGGTGCTACCAACAGCTGGAATGGAGACTATAGCGCTTATCCAGCAGGAAGAAGCACATTTTATGATATGGCTTATGAAGATGCGCCTGTTTACCATGATCCTCCGTCCAATAATTGGTTTGGAATGCAAGCATGGCCGATTGAGCGTGTAGCAGAGCTTTATTATATCTTTGCAAAAGATGGCGACAAAACATCTGAAAATTTCCAAATGGCCAAATCTGTCATCACAAAATGGGTCAACTATTCACTAGATTATATTTTTATTGGCACGCGTCCTGTGTCGGATCAAGATGGGTATTTTTTAGATGGTCAGGGTCAAAGGATTCTAGGGGGGACAAATGTTGCTGTTGCTACGACGAGTGCACCTGGAGAGTTTTGGATTCCTGGGAATATAGAATGGAGCGGCCAGCCTGACACTTGGAGCGGGTTCCAATCTGCAACAGGTAATCCAAATTTAACGGCAGTTACAAAAGATCCTACTCAAGATACTGGTGTACTGGGCAGTCTAATCAAAGCACTCACATTCTTTGCTGCTGCAACAAAGAAAGAGACAGGAAACTACACAGCACTTGGCATAAGAGCAAAAGAGACAGCGGCACAGCTCCTTGAGGTCGCTTGGAATTACAATGATGGTGTAGGGATTGTGACAGAGGAAGACAGAGAAGACTACCACCGTTTCTTTAAAAAAGAAGTGTACTTCCCAAATGGCTGGAATGGAACATTTGGTCAAGGAAATCAGATTCCTGGTTCCAGCACCATTCCTTCTGACCCGCAGCGAGGAGGTAACGGAGTGTATACGAGCTTTGCAGATCTTCGTCCTAAAATCAAGCAAGACCCAGCTTGGTCAGCCCTGGAGAGTAAATATCAAGCATCTTTTAATGAAGCGACAGGTAAATGGGAAAACGGAGCGCCAAGTTTCACCTATCATCGTTTCTGGTCGCAAGTTGATATGGCTACCGCTTATGCAGAATACCATCGTCTCATAAACGAATAGAACCTAGTGCAGCTGCCGGCTTTTTTAGCCGGCGGTTTCCTAATAAGATAAATGAAATGAAAGCAAAGGTGATGTCATCATGGTTAATAAGAAAGAATTTATGAATCATTCATCGAATGGCGGATCACAGGAACAAGAAAATCAAAGCTGGAGAAAAGAAGCAAATAATCGAATCTTACAACATAGACAAAGAGAGCTTGTCATAAACGTCATCAATAAGGAACAAAAGCCAGTTGCAGGAATAGAGGTAGAAATAAAACAAATCAGACATGAATTTGCATTTGGTTCAGCAATGAATGACCAAGTACTATTCAATCAAACGTATGCTGATTTTTTTGTTCAACATTTTAATTGGGCTGTGTTTGAAAATGAGGCAAAATGGTATGCAAATGAGCCTGAAAGAGGGAAAATAACCTACGAAAAAGCAGATGCCATGCTGAATTTTGCCAATAGACACCAAATTCCAGTGAGGGGGCACGCCTTATTTTGGGAGGTAGAGGATGCCAATCCAAACTGGCTGAAATCATTACCGAATCATGAAGTATATGAAGCCATGAAAAGGCGGCTTGAGCATGCAGGCAATCATTTCAAAGGGAAATTCCGTCATTGGGATGTAAACAACGAAATGATGCATGGTTCATTTTTTAAAGACCGGTTTGGGAAACAGATTTGGAAATGGATGTATGAAGAAACGAAAAAAATTGATCCTCAAGCCTTGCTGTTTGTCAATGATTATAATGTAATCTCATACGGCGAACATCACGCATATAAAGCACATATCAATGAACTTCGTCAGTTGGGGGCACCAGTTGAGGCCATTGGAGTTCAAGGTCACTTTGAAGATCGAGTGGATCCAGTCGTTGTAAAACAAAGACTAGATGTGCTTGCTGAGCTTGGTCTACCGATATGGGTGACAGAGTATGACTCTGTTCATCCGGATGCCAATAGACGAGCGGATAACTTAGAAGCTTTATATCGGGTTGCCTTTAGTCATCCAGCCGTAAAAGGTGTGCTGATGTGGGGATTTTGGGCGGGTGCTCATTGGAGAGGTGAGCACGCAGCCATCGTGAATCATGATTGGTCGTTAAATGAAGCAGGCAGGCGTTATGAAAAGCTTCTACAGGAGTGGACGACACAAAGAGTGGAAAAAACAGATGCGAATGGCCAAGTGACATGTCCAGCGTTTCACGGGACGTATGAGGTTCGAATTGGTGAAGAAAGTAAAATGTTGCAGCAGCAGACGATTGAACTTGATTCAACTAAACAAACACCGCTTCAACTAGATATCATCGTACCAGTAGAATAAGAGATTGTGAGGAGGAGAATGGAATGAAAAAATGGGTTCAACGGGTGGCTTGTTTTATGCTGCTGATCACTTTATGGGCGGGTTGGTTCACTCTGACTGTAAAGGCCTCCTCCTATGTGCAAACATCTGGTACACATTTTGTATTGAACAACCACCCATTTTACTTTGCTGGCACAAATAATTATTATTTCCATTACAAATCAAAAAAGATGGTAGATGCTGTTTTTGACGATATGAAGGCAATGGATTTAAAAGTTATTCGTATTTGGGGATTTCACGATGGTACCCCTCAAGAAAACTCAGTCTTACAATCTCGTCCAGGTGTTTATGAAGAATCCGGTTTTCAAAAACTAGACTATGCGATTTATAAAGCAGGGCAGGAAGGAATCAAGCTGGTCATCCCGCTCGTGAACAATTGGGATGACTTTGGCGGGATGAATCAATATGTGAAGTGGTTTCAGGCAGGATCACATGATCACTTTTATACAGATTCTCGGATTAAAACAGCTTACAAAAACTATGTGCGCTATGTATTAGAGAGAACCAATACGTACTCAGGTGTTCAATATAAAGATGATCCTGCTATTATGACATGGGAGCTCGCCAATGAGCCGCGCGCTCAGTCAGACCCTTCGGGAGATATACTAGTAAACTGGGCAGATGAAATGAGTGCATGGATCAAATCAATTGACTCGAATCACCTTGTTGCAGTAGGAGACGAAGGGTTCTTTCGCATGACAGGTCATGACGATTGGTTTTACAGTGGGGGAGAAGGTGTTGATTGGGATCGTTTGACTGCTCTCCCTCATATTGATTATGGAACCTATCATTTATACCCTGATCACTGGAATCAGTCTGCTGCATGGGGAGTGAAATGGATAAAAGATCATATCACCCGAGGAAACGCAATTGGCAAACCTGTTGTATTAGAAGAGTTTGGCTATCAAAATCAAGCAGCCCGTCCTGATGTATATGATAGCTGGCTGAAGACAATTGAACAGCTCGGAGGCGCAGGTAGCCAATTTTGGATTTTAACAAGCATTCAAGACGATGATTCCCTCTACCCGGATTATGACGGTTTTCGAGTTTTAAAGGAGAGCCGGGAGGCAGGAATCATTCGTGAACACGCCAAAAGAATGAATGAAAAGAACTGATGAAGAATGCCTGTTTATAAGGAACTTCATTTGCATAAAAAAATTGGATATGGTATAGTTTTTATGGAAATGCTAACGATTACCGAGACAAGAGTGGGGAAACCCGCTCTTTTGTATTGAACAGGCAATTTTTGTCTCGACATTATTCATCCGTTTTCTGCTCCCCCTGCTCACAATAAAGCAGGGTTTTTATGCAGAATGATTGATAAGAGCGTTTATCGAAAGCACAAGGAGGAAGAGAATGAGCAAAAAAGTAGTGGACATCGTAAGCGACATGGTACAGCCAATTTTAGATGGCTTACAGCTTGAACTCGTTGATGTTGAATTTGTCAAAGAGGGTCAAAACTGGTTCCTTCGCGTATTTATTGACTCTGACAAAGGCGTCGATATCGAGGAGTGTGCCAAAGTGAGCGAAGCCTTGAGCGAAAAGCTTGATGAGGCAGATCCAATTAGCCAAAACTACTTTCTTGAAGTGTCCTCTCCTGGAGCGGAGCGCCCATTAAAGAAAAAAGCTGATTTTGAAAAAGCACTTGGAAAAAATGTTTTCATGAAAACATACGAACCAATTGATGGTGAAAAGGCATTTGAAGGTGAGCTTACAAGCTTTGATGGTGAGATTGCAACAGTGACAGTGAAGATCAAGACAAGAAAGAAAGAGATCAATATTCCATACGAAAAAATTGCTAACGCAAGATTAGCAGTTTCGTTCAATTAACCTTTTCATTGATATAAGGGGGAACCATAAAAATGAGTAGTGAGTTGTTAGATGCCCTGACTGTTCTTGAGAAAGAGAAGGGCATTAGTAAAGAAATTATTATTGAAGCGATAGAAGCTGCACTCATTTCTGCATACAAGCGTAATTTTAACCAAGCACAAAATGTGCGTGTTGATTTAAACCGTGAAACGGGAACGATTCGCGTATTCGCAAGAAAAGATGTTGTAGATGAAGTGTATGATTCTCGCCTTGAAATCTCTGTAGATGATGCAGCAAATATCAACCCGAATTACATGGTTGGTGACGTGGTTGAAATTGAAGTCACACCAAAAGATTTCGGACGCATTGCAGCTCAGACAGCGAAACAAGTCGTGACGCAGCGAGTGAGAGAAGCAGAGCGAGGTGTGATTTACACTGAGTTTATCGATCGTGAGGAAGACATCATGACGGGAATCGTTCAGCGAATTGACAGTAAATTCATTTACGTGTCACTTGGCAAAATCGAAGCCCTTCTTCCGGTCAATGAACAAATGCCAAATGAGGACTACAAACCACATGACCGCATTAAAGTGTTCATTACGAAAGTAGAAAAAACAACAAAAGGACCACAAATTTATGTATCAAGAACACACCCAGGTCTTTTAAAGCGTTTATTTGAAATCGAAGTCCCAGAAATTTATGATGGTACTGTAGAGCTTAAATCTGTCGCTAGAGAAGCTGGGGACCGTTCTAAAATATCTGTTCGTACAGATGATCCTGATGTTGATCCAGTTGGTTCTTGTGTTGGACCTAAAGGTCAGCGTGTACAAGCAATTGTCAATGAGCTGAAAGGCGAAAAAATTGACATTGTCCATTGGTCTAATGACCCGGTTGAATTTGTTGCCAATGCGTTAAGTCCATCAAAAGTTCTTGATGTCATTGTAAATGAAGAAGATAAGGCGACAACTGTCATTGTCCCTGATTATCAGCTGTCATTAGCCATTGGCAAAAGAGGTCAAAATGCGCGTCTTGCAGCGAAACTAACGAGCTGGAAGATTGACATTAAAAGCGAAACAGATGCAAGAGAACTCGGTATTTTCCCAAGAACTGAAGACTCTGAATCTCTTTTCTTAGAGGCTGAACCAGTAGCTGAGGAATCTGACGAATAAGAGGTGATATAAAAGGTGAAAAGCCGAAAAAAAATCCCGCTTAGAAAATGCGTCGTGACGGGAGAAATGAAACCAAAGAAAGAACTGATTCGCGTTGTTCGTTCAAAAGAAGGTGAAGTGTCTGTTGACGCAACCGGAAAAATGAACGGGCGCGGCGCTTACCTTTCTCTCGATAAAGAAACCATTCTTGCGGCGAAGAACAAACGTAGTTTACAGCAGCAATTTCAGACACAGATTGACGAACACATTTTTGAAGAATTACTAGAACTAGCTGAAAAGGTGAAAAAACCTAATGACTGAATCTGAATGGTATCCTTTGCTTGGTCTAGCAAATCGAGCTCGTAAAGTCGTGTCAGGAGAAGATCTGGTGATCAAAGAAATTAGACATGCGCGTGCTAAGCTGGTTCTTCTTGCAGCAGATGCCTCATCCAACACAGAGAAAAAGGTATCTGACAAATGCAAATTTTACAATGTTCCGGTTAGAAAAGTTGAAGACCGTTCCGTTCTCGGACGTTCTATTGGGAAGGAAGCTCGCGTAGTTGTCGCTGTCACTGACCAAGGCTTCGCTAAGAAGCTCATAAGCTTGCTCGATTAATTTATTTGGGGGTGAACGAATGGCTAAAGTGAGAGTATATGAATACGCAAAAGCCATAGATGTTTCAAGTAAAGATATTATAGCAGCGCTTAAGGATATGAACGTGGAAGTGAACAACCACATGGCGACGCTTGAAGACGACACTGTGAAAAAGCTAGACGCTATCTATAAAAAAGCCAAAGCAAAAGAGACAGCTAACGAGAAACCCGCAGAACAAAAAAAACAATCATCTAACAAAAACAATGATAGAAAGAAGAATGACGTGCAGAATAATCAATTTAATAAAAACAAAAAAAACAACAACCAAAACAAAAACAAAAATAAACGTGGCGGCAACAACAAGGCGCAGCATCAGCAAGCAAGACCTGTGAAGCCGAAAAAAGAGCTTCCTGAAAAAATTGAATTTACAAATTCAATGACAGTCGGCCAGCTTGCTGACGAGCTTGGCAAAGAAACTGCTGAAATCATCAAAAAACTGATGATGCTTGGTGTCATGGCTACGATCAACCAAGAGCTCGACAAAGATACAGTCGAATTAATTGCTTCTGAATATGGTGTTCCAGTAGAAGAAGTGATCATTTTAGAAGAAACTGAACTTGAAAAGTATGAAGTTGAAGATAAAGAAGAAGATATGCAAGTACGCCCTCCAGTAGTAACGATCATGGGACACGTTGACCACGGGAAAACAACGCTTCTTGACAGCATTCGTAAAACGAAAGTTGTTGAAGGCGAAGCGGGTGGAATTACGCAGCATATTGGTGCATACCAAATTGAAGAAAACGGCAAGAAAATCACGTTCCTTGATACACCAGGACACGCAGCTTTCACTACGATGCGAGCACGTGGTGCTGAAGTAACAGATACGACGATCTTGGTCGTTGCAGCAGATGACGGTGTCATGCCGCAAACGATTGAAGCAATCAACCACGCAAAAGCGGCAGAGGTGCCAATCATTGTGGCTGTCAATAAAATTGACAAACCAACAGCGAACCCTGATCGTGTGATGCAGGAGTTAACTGAGCATGGTCTTGTACCAGAAGCTTGGGGCGGCGAAACGATTTTCGTTCCACTATCTGCGAAAACAGGTGAAGGCATTGACGAATTGATCGAAATGATCCTTCTTGTCAGCGAAGTAGCAGAACTAAAAGCCAACCCAAATCGTGCGGCAAAAGGAACTGTGATCGAGGCTGAGCTTGATAAAGGAAGAGGTTCTGTTGCAACCCTTCTCGTTCAAACTGGTACACTTCAAGTAGGTGACCCAATCGTTGTCGGAAATACATTTGGCCGTGTACGTGCAATGGTCAATGACATCGGACGCCGCGTGAAAACTGCAGGACCATCTACACCTGTTGAAATCACTGGTTTAAATGATGTACCGCATGCAGGGGATCAGTTCCTCGTATTCAAAGATGAAAAAACAGCTCGTCAAGTTGGTGAGGCGCGTGCATCTAAACAACTTGATGAACAGCGTTCAGACAAAGCGAAATTATCTCTCGATGACCTATTTGAGCAAATCAAACAAGGTGATGTGAAAGATATCAACTTAATCGTAAAAGCAGACGTACAAGGTTCTGCTGAAGCACTGACGGCAGCTCTTCAAAAAATTGAAGTAGAAGGCGTCAAAGTGAAAATCATCCATACGGGTGTTGGAGCGATTACAGAATCTGATATCATTTTAGCAAGTGCTTCTAATGCGATTGTGATTGGATTTAACGTACGTCCTGATGGCAATGCGAAGAGCACAGCTGAAACAGAAAACGTAGATATCCGCTTACACCGCATCATCTACAAAGTCATCGATGAAATTGAAGCTGCGATGAAAGGGATGCTTGACCCTGAATATGAAGAAAAAGTCATCGGTCAAGTTGAAGTTCGTCAAACGTTCAAAGTATCTAAAATCGGTACAATTGCTGGTGGCTATGTCACTGAAGGTACCATTACTAGAGACAGTGGTATCCGCTTAATTCGTGATGGCGTTGTCATCTTTGAAGGTGAAGTCGACGTATTAAAACGATTCAAAGACGATGTGAAAGAAGTTTCACAAGGCTACGAATGTGGTATTACCATTAAGAAATACAATGATATCCGTGAAGGTGATGTCATGGAATCATTCGTTATGCAAGAAATCGAAAGAAAATGATCGGTTATACCGAGTGTGAGTGTATGATCTATGATGCATCCTCACTGAAGGAAAAACGTGCGGTTCTGCAGCGTATCATGACAAGAACGCGCCATAAATTCAATGTGACCATTGCTGAAATGGACTATCAGGATACATGGCAGCGTACTTCGATCGGAATCGCCGTTATTTCCTCCTCCCGGGTTCAAGTGGAAAAGGAACTTCAGCGTGTGTTAAGCTTTATTGATTCTTTTCCGGAAATTGAACGAACGATCACGAAAACTGAGTGGTTTTAACTAGAGGTGATAAGATCATGAGTATGAGAGCAACCCGTGTGGGTGAGCAAATGAAAAAAGAATTAGGCGACATCCTTGGCAGAAAGCTAAAAGATCCAAGAATCGGCTTTTTGACTGTAACGGATGTTGAAGTATCCGGTGATTTGCAAATTGCCAAAGTCTACATTTCTGTTCTTGGCGACGAGAAGAAAAGAGAGGAAACCTTAAAAGGCCTTGCAAAGGCGAAAGGGTATATCCGCTCTGAAATTGGCAATCGAATTAGACTTCGCAAAACACCAGAGCTTCACTTTGAATTCGATGAGTCTGTAGATTACGGTAACCGAATTGAAAGCCTGATTGCTGAACTAAACACAAAAGATCACGAATAAGACGTTGAAATAAGGATAGGCGATGATCGTCTGTCCTTTTTCATCGTTTATGAAAGGAGAGAACGCAGGTGCAAAACGGTGTTCTTTTATTACATAAAGAAAGAGGCATGACCTCTCACGACTGTGTGTTTAAAGTGAGAAAGATTTTACACACAAAAAAAGTGGGACATACAGGGACACTCGATCCAGAGGTTTCAGGTGTTCTGCCTATTTGTATTGGACGAGCGACAAAAATTGTGGAGTACTTAACAGATAAATCGAAAACGTATGATGCGGAAATCACCATTGGATTTTCTACAACGACAGAAGACCAAACAGGTGAAGTAGTAGAAGAAAAAAAGGTGCCGGTACCGATGTCAGAAGATGACATTGATGCTGCGTTGAAACAATTTGAAGGAACCATTGAACAGATCCCCCCCATGTTTTCTGCTGTGAAAATTGGCGGAAAAAAGCTCTATGAATATGCAAGGCAAGGCATTGAAATTGAACGTCCAAGCCGTGAAATTACCATTCATCGTATCGAGCGGACAACACCTGTCACATTTGAAAATGGAAAGGTATCCTTTAGATTCACCGTCCTGTGTTCAAAAGGCACATATGTGAGAACGTTAGCCGTCGATATTGGAAAAAAACTTGGGTTTCCAGCCCACATGTCTCACCTCATTCGCATAGGATCTGGTGACTTTACGTTAGATGAATGTATCACTCTTGATGAGTTGCGGGAGATCAGCGAGGAAGGAACGGTTGAGGAACATCTTGTGCCGATCGAGCGTGCGCTCAATCATTTGCCGAAATGGGAGATAAATGATACATTAGCAAGTAAAGTGGAAAACGGTGCAGTCCTACCTATGCCTGATGAATTTGCTCATTTTGCAGAGGAAGATCGTGTCGCTGTCTTTGCTCCTTCAGGCCGTTGTATGGCGATTTATATGAAGCACCCGACCAAACAGAACCTGATGAAGCCGGCGAAGATTTTATCACAGGACAAGCAATCTTAAAGAAAAGGTGACCATCTCGTGAAGACTATACATATTTCACACCCACATACATTGAATCAAAAGGATCAAGTCCCGTCTGTGATGGCTTTAGGGTATTTTGACGGTGTTCACCTCGGACACCAAAAAGTGATTGATGCAGCGAAAAACATTGCGGAAAAAGAGGGTTTAGCTCTAGCTGTCATGACTTTTCATCCGCATCCATCACATGTTCTGCAAAAAGCACGTGAACCAAAAGACTTAATCACACCGCTTGAGGATAAGATTGATTTTATCGAACAATTAGGTGCTGACTACTTATACATTGTGCAATTCAGCGAAAGCTTTGCAGCACTGTCTCCTCAAGAGTTTGTCGATCAATATTTGGACGAACTGAATGTGAAGCATGCAGTCGCTGGTTTCGATTTTACCTTCGGCCGGTTTGGTGCAGGCACAATGGAAACGTTTGACGAATACGGGAAAGGGCGGATTGCTGCGACCATTGTACCTAAGCTTTCCAACCAAGACCGGAAAGTCAGCTCGACCCTTATACGTTCCGCATTGAAAAATGGAGACGTTGAATATGTGAGTGAGCTTTTAGGGAAACCGTATCAGCTGCGCGGCATTGTGATTCATGGAGATAAACGAGGACGCACGATTGGCTTCCCAACCGCCAATGTTGGTTTATCTGCTGAATACATCATCCCGCCAACAGGCGTATATGCAGTGAGAGCGGAAGTGAAAGGCAAGGTGTATGACGGTGTTTGTAACGTTGGCTACAAACCAACATTTTATGAAAAACGTCCTGATCAGCCTGCGATTGAAGTGAACCTTTTTGATTTTAACGAAGAAATTTATGGTGAACCGATTAAATTACAGTGGTACAAACGGATTCGCAGTGAACAAAAATTTAACGGTATCCAAGAATTAACGGCTCAAATTAGTCAAGATAAAGAAGAAGCGATTCAGTTTTTTCAAGATCATCTTCATTAAACAAAAAAATCGCAGAAAAACCGCTCTATCATTTGCAAAATCGGCATATTTTTAGTATGATAATTCCTGTAGCTTTAAAACCACTTACTTGGCAGGCCGACTTCACCGACGGTTGCGAGGTAGATGGGGCTAACATGATTTGGAGGTGAAACAGGATGGCTATTACTCAAGAGCGTAAAACTCAATTAATTAATGAGTTCAAAACACACGAATCTGATACTGGATCTCCAGAAGTTCAGATCGCTGTCCTAACAGAATCAATTAACAACTTGAACGAGCATTTACGTACTCATAAGAAAGATCACCACTCACGTCGCGGTCTTTTGAAAATGGTAGGTAGACGTCGTAATCTTCTTACGTATCTACGTAATAAAGACGTAACTCGTTACCGTGAGTTAATTAACAAACTAGGCTTACGTCGATAATCGTAAAAAGCGGGAGGATTCCCGCTTTTTTATCGTATAATCACTAATATTTTATGGTTAAAATGTTGAAAGAATGGCAAAAACCCTTCTACATACAGCTTTCACATTGATATGTGAAAATCATTTTGTTCATAATAAGAAATAACCTAAAAACTTTACGACAAGAGAGGAGTTTATCTCAGAATGGGACAAGAGAAACAAGTCTTCACCATAGACTGGGCTGGACGTCAACTGACAGTTGAAACTGGCCAGCTTGCAAAGCAAGCAAACGGAGCGGTTCTCGTACGCTACGGAGATACGGCTGTGCTTAGCTCAGCAACAGCTTCTAAAGAACCAAAACCACTTGATTTTTTCCCGCTCACTGTAAACTACGAAGAAAGATTATATGCAGTTGGTAAAATTCCTGGTGGTTTCATTAAAAGAGAAGGCCGCCCAAGTGAAAAAGCAATCCTTGCGAGCCGCTTAATTGACAGACCGATCCGTCCACTATTTGCAGACGGATTTAGAAATGAAGTACAAGTCATTAGTATTGTCATGAGTGTGGATCAAGATTGTTCATCTGAAATGGCTGCAATGTTTGGCTCATCTTTAGCTTTATGTGTGTCTGACATTCCATTTGAGGGACCAATCGCTGGCGTGACAGTAGGACGAGTAGATGGAAAACTCATCATCAACCCAAATGTTGAGCAGCTTGAACAAAGTGATATCAACCTTGTTGTAGCTGGAACAAAAGATGCAATCAACATGGTAGAGGCTGGTGCTGATGAAGTACCAGAAGAAACAATGCTTGAAGCCATCATGTACGGCCATCAAGAGATCAAACGCTTAATCGAATTCCAAGAAGAAATTGTGAAAGCTGTCGGTAAAGAAAAAATCGATATTCCTTTATATGAAGTCGATCAAGCATTAGCAGAGGAAGTAAAACAACTTGCTGAAGCGGATCTACTGAAAGCGATTCAAGTACATGAGAAGCATGCTCGTGAAGATGCCATCAGTGCTGTGAAAAAAGCTGTTGTTCAAAAATTTGAAGAAGAAGAGCGTGACGAAGCAACGATTAAACAAGCGAAGGATGTCTTAAATAAGCTTGTGAAAAACGAAGTTCGCCGCCTTATTACTGAAGAGAAAGTACGTCCAGATGGACGCGGCGTCGATCAAATCCGTCCACTTTCTTCAGAAGTAGGTCTTCTTCCAAGAACGCACGGTTCAGGATTGTTTACAAGAGGCCAAACACAGGCACTCAGTATTTGTACATTAGGTGCACTTGGTGATGTACAGATTCTTGATGGTCTTGGTGTTGAAGAGTCTAAGCGATTCATGCACCATTATAACTTCCCGCAATTCAGTGTTGGTGAGACCGGCCCAATGCGTGGTCCAGGCCGTCGTGAGATTGGACATGGTGCGCTAGGCGAACGTGCATTAGAGCCAGTCATTCCATCTGAAAAAGATTTCCCTTATACGGTTCGTCTTGTGTCTGAGGTGTTAGAATCAAATGGTTCTACTTCACAAGCAAGTATTTGTGCGAGCACACTTGCGATGATGGATGCAGGTGTTCCAATTAAAGCACCAGTTGCAGGGATTGCAATGGGACTTGTTAAATCTGGTGAATACTACACAGTGCTGACAGACATTCAAGGAATGGAAGATGCACTTGGAGATATGGACTTTAAAGTAGCAGGTACATCTAAAGGTGTAACAGCGCTTCAAATGGACATTAAAATCGATGGTCTATCAAAAGACATTTTAGAAGAAGCACTTCAACAAGCGAAAAAAGGAAGAATGGAAATTTTAGATAGCATGCTGTCAACGATTCCAGCTTCTAGAGGAGAATTGTCACGTTATGCACCAAAAATCTTAACGATGACAATCAATCCAGATAAAATCCGCGATGTCATTGGACCAAGCGGTAAACAAATCAATAAAATCATTGAAGATACCGGTGTGAAAATTGATATTGAACAAGACGGTACAATCTTTATCTCTTCTACTGAAGAAGACATGAACCAAAAAGCGAAGAAAATCATTGAAGATCTTGTCAGAGAAGTTGAAGTTGGCCAACTTTACTTAGGTAAAGTAAAACGTATTGAAAAATTCGGTGCCTTCCTTGAAATCTTCAGCGGCAAAGATGGACTTGTTCATATTTCTGAGCTTGCACTTGAACGTGTTGGCAAAGTAGAAGATGTCGTGAAGATTGGTGACGAGCTACTCGTTAAAGTCACTGAGATCGATAAACAAGGCCGTGTGAACCTTTCTCGTAAAGCTGTTTTACGTGAAGAAAAGGAAAAAGAAGAAAAGCAGTCTTAATGAGAACAAATAAAATGTGTTAGAAGCCAGGTATCCGTGCCAGGCTTCTTTCTTTTCTTGTGCGTAACAATAGTTCTAGCTTGTTTCTCCCTATCATAATTTGTGGTAAAGGGGAGGGACAACCATTGAAAAAAACGATACCATTCTTTGTGTTTGTATTTTTACTGCTCGTGTCATATCAAACGATGAAGCAGCCGGCTGCTGTTACATATATGAATTCAATGAAAGAGCACGCCGAGGTAGCATCTGTTTCAAAAGATATTCTGTATCAAGAGATCGAATCGAAGTCTTCTGACTATGAAGAGAAGCCGCAAAATGCTAAGATTGATAAAGTGTGGAAAAAGATGCCTGGTTTAAATGGACAGACAGTCGATATCGATGCTTCTTACGAAAAAATGAAAAAACAGGGCTCTTTCGATGAAAAGCTGCTTGTTTTTAAAGAAACAAAACCATCTGTCCATTTACATGAACTTGGTGCTGAACCTATCTATAAGGGACATCCAGACAAAAAGATGAATGCATTCCTGATCAATGTAGCTTGGGGCGACGAGCATTTAACAAAGATGTTGAATACACTAGAAAAGCATCAAGTGAAGGCAACCTTTTTCTTAGAAGGCAAATGGGTGAAAAACAGTCCAGACCTTGCTAAAAAAATCGTGGCAGATGGTCATGAAATTGGAAATCATTCATACAATCACCCGGATATGCGCACACTGACAAGAGAACGAGCATTAGAGCAGATGATTAAAACAAATCGCCAAATTGAAGAATCCCTTGGGAAAAAACCGATATGGTTTGCGCCTCCAAGTGGCAGCTTTAAAGAAGAAACAGTAAAGCTTGCGAAACAAGAAGGAATGGAAACCATTATGTGGACAGTAGACACGATCGACTGGCAAAAACCATCACCAGCTGTATTACAAAAACGAGTGCTTGGGAAAATTCACAATGGGGCGATGATATTAATGCATCCAACAGACGCAACAGCGAGAAGTCTTGACGCACTTATCACTCAAATCAAAGAAAGAGGATATGAATTAGGAACGGTTTCTGACCTCCTAAGTGAAAAAAGACATCCGTGATGCGATCTGTTTGTTGAATAGGAGGAGCAAAACTTGGTCAAAACGTATACATGCCAAAACGGAGTAAGAATTGTACTTGAAAACAATCCCACTGTAAGGTCTGTCGCAATTGGCGTCTGGATTGGAACAGGTTCTAGACATGAGACACCAGAAGTAAATGGGATCTCACACTTTTTAGAGCATATGTTCTTTAAAGGAACAAAGACGAGATCTGCACGTGATATCGCAGAATCCTTTGACCGCATTGGTGGTCAAGTGAATGCCTTTACGTCAAAAGAATATACTTGCTATTATGCAAAGGTACTTGATTCACATGCTGGGTATGCCCTCGATGTGTTGAGTGACATGTTTTTCAACTCTGCTTTTGACGAAGAAGAGCTGAAGAAAGAAAAAAATGTGGTCTATGAAGAAATTAAAATGTATGAAGATACTCCTGATGACATCGTTCATGATTTGTTAAGCAAAGCCATTTACGGTGATCATTCATTAGGTTATCCGATTTTAGGGACAGAGGAAACACTCTCTACTTTTAACGGTGATTCCCTTCGAAAATATATGGACGAATTCTATACGCCGGATCGCGTCGTCATCTCTGTTGCAGGGAACGTCGATGACACCTTCATTCGTGAGGTCGAAACATTATTTGGCTCGTACGAAGGAAAGGGGAAAAAGCAGCCTGTCGAAGCACCGCAATTCCACTATGACAAACTGACACGCAAAAAGGAAACAGAACAGGCGCATCTTTGCATGGGCTTTAACGGACTTCCTGCTGGAGATCAGGGCATCTATGACTTAATCGTCTTAAATAATGTTCTAGGCGGTAGCATGAGCAGCCGGTTGTTCCAAGATGTAAGAGAAGATAAAGGACTTGCGTATTCTGTATTCAGCTATCATAGTTCATTTGCAGATAACGGAATGCTGACGATCTATGGTGGAACTGGAGCGAAACAGCTGAATCTGCTATCTGAAACCATCTTACAAACATTAGACGTCTTAAAACGTGAGGGAATTACGCAGAAAGAACTTGAAAACTCTAAGGAGCAAATGAAAGGCAACCTCATGCTTAGTCTTGAAAGCACAAACAGCAAGATGAGCCGAAATGGTAAAAATGAATTACTCCTTGGCAAACATCGTACGCTTGATGAAATTATTGATGAAATCAATCGCGTCTCATTAGACGGCGTGAACAATTTATCGAAAAGAATCTTTACAGAAGATTATGCCCTCTCGCTTATTAGTCCAACGGGTGATCAGCCATCATAATGTAAACAACACGGCAGACTTCTCAAGAGGTCTGCCGTTTATTGTATACCAAGAAGAAAGGGGCTCTGCGTTCATGAAACACGAAAAACTGAAACAGCTATCTCCGCTTCTTAAACAAGCCATCTCTTTCCAGCCGATGACATCTGGATTTTCGGGAGACCGCACCTTTTTGGTCATAACGCCTAGTGAAAAGCTAGTACTCAAGCTATCAGACATTCAGAAATATTCCAGTTTGAAAAAGAAAGCGTCCATTCAGCAGAAGTTAAAAAATCGAGGCGTTATTTGTTCTGAAGTGATGGAGGTCGGAGTGAGTGCTGAACAAAACTGTACCTTTCGTATTTTTCCATTTATCGAAGGAGAGATTGCTAGAGCATCCATTCATCTGCTCACAGAAGAAGAGCAGTATGAAATCGGAAGGCGGGCAGGCAGAGACTTGAGTATCATGCATACATGCGATGCCCCTTTTTATGCAGCCCCCTGGGATAAGAAGGTATTAGCGAAACATGAACGGTATGTACATGCCTATCAATCAAGCGGAGTGACCTTTTCCCATGATCAGTTCGTATTAGATTTTATTCAGTCACATGCTGATGCGGTAAAAGGGAGGCCAAACCAGTTCCAGCATGATGATTTTCATTTAGGGAATATCATTATACAGCGTCATCAATATGCTGGGGCGATCGACTTTGATCAATCCGACTGGGGCGATCCGATTCATGACTTTTATAAACTGTCTTTATTTAGTCGAGAAAGAAGCATTCCATTTTCAGCCGGGCAATTGGATGCCTATTTAAGTACGCAGACAACACATGATTTTTGGCTTCTTTTTTCCATCTATACAGCCATGAGCTGTTTTTCTTCTATTGTTTGGACGTTATCCTATGACCCGGGGCATGTAAAAGACATGGTGAATCGAGTGGAGAGAATGCTGACAGACCATAAGCGTTTTACTCAACTGACGCCAGTTTGGTATACAGATTGGCTTCATTCGTGACGTGTAGAACGGGACGGTCTATTCCCCCTCCCTGCTGCATATATGATATGGAAGGGGAGTGATGCGATTTTGAGGCTGAGTGAGCTGTCAGGAAAAGAGATCGTCGATATTAAAAGAGCGGAGCGGCTTGGCGTGCTTGGACAAACCGACCTTGAAATAAATGAACAGGACGGTCAAATTACAGCACTCATCATACCTTCCGTCAAATGGTTTGGCTTTCGAAAACAAGGAAATGACATCCGCGTTCCGTGGAATCACATTCAAAAAATAGGATCAGATATGATCATTCTCGATGTGCCTGAAGAACTTCAGCCGCACGGAGAAAAAGAGCACCCATCATAAAAGGGTGCTCTTTTTCTTTTCTCTCTCCGATTTGTTCACAGGCTGAATCCTCTCCTCATATGCTGAAAGGGAGATTCGGAAAATATTACAGACTTTTTTAAATAAAGAAGGTGAACGGTCAGTATGTTGAGCGGTTTAACGGTTGCGGTGATCGGGGGAGATGCTAGGCAGCTTGAAATCATTCGCAAGCTGTCACAGCAGCATGCCAAAGTGTTTTTGGTCGGATTTGATCAGCTGGATCATGGATTTATTGGTGCTGAAAAGCTGAAAATGTCAGAGCTTCCTTTTGAACAAGTGGATAGTATGATCCTTCCGGTATCAGGTGCTACAGACGAAGGGGTCGTTGCCACCGTTTTTTCAAATGAGAAGGTCGTGCTAGAAGCTAAATATTTAGAAAGAACCCCTGCACATTGTACCTTGTACTCAGGTATTTCTAATATGTACTTAGACAATATGGCAAAGCAGGTGAACCGGAAGCTTGTGAAGCTGTTTGAGCGAGATGATATTGCCATATATAACTCTATTCCAACAGTTGAAGGGATTATCATGATGGCCATTCAGCAAACGGACTATACGATTCATGGGTCACATGTCGCTGTTCTCGGACTTGGTCGAACAGGGCTCACCATTGCCCGCACATTTCGGGCGCTAGGTGCGGAAGTGAAAGTTGGTGCTGCGGATACAGCCCATTTAGCGCGAGCCTTTGAGATGGGACTTGATCCATTTTCAATGGACCGTTTAAAAGATGAAGTAACGGATGTCGACATCATCATCAATACGATTCCAAGCTTAGTATTAGATTCATCTGTCATCGTCAGCATGACACCAAAGACACTCATTTTGGATATCGCCTCCCGCCCAGGTGGAACAGACTTTGATTTTGCACAAAAGCATGGAGTGAAGGCACTTCTTGCACCAGGACTTCCAGGGATTGTGGCACCAAAGACAGCCGGGCAGATCATTGCAAAAGTGCTATCTGGGCTCTTATGTGAACTTGCGGAGGAAAAAAGGGGGATGGAATCATGACTACACTAAAAGGGAAAAGAATCGGCTTTGGTTTAACAGGTTCTCACTGCACGTACGAAGCCGTTTTTCCGCAAATCGAATCACTCGTGAAAGAAGGGGCAGAAGTGCGTCCTGTCGTGTCATATACGGTGCAAAATACGAATACGAGATTCGGAGAAGGAGCGGACTGGATTGAGCGGATTGAGAAGCTGACAGGATTTCAAGCGATTGACTCAATCGTCAAAGCAGAGCCGCTTGGACCTAAACTTCCACTTGATTGTATGGTCATTGCGCCTTTAACAGGCAATTCAATGGCGAAATTTGCAAATGCACTGACAGACAGTCCAGTCTTAATGGCTGCTAAGGCGACCATTCGTAATCATCGCCCTGTCGTTTTAGGCATTTCCACCAATGATGCATTAGGTTTAAATGGTACAAATCTCATGAGACTCATGTCGACAAAGAACATTTTCTTTATTCCATTCGGCCAAGATGATCCATTCAAAAAACCGACTTCCATGGTAGCGCATATGGATCTACTGACGAAAACAGTAGAAGAGGCGCTCCAGCATAGACAAATTCAGCCCATTTTAATTGGATCAAACGAATAATAGATTCACTAGAAAATCATGAAAGATTCAAAAAAGGTACTTCAAGCCTTGCTTTTCTATGGTAAAATAAAATGTAAAAAGTCATAGGATGGCCATCCGAAAGAAAAGAATCATGGATGGGTCGGAAGGAGTTTTACTGATGGGAAGAGGATTGCATGTAGCTGTAGTTGGAGCGACTGGAGCTGTCGGTCAACAAATGTTAAAAACACTAGCTGACAGAGATTTTGAAATGGATACACTTACTCTACTATCCTCAAAACGTTCTGCTGGAACAAAAGTGACATTCAGAGGTAAAGAGTATACCGTTCAAGAAGCAACACCTGAAAGTTTTGAAGGGGTCAATATTGCACTATTCAGTGCGGGAGGAAATGTTTCCAAAGCGCTAGCTCCTGAAGCGGTCAAACGAGGTGCAATTGTTGTCGATAATACAAGTGCTTTTCGTATGGACGAAAATACCCCTCTTGTCGTACCAGAGGTAAACGAAAAAGATTTGCATGACCATCAAGGGATCATTGCAAACCCTAACTGTTCAACGATTCAAATGGTGGCGGCGCTAGAACCGCTTCGTCAAGCGTATGGCATGAAAAAAGTCATTGTGTCTACTTACCAAGCAGTATCAGGTGCAGGACATGAAGCCATTGACGAACTGTACAGCCAGTCGCAAGCCATTTTAAATAAAGAAGATGTGAAACCAGAAGTCATGCCTTATCAAATTGCCTTTAATGCGATTCCGCAAATTGATAAATTCCAAGACAATGGCTATACATTTGAAGAAATGAAAATGATCAATGAAACGAAAAAAATCATGCACTTGCCAGAGCTAGAAGTAGCGGCAACATGTGTGAGACTACCAATTGAAACGGGTCATTCAGAATCGGTTTACGTTGAACTTGAATCAAATGACGCAACGGTTGATGACGTCAAGTCCATCCTAAAAGATGCACCAGGCATCACATTACAAGATGATCCGTCTCAGCAAATTTATCCAATGCCTGCAGATGCTGTTGGTAAAAACGACGTATTTGTCGGCCGCATTCGGAAGGATTTGGATCGTCCAAATGGCTTCCATATGTGGATTGTATCTGATAACCTGCTAAAAGGCGCTGCATGGAACTCCGTTCAAATTGCAGAAAGCTTACGAGCATTAAAATTAGTTTAACATTCAATGGATGATGAGGACGAATAGAAGAGAGTTAGGCATCTTTCGCCTGCTCTCTTCTGTTACGTCAGAATGAACTTGGAGTGAAAACAGTGAAAATAATTGTCCAAAAATTTGGCGGTACATCTGTCAAAGATGATCAAGGGAGAAAAAGGGCACTTGCACATATCCTATCTGCAAAAGAGAAAGGCTATAAATCGGTCGTTGTCGTGTCTGCGATGGGACGAAAAGGCGATCCTTATGCGACAGATACGCTGCTAGGTCTGCTTTACGGCAATGCGCAGCATATGACAAACCGAGAAAAAGATTTACTCGTGTCTTGCGGAGAAAATATTTCAGCTGTTGTTTTTTCAAGTATGCTGAATGAAAACGGGCTAAAGGCTGTTGCGATGACAGGATCACAGGCAGGCTTTGTGACAGATAAAGAACATACAAATGCGAAAATTATTGACATGAAGTGTGAACGTCTTGAGGCGGCACTTTCAGAGCATGACGTGGTTGTCGTTGCTGGTTTCCAAGGCGCTGCAAAAAATGGAGACGTGACAACAATCGGACGAGGCGGCAGTGATACGTCAGCTGCTGCGTTAGGCGCTGCATTGCAGGCAGATTTCATCGATATTTTTACAGATGTAGAAGGGGTCATGACAGCAGATCCACGTATCGTAGAAAATGCAAAACCATTGAGAGTCGTGACATACACAGAAATTTGTAACCTCGCATACCAAGGGGCAAAAGTCATTCACCCTAGAGCTGTTGAAATTGCCATGCAAGCAAAAGTACCAATGAGGGTCCGTTCAACATACTCTGATGATGAGGGCACACTCGTGACATCACACTACTCAGATAAAATGAGTCATGATGTGTACGACCGCCTGATTACGGGTATTGCACATGTCAATGATGTCACACAAATCAAAGTCCCAGCTAAAGAGGGACAGTACAGCGTACAAACAGAAGTCTTTAAAGCAATGGCAAATGCCCAAATCAGTGTCGATTTCTTCAACATTACACCGAGCGAAATCGTCTATACGGTGACAGGTGCAATGACTGAAAAGGCAACGGCGATCCTAAAAGATCTGGGCTATACGCCGATTGTCACGACAAACTGTGCAAAGGTATCAGCTGTTGGAGCAGGCATTATGGGTGTACCAGGTGTCACATCTAAAATTGTATCTGCACTATCTGAGCAAAATATTCCGATCTTACAGTCCGCTGACAGTCATACGACGATTTGGGTGTTAGTGAACGAAGAAAACATGAGAGCGGCTGTTAATGCCCTTCATGAAGTGTTTGAACTTTCAAGATAAATGTGATTGAATCATGATGAGGTGAAAAAAATGAATTTCGGAAATATCGCAACAGCTATGATTACACCTTTTGATAAAAAGGGCAACATTGATTTCCAAAAGCTATCAATTCTCATTGATTACTTGTTAAAAAACGGCAGTGACTCTTTAGTCGTTGCAGGGACAACAGGCGAATCGCCAACTTTATCGACTGAAGAAAAAGTCGCTCTTTTTCAGCAATCGGTGAAATTAGCAAATGGTCGTTGTAAAATCATTGCAGGAACAGGCAGTAATAACACAAATGCGTCTATTAAACTAACGAAAAAAGCAGAAGAAGCGGGCGTTGATGCAGTGATGCTTGTCGTACCTTACTACAACAAGCCATCACAGGAAGGCATGTATGCACACTTTAAAGCAATTGCCGAGTCTACATCTCTTCCTGTCATGCTTTACAATGTACCAGGAAGAACGGTTGCTTCATTAGCACCAGAAACAACGATTAAGCTTGCGCAAATACCGAACATTGTCGCAATCAAAGAAGCAAGCGGTGATCTAGATGCCATGACAAAAATCATTGCAGAGACACCAGAAGATTTTGACGTTTACTCTGGTGACGACAGCTTAACGCTTCCTGCGGTTGCGGTTGGTGCAAAAGGAGTCGTCTCAGTGGCTTCTCATATCGTAGGCCTTGATATGCAGCAAATGCTAAAAAGCTACGCTTCAGGACAAACAGCGAATGCGGCATTGATTCATCAAAAGCTGGTGCCGATCATGAACCAGCTGTTCTCAGCGCCAAATCCAACGCCTGTCAAAACAGCTCTTCAGCTGAAAGGATTAGATGTCGGATCCGTTCGACTCCCGCTTTTACCTTTATCAGAAGAAGAGAGACTGAATCTAAGCAGCGTATTAAACAGCTGATCAAAACAAAAAAATTCGTAAGCGGTCATTCTCAGATGTCCCTGAGTATGACCGTTTTTTATACATAAACACTTTCTTAAAATGTGACTTCATCTTGTTTTCTAAAATTAGATTCAGTTATAATAGCATTAAGCGATGATGGACGGGCTTGAGACTAGGAGGATAAGAATTTTGAAAAAGAAAAATACAGAGAACGTAAGAATTATTGCACTGGGAGGCGTTGGAGAAATCGGGAAAAACTTATATGTCATTGAGATTGATTCCGACATATATGTTGTAGATGCAGGACTCATGCATCCAGAAAACGAAATGCTAGGCATTGACGTGGTCATTCCTGATATCTCTTATTTAACAGAACGAGCTGATCGGGTGAAAGCAATTTTTCTTACCCACGGACATGATGAAGCAATCGGAGGCGTATTCCATTGCTTAAGCAAATTGTCTGTACCAGTTTACGGCACGAAGCTGACCCTTGCGTTACTTCGAGAAAAGTTAAAGCAATACGGCTTCAATCAAAAAGCTGATTTGCGAGAGGTTCATGCAAAGTCAGTCATTACATTTGAAACAACAAAGGTATCATTCTTTAGAACGAATCACAGTATTCCTGATTCAGTCGGAATCAGCTTCAAAACATCTCTTGGTTCAATCGTATGCACAGGTGATTTTAAATTTGATCAAACCCCAGCGCTTAACCAAGCCTGTGACATCGGAGAGATTGCGAAAATTGGAAACAATGGCGTTTTAGCACTTCTTTCAGACAGTGCAAATGCTGAAAAACCAGGCTATACACCTTCTGAGGCGCTCGTCCAAGACGAAATCTCAAATGCGATGTACAATGCTGAAAATCGTGTGATTGTCGCTGTATCTTCATCAAATATTAACCGTGTACAGCAAATCATTAATGCCACAAACCAAAATGGCCGTAAGCTTGCAGTAGCAGGGAAAAATATGATGACAACTCTTCAGCTTGCGATCAAACTTGGTTATGTGACAGCAGACGAAGAATTATTTGTTCCAGTCCAAGAAGTGAAAAAAATGGCGAAAAACAGTGTGGTCATTCTCACAGCAGGAAGCCACGGTGAGCCTCTCGCTGCTTTAACAAAAATGGCGAAACAAAATCACAAACAGCTTCATATTGAAAAAGATGACACGGTTGTGATTGCGTCTACACCTCTTCCAGGACAAGAACTCACCTATTCAAAAACGGTGGATTTCCTTACAAGAAGCGGAGCACAAGTGATTTTTGCTCAAAAACGTGTGCATGTATCTGGACATGGCTGTCAAGAAGAGTTAAAGCTCATGCTGAACTTACTGAAGCCAAAGTATTTAATTCCAGTAAACGGCGAATATCGCATGCAAAAAGCACATTCTCGTATTGCTGAAGAAGTAGGAATGAAACGAAGCGACATTTTCTTAATTGATAAAGGGGATGTTGTGGAATTTAGAGGACAAAACGTAAAGATCGGTGAAAAAGTGCATCAAGGGAACATTTTGATCGACGGTCTTGGTGTTGGTGATATCGGGAATATTGTCTTACGTGATAGACGACTATTGTCTCAAGATGGCATCTTAATAGTGGTCATTACGCTCGATAAACAAAAGAAACAATTAATTTCTGGACCTGAGATCATCACAAGAGGATTTGTTTATGTAAGAGAATCCGAAGAGCTGATTGTGAAAGCAACAGAAATGGTCAAAGGGATTGTGAAAGAGCAAACGGAAAACTCAATTGTTGAATGGTCAACACTGAAACAATCCATGCGCGATGTACTAAATCAATTCCTATATGAAAAAACAAAACGTAAGCCAATGATCATTCCAATTATTATGGAAGTGTGATGAGAAAAGTCCAAAGAGCACAAGCTCTTTGGGCTTTTTTGATGTGACATGATGAATGCGGATGGAATGTGGCGATCTTGTTCATAATAGGAGGAGAGTTTTTAGGAAAGGATGGAGACAAATGGACGAACAGAATGAACAGCAGCCTGAGCGAAAACCAGAAGAAAAAGATAGCATTATGAGCAAAATACAACAGCTTGGTGAAACAGCCGTCCCGCAGTTGTCACAAGATACAAACATACATTGCCTGACTATTATTGGACAAATTGAAGGGCACATGCAGCTGCCGCCACAAAATAAAACAACCAAATACGAACATGTCATTCCACAAATCGTAGCAGTTGAACAAAACCCAAAAATTGAAGGACTTCTAATCATTTTAAATACAGTGGGCGGAGACGTAGAAGCAGGACTAGCTATTGCGGAAATGCTCGCTTCTTTATCCAAACCAACTGTATCCATTGTGCTTGGCGGAGGCCACTCTATTGGGGTCCCAATCGCCGTATCGTGTGATTATTCATACATTGCCGAAACAGCAACGATGACCATTCACCCTGTACGCTTAACCGGTCTAGTCATCGGTGTTCCACAAACCTTTGAATACTTAGATAAAATGCAGGAAAGAGTCATTAACTTTGTCACGAGTCACTCAAACATTACAGAAGAGAAATTTAAAGAGCTTATGTTCTCTAAAGGCAATCTAACAAGAGACATCGGGACAAATGTCGTTGGCCATGAGGCGGCTGAATACGGACTGATGCATGAAGTCGGCGGCGTTGGACAAGCGATTAAAAAGCTGAACGAGCTTATTGGAGAACGGGCAGCACAAAACGAGGGGCTGATCCAATGATTTTATATACACCTATGCCTTATGAAGCCATTTACGCTGAGGAACAAGGAGAACGCAAACTCCAGCAGGTAAACATTCAGGGCGTGCCAGTGATGGTTGAAATGAAAGAAGATGAAGCGGAAATCGTTCAAGTAATGAGTACGAATCCAATGGACTTTTTGAATCAGGAGCTTGCACCAGGTAAGCGATTGAAGTTACATTTAGGCACCAATCAAACCGACTCATATGAATGATTCTATGCTATAATAAAGGGAAAACTTACAACAAGATGCAGCCAAAACCAGGCTGCTTTCTTTCTGATCTTTTCGTAGGTTATATTTTCTTTTGTAGTAAGGTGATGAGTATGGCGAAAAAGAGAAAACGTAAAACAAGAAAAAAACAAAATAAACAGCTAAAACTGAAATATGAACTAAATGGGTTAGTCTGTATTGCCATAGCGATCATTGCCATTTTACAGCTAGGTGTAGTTGGACAAACCTTTGTACATCTATTCCGATTCTTTGCAGGTGAATGGTTTATTCTCTGCCTTATCGGATTATTTCTTTTTGGTGTGACGATCTTTTGGAAAAAACAAATTCCTGATTTACTGACAAGAAGAAAAGCAGGTTTATACTGCATCATTGCGAGTATCTTGCTTTTGTCCCATGTGAAGCTTTTTCAGCATCTTTCAGCTGCAGGCGTGATAGGCTCTCAAAGTGTAATCAGAAATACGTTTGAGTTATTCTTAATGGATATGAAAGGTGAGACAGGCTCGCCCGATTTAGGAGGCGGTATGATCGGTGCTGTATTATTTGCGGCCTCCTATTTCTTGTTTGCACAAGCAGGGTCGCAAATCATGGCCATTGTGCTAATGCTGATCGGCATTGTTCTGATCACAAACCGGTCACTGCAAGAAATGGTCAAAAAAGTGACGCTGCCTGTATCACAATTTTTGGTGAAGCAGTGGAAAGCATTTATTGAAGATATGAAAGGCATAAGGCAGGCGAAAAAGAATGCACCTGCGCAGAGAACAAGTGAAAAGAAAAAACGTTCACGCTTGCAAGAAGAGGCCGAAGAAGATCATGATCAAATCTTGATCGAGGAAGAAGAGCAGGCTTCTGACAATCGTCAGCCGATTATTTCAAGTTTTGCTGATCGAGATGACATGCTCACACCGCAAGTTCAAAAAGATCAGCCGGTCAATGAGCCAGATCCTCTTCAAGAAACTGTACAAGGCACTCCGTCTCATGATACAGGGGATGAACCGAAAGAAGCTCCGCCTATGACGTTTACGGAGCTTGAAAATAAGGATTATGAGCTGCCATCGCTTGATATTTTAGCTGAGCCGCAGCATTCAGGTCAGCAAACAGATAAGAAGAATATTTATGAAAATGCAAGAAAGCTTGAAAAGACCTTCCAAAGCTTCGGTGTAAAAGCAAAAGTGACACAAGTTCATTTAGGTCCGGCCGTCACAAAATATGAAGTATACCCTGATGTCGGCGTGAAGGTAAGTAAGATCGTCAACTTGAGTGATGATTTAGCCCTTGCATTAGCAGCAAAAGACATTCGAATTGAGGCGCCGATTCCTGGTAAATCCGCCATCGGAATTGAAGTGCCCAACGCAGAAATTGCGATGGTTTCTTTAAAAGAGGTTTTAGAATCGAAACAAAATGACCGCCCAAATGCCAAGCTGCTCATCGGACTGGGCCGAAATATTTCTGGTGAAGCTGTGCTGGCTGAAATGAACAAAATGCCGCATTTACTTGTGGCTGGCTCGACAGGAAGCGGAAAAAGCGTATGTATCAATGGCATTATCACAAGTATTCTCATGAGAGCAAAACCTCATGAAGTGAAGATGATGATGATTGACCCGAAAATGGTTGAATTAAATGTTTATAACGGCATCCCGCATCTGTTGGCTCCAGTTGTAACCGATCCTAAAAAAGCCTCACAGGCACTTAAAAAAGTGGTGAGTGAAATGGAGCGCCGTTATGAATTGTTTTCTCATACGGGTACAAGAAATATTGAAGGGTACAATGATTACATTAAACGAATGAATCAATCAGAAGAAGCGAAGCAACCAGAACTCCCTTATATTGTCGTCATTGTAGACGAGCTTGCTGATTTAATGATGGTTGCTTCCTCTGATGTGGAAGATTCCATTACAAGGCTTTCTCAAATGGCACGTGCTGCAGGGATTCATTTAATTATCGCCACACAGAGACCTTCGGTTGATGTCATTACTGGTGTCATTAAAGCCAATATTCCATCTCGTATTGCATTTAGCGTATCGTCACAAACCGATTCAAGGACCATTCTTGATATGGGAGGCGCAGAAAAATTGTTGGGCAGAGGGGATATGTTGTTTTTACCTGTCGGTGCGAACAAACCAGTTCGTGTACAAGGTGCCTTTTTATCAGATGAAGAAGTGGAACATGTCGTTGATCATGTCATCACACAGCAAAAAGCACAATATCAAGAAGAAATGATCCCAAGTGAAGAAACGCAAGATCAGCTTGGGGCTGTGGACGACGACTTATATGATGAAGCAGTTGAACTGATCATTGGTATGCAGACGGCCTCTGTTTCTATGCTACAAAGGAGGTTCCGCATCGGTTATACTCGTGCTGCACGTCTTATTGACGCAATGGAAGAGCGCGGGGTTGTCGGACCATATGAAGGAAGTAAACCGAGAGAAGTCCTCCTTTCAAAAGAACAACATGACGAGCTCTCTTCATAATTCGAAGAGAGCTTTCCTAACAAAAAGTTAACGATATATTGATTATGTTAACTGGATGTCAGACTATTTATTTATTTGCAAAAACATGATATAGTTATGTTCATCTTATCTCGGAATAGAGATTTCTCATCTTATCATTTGCATTGATTAGACGGAGGGAAAACATGTCGACCAAAACAGACAATCGCCATTTATATTTGAAAGTGATTGACCGTATTAAAGAAGATATTCAAACAGGCGTATATGCCGAAAAGGAAAAGCTGCCTTCTGAATTTGAGCTCTCAAAGCTTTTAGGCGTGAGCAGAGCGACACTTCGTGAAGCCCTTCGTATATTAGAAGAAGAGAAATATTTAATAAGAAGGCATGGTGTGGGGACTTTCGTCAACTCAAGACCGCTTTTTTCTACTGGCATTGAACAGCTGACAAGTGTTACAAAAATGATTGAACAGGTCAATATGACGCCAGGTACCATCTTTTTGTCCTCACAAGAAGGGGAGCCGACGGAGAATGATGTCATTCGTTTTCAGTGTGATGAATCCGAGAAGGTTTTTTCAATGGAACGCGTTCGAACAGCAGATGGACAGCCAGTCGTCTATTGTTTAGATAAAATTCCGGTTAAACATCTTCCCGCTTCTTTTACTCACGAGGAAGAGTCGCTTTTTGAGCTGTTTGGCAGAGAACCGCACAGCGGAATTAAATATGCAGTGGCAGACATCGAACCGATTGGTTATCACGATCAGGTTTCACCGATATTAGAATGTGACCCAGAAACAGCGTTACTATTACTGAAACAAATGCACTATGATCAAGATGATCAGCCGGTCTTATACTCGCTCAATTATTTTCGAGCGGATAAATTCAGTTTCCATGTCATACGTAAACGATTTTAACAAAGCAGTCGCTTCCATAGGCGGTTGCTTTTTGTTTGTCTATACATAAAACTTGTGAAACATGCCACACTAATACGTAACAGTATATAGAATTGGGTGAATGATGTTGGGCGAGAAAACAGTCAGTAAAAAGAATATTATTGCATTATCATCAGTGCCTCTAATCATGACGCTTGGGAACTCGATGCTAATACCCGTATTACCAGAGATAGAAAAGAAACTCTCCATCACTTCCTTTCAAGTGTCACTCATTATTACGGTATACTCCGTTGTGGCGATTTTGTGTATTCCGATTGCCGGTTATTTATCTGACCGAATTGGGCGGAAAAAGGTACTTTTACCATGTCTTTTAATCGCAGGGCTTGGAGGAGCTGTTGCAGCTGTTGCCTCAACCATCATGAAAGAACCGTACATGTGGATTCTATTTGGCAGGGTCCTTCAAGGTGTTGGTTCAGCTGGAGCAGCACCTGTCGTCATGCCGTTTATTGGCGATTTGTTTCACGATGATGAAGAGGTAAGTGCGGGACTTGGAGCAATCGAAACCTCTAACACAGCTGGAAAGGTACTCAGTCCTATTATTGGGGCACTTCTCGCTTCTTGGTTTTGGTTTGTGCCGTTTTGGTTCATTCCATTCTTTTCAATCATCAGTTTTGTGATGGTTCTGTTGATGGTTGAATCCGCAAAGAAAGAGGAAGATCCGCCTACATTTAAAGAGTTTTTAAAATCAACAAAGACGATTTTTAAACATGAGGGACGCTGGCTTTATGCCATTTTTGCTATTGGCGGTTTTATTATGTTTCTTCTTTTTGGCGTGCTCTTTTATTTATCAGATAACCTAGAGGCAGCGTATCAAATAACGGGTGTCAAAAAAGGCTTGCTGCTAAGTATCCCGCTCCTTTTCTTATCAATCAGCTCGTATATTGCGGGGAAAACAATCGGGAAAGAAAAGGGGAAAATGAGGATATTTCTCATCGTTGGTATGGCTCTTTTATCACTTTCGTATATATTTTTATGGTGGAATCACAGTTTTTACGTGTTGTTTGTCTGCTTAAGTATTGGCGGCGTAGGAATTGGCATTGTGCTTCCAGCACTTGATGCGTTGATAACAGAAGGGATTGAAAAAGAGCAGTGCGGAACCATTACGTCATTTTATAGCAGTATGCGTTTTATCGGTGTTGCTTTAGGACCTCCAATTTACGCATTTCTTATGGATAAAGGAGACGCCATCGTTTTTATTCTATCGACCATATGTAGTCTCATTTCATTATTTTTGGTCCTCTTTTTCATCCAGCCAGATGAAAAGGATGAAAGTGAACAATTGAAAACGGTTTAAACATAGAAAAAAGACGGTATTTTGCCATCTTTTTTCTTTTTTATAAATTGACATGTAAAATTTTGATAGTTAAACTAATGTATAGTAATATCTTTTAAATTATCCCAAATAGGAGGTGTTCAAAAACATTCATTTTCTGTCTTTGTTTTAAGGCAGAAATTGAGCTCGTGGCTGATGATGGATATGCGTTTCTTCAACACGAAAGGACAATTGAATAGGTCATCCTGCCATTAGCACGTTGAAGGAGACGAAGTCAGCACTTCAGACACGCTCAAAAACAGCAAATTGATTGATGAACTAGAAGGAGCTTGAAGCAGCTATGTTGCAAATAATTAAAGCAAGATGGATTGTATTAATGGTGTGGATGATAACAGCTGTGATTCTGTTTATTACTGCGCCCGATTTAGAGGAATTAACAAGAGAAAAAGGGCAGTTAAAGGTTCCAGAGGGGACACCAACAGCTGAGGCACTTCACTTATTGGATAAGCTTTCAGATCATAATGGGAAAAAAGATACTGGTGTGATTGTATTCTCCGAACAACATTTGTTCCCTGCCAAAGAGCAGGAATTAAAAAAGGCTTTAGCTGCACTCATGACACATGCCCCAGAACTCCACATTGACGGAATTACTTCGTATTTTCATGTAGATCGTGACATTCAAAAACAACTTTTATCAAAGGATAAAAGTACACTTCTTGTTCCATTCAAATTCGACCACTACGAAACAAAAGCTGTGAAGGTTAAAGAACGAATTGAGGAAGTTTTAAAGCCCTACAACGTCTCATATGAAATGACAGGTCAAAAATTTGTGGACTCAGATGTCATTAAAAGCTCTCAACAAGGTCTGAAGAAAACTGAACTTATCACGATGATTTTTATTTTCTTTATTTTAATAATTGTATTCAGATCGATACTGGCACCTGTTGTTCCGCTTATTACGATTGGCATTTCTTATGCTGTCAGCCGGTGTATTGTGGCTTTTCTCGTAGAATATACACCATTTCCTATTTCTAATTTCACTCAGATTTTTATGGTAGCTATTATGTTCGGTATAGGAACGGATTATTGTATATTACTTTTAAGCCGTTTTAAAGAGGAGATTGGTCAGGGGCGTGATGTCAAAGAATCGATTATCATCACGTATCAATGTGCAGGGAAAACAGTCTTTTTCAGCGGCTTAGCTGTGTTAGTCGGCTTCTCAAGTATTGGTTTCGCAAAATTCCAATTGTACCAATCAGCCGTCAGCGTTGCCGTAGGCGTTGGCATCCTGCTCATTGCACTTGTCACAATCGTTCCTTTTTTTATGTCGGTTTTCGGAAAATCCCTTTTTTGGCCGTCTAAAAGAGAAAACATTCGTCATCCACAAAGTAAGATTTGGGAATGGGCTGGGCGCTTTTCATTTAAAAGACCGCTCATCAGCTTAGGTGTAGTTGCACTCATCACTGTTCCTCCGATTCTGATGTATGACGGCACTCTTTCTTATAATAGTTTAAATGAGATTGGGACAAAGTATGAGTCAGTGTCTGCATTTAATACGATATCTGAGCAATTTGGCTTTGGTGAAGCGCTGCCGCTGAATGTGCTTGTCGAAAGTGACAATGAGCTCGATAATCAAGAAAAGATTGTCATGATTGAAAAACTGACCCGTAAGTTAAATGACATTGAGGAAGTGAAAGCGGTTCGCAGTGTCACTCGCCCAGTTGGAGATGGGTTAAGTCAGCTCTACGTTACCTCTCAAGCGAAAGAACTAGGAGGAGAGCTTGGGAAAGGTCACGAGGGCATCGGGAAAATTACAGATGGCTTGACCGAAACAAACTTCGCACTTCTCAAACAAAAACCAAAAATTGAAGAATCCGCTAAAGGGATTGATCAATTGATTGATGGGACAAAAGCCATCAAAGGCGGTATCGGAGAAGTGAGGAAATCACTCATTTCTTTAGAGGATGGTGTGAGGCGCAGTAAAGAGGGCGTAGGAACCATTCGCACTGAAATCAAACAAGCGAAAAAAGAATTAGAGCAAGAATACCGCAGAAGTGAAACCATGATTCAAGATCTTGAACGAGTCGTAAGCACACTGGAAGGTCACGCAACATCAAATGAGCAGCTGATGACAACGATTAAAAAAGTGAAACAATCCTATGAAAACGTATCATTTGAAGGGCTTGAAAACCGGCTTCCAGAAATCAAAGATATGAATGAATATAAAGAAATCAAAAAAGTATTCAAAGACACAAAAGGAATGCTCGATCAAGCTGGAGAGCAAATGAGCGTCTATGAAGAGGAAGCATCTGCCTTTAAACAAAAGATCAAGAAAGCAGATCAAGTCATTCAAACGTTCGCAAGCAAGCAAAAAGAAATCAAACAACAAGTAAAGGCGCTGATGACAGGTCTAGATCAAATTTATGATGGTCTTGATGAAACGAACAAAGGCCAAAAACAGCTCATCAAAGAAATGCCTAAAATTGAAGATGGCGCAGATCAGCTGACAGATGGCCAAAAAGCCGTGAAAAAAGGGTTTAACCAGCTATCATCTAAACTATCACTATTAACAGATGGATTAGATGAAAGTATTTCCGGACTTGAGCAAGTAAAAAGCGGCTTTACCGAGGCGGACAGCTACTTAAAACAGCTTCAGGAAGCACCAGATGAAGAAGTAACGGGCTGGTTTATACCAGAAGAAGTACTGAAACGCCATGAGTTTAAGAAAATATTTAATACGTATATGTCCCCAGATCGTAAATTAACAACCTTTGAAGTGATATTAAACGTAAATCCATACAGCAATGAAGCAATGAAAGGTGTAGCAAAAATCGAAGAAACCCTTGATCAATATTTACCTGTAAGTGGTTTGAAAAATGCCAATTACGGTGTATCTGGTATCTCCAGTTTAAATGTTGACTTAAAAGAAACGTCAGACGGTGACTTTATCAGAACGGTTATTTTCATGTTAATTGGTATCTTTATTATTTTAGTTTTATTACTAAGGTCAATCGTCATGCCGATATACTTAACACTTTCACTCATATTAACGTATTTTACATCCATTGGCTTAACAGAATGGATTTTCAAAACATTCTTTGGCTACGATGGTGTCAGCTGGGCTGTTCCATTTTTCAGCTTTGTGATCCTTGTGACCCTTGGCATTGATTATTCGATCTTCCTGATGGATCGCTTTAATGAATGGAAGGGAGAGCATGTTCAAGCATCCATGATATCAGCGATGAGAAATATGGGGTCCGTCATTATTTCAGCAGTTGCTATTTTAGCGGGTACTTTTGCTGCGATGCTGCCATCGGGTGTATTATCATTAGTTGAAATTGCAACGGTCGTACTCATTGGACTTTTATTATATGCTTTTGTTGTTCTACCACTCTTTATCCCGGTCATGGTTCGCATCTTTGGAAAATGGAATTGGTGGCCGTTTAGAATGAAATAACAACCTGCGTCTCTGCTTTTAGCAGAGGCGTTTTTATTTCCTATCCTTTCCTCTGATTGATATAATGACTATTAAATGGCTGTTTCACGTATATATCAGCTATGTTCTAATACATAATAAATAGGATGAACAAAGGAGGTTTCTCATGACGTACTTACAAGAGAAGACATTTGATACACCTGGTCTTCATACTCATATTGTCAAAACAGAAAAATTTAAAACCGTGACGATCCTTTTTAAAATGCTTGCGCCTTTATCCAAAGATGACGTCACCATGCGTTCCCTTTTCCCGCATGTGCTTTTAAGAGGAACAGAAAAAATGCCGAAAACGGGAGAGCTTCGTGCTTATTTCGACGAGCTCTATGGGGCGACCGTTTCCGCAGACATGGCGAAAAAAGGTGAAAATCACATCATTACCTTCCGTCTAGAAATGGCGAATGAAAAATATTTAAAGGATCAAACCCCTTTATTAGAAAAAGGGATTGCCTTACTTTCTGAACTTTTATTCCACCCGTACGTGGAAAACGGAGTATTTCATGAATTGTACGTTGAGCAAGAAAAGCGAACATTGAAACAGCGCATTCAAGCCGTTTATGATGACAAAATGCGCTATTCAAACTTAAGACTTGTACAGGAAATGTGTAAAGGTGAGCCATATGCACTGCACGTCAATGGTGAAATGGAAGACGTCGAAGCGATTACGGCAGAAGCGCTCTTTAAAGCATACGAGCATGCACTTCAGTCCAACCAGCTGGATCTCTATGTTGTGGGAGACGTTGATGAACAAGATATCAATCGAATGGTCTCGCAATACTTTAAAACAAGTGAAAGAGAGCCGGTCAAACAAAATACCGAATCATCAAGATCACAAATAGAGCCAAAAGAAGTCATTGATGAAGAGGACGTAAAACAAGGAAAGCTGAACATTGGCTTTCGCACACATACAACGATAGCAGATGAAGATTATCCGGCGCTGCATTTGTTTAATGGCATATTCGGCGGCTTCTCTCATTCAAAGCTATTTATCAATGTGCGGGAAAAAGCAAGTCTTGCGTACTATGCTGTTTCTAGACTTGAGAGCTTTAAAGGTTTGATGATGGTCATGTCAGGAATTGAAGTCGGCAACTATCAGCAGGCAGTAGACATCATCAAAGAACAATTTGATGCCATGCAAAAAGGCGATTTTTCTGATGAAGCAATTGAACAGACAAAGGCTGTCGTCAAAAATCAGCTACTCGAAACCATTGATACGTCTTATGGAACAGCGGAATACTTATATCAGCATGCCGTCGTGCCAACAGGGGAGAGCCTCGATTCCTTTTTAGAAGCGTTAGACAGAGTGACAAAAGAGGACATCATCAAAGTGGGTCAAAAAATCGAATGGGATACGACCTATTTTCTTAAAGGAACGGAGGGTGCTTCATGACAGTGAAAACAATTCAATTCGACCAGCTGCAAGAAACGGTCTATCACGAAAAAATGGAGAGCGGACTTGACGTCTATGTACTGCCAAAGCAAGGGTTTAACAAAACCTATGCAACCTTTACAACAAAATACGGCTCTGTCGACAATGAATTTGTGCCGCTTGGCAAAGAAGACATGATCCGAGTGCCTGATGGAATTGCCCATTTCTTAGAGCACAAGCTGTTTGAAAAAGAAGATGGAGATGTGTTTCATACATTTAGTAAACAAGGAGCATCCGCAAATGCTTTTACGACATTTACGAGAACAGCTTACTTATTCTCAAGCACCTCAAATGTCGAACAAAACCTTGAGACACTCATTGATTTTGTGCAAGAACCTTATTTTACTGAAAAAACAGTCGAAAAAGAAAAGGGCATCATTGGTCAAGAGATTAACATGTATGATGACAATCCCGACTGGCGTTTATTCTTCGGTTTGATTGAAAATCTATATCAAGAGCATCCTGTGAGAATTGATATAGCTGGAACAGTAGAAAGCATCGCTCCGATTACAAAAGATCATTTGTATGAATGCTATGAAACGTTCTATCACCCAAGCAATATGCTTCTATTTGTTGTCGGTCCCGTTGATCCGAAGCAAATATTAGATCAAGTTCGAGCGAATCAGGCGAAAAAGCCATTTACAGACCAGCCAGAGATCAAACGAAAAGACATCAATGAGCCTGAAGGTGTGTACCGAAAAGAATACGAACTTCCAATGAACGTACAAGGCTCAAAATGTATGTTTGGATTAAAAACAAAGAATCCTCATAAAAAAGGCAATGAACTGTTAAAACATGAGCTCGGAATGAATCTCATTTTAGAGACGCTGTTTGGTAAAAGCTCCTTACAATATGAACAGATGTATGAAAAAGGCTTAATTGATGAGACCTTCAGCTACGATTATACGGAAGAAGGCGGTTTTGGCTTCACTTCAGTTGGTGGAGATACAAATGACCCTGATCAACTCGCAGATGAATTAAAAGAAACGCTTCTTCAAGCAAAAAGCCTGATCACAGAAGAAAAGATTGAACTTGCTCGCAAGAAAAAAATTGGCAGCTTTTTAAAAGCAATGAACTCCCCGGAGTACATCGCCAATCAATTCACTCGATACGCATTCTTAGAAATGAGCTTATTTGATGTCGTGCCAGTACTGGAGCAAATCCAATTAACAGATATTCAGCAAATCTTAGACGAAGAAATTGATGAAGAACGAATGTCAGTTTTTAAAGTCGTACCGAAAACAAAATAAAACGAAAAAAGACAAACTCAACGTATAAGAGTTTGTCTTTTTTGTGTCCAGCTAAAGAAAGCGCTTTATATGCGAAGATATTGATTGACAATTGTTTCAGTAATTAGTTAAACTCTTTAATAGTTAAACAATCAAACTAAAGGAGCAGCATATGGTACAAAATAAAATTGCCCAGCTCATCCAGAGATATGCGGACGTCTATCTCATGATGGAAAAAAAAGTATCGAGTATGATCACGGAAAAGCTCGATAAAGAACTGACACTTGATCAATATTACTCGCTTCGATACATCAATTTACACCCAGGATGTACATCAACAGACCTTGCCATCGAATGTAATGTCAACAAAAGTGCTGTGACATCCATGACCAATCGTCTTTTTAATAAAGATTATATTTATCGAGAGCATGATCAAGCTGATCGAAGAAACGTTCATCTTTATGTGACACCCGAAGGAAAAGAAGTGGTCAGCCGAATGGAAAAGCAGCTTCAGGATCTTGTTCGGTCATATTTAGAAAAATTTGATGAAAAAGAAATCGAATCATTTATTCAAACATATGAAAAGATTTATCAAATTATCATCGAAGAGGAGGCACAACATAGTAATGAGAGCAATCATAAAGGGTAGATGGCTGATCACGATCCTTTGGGTCGTACTAGCGGCTGTATTATTAATCACCGCCCCTAATATGGCGCAATTAACAAAAGAAAAAGGGCAGATTTCTGTTCCAGATGGTTATCCCTCTTCCTACGCCGATCAATTATTAAAGAACATGTCTGAAAATGGGGATACGGAAAAATCGATCGTCATTGTCTTTCAAGGAAAGGATATTGTCAAAGAAAGAGAAGCCTCTTTAAAGAAAGCGATGGAGATTTTAGAAAAGGATCAAGATCTCCATGTTGAAGACATCACTTCTTATTTTGATGCAAACAAAGATATTAAAAAACAGATGCTCTCTAAAGATCAAACAACACTTCTTGTTCCAGTTACATACGACTCGAACAAAATCAAAGCATCCGATTTTAAAGAAAGAGTCAATGAAAAGCTTAAGAGCCTGAACCTGAAATTTGAAATGACAGGGCAGCCGCTAATCGACGATGATGTCATCACAAGCTCACAAGAAGGTCTGAAAAAAACGGAATTCATTACAATAGGGTTTATTTTAATTGTTCTTGTGCTTGTCTTTAGATCCGCAGTGGCACCGTTCGTTCCTTTAGTGGCCGTGGCGCTTTCCTATTTGGTCAGTCAATCCATTGTGGCTTACCTAGTAAAGTATGTTGATTTTCCGCTCTCGACCTTTACCCAAATTTTTATGGTCGCCATCATGTTTGGGATTGGAACCGACTACTGCATCCTGTTGCTAAGCCGGTTTAAAGAAGAACTATCTCACGGAAAAGATAAGATTGAGGCGATTATTACAACATATAAGACGGCAGGTAAAACCGTTTTATTCAGCGGAATTGCTGTCCTCATTGGTTTTACATGTATCGGTTTAGCCGAATTCCAACTGTATAAATCAGCTGTAGCCGTGGCGGTTGGTGTCGCCGTGTTAATTGTGGCACTGCTCACTGTCGTTCCATTCTTTATGGCGGTTTTAGGAAAAGTGTTATTTTGGCCGATCAAAGGCGATATTGCCCACCCGCAATCGAAAATGTGGGAAACAGCCGGTCGTTTTTCATTTAAGAAACCACTTCTCAGCTTGCTAATCGTTGCAATTATTACCCTTCCAGCGATTCTTATGTATAAAGGAACACTTTCATATAACAACCTAGACGAAATCGGCAATAAATACGAATCCGTCAATGCATTTAATACGATCTCTGACAAATTTGGACCAGGTGAAGCCCTTCCAGCAACCGTTGTCGTGAAATCATCCGATCTTTTAGACAATAACGAAGGTCTGATTGCTGTTGAAAAACTCAGTCGTGCGATTGAACAAACAGATGGCGTGAGTAAAGTAAGAAGTGCAACACGTCCTGTTGGAAAAGGACTGAATGATCTGTACGTGAAATCTCAAGCCAAAGAGCTAAATAGCGGGCTTGATAAAAGTAACGAAGGGTTGAAAAAGATCCAAGATGCTCTTACAACCATGAGTAAGTCCATCGAGGATCAAACACCACAAATTAAAGCATCTGGAAAAGGCATTAACAAATTGATTTCTGGAACCGAATCCGTAAAATCAGGTATTCAAAACGTCGAAAAAACGATGAGAGATCTGCAAAACGGAATTGATCAAAACAAAAAAGGTGTTTCTGAAATTAAAGAAAGAATAAAGGGTGCGAAAAAAGAATTAACAGATCAAGTCGCACAAGTGAATCAGCAAGTGGCACTGTATAAAAGCATTTCCAAAGAATTAAAAGCAGCATTGGCACAAGTCGATACGTCATCCTCTGCCGCAGCGGATGTGAAAGCTTTGATCAGTCAAGCGAATAAACAGTTCAGTACACTTGAGCAGCAAATTCCGCAAGTGAAAGAAAACCAATCATATCAAGCCATCAAAGCTTCATATAAGGAACTTTCTACTACCTTGCAAGAAGGAGCCAAACAGGCTGACAGCTATGCAAAACAAGCAAAAGAAGCAAAAAAACAGCTTGAAGCAGCAGATGCTTTTATCGCAAAAGCTTCAGAGCAGCAAAAAGTGTTTACAAATCAAATTGATGAGCTGATTGCTGGCTTAGAAGCCATTGAAAACGGGCTAGATCAAACGTCTAAAGGCCAAGGGCAGTTAGCTGATAGTATGCCTAAACTTGCAAATGGAGCCGGCGACATCATTCATGGTCAAAAACAAATGAAAGAAAAAATTGGCGGCTTTGGTGACGATCTGACCAAGCTGACAGATGGTCTAAACAAAAGTGTCGACGGACTTGAGAAAATTTCAAACGGTTTAATGGGTGCAGGAGACTACTTAGATGAACTGAAAAACGCACCAGATCAAGACATGGCCGGTTGGTTTATTCCAAAAGATGTCCTAAAAAATAAAGCTTTCAAGCAAGTGTTCGATTCCTATATGTCGGATGACCGCAAAATGACAAAGATTGACGTCATTTTAGAAGACAATCCATATGGAAACGACGCCATGAAAACAATTAAACAAGTAGAAGCTTCGGTCAAACGTGCACTTCCTGAAACAAACCTAAAAGATGTTTCATTTGGCGTATCTGGTGTTTCAAGTATGAACGCTGATTTAAAACAGCTGTCAGACCAAGACTTCAATAAGACGGTTTTTTACATGATGATCGGTATTTTCTTAATACTAGTGATTCTCTTCCGTTCTCTCGTGATGCCGCTTTACTTAGTTGGATCGCTGATTTTAACGTACTTTACCGCTATTGGTGTAACAGAATTTATTTTCACCCATTTCTTCGGATATCCGGGTATCAACTGGGCTGTTCCATTCTTTGGCTTTGTCATCTTAATGGCGCTTGGAGTCGATTATTCGATTTTCTTAATGGAACGGTTCAATGAATACAAAACGAAAGACATTCAGTTTGCCATGACTGAATCAATGAAAAATATGGGATCTGTTATTATGTCTGCTGCCGTCATTTTGGCAGGAACATTTGCAGCGATGCTGCCATCAGGTGTATTGTCACTCTTACAGATTGCAACACTTGTTCTCACAGGGCTTTTATTGTATGCACTCGTTGTGCTACCATTGTTCGTACCTGTGATGGTCAAATTGTTCGGATCAGCGAATTGGTTCCCATTTAAACGAAAAGAATAAGGATTCCATAAAGAAAGTAGGAACAAAGTATGAGTCGTTGGGCACTGATTACTGGTGCCAGTGGCGGAATTGGGCAGGCGACAGCCAAAAAGCTTGCCCAAGAAGGCTGCCATCTGATGCTCCATTATCATCAAAATGAACAAGCGGCTAGTCGTCTTTCCGCTGATCTCCAAGAAACATATCAAGTAGAAACGCACGTCGTTCAAGCTGATTTAGCGAAAACAGGCGGAGCAGCAGAACTTGTCAGCCGCCTGCCGCTTGATCCAGATATTGTTGTTTTAAATAGCGGAAAGAGTCATGTTGGTTTAGTGACAGATACTGAAAAAGAAGTTCTAGCCAGCATGGTGCAGCTTCATGTGACAAGTCCATATGAGCTTACCCAATCTATTTTGCCTGCCATGATTCAAAAAAAGTCAGGTCATATTATTGCAGTTAGCTCAATATGGGGGGAAACCGGTGCCTCGTGTGAAGTACTGTATAGTATGGTCAAGGGTGCTCAAAATGCTTTCATTAAAGGGCTTGCCAAAGAGCTTGCCCCAAGTGGAATTAGAGCAAATGCAGTCTCACCAGGTGCTGTTCAAACTGATATGATGAAAAGCTTCACACAAGAAGACCTTGCGATGATGGAAGAGGAGATTCCGCTCGGCCGTCTTGCCGCACCTGAAGAGATAGCCGATGTCATTTGGTTTCTCGCCTCAAAGCAGTCAAGTTATATGACAGGTCAAATTTTATCCGTTAATGGCGGCTGGTACTGTTAAAAACGTGTATAATTCGTCGCTCCATGACAAAAGCTATGGCTGTAATTCATCTTTTCGAATGGAGGAATCGACATGTCAGTACTTGAGAACTGGGACCATTGGAAAAACTTTTTAGGAGACCGTTTAAATCATGCGCAGGATAAAGGCTTAAAAGATGATACTATCAATAACCTTGCGTATGAAATTGGCGGATACCTGGCTAATGAAGTTGAAGCAAAGAATGAGCAAGAAAGAGTACTTGCTGACCTTTGGAGCGTCGCATCAGAAGATGAGCAGCGCGCAATTGCCAATATGATGGTCAAACTGGTTGAAAATAATAGCTCGCACTAAACAAAAAGAGGGGTCGTTTGTGCCTCTCTTTTTATTTTAACTGTTTCACAACATTGTGCTTTCTAAAAATGTGAAAATGCTTTATGATAAAGGAAGGTAAAAATTTGCCACAATGAAGGGGGTAATATCATTTGGCAAAGCTCGAATGGTATTTTGAATATGAGATACAGGTGAACCGTCCCGGACTTTTAGGAGACATTTCTTCTTTAATGGGGATGCTTTCAATTAATATTGTGACAATTAATGGTGTTGATGTATCAAGACGCGGCATGCTTCTTCGCTGTGACCACACAGAACAAATTAAGCGCCTTGAATCAATTTTAAATACAATGGAAACGATAAAAGTAACGAAACTAAGACAGCCAAAACTTCGTGACCGTTTAGCTGTTCGTCATGGAAGATACATTCAGCGTGATGCGGATGACAAAAAGACGTTCCGTTTTGAAAGGGACGAGCTTGGTCTACTTGTTGATTTTATGGCTGAATTATTTAAAAAAGAAGGACATAAATTGATTGGAATTCGCGGAATGCCGCGGGTTGGAAAAACAGAATCAATTGTTGCTTCAAGTGTATGTGCAAGTAAGAGATGGCTGTTTGTATCGTCGACTCTTTTGAAACAGACCATTCGCAGTCAGCTGATTGCAGATGAATACAGCCCGGATAACGTCTTTATTATTGATGGGATTGTGTCGACAAGAAGAGGTTCTGAGAAGCACTTGCAGCTTTTAAGAGAAATTATGAGACTGCCTGCTACAAAGGTTGTAGAGCATCCAGATATCTTTATTCAAAATTCAGAATATACAATGGATGATTTCGACTACATCATTGAATTGCGTAATAGTGCAGACGAAGAAATTACATACGAGCACGCTGAAGAACCACAAGTGTTTGATCATTCTGGTTTTTCTGGCTTCGATTTTTAATATGGTAATGGTAGGTGTTTGTTTTGACTGAATTGGGAAAACGGCTCGTTGAGGCCAGAGAGGAAAAAGGGATGTCGCTGGAGGATCTGATGGCGGCTACCAAAATCCAAAAGCGCTATTTGCTAGCAATAGAACAAGGAAATTATGATATCATTCCAGGTAAATTTTACGTCAGAGCGTTTATTAAACAATATGCCGAAGCCGTTGGACTGAATCCTGAACAATTGTTCGAAGAGTTTCGTAAAGATGTACCAAGTACGTATAACGATGAAGTGTCTGATAAATTATCAAATATTAAACCGCAAAGAGAGCTGCCAAAGCCTGCCTCAAAGGTACTAGAGCTGCTTCCGACGATTTTAATCATTGGAGGGATCCTTGTGGTGATCGCTATCATTTATGTGATCGTTCAAGCGGTTAATCATGATAGCGGACAAAAAAATAATCAGGCGGCTCCTCAGCAATCAGAATCAAAATACGAAGTGTCTGAGGATTCATCGCTTGCAAAGGATCAAAAGAAAAAGGATAAAGCTTCGTCAGATGATCAAGAAAAATCATCTGAAAAAGACGATTCCTCAAAGGATTCATCTAAAGACGATGAAGATGTTTCTTTGAAGGCGACGGATACAGAGGGTTCTACGACAACGTATGAAGTATCAGGTGCAGAAGAGATGGAGCTAACCATTTCTGCCTCACAAGCTTCATGGCTTCGTGTGAGAGACGAATCTGGAAAAGTGCTGAAGATGGGTGAATTGAAAGATGGCGAATCGTTTAAAACAGACTTAACTGATCTTTCCCAAGTCGATATCCGCTTAGGAAATGCAACAGGAATCGATATCAAAGTCAATGACGAAACGCTGAAGTACGAATTAGACCCTAAAAACACCATGACACAAAACATTGTGATTGTGAATAAAGGAAAGGAAAAGTCATCTTAAGCAAGTAGATGACTTTTCTTTTGTTCCTACTATTATATACATAAAAAAATGCTTTATTGGAGGATTGGAATTCATGTTTAACTTACCGAATAAAATTACTCTTTCTAGGATCGCCTTGATTCCTGTGTTTATGTTGATTATGCTTGCTCCATTAGATTGGGGTGTCGCGCGCTTTGGTGACGTCAGCATCGAAGTCACTCACCTTGTTGGAGCGATCTTGTTTATTGTCGCTTCGACAACCGACTGGATTGATGGTTACTATGCACGTAAGCTCAATTTAGTCACAAACTTTGGTAAATTTTTAGATCCGCTTGCAGATAAATTGCTTGTTTCAGCGGCTTTAATTATACTTGTTCAATACAATCTCACACCGGCATGGATGGCAATTGTGATCATTAGCCGTGAATTTGCTGTAACGGGCCTAAGGCTTGTCTTAGCTGGAGGCGGTGAAGTGGTCGCAGCCAATATGCTTGGAAAAGTGAAGACGTGGGCGCAAATCATTGCGATTTCGGCACTTCTTTTGCATAACCTGCCGTTTGAACTTGTATCATTCCCTTTTGGTGATCTTGCCATGTGGGTAGCGGTGTTCTTCACTGTTGTCTCAGGATGGGATTACTTTGCGAAAAACTGGGAAGCCTTAAAGAATTCTAACTAAAAAGGACGTGTACGCTTTGAAGTCAGAGAGAAAAGCAGAAATTATTGCAGTCGGTTCCGAACTTTTGCTAGGGCAAATTACGAATACGAATGCACAATTCATCAGCAAACAACTAGCTGAAATTGGTGTGAATGTTTATTACCACACAGCAGTTGGTGACAATCCAGAGCGTTTAAAAAGGGCCATTCAAGTGGCACAGGAAAGATCGAATTTTATTATCTTCTCAGGTGGTCTTGGACCAACGAAAGACGATTTAACAAAAGAAACCATTGCGAGTACGCTCGGTAAAGAGCTTGTGCTAAATGAAGAAGCATTTGAGTCTATTCAAGAATACTTCCGTAAAACCGGACGCGATATGTCGCCGAACAACCGTAAACAGGCGCTCGTTCTAGAGGGATCTGATGTGCTCGTAAACCGTTTCGGAATGGCACCTGGTATGTTTATACAAGAGGGAGATACGTTTTACATTCTGCTCCCTGGACCGCCAAGTGAATTGCACCCGATGTTTGAAAACGAAGCGAAGCCGCTTATTTCTGAAAAACTCGGCCTAAAGGAAAAAATCGTGTCTGTTGTCTTGCGTTTCTTTGGCATCGGTGAATCTCAGCTGGAAACAGATCTTGAAGATTTAATTGATGCACAGACCAATCCAACGATTGCACCGCTTGCAGCTGACGGGGAAGTGACGCTAAGGCTGACAGCCAAGCATGAGGATGAAAAAGAAACAGAGCGTCTGTTAAAAGAAACAGAAGCACAAATTTTAGAACGGGTCGGCGAGTACTTCTACGGATATGGTAATACATCTCTTGCCTTTGAAGCTTCAAAGGCCTTGCATGAACACGGGAAAACAGTAGCAGCGGCTGAAAGCCTGACTGGTGGTATGTTTTCAGAGTGGCTGACAGATCTCGAAGGGGCATCATCCATTTTAAACGGCAGTGTGGTTTGTTACACAAATCAAGTCAAGCAGCAAGTGCTGGGCTGCCGTGAAGAAACATTGTCTTCTCATGGTGCTGTCAGCAAAGAGTGTGCGTTAGAGCTCGCAGAAGGCGTTAGAAAACTGACGGGAAGCGATATCGGTATTAGCTTTACAGGTGTGGCAGGTCCTGAACCACACGAAGGACAGCCGGTTGGAAAAGTATTTATCGGGCTATCGACAAAAGACCAGACAGACGTGTTTGAATGGATGTTTACTGGCAGTCGATCAGGCATTCGCAAGCGTGCTGTGAAATATGGTTTGCACCACCTTCTCAAATTATTAAAAGATAGTTAATTTTGTTTTTTTATGAGGTTTACTCCTTTATAAAAGAGAGTTTTTTCTAATAGAAACAGCTCTTTTCTTAAATAATCTGCCAAGAAAAAATCGAATATGTGTTCGTTTTTTTCTTGGCAAATGACGTAAAACAAGGTATAGTATAGATAGTGGAATTGATAAAGGAGGAAACAATAGAATGAGTGATCGTCAAGCAGCCTTAGATATGGCTCTTAAACAAATAGAAAAACAGTTTGGTAAAGGCTCTATTATGAAACTAGGAGAGCAAACAGATACACGTATTTCAACAGTACCTAGTGGTTCGTTAGCACTTGATACTGCGCTTGGAATAGGTGGGTACCCTCGCGGCCGTATTATTGAAGTATATGGTCCAGAGAGTTCTGGTAAAACGACAGTAGCACTTCATGCGATTGCTGAGGTTCAGCAGCAGGGAGGACAAGCTGCATTTATCGATGCGGAGCATGCGCTAGATCCAGTTTACGCTCAAAAATTAGGTGTCAATATTGATGAGTTGTTACTTTCTCAGCCGGATACAGGAGAACAAGCACTTGAAATTGCAGAAGCACTTGTTCGTAGTGGTGCAGTTGATATTGTTGTCATTGACTCAGTAGCTGCTCTTGTACCAAAAGCAGAGATCGAAGGAGACATGGGAGATTCACACGTTGGTCTTCAAGCACGTTTGATGTCTCAAGCACTTCGTAAACTATCTGGTGCTATCAACAAATCAAAAACAATTGCGATCTTTATTAACCAAATTCGTGAAAAAGTAGGGGTTATGTTTGGTAATCCTGAAACAACGCCTGGTGGACGTGCACTTAAGTTCTATTCATCTGTTCGTTTAGAAGTACGCCGTGCTGAACAGTTGAAACAAGGGAACGACATCATGGGGAACAAAACGAGAATTAAAGTTGTGAAAAACAAAGTGGCACCGCCATTCCGTATTGCCGAAGTAGACATTATGTACGGTGAAGGTATCTCGAAAGAGGGAGAAATCATCGACCTTGGAAGCGAACTAGATATCGTACAAAAGAGCGGGGCTTGGTATTCTTATCAAGAGGAACGTCTTGGACAAGGACGTGAAAATGCGAAGCAATTCCTAAAAGAGAATAAAGACATTCTTCTTATGATTCAGGAGCAGATCAGGGAGCACTATGGTTTGGATACAAACGGAGTGAAATCAACTGACGAAGAAGGACAAGAAGAATTGGAATTGAATGACTAAAAAGACGCTGAAAAGCGTCTTTTTTTTACAATTACATAACAGCTAGCGGGTCAAAAGTTCTGTCTTTGCTTGAAATAACGACTTACGCCTTAGTCTGACTAGCTTGACAAGTATTTCCGACACAATTACAATGGGAATGTATCACTTGTTTTTCTTAACATGATTGATAACTAATTTAAACTTGACAAGGGCAGTGAGGATCTCATTCCCTGTGAAGGCCCTGTATGTTGAGACACAAAACAATGTACATGCCGACACTTTATTTGTAAAACCAAGTTCATAGCAAGAGGAGGTGAAAATATGTCGCCTACGATGTTTACGATCATCTCCATTTTGCTGAGCCTAATCTGTTTAGTTGTTGGCTACTTTGTTCGTAAAACCATTGCAGAAGCAAAAATATCCGGCGCAAGAAACATGGCCGAACAAATTGTTGAGGATGCAAAGCGTGATGCGGAAGCATTGAAGAAAGAAGCGCTCTTAGAAGCGAAAGATGAAATTCATTCGTTTCGTGTAGAGGCGGAGCAAGAAGTTCGTGAAAGACGTAATGAGCTTCAAAGACAAGAAAACCGTTTACTTCAAAAAGAGGAAAACCTTGATCGCAAGGACGAATCTTTAGATAAACGGGAGTCCCTGTTGGAGAAGAGAGATCATTCTCTGAATGAACGACAACAACATATTGAAGAGATGGAAAGCAAAGTGGATGATATGATTCGTTTGCAGAAAGCTGAGTTGGAGCGTATTTCTAGTCTAACTCGAGATGAAGCGAAACAAATCATTCTGGATCAAGTTGAAAATGAGCTTTCCCACGACATTGCAGTCATGACGAAAGAATCTGAAAACCGGGCGAAAGAAGAGGCTGATAAAAAAGCGAAAAACATTCTTTCACTTGCGTTACAGCGTTGTGCAGCTGATCATGTAGCTGAAACAACAGTATCTGTAGTCAATCTTCCAAATGATGAGATGAAAGGTCGTATTATCGGACGTGAGGGACGAAATATCCGTACGTTAGAAACGTTAACAGGTATTGACCTGATCATTGATGATACACCTGAAGCTGTTATCTTATCGGGCTTTGATCCGATAAGACGTGAAACAGCGAGGATAGCTCTGGACAAGCTAGTCCAGGATGGACGTATTCATCCTGCACGAATTGAAGAAATGGTGGAAAAATCACGCCGTGAAGTCGATGATTATATCCGCGAGATGGGTGAGCAAACGACATTTGAAGTCGGAGTTCACGGTTTGCATCCGGATCTCATCAAAATTCTCGGTCGCTTAAAATTCCGTACAAGTTATGGACAAAATGTCCTGAAGCATTCAATTGAGGTTGCACATCTTGCAGGTCTCATGGCTTCAGAGCTTGGAGAAGATGCAAAGCTTGCAAAACGAGCAGGTCTTCTGCATGACATTGGAAAAGCCATTGATCATGAAGTAGAAGGAAGCCACGTGGAAATTGGCGTTGAGCTTGCGACGAAATATAAAGAGCATCCTGTTGTCATCAACAGTATTGCATCTCACCATGGTGACCAAGAACCGACATCTATTATCGCTGTTCTTGTTGCGGCAGCCGATGCATTATCTGCAGCACGCCCTGGTGCAAGAAGTGAGACGCTTGAAAATTACATTCGGAGACTTGAGAAATTAGAAGACATCTCTGAATCTTATGAAGGTGTTGAAAAATCGTTTGCGATACAAGCTGGACGTGAAGTGCGTATTATGGTGAAGCCAGATTCAATTAATGATCTTGAAGCTCACCGTCTAGCAAGGGATATTCGTAAGCGGATTGAGGACGAGCTCGATTACCCTGGTCACATTAAAGTGACAGTTATTCGAGAAACTCGCGCAGTAGAGTATGCAAAATAGAGCGGTGCGCTTAGCGCCGCTTTATTTTTTTGTGTAAATATGCAACACTGATAAGAAGATCATTTTATAAGAGAAAGGGTTCAAAACGTATGAAAATATTATTTGTTGGAGATATCGTTGGTTCACCTGGCAGAGATACACTGAAAGAATACTTGCCAAAGCTAAAGAAAAAATACCAGCCACACTTTACGATTGTCAATGGAGAAAATGCGGCTCATGGGAAAGGTCTTACTGAAAAAATCTATCACGAGCTGCTTCAAGCTGGGGCTGATGTGCTCACGATGGGGAACCATACATGGGATAAAAGAGACATTTTCGATTTCATCGATGATGCACCCCATATTGTTCGTCCGGCAAACTTCCCGCAAGGTACACCAGGTAAAGGGCTCACTTTTATTAAAAAACAAGGTAAAGAACTAGCTGTCATCAACTTGCAAGGCCGCACATTTTTACCTCCGATTGACTGCCCATTTCAAAAAGTAGATGAGCTCATAGCAGAAGCTTCAAAACGTACACCGTTTATTTTTATTGATTTTCATGGTGAAGCCACAAGTGAAAAGCAAGCAATGGGTTGGTATACAGATGGCCGTGCATCATGTGTCGTTGGAACGCATACACATGTTCAAACAGCAGATAACCGTGTCTTGCCAAAAGGAACTGCTTATATTTCGGATGTTGGCATGACTGGTCCTTATGACGGTATTTTAGGTGTTGATCGGGAAACGATTATTAAACGATTTAAAACGAGCCTCCCTGTCCGTTTTGAAATTGCAGAAGGCCGCACGACATTAAGTGCAGTGATCGTAGAAATTGACGAACCGTCGAAAAAAGCTGTCAAAATTGATCGAATTTTGATAAATGATGACCATATTTTCTTTGAATAAATATTCACATATTTATTTCAGAAAAATATTAATCAGAAAGAAGGAATATGCGCCCTCTATCGTGAATATAGTAAAAATGGTAGGTAGCCTGCTATTTTTGAAAAACATTTTGGGGATGGATTTTCAAAAAAATAGCAACATCTAACAAAGATTGTTCTAATGAACACTCACTTATCCATTGTAAATTTAAGGGGGAGCAAAAATGGAAATTTTAAAAGTTTCAGCAAAGTCAAATCCAAATTCAGTAGCAGGAGCATTAGCCGGCGTTTTACGTGAACGCGGTGCAGCGGAAATACAGGCTATCGGCGCTGGAGCACTGAATCAGGCGGTCAAGGCTGTCGCCATTGCAAGGGGATTTGTTGCGCCTAGCGGAGTGGATTTGATATGCATTCCAGCCTTTACTGACATTCTTATCGATGGAGAAGAAAGAACAGCAATCAAACTGATTGTTGAACCACGATAATTCTAATTTTATTATTTTCAACCTGCTTACATCATGTAAGCAGGTTGTTTTTGTTTACCGCTATACATTTCTCATATAACATATTTCTTTCACAAAATAGATAGAAAATGACATATTAGAGCTTGCATTTTTTCACCATGATGATAAATTAAGATTAAGTTGAAAATACTTCATCAAAAATAAATATTTAAGTAGGTGAAATAATGATCGAAGCTTTTTTAAAAAGAGGAAAGCTTGTTTTTATTTTATTTTTTATCGTTCTCATTGCTGGAGGTTATTTGTTTACACAGCTTCCTAAACGAGAACTGCCAGAGTTTCAAGCAAATATTGTAACCATTTCGACTGTTTTCCCTGGTGCTGATGCAAAACAGGTAGAAAGTGATGTCACCAATAAGCTCGAGTCGGCCATTTCTGATATCAATGGTGTAGAGAAGACAAGCTCTGTTTCTGCTATTGGTTTCTCAAATATTGTGCTTGAAATTGATGATCAAGCCGATTTTCAAAAAGTGGCAAGTCAAATCAAGAGTGAAACCACAAATGCCGCCTCTTCTTTTCCAGATGGTGTGATGGAGCCAGATGTAAAGGATGAGTTTGGCAATGTGCCAGTTGGTTCTTATATGATTGTAGCAAGTAACTCATCTGATTTAGCAAAAAGTCAGGAATCGCTGCGTGCATTAAAAGAAAAAGTGGAGGACATCAAAGGTGTTGATGGTGTCGTCATCAAAGGGTTCAATGACAAACAAGCCATATTGAACTTGGATTCAAGTAAACTGGAGGATAACGGGTTAAACGTGACCGATGTCACAAATGCCATCAATCAAGAATTTGACACATCCCCTCTAGGTGACGTCCAGGCAGATGGAGAAAAGGTCAAGCTGTCCATTGATGCCTATGATCGTTTAGATCAAATGAAAAAGATTGAGATTTTCTCAAAAACGAGCCGAGAGCCTGTTACAATCGGTGAGCTTGGTCGTTTAAAAGAAGTAGAAAAAGAGAAAAGTGATATCGTTTCATATAACGGAAAGCCAGCCTATTCATTTACAGTCAATATTAAGCCAGGACTGGATATTCCTAAAATGTATGACAAAGTCAGTGCGGTCATTGAAAAAGAGAAAGAGCTGCCAAATGGTGTGGATTGGATAGACTACTATTCACAAAAAAGTGAAGTAGATGCCATTTTTAACGATTTAATCAAAGAAGCGATCGTGGCCGTCATCGCCGTCATTGTCGTCACCACACTTGGTCTAACTATTGGTGGTGCGTTTATCGTTTCACTTGCGATTCCGCTATCCATAACGATCGGAACCATCCCGCTGCCGTTTTTACAAGTGGACCTTAATCAAATTTCAATTATTGGCTTTATCATTGCGTTAGGGATACTTGTAGATGACGCCATTGTCGTCAACGATAATATTTTAAGGCAGATGAAAAAATACGAAAGTCCGCTTAAAGGAACAATTGCAGGTGTAAAAGAAGTGGCTGGATCCATTTTGACGTCAACGCTGGCTGTTGTCTTTGCTTTCTTGCCACTTGTTTTCCTTTCTGGTGCGAACGGTTCATTTATTCGAGCGTTACCGTCTGTTCTAGTCACAACTGTACTTGCGTCAATGGTCATTTCATTGACACTTGTGCCAGTGTATCAATATACAGCAAATCGAAAAAGAAAGAATAAGAAGATTCAAAAAGAACCGGGCTTTTTAGGCAAACCATTAAAAAGATTAGCTGATTTTTATGCAGATCGAGTACTGACAAACATCGTGAAGCGACCACTTCTCATTGGATTAAGTGGTTTGCTCGTTGCCACACTTGCCTTTTTGCTTATTTTCGCCACACCATTTGAGTTTTTCCCTGCGGCGAATAAGAAAGAGGTTGTTGTCACTGTGACACTGCCAAGTGAAACAACCTTAGATAAAACGAATGACACATTAGAGAAAATAGAACAAGAGATCAAACAGCAAAAAGGCATTGAAGAGACGGCCATTTTTGCAGGCGGCGGTGTGCCGAACTTGTTTAATGAAAGTATCTCAAACGCAAGTGATCATACGGGTCAGGTTGTTGTCAGAGTAGACAATGAGCAGATGACAAGCAAAGCATTGATCGATCGTATGACAGAGCCATTGCGAAAGAAATTTAAAGATGCTGATATCTTTATGAAAACCATTGTTCAAGGACCGCCAACGGGGGCGCCTGTGACCGTAACCATTGCAGGAGAACAATTTTCAAAGCTCGTGGATGTGAAAGAGAAGCTCACAAAAGAAATGAAAGAAAGCGGAGCAAGTCTGATCACAGACGATGTCAATCAACCGGTGAAAACCATCTCATTTGAATTGAATCGTGACCGAATGGCAGAGGATGGGCTCACTGCTCAGTTTGTCAGCAGACAGCTTGGTCTTGTCACAGAAGGAATTCCATTAGGCACCTTTAAACAAGGAACAGATGACATCGACCTCGTAGTGAAACAAGACATGAGCACACATCAAAATGGACTGAAGCTAAAAGACATCAAGGTGCCTGTGAGTACAAATGAGGGGGGAATGCCTCAACTTGAGCCGCTTAGCCGATACGTAAAGGAAAAAGAAACAGAGCAGTATGAAAGCATTCCGCATGAAAATGGGATGCCGACGATCACGTTAAAGGCATATCCTGGCACATCAGATACGTTTAAAGACGATATGACAGAAGTCATAAATGAAGTTGGGAAAAGCGATGCAACGAAGAATTTGACCATTTCTCAGGGCGGAGAAAATGAAGATCAAACCCAATTCTTTATTGAAATTAGTCTCTTATTTGGGGTAGTCCTGCTGCTCATTTATGTGACCATCGCTTTCCAGTTCAATTCACTCATGCTGCCGCTTTTAGTTCTTGGAACGGTATACTTAGCGATATCCGGAGCCATTATTGGACTATTTGTCACTCAAACGCCGTTTAGCTTTATGGCCACAATGGGGATTGTCTCATTGGCAGGTATTGTTGTCCGAAATGCGGTCGTTTTGTTTGAATTTATTGAACAGAGGCGCAAGCAAGGTCTCGATCAACAGGCAGCTGTGATTGAAGCGGGGAGGGCAAGGATTAGACCTATTTTGCTGACAGCATTTACAGCACTTGTCGCTCTTATGCCCGTTGCTTTAAGTAATGACCCACTCTTTAAGCCGCTAGCGATCTGCATCGTATCAGGTGTCTTTTTCTCAACGATTCTGACACTACTGATTGTGCCGGCTTTATATGTAGCTGTTTCAAAAAAACGCTGACGAAAAAAGCAAATCTCCTTCTATTCGGGGATTTGCTTTTTTATGTGGAGTAACTTTGTTATGATAGGAATAAAAGCCTAAATTTGAGCTCGTTTCAATTATGAAACCAGTCAGTATCTAGAACTACGTTTAAACGATTGATCATTCCACTGATAACACCTTACTTAAATAGGGGAGGGGCTTTTTTGGAAATACGGAGCATTTATAAAAGTGAAGGAAAAAAACTTATTACTCAACATTATAATGATTATCTAAAGTCTTTTGATTTTGATGTTGAGCAGATTTATGTTGATACAAGTTATGGAAAAACGCATGTACTTATAGCAGGACCACCGGAAGGGAAACCTATTTTTATATTTCAGGGTGGTAATTGTATAAACCTGATGACTTTATCATGGTTTTTGCCACTTGTGGAAAAATATAGAATATATGCTCCAGATACAATTGGTCATCCAGGATATAGCAGTGAAAATAGAATGTCAGCGAAGGACAATAGTTTTGCTGAGTGGATCAAAGAACTAATGGATTACTTTAGTATCGATCGAAGTGCATTTGTTGGTCCGTCTTACGGGGCAGGTATTATTTTGAGGTTAGCTGCCTTTATGCCGGAAAAAATTGACTGTTCTGTTTTGGTCTCACCTGCAGGCATAGGTTTAGGCTCTAAGTTTAAAATGATTCAACATATTTTACTCCCCTTAGTCTTGTTTAAAGCCACTTCTTCACAAAAATATCTCAATAAAATCACTGATACAATGTCAGATAATAGCATGAAGGAAATGGATAAAAAATTGATTGGTGATATTTTTAAATATATTAGACTTGAACAAGAAATGCCCAAGTTAACAACGAAAGAAGAATTAACATCCTACCGTTCTCCTACTTTCATCATAGCAGGAAAAAAGGATATCTTTTTCCCTGAAAGTACATTAATGAAAGTAGCTAGTGACATCATTCCGAATTTGATTGCATTTAAGGCGTACGATATGGGCCATTTCCCATCTAAAGAACATCTGTTACACATGAACAATGATATTTTAGACTTTTTAAAGAAGTACTACTAAATCTTAAATTTATGGAACTGTAATGTAACTAGGGAACTTCAAATCATTATGAGGTTCTCTTTCGTTTTTTTAGAATTAGTACTGTTTTTTAGAAAAATATCCAAAAAAATTTGTGGAGTGCTCATTTGTCTTCTCTCAATAGACAGTGCTATTTACGATTGAAAAAAGGCATGATAAAATCTCATTGGGAGAAGTTTTTTAACAAAGGGGTTGTACGTCATGTGTGGAACGATGAAAGCGATTGTTAAAAAAGAAAGCGCTTACGGAGCGGCGATGATGGAAATGCCGATTCCAGAAATAAGTGATCATGAAGTGCTCATCCAAGTAAAGGCTACATCGATATGCGGAACGGATGTGCATATTTATAATTGGGATGATTGGGCGAAGGGGAGAGTCAAAGCACCGTACATTTTTGGTCATGAATTCACAGGGGAAGTTGTCAAAACGGGGAACCAAGTCTCACGAGCAAAAGTAGGGGATTTTGTATCGGCTGAGACGCATATTGTCTGTAATCAGTGTTATATGTGTTTAACGGGTCAGCAGCATTTGTGCAGCGAAACGAAAATTTTAGGGGTAGACATTGATGGCTGTTTTGCTGAATATGTCAAAGTACCAGAACAAAATGTGTGGCATAATCCAGCTCAAATGCCAGTGGAACTTGCATCTATTCAAGAACCGCTTGGAAATGCTGTTCATACAGTTCTGCATACACCTGTTTCAGGAAAGTCAGTGGCGATTTTTGGCTGTGGTCCCATTGGTTTAATGGCGATTGCGGTTGCAAAAGCCTCCGGGGCTGTCCAAGTGTTCGCTGTTGATAAAAATGAATACAGACTGGATCTTGCCCGTAAAATGGGTGCAGATCATATCGTGGATATCGGAAAAGATGATCCTGTTGCCATGATTAAGCAGCTCACGCGGATGGAAGGGGCAGACGTGATGTGTGAGATGTCAGGACATCCCGTTGCAATTAATCAAGCACTCGAAGCTTGTGCAAATGGAGGGAAAGTGAATATACTAAGTTTGCCAGAGCGGCCAGTAACCATTGACATTACGAATCAAATTGTTTTTAGGGGATTAACCGTGCAAGGGATCACGGGGAGAAAAATGTTTGAGACGTGGCGTCAAGTATCTGAACTTTTAAGAACGAATACCATTGATGTACAGCCGGTTGTCACCCATACGCTGCCATTTGAAGATTTTGAAAAGGGATTTGAACTCATGAGAAATGGTACGTGCGGGAAGGTCGTACTGATCATGCCATCATATCAAAGGGGGACGAAATGATGAAAGAATTTACGTATTTACAAGATGAATTGGACACAATGAAGCAGCAAGGCACCCATCAAACACTGAAAGAAATCGATTCCAAACAATCTTCCACGGTGACATTAAATGAACAATCCGTCATACAACTCTCTTCAAATAACTACTTAGGTCTCACCTCACATCCAAGGCTGATGAAAGCGGCAAAAGAGGCGATTGATGAATTCGGTGCTGGAACAGGATCTGTACGAACCATTGCTGGAACGATGACAATGCATGAACGGCTTGAAAAAAAGCTCGCAGCTTTTAAAAAGACAGAGGCAGCCCTTGTATTCCAATCAGGCTTTACGACCAACCAAGGAGTCTTATCCAGTATTCTCACAAAAGATGATATTGTCATTTCAGATGAGCTGAACCATGCCTCAATCATCGATGGGATTCGCTTAACAAAGGCAGATAAAAAAGTATATGCTCATTCTAATATGGAAGAGCTTGAGAAAATTTTAAAGAAATCGATGAATTACCGCGTCCGTCTTATCGTGACAGATGGTGTGTTCTCAATGGATGGAGATATTGCACCGCTTCCTGAGATTGTAAGACTTGCAGAAGCATATGATGCCTTTGTGATGGTAGACGATGCCCATGCGTCTGGAGTACTTGGTGAAAATGGGCGCGGAACAGTGAATCATTTTCAACTTGACGGCAGAGTGCATATTCAAGTTGGCACACTTAGTAAGGCAGTTGGTGTGCTAGGCGGTTACGTCGCTGGTTCTGCCGTTTTAATCGACTATTTAAAGCATAAAGCAAGACCGTTTTTATTCAGCACCTCACATCCGCCGGCTGTCACAAGAGCCTGTGAAGAAGCCATTGAAGTGCTGTTAGACGAACCGGAGCGCATTGAAACACTTTGGGAGAACGCGGTCTATTTTAAAGAAAAAGTCATCGGTCTTGGATTTGAGGTGGCACCAACAGAAACGCCTATTATTCCGATGATGATTGGAGACGAGGCACTCACTTTCCGTTTTTCAAAAGCATTAATCGAGCGCGGCGTTTTCGCTCAAGGCATTGCTTTTCCAACTGTAGCGAAAGGAAAAGCGAGAATTAGAGCCATCATCACAGCAGAGCACACAAAAGAAGAGCTTGACCGTGCACTGACAATCATCGAAGAAGAAGCAAAAAAACTGAATATACTTGATTGAGAGAGCTGAGGCTCTCTTTTCTTTTGATCAAGAGTATTGATGACTGTCCAGATGAATAGACATTTTTCATAGAAAAAACACATATGAATTTATTTTCAATTCACGACAAAATAGTCTATACTGTAGGGTGGAGCTTGGTTTGAAAGGAGTACAAATTCATGAATGAAGAGCAGAGAAAAGCGAGCGGACAAGTAAGTTCATCGGACAAAAAATCCGAGAAGGACTACAGCCAATATTTTGAAGCTGTGTACATTCCGCCTTCCTTAAAAGATGCAAAAAAACGGGGTAAAGAAGAAGTCGAATACAATCAATTTCAAATTGACGAGCGGTTTCAAGGGTTAGGGAACGGCCGCAAGTTTTATATTCGCACATATGGCTGTCAAATGAATGAGCATGACACAGAAGTGATGGCTGGTATTTTTATGGCGCTTGGTTATGAACCAACAAATTCGACTGAAGATGCGAATGTCATCTTATTAAACACTTGTGCCATTCGTGAGAATGCAGAAAACAAAGTGTTTGGAGAGCTTGGTCATTTAAAAGCATTAAAGCGTGAAAAGCCAGATTTAATCTTAGGCGTCTGCGGATGCATGTCGCAAGAAGAATCTGTCGTTAACCGTATTTTAAAGAAACACCCATTTGTTGACTTGATTTTCGGTACCCACAACATTCACCGCCTGCCAGAGCTATTATCTGAATGCTACCTTTCAAAAGAAATGGTCATTGAGGTTTGGTCTAAAGAAGGCGATGTGATTGAAAATCTTCCGAGAGCCCGCCAAGGAAAAATTAAGGGCTGGGTGAATATTATGTACGGTTGTGATAAATTCTGTACATACTGTATCGTCCCTTACACGCGCGGTAAGGAAAGAAGCCGCCGTCCGGATGAAATTATTCAAGAGGTCAGACGTTTAGCAGCAGAAGGATATAAAGAAATTACCCTACTTGGTCAAAACGTGAATGCGTATGGAAAAGATTTTGAAGACATGGAATATGGTCTTGGTCACCTAATGGATGAGCTGCGTAAAATCGATATTCCACGTATCCGTTTTACAACAAGCCACCCGCGTGACTTTGATGATCACTTAATTGAAGTGCTTGCCAAAGGCGGAAACCTTCTCGACCATATTCATTTGCCGGTTCAATCAGGAAGTTCTTCTGTGCTGAAACTCATGGCAAGAAAATACGACCGTGAACGTTACCTTGACCTAGTGCGCAAAATCAAAGAGGCAATGCCAAATGCTTCATTAACAACGGACATTATCGTTGGATTCCCAAATGAAACAGATGAGCAGTTTGAAGAGACGCTTTCCCTCTATCGTGAGGTTGAGTTTGATGCGGCTTATACGTTCATTTACTCTCCAAGAGAAGGAACACCAGCAGCCAATATGAAAGACAACGTGCCAATGCGTGTAAAAAAAGAACGTCTGCAGCGCCTGAATGCACTCGTAAATGAAATTTCTGCGAAAAAAATGAAGGAATATGAAGGGCAGACTGTCGAAGTATTAGTAGAGGGTGAAAGTAAAAACAACCCTGAGATCCTAGCCGGATATACAAGTAAAAGCAAGCTTGTGAATTTTAAAGCACCAAAAGAAGCGATTGGCAACATCGTCAAAGTGAAAATCACACAAGCCAAAACTTGGTCTCTTGACGGAGAAATGGTTGGAGAAGCTATCGAGGTGAATTAAAATGACGCTTTATTCAAAGAAAGAGATTGTCGAGCGCGCAAGAGAGCTCGCAAAAATGATTTCTGAAACAGAAGAAGTTGATTTCTTCAAAAAAGCAGAAGCGCAAATCAATGAAAATACAAAAATTGCAGCGATCATTAATCAAATTAAGGCGCTTCAAAAGCAAGCTGTGAATTTAAAGCATTATGGCAAACATGAAGCCTTAAAACAAGTGGAAGAAAAAATTGATGCCCTGCAAGAAGAACTGGATGAGATCCCAGTGATTCAAGAATTCAAAGAATCACAAACAGAGGTTAATTCCCTGCTTCAGCTTGTAGCGCACACAATTTCTAATCAAGTAACGGATGAAATCATTCTTTCAACCGGCGGTGACCTCTTATTAGGAGAAACCGGTTCAAAAGTGAAAAACTCATCCCCAAGTTGCTCCATTAAATGAGAAAACCCCGCAGATGCGGGGTTTTTTGTTTGTGTATTCTTATCTATATTTGTTATTTGTAGTTTAAAGGCTGTGACATCAACAATTTGTTGACGCCACAGCCCCTATTTTATTTTATATGGTTAGTTTATTTCTTTATGAAATACCTAATACGAGTTAAAAGAAGTAAAAATTTTTTGATATTCATTTTAATCTTTAATTCTAAACGAAAATTTATATTAATTTTTATATATAGCCACTCCTAAAGGGACTGTGACTTCATTATTAAATCACATCTTTCAGCTTCCATCAACCTCAATCTCTCACTCTCCAACTTTTCCAATTTTAAAGGCAAGTTTATGGGCGACCATGCATACACTGAAACAGAAATGAATTTAATTGAACATGAGACTCAAAATCGTGACACACTAGACGAATGCCCAGCATAAGATAAAACGATCAAGAACAAGGAGGCATGCCGGAATGTCTGAATACAGAGAAATTATTACAAAAGCGGTGGTTGCAAAAGGGAGGAAATTTACCCAAAGCACACACACCATTTCTCCATCGCAAAAACCAACCAGCATCCTAGGCGGTTGGATCATTAATCATAAGTATGATGCTGAAAAGGTCGGTAAAACAGTTGAGATTGAAGGTACATTTGATATTAACGTGTGGTATTCTTACGCAGACAACACGAAAACCGAAGTGGTCACAGAACGTGTAAAATATGTAGATATCATCAAACTGAGATATAAAGATAAAAATTTCCTTGATGATGAGCACGAAGTGATTGCGAAAGTCTTACAGCAGCCCAATTGTTTAGAAGTCACCATTTCTCCAAATGGCAATAAAATTGTCGTTCAAGCAGAGCGTGAATTCATTGCTGAAGTAGTAGGGGAAACCAAAATTGTTGTAGAAGTCAATTCAAGCTGGAAAGAAAAAGATGATCACGAATGGGAAGAAGAAGTGGATGAGGAATTAGAAGATATTCATCCAGAATTCCTCGCAGGTGATCCAGAAGAGTAATTGATGACTAGGGCGCATATCCCCCTAGTTTTTTTGTGCCTTGATCTAGGGAAAAAAGGTGAATTTTTATGCTATAATGAAAGATGGTATGAATTCGAAAGTAATATAGTGAGGGATTAGAAATATGGCAAGTTATACGCCCATGATACAGCAATATTTAAAGATCAAGGCAGATTACCAAGATGCCTTTTTATTTTTTCGCTTAGGCGATTTTTATGAAATGTTTTTTGATGATGCAAAAGAAGCAGCACAAGAATTAGAAATTACGTTAACAAGCAGGGATGGCGGCACGATTCCAATGTGTGGTGTTCCATATCATTCTGCGTCTGCATACATAGAACAACTGATTGAAAAAGGCTATAAAGTCGCCATTTGTGAGCAGGTGGAAGACCCTAAAACAGCAAAAGGTGTGGTCAAAAGAGAGGTCGTTCAACTGATTACACCAGGTACGGTCATGGACGGCAAAGGACTGAATGAAAACGAAAATAACTTTATCGCGTCTGTTTCCAGCTTTCAAAATGGCTACGGTCTTGCGCTTTCCGATTTATCAACAGGTGAAAACATGGCGGCTTTCATTGAACGGTTAGATGAAGTTGTGTCTGAAATTTATTCTGTCGGTGCAAAAGAGATTGTGGTATCAAAGCAGCTCGATGAAGAAACGGTGAAAACCCTGAAGGAACGCTGCCAAGCGACCATCTCATACGAAGATAGCGCTGAATTAATAGATGAAGCTGAACGACTCGTTGCTCACCTTGACGAACATCTGAAAATAGCATTTTTAACACTCTATGCATACTTAAGAAGAACGCAAAAAAGGAGTCTTGATCATCTTCAGCAAGTTCAAGTGTTTCAGCTTGAACAAACGATGAAAATTGATCTTTACTCAAAAAGAAACCTTGAATTAACAGAAACCATCCGTTCAAAAAGCAAGAAGGGTTCTTTGTTATGGCTCTTAGATGAAACAAAAACGGCAATGGGTGGAAGATTGCTGAAGCAATGGATCGATCGTCCGCTCATCCGCCTTTCACAAATCAAAGAACGCCAGGAAATGGTGCAAATTTTGATGGAACATTTCTTTGAGCGAGAGGATCTGCGAGAACGTTTAAAGCAAGTGTATGATCTTGAACGTCTAGCAGGCCGTGTGGCATTTGGAAATGTGAATGCCCGTGATCTTATTCAATTGAAAGAATCTCTCAAGCAAGTGCCGGCTATTAAAGAGCTTGTCCATTCTCTCCCAGAGGATATGGCGAAATCTAGAGCAAATGACATTGACCCATGCGGTGATTTACTTGATTTATTAGAAGATGCTCTTTATGAGAATCCGCCGATGACGTTAAAAGAAGGCAATGTGATTAAAGACGGCTACAATGCAAAATTAGATGAATATCGTGATGCGAGCCGGAACGGGAAAGATTGGATCGCTCGTCTTGAACAGCAAGAAAGAGAATATACAGGCATTCGATCGTTGAAAGTCGGCTTTAATAAAGTGTTTGGCTACTATATCGAAGTGACCCGTGCAAATACGCATTTATTAGAAGAAGGCCGTTATGAAAGAAAACAAACCCTTGCCAATGCAGAGCGGTATATTACACCTGAATTGAAAGAAAAAGAAGCCCTTATTCTTGAGGCGGAATCAAATATTAGTGAATTGGAATATGAAATATTTTCTGCGCTTCGGGAACAAGTAAAAGCGTATATTCCTAGATTACAGTTGCTCGCAAAACAAATGAGTGAGCTTGATGCGCTGCAATGCTTTGCGACTGTGAGTGAAAAGCGGCGTTATGTCCGCCCTGAATTTTCACAAGATGAAGTGGAAGTCATTGATGGTCGTCATCCTGTTGTTGAAAAAGTGATGGATCATCAAGAGTATGTGCCGAATGACTGCCAAATGGGCAAAGGGAGACAAACCTTGCTCATTACTGGTCCGAATATGTCAGGGAAAAGCACATATATGAGACAAATGGCATTGATCTCGATTCTTGCGCAAATTGGCTGTTTTGTGCCAGCATCAAAGGCAACCCTTCCGATTTTTGATCAAATCTTTACACGTATTGGGGCGGCAGATGATTTGATTTCTGGTCAAAGTACTTTTATGGTAGAGATGCTCGAAGCAAAAAATGCGATGGTACATGCGACAAAGAACAGCTTGATTTTATTTGATGAAATTGGACGCGGGACAAGCACTTATGATGGAATGGCTCTTGCACAGGCAATCATTGAATTTGTGCATGATCATATTGGTGCCAAAACCCTTTTCTCCACTCATTATCATGAACTGACGGTACTTGAATCCCAATTAAGCGAACTGAAAAATGTCCACGTACGAGCTGAAGAACATGAAGGGACAGTTGTTTTTTTACATCAAATCAAAGAAGGAGCAGCGGATAAAAGCTATGGCATCCATGTAGCGCAGCTTGCTGAACTGCCTGATGCGATCATTGATCGAGCCCAGACCATCTTAACGGAGCTTGAGAGCGGATCACATGAAGTGATTCCGCGCGTCTCTAAAGCCCCGAAAAAAGAAGTGGCTGAGGAAAAACAGCAGCTATCTTTCTTTGATGTGGAAGAAAAACCGCAAACAAAACCTGTGCTGAAAAACAAAGATCAAGCAGTGATCGAAGAATTGAAGTCATTTAATTTAATGGATATGACACCGCTTGAAGCGATGACAAAGCTATATGAATTGCAAAAGAAATTATAATGTAAGGTGAGGTGAGCAAGAAATGGCAAAGATTATTCAGTTATCCGATGACCTATCAAATAAAATTGCAGCTGGTGAAGTGGTCGAACGTCCGGCTTCTGTTGTGAAGGAGCTCGTGGAAAATGCAATCGATGCTAGTAGTACTGTCATTGAAATCGATGTAGAAGAAGCAGGACTTTCTTCTATTAGAATTATTGATAATGGGGTGGGAATCGATGCTGAAGATTGTAAGCTCGCCTTTCAGCGTCATGCGACGAGTAAAATCAAAGATGAAAATGATCTGTTTCGTGTCAGGACGCTCGGTTTCAGGGGGGAGGCGCTCCCAAGTATTGCCTCCGTCTCTCACTTAGAAATGAAGACAAGTACCGGTGAAGGTGCTGGAACACACTTAGCTCTCCAAGGCGGGAAGATCATTTCGGAGAAAAAAACCTCTGGCCGTCGCGGCACCGAAATTGTGGTCACCAATTTATTTTATAATACGCCAGCTCGTCTAAAATACATGAAAACTGTTCATACGGAGCTTGGCAACATTTCTGATGTTGTGAACCGAATTGCACTTGCTCATCCAGAAGTGTCGATTCGTTTGCGACATCAAGGAAAAGTGCTGCTTCAAACAAATGGAAACGGGGATGTGCGGCATGTGCTTGCGGCCATTTATGGAACGGCAGTGGCCAAAAAAATGCTGCCACTACATGTACAATCACTTGATTTTGAAGTGAAAGGCTATATTTCCTTACCAGAAGTGACAAGGGCATCACGTAATTATATGTCTTCTGTTGTCAACGGTAGATATGTCAAGCATTTCCCGCTGGTGAAAGCCATTCATGAAGGATACCATACACTGCTCCCGATCGGACGCCATCCGATTACATTTATTGAGATGAAGATGGACCCAATTTTAGTGGATGTGAACGTACATCCTTCTAAACTTGAAGTAAGACTAAGTAAAGAGCAAGAACTTCATGAGTTGATCAAACAAGGGATTAAGGACGTCTTTCAAAAGCAGCAGCTTATTCCAAGTGCTTCAGTGCCAAAAAAAGCACCAATGCCAGCAGTAAAAAATGAGCAGCAGTCTTTATCTTTTGATTCTAAACAAACAATGAAAAGCCGAATGGAAACACCTGTTTCCTATGAGCCGGACTCGCTCGAATCGGCTGTATACGAGACCAGTCAGAACGACACATACGGGGTGCGTGAACCGGAAAGTACGGAAGCGACTTTACCAGCATCGTCTGAAGAAACGTTTGATCATGTATATGTAGAGGAATCTGCAGCTTCGCATGAACAACATGACGAAGTGATACTGGAAGACAGTGCAGCCCAGCATCAGGCTGAAAGTGAACGTGTCCCTGTGATGTATCCGATTGGACAAATGCACGGAACGTATATTTTGGCTCAAAATGAACGCGGTCTTTATATCATCGATCAGCACGCTGCCCAAGAGCGAATCAAGTATGAGTACTTTCGTGAAAAGGTAGGAGACATTGAACAGGAAGTGCAAGAAATGCTTGTTCCATTAACTTTTCACTACTCAAAAAACGATATGTTGATTATTGAAGAGCATATCGATATTTTAGCAAAAGTAGGGGTCTTCTTAGAGCCATTCGGATCAGGCAGCTATATCGTTCGATCGCATCCGCAGTGGTTTCCTAAAGGAGAAGAGGCTGAACTCATCGAAGAAATCATTCAGCAAGTACTTGATGAAAAGCGTGTGGATATCAAGAAACTGAGAGAAGAAGCGGCGATTATGATGAGCTGTAAAGGCTCGATTAAAGCAAATCGTCATTTGCGTCACGATGAAATCAAAGCCTTATTAGATGAACTCCGGCAAACACAAGACCCATTTACATGTCCGCATGGCCGGCCGATTATAATTCATCATTCCACATATGAAATGGAGAAGATGTTTAAACGGGTGATGTAGCAGGATTTTAGCTGGTGGGTGAATCGGTTTGCCCACTAATTAATTTTTTAACCCGATAGTCTGTTTCGTGTTGTTGTGATGTGAAGATAAACATCCGCTGTCATGTTGTAAGGATAACCCCTTTCCTCAAATGGATAGGGGTTTTTGTTATTTGGTTATACGATTAAGTGAAGCGTGATATGAATGTAAAAAGGAGGGAATATGATGACATTTAAAAAAGCGTTCAATATAGGTTACTTTGTTTTGCTTTTATCTTTTTTTGTCGTATATTTTTTGCTTCCAGTCGATCAACTATTTACCGCAATTATGATCGTAACCTTACTATTTGGCGTATATCAATTTGTGATTTTTAAAAAACTAAAAGAGCAAAAATAATAATAAAAAACGCCATATGTGGTTTTGCCAAATAAATGATGACAGACCATCATGAGATATGGTGTAACAATTATATAAAATGCAGTAAACACAGCGGCGATAGTTGTGATAAATGAGAAAAAGCGCTCTAAGAGCGCTCAGATTGTAGAGAAACTCATGTTTTTCTACAATCTTTTTTATTTTCATCGTAATGATGATGGATGAGATTGAATGAAAAAGGCCTCCCACACACCTAACCTAGCTTCGCTAGATGTGTGGCAATCTTCTTCATGTTCTGACAGGCAGCTGTGAGAAGAACTTGCTCACTCACATTTTGTTTTCCCCTCAACCGGCAGTAGCGAAGCCCGTGCAGTTGTTTTGAATCTGCAAAGCTTCGCTCTATTTTTTCTTTTCTTTTTTTATATAGCTCTTTTCCAGAGACAGATAGACGATTTTGTCTGATCTTTTCTTTATGTTCTTCCCATATGTGTCTTGAGATGACTTTTTGATGATTTTTCGACCTTGTGCATCTTTCAAGGAAAGAACACGATGCACATTTTTTAGGATCTGATTTGTAGAATCGATAACCCTTTCGATCAGTTGTTGTATATAATAGCTTCTCACCATTTGGGCATATGTAATGATCATGTTCAGAGTCATACTTGAATTTCCACTTCTCAAATAAACCTCTTGTTGGATGAAAGCGTCTATGTGCGATGACACCAAAAATACGGCGATCTGATAAACCTTTACAGATTGGGGTCGTCAAATAACCAGAATCAAGGGCAACAGCTTCTACTTGAAAACCAAATCGTGCGATTTGGTGATCCAACCGATCAAGATACGGAACAGAATCATGGACATTACCGGGCGTGATGTGGGCATCCGTGATGATATTGTACTTCATATCCGTTGTACGGTGGTCTAGGTAGAAAAAGCCTTCCGGTTTGTTTTCACGATAAAGATAGCCACTTTCAGGATCAGTCGTACTTTGACGAATGTCTTTTTCCGTTTTCACCTCCTCTTTTACCTTTAAGGGCTTTTTTCCGTGTGCCACCCGATCTTCTTGGATCGCTTCTTCTAAATCATTTATATAGTTCTGGGTATCTTGTTCAATCGTTTTTCTCATATATTTATGTTTATTGGCATTGGCTTTAAGATGAGTTGAATCAGTAAAAAGAACGCGGCCTCCTACCATATCATGATTGATAGCTTGAAGCACAATCTCGTCGAAAATGTCTTGAAAAATCGTTGTATCTTTGAATCGAGTACGACGATTCCAGCTAATGGTCGAGTGATGAGGAACGGGGTCATTGATGTTCAAACCTAAAAACCATCTATACGCCATGTTATAGTAAATTTCTTTTTCAAGTTGTCTTTCAGAACGGATACCGTACAGGTATCCGATAAACATCATTTTGAACAAAATAAGTGGATCAAGAGAAGGACGACCTTTATTCTCGCTATAATACGGTCTTACTTTATCTACGATAAATGAAAAATCAATGTACTGATCAATTTTACGAAGCAGGTGATCCTCTTCGACCAGTTGATCTAGCAATACAAATTCAGCTTCGTGCTGAGAAGAATTTCTAGTGTGGAACATGAGAAAAACACCTTCCTTTAGTGGGCTTTTCTCTATTATAAAATGAGGAGATGTAAATTTTAAGGAAAAAAATAAAGCTGTCGAGATTTTCTCGACAGCCTGAGCGCTCTAAGAGCGCTTTTTTGTTTAGCATCCGCAAGGATTTGGCGGTGTGACGACAACTGGCCGTTTATTAATATCAATCGTATCCTCTGCATAAAATGTGGAACCGATGCTGATCGCACGATTTTCTGCGCGGAACGTATATGTACCTGCAGCAGGAAGTACTTTATGAGAAAGTTGTAATGTATATTGGGAACTTCCGAATAAATCGAAACGAGCTGGAATGCGGACAGTTTTTCCATTGTTCAAGATGTAACTGTCTTTTAAAGCTTTTCCATTGATAATATCCTTTGTTGTGGCTTGAAAACCTGCTGGTAAAGTAAATTCAACTGCACCAATACTTAGAACAGAATTTGGACGGTAAGTCAGGTCAATGTCAGAAAAAGACCATTCTTGTTTACTTGCTCCTGTGATTTTTGCATAAAGGGCAGCTGGCCTTGCATTCGTTGAAGCTTTGCTTTCCTCTGTTTTAGCCCCTTCAGCTGATGCGGCTAGCGGTACTGAGAGTGCCATGACCAATGTAAGCATCCCCATCATAATCATTGTCCATGTTTTCTTCATTTCTTCCTTCCCCCTTGGTTGATTATAGGTAAATAATAGATGATTACATCCATTATTTACCTATAAGGTTACCATATTCCTATATGTCATTAAATGGTATTTTATACCCTTATTTTGCTTGTTTTTTAGTAATAACGTGGTAGGAATGCATTTGGTTGGTTCATTCCGTAAGCATTTCCTGTCATATGATGATTTGCAGGCATCATCATTTGCATATCATGATAGCCGTATGGATGGTAGGGAGCCATACCATAACCGCCGTAGTGACCGAAGTGATGGTGATCGTTCATCTGTACATTTGAATAGGGTTCATACTGCTTCGTAAAAGGGGAATAGGCTGAATGATGATGCGGGTGGTGTCCGCTATAAGCATCTTTTTTACCGGTATGATAATGATTTGGCATATTCATATGGTCATGCATGTTTGGTGCGATCATATGCTCATGATTGGCTGTATACACATTTTCAAACGTGTGATAGGGGTTTCCTTGATGGTAATGGTTGGTTTGGTTATTCATATTATTCATTTTGTATCTCATCCTTTTTTTCAGGTTGCCATATCTTATGAGTTGCACCTGTTTCATGAGCCTATCCATATGAAAGAAAAGAACGACATGTAACAAAAAAACCGGCTTTTCAGCCGGGAAAACAAAAAGCAGGTGCAGCGTCAAACACTAAAATGAGAAGCTATGTCTTTTTCTGCGACGCTTCTTACATCTGCTGCAGACACTTTTAGGAAAATAATGGGGATCGTAGCTTCTTGACGTATCCCAAAAATCGCTCTCAAACCAATCATCTTTTTTATGATAAAACTTCTTTTTTTCACACGGATCAATATGGTGATGATCGTCATGCTTTTTATAGCATTTTGAGTGGGAATGTTTGCTCTTGCATTTGCACATTGTCATCCCTCCTAAATGTGACTCAATGCTAGTATATGCAAGAAAGGTGTACGAGGACTGGATGGTGGCGCTCCTTTTGTAAAAAAAGGCTAATTCTTTAAAAACTCAAATAAAAAGAATTGACTAGTGCTAAATTAACATGATAAAATATAAATTTTTATCCTCTGCTGAAATGTGTTATAATGATATTGTGAATACTTTCGGAGGTGGCGGATTTGTTTCAAATAGGTGATAAAATTGTTTATCCAATGCATGGAGCCGGTGTGATTGAAGGAATGGAAGAAAAAGAGATTTTAGGTAAGACGCAGGAATATTTTCTGATTCAAATGCCGAATATGCAGATGATGGTCCCAAAAGGCAGAATCAATCAACTAGGTATACGTCCGGTAGCTGATCAAGCTACGCTGAAAGTTGTGATGAACAATTTTGCAGAAGAAACAAACGACGACACGCTTACTTGGAAGCAAAGATATGATGAAAATCTGAAAAAGCTAAAAACAGGTTCGATTGAAGATGGCGCAGACGTTGTCAAAGATCTGATGAGACGTAATCAGAAAAAAGCCTTAAATTCTAGTGAAAAGAAGATGCTTGAAGATGCACGGGGCATGTTAGTGAGCGAAATTTCACTGGCACAAGGCATGTCGCAAGATGAAGTGCTGACAGCATTAGAGAATGAATTAAGAGTTTAATGCTGGATATACAGAGACTGGCTGTAAACAGAAGGAGATATTCCTTTTGTTTACAGCTTTTTTATTTGAAAAAAGATGAAAATTCCCAATTTTGTAGGTGTTTTTGACTAAAACTAAAATGAGGTCATAGGATTTAGTTTTTACTTGCACATGAACCGTTTTAAAGAAGCCGAAAATACCTAGGGCAACATAAAAAAACAGGTAAGTTCTCCTGATTCATGAAAAGGAGCCGGACATTCTTTGAATTCTTTTAGCGATTGATAGTAAAATAATGCGATAAGATGACATCGAAGAGAATGAAAAGGAGCGGTGAAATGAAAAGACTACTCATATGTGGATTCATCTTTCTCATCCTGTGTGCTCTTTTAATGGTGAAATGCAGCCATTCTATCCAAGAAAATAAAGAGCAAAAACAACATCATGAAGAAGTAGAAAAGTATAAGAAAGAGCGAAAAAAAGGGGATCAATATGAAAGTTTTAAACAGCTTATACGGCATGAAAGAGACGGATATGAGATAGAGTTTCATGAAAAAGGGGGAAGTGACTTACTTGTCTTTTCTCCTCATGGCGGCGAAATTGAACCAGGAACAAGTGAAATTGTAGAAGCATTTGAAAAGAAGTACTCTACGTATTTATTTGAAGGGACAAAACAAGACAACAATCGTGACTTGCATATCACTAGTACAAAATTCGATGAACCGATTTTGGTTCAAATGATTAAAACATATCCCTTTTCTATATCCATTCACGGCTATAAAAGTGATAGAAGACATACACTTGTGGGCGGGACAAACGAAAAAATGCAAGAAGCGGTTGTGCGAGAACTAAAAGACCGGGGCTTCTCCGCAGAGCTCGTGCAAAAAGGCGAGCGCCTCTCTGGAACGGATCCAAACAACATTAATAATCAAAATGCAAGTGGAGAAAGTGTCCAGTTAGAAATTAGTACGGCGCAGAGAAAAGCCTTTTTTGACAACTTTGATACGAGAAAAGGAAAGAAAAAAGCATTTAGTCGCTATGTCAGTGGTTTAAAAGAAGTGCTTAGAGAATTCGACCCTTCTTCGTAGAAAAAAGGTTTTGATGGGCAAAAGTACTCTCTTTAAACTTGGTAAAAAAGATAGAAATGTGCAAAATCAACATAAAATATGAAATAAAAGACAATTTGCCTTAAAATCATAAATTATGTAAAATAATAGTTATCAGTTTGATATGATAGAATGGGGCTGAAGTGGATGGCACACAAAATACCATCTTCCGAAGTAGGTGTAAAAATCAATCAATGGTACACACATATTTGCAAATTTGAAGTTGATCAGGCAAACGATATGAAGCGCCTTGTTGAAGAAGACATTCATGAGATGGAAGAAGATCAAGATTTATTACTCTATTATTCTCTCATGGATTTTCGCCATCAAATGATGCTTCAGCACTTAACGCCAGTCCATGCAGGGAATGAATCGCTTCAAGCGGTCTCTTTTCCAAAAGAAATTGAAGAGGCAGAAGATGAGATGACGGGTTTATTGGGCTATTACTTTCATTTTTTCCATGGAATGTATGCATTTACCCAGCACCGGTATATCGAAGCCATTTCTTATTATAAGCATGCGGAACATCAGCTGATCTTAGTGACAGATGAGATCGAAAAAGCGGAATTTTATTATAAAATTGCTGAAGTATACTATCATATGAAACAAACCTATTTTTCTATGCATTATGCGAAAAAAGCGAGAGACATCTATAAGAAACATCAGCTTTATGGAAAAAGAAGCATTCAATGCGATTTTGTGATGGCAGGTAATTGGATTGATGTAAATCAGCATCAAAAAGCGCTCCCGTATTTAGAAAAAGCTTTAAAAGTGTGTGAAGCAATGGAAAGAAAAGAATGCACATCTTATTTTAAGGCGATGGCCCTCAATAACTTAGGAACTTGTCATTATAGTATGGGAACCTATCATACAGCCACTGTCTTCTTTGAACAAGCCATTTCACTTTATCAAAAAGATCAAGCTGCAACGATGATCAAATCATTGTTTTCACTGGCTCTTACTTGTTTTAAACTCGAAGATATGGAGCGAGCGAGTGAGGCTATAAAGGAAGGCATGAATCAGGCCTCTATATTGGGAGATGAAATTTATCAATTGAAATTCCAATTTTTACAGGCACTCTATATAGAAACAGACAGCTCTGAACAATTGAGATCAGCCCTTTTGGGACTACGAAACAAAAAAATGTTTGCTGATTTAGAGGAATTGGCACTTGATGCGGCTAATTATTATAAGGAACGCGACATGTACAAGGAATCTTCCACTTTTTTTGAAATTGTGATCGAAGCGCGTACGCACATTCAAAAAGGAGATGAGATGTATGAGAACGAAGCATAACATGTCAGCTGCTCAAGTAGAAGAAAGACTTCACACATAAAAACAGACAAAACAACACCCTTTACGAAAAACGTAAAGGGCTTTTTTATTTATTCTTGGATTGCTTTTTCTGCGTTGATGGCACCTGCTCCGTAAATCATTGGGTCCTCTCCAGACCACTTGCTTGTATTTTCTTTTAATAAGGCTTTGACTTCATCAGGTGTTAAATCTGGTGAATGCTCTAATAATAGTGCGCAGATACCGGCACAAATGGGTGTCGCCATCGAAGTGCCAGATAACGTCGTATAATCATCATCGACTCTACTTGATTTATCTAGTTTATCTAGGAATGATCTTGGTGATCTAAGAGAGACGATATTGACTCCTGGTGCGAGGAGGTCGGGCTTTGTTTCACCGTAGACCGTTGGACCTCTGCTCGAAAATGGTGCCACGACATCGTCACTTGATTCTGGCGTATTTCGATCGTCATAGGCTCCGACTGTAATGACTTTTTGACTCACGGCAGGGCTTGCGATCGTTTGACTGTTAGGACCGGAGTTCCCGGCAGCAACGCATACGACAATCCCTTGATCCCAAGCTGCATTAACAGCGCGCACCATCGGATCGTCTTGTTCGTCATCATAACGCTGTGCATCGCCGCCTAGTGACATACTGATGATGTGAATTGGGTCATCAGGATGGTCTTCGTTGAACTGTATGCACCACTCAACACCTTCTATAATAGTAGAAAGTGATCCAGCGCCTTGTTTATTTAACACTTTTACCCCAATGATATTGGCTTTTGGAGCGGGTCCTTTGTATAAGCCGTCTGAGGCAGCTCCGTCTCCAGCCACATCCCCAGCGCAATGCGTTCCATGACCGTTATCATCATAAGGTTTCGTTTTTTGTTTGACTAAATCTACAAAGTCGCGAATTCTTCCATCTAAGTCCTCATGTGGGTATACGCCTGTGTCAACGACCGCAACCGTAATGCCTTCACCGGTTAAGGTCGTGCCATTTCGGACGACTTCATCCGCATGACTTGATTGTGTCGCCACATCCAGCAGTGCATGTACCTGTCTGTCTAAATATATTTTGCGAATATGCTCCCCATTTGCTAAGAGTTCCTCTAAAGCAGCAGGGGTAAGATCAGCAGCGCAGCAGTTAATATGTGAAAAATGTTTTTTGATGTTTGTTTTTCTGCTTTTTTTCATTAGCTGCTTTGTGCTTTGAATACCTGCTTCAACTGCATCTTCTTTAAATTCAATGATGACCCGAAGCTTCTTGCTCTTCTTTAACCTTCCTTCAAAAAAACGATGAAGAAAACAAGGCGTCCACTTAAAAGGCTTATAGAGGTGAAGGACGGTTTCTCTTAAAGGCTGATCCAATTTACTAGCATGTGTTCTGACCATTTGTACCATGGAAAATCCAAACATGTGATGCCCTCCATTCTAGCTATCCATTCTCGTACACTCTTACGTTATGAACATGACAGCATCTTTGTTCGGATTCTTGTCCCTTCTTTTGTTCATATTGGCGGCTGACTCATTCCCTTTAAAAAGAAAAGCGCTTACATTTTGTAAAATAATAGAAAAAGGTGGAAATCATATCAAAACTGCCGATGATAGGTGGGAGAGTTCTTCTTAGAGAACCAGTAAAACAGAGGATTCTGCAGAAAAAAGGGGGTTCTAGACAGGGTCAATGCTCATACAAATGTGATTCATTCCAGATGAAAAAAATCAAATTCGCATAAAAAAAGACGAATTAAAGAAAACAGACTGGGTAGGACTAGGTCATTTTAAACATAACTTCATTTGTTTGTCATACTATTCTAACTCTGTTTTCAATCAGGAGAGGCGTTTCTGTGTATATAAATGCAATTATCTTATTTTTGAGGAATCTCATGATCTAGAGTGTTATGATCAAATTTGAAGAGAAAATGTGGAAAAAATGAAAAGAAATGATGATTCAATATTAATCATAGAAACGGCTTAGAAATCTGTTAAAGGAGAACGGGAATGAAGAAGTTTTTTGCTTTGCTTCTCCTGCTTGTCATCGGATGGGGCGTCTATTATACCATGCAAGCACAGGAACATGATGAGCCAGTGTCATCAGGTGGAGAAGACGAAAGCGGTTCAAATGATATGTATCGCAATTTTAAAGAACTGGAAGAGAATGAATCAACAGATCATTATCAAATTACATCCAATCCAGTGCCCGGCAGCCGTCTTCTAGTGATGTCGCCTCATGGCGGGAGAATCGAAGGCGGCGTTAGTGAGATTGTCCATTTTTTTGATAACGATTTTTCTACGTACTTATTTGAAGGTTTGAGAGAAAATGCATCAGAACTTCATATTACAAGTACAAACTTCGATGAACCAATCGGAGTCGCACAGGCAAAAGCACATGATTATGTATTAGCTGTTCATGGATATAAAGGGGAGCCGGGAATTGACCACACCCTTGTTGGCGGAACAGACTATGACCGTGCTGAAAAAATTGTGAACTCATTAGAGCGCAACGGTTTTTCTGCTGAACTTGCAGTTGCACACGCAACCCTAAGCGGAACGAGCAATCATAATATTAATAATCTTACAAAAACAGGGCAAAGTGTACAGCTTGAGATTAGTAGAAGTCAACGGGAAGCGTTATTTGACAGTTTCGATTTTCGGCAACGGTCGAGTACAAAAAACGAGACGTTCTACCGGTATGTCAGGGCGATTCGAACGGTGCTGGATGAAGAATATACGTAAGGATGGTGCACATCTTAAGACAGCAAGATGAATTCTTGTTACACTATAAAAAGTGATAACAAAAGGAGAGACAGATATGGTGCGTCATCATTTTCATCTTCAGGCAAGCTGGCCTGGTCTGCGTAACGATGTGGGGACAATCGAATGTGAACAGTTAAAGACGGAGATTTCCATTCCAAAAGAAATGGATGGACCGGGTATTGGAACAAATCCAGATGAGATGCTCCTAGGTGCAGCGGCCACATGTTATATCATTACACTTGCAGCCATGATGGAGCGGAGTCAATTAGAGAAAGAGGATTTATCGATGAGCTCTGAGGCAGTTGTCGATGTGACAAACGGTGTGTTTACATATGAGAAAATCATTCACCGTCCTGTCATCATTCTCAAAGAGTCGGCTACAGCACAGGACATAGAACGAGCTCGTAAGCTTGCACATAAAGCGGAAAGCTCATGTATGATCTCTAGAGCTGTGCAAGGGAATGTCCATATTTCCTTAGAAGAAACCATCAAAGCTGGTCATTAAGACAAAAAAGTCATTTTCTCTTGATTAATGGAGAAAATGACTTTTTTTATGACGTCCATTCGGTTTGATCGAATGGTTCTTTCTTTTCTTCCTTTTGTTTTTTGGATTGATTTAAGACAATGACGCCGCATATGACAAGTGCAAGACCAATGAATCCTTTCATATGAATGGTTTCGTTAAATAGCACGAGGCCCACAAGAGCAGTAAGTGCTGTACCGACCCCAGACCAAGTGGCATATGCAGATGACAGATCAATTGTTTTGAGTGCCAAACTGAGAAAGGTAAAGGCGCATCCAAATCCGATCATCACCCCCATACTCGGCAGCACCTGTGTAAAACCTTGCGAAAGCTTCAGCATCGTACTGCCAAAAACCTCTGTCAAAATGGCTCCTGTTAAATAAAGCATTCCTTTCATATCACTTCACATCCTTTAAGACATATTTAATAGTACGACCCCTGAAACAAGCATCGCCATTCCAATAAGTGCTTGACGGTTCAAGGTTTCTTTGAAAAAGAGCACGCCAAAAAAAGCCGTGAGGACGGTACCGACCCCAGACCAAGTGGCGTAAGACATGCTAAGTGGAATGATATTAAGGGTCAATGACAACATGTAAAAAGCAAGTGTGTAGCCAGCGACAACGACAGCGCTAGGTTTAAAGCGTGTGAAACCATTTGATAGTTTCAGCATCGCTGCCCCGATTGCTTCTGAAAAAATGGCGATAGCCAAAAAAAGATATCCGAGGATCATCATCATCCCTCCTCTAAAATGTGTAAAATCCGATGAAGTAAAAGGGTTTTTTCCTCTCGATTCAATGGTTCAAGCTGAAACATTTCTGAAAACCATATACCATCACAGGCAAGACGGATCAGCTGGCTAAGTGCAGGGTCATTGATTTCCTCGGTTGCTTTTTCTTTAAATTCCGCATAAAAATGACGCCAAGGATTTAATAATGCTTCATCAAATGACATGGTAGCCAGCATGCTTGTACATAGCTGTGTGGTGTTTTGTCTATCAAGGTCATTTAATGTGGCCAATATATAGGCACGTACATAAGGTGCCTTTTCGTTTTTGTATGTTTCCTGATACGTGTCAAGCTGCTGACGAAAAGAGGCAACCGCATGCTCATTCATTTGCTGGATCAGGTCTTCCTTGCTCGAAAAATGATACAGTAGCCCGGCTTTGGTCATATTTGCATGTTCTGCCACCTGCTGAAGGGTGAGCTGACTCAATCCTTCTTTTAGAATGGTGTGAGCTGCTGCCTCAAAAATTTGTTCTTTTTTCGTTTTAGACATAAAAAAAAACACCTACTTTACTGAACGGTCGGTAAAGTAAATGTTAACCTATGAAAAACAAATGTGTCAATCGATTCATTTTATAAGAGGATGTTTTCACTAAATCGTCATATTTAATAATAAGGGTATGGTCCATATGGCGGGTATGGCGGTGGATAAGGATAACCATAGCCATATCCTGGAGCAAGAAGCGACCCAGCTAAAAGCCCTCCAGCAAAACCACCTAAAAATGGCGGTCCAAAAAATCCAGGTCTCCCATAGCCAAAACCAGGGCGCCCAAACCCAAACCCAGGTCTTCCAAAACCAAATCCAGGGCGACCAAATCCAAAAGGTCTTCTCATCTCATCTTGAACAAACGGTGCGTCAAAATAATTCATAAAAAAAGACTCCTTTCACATAAAATCACTGTAACTGACATCAGTGTATTCGAGTGGCCCACTTGTGTTTGGGTGAATGCCTAAAATAAGGAGGAATGTAAAAAATGGGCCTGTATCCGTCTGATTGGGCTAAATGTCCACCTCATGCACATGCTTATAAAGCGCGAACGGATGTAACCGAAGAACATTATCATTTAATAGAAGGTATTTCTCAGCCTGTGAATGGAAGCAGTACTGACAGACATACTCATTATTACCGGGGGATCACGTCATTTGAAAGAGGGCATTTTCATAGATATTATGGCGTCACTGGACCTGCTATCCCAAGAGTGGACGGGACGCACTACCATGAAATTGAGGAAGTCACGTTTTCTGCCTATACCGACTCTGTCCCGATTCCATATGGGGGAGTCGTTTACAGTCCAGATGAAGAAAGGCCAACGCATAAGCACCGTTTAAAAGGAAAGACATATGAAGTGGTCGGGAATGAACCACTTGGCTGGTGACAAGGAGTATATAGGAGAGAAAGAGAAGTTATGCTATACTGTAGGCAGTTTGTAAAAGAGAGTGATGTTATGAAAAAACAACCAGTGATTGTATTAGTAGGTCCGACGGCTGTCGGAAAAACAAAGCTGAGCATTGATATAGCGAAAGCATTTAATGGAGAAATTATCAGCGGGGATTCCATGCAGATCTATAAAGGGATGGATATTGGAACAGCGAAAATCACCCCTGAAGAAATGAATGGCGTACCGCACCATTTAATCGATATTAAACAACCGGATGAATCGTTTTCTACAGCTGAATTTCAGCAGCTTGTCCGCTTAAAAATTAAAGAGATAGCTGCGAGAGGGAAAACGCCCATGATTGTTGGTGGAACTGGGCTATATATTCAGTCTGTTTTATATGATTACACGTTTACTGATGAGAAAAGTGATCCTGCTTTTAGAGAAGAGATGACGCTGTTTGAGCAGCAGCATGGACCGATCAAACTGTATGAAAAGCTAAAAGAAGCCGATCCTGACGCTGCAAAAGCGATTCATCCGAATAACGTCCGCCGCGTGATAAGGGCGCTTGAAATCATCCATACAACAGGTCAGAAAATGTCTGATATGCAAAACGGGCATCAAGAAGTTCCTCTTTATGACACTGCCTTCATTGGGCTGAAAATGGACCGAGAGCTTTTGTACGAGCGCATTCATCAAAGAATTGATATGATGTTAGATGAAGGCTTAATTGAAGAAGTGAGCGCACTTTATCAATCTGGTTTGAAAGATTGTCAGTCTGTTCAAGCGATTGGTTATAAAGAGTTGTATGCCTATTTTCAAGGCGACTGCTCACTTGATGAAGCCATCCAGCAATTAAAACAAAATTCCCGCAGATATGCGAAGCGTCAGTTTACGTGGTTCCGTAATAAAATGGATGTCACCTGGTTTGATATGACACCACCTTGCCACTTTTCGGACAAAAAAGAGGAAATTTTCGCATATATAGCAGGAAAGCTTGGACTTAAAGCGAAACTGTAGTTATCAGAATCAAGGAGGACGAAACATGAAACCGATTAATATTCAGGACCAATTTTTGAATCAGATCCGCAAAGACAATACATTTGTCACAGTATTTTTACTGAATGGCTTTCAGCTTCGCGGTCAAGTAAAGGGATTTGACAATTTCACGGTGCTGCTTGAGACAGAAGGGAAGCAGCAGCTTATTTATAAACATGCGATTTCAACATTTGCACCTCAAAAAAATGTAAATCTTGAATTAGAATAAACACCCGTTTTCACCAATAGCCCCATGCAGCTGCGAATAAACCGGCCGAAACCCGCTACGTTTTTTGTCAGTGCAGAGGGGCTATTTTGTATGCCATGAAACTTTTCTGTCCAAGTTGCGTATAAATCCCTTATTGGACATTTAAAAGGTGAGGGGATTTATATGGAAAATGCAGAGCTTGAATTGAGAAGGATTCGAGTGATCCTTCTTTTGATTGGAATCGTTGTCTTATTTGGATCATGCGCCATCTCGAACATCGAAACGAGACAAGAAAGTTGGCATAACCATTCTGGTGAGCATGATGGGAGTCATGTTGATGGTCTTTTACCATCATCTGTTGCGCTAAAAAATAATCACATTGCTGTTGTGAAAGATGATGAAGTACATGTATACCGGTTTGATGAAAAAGAAGGAGAGCTGACGCTCATTACGACAAAGTACATAGAGGAATGGGATGAAGATGATGGTGATAGTGAAGACTTTGATGAAGAGTAAGCACGTAAATTTACAAATGAATGTGAAGTCGCTACACTATAAACATGCATCAGACATCTAGACAGAAAAGGATGAGTTCATGACACACAAAATTAAAATTAATCATTGGGAACAAACTTGTGAAGATGACTCCTGTTTCGAATATGGAACAAGCGTTTCTGTAAACGGGAAAGAGTTAGTAAGAGAAGCCTCGATCGTCTCTGCGCTTGAAGCGGTGCTCAAAGAATTAGGTGTTGAAGTGGAAATAACAGAAGTGTCAGAAGATTTACAGTGCGATGCCTACAAAAAATAAAACAAAAAGTCTAGTCTACTAAGCGATTTTTTTTCGTGTTATGATAGATTTCGGTTTCAGTTGAATAGGGAGTAGGGCAGTCTATTTTTAGAACCTGCTCTGCTCTATTTATTTGAACGTACGAGTTCGGCTATGAATGTTCGGCCGGGTTGGTTGATTTTTTTCGTTTCGAGTATCTATATGTTGTGTTTTGAAAAAACATAGTATACTATATATAGTGAATAACGAAATGATCAACAATACTAAAAACTAGGTCGTGATGGAATTGATTCAAATCGTATTTGATTCAAAAACAGGAAATGTTCAACGCTTTTTGGACAAGACCCCTTTTACAGACAAACGAAAATTGACTGGAGAAGAGTTTTTGGATACGCCGTTTATTCTCGTCACCTTTACGACAGGATTTGGACAAGTCCCTGGTACCACTCAGTCATTTTTAGAGAAAAATGCGCACCTTTTACTAGGTGTAGCGGTGAGTGGGAACAAAGTGTGGGGAGATAACTTTGCCAAAAGCGCCGATACGATTTCTAAACAATATCAAGTTCCTATTTTGCACACCTTTGAACTAAGCGGAACAAAAAGGGATGTTGAATTGTTTACACAGGAGGTAGAAAGAATTGTCACAAAATCAGGTTCCAAAGTGGATACAATTAAATAACGAGATTATGATTCAAAAAGAAGGAAAGTTTCAGTTCGACAAGGACAAAGAAGCTGTACATAGTTATTTCGTAGATTATATTAATCAAAACACGGTCTTCTTTCATAATCTAGAAGAGAAGATTGATTACTTAATAGAAAACGACTACTATGAGGAAGAATTTTTAAGACAATACAGCATGTCAGATATTAAAGAAGTATTTGAAGCTGCATATGCCAAGAAATTTAGATTCCCATCATTTATGAGTGCGTTTAAGTTTTACAATGACTATGCACTGAAAACAAATGACAAAAAGAAAATCCTTGAACGCTATGAAGACCGCATTTCAGTTGTGGCTCTTTTCTTTGCGGGCGGAGACAAAAAGAAAGCACTTGAGTTTGTGGAACTGATGATCAACCAAGAGTATCAGCCAAGTACACCAACATTCTTAAACGCAGGCCGTAAAAGACGTGGTGAGCTGGTGAGCTGCTTCTTGCTTGAAGTGAATGACTCATTAAACGATATCTCAAGAGCCATTGATATTTCCATGCAGCTGTCTAAATTAGGCGGCGGCGTCAGCTTGAACCTTTCAAAGCTTCGTGCGAAAGGTGAAGCAATCAAAGATGTTGAAAATGCGACCAAAGGTGTCGTAGGCGTCATGAAACTTCTTGATAATGCATTCCGATATGCAGATCAAATGGGACAAAGACAAGGTTCAGGCAGTGCCTACCTGAATATTTTCCACAGAGATATTAATGATTTCTTAGATACGAAAAAAATCTCTGCGGATGAAGATGTTCGTGTGAAAACACTTTCGATCGGTGTCGTCATCCCAGATAAATTTATCGAGCTTGCTAGAGAAGATAAAACAGCTTACACATTCTATCCTCATACAGTTTATAAAGCTTATGGACAGCACCTTGATGAGATGGATATGGAAGAAATGTATGACGAGCTTGTAGAAAACCCGAAAGTCAAAAAAGAAAAAGTCAATCCGAGAAAACTTCTTGAAAAATTAGCTGTTCTGCGCTCAGAATCAGGCTATCCATATATCATGTTCCAAGATAATGTGAATAGAGAGCACGCTCTGAACCATATTTCACGTGTGAAATTCTCAAACCTTTGCTCAGAAGTACTTCAAGCTTCAGAAGTCTCTTCTTACACGGACTATGATCAAGATGATGAGATCGGACTTGATATTTCTTGTAACCTTGGTTCTTTAAATATCATGAACGTGATGAAAAACAAATCCATTGAAAAAACAGTCAAGCTTGCAACGGACTCACTTACACTTGTGTCTGAAACAACAGATATCCGCAATGCACCAGCTGTTAGAAAAGCGAACAAAGCGATGAAGTCGATTGGACTTGGTGCGATGAACCTTCACGGGTATTTAGCTCAAAACCAAATCGCTTATGAAAGTGAAGAAGCAAGAGATTTCGCTAATACGTTCTTTATGATGGTGAACTATTACTCCATTAAGCGTTCAAGTGAGCTTGCAAAAGAAAAAGGGGAAACATTCCACCGTTATGAGGGCTCTGGTTATGCAACAGGTGAGTACTTCAATAAATACGTAGAAAATGATTTCACTCCAAAAACAGAAAAAGCTGCTGCGCTATTTGAAGGGATGCACATTCCAACAAAAGAAGATTGGGCAGCACTTAAAGATTTTGTAGCGGAAAATGGCATGTATCATAGCTATCGATTATGTATTGCGCCAACAGGTTCTATTTCGTATGTTCAATCGGCAACAGCGTCTGTGATGCCAATTATGGAACGTATCGAAGAAAGAACATACGGAAACAGCAAAACGTATTATCCAATGCCAGGACTTTCAGCACAAAACTGGTTCTTCTATAAAGAAGCATACGATATGGACATGTTTAAAGTGGTCGATATGATCGCAACCATTCAGCAGCACGTCGATCAAGGAATCAGCTTTACATTATTCCTAAAAGATACGATGACAACGCGTGACTTAAATCGCATCGATCTTTATGCACACCATAAAGGCATTAAGACACTTTATTATGCAAGAACGAAGGATACAGGGCAGGAAGGCTGTCTTTCTTGTGTTGTTTGATTAAAGGAGAGTTTAACGTGACAAAAATTTATGATGCAGCCAACTGGTCAAAACACGAAGACGATTTTACACAAATGTTTTACAACCAAAACGTCAAGCAATTCTGGCTTCCAGAGGAGATTTCCTTAAACGGGGATCTCTTAACATGGAAATATTTAGGTGAAAAAGAGCAGGATACGTACATGAAGGTACTGGCTGGACTGACGTTACTTGATACAGAACAAGGAAATACAGGAATGCCGATAGTGGCTGAACATGTGGACGGTCATCAGCGTAAAGCCGTGTTAAACTTTATGGCCATGATGGAAAATGCAGTGCATGCAAAATCATACTCAAATATCTTCATGACGCTAGCACCGACTGAAACGATTAGTGAAGTATTTGAATGGGTCAAGAAAAATAAATTCTTGCAAAAGAAAGCAGATATGATTGTAGGTCTGTACCGTTCCATTCAAAAGGATGACCCAATTTCCTTATTTAAAGCAATGGTTGCTTCAGTGTATTTAGAAAGCTTCCTATTCTATAGCGGCTTTTACTACCCGCTATATTTCTACGGTCAAGGAAAGCTCATGCAAAGTGGTGAAATCATTAACTTGATTTTGCGCGATGAAGCGATTCACGGTGTGTATGTTGGATTATTAGCACAAGAAATTTATAACAAACAAACACCTGACGTGCAAAAAGAGCTTTATGATTTCTCTATCGATCTGCTTAATGAGCTTTATGAAAATGAACTTCATTACACTGAGGATATTTATGACCAAGTCAATTTATCGCATGATGTGAAAAAGTTCATTCGTTACAATGCCAATAAAGCGTTAATGAACCTTGGATTTGCCCCTTACTTTGAAGAAGAAGAGATCAACCCAATTGTATTGAACGGACTCAATACAAAAACAAAGTCACATGACTTCTTCTCAATGAAAGGGAACGGCTACAAAAAGGCAACAGTTGAGCCGTTAAAAGATGACGATTTCTTCTTTGGAGATGAATCATAAGGAAAGCATAAAAGTCAAAACGCATCACTCGTTTTGGCTTTTTGCCATTTCTAACAATGTGTTACATACTGGAGGTTACCGAACATGGGAAAAATGGACGAAATGATTTTAGTTGCACCGCGCGCACGCGTGTTCCAAAATGAAACACTTGCGTTTAATGGTGTGAATAGTGAAGAGAAAACAATCAGCACCATTATGAAAGAAATCGAAGAGCACTTCGAGCAGATGCGAAGAGGCGATGCAGAAGAAAATCCTGACTTCAAACAGCCGATACCTTATGTCGTGATTAAGCGTGAGGACGAAGTGTATGTATATGAAAGACTTCAAGGCGGGGGAGAGACGCGCTTACATCATAAGTTATCTCTTGGCTTTGGGGGTCATATGAATTTCATTGAAGGAAAAAAATTTGCTGAGATTCTAAAAGAAAATACCGATCGTGAACTGGACGAGGAACTTTCAATCCAAGAAGAAGACAAACTTGAGATGAAAACCCTTGGACTCATTAATGATGATGACAACAGTGTCGGCCGTGTGCACATCGGACTGTTATCAGCCCTTGAATTATCGCCGGGTGCTCATGTAGAAGTAAAAGAAACAGATCAAATCTCAGGTAAATGGATGAAAGTAACAGATTTGAAAAAGCCTGAGTATTTCGATCGCCTTGAAACATGGTCTCAATTTGTCGTGAACATTTTGGCATAATTGGATAGACAACAAACCGGCTCTAAAGATGACTTGAGCCGGTTTGTTTTTTAAATTATTGAAAAACGAATGCGTCGTGACCGGCCTGCTTTAATCGAGCGACGAGGTCATCTGCATTTTGCTTTGAACGGAAAGCGCCAGCTTGGACTCGGTACATGCCGCTATCCAGTACGACCAGCGCTTCAAATCCTTTGGATCTGAGTGTAGCTGCTAGTTCATCCGCATTGGCTTTGACCTTGAAAGCCCCTGCTTGCACTTTATATAGGTTACTTGCTTTTTTTTTCAATTGAAGGGCTTTTTCTAATCCAGTGGCATGAGCACGAGCGATCCCTTGAAGGAAAGTAGCGTTACGGAGCTTATTTGCATCAGCTACCGTATCAATGAAACCGTTTTCAGTTAAAATGGCAGACATAGAAGTTTCCCGCAGAACGTGGAAGTTCGCCGTTTTCTTGCCGCGGTCGGCAAAATCAACGGAGCGGACAATCTCATCATGAAGGGCATTGCGATACGTGGTGGTTGGTGCTGAAACGCCAGGGTACACATAACTTTCAAAACCTGTGCCTCCGCCAGCATTAATATGAATAGACACGAAATAGTCAGCTCCCCAGCTGTTTGCCGCATTCGTACGCTGGGATAACGTGACGGATTGGTCAATTGAACGACTTAAGCGGACGGAAACCCCATCATATTCACTAATCAACATATCTCTCAGAAAAAGCGCAATTTGCAGTGTGATATTTTTCTCCAAAAGTCCATTAGCAGCAGCTCCAGAATCTGTTCCTCCGTGGCCAGGATCAATAAAAATTTTCACCATCTATTCATCACCTCGTCTTTATTTTATGAGGAAATAGAAAAATTGCCTGTACAAAATGCGGAAATCATTGAGACTCTTTTCTGCACAATTTGTGATGAAAAAGCGCCATTTTTCTAAGAAAAAACAAATTGTTGGTTTGTCCGCCCGAAATGGATGAATACAATGGAAATAGCACATCATTTCCTGGGAAACCGCACAATCCCCTACAATAACCGGTATCTCGGGTCATTTTGACAGTAAACCGATGCTAGTGCGGGCGATTGTCACGATTACAGCTCCACCCGAATAGATTAAAGAGAGAAGAGCGAGAGGTGAATACGTTGGAGCGAGCTGTCACATATAAAAATAACGGCCAAATCAACATTATACTTAATGGACAGAAGCAAGTATTGGTTGATGCAGATTCAGAGGCAGAATACCTAGAGGCCTTGCAAAAAAATGAGGCCAAACACAGCATCTTACGAGAAATAGAACGAGAAATGAACAGCCTTGTCGGGATGGATGAAATGAAACGAAACATAAAAGAAATTTATGCTTGGATTTTTGTCAATCAAAAAAGACAAGAACAAGGATTAAAAGTAGGAAAACAAGCGCTTCATATGATGTTTAAAGGAAATCCTGGCACAGGGAAGACAACGGTTGCACGGCTTGTCGGGAAGCTTTTCTTTGAAATGAATGTTCTTTCAAAGGGGCACTTAATTGAAGCAGAACGAGGAGATCTGGTTGGAGAGTACATTGGACATACAGCTCAAAAAACAAGAGATTTGATTAAAAAATCACTAGGCGGCATTTTGTTCATCGATGAAGCCTATTCTCTTGCCCGCGGAGGAGAGAAGGATTTCGGGAAAGAAGCGATTGATACCCTTGTAAAACATATGGAGGATAAGCAGCATGAATTCATCCTCATCTTAGCTGGATACTCCAAGGAAATGGATCATTTTCTTTCTCTAAATCCTGGTCTGCAATCGAGATTTCCGATCAATATCAACTTCCCTGATTATACGGTCGATCAGCTGATGGATATTGCAAAACGAATGATGGCCGATCGGGAATATGTCTTTACCCAAGAGGCAGAATGGAAACTGCGAGACTATTTAATGCACATCAAGAGCACAACGAGTCCTGCTAAATTCAGCAACGGCCGTTTTGTGCGAAACACCATTGAAAAAGCGATTCGAACTCAGGCGATGAGGCTGCTTCTTGTGGATCATTATGATAAAAAAGACTTACTTACGATTAAAAGCCATGATCTGCAAATGAAAGAGGATACGCCTTCTTGAAATGGCGTATCCTTTTTGTAAAGAGACAAGAAATTAAACCTTCCGAATGGTGGTATACGTGTGGTGTGTTTGGTATGATGGTACTACTGAAACTTAAGTACAGAAAGGAAACAACTGACGTTGAATGAACATGAAATGATCGAAAAAGCGATCCTTGTCGGCTGTCAACTGCCGCATATAACGGATGAACGCTTTCAATATTCTATGGAAGAATTAGCTTCCTTAACCAAAACAGCTGGCGGTGAAGCTGTCAGCATCATGACGCAAAAAAGAAATAGACAAGACAGCGCGACTTACATCGGGAAAGGGAAGGTGGAAGAGCTTGAAGTGCTTTCCGACGAGTTAGACTGTGACGTTATTATTTTTAACGACGAGCTTTCGCCTAGCCAGTTAAAAGCTTTGGCGACTGCCTTAGATGTGAAAATTATTGACCGTACGCAATTGATTCTAGACATCTTTGCCAAAAGAGCCCGTACAAGAGAGGGGAAGCTGCAAATAGAGCTTGCCCAGCTTCAGTATGCCTTGCCGAGACTGAGTGGACAAGGGATCAGCCTTTCAAGACAAGGCGGCGGAATTGGCGCAAGAGGTCCAGGTGAAACAAAACTTGAAACAGACAGACGTCATATTCGAAACCGCATACACGAAATTCACGGACAACTGTCTGCAGTCAAAGAACATCGCACGAGATACCGGGAACGACGGAAGAAAAATGGCGTATTCCAAATCGCTATTGTCGGGTACACAAATGCCGGGAAATCAACATTGTTTAACCAGTTAACAGAAGCGGATAGCCATGAAGAAGATTTGCTGTTTGCCACACTTGACCCAATGACGCGTAAAATGACACTTGAATCTGGCTACAGTGTACTGATTTCCGATACAGTTGGTTTTATTCAAGACCTTCCAACCACACTGATTGCAGCATTTCGTTCCACTCTTGAAGAAGTAAAAGAAGCAGACTATTTGCTTCATGTGATCGATTCTTCGAATGAGGATTATGAAGGGCATGAACGAACGGTTCATAAGCTTTTAGAAGAATTAGAAGCTGACCGTATTCCGATGCTGACAGTCTATAACAAAAAAGACCAAATCCGGCCGGATTTTATCCCTTCCTCAAAGCAGCGCCACATTTTAATCAGTGCTAGGCGCGAGGAAGATGTGAAGCGGTTAAAAGCGGATATCATGGCTGAACTGAAAAAAGATTTTTTAAAGCCATATCATGTAAGGATTCCGGCATATGAAGGGAAACTCATATCTGCCTTAAAGTCAGAAACCTTGGTGGAATCACTGGAATTTCAAAAGGAAGCAGAGCTTTATGACATCACTGGATTTAGTGGTGAGGAGCAAACCATATTAGGACAAATCAAGAAGTATATGTTGTAGGAAAGGAATTAAATCACGATGTTTCACACTTTAAAACATGGCACCATTTTAGAAAAAATAGCAGCAGAAGCAGAACAAGACATTTCACAAATACATCAGCAAATTGATCGAAAGAGCGAACAAAATGAGTGGCGGGTTCTTGAAAGCTACCGGAAACATAAAGTCAGTGACTCTCATTTTAACCCGACAACTGGTTATGGCTACGATGATATGGGAAGAGACACGTTAGAAAAGATCTATGCGGATGTATTTGGAGGGGAAAGCGCTCTTGTACGCCCGCAGATCATTTCTGGAACACATGCCATTTCCATCGCCTTATTTGGTGTGCTAAGACCTGGTGATGAATTAATCTACATGACGGGGAAACCTTACGATACCCTAGAAGAGATTGTTGGGATTCGCGGCAAAGAAGGGACAGGCTCATTAAAAGATTTTCAGATCGATTACAAAGCCATTGATTTGCGTCAAGATGGATCTGTCGATTTCGACAAAGTCAAAGAATCTATTTCCCAAAAAACAAAAGTCATCGGGATTCAGCGTTCTAAAGGCTATGCGTCAAGACCATCCTTTACAATAGAAGAAATTGAACAAATGATTTCATTTGTGAAAGACATCAATGAGGACATCATTGTATTTGTTGACAACTGTTATGGTGAATTTACTGAATTACAAGAGCCGTGTCATGTGGGTGCAGACCTTATGGCAGGTTCGCTCATTAAAAACCCAGGCGGCGGCCTTGCCAAAACGGGCGGCTACATTATTGGAAAAGAAAAATGGGTAGAAGCTTGTTCTTATCGAATGACATCTCCAGGCATCGGCAGTGAAGCGGGTGCATCGCTGTATGCGCTCCAGGAAATGTATCAAGGATTTTTCTTAGCACCGCATGTTGTTGCACAAAGTTTAAAAGGTGCCGTGTTTACAGCGCGTTTTCTTGAAAAACTCGGGTTCCAAACAAACCCGTCGTGGAATGCGAAAAGAACCGACTTGATTCAATCTGTAGAATTTGGAGACCCTAAAAAAATGATTGCATTTTGTCAGGCCATTCAATATGCATCACCGATTAACAGTCATGTCACACCTCATGCGAGCTATATGCCTGGATACGAGGACGATGTTATTATGGCAGCGGGCACATTTGTCCAAGGAGCCAGCATTGAATTATCAGCTGATGGTCCAATTAGACCGCCTTACACAGCCTATGTTCAGGGTGGTCTCACGTACGCCCATGTGAAAAATGCCATTTGCAGTGCTGTAGATGCCTTACTAGAGCAAGGTTTTATTGAAGTGCCTGCTCGATAAAAAAATCCATGTTAATATTCCTAACATTTCGTTGACACATAATATAACATGACATATAATAAATTTAAGCAAAGAGGAGGAGACAGTTGAGATGAGTGATAACATTCGCCGCTCAATGCCTTTATTCCCAATTGGGATTGTCATGCAGCTAACAGAATTATCTGCAAGACAAATTCGCTATTATGAGGAAAATGGTTTAGTATTTCCAGCTAGAAGTGATGGGAATCGCCGATTATTTTCTTTCCATGATGTTGATAAATTACTAGAAATCAAAAACCTCATCGAACAAGGTGTAAACATGGCAGGAATCAAAAAACTTTTTGCCAAAGCTGAGGCAGAAAATCCATCGTCTGAAACAAAGACAGAGGAGCAAACCACAGCGAAGCACAACTTGACAGATGATGAACTCAGGAAGCTACTGAAGAAGGAACTCATTCAGGCTGGACGTTTCCAACAAGGAACGACCTTTAGGCAGGGGGATATGTCAAGGTTCTTCCGTTAACCAATTAGCAAAAGCATTGCTATACACATTTTACCTTTTGTAGGGGAGGAGTTTTACGAAATGGCAAAGTACACAAGAGAAGATATCGTAAAATTAGTAAATGAGGAAAACGTAAAGTACATCCGTCTGCAATTTACAGACATTCTCGGAACAATTAAAAATGTTGAGATTCCTGTGAGCCAGTTAGAAAAAGCTCTCGATAACAAATGTATGTTTGATGGTTCATCTATTGAAGGGTTTGTACGTATTGAAGAATCAGATATGTACCTATATCCAGATCTAAACACGTTTGTTATTTTCCCTTGGACAGCAGAAAAAGGTAAAGTTGCACGCTTTATTTGTGACATTTATAAGCCAGACGGAACACCATTTGATGGAGACCCTCGTAACAACTTAAAGCGTATCTTAAAGGAAATGGAAGAACTAGGATTTAGTGATTTCAACCTTGGACCTGAGCCAGAATTCTTCTTATTTAAATTAGACGAAAAAGGCGAGCCAACGCTCGAACTAAACGATAAAGGTGGATACTTTGACCTTGCACCAACAGATTTAGGTGAAAACTGCCGCCGTGACATCGTGCTTGAGCTTGAAGAAATGGGCTTTGAAATTGAAGCTTCTCACCATGAAGTAGCACCTGGTCAGCATGAAATTGATTTCAAATATGCAGGCGCCATCCGTTCTTGTGATGACATTCAAACGTTCAAGCTTGTTGTGAAAACAATCGCTAGAAAGCACGGACTTCATGCGACATTCATGCCAAAACCATTGTTCGGTGTAAACGGATCTGGTATGCACTGTAACCTATCATTATTTAAAAATGGTAAAAACGCATTCTTTGATGAGAAAGCAGACTTACAATTAAGCGAGACGGCTAGACACTTTATCGCAGGTATTGTGAAGCACGCAACAAGCTTCACAGCGGTCACAAACCCGACGGTGAACTCTTACAAACGTCTTGTTCCTGGCTATGAAGCACCTTGCTACGTAGCATGGAGTGCACAAAACCGCAGCCCATTGATTCGTATTCCAGCATCACGCGGCATTAGCACACGTGTAGAAGTACGCAGTGTAGACCCATCTGCAAACCCATACCTTGCACTAAGCGTATTACTTGCAGCAGGTCTAGACGGAATCAAAAACAAACTAGACGCACCAGCGCCAATCGACAGAAACATCTATGTCATGGACAAAGAAGAGCGCCTTGAAAACGGCATCGCTGACTTACCTGCAACACTTGCAGAAGCACTTGAGCTGCTCAAGTCAAACGAAGTCATGATCAACGCACTAGGCGATCACTTATTCGAGCACTTCATCGAATCAAAAGAAATCGAATGGGATATGTTTAGAACCCAAGTACACCCATGGGAACGCGATCAGTATATGTCTCAGTATTAATAAAGAAAACCCCTTGGAGCCATTGGCTTCAGGGGGTTTTTATTTAATTAGTTGGTCTTGTGATATTTTCATGCATATTTCACTTTTAATAATCGAAAGAGCCACTTCTTATGCAGAAGTGGCTCTATGTTATTTATGACTAAAATAACTCAAGGTACTATTAATAATTAAGGTGATCACAGATGCAATCAGTAAAGATATACTGATTGCACCCAGTCCTAAACCTTCCCACTTTCCTACGAAAAAACTTATTAATAATAAGATAATACTGATGAGAATGAGAATCGATGGTATTCCATACTGTAAAGGTGCATTCTTTCTTTTAAAGATCAAAGAAACACCCAATATAACAATCGTAAGGATAACTGTTAGCAGCCAAAATGATGACATTTATTGACCTTCCTTCTTTTAAAAATATATGAAATTATTTTATTTCCTCATCCATTACTTTCTTATACTTTTCAAATTCAGAATCTTTCATTTCACCGTTCATTTGTAATAAAAAGTTTCCTTTTGAATAGGTGTGAGAGAAGAACATAGATCCAGCATTGCCTAACTCATCATAATAAGATTTCGCCTGCTGTAAATCAGTTTCATTTCCGAATTTAAAAATCCTTCCACCAGCATTTTCACCTAAGGAAGGAATAAGAATTCTTTTTCCTTCTTCTCTTATATTTCCAAACTCTTTTTGTTTAAGATCAGATGGTTTTTCTGCTTCAAGCCCAGCACTTTTAAAAGCTTCAATAATATTGGCTGTCGTGAGCTGTTTTTCATTTGATGCTGCGCTTCTGCAAGCTGTTAGCATCATTAAACAAATAAAAATGAATATAGATAATTTCTTCATATTGGATCCTCCTGATTTTTAGGTGCAAAGGAAATTTTACATGAAGTACCTTCTTTTTACTATCGTTTCGACAAAAATAGACATTGCGAATGACTAAGTAACAAATATTCTTCTTTTATTTTGACTAAATTGTCAAATATACTCATCAAGATGGTATACTTATGTGCATATTTTACTAGGAGGCATCACCTTGAAATTATTTTGGGAAATAGACGAGGAAGGTTACTATACGTTAAAAAAGATCAACGAAGCAGAAATAGCTAAAGCTGAAAAGAAACTTGGAGTCATTTTACCAGATACATATAAAAAGCTTATATTAAAACAGAATGGTGGTTATACCGTTCATAATGCTTTTCCAACCACTTACTCTAATTCATGGGCTGAGGATCATATTCAATTTAATCACCTGATGGGTATCGCCGAAGGTGAAGGAATTATGGATAGTGCCTACTTAATAAAAGAGTGGGAGCTGCCAGAAGGGCTTGTTTTGATTAACGGCGATGGCCATACTTGGGTAGCGATGGATTATCGAAAGACGAAAGAGAATCCTGTAATTCATTATTTTGATGTTGAGATGGAAGAAGACTTTAAGTTAGCAGATTCCTTTGATGAATTCATTGAGGGGCTTTATACAGCTGAGTACAGTGTTGATGAGGAAGCAGCAGAGGGTGAATACGAAGAAGAAGAGGAGGAATATATAACTAAAGCAGAACTTGAAGCGATCTTAGAGAAAGAAGCAGCTAATCCAGCCGATATTCATCAAATTACTAAATATCCGTTACAAGATTTAGAAGAAGTAGAGTGGTTCTTTAAAAGAATAAAAAGTTACATTGAATCTGTTAAAGATGAAGACGTTCTTTTTGAAGTAGCTAGAAGCATTGAAACAATCCTTATATTAAGAGTATATACAATGCCAAGTAACGATATTATAAAAAAGACATTATTTGAAATTGTATACATTTTTGAAAAAACTAAAATTCCTCAGATAACTGTAACAGCTGGAAATTTCGCTGTTAATATTGATTTTTTAGATTAAGGTAAAATTAGAGCATGTAGAGTATACTGTATAGGTTGAATTTTCAAAGAGTGAATGAGAACGGATGTTTAATTATCTGTTTTGATTTCATTATAATATAATTTAGATTGACCCCTTCGTGAACCTGGCTGAAACTCAGTCAGGTCTTTTTATATCAATTTCAAAACAATATTTTGTGAATTTCTTTTTAAAAAATGAAGGTGGTCAATAAAAGAAATAAGTATCAAGTCCTTTCTGGCTACTCTCTCTTTTAACCAACTCTTATAATTGCATACCATTCAATTATTATCATATTTGCGGGATACCGAAAATTTCTATTATGAGCAGATTCACTTTACATATGTTGTAAAATGCGTGTTAGAATTATACTAGGGATTTGTTTAGAAGGGGGTAAAGGAATGTCAGGATTAATTGCCTCTCAGGAGGTAGGGAACATGTTAAACACTTGGAATCTTGCGATACAAAAAGGGGATTTATCGGCAGCTATAGAAATGCAAGATGACATAGACAGGGCAATTGATTTAATGGAAGAAAATCAAGATATTCTTTTGTACTATCAACTTTTGAGCTTTAGGCTTAAGCTGAAACTTCAGAATATTAGCAGAAATTTAGATAAGCCATTCTTTCAGCGGAATGCTCCAGACGAAAAAGAAGAAAAAACAAATAAACTCATGTCATATTACTTCTACTTTTATAATGGGATCTATCATGACTACTTGCAAGATTATGATAAGGCATTAAGTTACTTCAGAATAGCTGAAAAAAAGTTGGCTTATGTTGATGATGAAATAGAAAAAGCTGAATTTCATTATAAAATCGCAGTTCTATTTTATGATTTGAAAATGACCTTTTTATCAAAATATCATGCACAAATTGCGTGTGACACATTTAATGCGCATGAAACATATATCAAAAGACAGATTAACTGTAGGATGCTACATGCGTTAAACTTAATTGATCAATTTGAATATGATAAAGCAAGAGCTCTTTTTAGTGAAGCTGAGAATATGATCGAAAGTATTAATGACAATCATTTAATCATTCATCTATATTACAATATGGGTTTTCTAGAAAGCAAAAAAGAAAATTTAGAAGAAGCATCAGCACTATTTAGGCGCACGTTGAGTTATAAAGAGATCGAAAATCAAGATTTATTGAAGATGAGATGTTTATATGAACTTTCTAGAATAGAAATCTCCAGTAAAAGTAATGACGCGATTGAATGGATTGATCTAGGCATTTCTTTATCAGAACAAGTCAACCATAACGTTTTTCAAATAAAATTTAAATTGTTAAAAGAACTATTGTATGAAAAAAATCAATCTCAATTGAACAATATAAACAATCTGTGTTTAGAGCTTGAAGAGAAAAGAGTATGGGTTGATTTAGAGGAAATTCTGGTTGATGTGGCGAAATATTTAGAGGGGAGGGGCTTGCTGAAACAGTCATTAAATTACTATAAAAGAGCCTTACTCGCAAGCCAGTATGTAGGAAAAGGAGTGAATTAATTGAAGAAGTCGGTTTTTATTACATTTTCACTAGCTGTGGTAGCTCTAGGTACACTTTTCTTTACAAACGGTTTGACTCAACCTCTACATGAAGATGTCCAAACAGTTGCATCAAGAGGTAGCTCTGGAGGTTAATTGGTTAAAAAACGATAAAGTGGATTAAAGTGTCAGGCTCCTTATGGTATTCTGGTAAAAGAATATTCCATAAAAGGAGTCTTTTTTATATGAAAATATTAGATGCTCCATCTTTACTATCAGCTGTAGAACAGAGATCAAAGGCCTATCATGAGCTTCAAGAAGAAATGAAACTTGTGAAAAAAGCATTAAAAAGTGTGTCAGGGTTAGGTGATGAATTTACTGGAAAAGGTGCAGACAATATCAAATCTTTTTATGAGGACCTTGCGCTGTACACAGACGCTTATCTTGATTTTATCGATATGCAAAAGGCTTTTTTAGATGGAGTCAAAGGAAAGCTTGATGATGAATCATTAGGCGGGAGTACTTTTATTGATGAGCACTTTTTAGACACTCAATTGAAACAAGGGATTCAGAACAATAAAGATATGGTCAAAGAACAAAAAGAGGCACTTTCCACTATTTTTGATGATATTAGTGATTTAATTGAATTACATACATTTTCAAGTAAAGAGGTCAATGAACATTTAGACGATGCGAACAAAAAAAGAAAAGAGACCATTGAAGTTTTACATCAAATAGACAATGATTTAAAAACGGAATACGCAAAGTCAGAAGCGGTTGAGAACCACCTCAACACTTTTTATGCAAAGATGATGGCTGCTACTGGAAAAGGAAAGAATGCGCAGCCAATGTATTATGATGCAAAAGCATTTCATAAGACAGACGTGTACAAGGACCATGATCAGATTGATGCTCAAGTGAAAGCCTATTTAAAGGTGAAAAAAGATGAAAAAGAAAAACGAAGAATCAAAGAACTGAAAGAAAAGCTCAATGATCCTTCGTGTCTATCAGAAGCGAAGTACTTTGAGATTGTAGATGAGATCGGTTATGAGAATCTCACATATGATCAAAAAATGTATTACAGCCAGCTTCTCCAAATCAAAGCACAGGAAGAAGCATCGGAGGTATTCGTTGATAGTGTAAAAGGTGCTGCAGTGGGTCTATATGATGTAGCAAAAGATACAGTAGTTGGTATCTACGATCTTGTGACAGATCCTGGAGGTGCCGTTGAATCGGTCGTAACGGCTGTTTCTCATCCAATTGAAACGTCGAAAGCGATTGGAAAATCGATTTCAGACTCATTCCAAAAAGAAGTCATAAATGGTGACGCGTATTCGCGGTCACACTGGTTCGCCTATGCGACTGGTTCACTTGCAGAAATTGTCTTTGGTTCTAAAGGTGCAGGAGCCATCACAAAAACAGGCACAACAGCTGCCAAAACAACAGTGAAGAAAGGGCTTGAACAAGGGGCAAAATCATTAGATAGAGTCTCTATTCCGAATCTATTGCCATATTCACCAAAGTTTCAACTAGCAGGTGGAGGGAAACTCCCTTATAACGTGTTTGACGGAGAAAATCTCAAAAATAAACTCCTCTCCATGGCAAAGCGTCTAGACAACAACTCAGGATACGGAATCTCTCAGACAGGCAGAAGATTACCAGCACCCAAATCACCACCGACCGTTGTCAGTTACGGAGAGCACTATGTGCGCTGGAAACGCAAAAAGGTATTAAAACCGAATGTCGTTTATTCAACAAAGCAAGGTTACACCTACACAACAGATCACTATGGCCGCATTGTCAAAGTCGAAGCAAGTGATTTAAAATATGGAGAGATGAAAAGAAACCAATATGCTCAATCTAATTCAGGAAAGCCGGATCGATTACTGGATGATGATGGAGGGCATTTAATTGCATCTATTTTTAAAGGGTCTGGGGATATTGATAACCTACTTCCGATGAATTCACAGATTAATCGTAGTGGCGGGAAATGGTATAACATGGAGCAGGAATGGTTGGCTGCACTCAAAGAGATTCCACCTAAACATGTAGAGGTAAGTATTGAACCTATTTATCAAGGTGATTTGCTAAGACCTGATAGTTTTTTTGTGGAATATAAAGTAGGAAAAAGTTATGTTCAAGAATTTATCAAGAATCAACCTGGAGGTTAATGATAATGGAATCAATAGAACACTATTATAAAAAGATAGCAGAATCAATTAATGAGTTAATACCATATGAGTGGGATAAAGTTTGGATGTATGCAGAAATCCTTGATGATTCGGCTGGAATTACATTTTGTTTCAACGAGACTAATAGTGAAGAGTATGTTTATGGACATGAAATTCCACTTAAATATAATGTAAGTAAATCAACATACATTCATTTATTATACGAACTAAGTAAAACTTTTGAAGAATTGAAAAAAGCATATATACAAAATGATTTAGGTGCTTGGACAACAGCTACCCTACAATTAGATAAAACAGGGAAACTCTCGATTGATTATGGCTATGAAGATATTTTATCTATAGGGCTTTATGGTATCCAGAGAAGAGCCGTATGGGAGTATAAAACGTTCGGGTTTTTACCAGAAGACGAGAAAGATAAAGAAGCTGTGCTAAATTATTTGAAAAATAAAGAAGAAAATAGCAAATAACAAATAGTAAATGACCCTCCAAATGAATGAAGGAGGGTTTTTGTAATACTTGTTTCATAAGAATTATCGCTCTACTTATTTAAACCGATAAACCGTCACTTCACACTCACCAAGGACCTCTTCCATCATCTCTCGAACAACCGTCCAATCGCCACCTGCCAAGCCGCAGCCGATCCCATAAGGAATGGCGATAGAATGAAGGGAGTTCTCTTCATTTGGGTTTGTTACTGTCTGTTTTAGATGTTCAAAGCAGCTGCGTAATGCGTCGTCATCTGTTTGTTTTGTTTTTCTTCCGTATCCAACTTGGGCGAATAAGTTGGCAATGGTTTTTCCGTCGCTCGTTGTGATGAACTGGACGGAGCTTAATAAGTCATCTCCTTGTTCTGCACATAAACGTTTATAGTCTTTATACACATTTGGGTATTTGCTTTTGATTTGCTTTGCTAATCCTGCTCCCATGACACCCTTACAATTCACTTGGTGACAGATGATATCTTCTTCTGCGTCTAAGATATTGCCTTCTACCGTTTTGATCATTTCAAGTCATCCCTTTTCAATAAAATGCAAACTTATGTTCTATTATATCGGTTTTGATGACATTATTTCATTACAAAAAGCGCTTGGAGTTTAAAAAATGGATACGTCCATGCGATCAAATGATCAAAAACAGTCCATGACATCTAAAATAGTGAAAGATAAAGAAGAAATAGTAAGGAGACCCTTATGGATAAAATAGAAACAAAACGGTTAATTCTTAGACCATTTCGCGATGAAGATGCACCTGGAATGCTTGCATACTTATCTCATCCAAGAGTAAATTGTTTTCTGGATGATCAAATCTCTACATTAGAAGAAGCGGTCGCTAAGGTGCAAAAAAGAAAAGCAGATCACTCTTATATGGCGATTTGTTTAAAAGAAAGTCAGTTGATTATCGGTGAACTGTTTCATTTAAAAGATGAGCCTGACACGTATTCAATTGGCTGGAATTTTCATGCGTTATATGAAGGGAAGGGATATGCCCGTGAAAGTGCAGAAGCTCTCTTGTCATATCTATTTGTCAATCAAGGAGCAAGGCGCTTATATGCATATGTAGAAGATGACAATGATCGATCTCAAACATTATGTGAGCGTTTAGGCATGAGGAAAGAAGGCCTCTTTCTTGAGTTTGTTTCATTTACTACAAATGAGGATGGCACCCCTAAATATGACAACACCTATCAATATGCTTTGCTGAAAAAAGAATGGGAGCAGTTTCATTCTAAATAGTGCTTTGTTTCTTTGTATCCGGATGACAACGAAGTGACAAAAATGTGAGATGATCCCTTTATTTTGTTCGCTCGATCGATGTCACGGGCTTCTTTTTTCATTTATCCTTTTCCTAAACGAAGCAAAAGGAATGAAATGAGATGCAGGAGTTTAATGAACGGGTATTTCGGTCGATTAATCAACTTAGTATGAATCACGATATCTTAAATCCAGTTCTTATTGGATTGGCTGAATATTCAGTGATGTTCATTGCGATCATGTTTTTGATCATGTGGTTTCAAAATCGGAGCAGAAGAAACAGATGGATGATGATATCTGCTGGGTTGACCTTTATCTTGGCAGAGATGTTAGGGAAAGTCGCTGGGCTCTTTTATTCCAATCAACAGCCCTTTGCAGAATTGAATCAAGTCAATCTTTTAATCGAAAAGGAAGTGAACAACTCTTTTCCGAGTGATCACACCATTTTTATTTTTTCCATTTGTATAGTCTTTTGGCTTTTCCACAAGCGTCGTATTTATTGGCTTTTCATTGCCTGCGCTGTAGGCTTTTCAAGGATTTGGGTAGGTGTTCATTATCCATTTGATGTGTTGGTAGGTGCTATGATCGCCTGTTTAACGGCGGTAACCGTTGTTTATTTGCCGCTATTCCAAAAGGGCGTTAGCCTGCTTCTGTCGTGCTATGAATGGGTGGAGCAGAAATGGGCAGGAGAGAGAACCAAATAGAATGTAAATCCCACGAAAAAACACCCCAATCTGTTATGACATCAGATCGGGGTGTTTATTACTTTCGCCAAAATGTAGTACAATCTGCTTTGTCTTCAATGTTAAATTCGATGATTTTTTTTAGCAGAGGATAGTCAATCGGTAAGCTTTCTTTCATCCGAAACATCTTTTTTCCATGGTCATAACCAGCTTGTACAATATCTGCTGAAAAGTGATCAATCCCTTTTCCTTCTGGTGCGACAGAAATGTGGTGTTTTGCGACGCTAAATCCGATAATAAATGTGCCATGATCTGTGAACATGGGCTGATTCCAAGCAATTCTTGGCTCTAATTGAGGGAATGTGTCTGAAATCCATTGTAAGATGTCTTGCATGCGCTGTTTCAGCTCTGGATGACCGATATTGCTTACATATTCTTCAAAAACCTGCATTGTTTTCACCCTCCATATTCATCAAGCCTCAGACGGGATTCGAACCCGCACTCCTTTCGTAAGCATAGGCTAGGGGGCAACACGCTTCCCTACGGAATTTCACCGACAGGAGTTTCACCTGTCTCAGCTCATTTGCTTTTCGGTGCTTCTGAAACCCTTGCCTTGCGACCCGCTAGCTACAATTGTTTTACGGCGCTCTTCCCTTCTAGAGCTACTGAGGCACGGAAAGTTCTTGTTCATATTATATAGAGAAACTTGAAAAATGAAAAGCTATGCTCATCATCTAATCCAATCGCACAAAATAGTCAAAGGCACATATGATAAAAGACCATATAGTTATGTATACAGCATGGAATTGGGCTGATTGTAAGTGACAAACCTGTTGATGAGTAAACTAAAAGAGATAAACAATCAAACAAAATTAGAAGGCTTTACTCACAAACGTTCGATGAGTTCTCCCTTTTTGCTCACCATGGAAGATGGGGAACCTTTTTACTCATGGGTGTTTTTTGAAAGAAGTGTGTTTAAGACTTGCTATTTTTCTTTGAGTTCTATCAATGAAAAGCAGAATTGTGTGGTGTTGGAACTTCTTGTACCGTGTTGCAATAGATCAACATGCTGTCAAAAAGTTTTGTATCGATCCAGTTCGAAAATTCTTGTAGATCTTTCTTTTTTATGTGGAATCATTGAAGTAGAGCTTCCTGTATATGATGCGCTTATTTTAAAAAACATAGAATCTCACCACATCTTTCTTTGTTTTTCCACAACGCCCAGTTCGGTGGAAGTATGGCGGAATGGAACAAAATTTCTCAATACGGCAACTGTTGTGTTGCATCATCAAGATCATCAGGATGTACCAGTCGCAATTAGGATTCACACTGGTACATTTTGTTATGATCTTCTTGTCCAAAAAGGAGAAAGTCGTGCGATTACTGTGAAAGATGTGAAATTTATCTTGAAATCTCCATCAACTGAAAATGTGCAAGCACGATTAGACATGCAAATCAACATGGTGCAAAGAAGAAAAATAAAGCTTTGAAGCTGTGATAATCGCACAATCATCCAATATCAATGGATCATAGTCTATCAAGACTAGGTTGAAGGAGGGTTAAAATGGCTATTTTAGGCGGATGTAGTAATGAACAAGCGGGCTTTGTAAATGATGCAGTATGCTTCACACTTGATTTAGCAGCAGCAGCTGATGCAGTTGTCGTCTGGACAGATGGAACACCTTATGTCATAAACGGAACCATCATGGTGGAAAACAATGGGATTGTGGCTGTAGCACCTACTGTGGCTTTAGAGGTAAACGGTACAGCTGTTCCTGATTTCACGGTACCTCCAGGAGAGAGTCGATCCATTACGCTCAGTGATCTGAACTCGATTGGGATTTTAGCTACTGGTGGAACCTCGACTGGAAGTATTGTCGTTTCGTTTTCTCTCAATTATCAGTATTAGTGTGTATGTCTTGAAGATTCCACAGTTTGAAAGTAGTGAGAGACATGTGCGCCCAACTTAATATGTGTGGAGGAATAACCGGCCCGACTGGAGCCACTGGTCCAACGGGAGTAACTGGCGCGACCGGTGCAACTGGAGCCACTGGTCCAACGGGAGTAACTGGCTCAACAGGAGTAACTGGTCCAACGGGAGCCACGGGTTCAACTGGAGTAACTGGCCCAACGGGAGCCACAGGTTCAACAGGAGTAACTGGCCCAACGGGAGCCACAGGTCCAACGGGAGTAACTGGCTCAACCGGAGCAACAGGTGACACAGGTCCAACCGGTACTAGTTTAACAACTAACTCGATGTACGCATCCAATACGTCGGGAAGTACGGTGCTGGTTGTTTTAGGCGGAACGGCAGTGACGCTGCCTAATAACCAAAGTTTAGATGGATTTACCGTAAGTGGTGGTAATACGGTGTTTACTGTACCTGTTTCAGGGCGGTATTTTATCACGTATCAAGTAAATACAAGCGCTGCACTTCTGGCAGGAACAAGGGTGATTAACAACGGAACACCCATAGCAGGGTCTATTTTAACACCTGCTTTATCTACATCTACCTACAATGTATCTCTCATTACAACACTTGCAGCAGGGAATCAAATTTCTCTTCAAATATTCGGTTTAGTCGCAACCGTAGTATTACTTGGCGGGGGATCTGTTGGAGCGGCATTAACCATTATCAGATTGGAATAAATCCAAAAAGCCCAATAAGGGCTTTTTTTCAATTCAACCGTGTCCTTTAATAGAAAAAAGACGGAATTTTTAGTGTATACATCATTGACTAGGAGAAAGAAACGCAATAACAAAGGAATCGGTTATTGAAGATTCAAGTGATTCATATTAAAATGATGTCAAATGGCCGAATTAGCAATTGCTAATAGAAGTTCCATATTTAGTGAAATCATGTGGTGTAGCTGAAGGTGATTGGGGGTGTAGAATGAGCAAAGTTCCTGTGGCGGAATTGGCATCACTATTAAATGACTGGAACATGGAAATCAAAAAAGATCATGCAGATGAGGCAGAACGGCTATTTGCTAAAGCGAAACAGGCAGTAGAGGAAATTGATGATAATGACATCCTCATGTATTATTCTCTTCTAGAGAAAAGGCATCATATTCTGATGTACAATTTAAGAGGGCAAAAAGGCAATGTTTCAACGAAAAGTATAGAAGGCCATTATGGGAAAAAAGATGATGATTTGTCTAATCGTCTTGCTTATTATTTTGATTTTTATGAGGGTGTGTATGAACAGCATCAGGGGAATTATGAGGTTGCATTACAGATGTATCAAAGTGCGGAAAAGCTCTTAGATAAAATTCCAAGTGAAATCGAACGCGCTGATTTTGATTTTAAGGTCGCGTGGCTTTACTATCGCCTGAGTCATATTATGCTTTCATTAAGTTATATTCGTAGGGCTCTACACGTCTATAAACGTCACAAGCACTATGAAAGAAGAACTGCACTTTCATATTCTCTTATTGCAGCCAACCTTACAGAGATTGGCAGGTACGAAGAAGCGCTTGAGAATTATCGTTTAGCGGAAGAGGTGTTGACTAGCGAACAGGATGATTTTATGCTGGCTCAGCACCACCATAATGTGGCCATTTTATATTCATTTTGGAATAAACCGAAAGAATCTATACGACATCTTGAAAAAGCATTGTCTCATCAAGAGTATTATGATTCAGATTTCTTTTTCCATTCTACGTATCTGATCAGCCGGGAACTCTGTGTGATTGGTGAAAAGCAGCGTGCAAGTCAGTATATAGAGGCTGCATATGCCCGAATGAAAGAAGCTTCTCATGAAGTGTTTCAGCTCAAAATAGGCATCGTACATGATCTTTACTTAACGAATGTGCCACAAAGATTTCAGCAAATTAATGAGAAATTAAGAAAGTTAGAAGAAAAGAATGAATATCATGAAGTGAAAGAGCTTTCTCACTTTGCTGCAAAGTATTGTGAAAAGCAAGCACTTTATGAGCAGTCTGTTTTTTACTTGAATAAAAGTTTAGAAGCGGATTTACATATGAAAAGAATGGGGTTGATATAAGATGAAAACAGGATTAAAAGTATTATTCGTTGTAGGTTTAGCGGTCGCTGCGGCTGTTTTAACTGAAAATGTAGCGGGTTCTTTCGAAGTAGCAGAAAAAATCATTGGTGGTTAATCACCCAATCATATCTCGCCCTTGTTGATGATGATCAGCAAGGGTTTTTTATATGGGTGAAAATAGGCTCTTCTTATTAAACGCTGCAAGAACGTTTAATAAGAAGAATTCGCAACAAAGGGGGTGTGCAAATTTGTTACCTGCTCCATTATTCTAAATAAACATAGGGCAGAGCAACAAGTTAAAAAGGTCACCTTTCTTTGCTTAATTTAATTTTTTGCAGGACTTTTCATTCAAATTTCATCAAATTGGTCTATTGTACATAGAAATTTTTACAAAAGAGGGAACACCGCTCCATTTGTCACGCATATGATGAGATGAGGTGTAAGTTGAAGGCAGGTGATTGTATGGATCCTCGGGTGTATGGAGGCTTTCATGGCGGCGGTTTTAGCGGCGGAGCAGTGGGACCTCATATTGGCTTTGGCGGGTATTATGTGAGCCCTGGCGTGTTCTCAGGCTTAGGAGGTTACCCTGGATATGGGGGGTTCGGGACGTTTTCTGGATATTCTCCATATGGCTCCACATTCATTATGGGGCGTCCTCCTGGTTTTTATGTAAGAAGTTATTAATGTTTCATCACAGTGATTGAAATAGCCATCTAAGATTGGCTATTTCAATTGGTGAAAGTGCTTAAATGTAGCTGTGATCACAATAACCCCTAGGATGCAAATAGGCAGCCAAATGATGATAAACGGATCGTAAGCATCTGTATATGCAGCTAAAGCAGCTCCTAGGCAGTAAAAGACAATAGAACCGATTCGCAGCAAGCTCACATGTTGAATAGGAGCTTTTCTTTTTTCCCGATTTGATAAGCGCTGCGCCAAATCTTCAAATAAGTTAGCAAGTGTACTCGTTAAAACTGTTGTAGAAATGCCAGCGACATTTAATTTGCGTGCGGCCGCCGTTTGCATGCCCATCGCCATACTTAAAAGGATAATCAGCATAAAATAAGCACCTTGCGTATAAGGAAAAATGGTCATAAGAGCAAATAGAAGCAAGATGATGACTTCTATGATAAAGATGCGTGTAACGGCTTTTGGCCAAAATGTTTTTTCTTGTTTTCCACCTATGACAACAGCTAGTAAAACACCTAGAACAAATCCGCTCAGTGCCGTGATGGAATGAAGAGCAGTTAACTGCAATGAACTGCCTGCTGCAATGCCAAGCAGTACAATATTTCCCGTCATATTTGCTGTAAACACATGCCCTAAGCTTAAATAGCCAATAACATCCACTATTCCTGCGGTAAGACATAAGAACATCAGGGCAATGTTTCGTATTGAGTGTGCGGTCAAAATGGTCATCCCTTTCTTTCTCTCTAATGAATAAGTGTAACGCTTAATGACCGCGTATGTCCATTTTATGAGCTGGTAACATGTCCTGCAACTGATATAAAACTTGTCGAAAAGAATCATCATTCACATAGTGCCTCATTTGCCGGAATGGGTCGCCTTTTTCCTTTAGACGTTTCATAACAGCCGGCATCGTAAATAAAGAAGGGTGACATTCTTCGCTATTTAATTCTTCCCATTCAATCGGTGTTGCAACAAGTCCGAGCTCGTTTCCTCTCGGGGAATACGGGGAGATGATTGTTTTTCCAGCATCATGTTGAAGGTAGTCTAAATATAAACGGTTGCCGCGGTTTTTCTTTAGACGCTCTAGCGTAAACAGCTCGGGTGCTTGTTCACATAAAAATTGGCAGATGAACGCAGTGAATTGTCTAGTTTGCTCATATGTGAAGGCATTTTTCTTCAATGGGATATAAACTTGTAGCCCTTTCCCACCACTTGTTTTAATAAATGCGGTGAGAAAGAGTCCATCTAAAATGGCCTTGATTCGTATGGCTGCTTCTATTGCTAGGTGAAACTCTTTAACAGAGGGCGGATCTAAATCAAATACAATTTCTACAGGCCGATCTGTATCTCTCGTTTCAAAAGGAATATGAAATTCCATCGCCAGCTGGTTACCAAGCCAAAGCAACGTGTCAGGATCATTACAGATTGTGTAAGAAATATCGTGCGCTTGATCTGTCTCAACAAAATCAGGCGCATAATCGGGCGTTGCCTTTTGATAAAAAGATTCTCCACCAGTGCCATGAGGAAAGCGTATTAACGTAAGACGTCTTTCACGTAAAAAGGGTAATAAATAGGGAGCGGCTTGCCTCAAATAAAGTAAGTAATCTGCCTTTGTGATATGAAGGGCAGGTACAACCGGTTTCTCTGGGTGGGTGACGTCAATCATAGCTGGGAGCGGATAAAGTTGTTTGAGCATGTGTTGAAAGGTACACGTTGCTGGATCTGCATCGAATAAAAACGAAGAAAACCGGGGCTCTCGTAAGGCTGATCCATCAAAAGAGATACAGGCAATCTTTGCGACAATGGATGGTGGGATTTCATAATGTGATGCTCCAGTCATTTGACCTTTGGTTAGAAATAAGGTGCGCAGGGTTTGTTCTTCTTCTTTAGAAAAACCATGCTTAAATTGGACAACCTCTATGAGATTCGTTTCTTGATAAAGACATCCTTGAAAATAGCCATTGTCTTTATCAAAACGAGTCACGATGACAGATACATACCGCCAATTTTTGATTTTGAGCCATTCTTTCGAGCGGGTATGCTCCTGCCATTTACTCATCTTCTTTTTAGCAACTAATCCTTCCGCTAAATATGTCGTCATGATTTTTTTCATGTCATCAGGGCTGCTATCGGTTTGGATGATTTGAAGAAGAGAGGGGTGATTCAGCTGAACGGAGGGAGGAAGGTTTGCTGCTTGGAATACCTCATGCAGCTCATCTTTTCTCTCAATCAACGGTAAATCAACGAGGGATTTCCCTTTGCATCTCAATAGATCAAATGCAATCAAATGACATGGAAACCGCTTAGCCTGGCGTTGAATGGTTTCTTTGTTTTTCAGGCGGCCTCTTTGCTGAACCTTTGTAAAGTCGCTTTCTTGTTCACTCAGTAAAAAGACCAATTCTCCATCTAGGGTCAGCGGTAAAAAAGGTGCAAGCTGCTTTGTTAGTTGCTGGCACTGATCAATGACTTCAGGAAATTGTTCATTTAATCGCTTTCCGGCTCTGCTCTCTAAATGGATGGTGTCTTTTTCCCAAATAAGAATGGCCCTGAAGCCGTCATATTTTAATTCATACAGCCAGTCTGCTCCAACAGGAATATCATGTGCAGACGTTAAACGCATCGGTTTCATTGTGTTTTTCACTTCCTTACATCATGTGTTCTTAGAGTGGGATGAAATTTTCATAAACATACATAACTCAGATGAAAACATTACATAGTAAGGAGAAAAGAACGGAGGCGTTACGATGCATACAGTATGGAAGGGTGGCATTAGCTTCGGACTGGTGAATATTCCAGTCAAGCTGTTTACCGCTACAGAAAACAAAGATATTAAATTAAGACAGCTTCATAAAGAATGCCATACGCCGATTAACTACAAAAAGGTTTGTGCTAACTGCGGCGAGGAGGTAGCGCCAGAGCAAATTGTAAAAGCGTACGAGTATGCCAAAAATAAATTCATTGAATTGGATGAGGAAGAACTCGAGAGGTTGAGAAAAGAAAATGAAGAAAAAGCCGTCGAAATTATTGATTTTGTGAAGATAGAAGAGATCGACCCCATCTATTATGAAAGAAGTTATTTTCTATCTCCAGATACCGGCGGAGCAAAGGCTTATTCATTATTAAGAAAAGCGTTACAAGAATCAGGGAAAATCGGTGTAGCCAAGATCATGATTCGCTCAAAGGAGCAATTAGCGATTGTTAGGTGCTACGAACATATTTTACTAATGGAAACCATTCATTTCCCTGACGAAATTAGGCAAGTATCAGACGTCCCGAATATCCCGCAAGAGGAAAACATCGTGAAGAAAGAGTTAGATACGGCACTCCTTTTAATTGAGCAGCTGACCACCACATTCGATCCAGCCGCTTATCGCGATGAATACAGAGAGCAGCTGATGAATGTAATTGGAGACAAAATCTCTGGAGAACATACCGTTCAACCAGCAACGACAGGTAAAAAAGAGGCTTCATCCAATGTCACCGATTTGATGGCCGCTTTGCAGGCTTCTATCGATCGATCAAAACCAGAAAAAACGAAAAAAGCAGCACCTAAGAAAAGAAAAGCACCCGCTAAAAAAGAAAAGAATGCATAAAGAAAAGACCGCTCGCCAAAGGGCGGTCTTATTTTGGCTTCACCACATCCTGAATCGTCCCGTCTGTTCGGTGGATGACAACTGCTGTTCCTTTTTTAGATGAAATCTCTTTCGCGCGGTCGATGGCTTCCTGTTTCGTTTCTTTTACCTCACTTGCACGCTTCGCTTTTTCAGTTTGAACCGCCCAGCCTTCATCATGTTTCACGACATGCTGCGCATGATCCATGAGCTCAGGTCGTGCAGAGCTGCTTTTCTTAGAAGGAGTCACAGAACCATGAGAGTGAAAGTCCTCCATTTCTTTTTCCGTCGCATTCTTTTTCCACTTTTTTGCTTGATTGATCGCAATTGGAATCGCTCTACCTTCTTCATAGCCTTCCTGCACCATTTTGTTGGCAATCTCAAGTGCTTTTTTTCGAATGACTTTGTCTAGCGATTGGAATGAAGCTGGATAATCTTCCATTGTCCAAGGCATATTGAACGCTCCTTTCTTTTATTTGAACACCTTCCCCCATATGCAATGGATCAAACATTTAACCATCTCAATCCAATGGCTTGGTTGAAATACATCGTTTTGCTGAGGAAGAATGTTTTCAATTCCTGCACAATAGAAGATAGTAAAGGAGTGATTGAAATGATGATGAAAGGCTTGTATGAAGCACATTTACCTGTGAGTGATTTGAAGGCATCCATTTCTTTTTTTGAAAAATTGGAATTAACGCTTGCTCATGAAAATGAACGAGTGGCCTTTTTATGGATTGAGAAAGGAAAGAGCTGGATCGGCCTTTGGAAGGTTGATATGTCCACTGTTCCATATCACCCAGCGACGCGACATGTGGCCTTCCAAATAGAAACATCCAGCATTGACCAGATCAAAGAATGGCTGATAGAAAAAGGGATCAGCATTCATCCGATGTTTGGTTTTTCGGAAGAGCAACAGCCTTTAGTACTTGATAATCCACCACAATTTCATGCCGCCATTTATTTTCTTGATCCCGATGGGAATCTGCTTGAATGTATTGCACCGCTAGAAATTGATGCAGCAGAACATCATGAGATGATGACATTTGAAGATTGGGAAAGAAAGAAAAATCCGTTTATTGATTGACAAATCCATTCATTGTAACTATATTGATTACAACGGTGGTGAAGGAATGTGAAACAAATTAGCAGCAGGTATACCATTGCTGTTCATATCTTATCTTTTATTGCGGGTGTTTCAAAAGAGTGCACAGGAGATTTTATTGCAGAAAGTGTCAATTCAAATCCAGTCATTATCAGAAAAATGATGGCTATGCTCAAAAAGGCGGATCTCATTGAGATTCGCCGAGGAGTTGGCGGTGCTTCCTTAAAAAGGCCGGCAGAGGACATTACTCTACTAGATGTGTACCGGGCTGTGGATGTAAGCGCAGATGAAGAGTTATTTAACTTTCATCAACCAGTCATTGCATGTCCAATTGGTCAAGCCATGGATACGAGACTGCGGCAAGAACTTAAAGAAGCACAGTCCGCACTTGAGCATCACCTTAAACAAGTGACAATTAAGCAATTATTAATAGAGGCGGAGTAGAAAAAGCTCATACATAGAGCTTTTTTTACCCCTTCGTTGTAACCATTTTGATTATAACGAATGATCTAATGTAAGAAACTAGCTGCTTCATACATGAAACATCACCGTTGAACGAAAAATGAGGAGGTCAAATCAATGACATTATTAGTGACAGGTGCAACAGGACAACTTGGATCGCTCGTCGTCAAACATTTGCTCGCAAAAGTACCAGCTGAACAATTGGCGGTCAGTGTTCGAGATCCGCAAAAAGCAGTACATCTAAAGGAAGCTGGGGTGGATGTGCGCAAGGGAGACTTCACACAGCCGGATACACTTCAAACAGCGTTTCAAGGGGTTGATCGCCTTTTGATCATTTCGTCCGGGGATGGAGACCGCGTGAAGCAGCATATCAATGCCATCGAAGCAGCGAAAGCAGCGAATGTGTCATTTATTGCTTATACAAGTGTTGTCAATGCAAGAGAAAGTCAGCTTAACCTAGCACATGACCATGCAAAAACAGAAGAAGCGATTTTGGCTTCTGGCATTCCTCATGTTTTTTTAAGAAACAATTGGTATGTGGAAAATGAAAAAGATACGATTTTGGCATCAGTCAACGGAGCGCCGTTTATTAGCCCAATTGGTGAAGGTAAAGTCGGCTGGGCAACAAGAAATGACTATGCAGAAGCAGCAGCAAATGCGTTAACACTGCCGGCACATGATCAGGAAATCTATGAATTGTCAGGACCGCTTCGCACACACACTGAACTTGCACAAATGGTCAGCAAAGTGAGCGGGAAAGAAATCAAAGTAGAACACATGGATGTAGAAACATTTGGAGAATTTTTAGCGTCAAATGGTGTACCGAAAGAAGCTGTTCCATTTGTCAAAGCGATGCAAAGCGGAATTCGCGATGGGGCATTAGCAGTCGAAAGCCATGATTTCGAAAAACTATTAGGCCGTTCTTTAACACCTATTGAAGATAGAATACGAGAAATGATATCAAACTAAACAATTAAAAACGCCCTGTAAAAGGGCGTTTTTTCTATCCTTGTTGATCCGTTATTTTGAAAAAATAGGTGTAATGTCCATTTTGTCGTACATATTCTTGTATGTAGATGTTAGAATTTTATGAGATGATTCCAGCAAATGAATGATGCTTACTTTATTATGAAATACATTATTCAAGATATTCATTTTGTTTTAATCCTATTAAACAGCAGGATGTGATGACATGTTACGCAAAGCCTTCCTCTCTTATTTGACTGCCAGTATGATCACAATCATCGTCATTATGATTGAACTCGGTTTTCGTTCAGCCGTTGTTTCACCATTTGTTTTACTTGATTCGAACAAAGAGAGCAACCCAAAAGTATTCGTTGCTCATTCGCTATATCAGGGTGACGTTTTATTAACCTATCAAGACGGTTCTTTCAATGGCCCTTCAGAAGCATCCCTTCAATTAAGTGGAAAGAACATAAATCTCACACAGATCCCATCTGCGAATGGAATCAGTATGATTGAAACAGACAAAATAATGAATGATAAGGCATTGGTTTTTCTAAGAAAAGGTTTTGTACCTATCCATGATGATACGATCATGATGGAACAGGAAACGCAAAATCCCTTCTTTTCTACATACAATCTAACGAATCTAACAGAAACAACTAAGATCAACACAAACTTTAAGTATAGCATCACATTTGTTACATTCATGACTTTAATGGGAATTCTTTTGCCCGCTTTGTTATTTTTCCTTTTTAACCTTCATGAATCGATGAAAAACCTATTCACATTATTCATTCCCTTTGTTCTAGCCATTTTTCTTCCCTTGGGATTAAATTATTATTTTTTAATGGGATATGTACTATCAGTTACAGGATCTTATGTGTTGAGTATGATTCTCTCTATACTTGTGCCTAGTTTCCTGTCAGTCTTATTGACAGCTTATTCATTTGAGTTTATGACAAAAGATTCTTCTGATGTTTTAGGAGAAAATGAAGACACTTTAGGAAATTCATTCTTCCTGAACGTTAGGGAGCAAGCCGTTTTATTTGGTGCTATCACATTATCCTTGATATATTTCGGCTCTTATTTAGTCATGCCTTTGGCGTTTCAAGCGAAGGTTATGGATCATCTTTTTCTATTTTGTGCTTGGTATTTCGCCCTAGTCATCTTATTTATTATGGGTTACTCATTCATTCAAAAAATGATAAATAAGTATGAAGTCTTACGGACGGACGAATTCATAAATATTTGCACAGATATTGAGCATCAAACGAACCAAAAGGTAAAAATATGGGTAAAAAAAGACTCACGACATGATGTGAATGCCTGGATATATTCATTTCAACTTCCATTTAGAAGAAAAGTCAATCTATATGTGACGGAAGGGTTATTAGATAAGTTTGATACAGAGGAAATTCGTGCGATCTTATTCCATGAAATGGGACATGTAAAATTAAAACATGCGCATTTCACCATTTACCTCACTATGATTGTCACCTTACTTATGGGAATCAGTATGTATTATGCCAGACAGGTGATGCTTGCCAATGGTTGGTGGCAATATATTTTGTTGTTCCCAGCAGGGATATTGATCATGATATTTATGACGGAGTGGCTGCCAAAGAAAATGAGTCGGTTATTTGAGATTCAGGCGGATCGCTTTGCTGTTCACCATCTTGAGAATCAAACTCTATATCTCAATACTTTGATAAAATTAAGTCATTTGATTGAAGAAGATGGAGATGATGAAAGAAAATCTGAATGGCGTGAAAGTCATCCTTCTTTTGAAAAACGAATTCATCACATAAAGAAAATCATGAAGTGAAGGCGGTTTGTGTGAATGACGACACTTCCTTCGGTAGTATGAAGAAATAAAAACATGAATGTTCTCAAACGCCAAACGCCCTGTAAAAAGGGCGTTTTTTTCATGTACCTTCACAAGCACGATATCCAAATTTTAAACAAATCCGTTCGTTGAAATTTCAGAAATTTGGGATTAAAATGAAATGAAGGTCCATTATTTAGTCATCAGATGACCAGATATAAATCAAGGTGCAGCAAAAGAAAGGAAGTTCGCCGATGAGAGTCAGTTTATTTGTCACCTGTTTAATTGACACGATGCAGCCACATGTAGGAAAGGCGACTGTTGAGGTATTAGAGCGGCTCGGTGTTGAAGTAGAATTCCCTGAAGCACAAGTGTGTTGCGGGCAGCCTGCCTTTAACAGCGGCTATACAAAAGAAACAATCAAAGCGGCCAAAAATATGATGAAAGCCTTTGAATCAGCTGAATATGTCGTCACACCATCAGGTTCTTGTAAGGCCATGTTTTTAGAATATCCGCACCTTTTTAAAGAAGACCGAGCGTGGTTCGCCCGTGCTCAGGCACTTGCTGCGAAAACATATGAATTAACGGAATTTATTGTTGATATATTACATGTAACAGATGTAGGAGCGAGTTTGAAAGGAAAAGCCACCTATCATACCTCCTGCCATATGACGAGACTGCTTAGAATTAAGGAAGCGCCTTTCACACTGTTGTCAAATGTCAAAGATTTGGTGATGGAACCATTGCCTCGCGCTGAAAATTGCTGCGGATTTGGAGGAACTTTTTCAATCAAAATGACACCCATTTCTGAGCAGATGGTTGATGAAAAAGTACAAAGCATAGAGGAGGCAGGCGCTGAATATATCATCGGTGCTGACTGTGGATGTCTGCTCAATATCGGAGGAAGGCTGAATCGTCTTCATAAGCCAGTTAAAGTAATGCATATCGCAGAAGTGTTGAATAGCCGCTGAAGCTAAGAGGGGGAACGGCACATGAGTATGAAAATTGGAGAGAAGGCTTTTAAAGAGCGGATCGGCGAAGGATTAGAAGACGCTGTGATGAGAGGAGCTGTTTCCTCAGCACAGGAGCGTCTGTATAAAAGGCGGATGACCGCAAGTGAAGAGCTTGGAAACTGGGAAAAGTGGCGTGAACTTGGAGAGGACATCAGGCAGCATACACTTGCCCATCTTGATGACTACTTATATCAATTAAGTGAGAACGTGAGTAGACGTGGAGGTCATGTGTTTTTTGCAAAAACAAAGGAAGAGGCATCGGCGTACATTCAAGATGTAGCACAAAAAAAAGCAGCAAAAAAAATCGTGAAATCAAAATCAATGGTCACAGAAGAAATTGAAATGAATGAAGCGCTAGAAGAGATTGGCTGCGAGGTAGTTGAAAGCGATCTTGGAGAATATATTCTTCAAGTTGATGACCATGAACCACCTTCACATATCGTGGCACCAGCCCTTCATATGACGAAAGAACAAATACGGGAAGTTTTTCACGAAAAGCTTGGATATGATATGTCAGAGACTCCTGAAGAAATGACCAAATTTGTAAGAGCTTTGTTACGAGAAAAATTTCTTGAAGCAGATATTGGTGTGACGGGCTGTAACTTTGCTGTGGCTGACACAGGATCGATTTGTCTTGTGACGAATGAAGGGAATGCGGATCTTGTCACGTCCATTCCAAAGACACATATCGCAGTCATGGGAATGGAGCGGCTTGTACCAACGATGGAGGAGCTCGATGTCCTTGTCGGTCTATTGTGCAGAAGCGCAGTCGGTCAAAAGTTAACAAGCTATATCTCTGTCGTGGGACCAAAAGGAGAAGGAGAGGTCGATGGACCAGAAGAGTTTCATTTGGTCATTGTGGATAACGGACGGTCAAATATATTAGGGACGGAATTTCAGCCAGTTTTGCAATGTATTCGGTGTGCAGCCTGTATTAATGTGTGCCCCGTTTACCGGCATGTTGGCGGTCATTCGTACGGATCAATTTACCCGGGTCCGATTGGCGCTGTTCTTTCGCCGCTACTTGGAGGATATGACGACTACCAAGAGCTTCCTTTCGCCTCAAGTTTATGCGCAGCCTGTACAGATGCTTGTCCAGTGAAAATTCCACTTCACGAATTATTAATCAAACATCGACAAGCCATCGTTGAAAAAGAGGGGAGAGCGCCTAAAGCGGAAATGATGGCAATGAAAATGTTCGGAATGGGCGCATCCACTCCTAGAATGTATCGATTTGGAACAAAAGCAGCCCCTGTGCTCTTGAAACATATGGCTTCAAACGGACAGATTTCAAAAGGTGCGGGTCCTTTAAAGAATTGGACAGAAATTCGTGACCTCCCAGCGCCAAGCAAAGAAAGGTTTCGTGATTGGTTTAAAAAGAAACAAAAGGAGGAGCGGCAATGAAAGGAACCATTTCTCATCGGGATCCATTTTTAGCACATATCCAGCAACAATTAGGCAAAAGCTCCTCCAAGCCTGCATCTATTCGGCGTCCGGTTTGGAAGCATCGAGTCAATTGGGAAACAAATGAAGGTCTGTCGAAAGAAGAGTTGGTAGAGCAATTGAAGGTGCAATGTCAGCAAATTCATACGAGAGTGGTAGAAACAACGCCAAAAGAAGCACCCTCAACGTTACGATTATTGATGAAAGAGTATGGAGAAGGTCCTGTGATGACTTCGAGCGATAGACGTTTTGCACAATATGAATGTCATCCTATGTTTCAAGCTTTGCAGAAAGAAGGAATCTCAGTCACTAGCTGGAATGCAGATACATCAAGAGAAGAAAATATAAGGCAGGCAGAACAAGCGAAATATGCAGTGGTATTCAGTGATTACACACTTGCAGAATCCGGAACGGTTGTTCTTTCCTCCCATCAAGGTCAAGGGAGAGCACTTCATTTTTTACCGATGATGTATATCGTATGTATTGAAAAAAGCACAATTGTCCCGCGGATGATTCATGCTGCTTCAGCTCTTCATCGCTTAGTAGAAGAAGGAGAGCAGACGAAAGGCGCCATTCATTTTATATCAGGTCCAAGTAATTCTGCCGATATTGAAATGAATTTAGTCGTTGGTGTTCATGGGCCGGTGCGGGCTGTGTATGTATTAATAGATGATGAATGAGGGCTTTCGTGAAGAAAGCCTTTTTTATGTAAACATTCTTAAAATTCATCTTGCCTCTAGGCGAATAGTCATAGTAAGATGACGTCATACAAGATGAGAAGCTCATCTACTGCTGATGTAAAGGAAGCTGCTAATGGAAATGAAGACAAATGCTCCAAAGAAGTCGATTGCGGTGCCGCTTGTGATCTCCATCATTGCGATTTCGTTTTCGGCCATTATTGTGAAGTGGTCAAGTGCGCCTGCTGCTATTTTAAGTATGTATCGAATGATATTTGCGGCGGTTTTGATGCTTCCGTTTATTCTGCCGCGTCAAAAAGAGCTTGTCTCGTTAAAGCGGAGAGACTGGTTTTTCTTATGTATGTCAGGTTTCTTTTTAGGGCTCCATTTTGTTTTGTGGTTCGGCTCATTGAAGCTCACCACAGTGGCGAGCTCTACAATCATCATTGCACTTCAGCCGATGGTGTCATTATTAGGCGGATTTCTCATTTTTCGTGAACGAACAACGAAGTCAGCCATTTTCACAATGTGTGCGGCGATTGTTGGTGCGCTCATGATCGGATGGGGGGATGTCGGCCATAGTCAAGACGCCATTATAGGAGACATTTTATCCTTTTTCAGTGTAATCGCTGTTGTTTGTTATTTATTAATCGGTCAACAAGCTGTGAGAAAGATATCTCATTGGATTTATAGTTTTTGTGTATTTGGTTTTGCCGGCCTTTTTTTAATTTTATTTAACCTTATACAGCAAACGCCTTTTGTAGGCTATTCGGGTAAAGAATGGGGGATTTTCTTACTGCTCGCCATTATCCCTACCATGTCCCATGTCATTAACAACTGGCTGTTAACCTATGTGAATGCGACAACTATTTCAATGAGTATTCTAGGCGAACCTGTTGGGGCAACGATACTCGCTGTTTTACTGCTTGGAGAGAAAGTCACGCTGCTGCAAATGTTCGGTGGTCTTCTTGTCCTTTTAGGTGTCTTTTTCTTTTTGATGCAGCAGCGACAAGGAATCGTGATGAAAACAAAAAAATCCGGTTAACTCCCGGATTTTTTTACTCTTTTAAATGATTTTTTTCAATTACTTTGTTTAATCTAGCCTCGACTTTCTTCAATTCCACTTGTTTTCTTCTTATCATTCGAATCGTGATGACAACGATGGTCACGATCAATGCAATGAATAGAAGAGAAAATACTTGGAATACGATATCCCCAATGTTGAATGCAGTATTCGCTTCATTAGGCATGTGTAACCCTCCTTATATCTATATATTACCATAATCAATAAAAGATTGAGATTTATCCATAATTTATCTATAATAGGTAAAATATCACTCATTAAAGGAGAACCATTATGAGAACTTTAGTCCTTTTACGAGGTCTCCCAGGTGCAGGTAAATCAACTTGGATCAAAGAACAAGGCTTAGAACCATATACATTATCAGCGGATCAAATCCGTCTGTTAACCCAGCCTCCGCAGTTATCAGTCAATGGGAAACCGGAAATTTCAAGCAAACATGATCATAAAGTCTGGTCTTTATTATTTGAACTCCTCACAGCCCGAATGGAACGAGGAGACTTTACTGTCATTGATGCAACACATGTCACAAGTAAGTCCATTTCGCAGTATAAATCATTAGCTACTTCATACCGCTATAGAGTGTATGTCGTCGATTTTACGCAAGTGCCTCTTGAAACATCCCTGCTGCAAAATCGCGGTCGAGAGCCGCACAAAGTAGTGAAGGAATCTGTGTTATATCAAATGAATGAACGGTTAAAGACAGAGAAGGTGCCTTCATGGGTAACCGTTTTGACGCCTGAGGAATATCCAGCCATTATGACTTATCAGCCCAGATCTTTTGATCAGTATGAGGCCATTCACGTATTCGGTGATATTCACGGCTGTTACACAGCTCTAAATACTTATTTGCAAGGAGACTTGAAAGAAAACGAGCTTTATATCTTTGCAGGTGATTTGCTTGATAGAGGAATAGAAAACAAGGAAGTTTTAGAATGGATGCTGGCACATAGAGAATGCCGCAATGTGATCGTCATTGAAGGAAATCATGATCAGCATCTTTACAAATATGCACATGAAGAAAAAGTGAGAAGTAATATGTTTAACCGTCATACTGCGCCTGAAATTGCGGAAGCAGGTTTTGACCTAAAAGAATTAAGGAAGTTTGTCAGAACATTTCATCAGCTCACCTATTTTACGTATCATGGTCAGACATTTCTTGTCACCCATGGTGGGCTTGCTCATTTGCCAGAAGAGCTTCTGCATGTCTCATCGCAGCAGCTTATTCACGGAGTAGGTGAATATTCAGATGACATTGACCACTTATTTGTCCAAAACACTTCTGGATTAGATATCATTCAAATTCATGGTCATCGCAATTTATATAGACTGCCTATCCAAGCGGCGGATAGATCTTATAATCTCGAAGGTCAGGTTGAATTTGGCGGACAGCTGCGTGTGTTAAAAATCACAGCAGGCGGGATTGAGACACATGAAATTGACAATCCTGTCTACAGAGCTTCTGAAAACAAGCAACCGGTCTTTGTTCAGCCCAATTTGACGCTGGATGATTTTTTAGCCCATTTAGATCAGCATGAATATGTACAGGAATTAAAGCTGCCACACGATATTTCATCTTTTAATTTCACCAAAAAAGCATTTAGTGAAAGACAATGGGATGAAATAAATGTCAAAGCAAGAGGGTTGTTTATCAATATGACTTCAAAACAGATTGTGTCTAGAAGTTATAATAAGTTCTTTAATATTGATGAACGTCCTGAAACCAGAATGCAGCATCTAGTGAATCATCTTCAATTTCCTGTGACGGTCTATGATAAAGCAAATGGATACTTAGGTACGGTTGGGTTTAACGACATAAAAGATGAACTGGTGTTTACGTCCAAATCGTATACGTCACATGTGAAGCAAAATCAGCATGCTGCTTGGGTCGAAGAGCTATTTTATGCGACCTTTGACGATGTGCAGGTCGATTACATCAAATCATATGTACGCGACAACCATGTATCCCTTGTATTTGAAGTCATTTTGTCAGAGAAAGACCCGCATATTATCACATATGATCATGATCAACTCATTTTACTTGATATCGTGAAGCGTCAGCTGAGCTATGAAAAAGAACCATTTGCTGAAGTGAAAAGGCTCAGTGAACAGCTTGGCATGCGGTGCAAACAGCAAGTGGCAGTGTTTCATGATTGGACCTCTTTCTATAAATGGTATCAATCTGTATCATATGATGACACAATCAAAGAAGAAGGCTATGTCATTGAGGATAACAGCGGCTTTATGACCAAGTTAAAGCTTCCTTATTATCAATTTTGGAAGCAAATGCGATCCATTAAACAGCGTGTTGCAGATAAGCGCTCCACCCAAAAATATATGCAGGCTTTGCAAACAGCAGAGCAAGCAAGATTTTATACATGGCTGCTCGAGCAAGATCCAGTAAACGTGAGAAACTGCTCAATCATTGAGCTGCGTTCACAATTTGAGCAAACGGAAGCGGGCCATTTGAATAATGACGGAATAAATGCATAGTCTAACAAAGAGTCTTTTCTAAAGAAAAGGCTTTTTTTCATGAAATCGAAAGGTGGAAGCTGAAATGCCAGATCATATTGAAGTCATTCTTCGAACCATATTTGCTTTTGCTATTTTATTCGGCGGTGCCCGTCTTCTTGGAAAGCAAACCATTGCGCAAATGAATATTTTTGATTTCATTGCAGCGATCAGTCTAGGTTCAATTGCGGCGAACCTGGCTTTTAATACTACGCTTCCGCTTCATCACACAACCATATCTTTTGTGTCACTTGTGATCATCATTTATGTCATTTCTTTGCTTGCTTTAAGAAGCCGGAAGATGAGAGGATTTATGGCCGGTAAACCAACGCTTGTGATTCAAAATGGCAAAATCCTTGAAGAGAATATGAAAGGAATGAGGTATACACTTGATTATTTAAATCAACAGCTCAGAGAAAAGAATGTGTTTGACATTAGTGAAGTTGAATTTGCAATGATTGAAACAGATGGGCATATGTCAGTGAAAAAATACCCTTCATTTGATTATGTCACGCGAAAAGATCTTAACCTGTGGGTGCAGGCAGAGCGTTACATGCCCATTGAAGTCATTATGGACGGAAAGCTCATTTTGAAAAACCTTCATGAAAACCAATTAACGGAGCAGTGGATCTATGAAGAACTTCAAAAAAGGCAACTGTCTTTAAAAGACATTGTTTATGCGGTTCGTTCAAGTAATGGCAGTTTATATATTGATACATATGACGATCACATCCATTCTCCAATTGACCAAGAATGAACATATAGTTCAGACGACACCCACGCGTCACAGAACTGCCAATATTTATAAGTCGTTTGGATGTCATCTATCTAGGTATCATTTCTCAATTATTATTATTTTCAGAAAATGTAGTGACGGAGAAAAATAAGTATGTTTAAGTATAAATAGAAGAATTTAAAATATCAATATAATATACATCAAGCGGAATGAACATTCATTCCTATTTAAACGAAAGGAGAGGATGAAATGCCCGCAGCAACTACTGATAAACAGGAGCAGATTATGAAGGCTTCTCTGGACTTATTTATTGAACGGGGTTTTGACGGTACAACGATGCCGATGATTTCGAAAAGAGCCAATGTTGGAGCAGGAACCATTTATCGTTATTTTGATAGTAAAGAGGCTCTTGTGAACATTTTATACCAGCGAAGCCTGATTGCATTTATCGACAAGGTGAATACAAACAGTCCAGACCCTAAAGCAAGTATCAGGGCTTATTTCAAACATGTCTTTTACTGCTTAGTGCTCTTTACAAAAGAGAATCCAAGTGGTCTGTACTTCTTAGAAATTGACAAACGCTCACACTATTTAGATGAGACAAGTAAAGAGAAGATGCAGCAGCTATTAAATGAGCTATTTCATATTTTTGAAGAAGGCAAAAAGGATGGAATTCATCCAAATCTTTCAGGGAGAACGATTTTATCCATTGTATTTGGAGCGTTCGTTCAGCTTCATAAACAGATTTTAGCAGAGGAAATTGAGCCAACGATTGAATTTTTAGAAGATATTGAGCAATGCTTATGGCGTGCCATTAGCGTTGCATCATAAAGAAATAAAGGGAGTGGGCACATGCAACAAACATCAATCATTCCAAAACCAAAAACATACGGACCTTTTAAAAATATTCCTCATATCAAAAAAGGAGAGCTTTCTCAAACCTTTTGGCGGCTGGCAGATGAATTAGGGCCGATCTTTCAGTTTGAATTTTCAAAAGCAACAAGTATTTTTGTTTCCAGCCATGAACTGGCCAAAGAAGTATTTGATGAGAGGCGTTTTGATAAATTCATTGGAAGCAGTCTCAATAAAGTGAGAACATTTTCAGGGGATGGGTTATTCACAAGTTGGACAGAAGAGCCGAATTGGAGAAAGGCTCATCACATCTTGATGCCGGCGTTTAGCCAGCAGGCCATGAAGGGCTATCATGAGATGATGCTCGATATTGCCACACAGCTTGTACAAAAATGGCAAAGAACGGGCCGTGATGAAGAAATTGAAGTAGCAGAGGATATGACAAAGCTCACTTTAGATACGATCGGGCTATGCGGTTTTGATTTTCGATTTAACAGCTTTTACAAAGAAAATCAACATCCATTTATTGAAAGCATGCTGAATGGCTTAAATGAAGCGATGGATCAAGCAAGTAGATTGCCGGTCGCAGATAAATTAATGATCAAAAGAAGAAAAGAATTTGAACAAAATGTTGATTTTATGAAGCAATTAGTAGATGACATTATTCAAGAACGGAAAAAACAAGATAAAACGGGCAATGATTTACTTTCTCTCATGCTACATGCAAAGGATCCTGAAACAGGTGAACGCCTGTCAGATGAAAATATCCGTTATCAAATCATTACCTTCTTAATAGCAGGTCATGAAACAACAAGTGGATTGTTGTCATTTGCGATTTATTTTTTACTAAAGAATCCAGACAAATTAAAAAAAGCCGTACAAGAAGCAGACGACGTACTACAAGGCGGACTGCCGACATTTAAGCAGGTTCAAAAACTAAGTTATACGCGTATGGTCTTAAACGAAGCACTTCGCCTCTGGCCGACGGCGCCTACGTTCTCTCTTTATGCGAAAGAGGATACAGTCATTGGAGGGAAATATCCGATCAAAAAAAACCAAAGTGTCAGTGTGCTACTTCCTAAAATACATCGGGATCAAGCGGTTTGGGGGGAGGATGCAGAAGAATTCAAGCCTGAACGTTTTATGCATCCTGAAAAGATTCCACAGCATGCCTATAAACCGTTCGGAAATGGACAGCGTGCGTGTATTGGGATGCAATTTGCCCTTCATGAAGCCACGATGGTTCTGGCGATGGTTCTGCACAACCTTGAACTGATTGACCATACGTCGTATGAACTGGATTTAAAAGAATCTCTGACGATTAAGCCGAATGATTTTAAAATCAAAGTGCGGCCAAGAAAGCAGCAATTCTTTATGGCGCCTCCGAAAGAAGAACCAACAAAAAGCACGGCATCTGCTGAAGTGAAAATAGCGAGTCATGAAACACCGCTATTGGTCTTGTACGGATCAAATCTGGGCACAGCAAAACAGATGGCAAACGAATTTGCTGAAGACGGGAAAGCAAAAGGGTTTGACGTGACAACGGCACCGCTTGATGATTATACTCGAAAGTTACCAGAGTCAGGCGCAGTTTTAATTGTAACGGCTTCATACAACGGTCATCCGCCTGACCATGCGAAACAGTTTGTGGATTGGGTGACGCAGGATGAGGAGCAGGATCTATCAAACGTGACATTTGCAGTCTTTGGGTGTGGGGATCGAAATTGGGCGAGCACGTATCAGCGTATTCCTCGTCTGATTGATGAAGCACTTGAAAGAAAAGGGGCGAAGCGTGTAACGGATATTGGTGAAGGCGATGCGGGCGGTGATATGGATGAAGATAAAGAAACATTCCAGAAGACAGTCTTCAATGAGCTTGCAAAAGAATTCAAATTAACCTTGCAGGAGAAACGTCAAGAAAAGCCAAACCTATCCATTGCATATACGAATGAGCTAGTGGAACGTCCTGTTGCTAAAACATACGGTGCCTTTTCAGCTGTTGTATTGAAAAATCAAGAATTACAATCTGAAAAAAGTACCCGACAAACAAGGCATATCGAACTTCAATTACCTGAAGGCAAGCACTATAAAGAAGGAGATCATATCGGAATCGTGCCAAAAAATAGTGCAACACTCGTTCAGCGAGTGACCGATCGTTTTAAGCTGGATCCAGAGCAGCACATGATACTCTCTTCGGAAAAAGAAGCAAGTCATTTACCATTAAATCAGCCAATTCAAGTCGGAGAATTGCTGGCGTCACATGTAGAGCTGCAAGAGCCTGTGACACGTACTCAGCTAAGAGATCTTGCAAAATATACGGTATGCCCACCTCATCGTATTGAACTTGAACAAATGGCGGGAGAAATTTATCAAGAAGCTGTATTAAAGAAGCGTGTGACCATGCTTGATTTACTAGAACAGTACGAAGCATGTGAACTGCCATTTGATCATTTTTTAGCCCTTTTACCAGGATTGAAGCCTCGTTATTACTCGATCTCCAGTTCGCCAAAGGTGGATGAAAAGAGGCTTAGTATCACAGTAGCTGTTGTGAAAGGAAAATCATGGAGCGGACGCGGTGAATACGCAGGCGTCGCATCAAACTATTTATGCGGACTGCAAGAAGGAGATGAAGTGGCCTGCTTCCTTCATGAAGCTCAAGCAGGATTCGAATTGCCGCCTTCTCCTGAAATACCAATGATCATGATTGGACCAGGAACAGGTATCGCCCCGTTTAGAGGGTTCATTCAGGCAAGGGAAGCATGGCAAAATGAAGGGAAGCCGTTAGGTGAAGCCCATCTTTATTTTGGCTGCCGCCACCCGCATGAAGATGATCTGTATTATGACGAAATGCAGCTTGCACAAGAAAAAGGAGTCGTCACCATCCACCGTGCTTACTCTCGCTACGAGGAGCAAAAAGTGTATGTCCAGCACTTCATTAAAAATGATGGAGCCAAGCTCATTGAATTGCTCGACAAAGGCGCCTACCTGTATATTTGCGGGGATGGAAAGGTCATGGCACCAGATGTCGAGGCAACACTTATTGAACTGTATCAGACTGAGAAACAGTGTGCGAAAGAAACAGCTGAACAATGGCTGACATCTCTAGCCAATGACAACAGATATGTAAAAGATGTATGGAGCTGATCATGTTGAAAAGAAGTCAAAGGGCTAAAATAAAGTTCATTTTAGCCCTTCGTCAACAATCTTGAAACCGCCAAAATGGCGGTTTTTTCTTTTTTCATAGAGAGATCGCTAGAATAAATATTTGGAAGATACAAAACACCTAATTTACAAATGAAATATTTTGTAAAAAATAAGAATATTCTCTCATTTACTCCAATATGAAACAATCGTATCATTTTTGATATAGGACATAAAGGAGGAATATGATGAAAAAGGTGAAAAAATTAATCCCTTCTCTACTCGTTTTTGGTGCTTTAAGTGTGCCTAGTTTTGCCCATGCAGCATCTGATTCAGTACTTACGTCTGATTATGACATGGTGACTTCTGACGGAAAGGTGATTTCTTCAGCTGACTTCCACAACGATATGAAAACCCCCTCATCCTTTGACAAAGTGGATGATCTCTCTTCTACTATTGGCGAAAAAGTAAAACCACTCACAAAATATTTAAAAGACTTTCAAACAAAAGTAGTCATTGGAGACGATGGTAGAACAAAAGTGACGAATACAAGAGTAGCACCCTATAATTCTATTGCTTATATTACATTTGGTGGATCTAGCTGCACCGGAACACTCATTGCTCCAAACAAAATATTGACAAACGGACACTGCGTCTACAATACAGCCACAAGAAGCTATAGTGCAAAAGGGTCTGTCTACCCAGGCATGAATGACAGCACGGCTGTGAACGGCTCAGCAAACATGACCGAATTCTATGTACCAAGCGGATATATCAACACGGGGGCGAGTCAATATGATTTTGCCGTCATTAAAACAGATACGAACATCGGGAATACGGTCGGCTACCGCTCTATTCGTCAAGTGACAAATCTAACAGGTACAACGATTAAAATTTCTGGATATCCAGGTGATAAAATGAGATCGACTGGCAAAGTGTCACAATGGGAAATGTCAGGTCCAGTCACGAGAGAAGATACGAATCTCGCATACTATACGATCGATACATTTAGCGGAAACTCTGGCTCTGCGATGCTAGATCAGAACCAACAAATTGTCGGGGTCCATAATGCGGGTTATTCAAACGGAACGATCAACGGCGGACCAAAAGCGACTGCTGCCTTTGTTGAATTTATCAACTATGCGAAGGCGCAATAAAAAATAGAGCAATCAGCTTGTTTCCTTTACAGGGGACAGGCTTTTTTTATCGTCAAATGCAGAAAAGTTTCTTTTTTTGTTCATCACTATTTCATATTTACAAGCTATGCTGAATGAAATAAATGAAAAAGAAAGAAGAGATATGAGTGAAAAATAAAAAAATAGATATGATATTGTTGTTGATTTTATTGATTGCAGCTTTTCTCTACACTTATCAAATTTGGCAGAATGACAGTGCCAATCAATATTATTTAGCTGCAGTCAAAAGTATGTCCAAAAGCTTCCATCACTTTTTTTATGCCTCATTTGATGCAGCTGGATTCGTATCAATTGATAAACCACCCGTCGTTTTATGGATTCAAACCATCAGTGCACTTATTTTTGGCTTTCATACATGGAGTGTGATATTGCCGCAGGCACTTGCTGGAGTGGGGTCTGTTCTTCTTCTTTATCTCATGATAAAACCGGCTTTCGGTCAAGGTGCTGCAAGGGTGTCAGCGGCCGTTATGGCTCTCACACCAATTGCCGCAGCTGTAAGTAGAACGAACAATATCGACAGTATGCTCGTCTTCACATTACTTGCGGGTACGTATTTCTTGATGCGTGCTGTAAAAAGAGGGAAGTTGAGCTGGCTTCTTATTGCATTCGCTTTGGTAGCGGTAGGATTTAATATGAAGATGCTGCAAGCGTTTATGGTCGTTCCAGCATTTATTTTCTACTATTTCATTGCTGCTCGCGTACCGTTAAAAAAGAAAATTTTCTCTCTTTTATGCTCGATCGTCGTATTAGTCTGCTTATCTCTATCGTGGGCAGTTGCTGTAGATATGACAGCTGAAAGTGAGCGCCCTTATGTGGGAAGCAGCCAAACAAATTCAGTGTTAGAACTTGCCTTTGGGTATAACGGCACGGAACGGCTGCTTGGTCAGACGACAGGGAAATCTTTTGGTGACATGAACCAGCAAGCAGGTATGATGATGCCAGACAATTCTGGATTAGGGAATTCGTCAGAGGATCAGTCAAACAGAAATCAGCCGCCTCCATCCCAAAATCAAATGATGCCACCTCAACATGGTCCAGGTGGTGGTTCTCCGCCTGGAAGTGCTGTAGGTCAACAAAGTATGAATATGTATGGCACTGGGAATCCCGGTATATTTCGTTTATTTCAATCTGCATTGTCAGGTCAAATCAGTTGGATGCTGCCGTTTGCTTTGTTTGGGCTTTTAGGGATGATCATCAGCTGGTGGAAGGAGAGAAAAGCTCAATTAAATGAATGGAAACAAACGATGTTTTGGACAGCATGGCTGATTCCTGCTGCCGGATTCTTTAGTATTGCGGGTTTCTTTCACCATTACTATCTCATTATGCTTGCCCCGCCTATTGCAGCACTATGTGGCATAGGAGCTAAGAAGATGGGAGAGTTATTTAAGGCAAACAAAGGAGTATCTGCGTATTTGCTTCCAGCAGCAATCGCTGTTACAGGCATCTTCCAAGGGTATATTTTGAGTAACTATACGACTCAAATCAGTAGTATTTGGATGTATGCCATTGCCATTGCGGGAACAAGTATCGCTATCCTATTGTTGATGTACAGAGAAAAACAATTGATCATGAAACGACTGCTCATCACGGCTTTGACAACGCTGTTACTGTTTCCAGGCTTTTGGTCCGCCACCCCAATCATATATGGTGGAAATGCTGTTCTTCCAGAGGCAGGTGTACAGCTGGCTAGTTCACGAGGTGGGAACATGTTTACATCTAGTGTCGATCAAGGCTTACTCACTTATTTAAAGGCTCATCAAACAGGTGAAACGTATTTATTTGCAACGCTTACGACTGTTACCGCAGCGCCATATATCATTGATGAAGATGAGAATGTCATGGCTTTAGGCGGTTTTAATGGGACAGATCCTATTTTGACTGTCAACAAATTAAAAGCACTTATTCAACAAGGAAAGGTGAAATACTTTTTATTACCAGACAATCAGTCATCAGCTAACAGCAAATTGGTTAGCTGGATTAAATCACATGGTACAGTCATCTCATCTGAAGAATATAAACGATCCACATCAGCTGAAGAGGGGATGCCATCCGAGATGTCTTCACAAAACGAAACATTATATAGAGTAGATGAAATATCTTAAGTAGAACAAGGCGAATGATGAAGAGATCATTCGTTTTTTCTTATGGATCAGTATCCAGGAAGATTCAGCTCATGTTTTTCACATGTCATCACTCAGCCACTCATACATTAAAAATGACTCATTCCCTTCAAGTCAACATCATTTCATCAAAAGTATGAGGAGGTCACGAGCTTTTGAAGATGAGAAAAGGCTGGATCGCTGTTGTCGTTCTTTGTTTTGTCATTTGGATGGGTGCGTTATTAGGTGGTTTTGGAGAGGATCGTTCCGCAAAAGGAGCAGATCGTTATGATCATGTGATTCAATTTCCTAAGGAACGGTATCCTGAAACAGGCAGTCATATTCAAGAAGCTATTCGAAAAGGGCACTCAGACGTGTGTACCATTGACCGAAATGGGGCAGATGCCCGCAGGCAAGAATCATTAAAAGGAATTCCCACAAAACCTGGTTTTGACCGGGATGAATGGCCGATGGCGGTGTGTCTTGAAGGAGGAAAGGGGGCAAGCGTTCAATATGTCAGTCCATCAGATAATAGAGGCGCTGGTTCATGGGTCGGGCATCAAATCAGCGGGTATCCTGACGGGAAACGAATTTTATTTATTGTTAAATAAACATAGACAAGAGGCTCCTTGAGAGGGGCTCTTTTTGTTCAACAGGAGCGTATTCGAGCTAGCAGGTACAAAAGATTCAATGGTACAATCAATCCATCAGGTACAAAGACTGACAAGTAGAAAATGTGAAGGGACATATGCTTATGGAAAAGAACCGTGCATTATACGATTTTTTCATGCAACATGCAGAGAAACTGACTGAAACATGGTATGAATCAATTGAGGATGATGATCCAGAATCCATTTATCGTTCAACAGATTCTAGCATCATAGCAGAGCTTAAACGGCAAAATCAAGATTATTATCAGCATTTTATCCGCGCACTTATTGAAGACAAGACGTATTTACATACGAAATTTAAAAAATGGTCTGAAGACTTAGCAAGTGATCCGAAGCACTTGAACACGCCATTAGATTACGTCGTGAGAGAATATATGTCCAATCAAAGAGTGGTTCTTCATTACTTAAAAGAGTTTATAAAACAGCATCAAGGTGATATTGACATTGATCGAATATTTTATTGGTATGATTTGATATCTGAGGCATTTAACATTTCAATTCATGTCTTTATTCAGCAATATGTGAAAAATACCACCAAAAAACTCGTTGCACAAAGAGACATGATTTATGAGCTGAGTTCTCCAGTCATTGTGTTAAAAAGTCATGTTGCCTTATTGCCTTTAGTTGGAGATATTGACACTGCGCGAGCAAAGATTATCTTAGAAAATACATTAAAACAGTGTTCGCAAAAAGGTGTTCAACATTTATGTATTGATTTATCAGGTGTCGTCATCATTGATACGATGGTAGCACATCAAATCTTTGATCTTGTCACGTCACTTCGATTAATTGGGGTTGATACGACCATTTCAGGGATTAGACCAGAAATTGCTCAAACGGCTGTACAGCTTGGACTTCCTTTTAATGAATTTCAAACGGCTTCATCACTTGCTCACGCTTTAGATCGTATGACTGAATTTTCATCCATATAAAAACCAGGCCTAGTAAACGGCCTGGTTTTTATTTAGATCACAGCGTCAATTTTTGTTACTTTCCAATCGTTTTGTACTTTCTCGAAAGTGACAGTACGTTTTACTTTGCGTCCATCAAGTGTTGGAACTGTGAATTCGTATGTGCGGATTGTACTTTTCTTAGAGACGAGTTTAGGTGTTGCCTTATCCCAATTAAGCATATTGTCTCCGTCACCAACTGGCACAGCCATTTTTCCTTTATGAACGATGAACTGATAGTCTTTTAAACCGTGAGTAATGGCATCTTTTGTGAAAACTTGAGATAGATAGCTGTTTAGTTTTTTCTTTGTGTCAAATGTTTTAGACAGGTAGTTGTAAGTCATATCTTTATAAGTAAATGATTTTAATTTGTAATCTGAATGCTCTTTAATGTTGTAGCCTGACATCGCACTCCAAAAGTGTTCTCTTGCATCAAGGGCAATATGTAACGCTTCTTTATTTGTCAAAGCGGCTGATTTTTTGGAAGCGGCCAGTGTTGTTGTTTGTAATGAGATCATAAGCATAATAGCGGTTAATAAAACAAATAATTTTTTCAAGGCGATTGCCTCCTTTTCTCAATGAAAACTTCTTATGTTACAAATGTTACAATAGTTACATAGATATTACAAGTATTAAATCTAAATGTTTTTTATTTCTTTTCTTTCTATCTATATAACGTTTGAGGGAGACAAAAAGTTTTCATTTTTTTATTTTTTTCTTCCTCATTAGTATTTAACCGTTCTAAAGAAGAATAAAACGTCTTTTGGAAAGATTTCTATTTGTCTCCTCAACACTCTTTTTTTATGTATGACATATACTGTCGTGATGAATGTCTAAGAAAGTGGTGTTTAGTATGTATAATCCATATGAAGGTACGTGGAATGGGTACTTGTACGATCGGCAGGTACAAGGCATGCCGGCGTTTCCTATTTCTCAAGTTGGAGGATTTCCCGGATTGCCATTCGGAGGGACTGGGCAAGGGCAAGGTGCAGGAGGACAGTCGGTCCCGCCAGCCCCGCCGCAGCATATCATCTCGCAATATAAACAAGCAGTTTCTCAGCCTCAAAGTATGCAGCCGCTCATTGCAGGGCAGAGTGTAGGCGGAAGCCAGCAAACGGTTCAATTTGCAGCTGGATGTAATAGAAGGTGGACCATTGTGTTCCTTAGAAACGGTCAAGTATTTCTCATGTATGTTCTTTCCTCGCAGCCTTTTGGCCGTACAACGGGCTTTATATGGCCGAACTTTACATTTGGCTCGTTCCCAAGCTCTAGTATTCTTGCATATTCTTGTTCATAAAAGAAAAAGCCGGCTCTCATCAGCAATTGATGAAATACCGGCTTTTTTTAATGAATATTTCTAAATACGCCAATCACTTTACCTAGTATACTCACATTCTGTAAAATAATCGGTTCCATTGATGGATTCTCGGGCTGTAATCTAAAGTGTGTATCTTCCTTATAAAAACGTTTCACTGTTGCTTCATCTTCTTCTGTCATAGCCACCACAATATCTCCATTGTTGGCAGTGCTTTGCTGACGCACAATGACGTAGTCTTTGTCCAAAATACCTGCATCAATCATACTTTCTCCCATAATTTCAAGCATAAATACTTGTTCATCTGGCGCTGCAAAAGTTTCTGGAAGTGGGAAATATTCTTCTACATTCTCAACAGCCGTGATAGGCAAGCCTGCTGTGACTTTTCCGATGACTGGAACATTCATTACCGCGCTTTTTGGAATATTCATTTCCTCTTCATCTAGTACTTCGATCGCTCTAGGTTTCGTCGGGTCTCTCCTAATTAAACCTTTCGTTTCTAGTCTAGCTAAATGTCCATGGACAGTTGAGCTGGATGCTAGACCGACAGCTTCGCCAATTTCACGAACGGATGGGGGATAACCCTTGCTTTTTACTTCTTCTTTTATGAATTTCAGGATATCGAGTTGTCTTTTTGATAGCTTCGTCATCTTTTGCACCTCAAAACGTCAATTTTAAAGAAATTATAGCATGTTTTTCCTAACAGTACAAACATAGGTTCGAAAAAAACGTTTGACAGAAACGTTTGTTCGTATTTATAATGAGTGTCAGAAAGAACGAACACACATTCTATTAGGAGAGATGACATTATGAGGTTAAAGGAATCTATTATTTTTATTGGGCTATTCTCATTCATCGTTGGCATATTTCTCTCACTTATTGCAGTCACTAGCCATAATGATCCAAATCAATATGTTAAAATAGAGGTTCAATCAGGTGATACTCTTTGGGGATTAGCTGATCAAGTAAACGACAGTAAATCAATCGATAAAAATGCTTTTATTGACTGGGTAACTGAACACAATGATCTCGCTTCAACTGACATCCAGCCGGGAGATATCCTTGTGATTCCAGTTAAAAAAGAGCATCCAGTCGTATATCAACTTGCAACAGTACAGTAGAAAGGTCGATTGAAGACATGAATGCAATCATTTATGCGAGAGTAAGTACTGCCAAAGAAGAGCAAGAAACCTCGCTTAAAAGACAAGAAGAAGAACTGCTTGCTTTAGCTGCAGCGCACAAGATGAATGTAGTCAAAGTGATTAAAGAAAAAGCGAGTGGTTACGATCTTGATCGTGACGGTGTTTTTGACATGCTGGCTGCGCTGAAAGAGGAAGAAATCGATGCTGTTCTCATTCAAGATGAGACACGCCTTGGAAGAGGGCAGGCGAAAATCGCTCTTCTTCATTGTCTGTTTAAAGAAAAAGTCAAGGTGTACAGCGTATTTCATAGAGGAGAGCTTGAGCTTTCAGAAGCAGATGAAATGGTCATTGAAATTGTAGGCGTTGTAGAAGAGTATCAGCGTAAAATTCATAATTTGAAAATTAAGCGTGGGATGAAAAAAGCTGTTGAGCGAGGGTATCAACCCGAACTAAATTTAAAACACCAAGAACAGGCGCCTGGCCGCGAACGTATTGAAGTACCGATTTCTGAAATTGTTCGATTAAGAAAAAACAACATGACATTCGCTGAAATTGCAGTGACATTGCAGGCACTTGGTTTTGACATTTCAAAAGCAACCGTCCATAGAAGGTACCAAGAATATGAAAAAGGGCTTGCGACTTAAAGCGTGATTTGTTGTAAAAATGACTGATATTTAGTAGTATGTAGAGAAAATGTTTTAAAGGAGTTTGTCATGATTTCTAAAGAACAGCTTGCAAGAATCAATGAGCTTTCAAAAAAGTCGAAAGAAGCCGGTTTGTCGGACGCTGAGAAAACAGAACAGAAGCAATTAAGAGAGGAATATTTAAAGGCTTTTCGTTCTTCTATGAAAAATACACTCAAAACCGTGAAAATCGTCGATCCAGAAGGAAACGATGTCACACCAGAAAAATTAAAAAGAGAAAGAGACCAGAATCTTCATTAAAGGTCATCATTTCTTTATTTTTGAAAAGATGGGAGGAATATTCTCATCTTTTTTCATATTTGCATAAGTTTTTAGGCGATCGATAAACTAAATGTGACAAAATCCTTCTTTTTCGGCGTGAAATAGTTGTGAAAAAAGGACAGTAGATTTATGATAATGGTGTACACAAGATACGGAAGGGGATTTATATGGAAACGATTGAATTGAAATCTATTGCAACAATACGTACTCTCTCCATAGACGCAATTGAAAAAGCGAATTCCGGTCACCCTGGAATGCCGATGGGCGCTGCACCAATGGCATACGCTTTATGGACGAATCACTTAAACGTAAGTCCGCAAAATCCAAATTGGTTTAACAGAGACCGTTTTGTGTTATCTGCGGGACATGGCTCTATGCTTTTATATAGCATGCTTCATTTAAGCGGATACAATCTGAGCATCGAAGATTTAAAACAATTCCGCCAATGGGGAAGCAAAACACCTGGACATCCTGAGTTTGGACATACAGAAGGCGTAGATGCGACAACAGGTCCTTTAGGACAAGGGATTGCGATGGCTGTTGGAATGGCACTTGCAGAAAGACATCTTGCAGAAACGTATAACAAAGATAACTTTAATGTTGTGGATCACTATACATACAGCATTTGCGGAGATGGAGACTTAATGGAGGGCATTTCCTCTGAAGCTGCTTCACTTGCTGGTCATTTAGGCTTAGGCCGTTTAATTGTTCTTTATGATTCAAATGACATTTCTTTAGATGGCGACCTCGATCGTTCTTTCTCTGAAAATGTGAAGAATCGTTTTGAAGCGATGAATTGGGAAGTTCTTTATGTAAAAGACGGCAATAACATTGACGAAGTGACGGCTGCCATTGAAAAAGCCAAACAAAGTACAGACAAACCTACACTTATTGAAGTGAAGACGACAATCGGTTTCGGATCTCCAAACCGTGCGGGAACGTCTGGGGTGCATGGTGCACCGCTTGGCAGTGAGGAAGCGAAGCTAACGAAGGAAGCTTATTCTTGGACGTTTGAAGAAGATTTCCATGTACCTTCTGAAGTGTACGATCATTTCAAAACAGCTGTAAAAGACGCTGGACAGAAAAAAGAAGCAGCGTGGAATGAACTGTTTGAGCAATATGAAAAAGAATATCCAGAACTAGCAGCTCAGCTGAAGCTTGCGATTGAAGGAAAACTTCCTGAGAATTGGGATCAAGAGGTTCCTGTTTATGAAGCAGGTTCAAGCCTTGCCTCTCGTGCCTCTTCTGGAGAAGTATTAAATGGCATTGCAAAACAAGTACCATTCTTTATTGGCGGGTCTGCTGACCTTGCTGGATCAAATAAAACAACAATCAAAGATACAACTGACTTTGGCAGAGAGAATTACGCTGGCAGAAACATTTGGTTTGGTGTGAGAGAATTCGCAATGGGTGCAGCATTAAACGGTATGGCACTTCACGGCGGACTTCGTGTATTCGGCGGAACATTCTTTGTTTTCTCAGACTACTTAAGACCTGCCATTCGTCTTGCTGCATTGATGGGACTTCCTGTCACTTATGTATTTACGCATGACAGTATTGCGGTTGGGGAAGATGGACCAACGCATGAGCCCGTTGAACAGCTCGCTTCATTACGTGCGATGCCTAACCTTTCTGTGATTCGTCCAGCTGATGGAAACGAAACAGCTGCAGCATGGAAAATTGCTGTATCTTCAACGAATAAACCGACAGCGCTTGTTCTTACTCGTCAAAACCTTCCAACGATTGATCAAGCACCAGAGAAGGCGTATGAAGGCGTAGAAAAAGGTGGATATGTCGTCGTTGAAGCAGCTGATGCACAGCCAGAAGCTCTTCTACTTGCTTCAGGATCTGAAGTAGGTTTAGCCATTGAAGCGCAAAAAGCACTTGAAAAAGAAGGCATTCGCGTTTCTGTCGTGAGCTTACCTGCATGGGATCGCTTTGATGAGCAGTCAGACGAATATAAAGAGTCCGTTCTTCCTAAAGCAGTGAGAGCACGTGTTGCAATCGAAATGGGTGCTTCACTTGGCTGGGAACGTTACACTGGCCTTGATGGCGATGTGATTGCGATTGATAAATTTGGCGCTTCTGCACCAGGCGAAACCATTATTGAAAAATACGGTTTCACTGTCAGCAACGTGGTGAGCCGCGTAAAAGCAAAGCTGAATAAATAATCAGTCTCCAAGCATCATGTTTTTTTGCAGTCGGTTTGCAGAGCTTTTCACTATGCTCTGCAAACTTTTTTCTTTTTTCTTGTTTTTTTGACAAAACTAGTTTCTTCTTGCTTCATATATAGACAATTCTTTCTTTCACATTTTTGTATAATACAAGCAATAAGCGAGATTGACGAAATGTGAAAGGAAGGGATAGACATGGAACGCCATTATTATATTTATTGGATTGAGGATGAGTTTGCTCATCATTATTTTGGTAGAGAATCTATTTTGTTTCATTTGTTTGAATCGTTACACTGGACGAACCGCAGTGATGACGAATTAGTCATGCTTGTTAAGCAAGTGGATTATGTAACGAAACGAATCCCTGCTTTTCATATGCACCAGCGTTTAATGAACAATTTAACCAACATTCACTATACACAAATAGGCTCAATATACAGTGCATCGCTACCAGATGGAAAAGGCACAGCCGCATTCATTATAAAAGACCGTTACATTCAAATGTCTGCCACAGGCAGTTATGAGGCAGAAGCGGTGTTTTTTGAAGTACTCAGAAAAATTAGTCCTTGTTTCCTGGCTATGGACTTTGGATCAAAGAAGCACGGGTGGCTCAATCCGGTAAAAGTGAGGAATTTTGTTTAAAAAAATAAAATTGAACGTGAAATGTTGTATAATAGCCTTTTGTTTAGTACACTTTATACGAGACAACATGAAGGAGGAAGAATTATGGATTTATGGGTTGTCATCCTTGTAGGCGTTGTTGCACTGCTTGCAGGAGTTGCACTCGGATTCTTTATTGCTCGTAAGTATATGATGAGCTACTTGAAAAAGAATCCACCAATTAATGAACAAATGCTTCGAATGATGATGATGCAAATGGGCATGAAACCGTCCCAAAAGAAAATCAATCAAATGATGAAAGCCATGAACAACCAAGCGAAATAATACGTACGTTATTATGATCATAGATGGAACATGGTCCCTAAAGATTGGACAAGCGATGTCCTTTCTTTATTGAAGTCACCTTCATCAGACGCATAAAACCACTGTACTTGCATGAATAAAGCAGGGAAAGTGGTTTTTATTTTGTCGTGAACTGTTCGTTAAAGACAAAACAAAAAACCCCTGTGAGCAGAGGTTTTCGTTTCTTTTATTGTCACACATATCAACTTTTCTAAAATCGTGCGGCATTTGTTTCTATCTTGAGATATCATTAGTTGGCTGAGTTTGAGTGTAAGTGTCGTTGATATTGTAAGAGGAGATGATCTAGCTGCTGGCTATGTTCGATGGTCACTGTTGACGTCATCCCATTATGCAAGACAACTTTCATCAACTCTTCTCTTTTTTCTTCAATTTGAGTTAATAATGATGTTTTTACCAAAGTCATGTTCCTTTCATGCAAATCTTGATAAAAAGAATCGGTTCTATTATATCCATTTTAAGGTTTATTTTCAAATTTAAAGGGTTTGGTATCTTGATGTCAAATTAAATTATATAAGGTTTTAAGAGATTAGACCATCTTTATTGAGATGATGTAAAAAAAATGAAATGAATTTGTCATCTCTTATTGTATATTGTAAGAAGGGGGTGTTCTTTTGTCAGATTTGAATTACTTTTTAGCGTTCGGAGCAGGGTTTCTTTCTTTTATCTCACCGTGCTGTCTGCCACTTTATCCAGCCTTTTTATCCTATATTACGGGCGTTAGTATAGATGAAGTGAAATCTGAGAAGGTGATGCTGAGAAGGAGAAGTCTTCTTCATACATTATTCTTTTTAATTGGATTCTCTCTCATTTTTATTGCCATTGGATTTGGGACATCGTTTGTTGGGAAGTTTTTCATTGAATATCAAGATGCGATTCGTCAAATTGGTGCCATTCTCATTATTTTCTTTGGCTTTATGATTCTTGGTGTATTTCAGCCTTCTTTTTTAATGGGAGAAAAGAGGTTGCAGTTTAAAAATCGTCCAGCCGGTTTTTTTGGATCGATTCTCATCGGAATGGGTTTTGCTGCTGGTTGGACACCATGTACCGGCCCGATTTTATCAGCTGTCATCACACTTGCCAGCAACAAGCCAGAGTCCGCTGTGACCTACATGATTGCGTATGTATTAGGTTTTGCTATCCCATTTTTTGTTCTTTCCTTTTTCATCACAAAAATGGCTTGGATCAGAAAGCGTCAGCAGCTCATTATGAAAACTGGCGGGATTATTATGATCGTGGTAGGAGTCTTGCTGTTCTTTGATCTTCTGACGTGGATCATTATTATGTTCTCATCATTATTTGGAGGATTTACTGGTTTTTGAAATCGTTTTCTACAGTCGCGGCGAATGGTTTTTTTTCGTCAATTGGAGTATATTATACATAGGCTGACCTTAAAGAATAAAGGAATGATTTGATATGATGATCATAATTTCTTCTATAGTGGCGGTGTGTATGGCGGTAGCCGTCATGTTTATTCGCATTAAATCATCTGCAAAACCTGCAACCGCGAAAAAAATTATTTTACCTCCTATCTTTATGAGCACTGGTGCACTGATGTTTTTTGTGCCAATGTTTCAAGTAACTGGAGCTGAATTTTTAGAGGCGATTACTGTAGGGATGTTTTTCTCTATCTTTTTAATTAAAACATCGAAATTTGAAATTAGAGGCAATGAAATCTATTTGAAGCGTTCAAAAGCATTTGTGTTTATTCTCATTGGGCTTCTTGTCCTTCGTATCGGAATGAAGACGATTTTAAGCTCTTCCATTGATTATGGTGCGCTTAGCGGAATGTTTTGGATTCTAGCCTTTGGCATGATTGTCCCTTGGCGTGTTGCGATGTATTTGTCGTTTAGAAAGATGTCTAAACAATTAGATGTGCAGCAGGCCCAAATAAATTAAACCTCCTTTTTAAAAAGGAGGTTATTTTAATAAAGATTCATATGGTGAATGGTCGATCTTTTTTTCTTGAAGGCGCTTTAGTAGAAATTTATGATCCCGCTTCGGTGTAGCGATAATATAGCCGCGAATGATTAAGTCTAAATTAATGCTGGCCGCTTGTTCTTTAAGTGCCAGCTCGCCAATTTTACCGGCGATTTTTTCTTTGGCGACGTCTCTAAACAGCTCTGGAACCGGTAATACTAGCTCATTTAATAGCTGTTTGTCTTCATCGCGCCATAGGTGCAGGCTCTTTTGAATATATTCATCCTGCCAATCAAGCTCTGATTTCCCGTCTTCTTTCGGCAATCGTTTTAAAAACTTGCGAAACATAAAAAAGCCACCGATTGCTAGTAATCCAATCATCACTGTACCCCAAAATAAAATGAACCACAAAAACCAGCCGCTTAACATGTTCTCACTCCCTATATCCCTTCTCTCTATTCTATTTTACATGAAGGGAAGGTAGAAGAAAATAACAAAAATGTATGTGTTTTTTCTATTAACGCCTTTTTTGATTAAGAGGCGCCCATTTACTAGAATGACCCAAACCATTTAGTAGAAAAGGAATACATTATTGTATAGCGACTCTACTATTTGGCCATGGTGGTTCGCACAAGGTATTGACTTGAAACGAACGGAAGAGAGCCCGCCTGTATACAGGCGGGCTCTTAATGTTTGAAGTGTGGCATTTGAAAGGAAAATGCTCCGTCTTGACGATGGGCATCCTTTTTGATTTTGATTGATATGATTCTGTTTTCGTAATCTGTATCAATGTCTTTGTCATTCAAATAAAAAGGGAGCATGACACTTTTTTCAATCGGCTGTTCTCTTTCATCAATCAAATAAGCGAGGATGAGCTCACATCCGGAAAAGGTCAGTTTTAAATCAGTGATCGATAGGGTGGAGAGGTCGATTTCAATAATATAATCACGGCTCGTTTCATAAAGATCTATTGGGAGCTGTTCGTCATACCATGCAAAAGGATCGTCCATTAATACACTCAGCCAATCATCTATTTCAAGAAAATCAGAGGAATTCACTTGCTTTTCATTCTCCATAAACACTCCTCCATCACATCTCATAATAAATCATATGATGAAAGCTGAAATGTGTGAAAGACCTAAAACATCCCGTTTGGTCACGGGCTTAAGAGAGAATGTTTACATATCATGATGTGAATTGTGCTTTTGTCTTGTATGATTGCGGTTTTTCACTTTTTTACTGCCTGATAGTGGCTCAGGCTGCCCGCCTTGATGCTCTTTAGGAGAGTTTTGACGTATGTCTTTCCCTGTGTTTTTGTTCGTCATCATTTCTCACTCCTTTCTTATTGGTTTTTTTTACGCTTTTTATTGTTTTGCTTTTGTTCTTCTGTTAAAACGAGCTGATCATTTTCTATATAGCCTGCACCATTTCCTTGGCTTTTGGCTGCGTTCATGCCGTCAATGACATGATTTGCTTTTCTTTTTGTCATGTTCTATCACCTCAGCATTAGTATGAACCCGTGCTGCTCAGTTTATGAAGAGTAATCATTTCCTCATGATAAGCTAAACTTATTGAATTTAATAAAAGCATTGTTATTTACTTATGTATGAATTTGTTTTAAGATGAAATTGTGAGAAAATTGTGGTGAAATACGACGATTTTTCTGAGAATTGAAATTGATCTTGATCATCAAAAGGGGGATTTTGGACATGTCGAAACAGCAGCAAGTCGCTAAACAAGACGCTTTTCAATCTAGAAAAACGTTTTCGACAAATGGGAAAACGTATCACTATTATTCGTTAGAAGCACTAGAGAAACAAGGAATCGGAAATGTTTCTAAGCTGCCTTATTCCATTAAGGTACTTTTAGAATCAGTGCTTCGCCAAGTAGACGGTAGAGTGATCAAAAAGGAACACGTTGAGAACTTGGCAAAATGGGGAACTGCCGAGGTAAAAGAAATTGATGTTCCATTTAAACCTTCTCGTGTTATTTTACAAGACTTCACGGGTGTACCAGCCGTCGTTGACCTTGCTTCTTTAAGAAAAGCAATGGCAGATGTGGGCGGAGACCCAGATAAAATCAACCCTGAAATTCCAGTTGACCTGGTCATTGACCACTCTGTACAAGTCGATAAAGCTGGAACTGAAGATGCATTAAACATTAACATGGATTTAGAATTCGAACGTAACGCAGAGCGTTATAACTTCCTTAGCTGGGCAAAGAAAGCGTTTAACAATTATCAAGCAGTTCCGCCTGCAACAGGGATCGTTCACCAAGTGAACTTAGAGTATCTTGCAAGTGTTGTTCATGCAATCGAAGAAGATGGCGAGATCATCACTTACCCAGATACATTAGTTGGTACTGACTCACATACAACAATGATTAACGGTATCGGTGTACTTGGATGGGGCGTTGGCGGTATCGAAGCAGAAGCTGGAATGCTCGGTCAGCCTTCATACTTCCCAGTACCAGAAGTCATTGGTGCTAAATTAGTTGGAGAGCTTCCAAACGGAACAACTGCAACTGACCTTGCATTAAAAGTGACACAAGTTCTTCGTGAAAAAGGCGTAGTGAACAAGTTCGTTGAGTTCTTCGGACCTGGTGTTGCACAATTGCCGTTAGCAGATCGTGCAACGATTGCAAACATGGCGCCAGAATACGGTGCAACTTGCGGATTCTTCCCAGTAGATGAAGAAGCGCTAGCTTACCTTCGCCTTACTGGACGTGATGAAGAGCAAATTAATATCGTTGAAGAATATTCTCGCGCAAATGGCTTATTCTATACGCCAGATGCAGAAGAGCCAATCTTTACTGATGTTGTGGAAATTGATCTTTCTCAAATTGAATCAAACTTATCTGGTCCAAAGCGTCCACAAGATTTGATTCCACTTTCTAAAATGAAAGAAACGTTCCATCAGCACATTGAAAGCCCAGCTGGTAACCAAGGGTTTGGCTTAGAAAAATCAGAGCTAGACAAACAAATCGAATTTGATCTAGCAAATGGTGAAAAAGCTGTGATGAAGACAGGTGCGATTGCGATTGCAGCGATTACGAGCTGTACGAATACATCGAACCCATACGTCTTAATCGGAGCAGGTCTTGTTGCGAAGAAAGCAAGTGAGCTTGGCATGAAGGTGCCAAACTACGTGAAAACGTCACTAGCGCCAGGTTCTAAGGTTGTAACAGGATACCTCGTGAACTCAGGACTTCTTCCATACTTAAGAGACCTCGGATTTAACATCGTTGGGTATGGCTGTACAACTTGTATCGGAAACTCAGGACCGCTTGCACAAGAAATTGAGGATGCTGTCTCTGAAAATGATCTGCTGATCACTTCTGTTTTATCAGGTAACCGTAACTTTGAAGGACGTATCCATCCGCTTGTGAAAGGAAACTACCTTGCATCTCCACCATTAGTTGTGGCGTATGCACTTGCTGGTACGGTCAATATTGATTTAACAAAAGATCCGATCGGTGTGGATAAAAATGGTGAGAACGTTTATTTCAATGACATTTGGCCATCAATGGACGAAATCAACAGTGTTGTGAAAAGCACAGTTACACCTGAACTCTTCCGTTCAGAGTATGAAACTGTATTTGACAGCAATGACCGTTGGAATGAAATTAAAACGACGGACGATGCATTGTATAAATGGGATGAAGATTCCACATACATTGCAAACCCGCCATTCTTCGAAAACTTATCAGTTGAACCTGGTAAAGTTGAACCGCTTAAAGGCTTGCGCGTAGTGGCGAAGTTCGGTGACTCTGTCACAACAGACCATATTTCTCCTGCTGGAGCGATTGGTAAAGACACACCTGCGGGTAAATACTTGCAAGAAAGAGGCGTATCGCCTAGAGACTTTAACTCATACGGATCTCGCCGTGGTAACCACCATGTTATGATGAGAGGTACTTTTGCAAACATCCGTATTAAAAACCAAATCGCACCGGGAACAGAAGGCGGGTATACAACGTACTGGCCAACTGGTGAAGTGACATCCATTTATGATGCATGCATGCGTTATAAAGAAGATGGAACTGGTCTTGCGATCTTAGCAGGTAAAGATTATGGAATGGGCTCTTCTCGTGACTGGGCTGCAAAAGGAACAAATCTTCTTGGAATTAAATTCGTTCTAGCGGAAAGCTTTGAGCGTATCCACAGAAGTAACCTTGTCTTCATGGGCGTACTTCCTTTACAGTTTAAAGACGGTGAAAGTGCAGAAACTTATGGACTAACAGGAACAGAAACATTTGAAGTAGATGTTGATGAAACAGTTCGTCCGCGTGATCTTGTCACTGTAAAAGCAATTGATACAGATGGCAACGAGAAAACATTTGAAGTAATTGTTCGCTTTGACAGTGAAGTCGAAATTGACTACTACCGCCATGGTGGTATCCTTCAAATGGTATTGCGTGAAAAATTGGCAAGCAACTAATAAAGCAAAGAAGAGAAGGCGCTTAGACAGCTTTCTCTTCTTTTTTAACATAGTGGAGGATCAATCATGTGGAAAAAAGGAATGGCAAGCGCTGTTTTACTTGTGTTGATTGGTTTACTTGCGTGGAATGTATTCGGACCAAAAGAACCTGCCATCGGTCTAGAAACAGGGGACAAAGCCCCTGATTTTGAGCTCAAAACCCTTGATGGCAAAACGGCATCGTTATCTGATTATCGAGGGAAAAAAGTACTCCTCAATTTTTGGGCGACATGGTGTAAGCCTTGCCGAACAGAAATGCCAGATCTAGATGCAATTAGAAGTGAAAATGACCAAGTTGAGGTACTAGCGGTGAATTTGACGAACACTGAAAAGAGTGTGGATCACGTCGCCTCATTTATTGATGAACTTAAGGTCAGTTTTCCTGTTTTATTAGATCAAAAAGGTATTCAAGCGAGATATCAGGTACTTTCCTATCCGACGACATACATACTAGATGAAAAAGGGCGTATCCTGTCTGTAAAGCATCAAATGCTCACAAAAAAAGAAATTGAAAAAGAGCTGGATCTATAATGATTCAGCTCTTTTTTGCTTATTTTCTAAATGTTTTGGCGAAAATGGTATGAACAGAGTGGAGGTGGTGATAGACATGAGAAGAAGAAAGCGCCGTACATTTGAAGAACTTGTGCTTGAAAATAAAAAAGAATTATTAAGCAATGAGGAATTTTTAAACCAGCTTGAAGAAAAGTTGGAAGAGCGATTTAGACAGAAATAAGTTATGATTTATCCTTTTTCGTTCATCCTAAAGAAGAGGGAGGGATGAATGATGGGTAGAGAGCATGATAAACAAGCGCAGTTTACACCAGACCATTTAGGGACAAAACCTGTAGCATACAAACGAAATAAAGGCAAAAAGATGCATAATAAATCCAATGAACAGCCTGATGTGATACAGACGAAGGGCGAATAATAGGAGGGAAGCATGATGAATGACAAGTCATATCAATCCAATCCAGATGATCGTTCTGACAATGTTGAGAAGCTGCAGGATATGATCGAAAACACACTTGAAAATATTGATGAATCTGAAGCAGCTATGGGTCTTTCAACAGAGGAAGAAAAGCAGATGATCAAGCAAAAAAATGAAAACCGTAGAACAAGTATTGACGCAATGCGTTCTGAAATAAAGGACGAGGAAGCAGCAAGAAAGAGCGGTTACACTGAATAAACCAGGGATTCCTGGTTTATTTTATTGCCTCTTTTTAGAAGAACCATTTGGAATGTGGTAAAATGTCAGAGACGTTAGGTTTTGATAGGAGAGCGATGAAAACGTGTATGTATCTAAAAAAGAAATAGAAGTCCGTTATGCAGAAACAGATCAAATGGGCATTGTGTATCATGCCAACTATTTAATTTGGATGGAAGTCGGCAGAACAGCGTTAATTAAAGAATTAGGCTTTTCCTATGCCCAGTTAGAGGCAGACGGTGTCCTTGCACCTGTTGTCGATCTTCAGGTTCAATATAAGAAACCACTACTGTACGGTGAAACGGCTACAGTTCACACATGGATAGAAGAATATAACGGCGTGAAAACAGTGTATGGCTATGAAATACAAAAACCTGATGGACAAACGGCTATTACAGGGACCACCTCACATATTTGTGTGGACAAAGAAACCTTTAGACCGATTCAATTTAGAAAAGCTTTCCCTGCATGGCACAGCGTATACGAACAGTCCAAGAAGCAGGTTTGATTCATGGCATTTGGTATTAAAAGAAAGGATCTAAATGCTTGGAAATCAGCTGTTCGGCAAGGGAATGTGGCCTTTTTGACACACTATTGGCTTGATGACCGTTTTCCGCATGCGAATACTGTTACAAAGGCAGCCTGTCAGGATATGGAGCAATTAATCGCTTGGGGACAAAAGCATGGATTAAAGAAAGAATGGATCCATGTTCGCGAAGGTTTTCCTCATTTTGATCTCATCGGTGATTCGCAAAAACGGATTTTGCAAAAAGAGCGGTCGTTAGGAAACATTCAGGAGTATGGACTTTATATTGAGTGATAAACAAAAAAGATACCCGAGGGATGAGGTATCTTTTTTGTTTATTCATAATGAAATTCTGGTTCTTTCACGGACTCGTTATAATCAATATGCAGATCATGGTTGTCAAAATACCAAATATCACTTTCTTCCACAAAGAAAGTAATGCCTTCTACTTCAGCGGTTGCGCCTGCATTTTGAGGTTCATCTTTTGCGACGCCGAGAGAAAAGCCTTTTTGTACATTACTGCACCCGCCATATCTGACAAAAAAGCGAACATGATCACCTTTTTCTAAATCCAGTTCATTCTTGTACCAATTGAGTGCATCATCTTTTATCGTTAATTTCAATGTGATCGCCCCTTTTTGAAGTCATGCTGTTTTTAAATGCAGGATGCAAAAACAGCTTTTCTTTACTTTTACCACATATTTAAATTGATGAAACGGCTAAAGCCATTTGATTTTCGGTTCAGTTTTGTTGAGAATTCGTTTGAGGTTGGCGATGTGTCTGAAGATCACAAAGCCAGCAAGAACAGCAACAACAATAATTAAAAATAGATCTTGGGTGAATATGCTGTAAATGAATGTGTAGATCCCAGTCAGCATAGATGATAATGAAACATATTTACTAATGTATAAAAATAAGAAAAAAGCAGCGATCATCGTGATAAATAAGAACGGGGCATAAAATAACAGCACGCCGCCTGATGTAGCGACCGCTTTTCCCCCTTTAAATTTTGCAAAGACAGGAAAGCTGTGACCGATAACAGCAGCAACTCCTGCTAATAAGGGATGAATGTCCAGTTGCATGAAAAACGGTAAAGCCGAAGCAAGAGTCCCCTTTAAAATATCAGCTGTGATAACGATGGACCCTGCTTTCACACCTAGTGTACGGAATGCATTCGTCGCACCTAGATTCCCGCTGCCATGTTCACGGATATCGATTCCCTTTGCAGCTTTCCCGACAATGAGACCTGATGGAATACTGCCGAGAAGATAAGCCAAAATAAACATCAAAGCAATTAACATCTGCATAACTCCTTTATATTCTCCCTCTTGTCTTACATTTTAACATGATCTTATGAAAAACATGGCGATCTTTTTTTGAAAAAAACGATGGCCGATGAATTCAGCTTTGTTTTTAACAAGAAATTCGCTAAAATAGAAGAAAAGGAGTGTCTGGATGAATCATCCTTCAAAACAAGAAATTGGGCGTATATTAAAAAGCAGTAAGCGAATTGCAGTTGTAGGTTTGTCAGATCAGCCGCACCGAACGTCCTATATGGTTTCAAAAGCCATGCAAGATGCCGGTTATGACATCATTCCTGTCAATCCAACGATTGATGAAGCACTTGGGGTAAAAGCGGTCGCCTCTTTAAAAGACATAAAAGAGCCTGTTGATATCGTCAATGTCTTTAGACGTTCTGAGTTTTTGCCTGAGGTGGCGAAAGAATTTCTTGAAATAGACGCACCTGTTTTTTGGGCGCAGCAAGGCGTATATCATGAAGAGGCAAAAAGGCTGATTGAGGAAAATGGCAAGGTCGCCATCATGGACTTATGTATCAAAGTGGCTCATGCGATGACAAAAACTCATTAAATCGTCAAAAATCCTTGGTTTTTCAAGGATTTTTGCTTTTTTGTTGCAGAAATATATTTGCGATTCTAGAAGAAAGCGATAAAATAAGGCGACAGGGACCTATCGGTGACCTTGCATATCGAGAAAAAGAGCGATAAGATAAATATAGAACATTTGTTCTGTTTTGCTAAAACCATCATATGATTGCATTTGGCTTATGAAACAGTCTTGTTTATAATGGACTTCTAGTTCTGATTGCAGAATGTAGAACATTCTCATAACCGTGCAAAAGAGCATGTATCACTGAATCACACATGCATGGTGATGATGCAGCTTATTAAAGTGGACAGTAATGAGCAGCATGATCATCATTAAAATCTAGAGAGATCATTGATGATTAGCCGGTTATGTTTGTTAGTGAAAGGGGATTAAGCATTTGGTTAAAAAGCAGCAAGTAGATTATAACGATGATTCTATTCAGGTGCTAGAGGGGCTTGAAGCCGTCCGTAAACGCCCAGGGATGTATATTGGATCGACGGATTCACGCGGTCTTCATCACCTTGTCTATGAGATTGTAGACAACTCTGTCGATGAAGTGCTCGCCGGCCATGGAGATCATATCATTGTCAAAATACATAAAGATAACAGCATTTCCGTCCAAGATAAAGGGCGCGGAATGCCTACTGGTATGCATAAGCTTGGAAAACCGACACCAGAAATCATTTTAACGGTCCTGCACGCAGGCGGAAAATTTGGTCAAGGCGGTTATAAAACAAGTGGTGGACTTCACGGAGTTGGGGCGTCCGTTGTGAACGCACTTTCAGAGTGGCTCACCGTGACGATAGAACGCGATGGATTTATTTATCACCAGCGCTTTGAACATGGCGGAAAGCCAGTCACATCACTTGAAAAAATCGGGAAAACGAAAAAGACCGGTACACTGATTCATTTTAAGCCAGATCCAACGATGTTCAGTGTCACCACCTATAATTTTGATACATTATCAGAGCGTTTAAGAGAATCAGCCTTTTTATTAAAAGGGCTAAAAATAGAGCTGATTGATGATCGCCATGATGTACAGGAAACCTTTTATTATGAGACAGGTATTGAAGCGTTCGTTGCTTATTTAAACGAGGAAAAGGATGTACTTAGTGAAGTCGTTTCGTTTGAAGGCGAACATCAGTCCATTGAAGTCGATTTTGCCTTTCAATTTAACGACGGATATTCAGAAAATATTTTGTCGTTCGTCAATAACGTAAGAACCAAAGATGGCGGTACGCATGAGTCTGGTGCAAAAACGGCCATGACGAGAGCCTTTAATGAATATGCACGCAAAGTGACCCTTTTAAAAGAAAAAGACAAAAATTTAGAAGGTACGGATATTCGTGAAGGTCTGTCAGCTGTTATTTCTGTCAGAATTCCTGAAGAACTTCTTCAATTTGAAGGACAAACAAAAGGAAAGCTTGGAACGAGTGAGGCAAGGTCAGCTGTTGATGCCGTGATTTCTGAAAAATTGGCTTATTTCCTTGAAGAAAACCGCGAAACGGCGACACTGCTTGTGAAAAAAGCGATTAAAGCGCAGCAGGCAAGAGAAGCGGCTAGAAAAGCAAGAGAAGAAGCAAGGAGCGGCAAGAAACGGAAAAAATCTGAAGCAACACTCAGCGGAAAATTAACACCTGCTCAATCTAGAAACCCGGCAAGAAATGAACTGTATCTAGTAGAGGGCGACTCTGCTGGTGGATCAGCCAAGCAAGGACGTGATCGAAAATTCCAAGCGGTGCTGCCGCTTCGAGGAAAGGTCATTAATACAGAGAAAGCAAAGCTTGCGGATATTTTCAAAAACGAAGAAATCAACACCATTATCCATGCCATTGGCGGCGGGGTTGGTGTCGATTTTAATGTAGAAGACATCAATTATGACAAAATTGTCATCATGACAGATGCTGATACAGATGGCGCGCATATTCAGGTTCTATTGCTTACATTCTTCTACCGCTATATGAAGCCGCTGATTGAGCATGGCAAAGTATTCATTGCCCTTCCGCCTTTATATAAAGTTAGCAAAGGCTCAGGGAAGAAAGAAGTCATTGAATATGCTTGGTCTGATGAAGAAATGGATGACGTGTTAAAGAAAGTTGGAAAAGGATATACGATTCAACGCTATAAAGGTTTAGGTGAAATGAATGCCGACCAGCTATGGGAAACGACAATGAATCCAGAGTCGAGAACGCTTGTCAGGGTGAAGATCGATGATGCTGCACGGGTGGAGCGCCGCGTCACGACACTGATGGGTGACAAAGTAGAACCACGCCGTAAATGGATTGAAAAGAATGTCGCCTTTGGACTTGATGAGGAAAGCAACATTCTTGAAAATGAAAACTTGTCGCTAGCTGAGGAGGTTTAAACATGGCACAACAAGAACGATTTCATGATTTACCGTTAGAAGAAGTAATTGGAGACCGTTTTGGTCGCTATAGTAAATATATTATCCAAGATCGTGCACTTCCAGATGCACGTGATGGATTAAAGCCTGTACAACGAAGAATTCTATATGCGATGTATGCAGAAGGAAATACACAAGATAAAAACTTCCGTAAAGCTGCCAAAACAGTCGGTAACGTAATTGGTAACTACCATCCGCATGGTGATTCTTCTGTTTATGAAGCAATGGTGAGAATGAGCCAGGATTGGAAAGTGCGAAATGTGCTGATTGAGATGCATGGAAATAACGGGAGTATCGACGGAGATCCTCCTGCTGCCATGCGTTATACGGAAGCAAGGCTTTCTGCAATTGCATCAGAGCTTTTAAAAGACCTCGACAAGGAGACGGTCGAATTTGTCTCGAACTTTGATGATACAAGCAAAGAGCCTGTTGTCTTACCAGCGATGTTTCCCAACCTTCTTGTGAACGGGTCAACAGGGATTTCAGCCGGTTATGCGACTGATATTCCGCCGCACCACCTAGGAGAAGTGATTGATGGCGTGATTAAGCGAATTGAACAGCCGCATTGTACGGTTGAAGATTTAATGACAGTCATCAAAGGGCCTGATTTCCCAACAGGCGGGATCATTCAAGGTGTGGATGGTATTAAGAAGGCATATGAAACAGGAAAAGGAAAGATTATGATTCGCGGAAAAGCGGAGATTGAAACCATCCGCGGTGGACGCCAGCAAATCGTGATCACAGAAATTCCTTATGAAGTGAATAAAGCCAATCTTGTCAAAAAGATGGACGAGTTCCGCATTGAAAGAAAAGTAGAAGGAATTTCTGAAGTTCGGGATGAGACGGATCGTACCGGCCTTCGGATTGTTGTAGAGCTGAAAAAAGAAGCGGATGCGAATGGTGTCTTGAATTTCTTATATAAAAATTCTGATCTACAAATCCCATATAACTTTAATATGGTCGCGATACATAACAGAAGACCGACTTTAATGACGCTTACAACTGTACTAGACGCTTACATTGCTCATCAAAAAGAAGTGGTGACGAACCGCTCAGCATACGAGCTTCGAAAAGCAAAAGAACGTCATCATATTGTAGATGGATTAATTAAAGCTCTTTCCATTTTAGATGAAGTCATTGCGACGATTCGTTCGTCTAATGATAAGCGTGATGCGAAAAACAATTTGATGGAGAAATATGATTTTACAGAAGCTCAATCAGAAGCGATTGTTTCTCTCCAGTTATATCGTTTAACAAATACAGATATCACTCAACTAAGAGACGAAGCAAGAGAGCTTGACGTGCGAATTGCAGAGCTTGAAGACATTTTAGCGAATGAGAAGAAGCTGTTTAAAGTCATTACGAACAACTTGAAGAAGTTGAAAAAGACGTATGCTGATGAAAGACGATCCGTCATTGAGGAAAAAATTGAAGAAATTAAGATTAACCTTGAAGTGATGATCGCATCAGAGGACGTGTACGTCACAGTCACAAAAGATGGATACATCAAACGGACAAGCCAGCGTTCATATGCTGCATCAAACGGTAAGGACTTCGGTATGAAGGATACAGACCGACTGATTCACCAGTTTGAAATGAATACAACAGATGTTCTTCTGCTATTTACGAATAAAGGGAGTTACATTTACTGTCCAGTTCATCAGTTGCCAGATATACGCTGGAAAGACATGGGGCAGCACATTACGAATATTATTTCGATTGACCGCGATGAAACCATTCAAAAAGCGATCCCAATTAAAGAATTCGATGATTCATCATATCTCTTGTTCTTCACAAAAGGCGGTATGGTGAAGAAAACAGAGCTTCTCCAATATAAAGCGCAGCGCTATTCAAAACCGCTTGTCGCCTTGAATTTAAAAGGTGATGATGAACTTGTAGATGTTCATGTTACAACAGGTCAGCAAGAATTGTTTATTGCAACGAAAAATGGCTATGGATTATGGTTTGATGAAGAAGAAGTGAGTGTGGTCGGTCCGAGAGCGGCTGGTGTGAAAGGCATCAATTTGAAGGACGGAGACGAGGTGGTCTCGGGACAAATCATTGATCCGAAGAACAATGTGCTTGTTCTCACGACACAAAGAGGTGCTGTGAAGCGGATGAACCTCTCTGAATTTGATAAGACATCAAGAGCAAAACGTGGAGTGATCATGCTAAGAGAATTAAAGAAAAACCCTCACAGAATTGTTGCTGTGATTGCTGCTTCACTGCACGATACACTTGAGATTGATACGGAAAAGGGTGCCACGATCCCGCTCGATATTTCCACACTAAGGGCAAATGATCGTTATAGCAATGGATCGTTTATTTTAGATGAGGAAGAGCAGGGAGAAGTAACTCAAGTTCTTTTATCACCTGCTGCATCTGACCAAGATGACAATAAATAAGCAAAACGAAAACCCCCTGCGTAAGGCAGGGGGTTTTTTTATGATGAGGTCAATTTAACTCTCGTGATTGCCAAACATGCTTGTGATGGCATGCACTACTTCAATTCCTTGGTAAACGAAAAGAGAAAGTGAAGTGACAGAGAATAGACCTAGAATGAATACTCTTAAGAAAAATAACATCGTGTAAAACCTCCCAATTTTTGTTTGATTTAAATGGTTGGGTTAACACGAGCTACTCGGAAATTCGAAGACTGGTAGAACACTGCAAGTAAATGCTTCTTTTTCCGGTCAAATCGATCAGTATAAGTGATGCGTGCAAATCCAGCTGCCATACTGCCAATGACTAGCAGTGCTGTAAATGCCGCAAATACTGCGTTCACATGTTTTTGTTTCTTTTCATCGCCTGCTGTCTGAACGATTTTCAGTTCATGTGATTCTTGATCAGCAACCACCTTTGCATGATGGTATACCTGAACGGAATGAGGCATTGAGAACAAATGAAAACTTGCAAGTGCTATGAATAAGACTGCTAATTTTAACAGCATATTTTTTTTCATTTTTCTCACCCCTTCCTGTTTATTTTCATGATCTTACCACGTTTTCAGTTATTTGAAAAGTCTTATTTTTTTACTTTCCCTCTTTAAAAAAGCGATAAACATCAAGACATCTATAGGACTGTTTCACTTCGTGAAAGGTTTCAATTTTATTTATTAAATTTAAAAAAAGTACCGAGATCAAAGATCTGGCACTTTTCAAAAAGAATGTATTGATGTCGGTTTTGCAACAGCTTTTGTAAAGATTCCTGCAATACAAATGGCAAACAGAACAAAAATAAACGCATGAAGCAGACCGACTTGATTGGCGAGCAGTCCTAAAACAGGGGGCCCTGATAGAGAGGCTGTATACCCAGATAAAGTGACGATACTGACACGTTTGACAGCATAGCGGCTATCATCACCAGCTGCTGAAATGGTCAGCGGGAAGCCTAAGGACGCGCCAAGTCCCCATAAAAAGATAGATATCATACACACGACGAGTGAAATCTTTAAAATCACCAAGAATAGTCCGGCGGCAGCAGATAAGATCGCGACTCTTAGCAATAACACCCTGCCAAAGCGATCAATGAAACGTCCGCTCAGTAATCTGCCACTAATCATCCCGCACAAAAATAATGCATAGATGACCGTACTCATTGAATGAGAAACCTGATAGCCATCAACCATTGCTAGTGGAATCCAATCATTTGCAGAACCTTCTACAAATGCGAGACATAAGGCAATCATCGCTAATGAGATCGTCCGTTTGTTCAGCCATGATGTTTGAGAAGCCTCAACTGATTCTGTCTGCGTCTTATCCGGATCTTTTCCTGTCCCGTGCGGAATAAACCGTGTACAAATCAGGATGCTGAGAAAGAAAAGGAGTGCAATGGTGAGAAGGTGAATGAGGACAGACACACCTAAATAAATAAAGAGTATTCCGGCACCTGCACCAATTAACGTTCCAATACTGAAAGAAGCATGCAAAATCGGCAGGATCGTTCTCTTGATCTGATACTCAATCTCCGTTCCTTCTAAGTTCATGGCAACATTGCACATGCCTGAGCCTGAACCAAAAAGAAAAAGACCAGCAGTGACAACCAGCGTAGAAGAGAGGGCCGCGCCGATTGCAAGGGTTGAGAATCCAATAAACATCAAAAAAGCGCTGACCACAATCGCCACTCGGCCGCCTTTTTTGCGAACGAATACATTGGAAAGAATCAGCCCGACAATGGAACCTACAGATAAGCCGAGTAAAATGAGTCCCATTGTGCCTGTATCTGCTTGCAATAAATCTCTCACTTCTGGTGTTCTTGAAAACCAAGTGGAGATGGAGATCCCAGACATCGTAAAAATAACAATAATCGCTTTATACCACTTTAATTTCATCTAATCCCTCATATCTATGTAGTCATACAGAACAAATCTACTCGATTATAAAGGAGACTTCTTGATTCGTAAATAACATGAGGGAGGATCATCATGAAGAAAATATTCCAACTTCATCATTCTTTGATAGAATAAAGACAAAAGGGGCGATACATATGTCATATCGAATAGGTATTTTAAAGGGAGACGGGATTGGACCGGAAATTGTTGATTCTAGTATGCGTATTTTAAAGACAGCGTTGTCACAGTTCAATGAACTATTTGTGGAATTTGTAGAGTGTCCTATCGGTGCTGAAGCCATTCATTCTCATCAAGATCCAGTGCCAGCTTCTACTATAGCCGCCTTGAAAAAATGCCATGGCTGGATATTAGGACCTCATGATTCAGCTTCATATCCTGATCAATTGAAAGAAAGAAGAAATCCAAGTGGAGAACTGCGTCATACATTTGATTTATTTGCAAATATTCGTCCATCGCAATCGCTGCCAGGTGTGAAAAGCGTTGCCAATGGCGTCGACCTTGTCATTTTTCGAGAAAATACAGAAGGCTTTTATCCAGACCGGAATATGTATCAGGGGACAGGAGAGTGGATGATTACACCAGATGTCGCCATATCTACAGGTGTGTTTACAAAAAAAGCAATTACCCGTATTGCCCACGCAGCTTTTCAACGTGCAGTGGAGAGGAGGGGGAAAGTCACCATTGTTCATAAAGCGAACGTGATCAAATTAGGATCTGGCTTGTTTTTACGAACATGTCAAGAGGTAGCGAAAGCATATCCACAAGTGGAGGTTGAGGATATTCATATTGATGCGATGGCTGCTCATTTAGTGAGACGTGCAGGTGATTTTGATGTGATTGTGACAGAAAATATGTTTGGCGACATTTTATCTGATCTTGCAGGGGAACTAGTCGGCAGTTTAGGAATGGCACCCTCATTAAATTGCAACGAAAATCAAGCGATGGCACAGGCGGCACATGGTTCAGCACCTGATATAGCTGGTCAAAATATAGCCAATCCAATGGGCATGATTCTTTCTACAGTAATGCTTTGTAACTGGCTACATGTGAAATATCAAGATGAAAGATTAAAACAGACAGCCAGTCTGATCGAACATACTCTTGATGAGACCTTAAAAAAGAACTTGAAAACGAAGGATTTAGGAGGAAATGAGACGACAACACAATTCACCGAGGCATTCATTCAAACGATGAATGAATTTTCAATAAAAGGGAGATGAACATGAAAACAGAAAAAGAAAAGATGATCAAGGGAGAATACTATCACCCAAATGATCACACATTGATGGCAGATCGAGCAAAAGCACGACAATTGACATTTGCCTATCAGCAAACAAATGAGCCATCACAGAGAAAGGCCATTTTAAAGGAGCTTTTAGGCGCTTGCGGAGAAGATGTGGTATTTGAAGGCAGAATACAATGTGATTATGGATACAATATCGAGGTTGGCGAGCATTTTTTTGCAAATTTTGATGCTGTGTTATTAGATGTTTGCAAGATTACAATTGGACATCATTGTTTGTTAGGTCCGAATGTACATATATACACAGCTGGACATCCGTTAAATCCAGAAGAACGTCAAACAGGTATTGAATTCGGCAAACCAGTCACAATTGGACATCATGTATGGATTGGCGGCGGCGCCATTATCAATCCAGGTGTGACAATCGGAGATCATGCTGTCATTGCATCAGGAGCCGTTGTGACAAAAGATGTTCCGTCAAATGTGATTGTTGGCGGGAATCCTGCAAAAATCTTAAAACATTTAGAGGAATGAAAATCTGACGAATCAACCGTTGGATTTTTCATTTTTTGTTTTATCTCAATAAGATAAGTATACTTAATAATGAGACAAAGAAAATTCAATTGTTGTTTAACTTCCTAGAATATATATTATGTAAACTAGATATTAATTAATGCAAAAAAGAGAACCTTTGACTTGATCCTCTTTATTATTAGATTTTATATTCAATTGACTCAAAAGCAGCATTATTTTCCAGTCTCAGCAAACTGTTTCAAAAATAGGTCATAAAGGTTTTTGGGGTAATTCCATTATTTGAATCTCCATCCCCCATGAAGTTGTGATATAGAAAAATCCAAGAGGGCTCAGCTCTCTAACTTTAACATCAGACTGTTCTGCAAAATATTTTAAAGCCTCTTCTATATTGGTAACTGTAATAGCTAGATGGGCTACACCGATATCACTGGGTTTTAGGTGAACATTCTGTTGATCTGGCGTCGACCATTGAACCAGTTCGATCTTTCTACCGCCATATTGCAAAAATGCCGCCCCTTCTACAATTGACTGTTCGTGAACCCCAAAGTATCTTTTTAAACTATCGTCCTCAAACTGCATCCGTCCTGGCCGGAACAAGACTTCAAAACCCAAAATATGAGTGAAGAATTCAACTGCTACTTCGATATCGGGTACTACAAATCCTGAATGCTCGATTGTGCCTTGGAAAATTGTATTTTTCATATCGCTAAACCCCTTTGATTTTTTGGAAGTAAATGATTCATAATAAAGTGGTATTTAAAGCAGCTATAAATTAGGTTCAATACAAGTCAAGTGATGTTGGCACTACTGCAAGAATTAGAACAACAATACCTGAGCCTTGATATACTATAATATTCTTTTGTGATTTCTGAATCTTTTTTGAATATCCATTAAAATTCACATGTTCCATCTGAACAATAATCATCGAGCGACGACTCTAATTTATGCTCTTCAACCTTACGATTCGCGTACTCTTCTTTCCATACCTGTTGTAATGTTTCTAAAAACACTTCGCTAGGTTGTGCTCCTGAGATGACATATTTATCATTCACAACGTAAAAGGGCACGCCCTGAATCCCAATTTTTGATCCCTCGGCTCTATCAGCTGCAATATTCTCGCTATATTGATCATTTGCTAAAACATCCAAGGCTTCGTTGCCATCAAGACCTATTTCACTTGTAAGTTGAGCAAGTGTTGCGTGATCACCGATATCTAGTGAATCCGTGAAATGAGCTTTCAAAATACGCTCCATAAACTCCCGTATCTTCCCTTTCTCTTTTGCATAATAAGAAAGACGAAGTGCATCATATGAATTCGTAGGAATCATTGTATCAAATTGATAATCTAACCCAATCTCTTTTGCTTTCTGTTTCAATTGATTGTTTCTTGCTTTTGCTTTTTCATATGGAATACCATGCTTGGAAGATGCTACTTGATGGATATCCATTCCTGTATTTTTTTTCGCATATGGATCTAATTGAAAATGACGAAATAAGACTTCGACCTCTTCTTTATGTTCAAACTGTTCTAACCCTATTTCAAATTGACGTTTGCCAATATAACAAAACGGACAAACAAAATCAGACCAAATTTCTACTTTCATCATATGTTCCCCCTTTATAATTTTGATGAATGTATTTTGTCTATTCTTCCTTATTACGCTTTTGAACGTGCGAGGTGGGATGATGTTAATTAAAATCTTTTTAACTAATCCCACCCATGCTCTTTTTTAAAACGTTCGTGCTACCGCTTTTGCCTTTTCAATTGCTGCAGCAACAACTTCTTCTTTCTTAGTTGGATCATAGTCAATACCTTCAACAAAAATCGTTGGTTCCACTTCAATTCCAACAAACTTCAGCGCACCTCTTACGTAAGAATCAGAATGTTCCATTCCAATTGCCTGTGAATAAAATCCTCCCATACCATGAATATGGATTGCTTTTTTCCCTTTCATCAATCCTTCTGGACCTTCTGATGTATATTTAAACGTTTTTCCAGCACTCATGATTGTATCAAAATAGGCTTTTAATAAAGGTTGGATTCCTAAATTCCACATTGAAGACTGAATGATGTATTTATCTGCTTCCATAAATTGCTTTGTGAATGCATTCACTGCTTCTATTTTTTGTGCTTCAACATCTGTTAGCACTTCCCCACTTCTTAACTTCTTTTGTCCAGTTAAAAAATCAGCATCGATTAATGGCACATTTGCATAATAGACATCTACTTCTATTATTTCATCTGCTAGGTTTACTTCCTTATATTCATTGATAAATGCTCTAGCAACTTGCGTACTTCTTGATTGTTCCTCACTTTGCGGTGTTCCTTTAACAAATAATACTTTTGACATGATCATTTCCCCTTTATGATTTTGATTTTGAATACTTATAAAAAGAATTCACACGCAATATTTTGGTATGACTCTAAATGATTCCTATAATTTCTGCTGAATCAACAACCTCATACAAAAAGCTCATTTAATGATTATAAACAATGGGCATTTTTCCGATTAATTGGGGTTGCCTAGCAGCGTCATACATGAGTTTAGCGACATTTTCCCTAGATACGGACATTTTAGCTGGCTGATCGCCGAATGAATAACCGTAAGATTGCCCGTTGTATTTGATATTAGGATTAATGATTCGAACAACTGTCCAATCCAGGTTCGATTGTTTAATCAGTTCTCCTATCTTCTTCATTTCGGCATAACCATTTGGCATGAGAAGTTTAGGCAATATTCTTGGCAATATCGTCGATAAGCTTTTCTTATCGTCTTCAGACTGCAAGGCTGGCGTCGCGAGTGTAATCAACCTTTTTTTGGTGAATTTCTTCATCGCTTTGACAATTCGGTTATGTCCGTCGGCGATCGGTGTACCTTTTTGTTTTCGAGACAAATCAATGCCGGGACCTAAGGTGCTTATCACGACATCAGCTTCTGAAACTGCCGTTTCAATAGCTGAAGTGTTCGTTAGTTCACCCTTTACAATGCGTAAATTCGAATGCTTTTGCTTGATTTTCTCAGGGTTTCTAACATATACCGTAACGAAATCTCCGTTTTCTAATGCAAACTGTGTTAAAAGTTGACCGATTGCACCAGTTGCACCAAAAATAGTGATGTTCATGGTCGTCTATCTCCTTTTGTTATTCAGAATGATCACAATGATTTCCTTGATCAAAAATCTTTCGTAATAACATGTGTTATTTAAGCAACGCGCGTTGTATAATTGATGATAAGATGAAAAAGAATAATAAACAATAACCAAAATAGCCAATATGTAGTTTACGCAACACTTCTAATGTATTGTCGTTTTTAGACAAGATGATGAACCCTAAAAGGAGAAGAAAAAATGATTATGCCTAAAAAAGATCCGAGAATACTTCGTACAAGACAATTGATTGTAGACTCTTTTCTTTCGTTAGCTAGTGAAAAAGATTTCAACCATATCACGGTACGTGATATCACAGAAAAGGCTACTATTAACCGGGCTACATTTTATGCGCACTTTGACGATAAATTTGATTTGTTACATTCTACAATCACCAATACATTTACAGACAAATTGAAAAAAAGACTCAATGATCACGATGGATTCAATGAAAAAGTCATTGCAAATATTTTTCTAGCCATGTGTGATCACCATAAAGAGATAAGCGACCTATGTCCCAAAGGTTATCATTCTTTAGGAACTATTATCGAAAGTAAAATTAAAGAGGAGTTACAGAAACTAATAGCTGATCTTATGCTAAAAGGAACTAAAAACATCATCGAATTAGAGGATAAACAAATGGTAACAACCCTATCTACTATGCTAAGTTGGGGGATATACGGAGCTGCATACACATGGAATAAGGATGGAAGACTTATTTCATCAGAAGAGCTAGTGACTAAGACCCTGCCTATCTTTAGAAATGGTATGAGTCAGTATTATTTTTAATGAAAATGATGTTAACAATCTGCTTGAGCCGGCAGTGCTAAAAGAAATATTAAAAAAACACAGAAATGGTATGGATTTAAATAATGGGGTATTTGGGGGAGTGCAAGAGGTCAATTAGGCAGGCTCGATTTGTTGTTGCTTAAATGACTGGTGATAAAGAGTCTGCTGAAACGTATAGCACTAAAGTTATAAAGCTTTACTTTAAATAGTGGGATTCTTATACGGTTATTGTTTATCAGATCATACAATGGATCTACATTTACCTTCTTGTACAAGTCAATCCTTTTGTTTTTCAAAACTTCTACGACCTTCTCAATAAATTAAATCGGTCGTAGAAGATGGGCCTTATTTGTTGTACTGTAAATCAAATATTCTGGGATATTTCTTTTAAAAATTGCTTTCTCTTTTCATCTGTTGTTAAATTCACTCTAGAAAAATGAATCCATTTCGTGGATTCGTTTTTTATCCCCAAATCAGCTAGCGTTCTGTCAATGAAAACGCTTTGAATAGCATTTCCAGCTTCAGATTCTATATACTCTTTATCTGTAGTTGATGTTGAGATCACGGTTGTTTTTTTAATATTTGTCAATAAACCTTGTAAAGTACCAGTGTTTTGATCTTCAATGAATGCGAAACCGCTTAACATCACTTTATCAATAAATCCTTTTAACATAGCAGGTAAGTCCCACCACCAGACTGGGAATATAAATACCAATTCTGTTGACTGTTTTAATTTTTCTTGATAATCCTTCACTAATGAATAAGGCGTTTCTCCTTTATGAAAATGCTTTAATTCTTCAGCTGTAAAAACAGGATTAAATCCATCTTTATATAAATCGATCACTTGAAACGGTTCTTTCTTTGTTTCTAATTTTTCTGTTATGGAAGTCAAAATGGCATGATTATAACTTCCATCCCAAGGATGTGCATAGACAATCGTTTTCATTATTCATTCACCCTTTTTCTGAGTTTTGCATCATTTTTTGATGTACATTGATTTTATTGTATGCTATAACATACTACAAGTACGGTAATCAAAGTGTGATACTAACCCAAAGGAGAGTATAAAATGAATGAGGAGTCCTTCCAGACGAAAGCTGAGCTAAAAGATACTGGTTTTGGGTATACTTTGTCATTAATTGGTGGGAAATATAAAATGCCAGTTCTGTATGCTTTATATTCAAACGATGGTCCTGTTCGCTATAATCAGCTGAAACGTAAGCTCGGAACGATTTCTTTTAAAACATTAACCAATACACTAAAAGAGCTTGAAGCGGATCACTTAATTCATCGTAAAGAATATCCCCAAGTGCCTCCAAAAGTAGAATATAGTTTATCTGAAAAGGGTTTATCACTGATGCCTGTATTAGATGAGATATGTTATTGGGGAGAGGAACAAATGAAAAATAATTAGGTAGAGTGGAAAGAAAGCTACTACGGTTTAAACATGCTTTCTAAAGTAGCTTTCTTCTCATCTTATATCAATCCGATTGGCTCATTTTGTTGATGTGCTAACTCCAGAGAGCTTTCTTCTTGTCTATATCATCATCAGGCCAATTGTGAATCAGTTGACGTAATCTAACTGCAACGGTCCTACAAACATCTGGCATTAAGTAACTATCAGAATCCGATAGATTCAGCAAAGGAATGATGTCATCTGTAAAGTTTTCAAAGGGTATGTCCCCGCCAAATCCCTCCATTTCATCTAAATTCATTTCGCAAATATTACTCCTGATTGAACCTATAATAGGACAACGAGGCACGCAACGCTCTATTCTACCAGAGTCCTAAGGTTATTTTGATTTAATCCCTGCCCCACAAAGAGGTATGATAATGGTTTCTTCTGATTCCTTTTGATATTTCATGTAGCCAGCAAAATTGATGGCAGATGTCACTTCGACATAAAATCCTTTCTCACTCAGTTTAGAGCGTGCATGTATAATTTCTTCTTCTTCAATATCAATAAACGTACCATTTGTCTTGTATACAGCTTCTAAAATTTGTTTAGAACGCGCTGGGGCAGCAATAGCGATCCCTTCTGCTACAGTCCCTTTATTTGTCACAGGCGTTGCTGATTCCTCCGCATGTTGAAAAGCTTTCACAAGTGGAGCGCAGTTTTTCGCTTGTACAGCAACAATTTTCGGTATTTTATGAATGAGACCATTTTCGAATAACTCTCTAAAGCCATAATATGCACCAAGCAGCAGAGTGCCGTTTCCAACCGGAATGATTAAAGCATCCGGTGCTCCTTTTAGTTGCTCATAGATTTCATAGGCGTATGTTTTTGTACCCTCGAAAAAATAAGGGTTATAGACATGGCTTGCATAAAAAACGTTTTCTTCGTCTACTGCCTTTTGGGCCGCAGCTGCAATGTTCTCTCGTGTACCATGAATTTCTTTAATCGTTGCTCCGTGGGCTTTTATTTGAGCGACTTTTTTAGGTGATGTTTGATCACTTAGATAGATGTCACAGGCAATACCACAACGCGCAGCATACGCAGCAATTGCCGTTCCTGCATTCCCGCTGCTATCAGCAATGACTTTTGTTACCCCTAATTCCTTAGCTTTTGTCATTAACACAGCTGCTCCACGGTCTTTAAATGATAGTGTCGGCATCATATAATCAACTTTTACATAAGTGTTTGGCTCATTAGGATCTAGAACGATTAAAGGAGATTGGCCCTCGCCCATTGTCACAGTTTCCCACGTCCTAGAACCTTTTGGAAATGGCATGGTTTCAACATAACGCCATAATGAATTTGGATAGTGCTCCCAAGCTGTGACGTCTATTTTCGGGGTATCTTTCACTAGATTTAATACTCCACCACAATCACATTTCCATAGAGTTGGTGTCATCTCATATTTTTTCCCGCAATGGTTACAAATTAATTGATTCATTCTTCATCTGCCCCTTTGAATATTTTTTTATACAAAATATAATTTTTTATATAGGGTGGTCAAAAAAATATTCTAAATATATGCAATGGCATCCATTTCAATTTTGAAACCAAAATGTAATTCATTCGTTGGTACAATCGTACGAGCTGGTTTATGTTCACCGAAAAATTCGGTATAAACCGCATCTACTTTGTCCCATAATTCAATATCTGAAATGTATAATGTCATGCGCAAAATCTTTTCTTTTTGACTTCCAGCAGCCTCTACAATCATCTCTACATTCTTAAGCGCTTGTAATGTCTCTTTTTCAATGGGGCCGAACTCTTTTTCTGTCGTTTCAGGATTGATGGCAAATTGTCCTGACACATAGACCGTGTTTTGATGAATGGTTGCGAATGCATAGTGTCCGTTTGATTTTAGATTTCCTACCTCGAGTATGCTTTCCATTTTGACACTCCTTACCTCGATTTATTTTTGATTTCATCCAAATAGCTATAGACGGTTACTTTGGAAATACCTAACATAGATGCGACCTTCTCAACAGATCCTTTCATTAAAAAAATGCCCTTTTCATCCATAAATTTGATTAGTTCAATTTTTTCATGACGTTTCATGACTGGGTGAACACTGTTTTGAATGATTTGTTGAATCAATTGATCTACTATTTCTTCCACATTTTCAAGATCATCATTTGATGTTGTTTCTTTCTCTTGAGCTTCCACGTGTGTAGTAAGAAAAGTATCCATAAATTGCTGCATTTGATTCAGTGCTTCAACATCAAAATTGATACAGAAAGCACCGATCACTTTTTGCTTTGAATCACGTATTAATGAAGTCGAAGAACGAATCGTACGCTTATCTTCTGTTACAAATGTATAACCAGCCAGATAATCTTCTTTAAAATCTTCTGATTGTAATACAGTCTTGACTAAATGATCAAATGATTGGCCGATTTCTCTTCCTGTCACATGGTTATTTACTGTAAACATGACAGATGCTTGAGGATTCGTTAAATCATGAATCACCACTTCACAATTTGGTCCAAACATTTTTGCAGTAGATTTTGCTAAAGGAATATAACTCTCTAATAACTTTTTAATATGTTCCATGCCTAAGCACCTCATTTTTTTATTCCACTAGATTATATAATTTTTTATATATAAAAACAATATATAGATTTATTTATATACTATAATGCTCACAAGATCACAAATATGAAAATCACCACATAAAAAAAGCAGCCATTGACTGCTTTTTGCTTATGCTCCTTTCTAATTGTCTTCCTGCTGGATTCCATACAAAATGACGTCAATTCCCCATCGGAACCGTTCCATTGATACGGTATCACCTGCAAACATTTCTTCTTTTACACGATGAATGAAAGGAAACTGCGTTTTGTCTGCTTGAAGAAATGCTTTTTTTGTGTCTGAAATCTGTGAAGAGCCTTGTTTCTTCCAAGAGACCTTTTCGTATGCTACAGAAGATACGTATAACAGCAATAGGTCTACTCCCCATGCTGCAGATGTAGATTTGATCCCGCCTTCATGCAATGCAGCCAGAATACGTTCGGTCAACTGAAGAAAGTTCGTTCCTTGTGGAATGGTGGAAAGAGAAATTTCAGCGAGACCCGGTTTTTCGAATAGCAGTAGGAAATAAGTATGCAATATGTCGAATAACTGTTCTTTCCATGTGCTATCCTTTGAATCTGGATAAACCATTTGTCCGAGACCATAATCCAATACGTAAGCACTGAGTTCTTGAACATTGTTCACGTAGACATACAAGGATGCAGGTCCCGTATCCAATGCTTTAGCCACCTTACGCATACTCATGCCCTCTATTCCTTGCTCCTTAAGAAGCTCATAGGCCGTTTTCACAATAAGCTCACGGCTTAAGGGTTCTTTAGCCGGCCGAGACCGGCGACTGATCATACGACGATTTGAATTGTTCATACTCTCTTTATAACATGTCACAGTAAAATAGTAAATTGAGCATCAATCATCATCCTTTTGAAAAGAATTCATCATATCTGCAAGCTTGATCGCAGCGTCTTTTGAAAAACACAGTTTTAAACTATTCTCCGATCCATGCGCTTTTTCCGATGAATATTCATACATCATGTCTTCGTATTCTTCAATCGCCTTTTCAATATGATGAGGATGTCGGACAATAGCAAGTGCTAGCTCCCTTGCATCAAACATCGCCATGTTCACACCCTCGCCTGCGAATGGCGACATGACGTGAGCTGCATCACCGATAAGCGTTACTCCTTTATGACGATTCCATTTAAAACTGGTAGGAAGCGTATAAATCCGCCTTGGAATGATGGCATCTTCTGCATAACGAATATAGTTTTTCAGCTGATCATCCCAATCACTAAATAACGCTAATAATTGTTCTTTTGCTTCTTTCGCTTGATGAAACGGTATACCACAAGTCTCGATCCAATTGCGTTCTACCATAAGGCTTGCATACACTTTGATTCGTCCATCTCCATTTAACTGCCCAATCAGTCCTTTGTGGTCTGCCAAAGCAAACATCTTACCTCGTTTATTAAATTCAGCTAAATCAGGGTGGTTCTCCTCTACGCTTAAGACATTCAGTTCTAGCATCGTGAGCCCAGAGTATTCAATCTCAATATCTGTTAACAGAGGACGCACACGAGAAAAAGCACCATCAGCCCCAATCAAAAGGTCAACTGTTTCGACAACCCCGTTTTCAAAATGAAGCTCGGTCATACCACTTTCTAATGAAACGCATCTTTCTAGTTTATATCCATATTTGATGGTTTCAGCATCAATTTGTTCTAATAGCAGTTCACATAACACACCACGATCAATTTCCGGGCGAGTACCTTTTTGATCTGATTCCGTTTCTTCATCTAAATAAATCCTTCCTGATTTATCAAGTAATCGGAAATCTTCTCCTTCATAACGAGCATTCTTTTGAAATTTCTCATAAACTCCTGCTTCTTTTAAGGCTTTTTGACCTGTTTCTTCGTGAATATCCAGTGAGCCCCCTCGTTCAAGGCTCTTGTCATGCATCTCCCGTTCATAGATGGTTGTTTGTATACCGTAATTTTGCAAAATTACGGCAAGTGTTAGTCCCCCAGGTCCTCCTCCAATGATAGCGATTTGCTTTTGATTCTTAGATAATGACGTCATCTTCTGCATCTCCTCATCCCTTTGTGGAAAGCGTTTTAAATTTCATTTCATTTATATTATAACGAACACCGTTCGTAAAGAACAGTGTTCGTTTAAAATTGTTTGTTGTACGATTGTGTTTTCATGAAAAGAAACCAATCGCCTACCATCATATGATACACTCCATCTAGGAAGGTTTTAAAAGGTTTACATTGTTCTCACTCTAAGTGTAAGAGGTGTTTCTATGAATAAATTATTGGCCATGTTGATATTAGGATTAAGCTTTAGTGGTGCTGCGCTCATTCTTTCAGTCCCTTTGTTATTCAAACAGAAACCAGAACAATTTGAGCTGGTGTTTGCTGCTGGATCAGCGGGCGCTTTCGCAGTATTCGCTGTCTCATGCCTAGTTCTTCGAAAACGATTCAATCGCTAAAAAACCTAAACAAATACCCATTGTTTATGACGGTGGATTTTGTTTAGGTTTTTGTGATTTACCTTAGTGTTCAGTCAAAGAATGTATACAAGCTGACCCCGATAGGGAATCTACTTATTCAAAACAAAAGAAACCGCTGAAACATATCACGATATGCACGCTAAACGAATCACTAGCTTTGGCATAATAGACATCATTGCGAAAATCTTTAATAGGAATTCTGACATTCCTCATATCACAAAAGGTCCATTAAACGCATATCGTTTTGTGATATAATCTTGAGTCAAAGAAAAGCGCTAAGAGAAAATGAACTGGCTGAATGGACATCATGATTGTGAAAAATTCTGAAGAAATGATAGGGTGATAGCGATGAGAAGACTTGAGTCTGGTATATCAGTAGACAACGAAACATTTTCTGATGTTGCCAGGTATGAAAACGAAACAATCAGCAGAACGACGATCATCAACTCAAATGTTCATTCTCCTATTTTTTGGAGCTGTCACTTGGATCATCTTGTATTTGATACGTGTGATCTGACGAATGCGAGATTTTTTGCCGGTAGTACGATTGATCATTGTACTTTTAGTCATTCAGACTTGCGCTCTGTGGGCATTGGCAAAAACGAAGCCGTCTTCACCAATTGCGAATTTTCTTCCTGCGATATGAGGGGAATGACATTGGAGAATGCTACGTTTATCGATTGTACTTTCTCTAATTGTAGATTCAATGACCGTGTTTTACAGGTAGCGAACATCGTCAATTGAACCTTTGCTGGTAAGCTAATAGATATAACGTTTGAGGGAAATGGCAAACAAAAGCTGATCGCCAATTTTGAAAACTGCACCCTTGATGGTGTTCGTTTTATAGGCTGTGACCTGGGGGCATGTATTCCGCCAGCATCCAAACACCATTTCTATGTTGAACATGTATCTGCACGTGTGAAAAAGGCCTTAGAGAAGATAGATGATGATCCTACTCTGTCTGACCATGATCGGAAAATACTAGTGCGGAGTCTGCGGAAGCTTGAACAAATGGAACAGTATATTTTCAACATGAAATATATGGAGAACATACATGGGGCCGCTTTTGTTGAACGCTTTTTCAGTCATCTTGGATGTAGCAAGGATCACATGTAACGTTTGCTACATCCCTTTTCCTATTTTATCTTTATGTGGTGCATCAGCTTCGAGTATATTTGAGCGGAATGAGTTCTTCGATTTTCACCTTGACAAACTCCCCATCCATATCAAGGATGACAAAACATGTTGGTCCAAAGTCTGAAATGAGCTCTCGGCAGATGCCGCAAGGGCTGACTACCCTGATTCTTCTATCTTCTTCATCTGAATAAGGGTGTCTCACTGCAACAATTGTATCAAAATCTTTGTATCCATTCGATAAAGCGCTGCCAATCGCAATGGCTTCTGCACAAACAGTTACCCGTCCGATGTAGGCTTCTATATGGACAGCTGATATGATTTCTCCTGTTTTCATGCGGATCGCTGCCCCTACATGATGCTTGTCATCTTCATAAAGACTGATAATCTTCTTTTTTGCTTCGTCTATTAATTCGATATCTTCTTGTGATAGATCAAACGTTTTCATTGCGTTCCCCTTTCGCCTCACTGCTCGTATGTATTATACCAAACATGAGGTGATGAACTGAATTTCACTCTCCTTTACAAACCAGCCAAAAGACCGTTTAATCTGTAGTGAATTGCCATTCTGAATGTATTTCATATTCAATTGAAAAAGGCTGCTTTCAAGTAAGCAGCCTTTTCGCCTATTTACATCAGAACATGTACCCTTTCTAGGTGTGAACTGAATCCCTAACGATTGATCACTTGAATGATTTTCTTCAGAGCATCTGCCGCTTCTGGAATTGGCATGACAACAAACACATGCAGCATTTCAGGATAAACAAAGGTTTTGATGTCCATTCCTTGTTCTGATAGTTTTTCATCGAGCTTTATGGCATCTGGATATAACATATCATGTGTTCCGATAAAATGAGTGATCTTCCCGATCCCTTTAAAGTCACCGTAAATGGGACTAATCAATGGGTCTGTGAGACTTTGATCAGCTGCCCACATTTTTGTGATGACTTCCATTCCTTCATGACCTAGAATCGGATCCTTTTTTGCGTATTCAAATATGAGAGGGTTGCTCATGCTCATATCCACACAAGCAGATAGTAACACGATATCTTTCGGCTGCGGCAGATCCTCTTTCTTTAAAAGGTGCGCAAGACCAAGTGAAATGTTTCCCCCAGCTGAATCTCCCATGATCGTCAATTGATTGGCATTTCCGGCAGTTTTCAGAAGGTCTTTATATAGGTTAAGCATTTTCGGATACGTATCCTGGTTGCTATAATGAGGTACTTTTGGGTAAATAGGAGCGACTACTTTCGCACCTAGTGATTGCGCCATTTTATCCATGAACCACCAATGGACATTCAAAGGCTGATTTGTCCATGCGCCACCATGTAGATAGAGAATGACTTTTTGATTTTGGGATGCTTGTTCATTCAATGTGAAAACTTGCATGCCTTCGAATGTCTGCTCTTGTACCTCACTGATTAACTTCACATCATCCCCAATGGCATAAGGCTGCGTATTTTCAATTCCTTTTTGCTCAAGAAATTTTTTTGTCTGTTCGATACTAGAAAAACTCTCTTTATTACTTTGCGAAGCGAATAATGTTTCAAATTGAATACTTTCTTTAGAACGTTCACCATGATACATTTCTACACTCATTTTTTTCTCTCCTTCACTCAATAGGTTTATTGATCATCCTGCTTTGGAACACGAAATGATTCCAGGTAGACTTGTACTTTCTTTTCAGGGGTTTTTAATAAGTTAGATAAAAGGTCTTGAATGAGACGAAGGCTTTTAATTTTCTTTTCAATTTCTTCATGTTTAAGATGGACAATTTGTCTTAGGGTATCAAGGTCTATGTCTTGACTTAGCATTTCCATAATTTCAGCTATTTCCTTTAATGAATAACCGAGCGTTTTCGCATCTTTGATCAATTGAATTTTCACAACATAGTCGTCTGTATAGAATCTGTAACCGTTTGAACGTCGTCTTGGAGCAGGTAATATGTTGTGCTCTTCATAGTAACGAATTGCGGCAGGACTCACTCCTGTTTTTTTGGCAAGTTCTCCTCTAGTCATCAACTCCATCGTTACTCCTTTTTTATTATTTTGTTTTACTATATGTACATTATAAAGGTTGAACTATACTTCAAGGTCAAGGTGAAACATTTTTCGGCTAACTTTTGTTATCAAATGATTGTAGCAAAGAGGTCTCTAGCTTGAACATCCGGGTAGAACATCTTCAAATGGTTCGATTTTACTGATTGTAGATTCAGAGGGGGTGAAGTCAACTTTTTTTCTGAAAAAATAAATGGAAATATCGATCATCATTTTATGGTTTAACAAATTTAAGGTTGCTGTAAGGTTCGGATTAATACGAGTTAAGGTTGAGGTTGTACAATGGGTTTGTAAGGAATTGAGGGATGAGTCAAATGGTCCCCTCTTCTAAATCAATCATAGAGGTGAAAAGCTTTGAGAGAAAATAAAATTTTGTCTTCATTATGTTACTTCAGCATCTTTTTTGCACCATTTCTATTTCCGATTATCGTTTATTTCTTAGGAAAAGACGAAGTGAAATACCATGCGAAAAAATCACTATGGACACATATTATTCCTTATTTGATTTTCGGTCTTGGGATTGCCGGTTCAGGTTTACTTGGCATGAACGATATCAGTCATGCTGGTCCGTTCTTAATTGCAACGTATGCTGTGACATTCCTTGTGGCGATCTACTTCTTCATTTGGAACATTGTGAAAGGCATTAAAGTGTTTTCAGAATAAGAGTTAGAAAAAACGGTTCTGTGATTGAGCAGAACCGTTTTTTTGTATGTCCGTTTAAGCGGGTAATTGGATATCAATCGTAGTTCCTTCTCCTATTATACTTTGTATTGTAATATCTCCCCCGTGTTTTTGGATGATATCTTTTGCAATCGCCATTCCAAGACCTGAGCCTGCATGTGTCCCTCCTGTATTCGTCCCTCTATAGTAGCGGTCAAACACTTTTTCTAGCTCTGCCTCTTCAATTCCTTTGCCGTTGTCTTGAATGGTGATGTGGGTATGTTCTTTTTGTTCAAGCTGTACAATGATTTTCACATCAGCATCATTGTGAACAAGGGCATTTAAAATGAGATTGGTGACCGCTCTTCGTATGAGGATCGTATCAATATTCAGCATGAGCTTGTCTACATTCGTTTGTAGCTCAATGGTCTGATCTGCATATCTCGAATCGTTGAGGATATCAATTAACGTTTCACGCAGCAATGGCACAATGTTCACAAGCTCTTTATGCAGCATCACGTCGTTATTTTTCAGCCTTGTTGTTAAATTTAGATCCTCCATCACATCTTTGATGTACAATGATTTATTCTCAATGATGTCAGCGTAATGTCTGATATCTTGTTCTGAAAGAGAATAATTTGGATCTTTCATGATTTCTGCATAGCCTTGAATAGAGGATAATGGTGTTTTAATATCATGAGAAATATGACTGATCCACTCTTCCCGCATTTGCTCTAATTTGTCTTTTTCTTTTTGACTTGAAGCGAGCTGCTCGGATAAGTGATTGACATTATAGAACACATCTTTATATATCCCCTTAGTTGGCAGATTCGTCGTATAATCTCCGTTTGCGAGCCGCTGAATGCCGTAAATGGCACGGCCGAGCGGTTTGATGAGTTGCCGGCTGAATAAGTATCCAATGAATAAGGCAATGATGGCATCAATCGATAATAAAATCATCGTCCCGATATTGAATTGCGATATTAATTCTTTCGTATCAAAAGAAAATAAATATTTTCCGATGGAAGGGTCCTTAAATCCGATGAAGTAGCTGTATTCCTTACCCTTTCCATTTTTCCCGCCAGCATAGATCGTCGACATCAACTGCTTATCTTTATATTTATGTAAGTTTACAATTTCTATAGGTGTGTATTTGCTCTTTATGCCTTTAGGTGCTAGTGCATGATAGACGTCTTGTCCATTTTCGTCTAATATTTGAATCCACGCATTTTGTTGTTTTAAGGCTTGCTGTCCTTCTTTACTCACAGTGATATTTTGATCAGACAAGGTGATGTATTGTTCAAATGTTCTTGTGAAGGTTTCCGGCGTATTTTCTTCGTTTTGCTGACTGCTTGCTTGTAGTACAAGCCATATCATGAATCCAAATAAGTTAATAAAGACCGTGATAATGGTCACGATAATGACAGAGACCATGTATCTGCCTGTTAATCGCCATTTCATCTTTACGCATCCTTTACAACAAATTTATAGCCAAGCCCTTTGACCGTCACGAGAAATTCTGGTGTAGATGGGGAATGTTCTATTTTTTCCCGCAGTCTTCGTATATGAACCATTACCGTATTATCAGAACCGAAGAAATCCTCTCCCCAAACCGTTTGATAAAGCGTTTCTTTACTGATTACGCGATTCGGATGCTGCAAGAAATAAGTCATCAACATAAGTTCTTTCGGAGTGAGTTCAATTGCCGCTCCGTTTTTCGTCAGTTCGGCTTGCTGCTCGTTTAACTCAAATGGGCCTTTTTTGATCACGGGCTCCGCTTGAGAAGGCTGTAAGTAGGATGACCGTCTTAGCTGGGCTTTTACCCGGTAGGCGACTTCTTTTGGACTGAACGGTTTTGTAATGTAATCATCGCCGCCAATGGCAAGTCCTACAATTTTGTCTGATTCCTCTCCCTTTGCTGATAAAAAGATAATCGGAACATGTGAGACGTCTCTAATTTGTTTGCAAATATCGTAGCCTTCTCCGTCTGGCAGCATAATATCCAGTATGACGAGATCTGGTTGTTCTTGATGAAATTGCGTGAGTCCATCACGGGCAGTTGAAGCTGTTAACACCTGGTCAATGCCTTCTCTTGTTAATACTGTATTAATTAATTCTAAAATTTCTTTTTCGTCATCTATAATCAATACTTTGCTTTGAACCTTTGGCATGATGATCACTCTCCTGAAGTCATTGTTATTATTATACCCAAAGTGTTGACGTCGTGAAAAATCAACTTTCTATTTACACAGAAAAAAGCCAATTTTCTTTTTTAATGAGAAAATTGGCTTTTCGTGTTTCTTTAGCGTTTGACCACAAATGTTGTCACACTTTGAGCAGGGAGATGAGCCCAAAATTGATTTCCTGATATGTTTAAGTCAGTTCCAGGCTGAAGGTTGCTGCTGCCGCTCGTCACCCATCTAGACGCCTGAGAAACAGAGCCATTTTGCACGACGAAGTGTTGATTGACCCCTGCATTGTTTTTATTAATCGCGACAATGACGACCTGATTGTTTCCTTTGTAGGCTGAGACGAAAACATTCGGTTCAGGGCTTTTCGTTGCATCAATCCTGACGTACCCTGGTCGCACAAACTTGGAGAAATGCGCCATGTTGTATCCACGTTTGCTAATCATTCCATCTTCTTTCATAGGACCGTATGATCTCCGGATGTACCACCACACATACGCCTGAAAGTCCCCTTCCACCATTGAATGGTGAATATGCTCTGATACCCCTAATGCCTCAGGCCAGCGGTCCGCTGAATTGTTATCACTATTCGGATAGTAGACCTCTGTCATCCATAGCTCTTTCCCTGCCCCTTTTTGTTTGAAAAGAGGGTACGGAAGCTGGCTAATTTGGGTTCCGTATAGATGAGCGCCGAGAATGTCCATATTTCTAAGCGCCTGTGGATCGTTTAAGATAGGATCTGAGATATTCTTAAGGTATTGAAAGGATTCTGGTGCAATCACACGTGCATTAATGGAGCCGGCATTTTCTCTCATGAATCGCAGGATTTCCTGAGGTGTCCACCATGTCCATTCGTGTGCATAATCGGGCTCGTTTTGAACAGAAATCGCATAAAGATTGACTCCGTTGTTTTTCATGTAAGTGACAAAATCATTCAGATGCTGAGCATATGCTGCGTATTGATTGTATTTAAGCCGCTTGGCAGGTGATCCATTCCGGTTGAATGTTTCAACCATACTGCTTGGAGGATTCCAAGGGGAAGCAATGACTAGAGCACCATGCTCGATCGCTCGTTTGGCCGTCGCGACTTCTCTGCTCCAATTGTTTCTGTTTTCGTCTACATAAATTCTAAGAATGGAAAACCCTAACTGATTTTGTCCATTGCCAAAGGCGGTTTCCCTTTGTGGTGCTGTCAAATCACCAATCCAAGCTGGATGGTTCATTCCGCCAAAACCACGAATCACTTGTCTTTCTGCGTTGAGGTTAATGTTTGCGTCAGCTGCTGATACTTCAGCTACTCCGGGCCCTATGAACATGACAGATAGCATGGTGAAACACACCAATAAAGCAAGCATTGGTTTTTTTACACATGACATCAAATTTCCCACTCCTCTATCAAACATTTAAGCACCTTTATTCGCTACCTTTGAGTAAACTGCCAAGAATCAAATTGGAATAGATTTCCCCCGCCTGTTCCGGTAAAGACAAAAAATACGTTGTGCACTCCGGATGCGCCGTTAATCGATGTTTCTATTTCCCGCCAGTTTTGTGTTCCACCGGTGGAAGGGACATTCAGTGTACCAACCAGTCTGCCGTTCGCGCTGCCAAGGCGTACTTCTATTTTCCCGCCTACTGTCGATGCGACATTGGCTTTAAATGTTCTAGCGCCATTTGAACCAAAGTCTACATTCCCTAAAGCGACCCAATCGCCATTTTGAATATTGGTGACATGCTGGTTATTCACTGGTCCTCCTGGTGCTGACGAGGCTTCTGTCAAAATGCGTCCATTCCAAGCGAATGTTTCAGCTTCAACACGTTGATATGGATTCAGATTAGATAGCTGTTTCACTCCTTCATAATTGGCTGCTACTTCTCGAAGGGAGCCATCTGCATTATGCACAAGCTTGTTAATATGTGGAGAGCGATAGCCTTTGCCGCTTCCGTATAATGCAGAGCTAACGGTTTGCGTATGATACACCACATACCATTCATTTTTAAAATTGAACACCGCATGATGGTTGTTACCGCCGCCACCAAAAAAAGCACCCGGATTTTTCAGAAAGTGTCCTTTATACGTGAAGGGTCCCATCGGACTTGAGCTCGTCATATAGCCGATTTCACCAGGTGGTTTATCAGCAGGATGTGAGCCGCCAAAATTGATGCAATAGGAATAGTAATAGGTTCCGTTATACTTATGCATCCCTGAGTCTTCAAACATAAAAGGAGCATCAATGGTGGATGCGCTACTGGCTACACTTGTCATATCAGCACCTAGCTTCAGGACTCTTGCTGTTTTAGGATTTGCCCATTGTCCCTGCGTTGGATTGGAACCGCCTGGAACGCCTCCGCCGGCATATAGATAACCAGTGCCGTCATCATCTACAAATACGGCCGGATCAAAAAGCCATACAACTCCGGACATGCCAGGTGTACTTGGCGTAACGAGTGGTTTTCCAATCGGATCAGTCCATGGGCCGATCGGGCTGTCTGCTGTAAGGACACCTATCCCTCCGCCGCTGTTAGCGAAATAAAGGAAAAATTTATCCTTTCCGTTGATCTTCTTTACCGCTGCTGATGGGGCCCATGATGCGCCTGCCCATTTGGCAATGCCTCTGCCGCCGTTTGCCCCATTTGCCCCCGCTACTGGAATCGCTCCGTGATCGGTCCAGTTGACCATATCCGCCGAAGAGATGACGAATACTCTATTCAGATTTGCAAATGAATTGTCCTTAATCGTTCCGTTGCTTTGATATTCATAGTCATCACTCGACATATAAAGGTACACTCTTCCGTTATAGGTAAGCGCAAACGGGTCTGCTCCTAAGTGATGGTCAATGAGCGGGTTTGCATTTCCTACTTGCTTGGCAATAGGAGTGCTTGCCGCATTCGCTTCATATACCGGCAAACAACTCAGTACCAAAGTGAAGATCAATAAACAAACGCTGCACTTCATCCTCGTCCTCATCGTGTCATTTCCTCCTGTTTTCATCTTCCTGATATTGGGGTTTAGGCCCAATTTCAAATTATGTTGATGTTTCGTGATGAAGAATGAATACAAAGAATGATTTCTCCCTGTGAATCCTTGTAAAGAGTGCGATGAAAACCCTTCCTTTTTAACTAGAAGACAACAAAAAAATGCAGTCTCCATTTTGGAGCTGCATTCTTCCTACATGTTCAATAAATGTAGGCTACATATACCGAGCGGTCACCATTTTCTTTCTCGTGTAAAACTCTACTCCGTCTGTTCCATTGGCGTGCAAGTCTCCGTAGAAGGAATCTTTCCAGCCGGAAAATGGGAAGAAAGCCATTGGAGCAGGAACACCAATGTTAATGCCTAACATGCCGGCTTCGATGTTTTCACGAAATTCTCTTATGCTTGAAGCGCTGTCTGTGTATAGGCAGGCACCGTTTGCGAATTTTGATTGATTGGACAGGTCGATTGCTTCTGCGAGTGATGAGACACGGACAATGGATAAGACTGGGGCAAAAATCTCGTCCTGCCAGATTTTCATTTGATTTGTGACATGATCAAAGATCGTTGGTCCGACAAAATACCCTTCTCCATTTGTTTCGTTATCTTGTCTGCCATCACGAATCAGGCTTGCGCCTTCTTCAATTCCTGATTGGATATATTGAAGAGTTCGTTCTTTATGCTCTTTCCGAATGACTGGTCCGAGAAAGACATCTTCATTTATTCCGTTTCCGATGACAAGCTGGTTGGATTCATCGACCAATTGTTGAATCAAGTCGTCCGCCACGTCTTCTTCCACTGCGACAACGGCTGCTGCCATGCAGCGTTCACCTGCTGATCCAAAAGCAGCGCCAATGATCTGTTTTGTTGCCGATTCTAAATCAGCATCTTTCAAGACGATGGAGTGATTTTTTGCACCGGCAAGTGCTTGTACACGTTTACCATGTGCTGTCCCTTTTTTATAGACGTATTCTGCGACTGGCTGAGAGCCGACAAACGAAATGGCTTTTACCTTTTCATGTTCAAGTAGACCGTTTACTACATCGTGAGCGCCATTGACAATGTTGAGCACACCTTTTGGAAGTCCCGCTTCTTCAAATAGTTCTGCTAACCGTGCAGCAAGGATTGGCGTCCGTTCTGAAGGCTTTAAAACAAATGTATTTCCACAAGCGATGGCAAGCGGGAACATCCAGCATGGGACCATCATCGGAAAGTTAAACGGGGTAATGCCGCCGATGACGCCAATTGGGTAGCGGTACATGCCAGACTCTAGACCAGTCGCAATATCAGGCAGTTGTTTCCCCATCATTAAGGTTGGTGCACCAGCGGCAAATTCCACACATTCAATTCCTCGCTGCACCTCTCCTTTTGCTTCTGTTACACTTTTTCCGTTTTCCAGCGTGACGAGTTCAGCCAACTCATCCCATTTCTCAACGAGTAACTGTTGGTATTTAAATAAAATACGTGCCCGCCGGGGAACAGCTGTTTTAGACCAAGTGGTGAACGCTTCTTGTGCTGCTTGGACTGCATGTTCTACATCCGTTTTTGTTGAAAGCGGTACTTCTGCGATGACTTCGCCAGTAGCTGGATTATAAACAGCTTCCGTTTGGTTCGTTTCGGCGTCCACCCATTGTCCACCAATATAATTTTTCAACGTTTGTACATCTGTTTTGGTCATGTTCCCTCTCTCCTCTTTGTTTGGATTGTGATGCAATCGTGTGTTGATTTATCGTCATTGTCTCATCTAAGGGGCCTTCATCTGTATACACTCTTTGTCAAATGAAACCACAGTTTTGCTTTACGTTCTGATAAAACATGTGAAGTCTATCGCTTTCAGCTCTTTTGGTTCCGCAGATCTGTCCCCCCTTTTAGGTCGTTTTATCTGTGTGTCATGTGGCATGATCATGTTAACTAATTTATGGTGTATTTTTGGTTAACTGTTGGTTAACTTTAGAAAAATCATAATATTAAAAACACTTCCAGTCAATGATCAGTTTGTTGATCTAAAAAAACCTGATGCCAAGTGCATCAGGCTAAGACTGTTTATGTTAGTTATTTAGAAGAAATTGCGTATTGACTCGGCTCTGTATAAGCCGGGAGCATCTCCCCGTGTGCTTCAATTAATTCATTACATAGTTTGATGGTGTCATCAATTGATAATTCAGCACTTGTATGCGGGTCTAATAATGCCGCTTGGTAAATGTGTTCTTTTTTGCCGCTGATTGCAGCTTCAATCGTCATGAGCTGTGAGCTGATATTGGTCCGGTTGAGTCCAGCCAATTGTTCAGGTATCTCTCCGATATAACATGGCATGATACCGCTCCGGTCTGCAACACATGGCACTTCGACACAGGCTTTTTCAGGAAGATTGTGAATGAGTCCACCTGTGTTCAGTACATTTCCACCAAATTTAAAGGGAACGTTCGTTTCAATCGCTTCAATGATACGTGAACCATATTCTTTAGAGCGCGTATGCGTGATCTGTGTGTTTCCCACAAGGTCATGTTTCATCGTATTCCAATTGTTGATTTGTTCCTCGCAGCGTCTTGGGTATTCATCGAGCGGAATGTTAAACTGTCCAATCAGTTCTGGATAACGAGATTTGATAAAATACGGATGATATTCTGCATTGTGCTCTGAGGATTCGGTGACATAGTAGCCGAATTTATCCATTAGTTCAAAACGAACCATATCTGGATGCCGCGTTTTTTGTTTTTCTTTTGCTCTTGCTTTGATTTCTGGATACAAGTCTTGACCGTCCCGTTTTACTTCTAATAACCATGCCATGTGATTAATGCCGGCAATTTTTTCTTCAATGCCTTCATGGTCCATTTCAAGTGATTGAAATAAATCTTTCGTACACACCTGTACGCTATGGCAAAGACCAACCGTTTGAACCCGAGTATAACGGAGCATAGCGCCAGTCAGTGTGGCCATTGGATTCGTGTAATTTAATAATAAGGCGTGTGGACACACCTCTTCCATATCCTTTGCGAAGTCCAGCATCACGGGAATGGTTCGAAGTGAACGGAAAATGCCGCCGATGCCAACTGTATCCGCAATCGTTTGTCTTAATCCATATTTTTTTGGAATCTCAAAATCAATGACAGTGCTTGGCTGATAGCCTCCCACCTGGATGGCATTGATGACATATTTCGCATTCTTTAAGGCTTCTTTCCGGTTGTGATACGACTGAATAGTCACATGTGCACCGTAGTTCTCTTTTAAGTGACGCAGCATCGTTTCTGATTCTTTCAGCCGGTTGTGGTCGATATCATATAACGCAAATTCAAAGCCGGCAAGTGCGGGAACGAACAGACAATCTCCTAATATATTTTTAGCAAACACGGTACTTCCTGCACCGATAAATGTAATTTTAGACATAGACGACACTCCTTTTTACATCAAGGTTGGATTACCCTTTAACAGAGCCTTGAGACAGCCCTGCGATAAAGTATTTTTGCAAAAGTAAAAACATCGTGACCATTGGCAGCATCGCAATGAGAGCAGCGGCGCCAACGAGCTGGAGCTGGTGTTGATTTTGACCAAAGAAATTGGATAAGGCGACTGTCAGTGTATGCATCTCTTTATCTTGCAAGAAGAAGATGGCAAATTGATAGTCGTTCCAAATATACACACAGGCAATGATTAAAACAGAAGCGGTAATCGGCTTCAGCAGCGGAAAAACGACGGTGAAAAAGACTCTAAGTGTTCCCGCACCATCAATACGAGCGGCTTCTTCAAGCTCCTTTGGAATCGTCGACCGGATAAAACCGGCATATAGAAAAATCGTCAGTGGCAAAAAAGCAGCAACATTGTTTAAAATAGCGATTTGATAAGTATTCATCATGCCAATTTGTACAACCATTTTGTATAAAGGGACAAGGGCTGTGAGCGGCGGTATCACCATAATGGCAATGAATAAGAGATAGACCGCTTGATTCAGCTTTGTTCCTCTTCTTGCGAGCGGATAGGCGGCAAGTGATCCAAAGATGATGAGTAGGGCAGCCGAGCTGAACGTAATGATCACTGTATTCAAAAAGGACTGGCCAAGCTGAGCATCTGTCCATGCCATGCGAAAGTTTTCAAAATGAAGCGTTGATGGGAACAACCATTTTGAGCTAAAATCTCCTATCCCCTTTAGAGAGGTCGTGACTAAAATATAAAATGGAATCAGGTGCAGCAATGTTATCAAAAGGGCGAGTAAGGAGTACCATCTTTTCTTTCGTTTATAGGCGTTATCCATCACACCTCGGTCTCCTTTCGTTTGAAATAAATAAGCGCTGCAACACTAACGACAAGGATGATGACAGCCATAAAGACACCTTGCGTCGCTGCATAGCCTGCATCCTGCCGTTTGAAATACAAATCGTACATAAAAGTCGACATCGATTGCGAGGAATCTCCGGGTCCTCCGCCAGTGAGCGCGACAATGACATCAAACAATTTAAGTCCACCGATCACATTGAGCACAACATTGATGGTGATAGATGGCATTAAAAGCGGTAATGTGATGCGCCAAAATTGCTGAAGACCTGAAGCTCCGTCGAGTTGTGCTGCTTCATAATAATCTTTAGGAATGCTTTGGAGTCCTGCTAAATAAATGATCATGGCAATCCCGACGAATTGATACGTATTCACAAACACAATGATCCAAGTGTTTAGCTGCGGATTACCAAGTGCGTTCATTGGATCAAATCCAAAAAGGGTAACAACGTCGTTTAAAGCACCACCTTGGTACGCAAAGACAAAATACCAAATATAGCCCATGGCAATCGGGCTGATCATGACGGGTAGATAGATCACGGTTCTTGTGATGGCTCTCATTTTTAAACTTTGATTTAATAAGAGTGCATATCCAAGACCAATCATATTTTGTAAGATGGTGCTCCCGATGCCGTAAAGAAGGGTATTTTTCACAACAAGCCATGTGGTTGGATCTTGCAGTAGCCGTTTGTATTGATCAAGTCCGATCCACTCATACTGTTGTGAGAAACCGTTCCAATTTGTAAAAGAGAGCTGAATCCCATTAAAAAAGGGATAAATGATAAAGGTACTGACAACGAGAACAGCAGGCAGATACATCCACCAAAGTGAAGAATTTTGGCTATTTTTCATCTTCTGTTTTGGAAAAGAGGTAAATGTCGCCGCCTGTTTTTCTTTTGTGATGTCACTCATTGGCTTCACTCCTGTTTCAGCATGAGCCTGCTATTGTTTTTTCAGACGCTTATATTCCTCTTCCATTTTCTTCGATAGTTGTTCCGGTGTGATGGAGCCTGCTAATAATTCTTGACCGGTCGTTGCCATGACAGCCCACATGCCGCTCGGTAAGTATTTCCGATCAAAATATGGTTCAATCTTAATATCTTTATATTGCTCGTAAAATGTAGAGTAATAGTTTTTGGCTTTGACTTCTTTTAAAGCCGTTTCAGAGGAAGTGCCCTCCGCGATTTTCTTTGCGTTTTCAGGCTTTGCTAAAAAGTCAATGAATTGTTTTGCTTCTTTTAGATGCTTTGAGTCTTTCCATGCCGCAACAGTAAAGCGTTCCCCGCCAATCCAGCTTTGCTCATCTCCTTCATGAATCGCTGGTACGGGCATGGTGCCTACATTGATCGATTGATTGAGTTCAGTCGCCTCAGGTCCTAAAGATCCTCCCACAAAGGTGAAAGCGATTTTGTTTTGTGCCATCAGCTCAGGTGCTTGAGATAGTTTCGCCGTGAGTACATCTTTGTTTAAAAGGTCTTGATCTTTCAGCTCCTTCATAAACTGTGCAAGCGGTGTATAGTGAGACCAATCAAATGATCCATTTTCAAGGTCTTTTCCGTATTGATGTTTTTGATCGGTAATGAGTAAAGGCGTTGCCAGCTCATCAAAGACTTGGGCAATATTAGAATTATCGCCTCCTGGGATCCAGAGCGGCACAACGTCTCCTTTACTTTTTTCTTTGACAGTCTGTAAAGCACTTCTCAGTTCATCCAGTGTTTTAGGAACTTTTATGCCATATTCTTTTAATAGATTGGCATTAAAACTAAGTCCGTCTTTTGCTTGATTCAGCGGATAGGCATAGACTTTGCCATCTTTGTCTTTTAAAATTTGATCGAGTGAAGGATCGAGTTGTTTTACCCAGTCCATCTCCTTTAGATCAGCCACGTATTCGCTATATCGCAGCTTGGCCCAGCCGTGTGTATCAAATAGGTCTGGCATGTCGTTTGCGCCCATTTTGACGCGTATCATATCTTCATAGCTGTTGCCAGGGAAGTTGGCATCAATTCGGATGTTTTGATGTTCTTTTTCAAAGTCACGGATCACTTCTTCAAATGCCTTTCTCTCCCCGCTGTTGCTCATTGTAGAGAATAGAGTCAAGGTCACTTTTCCGTTTGCTTCAGACGCACCGTTATTGCCACAAGCAGACAAGATCATCGACAAAACTAGAGCTGCACACAGCATCAAAATTTTTTTATTCATCGTTTCCTCCTTTTGATTACTGAAAATTCAGACGATTATCGGTAGAATTCATGCAGTTGCGGAAACAAAAGAAGTCCATTATACTGGAATTCTATTCTTTTCAAAGAGATAAGAGAGCAATTGGGTGAACTGCGTTGTTTTCAGCATGATCTGGCCATCATGCTCAGCAGCTCCCTTCCTGCTTTTTTGTCTCTTTTTTGTTTACTGAAATGCTTATTCACCCCCTTTCATGGATTGGGCATGTGCTGCCTCTTTGCATGAGTTTTGTTGGCACGACGACTTTTAGAGGAAGCTTTCTTCCTTCTATCCGCTCAAGCAAAAGCTTTAGACCTACTTCCCCCATTTGTTCTGTATATACTTTAACCGTTGTGAGCGGCGGGCTTGAAAAGGAAGCGGCTTCGATATCATTAAACCCTACGATTGAGACATCTTGAGGTACACGAAGACCGGCCTCATGTAGCGCACGCATAGCGCCTATTGCCATAGAGTCACTTCCGATAAAAAAGGCTTCTGGAAGCTTTCCTTTCTGAATGGCTTTTTGCATAAGCGAGTAGCCTTCTTGCATCGAATATTCGCCTATGTGGATGTCATTCATATGAAGGGTTCCCGCTTCTTGCATTCTTTTGATAAAAGTTGTTTGTCTTTCGTCCTCAATCACAGCATTTCCTTCGAAATAATGCTCCCTCTCTTTCCCGCCAATATAGCCTAGATGTGTGTAGCCGAGAGATTGCAGATGACGAATGGCACGATCTGCCGCTCTGACAAAATCCACATGTACACAATCATACAAATCTTCATCCGCATAATGATTGATAAAAACGATATGTTCCATTCGGTTTGTCATCTTTTCAACCGTATCAGGGCTGATTCGTCCAATGACAATCAAACCGTCAATATCCTTTAGTATCGCCCCTTTATCCATGTTTCTTAGGCGAAAGGTATGGAGAGTAGACAGACCTTGTTTGGCATATTCTTTTTCAATTCCTTTTCGAATCGATGAAAAAAAGGGATCATTTAATTCTTCGTCAATGGATTGGGCGACAACGACACCGATGACTGGGGATGCGGGTGGGCTTTTTACTTCTGCTTGGTCGGCTTTTCTTGCTCTGACTGGGGTATAGTTTAATTTCTTGGCTATGTCGAGGATGTTTTGTCTTGTTGCGTGTGAAACGGCAAGCGTTTGGTCGCCATTTAACACACGGGATACAGTAGAGACGGATACTTTTGCATCATGAGCAATATCTTTGAGTGTAGTCATAGGCAAACTCCTCATCATTTTTGACTAAATGTTTACTAAAGATATTTGAAGAATAACACATAAATAAAGCGCTTTCAATTATAAATTTGTGCTTTTATGAAGTTTTTGAGTATGTTTTGATAAGGAGATAGTTTGTTTAGTAAAATTGCGTAAAAAAGAGGATGGGCTTCATCCTCCTTTTTACTAAGGTGATTTCATTGTGGCTGTTTCTTTTGCGAACAATTGCTTCATTATTTCCCATGCTTTATCTAATTCTTCGTGAAGTCCAAATAAACCTGAGGTGCCGATGATGTAAATTTCATTTCCTGCTTCAGCAAGCAACCGGAACGTGCTTTCATTACAAGAGCCGTCTACCTCAATTGAAAATGAGTATCCCCCCTTCTCTTTGATTTCTTTCACCTCTTTCATTTTCGGAAGCATTTCTTTGATAAAAGGCTGACCCGCAAACCCTGGATCAATTGTCATGATCGTCACCCGGTCTATTAAATGAATAAAAGCATCCAATGCTGCAACTGGTGTGGCGGGATTGAGAACAAAGCCGACCTCACACTTTCTTTCGTGGATATGCCGAATGATTCGAAAAACGTCTTTTTGCACCACTTCTGGATGTAAACAAATCATCGTTGCGCCTGCATCAATACATGCATCAATTAAAAATTCCTGAGGCTGTTCGGCCATTAGATGAACATCAATCGGAACGTCTGTCAGTTTCCGAAGTTGTTCAATGAAAAAGGGTGATAAGGTCATATTTTTTACATAGTGACCATCCATGACGTCGACATGATAACGGTCTGCCCTTGTGTTCAGCAGCTGAATTTGTTCACGGAAGTGCGTTAAATCCATGCACATCAGTGAAGGTGAGAAAATGGCTGTCATCCTGAAATGCCTCCTTTTTAAAGATGAAATAAAAATTTGATCAATCCAATCAAGATTCCGATGATACCGAAGTCTGTATCGCCAAATGTTGTCCCTTCAAAGCCAAGAGTGCCTAACACAGGAAGTAAACAAGCTGGTAAAAATGAAAGGAGTATTCCATTCACAAAGGAACCGGCGACTGCACCTCTCACTCCCCCTGTTGCATTGCCATATACGCCCGCTGTCGCACCGCAGAAAAAGTGCGGCACAAGTCCAGGAACAATGACAGTTAAACCAAACAAAGGAAGAAGGAAAATAGACACGATGCCTCCAGCAAAACTGCATAAAAAACCGATGATCACTGCATTTGGAGCAAATGGGAAAACAGTTGGCGCATCAAGTGCCGGCTTTGCCCCTTTGACGAAACGATCGGCAATCCCTTTGAAAGCAGGCACAATTTCCCCGATTGCCATCCGTACACCTGCTAAAATAATGTACACCCCAGCAGCAAAGGTAATGGCCTGAATGAGAATGAAGACAGCAAAGTTCGTACCACCACTAATGTTTTCTATGAATGAAATTCCCGCAAACGGTGCAATCGCAAAGAAAAGCAAAGCCATCGTAATGGAGATGGCCACTGATGTATCTCTTAGAAAACCGAGTGATTTAGGCACTTGAATGGTTTCCGTTGATTTCTCTGGGCGCCCGACCCATTTGCCGATCATTCCCGCTGTAAAATAGCCGAACGTACTGAAATGACCGAGTGCCAGATCATCACTTCCAGTGACTTTCCTTGTAAACGGCTGAAGGATTGCGGGAGCAATGACCATCGATGCACCTAATACGATTGAACCAGTGGTGATCAGCAGCGTTCCTTGCATGCCGGCTGTTGACAGAACGACTGCAAGCATAGCCGCCATATATAGCGTATGATGCCCAGTTAAAAAGACGTATTTAAAGGGTGTGAATTTTGCCAAAAGCAAATTGACCACCATACCAAAAATCATAATGAGCGCTGTCTGTGTACCGAATTCCTTTTGGGCAATGGCCGCCATGGCATCTGTATTTGGGACAACCCCTTGAATGTGAAAGGCTGCTTCAAACATCTTCCTGAAAATCCCAAGTGAATCAGATACGACTGTGGCGCCCGCTCCTAATATTAAAAAACCCATTGTTGTTTTTAAGGTGCCTGATACAGTATCGGCAGCTGACTTTTTCTGCAAAAGTAAACCAGCCAGTGCAAACAAACCGATGAGAATTGCGGGTGTGCCCAATATATCGTTCATGATCAGTTCTATCATGATGTGAATCCCCCTTTTTCCGTCGATTATATGTGTTTACGAAGGACGTCTTTAATGGCTTCCTGGTCTAACAAGTTATTTAATCCAGCGACCTTTCTTGTGCCGTCATCCAGCTGATCGATAATGTCTGTTGCTCCGATATAGAGGTCTGCTTGTTCATTTTTGCTTGTACTGAGATCGGTGTGATCCACTTCCGCTAAAAGTCCTAATTCTTCTAAAGCCTTTTTGACATTCATTTCAACAATAAAGCTGCTTCCTAAACCGTTTCCGCATACAACTAGAATTTTTTTCATTCTCTTTTTCCTCCTTTATACTTGTGAAAATTGATTGATTAGTTGTTGGATGGTTGCTAATTCCTCTGCTTCAATCAATTGTCTCACCCGTTTTTCTTCACTTAACAGCATCGTCAGCTGTTTGAGTGCTTTCAGGTGGGTCATACTGTCAATGGCAGCTAATACAATGATGAGCCGAACTTGCTTTTTTCCATCCTTTGAAAAGAAAACGGGCTGATGACATGACATAAGTGACATGCTTAATTTGTTCACGCCATCCTCTGGCCTGGCATGCGGAATCGCCACTTGTGGCGCAATCACAATATAAGGGCCATTTTGATGAACAGACTGGATCATCGCTTTCACATAACTTTCCTGAATCGCTTGTTGATCAAGCAAAGGCTGCGCTGCTTTTGTAATGGCCTCCTGCCATGTGTCTGCTGTTTGCTGGAGCTGAATGGTTTCTTCTGTTAATAAATCGTTTAACACTGGTTTCCACCCTTTCTGGTGTGATACATATGTGGAATGAAGCAGCTCCTTCAAGTCATGAAGCAATGCTTTTTCATTTTGAACGATGGTATGCTGCTGAATGATATTGAATAAAGCATTCACATGTTGCTCATCAAGCTTAGGTTCTGAGCCTTCTCCATATTGAAGCAATGTTTTTTTCTCATAAGCAGTGAGAATAGGGTGAACGAGATGAACAGGTTTTCCTTTAAACGAAATAGGTGTCGTTGACACAACAAAGTCGGCATCAATGGATGTTAATTCTTCATATGAACGTTTTGATAACAGTCCGCGTATGTCGATGTAACCGATTAATTCAAGAAGCTGCGTTTTCAGCATGTGACTTGTGCCAATTCCTTCTCCACAAACAATGTAAACAGAACGTTTCGCAATCGACGAAATCCCTTCTCTTCTCATCCAGCCGCCAAAATGCATCGCCACATAGGCAATTTCATGATCGCTCATCTTTGAACAGGCCGCCTTCTCTAAATGGCAAGCAACCTTTTGCGTGATGTCAAACACCTCTGGCTGTGCATGTTTCATGGAATCTGTTAATTCATTGATGATATCAATGTGATAGATGAGCCTATAATAGGCCGGAATTAAATGCATGGTTAAGTTTTGTTCCAAGACTTCTACTTCCTGGAAGGAAATACACGCATAACGCTGAAAGTCAATGATCATTTGTCTCGCAATGGTTCGAATGAGATGTTCTTCTGGTTTTTGACTTGTTGGAAATTTTTGTTTTTTGGCACTGAGCCATAGCGTACTAAGAAAATAGATTTCATCATCATGAACCAAAAGACTGGTTTCTTTTTGAATTTGCGCCATGAAACGAATAGCAGCCAAGCATTCATCTGTTTCCTGCAATGTCCGTTTTTCTTCTGTTGAAATGTGTACAGCACGTCCAAGCTTCATCCGTTTAAAGTAGAAAAAGAGATCCATAGACAGCTGATCCAGCATGTCATCTGCAAACTCAAGCTTCAGATCTTGTTCGGACTGTTGAAGGAGAGCATGTATTCTCTTATATGAGATAGGACCCTTTAACCAAACCGATGGAAATGTTTTTTCATTTTTTATCATGTTGCGAATGAAATGAATATAAGGTTTCAGCGCCAACCGAATTGTTCTTTCTTCTCCTGAAATTAAATAGCCACTGGCCGCCTGATAATGAAGTGTAAGCTGCTGTTTTGAAAGTGCTTCTTTTAGTTGTTTCATATCTTCAAGCAGTGTATTGCGGCTTACCTTCGTCATCTCCATAAAATCATCAATTTTTAGATGCTTCTCACTGCATGCAATGGAAAGGAGCAAGATGGCACGTCTTTCTTTTACACATGGTTCATAGTCATGACCGACAAGAACAGTGTCAGCTTTTTCGATAATGACTTCTTTCTCGTGTGAATTTAAATAGTAGCCTCGTTGATCTTTTCGCTGGACGCCACTAAGCTGATGGGTTTCCAGCCAACTATTCATTCGTTTGATTTCAGCGTAGACTGTTCGAGTAGAGACATTCAGTCGATTCTGTAAATCTTCAATTGATAGATAAGTGGTCGTGTGAAGCAGCATCGATAATAAAGTCGTGCCCCTCTTGGTTAAGTGCAGTTGGAACCCCTCCCCTCTTCCCTTTGGTTATAAGTCTAATCAACTCACATGCGTCAAAGAAGTCCAAATGTCTTCAGTAAGTATTGTGCAGCTTTTGGGTGCTGTTTTTTCGTCAAAAAAGCACACCCGTATGAGTGTGCTTTTAAACTTATATTCAAAGAGTTCTTTGTCTTCTTTTATTATGAAAGGAATGAGGTCATGAATGTCCTGGTTAATCTTTTTGAATGCCTATATTTTAATATTTCTCAATGCCTTTCGCGTTCTTGATTCACCCATATATACTGCATAAAACGGACATTCATCACAGGGCCAATAGCCTTTGTTTCGGTTTTATTCGGTTTGAAGCGCAACAAACACAAAAACCTTAAAAGGCATAAAGACAATCAAGATTCATTTTGTTACTTCATTTTCACTGCTTCTTTCATTTCCTCTATTACTTTATCAAACCACTGTAGAGGATTTAATGTGATCGCCGGAAAGTAGATTTCTGCATTATTTTCGATAAAGCTTTCTTTTTCCTGTATTGTTAAAGGACTATTCGAAAAATCCTGACAATCCTTTATAGTGGACAGCAGACATTCTTTGCTAGCTCCATGAATAAACTCATCTAACGCTTCTTCTGGTGACACGATATCCTGATGAAATGAACCACCTAAAAAATCTTCTAACTTCTTTAAATAACTGGAGCTCTCATTCATTGAATCACCTATCATAATTAAAATTATCAGTTTAAATAGTCGAATTTAAAAACCTTCATCTCATAGAAAACAATGTAGTGGTGTTTGCTAACCTAATTAATGTCAAACGAGAGATTTCAGGTTGTGGCTCTGCTCTTTGATTAATTAATCTTGCTTACAATTAAATTGCGCAGTTTCCAATATGAAGTTCAAAGTGTTTTTCTTCTGAAAATATTTGAGCAATTTTACCTGTTATTTTATCTGCTACAATGATGCTATGATTCCCTGAAAATAGCCAAATTTCTTCAATTGCCTTATCGAAATCTAAAGCTTTTACATTTGCCCAAACAGGAAAAGGGTCATTTTCAATTAAAATAAACCATTCTTTTTTCTCTTTGAGAAAATCTAATGAATTTTTTAACCAAGTCATAATCGAGTCTTTGTCTGTATTTGTTAATATTTCGGAAGGTGTTGAATCTATTTGACGAAATTGTTTTAATACTGTTTCACATAATTTTAGCCATTGAGAAGCATCATCTTCAAAATCAATTACCTCAATATATGCTAATTGTTGTATTTTCTTTTTAGCATTCATCAAAGCAATTTTTTTCTGTATTTTTTCATTTTTATATACCATTTTTTCATTCCTCGTTATTCATTATAATAGATATGGTGATCACCATTTGGTCCATATATATTTGAATATCTTTCTTTTTTAAAATCATAATTAAATGGATCGGCACCCTCTTTTGGTTTCCCTGCATGAGTGTGTAATTTTCCATCATTAGTATGTTGTACTATAACTCTTTTTCCTTTTGGGGTATCAAATTCATAGTACCGACCATGGTGAGTATGGTTAGAACTGTACTCATAATTACGATGTTCTTGCCCTTTCTTAAAAACATTATCTCCTACTTGCCATTGACGAGTAGGTTGTTGAGATCTAGGTATCCCCCCTAAATCCTTAGCGTGTCGCAAAGCCCTTTTTCGATTAAATCCTTCTGGACTTTGAGAACTTAACCCTATCTTCCCACGAAACCCTTTTGTCCCAAACGGTAAAAGCATCCCCAGAGCCGCATTCATACTCGCTTCCTGCTGTTCTTTCGAGACTTTGTTTCCAAACATGTCTCGACCTGTAATTGCTTCGCTGAAGCCGTTTGTGGCGGTAAGGCCATATAAACCTTTTTGAGATGTTTTCAGGGCGTCAAAGGATTTTTGTGACGTCTTGTAAATGTCCACTGCCCTGACTGCGGCTGACGTGGCTTGAGTTGTTTTATAGACGGCCTTTCCGCCTTTGAAAATACGTCCTGCCCAGCCGACAATCGGGATGTAGCCTGCTGCTGCCATGCCGCCTGCGGCGACTCGCTGGCCTGCGGTGAGTTCTTCACCTGTGATCGGATCGACACCTGTTGCGGCACGTTTTGCATCGTTCACGCCTGTCAGCTCATTAACGATATTCCCACCGTAATCAAGGGCTTTTTCATACCAAGGACGGTTGGCGAGCGCTGCTTGTTCCTTTGCAATCTTGCGGGCTTCTTCTTGATCTTTTTTGATTTTTAGATATTCAGAAGTTTGCTTCTCAATATCGCTTTTTGCCTTGTAGATTTCGCTATTTTGATACGCTTTCTTGTCAAAATTCATAGGCAAAATGGATTTTCCGTCATTTGTGGCATTGATCATTTCTGCGTACAATGCCATTGTAGCCTTCTCCTCAGTCTCTGACAAAGCATATTCATCTTTTAGATTTTGATCAAGTTCTATTAAATCTTTAACCGTTTTCTTCCGTTCATCTTCCGCATCTGCAATCTTTTCGTCAAAGGTTTTACTATCAAATACCTCCAGAGAAATGAGGTCATCAATATCTTGAAAAATCGTTTTGAGTGCCTTTTTTTGATCCTTCACGATGCTTTTGGCATTCTTGATTCCCATATGTACAGCGTTGTCTAAAAAGTGTTCTTCTACAAAGGTGTCGCCGCCAAAATTTGTATCATCAAGTGTCCCAGAAACACCTTCATGAAAGGCTTTTTGTTTATCAATGAAGCTAATAAACATGTCCACATTTCCGGCGAGTTCTTTGTAGAAGCTTTTAATGTTATCGGCACCTTTTCCAGTGAAGTCGTCACCGAGGTTGGCAACACCTTGTAATGCCTTTTTTAAATCTATCATTTGTTCGCGGAGTTCCTGATAGTGTTTTGCCCTTGTATCCATGGCACTGGTTAGTGCTTTAGCATCAAGTATCTTGCCCAGAAGAAGTCACTCCCTCCTATTCATTGACAAGGTCAATTTTACCAACACGAAGTTTGTCATTAAATAGGAATAAAGATACAAAAACAGTACTTAATATGTAAATGATCAGAAGCATATCCTCGCTATTTTATTTTTCAAAGAAAAGCACCCCCTTAACATTGTGCTCTCTTAAGACTTAGACTTAAGCAATTGTAGCTCTTGGTCCATAATATCTGCTGCTTCGTTAATAAATTGAATGATCAAGTCTAAATCTTCTCGTTTGTATTCGTTTGTGAGCTGTTTAGTTGATACCGATAAAGATAGAAAGAGTTCCTTCACCTGTGATTTCCCAGCCGTTAATGGAACAATGATGACCCTTCGCTTGTCTTTTGGGTCCTTCTCCCTTTTGACGTAGCCTGCTTTTTCTAACCGGTCAATGAGAGCGGTTACCGCACCTGAGCTAAGACCGGTTTTTTCACTTAATTCACCTGCTGTGAGTGGTCCAAGTTCGTTTAACAAATCTGCTGATTTGAGATCTGTTGGGAAAAGGCCGAGCGATTGAGCGGCTGCTTGGTGAAATAGGACTGTTCGTGTAGCAAGGCGTCTCATCGTATGAATGATCTGGTCCGCTCGATCTTCTGCCTCGTTCTTTGTTGACAACTTGTTCTCCTCCCTTTAAAATCAATTTATCTTGATCATCAAGATAAATGTTCTCTTACTTTATAATTAACTTGATCATAGCAAAAAAGTGAAGAGAACGTAAGCAGGAGGTAAATGAAATGAATAACGTGGATCATAAAGGCAAGGCATCCACTCGCTTTGTTGTCATCGGTTTGCTGTTAGGGATTTTTATGGCAGCGATGGACAACACCATTGTCGCAACAGCAATGGGAAGCATCGTCGCCGATTTGGGCAGTTTTGATAAATTTGCTTGGGTGACTGCTTCTTATATGGTGGCAGTGATGGCCGGTATGCCGATTTATGGAAAGCTTTCAGATATGTATGGTCGAAAGCGTTTTTTTCTGTTTGGACTTATTTTCTTTTTAATTGGATCTGCGCTGTGCGGCATCGCACAAACGATGGATCAGCTTATTATTTACCGTGCGATTCAAGGACTTGGAGGCGGTGCTCTTCTTCCGATCGCTTTCACGATTATCTTTGATATCTTCCCGCCAGAAAAGCGCGGGAAAATGTCCGGTATGTTTGGTGCAGTTTTTGGTCTATCCAGTGTATTAGGACCGCTGTTAGGAGCAATTATTACGGATTCGATCGGCTGGCATTGGGTGTTTTATATTAACGTACCAATCGGTATTGTCAGTGTGTTCTTGATCGCCAAATTTTATCAAGAATCGCTCGAGCATCGCAAGCAGAAAATTGACTGGTCAGGTGCCATTACACTTATCGTTGCGGTTGTCAGTTTAATGTTCGCCCTTGAGCTTGGCGGTAAATCGTATGCGTGGGATTCTGTTCAAATCTTGACACTATTTGCTGTGTTTGTTGTCTTTGGCACCATCTTCTTCATTGTTGAACGGAAGGCAGAAGAACCGATTATTTCATTTTGGATGTTTAAAAATCGTTTGTTTGCGACATCTCAAATTTTGGCGTTTTTATATGGCGGGACGTTTATTATTCTAGCTGTCTTTATTCCTATCTTCGTCCAGGCAGTGTACGGTGAATCTGCAACAAGTGCCGGGTTCATTTTAACACCGATGATGATTGGTTCCGTGATTGGCAGTATGATTGGCGGAACGATGCAGACGAAAGTACCTTTTAGACGATTAATGACCATCTCTGTGATTTCATTTTTTGCTGGGATGCTGCTGCTTGCCAATATGTCGCCTGATACAGCAAGATTGTGGCTTACGCTCTTTATGATGATTTCAGGTTTTGGCGTTGGATTTAGCTTCTCCCTTCTGCCATCTGCTTCAATGAATGATCTCTCTCCGCGCTACCGCGGCAGTGCTAATTCTACCAATTCGTTCATGAGATCACTTGGGATGACTTTAGGCGTGACGATTTTTGGAACGATTCAAACCAATGTCCTGACAAATCGTTTAGCAGATGCTTTTAGCGGAATGAAAGGAGCTTCTTCTCAAGTTGGTGATCCACAAGCCATTTTCCAAGAGGGGGCACGCTCACAAATTCCGCCTGATATTTTAAATAAAGTGATTGATGCGATGTCACAAAGTATTACGTATGTATTTATGATTGCTTTATTCCCGATTGCACTTGCGGCGATTACGGTCGTTTTTATGGGAAATGCACGAGTACGTACATCAAATGAAATGAAAGAAAACGAATAATGTGAAAAAAGCAGAGCGATGCGGCTCTGCTTTTTTTCATCTTATTGATATAAAAGTTGGGCTTTTCCTTCGCTGCCAACGATCTTTATTTTAGATGTGACCATGTCTTTGGCTGCTTGTTTTGCTTTTTGTAAATACATACGCGGATCTAAGCTTTCAGGTTCGTTTGAGAAATGATCACGAATCGCTTCAGAGTATGCATTTTTCAGTTCAGTGGACACATTGACCTTTGCCATACCGAGTGCGACACATCTTTTGACATCCTCATCTGGTACAGCTGAACCACCATGAAGGACAAGCGGCACATCGACAAGCGCTGCAATTTGTTCAATGCGGTCAAAGTCGATATCCGGCACCCCTTTATAAATGCCGTGGGCCGTGCCGATCGCAGGTGCTAAAGTAGGTACACTAGTATCTTCTACAAATTGACGGCATTCTGATGGAATGGCTTTTTGAGCATCCTTTTCATCCACGACAATATCATCTTCTACCCCGCCTACCTTGCCTAACTCGGCTTCTACATTCACACCTACTTTTAAGGCAAGGTCCACCACTTCTTTTGTGCGGCGTACATTTTCTTCATATGAATGCATGGAAGCATCGATCATAACGGATGTATATCCCGCTCGTATACAAGTAAGAATCACATCAAAATCAGTGCAATGATCGAGATGAAGGCCGATTGGTATTTGGTATTGATCAGCTGCCGCCTTTACTGTATCTGCAATGGCTTTTGCGCCAAGCGATTGGACCGTGCCAACCGTTGTTTGCAAAATGACAGGTGATTTTAATTCAGCTGCCGTTTCGAGTACCCAGTAAATACTATCAAAGGAATGTACATTGAATGCGACAATTCCGTATTTTTCTTTTTTTGCTGCTTCAAGCATAGGTGTTGTGGAAAGTAAAGGCATGGTCAAACATCCTCTCTCGTCAAAATATCTGTTTTTAATACAGCGAGCATTTCTTCATTTGTTCTTGTTTCGAGCAGTTTTTGCCGTTTCGTTTCATCCATTAATCCGCGTGAAAGAGCAGAAAGTGCTTGTAAGTGAGTGGTTCCTGCTTCACTTTTTGGAATGAGTAAGGATAAGAAGAAAAAGCAAGGCTTTCCATCAAAAGCGTCCCATTCGATTCCGGTTTCTGTACGGACGATGACGAGTGCCGGTTTTGTGATGGTGTCTGACTGTGTATGCGGAATGGCAAATCCATCTTGAAAGCCGGTTGTACTAAGAGCTTCTCTTTCAGCTAGTCCTTTTTTGACAGCCTCAGGAGATGTACAAATCCCTGCTTTAGAGGCAATGTCAGCTATGGCTGCGAAAACGCCAGCCTGTGAAGAAGCGGTTTCATGTAGATTCATATAAATATGTTCCATCATTTCTCTTCCTCCCTATTAAACTGCGGGTTTGTCTATTTTCTTGCGGTAAAGTCCGTATAGAATCGCACCTACAAGTGATCCGATGAGTATGGATAGTACCCACTGGAATGCACCTGTGACGACTGGAAGGACAAGGAATCCGCCATGCGGAGCTGGAACCTGTACGCCAAACAGATACGTCAATATAGCAGAGATGGCGGAACCAAACATGATAATTGGCAGTACAACGACTGGGTTTTTTGCTGCAAATGGAATGGCTCCTTCGGTAATATGAGTCGCTCCGAGAATATAGTTGATCATCCCAGCATTTCGTTCTTGTGGTGTAAAATGTTTTCGGAAAATCGTTGTGGCAATTGCGATGATAAGCGGCGGTGTGATACATGCTGCTGACACCCCTGCCATGAAGTAAAGGTTACCTTCTGCGAGTAAAGCCGTTCCTGTGACATAGGCTGCTTTGTTAAAAGGTCCTCCCATATCAAATCCACACATGGCTCCAACAATTAAACCTAAAAGCAATGGATTTGTGGATTGAACTGATGAGAGAAAATCCATTAATGAATTATTTAGCCCTGTAATTGGAACTAATAGCGGGGTCATGACAGCCCCAATTAAGAAAATACCAATGACAGGATAGATGAAAATTGATTTTAATCCGTCTAGTGATGCTGGTAATTTTTGAAGCAGGAATTGAAGAAGTACGATGATATACCCTGCTGCAAAACCTGCGATAATACCACCTAAGAATCCAGCGCCTCCATCGTTTGCAAGCAAGCCACCGATAAATCCGACAACCATCCCTGGGCGTTTCGCGATTGAATCAGCGATAAATGCTGCTAAAATAGGTACCATTAAGCTAAAGCCGAGCCCGCCAATGTTTTTCAAGTAGGCAGCAAACGGATGATACGTTTCATGCTGAGGATCAGCTGAGTAAATACCGAATAGAAAAGATAAAGCAATTAAGACCCCGCCTCCAACAACAAATGGAAGCATATGTGATACACCGTTCATTAAATGTTTGTAGATGGTGTGTATCCACTTATTCGCTGACTTTTGTTGAGCTGATGAAGGCGCAGATGTTGTTTCTGTTCCAGAAGCTCTTCCTTTCACTTGATGAACGGGGGCTTCTCCATTGATAATGCCTTGAATCAGTTCGTTTGGTGTGCGAATCCCCTTGGCTACAGGCACTTCAATCAGTGGTTTGCCGTGAAAGCGATCTGTATTCACATCTTTGTCAGCAGCGACAATGACCCCATCGGCCTCCAAAATGTCTTGATCCGTTAAAGCGTTTTCAATTCCTACTTGACCATGCGTTTCAACTTTGATGTCGACCCCTAATTGCTCAGCTGCGATTTTTAATGCCTCAGCTGCCATAAATGTGTGCGCAATGCCTGTTGGACAGCCAGTGGCAGCGACAATTTTCTTGCGGCTCATGTGAACTCCCCCTTATATGTTCTGAATGTGTATTTGCTCAATTAATAAATCAATGTCATGTAAATCACTTAACCCTTTTGAAAAGGCGGTAGATGCCCCTGTTGCAATGCCGTATCGTAAGCATTCTTCATGAGGTTGTCCTTCCAGCTGTTTACTTAGGAATGCAGCGAGCATGGCATCACCAGAACAAGCCGTGTTTACGACCGTTCCTATTGGTGCATTTCCTTTTAATACGGCTTCGTTTGTAAGGAATAGAGCTCCTTCTCCTCCTCGGGAAATGAGTACTTGCTCTGCACCCATCTCGATCAGCTTTCGTCCTGATTCAACGAGTTCTGTTTCTGATAAACGGTGGGTTTTCCCAAAAAATGCGGCAATCTCTTCTTCATTTGGTTTTAGTAAATATGGTTTGTATTGAAGTGTTTCTAAAACCGCTTTAGAGCTTGTGTCTAAAATAAATTTCACGTTGTTTTGATGACAAATAGCGGCTATCTCTGAGAAAATGCTAGCAGGAACGCCTTTAGGCAGACTGCCTGACATAATGAAGATGCTGCCTTTTGGAATGGTCGAGATTTTTTCGCGAAAGGCATCAAGCGCTTTTGCCTCAATAGCAGGTCCTTGATTCACAAGCTTGTATTCTTCCGTTGTGTTAATAAATACATTAATGCGTGTAATCCCATCCACTGGGATAAAATCGGTTTGAATGGAGAGATCTTTTAACGATTGTTCAATATATGAACCTGAAAACCCAGCAATAAATCCTAATGCAGTGCTGGTGAAGCCATATTTCTTTAGCATAATGGACACATTAACACCTTTTCCATTCGGCTGATAATCCTCATCTTCAGTGCGGTTGACTGTATCTGCCCGCATTTCTTTTAATGCAATATATAGGTCAATAGCAGGATTTAAGGTGCAGGTATAAATCAATTGGTTTCACCTTCTTTCTTTTCTCTAAAGAAAGTATCTCATACGATTCAGTGAAAATGTTTTCAGATTGTGTAAAGGTTTTCACGGTAAAAAGCCTCCCATCATAAAGTGTAGAAGGCTTTTTGAGTGTTTATTTCATCCGAATCACATAGGCGTCTAGTAAAATGCGGGCAATGACATGAAGCGACAGGCGGGACCTGACTTCATAATCTGGGAAGAATGATTGTTCCCCTTTATATCCGACGAGTGTCATATCTGATATTTTACTTAATGTAGAATCAATTCTAGTTGTGACCGTAATGGTCGTGACCTGCTTCATACTGAGGTTTTGGCAGGCTTCCACTAGTTCTGACGTTTCTCCATTTAATGAAACAAAGATGGCAAGTTCGTTTTTATCAATGTCACGCGATTTGAGCCGAATGATATTCGGGTCGTCATGAACTTCACATGTTTTTCCGATGAGCTGCAATTTGATGGTCATCTCTTTGGCGATCATCTCTGAAAAGCCTCTGCCAAAAATATAAATTTTGTCCGCATCATGGATCTTTTGAACCGCATCCTCAATTTGCCCAATACTTTGCAGTTGAATCGTCTTTAAGACCTCTTCTTCATTTTTTCGAATGGCTAGTTTGATGTCTTCGTCAATATTTTTTAGTTGATCACTATCATCTGTCATTTTCTTTTCTTGTTTCAATCGATATTTAAAGGATGTATAGCCGTTGTATCCGATTTTCTTCATCAGTCTGACAATGGTCGCTGTCGACACGTTGGCTCTTTCACTTAATGTGACGATGGATAAGGTGGAGATATCCTCTAAATGCTGGTGAATATAATGCAGTAAATAACGTTCTGTTTCACTTAACGTTTGGTACACATCACTTGGTATATTAAATAATGGTTCATTCAATGCGATTCCCCCTTACTCATTTCATACTATAATTAAATGCCCTATGAAAACAAGGTGATTCTTTTATCCTGTATTTTTCATTGGGAAAGCTGGATGAGTGAAATTTTGTTTTTAACATAAACTAAGAAAAAGAACGGTTTGTGTGAAAGGAGTTGATCACTGTGCTTCAATTCTTGTTTTTTCTGATCCTTTTATATGTGGTGTATGTATTTTTGACCGCATTTGTCTTGTTTTATTTACCGTTTCAAAAAACATGTAAAGAACATTGCATCTATAAAGCCTCTTCTATCTCAGGAGACGACCAAGGCATAAATCAAGTCATGCTGCTTGATGACGGATTTGAATCAGGTCAAGTGAGAGTTCAAATGATTCGAGAGGCTGAAAAGAACATTCGTTTGAGTTATTATTCCATTCAAAAAGGAAAAACCGCCGAATGGGTGCTTGGTGCTTTAATTGAAGCGGCTGATCGAGGAGTAAAAGTTCAGCTGTTGTTAGATGGCATTTGCCATAGCCTGCGTGGACCGCTGAAGCATTTGCGTTATGCTGTGGCGAATCATCCGAATATGGCCATTCGTTTTTATGAGCCTTTTCGTTTGTTCAAGCCATGGACGTGGCATAACCGCCTTCACGATAAGCTTCTTTTGGCAGATGGCAGGGTCGCTGTCATGGGCGGCAGAAATATTGGTGATAAATACTTTGCAGATCAGCCGCCGAAAGACTTTGCGTATGACCGAGATGTGCTGCTGTACAACGCCAAAAAAGGAAAAGTATTAGATGAAATGGAGCAGTATTTCGTTTATTTGTGGAATCATGATTTTACGAAAAGAACAAAAGATGTATTTTCCAAGGCAAAAGCGAAAAAAGGAAAAAAGTTAAGAAAACAGCTGCTTCGATCTTATCAGGAAGCCATTCGTACAAAAGAACCCTTTGTCATGTCCACATATGATTGGGCAAAAGACGCCATTCGTGCAAAACAGATTGCATTTTTCACAAATCCAGTGGAACGCTTAAATAAACGTCCGCTCGTCTTGAAAAAGTTAAACGATCTCGCACAGCGGTCAAAGCGTTCGGTTCTTATCCAGACGCCTTATGTCATACCGACACGGCCAATGAAAGACGGGCTCACGCCATTACCAAGTGATATTCAAACGACGATCGTGACGAATTCTCTTACAGCGACACCAAACCCTTTAGCATTTGCAGGATATTTAAGCACGAAAAAGGAATTGATGAAAACAGGTGTTCATTTGTATGAATATCAAGGTCCGTATTCAATTCACGCCAAATCAATGGTCATTGATGATAACTTAAGTATTATTGGAACATATAATCTAGATGCAAGATCCAGCTTTTTAAATACTGAATCGATTTTGGTGATTGATAGTGCACCATTTGCGTTATCTCTTACGGAAGCAATCGAACGAAAAATCGCTTATAGTGTTCTCGTAGCGAAAGATCGAACAGAATATAAAGCAAGCGACTATGGACAGAAAAAAAAGCCTTTCATGAAAAGTCTCCTTTTAACTGGTTTATCTACCATAACGGTTTTATGGCGGCGGTTGATTTAAATAAAAGGGCAGCTACTTTTGTGGCAGCCCTTTTTCTCTGGACTGCTCCTCTTCTATTGGTTCAAGCTTGGTTAACTTAAATACGAGGATTCCTGCCACAATGACAAGTACACCTAATAATTTTGTAAAAGAAAATGTTACTTTTTCTAACCCAAGCCAGCCAAGCGAATCAAATAGAAGCGCACAACCTAGCTGGGAGGTGAGAACAATCGAGATTCCATAAGTGGGACCGAGACGTTTGATGCTCTGAACAAGACAGATGACAACGCCTACCCCGATGGCTCCGCTTATCCAGTACCAGGCTTCCATATGCCTTAATTGAAACATGCCGGTTCCTTCTAACAAAAGACCCATCAGAAGTGAAGCGATAAAGCCCATTCCTAGAACTAGCGTCGTTGTTGACCAAGAGCCTGTATGCTCATTGACTTTACTATTAAAAATGGTTTGTAAGCTGACAAGTGCCCCAGCAGTGACAGCTAATATTATTCCTATGATCATATATAAGTCCCTTCGTTTCTTCTATTCATAAATGTTGTGTTCTGCTATTTCTAAAAGCCCTTTTTGATCACAAATCGTAATCTTTCCTCTTCGCCTTTCAATCAGCCCTTTTTCTTGGAACTGCTGAATGACCCGATTAATATGGCGGTAGCTTGTTCCAATTAAGCTCGCTGCATCCGTGAGGCGAAGCGTGCGTGCGCGTGCGTCATCATCACTTGTTAAAACAGACAATAAATAGCTTGCAAGCCTGACCTCTACAGGGTATAAAAGGTGAAAGCTTAAATCATTTGATTTTGTATAAAATTTGTTTGTGATGCCCTTGAGCAAAAAGGTTAAAACTCGAGGATCGTCCTTTGCATGCCGCATGAGGGCTTGATGAGAAATCCTGAGCATATGTACTTCTGTAACGGCTTCAACTGTATTGACCATATCTGTCTGCTGAACGTATTCAATATCTCCAATCGCTTCAAGAGGGTTTTTAAAGCAAAGAATAAATGTTTTTCCTTCCTTTGTGGTGGTGAAAATCTTTAATTTTCCTTTCACCAGCAAGTACATATACTCCCTTTTATCCCCTTTTGAACAAATCAGCTCACCTTGCTGATAGCGCCACAAGCTCACATGTGAGATGAGTTTTTGATGAAAGACATTCTGTAACTGATGCGTCTTCATATAAGAGGAAAAAAGAGATTCATCATGCAGCTCCTCCATCTGATGCCCTCCTTTATAGTTTTAAGATGATGACGCCTGCAATCATTAAAAAGATGCCTGCATAATGGGGCCATTTCATTTTTTTCTTCTGAACACCAAACCATCCTTTTGCATCGATGGCAAAGGTAAACGCAAGCTGTGCGATAAGTAAAGCAGCGATGGTGAGTGTCACACCAATGATTTGAATGGCAGTGACCTCATTAAAGATAATAATGGCTGCAAATGCACCTCCAATTAAATAAAGCGGCTGCACTTTTTTGTATTCCTTAAAGTGGCCATCCCGTACGATGAGTAAAATGACGAGAGAGATGATAAACCCTGTCAGCTGCGTGATCGTTGCCGCCTGCCACGTCCCGATATCTTGACTAATTCTGGCGTTGGCTACGCCTTGCAGTGTAATACAAGCTCCTCCTAATAATGCAAAAATAACACCTTTCATTCGTTCAAAAGCTCCTTCTTTTTTCAGTCTAGTTCCATTAAATGATAGATGCCCTCATGTTGAAAAGGACATATGTCCCACTTTGCGTATTATATCAGAAACTTTTTCTCATGCAGTTTCTCTGTTTTAGATTTTTCACAGTGGGTACAGTTTTATATGAGCTGAAAACAGAATATTGGATTGAATCACATATAAAAAGGAGACATGTCAGAATGAGAAATCAAGAGAAACACTTTATTAATGGAGAATGGGTCGCATCAACAGGAAACGAAACGACGGAGGTCATTAACCCTGCGACAGAGGAAGTCATTGGCACCATTAGTTTAGGAACGAAAGAAGATTTAGATCAAGCTGTCAAAGCAGCTCGAGCCGCCTTCCCTTCTTTCTCAAAAACATCTCGAAATGAACGAGTAGAAATGCTGGAAAACATTGTGCGCGGGTACGAAAAACGCAAGGATGAACTTGTAGAAGTGATGACAAAAGAGCTTGGTGCACCGCTGAAAGTGTCCGAAGAAGTTCATTACAAAATGGGTTATGAACATTTTTCTAAAGCAGCGGAAGCACTGAAATCTTATACATTTACCGAAGACCGCGGTGGACATTCGATTATAAAAGAAGCAATTGGTGTCAGCGGATTGATTACACCGTGGAACTTCCCGACGAATCAGACATCTCTTAAAATTGCGGGTGCCATTGCGGCAGGCTCAACAGTTGTCTTAAAACCAGCAGAAATTACCCCTTTTGCTGCGATGATTCTTGCAGACATTATTGATGAAGCAGGTGTACCGAAAGGAGTCTTCAACTTAGTAAACGGAACGGGTGACGTGATTGGTGACGGCATTAGCTCACATCCTGATATTGACTTCGTTTCATTTACAGGATCAGGTGCCGTCGGCTCTAAAATTATGGAAAACGCAGCGGACAATGTGAAGAAAGTAGCACTTGAGCTTGGCGGAAAATCCCCTCTTATCGTCTTAGACGATGCAGATGTGGACGAAGCAGCAGAAACAGCTATTCATCATATTGCAATGAACACAGGTCAAGTATGCTCTGCAGCTACACGTGTGCTGATTCCAGAATCAATGAAAGACAAGTTTGAAAAGGCGCTGCTGAACGCCCTGCCGAAGTTTACAGTTGGTGATCCGAGAGAAGATCACGCTACTGGCCCGCTTGTTTCTAAAAAGCAGTGGGATACGGTGCAATCTTATATTGAAAAAGGAATCGAAGAAGGTGCTACCCTTCTTGCTGGGGGAACTGGAAAGCCAGACGGAATCGATAAAGGATATTTCGCCAAGCATACCATTTTCACCAATGTGAAAAATGATATGACCATTGCACAAGAAGAAATCTTTGGGCCAGTCATGAGTGTGATCACGTATCAAGACCTCGATCATGCCCTTGAGATCGCCAACGATACAGTGTATGGTCTTGCCGGGTATGTTGTTGGTCAAGATGAAAAAACATTAAAATATGTCGCTGAACATATTCGTGCCGGTCAAATCACCATTAACAATGCAGAAACAGATTACTTTGCCCCATTTGGAGGCTTTAAGCAATCAGGTATCGGAAGAGAATGGGGAGACTTCGGTATCGAGGAATATTTAGAAGTGAAAGCTGTGATGGGACTTCCAACGGCGTAAGTCAGGCGAAAAAGAGGAAAACGGTGATCCGTTTTCCTTTTTTTGTGCCCTCTCCCCTATTCATCCGTGTTTTGTCATTAGAAATCTTAATCATGACAATCAATATTATATATTTTACTTAATGGCAAACTTTCGGTAAAGTTCAAATTGAACCTATATATATAATTCCTATCGAATTAATCTATGTTTATATTCCTTGTGAGGTGGATATTGTTGCAACTTCATGTATTGAACAGTCCGTTTAGCCAGGAGCAGGCAGAGTTACTCAATCAGCTGCTTCCGACTTTAACAGATCAGCAAAAAATTTGGCTTACTGGTTATTTATCAGCGCAGGCAGCGCTTGCCGGCTCAGAAGCTGTCACTCCGGCGCCTTCTGCCGCAGCACCTGTACAGCCTGTGAGCAAAGATGTGACCGTGCTTTATGGGTCGCAAACAGGCAATTCCGAAGGGTTAGCAAAAAAGACAGCCCAGCATCTTGAAGAGAAAGGCTTTCAAGTGACGCTCTCTTCTATGTCCGATTTTAAACCGAATAATCTGAAAAAAATAAACAATTTACTGGTCATTGTCAGCACACATGGCGAAGGAGATCCGCCGGATAATGCCCTTTCGTTCCATGAATATGTTCACGGCAGACGTGCGCCAAAGCTCGATCATTTAAGCTTTTCTGTCCTTTCATTAGGTGACAGCTCATACGAATTCTTCTGTCAGACAGGAAAAGAATTTGATGAACGCTTCCAAGAGCTTGGCGGTACTCGCCTGTTTGACCGAGTGGACTGTGACCTTGATTATGATGAGCCGTTTTCAGAATGGCTTCAAGGTGTTGCCTCTTCTTTGAGTGAAGGTGAAGCTGTCTCACTGCCGCAAGAATCAGCGGGAGCCAACAGTACGGCCGTTTCTGAATATTCAAGAACGAATCCTTTTTATGCTGAAGTTCTTGAAAATATCAACTTAAATGGGCGTGGATCTAATAAAGAAACACGTCACTTAGAGCTTTCGCTTGAAGGTTCAGGTCTCGTGTATGAGCCAGGTGACAGCCTTGGCATTTATCCGACAAATGATCCTGCGCTTGTCGACGAACTGATTCAAACATGCGGGTGGAATGCAGAAGAATCCGTCACCGTTCATAAAAATGGAGACACTCTTCCTTTAAAAGAAGCACTCACCTCGCATTTTGAGATCACGGTTTTAACAAAACCACTTCTTCAAAAGATCGCTGAACTGACAAAAAGCGAATCCTTGCATGCCCTTTTAGAAGAAGGAAACGAAGAAAAACTGAAAGAATATATCGCAGGCCGGGACTTAGTAGATGCGGCTCGTGATTTCGGTCCTTTTGAAGGAACCGCCGCAGATTTCACAGCCCTTTTAAGAAAAATCCCTGCACGCCTTTATTCCATTGCAAGCAGTCTCAAGGCAAATGACGAAGAGGTTCATTTGACGATAGGGGCTGTCAGATATGATGCGCACGGCAGAGAACGCCAAGGTGTCTGTTCGATTTTATGTGCAGAGCGCCTGCAGCCAGGTGATACGTTACCTGTTTATATTCAGCACAACCAAAACTTTAAGCTTCCTCAAGATCCAGATGCACCGATCATTATGGTAGGACCAGGCACAGGCATCGCCCCTTTCCGTTCATTTATGCAGGAACGTGAGGAACTGGGTGCAAACGGAAAGTCATGGTTATTCTTCGGTGATCAGCATTTTGTGACGGATTTCTTATACCAAACGGAATGGCAAAAGTGGTTAAAGGACGGCGTCTTAACGAAAATGGACGTGGCTTTTTCAAGAGATACTGAGGAAAAAGTGTATGTCCAGCACCAAATGAAGAAACAAAGCAAAGAATTATTTGAATGGCTTGAGCAAGGTGCTTACGTCTATATTTGCGGAGATGAAAAGCATATGGCGCATGATGTCCACAATACCCTTCTATCCATTATTCAAGAAGAAGGTGCGATGAGCAAAGAAAAAGCAGAAAGCTATCTTGCCAACTTACAGCAGCAAAAACGCTATCAGCGTGACGTTTATTGATTTGATGCTTGAAAGAAAGGAGCTTTTACTTACATGGTGAAGACAGCATTAACAGCGCCGGATGGACCTCCGAGCGACGTAGAGGAAATCAAAGAAAAAAGTGATTATTTACGGGGTACGTTAAAAGAAGTGATGCTTGATCCGATTTCAGCGGGAATTCCGGATGATGACAACCGTCTGATGAAGCATCACGGCAGCTACTTACAAGATGATCGTGATCTGAGAAATGAACGACAAAAACAAAAGCTTGAGCCTGCCTATCAATTTATGTTGCGTGTCCGTCTGCCTGGCGGAATCGCCACATCTAAGCAGTGGCTTGTGATGGATGAGCTTGCTCACAAATACGGAAACGGTACGTTAAAGCTGACGACTCGTGAAACCTTTCAGCTTCACGGTATTTTAAAATGGAATATGAAAAAAACCATTCAAGACATTCATTCTACTATGCTTGATACAATCGCTGCTTGCGGCGACGTGAACCGGAATGTCATGTGTACATCAAACCCCTATCAATCAGAAGTGCACCATGATGTATACGAGCTGGCGAAAAAATTAAGTGATGACCTGCTCCCGCAAACAAGAGCTTATCACGAAATTTGGCTTGATGAGGAAAAGGTTGCGGCAACGCCAGATACGGAAGTTGAACCGATGTATGGTCCGCTTTATTTGCCAAGGAAATTCAAAATTGGTGTGGCGGTCCCTCCCGCTAACGATATTGATGTCTTTTCGCAGGATTTAGGTTTTATTGCCATTATCGAAAACGATCAACTGGTCGGTTTTAATGTCGCAATTGGCGGCGGAATGGGTATGACGCATGGTGATACAGCGACTTATCCGCAGCTTGCAAAGGTCATCGGCTTTTGTACACCTGAACAGGTCGTAGAAATTGCCAAACAAGTCATCACCATTCAACGTGACTACGGAAACCGTTCCGTGCGAAAAAATGCCCGCTTTAAATATACGGTGGACCGCCTTGGTCTTGAGAATGTAAAAGAAGAGCTTGAGCGCCGTCTTGGGTTTACTCTTTTAGAGGCAAAGGATTATCACTTTGATCATAACGGTGACCGTTATGGCTGGGTAAAAGGCATCAATGGCAGATGGCATTATACGATGTTTGTAGAAGGGGGACGCATCACAGATTATGATGATTATCCGCTGATGACAGGCATCCGCGAAATCGCCAAAGTTCATACAGGTGACTTCCGTTTAACCGCCAATCAAAATTTAATCATTGGGAATGTGACAACTCATAAAAAGAAACAAATCGAACAGCTCATTCAGAAGTTTGGCTTATCAGACGGCCAGCAGCACTCTGCCCTGCGCCGCAGCTCAATGGCTTGTGTATCTTTGCCAACATGCGGTTTAGCGATGGCTGAAGCAGAGCGCTACCTTCCACGATTGATTGATAAAATCGAAGACATTGTTGAAGAAAATGGATTAAGTGATAAAGAAATCACCATTCGAATGACTGGTTGTCCAAATGGTTGTGCTCGTCATGCGCTTGGAGAGATTGGATTTATCGGAAAATCACCTGGTAAGTATAATATGTATCTCGGTGCCGCATTTGATGGCAGCAGATTAAGTAAATTATACCGTGAAAATGTGGGTGAGGAAGACATTCTAAAAGAACTTGGCTCTCTTCTCCCCCGCTACGCAAAAGAACGAGAAGAAAATGAACATTTCGGCGATTTTGTCATTCGGGCAGGGATTGTGAAAGAGACAACAGATGGAACGAATTTTCATGTGCAATAAAAAGAGACAGGAACCATCCTGTCTTTTTTATTTTTTCTGTTTCTTATTCAAGTATTCGGTCAGACTCTTATATACATTTGGATTGTCTAATGAAGATAGATCGGGTGAAAGCTGCTCTTCATACGCCCCTTTAAGTAAACGTCGTACGATTTTTCCATTCCTTGTTTTCGGCAAAGCTGAAATGAGATGAACTTCTTTTGGTGTGAGCGCTTTTCCGGCATGTGAACCAACATGGGCTGAAAGCTCTTGGATAAGGGCAGCTTCTTCAAAAGCATGCGGACTGGTCACGATGAAACAGACGAGCGCCTCCCCTTTCACCTCATCCTTTACCCCAATCACAGCGGCTTCATGCACGGCAGGATGCCAGGTAAGGATGGATTCAATTTCAGCTGGCCCGATGCGTTTCCCTGCTGTATTAATGACATCATCCGATCTGCCGGTGATGTGGAATTCTCCGTCCTCTGTTTGCATGACCCAATCTCCGTGTGTCCATACACCGTCAAATCGTTTGAAATAAGTATCTTCATAACGCTCCGGTTCGTTCCAAAAACCACATGTCATGCCGACCCATGGCTTTTTCACCACAAGCTCCCCTACTTCATTCATCACGCTTTGCCCAGCTTCATTGTATACATCTGCCGCCATTCCTAAGATCGCCGCATTAAAGAGAATCGGTTTGATGGGGCGAAGCAGCGTACTGCCTACAATGCCACCAGAAACCTCGGTTCCTCCTGAATAATTTAAGATTGGAATGTTCTTTTGACCAATGGTGTGAAATAACCATTGCCACGGAGCTTCATTCCATGGTTCCCCTGTAGAAATAATGGCTTTGACATGCGATAGTTCGACCCCATCAATCGTTTGCTGCATCGCAGAACGAACAAATGTAGGGGAAAGTCCAAAATGAGTGACTTTCTTCTCGTGGATGAATGACCAGAGCTGCTGCTCATCTGGATAATCGGGAGCGCCGTCATATAAAACGATGGCAGCTCCATTGATCAAGCCGCCAAAGACGAGGAATGGCCCCATCATCCAGCCCATATCAGTCAGCCAAAACAGCCGGTCTCCTTTTGCCACATCCATACATAGCCCAGCATCAAAAGCTGCCTTTATCGGAAAGCCTGCGTGTGTATGAACGGCTCCCTTTGGTGTGCCGGTTGTGCCTGACGTATACAAGATCATCAGCGGGTCTTCATTTGTGACATAGGTCGCGCCGGTGAACGGCTGTTCTTTTAACAAATCATTCAGCAGGACATCGTCCTGATATCCGGTATGAGAGGAAGTGTGCACAATCACTTTTTGCACAGTTGTGGTTTTGTTGATGGCATCCGCCACACATTCCCGCATGTTGATCGTTTTCCCTCGCCGCATCATTTCATTCGCTGTGACGACAATGGATGCGCCTGACGCACGAATGCGTACAGCGAGTGGCTCGCTTCCATAGCCTGAGAAGACTGGGCTGAAAATAACACCAATCTTTGCAAAGGCAAGCATGACGGCGACCGTTTCTGGAAGCATTGGCATATAGATGATGGCTACATCCCCTTTTTGAAGTCCTTCTTTCAAAAAGCCAGCTGCAAGACGGCTCACTTTCTCTTGAAGTTCGAGAAATGACCATTTCTTTTCTTCACCGGCTTCATTGCTCCAAATGATGGCAGGCTGATGCCTCGTCTCTTCTTTTTCAGCCCATTTGTCCACAGCCGTTTCGGTGATGTTTAGTGTGCCGCCCTGATACCATTTCGGCCACATCAATGAGTGGTGACCTAATGCCGCTTCATATGGTTTTTTCCACTGAATGCCGACCGCCTTCTCCGCTTCTCTCCAAAACCAGTCTGTGCGTGCAATACTGGCTTGATAGAATGAGTCATACGTAGAAAAACCAAGAGATTTCATCCACTGATGCAAACGTGTTTTTTGGCTCTGCTTTTCTTCCGGTATCCATTCTGGTTTCAGGTTGATCATGAGGTCTGCCCCCTTTAGACCGGATAGACCGGATGTTTTCGTTTCGTAAATGTCATGTTTTTTGATGAATAGGCTAGTAATCTATGACAAAGTTCCGTTCTGAGACGGTCAAATGGGATGACGCCATCGACAATCATTTCAGAGGCAAGCTCATAGATATTCATATCTTCCTGGTATTCCTTCCGTTTCTCTTGTATAAATGAAGCCCTCTCTTCGGGCGGTAGTTCTGCAATTTTATTTGCATAGACGGCATTTACAGCGGCTTCTGGACCCATCACAGCGATTTGCGCCGATGGAAGAGCGAGACAGCAGTCTGGCTCAAAAGCAGGGCCTGCCATTGCATATAGTCCTGCTCCGTATGCTTTACGGACGATGACGGATATTTTCGGAACGGTCGCTTCTGACATAGCGGAGATCATTTTTGCCCCATGACGAATAATGCCGGCTTGTTCCACTTTTGTTCCAATCATAAATCCTGGTATGTCCGCAAGAAAGAGCAGCGGGATATGAAAGGCATCACAGAGCTGAATAAACTTGGCGGCTTTATCAGCTGAGTCGTGGAATAATACGCCGCCTTTGACCCTTGGCTGATTGGCAATGAGACCGACAGGCTGACCGTTCATTCTGCCAAAGCCGGTAATTAACTCTGCGGCAAACAGCTTTTTGATTTCAAAAAATGACCCTTCATCAATCAGTAAATCGATGAGTTGATACATATCAAATGGGGTATTCTGGCCTTTAGGGATTAAGTCTTGGATGGTGGTTTCAGATGGTTTAGGTGCTTTTGCTGCTGTCGTTTTTGGTTTTTCTGTATAGTTGGCAGGCATATAGGTTAAATAATCACGTGCAATTTGAATGGCCTCTTCCTCTGTTTTGGCTAATATATCTCCGCATCCAGAAATGCTGCAATGCATTTTCGCACCGCCCATTTCCTCAAGTGATACTTTTTCACCGATCACCATTTCAGCCATTCGCGGCGAGCCTAAATACATAGAGGCATTTCCTTCGACCATGACGACAATGTCACAAAAAGCAGGGATATACGCACCACCGGCTGCAGAAGGACCGAATAGTAAACAAATTTGAGGAATGCGCCCAGACAGCTTGACTTGGTTATAAAAAATGCGCCCTGCTCCTCTTCTGCCTGGGAACATTGCGATTTGATCAGTGATTCTTGCACCCGCTGAATCGACTAGATACAGCATCGGACAATTGAGCTTCTCGGCCGTTTCTTGAATTCGAATGATTTTTTCTACTGTTTTGACGCCCCACGATCCTGCTTTAACCGTAGAGTCGTTTGCCATGACACAAACAGTCTGCCCATTCATACGCCCGGTTCCGGTGACGACACCATCTGCTGGTAAATGTTCATCTTTGCACTCTGCAAACATGGCATCTTCAATGAAAGAATCCTCATCTAACAACAAATGGAGCCGATCACGGACAAATAATTTTCCTTTTTCTTTGTTTTTTTGATGGTAGCGTTCTGCCCCGCCCTTTTCAATTCGTTGTTTTTTTAATTCATATTCTTCGATCATAAACATTCCCCTTTCTTGCTATTTCCCTCTGTAATAAGGCGTTCGTTTTTCTTGAAAAGCCTTGAGACCTTCTAGTCGATCTTCTGTATGAATAAGCCGCAGATAAGCTTCGTATTCTTTCGTCAGCCCTGTTTGTAAATCGTGATCAAGGCTGGATTGAATGGCTTGTTTTGCTTCTTTTAAAGCGATTGGCCCATTTTTGGTGATTTGTTTTGCGAGTGTGATGGCATCATTCATCAGTGAATCGGCTGTAGAGATACGTTCAATCAGCCCAATTTGAACGGCTTCTTCTGCTCGTAAAGAAGTGCCTGTGAAGATCATTTCTTTCGCTTTCCCGGGTCCGATCAGGCGCGAAAGTCTTTGTGTGCCCCCTGCTCCCGGCAGGATAGCTAGTCCTGTTTCCGGCAGGCCGAGCGCTGCACCCGCTCTTGCGATGCGGAGATCACAGGCGAGCGCGAGCTCAAGACCTCCGCCAAGTGCGTGTCCGTTTATCACGGCAATGACAGGAACAGGCAAAGATTCAATGTCTGTAAAGGTTTGCTGAATGGTCAGAACGGCTTCTTTCGCTTCTTGTTCTGTCATCAATCGCCGTTCTTTTAAGTCTGCTCCTGCGCAAAAAACTTTAGCGCCAGCTCCTGTCATGAGCAAACAGCGGATGTTTGCATCATGTTTGATTTCTTGAATCGTTTGGTTGATTTCCTCTAGCATAGCAGCGGAGAGAGCATTGGCTTGTGCTGGTCTATTTAATGTCATGATGCCAATGTGATCTTGTATTGAAAAATTGATCAATGAAGTCATGTGATTCACCCTTTATCAAGTAGTGTGAGACTGAAAAGCGCGTAAACAGTGACTTGGCAGGGTTCGATCCACTTTTGCTTCAATCCATTCAGCCGCTTTAATCAAGCGAGGAAGGTCGACATTTGTTTCGATCCCGAGTTTGTGAAGCATGTGCACCACGTCTTCTGTCGCCACGTTTCCGCTGGAGCCAGGTGCATAAGGACAGCCGCCAAGCCCCCCGCTAGAGGCATCAAATATGGTGATGCCGGCTTTTAATGCTGTATAAATATTGGCAAGCCCCATTCCTTTCGTATCATGAAAATGAAGTGCGATTTTATCAGCAGGAAAGCGTTCAAGTAAAAGGTCTAACCGTCTTTCTACTTGCAGCGGATGGGCTTCCCCAATGGTATCCCCAAGTGATATTTCATCAATGCCGAAGGACAGCAGCTGTTCCGTTAATCGCAGCACTTGGTCCATCGGCACTTGTTTTTCATAAGGACATCCAAACACGGTTGAAATATAGGCCCGCGTTTGCCGTCCTTCTGCTTTTAAATCGGCTGTCATTTGTTTGATCACAGGCAATGTTTCCTGTATAGATCGATTCATATTCTTTTTGTTATGTGTCTCACTCGATGAGATAAACATAGCCCCTACCTCAAGGTTTGCTTCAAAAAAATGAGCTAATCCTTTTTCATTTGGGATGAGTGCGGCATAGGTGATATCCTCTTTTTTGTTTAATGATTGGGCTAATTCTTTGGCGTCTTTTAAGGCTGGAACCCATTTCGGATGAACAAATGAGGTGACTTCAATATAAGGAAGATGGGCTTCTTCGAGTAAATGGATCCATGTTCGCTTCTTCATTGTGTCCAGCCAAACGGATTCATTTTGTAGTCCATCGCGCGGGCCGACCTCTCTAATGAACACATTTTTTGGTAATGCCATGCGGCTTTCCCCCTATTCTGTCAGCTCTAAAAGTACCTCTCCCTCGTCAACAAATTCCCCCTCCGCCTTATACACTTTACTGATTACACCTGCTTCTTCTGCAACAATGGGAATCTCCATTTTCATCGATTCTAAGATGGCGACTTCCTGTCCTTTTTGCACATCATCACCCTGTTTCACAAGAAGTTTCCACAAGTTTCCGGCCATTTGTATCGTGACAGTTTTCATGAACGGTTTTCCTCCCTTTTTTTCATCAGATAATCGGTTGTGATGCGGCCATGTAAAAAGGCAGTTGATTCGGCCATTTCCTTTAAAAGCGGTACATTGGTTTTGATCCCTTCTATTTCATATGCTTGTAATGCTGCTTTTAATCGTTCTATGGCGAGTTTTCGAGTATCACCGTACACAATCATTTTCGCAATCATTGGATCGTAAAATGGGGTAATGACACTTCCGCTCGTGACGCTTGACTCATGACGGATATATGGGGCATCAGGTGTAGAAAGCCGAGTGATCGTGCCTGGCGAAGGGTAAAATGTCACAGGGTCTTCAGCGTATATTCTAACTTCAATCGCGTGCCCAATTTGATGAATATCCTCTTGGCTGAAGGACAGGGGCTCTAATGCGGCAATTTTTAGCTGCTCCTCGACAAGGTCAATCCCGGTAATTTCTTCTGTGACCGGGTGTTCTACTTGCAATCTCGTATTCATTTCTAAGAAATAAAATTGCTGGTTTTGATCGACTAAACATTCAATTGTGCCCGCATTTTCATACCCAATTGCTTTGGCAGCTTTGACGGCCATCTGTCCCATTTGCTGTCTCACCGTTTCTTCAAGACAGACGGCTGGTGCCTCTTCAACAATTTTCTGATGTCTTCTTTGGAGTGAACAATCTCTTTCAAATAAGTGAACGCCGTGACCGAACGAATCAAAAAGAACTTGAATTTCGATGTGCCGTGCGTGTTCAATCACCTTTTCCATGTATAAAGTTCCGTCTTGAAAGAAACTTTGTGCTCTTTTTTGATTTCCTTCAAACGCTCGATGCAGTTCTTCGTCGTTGCGGACGAGCTGCATACCAATCCCGCCGCCACCGCTCGATGCTTTTAGCATAATGGGATAGCCGAGTGTCTGTGCTTTATGAACACCTTCGTCTGCATCATGGAGTGGGGCTGAAACACCAGGAACGATTGGGATGCCCGCTTGTTCCATCGTTTTTCTCGCTTCAATTTTATTTCCCATCTGCTGAATGACTTGTGCAGATGGTCCAATAAAGGCAATGCCTTCACTCCGGCAGCGTTCAGCAAATGCCGCATTTTCTGATAAAAGACCATACCCTGGGTGGATAGCATCAGCATTTGTTTGTTTGGCAACCTTAATGATCGCTTCCATGTTTAAATAGCTTTCAGAAACTTTAGCGCCGCCGATATAATAGGCGCTGTCTGCTTCTTGCACATGAAGTGCATGCTGATCAGCCTCTGAATAAACGGCAACGGTTTTGATTCCGAGCCGTTTACATGTCCGAATCACTCTACGGGCAATTTCGCCTCGATTGGCGATCAATACTTGTTCAAACATCGCTGCTTTCACTCCTTTATTAGATCAAGCGCCTGCTTTTTCAAGCGGAATTTCTGAATTTTGCCTGAGGCGGTCATTGGGTACTCATCTGTAATGAAAAAGTATTTCGGGATTTTGTAGCGTGCCATTTGCGACTGACAATAGCTCGTTAATGTCTCAATTGAGACCGACTTCCCTTGTTTTAGCCGAATGAATGCGGCTGCTTCCTCGCCGTATGTCTCGTCAGGAATACCAACAACCTGTGCGTCAAGAATGGCAGGGTGAGTGTATAGGACATCCTCAATCTCTTTTGGGTACACATTCTCTCCGCCTCTGATGATCATATCTTTGAGCCGGCCTGTGATTTTCACATAACCGTCATGATCCATCTCAGCTAAATCCCCTGTATGAAGCCATCCGTCCTCATCAATGACTTCATTTGTTGCTTCTTCGTTTTTATAATAGCCCTTCATGACATGGTAACCTCTTGTACAAAGCTCCCCTTGCTGTCCTCTTGGCACTTCTTCTGACGTTCCTGGTAAGGCAATTTTGACTTCAATTTGAGGAAGCGCACGTCCGACCGTTTGAACGCGTCTTTCAAACGAATCATCGGTTCTTGTTTGGGTAATGACGGGTGAACTTTCGGTTTGACCATAGGCAATCGTGAGCTCTCTCAGTCCCATTTTTTCAATGACTGCTTTCATGACGTGGGATGGGCAGAGTGAACCGGCCATAATCCCCGTTCGTAATGTGGACAGGTCATAAGAGTGGAAATTTGGATGATCGAGCTCTGCGATGAACATGGTTGGTACACCGTGAAGAACGGTGCATTTTTCTTTTTCTACTGTTTGAAGGACTCGTTCTGGATGGAATGATTCAAGTGGAATGATCGTTCCCCCTTTTGTGAGACAAGCAAGTACACCAAGAACAGAGCCGAAGCAATGAAAAAACGGCACTGGGATACACATACGGTCCTGCTCTGTTAATTTCATACAATCTGCGATCTGAGTCGCATTACAGACGATGTTTGTGTGGCTGAGCATGACGCCCTTTGGATAGCCGGTTGTGCCTGAAGTGTACTGCATATTAATAACGTCATCAGGCGTGAGCTCATTCATTCGCTTCTCCCATTCAAGCTCTTCGGTTCTTTTGGCAGCCACTTGAAGACGATCCCAGCCGAGCATGCCGTTTGGTACATGCTGACCGATATAGATACATCTTTTTAAATAAGGAAATTGTGTGGAAGTGATCTCCTCTTGATGAGCGGTTTGAAGTTCTGGAATTAGCTCTTCAAGCATGTTGACATAGGACGTTTCTTTAAAGCCGTCTACAATAAACAACATTTTGCTGTCAGAATGCTTGAGTAAATAGGCGAGTTCCTGTGATTGAAAATTGGTATTCACAGTGACAAGAACAGCACCAATGGAGGCGCAGGCAAATTGAAGAATGAGCCATTCAGGTATATTTGGTGCCATAATGGCGATGTGATCTCCCTTTTGAACCCCTAATGCCATGAGACCTTTACCTGTTGCCTTGACCTCTTGATAAAACGCTTCGTACGAATAACGTAAAGAACGTTCTGGGTAAACAACGGCTTCATGTGCTGGATGCTGTTCTTTTTTTTCTCTTAATAGGGAGCCAATCGTTTGCGGGTGAATCGACATCATTGCTTTCCTCCCTCATGTGTAGTAAGCGTTTTCATTAAGGTATTACGCTAACAACTGTCTTGCGATCACGAGCCGCTGAATTTCAGAGGTTCCTTCTCCGATTTCCATGAGCTTGGCATCTCTCACAAGCCGTTCAACACCGCATTCTTTCATATAGCCTGTTCCGCCATGAATTTGGACAGCATCAAGACTTGCTTTTGTCGCCATTTCTGAAGCAAACAGTTTGGCATAGGCCGCTTCTTTTGTAAATGGTTTGCCTTGATCTTTCAGCCAAGCGGCTTTACAGACCATTTGTCTTGCAAGCTCTATTTGCATCGCCATATCCGCCAGCTTAAACTGAATGGCCTGGAAGGATGAGAGCGTCTTTCCAAATTGCTTTCTTTCTTTTACATAGGAAAGTGAAGCATCAAGTGCAGCTTGTGCAATTCCGACAGATAAGGCTGCAATGGAAATTCGTCCGCCGTCCAATGTATATAAAAATTGCTTGAATCCTTTCGATTTGTCTCCCAATATATGATGCGCTGGTACACGCACTTCGTCTAAAATGATTTCAGCCGTATCTGAACCGCGAACCCCCATTTTGTCATATGGATTTGTAATTGAAAGTCCCTTTTGCCCTTTCTCCACAATAAAGGCGGAGATGATTGGACGTCCGTTTTCATCATGATCTGTCACAGCGGTGACAATAATCGTTCTGGCATAATTGGCATTTGTGATCCAGCACTTTTCCCCACTGATGACATATTCTTGTCCGTCTTTAATGGCTTTTGTTTTTGTTCCTTTTGCATCTGATCCGGCGTTTGGTTCTGTTAATCCGAAGGAGCCAAGCGCTGTTCCAGAGGCTAATGGAACAAGATGGTCCATCTTTTGCTCCTCCGTGCCGAAGTAATAAAGTGGACTTGCGCCTAAGGAAACCGCTGCGGCATAACTTAGACCTGTACTGGCACACTGCTTGCCAATTTCCTCGACTGCCAGTGCATACGAGATCGTATCTCCTCCAGAACCTCCATATTTCTCTGGAAAGGGTATACCCATAAAACCGAGCTCCCCCATTTTTTGAAATGTGTTCACCGGAAATGCTGCCTGTTCATCAACTGTTTGGGCGTGTGGTGCAATTTCTGTTTTTGCAAATTCTTTGACCATCTGACGGATCATTTGCTGCTCTTTCGTTAATTCAAAATCCATTTTGCTTCCCCCTTTGGCGCTTTTCTATCATATTTATTATTGAAATAGCTTCTTCATGCCAAGCTTGATTGAATTCAGAAAATTAAAATAAAAATAGTAGAAAAATAGAGAAAGCAAAAAAGCATAAACGGAGGAAACCCCTCATTTATGCTGTCTTTGTTATTTTACTGTTTTTGTAGAAGGTTTGCTTTCATGATGAAGGCGATTGAGTGCCGTCACTTTATAGGTATAGCTCTTCTTTTGATTTGCTAAAATGTCTTTCGTTTGTGTGAAGGAACCTGTTTCTTTTCTGACCGTTTGCACAAATTCGTATGTCCCTTTATTCGACAATCGATAGACTGCATAATAGGATGCACTAGAGCGCGGATCATTTTGTATCTGTAAAACTGCACCATCCTCTGTCTTTTTCACAGATTGAATGATTGGTTTTTTTGGCGCTTTTTGATGAAGCCATGGCATCTCTGGTATGATAGCCGGTTTGCTATAGGTTTCTTCTATTAATCGTTTCTTTACATTCAAGGGATTCCGATTGATATCTTTCAGACTAAAATGCATGCTTCCTTGTACGAGCTGTGACTGCCTGTTCAGCTCGATCTGGCGAAAATACTCCTCAGGATCAGACCAAGCAGGATCACTGTTTTGATTGATTTTATACGTCGCTTGACCAATGTACAAGTGAACAGGCTGCCCCTTCACTTCATTTGACCACCATTTCGTCAGCACATCATAGGCAGCGGGCTGAAAGCCGATACTCCAATAAATTTGCGGGGTGATATAATCAATATGGTGCTGCTGTATCCACTCTCTTGTATCAGCATACAAATCATCATAATTGGTCATCCCTGCAGTTGTGTTTGAACCGGTTGGGTCATCTTTTATGTTGCGCCATACACCAAATGGGCTAATACCAAATTTCACATACGGTTTTTCTTTCTTAATGGTGTTATTGATCTGCTTCACTAGCTCGTTCACATTATCTCTTCGCCAATCTTCTATATGAGTGAACTTCTGCCCGTAAGTTTCATACGTTTCTTGATCTGGAAATGGCACACCAGCGATTTTATTCGGGTAAAAATAATCATCCATATGCACTGCATCAATATCGTAGTTTTTCACTACTTCCTCTATCCCGTCAACAATGAAGTCCTGAGCATCAGGAATGCCTGGATTAAAGTAAAGCTGATTTCCGTAGGCAATGGTCCACTCAGGGTGTGCTTTTGCAGGATGATCGGCTGATAACCGGTTGAGATCGGTATGATTCATGGTGATTCGATAAGGGTTAAACCAAGCATGAAATTCAAGACCGCGTTTATGTGCTTCTTCTATCATAAATTCAAGCGAGTCATATCCAGGGTCTTTCCCTTGTGTACCAGTCAAATATTCAGACCATGGACCAAATTTTGATGGATAAAAGGCATCTGCTGTTGGTTTAATTTGCATGATGACGGCGTTCATATTCATCGCTTTGATGTCGTCTAACAGTTGAATGAACTCTTGTTTCTGCTCATCTGCGGGCAGTCCTTTCTTTGAAGGCCAATCTAAGTTATAAACTGATGCGACCCACACTGCACGCATCTCTCTTGTGCTCTCAAGCTTCCCTTTTGGCATCGAACGAGCTAGACTGCTAGACGGAATCAATAAGAAGACACCCATGAAAACTAGTGTCAGAACCGTCATACTGATCTTTTTCAGCATGTTTTGCATCACCTCATATTAAGTTTATTCTGCGTTTTGTGATGGAATGCCAGCAGATGGTGTAAGCAAGATGTTTTTTACTTTAAGCAGCTGAGCTTTAGGGACGTCGCAGGCTTCTACTAAATACCGCTCTGCATTTCCGTATGTATCCATCATCTCATTCAGTACATCTTCAAGATAATCTTGTTGCACACCGAGGAGGGGCTGAATTTGTTCTTTTGACACCCGATATAAACTCATCATGCGAATAAATTGTTCTTGTCTTTTCACTAGCATTTTCACGCCTTCATTGGAACGCATGTATTCACTTAAAACGGTATGCACCGGCACACCCGCTGCTAATTGAATAAGAGCAGATAAAAAGCCTGTACGGTCCTTTCCGCTTGTACAGTGAAGCATAAGCGGATAATTTTTTTCATCGGACAGTAATGTAAACAATTGCTGAATCTCTTTTTTTCGCTCATAGAGCATGCTTTGATATACTTCTTTCATGATCGGTGTAAAGGATAGAGATTTTCCTTCTGCTATTAGCATACGAAACATGGTCCATTTGCTAGGCATCATGCTGTCAGGCTGCATAGGGATATGAACAATTTTGTCATGTTCCATGATCTTTGGCGGGTGTGATTTTCGTTCTGAGCTTGTACGTAGGTCACAAATCGTTTGAATTCCAAGTGTTGAGAACGTCAATATATCTTGCTTCGTGAGACGTGATAAATCGGCAGAGCGATAAATCATTCCTTGTTTGATGACCATCTGATCCGTTGTTTGGAGTCCCCCTACCTCTCTAAAATTTGCAAGCTTTGAAAATTGTATGTTGTGCTGATTCATAGAAGTGAAAATCCTTTCTATCCTCTTTTCTCTATCATACGCTTTTATGAAAAATGAGAAAAGATAAGAGAAAAAGATCATTCGATTCTCCCATGTTGATCAGTGACATCTTTTACGTGGAATTATTGTTATAATAGAATCAGCATATTCGTATTGATTGGAGATTGTAGCATGATAAAAACAAAACGTATTCAGCAAATAAAAGAGTATGTATTTGACCGGGAATCTGCCTCTCTTGATGAGCTTGTGACGCATTTTGGCGTCTCAAAAAACACCATACGCCGAGATGTACAAGCATTGGTAGAATCCGGCGTGCTAAAGAAAGTGTACGGCGGCGTCGCTGTGAATCACTCAACATTGGTGGTGTATCAGGAGCGAAAGACTCGTCAGCTGAGTAAAAAACAATTGATCGGACAGGCTGCCGCTGCTTTTGTTGAACATGGTGATATGATTTTTGTTGATTCTGGTACAACGACACTGGAGATGCTTCCCTATTTGAAGGAGAAACGGATTACCGTTGTGACAAATAACGTGGATTTCATTACACAGGCTATGCCTTATGAACACCTCACCATCTTTTCAACCGGCGGTATGCTAGAGCGAAAAACAAATTCTTTCGTTGGTTATCAAAGTGTTGAGCGTCTAAAAGCATACAATGTCAATAAAGCATTTATTGCATCAACTGGTTTATCCATTGATCATGGCGTCACGAATTCCTCCCCGCTTGAGACAGATATTAAAAAAACGCTCGTTGAAAAAAACGCCAAAACCTTTTTATTAGTCGATGATAGTAAGTTCGACCATTATGCCTTAACCACGTTTTGTGACTTAAAAGACATAGACATCGTCGTGACGAATGAACAACCAAATGAAGATTACCTTCAATATGGAAAAGAGCATGATGTGAAATTTGTCACGCCTTAGTCCAGAGCAAAAAAGCCAAGCGCCAATGTTTTGGCTTTTTTCTTATGCGCAAAAGAGTGAAACGGCGAAGTGTTGGTTACATTATGATTGTATATTAAACACATATTTGGAGGTTGACCTGATGCCGTTGTTACGTTTTGACGTGATAGAAGGCCGTTCAAAAGAGGAATTAAAAAAACTGCTGGACACTTGCCATGAAGCAATGGTTGATGCCTTTGGGGTACCTGAACGAGATCGCTATCAAATTGTTCATCAGCACCGCCCTGAAGAGATGATCATTGAAGACACTGGGCTTGGTTATCCGAGAACAAAGGATCTGGTTGTCATTAGTGTTGTCAGTAAACAGCGGACGAAAGAGCAAAAGGAACAGCTTTATGCACAAATCGCAGAACGTATAGAAAAAGAATGCGGAGTTGCCAAGACGGATGTGATGATCTCCATCGTGGAAAATGGAGACGCCGATTGGAGCTTCGGGATGGGTGAGGCTCAATTCATAAGAGGATTGCTCTAAAAAACGGCTCAGGAATGTGAGCCGTTTTTTGATTCATTCATTTTCAAGCTGCATGAGCAAGTTGAATAAATAGCGGTACACTGCTGAGATCACACCAATTAAAGGCGTATCTTCTTTGATGTCTTCTAGTTCAAGAAGCGGAATGTTGATATCAAATAATCCGTCTTGTCCATTAAATTGAAGCTGAGCACCTTTTAATGTTGAGAGCATCTCTTTTAGTAATCCAGTATCTTTTTTAGGACGCTTCAATCCGAATAACACGGTATACGTCTGAAATACTTCATCCCATTCTATGGCAAGTCCGTCGGCTCTCACCACATCAAACCACTTCGACTCGATATAAATGAATTCTTTTTGTTGTTTTTTTACGTATGTAAGAGGTGTATTTAAAAAGGAAGCATTTTCTGTTTGAATCATTTCCTCCGATTCCTTGTCTACACGTTCTATATAAACATCAGCAAAGCGTGCTTCTTCTGTCATTTTTGCCCCTTCTAGCGGCCAATTTTGACTTGCGGCTTTGTTATATTCAAAGTCGGTGAGCGCCTGCCCTTCTTTCAATAAATCTTGTAAGCGATTTTGCAGTGACATGACTGTATCTCCTTTCATCTACTTCATATGCGTTTTTTATTTTAGCATAACACATGAAAAGAAAGATATGCCTGAGCATATGATGGTATGATAGTGTAAAAAGAAACATCTCGGAGGGGACCGTTTTGCTCACAATGACACTGGCAGAAAAAATCGTAGATGAGGTCAAAAAGGTACTGACGGAAGAAATCATCATCACACAAACAAACGGTACCATTATTGCTGCAACAGATCCAGCACGCATTGGTCAATTTCATGAAGGAGCATATGTCACATCCTTAGAAGGGCAGAAACGAATTCTCACAAAGGATGATGTGCTGCAGATGAAAGGCGTCAAAGCCGGTATCAATCTGCCTATTTATTTCAAACAAGAAGTCATTGGGGTCATTGGAATGACAGGTGATCCAAGGCATGTCTCCCCTTTTGGCGACATTTTACGTAAAATGACGGAGCTGCTCATTCAAGAGCATGAATTCTTTCAAGAAACGGAAACAGATGAACGCCAGCTTGAAGCCTTTGTATTCGACTGGCTTCATCTGCCAGAGACAGCGGTTGGTATGACCGAGAAGGCGCAGCGGCTTGGCTTTGATGTCAACAAGCAGCGTGTCGCTATTCTCATTGATTGTCAAGACGAATCGTTTATGAAGCAGGATCAATACAAACTGATGAAGGACAAATTGCACCTCACCAATCAGGAGATCATTGTGCGCTGGGGGCATGCACGTTTTTTGCTCATGCTACAAGCCACACCAGATGGTCGTGATACATGGCACAAGCGCTTGTTCCATATTCATGCTGCGCTCACAGCGCTGTCACCATCGAGGATTTTAATGGGGGCAGGAAAACCAGCAGCTTCTCATGTCATGAAGCAGTCCTTTCATCAAGCTTTTCGCGCTTTAAAATTGGCACATGCTGATACACCCATTGTGTTTGATGAAGATTTGACGCTTGAACTTTTTATGGAGGAAATCAGTCAGGAAACAAAAGATGCGTTTCTTGATCGAACGATTGCGTCCCTTTTCCCCTATCCTGAACTAGTGAAAACATTGCGGGTACTCATCGCCTCGGATTACTCATTGAAACATACAGCAGAAACTATGCATGTCCATATTAATACACTTCATTACAGATTAAAACGGATCGAGGATTTAACGACACTTGATCCAAAGCGCATGCAAGATGCGATGCTTTTTTATTTGGCCTTGCTGCTTTTAGATCATGATACAAAAAATACGATAAAACAGCCTGATATTTTGTAGAATCGTCTATAGTCATGTGACGGTTCTTTTTTTATACTGGTAGAAAAGAGACGTTAAATGAGCGGGAGTGATTGCATATGCTAGATTCAGAATTTTCAAATCAATTAAAAGAGATTGTCGGTGCGCCCAATGTCCAAGACAGCAAGGCGGATCGTCTTGCCTACTCTTATGATGCGACACCAAATTTTCAACAGATGCCAGATGCCATCGTGACACCTCGCACGGCAGAAGAAGTGCAGCAAATTGTGAAACTGTGCGCCTCTTACAAGGTGCCGATCGTCCCAAGAGGCTCAGGGACGAATCTGTGCGCAGGAACATGCCCTACTCAGGGCGGGTTGGTGATTCTCTTTACTAGAATGAATCAATTATTAGAAATAGACGAAGAAAATTTAACCGCAACGGTGCAGCCTGGCTTAATTACGCAGGAATTGATTCATCAAGTAGAGGAAAAAGGTCTCTTCTACCCGCCTGATCCAAGCTCTATGAAAATTTCCACATTAGGCGGCAATATTAACGAAAATTCAGGGGGACTGCGGGGGTTAAAGTATGGAGTGACAAGAGATTATGTCCTTGGGCTTGAAGTGGTTTTGCCAAATGGTGACATCATCAAAACAGGCGGAAAGCTTGCAAAAGATGTTGCTGGGTATGATATGACTCGATTGTTCGTTGGTTCAGAAGGAACACTCGGGATTGTCACAGAAGCAGTGCTAAAGCTCCTGCCGCTTCCAGAAACGAAACAAACAATGCTTTGTTTATACGAAAGCCTTGAAGAAGCTGCGACCTCTGTATCGGCCATCATTGCTGAGCGTATCATTCCTGCTACATTAGAATTTATGGATCAGCCGACCCTTGAAGTCGTTGAAGATTTTGCAAACATCGGCCTGCCCACCGACGTTCAAGCTGTGTTATTAATTGAACAGGACGGCAACCCTGAAGCTGTTTCTCGTGATATCCAAAAAATCGCAGAAGTCTGTGAGCAGCACGGGGCTAAAAGCGTCAAGATTGCACATTCAAAAGAAGAGGCAAGTGCGCTCTTAACAGCGAGACGCTCTGCTTTATCTGCCCTTGCTCGATTAAGTCCTACAACGATTTTAGAAGATGCTACCGTTCCCCGGTCTGAAATTGCCAATATGGTTCGTGCAATCGAAGACATTGCACGAAAGTACGAGGTGAACATTTGTACGTTTGGTCATGCAGGTGATGGCAACTTACACCCCACTTGTGCGACAGATGCAAGAAATGAAGAAGAAATGAAACGTGTAGAAGCTGCCTTTCAGGCCATTTTTGAAAAAGCCGTTGCACTTGGCGGCACGATTACAGGCGAACATGGCGTGGGTCTCATGAAAGCCCCCTATTTGGAGCTGAAGGTCAAAAAAGAAGGAATCGCTGCCATGAAGGCGATTAAACAGGCACTTGACCCAGCAAATATCATGAATCCAGATAAAGTGTTTGGAAAAGCCTCAAGAAAGCGAGTGGTGGTCTCATGAGTTCTTCTTCTAAGCAAAAAGAGATCCAGCAGCAGTTTCAGGAGCAAATGGATGAAAAGGAGCTGCTTAATTGCATGCGCTGCGGATTCTGCCTCCCTTCCTGCCCTACCTATATTGAATCTGGACAACAAGAAACGCACTCTCCTCGGGGCCGAATTGCGTTAATGAAAGCTGTAAGAGATGGCGTCATTGAGCCAGATGAAGATGTTGAACATTCCCTTAATCTTTGTCTTGGCTGCCGTGCATGTGAACCAGTCTGCCCTTCTGGCGTCAAGTATGGACAGTTGCTAGAAGATGCCAGAGACATTATTCAACAACATAAAAAACAATCATTTCCTGTCAAATTGATGAGACGTGTTGTGTTTAAAGGTCTCTTTCCTTCACAAAGTCGTATGCGACAAGTTGCTAGTTTTCTTCGATTTTATCAAACATCTGGTCTGCAAACAGCCGCCAGGAAGACGCGCATACTGAAGGTGCTTCCCTCCCATTTACAGTTGATGGAACAGGCACTTCCAAAGGTACCGCCTCAAAAGAAAAAACGTTTGAATGAATATAAAGCCATTGGTCAGGCAAAAAAACGGGTGGCGTTTTTTACTGGCTGTTTAATGGATACAGTTTTCTCAAACACAAACAAAGCGACCATTCATCTCTTGCAGCTGGCAGGCTGCGATGTGATCGTTCCTCCTATACAAACGTGCTGCGGCGCGCTTCATGGTCATAGCGGAGAAAAAGACCAAGCAAAACAGTTAGCCAAGCGGAATATTGAAGCATTCGAGGAAACAGATGCCGATGCGATCATCATGAATGCAGGCGGCTGCGGTGCCTTTTTAAGTGATTACGATCATTTGCTTCAGGATGACCCAGATTTTCAAAAACGAAGTAAAGCCTTCTCACAGAAAATAACCGATATATCAAGCATCCTTGTGGAGCTGGAGTTTCACCGCCGCGTGCCACTGGTTTTGCCAGCGCAAGTGATCACCTATCAAGACTCCTGTCATTTACGAAATGGGATGAATGTACAACAGGCGCCGAGGGTGCTCATGAAAGCCATTCAAGGGGTAACTTTTAAAGAAATGAAAGATGCCGGCCGCTGCTGCGGATCTGCAGGAATCTACAATATCTTGCAGCCAGACATGTCGATGCAAATTTTAGATCATAAAATGACGGAAGCGAGCAACACAGCTGCAGCTGCCATTGTGACGTCGAATCCAGGCTGTCAATTACAAATGGCAGCAGGCGTCAAAAAGGCAGGACATATTTCTAGCATGAGAGCGATTCATCTGGCTGACTTTTTATTAGAAGCCGTTCAATATGGAAAAAAAGCGTCCAGCTCATGAAGCTGAACGCTTTTTTTATGCATATCTTCAGACGATTGGTTGGATAATAGAGGAAAATCGCGGAAGGAGATGGTTCAAGTGCTGAAGAAAAACAAATCAAAACAGAAAGACCCGAATTCAGTATTTGAGGCACTATCGCGTTCCTCTGATTTTATCAATGAATTATCAAGTTCCGGAGGTTTCCTTTATAGAATTTCTTTTTTTCGTCCTTTAATTAATGGCAATCTCCTTCATGAACAAATCTTGCCTTTTATTCAGCAATTGCATCTGACACCCACCCTTGAAGAACTGAAAGAACACATCCCAATCGAACAAGCTGTGATTACGAGGGACCTTCAAAAAGTGGAAGAAGCTCTTCATCGAGGCAGTATTGCTGTTCGAATTGAGACAGACTGGGGCAAAGCCCTCCTTTTGCCGATTGAAGAAAAGAAAGGCAGACAAGTGAGCCAACCTGAGATTGAATTCGGAATCATTAGTGCGCAGGAAGCCTTTGTGGAAGGGCTGGACACAAACTTAAACTTGCTCAGACGCAGGCTGCCCACTCCTGACCTTAAAGTAGTTGAACACACAGTTGGTACCCTTTCTCAAACGAAAGTAGCCGTTGTATACATAGAGAATATCGCCAACCCGCAGAACATTGAAACCGTTCTTCAGCGGATTCAAGATGTTGACTATGACCAAATTCTAGATTCTAATTATCTTGCGCAAATGCTTTATGATGTGTCCAATACAATCTTTCCATTGTTTTTAAATACAGAACGGCCAGACAGGGTTTCCTCAGGTCTAACGGAAGGAAAAATAGCCATTATGGTTGACGGTTCGCCTCATACCCTGCTTGCACCTACAATTTTACTCGAGTATTTTTCTACAATGGAAGACTATAACATGTCTTGGATCGCAGCATCCTCCTTTCGGCTGTTACGCATTTTTGCTGTGATTTTTTCTATTTTTGCAACCCCTTTGTATGTAGCTGTTTTAACGTTTCACTATGAACTGATTCCTAAGGACTTATTAGAAACGATTGTCGCATCACGCTATCTCGTTCCCTTTCCGCCTATTATTGAAGCATTATTTTTAGAGATATCGATTGAGCTGCTTAGGGAAGCCGGGTCTCGCCTTCCTGCAAAAGTCGGACAGACGCTCGGGATTGTTGGAGGTATTGTGATCGGACAGGCTGCGGTTGCAGCGGGATTAACAAGTAATATCCTGCTCATTATAGTCGCATTATCAGCTCTTGCCTCTTTTGTCACCCCTATTTATAAAATGGGGACAACCATTCGTCTCTTACGTTTCCCATTCCTTTTTGCTGCACAAGTGTGGGGAGCGCTAGGGATTTCGCTGATGGGGGCTTTTCTTCTTACACATTTAATGAAATTAACGTCTATAGGACAACCTTACTTAGAACCAATCTTTCCACTTCGATTGGCCGATTTAAAGGGTAGTTTGATTCGTCCCCAGCTCCGCTTTTTGAAAAAACGTCCAGAAAATTTACGGCCGCAAAATGAAACGATACACCGCCAAAAGCCAAAGCAAGGCCGTAAGGGGAAAAATGATTTTTATGAATAAGGAAGTGAAGGCATGAGCTCTTCTTCTGTGAAAGAAAAATTTCAAGTATCCCCTTTTTTTGTGTTTTTTCTGATCAATGCCAATCAAGTAGGTGTTGGTATTTTAAATTTCCAGACGAATCTTGTCCGGACGATTAATAATGATGGGTGGATTGCCATTTTAATTGCTGGTGCTAGCGTCAATTTGATGATTTTCCTCATTTACTTTTTGTTTAAAAAAGCACCTACTGACGAATTTAGTGACATTACGCAATCTGTGTTTGGTAAATGGCTTGGACAATTCATCAACATTCTCTACATTTTGTATTTTTCTTCATTGTCTTTGATTGTGCTTGTTCATTATATGGATGTGATCCATGTTTGGCTGTTTAAAGAAATTCCTGGTCTTTTATTTGCATCAGTGCTGCTCATCCTCGTCTATTACATTCACACAGGCGGATTTAGAACAATCGCTGGCTGGGCATTCTTTAGCATTGTCCTAACGTACTGGATGACCTTTATCTGTTTTTATGTCATGAAATATAGTCACATCCGCTTTATGTTCCCAATGTTTGATCATTCATTTTCACAACTCATGATGGGGGTCAAAGATGCCTCTTTATCCATGTTTGGTTTTGGAACATTGCTTGTCTATTATCCCTTTATTAAAAAAGCACAAACGTCGCAAAAATTTGCACATATGGGAGTGTTGCTAACGACATGCCTGAATTTGCTTGTATTTCTCGTCTCTATAGCGTACTACTCAAGTGCTCAGCTCGAACTAACGAAATGGCCAACATTGACATTAACCAGCATTGTCAAACTTCCGTTTATCCAGCGCTTTGAATTTATTGAAGTGTCGCTATGGCTTTTGCTTATCGTTCCAAATATCGCTATTCCATTATGGGCAGCCAGCAGAATGGCAAAACAAGTGTTTCACACGAGCCAGCGCACCACGTTAATAGTTCTCAGCCTTCTCATTCTCGTCATGTTTTCATTTTTTATCAGAGCTACCTCATTTGAGACATTTAATAAATGGGTGGAATATAGCGGATACATCCTCATCTATGGATTGATTGGATGTATGATCATTGGGCTGCTGCTGAAAAAAAGGTGGGTGAAAAAACGAGCATGAAACATTCTATTCTGATATGTCTCATGTTATTGAGTCTTTTCTTAACGAGCTGTGCACAGCCTCGTCTCTTAGATGAATTAAGTATCTCGCAGGCGGCGGGATTTGACTTATTGGAAGATGGAGAAATGAAGGGCTTCTTTGTTTTCCCTGTTTTTAAAAGCGAAGAACAAGGAAGCTATCAAATTGTAAGTGCTAAGTCAAATACCATTAGTAATATTCAGTTTCTTGTTTCGGAAAAATCGCCTTTCCCCGTTGTCATGGGACAAGTACTCGTGATTTTAATAAGTGAAAAGCTGGTGAAAGAAGTGGGTATGATTGATTTGATGAATTACATCTATCGTGATCCGATCATTGGGTCTCGTCAAGTATTTGCCATAGTAGACGGAGAAGTTGAAGATTTATTGCATACAAAAATGAATCAAACCAACTTAAATATCGGTGTATATCTTTCAGATTTACTGGCTCAAAACATGCGAAACGGTAATCAACCTGTGACCAATCAGCATATTTTTATGAATCAGATGATGGCAAAAGGCGTGGATGCCTACCTCCCTTACATTAAAAATACAAGCAACTCTATTAAAGTGTCAGGTGTCGCTCTTTTCGATCAAGAAAAAATGGTTGGGCATATTCCAGGGGAAGATACGTTTACGTTTAAAGCGATGATTGAAAATCATAAAAATGGGATTTATGAGTTTCGATTTAATGACAGAAAGAAAACCCATGTTGTTATTGAAAATATCAAATCACATGTGTCTTATCACATTAAACCAACTGAAAACCTTTCAAAAAAGCCTCATATCACCATTGATATCAAGCTGAAAGGTGAGTTAAAAGAATTCATGAAATCAAAAAAAATCGATACGCCTTCTATCTTGCAGCATGTTGAAAAAGAAGTGGAGAAGCGTGTGGCCCAGCAAGGGCAAGACCTTGTTCAATCCTTTAAAAAGCAAAAAATTGATCCACTTGGACTTGGTTTGAGATATCGCTCTAAAGATAAAGCCATGACACCGGAGAAATGGCAAAAACTCTACCCTGATGCAGATGTCCAAGTGAATTGTCATATGAACATTGTCCAAACGGGTGTCAGCCAATAAAAAAGACTGTATGAAAAGGTTCTCCCTTCTCGTACAGTCTTTTTTAATCTTCATCTTTTACGTCCGGGTCCTCAGGGATTGGTTCATTTAAGATGTCTTGAATGAGCTCTTTATATTGTTCTAGCTGTTTCATATGAGTTTGAAACTGCCCTTGATAAATGAGATACGATTCCCCGTCAAATACGTAACGAATCTTTTTTTGCTGGATTAATTTTTCAACATATGCTTCTGATACTTCTAAGTATTCAGCTGTTTCTCCAATTGTTAAATACATGCATGTGCACCACCGTTCGTTTCATCTTACAAATTATATCACGAGCTGGTGAAAAAACAGATATCGCTTGTTCATGTTTTTTTCATCTTTTCTTCACTGATTCGTCAACTCGCTTTTGTACAGTATTCATACACCCACTCAAACACTAGGAGGTGATGATCCTTCGCATGACAAAGAAAAATATTCGGACCTATGCCACATTTTTAACTGTAGGCGCTAGCAATACGATGATTGACTTTCTGTTCTTCTTTTTTTTCACTGCTTGCTTTGTTCCCTCTTTTCTTGCACAGTGCCTGTCCTATACAGCAGGAATGCTGAACAGTTATGTTTGGAATCGAAAATGGACGTTCCAAGTAAAAAAGAAAGCGGATAGGTGGGAATGGATCAAGTGGGCCACAGTCAACGGCGTCGCGTGTCTCCTCACCTATGTTGTCTTATATGTCATGCAGCAAGCAGGCTTCTCATTATTCATTAGTAAAGCGATTGGTACCCTTCTTGGCATGATGATCACTTTTACTGGAAGTCGCCTATGGGTGTTTCCATCAGAAAACAAACGATGATTCAATGAATATCAAAAAAGCCGTTATACCAGCAGCCGGATTAGGCACACGTTTTTTACCCGCAACGAAAGCACAGCCAAAGGAAATGCTGCCGATTATCGACAAACCCGCCATTCAATACATAGTTGAGGAGGCTGTTCAATCAGGCATTGAAGACATACTGATTATCACAGGAAGAAATAAAAAATCGATTGAAGATCACTTTGACCGTTCGATTGAGCTAGAACACACGTTGCTTGAAAAAGGAAAAAAAGAACAGCTGGCTGAAATCAAACATATTGCGGATATGGCCAATATTCATTATATTCGTCAAAAGGAGCCCTTAGGTCTTGGGCATGCGGTATTATGTGCACGCCATTTTACTGGCAACGATCCTTTTGCGGTCCTTTTAGGTGATGATGTCATGGTGTCAGAAAGACCTGCACTCTCTCAGCTCATGGAAGTCTTTGAAGACAAACAAAGAGAGGTCATTGGCGTCCAGCAAGTGGATCGTCTAGATGTCAGTAAGTATGGTATGATAAGACCAGCTAGAGTAGACGGTCAAGTGTTTGAAGTCACAGACTTAGTGGAAAAGCCAGCTATTCATGAAGCTCCTTCCGATTTAGCTGTGATGGGCAGGTATCTGTTAACACCATCGATTTTTCCTATTCTACAAGGAATTGAGAGAGGTGCTGGGAACGAAATCCAGCTGACAGATGCGCTGAAAATCATTGCACATGAATCACCCATTTATGCAAAACAATTAGATGGGATGAGATTTGACGTTGGTGATAAGCTGGGCTCATTTAAGGCAGCGGCTGAAATTGGATTAATGCGTCATGATATGCGGCCAGCCATGCTAGCATATATGCAAAGCATACTCATGAGAGAAGCAAAACAAGCATAGGCTCTTATAAGGATGCTTGAAGAAAATTCGTATTTAAAGGCAGAGTGAAATGAATGGGAACCTTGTTTAATGAAATTTTAACCTGGCTGACAAGCCTTGGTTACGCAGGTGTTGCACTCGGACTGATGATTGAAATTATTCCGAGTGAAATTGTACTTGCCTACGGCGGATATATGGTGTCAACAGGAAGCATTGGGTTTGTTGGAGCCGTCATCGCTGGGGTTATTGGAGGAACACTTGCCCAGTGCTTTATTTACTGGATCGGCCTTTACGGCGGAAGACCTTTTTTAACAAAGTATGGGAAGTATTTATTCATCCATGAGCATCATATTGCCACGGCAGAACGCTGGTTTGACCGATATGGAACGGGTGTCGTATTTACAGCTCGTTTTATCCCAGTCGTACGCCACGCGATCTCGATTCCAGCTGGTATTGCAAAGATGCCATTTCTCAAATTTGTTCTTTTGACCGGATTAGCCGCCATCCCTTGGTCCATCCTATTTATTTATCTTGGAATGCAGCTTGGGACAAAATGGGACCACATTCAAAGTGTCGCTCACACGTATACAACACCAATTATGGTCATTGCTATCGTTCTCATCGTACTGTATTTCGTTTTGAAAAAAATTCGCACAAATCGAAAACGGACAATCTAACGAAAACGCCTTTCACTCGTCATGTGAAAGGCGTTTTTTCTATGCGTGCGTCGATTGTTTTTTCATATATTGAGATAATTCCATAATCATTGCACCCATTCTTTCAAGTGAAGGCGCTAGAATGCGGCTTATCCCCTCTTCTTTTAAAGCTTCAGCTGTGACTTTTCCAACAGCTACAGCTAATACATGCTGCTCGAATAGATGTTGCAGTTCTTCTTTTTTGCCCCATTCTTCTGCTAGTTTGAAAAAGGCATGAACCTGAACAGCGGTTGTAAAACAAACGGCATGGACCTTCCCTTCTTTCATTTCTTGAAGCAAAGTGTCCGCCGCCTCTGGTTCAGGGGGCGTGTGCTGATATGGCATGAGCTGCAAAACGTCTGCTCCTTTGTGATGTAAAAAATCAATGAGAGCTGGTGCATTTTCGCCGTGAAGCTGCACCATGACCCGTTTACCTTGAAGTTCTTTGTCTTCTAACTTTGAAATGAGGTCACGAACGGTTCCATCTTCATCAGAAACATCTGGCTGAATGCCGTGTTTTTTTAGAGCCGCGAACGTTTTGTATCCTCTTGAAGCGATATGGGCACTTGATAAAATGTTCATAAAAGCTTCTCCAAGCTGTAGCTCTTCTGCACTTTCAATTAATGTGTCTGTGCCGATACCCGTTGTTAAAATGACCCAGTCAGCTCCCTTCTTTACAAAGGTTTCTATGCCTGGCTTCAATTCCTCTTTGGCTAAAAATACAGTGCCCTGAAGAGAACGAATAACAGCTTGTCCTCCTTGCTTTTCAACAAGTGTACGCATTTCTTCTGTTTTTCTTGTTCCGCATATGGCAATGGTCTTTCCAGCTAAGCCTTTACTCATTCTCATCCCTCTTTTTCTATCACATGTATGATGTATTGTATTAAATATAGATTTATTTGGAAGACGTTGCAAGTGTCTACTAAAAAAGAGCTTGACGTTTCTATCGAATTCGAGTATCTTTTGTAAGTGCAAATTGTAGGAGGTCATTATGGAAAAACAGAATGTTCAAGCAATTCGATTATCAATCGCAGACCCAACACCACTTGGTTTGTTTGGTTTAGCAATGGTGACGCTTGTTGCGTCTTCACAAAAACTAGGAATCACAGATGGCACATCCCTTATTTTACCTTGGGCTATCTTCCTTGGAGGAATCGCGCAGCTGATTGCGTCCATACAAGATTCAAAGCATCATAATATTTTTGGAGCCACTGCCTTCGGCGCATTCGGTCTTTTTTGGATGGGCGTTGGAACCACTTGGCTCATTCAAGCGGGCGTTTTTGGGAAAACGCTTGCGGGAGCTGCGGACCCAAAACAACTAGGTTTTGCTTTTATTGGTTATTTGATTTTCAGCTTATTTATGACGATCGGTGCAATGGAAACACATAAAGTATTGTTTTTGATTTTCGTCTTTATTGATTTCTTATTCATTGGCCTGTCCCTAAGCTCGTTTGGTGTGATGTACGATGTGACTCATACGATGGCTGGTATTGCAGAATTGATTATTTCTCTTCTTTCATTTTATGGTTCTGCAGCTGTTGTGCTGAATACACATTTTGGTCGTACAGTACTGCCAGTTGGACAACCATTTCGCGTGTTTACTAAAGCATAAATAAAAAAGAACTGCTCTTGGCAGTTCTTTTTTTATTCTTATTTTTCTTGTTCCTCTTGAAATATCTCTGCAATGATTTCATAAGAACGCATTCTTTCTTGATGGTCAAACATATCAGAATTAATCATGACTTCATCTGCTTGAGTCGCCTCAATAAAGGCTTCTAACTCTTTTTTCACCTTTTGTTTATCCCCGATCATCGTCGAACTTAATTGTTCGTCCACCATCGCCTTCTCATATGGACTCCATAGCCCATCCATACTTTCAACAGGGGCTTTGAGTTTTCCTGGTGTATTGCGAATGAGGCTCAAGAAGCGCTGATAATGAGACGTCGCCAAATATTCAGCCCGCTCTGTTTGATCAGCAGCAAAAACCGTCACACCAACCATCGCATAAGGTTCTTTTAACACATCTGAAGGTTGAAATGACTGTCTGTATAATTCTAAAGCAGGAATGGTATTTTTAGGGGAGAAATGTGCCGCAAAGGCAAATGGCAGTCCCAGTTCTCCTGCAAGCCTTGCACTAAAACCACTTGAACCAAGAAGCCAAATCGGGATATCCAATCCTTCTCCCGGAACGGCTCTTACATGTTTTTTGACCTGACCAGTCGGTTTGAAATATTGCCGAAGTTCTTCAAGCTGCTCAGGGAAATCCTCCCCATTATGAAGATTACGTCTAAGTGCCCTTGCCGTTAACTGATCTGTTCCTGGTGCCCTGCCAAGACCTAAATCAATTCTCCCTGGATACAAAGTCTCCAGTGTTCCAAATTGTTCTGCAATGACGAGTGAAGAATGGTTTGGAAGCATAATCCCCCCAGAACCAACCCGGATCTTTTCAGTCCCTCCAGCAATATATCCAATCAAGACGGATGTTGCTGAACTCGCAACCCCTTCCATATTATGATGCTCCGCAAGCCAATATCTATGGTAGCCCCACTTCTCAGCTTTTTTTGCTAAATCCATACTATGTTCAAATGACTCTTTGATTGTGCCACCTTCTGTTACAGAGGATAAATTTAACACGGAATATGCTGCACGTTGTAAAACTGATTGACTCATACATGATGCCCCATTTCTTTCAAAAATCATACTAGTTTCATACTTTCAACACCATAACATAAAACGATTTAACTTTTAAATGATTTGATTCGATGATTTTCGAAATGATGAATTTTCTAGATTTTACTTCCGATTTAAAAATTCGTACATAGAATGAAATATCAATTTTAGGAGATGGGCAATTTGTACAATCAATTCGATCACAAATGTCCCTTTTGCGGTAGATATCATGAGCAGCCTCATTACAAAAGATCACGTCATGACCGTCCTCAAAGAAGAGACTGTCCTTTTATTAAACAAGAACATTCAAAACAAAACAGACCTCAAGGGGATCCGTCTTGTGCAAAAGGAGAAAAACAATCAAAAATAATTCAAAGGGTTGGACGAAGAGGCCCAGCAGGTCCGGTTGGGCCTACCGGACCAACCGGACCTGCTGGCGGATTAACCGGTGTCCTCCCTTTTAACCCCTCACAATCACAAGATTACGAGGCTGGTCAAGTTGTCACGTATAATGGCAGTACTTATATTGCTAAGGTAGATGCTCCCTCAGGAATACCTGGACTTTCCCCCGACTATACCCTTTTGGCGGCTTCTGGGGAAACTGGCCCAACTGGCCCTACAGGGGTAGGATTAAGTGGTATTGAAACATATGATCCAGAAAGAGCATCAATGTATTCAGTCGGTCAAGTGGTCACTTATGAAGGTGGTACGTATATTGTGAACTCTGCTCCACCTTTAGGTACGCCAGATACGTCCCCGGATTATACGCTTTTGGCAGCACCTGGTGCTACTGGTATCACAGGTGCAACCGGTCCGACTGGGGTCACTGGTAGCACAGGTTCAACTGGAGCTACTGGTGCCACGGGTATCACAGGTTCAACCGGTGCAACTGGAGCTACTGGTGCTACAGGAATTACAGGTGCCACGGGTAGCACTGGTTCAACCGGACCTACTGGTGCTACTGGTATCACAGGTGCAACCGGAGCTACTGGTGCTACTGGTATCACAGGTTCAACCGGTCCGACTGGGGTCACTGGTAGCACGGGGGCAACTGGTTCAACCGGACCTACTGGGGCCACTGGTGTGACGGGCAGCACTGGACCAACTGGTCCGACTGGAGCTACGGGAATCACAGGTGCAACCGGTCCGACTGGTGCTACTGGTATCACGGGTGCAACTGGAGCTACTGGGGCCACGGGTAGCACAGGTTCAACTGGAGCTACTGGGGCCACGGGTATCACAGGTTCAACCGGAGCTACTGGGGCCACGGGTATCACAGGTTCAACTGGAGAAACTGGTGCCACGGGTATCACAGGTGCAACTGGACCTACTGGGGCCACGGGAATCACAGGTTCAACCGGACCTACTGGTGCTACTGGTATCACAGGTGCAACTGGAGCTACTGGTGCTACAGGAATTACAGGTTCAACCGGACCTACTGGGGCCACTGGCATCACGGGTGCAACTGGAGCTACTGGGGCCACGGGAATCACAGGTGCAACCGGTCCGACTGGGGTCACTGGTAGCACGGGTGCAACTGGGGCCACGGGTATCACAGGTTCAACCGGACCTACTGGTGCTACTGGTATCACAGGTGCAACCGGACCTACTGGTGCTACTGGTATCACAGGTTCAACCGGTCCGACTGGGGTCACTGGTAGCACAGGTTCAACTGGATCTACTGGGGCCACGGGTATCACAGGTGCAACTGGACCTACTGGGGCCACGGGTATCACAGGTTCAACCGGACCTACTGGGGTCACTGGTAGCACGGGGGCAACTGGTTCAACCGGACCTACTGGGGCCACGGGTGTGACGGGCAGCACTGGACCAACTGGTCCGACTGGAGCTACGGGAATCACAGGTGCAACCGGTCCGACTGGAGCTACTGGTATCACGGGTGCAACTGGACCTACTGGGGCCACGGGTATCACAGGTGCAACTGGACCTACTGGTCCGACTGGGGGCACGGGTATCACAGGTTCAACCGGACCTACTGGTGCTACTGGTATCACAGGTGCAACCGGACCTACTGGTGCTACTGGTGCCACGGGTATCACAGGTTCAACTGGACCTACTGGTGCTACAGGAATTACAGGTTCAACCGGACCTACTGGTGCCACTGGCATCACGGGTGCAACTGGACCTACTGGGGCCACGGGTATCACAGGTGCAACTGGACCTACTGGTGCTACTGGTATCACAGGTGCAACCGGACCTACTGGTGCTACTGGTGCCACGGGTATCACAGGTGCAACCGGTGCAACTGGATCTACTGGGGCCACGGGTATCACAGGTGCAACTGGAGAAACTGGTGCTACTGGTATCACGGGTGCAACTGGATCTACTGGGGCCACGGGTATCACAGGTGCAACCGGACCTACTGGGGCCACGGGTATCACAGGTGCAACCGGACCTACTGGGGTCACTGGTAGCACGGGGGCAACTGGTTCAACCGGACCTACTGGGGCCACGGGTGTGACGGGCAGCACTGGACCAACTGGTCCGACTGGAGCTACGGGAATCACAGGTGCAACCGGTCCGACTGGAGCTACTGGTATCACGGGTGCAACTGGACCTACTGGGGCCACGGGTATCACAGGTGCAACTGGACCTACTGGTCCGACTGGGGGCACGGGTATCACAGGTTCAACCGGACCTACTGGTGCTACTGGTATCACAGGTGCAACCGGACCTACTGGTGCTACTGGTGCCACGGGTATCACAGGTTCAACTGGACCTACTGGTGCTACAGGAATTACAGGTTCAACCGGACCTACTGGTGCCACTGGCATCACGGGTGCAACTGGACCTACTGGGGCCACGGGAATCACAGGTTCAACTGGACCTACTGGTGCTACTGGTATCACAGGTTCAACCGGACCTACTGGTGCTACAGGAATTACAGGTTCAACCGGACCTACTGGTGCCACTGGCATCACGGGTGCAACTGGACCTACTGGGGCCACGGGAATCACAGGTTCAACTGGACCTACTGGTGCTACTGGTATCACAGGTTCAACCGGACCTACTGGTGCTACAGGAATTACAGGTTCAACCGGACCTACTGGTGCCACTGGCATCACGGGTGCAACTGGACCTACTGGGGCCACGGGTATCACAGGTGCAACTGGACCTACTGGTGCTACTGGTATCACAGGTGCAACCGGACCTACTGGTGCTACTGGTGCCACGGGTATCACAGGTGCAACCGGTGCAACTGGATCTACTGGGGCCACGGGTATCACAGGTGCAACTGGAGAAACTGGTGCTACTGGTATCACGGGTGCAACTGGATCTACTGGGGCCACGGGTATCACAGGTGCAACCGGACCTACTGGGGCCACGGGTATCACAGGTGCAACCGGACCTACTGGGGTCACTGGTAGCACGGGGGCAACTGGTTCAACCGGACCTACTGGGGCCACTGGTGTGACGGGCAGCACTGGACCAACTGGTCCGACTGGAGCTACGGGAATCACAGGTGCAACCGGTCCGACTGGAGCTACTGGTATCACGGGTGCAACTGGACCTACTGGGGCCACGGGTATCACAGGTGCAACTGGACCTACTGGTCCGACTGGGGGCACGGGTATCACAGGTTCAACCGGACCTACTGGTGCTACTGGTATCACGGGTGCAACTGGTCCGACTGGCGCTACAGGTATCACGGGTGCAACTGGTCCGACTGGCGCTACAGGTATCACGGGTGCTACCGGACCTACTGGAACAGGTGGTTTTACGGATACAGCACTATATGCTGCTAATAGTTCTGGTCCTACCATTGTTACTGTAGCCTCGGGAACGAATATTCCATTGCCGAACTTTCAAAACATTACCGGTTTTACAGCAAACGGCACAAGTACGGTTTTTACCGTTCTGCAAACAGGTAAATATTATATTACGTATCAAGTCAACACCACTACAGCACTTTTGATTAATACGCGTTTGCTGTTAAATGGAACAAATACTATTTCTGGTTCTGTTCAATCACCTACTATCTCTACTTCATTTATTAACAATACTGTCATTGTTAATTTAACAGCTGGTAATACTATTTCACTGCAGTTTTTTGGAGTGGTTGTCACAGCTATATTAGTTGGCGGTGGTGGTGCGGCCGGAGCAACCTTGACCATCATACGGCTCAGTTAAGCAAAAAAAGAAAAAAGAAAGGCTTTTCAGCCTTTCTTTTCAGCTTGTAGACAAAGTCTACAAGCTTTTTTGTATAATAAGGGTAATAACACATTTCTGTGGGGGATGAACATGTTATCGAAACGTGAAGAAGAAAGAAGAAATCAATTAGAAGTAGTGGCCTTAGATGAATTAGTGCCTGAAGATCATCTTGTACGAAAAATTGATCAAGCGATCGATTTTGATTTCGTGTATGATCTTGTCAAAGATCATTATAGTTCTGATAACGGCAGACCAAGTGTGGATCCCGTTGTTCTTATTAAAATGGTTTTGATCCAATACCTATTTGGCATTCGCTCTATGCGTCAAACCATTAAAGAAATTGAAACTAATGTGGCTTATCGTTGGTTTATTGGATATGGATTTTCGGAGAAAATTCCGCACTTTTCTACCTTCGGTAAGAACTACGTGAGACGCTTTCATGATACAGATTTATTCGAACAAATTTTTTATCGAATCTTAAGAGAAGCGATGAAAAAAGGTCTCGTTGATCCATCTATCGCTTTCATTGATTCAACTCATGTAAAAGCAAACGCCAATAAGAAAAAACTTGAAAAGAAAATTGTTCGAGTAGAAACGAGAAGTTATCAAAATCAGCTTCATGAGGAGATCAATGTTGATCGTGAGGAACATGGAAAAAAGCCGTTACCCCTACAGAATAAGAAAGAGAAAAAAGAAATCAAGGTCAGTACAACTGACCCAGAGAGTGGCTACTATGTAAAGGATGAACGTGAAAAATTATTTGCTTATTCATTTCATACGGCTTGTGATTCAAAAGGATTTATTTTAGGATCACTGGTCACTGGTGGAAATGTTCATGATAGTCGTATGTTAGATTCACTCGTATCAAAGGTGACAAAGAAAGTCGGAAAACCCAATGTAGTCGCAGTTGATGCTGGATATAAAACACCATATATCGCCAAGTTTTTAATGGATCAAGAGATAAGACCTGTCATGCCTTACACCCGCCCGAGAACAAAAGCTGGTTACTTGAAAAAGAATGAATACGTATATGACGCACATTTTGATTGTTACATTTGCCCAAACGGGCAAATTCTTTCTTATCGTACAACGACTAGAGAGGGATATAAGCAATATGCGTCCGATTCAGAGGTATGTAAATCCTGCTCGTTTCTAGATAACTGTACACAAAGTCAAAATCACACCAAACAGATTCACCGACATATTTGGCAGGACTACCTAGACGAAGCAGACCATCTGAGACTCACTGAAATGAATAAGAACATCTATGCAAAACGGAAAGAAACGATTGAACGCGTTTTTGCGGATGCAAAAGAAAAGCATGGAATGCGATGGACGAAACTTCGAGGATTGAAAAAAGTTTCGATGCAGGCGATGCTTACTTTCGCTGCCATGAATCTTAAGAAATTAGCAAACTGGACATGGAAAGGACCTAGTCCAACGTAAGGTAACTGATCAATTTTATTAAATTAAGTGAAAACCCCACCTTTACTTGAAGTAAAGGTGGGGTTTGTCTACGGTCTGAAAAGAAAGGCTTTTCAGCCTTTCTTTTTTATGTCTTCTATAACTTTTATACAATGTTCGATATCATTAGATTGTAAGAGGTGAAAAATAGATTGGATGACGGTAAACTCTAAATTCCACCATTCTAACAACTGAAGTTTTTCAATGATATCAGAAGAAAACCGATATTTCATGAGACGTTGCGGGTTCCCTGCGACAATCGCATATGGAGGCACATCTTTTGTAATCAGACTATTTGCTCCAATGACTGCCCCGTTTCCTATCTGTACCCCTGACATGATTGTTGCTCCATATCCAATCCAAACATCGTGCCCTATACACACATCCCCTTTTGATCGTGGATGTCCTTCAATGTGGGCAGCATCTGTGAAAATTTGATTAAAGGGATATGTGGTGACCCAATCTGTTCGGTGTTCACCACCAAGAAAAACTTTTACTTCGTTTGCGATGGAACAAAACTTTCCTACATTCAGCGTTGTTCCTTCTCCCCACGTCAAGACTTGAAAATCTGGTCCAGCATAAGTGAAGTCACCGATATCATACGAACTGAGCTCACTTCTTTGGTTTAAAAACATAGAAGATCAGACCCCCTACAAAGTAATCGATATTCGTATATATATGCCAGATGATAGGCTCACATTATGATTGGACAAGTGCAACGATCTGCTTTTTCTTCCATACCAGTCGATAATAGCCGTATTGGAGCAATAAGTTTACAAAAAAGGCTGCAGGATATCCTATCCAGATTCCTTTGATCCCAAGCGATGTATGGTGTGATAGCACATAAGCCACTGGTACTTCAACAAGCCAAATGGAACAAATACTAAAGATGGTCGGCCATAGAACTGTGCCACTTGCTCTCATTGTGGCTGCAACGATTTGTGCTGTTCCGAAAATGAGATAGCTCCATAGGGTAATCACGACCAAACTATATGCAATATCAATCGTTGCAGGATCTGTTAAAAAGATAGATAAAATTTGTGGTGCGAAAATATAGACGAAAATAATAATCAATCCGCCTATTGCAAAGTTTAGCCCCAGCCCAATTTTAATGACATCCTTCAAACGATTCATGTTTCCTGCGCCAATGAATTGTGCGGCGAAGATAGAAACTGCAATACCAAGGCTCACTGCAGGCATCTGTACATAACTTACGACTTGATTGACAACGCCATAAGCTGCGGTCGCCTGTGATCCATAATCGTTGACAAAAGAAATGACAGCAATTTCTGATAAAGAAATGAGAATCATATTAATACTAGAAGGGATACTTAACTTTAATAGCGTTTTTAATAAATCCCCTTTCATCAATAAATGCTTTCTAACCGACGCATCAATGCGCAGCGGGTGCTTTGTTTTATAAAGATAGATATGAAGAATGATAAACGTAACGATTGTAGAAATCACAGAAGAATACGCAGCACCATATAAACCAAATGCCGGTAAACCAAGCCAGCCGAATAATAAAATTGGCAGCAATAAAATATTGGTTCCTGTACTAATCATTAAGAAATAAAATGGTGTTTTTGAATCTCCTGTTCCTCGTAAAAAAGTTGTAAAGACAAAATAAAGAAATAAGATGGGCATGGAGATGAATAGGATTCTGGCATATGCCGCACTTTCCTCCACAATATTTGCAGGTGTCCCCATCAGATGTAAAATATCTGTGGCAAAAAAACCTCCAATGACAGCTAAAGAAAGTCCGATTAAAAAGGTGAACGAAAGCGTTGTACCGATAATTTCCTTTAACCTCTGCTCATTTTTTGCTCCGTATGCTTGTCCAATCAGGATCGAGCTCCCTGATCCAATCCCAATGGAAAAAGAAACAAGTAAAAAGAAAAGTGGAAAGAATGCAGAAATCGCAGCTACTGCATCCTCTCCAATCCATCTACCGACAAGCACAATGGAAACAAGCTGTCCAATTGATTGCAAAATATTGCTTAATAAAAGTGGAATTAGAAAGATCGACATGGTTTTTACTAAAGATTGATTATTATCTAACGTCATGATGGTTCTCCTTCTCTGTCTAAAGATCCTCAGCTAACATGCTGACAATGCGGTCTTCTATCTCTTTTCCTTTTTCGTCATCAACGAGATGATTCAATAAGATGGAAAAAGCAAGCGTTTTTCCACTCTGCGTTTCAATATATCCAGATAGTGTGCTGACCGTTGATAGCGTACCTGTTTTTGCACGCACTTTTTCTAGTGTAGCTGGTTCTTTCAATCTGTTTCTTAATGTACCTCCCACCATACGCTCACTTGCCCCAGCTAACGGAAGTGCATGGACATAGGTGTTAAACCATTTTTCCTTTTGAATGTTTGTCAAAAATAACGTGAATTGATTTGCAGAAACAAGGTTAATCGGTGATATGCCTGATCCGTCTCTCAACACAGTCATAGATGCATCTATGCCATAGGCAGGAAGACGTTCATTCAGCACGTCAAGCCCTTTGTCAAAACTCCCTTTGTTCTTTACCCGCTTCCCAAGTTCTTTTAACAGAATTTCTGCATGTGTATTGTTGCTTAATTTCATCATCGGAACAAGAAGATCGGATAAAGGCATTGATGAATGGGAAGCGATTTTTTTCGCTTTTTTAGGAACTTGTTTTGTTTTGAGTGGTCCTTTCAGCTGAATCCCCTCAGCCTTTAATGCTCGTTTCATTAAGTCTAAAGCATACGTTGTCGGTTCCCATAATGCGACCCATTGTTTAGACGAGGATGCTTTTAGCGGAATCGTCCCAGTCAGTGTAATTTTGTTTGTACCGTGAGAGCGTTTAAAAGATATTTTCTTCTTTCCACCTTCTGGCACAGTTTGCACTTGATTGACAACTTGAGCGACGTCAGTCTTCGGGATCATCTCATAGCTGGCCTTCTGCCCTGCTTTCTTTCCCGGCTTAACTTCGAGAATGATCGTTCCTGCATCATAATCCTCATTCGGTGAAGCAGTAAGAGCAGATATTTGAGCGCCGTAATATTGATCTTCATCACTCCACGGCAGATCGATGGAATACCTTGTGTCATCAAACCAAGTATCATCAGCTGCAAGCTGTCCACGAATCGTATGTATTCCGGCCTTTTTGACTTGTTTGGCTAATACGGCAAAATCGCTTTCTAACAATGTCGGGTCTCCAGTGCCTCGGAGATAAAGATTGCCGTGCAATGTTTTTTTGTGAATTGAACCATCTATCCAAACGTCTGTTGGAAAAGTGTGTGTTTCACCCAGTAGATCGAGTGCGATAGCAGATGTGAGTAATTTCATATTAGAAGCAGGAGTCAGACGGATGTCCGCTTGATGTTCATAAAGAAGAGAAGTGTCAGAAGTATCGCGTACGCTGATGCCAGCAATCGTGCCCTCTAGATCAGGTGCTGTTCGAATGAATTCGTCTAAGGAAGTGATCCATTTTGATTGATCATCATGAGCTGTTAGTTGTTCATCTTTCACTGAAAAAGGGAGAAATAACATCGACAAAATACATAGTTGTAAAAACATGACCTGTGAGAAACGTTTCACGCAATCCCTCCTTTTTAGAAAAGCAGCCAAATTTAGCAGATTATGTTCATTATACACAAAAGAACGTTTGTTCTCAAAGGTTTTTTAAACAGAAAAGTCAGCTTTCTTTGACGAAAACTGACAAGCCTCTTTTACCTTTTTTCAGGATTCCAGCCATCGTTTCCGCTAAGTACGGATTGAACGGTGATTTGACTTGCTTCGTTTTTTGTTAATATCGTTGACCACTTCACCCGGTTTGCCACATGACTCCCTGCGCCCGTTGATCCATATTCTTGATATCTAGCCGTTCTTTCGTTGTCTTTGTTCTCCCAGTTATGCCATCCCTCAGCTTTAATATGTTCATCCATTTTTGTTTGGAGGAACGTGACAGCCGAATGAGGTCTCCACGGACGGCCTAAGTACACAGATTGAGACGCAGCCGTTCCTTTATTTAATATGGAATCAATAAAAACGTAGCCATACTTTTGAGCTTCTGTTGTGAATGCCGCTGTAATATACCCGTTTCCAAGACTTTTTATTTCAGCTCTTTTAAATACAGCCGTTGCTGAACCAAAGATGAAGTCAACCGTGCCCTCGATATAGCAATCTTCATAATATTGTCTCCCTGTGCCTGTGGCATAAAGTGTATCTTGATAACCGAGAACACGTACGTGTTTAAACACAGCCCGGTCCCCGGATACATAAAGGGCAACCGCCTGCCCTGCGTTTCTGCCAGCTGTATTTTGAAACGTGATATTTTCTGCGTAAAAATGATTTGCCCGAATCATTGTACTTGAGCTATTGGTTGTGCTCCCGCTGCTTGCATTTGTATCATCATACGTCAGAATCGTCTGATACTGATTTTCTCCAATAAAGGACACATACGGCTTATTTTGCGGAAGGAGAATCTTTTCTTTATACACACCATTTTTAATATATATCGTCGTTTGCTGTTGATTGTTCACTGGTATCGCATCAATGGCAGATTGAACCGTTCGAAATGTCCCATTTCCTTTTTGATCGACAATAAGCACGCGGTTTGTTTGATGGTTGTGTCCAGCTGCTTGCGCATAAGCTGAGTCAAAAAGCAGTAAGGCCAATACCATCATCAGCAGTCGTTTTCCATACTTCATCACACATCTCCCCCTTATATTGTGAACGTTTTCATTGATGTATTCTTTTTGATCCTATTCAGTTATAAAACAAAAAAACACAAAAAAACATCCACTGTGTTAGGTTGTGGATGTTTTTTCATATTTCATCGCATAAATTCCTTCATTCTCAATCCATTCACAAAATAGGACGTCTTTATAGGAGGATATGTGCTGCTTTTTCAATTGCTCTCTCAGCCACGCTTCATCAAATCCAGCTTCCTTTAAATCTTTTCTTAAAATCTCTCCGTCGATAATAAACGTTCTAGGCAATGTGACTTCTTTTCCTTTCACGTTCACATCTTCGGCTGTAGCTGGTGCATATTTCATTTTCGGAAGTACACTCACAGACCCATCCGTTTCCAAAATGGCAAATTCAATTTCATTAAGAGCAAAATGCCCTTTCGCTCGAATCAGCGTCTGCAGCTGATTTAAATCAAGCATATTTTTCTTTAATCGATTGTAGTGAATCTTTCCTTTATCAATCACAAGAGTGGGTCTTCCCTCTAAAAAAGCGCGAATGGATTTGAATTTTTGTGAAAGCCATTCAACTGTGTAGATTAAAACGCCCCAGACTGCAACTGCAAAAAGGATATGTAGCACGCTGACTTCTGGATCAAAAATGGCATTACCGACCATCTCCCCTAAAATCAGTGCAGAAATAAAATCAAACGGCGTGATTTGTGCAAATTGTGTTTTCCCTAATAGCTTTGTAATGGAAAATAAAGCGAAAAATCCGATAAAGAGTTCAATCAAAATATTAAAAAATGGCACACATATACCTTCCTTTCTCACTGCATGTACTTACAGCATGTACAGGAAAGGAAGGTTCTAAACCATTTATGAAGGCAGTAAAATAAAGACGTCGTCTCCCTCAACCAATGCTTCATATGTTTTCACGCATCCATGATCTGGTTCTTGAACATTTCCTGATGAAAGATTGATTTTCCAATCATGCATTGGACAGAAGACATGATCTCCGCTCACCATTCCTTCAGCTAGTACACCGCCTTTATGAGGACAGCGATTTTCAATGGCTTTGAACTGCTTGTTAGAGGTTTGAAAAACAGCTAATTCAAGTGGACCGGCTGCGACTGTTTTCCCTAGCTGCAATGGAAAATCTGATATTGTACCAATATGAACTTTTACAATTGAAACTGTCATCTGATCTCATCCCTTCAATTGATTTAGACGGAAGCAGTTGCCTTTTGAAATAATTGTCTTGTTTCTGTTTCGTTCTCTCGAATCTCTTGCCACGGTTCTTCATAAGTTGAAAGTGCGATGTCCATTCTTTCGATTAATGCTGCACGCCTCTGGTCATCTAGCAGGACCGTTTGGATATGATTCAATCCAAGCCGTTCAACCCAAGCGGATGTTCTTTCTAAATAATTTGCGGTTTCTCTGTAATATTGAAGGTAGGCTGCGGCCATTTGTTCTACTTCTTCTGCTGTACTTACTTTCATTAATAAGTCTCCAGCTCGTAAATGTGTCCCTCCATTCCCGCCAGCATACAATTCAAATCCCCCATCGATACCTACGATGCCAAGATCTTTAATCCCAGATTCAGCACAGTTTCTCGGACAGGCCGATACGGCCATTTTGACTTTGTGCGGTGTGGCAAGTCCTTCAAATTTCTTTTCAAGTGCGATCCCAAGAGAAATGGAATCCTGCGTTCCGAATCTGCAAAATTGTTCTCCAACACATGTTTTGACAGTTCTTAATGATTTTCCGTAAGCATAACCAGACGGCATATCTAAATCAGCCCATACTTTTGGTAAATCTTCTTTTTTGACACCTAAAAGGTCGATTCGCTGCCCTCCAGTCATTTTCACAAGCGGTATCTCATATTTGTCAACGACATCCGCTATTTTTCTCAGGTCATTAGCATTTGTCACACCCCCGTACATACGTGGAACGACCGAATAGGTACCATCGTTTTGGATGTTGGCATGCATTCGTTCATTCACAAATCGCGAGCTTTTTTCATCTTTGTAGTCAAGCGGATACATCATCCCTAAATAGTAATTCAGTGCAGGCCGGCACTTTGAACAGCCTTCTTCTGTTTCCCAGTCAAGTACATTCATCACTTCTTTGACATGCTGCAAACCTTTCTCTTTGATTTCATGAATCACTTCATCTCTTGATAAGGTGGTGCAGGCGCAGATGGTTTCTTTTTGCGCAGTGCGGTTTGCATCATCGCCTAAAGTGTGCCATAAAATCTCTTCCACAACAGATTGACAGCCTCCGCATGATCTAGAAGCACTTGTACATTGCTTGACCTCTTGTATGGTCGTTAGGCCTTCTTTTTGAATAGCTGCCACTATTTGACCTTTTGAGACACCATTACAGCCGCAAACGATATGGTCGTTTGCCATTTGTTCAATCGTGTTTTCTTGCGCCAGCTCATTTGATGTTAAGACAGATACTTTTTCCATATCTGACATATCAACACCTTCTCTAATGTACGAGAATAAACGTGGTCCATCGCTTGTTTCTCCAAACATGACGGCGCCGACTAATCGGTTTTGCTGGAAGACTAGTTTTTGATAAATACCTTGCTGTTCATCAAAAATTTTAATCGCTTTTTTCTCATCGTTTTCGATAAAATCTCCAGCTGAAAATACATCAACCCCTGATACTTTCAGCTGTGTCGATAGAACAGATCCTTCATAAGGCGTCGGGGCCATATCACAAACATGCTTCGCAAGCACGTTTGCTTGATCGTATAATGGCGCGACAAGACCGTACGTTTGTCCTCTATGTTCAACACATTCTCCAACTGCGTAAATCCGCGGGACACTTGTTTCCATGAAATTATTGACGATAATCCCCCGGTTCACTTCAATGCCGCTCGTTTCGGCAAGCTTGTGATTCGGTTTAATTCCTGCTGCCATGACCACCATATCTGTCTCTAATGTAGAACCATCTGAAAATGTTAGCCCTTCTACTCTTGTATCTCCTAAAATTTCATTTGTCTGTTTTCCTAATAAAAAGCTCATGCCTTGTTTTTCTAATGCTGTTTGCAGAAGTTGACCTGCCACCGGATCGAGCTGCCGGTCCATTAGATGAGAGCCAAGATGAATGACGGTCACTTCCATACCTAAGTTTAATAGACCACGCGCGGCTTCAAGTCCAAGGAGTCCGCCTCCAATGACGGCTGCTTTTTTGTACATCATAGATGCTTTGACCATTTCCTCTGTGTCTTGTAATGTACGAAAAGCTGTTACCCCTTTTTTATCGCTCCCTGGAATGGGCGGGATGAACGGGAGTGACCCTGTCGCTAAAATTAAACGGTCATAATGCACGGTCCGTCCTTGATCACTCATAACGGTTTGATTGTCTGGATCGATCTTCACAATGGTCTCATTTGTAAACAGCTGAATATGATGTTCCTTGTACCAATTCCAATCGTTTAACGTAATATCCTCTGTCTTTGTATCCCCTTGGAGAACTTTCGATAAAAGAATCCGATTATAGTTAGGATACGGCTCAGTTCCAAATACAGTCATGTCGAATCGTTCATTGTCTGTTTTTAAAATGTTTTCGAGCGTTCGGATACCAGCCATACCATTCCCTACTAATACGAGTTTTTCTTTCATGAAAAACACCCCTCATGTGATCGTTTTTTAGAAAGTACCATAATCTAAACAAAGATGGAAAATACATGTTAAAATTTCTCACATAGTTTTCAATTCTTGTAGGCTGACAGCTGTACAGGACAATATTTAAAACCTGGCATTTTACTGTGTGGATCTAACTGTTTACCAATTAATAGGTTAATGGATTGATGTTTATTCCAGTGAAATGGAACAAACACAGTATCTTTTCGGGTGGTATCTGTTATGTGGCACCTCATGATGACACTACCTCGTTTTGACTGGATGGTGACGAGTTCCCCGTGCTGAATCCCGTAAGCTTCGGCTGTATCAGGATGAAGCTCTACATAAGCTTCAAACTGCCGGGCAACAAGAGAGGTGCTTTTTCTTGTTTGAACGCCCGTTTGGTAATGAGCCATCACCCTGCCGGTCGTTAAATAGAGTGGATATTCTGGACTGACTGGTTCTTTTGCACCCTGTTGTCCATGTGCAACGACTGCAAATTTTGATAATTGATCAGGATGTGAGAATTGATGCTCAAACAGTCTTTCTGTTCCTCGGTCTTCCAAATGAGAGCAGGGCCATAATATGCCTTGCGTCTTCCTTAACCTGTCATAGGTCATACCGGAATAATCGGCTTTGGCTCCTTTCGTTGCTGTTCTCAATTCCTCAAAGATGTCTTCTGCAGATGAAAAAGAAAAAGAGCCGCCTTTGCCTAATACTGCTGCTATATCACAAATGATTTGCCAATCGTGCTTTCTTTGGTGTTTGAGTGGATAGGTTGCTTCTCTCAGCGTAACGCGTCCTTCTATGTTCGTCATGGTCCCTTCGTCCTCTAAATATGACGAAGCTGGTAAAATAACATCTGCGAGTGCAGCCGTCTCAGAGATAAATAAATCAATTGCGACAAAAAAGGACAGCTGCTCGATGGCTTTTTTGATAAAACTTGCATGCGGACCTGATTGAACGGGATTAGAACACATTAAAAAGAGCGCTTTTATCTCTCCTTTCTGCATTTTTTCAAACATTTCAAAAGCAGATACACCTTTTCCAGGCAGTTCTTTTTCATCGATCTTCCATATTTCAGCCATTTCTTTTCTATGTACTGGGTTTGTGATATCACGGTAACCAGGAAGCTGATCTGCTTTTTGTCCATGCTCTCTTGCACCCTGTCCATTTCCTTGCCCAGTAATGGCACCATAGCCACACCCAATCCGGCCAATTTTCCCTGTAACAAGCAGAATATTCAGGAAATTACGAACGGATGCTGTCCCGTCTATTTGCTGCTCAATGCCTCTTGCAGTCAGAATCATGCCTGTTTTTTCGCGGGCGAATTTTCTCGCTATTTTTTGAATGACTTTCATCGATACACCGGTTTGCTGCGTAATGTTTTGCAGGGACATGTGTGAAATATGCTGTTTCATTTCTTGAAAACCAGATGTTCGTTTTTTAATAAATTCTTCGTCTAGTAACTGTTCATGAAGCATGACGTGTAAGATTCCATTTGCGAGTGCAGCATCTGACCCAGGCCTTAAGCTGACATGTAAGTCAGCTAGTTTGGCTGTTGCTGTTTTTCGCGGATCGATCACGATGAGAAATGCCCCGTTCTTTTTAGCTTCTTCCAAGTACGGTATGAGGGTCGGCTGACATTCCGCTATATTGGTTCCAACCAATAGTAAAACCCGGGCATGCTTGATGTCACGAAGCGGAAATGTTAGACCCCGATCAAGTCCAAATGTTTGGTTAGCTGCTGTTGCTGCTGAAGACATACACAGTCTTCCATTGTAATCAATGTATTTCGTTTTAAGGGCGACCCTTGCAAATTTTCCGAGTAAATAAGCTTCTTCATTTGTAATCGATGCACTACCATAAACACTGATAGCATCGTTCCCATGTTCCGTCTGAAGGGTTTGAGTGCGTGCTTTGATTTCGTCAAGTGCCTCCTGCCAACTCACTTTGACAAATTGACCGTTTCTTTTGATGAGGGGGTGATTCAATCGTTCCTTGTGCAGTGCGTGCTGGTGAGCATGCTGCCCTTTCATACAGATCCTGCCGAACGTGGTTGGATTATGAATACCTATCGTCTGGTAGCGTGTTCGCCCTTCTGCGTGCTGCTCGACTAATTGCATTTTGCACTGCATACTGCAAAACGGACATTGAGATGGGAACACCCTTTTTCGCTCTTGCTGCTCTGATGTTTGCTGCACATATTGTAAAAAAGATTGATTCATACATTCACACCCTTTTGTCTACTTTGCTCAAATTGCTCGCAGAGCTCTTCTCTCATTTCCTCATCGAGCAATTTTTCTCGGATGGAAATGCTGCCGTTTTTTTGGATCCAGTCTCCAATAGATTCTTGAAAATATGCACGTTTTCTATAGTCTTCAAGCAGTGCTTTTAAAAAAGGAATCAGCTCATCCGTTCGGCTCACAGAATAAAAAAGCTGACCTGCCTTAGGTTGACGTATGCTGCCTCCTATATAAATGTCCCATTCATCCAGCTGCTTCTTGATGCAGATGTCATAGATGGGGCTGAAATGACATACGCAGGAAGGACCAGCGATATGAATCGATGTGACTGCAGGTAAAAGCGTGTTTTCTAGTTGTCTTTCGATCTCCATGACAAGTGTTGTGACAGATGGATCGTGACGACAATCACATGAAAGAACATGAGAAAGTCTCTTGCTTTCCTGTGGCATGATGTGTCCATGTTCTTTTACAATATGGGCGGCCTCTTGTGAAATACCGATCAGCCGAATTCGTTTATTCTCCGTTAGTTCTACGTGCTGAATTTGCTTTTGCTCTAATAATTCGGTTATCATCTGTAAAAATGTCAGATCAAGACGGCCACCATATAACTGAGGCATTAGTATGTGCTCATGATCTGATGGGCTGTCTTTTACGAAAAGATCTTGAAACTGCTCAAGATAGTATGGAATGGCTGCTCGGCACTTGTCACAGCCGTTATCTGTCATCCAATCAAATTGTCTTCTTACTTGCTCTTCATTCAGCGGCTGCTGATTTTTTATATACGAAAAAATGGTCTGTTTCTCTACATTTGTGCACGAGCAAAACGTGTCCAGTGCTTCCGTTAGCTGATTTGATGAGACATGGCAGCAGGCACGAACAAGCTCTTGACAGCCTCCGCAGCCCGTTGCGGCCCCTGTCTGTTTTTTTATCTCTTCTAAATTTGTCAGCTGATGGACCGATATGCTTTTGAATATCGCTCCCTTCGTCACCGTGTGGCATTGGCAGATGAGATCCTCTGTTTTTAATGAATCTAAAGGGGATATCTGCTCTTCATTCAGTGATTTCATGACTACGCTTTTATCACGCCCCACTTTTACATCCTGCAAAAGCTGCTCAGCTCTCTCAAGTTGACCAACTAATACAACGCCTGTGAGCACATCATGTTCAAACACTAGTTTTTTATATACTTCTTGTTCTTCATCTAAGTAAGTCACCACTGAAGCGGAGGGGGATCGGTTTACAATACTGCCAGCAGAATAAATAGATATGTCATTTGCTTTCAATTTTGTTGAATAAATGGCAGGAGGTAAATTCATGACCAGTTCATCTAATAAATGATTCGCAAGCACGTTTGCTTGTTCATAAATAGGCTGCACAAGACCGTGCACCATCCCCTTATGCTCTGCACATTCTCCAATAGCATAAATATTCTCAACGTTTGTCTGCATGACATCATTTACAACAATGGCTTTTCTTGTATGAATGCCGTGCTGTTTTGCAAGCTCTATATTCGGACGGACCCCTGTTGTGAAAACCACGAGATCAGCATCCACGATGTCTCCACTTTTTAACAGAACGCCTTCTACTCTCTCGTTTCCTAAACATGCAATCGTATGAGCATTTGTTTTTACCTGAATCCCCTTGCGACTTAATTGTTGAGACAAAAGCCCTGCAGCTGTTTCATCTAATTGGCGTTGCATAAGCCAATCCGTGTGATGAATCAAGGTTGTCTTCAGTCCAGCGATCTGTAAACCAGCGGCCACTTCCACACCAAGTACACCACCTCCAATGACTGCTGCACGCTCATAGCGTAAAGAATCAGCGTAAATGGCCTCATAATCGTCAATCGTACGAAAAGCATAGACCCCTTTTTTGGATACGCCTTGTATAGGCAGAAAATGAGGCGATGAGCCTGTGGCGATAACCAGTTTGTCATACGGGATATTCCGGCGTGCTTCTGTCATGAGCAATTGACGCTTTGTATCGATGTGGACAACTGCTTCGCCTGTTTGGATGGTGATGTCATGTTTGGTGTACCATTCTTTTGGCTTTAGTTCAATCTGAGACAATGATTCACTTTTTTGTAAAACCGATGAAAGTTTTATTCGATTGTAAGCTGGGTGCTTCTCTTTTCCAATGATTGTGATGGAATAGCGTTCTGGCTGTTTCTTTACAATATGTTCGATACATTTCATACTCGCCATGCCGTTTCCGATAAACAAGAGTTTACGTTTTGCCATGTGAGATCAACCTTTCTAGCTTTTTGCGCCAAAGCAATGTTTGCCTAGATTATGGCACACATTTGTAAAAAAGTGTTTATCCATGTCATTTTTTCTAACACAATACTTCCATACCTTCTATCAACTCGCTATCTTTAAGTCAGAAAATTCAAAATAAAGGAGGGGTTTTGTGAAACTCTCAGAATTGACTTCTAGTGGTCATCCTAAGACATTGTTTGGTTCATTTTTATATTTTGATGTGAGTTTCATGATTTGGGTTTTACTGGGGGCACTCGGTGCTTTTATTGCACAAGATTTTGCCTTATCGACAATAGAAAAAGGCATGATTGTAGCCATTCCGATTTTATCTGGATCTTTTTTTCGAATTGTGCTAGGCCTATTAACAGACCGAATGGGACCTAAAAAAACAGCGATGATGGGCATGATTTTGACCACCATTCCGCTTATATGGGGGTTTTTCGGTGGTACAACCCTTTCAGAGCTAGTACTGATCGGGATTTTATTAGGGGTTGCAGGTGCGAGTTTTGCGGTCGCTTTACCGATGGCAAGCCGCTGGTACCCTCCTCATTTACAAGGGGTAGCGATGGGAATTGCCGGCGCCGGAAACAGCGGAACACTGATCTCGACACTCTTTGGACCAAGGCTTGCGGAGATGTATGGCTGGCATACAGTGATGGGGCTCGCTCTTATTCCTTTAAGTTTCGTCTTTTTGTTTTTTATTTTCACAGCAAAAGATGCACCAAACCAGCCGGCCCCTCAGCCGCTTCGGTCCTATTTTTCAGTCTTTAAAGTAAAGACAACGTGGTTTTTCTGTCTTCTTTATGCAATTACATTCGGTGGTTTTGTCGGCCTTTCAAGTTTCTTGAGTATTTTCTTTGTGGACCAATATGCGATTTCGAAAATTCATGCCGGTGATTTTGTGACGCTTTGCGTGGCGGCAGGCAGCTTCTTTCGGCCAGTTGGCGGTTTGATTGCCGATAAAATTGGCGGGATGAAAGTACTGCTCGGTTTATTTGCTTTGATTGGTATCTGTTTAGGGGCAGTGAGTAGTCTACCTGCTTTACCAGTGGTCATTGCGCTTTTATTTGTCGGAATGATGTGTCTTGGTATGGGGAATGGGGCGGTGTTCCAGCTTGTGCCGCAAGTGTTTCATAAGGAAATTGGGATTGTGACTGGAATTGTAGGGGCTGCAGGCGGCATTGGGGGATTCTTTTTACCAAACGTTCTTGGCAGTTTAAAAGAAATGACGGGCTCCTATACGTTTGGCTTTTTGACCATTTCTCTTTTTGTTCTTGCTGTCTTCCTCTGTTTGGTTGTATCCCAGTTCAAACGTAAAAAAGTCATTATCCAGCCAACCATGTCTGAATCATAAAAAGCCATGACCACTCTTTGGTCATGGCTTTTCTCTATATATGGTAAACACCCTTTGTTTGACCTATTTTGGCAGAACCGAACTCCCCATTAAATAACGGTCTACCTCGTGCGCCACTTGTCTGCCTTCGTTAATTGCCCAGACAATTAAGCTTTGACCGCGTCTTGCATCTCCCGCTGCAAATACGCCTTCTACATTCGTTGTATATTCCCCATATTTTGCGTCAATCCGATTGTTTTTGCTGTCCACGCCAAAGTGTTTCACTAGTGGCTGTTCAGTTCCCTCAAAACCAATCGCAATAAAGACTAGCTGAGCTGGCCATACCTTCTCTGTTCCTGGAATCTCATGAAATTCAAACTTCCCTTGCTCGTTTTTCACCTTTTCCATTTGAATGGTATGAAGCTCTTTTAACTTCCCATTTTTATCAGCCACAATCTTTGTGGTTTGAATCGAATATTGGCGCGGGTCTTCTCCAAATTTTGCTTGTGCTTCTTCGTAAGCATAATCTAGAGAGAAGACATAAGGCTGTTCTGGCCACATGTTATCCCCTACACGTGTATCTGGAAGCTTTGGATGCTTTCCGAATTGAACAACACTTTTTGCTTTTTGGCGAAGTGCAGTTGCGACGCAGTCAGCGCCTGTATCTCCTCCGCCAATCACAATGACGTCTTTCCCTTTTGCGTCAATAAAGTTTTTATCTTTGAATCCTGAATCAAGCATGCTTTTTGTTGCGAGTGTTAAATAATCCATTGCCAGGTGAATCCCTTTTGCTTCCCTGCCTTCAATTAACAGGTCACGCTGCTTTTGTGCACCTGTACAAAGGATGACCGCATCAAATTGCTCTTTCAGTTCATCAGCCGTGATATCCACACCAATTTCTGTATTGGTCACAAAGTCAATGCCTTCTTGTCTTAAAAGTTTGACTCTTCGCTCCACGACTTCTTTGTCGAGCTTCATATTCGGAATACCATAAGTGAGCAGTCCTCCTAGACGATCAGATCGTTCAAACACGGTTACAGCGTGTCCTGCTTGGTTTAGTTGGTCTGCACTTGCCATTCCTGCTGGTCCTGATCCGACAATGGCGATCTTTTTCCCTGTACGACTTGAAGGAATTCTTGGTGTAATCCAGCCATTTTCAAAACCTTTATCAATGATCGTCCGTTCGATATTTTTAATCGATACTGCTGGATCATTGATCGCGACGGTACATGAGCCTTCACAAGGTGCTGGACATACTCTTCCAGTAAATTCAGGGAAATTGTTCGTTTTTTGTAGTCTTTCAAGCGCTTCTTTCCATCTGCCCCGGTAGACAAGGTCATTCCATTCTGGAATTAAATTGTAGATCGGGCAGCCAGAAACGCCGCCCCTGATCTCCATTCCAATTTGACAAAACGGTGTTCCGCAATCCATACATCTAGCACCCTGCTGTTTCAATACCTCATCTGTATAAGGAGCTGAATATTCTTTCCAGTCATTTTGACGAGTGAGAGGGTCACGTTCATTTGGCTTTTCTCTTTTATAATCCATAAAACCTGTTGCTTTGCCCATTGTCCTCTCCCCTTTCTTAATGAGCGACGGCTGCTTTTTGCCCGTTTGCCGTTTCTTTATTTTTCGGTTTTGTGTTTGCTTCAAATGCGAACATAACAGCTTCCTCGTGGCTGAGGCCTGCTTGTTTTTGTTCCTCAATGCATTGAAGCATCATTTTGTAGTTTCTCGGAATGATCTTAATGAATTGATTCTTTTCTTGTGCCCAGTTCTCTAGAAGCGCTGCTGCTTTTGAGCTGTTTGTATAATCAAGGTGTTCCTGAATCATTTGCTTCACTTCTTGTTCTTCTTCGTGATCTGTGAGTTTTTCAAACATGATCATTTCCATGTTACACATTCTTTTGAACTGTTTTGCATCGGATGTATGCACGTAAGCGATACCGCCAGACATCCCTGCGCCAAAGTTCTTCCCAACGTCACCTAAAATGACAACACGTCCGCCAGTCATGTATTCACAGCCGTGATCACCGATTCCTTCAACGACCACATTGACACCTGAATTACGCACGGCAAAACGTTCACCTGCACGACCGTTAATAAACGCTTTTCCGCTTGTCGCGCCGTAAAATGCAACGTTACCGACAATCACGTTCTCATGTCCATTTTGTACAAAGTGATCAGATGTTTTGACAGCAATTTTGCCTCCAGAGAGTCCTTTGCCGATATAGTCATTTGAGTCACCTGTTAAATATAAAGACATCCCCTTTGGAACAAATGCGCCGAAGCTTTGTCCAGCTGAACCAGTGAACCGAAGTGTGATCGTATCCTCTGGCAGACCTTCTTCTCCGTAGCGCTTAGACACTTCACTGCCCGTAATCGTTCCAGCTACACGGTGAATGTTGCGAATGTTTAGTGACAGATCAACCGGTGTTTGATGATCGAGCGCTTCCTGTACATAAGGGAGAATCTCATTCATATCCAGTGATTCATCAATTTTATGATTTTGCGGCGTTCTGAATGTGCGTGGTCCCTCTGGCTGATATAGCAGGGTTTCAAGGTTCAGCTGTCCTGCTTTCCAGTGTGCTTTTGCTCTTTCACTTACTGATAAAACATCCGTACGCCCAATCAATTCATCCATTGATGTAAAGCCAAGTTCAGCTAAAATTTCTCTTACTTCCTCTGCAATAAACATCATGAAGTTGACAATGTGATCAGGGTCACCCATGAATTTTTTGCGAAGTTCTGGGTTTTGAGTAGCGACTCCGACTGGGCAAGTATCTAAATGACATGCTCTCATCATGACGCATCCTAATACGACAAGTGGAGCTGTCGCAAAGCCGTATTCTTCTGCTCCTAAAATCGCAGCCATGACAACGTCGCGTCCTGTCATTAATTTGCCATCCGTTTCAAGAACGACTCGCTCTCGAAGGCCGTTTAAGACAAGGGTTTGATGCGCTTCTGCCAATCCAAGCTCCCAAGGAAGTCCTGTATGTTTAATACTTGTTTTCGGAGAAGCTCCAGTACCGCCATCATATCCACTAATTACGATGACATCCGCTGTCCCTTTTGCGACACCTGCTGCAATCGTACCAACGCCAGCTTTAGAAACTAGCTTGACACTGATGCGTGCATCACGGTTTGCGTTTTTCAAATCATGGATCAATTGAGCCAAATCCTCGATTGAATAAATATCATGGTGAGGCGGTGGTGAGATTAGGCCAACACCTGGCGTAGAACCACGTACGTCTGCGACCCAAGGATATACTTTATTTCCTGGCAGCTGTCCGCCTTCTCCCGGCTTTGCACCTTGCGCCATTTTAATTTGCAGTTCATCTGCATTGACTAAATAATGACTTTTCACGCCAAAGCGGCCAGAAGCAATCTGTTTAATCGCACTTCTGCGATCATCCCCGTGCTCATCTACTGTGAAGCGTGCAGGGTCTTCCCCGCCTTCTCCGCTGTTGCTTTTGCCGCCAATTCGGTTCATCGCAATCGCTAGTGCTTCATGCGCTTCTTTACTTAGTGAACCAAATGACATCGCACCTGTCTTAAAGCGGCGTACAATGGATTCAGCAGATTCAACTTCTTCTAGACGAACTGGCTTTTGTTTTGAACGAAAAGCAAATAGATTTCTAAGGAAACCAATTCGTTCTTCATCCGCCGCCTTCGTATATTGCTTAAATAGATCATAATCTTCGTTGCGGCATGCCCACTGAAGGGTATGAATGGTTTTTGGATTAAAGGCATGATGCTCTCCATTTTTTCTCCACTGGAACTCACTGCCTGATTCTAGCGTTTGATCAGTTGATGCCTGATACCCAGCCTCATGACGAAGCTTTGCTTCACTTGCAATGGTGTCAAGATCAATACCGCCTAGCTGAGAAGCTGTTCCTGTGAAATACGCCTGGATGACATCTTCACTAATGCCGACTGCTTCAAAAATTTGTGCGCCTCGATAGCTTTGGACAGTGGAAATTCCCACTTTAGACATTACTTTAACTACGCCCTCAGTCACACTTTTCCCAAACTTTGTGACAGCTTCATCAAAGCTAATCGCAATCGCTTCTTCAGCAATAAGCTGTTTGTATGTTTCGTAAACGAGGTACGGATGGATCGCATCTGCACCGTAGCCAATCAGTGCCGCAAAATGATGAACCTCTCTTACTTCTCCAGATTCGACGATTAAGCTCACCTTTGTTCGTAAGCCTTGACGCACAAGATGCTGATGAAGTGCACTCAATGCAAGAAGTGGTGGAATCGGCACTTTTTCTTCCGTCATGTCACGATCGGAAAGAATTAGTAAAGATACCCCTTCACGAATGGCTTTTTCTGCCTCTTCAAACATCGCATCAAGACCACGTTTTAGGTCATCAGTGAAAAGTGTATGAATCGTTTTGCTTTTAAAGGCGTTATGAACAATCGTTTTCAAGCCGTTGAACTGCCCGCTTGTTAAAACAGGTGTATAAAGTTTAATTCTTCGGCATGAATATTCATTTGGATGTAAAATATCTCCCTCAGTACCTAACCAAGTCATGGTCGATGTAACGAGCTGCTCACGAATGGCATCAATTGGCGGGTTCGTGACTTGAGCAAACAGCTGTTTAAAATAAGAAAACAGCGACTGCGCACGATCTGATAACACAGCAAGCGGTGTATCACTTCCCATTGAGCCGATTGGGTCCTTGCCTTCTTCAAGTAAAGGAATTAAATACTTTTGAATGTCTTCGTACGTATAATGGAAAGCACGCTGACGTGTTAACAAATCACTCATTATACTAGAATTTTCTGAATTTTCTTCAGAGCGATTGACGTGAACCATTTCTTCATCGAGCCATTTTTGATAAGGAAGTTCATTCGCAATCGAAGATTTCACTTCTTCATCAGAAATAATGCGTCCTTCTTCTAAATCGATTAACAGCATTTTACCTGGTTCAAGACGGTCTTTATACTTCACATCTTCTTCATTTGTGTCGATGACGCCGACCTCAGATGAGAAAATGATATGATCGTCATTTGTTACGTAGTATCTCGCAGGTCTTAATCCGTTCCGATCTAAGATGGCGCCGATTTGTTTACCATCCGTAAACGAAATCGCTGTCGGGCCATCCCACGGCTCCATTAACGAACTATGATATTCATAAAATGCCCGTTTCTCTTTAGACATGTGCGTATTCTCCGTCCACGGCTCAGGAATCAGCATCATCGCTGTATGAGCAGGAGTACGCCCTGCAAGCACGAAAAATTCAAAGGCATTGTCTAAAATGGATGAATCACTTCCGTCTGCATTCAGCACTGGCAAAATCTTGTCTAGATCTTCTCCGAAGGCTTCAGACACAAATTGTTGTTCTCTTGCTCTCATCCAATTGATGTTTCCTCTTAATGTGTTGATTTCTCCGTTATGAATTAAGTAACGGTTTGGATGCGCTCGTTCCCATGTCGGGAATGTATTTGTACTAAATCTTGAATGAACGAGTGAAAATGCAGAAACAAATGTTTCATCCTGTAGATCAAGATAAAAAGCATCAACTTGATCTGATGTTAAAAGCCCCTTATATACAATGGTTTGACTAGACAGACTGACAAAGTAAAATTGTTTTTCTTCTGCTGTTCCCCAGTTTTCAGCCTGCTTACGGATGACGTATAATTTTCGTTCAAATGACAAACGGTCTGTTACGTTGTCGTTTGCTCCGATGAACACTTGCCGGACAACCGGACAGCTCTTCGCTGCAACCGTTCCAATTTTCCCAGCATCAACAGGGACCGTTCTCCAGCCAATTAATGTTTGCCCTTCTTGTTTAATGAAGCCGTTGATCTTTTGTTCGATCGCTTGACGCGTTTTGGCATCATCATCTTTTGAAAAGAACACCATTCCTACCCCGTAACGGCCCTTTTCAGGAAGTGCAAAGTCTTGGCAGTTCTTTCTAAAAAAAGCGTCTGGCAGTTGTACCATTAATCCGGCACCATCACCTGTATACGGATCACTGCCTTGCCCGCCGCGGTGATCAAGCTGGCACAGCATTTGCAATCCCTTTTTGACGATGCTATGTGTCGCCTCCCCTTTTAAATGGGCGTACAGTCCGATTCCACATGCATCATGTTCAAATTCAGGACGGTAGAGACCTTGTGGTTGTGGTAGTTGATTATAAGTCATCGTTTCTCTCCCCCGTTTAAAAGATCCGTTTTTTCACAGTAATAAAATCTCACAAACTCTGTAACTTATTTTAAGTTTTCAAATTAATATAAACAATATATAATTTAGATCAAAACAATCTCTTTTTGAGATAGATGGGTGTGAAGTGCAAAAATGGAGCTTCGTCAATTACGTTATTTTGTAGAAGTTGCTGACCGTGAACACGTGTCAGAAGCGGCTGAAAACTTACACGTTGCCCAATCTGCCATCAGCCGGCAGATTGCCAATTTAGAAGAAGAACTTGGAGTGGCTTTATTCGAACGAGAAGGACGAAATATCAAATTAACGAAAATCGGCAGACAATTTTTGGACCATGTCAGAACTGCCCTAAAAGCGATAGATTACGCCAAAGAACAAATTGATGAATACTTAGACCCCCACAAAGGGACAGTGAACATTGGATTTCCTACAAGTCTAGCAAGCCAAGTGCTCCCTTCTGTCATTTCCGCATTTAAGATGGAATATCCAGAGGTCGATTTTTTACTTCGTCAAGGTTCCTATAAGTTTCTGATTGAAGCTGTCAAAAATCGAGACATTGATCTTGCCTTTTTAGGACCCGTCCCGACAAACGATCCTCAAATAGAAGGAAATATCTTGTTTTCCGAAAGCATTTATGCCCTTTTGCCTATTAGTCACCCCTTTAGCGGGCAAAGAAGTATTCATTTAAGTGATTTGAGAAAAGACCATTTCGTTTTATTTCCTGAAGGATATGTGCTGAGACAAATTGCGGTTGATGCCTGTAAGCAGGCTGGCTATGAGCCAACTATCTCATCTGAAGGAGAAGATTTGGATGCCATTAAAGGTCTTGTGTCAGCGGGTATGGGCGTTACTTTATTACCCGAAAGTGCTTTTTATGAAACAACACCGCGATTTACAGTGAAAATTCCCATTGATTTCCCTCAAGTGAGAAGAACGGTCGGAATTATTGCGTCTAAATCGAGAGAGATGTCTCCTTCTGCCCATGATTTTTATATGTTTGTAAAGGACTTCTTTTCAAAAATTGAACAATATAAATAATTCATTAAAACAAGACATTTCATTTGTAGAAATAATCCCTCTTTGTATATGATGAGTTACAGAACAACAGACTATATGGAAGAAAGGTAATCGTATGAAATCAATTTTATCGTTTTTAAAGCCCTATCGGCTATCCGTTGTGTCCATTGTGATTCTCACCTTTTTAAGCAGTATGCTCCAGCTGTATTTACCGACGCTTACGGCAGATATCGTTGATGTCGGGATCGTCCAAGGAGATGTCGCTTATATATGGAAAGTTGGGGGCTGGATGGTGGGTTGTTCTTTACTTGCCATCTTGCTCACGATTTGGAAGTCCTACTTGTCATCTAAGACAGCTCTAGGCTTCGGGCGTGATATGAGAAGACAGCTGTTTGTGCATGTCGAACAATTCTCATTAGAAGAATTTCAAAAAATCGGGACATCTTCCTTTATTACAAGATCCACAAATGATGTGAAACAAGTTCAAGATGTCACGATCATGATCTTACAAATGATGACACGGGCGCCTCTTATGCTCGTTGGTGGAATTATTTTGGCTGTATCTAGAGATGCTGTGTTATCTCTCATCTTTTTAGCAGCTCTTCCCCTTCTTGGCGGGTTCATTTATTTAGTGTCGAGAAAAGCGATCCCCCTCTTTGGCCAGCTTCAGAAAAAAACGGACCGGCTGAACTTGATTATGAGAGAGTCGCTTTCAGGCATTCGGGTCATTCGAGCGTTTAACCGAGTAGATGACGAAAAAGAACGTTTTCAAGAAGCCAATACATCGTATAAGGATACTGGCCTTAAAGTCAATCGATTAATGGCGTACTTGTTCCCTTTTATGCTCATTATCATGAACTTCACGAATATCGGCATTGTCTGGATTGGCGCTAATCGGATTGATGCCGGACAGATGGAAGTCGGGAATCTAATCGCCTTCATTCAATATGCGATGATGATTTTAATGGCACTCATTATGCTGTCTATGAGTTTTATTATGGTGCCTAGAGCTCAGGCATCAGCTAAACGGATGAATGAAGTGTTAAATCTAGAACCAAAAATTAAAGACAAAAAAGAAGCTGTCACTAAACTTGATCAGCCAGCCCAGTCCATTCGCTTTGAGGATGTGTCATTTTATTATTCAAATGCTGAAAAACCAGCCGTTCAAGACATGACGTTTGAAGCCAAAAAAGGTGAAACGACGGCGATCATCGGCAGTACAGGTTCCGGGAAAACGACACTTCTTCAGCTGATGACACGTTTTTATGAAGCAACAGAAGGAAAAATTACATTAGATGGTGTCGATATTAGAGAATTGCCTCAAGAGAAACTGAGAAGTCAGATGGGTTATGTTTCTCAAAAAGCCATTTTATTTAGCGGAACCATTGCTGATAATGTGCGCTTTGGCAAACGAGATGCTACAGATGACGAGATTTGGCAGGCACTGCGGACAGCACAGGCCGAAGAATTTGTTTTGCAAAAAGATGGCGGAATTCACGCAGAGATAGACCAAAGGGGTTCGAATCTCTCTGGCGGTCAAAAACAACGTCTTTCGATCGCAAGAGCACTCGTAAGAAAACCTGCATTCTACCTGTTTGACGATAGCTTCTCTGCCCTTGATTACAAAACGGATGCAAAACTTCGGTCAGCGCTAGAAGCTGAAAAAGAGCATGCTGCTTTGATTATTGTGGCTCAAAGAATCAGTACAGTGAAGCATAGCGATAAAATCATTGTGTTAGATGATGGAAAAATAGCAGGTATCGGTACACATGAACAGTTACTGAAAGATAACCTTGTCTATCAAGAAATAGTCGCATCACAGGAAGGTCAGGAGGTGGAGCAAGGATGAGTAAAAAAATGTCTTCTGGAATGGGACATAAAGGCGGTCACCCAAGGGGCCCAGTACAAAAACCGAAGGAATTTAAAAAAACACTTCTTCGTTTAACGGGCTATTTAAAACCGAGGAAATTTCAGCTGATCATTGTCCTGATTGCAGCGATCGGTTCAACCGTTTTTAATGTCGTCAGTCCAAAATTACTTGGGGATGCCACCTCTTCCCTATTTGAAAGTTTTACACAAGGAACTGGCGTTCAATTCGATGTCATTTCACGCATTTTATTGTTGCTTGTTCTATTATATGTCGTGGCATCTCTCTTCTCATTCGTGCAGCAATATGTAATGGCGGGTGTCTCGCAGCAGACCATTGCTGAATTAAGGCAAGAAGCAAATGACAAGCTCACACGTCTCCCCCTTCGTTATTTTGATAAAACAACACATGGAGACACGCTGAGCCGGGTGATGAACGACATTGATAATATTAATACTTCTTTACAGCAGGCACTCACGCAAGTGATCACATCTGTCATTACAGTCATTGGAATTGTCGTCATGATGCTTTTCATCAGTCCGCTACTGACGCTGCTTGTTTGTTTGACGCTACCTCTTAGTTTGTTTGCGATTCGAGGCATTACATCATTTTCGCAAAAGCATTTTAAAGCACAGCAAAAAGAACTAGGGATGATCAATGGACATATTAATGAAATGTTCACAGGACATCAGACGGTTCGTGCGTATGGCTATGAAAAGAAAGCCATTGATACATTTGATCAATTAAACGAACAACTATATGAATCTTCAAGAAAAGCACAATTTATCTCCGGCTTAATGATGCCGATGATGACCTTTATTGGGAATCTTGGCTATGTGGCGGTAAGTGTTGCTGGCGGAATTCTTGTCATTAACGGGAATATTCGTGTTGGGGATGTGCAAGCATTTATCCAATACACACAACAAATGTCGCAGCCGCTTGTGCAAGCATCCAGTGTTGCAAACTTAGTTCAATCTGCTATCGCTTCTGCTGAACGAGTGTTTGAAATTCTGGATGAGGAAGAAGAACATGCGGAAGAAGATGCAGCGATTGATCTTAAATCCCTTTCCGGAGATGTGGCCTTTGAGCACGTTCACTTCGGTTATGAGAAAGATCAACCCATTATTAAAGATTTGAATTTACAAGTCCGAGAAGGACAAACAGTTGCCATTGTTGGGCCAACAGGCGCTGGAAAAACAACGATTATTAATCTGTTAATGCGCTTTTACGAGCTAGATCAAGGCTCCATTCGCATTGGCGGCGTAAAAACAACCGACCTCAGCCGAGAGCAAGTGCGTGACTTATTTGCGATGGTTCTTCAGGATACATGGCTCTTTGAAGGCACAATTTATGACAACATCGCATATGGCAGACCAAATGTTTCAAAAGAGGATGTGTTGAAGGCCGCTAAACATGCCTATGCAGACGATTTCATCCGCACCCTTCCAGATGGATATGACACACTCTTAACAGAAGATGCCGGCAACCTCTCACAAGGTCAGCGTCAACTGTTAACCATCGCCCGTGCCATCTTATCTGATCCGAAGATATTAATCTTAGATGAAGCAACAAGCAGTGTCGATACACGGACAGAGATGCATATTCAAAAAGCGATGAATGAATTAATGAACGGCAGAACAAGCTTCGTCATTGCACATCGACTTTCAACGATTAAAGATGCCGATCTCATTTTAGTCATGAAAGATGGCACGATCATTGAAAAAGGAACTCATCGTGAGCTTTTGAAAGAAAAAGGCTTTTATGCCGACCTCTATATGAGTCAATTTGCCGAAAACCAAGTCGGTTAAACAGCACCAAAAAGGATAGACAGCATGTGAAAATGCCTGTCTATCCTTTTTGTGATGCCTTAAGCTTCCCGTTTTCTGACTTTCACACTGAGTTTTGTCATGTAATCCGCTTCATTTTTAGACATCAGAGAATGAAGTAAATACTCCTCAAAGACATCTCCATCCAGTATCATATCCTCTGCTTCGATTCGATCTAATAAACGTGAATAGGCAGTCTCCATCTCTTCATATGTTCCTTGTTGATACATGACTGCATATAGACCCGCTGGCTTTTTGACTGCATCCGGCCCTTCCATTCGGCAAAACAGCCTATCAGATTGATGATAATGACGCTGCATAAACTGCTCCTTGTTTAAAACAGAACCATTTGCCGCGGCACCTTTAATACCAATCCCTTTCAGAAATTCTCCTACAATTCGAGAAATTTCTTCTATAGGTGTGTTTGAATCAATCGGGTTTGATGTACTGAGGACGATCGGTTCTTCTGGCAGTTCTTGAAACAAGACCTCCCCTGTTTTCACTGATGATAATTCATTCGTTGTCTCGATCACACGAAAAAGGAAAGATTGAATATCCTGTAGTTTTTGGATCTCCTCCCCGACCTTTTCTGCTTGCTCAATCGCCAGGATTTGCAATTTTTCCTGAGAAGGCTCAGTAAAGTATTGTTTTAATTGCTTGATCGGAAATTGAACAGCGCGAAGAGATTGAATGGCCATGAAATGATCAAACTGTTCAAACGTATAATAACGGTACCCATTTTCCTGAACACCTGCCGGCTTAAACAAATCGATCTTATCATAATAGAGCAGTGTATCTTTTTTCACTTCAAATAATGCCGCAAATTCTCCAGTTAAAAATGTTTTTTGAACATCGTTCATCATTTTTAGGGCTCCTTTCTTGACTATGGAGTTACTCCATCCTTTATGATAACATGCAGAAACACCACATATGTGGAGAAAGGATTTACACATGAACAAAATCGCACAAGATCAAGTCACATTATCACTTGCAAATCAAGAAGACTTCCCTTTGATGAAAAAAGAACTGCAAGATGCTTTCACAGCTGGCATCATTGATGCATTTGGCGATGCAGAAGGTGGACCAATTCCTCCTGATGAGTCTATTGATGAATCTTTTTATTCGACTGAGAACCTTGTCTATCATATTTTACTAAACGGTCAAAAGGCAGGAGGGGTTGTTTTAAAAATCAACCCTCTCACACACCGCAATTCGGTGGACCTATTATACATTTCTTCATCATCTCACAGCCGAGGCATTGGTCAGGCAGCATGGAAAGCCATTGAGGCGCAATATCCAGAAACGAAGGTGTGGGAAGTTGTCACTCCTTATTTTGAAAAGCGCAACATTCATTTTTATGTGAACAAATGCGGGTTTCAGATTGTTGAGTTTTATCACTTGCACCATCCAGATCCGAGCTTGCCTCATGAGAACGATCAAGAAAATGACCCTTTAGCGCCTGAGACATTTGAATTTTTCAAATTTGAGAAAGTCATGAAAAAAGACCGTTCAAGTTCATAAAAAACTCCCTCTTATGGGGAGTTTCAGATTGTTGACAAAGGGCTAAAATGGACTTTATTTTAGCCCTTTGTCTTCTTTTTCAAGAGTTGTCAGTGCTTCAGCATCGTTTCCATGTCGTTCCCTTTTTTCTCTCTTCTTTCATCAGTCACTAAAAAACACTACCTCAAGTTAGAAAGGTAGTGTTCTTTACATTCATTCTAGCTTCTAATCTGACCATCACCAGATAGAAGCAGCTTTGTCGTTGTCAGTGCAGGAAGTCCCATTGGCCCTCTTGCGTGCAGCTTTTGAGTAGAAATGCCAATTTCAGCGCCATATCCTAGTGCACCGCCATCTGTAAAACGTGTAGATGCGTTATGATAAACAGCGGCCGCATCGACTTCGTTTAGAAAGATTTGTGCGTTTTTTTCATCCTCTGTTACGATGGCTTCTGAATGTTTCGTTCCGTACTGATCAATGTGGTGAATGGCGTCCTCAATTGAGTCAACGACTTTCACCGCAAGATCAAGACTTAAATACTCATCTGTCCAATCCACTTCCTCCGCAGGAACCGCTTCGGAAAAGAAAGATTGAGCGTCTTGATCTCCATGCACAGTGACATGATGCTGAAGCAATGCTTCATTCAATCCTGCACCATTTTCTTTCAGCCAATCGCGATGAACGATCAGAGTCTCAAGCGCATTACAAACGGCCGGACGATTTGTTTTCGCATTGATGACAATCTGAATGGCTTTTTCTACATTCGCTGTTTGATCAATAAAGATATGGCAGTTCCCTGTCCCTGTTTCAAGAACTGGAATGGTCGATTCTTCTACAACTGTTTTGATTAACGAAGCCCCGCCTCTCGGAATTAAAACATCGATCCATTCTTTTAGATGAAACATCGCTTGAACCGATGAACGGTCTGTTTGTTCAATAAACTGTACCGCATCACGAGGGATCTTTGTTTGATCCAATGCCTCATGAATGACACGGACGATGGCTTTGTTGGAAGAAATAGCGGAGGAACCGCCTTTTAAAATCACTGAGTTGCCTGCCTTGAGGGCAAGCCCTGCTGCATCGACAGTGACATTCGGTCTCGCTTCATAGATCATCCCGATCACGCCGAGCGGTACTCTTCGACTTTTCACATGTAAGCCGTTCTCAAGAGTCCATTCATCCAATATTTCTCCAACAGGATCTGTTAATCTCGTCACAAGCCGCAAACTTTCCGCAAACTCATGAATTCTCTCTTCATTTAACATTAATCGATCCATTAATGCTTCAGAGAAGCCCTTTTCTTTTCCTGCCTCTAAATCCTTTTGATTTTCCTGTAAAATAAAATCACTTTGCTGTTCGAGTGTTTCTGCTATTTTCAGCAGCGCCTCATTTTTTTCCTCTGTTTGAAGTAAACCTAGTTTTTTTGATACGTGCTTTGCTTTTTTCGCTTTTTCTTTGACCGATGTGACAACTTCAGCTGTCAGTGTCATGAAATTCCTCCCTTATGATTAGCAAACTGGTATTGATAAATCTAAATGACAAACAAACGCTTCAAGATCTACGACATGCACCACTTCATCCTGTAGCAAGTCACCGTTCAGTGCGAGTTCGTCGGACGCATAATTGACAATGCCAAGCCCTATTTCTCTTTCATCTTGATCTAAAATACGGACAACATCGCCTTTTTTAAACGAACCCTTTACATTGACTATGCCGTCAGAATCCAGACTTTTCTCACGATGCATGAGAAGCTCCTGTGTTTTCTCTTGAACAACGATTTCGCCTTTTGGGCCAGAATGAAAAGCAATCCACTGTTTTTTATAATTCAGCGGCGCTAAATTTTCGTCAGCTGTAAAATAAGTGCCGTCCTCTGTCCCGTTGATGGCTTTGTCTAAAATGTGAGGTGTATCGGCTTTTCCCAAAAAGCCATTGATGCCTGAGGCCATTGAAATTTTAAAGGCGTCGAGTTTTGATTTCATTCCGCCTGTGCCAACGCTGCTTCCCGCATCTCCAGCGGCTGCTTCGATGTCTTCTGTGATTTCTGTGACTTCTAGAATTCTCTTCGCATTCGGGTTTGTATGAGGGTTATCTTCATACAAGCCGTCAATATCAGATAAAATAGCGAGGAAATCCGCATCAATCAGTCCAGCTACTTTTGCAGACAATGTATCATTATCTCCAAACTTCAACCGATTGATCGTCACTGTATCATTCTCATTAATAATCGGGATGATCCCTCGATCTAATAACACATTCATTGTATTTCGCACATTTTGATAGCGCGTTTCATCTGAAAAATCGCTTCTTGTAATTAATAGCTGTGAAGCAATATAACCGTGCGATAAAAATAAAGTAGAATATGACTCCATTAAAAGCCCTTGCCCTATTGAGGCAGACGCCTGTTTTTCTGGCAGTGTTTTCGGTCTATCAATAAACCCTAATTTTCGGTAACCAGCTGCAACCGCACCAGATGAGACCAAAATGACTTCGTGTCCTTCATCTTTGAGTTTTACAATTTGATTGACGAGGTTTTCTAGTTTTTTTAAACTAATCTCACCTTGAAAGCTAGTAAGAGAGCTGCTTCCGATTTTCACAACAATTCGTTTTCTCTCTTTATCTGCGTACACCTTATCACTCCTGTATTGAGGCTCTATTTATATCGTTACTTTTTGTTTTTGCTGTTCACTTATTTCTTTTGATCGATTGGCAGCATGTTTGACAGCCTGTTTGATGGCTTCTCCTCCGCCAAAATCATCTAATGCATCTAGTCCTGCAGCAGTTGTTCCATTAGGTGACGTAATTTTTTCTCTGAGGACAGAAGGATTTTCAGCTGTTTCTTGCAGCATCTTCGCTGCACCGAGAAGTGTCTGTGTACCGATTTGACGGGACATTTCTTTTGATAAGCCAGCTTCTTCTCCAGCCTCTTCGATTCTTTCCATTAAGAAATAAAAATAAGCTGGACCACTTCCGGCAATTCCTGTGAAAATATCCATTTGCTCTTCCTGAATGGTATACACTTCTCCCATTTCAGATAAAAGAGCCCGACTCATGCTTACATGTTCATTTTTCACATAACGTCCAGCAGATAAAGCGGTCGCCGACGCCCCAATCGTACTTGACGTATTTGGCATTACTCGCATAACAGGCTGCCCTTCATGCAGCATGTCTTCAATATACGATGATTTCACACCTGCAAGTACAGACAGGATGAGCTGATCTTTCTGAATATGAGGTTTTAATGATTCAAGTGCTGTTTCAGCATCCTTTGGCTTCATTGCCAGGATCAACATATCCATTTCTTCAAAAGGAAATGAATCCATTGTGGCTATTTGGATTCCGTAGCGTTTCGTTAGTTCGTTTAATCGCTGCTTATTTTGCTTGTTTGTTGCGTAAATTTGGCTGAGCGGCATCTGACCTGATCGCACAATACCTGCAATCATTCCTTCCGCCATAGAACCTGCTCCAATGAAAGCAACTTTCTTTTGATCAATGATATTGATCCTCTCCCTTGTTCGCTTTTTGTTCGTGTTTTTCGCACGTTAGTTATCGTAACATGATGAGAAATCGTGTCAAGAAAGAGCCAGCGCTTTTCAAAAGTCCCGAATACACGCTGAACAGCTTGCGGTATGTATGTTAGCCGTGTTTTTTAAAATCATCAATTTAGATCAAAAGAACTATACAGATTTGAATCATAGTACCCTTTCGTTCGACTGAATTCACCATTTTATTTTTGGTTTCGGTGACTTCAATTCTAGTTTTTAGAAAGCGCTATCATTTTGATGGCTTTCTATTTTCCTATAGGAAGAATGTGTTTGAATCTTTCGATTAGACTATTGACATATTTTAGAAAACATGTCCGTTGAAATGCTTTTTTTGTGGTGATACCGTGAAAGGGAATCAAGAGAAAAAGGAGCGTTCATAATGAAAGTAAAAGAAAATTACGTCAATGTCATCCCAATGAAAGAAATCCGATCTACAGATGACCTTCTTTTCCCATTCCCTATCTACAATGAATTACGATCGCAGGGTGATATTCGATACGATGAAACGAGAAAGTGCTGGGATCTTTTTCGATATGCTGATATTCAGTCCGTTCTGAAGCAGCCAAAAGTGTTTTCATCACAGCGAGGAAGAAGCACATCTAAAACGAGTATTTTAACAATGGACCCTCCAAAACATACCAAAATGAGAGCACTCGTCAATAAAGCCTTCACGCCAAAAGCGATCAAACAAATAGAAGAAAAGATCAAAGACTTGACCCATGATCTATTACATCAAGTAAAGGATCAACGGACCTTCGATATTGTGCAAGATCTGGCCGCTCCCCTACCTGTCATGATCATCGCCGAGCTTCTCGGTGCAGAAGTGAAAGACAGAGAGCTGATCAAAAAACATTCAGATACTCTAGTTGCAGGAGCCAAAGATGATTCAAAAGAAGCTGTTCAAGTCGTTGTCGACATGCAAAAACAAGCAGAAAAAGAGCTGTCAGAGTACTTTGCTCATTTGATCCAAAAACGAAAAGAAACGCCAGCCGATGACTTAATCTCCCTTCTCATCCAAGCGGAAATTGACGGTGAGCGTTTATCAGAAAATGAACTGCTTGGCTTTTGTATACTCTTACTCGTTGCTGGTAATGAAACAACAACGAATTTAATTACAAATGCCGTACGACTTTTAACAGAGCAGCCGCATATCGCCGAATCAGTGCGGCAAGACCTGTCTCTCATTCCTCAATTGACAGAAGAAACGCTGCGCTATTATCCGCCTGTTCAAGCGATTGGGCGAGTTGCAGCAGAGGATGTTCAGATTGCCGGTTCTCACATTGAAAAAGGAGACTATCTTATCAGCTGGGTGGCATCTGCGAATCGTGATGAACGGAAGTTTGACGATCCAGATACGTTTCGTCTTGACAGAAAATCAAATCCACATTTGAGCTTTGGCTTCGGCATCCATTTTTGTCTTGGTGCCCCTCTCGCCCGGCTTGAGGCTCATCTAGCACTTGAGATTTTACTCCGTACGTTTCGAGAAATCACCTGTGCGGCAGATCAGCTGAAACCGATTCAAAGCACGTTTGTGTTTGGGGTCAAAGAATTCCCTGTGCAGGTCACCCGTTTTTAAAAGTCCCTTTCATTAGGGGCTTTTTTTCATATACTTATCCTTACCTTCCTCGTCTGAACATGCTAAAATAAAATCCATATGTACAGTGATCACGGAATTCGGAAAGGAAGCTAAACGTATGACCGATTACACAGCAATGAAAGACGGAATATTCAAATCAGTTTGTTCGTTAGATTGCCCTGATCAGTGCGGTCTTTTAATACATAAAGAGAACGGAAAGATCGTTAAAGTTCAAGGAGATCCAGATCATCCAGTCACTCAAGGAAACATTTGCAATAAAGTGCGGAATGTCACAGCTCGTTTATATGATGAAAAACGTCTGACAACACCATTAAAACGTGTAGGTCAAAAAGGTGACCGGCAGTTTGCTCCAATTACGTGGGAAGAAGCGATTGAAACCATTCGTCAAAAATGGACAAAACTGATCGAAGAAAAAGGACCAGAAAGCATTTTGCCTTACAGCTTCTATGGGAATATGGGGAATCTCAATGCAGAAGGAATGGACCGCCGCTTTTTCTATCGACTTGGCTCAAGTCAGCTAGACCGAACCATTTGTCAATCAGCCGGAACAACTGGCTATAAATATACAATGGGCGCAAGCATCGGGACAGACCCAGAAGAGACCATTCATACGAAACTATTTATCTTTTGGGGCATCAATGCGGTTTCAACCAATATGCATCAAATCACGTTGGCACAAAAAGCTCGAAAGCAAGGGGCTAAAATTGTCGTCATTGATGTGCACAAAAACCAAACGGGCCGGATGGCAGATTGGTTCATTCCGCTTCGCCCTGGCACTGACAGTGCGCTAGCTCTTGGGATCATGCATGTCCTTTTTAAAGAAGACCTCACAGATACGTCATTTTTAGAGACTTACACGGTCGGTCACAACGAACTTCGCGAGCATGTGAAGCAGTACGATCCAGAAACGGTTGAACAAATCACGGGTGTCCCGAAAGAAGACATCATCACACTTGCGAGAATGTACGCAGAGACATCGCCGTCTCTCATTCGTATTGGCAATGGGCTACAGCATCACGATAATGGCGGTATGAGTATTCGAACCATCTCCTGCCTCCCTGCCCTCACCGGTCAATGGCTGCACAAAGGCGGCGGTGCGATGAAATCGAACTCTTCTTTTCTTAGTTATAATGAAATCGCTCTTCAGCGGCCGGAATTATTAAAGGAACGCGAACCTAGAACATTTAATATGAATCAGCTGGGCAGCGTGCTAACGAACGCAGAACCTTCTATTGATTCTCTTTTTGTCTACTCTTGCAACCCGGCTGTTGTGACACCTGAAGCAAATAAAGTAAGAGACGGTTTGATGCGGGAAGACTTATTTACGGTTGTCCATGACTTGTTCATGACAGAGACAGCCTCTTATGCGGATATTGTTCTGCCAGCGACCTCTGCCTTTGAAAATGAGGATTTTTATACTTCTTACTGGCATCATTACATTCAAATTCAAGAACCTGTTATAGAACGTTATGGAGAAAGCAAATCAAACACAGAAGTGTTTCGTCTTTTGGCTCATGCGATGGGCTTTGAAGATGAAGCCTTTAAAGACACAGATGCGGAACTAATGGAACAAGCTCTTCATCATCCTGAAAATCCGCACTATGAAAACATTTCATATCAAGCGTTAAAAGAGAAAAAGTGGATCAAAGCAAAACGAGGGCCTTTCGAAGATTTAAAGCTCCCTACCCCAAGCGGGAAAATTGAGCTTTACTCTGAACAAATGAAAAAAGATGGATATCCAGCCCTTCCAACCTATGTACCTTTATTCAAGGAAAGTGATTATCCACTGACGTTTATACCGGGACCAAACCATAATTTTCTTAATTCCACCTTCTCTCTTCATGAGAAGCATCAAAAGCTTGAGAAATATCCGAAGCTTCATATGAATGAACAAGATGCAAAAGAAAGACAGATTGAAGATGGGGACATGGTTCGTGTGCTGAATGATCGAGGAGAATGCGAGCTCATCGTGTCAGTCGGACAAAATGTGTTATCTGGCGTTGTTGTCAGCCAGGGATTATGGGCAGACCAAAAAGGCAAAAAACATTTGGTGAATGGCCTCACACCTGATCGTTTGGCAGATATGGGCGGTGGTGCGACGTTCTTTTCCGGCAGAGTCGAAGTTGAAAAATTATGATAGAAAGAGCCAGGCGTTTTGCTCCCGGCTCTTTTCTTTGACTTTTTTAGTTGCCAATAAACAGCTGATTGGTCATCACATTTGCACTTCCGCTGCTTTGGTAGCCTTCTACAGTAAATGCCGTTTCATACATTTTCCCCATTGGCATCCCTAAGCTTTCCCATTTTTTAAAATGCGCACTGACGGAGACCGTTCCGCTTGTACGTTTCGTTTGACGTACACTCCAATATTGCTTGAAGGTTGCGATCCCGATAATGGAAGGCTGATTGACACGGGTTGTTTCATAAATGTCATATGTGCCCCCGTCTGCATAAAATGTTCCTTTATGTGTCCCTGTTGGACGGTATGTGCCCCATGAATCAACAATGTAGTATTCTGCTAATGGAGATTGTGTCCAGCCATAGACACATAAATAGGAATTCCCGACTGGGTTAAAACTTGCGTTGTAATTGATGGAGATGTTGCCAAGTTGATGGTGAGTTCTAGTGGAATCAAACTTTTTTCCTTTTCGAAATAAAGCATTTCCGATATTGTTCCAGCCTGCACTAAATGCCCCGCCGTTATTGAGTGTCATCGAGGTGTTTCCATAATCCTTCCATAATTCATAATCGTACCCGCTATGGTTACCCATTTCATTATTCGTAATGGTTCTCGCATGTGCTGGTACAGCCGTCAGTATAAGCGTCAGTCCAATACACATCACAAACAACAGTCTTAATTTTCTCAAATTCATCTTCCATTCCTCTCCTTTTTCATCCTTTTGATTCTGTCATCTCTAAGATGAAACGAATTCATCACCTCCTTTCATGCACCTTCTCACTACTAGATTATCGATACTGTGCTAGACCCACATGAATGTCTCTTGTGTTTGTATAAATGCTTTGATACAAACGAAAGAGATGATCATATACATCGACATGCTGTTGATTTGGTGTAAATACGGCCGCTTGATGGATAAACTGATCCGCGCACGCCTCAAGTGACTCGTACCAGCCGTATCCAACTGCTGCAAGCATCGCTGCACCTAACGCAGGCCCTTGCTCATTTTCAAGCTGAATCACCTTAGCTTGAAAAATGTCTGCCTGCATTTGAAGCCATGTATGACTTCTCGCACCTCCACCAATGGACACAATAGCATCGATTCTTTTTCCGGCCTGCCTGAATAAAGCGATCGATTCATTTAATGAAAAAGTGATTCCTTCGAGCACAGCTCTAACCATATGCGCTTTTTCATGCCGGCTGTCTAATCCAATGAAGCTTCCACGAATGACTGAATCTGCATGAGGCGTTCTTTCCCCAACTAAATATGGCGTAAACAGCAATCCATTTGCGCCAGGCGCTATATCCTTCGCTCCGGCTAAAAGGGCTTTAAACGAATCATTTGGAGCAAGTAAAGATTTAATCCAATCGAGGCTATAACCTGCTGATAAAGTGACTCCCATTGTATAAAAAGCGTCTTTTTTTGCATGATGGAATAAATGCAAGTTTCCATTCAGCTCTCTGTTATGATTTTCTTCATAAGAAAGAATGACACCTGATGTGCCAATGCTGCATAGTGTGTGACCTGATGATAAAATGCCGGCACCAATGGCACCGCAAGCATTATCCGCTCCACCCGCAAAAACCTTCGCCTCTTCTGTCATCCCGGTTTCCTTTGCGATCTGCGGCAAAAGTGTTCCAACCTCCGCCTCCGATGAAACGAGCGGCGGGCAAATACGAATCGGAATATCAAAGGTTTGACAAATCTCCTCACTCCATGTTTGTTCTCCAATATCCAACAGTAACGTACCAGCCGCATCAGAATAGTCCATATGAATAGCGCCGGTTAATCGATATCTGACATAATCTTTTGGAAGTAAAAACAAATGGATTCGTTGATCAATTTCTGGTTCGTGTTCCTTTACCCATAACAACTTTGGCAGTGTAAACCCTTCTAACGCCTGATTTTTTGTGATCGCTTGCAGCCTGCCTCCTAGCTTTTCTGTCATGCGCACGCATTGCGGTGTTGTTCTTGTGTCATTCCACAAGATGGCAGGCCTGAGCACCTGAAGGGATTCATCCAATAAAACAAGTCCGTGCATTTGTCCAGAAAAACTGATGCCTTCTACCTGCATTGACTGAACAGGCTTTCTCTCCATAAGTTCTGTCATCGCAGCCATCGTCTGCTCTACCCAGTCTTCAGGATTTTGCTCACAATAACCTGGTTTGCTTTGAATGAGGCGGTAAGATTTAGTCGTCTCGCAGCATACCTTCCCGCTCTCATCTACTAATATCGCTTTGACTCCGCTCGTTCCAAGATCAATTCCCATCACATACTTCATGTGTTCACTCCTTCAAAACAGCAGCCCGCTCCATTAATCTTCTAACAAATATTGATTCAATCTGGCTTTCAACTGTTCCTCTCTGCCAGATTCGTTTCTGATGAGCGGATGTTTCAGTGCATATTCTTCTAATGTATGAAAGTTTGCCGTTCCTTCTGAAATCTCCCGTCCAATTCCTTCAGAAAAACTACGGTACCGGTGCTTGATCACATCTTCAAACACACGGTCTTCTATGAGTCTATGAGCCACCCGCAGCCCTTTTGCGAATGCATCCATCCCTGCAATATGGGCATACAGAAGATCTTCCAGTTCAAAGGAGGCTCTTCTGACTTTTGCATCAAAATTGAGACCGCCTGTTCCAAGTCCGCCATTTTGCAAAATTTCATACATGGCGAGTGTTGTGGCATATAAATCCGTTGGGAATTCATCTGTGTCCCAGCCTAGAAGGGAGTTTCCTTGGTTGGCATCAACGGAACCGAGCAGTCCATGAATTCTTGCTACACGCAGCTCATGCTCAAACGTATGACCCGCTAATGTTGCATGATTGGCCTCGATATTTAATTTAAAGTGTGTATCCAATCCATATTGTTTTAAAAAGGCGATCGATGTCGCTGCATCCGTATCATATTGATGAGTTGTCGGTTCCTTCGGCTTTGGCTCAATTAAAAATTGACCTGTAAATCCGATTTCTTTTGCATAATCGACCGCCATATGCAAAAAGGTCGCCAAATGGTCAAGCTCTCTTTTCATATCTGTATTCAGCAGTGTGTCGTAACCTTCTCGTCCTCCCCAGAAAACATAATTTTCTGCGCCGAGTTCCTTTGCTGTTTCGATGCCCTTTTTCACTTGTGCAGCTGCATACGCAAATACATCTGCATGACAGGATGTCGCTGCACCGTGAACAAATGTTGGATGCTTAAACATATTAGCCGTGTTCCATAGAAGCCGAACCCCGCTTTGCTGCATGTAATCTTTCATTCTTTCTATGATGATGTCTAACTGCTGATTGGTCTCTTGAAGCGTGTCGCCCTCTGGTGCAATATCACGGTCATGGAATGAAAAATACGGAACATCCAATAAATCAAAGAGCTGAAAAGCCACTTCCAATCTAGCTTTCGCCAAATCCATTCCACTATAAGAATCCCAAGCTCTTTTCATCGTGCCAGTTCCAAACATGTCTGTTCCATCAGCAGTCAGTGTATGCCAATAAGCGACGGAAAATCGCAGGTGGTCTTTCATTGTCTTTCCGCCAATCATTTCGCTCGGATTATAATATTTAAATGCGAATGGGTTCTTTGAATGTTTTCCTTCATATTGAATGTTGCCAATCCCCTGTAAACTACTTAACGAAGTCATATTTGATTTGACCATAAGTGATTCCCCCTATATATTCACTTAGTAAGTTGATTCAACAAACGAACAAACGAGTTTACCAACTAATCTCTTTGAATTTTCCATATTTTTTAGTTTTTTAGAAATATTTTCGTTATAATAAAATAAAAAGCATGTTTTATAGAGAATGAACTCGACAAAAAACGGCTTTTCTTCACTTAATCTAAAGACGAAACAAATGGAGTGGATACAATGGATATTGCGGATCAGAACTTTGTGAAAAAAATAAATCAAAAGCTATTGCTAAACGAAATTCTGCACCATGCACCAATTTCCAGAGCAAAATTATCTGAACGCACTGGGTTAAATAAATCGACCGTTTCTTCTCAAGTGAGTACATTAATGAAAGAACATCTTGTTTATGAAATCGGTCAAGGCGAATCTAGCGGCGGAAGAAGACCCGTGCTTCTCATGTTTAATAAACGTGCAGGTTACTCTATCGGCATTGATGTCGGTGTTGATTATATCAACGGCATTTTAACAGACCTTGAAGGGTCGATTATTCATGATGAGCAGCTCAAGCTCCCATCCAGCACACCTGATGTGACCGTCCGTATTTTAATTGAATTGATTCAGCAGTTACGTTCACACATTCCTACTTCTCCATACGGGCTGATTGGTATAGGGATTTGTATACCAGGTCTGGTCGATGCAGATGAACAAATTGTGTTTACGCCTCATTCAAAATGGAAAAATGTCGATCTGAAAACAAGTCTCCAAGACACATTCCAAGTACCGGTTTTTATCGAGAATGAAGCAAATGCCGGTGCGTACGGTGAAAAAATCTTCGGTGCTGCTAAACATTATGACCATCTGATCTATGCAAGTATCGGCACTGGTATTGGAATAGGAATCATTATCAATCATCATTTATATAGAGGCACAAACGGTTTTTCTGGTGAAATGGGACATATGACGATTGACTTTAATGGACCGACATGTAGCTGCGGAAATCGTGGTTGCTGGGAACTGTATGCATCTGAGAAGGCACTGTTCCAATCGCTCCAAACAGATGGTCAGCCATTCACCTATCAAGATATTGAGCGGCTGGCGAAGTTAAATGATATGAAGACACTCAATGCCTTGCGTAACTTTGGCTTTTACATTGGGGTAGGTCTCACAAACGTTCTGCATACCTTCAACCCACAAGCCGTTATTTTACGAAACAAGGTCATTGAATCTGAGCAGGCCGTTCTAAGTGTCATTCAAGATGAAGTATCCTCTAGAATGGATGCACAATTCAGCTCACGGGTGGAGCTGCTTCCTTCGTCATTAGGACAAAACGCACCAGCCTTAGGGATGACATCTCTAGTCACTGAAGCTTTTTTGCGTGATGTCACGCCTTCACCATAATGGAATACATGTTAAAGAGAGACAGCCTTTAGAGTGTTGTCTTTTTTTATTCAGTTGTTTCTTCGTATCGAAAATACTTAAAATCGGCAGGCAGACGTTCGCCGCTTGTGTCTTGGCACTGCATTCCGACAAAAGCCCCTGTAAAGAACCCCCCTCCTCGAATAAAATCATCTGATAAATGGGTCGATTCAAGCGGTACATCTATTTTTTCCCACTCTTGTTGATCAAAAGAATAAGAATACGTGTACGTCTCTCTCTGAACAGTCACTTTTAAATACACATACGGAATCTCGTCTGGGATGATGATTTTTTTAATTAGCGGCTGAGAAAAGGCCAGATTTTCACACACAGATAACTCAAGGATACGGCCAAGCGCCTCGTCATAAGTCACCTGAAGTGCAGTCCAATTTTCCGTATTATAATAATTCACAAGACCTGCCGCTTGCTGAAAGTTTTTCGGAAAGAAGGAAACCGCTGTCTCTGCTTCAAAATAAAAGCTTTGCCAGCGCCTCGCAACAAACGCTTGGGTAAATTTAGACGTTAAAGATTCCTGCCCATACAGCCTTAAATGATGAGGATTTTCCGTCACTGAACCAATCTGATCCGTAAATGGGATTCTTAATGTTTGAAAATGTCTATTTAACGATGAATCTTTAAATTCATCGACAATGTGATGGGTTGGAGAGAACTCTTTTACGCTCATCGCAGGCGCTTCAACCTCTAGGAGCCCCTCTTTTCCGCCTACCACATACGGCCAGCCATCTTTCCATTCAAGCTTTTGTATGGCTGTCTCTCTTCCTAAAGGGCACCAGCCTCTTTGCTGAAAAATGGATTCCTTCCTTGAATGAATTGGGCGGCCAGTCAGATGAGCCATATACCATTCATTTGTATGCGTTTGTACAATGGAAGCATGCCCGCATTTTTGTAGTGGATGGCTAGGCGCATGAAAAGCCGTTAAAATTGGGTTGTCAGGATGAACCTCGTACGGCCCATCAATACGCGAGGAACGGGCGATTGTGGCTGCATGTTCGTAACGTGTTCCCCCTTCAGCTGTTAATAAATAATAGACATCATTGATGTAATAAAGATGCGGGGCTTCTGTCAGTTTGATTGGTGTGCCTTTAAAAATGACCTTCCGCTCACCGACCAGTTTTTTTTCAGATACACTGTATTCCTGTAAGGCTATACCTGCAAAGGAGTGATGTTTTTCTCGATGGTCCCACAGCATATTCAACACGTATTTCTTTCCGCTTGGATCATGGAACAAGGAAGGATCAAACCCAGAACTATTGAGCCGAACCGGATCGCTCCACTCACCATCTACTTCGTCAGCTGTGACCAAATAATTATGACCATCCTTAAACGGACCATCTACTACTTTAATATCTGAATAGATGAGCCAAAACTGACCATCCGCATAACTTAAACACGGCGCCCATACCCCGCCGGAATCAGGATTTCCTTTCATATCGAGTTGAGAAGTTTTTTGCAAGGGACGCGCGACAAGCCGCCAGTTGACGAGATCCTTCGAGTGATAAATTTGCACCCCCGGGAACCATTCAAATGTAGAAACCGCCATGTAATAGTCCTCTCCCGCACGGCAAATACTTGGGTCAGGGTTAAACCCTTTGAGCACTGGATTAGTAATCTTCAATTGAACTTCCTCCTCTTTCAGAGAACTACATTTTAAAGTCGTCCATATGATCGATATACACCTTGTCTCTATTCTCAAGCTCTCGTACGACTTTTTTATGTTTTTCTTCATCTAGGTTATAAAAATTAATATCAACCATCGCTAAAATTAGTAAGCATACAGGAATCACCGTTGTCGTGATTAAAATGCCCAGTAAAGCTTCTGGTGTTTGCACTTGGTTTGCAATATAACCAAATCGGTCAAGGACAAGCCCTGGAACGATGCCACCTAAGGCCATCCCAAATTTAAAGAAGAAGCCAATCACTGCGTAGATCAGTCCGCCCATCCTTTTTCCTGTTTTATATTCGCCATATTCAACAGTTTCAGGAATGAGTGCCCACATGTAAGCACCTGCTGTAATACTCCCTGCAGCCGCAACGAGCCTGAAAACAAGTATTAAAGTGATTTGACTCGGCGGGATCACAAGTAAGGCAAGAAGGCCTACAATATTCAGCAATAATGAATAATTCAGCAGCTTTTTCTTTCCTAACAACTTGTGCAGCTTAGGAATAAACGGCAACACCATTAAAGCTGGCAGACTGCCAATCAGGCCGTACCACTTCACTAAATCTTCTCTGCCTAGGTTATACGTCACATAATAGATCCCCACTGAGTTGCTGATCGAGTTCACACCAAAGATAATGATAAAGAAAATGCTTAACACAACAAGCGGACGATTCACTCGTAACTGGACAAAGAGATCACTGAACTTGATCTTTTCCTCTGGCTTTTGAAGCGTGACGCGCTCATTCGTACTTTTAAAACAGAAAATCAGTAATCCGCCCCCAAGTACACCGAGAAATGCCATCGTGATCTGCCAGCCAAGTGCTGTATTTCCTGTTGTATCACTCAAAAACGTCGCAAGAAACGGAACAAAAAAAGCAACAACTAACCCACCGAGATTTGCAAAAAGCATACGAACAGACGTAATACTGACGACCTCTTGGTTATTTCTTGTCATTGCGGAAGTTAAAGCACCATAAGGAACATTGATGAACGTGTATGTAAGCGATAAACCAACATACGTGATGTACGCATAAATGAGTTTTCCCATTTCGGAAAAATCCGGTGTCGTAAAACAAAGAATGGCAAGAACGGCAAAAGGTAACGCACCAAATAACAAATAAGGTCTAAACCGGCCAAAACGGCTGTTCGTTCGGTCAACCATCGCCCCAATAAACGGATCTGCAAGCGCATCGATGGCCCGAACCACCAAAAACATCGTCCCTGCTGCTGCTGCTGATAATCCATAGACATCCGTATAAAAAAATAATAGATACGTAGAGACAGTTGCATAAATTAAATTACATGCGAAATCTCCTGAAGCATACCCCACTTTTTCAGACATACGAATCTTCTTTAAATTCTCACTCACCATGAGTTTTCTCCCTTCTTCACTTAGCCTCTTCTAACGGACAGATGGTGCAGGGCAGCAGCAATCAATAGGTCAAAAATAAAGCGCTTTCAATTCGTTGTAAAAATGAAGCTGAACATCTCTTTCTTTCAGCTTAGCCCACATAGCAGCAAATCATTCGCTTTAAACAATAGATCAATAGATGATCGCCATCTTAGTTTATTGATTAAACAAACTAAGATGAATTCATTTTATAAAATATGATCTGACTTTTCAATATTTTTTGAAAAAATAATCCAAATAATTGATTTCTTGTCATTTTTTCTATGATATGAGGATATGAATCTCTTTTTATCTTCCAAAATCAAAGAGAACTCAAATAATGGTTGCATTCATACCAATCCCATGCTATATTAATCAAGCGATGAGCTGAATTGTGTAAGTCGGGTAACACGTCTCTTTGAGACACACACGAATGTGGCGTGTGGTTATTCCGCCTCAATACGCAAAAGACATCTTCTGATGAAGATGTCTTTTTTCTTACCCTATTTTGGTGCCATTTTCAACCGGCTCATCAGTGGCAAGCAGGACAACGTCTTCTTTTGACGGCATGCCTCCTAAGACAAGTACCTCTGATTTAAACCCGGCAATTCTTCTTGGCGGGAAATTGACCACTGCAATAATTTGTTTCCCAGTGAGATTCTCAGCCTGATAACGTTTTGTCAGCTGTGCACTAGATTGTTTTATGCCAATCTCATCCCCAAAGTCAATCTTCAGCTTGAAAGCAGGCACTCTTGCTTCTGCAAAAAATTCTGCTTCTACTATCGTCCCAACGCGAATGTCTAACGCTAAAAACTGTTCAATATCTGCCATTAGAATCTCTCTCCTTTCAATCTTTCATAAAAAAGGTCACATTTTTCTTCTGCTGGATGACCACTTGTCTTCCACTAATTTCTTTATTGTAGCACACCCTACTCTTCTAAAAGAAAGGGTTAAAAAGCCTATTCATTGAAAATCCTTTTTAGTTTACATAATAATTTTATAGTAGTCTATTAAATGTTTGCATCATGAAAGTGAATTCGGTAAAATGGCAAATAATCCTACTGCTTCCTCTCGAATATTTCAGGGAGGGTTAACACTTGTTTACATTATCAGATATGTGGACGTTTTGCTGGTCGTTTTTCGTCATTCTTCCTATCGTTGCCATCTTGCATCAGCTGGGTCACATTGTAGTCGCCTGGCTGTTTGGAGCAAAGGTTTCGTTTGCACTTGGCAGAGGCAAAAAAGTATTGAAAATAGGCGTCGTTGAAATTAGAAGAATCTATTTTCTAGATGCATTTTGCCACTATGAAGAAATGAGGAGAAATAACCGTTTCTCACACATTCTTGTCTACTTAGGCGGATCATTATGCAACCTGCTCAGTGTTCTCATATTGAACACAATGATCGCCAACGATTTCCTGCCAGAACATCAATTTTTCTATCAATTTGCTTACTTCTCAGTCTACTATGTATTTTTTGCTTTACTGCCAGTACAGTATGCAGATCATCATCCGAGTGATGGGCAAGCGATTGTGAACATTATTCGTCACGGTGAACCATGTGACATCATTGATTAAGATGAGTGGCTTTCACTGTCGATTTGATACTGAATCGTTAAAAAAGGAATGCCGAATAGCTTCATTTGATGAATTGCTGTGAGACTTTTTTCCGTCTCCGGTTTCATATGAAAGCTTTCTTCCATTGGCAGTTTCATGGTGATGAAAGACGTATGCAAATACAATCCTTCATCACCCGTACTGCCTTTTGGACTTTTACTTTTTAATAGAAAATCTTCCTTTTCATTCAAAGGTTTTAAAATAGCCGTAAGCTGTGAAAAAGGAAGCGGCAAAGCAATATTCATATAGACTGTCTCTTCATCATGGTGCTGGGCATAGAGCGCATAAAAGACTTGCTCGCCTTTCTCATTGCGCCTGATCCACACACGTACATTCTTCCTTTCTTCAAGAGGATGTTGAAATCTTGAAAGACTCCCCGGCATTTCATATGGCATTCGTGATGACCCTAAATAGAGCTGTCCTATTTGTCTAAAAACAGGTTGAAGCAAAAAGACAAACGGCCTTACCCACCAATGAAAACAGACGGCTGCTTTTAACGTAAAGGACATCGGGTCCTCATAAAATCTGCGAATAACCGGTGACACACTCTCTGCTGAAAATGCCTTTCCATTTAATTGGTCAAGAGAATCGACTAAACCAATCTTCTCATCATGCTGCATGTCGTCATGTTGAAAAGACATGATCTGAAAACGACCGTGAACTCTCGATACCGGAAAATCCTTCTGTTTCAATCGATCAGCTGGTCTTTCAATCAACCATCCAATGAGGCCTGGTAAAATAACCAAACTTGCATTGATACTGCCATGAAACCAAATCATTTGATCCATGCTGATGTAGGTAACATGTAAAAGCATTCCGGCAGAATAAAGGAATGATAGGACGATGGTTCCCATTAACATGATGCTAGAAAGCACAACGAACCCTTTTGCGACAGTTGAACGAAAAGAAGTTGTCATACACAAAATTCCATACAAATAAAGTGCGATCACATACAAAATGACGCTGAACGTATCAAACAGGCGAGAATAGCTGATTCCAACAGCAATCATCACTGGCGACAGTAAAATAACCCAGCCGCCCACTTTGTATAGCGTCGTCTCTTTTTTCCGCTGCCTTCCTAATAAGCCATAAAAGATAGGGATAAAAAAAGCCGAGTAATGAAAATGAATAGCTGTCAAAAGAACAATCATCGGTGAAAATGTCATCACTTGTATATCTGCTATGTACAGCCAGAACCAAAGCCCACCTAGAGCGATATACATACATGCGCCATCGATCATCAGCTCATGAAGCGGATGGGCCCCTCTTTTCAGCAAACGGGTGAAACCAAATAAAGCCAGAATCATTGTAAAGAAAAGCCATCCCAATGCAAGCCAAAGAGAATGATAGATGAATGCGCCTGTTGCACATAGAGCTGCTACTGGAAAGGCTTTCATTATGAAACCGATCAGCCCCTTCTGCTGCCGTTTCTTCTCTTCCTGATAAAAAAAGTGTAAGAAAGCGGGAAGAAAAAATAAAATCGCAATCAAAACAAAAAATTCTGGTATGGGAGCTGTCGTCAAACGTGTAAAGAGAAAGCAGGACATCAACACGATGCTACACATCAAATGCCATTTATTCATAAGGTGACACCCTTTCCGTAAACCGGCCCTTATAAGTAAAAAGAGTGCCAAAAAGGCGATTTTTCACTTGAACATCAATCGTATACTCACCTGCACGCTCATCGTACCCTTCTGTTACATCAGATTCACCATAAAGCCAAGAAGGGAGCGGCCACTCTCGCCCAAACAGCAAAAACTTTTGCTTACCTGATTGAATGTGCAAGAACCCTTTTTCCGTGACTGTAAAATGAAGCTCTGACACAAGAAGCCTAGGTTTTCCAAAGTAGTCTAGTACTTGATGGCTCTTCTGATCAATGATCATATCTGCATCAAAATGTCTTTCCTTGTCAGGAAAATAGAACGTTCGAAACCAGTGCATCCCTTCTTCTCCCTTACTTGTCGTAAAAGGCTTGTTCACAATTTGGAAGGGAATATTTCGCCCTCTTTCAGGAAAAAAACAGCGAAACAATGGACCGATTTTGAATAACAATCGGATGAGCTTTGTCCCGCCTCCTATTTCCTCCATGATACCTTCGGCCGTAAACGCGCGGTTATAACGTTCTTTTAATGTTGGATGCAGCTTATCGTAGTCCTTTACTTGATGATGATGAACGACCATGTCTACCTCCCCTTTTTCGTTTGATCGAAAACACATCTACACAATCTTTTAAATTAATCATTCCTGCAACGGATAAAATGAAAAATGCACTCAGCACCAGCGGCTCGTGCAGAGTCGTTTCTGGCGATAAAATCCCTATACCAAGCATCAGCAGCAGAAAGATGCTTTGAAGGATGAATATATATTTCTTTGGCAGTTTAGGCATGAGCCATGATACACCTAATAGCGCATAAAACAATCGAAATCCGGTGCTATGATCAAAAGCAGAAGGTGAAAAAGGAATGATCGCTTGACATAACCAGACGATAGCAAACAACAAACAAATGCCATAATGGGCAAGTGTTCTCTCTAGCAGCAACCGGGGATGCGTGCCCTTTTCAAGCCACGTCTTTAATGCGCCAAAGCTAAAGGCAGTCATAAACCCCATCATTGGTCGAAAAAACAAACGGTCTGCCCATTTCCACCCTTTTCCTTCCTTTGTTTCATAATCAAATTGCGTTTGAAACACAATGTGATCATTCGTTTTCATGTATTTCCAATACCCTCCGCCTTCTTTGATGAAAGACAAAGGGTGTGATGATTTAAATTGAAGTGAGGATGCTCTTTCATGACGCTCATCCTTCACGCTCGTTCGATACGCTCCTGTCCCAGTTACACTAATGCCGAATCCAAGGTGTTTCTCATACAAAAAGGATTGGGGCTGTTCATCACTAGGTCCATTTAATGAAATGGTCGAAAATCGCAAATCCCATTGTTCATGAAGCTTTGGATTTTGCGTATACTCCCATACTTTTTCAATAGGTGCTTGAATGGTTGTTTCCACATAAACAGGCTTTCTTTTCATCTGCCTCTACTCCTCTATGTGAATTATTTCACATAATAAGCATACCATGTTTCACAAAACTGTCAAATCTTTATTGGTTTTTTGCCCAAAAAATGTTTTGATTTGTTTACATCTCCTTCATCATATCGGTTCGATACATAAAAAAGACCTGTCAATGAGACAGATCTTCTTGCTCTTTGATGCCTGCAATATAAAGACGGACCGCATAGCTCACACTATCTTCAAGCTGTTCTTTCCGTTGAAATCCTTTTTTGTTTGAAATATCTCCAAAACCGTGTAGTAAGCTTCTGAGCCCTCTCACGACATGCGTCATGTCCTCTTCTCTTACACCAAAACGAGACATGATGGATTGGACAAAATCAGCAAGATTCTCTGCAGCCACACTGACTTCTTTTTCATTCATATGTGAAAAAGCAGCCTCATAAAGACCGGGATGCTGACGAACAAATTGAACATATTGTCTTGCAAATGCTAAAACAGCGTCTTCTTTTTCCAGCCCCGCTGTTACTTGTTTGCCGGCCTCACAAAGCATTGTCAGCCCCTTGACAGCAAGAGCTGCCTGTATTTCATGAAGACCGGATATATGGTTGTAAAGAGATGGTGGTCTGATGTTAAGCCGTTTGGACAATGTAGCAATAGTCAAAGCGGAAAAGCCCTCTTCATCGACAAATTCGATGGCAGATTCAACAATTTTTTCTTGTGTGATACCCATTCTTGGAGACATGGCTTACTGTCCCCCCTTTTGTAGCTGCTGCTTCCTTTTTTCGATAGCGGCTCTGAGCTTTGCCTCAGGCTCTATGATGAGATCACCATGCCCTGCTGCGAGACAAGACAAGGGAAGTGCCAGTAATTTTTCAGCGCTTTTTAGTGCTGTTTCTGCATCCCAAGTGGCAAAAGCCGGGAATGGGAAGGTGAAGCGAAACTCACCCGTTACAAATAAACCGCCTTTTGTCACAACTGCATCACCCGCAATGACAACCCCTGACTTTTCATCGTATAAAGAGATGCTTCCTGGTGTATGTCCTGGTGTGGCAATGACTTTCAGGGACCCAATCTCGTCCCCTTCTTCAACAAGCACGTCTGGTTTTGTGTGAATGTCTTTTGAAAAACTGCCTTTGACTTTTTTCTCTGGCTCACCAGGAAGTAAAGAGAAATCGCCAGCAAACAGGCGAGCATCTCGTTTCGATAAATAAACAACTGCCTCTGGAAAAGCCTTTTTCACTTCATCTAGTGCGCCAATATGATCCATATGACTATGAGTCAGAATAATTTTTTTAATGGGTTTGTTTAATTGATGTGCCAATTCAATTATCGAGCTTGCTGCCATTTTCAAAGCTGCATCAATTAAGATGAGTTCATTCTCTTCCTCAAATACATAACAATTTACCGGAAAAATACGCGGCATTAATGTAAGCTGGTGCAAACGGTCAAATGTTGTCAATCTCATCTTGTTTTCCCCCTAAAACTAATGTCGTTAGTTTTATATTAACTAATATCATTAGTTTTAGCAACTATTTTTTCATCGACAGCAATATAAATATCAATTTGCGCTTCTTTTGGATCAATCGATCGTTCGTCGTACCATTCAAAATCGCCAGTATATGTTCGCAAATAACGCTGATCCCAACTCCAAATCTGCTGCCATGTTTCAAACACAACTTCTTCAATCGGGCCCTTTCTCGTTTGAAATCTTGCGTAGGTGGAGCCTGGAATCTCTTTTGCATCTTGTGCTAGCTGCTGGTCAACCAATTGCCCCGCTGTGAACAAATAAGCGCCATTTTCATCCTTTTCATAATCTGAATACAGCCCTATGACTGGCGCATGTCCTCCGCGAAGCTGCTGCGTGAAAAATTGCTGCCAAAGCGGTGCAATCTTCCGCTCGTTTGTTTGCTCCATTTCGTTTGTTGTTCGAACAGATAATCCCTTGATCCATTGTTTCTGTAAAATCACGATATCGTACATACATTCTCATCTCCTTTTTTCCATCATATAAAAAGAAACCTGACAACATTGTGTCAAGTTCCTTTTGGTTTTTGAAATTGTTTCAACTTGAGATCAAACGCTTCCCGAACGGATGGCGGAGAGACAATCTCGATATCTGGCCCTAAATAAAAAAGAAAGCTATATAACCAATCATCCTGAGGCAACGTGATTGTGGCAAGATACGTACCATCTGCACATACGGTGAATTCATTTTCATCTATCCATTCCTTCACTTTACCAACAGAATCTTCAGTCAACCTGAGCGTTAGTGTACTGACGGAAGGTTCTTCGTGCCAAGAATCATTCCAAGGCTTTTCTTCATTTTTTATTCGTTTAGAAAGAAAGGATACTGAATGCGTGATAAGGTCTGACATTCTTTTGAGTTTAAACAGGCGAAACGCTTTTTTCACGCAGCAATACGCATACAAATACCAGTGTCTTCCTTTTAAGACAAGTGTATAAGGCTCTACTTTTCTAGGAAGTGTTTCGCCTTTTGCATTGCGGTAGGTGAACTGGATATATTGATGCGCTGAGGCAGCGGTATGAATGAGCTGGAGCTTCTTTTCTAAGTAGCTGTCTTTCCCCCAAGAGCTTAAATCAATAAATACATGTTGCTGTTTTTCATTTTGAGACGGAATCAGGGATTTCATTTTCTTTAGTACATGTTCACTTTCTTTAAAGGTGTATGCACTCGTAATGCTTTCAAGAGCTGTTAAAATCAGTTCAATATCATCATCGGTGAATAATTTTTTCTCTAGACGATAGTCGTCAACGAGTGAAATTCCACCCCCTGCGCCTTGTTTTGTGACAACTGGAATCCCCGCTTGATTAATCGTATCAATGTCACGGTATATGGTTCTTACGCTCACTTCATGTAGTTCAGCGAGGTCTTTCGCCTGTACTTGCCGTTTGCTAATCAGTATCATCACAATGGACAAAATGCGATCAATTTTCATGACTTTTCCTCTTTTTCATAAATATAGGTTTTGATTTGATAAAAAAAGAAAGAATGGTAATGATAAGTAACAGCCAGCATTCGTTTACATCCCTGCCTGTGCAGGAGGAGGTTGCATCATGACACATCACGTATGGCAGTTGTTCATGATCGGGATCGTCATGCTCGTCTGGATCATCATTCGAATGAATCGAATGAGACGCTATCAGCTTGTGCGCCCGGTAAATCTTTTCATGAGAATGTATGTATTTAGTCTCACTGCCCTTATTCTCTTATCAGAAGGATGGCAAAATCACAGTATTTTTATCTATGCCGTCATTGGCATGATTTTCGGGAGCAGTCTCGCCGTTCACGCCTATCAGACGATTCAGATGAAATTAGAAAATGGCCGGCTGTATATGAAAACAAGTAAATGGATTGAAAGCTTTATTTTATGTTTGTTTTTATCTAGGCTTGCATTTAAATCGGTCAATCTGACAACACATGCGATCACCAAAATGGATATTGTTGAATTGTATCAGCATATTGTCAGCGATGATGCGCTGACAATACTCAGCTTTTTCCTTCTAGCGGCTTACTATATTGTGTTTTCTTATCAAATGATGAAAGCAAATAAACGATCAACCCAAGTACATCATGCATAAAAAACCTTCCTATATAAAAGTAGGAAGGTTTTTTCTCAATCATGCTGTGCATGGTGTATCATTTGTTCAAGCACTTCCATCACATGCTGATCTTCAGGACTGTAAAAAATCGAGGTCCCTGCTCGTCTAGATTTCACGAGACGAAGATTTTTTAAAAAGCGCAGCTGATGAGATACGGTTGATTGCATAAGGTTTAGTGTTTCTGCTATATCATTTACTGAATGTTCACCTTGAGACAGCAAATGCAGAATACGAATACGCGTCGGATCAGATAAGGCTTTAAATGTTTGGGAGACAAGAAATAGACTTTCTTCGTCCAGCTCCATCCGTTCCTGTTCTTGATTTGTATTCAGTTCTTCCTTCATTTCGCTTCACCTTTCTTGTCAGTCAACTCACGACTTATTCTATGTATCATCATATACCAAAACGTGTAGCATGCAAAGCTTCCACACCTTTTGAAAAAAGATTTATTCAAATAGCATTGACACGTAGTAGCATTCTTTTTAAAATGAGCATTATTTATTCATTTTTTTAGAGGAGCTGATAGGCAAATTGACTGAAGAGCCAAGACTAAAACGCAGCCTGACTGTTTTTCCACTTGTTGTGATCGGGCTTGCTTATATGGACCCACTTGTCGTATTTGATTCATACGGCATTGTTGCTCAGCTGACGAAAGGACACGTTGCTGCAGCTTATATCTTTACTTTACTGGCATTACTATTGACAGCGCTTAGCTATGGGAATATGGTGAAGGCTTTTCCAAAAGCAGGATCTGCATATACATACGCGCAAAAAAGTATTCATCCTCACGTTGGCTTCCTTGTAGGCTGGACACTATTGCTGGACTATTTATTTTTGCCTATGGTGAATTTTGCAATCGGAAGTGCATATTTAACCGCAGCCTTTCCTGATGTACCTCATTACATTTGGATCATCATACTTGCTATCGCCATAACGACTGTCAATGTGATCGGTATACGTCTTACAGCCAACATTACAGCGCTTTTTGTGACCTTTCAGGTGATTGTCGCTGTGACATTTGTTGGGTTTATTATTTATGGGCTCACGCAGCATGCAGGCACGGGAGAGATACTATCAACCCGTCCGTTTTATTCAGCGAGCTTAGATCCCGCCCTTATTTTTTCCGGCGCGACGATTTTATGTTTTTCTTTTCTAGGATTTGATGCGATTTCGACCATGTCTGAGGAAACAATTAAACCAAAAAGAACAATTCCTCTCGCCATATTTTTAACGGTCGCTATTGGAGGTGTGCTGTTTACCCTCACCTCTTATTTTTTACAGCAGGTGTTTCCAAATTTTCAACAGTTCAAGCATCCAGATGCGGCATCACTTGAAATTGCAGAATTTGTGGGCGGCGCGTTTCTCCACTCATTCTTTTTAGCCGGCACCATGGTCGCTGTCATCTCTTCCTCCCTATCATCACATGCGAGTGCCGCAAGACTCTTGTATGCGATGGGAAGAGATCAATCATTACCAAAGCGTTTCTTCGGTTATATTCACCCAACATTGAAAACGCCTGTATTTAATATTTTATTAATTGGTGTTTTTTCGTTAACCGCAGTTGTTGGTGAGCTTGAGGTCATTTACTCGTTTATCAGCTTCGGGGCATTAATTGGATTTACGTTTGTTAACTTGTCTGTTTTCGCTTACTATTTCATCAAACAAAAACAAAGAGGTGTATTAAACACACTGAGGTATGCCATCATCCCTCTTTGCGGAACGGCTTTTTGTATTTGGCTCTTAACAAGCATCAGTACAAATGCATTAATCATCGGCATGGTGTGGCTCATGATCGGTTTTGTTTATTTCTGCTATAGACTGAAAACAAGAACAGAATTTACGTTTGGCTATGATTGAATATAAGGTTTTCACTTGGTATCCTGTGCAGGATATGGCATAATATAAAGGCTGTACTTCCCTTTTAAAAGCGGGGCAAAACAGGGGTGAACTGACCTTGAAAAAGAAAAAAACAGGATGTTTTGCCATTTCAGGCTGTTTCACGATTTTTCTGTTTGTTTGCGTATTAGCGGCCATTGTCATTTCCTTTAATCAAAAGGAGTTAAAAAAGTTGCCGATTGATACGGAATCAATTGTTTTGTCGAGACTGGATGATTACAAACCGCTTGTAGAAACAGAGTTAAGAGATCAAGATTTAGATCAATATACCGCGTTAATTCTCGGTATGATGTATCAAGAATCAAAAGGCAGAGGCGGAGATCCAATGCAGTCCTCTGAATCTCTTGGTTTGAAACGAAATGAAATCAATGACCCTCAGAAAAGCATTAAACAAGGAGTCCATCATTTTTCAACCATGTACAAGCATGGGAAGAAAAAAGGCGTTGATTTGGAAACCATTATTCAAAGCTATAACATGGGAATCGGCTATATTGATTTTGTTGCAAAAAACGGGGGAAAACATTCCGAAAAATTGGCAAAGCAATACTCCAAAAAGCAAGTGAAGCGAAACCCTGAAGTCTATACATGCGGGGGCGACAAAGATAACTTCCGCTATCCGTATTGCTACGGTGATTTCACTTATGCTGAAAAAGTAAAAGAAAAAACGAAAACAGTTGAAGAAAAGATGAAATTGGCTTCATCATCCACACCATCATCGTAAAAAAAGCACTTCCATGAAGGAAGTGCTTTTCATTTTATGAATGCTCTTTCCCGATTTCCGGCAGGATCGTCTTGGCTAAATGCTGATCCATTTCTTCATATTCATCATAATGAATTGTTTCATATAGCTCTTTTCTCGTTTGCATGTCCTCCAGCATTCCCTGTTGCGTCCCCTTTTCTTTAATCTCTGTAAATAAACGCTCATACGCTTTTGCAGCAACTCTCAGGGATGACACTGGATAGATCACCATTTGAAAGCCAAACATAGAAAATTCGTCTGCATGATAATAAGGTGTTTTTCCAAACTCCGTCATGTTTGCAAGAAGCGGCCCTTTTATATTGTTTGAAGCATACATGAAATCTTCTGCTGTAATCAGCGCCTCAGGAAAAATGGCATCTGCTCCTGCTTCTAGATAGAGATTCGCCCGGTGAATGACATCCTCCATCCCGTTTACTGACTTCGCATCTGTTCTTGCGATGACGAGAAGTGTAGGTGCCGCTTGTTTGATCGCTTTGATTTTCGCCATCATGTCTTCTACAGAAACGAGTGATTTTCCGTTTAAATGTCCGCATTTCTTCGGCATTTGCTGATCTTCAATTTGAACAGCCGCTACCTTGCTCTCCACCATTTCTTTTGCTGCCCTGGCTGCATTTAATACACCGCCATAGCCAGTATCCATATCAACTAAAAGAGGCAGCTGAGTAGCACGAATGATTTCCTTTGCCTTTTCCGCCATTTCAGTGGAATGAATCATACCGAGGTCAGGAAGCCCTTTGCTTGCGCAAAAAGCGGCACCCGATAAATAAAGCCCTTGAAATCCCATTTTCCTCGCATAGAGCGCAGACATTCCATCGTGAACGCCTGGAATTTGAAATAAAGCGGATTTGTGCATTTGCTCTTTAAAAGCTGCGGCTAAGTCAGCTTGATTTACTTCATCATTCACGATCCACACACTAGCTCCCCCTTATATGACAAATAAATCCATAAATGCTGGTACTGTCGTTGTTTTTAATTGATTTGGATTTTGGCAAAGTGAAACAATTTGATCGACTTGTTTTTGTGGAAATCTCGTTTTCAAATGATATGCCCATTTCTTTTCAAGCAGCGGGATCCCTTCCTGCCTTCTTCTGCGATGACCAAGCGGATATTCAATTTCAATTCGATCTGTCATCGTTCCGTCTTTAAAGAAGATTTGAACACAGTTTGCAATTGATCTCTTTTTCGGATCTAAATAGTCTTCTGTATACCGTTTATCTTCTTTGACGATCATTTGATCACGCAAACGGTCAATGAGCGGATTCTGCGCCGTCTCTTCTTCATAATGATCAGCAGTCAGCTCACCATAGATTAACCCAATGGCCGTAATATACTGCAAGCAATGGTCACGGTCTGCCGGGTTGTAAAGCGGTCCTTTTTTATCAATAATTCGAATGGCTGATTCATGTGTCGTAATCTCAATCCTGTCAATCTCATCTAAACGGTCTTTTACCGCGTCATGTAGAATGACAGCGGCCTCAGCGGCAGTTTGCGCATGAAATTCTGCTGGATAGGCAATTTTAAAGAGTACATTTTCGATCACATATGACCCGAGCGGCTGGGCAAGTGTGAGTGGTTTTCCTTTCATTAACACATCTTCAAATCCCCACTTTTCTGCACTGAGGGGCGTCTGATAGCCCATTTCTCCTTTCAATGTCATCATCGCTAGTCTCACTGCACGGCTTGTGGCATCCCCTGCTGCCCACGATTTCCTTGATCCTGTGTTCGGGGCATGCCGGTACGTTCTAAGCGGTGAATTATCCACAAATGCTTGTGATAACACATGCTGCACATCTTCTTTCGTTCCGCCAAGCATTGCACAAACAACTGCACTTGATGCCACCTTGACAAAAAGAACATGATCCAAGCCATTTCGATTCAAACAATTTTCTAAAGCAAGCACACCTTGTATTTCATGTGCCTTTACAATCGCATGCAGTACGTCATTCATCGAAAGCGGTTCTTCTCCGTTTGCAAGCCTCGTTCTGCTGATATAATCACTTACAGCCAATATCCCGCCCAGGTTATCTGAGGGATGTCCCCACTCCTGTGCAAGCCACGTATCATTATAATCTAACCAGCGGATCATACATCCTATATTAAAAGCCGCTTGAACAGGATCTAATACAAATGAAGTGCCGGGCACTCTTGCTCCGTTAGGGACAACAGTTCCAGGTACGATGGGTCCAAGATGCTTCGTGCATTCTGGAAAGTTGAGCGCCAGCATTCCGCAGCCGAGTGTATCCATAAGTACATACCGAGCTGTTTCAATGGCCTCTTTGCTCGTAATTTCTCCATCCACGGCATAGGCTGCGATATCTTCTAATAGTTGATCTGTTTGATTGGCTACTGCTGTTTTATTCATATTCATTCCCCCGTTTTTCCATCATCATTTGAGACTTTTAATCCTCTTGGTCCTAAATATCTTACTCTCGGTCTAAAAATCCGATTGTGTGAATGCTGCTCGATGACATGCGCTGCTAATCCGCTTGCTCTCGCAGCAAAGAAAATCGGTGTATAAAGTGAAATAGGAATGCCGAGCACGTAATAAATAGGTGCTGCGTAATAATCAAGGTTTGGATAGAGGTTTTTCTTTTCTTTCATGTATGCCTCGCCTGCGACGCACATGTCATAAAGCGTCGTGTCTCCTTTTGATTCGGTAAGCGTTTTCAACGATCGTTTTAAAAGAGCCGCTCTTGGGTCCATTTTTCTCATATATACCCGGTGTCCAAAGCCCATCATTTTTTCTTTTGCGGCTAATTTACGTTCGATGAGCGCAAGGAAACCTTCTGTTGTTTTGCCTTCGAGCAGCATGTGCATGACTGCTTCGTTTGCGCCTCCGTGTAAGTCACCTTTTAATGAAGAAATCGCTCCAGTAAAAGCACCATACATGTCAGAATGAGTAGATGCAATGACTCTTGCTGCAAATGTTGAATTCGGCAGCTCATGCTCACTATAAAGCGTGAGCGTTTGGTCAAATGCTTTAATTTCGTCTTGTGCCGGAGTGCGGCCTGTTAACATCGCTAGAAAGTTTTCAGTGTAGGATTTGGTCTGGTCTGGAGTAGGTGTGGTGTCTTGTGTGAGAATATGATAGCTTCCCGCAACAATCGCTGGTAGCTGGCCAAGTAATCGAACGGCACGCGCTTGTTGGCATGCTTCTGATCGATCATTCAGTTGTTCATCGTACCCTGCAAGAGCAGATAAACACGTTCTCATGGCATCCATTGGGTGAGTGGTTTTTGGCAGTTTTGTCAAAATGGTTTGAATGGTTGGATGTAAGCTTGTTTGTGAGGAAATATCTTGCTGAAATTGGTGATATTCCATTGCATCTGGTAATCTTCCATAAATGAGCAGATAGGCTGTTTCTAAGTACGTCTTGCTTTGTGCCAGCTCGATGAGGTCATAACCGCGAATCACAATTTCTTCTTGCTGGACATCTAGGAACGAAATTGACGTTTCGCTTGCCACAATGTCTTCAAGCCCCGGTTTGTACTGCAATTGTTCAGTCATCATATAACCCCCGTTTCGTTCAATTGTGTTCTCCAAACGAGCAAACGGCCAGACATGATGTGATTCTATAGGTGGGAAGATACCGTGCAAGTCGGATACCCAATTCCCATTTTATCCAAAGCACTTCATCTTGTAAATAAAAGAACGTATGCCCAGATGGACATACGTTAGCTGTAGTATGGAGAAATCATAATATATACGATGACACCTGTTAGACTGACATAGAGCCAAAGGGGCATGGTCCATCTGGCAATTTTACGATGACGTTCGACTTGCATTTGTGCGCCTCTAAAGAGAGTGATCAGTGCAAGCGGTACAATGACGGCAGATAAGACGATATGTGTGATGAGAATAAAGAAGTAAATCGGACGAATGATTCCTTCTCCCCCGAAGTGTGTATCAGCTGCCATTGAATGATACGTCACATACGAAATTAAAAAGACAAGTGTTGTTGAAAAAGCCGCAAAGATAAATCGTCTATGGGCTTTAATGTTCTTTTGTTTAATCATAATGAGCGCTGAAAGTAAAAAGATAAACGTAAAACTGTTCATCACGGCATTCAGTAACGGCAGAAATGTAATATCCAGATGACTAAATTTATCTGTTTTTGGCATGAAAAATAATAAAGCAATTAAGCCGTTTATGGCAATTGTTAAAAAGACAACAATGCCGGTGAAATTTTTCGGTTTTTGATTCTGTTCGTTCATGTTTGAAAACCTCTCTTTATTAGTTCCGACTAAGAGTATGTTATTTAACTTTGTCTCTAAAGTCAATGAATTCGCTGTCTTCGTCGAATTTTAGACAAACTTGCCGATTGCCTGCCTTCTAGCGGCTTGAAAGATCCACTCACTTCCTTTAGAATGGGAATTTGTGTGGTTTTTATCAACTCTTCTATGAAAGGAGCAATAGACTTGTCAATCTTACAGGAAACAACAAAAGATGTGAAGACATTAGAGCAAGAATTACAGCAGTTGCAGTTCCAAATGTATCGAATGCAAGAAAATATAAAAGATATTTCAAAAAAAGCAAAGATTATTGGCATTGATCAAGCGAAGGAAGATGAATGGATGATCGTCTCTGCAATTGAGAATGCAGATACGTGCAAAATCATGTTAAGCGATTGTGAAAAAGCTTTTCGCGGACAATCTGATTTTTCCTTGATCGCGGAATATCCTGAAGAAGGAAAAATTCACATTGCCGATATTAAAGGCCCGCCTGATAATGGCTATGGATCCATCTGTATGAAGCATTTAAAAGAAATCGCAAGAGAGCAAAACATTCCAGTCATTACTGGGGATCTCGTCAAAAGAGATTGGAACCATGTGGACCGCCTGATTCATTTTTATGAAAAACACCATTTTGATGTTCAAATTAATTGGAAAGAGCAAAGCGGAGAAATTTATTGGGTGGACAGCTAACGACACAAAAACCAGCGTTGAGATGGACTTATACGCTGGTTTTTGTCGAAAATGCGAATTTTTCAGAAAAATATGTGTATTTCCGGCCAAAAAAAGGTATAATAAAAGCATCAGGCCGCCACCTGATGCTTTCTTCCAAAAACAATAGACTACTAGTTAAGTACTTTCACTTTGACTGATTTTACGCCCCAATTTTTAGCTTGGGATTTGCTTGGTACGTGTACATCAATTTTGTTACCTTTAATTGCGCCGCCAGTATCTGCTGCGATGGCTTCACCGTAGCCTTCAACATAAACCTTACTTCCTAATGGAATGACATTAGGATCTACTGCGATTACTTTTGCATTTGGGTTTTTGTTTAAGTTTACCCCTGTTGCAGTGATACCTGAGATGCCACCATCATTTGCTGTATAAGCCGTAGCCGTTACAGTCATTTCTTTTTGAACACTTTGACTAGCAGAAGATGATTCTGCTTTAGCTGTTTCCTTTTTAGGAGCAGCTTTTTTCGTTGTTTGCTCTTTTTGGACAGGTGCCTGTTTTTGAACAGGTTCTGAGCTTACCGGAGCTGAGCTTTGACCAGCAACACTTAATGTTGAACCAATCATAATTATATCTGAGTTTAAGTTATTCCAAGACTTAATATCGCTAATTGACACATTGAATTTTTGAGCGATTTTCCAGAGGCTGTCCCCCTTCTGGACTTTGTACTGCTCCTGAGTTTTCTCTTTTGAAGAGATTGTCAATTTATCTCCTACATAGATCATGTCTGTAGATAAATTGTTCCAACCCTTTAGGTCCTTTAGAGACACATCATTTTTTTGAGAGATTCCCCAAAGTGTATCACCTTTCTGTACAGTGATTTCCTTTGCAGAAGCTTGCTGTGCTCCTAATGCTGTTGTTGAGATTGCTGCAACAGCAACCAAGGACATAATAGTCTTCTTCATAAAGTAAATCCTCCCTTGTTAGCTTTTTATGGCGGCTAACGAGTGCTATCGTAACATATGTAAATGTCATTTCAATAACAAAACGATATGTTTTAGATTACAGTTCCTTTACATGAAACATCTCTCTCCATTGGTAAATCAGCCCACTAAATGGCTCAATTCCGCATCATATCAAGGTTTTGTAGGGATGGAAATCATCATGATGAAAACGCGTCCAAGTGAAACGAAAAAAATTTATTTTCCTTCTTCAAACTCTTTATTTTTTCTCTTTTTCTATAAATAAACGAATTTCTTCTAAAAAAACATCTCCATATTTCTCTCTTTTTTGTGTACCGACACCTTTAATATTTAAAAGTTCTTCTTCTGTTTTAGGCTCTACTGCTGACATTTCCTTCAATGTTTGATCAGAAAAGACAACAAATGGCGGAACGCCCTGCTCTCTTGCCAACTTCATTCTGACCATTCTTAACTGCTCAAATAAAGCATCATTTTCTTGAATAGCCTCTGCCTTTATCGCCTGCTTTTTATAGACGGTCTCCTGCCCCACTAGCACTTTCTTTCCTTTTTGTGTCACTTTTAGTGTTGGAAAAGCTCCTTCAGACATGTGTAAATACTCTTCTGTAATTAAAAACTCAATGAAATCACTGATATGTTGGGCTGAATGCTGTTTCATTAAAGCATAAGTAGGAAGCCGGTCGAAACCAAAATCAAGCACTTTTTTGTTTTTAGAGCCGGCTAATACTTGAGCAATCATCATTTTTCCGAATCGTTCGTTCATTCTAACGGTACACGACAAAACCATTTGTGCTTCTCTCGTGACGTCTTCACGCTCTCTCTCGTCTAGACAGTTGCTGCATTTTTGACAAGGGGCACTTGATGATTGGTCAAAGTAATCCATCACAAATTGCTGAAGGCACTGTTCCGTATGACAGTAGTCTACCATTTGTCTCAACTTGAGCAATTCATGCTGATACCGCAATTCATCTTCTGTTGATTGTTCAATGAGAAAGCGCTGCACGCGTACGCCTTGCGGTGAAAACAGTAAAATGCATTCACTTTCAAGCCCGTCTCTCCCGGCACGTCCTGCTTCTTGGTAGTAACTTTCAATATCTCTTGGAATTTGATGATGAATGACAAAACGTACATTAGACTTATTAATCCCCATACCAAATGCAGATGTAGCTACCATTACTTGAATATCATCATTTAAAAAAAGATTTTGCTGTTCTTCTCTCACTTCATCATCTAATCCTCCGTGATAAACACCCGCTTTGATCTTTTGCTTTTTTAGACGATGATAAATTTGATCTGCTTCTTTTCGTGTGGCTGTATAAATAATGCCTGACTCAAGACTGTTTTTCTTCATATATTGTGTGATGAATTGGTCGCTGTTTTGCCCTTTCACCACTTGAAAAGACAAATTTTCTCTAGCAAAACCAGTAAAGATTGTTTCTTCTTCGTCCATGCCAAGTTGCTCACATATATCCTGTTGGACCTTCTTTGTAGCAGTGGCTGTTAATGCTACAATAACAGGCCTTTTTGAAAGCTTGTTTACACATTCTTGTATAAAGCGATAGCTCGGTCTAAAATCATGTCCCCACTCAGATATACAGTGCGCTTCATCAATAGCCATTAAAGGAATCGTCAATCGATCAAGCAGCTGAAAAAAACGTTCATTTTGTAAGCGTTCAGGGGTGATATAAAGCAAATCATACTCCCCCTGTTCACATTTTTTCAGCCTTGTATTCATTTCACCTGCTGAAAGTGTACTATTTAAAAAGGACGATCGTATTCCCATCTCATTTAACGCATCAACCTGATCTTTCATTAAAGAAATAAGCGGAGATACAACGATTGTCGTTCCTTCCATCATAAGGGCAGGAATCTGGTAGCAAACTGATTTCCCTCCGCCTGTCGGCATAATGCAGACCGTATCCTTCCGTTTATTCACAATCGATTCAATGGCTTGTTTTTGTCCTTGTCTAAAAGCATCAAAGCCATAATATTGTTTAAGAAGTGCTTCTGCTTGTTGTAACATCCAATTCCCTCTCCGTCGTTTGTTTTGTCTATTTTAACATACATTTGTACATCCACATTCGGTCTGTTCAAAATCGTATTTTGGACAAAATAAAAAGCCATTTTCCAAAAATGGAAAATGGCTTGAATCATCCTAGGAAAAGCTGCGGATGCCGTAATCTAAGTAAGAAAGTTTTAAACCACCACTCCTCAAAGTGGGTGTTTGCAGAAACGTTCCTGTCTTCCTCTCGAAGGAGGCGTGACATTCCGGCTTCAATATAAAACTCCCTATTACAGCTTAAAGGTTAAAACTTAATTAACATTACGCGCATCGCAGCCTTTAAACTATACTACACGAAAGTTTATTAAATTTCAAGATATGTTTTTTCTAAAAAAATACTCATGTATACAAGATTTTTGTCCATGTAGACGTGGGAAAACATTATGGTGAGAAAACATAAATTCCTCTCATCATGTTATTTTTCCTCATCTACATCAACATCTTGTTCTTCTTCTAGCCTTTCATACGTATCTGAATGTAATTGATCCATTGTTTCTCTATTTGTTAAATCACGCATTTGCTCAGAGAACGAACGGTCAAATTCATTTGGATCTTGATTGGTTTCTTCATTTATTTTTGCATCAATTGAATAACGAGTATAGGGTACTGCTTTCAAACGTTCATATGGAATGTCTTTTCCTGTTTTTTCACAAATTCCATATGTTCCGTCTTCCATCCGCTTAAGCGCCGCATCAATTTCACCTTCGATCTGATCATCGACTTGATCCAGCGTCTGTTCGGTCATGCGATCTAAATAGATGCTTCCGTGATCTGCGATATGGTTTCCAACACCATTTGAAATCTCATTCGATTCGACCAGCATGGATTCTTCTTTCTTTTTTGATCCTTTCACATCTTCTTTTAATTGAATAAGTCTTTCATATAAATCAGCTTTTTGCTCTTTCGTTAAGCTCACGGTCAATCACTCCTTTCTCTTTACCTTCCCGCTCCATGTGAAATGAAAACATCAAAAAAGCCGCCGCCTTTGGCAGCAGCTTTCTTCATTTAAAGATTGCGAAGTGCTTCTTCTACTGGTGTATCACCTTTGATTAAGTCAAAGGCTTTATTTTTCACATTGGATTCCGTTAAGCTTTCCACTAAGACAGTGGCTACATCTTCTCTTGAAATCTCAATGTCACGATCGTCTGGAATATGAGCAGCCGCTTCTATTTTCCCTGTCTTCTCCTCATGCAGCAGTGCTCCTGGCCGCACAATGGTGTAAGAAAGACCAGACTGTTTTAAATGTTCATCGGCTTTTCTTTTCGCTTCATAATAAAGCTCCATACTGCCTTGTCCTTTTCCTTGATGAGGATCGTCGGCATTATAAGAACTCAGCATCACAAAATGCTGAATATTTTCTTTTTTGGCTGTATCAACTAGGCGTTTTGCTCCCTCTTGATCAACAGCGATGGTTTTATCTGCACCTGTTTTTGAGCCTGAACCAGCTGCAAAGATGACAGCTTCTGCTTGCTTCACAGCATCTGTCACATCCTTTTCAAGATCACCGATGACAGGCGCTGCACCAAGTTCTTTTAGCGCATCTGCTTGTTTTTCATCTCGAATGAGAGCAAGCGGCTCATGTCCTTTTTCTTTTAAATATCGAATGACAAGTCTCCCTGTATGTCCGTTTGCTCCAGCAACTAATACTTTCATTGTTCATTCTCCTTTCTGTATCTGTTTCATCTTTATCCTTTTTTGATGTGATTCAAACACACGAATAGAAAAAAGCCTTCCCCACTGTGATGGGAAAAGCTCAAGGGATATGCGATAGATAAAAATAAGAACAAAGAATGAGAAAAGTGCATGTGATCTATGTAATCGCATCGTTGATCAGCAAAGATGTTTGGTTAAAATGGCCTGCACGTCACTCAAATCGGTATCTTTAGAAAAATCGAGTTCAAATACTTTTGAGCTTGTAACAAGCAGCATACCAGTGTCCTGATCAAACACGCCAGCTTCTTGAATGGCAAAACTTTCAATAGATCGATACGGCAAGGAGACCCTGACTTTCTTTTTAGAAAATACGCGGTTATCGCCAAAGATCAGTCGTTTATTGGTGAAACAAATTTGGTCGTGACGCAGTCTGTAAACAGCCTCAATTCTTTCTCCTTCAATTAATAAGGATTCGAATTTTTTATGATCATTTTGTTTACTGACAGAAAAAATACCCACGTAAACCCCCTCTTCCTGCATCAAATTCCTTTATGACAAAACGGCCACACGGCTCTGTGGGTACGTTTTATTCTCACTTATAGAATACGCTATAAATCGTCGTTATTCCATTACGAATAGATTAAATTTCATTTAACTTTTTCTTTTTGATCCGATGCTCTTTCCTCTACTTATTTAGACTGTTAAAGCAGGAAAAAAGTTTCAGTTTTTTTCAAGAAATCATTCGTTATGAGACCATAAAAAAACAGTGATTATGTAAAATCACTGTTTTAAATGACTATTCATCTTTCGGGGTATCAATCGTTCCTTCGGCATACACATCAGAAATTTGCTCAAGTGTAATCGCCATATCAGCATCTTCATTGTCATGCCAAGCATTTTGATGTTTCTGCTCTTCTTGCTGCTGCTTTTTCATCATCATCACCCTTTACTGTTTTTCTTAGTATGAGTGATGACCATCAAAATCATTCAGCAGAATTGTCTTCGAAATACTCTTTGTAATACCCGCCTACTTTACCCGTATTATCAACGACAAAGAGAAATTCCTCTGTTTCATTTTTCACATCATATGTGTGCCCAACCGTTAATGCCCGGTCAACCATATATTTTTTCGCATTTGTATGTACACATTTTACTTGTTTTACCGTTTCAGCCGTTTGCCAGTTTTGATGGATCATGATTTAAAAACTCCTTTTTTCATCTATACATTTATTGTAGCCAATTTTTCGTGAAATGCAATGAGTGTTATCGATTGCTTTCAAAGATGTCGTGTAATATGATAAATGTATACGTTTACATGTGTGTGCGTATACAAATGGCTTCATGTCCACTTTTTCCACCTAGAACTCGCAGAACAACCCATATCTTTAAGGAGGTTTGTTTATTTATGAGCTCTACAACACTTCAAATCAGTTCAAAACTCGAATCTTTTCTCCAAGGGACGAAAAAACTCTACATTAACGGTCAGTTTGTCACAAGTCATGATAACAAAACATTCTCTACGCCTAACCCTGCCACAGGAGAAACCCTTATTGATGTATATGAAGCAGGTGCAGCCGACATTGATGAGGCAGTAAAAGCTGCTAAAAAGGCGTTCCATGGACCTTGGCGTTCTATGTCTGCAGCCGAACGTGCCCGCTTGATGTTTAAGCTGGCAGATTTAATGGAAGAACACCAAGAAGAACTGGCTCAGCTGGAAACACTTGATAATGGAAAACCAATTAATGAAACAACCAATGCGGATATCCCTCTTGCCATTGAGCACATGCGCTATTATGCAGGGTGGACCACAAAAATGACTGGACAAACCCTTCCTGTCAGCCAGGGATATTTTAATTATACCCGCCATGAGCCTGTGGGCGTTGTGGGACAAATCATTCCTTGGAACTTCCCGCTGCTCATGGCCATGTGGAAAATGGGTGCTGCACTAGCAACAGGCTGCACCATCGTTTTAAAGCCAGCTGAACAAACGCCACTATCTGCTTTATATTTAGCTGAATTAGTGGATAAAGTCGGATTCCCAGAAGGCGTGATTAACATCGTTCCTGGATTCGGTGAAACAGCCGGTGAAGCATTAACCGATCACCCTGATGTCAATAAGCTGGCTTTCACTGGATCAACAAGTGTTGGGAAATTGATCATGGAGAAAGCAGCCAAATCCATCAAGCGTGTTACTTTAGAGCTTGGCGGAAAATCGCCGAATATTATTTTACCAGATGCTGATTTAAAGAAAGCCATTCCAGGTGCATTAAACGGCGTGATGTTTAACCAAGGTCAAGTGTGCTGTGCAGGATCAAGGGTCTTTGTGCACCGGAGCCAATATGATGAAGTCGTCGATCAAATGGCTAAATATGCGACATCATTAAAACAAGGAGCTGGTCTTCATCATGATACCCAGATTGGGCCTCTAGTGAGTAAAGAGCAGCATGAACGTGTGTTAGGTTACATCGAAAAAGGGAAGTCAGAAGGTGCAACAGCCGTAGTCGGTGGTGACTGCCCTTATGAAGCAGGCTATTTCGTCTCCCCTACTGTCTTTAGAGATGTAGAAGATGAAATGACAATCGCAAAAGAAGAGATCTTCGGTCCAGTTCTATCTGCGATTCCTTACGATTCCATTGATGAAGTGGTCAAACGGGCCAATCAATCTGACTATGGGTTAGCGGCAGGACTTTGGACAGAAAACTTAAAGCATGCTCACGATATCGCTGCACGCCTAGAAGCAGGAACCATTTGGGTCAACTGCTATAATGTCTTTGATGCCGCCTCCCCGTTTGGCGGATATAAACAGTCAGGCCTTGGCAGAGAAATGGGATCATATGCCCTTAACAACTATACAGAAGTCAAAAGCGTGTGGATTAATCTGCAAGACTAATCACGCTAAAGCCGGTGACGATGTCATCGGCTTAATTTGTTGACAAAGGGATAAAATGAACTTTATTTTAGCCCTTTGTCTTCTTTTCAGCGTGATAGAAAACCTTTGCAGCCCTAGGAAGGACGAGTACTGGCGCGGAGCGAATTTGACATTCGTGAGCACCAGCACACAGGACTGCGGGCGCATGCGAGGGTTTGTCTACACGCAGAGCCGGTGACGATGTCATCGGCTTTTTTTGTGCTGGCATGTGACAGGCCGACTCCTGAATATAGTGATAAAGGAAAGGAGCATGGCCGAATGCAAGATTTTAAAACGAGAGTCAACGAATATATCGATGAACTGCACATGCAGGTAGAACGCAGACAAAGAGAAGATGGCGCATTTATTTTCTGCTTTGAAGGACCTATGATAACAAATGCTTTTTTCATTATGCTGTTAAAAGCCGTTGGTGACCCTGATCAGCAATTGATCCATCAATTGGCCGAAGCAATACATGCCAAACAAAATGAAGATGGTTCCTTTTCTTTGTATCATGACCAGTCGGGACATCTCACAGCTACAGTACAAGGTTATTGCGGCATGCTCGCATCTGGCAGATTTCAAAAAGACGAGCCCCATATGGAAAAAGCAGCACAATATATTCGCTCAAAAGGTGGCCTAAAGAACGTTCATTTTATGACAAAATGGATGCTTGCCATAAATGGCATGCACCCTTGGCCCTACTTCTATGCACCTCTTTCCCTTTTACTCATCCCTACGTCTTTTCCGCTGCACTTCTACCACCTTAGTGCCTATGCAAGGATTCATTTTGTACCCATGATGATCGCACTGAACAAACGGTACACCTCTCATGCTGCGTTTCCATCATTAGCCCATCTTGATGAAAACATGTCTAAAAATCCATTTGACTGGTTTATGGCAAGAGAAGAACGTTCGACTGATGACTTCCTCATGTATATGCGGTCATATACAGCCCTCGACAGCCGGCTCGACTTTTTCGGATATGAAGCGGCAAAGCGATACATGTTTGACCGTCTTGAAAAAGATGGGACGCTGTACAGTTACTTAAGTGCAACCATCTTTATGGTCTATGCCCTCATGAGCCTTGGGTACTCCCCTGGACATCATCTCATCCAAAAAGCAGTCAGAGGTATGAAAAAGCTCGTCACCTCCTGTCAAGGCAAGATATATGCTGAGAATTCCACCTCGACTGTGTGGGATACAGCGCTTGTCAGTTACGCTTCTCAAAGAGCAGGAAGAAAACGAGAAGATCCCATGATCATGAATTCCTTCAACTATTTGCTGGACCGACAGCAAATGAAGAAAGCGGATTGGGCAGTTCATAACCGTCATGCTGCTCCCGGGGGCTTTGGTTTCTCACATATCAATACGAATAATCCTGATTGTGATGACACGCAAATTGTGTTAAAAGCGATTCCAAAAGAATACGCTCCACTTCAGTGGAAACGAGGATATGACTGGCTTCTCTCCATGCAAAACCGTGATGGCGGCTTTTCTGCTTTTGAAAAAAATCAAGATCACTTTCTACTTCGTCACCTTCCGCTTGAATCTGCGGAGGATGCGGCGATTGATCCGTCAACTCCTGATATTACTGGTCGTGTGCTCCATTTGATTGGTTTAGAAGAAAAAGATACTGCTTCACCCTCGATTCTCAGGCAAAAAGATCGATGTGTAAAATGGCTCATTGACCACCAAGAGAAAAACGGATCATGGTTTGGCAGATGGGGTGTTTGTTATATTTATGGAACTTGGGCGGCGTTAACAGGACTGAAAGCGGCCGGCGTTCCCTCCTCACACCCTGCTGTGCAAAAAGCGTGCCGTTTTCTAAAGCAGATTCAGCTTGAAGATGGCAGTTTCGGAGAATCGTGTAAAAGTGCAGAACTGAAAACCTATGTCCCGCTTCCCTTTGGCACAGTGGTTCAAACCGCATGGGCGACCGAGGCGCTCCTCCAATATGAGAAAGCAAATAACGCAGCCATTTTGAAAGCTGTCTCCTTTTTAGTGAACCATCACCATACTGAAGAAGCCATGTACTATCCAGTCGGCATTGGACTGCCAAAACAATTTTACATCACCTATCATAGCTACCCATTTGTGTTTCCGATGATGGCTTGTTCTACATTTTTAGACGAAATGAGGCGTATACATGAATAAAGAAGAATATCGCTCACAGCTCAAAGAGTGGCTTAGCACGATTCAACATGTGTGGCAAGATGATAAAATTCATCGAAAAGTGGAAAATTTACGACTCAAAATGGAGGATGATCATTCGAGTGAACAAGAATGGTACGAACTAGCCGAAAGGATTGCAGAAGACATGCAGCCACACGAAGAAGTGCGCGATATAGCAGCTGGAAATCATCAGTTACCACCACTGCCTTATCGGTATGACGCGCTCGAACCTTATATTTCAAAAGAAATTATGTACTTGCACCATCAAAAGCATCATCAAACTTATGTTAATGGTCTAAATCAAGCTGAACTTGCGCTAAAAAAAGCAAGAAGAACCAACGACTTTACGATGATCAAGCATTGGGAACGTGAACTTGCCTTTCATGGGGCAGGACATTATTTACATTGTATCTTTTGGTTTTCAATGAGTCCTTCAGGAAAAAGAAAACCTACTGGTCAAATGCTTCGTCTCATTGATCAATCATTTGGCAGCTATGAGGCGTTCAAGTCACATTTTTCAGCTGCTGCCAAACAAGTAGAAGGTGTCGGATGGGCGATCCTTGTATGGTCCCCGCGATCTCAGCGTTTAGACATTTTACAAGCAGAGCGCCATCAGTTCCTCTCGCAATGGGACATCATCCCCCTTCTTGCTCTTGATGTGTGGGAGCATGCCTATTACCTCCAATATCGAAATGAAAAGGCGCAATATGTAGACCAGTGGTGGAATGTCGTTGACTGGCGTGAGCCAGAAGCAAGACTAAAACAGGCTCAACAAGTGAAATGGACACCTTTTTGATCGCATACTCCACATAGTTCATATACTATGTGGTTTTTTTATTAGTTTACATAATAATATTATGAGCACCAGATGTAAAATCATAGGTTGTTTTTTCAGAAAATTCATTTAAAATAGAAAAGATATGAAAAGAAAGAGAGTTGAATGATAGTATGAAGACCCTTTTACACATTAGTCACTTTGCAGGAAGAACATTTGCTATATGGGTCATTGTCTTTGCTTGTCTAGGCTTTACTTTTCCTGCGACATTTTCTTTGATTGGACCTTATATCCCTTTTTTACTTGGCATTATTATGTTTGGCATGGGGCTGACGCTGTCTTCTGAAGATTTTAAAGAGCTTTTTAGAAAGCCTCTTTATGTATTGATCGGGGTTTTAGCGCAGTATACACTGATGCCACTCATTGCATTTTTATTGGCCTATGGGTTACATTTGCCTTCTGAAATCGCTGTTGGTGTCATTCTCGTCGGCTGCTGTCCAGGCGGGACTGCATCCAATGTAATGACCTTTTTGGCGAAAGGAAATACGGCCTTATCCGTTGCCGTGACAACGATCTCGACCCTACTTGCTCCCATTTTGACCCCTGTTTTCATTTATATCTTTGCAAAATCTTGGTTATCTGTATCACCGGGTGCTTTGTTTTTATCGATTGTCCAAGTTGTCTTAATTCCGATTATTTTAGGGGTCATCGTCAAATTGTTTTTTAAAAAACAAGTGACGTATGCTGTACAAGCACTCCCGCTTGTATCTGTGGTTGGCATTGTCGCCATCATTGCAGCTGTTGTCAGCGCAAATAAAGAACAGATTCTGCAATCTGGACTGCTTATTTTTGCCGTTGTTGTTTTACATAATGCTCTTGGTCTATTATTGGGTTACCTCATTGCAAAATGGTGTAAAATGGACATTCCTTCTCAACGAGCAATTTCAATAGAAGTAGGGATGCAAAATTCTGGACTTGGCGCAGCCCTTGCAACCGCACATTTTTCTCCACTTGCCGCCGTTCCCAGTGCCATTTTTAGCGTATGGCATAATTTATCTGGCTCTTGGCTGGCAACATTTTGGTCAAAAAGAGGCTACCCAGAAAATAAAGACCAAAAAAGCTAGTACCCTCATCGGTACTAGCTTTTTCTTTCGATTATCCTTCAAGCAATAGCTGTTCAGGATCTTCAAGTAGATTTTTAATCGTGACAAGGAACCCAACAGCTTCTTTACCATCGACAATACGGTGGTCGTATGAAAGAGCTAAATACATCATTGGACGGTTTTCAAAGCGTTCTTCATCAATTGCAACAGGACGAAGCTGAATTTTATGCATACCTAAAATTCCAACTTGAGGACTGTTTAAAATTGGTGTTGAAAGCAGAGAACCAAATGTTCCTCCGTTTGTGATCGTGAATGATCCACCTTGTAATTCATTGAGCGATAATTTGTTATCTCTTGCTTTTTTCGCAAGATGACCGATTTCTTTTTCAATTCCAGCAAACGATAGTCTGTCTGCATCACGGACAACTGGTACCACAAGCCCTTCATTGGCGGCTACAGCAATACCGATGTCATAGAATTTTTTAATGACAAGCTCATCACCTTGAATTTCTGCGTTGAGAAGTGGATATTTTTTAAGTGCTGCTACCACTGCTTTTGTGAAGAAGGACATGAAGCCCAGTTTCACATCGTTTTGTTCAAGGAAGGCATCTTTGCGACGCTTTCTTAGATCCATGACAGCTGTCATATCGACTTCATTAAATGTTGTCAGCATCGCTGCCGTTTGTTGAACTTCAACTAAACGTTTTGCAATGGTTTGTCTGCGGCGTGACATTTTTTCACGCTCAACTGGTTTCCCTGCTTGATCATTTTGCACCGCAGCATTTGCTTTTGGCGCAGCTTTCGGTGCACTTGCAGGAGCTTCATTCTTTTGGTAAGAAGCTACATCCTGCTTTCGTACCCTGCCCAGCGGATCTGCGGTTGGAATCTCAGATAAGTCTAACCCCTTCTCTCTTGCTAGTTTTCTAGCTGCTGGAGAAGCGATCGTTCTGCCATTACCAGATTTCGGCTCTTCTTTTGCTGCCTCTTCTTTTTGTTCAGCTGCTGGTTCTTCTTTCGAAGCTGGTGCAGAATCTTGCTCAGGTGCTGGAGCTGCGGACTCGCTTCCGCCAGCTTCACCTGCTGCAATCGTTCCGATGACTTCTCCAACTTGGACAGTGTCACCAGAATCTTTCAGTACTTCTTTTAGAACACCAGATTCTTCAGCTGTCAATTCGACATTGACTTTATCTGTTTCAAGTTCTAACAGGTATTCCCCCTGCTCAACATAATCGCCCGGCTGTTTTAGCCACTGAGCAATTGTTCCTTCCGAGATTGATTCCGCTAGTTCAGGTACTTTAATTTCCGCCATTTTTCATTTCCCCCTTAGTTTTTGCGAGTCAAGCTATCAGATACAATTCGTTCTTGTTCTTTTTTATGAACAGTTGGATCACCCTCAGCCGTACTTGAACGTCTTCTGCGGCCGATGTAACGTACTTTTACTTTTTCAGATGCAATTTCACGTAAATATGGCTCAATATATCCCCAAGCGCCCATATTTTGCGGTTCTTCTTGCACCCATACGATTTCTTCTAAGTTTGTCAGTTTTGATAAAATGGCTTTAATATCTTTGGCTGGGAATGGATATAATTGTTCCACTCTCGCAATATGAAGCCAATCTTTTGAGTCTTCCATTTGAGTAAAACGATCACTAATATCGATCGATACCTTCCCGCTCGATAGCACAAGGCGTGTTACTTTTTCATGATCATGCACAAGGCCCGGCTGTTCAAGAACTGGACGGAACTGTCCATCTGTTAGTTCTTGGACTTCGGATAATGTGTTCGGGTTACGAAGCAGACTCTTCGGTGTCATGATGACAAGAGGACGAATCTCTTCACGAAGCAGCATTTTCGCCTGTCTTCTAAGAATATGGAAGTATTGAGCTGCACTTGTCAGGTTCGCAACTGTCCAGTTATTCTCAGCAGCTGATTGCAAGAAGCGTTCTGTTCTTCCACTAGAATGTTCTGGACCTTGTCCTTCATATCCATGTGGCAAGAGCATCACAAGCCCTGACTTTTGTCCCCACTTGGCGCGGCCTGCTGAAATAAATTGATCAAAATACACTTGAGCCGCATTTGCGAAGTCTCCAAATTGAGCTTCCCAAATCACTAATGTTTCAGGAGAATAGACATTATAACCATATTCAAACCCGATGACAGAGCCTTCTGACAGTGGACTGTTATGGACTGTAAATGATGCATTTGCATCACTCAGCTCATGAAGAGCAATGAATTCATCCCCCGTTTGACTGTCGTGAAGAACAAGGTTTCTTTGAGCAAATGTGCCTCGCTCAGAATCCTGTCCGGTCATTCGAATTGGCGTACCGTCTTTTAATATAGATGCAAATGCCAGTGCTTCACCAAGTGACCATTCCACTTTGCGATCATCTGTAAACACTTTTGCACGTTTTTCAAGGATCCGCTTTAGCTTTCCGAATACTTGGAAGTCTTTCGGCCAGCTAATTAATTCTTCATTCAGCTTTCTTAATACATCAAACTCTACAGATGTATCAACTGCAGGGAAGCCGTTAGATACAGGCTCTGGCAGTTCGATTTCTTGAATCGTATGTTCTTTCTTTGAAGGTACTTTTTTATAAGCTTCTTCAATTTTTGCCGTGACAGCCTGCTCAATTTCTTCTCTTTGTTCTTTTGACAGAAGGCCCTCAGTGACAAGCTTATCTGCGAAGATATTCTTGACCGTTTTGTGCTTTCTGACCGCATCGTACAGCATTGGCTGAGTAGTAGATGGCTCATCCATTTCGTTATGGCCATATCTGCGGTAGCCAATCAAGTCAATTAAGAAATCCTTTTTAAACCGTTTACGGTATTCTACCGCCAGCTGAACAGCTGCTAAACAAGCTTCTGGATCGTCTGCATTGACGTGAACAATTGGAATCTCGAAACCTTTTGCAAGGTCACTAGCGTATTTTGTTGAACGAGATTCATTGCTTTCTGTGGTAAATCCAATCATATTGTTGGCAATGATATGGATCGTTCCCCCCACTTGATAGCCGACTAATTGACTTAAATTTAATGTTTCTGCGACAATTCCCTCTCCAGGAAATGCAGCATCCCCATGAATTAAGATGGCTAACGCTTTTTCAACGTCTTGAACTGGATAGCCTTTTTGAGTACGCGATTCTTGAGCAGCACGAGTGCTTCCTTCAATAATCGGGTCAATAAATTCCAAGTGACTTGGGTTATTGGCAAGTGTGACTCTTGCACTCTTTGTATCTTCATCTTTGATTTGGCGGTCAGCACCGAGATGATATTTTACATCCCCTGTCCATCCGTAGCTGATGCCGATAGAGCCTTCTGATGGTACAAGCTCTTTATTAGGCGCATGCTGGAATTCTGAGAAAATGATCTCATATGGCTTTCCTAACACATGTGCTAATACATTTAAACGACCTCTATGTGCCATTCCAATGTTAATATTTGAAGTCCCTTGTGTAACAGACTCGGATATAATTTCATCAAGTACTGGAACAAGTGCGTCTAATCCTTCAATAGAAAAACGCTTTTGTCCAACAAATGTTTTATGAAGGAACTGCTCAAATTGCTCGACTTCTGTTAATCTTTTGAATACAGAAACTAGTTTATCTGCTGGTTTTTTCTTAAATAATTCACCAGACTCAATAGATTTAGAGAGCCAGTTGCGCTCTTCGAAGTCATGTACGTGATCAAACTCAAATGAAATGGTACGCTTATACGTATTTCTCAAATGGTTAATGGCTTCTATGCCGTTTGAAATGTGTTTAGGTGCATCTGGACTAATAATTGATATTGGAATATTCTTAACGTCTTCTTCAGTTAAACCGTATTCCTTTAATGGAAACAGCTCTTGTAATTCCTTTTCTTTGCGAAGAGGATTGACGGAAGCATTTAAATGGCCATACGTTCTGATGTCTTCTGCCAGTTTAACGACTGATGCTATCTTTTGGATTTGTTCAGAAGTAACTACGCTATTTTCTTTTTTCCCAATTTCCTCCTTCATTTCACTCGGTGGTGCACCAAGTTCATCAAATATGCCTCTTATGTCTTCATCAACACTAGTAGGATCCTGGACATATTGATCGTAGAGCTCGAGCACGTAGCCGAGGTTCGGACCATGAAATTCTTCCCAACTCAACGGTTGTTTCACATCATTTTGAAACATTTTGAACACTACCCCCAACTTTGATCATCAAGTGATTGAACACTATCTCGATATAACTTCCAGAACACAATGACCAAATTTATGTAATAAAACGCTTCCAATCATATTCTACCACTGTTTCGGATTACTTTCTACATTCTTTGTTCAATTAAAGATAAAAAATTCAAAGAAAAACAAAAAATTTAAATCATTCCGAAAAATATTTTAAAGAAAGGGGCAAAACCTTATGCCCCAATGCTTTTATGCAGCAATTTCTTGAGTAATGGATATAGCACATCAGGCAATGTATCGACATCCGGTACAAAAATGCTGAACTTGCCATACATATCTTGGATCGTTTTCATCTGCGCCTCTTCAATCGGAGAATTGGATAAAAACACATTGATCACTTCAATTCCCTTTTTTCTCGCTTCGAGAACCGCTTCATGTGTATCCACGATCCCATTTTGTTCGTAGCTGAATGCAGCCGGCTCTCCGTCTGAGAAAACAATGAGGAACTTTTGCTCTTCTCTTCGTTTTAAAATCATTTTTGTCATTTGGCGAATCGCATAGCCGTCCCGGTTATCCTCTTCTGGCTCAAGTGACATAATGGATGGTCCTGCGTCAAATAAGGAATCTCTGAACGATACGACGGTGTTAAAGTAGTTCGGCTGACTTGTTTCAGTTGCGTCATTTGTATCTTCCCAGAACCCTACAATTTGATGAGGTACCTGCACTGATTTTAAAGCTTCATGAAACAGAACAATCCCTTTTTTTGTCTCATCCATCTTGTCAAACATACTCGCAGAACAGTCAACTAATAAAGTGAACACAGCATCAATTTGAGAAGATGGCGCTTGTTTTTTATAAAATAGTCGAGGATTGGACTCTGTAAAATAACGAATGAGCTTTTTACTGAGACGTCCTGCATGAAGATCTGTTTTTGGCCATGATTTTTTATGCTCAAGTGTTTTTTGAATCATTTGTTTTAAGCGTTTCTGATAAGGCTCGATTGCCTTTGCGTGCTGCTTGTACACATCTATTTGCTCTGGTGAAGGAGGTTCTGGTGAAATCATGACTGGAAATGCATATTTGTTTTCTTTTCCATTCTCATGCGCATCTGCCCCGCTTTCTTCTCCTTCTGCCTCTTCTAGTGCTTCAAGCTTTGAATAGTCTTTTCGATGAGTTTGTTTGGCTGAACCTTGAACCGTTCCAAGCGCCTGATCTCCATCGTCACCTTCTCTTGCCGCATCTTTACCGAGATCGCTTTTACCACCGTGTTCTAAATCAAATTGAAGGAAACTTTTAGATGGTGCTTCCGTTTCTCTATGCCATACTTCCATATACTCCTGGTGGATGTCTTCATCCCCCTCTTTTTCCCGATCGACTTTTATATCCTCACTTAATTTTGGCTTTCTTTTGAGGTCATGGAAAAGCGGTTCTTTTGCCGCTTTTTCATAGTCCAATTCTGGGAAGAAAAAGTATGTGTTCAGCATATCCTTTTCAAGGAGCTCATCGAAGCCTTCTGTCAATTCCTTCACAATAATGGCGATATCAGATGTCGAGCGTGCGTCATATACACGTTCAAGACTTGACTCAATAAACGGAATCATTGGATCTATCCGCTCATGAAGGGGTGGAATTTCTTCAAGCGGAGATTCGGCTGTCAGCTTCACGTATATCGCACAAAAGAGTGCATCTGTTAAAATACTGCGCTCTTGGTTAATCGTTAATTGTGTTTTAAAGTGACGTCTGTAAAGCTCTCTTCTCCGTTTAAACACCTTTTTTGTTCCTGGGCGGTCACGTTTAATCCGCTCTTCAATGCGGATATCTTCAAACAGCATAAACAATTGTTTGCACACATCAGGAATGGATAATGTGTGGGCATAGCGAATGATGTCTTCAAATACTGTAAGATCGCTATACACTGTCCCTACTGCTCGCAGGAACACATCACTTTTTAGGCCTGCCATCATATCCTCTTGATGACGATCATCCCAAAAATGGCTGATGAAAATTTTCTTTTCAAACGGTTCATAGTACGATTGAACACCGTATTCAAGCTCCACATCATCACTTTTGGCAAGTGTTTTGGCTAAATCCGTTAATTCCATAAATAGAAATGAATCGATTCTGCTGTCATTAAATTTGATGAATTTCAAAAGTCAGAACCTCACTCGAATAATGTTTGAGCGATATTTCTTACCGCTGCTTTTTCCCGGTCATCTTCTAGCTTCTCTACAATTCCTCGTTCAATTGCACGAAGCGGCGGGATATATTGCGCAAGATCACATGTATCTAACAGTGCGCGAATGGATGCGGCTTCTTCACTGACCTGTCCATTGTGTGCTTGGACGATGAGATCTGATGAGAGCTGCACGAATTGATCGATTAAACGCTCATCCTTTAATACGGATTGAGTGTGCAGTACTTCTTTTAAAATGCCTCCGCCAATGTAAGGAACTTCAATGACGACAAAACGGTTTTTCAGCGCTTCATTGAGCGGCACTGTCCCCACATATCCCTCATTGATTGCTGCAATCACGCCAAAACCTTCTTCTGCTCTAACGACTTCACCTGTAAATGGGTTTGTCATCATTTTTCTGTAATCAAGCACACCGTTTAAAATAGGCAGTGTTTCTGGTTTTGCCATGTTGATTTCATCAATATATAAAAGGTGTCCTTTTTTCATTGCTTTTGTAACGGGTCCTTCAATGAATTCTATAGAAGCAACTTGTCCATCATTATGGATGGTTTTATAGCCAATTAGACTTTCTGCATCAAGGTCAACTGAGCAGTTTACACTGTGCATCGGCTGTTGAAAAAACGCGGATAAAGTTTCTGCTAGTTTTGTTTTACCTGAGCCCGTTGGTCCTTTTAACAGAACATTTTTTCCTAGGGCAAGTGCAATCATGGCATCTTGAATAATAGACGTATCTTGTGATTCATAGCCACCTGTTCCGATAAGCGGACGAAATTCTTCTTCGAGAACTTTTCCTTTTGCTTCGATCATTGCTTGAATTTCTTCTGGGAGTGCTGGTTGGTTAAACATATATGATTAATTCCTCTCTTCGATCATTTTCCTCACCAAGTATACTAAAAAAACCTTTATGCACTCAATACATAAAGGTTCGTCTTCTGTTATTTTACCATTTCTTTTGTGATGGCTCCGCAAGCAATGCGTTTCCCTGAGTTGCCAGAAGGGTTGCTTAAGTAATCATCTGCTTCTGCATGGATGATGAAACTTCGCCCGTTTTGATCAACCAATTGATTCGGGCCTCCTTTGACCGTCACATTCGGAACATTCACAACGACGTCAATTTGACCATCTGCCCCTACTTCTAAATTAGGCATATCTCCAGCATGATGCCCTTTTGGGTTGTCGAAGCCATGCTCTCTATGGGTCGGATTAAAGTGAGCCCCCGCCGTTTCAAAATCTGGCGTTTCACATATTCCTGTTTCATGAATATGAAAGCCGTGAGGACCTGGCGGCAGTCCTTTCGCTTTCACATGCAGATCCAGCCCATTTTCTGAGGACTCTCTTATTTCAATGCTCCCTATTTTTTGCCCGCTTTCGTTTATGAGTGACGTTGTGACTGGTGCTTGTTTAGGTGCGGCAACTTCTCTTGTTTCTTCTGTCGTTTCTTTTTTCGGCGGTGCATGACATGCTGATGCGGTAAAGATCAAACATATCATGATCATCCACACTGACTTTTTCATTTATGACTGCCCCCTTTTGTTATCAGTATGGACAATCACAGCATTGGGCAAACAAAAAAAGCCGGAAATCGGCTTTTTTAGAAGAAACGTTTCGCACCTAGGTACGCTTTTTTCCAATAAGGATTGCTTAAGTTTGAAATTCCTACTCCGCTGTCACTTGCATGAAGGAAATCTCCTCCACCTAGGTATAGTCCCATATGAGAAGGACCTGCTTTGTACGTTGTGAAATAAACAAAATCTCCAACTTGTGGTGTGCTGACAGGCGTCATCATATTCCAGTATCCTGCTGTACTCAATCTAGATACTGATGAAACCTTATTAATGAGATAGTAAACAAAGCCGCTGCAATCAAATCCAGCTGGTGTATTGCCGCCCCATCTGTAAGGAATGCCTGTGAGTTTTTTACCTTCTTGAATCATTGTCGTGATTTTTGCATTCATTGGAACGTCATTTTTATTATTGTTGACCGGTGTTGTTGAACCGTTTGACGTAGAACCATTAGATCCAGTTGAACCGGAAGCTGTTCCGTTGATTTTTAATACTTGTCCAATTCTAAGCACATCACTTTTCAAGCTGTTTGCTGTGCGGATTGATTGAACCTGCACCTTAAACTGATTCGCAATTTTCCATAATGAATCACCTGATTTAACCGTATAAGATGTGGTTTTACTACTTGAAGACTGATTGCTGTTTGAAGGCGTGCTAGGTTGAGCAGGTGCTTTCGGCTGACTTGGTTTTGACGTCACCGTTCCTTTTACCTTCAATACTTGATTTGGATAAATCGTATCAGATTTTAGCGAGTTCAATGTTTTAATTTCACCAATCGACATATTTAACGAATTGGCAATTTTCCAAAGTGAATCGCCTAATTTCACTTTATATGTACTAGATGCTGACGACGAACTATTAGAATTCGTTGATTTGTTACTTGAGCTAGAATTAGATGTTGAGTTTGAATTTGAGGACTGGCTGCCGCTCGTTTTCGCTGTTCCAGACACTTTCAGCTTTTGTCCAGGACGAATGAGGTCACTGTTTAAGCTGTTCAAACTTTTCAAACTTGCAACTGACATTTTGTGATTCTTCGCAATCAGCCATAATGAATCCCCAAGCTTGACTGTATAGCTAGATGTTGTTGAAGCACTTGATTTCGTTGCTTTTGAACTTGTTGATGAGCTGGATTTTGAACTTTTTGCACTAGGAATCTTTAAGCTTTGTCCTGCAAAAATCATCGTCGTTTTTAATTGATTAAGAGATTGAAGTTCCGAAATACTTGTGTTGTACTGTTCGGCAATCTTCCAAAGTGAGTCACCGCTTTTCACCTTGATCGTCTGTGCTTCTGCCGGTGCAGCAATAACAGCTGAGCCTGCGATCGCTGAAACTGTGAGGCCGGTTACTACTTTTTTCTTCATAGATGAATCTCCGCCTTTCATGATTTCGTACCATAAGACTTATGTACTAGTTTTGAGTTTAGCATTTAATGGTTCTGCTTCTCTTGCACTATTTTATCTTTATTTCTATAATATTACTCGACATGAAGACGTTGGGCAATACTAAATAGGTTTTAGAGCAGCAAACTCAAAATGCTAAAACAAAGCCATATCGTTTCTATCGGCTGTTTGCTGTATTTATAAACATTTTTTAAGGAATTTTTAAGTTGACGTTTAGAAATTTGTCAAAACAAGCACGTTGCTAGTTTCATAGTTCTATTCTACATGACAAATTTTTCTGTATCAAATGACTTTTTACTTAATTGCCTGTTTTTTCTCCTCAATAAAAAAAGCACCCTTCCCCATGAAGAATGCTGTGTTCATGTTTACTTTCTGATTTCTTGATCTTTTACAGTTAACGGATAAAGGACGCCTTCTTTCGCAAACGACATTTTCCCTGTTTCTTCTGATACCACAAGAACAAGGGCATCAGTCATGCCAGAAAGTCCAATAGCTGCCCGGTGTCTTGTGCCTAGAGAAGGGCTGACTTTTTTCGAGGTGAGCGGTAGGACATTTGCAGCGGAAACAAGCGTGTTTTCTTTCACTAAAAGGGCGCCATCATGAAGTGGGTTTCCAGGATAGAAAATGCTTTCTATTAATGATGCGCTAATTTTCGCATGGAGGTTTGTCCCTTTTTGTATATAATCCTCCACCTCATCTCTCCTTTGAATCACAATCAGTGCGCCATGCTTTTGTTTTGATAAGTTCTCAATGGCTAAAGAAAATTGAGCAAAACCTGGCGTAAATTCTTCCATATATGCTTGTAAATAAAACGAGGAAGCCTCTGCATGCATTTCATTAAACTGATCATGCAATGATTCGAGTTCACAAAGAAGGCATTGTTCCGTCTGGTCAAGTGAATCGACGATTTTCCTTGCATCCATCATAATTTGCGTTAAATGAGATTTCATTTCTAACTTAAACATCGCTTCTTCATTTGTGCGATTGATCATCTCACCATGTCCCTCCTTCTTTCGCTAGTGTCATAAAATAACAAATTGTGCACATTCTATTTGCATGGAGGTGAATTCAATATGACCATTCAAAAAGTGATTCAATATGCTTGCAGCATTTTAGGTGTTGTCAGTCTTTCTTTTATTTATGCCCAAATGTTCAAAAAAACGAAGCCCTCAAAGAAAAATAATCCGACGGAGAATTGATTTTTTTACATAGCGTGATATAATTCCTCTCGTTATTTCTGTTCAGAGAGGAACTTATGATGAGAGAAACGAATAGTATTCGAGCAAAGTTGGCACAATTTTTAACCATATTGATTCCGATTTTAATTACACAAGCAGGTCTTTCGCTCATCACATTTTTAGACACGGTGATGTCTGGAAAAGTGAGTGCAGAAGACCTAGCAGGTGTAGCAATCGGTTCGAGCATTTGGACACCTGTTTATACTGGTCTCGCTGGTATTTTAATGGCTGTTACCCCTATTGTAGCTCAGTTAATGGGCGGCGGCCGCAGGGAAGACGTTCCTCGTGCAGTCTTTCAGGCCATTTATTTATCTTTTCTTTTAAGTATCGTGGTGATTGTCATTGGATCGTTGTGTGTTCCTTTTATTTTAGGGAGACTTGGGCTTGAACCATCCGTAGAAATCATTGCCCGTCATTTTCTCAGCTTCCTTGCTATTGGAATCATCCCGCTTTTTGGTTATTCAGTCATGAGATCGTTCATTGATGCATTAGGAAAAACACGTGTGACGATGTTCATTACGTTAACCGCACTTCCTATTAATTTTGTTTTAAATTATCTCTTTATTTTTGGAAACTTTGGGTTTCCAAAGCTAGGCGGTGCAGGGGCAGGTCTTGCATCTGCGCTGACGTATTGGGCGATTTTCATCATGAGTATATGTATTGTCATCAAAGCCGAACCGTTTGCATCCTTTCGGTTGTTTCAGACATTACCTCGTTTTAACGTCTCCCGAATGGGTCAAATACTGAAAATCGGTATCCCTATTGGGTTTGCGATCTTTTTTGAAACAAGTATTTTTGCAGCTGTCACGCTCTTAATGGGTCACTTTGATACCGTGACAATCGCCAGTCACCAAGCAGCAATGAACTTTGCTTCTATTTTATATATCCTGCCGCTTAGTATCTCAATGGCTTTAACGATTGTTGTAGGTTTTGAAGCCGGTGCCATGCGGTATAAAGACGCAAAAAGCTACAGCTATATTGGTATTGCAACAGCTGTTTTGTTCTCATTATGTACCGCAGCACTCATCTTGTTATTTAGACCTGAGATCGCTGGTTTATATACAACTGAATCAGCTGTTTTACAAATGACACAGCACTTTTTGATGTATGCGATCTTTTTCCAGCTGTCAGATGCGATCGCCGCACCAATTCAGGGAGCTCTACGCGGGTATAAAGATGTGAATTATACACTGATTGCTGCGTTTGTCTCTTACTGGGTCATCGGCCTTCCAGCTGGCTACTTGATTGGCACGTATACCTCATTTGGAGCGTTTGGTTATTGGATTGGTCTGATTACTGGGCTTGCCGCAGGTGCCATCGTCCTATTTGTTCGTCTCAGGTTGATTGAAAGACGTATGCATTCTGCAACAGGAAAAGGCAGCTGACTGAAGTCAGCTGCCTTTCATTTAGTCATTCCATTGATACGTCCAAAAAATTTCTTCATCAAACCATTTTTGAACGACTGGTTCTTTGTTTTTCAACTTTTGTTCAAGCTCTCTTAGCATGCCTTCTGTTTGTGTTCTATGCGCTCTTAGTGCATTTAATTTGATATCGGCTACATCCGTAATATCAATCACAATATCGGCATTTCCTAGCACTTCTTCTCGATTTTTCGTAATGGCCATACAGTATGTGACGGGACGGTCTTCTTTTTTCTTTCGGTATAGAGCACGAATGACCGCTTCACCTGTCGCGTCATGATCAGGGTGTACACCATGACCTGGATAAAATGTGACAATAAGGGTTGGTTTCACTTCATCAATAATACTTTCCATCACATCCGCTAAATACTCATCATCTTCAAATTCCAACGTTTTATCCCGAAGACCAAGCATTCGCAAGTCTGTGACATCCATTTCTTTACATGCATTGATTAATTCCTGTTTTCTTAATTCAGGAAGTGTCTCACGGTTAGCATATGTTGGACTTCCCATATTTCTTCCCATTTCTCCAAGTGTCCCGCATGCATACGTCACTGGAATTCCACGTTTTCTGCTTTGCGCGATGAGCCCTGCGACCCCGAAGGATTCATCGTCGGGGTGAGGCAGCATCACAAGTACATGTTCGTTCATCACTGTTCCCCTCTCTCCTACACCTGAAATGGTGTTTCACTAATTTGTAATGAGATCGCTAGTTTTCCGTCTGGCAGGTGTCCTGCTAACAGCAGGCGGCCTTGTTCATCAAACACGTAATCGGTTAAACCTTCTGCGTAAATCCAGCCATCTTCTGTTTTCATCCCGACACGGTATGGACCTTGTCCTTTTATTTTTGCCTGTGAATAGACGACTTTTGCGTTGCGGATATACGCCACGACCGTCATATTTTGCTCATTCACATGAGCTGAATAAGAACCAGTTGTCGTTTCAAGATGAACGAAGACTGGCCGATTTAAAAACGATTCAAGATGTGCTGTGACATCTTCCGTTTGAATTGGTTTCATGAGTGGTTCCTTCCTTCATTTTGAATTAGTTCTCGCAGCTTTTTTGTATGTAAGCTGATCAGCTGTAGTTGATGACCCTGTTCAATCGTGCTTTCTAAAATTCTTTCCACAGCGAGTACATACTTTTGATGCAATGACTTTCTTGCGCGAGGATGGGTGCGTGCATCAAGCAAATCATCTCGTATCGCCTCGTGTAATGAAGTCATATCCACTACATCAAGCTGCCGATTTTTCCATAAAGATTGATAAGCGTGTGCAAGCTCATCGACTGATGACATGTGATCACCTCTACAGTTTTGGTAACAACTTATTATGACATGATCCGCCTGCAAAAAAAAGCAAACTGCTTCGTCTCTTTAATGAGAATTCGCTGTTTTTTTCATTCGCAGTTGAGAGGTTGTAAATAGTAAAATCGCCACCCAAATACAGAGGAATGTCACGATTTTTGCTGCAGATAAGTGTTCGTGATACACAAACAGCCCCAAAAAGAGTGTAATGGTCGGTGCAATATACTGCAAAATACCAACTTGATATAAAGGAATTCTTTTGGCCCCTTCAGAAAATAAAAGAAGCGGTACAGCTGTAAAGACACCTGCAAAAAATAATAGCCCAAGAGAGCCGAAACTGCTCGGATTCATCGTGACAACAGGTTCTTTTAAGAAGAATAAGTAAACAAGCGCAGCTGGTGCAAGAAGCAGTGTTTCAATGGTTAATCCAATGGCACTCGTAAAACTCATCCTTTTTTTAATCAGTCCATAAAACCCAAAACTAAAAGCCAATACGAAAGCCACGACAGGAAATGAGCCGTACTGAACAGTTGAGATGATGACCCCAGCTGCGGCAATGAGAATGGCGGTGGTTTGCATTTTATTCAGTCGTTCTTTTAAGAAAATGATGCCTAGTAAAACTGATACAAGCGGATTAATATAATACCCTAAACTCGCTTCCAGCATAAGATCGTGATTTACAGCCCAAATGTATACATACCAGTTGACCGAAATTAAAATAGCCGATAAAAGTAATGAAAAAAGTGCTTTTCCATCTATCATCAGACCTTTCACAGTCTGCATCGCTGGACGGACTTGCTTTAAATATAAAAGAATACCGCACATAAAAACAAAGGACCATACTATTCTGTGCGCTAAAATTTCGCCTGACGAAATATGCTCCATCAGTTTCCAATATAATGGGAACAATCCCCATAATGTAAAAGATGCAGCCGTATATAAGACACCTTTTGATTGTTGTTCGTTCAATCTAACCATTCCTTTCTAAACCTATCGTATATTATAGCACGCACATCACTTTATGGGCATATACTAATTCAGGGCATTTAGAAAGGATGATTTGCATGTTTGACTGGAACCGATTATTCCCTTTTCAAAAGCAATTTTCAAAAGAAGCGTTAAAAAATTCAGATCCTAAAGACGTTGAGCAATATGTCAATCAAGTCATGGAAAGTGTTTTCGGCTCCAATTATTCTGCTCAATTCCCCTTTCAGGATCCGCTGTCTCAGCAGCAGAAAACAAGAGAGACAGACGATAAAAAAAAGAAAGAGCCGAATGTTGAAGTATTTGAGACGACAGATCACGTGTTTGTCAAAATAGAGCTCGATCGTCCGAACACGGAAAAAGTAAAAATCAAACATACAGCCAATCTGCTGTTTATTGATCATTTTCCTGAAGAGAATAAACAAAAGAAGGTTGTCCTGCCTGCTGCTGTGAAAAGAAAAGGAACGAAGGCTTCGTATCAAGATGGTATTTTAGAAATTATGTTTTTAAAGCATGATGATCCAGGCATTTCTGAAATTGATATTCCATTATAAAAAGCCTGCTTTGAAATGGAAGCAGGCTTACTCTTTTTACTTAATAATATGGTGGATATCCGCCGCCATAAGGTGGTGGAACAGGCGGTGGTGGTGGCGGGTAATATGGACGAGGATAATTAAAAATCGCACTTCCTAGAAATCCGCCAAGCAGTCCGCCGACTAAAGGAGCGCCAAAACCAAAAAACAAAGGGACTCTAGATTCATATGGCGGAATGCCAGGGGCACCGCCTCGAAAATACGGAGTATGAGGGTACATGCTTTTCTCCTCCTTTGTCATGTGCCTAACATCAGCATATTCATTAGGAGACAAAACGTTTGGGCAAACCTAAAACTAGGCTTGCTCCTTTTTTACATGAGATCCAGCATACTCCCCTGCCCAGCGCGATACTTCTCCGAACACACCATGTAATGCACTCCCTTTTTCGGTTAGACAATAGATGACTTTGACTGGCGTTTCAGGAAGTACAGTGCGCTTTATGATTCCTTCTTGCTCAAGCTCTTTTAAGCGTTCTGCGAGCATTTTTTGACTGATGGATGGAATAATGTCCGTCAGGTCTTTAAACCGCTTCGGACCATCAAGCAATACATGAATGATGAGACCATTCCACCTTTTGCCAAGAAGCAAAAAAGCTTGCTGAATGTTTGGACATAATTGAAATTCCATATATTTCAGCCTTTCTTTTCATAATCGTTTGACAAACTAACGGTATACAATTTAAAATATATCTCTAGTTACAATAAGTAAGTTTCTCACTTTTTTATTTATTGTACCATACTATTTGCAAAAACGGGAGGAAATATCCATATGGCGAGCGATCAAAAAACGATTGACATTTTAAAAGAAAGAGCTTCAGTAAAAGAGTATGATACAACTCATGAAATGACAAAAGAAGAGTTAACAGAGCTTCTTGATATCACAACAAAAGCACCATCTGCTTGGAACCTTCAGCATTGGCATTTCACTGTGTTCCATAGTGCTGAATCAAAAGCAAAACTTCTTCCAATTGCTTACAACCAAAAACAAGTCTCTCAAGCATCAGCTGTGATTGCTGTGCTAGGTGACCTTGAAGCCAATCTAAAGGGTGAAAAAATCTACAGTGAGCTAGCAGAACAAGGCTTCATCACAGAAGATATTAAAGAAACACTGATGACGCAAATCAATGGTGCTTACCAAAGCGAGCAATATGCACGTGAAGCTGCGTATTCAAACGCTTCGTTAGCTGCTATGCAGTTAATGATTGCGGCGAAAGCAATGGGATATGATACATGCGCAATGGGCGGTTTCAGCAAAGAAGCGTACGTGAAAGAATTCAATGTGAGTGGTCGATACGAACCAGTGATGTTGATTTCTGTCGGGAAAGCAGCAAAAGAAGCTCACAAAAGCAATCGTTTTGACATCGAAGAAGTATCTGATTTCCTATAAAAAACGGCACAGTCTCAGCGTCATGCTGGGGCTTTTTTATTTGCTCTAAATATTATTTTTCCATACTTATTTTCAAGTCTTCCTTTCTCATTCTTCAGTATTTACCTCTTTTTAAAAATGAAAGCGTTATATTAGTATGATATTCATAAAAATGATTGTTTTTTCTGAAAATGGTCTTGTGATCTAATCTGACAACTGCTATTATTATGAAATTACAAAATATTAGAGGAGGTAAACATGAACAAAAAACTGATACTGGCGCTACTCATCGCGATTCCATTCATTGGACAGCTTGCACTGCTCCCCTTTGTGAATCGTATTCATCCATTTGTCATCGGGCTGCCTTTTTTCCACTTCTGGCTCTTACTATGGATTGTACTCACACCCGTTTGCACATTTATCATTTACAGGATGCAACATTCAAATGGAGGAACTGACGAATGCAAGGAAACTTAACAGCTTTATTGATTACTGCAAGTATCATTTTCATCGTCGTGGTCATCGGTTTTGCCGCTGGTCGTGATAAATCATCAAGACAATCAGTAGAAGAATGGTCTGTTGGCGGGAGAAAATTTGGCGGGCTTCTCGTCTGGTTCCTTGTTGGCGCAGACTTATATACTGCTTATACCTTTTTAGGGCTCACAAGTACAGCTTATACAGCAGGAAGTGTTGCTTTTTTCGCTATCCCCTATTCCGTTCTTGCTTATTTTATTGCGTATTTCTTCTTACCAAAACTTTGGACGGTTGCAAAAAATCACAAGCTGACAACACTTGCTGATTATGCACGTGAACGATTTGACAGTAAACTGTTATCTAGTTTGATTGCCATTGTTGGTGTACTCATGCTCATACCATACATTTGTCTTCAGCTAAACGGGATTCAAGATACATTAACTGTCGCTGGAACGAGTTATATTAATGTGAATGCAGTGGTTATGATTTCATTTATTTTAGTTGCACTTTATACATTTTTCAGTGGTATTAAAGGTCCTACATATACAGCCATTATTAAAGATATTCTTGTTTGGGTGATCATGCTCTTTATGGTCGTTTCCCTCCCGATTATTCATTTTAACGGCTGGACACCAATGATGAATACGTTAGCTAAGGAGGCCCCACAGCTTCTGACGATTCCTGAAAGCGGCCCTAAAGGCATTTTGTGGTTTATTACCGCATCAGGTGTTTCTGCACTCGCATTATTTATGTGGGCTCATGCAGCAACTGGTGTTTTCACAGCCAAAAGCGCAGATGCCATCCGTAAAAACAGTATGTTTTTACCTCTTTACAACATTGTATTGATTTTGGTCATCTTCCTTGGCTTCATTGCCTTTTTAGTCTTACCGGAAGATACAAATCCAAGATTTGCTCTTCTTCATTTAATTCAGACGTCATATGGCGGCGTGATGCAGGGGCTTGCGTATTCAACGATTGCACTTGCTTCTCTCATTCCATGTTCGATCATGGCCATTGGGGCGTCGAATTTATTTGCCAATAATTTGTACCGTGATTTAATCCATCCAAATGTGTCACCTAAACGGTTAACGATCATTACACGTTCGATGGTATTTATCGTGATCGGGCTTGCTCTTTTATTCGGTATGCTGTTCCCGACTGCGCTTGTCACGCTTCAGCTGATCGGTGTTTCTGGAATGGTTCAAATTTTCCCAGCCATTGCCATCAGCTTGTTCTGGAAAAAACAATCGAGAGAAGCAACGATTGCGGGTTTGGTTGTTGGCATCATCGTCACCTTTACAGCTAATATCTCCCAAGTCACGTTTGGTCTTTATGAAGGATTTCTTGGTTTATTAGCAAACGTTGTGGTCATCCTGATTTTGAATCCATTCTTCCAAAAGAAGATCACATCCAATTCTGTCATGAATGATCTATTTGAAAAAGATCACGACAAAACAGCGACGACCGTAAACGAAGTGTGAGATTAAAAAAGCAGTCCTCATATGAGGACTGCTTTTATCTTGTAGACAAAGTCTACAAATTTTTGGTATAACACCATGTTCGTTGTGTTTTATTTTTTTATAGCATGAATGTAATGAATGGTCTCAAAAGCTGATAGGTAATCTTCTCTATTGTTAAAATACAGTTCATTAACTTTTTCAGGAGATAAATGTTCATAAATAAGTAGATTTGATTTTTCTAACATCTTTTCGATTTCAAAGTACGAAAAACATGATTTCATCGGTTCTCCGCCTATTGAAGCCATTTTCACCATATTCTCAACTCTATTAGAGATTCCTTTTTCTTCGAATAGTTTTTCGTCTGCATAATCAAAAACGATTGAACTTCCTGATGGAACACTGGTGAATAGATAATCTATTAAGCTTGTAACTTCCTCTTTAGTTAAATAGTAAGAAACACCTAAAAGACTAAAAAACGTCTTTTTGTTATCAAATCCTTTATCTTTTAGGTTTTGATAGGATAAATTTTTGGTGAAGTCCATAGAAATAAAATGAAGATTACTTGGGATTTTTAATTTAGCCTCGTCCAACCTTTGCTTTTTAAATTCCTGTGTAGCGGGATGATCAATTTCGAATATTTCTAAGCTATTTTCCAATTCTGGATGTCGGAAACTAAAAGTATCTAATCCAGCACCAAGTATGACGTATTGTCTTAATCCTAACGCTACCTCAAGAAGTAATACTTTTTCGCAATACGCAGCTCGTGACAAGGTGATTGGAGAAAGTTGGACTTGTGTAATCCATTTTAATATTTCTTCTGTATTTCCCTCGAATTTTTGTGCGATATCTTTGTTGAAGAAGTGTATGCCTTGGACCATATTTTCTTTGATATCAGTGAATTCTTTTTCCGAAATGAATTCTTTAGCTAAATAATCATTAAAGATTTTAGGGGTATCAAATTGACTATGATAGGATCTGGCAAAAGCCGATATTAACGAAGTCACACTTGATTCATCTTTCTTCATACAAACACACCCCTTCATTTTAGAACAAAAAAATATAAAATTAAATTATATCATAATTGAATTATTTTGTCAAGATAAATTATTTGTCACAGCTTTTTTCGGACAAATATTCGCACTTAGCAAGTGTTAGATGGCGCAAAAAAAGAAGAAATTCTTACCTTATCCCAAAAAGGTTTCAGTGCATGCAATGCTTACTTCCACTGCCATGAATCTTAAAAAGCCATGAAATTGGACAAGGAAAGAACCATATCCAACGTAAAATACTTCAAAAAATATAAAAACCCCACTTTACTTAAAGTAAAGGTGGGGTTAATCTACAGTTCGAAACCAGTCCTCTTATGAGACTGTTTTTTATTTCATTTCTTTTTTCAACACTTCAATGGCTTTTTTCATTTGCGTATCATTTTTCTTGAGCTTATCTTGGATGTTTGTCATCAGTACCGTCGTTGTGTCCTCTGTCAGAATACCATCAGCCTTCAGATCGTGATCTGATTGGAACCTTTTCACGACCGACTGGAATGCTTGATCATATTCTCCATTGGCTTTTGCTTTGTAGCCAAGCGCTTGGAACATTTTTTGAGCCGCTTTGACTTCATCTCCATCATCATTCAGTTGATACGTCTTTTTCGGACTTAAGTATGGCAGCTTCGCATAACTCGGCAGAGATGCTTTCACCTGTGGCTCAATTCCTTTTTTGTGAATCCAAGACCCGTCTGGTGTCAGCCACTTGGCAATGGTTAATTTCACACTAGAACCATCATTGTAGCTTTGCGCATTCTGAACAGTCCCTTTACCAAATGTCTTTTCTCCAACAAGTTGAATGCTGGAGGATTGGTGCAGAGCTGCCGCCATGATTTCAGCAGCACTCGCTGAACCGCCGTTTACAAGAACAACTGTCGGCTGATGAACTTTGCGTTCTTTTTCCGCTTTGTACACTTGTTTCTTTCCTTTTTCCTCAACCTGCATAATGACTTTTCCTTTATCGATAAAGTCATTGCTCATTTCAATTGCTTCTGTCATAATGCCGCCTGGATTATCTCTCAGATCAATGACAAAACCTTTTGCCCCTTTTTTCTCGAGATCATCAATCGCTTTATCTAACTCTTTAGACGTGGTTTCAGCAAAAGAAGTGATTTGGATTTCGCCTATTTTATCTTTTGTTAGTTTTGCATACACCGTTTCAAGTGGAATCGTATCTCTTGTGATCGTGACATCCACATTTCCAACACCTTGTCGGTTCAAATGCAGTTTGACATCCGTTCCTTTTTTCCCTCTGATAAGAGAAACGGCTTTATTCACTGACATACCTTTTGTACTTTTACTATCCACTTTTAAAATACGATCATGAGGTTTCAAACCAGCTTTTTCAGCAGGAGAGCCTTTAATCGGTGCGACAATTAAAATTTGTCCATCCTTCTCTTCTACTTGTGCACCAATTCCTTCAAATGAAGATGAAATGGTGTTGTTAAACCCTTCGGCTTCCTCCTGATCCATATATGTAGAGTATGGATCATCAAGTGATGCAATCATGCCTTGAATCGCACCGTCTACTAGTTTTTGATCATCCGTTTTTTCGTAATACTCGTTTTTTACCTTCGTATATGCAGCCATGAGTTTACTAAACTTCTCATCTCCTGAAACGCTGACAGCACCTTGTTTTGTGATCACAAATGTAATCACTGAGGAAAGCGCTGCTGTCACCAGAATGGCTATCACGAACTTGAATTGTTTTTTCAAAAAAACACCACCTTTATCTCCTTTCATTATTATCAAGGACGATTCTTCATCCGTCAACCAAAGGATCAAACTTCTATTTGAAAAGATAAGCCATTTCGCCCTGCAATGCATAATCTTTAGAGAGAAACATGATAAAGAAAGAAGGGATTCCATGAGTGACTATGTAGAAATGCTTGCTTATTTTGGGGTATCAGGTGCCCATCCTGGTGGAATTGAGCTAACAAAAACGATGATTGAGCATCTTAACTTGACGTCTGACGATCGTATACTGGATGTTGGATGCGGCACAGGACAAACAGCCGCCTATTTAGGACATTTAGGTTATGAAGTAGAGGCGATTGATACACATTCTTTGATGATTGAAAAAGCCAATCTGCGATTCGAGCGGGAACAACTACCTTTCCGTGCACAGCAAGCATCGATCGAACACCTACCATTTGCAGATGACTCGTTCTCTCTACTGATCAGTGAATCTGTTTTAAGTTTCACCCATTTACCTGCTGCGCTTGCTGAGATAAAACGGGTGCTTGCTCCTGGACAACAATTGATCGCAAATGAGGCTGTGTTAAAAGTGCCGCTTCCCTCAAAAGAACAGGCAGCCATTCGGGAGTTTTATGGGTTTCACTCCCTCTTTTCATTTTCTGAATGGAAAAAACAGTTAGCGTCCGCAGGATTCCGTGACATTCAGATTCTCTCATTCGATGAGCACATGGTGCAGGAGGAGCCGACCGAAATGGAATTATCAGATGAAATACCACCTTCTCTTTATGATACATTACAGACACACTATGACCTGATTCAAACACACCGAGAACATCTGAGTCACCTTGTATTTGAATGTACAGTATAAAATGAGCGAATCTCCTATATGTTTTGTCCAAACTCTATGAAGTCTTTCGCATAGGATAAGAGTGAAAAGAGTTTGTCATAAGGAGGAAAAACATGGAGCGCTACTACAAACTTTGTCAGCAGCATATGGGGAAAGTAGCTAGAATTACTGATCGAAATGGCAGAGTACATGTTGGACGTATTGAGCGGGTGACAAACCGCAAAGTTTATATTCGTCCAGTCGGCGGGTCCCGCGGGGGCTTTGGTTATGGATATTACGGAGGTTATTATGGCTGGGGTGCAGCTTATGGCATCGGTCTCGGTTTTATTACCGGCTTCGCTTTAGCAGGTTTGTTCTTTTTTTAAAACGGCGTATAAAAGAAGGCCTCCCAGCTTCGGGAGGCCTTTTATTTGTTTATATTTTCTTCACTTTGTTCATGTATTCTTCGAATGTTAAATCATGATCATGCATCGCTTTTGCAGCTTCTTTCCCTACATAGCGCAGGTGCCACGGCTCATATTCATATTTCGTGATGTCTTCTTTCCCTTTTGGATAACGGATGATAAAGCCATATTTGTAAGCATTTTTGGCTACCCATTTACCATCAGGTGTTTCACCAAATTTTTCAGAGATTTCAAAGCCGGCACTTTTTGAGGAAATATCCATAGCTAGACCTGTTTGATGTTCACTTTCGCCTGGTAAGGCTACGGCTTCTTGGGCTTTTTCTTTCCCTTTTAGTTTCACTTCACTATCAAAAATGACTTTTTGACGGTCATAGGAACGATAGCCCGATACTGCAGCAAGCTCAAAGTTTTCCTTTTTAGCACCTTTGAATAACTTCGCAAGTGCCTCCGCTGCTTCTTTTCGAATATATCGTTTTTCAATATCCTCTGAAAAAGAGAATTCCACTTTTGGTACAACGAGATCAGAAGGTTTATAGGTTCCTGGCAGTGCATATTCTTTGTTCACTAAAGCAAGCACATTTTCAGGGTTTTGAATGGTCTTCAGTCCGCTCACTACCTTGATGTCATTGAAATATTCACTCTTTAACGTCAGCTCTTGATTAGATGAATCTGCCGTATCGTTTGAGTTTTGCTGGGGTGATGAACTTGCTGCGTTCTTTTGTTCGTTTGTTTTGTTAGATTCAGTGGTACCGCTTTTCTGATCCAGCAACTGGCAGCCTGATAATGCGGCCGTCAAACCAAGAATCGATGCGATTGAGAGTATTTTATAGCTTTTCTTCATGACATACCTTCCTTTTGCTCTACTAAAAAAATAAAGATGCGCTACATCGTAGCACACCCTTTATACTATTATAAAACAGAATCTAGTGCAATTAAGATCATTTCGTCAAATGTCGTTTGACGCTCTTCAGCAGTTGTTTCTTCTCCTGTTAGCACATGATCACTCACTGTCAGAATCGACAACGCTTTTCTGCCAAATTTTGCAGCAAGCGTATAAAGAGCCGTTGTCTCCATTTCGATCGCTAGAATTCCATATTGGTCCATCAGCTCAAGTGGTTTTTCATTATAAAATTGGTCTGCTGTAAATACATTCCCAACACGCACAGCTACATTTTTCGCTTCTGCTGTGTCGTAGGCTTTTTTCAGTAAACCAAAATCAGCACATGGTGCGTAATCAATCGGTCCAAATGCCACACGGTTCATTTGAGAATCTGTTGATGATGTTTGAGCTAAAATGACGTCACGTACATTGACATCTTTTTTGATCGCTCCGCAAGAACCAACACGGATTAAGTTTTGAACATCATAGCTTTGGATCAGCTCATTCACATAGATCGAAATAGACGGTACGCCCATTCCAGTACCTTGTACAGAAATGCGTTTTCCTTTATATGTTCCAGTATAACCATACATGCCGCGCACTTCGTTATAGCACACAACATCTTCTAAATATGTATCTGCAATATATTTCGCACGAAGCGGATCGCCTGGCAGCAATACCGTTTCTGCAATTTGTCCTTTTTCTGCTCCAATATGTACACTCATTTTTTAGCCTCCACTTACGTTTAACATGTGTTTAGTCCCATTTATTATAAACGATTGAGATCAAAAAAGAAAATACCAGCTGAAAGTAAAGCTGGCATCGTCGTTTATATTTAACTCATCGTCATTAGGCGTTCACTGCGTTTCCATCCTGCCGGAAAGAGCTGGTAGTAGCACTTCCCTTTTTTCTGGTCATCAATCACAACGATATCTCCTGTTGTGATAAACCGTGCATTGTAATCATTAGGGACTGTATCTTGTACATTAAATGTCGAGAATGCTTTTTCTAGTACATCAAGGTGTGTCCTGCCGCCAATCTTTGTCCGGTATACAGGTTGATGCCCGCTTTCTGCACCATATTCAGGTGTTTGATAAATGGTTAAGTGATAAGCTGAAGGTTTCTTTTGAAAAAATCTCAACGTCAATTGCATTCAAATCCCTCCCCTTTTATATAAAATTGGCTGGGATCTATGAATTTCCTTCTTCTATTTTTGTCGAATGACGGACAATTTTTCGTCAATCTTTTTACATATGAGAAATAAAGCTAGTCCTATCGCAAAGCCCCCTGCTACATCAGTGACATAATGAACACCGATATACATCCTGCTGATGCCGATCATCAGCACACAACACCCTGTCACCATGTAGACTGCTTTTTGTCTCTTTTTCAGCCATGGAATCATTTCAATTAATAGATAGGCGATAAATGGATAGATCGTTGCCGCATTCATAGAATGACCGCTCGGAAAGCTATAATAGGTCTCATTCACTAGATGATCGAAGGCTGGACGCTCTCTAGCAAACAGTCCTTTCAGTTCATGATTGACCGTTTTTTCTGCTATATATAGTAGAAAAAGCAGCATAATAGAGTGGTAGCGTTTATACATAAACAGCACCACGCTAAAGATGAGCATGATTGGGACAAGCAGCGCACTGATACCAAAGTCAGTCAAAGTCAGCATGACATCATTTAAAAAAGGAAGTCTGATGTTTTCAAACGATAAGATGATCTGGTTGTCCAACTCCTGGAACATGCCAGACACCATAAGCGCTGCGATGGCGCCAAACAAAAGAAAAAAAATGATGACATACACGCGAAACAATTCCCCTCCCTTTCTACTCAGAATCTCTTCAAAGTATAGTGCCTACCGCGCCTCTTCTTCAACTATCATTGCTTTCCTCAGCATATATTCAAATGTAATATCGGCAAGCTCAAACGTTTCCAGCTCAGATGGTATGTACCCTCTTTTGACCAGCTCCGTGTAGAAGAATTCTGCAATTTCCTCTGTATCAATCACCAAATCTGCTTCTTTCATTGCTTTCCGCCTCCTTTTTTATGATGTATGAACGCTGCCTTATTTTTATTACAGTTTGTCATAATGGCTCATTCCATACATATAAATGCAGTAAACGAAAAGAAAAGGGGCATGAGGCAATGAAATGGTTAAGCATTTTAGATGGACATACTTTTGATCAGGTGATGGGCCGTATCTTGAGGGGATGGTTTTATGTGATTGCTTTTTTCTGTGTTCCTTACTTTTTATTCGTGTTAGGACAAGTCTTCTTTTAACCAAAATGTTCGTTTAAACTTTCCAAAATAAAGTCCATCATATCCTTATATTCTGGGTCTTTGAAAAATTCATAGAGAATTTTATAATCATTGTAAATATCAAGAAGCTCATCCACTATAGATACAGCTAGAAATTCTAGTGATGCTTCGCTTTCTTGTTTCTCTTCTAACTGTAATAGAGCGGTTTGCACCATATCTTCCTCTATTTCTTTTGAGGTTTCTCCAACGTAATGCACAAAAAGAAGCTGATGAACAAACTGATCCATCTCATATTTCCTTAGGACAAGCGTCAAGTCTTCTTCTTCTGTTTCCAGCCATTCTCCGTCTTTTAACCTTGTCAGTTCATAAATGACATCTTCCCAGCCATCTTCAAGGTAGCGCCATATCTCAGTCCGATGACCAATGATTTTAAATAGCTCTTTCCCGTAATCCTTTACATATACAACATCGCCAATGAGGAACTCATATTCAATGTCCAGCTTTTCTGTATCTACAATCACCCCGTCGTACTCATCGTAAAGCTGAAGTGATGTTTCAAAATAAAGCACCTCATTATGATTGACCTCATATAGATAATGTTGGTCAATTTGATGGACTTTTGTTATCGTTCCAACTGTGCCGTACATGACAACGACGACAATATCCCCTACTTTATATTTTGGTGCTTTCGCCTTCATTCTGTCTCCCCCTTGCCCGACTTTTGGTCTTAACGTATCGTATGCCGGCGCAAGGAATTCTGCATGGGCAACCACACCATGCAAAACGCCATTTTATTTCTTCATGAAAAAACCGCTTCTTCCATACGGAACAAGCGGTTGTGTGTGTTATTTTTTTTTGACTTCTACTTCGTATTGCTCAAAAGCCTCATCAAATGTCGTCATGGAGCTTAAATAGTCCCCATTTAACTCTAAATAGGCACATAGCTCATGATAATCAGTGGATGCTTTAGGAAAGCTGTGATCTTCATAAGCAGCATTTGCAAAATGACTGATTTCATCCTTCGGTTTTGGATGTCTGTACTTCATTAAATAATGGTAAAACGACTTCACCTGTTTTTCCCTCCGCGACACTCTATTTTGTTGTTATATTATACAGGAATTTGATGACTTGTATAGGCGGAGGTACAACTTATGAAGAAAAATCAAAGTAATTACGCTTTAATAACCGCTCCATGCTCATTAATTCTTCATATGAGATTTTTTCTGGAAGTTTTGTTTGATCGACTAAAATTAATTGATCTTCTATCTCTTTTACTGTCTCATCCTTCTGATACGTCATCCCGCAATGCGTGCAAGAAATCGAAGGCGTTTCCAAAATTTCAATCGATTGTATGCCCGTGATGAGTTCCCAATAGACTGTGGTCTGTCCTGCGTTCGCTTTCTTCTCCTCACACCAATCACATGTCAGCAACGTTATTTCTCCTCCTTTACGGTTTGTTCTTTTTTGAGCTGGGCTTGATATTTCTTCTCTTTTAATTCATCTCGTTTTTCGCGTTTGTTTTTGAGCGTATCATGTTCAGGATTCGTTTCATAAGACTCTCTTCGTTTCATTCGGCTTAAATTTTCAGGCGTAAAGGATCTTGCTTCATCCTCAAATAGAGCTGTTATGCCAATGGCGGGTTCTTTCTTTTCTTCATAGATTTCATTAAAATACGCATCCGCTTGGCCGGCGACGTAATGTTCTGGCTCCGGATAAGAAGTGATCACACCTTCAAAGTTACGCAGGACCACTTTCTCTGGGCTTTGAGATAATAAATAATTTGGCTGTAAGGTGATCTTACCTCCTCCACCTGGTGCATCTACAACAAAGCTTGGCACAGCATAACCACTCGTATGTCCTCTTAAACCTTCAATGATTTCAAGGCCTTTTGAAACCGGTGTTCTAAAGTGGCCGATCCCCTCAGATAAATCACATTGATAAATATAATAAGGTCTGACGCGAATCATGACGAGATCATGCATCAGCTTCTTCATAATTGGAACACTGTCGTTAATTCCTGCTAGGATCACCGCCTGATTACCAACAGGCACGCCAGCATTGACAAGTCGCTCACACGCTTCTTTCGCTTCTTTTGTGATTTCAATGCTTGTATTAAAGTGAGTGTTCAGCCAAACAGGATGATATTTTTTTAAAATCTCACACAATTCATCTGTAATTCGCTGTGGAAACACGACCGGCGCACGTGTTCCAATTCGAATGATTTCAACGTGAGGAATGTCTCGTAAGTTTTTCAAAATGTATTCAAGCACTTGATCATTAATTAACAGCCCGTCACCGCCTGAAATTAACACATCCCGCACTTCAGGGGTTTCTCTAATATATCCAATGGCGGCATCTAATTGCTTTTTCGGCACGCCCATCCCGATCTGACCAGAAAAGCGCCTTCTCGTACAATAGCGGCAGTACATGGAGCACTGATTTGTGACAAGAAACAGCACACGATCTGGGTAGCGGTGCGTTAAACCTGGAACAGGTGAATCCTCATCTTCATGGAGAGGATCTTCGAGGTCATATTTTGTTTTATGAAGCTCTTCTGCAATCGGTACAGACTGCATACGAATTGGGCATCTTGGATCGTCTGGATTCATCAGTGAGGCATAGTAGGGTGTTATGTTGAGTGGAATGGTTTTCGTGGAAATCTTCACCCCTTCTTTTTCCTCTTCTGTTAAGTTCACGACTTTTTCTAAATCTTCAAGCGTTTTGACCGTATGCGTCAGCTGCCAAATCCAGTCGTTCCACTTTTCCTCGGGTACGTCCTTCCAAAGTTCAATGTCCTTCCAATGTCGCGCAGGTTGATACAGTTTTTGATTCATATCCATTCCCCCTATCAGCATTCACTTTATACTATGCAAGTTATGTGCCAACATGGGAAAATGCCCCTATTCTTTACAAAAGGAGCTTTTCCGTCACATTCACCTGTTTGAAGTGCCTACTTTTCGGCATCTGTATATTTTTTTAGTTTATACTGCAATGTTTGTCGAGGAATTTTTAAAGCGGCTGCCGTTTGCTTAATATTCCCTGCGTGCTGTCTTAAAGCTTCTTGAATCAGCGTTTGTTCAAATGACGTCACTTGACTTTTTAATGAGGACTCTGGCGGATGACTTTCTATCTGATGCGTCCGCAAATGGGCAGGGAGATATGCTGGGGTGATTTCTTCTGCTTCCTTTGGCATCATCAAGACGGCATGCTCGATCGTATGTTTTAATTCTCTGACATTCCCTGGCCACTGATGGGCCATAAATACTTGGACGGTTTCTTCAGAAAGGCGGTTGACGTTTTTAGAAAATTGCTGATGATACGTTTGAATAAAGTGGCGGGATAACAGCTGGATATCATGCTTCCTTGTGCGAAGCGGTGGGATATGAAATGATGACACATGCAGTCTATAAAATAAGTCTTCTCTTAACATTTGTTTTTTAACGGCTTCAAATGGGTCGATATTGAGGGCAGTAATCACTCTGACATTTACTTGAACCGCCTTTGCATCACCTATCCGGCGGACAACACCATCCTCTAACACACGCAGTAATTTTGTTTGAAGCGTAAGCGGCATCGCTTGCAGCTCATCAAGAAAAAGAGTACCGCCATCTGCTAACTCAAACAGCCCCTTGCGATCTATTGCGCCCGTATAACTTCCTTTGACAGACCCGAATAAAAGACTTTCAAGCAGCGATTCTGGAAGAGCAGCGCAGTTTTGCGGGATAAAGACTTGATCTTTCCGATCAGAGGCATGAACAATCGCTTGTACGAGTACCTCTTTTCCTGTCCCAGTTTCCCCGAAGACCATAACCGATGAAGGATATGCAGCAGCTTTTTTCGCTTTCTCCAGCATCTCTTTTAAGTGTGGATCATTTGTTAAAAATGAAGAAAAATCGAGCATTTGAGTGGTCTCTGCGGCACCATCCGTTCGTTTTTTTTGATCTAAACGATTCGAAAGCGCCGACAGCTTCGACACATCCTTCGCTACTTCTACCGCCCCAATTAACTTGCTGCCTTCCATAATGGGCAGTGTGGTGTTGACGGTCTCAATTTTTTCTCCATTTTTATTCAAATAGGTTTGCAACGAATGATAAATGGGTTTTCCTGTTCTAAGTACATGCATGAGTGTACTTGTCTTTTCAGTTAATGAAGGATACACATCCAGTATGTACTTGCCAATCACCTCTTCTTTCGCTAAACAGTCGAACTTCGCTGCATTATGATTATAAAAGATGGTGACCCCTCGATCGTCTACAACGTGAATCGCTTCATCGATGGCTTCTAAAATTAATTCAAACCAATCCGCTCTTTCGACAACCTTCCCCACTATTTCCCCCTCACTTTCTATGCCGAAAATCCGGCACTGTATTGCCCAATTTTCAGCGGCTTGATGATATTCAACGTGTTCCCCTATCCTTTTCACGTTTCGCTTTTTCCTGTCGATCTCCTGCTTTTTTCGTCAATTCTAAAAAAAGCACCCCTCTTAGGAGGAGTGCTTTCGCCCTGACGTTTGATAAAGAGACAAGTCAAATTCCTGAAGTGACTCCATATACAGCGGCACAATTGGCTTTCCTTCTTGAAAAAATGCAAATTGAGAAGGTTGTAGTTTGATTGGCTGATGGTAAAACGCAAATATTTTCACTACCTCAGGGACAATTCGGCAAAAGGTATCATGCACAAATAAATAGACATCTTGTTTCCATTTAAACAGCCGTCTATTTGGCGGGCTGAATATAGGAGATACTTGAATGATCTTGCCATCCTCAAACGTCTCCAGCTGCTGTTTTGTGACCGTGTATATCTCCTTTTGATGAAACTGAAAATATTGCACATCACGTTTTGAAGCAAACCGTCTTTTTGTCTGATGTTCAATATAATAAAATGTTCTGCCGTTATCTGCGGTGACGACTGTATAATTTGGGACTGTCAGCGGCTCGTTCATTTCATATTTCATCGCACATAACGAGGGAACACGAATCGCACGCCTGTTCTTTTCATTCACCCAGCGCCTGTCAATGCGATGAAGATATCCGCTAGCGATTTGATAATAAGCGCCTTCTCTGTCAATCACAGCTCCGTCAATTAAATCGTAGGGCATACTCGCAAACATATGATGGAATGATTGTGGCGTTTTATATGTGGTATCAAGTACTTCTTTTAATGGAAAGAACGCAGCAAAATGATTCAGTCTCATCCAAAACACAGAGTCAGCATGATGCCAATGTTTTGGTTCGTCGGCCCAGTATTGTCCGTATTTTTCATGAATAAGCGAAAGCAGCCGGCTTCTATGCATAACAGAGCAATGGTCGACTTGAAAGGATGCATGCTCCAACACTTGATCTGCTTCTCGAACGAAGCTCGCCGTTTCCACCAAATGCTGATTCACATGCACGACACGCTGCGAGGAATAGACGATATCTATGTGAGGCTTCGATTGAAAAACCTCGACCATTTTCTCTAAACGATCTTTTCTGTAGACTGTATCATCAGTTACATAACAAACCAGCTCACCTGTTATACGTGTTAATGCTTCATTAATTAGCGTTGCATAACGTACAGTCTTCAGCCGGTTTGCAGGATGAATTTGATGAGAATACAATTGAATGCGCTTATCCACTAAATAAGGCTGCATCTTTTGGATCGTTTCTTGTTCAGAGCCATCATCCATGATCAAAAGCTCCCAATGCTGATACGTTTGTTCTACCACACTCTTTAGCACACGTTCAATGAAATCAGGTTTGTTGTAGCTTGTTAATATCACTGATACTTTCATGACCATTATCCTTTTTTAAATAGATTAAAAAGCCCCCCAGCTGACAATGTTCACATAAGGAACACTTACTCTTAGCTGATTTGTCGCATTTTTAAAGACTGCTACTGAGTCAAACAATTGTACGACAACCACGTTTTGCAGCACATCTCCATTGACTAAATGAACACGCGGCAGCGGAATGCCGAGCTCAAGCCACGGGCGCAGCAATTCTTTAATCTCTGACGCATTCCCTTCCTCACTTTCCTCTAAAAGATGAAGAAGAAGTATTATCAACACAACTTCAAGTATTCCTTCTGTTTCTAGTAATTCTTCGTTCCAGCCATTTAATAGTTGTTCAAATTCCATTCAGATTCCCTCTTTCTTCTCGTTTGATCTTTACTAGAGTATGAGGATCACTTCATTTAGCATCAGCATTTGAAAACATTTTTCAAAAATGTGTGAAGTCATTAAATGAAAAAAAGAGCAAGGAATGAGCATTCTGCTTATACCAAAAAAAGAGAACGGCATATACATAGTGGTGTGTTTGAATGGATGAAGAAAGGATGGGGAAAACATGAGCGAAAAGCGTGCCGAATTAAAAAAAGAGCTATTAAAGCTGTTTTTCAAACCGCTTAGTCATGCGTTAACAGTTAATCTCGAAGAAGGAGGAGTTCAAGTGGAAGAAAAATTGAACGATTTATTTAGTGAGGTAGCTGCTGAAGCATCACCTTCAGATTCTGCTACAACACTCGACGTATCTCAACCAGCAAGATGGATTTTCGCAAGACTTGCACCTGGAACAGTCATTAGCATTGTCATGGACTCAGGTGACTTAATCGGACCCGTTCAATTCGTATCATTCGATGCTTCAACAGGTGTTGTTTTCGTCACACAAGAAAGCTCTGTGACACCTACGGGCTCTGCAACGACTCTATTAGATGTAGATAAAGTAGAAAGTGTTACGTTCACATCTTAATGTGAGAGGGCCATCATGAAGCTTCTTTATATCAGCTCTGGCTACGGTGGAATCTATCGGATGTTCGATCAATGGATAGAAGATAGCTTCATTGATTCCCCCTTTTCATGCGTCAAGGTGGAAAGGGAAACTCTACCCGCTCATATGCACAAAATCCGGACATTTTCTCCGGATTTTGTTTTCATGATGATCGGTGATCATATTCCAACAGAACTGCTTCATCAATTCAAACAAGAAAAGATCCCCGTTGTACTGTGGATGACAGAAGACCCTTTTTATATAGATGTGTCAGCTGCATGTGTAAGTGATGCACAGCTGATCTTAACGATTGACGAAGGTGCTTTGTCATTTTACAAACAACTGGGCGCTGATCACACGCACTACTTTCCCATTCCAACCAATACACACGTATTTCAGAAAAAAAAATCACCACATGAGTCGTGCATCTATGACATTGCACTCATTGGCTACCCTTATCCAAACCGCATCAAAGCCATCAATACACTCTTACATCAAAACAAATGGCGCATTCTCGTAGCAGGAAAAGAGTGGCATCGCGTGTTGAATAAATCACGCAGACGATATCGTGATCTCTCACTGATGACCCACTGGCTGAGTCCCGAGCAGATGGCAAACATCTATCAAACATCAGCCATTGTTCTGAATCCGCACAGGCCCGCGCAATTTGCCTATAATCAAAACAAAGCCAATGTTCAAAATATGAGCCTCAACAACAGAGCATTTGATATCGCTGCAAGCGGAGGCTTTCAGTTGACAGATCTACAACCGTCACAGGCATTTTCAAGCTTCGCTTTTTACACACATGAAAACGATTTGATTAAGCAGGTCGAGCACTATGTAACAAACCCTCAACAAAGACAATCGGTTGCAGAGAACAATTACGAGCAAGTCGTTCGCTGGAACACATTTGATACGCTGCCTTACAGACTTTATGAAATAGTCAAAAGCGCCCTATGACCGGGCGCTTTTTCTAATTGCCATCATCTTATGCCGTTCCTTCTGCATCTTGCCGAGCCAATAAATTCTTCTCTGCCTTTTTCCGATCTTCCTCACTTTTCACAACAAGCGATTGCGCATGATCCATCATATATGCACCAACAGATCCTTCTAAAAAGGAATGAATGCATTCTTTTGCATATGGAACATGAAACGCATAGACAGCTCCATTTAAACGTCCATACGTATAAGGGTGCTCCTGAGTTGGTACAAAAAAATAATGATTGTCCTTATACAGGCTGGCTTCATTGGTGTCATGAAGTGTCCAAGTTTCATTTGGATTTTCTAACGCCTCTGTAAAAGAAGCCGCACAATCATATCCACCCTCTACTAGAAGCTGTAAGCAGTTCTCAATATCTGCCGTCTGCCTTAGTGGTGATGATGGATGCAAATACAAAACAATATCAAACGTCTTTCCCTCTCGTTCTAAATAAGCAAGTGCATGCTTCACAGCTACTAAAGAAGGTGTTTGTTCCGTCACATGTGTGCTTGGCAGTTCAATCACATTTGCTCCGTAGTGAGATGAAATGATTTGAGTATTCACATCCTCTGAAGATACGATGACTTCATCTAATTCAATCATTTGTAATAATGGCTGAATGGTCCAATAGATCAGCGGCCGCTCCGCCAATACGCGAATGTGTTCAGCATGATGTTCCTGCTTGCTGCTAAAAGCTGGTATCATAGCTAAAATACGATTTCCCCTATACATGTATGATCTTCTCCCCTCGCGCAGCTCAGTATCAGAGAATAAATTCTGAGAGCTGAACTGATCACCGTACTGAAGTTCTTCAGGTGCCTCGCTATTCTACTTAATCTTCTATCTCTACATATTCTATTAAGTCGTCAAGCAGATGGTTATAATTGGTTCACCTAATTTATGCATGAAGTGGTTCTTTTCCTCAAACGTCTTCCACTCTTTCACATATGATGCAAAGTAGAGAAATGAGAGTTGGGGGATTAGATATGTCCAAACAAATAGAAACGAGTTTGAAGACCTTTTTTCGTGACAAAATCATCTTGGTCACAGGCGGTACGGGTTCGATTGGCCGGCAGATTGTGAAAAAATTAACAGCCTGCTCTCCTAAAAAGGTCATTGTCTTCAGTAAAGATGACAGTAAACAATACATGATGAAAAATGAATATGCGGCAAATCCAGAGGTTGTATTTGCACTTGGAGATGTGAGGGATGCCAGCCGCGTCAGGCAGCTTGCCAAAGGGGTAGATATCATCTTCCATGCAGCTGCACTCAAACAAGTACCCACCTGCGAAGATAATCCGTTTGAAGCTGTCCAAACCAACATCATCGGCGGACAGCATGTCATTGAAGCAGCACTTGAACATGAAGTTAGTCATGTTGTCAACATTTCAACCGACAAAGCGGTTTCTCCGACAAATGCCATGGGAGCTACAAAATTAATTTCAGAAAAATTGTTTTTTCAAGCGAATGAAAGTATTTCAAATCAGAAAACGAGGTTTTGCTCTGTCCGGTTTGGCAATGTGCTTGGATCAAGGGGTTCCGTCATCCCCATCATGCTTCAACAGTTGTTAAATGAACAACCTCTAACTGTAACTGATCCTAAGATGACACGCTTTTTTATGTCTATCGAAGAAGCTGTATCTCTCACGCTTGAAGCAGCTATCATGATGAAAGGCGGCGAAACATTCATCCTCAAGATGGAGTCATTACAGCTGGCTGATCTATTGAAAGCATTTCATGAATATGCCGGTCTGATCAATGTTCCTTCTCCTGATATTCTCGTTGTCGGAAAAAGACCTGGAGAAAAACTTCACGAGGAGCTCACATTCCCTCACGAGGCAGATGCACTGTTTGAACATGAACAATTTTATGCCATTTTACCAAGACCACATCTTCACCCTCATTTTCAAAAAGTTCATTTGACCCATTACACATCAAACGAAGCACCGCTCATTACAAAAGAGAAGCTGTTTCACATCATTGAACAATTACATCATACCCACCATAAAAAATAAAAAAATCGTCACACGGAAGCAGCTGACTTCCATGTGACGATTTTTAAAATCAATTATTGAAAGATGTGTTTCAAATGACCATAGCCTTCTTTTTCAAGATCATCCTTCGGGATAAACTTTAAAGCGGCAGAATTAATACAATACCTTAGACCGTTTGGCCCTGGGCCGTCAGGGAATACATGACCAAGGTGAGAGTCGGCCGTCTTACTGCGAACTTCAGTCCGCACCATGCCATGGCTCGTATCTACTTTCTCTTCTACCTCTTGATCTTCAATCGGCTTTGTAAAACTTGGCCAGCCGCAATGGGCATCAAATTTATCTAAAGAAGAAAACAATGGCTTGCCTGAAATGATATCTACATAAATGCCCTCTTCCTTATGATCCCAAAATTCATTTTGAAATGGCGGCTCAGTGCCATTATTTTGCGTCACTTCGTACTGCATTCGGTTTAATTCTTTGATGCGCTGCTCTTTTTCGTTAGCCATTATTTATCACTCCAATGAGATTGAATAAAACCTGCTCTGCCCGAACCGACATGGTATCGTTCGTAGTGCATTTTGTTCTTTTTATAATAATGCTGATGATATTCCTCAGCAGGATAAAAAGGACCAGCTTCTAAAATTTCTGTCACGATTGGCTTTTGGAAAATTCCGCTTTGGCTCAGCTGCTCTTTTGATGTTTCTGCAAGTTGCCTTTGTTTTTCATTGTGGACATAAATCCCTGTACGGTAGGACTCTCCTCTATCACCAAATTGTCCTCCATCATCTGTTGGGTCTATTTGCTGCCAATATAGTTCTAATAGCTTCTCATACGGAAAAACGTCTGGATCAAAGGTAATTTGAACGGCTTCTCTATGGCCTGTCGTATTTGTACATACTTCTTCATAGGTTGGATTCACTGTATGTCCGCCAGTATACCCTGATTCAACTTTGATAATGCCTGGCTGTTCATCAAAAGGTTTAACCATACACCAGAAACAGCCTCCAGCAAATGTGGCTAATTCTTGTTTTTCAGACATATTAGTGCCCCCTTCATTTAAAAAATGGTATCATCATATTATAACATGATAAAAAATAATGAAAATGATACGACTTGTATACCTAAAAACAAATGAAAGCATTCTGTCGTATCTTAAAATATAATGGGGGTTTAATGATTGGAACAAAGAAAACAAATGATGTATGAAATGGATACTTTACTGAGAACCGTATTTAAGCAAATACGTTATGAAATTAACAGCTTGCTTGAAAACGAATTATCTCGGAATGAATTTCTCATTTTAAATCTGCTGCGTGAACAAGGCGCAAAAAAAGTAACGGAATTCGCCTCAATTCTCGGTGTATCAGCAAGCCATATTACAGCTGTAACCGACACGCTTGTAGAAAAAGGCTGGATCACTCGTATCCGTTCAAAAGAGGATCGACGCATCATCAAAATCCACTTAACCGATAAGGGTAAGGAAATTACTGAGCATTTTGAGAAAAAGAAAACAGAATACTTCATGGAACGATTTGAATCATTTGATGATGAAGAACTGAAAACGATGATCAAATTATTTAAAAAGCTGGATAAAAGTCAAAAGGATTAAGCATAGATTTTAGCGTGGAGGACATGCTACGGATAAAAAGGTGGAATGAACCATGACAAGTCCATATCTTTGTCCGAACTGCAAAACCAACAGAACGCGTTTTAATCTCATCGAGCAGCATTCAGAACCTGTGAAACTTGATCCAGCAACTGGAGCTATTGTCGAAACATATGAAGGAGATCAGCTTTCTCCTTTTCACATGGACTATCAAGGACCGAAAATCAAAGTCCAGTGCGGCGTTTGCGGATTAATCGAGGATGAAAAAACGTTCATTAAGTTGGCTGAATATCATCAATATTCATCTCCTTCTTAATACGAGAGCCTGACACTTTTTGTCAGGCTTTTTTCTATGTTTCTTTTGCCTATACAGATCGTCCCTTTCTTGCATACGCTACAAAAAACACATTGCAGAGAAAGAAGGGATAAAGACGTGCAGCAGCTCTACGAGATGAATCAATTTCTATATCGTCCATTAGCTACCTTTCCCCCATACCATCCGAGAAACACCATTTCCAAAGCTGTTATTCGATTATTTCACGCTGCACCGGATTTAAGTGAGCTTGCTGTATTTGTAAATCAGCAGCCAATCCAAAAAAAGCTGCCATACGGTCAGCTGTCTGCTTATATGGAATGGGATGAGGGTGTTTATGAGATAGAAGTATTCAAGCTGGCTACAAAAGAAAGAATTCTTTCTTCTCGTATGATGATTAATGGAAACGAGACTTACACGCTATGTATCACAGGAGCTCGTACCGGCTTTGCGCTGCTCACAGAAAAGCAAGACTCGCTGATTAAGCAAGAAGAGCTATCAGCACTCACGTTTATCCAGCTGTCACCAGACCTCCCTTTCATTGATATATATGAACGAGATCAAGGCATGTTATCAAAGGAACTCGGATATGTGAACGGCACCCAAACCCACCACTTCTCTCCGAATAAGTATCACTTTGAATTAAAAGCTGCCGGTACTCAAAGTGTACTGCTTGATATTCCGAAAGTTCACCTGCAAACAAAGCGGGCCTATCTTATTTTACTTCATGGATTTGCAAACGGAGAGCCAGAGCTAATGGCAAAAGTCGTCTTGTCTCACCAAATGTAAAAAGAGCCTTTCCAAATGGAAAAGGCTCTCAGCGTGTAGACAAAGCCTCGCATTCGGTGTCAGTCCTGCGTGCCGGTGCTCACGAATGTCACATTCACTATGCGCCGGTACTCGTCCTTCCTAGAATGCAAAGGTTTTCTATTCCGCTGAAAAGAAGACAAATAGCCTTTCCAAATGGAAAAGGCTATTTACGAGACATCTTCAGCTTTTTCTTGTTTTTGAAAATCAAAAGCAAGAATCATGGTACCTAAAAATAATGCACAATAGGCGATATTTAAGTAAAACTGGTCGATATTTTCTGCTTTTAAATGAGAGGCAGCTGTCATGCCAAAGTATGCAGCAAATAAGAGCGACAGTAAACTAAAATATTGATAGACTCGCTTCATAGTTTCACTCCTGACTTACACGTTCTATTGCTTTGGATGATAATATGAGAATTCAATTTCATCATTCTCAAGATCAATTTTGTTCGCTTTGACATACATATCATTCGTCAGCGGCATTTCTGAAAGGCGCACTTCCACCGTTTTTTGGTCTGGTTTCACATGAACGAAATCAGGCAGTTCATAGAATTGACCCATGTAGCTTAAAACAAAACTGATTGGGATGCTTAATTGTCCAATTGAAAAGTCATCTACTTTCAGCAGAACATCCCCGTTATCTTCAACAGTTGGTGTAAATGATACATTTGCATTAATCGTTGAAGAAAAAGCTTTGATTGCACCTGTTACTTTCACATCTTGGTCAATCGCAACATGAAAGTCGGGCATATCGCTTGATCCTTGGTTTTTCAAATAATCATTGACAAAGCTGGTGAGCGACTCTTTTGAACTAGAAATGTTAAAAGCATACTCGCTGTTTACTTCTTTTTTCGAAGCGGATTGATCGCTCGGCAGCAGCATAAAAATACCGCATACAAGAACAATCAATAGATTAATTGACAGTAAAATAAAAAATAAACTCTTCCATTTTTTCATCTTTTCACCCTATTCCTTCGGCAGTCCTTCTTTTTTCACTTCTGAGAATAAACGATTTGCCATAAGAGAGTACCCCTTTTGGTTTGGGTGGAAATCATCATCTGCCAGTAATTTTTCATCTTTATCATCTTCAAATAAATCTGCTACATCGATCATATCAGCATTGCCGTCTTTTTTTAGTTCTTTTTCGGCAGCAGCATTCCAGTCTTTGACGACCTCATCAATATCTCTCAGCTCAGACAAGCTGAACTTAAAAGGATTGTACATACTGACATACATGATCTTTGCATGGTCATTATGCTCTCTTAATTGAGCAAGAATGGTCTTAAAACGCTCTTCAAAAGGACCTTGCTCTTTTTGAAAAGGAGCAAATGTCAAGTTGAGCACATTTTGACGGACGACATGCATTAAGTCATTTCCGCCGATCGTAAAGAAAATATAATCAGCGTCTTTCAGTCCATCCTGCACTTTTTTTTCTTTTAATCTTTTTAATAAATCTACCGTTCTACTGCCTTTAATGGCATAGTTTTTTAATGTAACAGACTGTACACCGTCCACCGCTTCTATCTTGTCACGGGTGATGCCGGCATACCCTTTTTTATTTTGATCTCCGATTCCTTCTGTTAAGGAATCTCCAACCGCTGCGATCGTAATATGTTCTTTTACGTTTTGTGTGTCTTCTAGTTTATCCTTTATGCCAGCCTCTTGCGCGGAACATGCAGAAAGAACAAAAGCTAGAGACATCACAATCAAAATCAAACGAGCCTTCAAACGATGATGTCCCTCCTTTTTCTGATTAAAAAAGTGTATCATGTTTTCGCTCATTTGAACATCCTTATACTAGCTTCGATTCAGTGTTTTGATGTCCTTGATGATTTCATCATATGGCGTATTTTGAACACCATCATAGTTTTTCATCACTTTTCCTTCTTGATCAACGAGGAAAAACAGAGATTGGTGTATCACTTGGTCTTCGTCTTCAGGTTTTTTCACAATCGTCTTAAAGCTTTTCATTGCAAATTTTTCAATCGCTGACTGCGAGTAACCAGTGAGAAAATCCCAATTTTTAAAGGATAATGGATATGCTTTTGCAAATTCCTTTAGCTTTTTCGGTGAATCCACCTCTGGGTCGACGCTAAATGAAATGATGTGCGCATCCAATTTTTCTTCTTTTAACCGTTTTTGTAGCTCTGTCATATGTGCGGTCATCGGCGGGCAAATCGTTTCACAGCTTGTGAAAATAAAATCTGCCACCCAGACTTTCCCCTTTAAATCGTCGAGCGACACCTTTTGACCATCCTGGTTTTGATACTCAAACGGCTGGATTTGATAATTTAATGCATCCTTGATTTGTCCATTTGAACATGAGACTAAAAGAAGCACGCTTATAATCGTAAGCGCACCAAATAAGGCTCCCCTTTTTGTATACATGACAATTACATCCCCTTTTCAATCAATCGGTATAAAAAGTAAAGCCTATAGCGCCCTTACCAGTATGACAGGAAATAATCGGTGTTGTATAAGCGATGTCAACTAGTGCATCAGGTGTGTGATCAAGCAGTGCTGCTTTAAGCTTTTCTGCAAGTTCTAATGCGTCTGCATGTGCAATCCCAATTGCCTGAACGGTTTTCCCTTTCACCGCCTGTACATACTGTTTTGTCAAATAGCGGACAAGAGCGGAGTAACTTCTCACATTCGCTTCTGGTGTGTATATGCCGTCTGTTAAGCTGGCAATTGGTTTAATATGAAGAAGTGAACCGATCAGCGCCTTTCCTCTTCCAATTCGTCCACCTTTCACGAGATTTTCTAATGTATCGATTGTGACAAATAGCTTTGTTTTAAGACGAATTTTGTCCATTTCTTTGAGGATGTCATCACGGCTTGCCCCTTTTTTTGCAAGCTCTGCTGCTTTGGTGACTTGAAACCCTAAACCATAGGAAATAAAATTCGAATCGATGACAGTGATATTTCCGTCTACCATTTTAGAAGCGCTTTCAGCAGTTTGAACCGTACCACTCATCCCACCAGTTAAATGGATACTAATGACTTCGCTTCCATCTGCCGTCAGTTTTTCATATAATTCGACGAATTGACCGATCGCAGGTTGAGACGTTTTCGGCAGTTCCTCAGCGGCCTCCATTTTTTCAATAAATTCATCTGGTTGTATGTTCACTCGGTCAATATAATCAACCCCAGAAATGGAGATATTGAGCGGAATGACATGAATGGAAAGATCATTGATTTTTTCTTGCGGAAGGTCCACAGTTGAATCTGTTACAATTTTAATTTGTTTCACTATCGTCTCATCCTTGCTGTCTTAGTCTTTACATATGATATTACCTTATTTCGTGCATACTTGAAAACAACTGTCAGAACGTTTTTGAAATTGTCACATTTTCTTCTTTTCATGTAAAAAATCCTTGCCAAGATGAGTAGCCGCCATTTGAAAATGGCCGCTCACTCTCTTTGGCAAAGATTCCAATTTACGCATTGTGTTTTAGTGTAGGCTCTTGGTAGATCTGTTCATATGTGCTCCACTTGACGTTACGTTTCACATCCTCCCTGAAAGAGTACACATGCCTCTTTCCTTTAGATACATAGACTTTTTTCAAGAAAGCTTCAAGTCTAAAGGTGAGCATGAAACCATAGGATTCATCTCCCTTTAAAACAGGGACTTCTGTTACCTTGATCTGAGCTCCATCCATCCGTCTAAAACATATTGTTTTGAGCAGCACAAACGATCAATCCTCTTTTCCAATTATCTGTTAAGCCTAAATAAATAGGTGGAATAAATCTTGATCTTTATTCACTTCAACATAGTGGAAGCCTTTTTTATTCATTCGGTCAATCAGCGCTGCATAGTCATCTCTTTCTTTCAATTCGATCCCAACAAGCGCAGGTCCTTTGCTTCGGTTATTCTTTTTCGTATATTCAAAGCGTGAGATATCATCATTTGGCCCTAACACTTCATCTAAAAATTCCCTGAGAGCACCTGCTCTTTGCGGAAAATTAACGATGAAATAATGCTGGAGTCCTTCATAAATCATGGAGCGTTCCTTGATTTCTTGCATTCGGCCAATGTCATTATTGCCTCCGCTAACAATACAAACGACATTTTTCCCTTTAATCTCCTCACGATGTGCATCTAAAGCCGCGATCGGTAACGCACCTGCTGGCTCAGCTACAATTGCGCATTGATTATACAGCTCTAAAATGGTTGTACATACTTTTCCTTCTGGTACAAGACTAATCTTATCGACAACAGACTGAAGCGACGTAAACGTCTTTTCGCCAATCCGCTGAACCGCTGCTCCATCTACAAACTTATCTATTGAATCAAGTGTGACAACCTCCCCTTTCTCGTGGGAAGCATGGAGTGAGGCGGCACCAAGCGGCTCGACTGCAATAATTTCTGTTTCTGGTGCGATATTTTTCATATACGTGCCAACGCCAGATAACAAACCTCCGCCCCCAACACTTGCAAATAAAAAGTGAGGCTCCACTTCGATATCATTTAATATTTCTACAGCAGTTGTTCCTTGTCCTGCCATGACATCTAAATCATCAAATGGATGGATAAATTCCCGCTTTTCCTTATCTCCGCATTTGACTGCTTCATGATACGAATCATCAAAGGTATCTCCGGTTAAGATAATGTCAACATATTCTTTTCCGAAAAGCTCCACTTGAGATACTTTTTGCCTTGGTGTGGTAGCAGGCATAAAGATTTTCCCGTGGATACCTAAATATTTGCAAGAATAGGCAACGCCTTGTGCGTGATTTCCTGCACTGGCACAAACAATGCCGTTTTCTAGTTTTTCTTTTGGCAACTGGCTCATTTTATTAAAAGCGCCTCTTAATTTAAAAGAACGAACAACTTGCAGGTCCTCTCTTTTTAAGTAGACATTACATTCATATCGTTCAGAAAGTCGCTCATTTTTTTGAAGTGGTGTATGAATCACTACATCCTTCAAATTTTGATGGGCTTTTAAGATGTCTTTCACTTGAATTAGCGTGTTTTCTTTGAGCAACGGTTTCATGTACAAGATCCTTTCTCTTTAACCTTATTTAATTTGTCATTATAACATGAATATTCAAAAAATAAACCAATAGATCATGGATCGGAGATAAATTTCATGAACTTTTTCGTTTTTCTATACATTTGTTCTAATTGGGTGTTATAATAAAACCAATTAGAACCAAAAGAAAGGAATCGCTCGATGACCACACATCCGTTTGCTAATATATATGGAGAACACCAAGATATAAAACACGCCATTCATTTGGCAAAACAATTCACGAAAAACGATCAGCCTGTGTTGATCACAGGTGAAATTGGAACAGGCAAATCACGCTTTGCACAAGAAATGGCCCATTCATTTGCTGCGCAGGCTTCGATGAAATATATCTATTGCCCCATTGTAGATGAAGTGACTTTGCAGGAAGCATTTACTCATGCGGCAAATCATGTGCTTTATTTAGACGAAGTCAGCGCACTCAGTATTCCTATGCAGCATCAGGTCATTCGTTTTCTCGAAGATTCTCCTGCAACAAAAATCATTGCTTCTTCGTCTTTATCATTAGAGGCGATGAGCGTTTCGTCCAGTTTTTTACCTGAGCTGTTTTATCGGCTCAATGTGCTTCATATCCCTCTCCCGCCTTTAGAAGATCGAAAAACAGATATTCCTATTTTAACCGCTGCTTTCTTTCAAGAACTGAACATGACGCCTGACATCGACTCAAGTGTGTGGGAAGTCTTACAGCAATATTCGTTTGAAGGGAATGTCCAGGAGCTCAAAAATATCGTTCATTATGCAGCCGCGATTCTCGAAGGGCAAACAGTTTTCTTGCATCACTTGCCACCTTTTGTATTATTACCTCAACAAACAGCTGGTAAAGGAAAAAAAGAAGAACACCAGCTCACGCTTATGGAGAAACAAGAATTTGTTTTCTTACTCGAAGCCATTAAGTCTCTAAATGAAAAAGGAGAAGCAGCCAGCAGACGTATCTTGTCTGAGTTAAGCAAACAAGGCGACATCCCGCTGACCCCTCAGCAAGTCAGGAGTCGATTAGATGATCTTGAGAAAAAAGCCTATGTGACAAAAGGGAAAGGCAGAGCTGGAACGAAGATTACACTTGAAGGTCTCTCATTTCTGAAGTCGCTTGATGGTTATATACCGGTTCAATAAAGGAGGACATCCATTGTTTACTGTAAAAGAAGAAATCGCCAACGCAATTACACATGGCATTGGCGTCATTTTATCCATTCCCGCCATTGTTTTTCTCGTTTTATTCGCTGTTCAATACGGCACTGTCACTGACATTATTAGCTTTTCGATATTTGGCGCGTCGATGCTGCTGCTTTATTTAAGCTCTACTTTGCTTCATAGTATTCGGCACAAAAAAACAAAAGATGTATTTGAAATCCTTGACCACTCTGCGATTTATGTATTGATTGCTGGTACATATACGCCATTTTTGCTTGGCCCATTAAAAGGCGCACTTGGCTATACTCTTCTTGCAATCGTATGGGCGCTTGCTGCAGGGGGTATCGTTTTTAAAATCTTTTTCGTCAAACGGTTTATCATTGTATCCACCCTTGTTTATTTATTAATGGGCTGGATGATTATCATCGCAATTAAACCTCTGTACATTCAATTAACAGGAGCTGGATTCAGCCTCTTACTATTAGGCGGTATTTTGTATTCAGTCGGAACGATCTTTTATATTTGGCGGAAAATTCCCTATCATCATGCGATTTGGCACAGCTTTGTTCTCGGAGGAAGTGCATCCATGTTCTTCTGCATTCTATTTTATTGCGTCAACATCCCAGCATGATCAAAAAACCAGCATCCACATTCGGATGCTGGTTTTTTCTATGCGCGCTTTTGTGCGTAATCACTCATCTTGACCGGTGCTTTGATATGGATATCGACATTAACTGGACGAAGTCTTTTGACGATCTTCCCTGTTAAAAGACGGTCTGTGCCGCTTGTTTCAACCGGAACAAGTGAGCAGTTACATTCTTCAGCAAGCGTTTCTGCCATGACACGATACTGTTCAGAAAGCAACAGACTCTGGCCAGATAGAACTCTTTCTCTTGCTTCTTCTAATAACGCCTCATCAGATTCATTCTGCTTGATCACCGCCATCTTCTTCAACCATTGTTTTAAGATGGGATAGCGAAACAGATGCGGTTTTGCCATAAAAGCAAATGGCTTCTCTAAGTGACCAATCAGCAATGTCGTCGTCACTGGATGATGTGCTTCTGTGACATAAATAACAGGACCATCTGGCAGCTTTTTTTGCTGATGAATGGTCATGACCGACCCTGATTGATCAATACACCCTCTGGCAAACCTTTTTGCATGCTCATGGATGAGATGCATTCGTTTCGTATAGGAAATGCGTGGATCCGTTAATTCATGATCATACAAATGCCTTATACTTTTAAAAAAGGATACAACAACATAAATCGTTAAAAACCAATAACGAAACAACCGTACTCCTCCTACTCACTTATCCTTCTTTTCTGTCATAGACGACAAATTCATAATTGTAGGGGTTCTTTTCGTCACGATGGCCTTTTTCACGTGATACAACCGTCCAATTCTCTTCATCGTAATAAGGGAAGAAACGGTCGCCTTCAAATGAATGATGAATGTGCGTGATATATAGACGATCTGCGTATGGCATCATTTCCTCATACAGCTTAGACCCGCCAATGATCAATAATTCTTCCTCGGTCTTCGCAATGGTTAAAATATCATCGATTGAATGGACCACCTCGCATCCTTCAGCTTGAAAAGAAGAACTTGTGGTCAACACGATATTCCGGCGGTTAGGCAGTGCTCGTCCAATTGATTCAAACGTTTTTCTGCCCATGACAATGGTATGGCCACTTGTGACTTTTTTAAAATACGCTAAATCAGCGGGTAAATGCCAAGGCATTTGATTATCTTTGCCAATGACTCTGTCTTTTCCTGTCGCCACTATCATGGAAATCATACACTGACTTCTCCTTTAATATGCGGATGTGGATCATAGTTCTCGAGCACAAAATCATCAAACGTAAAATCAAAAATACTTTTGACATCTCTAGTGATGCGAAGCTGCGGAAGTGTGCGCTCCTCACGCTCTAACTGCATTTTGACCTGCGGAAGATGATTTTGATAAATATGAGCATCTCCTAGCGTATGAATAAACTCTCCTGGCTCAAGGTTTGTCACTTTGGCAATCATCATCGTTAGAAGTGCATACGAAGCAATATTGAAAGGCACACCTAAAAAGATATCTGCCGAACGTTGATAGAGCTGGCACGATAATTTACCGTTTGATACGTAAAATTGAAACAAGCAATGACAAGGAGGCAGCGCCATCTGATCAATTTCTCCTGGATTCCACGCACTGACAATCAATCTTCTCGAATTAGGATGATTCTCAATATCATGGATCAGCTTGCTGATCTGATCTACTGTCTCTCCGTCTCCACTCGCCCATGATCTCCACTGCGCACCATACACACGCCCTAGCTCTCCATTTTCATCTGCCCATTCATTCCAAATACGGACGCCATTTTCTTGAAGATATTTGACATTTGTATCACCTTTTAAAAACCACAGTAACTCATGAATGATTGATTTCAGGTGTAATTTCTTTGTTGTTAATAAAGGAAACCCTTCCTGTAAATCAAATCTCATTTGGTAACCGAACGTGCTGATAGTGCCTGTTCCTGTTCTGTCACCTTTTTCATCCCCGTGCTGTAATACATGACGGCATAACTCTTTGTATTGTTTCATTTTTTTCATCCTTTATTTATGTTCTTGTTGTAGTTTACCTTATTTCTGCTTTTGTTGAAACCAAAAAAACATGTCTGCAAGATGAGCAGACATGTTTTTCTTTTTATGCTTGATTCACTCGATCCTGCTCTTCGTCCTTAATATCTTGGTGAGAGTGAGCTATGCGACTTGCTGCTGCAGCGGCAAGCGCAGCGACAAGGTCATCAAGGAAGGTGTGTACTTCACCAGGACGACCTTCATCTAATTCTCTAATAATACCAAATTTCTCTTTGTCTAGATAACCGAAGTTGGTCAAACCGATTGATCCATATACATTGACAATGGAAAGCGGAATAATCTCATCAATTCCATATAGCGGTTCATCTGTTTCAACTAAATGCTGCAAAGGTTCTGGCAAAAGCTTTTTTTCTGCCAGCTGATCAAGAGCAAGTCCTGTCAAAACTGCGTGGACAATTTCCCTTTTATTCAGCACTTTTTCAACATTTTCAATGCAGACACTAAGTGGAAGATTTGGGTTGTATTTCTCTTGGAGTTTCAGCACAATGTGTGCAATATCTTCTATTTTCACTCCACGCTCGTTTAACATCTGTTTTGTAATGCGAACCATTTCGTTCATTGTATACTTTTTCAATTGGCATGACATCTCCTTCTAGTGGCTCATCCAGCTCGGCGGGGTGTTTTTATCCCAGTAAATATTACCGAGTTCATGATGCGTCTGGAATCCATCTTCTGCTGTATGGTAGTGAAAGTTAAACCAATATCCGCTGTGAGGCGGCTGATCTCTCCTGACATGAAAACGAAGCAAATCTTCTCCAGTCTTTCTATTATAAATGTGGAAGATTTTTTCCCCATTTCCGCTTGAAGGCTGATCAGTTAAAACAACATCTTGAAATTTTTCGTCATCTTTGAAATTTGTTAAAAAGTCGGTTAACACTTGTTCAATTTTTGGTTGAATCTCTTCTCTATACTCGTCCTCAATGACAGGTGTGATTTTACGACCAAATTTGAGAAAGGATTGGTTTTCTGCACTTGATAGAACCTCTTGCTTATATTGCTCAAAGGGGTCTACCCGCTCTTTGTTGTCTTCTTGCGATAATTCCCAGCTGCGCGTATCATCTGATGTATCATAAACTGCTGTATAAGGTGATTTATCAGATGAAGAAAGTTCAGATGGCTTGTCTGTCATCAAAGCTGATGGAGGAGAGATTAAACCAAAAGTCGCAATCGTAAAGAGTGCAACGAGCGTTTTTCTCATCCACATTTTCATGATATCTAATTCCTTCCATAAGTTATCATACTGCTATTCTAGCATATAATGAATTTTCAGTCATTCAATTTGGTCATTGAGTTGAGACTTTCTTTTTCATGATAAAACGTTTACAATGACAGTAACGACGACTAAAATTTGGGAGGAATGGATATGCTTGAAGGGTTTTTCATCACAGCTTCCTTGCTGACGTTATTTTATTTTGTCTATATGGAGATCACCGATTAAAAGCCCTGAAATAGGGCTTTTTTAATTGTTAAGAGTGATTAAAGTTTTGTTGATTTGTCTTCTTCTATTGAGATATATCCGTAATGGAATTGGGCGGTTTTACGTTTCATCACCTGAAATTGATAGGAATCAGTGGTAAATCGTGTGCTTTTCCAATGATCTTTTAAAACCACTCTTTTTCTAGCCACTCTCATTGCTTCTTTCACAGCGGTTTCATGGTCAAAATGATGCTCAGCTGCATGACGAAGCGGCATCATACTAGCAGACTCTTGTATGGTTTCTTCAAACATTGGGTCAAAATAGACGATATCATAGGATCGATCAGGGAGCTTCTTTAACTGCTCAATACTATCCCCGCTGATGACAGATATCCGTTTCATCGCTTCGTCTGCCTCTTTCACACCCGTTTCCCATGTGCTGAGTCCTTCTCGAACAAGCAATGCCGTCATCGGATTTTTTTCAATACCGGCCACTTTTCCATTGGCTCCTGTAGCGCAGCTTGCGGTAATCGCATCAGATCCTAAGCCAAGCGTACAATCTAAAAAGGAATCGCCCGGCTTTAATTGTGCTGCTTCTATTAATGGATCTTTTTCCCCTCGCAGAACCCGCTTCACCCTAAACATCGCTGAGCTTGGATGGAAAAAGAACTTTTCACCATTTGGCTGATACCATTCAAATCGTTCTTTCCCAACAACGAGTACATCCCCCCGCTTGATCGCAAGCTGTTTGACAGATTGTTTACGCCGCTCGATATACTCACCATGCAAGTCCTTTGCGAGGGCCTTTGCCGTTTCAATTGTTTGTTCATTTGCTCTAAAGCTTGTTGTAATGAGCATGACGTTCCTCCATCATAATCAAGAAAAAATGCCCTGATGGATCACAGGACATTTCAACATTTGTATTAGCAATGTTTTTCAAATGCAGATAAGACGTTCTTCATAATATCTTCCATTTCATGACCTTCAATTTCGTCACGCGGGATAAAGTGAACGAGTTCATTTCCTTTTAAAAGTGCCATAGATGGAGAAGATGGCTCCTCACCTGTGAAGTATTCTCTCATTTTAGCCGTAGCTTCCCGGTCCTGACCAGCAAAGACCGTCACCATTCGATCTGGTGCTTTTTCTGCTTTCATGACAGCTTGAGTAGCAGCAGGGCGTGCTAAACCGGCAGCACATCCGCATACGGAATTGACGACAACAAATGTTGTTCCTTCTGCTTCCTGCATCGTTTTTTCTACTTCTTCTTCAGTTGTCAATTCTTGAAACCCTGCACTTGTCAGTTCTTGGCGCATTGGTACGACGAGCTGACGCATATATTCTTCATATGCCATTGACATAAAAAAGCCCCCTCTATAATCCTTATGTTGTGAATAAAGGATACTATAGAGAGAGCCAATTTTCAAATGTTCAATTTCACATTAAATTTTCATGATTCCGCCTGTATTGGCTGATGTCACAAGTTTTGAGTATCTGGCAAGGTAACCTGTTTTTACTTTTGGCTCAAAGCCTTTCCAGTTTGCTTTTCTTTTTTCCCATTCTTCTTCCGGGACATCTACACTTAAAATGCGTTTTTCGATATCAACAACGACATGATCACCATTTTCAACAAAGGCAAGCGGGCCGCCTTCTGCTGCCTCTGGAGAAACGTGTCCAATAGACAATCCGCGAGAAGCACCGGAGAATCGTCCGTCTGTAATTAAAGCAACCTTTGGACCAAGTCCCATTCCAACAATTTGTGAAGTTGGTGCAAGCATTTCAGGCATGCCTGGACCGCCTTTAGGTCCTTCATAACGAATAATGACAACATGTCCTGCTTCTACTTTTCGATTAATGATTCCTTCAAGTGCTTCCTCTTGGGATTCAAATACGATCGCAGGTCCTTCATGACGCGTAATGCCGTCTTGTACACCGCCTGTTTTAATGATCGCTCCATCTGGCGCAAGGTTTCCAAATAAAACGGCTAAACCGCCCTTTTCAGTAAATGGCTTGTCAATTGGATAAATGACGTTATAATCTTTTACCTCATGCCCTGCGATGTTCTCGCCTAACGTTTTCGCTGTGACGGTCATGGTATCTAAATGAAGAGCCCCCTCTTTTTTGGACAATTCATTTAGTGCAGCGGTCACTCCGCCTGCTTCATGTAAATCTTCAATATAAACATCTGAAGCTGGAGCAAGTTTCGATAAATGAGGCACACGTTCTGCGACTTCATTGATGCGTTCAAGTGAATATTCAACGCCTGCTTCATTTGCAATCGCCAATGTATGAAGAACTGTATTTGTTGAACCACCAAGTGCCATATCTAAAGCAAATGCGTTATCAATCGCTTTTTCGGTGACAATATCACGTGGTTTAATGTCTTTTTTGATCAGCTCCATCAATTGTTTTGCTGACTTCTTCGCAAATTCTCTTCGTTCTGGTGAAGTCGCCAAAATGGTTCCATTTCCAGGAAGAGCAATCCCTAGCGCCTCTGCTAAACAGTTCATTGAGTTTGCTGTAAACATACCAGAGCAAGATCCGCATGTTGGACAGCCAAATTGCTCTAATTCGTTTAATTCCTCTTCATTAATTTTCCCTGATTGGTATGCGCCTACGCCTTCAAAGACAGAAGAAAGAGAAATTTTTCTGCCATCACTTGTTCTACCAGCTTCCATCGGTCCACCACTGACAAATACAGTTGGGATATTCACACGCATGGCAGCCATCATCATACCTGGCGTGATTTTATCACAGTTAGGAATACAAACCATGCCATCAAACCAGTGTGCCGACACCACCGTCTCTACTGAATCAGCAATGATTTCACGGCTTGGCAATGAATATCTCATCCCAATATGCCCCATCGCAATACCATCATCTACCCCAATTGTATTGAATTCAAATGGAACACCGCCAGCTTCACGAATGGCTTCTTTCACAATTTTTCCGAATTCCTGAAGATGGACATGCCCTGGGACAATATCAATATAGGAATTACATACGGCAATAAACGGTTTGCCAAAATCCTCATCTTTTACCCCAGCTGCTCTTAGTAAGCTTCGGTGAGGTGCTCTGTCAATTCCTTGTTTAATCATATTACTGCGAAGTTCTGCCATCTGTTTAAAAAGCCTCCTATACTACTAGTCTTGTTGACTGTATGATTTTGAGTTCATTTTATTTTACAAATTTTCTGTTTATTTAGCCACCTATAATAGATAGTGACTGATTTCTCTGCTGAAGCAAGTGCTCAGCAAGGATTGTGTCATAAAATCTGACCTCCAATATTCTATATTGGTACTACTATATAGAGTTTTTTCTCATATTTCAACATATTTCAACAATATTCAAAATAATTTTTCTAAAAAAATTTTTCTGCCAATAAAAAAGCCATTTTCAGAAAACAAGCTGCCTTTTATTGGCAGCCTGCTCGTTTTTCTTATGATTCTGATGCATTTTTTCTACTTTCTGTCATTTGCTTCCACACAGAGCCTTTTGCTTCTTCTCCGTGCTCAATTCGTTCGATGGCCATTTTCACTTGAAGACTGACTTCAAATTCAGGGTCCTGCTCCGCTTCTTTTAAAGCTTCAAGTGCTGTTTCGTCACCTTCTTCATAAAGGAACATGGCCGCACGCCAGCGGACAAGCTTACTTGGGTCCTTTAAGGCTTGGATCATCGCTTCAATCGCACTAGGATCACCAAGATCCGAAATACAATCTCCTGCAGTTCTTCTAACTGTCACTGTTTTATCTTCAAGCCCTTTATACAAAATAGGCAAAATGGCTGGATCTTCAATCATGCCAGCATTCACTACAGCTTGTCTGCGAATCGATGTTTTTGGATCCTCCATCGCTTTCATTAAAACAGGTATATCCTTTTTCTCTGGCTGCATTTGCTCTAAATGAGCAAAACGTTTCTTCCAATCTTCATCGCGCAGCATCTCTTCTGTCACATCATATGCTTTTCGGTTCACTTGTTTATCTACAGCCTCTTGACCTTCCTTCACTGCCTCTGTTAAACGGGATAAACGCTCGTCGTCATATGCAGCTTGCAGCTCTTCTGTGACTTCTTGACCGATATCAGCAAATTCTCCAAAACGTACGCCATGTTCTTTCCACACACGTTCAAATACAACATTATCTGAACTGCTTCTTAGCTTTAAAATCGCTGCCTGGAAACGTTCAGGCATTCCAAATCGTTCTTCTCTTTCACCGTCTGTCAGCTTCACCTGCATCGGAATCCCATTAAACATTTGAACAAACACTTTGACTTCTCCAAATGTGTCATCACCTGACTGCGATTCTCCCTGAAGACCTTCTGTTTCTTGTCCAAAGGCTTCTCTGACTTGCTGTAAAATACCTTGCCAGTCAAATTTCGCATTGCGCTCAACCGCTAAGAAATCGGCTACATGGTAAACACCTTTTACACCTTCAATGGTTAAAATGCGCTTGATCATCTCTGGCGCTTCGTCTTTTTGATCTTTTTTGTAGTTATTGCTTTTACCGCCTGCAAGCGCTTCTGTCAAAATGACTTTCATTGTATTCGGGCTTGGCGTTGGTTCTATGGCAGTTATTTTCATCTATACATCCTCCTTACACACATAAAGACCCTACTCATCTGTAAGGCCGCATTCTTCTTTCCATGTCTTAATAAATAGACACATAAACTCATGTCGATCATGAGCCAGCTGCTTTCCAGCACGTGTGTTCATCAAGTCTTTTAATTGAAGCAGCTTTTCTTGCATATGCAAAAGTACTGTGCCTTGGTGAGCACCCTCTGTATAGTGAGGCTCCCCTTTTGCACCGGCATATGTAAACACCCTTGCAATCCCAGTTGCACCTATCGCATCCAGTCGATCTGCATCTTGAACAATGGCCCCTTCTAATGTCACTGGCTTATGCTTCATATGCCGGTGACGAAAAGACATTGTTGTAATGATATCCATGATATAGCGAATATCTCGCGTGTCCACTTCCCACAAAAGGAGCTGCTGCTTGAGATCATGCGGTGAAAGCTTCCATTCACTAGACAGCTTGTCATCAATTACATCATGGACAATCGCTGCCATTTCAATGACAAAAAGCGACCCGCCCTCCTGTTGTGCAATATGGACGGCAAGCTGGCGAACACGATTGATATGAGCTTCATCGTGTCCAGTCGGTTCATTCTTTAGCTGTTTTGAAACAAAGGAGGCAGCTGCCTCCAATTGTTCTTGCTGCTTACTCGAATACATGCTTATTTCTCCAAAAGAGCGATAATGGAGCTTTCTAATTCTTTTGGTGATGTTTTAGGAGAGAATCGTTCAGTCACTTCTCCGTTTTGGTCAACGATAAATTTTGTAAAATTCCATTTCACCGTTTTTGTACCAAGCACACCTTTCGCATGACTCGTTAAGTATTTGAAAAGCGGATGCGCATTGTCACCATTGACATCTACTTTTGCAAACATCGGGAAGGTCACACCATAGTTTAACGAACAGAATTCTTGAATTGCTTCTTCCCCTTCTGGCTCTTGATTCATAAATTGATTGCACGGAAATCCTAAAATTTCAAGGCCCTTTTCATGATATTGATCGTATAACTCTTGTAATTGTTTAAATTGAGGGGTCAGTCCACATTTGCTCGCTGTGTTCACGATGATCAGTACTTTCCCTTTGTAATCTGCCATTGATTTTTCCTGACCGTTAATGGTCTTGACCTGAATATCATAAATTGACATCTCATAGCCTCCTAGGATTCACTTTTTCCTATCGTAACATGCTTCTTTTAGAAAATCGCTTTTTATGCTTCCTGCTAAAAGAGTCCAGTTACACTGCCATCTTCTAATAAATCCATCTCAAGTGCAGCAGGTTTTTTAGGGAGACCTGGCATGGTCAGAATGCTTCCCGTTAGTGCAACGATAAAACCTGCTCCTACAGATGGTTTTAACTCTCGAATCGTAACGGTGAAGCCTTTTGGTCTGCCGATTAAAGCCGGATCATCCGATAGTGAATATTGTGTTTTTGCCATACAAACAGGCAAATGGGCCCAGCCATTTTTCTCAATTGCAGCTAGCTGCTTTCTTGCTTTTGATGTAAGGTTGACGCCGTCTGCACCATAAACCACTTTGGCGACTTTTGACAACTTTTCTTCAATGGAATCTTGCTCCTCATATAAATAAGAAAAGCTGTTTTCATTCTTTTCAATGAGTGTCGTGAGCTCTTCGGCAAGTGCTACGCCGCCAGCTCCCCCTTCTTCCCATACATTGACGGCTTTGACTGGATGTCCATTCGTTTCGCACCAGTTTTCTATTGCTTGAATTTCTTCTTTTGTATCGGTAATAAAACGGTTCACTGCAACGATGTATGGTAGACCGAAGGCTTGCACTGTTTCAATATGCTTCTCTAAATTATGTATACCTTCTAATACAGCCTGTGCATTTGCTTCCTTGAGCTCTGTTTTCTGCATTCCGCCATGCATTTTAAGCGCCCTGACAGTTGCTACAATGACAACAGCGCCTGGTTTAAAATCACCGGCTCTTGTTTTGATGTGAAGAAATTTTTCCGCGCCGAGGTCTGCACCAAATCCCGCTTCTGTTACGACGTAATCTGCTAGTTTTGCCGCCATTTTTGTGGCAATTAAACTATTGCATCCATGTGCAATATTGGCAAAAGGACCACCATGAACAAGGGCTGGAGTTCCTTCAATCGTTTGAACAAGGTTTGGTTTCAGCGCATCTTTTAAAAGCAAGGTTAATACGCCTTCATATCCTAGATTTCCAACTGTGACCGGTTCACCTTCTTGATTGTAGGCAACAACAATAGAAGAAAGACGTTTTTTTAGATCGTTTAAGTCGTCTGCTAAACAGAGGATGGCCATCATTTCGGATGCAACCGTAATATCAAATCCATCTTCTCTAGGGTACCCATTTAATTGACCGCCAAGTCCTACGACCACTTGTCTTAGAGCACGATCGTTTAAATCTAACACTCGTTTCCATACAATTCGGCGTGCGTCGATCCCAAGCTCATTTCCGTGATGGATATGATTATCAATAAAAGCAGATAAAGCGTTATGTGCAGATGTAATCGCATGAAAATCCCCTGTGAAATGAAGATTGATTTCTTCCATAGGCAACACCTGTGAATATCCGCCGCCAGCTGCACCACCTTTAATACCCATTGTGGGACCTAGTGAAGGTTCACGCATGGCAATGATCGCTTTTTTCCCAATTTTCTCGAAGGCTTGACCGAGGCCAACTGTTACGGTGGACTTCCCCTCACCTGCTGGCGTTGGGTTGATCGAAGTCACAAGAATCACATTTCCTTCTTTTTGTTCCTTCAAACGGTCAAAAATAGTCAAAGATATTTTCGCTTTTGTGAAACCATAGCATTCTAATTCTTCGTCATGTATTTGTAATTTTGCTGCGATGTCTTGAATCGGTCTCAGCTTTGCCTTTTGGGCAATGTAAATATCTGATAAATGCTTTGTGATCATGATTAATGGCCTCCTTTTTTGACAGAAACAGCTTTCTTTTTTGCTCTATTTTTCATTGTAACATAATTGAAACATTGAAATATCGCCAGAAAGTTCCTATAATGAAGTGAAATTAGCTTTGGTTCAGGGGGTGGCGAGTTGCCTATTAACATACCAGTTCATCTGCCGGCAAAACAAATACTAGAGAGCGAAAACATTTTCGTCATGGATGAGACAAGGGCATTCAAACAAGATATCCGTCCTTTGAATATCGTGATCTTAAATTTAATGCCAAAAAAAATACAAACTGAAACGCAGCTGCTGAGAATGCTCGGAAATTCTCCTTTGCAAGTGTATTTTACATTTTTGATTCCAAGTACACATACACCGAAGAATACATCGAGAGAGCATCTAGATGAATTTTATACGACCTTTGACTCGATTCGCCATAAAAAATTTGATGGCATGATCATTACAGGTGCACCAATTGAGCATTTAGCTTTCGAAGAAGTTTCCTATTGGAAAGAACTGCAGGACATTTTGGACTGGAGTAAAACGAATGTGACGTCTACTCTCCATATATGCTGGGGGGCACAGGCTGGTCTTTATCACCATTATGGCATTGAAAAAATCAAGCTTCCAGAGAAAAAATTCGGTGTTTTTGAGCATCTTGTCAAAGAGAAAAAAGAAAGATTAGTAAGAGGTTTCGATGAAGTATACTATGTCCCACATTCTAGGCATACAGATATTAATACAGAACAAATAAAAAACACGCCGAATCTAAAAGTATTGAGCACGTCTGAGGAAGCTGGTGTTTGTTTAATTGTTTCAGATGATGATAAACAAGTATTTTTAACTGGACATCCTGAATACGATACAGATACATTGAAGCAGGAATATGAAAGAGATTTGTTGAAACATGATACAGTCAAAAAACCCGTCCACTATTTCATCGAAGATGGAGACACATTAGTTCCAGTGAACCGCTGGAAAGCCCATGCTACTTTGCTGTTTATGAATTGGCTTAATTACTATGTTTATCAAGAAACACCATATGTGTGGGAATAAAATAGACTGTAGTCTGATGATAAATGCTTAAAATGTGTTAAAATACAAATGGCTCTGTCTTCCATTATCAATTTAGTCTGTTTGTTTTTTAAAATTAGTTTAATTCTTTCGTAACGAATGATATGCTCTCGCTGTTTATATGTTATCTTTATGTATATGTAGACCTATGAGATTTATAGTTTCGTACGAAGTTTTGTTGTTGTTGATTACATTTGAGGTGAATATTCTTGAATACCAATAAAAAAATATTAATCTTGACCGCAAATTATGGAAATGGACATATGCAGGTTGCAAAAACACTGTATGATGAATGCAAATCCCAAGGGTTTGAACATGTGATAGTTTCTAATTTGTATCAAGAATCAAATCCCATTGTGTCCGAAGTGACTCAATATTTATATTTAAAGAGCTTCTCCATTGGGAAACAATTTTATCGCTTGTTTTATTACGGTGTAGATAAAATTTACAATAAACGCAAATTTAACATTTATTTAAAGATGGGAAATAAGCGTCTAGATGAATTAATTCAATTACACAATCCGGATATCATCATCATTACATTCCCGATGATTGTTGTACCTGAATACCGAAACAAAACAGGTAAAGTCATTCCAACATTTAATGTGATGACAGACTTTTGTCTTCATAAAATTTGGGTACATGAAAACATTGACCGATACTATGTTGCAACCGATTATGTGAAACAAAAGCTAGTAGAAATCGGCACACATCCAAGCGATGTCAAGGTAACAGGCATTCCGATTAGACCACAATTTGAAGTAGACGTGCCTAAATCGATCATCTATAAAAAATATGGATTATCATCAGACAAAAAAGTCCTTCTCATTATGGCGGGTGCCCATGGTGTACTAAAAAATGTGAAGGAATTGTGTGAAGCACTACTTCTTGACAGTGAAGTACAAATTGTTGTTGTGTGCGGTAAGAATGCAGCGCTGAAGCAATCGCTTAGCGAACTTGAACAAGCACACCCAAATCAATTGAAGGCGCTTGGATATGTGGAACAAATTGATGAATTGTTCAGAGTAACGGACTGTATGATTACAAAACCGGGCGGAATTACATTAACAGAAGCAACAGCAATTGGTGTCCCAGTTATTCTTTACAAACCTGTTCCAGGACAAGAAAAAGAAAATGCTCTTTTCTTTGAAGATTACGGTGCTGCCATTGTCATCAACAGACATGAAGACATTTTAGAATCTGTCACCAACTTGTTGCAAGACGAAGAAAAATTAGAATCCATGAAACAAAACATCAAAAAATTACACTTAAAACAGTCTTCTCAAACCATTTTAGAAGATATCGTCGAACAATCAGATCTGATCATGAGCAACAAATCGTATGCTCAAGCATTATCATAAAAAGGTGTCCGTCAATGACGGACACCTTTTTTCTTTTAACCTTGATTCCCATTCGTTGTATACACTTCTTCAAACGGCTGCACGACAACAAAGCCGCTTCCGCTAAACTTCATTTGAATGGACTCTCCGCTTCCCCTGCCAATAAACGTTTTGAACGATACATCTGTCACAAATTCAGTCTGCAAATCTCCTGACCATGCGACCGTCGCATTCGGATCTGTATAAACAGAATCACCTGGCTGAACAATCAGCGTCAGCGGTTCGTAATGACTTGTGATTGCCACAAGACCTGGTCCTTCAAGTTTGACATTAAATAATCCGCCTGCAAGCATGCCAGACACCTTTTTCATTAATTTAATATCCCACCGAACAGACGGTTCAAATGCGAGCAAGTCGTTTCCATTAACGAAAATAGACTCCCCTTGACCCAATCGAAGAATCGAGATTTTTTTCCCTTGGTCTGCTACATATAATTTCCCATCACCTGTGGCCTTCATCAAAGAAGTTCCTTCTCCTGATAACATTTTTTTGAACATCTTTGACACACCGTGTTCAAACACACCTTCACGTTCAAACTTTATTTTCCCGCGATATGAAACCATAGAGCCTGTTTTTGCCCAAATGGTATCCGTTAAATTAATTTCTAACAATCTTGGTGTTTCAAGTTCAAAGACCCCTTCCCCTTTGTCTTCTTGCTGCGTATTCTGAACAAACTCCTCAATTGTGTAACGATTCATGACGCACCTCTTTCTGTATTTTTACTATATACGGACAAGTTATACGTTAGGTTTCATGAGATTAGGACGTTTTATAGATAAATGTCATTCACTAAAAAAACAAAAAAATCAAACATTCTGCTCAAAATTTGGCTTGCCTGCTTGACGCTTTACTTTTGATGGTGTATAGTGGAACCATCATTTAACAACTTCTTAAGTCGTTAGGTGATGAAAAATTTTTTTTAGTATGCCGAAAGGTGTGCTACAGTACTAGGAGGAAAAAGCAATATGCAAAACGGTAAAGTAAAATGGTTCAATAATGAAAAAGGTTTCGGCTTCATTGAAGTTGAAGGCGGAGACGACGTATTCGTTCACTTCACAGCTATCGAAGGTGACGGTTACAAATCTCTAGAAGAAGGACAAGAAGTTTCTTTTGAAATCGTTGAAGGTAATCGTGGACCTCAAGCTGCAAACGTAACAAAAATCTAATCAACTCAATCAATGATGAAACGACAAAATAAAGAGAGGCGTATGCCTCTCTTATTTGATTTTCAGCTGAATTTCAATCGCTAAAATATTTTGCTTTAATCTTTGTTCAATTTCAGAGATATCTTTTTCGAGAAAAGGTCTTCCCTTCTTTGCTACATCTACCAGTTGCTCTAGATCACTGTACACCTCTTGAAATGTCCGATGTAATACCGTTTCAAAATCCTTATTATCCATGCCGGCCTTCCCCTTTTCCTCTATTATCCGTCACTTAGTCAAAAAGTAACTCAACCAAAACTTTCTATAGTTATATCGGCTCATTTTTCAGAATATGTTCTTTTTTTACACATTCTATTCGTTTTTTTTTCGCGAACGCATGATATATCTAGAGGAAAACCGGAGTGTACGCTTATTTTTTGAGTAATTCATTCCCGTATTGTTTGATCTTCTCTCCTACCGTGCATTGCTGTATACAAAAGGAGTGGGCGTATTTTTTGCCAAATTCTTTACGAAAGTGTTTCTTAATCAAGCAATCTGAACAATACGTGTCTTGAAGATCTGTTAATTCTTTTACTGCTGTTTTTTTATCCACTTTATTCAGCTCCGTCTGCTTCTAATTTCAACTTACTTTCGATAGGGACGTCTGCAAGTATCTGTCTGGCAAGCTGATCTGCTTCTGCATTTTGTTTACGATCGATGACTTCATATGTTGGCGTGAGCTTCAGCTCTTTGATCGCAGCCTCAATTCGGTCGAGCCATTTGTTATGTATATCATCATAACAAGGCCATTCCCCTTTGAGCTGATTCATCACAACAAGAGAATCTCCTCTAATCGTTACAGAGTTTCTGCTGGCTCCCAGTTCTTTTAAAGCTTTTACCGCTTCAAATAAAGCCGCATACTCTCCCTCATTGTTCGTGGTGCTCTGAAAAGGCTGATTCTTCCTTAATCGGTATGCATCCTGTCCGAGCTGATAATACACGACAATTCCAAGCCCAGCATCACCTGTTTCTTTGCGAAAACTCGCATCAAAATAGACCTGAAGCTGATCGGGTTCAAGCCTAAGTTCTTCGTTTAGCTTTTCAAGTTCTTTCATCGACCACATCGCACCCTTTTCATCTTCAAATGATAGAAGTGACTGCGGTTCTTTTTTGTCTATATGTTTTGCTAAAAGCAAGGCCTCTTTGAGCTCCATCCAATCTTCTTGGAAAAAAGCAATGGACCCAATCGATTTCACTTTCATTGTATAGTGCGCTCTTAGTTTCATTGATCACATCGCCTTCCCGTGCTTTTAGAAATACTTCCATCGCTACCAAAATCAGCATGACACATCGTGATAATTACTTTGACAATTCAGTTGTTAGGAGCTTTTTCTTGCATTTAAACGCGAAACCACTTTATCCCAATGATATACGAAGTTTGGATGAGGTACAAAAGAGAATTGAAGAGTTGATCCGATTTTTTACAACGAAGAAAAAATATAAACAAGCTGGCTCCTGTAGAATGCAGGAACTAGCTTGTCGCTTAGCTCTTTTTCTAGCTTGTTCGATCTGCTCTAATTTTTTCTAAATTGATTCGGCGACATTCCTGTTCGTGATTTAAAGAATTTGGAAAAATTGGCCGGGTATTCGAAACCAAGTTTATAACCAATATTAGAGATCGGTTCTGAAGTACCGGATAGCAAGTTTTTTGCATGATTGATGATCTGATAATGAATATGTTCTTGTGTATTTTTTCCCGTTTCTCTCTTTAACAAATCACTTAAGTAATTTGTTGAGTACCCCATTCCTTTCGCAAGCTCTTTAACACTAGGTATACCGTTCTCACCCAGATACTGCAAGGAAAAGCTTTCTTTTAACAATTGTTCAAATTTGTCTACCACATCATGATGAATCGTTTTTCTGGTAATAAATTGTCTCCCATAGAATCGTTGTGCATAGTTAAGCAATACTTCAAGACTGGAAACAATTAAGTCTGACGAGTATATATCTATATTTTGATTGCACTCTTCAATTATGATGTGCACTATTTTTGTTACAGTATCCTTCTCCTTCTCTGATAAATGAAGTGCCTCGTTAGCTGCATAAGAAAAGAAAGAATACTCATCCATTTTACTTCCTAATGAACTTTTTCTAATCAAATCCGGATGAAAACATAGCATCCAACCTTCGGAAACGGTATCACCTGGATCATAGTCAACCGTTAATAACTGTTCCGGTGCCACGAAGATCATACTTCCTTCACTAAAATCATAGTAGCGTCGACCATATTTGATATCAAAATTCGCACCGTTTTTTAATGATATCGTATAAAATCCATTGATAAACTGTTTGGTCTGATGTACCATTGTAGGATTAAATTTGTTTAGTTCTATACATGTTATCTGAGGATGTTTGGGTTTGTCATACCCCAAAAACTCATGTAATGAAGAAATTGAATCAATCCTTGTCGTTTCGTGCATCTTATCATCCTTTTATGATTACAAATAGTCTGTACTCTTTCATGATTTCAATTCTCTTTACTTTGAATAAACGTTCTACTTCAGGTTAGAATTTTATTCCCGTCATTTCCTCTGAACGCTTCCATAATTCTCTTGAAATTGTCTCATCATACGATAGTTTGTTAGATTGATGTGCTACAGGATACCCTCTCATATTCATCAATTTGGATGGTCCAAAAAAATCTCCGGCTTTAGCCTCTTCATCAAAAGCAGCTCGAAGGGTAGGTAAAACCCCCATATGCACACGCTGTGCAAAAAACCTATTCATCCTGCTCATAAAAGCTGAATTTCTCTGTAAGTCTGTAGCTGTCCAACCCGGATGTGCAGCCGTAATTCTTGGGTGATCACCTTCTCTTTTGAGCCTTCTTGCAAGTTCATACGTGAAGTAAAGGTTTGCTAATTTACTGTCACCGTAAGCCTTCTGTGTATCATATTTTCTCGCTTCCCAGTTCAAATCTTCAAAATCGAGTTTTCCCATCGTATGGCCTAAACTGGATAGCACGACAATTCTTGATCCTTCTGTCTTTTTCAAAAGAGGCATAAGTAAGCCAGTTAACGCAAAGTGGCCTAGATGATTGGTTCCGAACTGATTCTCGAACCCATCAACGGTTTTAGAGTAAGGAGGAAACATAATTCCTGCATTATTAATCAGTATATCCAACCGATCATAGTTTTCCACCATTACATTTGCAAAAGCTCGAATAGAACTCAGATTGGCTAAGTCTAATTTCCAAACGTCAATATCCGCATGTTTAAATTCCCTTTTGATATCGTTGACTACTTCTTTACCTTTATCTACATTCCTTACAGCCATAATAACCTTTGCGTTCTTACCTGCAATGGTTTTTACAGCTTCTTTACCAAGACCGCTCGTTGAGCCTGTTACGATAATAGCCTTTCCCTTTTGATCAGGTATTTTGGTTGTGTCCCAATGCTGTTTTCTCAAATTCGTCTCCTGCCCTTCTAGAATTTATTTAATTCATTAAGTTCAGATTACCCTTGATGAACAGTTTGGTACATATACGCATCCACTGCGGATTTATCCAAATCTCTGTAATACTATGCTCCGTCTCAAAGAAAAAAGGCTACTAAAATAAAAAAAGGCCTCAATAAAATAGAAGTCGACCGAAATAACATTATGTTTGCGGATGATGTCATCATCGCTAGTACGCTAGTACAACCCTTTTAAGGTAAACATACGTTATGCTATAATCAAAAAGTTACATTTTACATTTAGAAAGGAAGTTCATGTCACTTGTTTAATGAAGGTATTTGGATCTTATTTGCGATCATTAATTTTATCATTGTTCTTCTATTTTATAAAGGATTTGGCAAGATGGGGCTTTTCGTATGGATTGGTTTTGCAACAGTTGCTGCCAATTTACAAGTGGTCAAAACCGTTGAATTATTTGGCTTAACAGCAACACTTGGCAACATTTTATATGGCAGTGTGTTCTTTGCAACGGACGTCCTAAATGAAAAATATGGACAAACCGAAGCGAAAAAAGCTGTCTGGATTGGCTTTGCCACCCTTTTAACATTAACTGTTGTCATGCAGGAGGCTTTGCTTTTCCATCCCGCTCCATCTGACATTTCCCAATCATCATTAGAAACGATATTTGGCTTTATGCCAAGGGTCGCTCTTGGTAGTCTTGCTGCTTATATCATCAGTCAAATGTTAGATGTTTATGTATATTCGTTTATTCGCCGGATATTTCCTTCAGATGGTGCGCTCTGGCTGCGAAATGCGGGGAGTACAATGATTAGCCAGCTACTTGATACACTCGTTTTCACAACCATTGCCTTTCTTGGGACCTACCCATTTCATATATGGATCGAAATTTTCATCACGACTTATGTGATTAAATTTATCGTCGCTGCCATTGGCACACCTTATGCCTATGCGGCGAAAAAAATGGTTCCGATTGATGAAAGGGGGAAATAAATTGCCAGCTGAAATATATATTGACGGTGCTAGTGCCGGAAACCCAGGTCCATCTGGCATCGGCATTTTCTTGAAATATGACGGAAAAGCTGAGTCTTTCTCCATTCCTCTTGGCATCATGAGCAATCATGAAGCAGAGTTTTCCGCGCTCATTGAAGGCATGAAAATTTGCGTAGAAAAAGGATTACGGACCGTTTCATTCCGCACTGATTCACAAGTAGTGGATCGTGCAGCCAATGCAGGATTTGCCAAAAATCCATCTTTTCGTCATTTTATCGAAGAAATGCTGCAGCTTCAAAACGAATTTGATTTATTTTTCATTAAGTGGATTCCGAGCAAGGAAAATCAAGTGGCTGATCAGCTCGCTAGAAAAGCGATTCACCTTTCAAAAGGATGAATCGCTTTTCTTTTGGTTATGCTAATGTGTGAGGTGATACGAATTGGATAAAGAGAACAGAGGCCGTGTGACAAACGGAACGACTCCTCAAGGTGATGCGCAAACAAAAGATAAACAGCCAATATCGCAATTAGAAAATAAGGCGAAAAAAAGCAACACAAAGGGCTAAAATGAACTTGATTTTAGCCCTTTCTTTTTTTTCTAACCTTAACTGATTCCTAATTGACTTAAGCGGTTAACCATTGGTTCGATCCCTTTGATTTGATGCAAGCGAAGCATTGCCGCTGCCCGCTCTGGGTCCATTTTTATTTTTGTTTCGTCAATCGGACAGCTGAGTGGTACATCACATTTAATTTCTGCCAGTATACGAGATAGCTTCAGATCTTCTAATCCTGCTTGCATTTTCTTTTGCTGAGCTGCCGTTAATGCATGAACATTTTCTAACAGTCGATCAATCGTTTGATACGTTTGAATAAATTTCAACGCTGTTTTTTCGCCGATTCCTTTTACACCAGGGTAATTATCGCTAGAATCACCCATCAGCGCTTTCATATCAATCAGCGCCTTTGGAGATATGCCCATTTCCTCTTCAAAAAGGGATTTTGTATAATGCTTATAATTCCCGATGCCTTTTTGCATTAAAGCCACGGTCACTTGTTCATTCAAGATCTGCAGCAAATCTTTATCTCCTGTTAAAACGGTCACATGTGCTTCGTTTTGATAGATTGATGCAAGCGTTCCAATACAATCATCTGCTTCAAAACCTTTCACACCAATGTTCATGATCCCCAGTTCTTCTGTCGCCTCTTTTGCTAAATCAAACTGCGGGATAAGCTCAACAGGCGCCTCGCCTCGATTGGCTTTATAATCTTGAAACAATTCGTTCCGGTATGTCTGGCTCCCCATATCCCAGCAGCATACGATATGAGTCGGTTCAAATGTTTGGACAGCTGTTAACAAATGCTTCAAATACCCATTCACTCCATTTGTCGGCACACCACGATCATTTATCATAAAATTGCGATGGACAGCCGTCGCATAAAACGACCTAAAAAGAAGTGCCATGCCATCTACAAGTAGTACGTGTTTATTCATTCATCTAAACTCCCTTTTTATAAACAATACTCCTATTCTATCATAGAACATCGAAACGAACATAAAAAAGGCGCCTTCTTCTTTTGATAAAGAAGAGGCAGCCCGATTACTTTTTACCATATTGCATTTTTTTCGTTTCCGCTTCTGCGTAGGATGGCATGCCTTTTTCCTTCGGCATGCGCTCCTCCTGCTGCTTTACGTTTTGCTTTTTTGCCATGATCATTCCCCTTTCTGGTTCATTTGTTAAGATGACCAAAAATGAGAAAGTTACTCTTTATTTCTGTTTACGCTGGGTGTATTCCTCCACCATCTCAATCGTGACATGTTTACGAAGGGGAACAATTCCGCCTCGGGCAAGCTCATTCATTTTAGACGTAATGGCGTTGATCTCATCTGTTGAAAATGGTTCATTGTGTTCACATTTTTTCACAGCCGATTCAATCGCCTGCTCTCTTTTTTGTTCAAGTGCAAGAAAAGATTGGATGTGGGCATGTTGTTTCTGTGAATGTGCAGAAATTTCTTCGTGTACGCTCGTCATCGTCTATCAACTGCTTTCTTTTTTATATAGTCTATCATGAATCATATCGTTTTCAACTGGTTCTTCCATTCATTTGTTTGTTCATAAACTTGTTCAATGATCGCCTGTTTTTCAGCATCTGTTGTAAGGCTTGTCATAAATGTCTGTTTTTGCTCATTGAGCTGTTGGAGAGCATCTTGTTCGTACCTTTCCGTATAGGTCTTCACTAGCTTTTCATATCTGCTCAGCAACTCTTCTTTTTCGTTATCTGCCCAACGTGTTGTCATTTGATGTAGAACATCTCGAATGGCTTCAATAAACGTAGCCTTTTCATTTTGTTCAAAGAAGGCTTTCGCTGATTTTTGTTTCTTTAAAAGCGGCTCAAATGGTGCAATCTCTGCTTCGACTTCAATTTGTTTTAGCTCAGCGTTTTTCTCCTCAGGGGCTGACAGGCTGAGAGAAAAGTAAGGATTTTCCGCACATGCAGCCTGCATCCCTTTTTCCCACTCCTCCTGGAAATAATGGTGGATAAACGATTCCATTCGGATATCAAGTGCCTTGAGCTCCTGCACAAATTCAAATTCATACTCCTTTAACGCTTTCTCAAGTGCCTTTTTTAACTGCTGACCAAAATTCCCTTGAGATATGCCAGGATAAAAAGCCGACTTTAATAGATCATTCGCAAATAATGAAAGCCGCTGTACAATATGATAGAGCTGTTCATGCACGTCTTTTTTTACGCTTTCAGTCACAAGCTTAGACCGTTTCACATCTTGCATTTTTTCGAGAATGGCTTCATAGGATGTCTTGATGTTTTTCTTTTCAGCTTCTTTCTCATCTTCTGATTGATGCAAGGTCGCACGTAGTCTATCGACCGTTGTACATAATGTATTAGCTTCAAAATGCAAAAGTTCAATGGCATCTTTCGTTAATTCTTCCTCAATAAAATAGTCAAGCTGTTTTCTCAGTGTTGCATATTGATTATAAGATGTCGGCTCTTTCCCTTCGATCTCTTCCTTACTAGACACATGATGCAGGTTTGGATTGCGGATGCCTTCTTTTGTGAGCTCGCTTCGTACATAGTCAAATACGGTTTCAAGCTCTGCTTGATCCTTAGCCAAATCAGCTGCATTGATGATAAAGAACATTTTATCCATGCTAAAGGAATCTTTTACGAGTCCAAGCTTCCGTAAAAATGAGCGATCAGCTTTTGAGAAAGAATGCTGATAATACGTTAAATAAAGAAGGGCGTCTGCATCCTTCATATACTGGAAGGCGATTTCTGTATGACGCTTATTCATACTGCTAGCACCTGGTGTATCGACAATCGTCAGCCCTTTATCTGTCAGAGGTGTACTTAAATACACCGTCACTTCCTTCACCACACAAGAAACAGATTCTTCCGCTACATAAGGCTTTAATTCTTGAAGTGTGACATGTAAATTGGTTTGGTTGTCAATGTCATCATGAAACTTGGCATAGGCTTGTAGAAAATGTTCTACAATGATTCGGTGATCCTGTTCGAGCTGCCGTTTTTTCAGCACTCTTTCCAGCTTTGCCTTAAACGAATCTCCTTTTTCTGTTGTGATCGAAAATCCAAGAATCTGATCGAGTTCTTCTAGAATGTCCTGCTTGGTTTTAAACACCACTTTAACACTTTCATGAGGATGATCTTCCGTAGGTCGTGTCAGTTTGTTAATTGTCGCAGTTGTTGGCGTAGGAGATGATGGTAACACCTTCCGTCCAACAAGCGCATTGGCAAAAGAAGATTTTCCAGAACTAAAAGCGCCAAATAATGCGAGTGTAAATTCTTTTGCCTGCAGCCGTTCTGTTCGTTTTTCAAAGGAATCTCTTTGAGACTTTAGAATATCTAAAGGCGATAAAATGCGGGAAAGCTCTTTAAATTGTGCAATCGATTGTGCTGTTGTTAAATGCTGCGATTGACGGTATTGATCGCGCTTTGTCCGTTCAGCAGCTTGATCGCTCTCTTCAACATGAATTGATGCGCGATTCTTCTCCAGCTGGTCGTGCTGCATCCATTGCTTTTTCGCATAAAACCAGTCGCCTGGGATATGCTCATCCGTTCCGTTTTGCCAAATATCCCATAAATGCTGAATATCCTGTCTTATTTGTTCATTTTTTTCGTTATACTCCTCAAGGCTCTGAAGCTCTTGTTTCGCTTGCTCCCATTTTTCCTCTTGCTTCTCCTGTTCATTCTTGAGCTGGTCTTTCAAGGTTTCAATCATCTGTTCAATCAATTGAAGTGCTTGCTGTTTCGCCTGTCTTTTCAATGCTTCACCAGCATCTTTCGCATATTGAAGAACATATTCGTTAGAAAAAGTTGCCCCTTGGTGAATGACCTTTTCAAGCAGGGATTCTTCAATAGGTGTCTCAAATGCCATGGCTTTGTCTAATAACGCTTCCCCAAGCTGATGCTGTTTTATTTCTTTTTTGAGGAGCTCGGCAATGTGCCAGTCAACTTCTGCTTTCATTCTCTTTTTTACATCTGCTAAGAAATCATTTGCCCGCTTTTCCTTTTCCTGCTCGGTTTTATTTTTGGCAAAAAGTAAACCCACTTTAAAGCCAGGTGCTTTCGATTCGATATAGTCACTTGCAAGCTCTCGCATCTTAAATGGCGTGAGGTTTGCATTTTTTAAGATGTTCTCTACTTCAGAAGACACTTCATCTTCTACCTGCTTTGCACCATTTTCAATAAATCGGCGTTTCTCTTCTAGTTCTTTCACTTCATTCCTTTTTTCTTGAAGCTGCTTATCAAGGTCCTCTTCATGCAGTTCTTCTTTTAACGAGTCTATATGTTCTTTTAAAACATGTTCGATTTTCTGCTCTGTATAGGCTCGAAGTGATGCTTTAGGCATGGTTTGTAATTCTTGTAGTTTCTTCACTAAACGGATCATTTCGTTTTTTGGGTGTGCCTCATCCGTCACAGAAGTAAAATATAGATGTTCTTCTTCAATGCCTTCTTTTAAAAGCATCTCAACGACTTGTTTTTTGTAGTTTTCAAAAGTTGTCTCTTGTTCATCATGCCGATCCACTTGATTGACGATGAAATAAAGATTGGGCACTTTCTCTTTAATCGAGCGAATGAAGCGAATGTTTTCTTCAGAATGGACATGGTTATAATGAACGACATAAAAAAGAGCATCCGCTTGATGAAGAATAGAAGCAGCGGATAAAAAGTGCGCATGATCCGTTGAATCAATTCCCGGTGTATCAATGAGTGCCACTTTTTCTTCAAGTCCACTATAATCACCGCTAATTTCCACCATCTCAATTTGTTCCCCATCTTTACAAAAACGCTGCACCGCTTCTTTATCATAAGAACCGCTCATTTTTGCAAAACGTCCATCAGACGTATGGAGCTGAACTTCACTGACCCCTTTCCTGACAACAACCAAGTTTGCACTCGTTGGAATTGGGCTTGTGGGCAGGATGTGATCATGAAGAAGATGATTCACTAGTGATGACTTACCAGCAGAATAGTGGCCGGTAAATGCGATATATACTTCTTCTTCAGCTTCCTTTTTCATAATAGATGCAAGTTTGGCTGCGCGCTCGTGATCATCCCTTTTCAGAAGGCTTTGATATAAAGCACCTGTAGTTTGAACGAGCGAATCTCGAATAGACAAGTCTTTCATGACGATAAACCCCTTTGTTTTTAGAAAAGTCAGTTATGTATGTGTACCATTTTACACAAAATAAAGAGATTTTTCTTCTGATCTGAGGAAATAAAAAAATCTGCTGCCCGATCAGTCACAATGGACTGCAATCAGGAAGCAGATTTTTTTGAAACACCTTTTAATACGAAGCCAATCAATAAGCTGTATACACAGACCGTACCGAGTAAGAAAATCATTGTCATGTGATCACCGTCCATCCTTCATGATTGAGAATGTTTATCATTAATGAAAGTGTAGCACAATTGATAATGATTTTCAATATTAATTTAGTAAATACTGATTCAGTGCTTTTTCCTCTGTTTGTATTCTGACCATCATCATCCATCCATTTAAACACGTAAACAAAATGGCAGTAATAAATGCGTTAAATAGCAGCGGAATGAACATCAGTTCAATCGCCACCACCACATAGTTAGGATGCTTTAACCAGCGATACGGCCCCTTTTTCACAATCATCGCATTTGGAACGACTAAGATTTTTGTATTCCAAAACGTCCCAAGTGAACATAGTGCCCAGTACCGAATCACCTGGGTAGCAAGCAGAAACACAAGCAGCAATAGGAAAAAACGAGACGGTTGACGATGCAGCAGCCATGTCTCTCCAATAAGCGAGAGGAAAAAAGCTGCATGCATAGCGACCATATAAGGATAATGGCTTGCACCAAATTCAATCGCTCCGATCGCCTTCACCTTCTTTTCATTTCTTTTCGCCACAAGCACTTCAATGAGGCGCTGACAAATGAAAATGCCAATCACTATCCAGAAAATCATCACGAAAGCCCCTCCCATTTCATGAGCAATAATTCTGATGAAAAGCCTGGACCAAGTGCTCCGCAAAGCCCCACCTGTCCTGCATCTAGTGACTGATGTTCAAGAAAATGCTTCATGACATATAAAACGGTGGCAGAGGACATGTTTCCATGCTGTTTCAGAACCTCTTTTGAAGAAAATAGCTGATGCTCTTGTAAAGATAGGCTTTCAAGATAGGCATCAATCACTTTTTTTCCTCCAGGGTGAGCAAGAAAAACGGATACATCCTCTGTTGAAAATCCTAGCTGATGTAAAAATTGATCCACTTGCTCTTTTAACCACCCAGAAATGATGGACGGAATGTCACGTGAAAAGATGACCCGAAATCCGTCGGCGGTAAAATCCCATCCCATCACATCCTCAGAATCTTTCATGGTCACTGACTGCGTGCCAAGCACTTTAGGTACTGTTTTTAACCGCGTATACTTAGAGGCAGCCTTTTCTCCAGTTAAAAGAACGGCCGCAGTCCCGTCACCGAACAGCGAGGTTCCAATTAAATTGCTTTTTGATTGATCTTGCGGCTGAAAAGTGAGGCTGCAAAGCTCGCAGGCAACAACGAGCACTTTCGCTTCTGGATACGCCCTGATGTATTCATAAGCTCGGGATAAGCCTGCCGCCCCGCCCCCGCATCCTAACCCCCAAATTGGCACTCGTTTCGTATAAGGAGAAAATGGAAGAACATTCATCAGCTTTGCATCAAGACTTGGTGTTGATAACCCTGTACTGGAGATGAAAAACAAAGCATCAATCTCATCAAAAGGAACTGGCTTTGTAAGGAACGCTGTTTCATGAAGACAGTGAAAAACGGCTTCTTTCGCATGTGCCAATGCTTTTTCGATATAGAGGTTGTTTTTCTCTTCAAAAGAGTGATGTTCTTGATACCAATCAATAGGCTGTACAAACTGCCTGCTCTCTATTTCGCCATTATTAAAAGCTTTTAATAGCCGATCAATATCTTTAAACGATCGTTTAAATTGAGACCTTGCAAATTGAGCAGCTGCTTGCTGATCCACATGATGTTTTGGCAGACTTGTTCCAACTGAAAGAATGTATGCCATCGGTTTCACCTCTTTTTTCGGTTAATATCCCCAATCAAAAAAAGGATATACATGCCAAAACGACACAATTCAGTCAAAATATTTTCCTCCGTCTAACTTTTTGTCTTGACGACAATTGATAAATATTGGATAATATAGGTGAAAACATGATGTAGTTTTCCTCCTTCACAGGTTCGTTCCAAGCCAAGCGAACCTGCTTTTTTTATGCAATTTTAATAGAATTATTTAACATAGCTTTATGAAAAAACACCTGTCAAATGAGAAGTGCAGACCGTAGACAAACCCCACCTTTACTTCAAGTAAAAGTGCTGTATGAAAGGAATAAGCAAATGACTTTTCACGTTCACCTTTTACATAGTAGCCAATCTCTGATTCAGTTGTACTGACTTTGCTTTCTTTTGTTTCTTCTTTATTTTGTAGGGGAGGACTTTTCTCTATGTATTTCGCGTTTGATAGCCTCTATCTCCAATATCCACATGAGCATCCTTTTTTCACTGAAATCGTCATTTTACAACACTTTCATACGGAATCTCCTTTCACTTCGCATTAATGGTTAAATCTGTTGCTATCTTAGCGTATAAATACCAACTTTTCGATCACTATTCAGAATTATTTCATTTAAACATGAATGGATCACCTTTTTTTCTGATCAACACAAATAAATAACCATAAAATTCTAATTTATTTGATAACTATATATAAAAAGGTGTTTTTTTCCTGTATACTTAATCAATATGAACACCATGAAAAATAGTGAATAAAGACAGAATCTACTACATGATTCGGCACAAAATTTAATTGACTGGAGTGATTGTCATGAAAAAGGTGTCCAAAAAACAGACACCCTACAACACGATATTTCTCTCGAAGATAATTGGTTTAGTGCTTCTTACACTGTTTCTCGTTTTTATCTGGGATATGTCTAAACCCCATTTGCAGGCGACAAATGGGCAAGCAAAAATTGTTACTAGCAGTGACTTCCGAGACACAAGTATCAGTCTGAAAGCAAAAGATCATTCTACAAGAACATTGGATCAACAATTTAGGACCAATCCAAACCAACAGACAACGAATAAAACGGTCTTTTTAACATTTGATGATGGCCCTTCTGCTACATCAAATCAGCTGTTAAATGTCTTAAAAGCACATCAAGTGAAGGCGACATTCTTCATGCTTGGACCGCAAATCCAAGCTCACCAAGCAGCGGTGAAAAGACTTTATCAAGAAGGACATCAATTAGGGCTTCATGGCATGACGCATGATATAAACCGCTTTTATCAGAACAGTGAGTCTCCCGCAAATGAAATGAAAGAAGCTCAGCTCATTCTTGCTTCTGTTACAGGCGTTTATACCCGTCTTGTGAGAACACCTTATGGCAGTGTTCCAAATTTAACATATGATCAAAAAGTACGTTTAAACCAAAATGGCTTTATTTACTGGGATTGGACGATTGATAGCCTTGACTGGAGATATAAAAACTCACAATATGTTCCAGAGGTATTGAATCAACTGCAAATGTTTGAGAAAAATAAACCATGGGAACCAAAAGTTATTTTAATGCATGATCAACCCTCTACCACGAACTATTTAGATAGCCTGATTACACAACTAAAAGCAAGGGGCTATACATTTGCAGTCATTAACGAAACAATGCCGCCGGTACAACATTAATAGCACTAATCACAACAAGCCCGTATCCAAAGGATGCGGGCTTTCACCTCTCCAAGAGAAGTGTTTACATAACAGATTGCTTAGGTTCTTCCATTAGCTCCTGCTCTGTTTCTTTTTTAAAAGGAATCATGTGATAAATAATATGAAGCAAAATAGCGGTAAAGCTTCCGGCGACGATTCCGTTACTTGTTAACAATTTAATCGATTCTGGCAAATGATCAAACATTTGCGGTACCACCGTTACTCCGAGCCCGATGCCAACTGAGCATGCGACAATGAGTAAGTTTTCCTGTTTTGCAAAATCGACGCGTGAGAGCATTTTAATCCCGTACGCAATGACCATGCCAAACATGGCGACCATTGCACCGCCTAGAACGGATTTAGGAATAATCGTTGTAAATGCCGCGATTTTAGGAAAAAGGCCAAATACCATTAATAATACACCTGTCACCACAATGACCTGATTTTTCTTCACACCTGTTAATTGGATCAATCCAACGTTTTGAGAGTAAGCTGTGTATGGAAAAGCGTTGAAGATACCGCCTAATAAGACGGCAATTCCCTCTGCACGATATCCCTTTGCTAAATCTTTCTCTTTTAATGAACGATTCGTTAAATCTCCGAGCGCAAAGTATACACCCGTTGATTCGACTAATGACACAATGGCAACTAATGTCATTGTCATGATTGGTGCAAATTCAAAAGTAGGCAACCCAAAGTAAAAAGGCTCAATGATGCGGAAAACTTGTGCATTCGCCACTTCTGCCGTCTCCACCTTCCCTAAGAAAGCAGCAACTGCTGTCCCAAGTAGAATGCCGATTAAGATGGCAATGGCTTTCATGAATCCCTTTGTAAATCGATAGAGAAGGACAATAATAAACAACACTAGAAAAGCAAGTCCAAGATTCTCAAAAGAACCATAGTCTGCACTTCCTTCACCACCTGCCATATTGTTCATGGCTACCGGAATTAAGGTAATTCCAATGATCGTGACGACGGAACCTGTGACAACGGGCGGGAAGAATTTCACAAGCTTCCCAAAGAAAAATGAAAGAGCAATGACAATACACCCTGCGGCGATAATACTTCCATATATAGACGAAATTCCATATTTAGAGCCAATCGCAATCATAGGAGATACCGCAGTAAATGTACAGCCTAGTACAACAGGCAAACCGATGCCAAAAAAGCGGTTTTTCCATACTTGAAGCAGTGTGGCGGCGCCGCACATGAAAATATCTGCCGAAATTAAGTACGTCAGCTGGGCTGGCGTGAGCCCAAGCGCATCTCCAACAATGAGCGGGACAAGAACCGCACCTGCATACATCGCCAGTACATGCTGTATCCCTAGCGAAAGGGTTTTGGCTTTTTTAGCGGCACTCATGATTGTACCTCGCGTACAAACGTGACTTTTCCTTCCTCGAGCGATTCGATACGTGCGAGTGACTCGACTCTATAGCCCATTTGCACAAGCTCTTTTCTTCCAGGCTGGAATGATTTCTCGATAACAATTCCAAAACCAGCTACTTTTGCTTTCGCTTGCTTTGCGATTGCAGCTAGTCCCTTAGCGGCTTCTCCATTTGCTAAAAAGTCGTCGATGATTAACACACAATCATCCTCACTAAGGTGCGTGTTAGAGACAGCGATCGTACTTTCTACTTTTTTGGTAAAAGAATACACACTTGCTGTCAAAAGGTTATCCGTTAAAGTAAGTGATTGCCGCTTTCGGGCAAAAACAACTGGCACATGAAGGGCAAGTCCAGCCATGACAGCAGGTGCAATACCAGAAGATTCGATTGTGATAATTTTAGTAATTCCATCATGCTTAAATAATCTAGCAAACTCTTGACCGATCTCATGCATTAACACAGGGTCAATTTGATGATTTAAAAAAGCATCTACCTTTAACACTTGATTTGACAGAACAATTCCTTCGTTCTCTATCTTTTGACGTAACAATTCCATCATTCTTCCTCCCAGCATATTAGCAACTTTCATTTTTTTGCATAAAAAAAGCATTGCTGTCCATTAAGGAGCAAGCAATGCGAAAACGATCCACGGGATCTTCAGCTCATACAAAAGCTGTTTCATTTTGCTCACTCATAGTCGGACGGTATCGGTGTCCGGTAGAAACTTGCGTGCCATCATCACGCGATTATATGAGTGTTATAGTGTTCAAATTATAACAAGATTTCAGACGCTTGGAAAGCACTTTTCTAGAAAAATACCGAACTTAAATAATCATCAAGCTTTAAACGTTCGTTTTTAGAATATTCAACCAGCAAAAAAGCACCCTGCTGATTAAAGGGTGCCTTTCATTTATGATAAATACAGTTTCGTGTACTTATCTGTTAAATAATCAATTAAGTATTGAACATTTAATTCTTCACCAGTTGCGTCTTGAATGATCTCAGATGGCTTTTTCCGTTTTCCATGCTTGTGGACATGTTCCGTTAGCCATTCTTTTATCGGTGCAAAAGACCCATTTTGAATCAGTTCATCAAAATTCGGTAAATCTTTGATCATTTGCTGCTTTAATTGCGCCGCATACATATAACCAAGTGCATATGAAGGGAAATAACCAAAACTACCATCAGACCAGTGAACATCCTGCAAAATACCAAGCGCATCGTTAGGCGGCGTAATGCCAAGATATGCTTTATATTTTTCATTCCATAACGCTGGCAGATCTTCAACGGCTACTTCTTCATTGAAAATGGCTTTTTCAATTTCATAGCGAATAATAATGTGAAGTGGATACGTGAGTTCATCTGCTTCAATTCGAATGTAAGTCGGCTTCGATTCATTCACCGCATGCACAAATTCTTCTAAAGTGACATCTTTAAATTGTTCAGGAGATGCCTCTTGCAGCTTTTGATAATACGTTTTCCAGAAATCTTCATGTCTGCCGATAAAGTTCTCAAAGAAAAGAGACTGTGATTCATGAATACCCATTGATGTGCCGTCACATAAGAGCGTTCCGCTCAGTGCCTCATCAATATTTTGTTCATAAATGGCATGGCCGCATTCGTGAATGGTGCCAAAGATCGCCATGCGAAAATCGTGCTCATCATAACGCGTCGTCACACGTACATCCCCTCTGCTTAATGTCACAGCAAATGGATGAACCGTTGTATCAAGTCGTCCTGCGTCAAAGTCATACCCTAACTCTTTTAAGAAAAAGAGACTCAGCTCTTTTTGTTTGTCGATCGGGAAGCTTTTCGATAAAAACGAAGTATCTGGTTTATTTGGCGAAGCTTCAATTTTTTTCACGAGAGGAACGATGGCGTCTCGAAGTGCACCGAATTTTTGATCGAGTTGTTCAACCGTCATATCCGGCTCATAATTATTGAGCAGCACATCATATGGTGTTTTTTTCACGCCCCAATACTGGATGAAACGCTTGTTAAAATCAATCAGTTGTTTTAAATAGGGTGCAAAGAGTGAAAAATCTGATTTCTCCCTTGCTTCTACCCAAACATGCTCTGCTTTTGATTGTAGAATGGAGTATTCTTTAAATTCTTCTTTTGGAATTTTGCTGTTTTCATCATATTCTTTTTGCGATAATTCGAGTGCCTTCTGCGTGTCTTTTGACAGCTTTTCTTTCTCTTTATTTAATGCATCAAGAAGATCTCTCATTTCATCAGAAGTCTTCATATTAAAGATATCGCTGGATAATTGACCGATGGTTTCTGCTCTGAAATCAGCGCTTTTTTTAGGCGCTTGTGTTCGAGAGTCCCAATAAAGTAAATGAAGCGCCTCTGTATAATGGGCGATTTTTCCTAGTAATTGATAAAACGCTTTCTCTTTTGATTCAAGACTCATGCGTTCGTTCCCCCAATCAATAAAATATGTATGTACGTTTCAAGGCTACTTCAATAAATGTTCTTTTGTCAATGAAAAAGGAGGATACGCTGATCGTATCCTCCTCTTATTGAATGGTTTTCTATCATTAAGAGATCACTGGCCTTACTGGAAGAACGGATTCAATTTTACTTTGCAGCTCAATATCTTTCTGACTGCCAAAGTAAATATGAATGCTGCCAGCATCTTGGCTTGTCCGAATCAGTCTCCCAATGCCCTGCCTTAGACGAAGCAACATGTACGGAAGATCCACTTCAGTAAATGCATCTTTCGCTTCATTCCGTTTTGCTTCAAATACTGGGTCATGCGGTGGATATGGAAGTCCCCAAATGACCACATTTGTTAGAGACTGTCCTGGAATATCCAGCCCTTCCCACAAGTGAACGGAACATAACACAGATGTTTCATCCGCTTGGAACTTTTGAACAATGGTACTGATCTCCTCGTCTCCTTCAAAATACACATGGAAAGGCAGTGATTCATTTGATGCATCGAGCTGCTTTCTAAATACATGCAGTTCATCAAATGAAGGGAATAAAATAAGAGATCGACCGCCATTTTCTTTTACTTGAGACAGCACGTGCTGACCTTTTACAGCTGACTCTGTCATTGGCTGCTGAATTCCGTGGAAATGCATTTGCATTTGCTCCTCATAATCATACGGCGAAGCCACACTCATGGATAAATAATCTTTGATCCCAAGGCTTTCAGCTAAATAATCAAATGATTGATTTTCAGACAACGTAGCAGATGAGAAAATATAAGGGATTTTTTGCGAAAATACCTTTTCACCGAGAACTTCTGCTACCGTTTTTGGCATGACGACAAAGGTGGTATCTAATTCCTGCTTCTCCAGCCAGCTAATGGCATTTTTCTGATAAAGCGACAAAGAATACGCCATCTGCTCAATGTACTCTTCCACAACAGACAATTCGTATTGATCAATTGTGTACATCTCTGATTCAAATACGAGCGCTTCTCCAATCTTCTCAAGCAAATCACATAATTCACTTGCTGAACGCTTTACCTCATCTACACGACCAATTTCAAGACGGTGTGATCCTTTGATTTCTTTGGCATTCGTTTTTAAGAGATAAAAGAACTGATCGTTTGTTGCAAGTGCATCTTCAACAAGCTCTGCAAACTCTTCACGAATATCATTTTGCAAAAGACGCTCCAAAAACGTCTCAAGTGTTGATTGTTTCACTCGGTATGTTAGCGCTTTTTGTGCTGCAAACTCAAGAAGATGCCCTTCATCAAATACAACAGAGCTATGCTCAGGAAGGAGCGGCAGCTGTCCTTCACGTTTACGTGACTCCTTTGTCCATACATGCTCCATGTAAAAGTCATGAGAACAAATGATGAGGTCTGTTGCTTTTCGGTAATGGTCTCTTGATAAATTCAAGCCACAGCGGTGCCGCATGTCGCACGTTAAGCAGTCCTGAAAAGAGTCATAACCAATTCTTGACCACTCATCATTTGTTAATTCTGGATACTCTTTTCGATCACCATACGGATAAAATGTCTGCATCCCATGAGATTCATGAACAAATGAAGGAAGCGATTCATAAATGTCGAGCCACTTCTCATCATCTTCACGTTGCATCGTTTTCTCTAGTTTCTTTAAGCATAAATATTGATCATGCGATTTACTTAATCTCGCATCTATTTGAATATCAAGGTGATTGGCAATTTTATAGATATCACCTTCTTGTTTGACCAGCTGTTCAATTAACGTTTCGTCTGCACATGCAATGATCGCAGGTTTCCCTGTATATCTTGCATATGTGACCGCAAATAAAAGATAAACGATTGTTTTGCCTGTGCCTACCCCAGCTTCGGCAAACATCACACTTTTTTCTTTAAAGGCCCTTTCTAACTGAAAAGCCATGAATATTTGTTCATCTCGAAGATCAAAGCCCTTTTCTGGCAAAATGTCATAAAACACATCACCAATCCAGTTGCCCAGTTCTTCGTAAAAATTATGTTCTTTTGTTAATGAAAAAGGCAAACGAGATGCTGTCACCTGCTTCAACCCCCAACTTTTGAATCATTCAGACATTCAATAGTAACATTTATGCTGGGGTATGACAATCTTTTTTTTAAGAGCGCAGGCGATGCTGGTAGCTTTCCTTCATTAAAAATGCGTGCTCTGAATGGTCTATGTAGTTTTGAGCCATTGCTAAGTTCTCGATGGCTGCCGTAAGTTTAGCAGATTGTCCCGTTTCAATCCCTTCTATTTCTCGGGCTGTTGAAGCGAGTGCTTTTTGAATTAACTGAAATTGATCATAATGAATCATGAAGACACCTCTTTTTTTAAAATCAAGTTCAGTTTATTCCGTCCCGTCAAGACTTATACCTTTTTAGCATAAAAAATCCACACCTTCTCGTGGTGTGGACATTTGTTACGATTCAGTTGTTTGCTTTCTAGGCCGGCGTTTTCCCCAGTATTGATAATAGTCTGTTTTAATAAATCCATTAAACAGTTTTCTCTTTTTCGTCGCTTTTCTTCCGAAACACTCTTCGAATTTTTCATGTGACGTTAAAATGTAAATGGACCACGTATCTAGGTTTTTCAATGCTTCGCCCATGCCTTGATACATTTTTTCCACAGCTGGCTTATCGCTGAGACGTTCACCGTAAGGCGGATTTCCGACAATCACACCATACTCATCTTTAGTTTGAAAGTCTTTCACTTGCATTTGCTTAAATTGAATCAGTTCACTAAGACCAGCTTCTTCTGCGTTCAGTTTCGCAATCTCTACCATACGATGATCAATATCGCTCGCGATAATGTGAAGCGGCTGATCATAATTCGCCTTTTCTTCTACTTCAAGGCGTGCTTTGTTCCAAACGTCCTCACCGATCCATTCCCATGATTCAGATGCGAACTCACGGTTAAATCCAGGAGCAATGTTTTGTCCAATCATCGCTGCTTCAATAGCAATTGTTCCTGATCCGCAAAAAGGATCGACAAACGGACGGTCAGGTGTCCAGTTCGTTAATAAGACAAGCGCCGCTGCAAGGGTTTCTTTAATCGGAGCGCCCCCTTGATCTGCACGGTATCCACGTTTATGAAGACCCACACCAGACGTATCAAGCGTCAGCAATACTTTATCTTTTAAAAGCGCTACCTCGATTTTGTATTCAGGGCCTGTCTCTTCTAGCCATTCAGACTGTATGTTGTAAGATGATCTAAGTTTTTGCGCGATAGCCTTTTTGACGATGCGCTGACAATCCGGCACACTGGCAAGCTGAGATTTAACAGATTTACCAATGACGGGAAATGTGCTATTTTTCGGTAAAAATGCGGCCCAGTCAATGGCTTTAGTCTGTTCAAAAAGCTCATCAAATGTTCTAGCCGAAAATTCAGCAACTTGGACCTTGATCCGGTCTGCTGTACGCAGCCATAGATTCGCACGGCAGATGGCAAGCGCATCCCCTTGAAAAATAACTTTTCCGTTATCTACGGTGCACTCATACCCGAGGTCTCTTACTTCTTTTGCAACAATCGCTTCAATTCCCATTGGCGCTGTTGCGATGAGTGTATAGGTTTTCATTTGTTTATCACCTGTTTTCTCGTTCTATTCTGTAATCAAGATAAAAGCTCTCCATATGTAGAAATAGGAGAGCTTTGATTTCATCATGTTTATGATAACGGATATAACGTTCTGTAAGCCATGTTTTGTTCCATTGTACTGCAAACGGCAAAAGCCTCGTACTCAGGTGGTAATCATCTATCTACAGAATTCTCTGTCCTTCTCTCCGTTTGGTTCCTTTGAGAAAGTTCCCCTACCAAGTTTGGGTTTCTCGCTCGAGGGGTTTACCGCGTTCCACTCTCACCATTTCTAGTGAGACTTCGTCACTGTGGCACTTTCAAGGATACTTTGCCATATCCTAAAAGGACGTAGGCATTTTTCCTGCCGTCAGCCTTTCCCAGGCTGCCCTGGCTTATTTTTTCGCCAGGCACGAACACTACGGGCATCTCAGCACCGTGCGAGCATGGACTTTCCTCTGCAATGTCAAAGCATTACAGCGATTACCCGAACGTTAATCAACATGCGTTATTATAAACAACAATGTCATCTGACACAAGCTTTTTTGGTATTACTCAATCATAAAGTTTGCTGCCGAAAACGTGTTTCTCAAGATTAGATAGTCTTTTTAAAATATCAAAGTTTGTTGTATTGGACTGTGCAGGCTGTCTTTTCCCTTGCTCAACCGCTTCTTCAAGCTGTTTTGACAAGTGAAGGTTTTCTTGTTGGAGTTTTTCAATTTCTTGATGGAATGTCTCATAGTCTTTAATGACCATATCTAGAAATTTATCGACTTCTTCTTGTTTATACCCTCGGACACCTGTTTTAAATTCTTTTTCTAAAATTTCTTTCGCAGAAAGCTTTACTTTATCAGCAAGCATCTTTTTCACCTCATATCGTGAATTCATAGTATATTTTTTCAGAAATACGTGACGTTGTCAAATTTTCTCTTGCTTTTAGTCAAAAAACGGATCTTCCGCCTCAACCTGTGCTCTTAAATCATCCATTGTGATATACATAATTGGGTAGTCGGTATAGGTTTCAGCTTCTTTGATCATATATTTTGGCGAGCCTTCGTGCTCGGGATCATATAAGACGAGAAGGCCGTCCGTTTTTTCAATAAAAAAGCGGTTCTTTTGTTTAAATTGTGCCGGACTTTCATACGGTCTATGCGTGACACTTTCTACAAAATCAGCTTGTGCAAGAACGCTTTCATACAGCTCTTTATTTTGTTCATTCCAGCGCTCTTCCTGTTCATAAAATGGTGTAATGACAGCAAGTTTTAAATCTGGAAACTCCTCTTGAAGCTCAAAGACCACTTCAGCTGTCCATATTTCTGCCCCTAACTGACCTGAAATGAGCACCCATTCCAGCCCATCTTCAATGAGTGCCGTCAGCCTTTTCCGAAGTTCCGCTTTTATGTATTGAAGTGCAGGCTCGTCTTGTTTGAAGATCCCAAGCTCAAATGGCTTGTACCCTGTGACAGCAATAATTTTCATTTTTTCACCTGCTTTTAAAAAAAGGGACTTATAAAAGTCCCATTTCACTTTATCTGTTACAGCAAGGTCCACCGCAGTTAAAGTGTTGATGTGTTGCCGGGTCCACCTGAGAAAACGTATGCGGGAAGTAGTGAACATGTTGGAAATTTTGGTGATGAACATTTGTTACATGCTGCGGGTGGATGTGCGGCACAATTGTAGTTGACTCACTGTGCGTACAGCAGTGATTCGTTGGATGTACAATTGGCTGTGTAACATTTGGATTGCAATGATGATGATGGTACATGTAGCATTCCCCTCTCCTTGATTTTCTTACATTAATAATGTATGAATCAAGAGGTGTACATGTACTAATGCATTAACCTATTTTAAAAGTTTGCAAGAAAAACATCTTTATAGTTTGAAAACACAAAAGCGACCAATATGACAACAAGAAAAAACAAGTAGAAAAGACCCTTATACATGCTCTACGCTCCTCATTCAATATCTAACGTTATTTTACAGGATTCGTGACTTTTCTACAATAAAAGTGCTAAACAATTTTTATTTTCGGCCGAGAGCCGAACGTTGTCTTTTTTTGCGCTTTCCCAGGCAATAATTTCATTGCCCAGCTTTTCTTAAGAGCCGCTTTTCTCGCTTGTCAAGTTCCACAATGTCTCGTTCACTTAAAGACGATCGTGATAACAATGTTTGGGTAATGGAAAGGGCTGCTTTTGGATCTTTTTGACGGTGTTCTTCATACTTTGCAAGCTCTACACCCGCTTTTAATCTTAAATGAACATCACTTGATTCAAATAGACGTCTCCATATGCATGCCGCTTCACCCCATTGTTTTAATCGCTTGTACTGTAACGATAGGTCATAAGCTGCTTGATCCGCATGCTCAAACGCTGCTCCCGTTAATTCTTGCAGGTGCTTTGTTGCTTCCTGCACATCACGGTGAGCAAGATGCCACTTAGCTAATGCATATTTCTCATCGTCTTCCTTCACCGCATCTTTGGATAAGATTTTTTTAGACAAATGAATGTAGAGACTGATTAACGATAAGACATCAAGTTCATTGTGAGTCAAAATTCCTTCAATCAGTTTCGGGTTTTGTTCCTTTAAAAAGTGAAAATAGATCATTGGTGCGAGGAACCCCGGTGTATCTCCCTCTCGATTGACGTGCAGTTCCTCTTTTTCTACAACCGAAAGAGCCATACGCTCATATTTATGTTTCCACAATCTCCTTGACCCATGCAGAAGGTCAAAATGACCAAATTCAGGTAGAGCAGGTATTTGATCGCGTAATAATGTATGCCTCGTTTTGACTTGAGGCCAATCAAATGATTTTCCATTATATGTCACTAGCGATTCAACATCCACCTCACTAAGAAAGCTTTTGTAAAGTGCCGCTTCATTTCCTGGATTCGTGAGCAAATGTTGTTTTACCACCACTTTATCTGAATAAACTCTCGCATGCCCAAGTAGAAAAATCATATTTCCCGTTCCGCCAGATAGTCCTGTTGTTTCTGTATCGAAGAAAAATAGCTCGTGAGGCTTGTAGCCTTTTGCAGAAAGAGAATGCTGAATCTCACTTTTGTTCCATGCACTCACCATCTCCGGCAGTTCTGCAAATGAATATCGCCCATGCTGATGGTCAAGTGGATAGGTCACTTCCCGAATGAGGCAGAAAGAGTCTTCAAAGTAGTAAGGAGCTGCACCTAATTCCCCCCACTCTTTTAGAAATGGAATGGTTTCAGCCGTCACAGTGTGCGTTTGTCCCTCTTTTACTGCCCCACGCTTTTCATCTGACTGATTGTGCGACAGGTGTTTTTTCATTCTGTTTAATTTTCCTTTTAATGACATAAATAGGTCTATTCCCCCTTTCATTAAAATCCTGCCATCAATTGAATGATACTGCTTTTTCCATCGATCTCTTTCATTTCCATGCCAATACAAGATGGACAGCCGTTCTCGCAGCTGCATCGCTCAATCAGCTGAGTGGCTGCACGGGCAATTTCATCAAAGCGAGCCTGCACCTCTTTACTTAAACCGATTCCACCTGGGTAATGATCATATAAAAATACGGTCGGTTTCCCGGTATGGGCTGCCTTTATTTGAGAAATGACATGAATGTCTGAACGGTCACACATGACAAACGCCGGAACAATATGCTGAAGAACATTGGCAATACCGAGCAACAGCTGTTCAAGTGTTTTTTCTTCAAATGTCCGCTCTGCTTCATGTAATTCAAACCAAGTAGCACTCGTATGAATCTCTTCTTCAGGTAAGTGAATCGGGCCGGAACCGATATTTTCACCGGTTGATAATCGAATTTTTTTGAAAATAGTCGGCATTGCATTGACGGTCACATCACCGTAGTGAACAGATACCGCCTCTTTCTCTGTTGTTTGATCAATTTCAAGCACCTTGAGCTGAACTGCTAAATTCGCATCTGTATAATATTCTACATCGACTTGTTTCACATAAGCCTTAAGATGCTCATAATCTAGCTTTTCCACTTGATACTGAACCCCTTCATGTAAATAAATCGCTTCATCATGAAGTAAAGTCATCGCACTGAATCGATCCATCTCCCCAATAATTCGAACATTCGCTACATCGGATTGATCGACAATGACGACATTTTCCTGACTTGCAGATCTCAGACTGATGCCATGAGCCGGGAACGATTGATCTGACCAATAATAACGGTTGCCGCTGAAATGGAGAACCCCTTCTTCATGTAAGTATTGCAAGATTTCTTCTACTTCCATACCGCCAAACTGTTCATCTTCTCGAAACGGTAGCTCGTAGGACGCACATTTTAGATGATCGACTAGGATGATAAGGTTCTCAGGATTGATTCTTGCCGATTCAGGTGGTCTGTTAAAGAAGTATTCAGGGTGTCTAACAATATATTGGTCAAGTGGCGATGAGCTTGCGACCATGATAATGAGTGCTTCCTCATGACGCCTTCCAGCTCGTCCTGCCTGCTGCCATGTACTCGCTACACTGCCAGGATATCCGGTCATGATACAGACTTTTAGCTGTCCAATATCTACTCCTAATTCTAGTGCGTTTGTGCTGACAACACCGAGAATGTCTCCTTCCCTTAAGCCTTTTTCAATCATACGCCGCTCTTTCGGCAAATAGCCCCCGCGATAACCACGGATCGATTTAGGACCAATTTCTTTTTTCACTAGTTCTTGAATATGACTTAGGATGACTTCAACTCTTACCCTACTTCTAGCAAAAACAATCGTTTGAATTTTTTCTTTTAAAAATGTTTTAGCGAGCTGATTCACAACAGTGGCCGCACTTTGTCTAATATTTAAAGGCTTATTGACGACTGGCGGGTTGTAAAAGACAAAATTCTTTTTACCGCTAGGTGCTCCGTTTTGTTCAATGAGATGCACCTTGCTTCCGGTCAGCTGCTCTGCAAGCTCTTTCGGATTCGCTATGGTCGCTGATGTACAAATAAAGGTCGGGTCACTTCCGTAAAATGCACAAATTCGCTTTAGTCTTCGAATGACATTGGCGACATGACTGCCAAACACGCCTCGGTATGTATGAAGTTCATCAATGACAATATACTTTAAGTTCTCAAATAAACTGACCCATTTCGTATGATGAGGCAAAATCGCTGAGTGCAGCATATCTGGATTTGTGATGACAATATGTCCTGCCTGTCTGACGCGCTGGCGAATCGCTGGGGAGGTGTCCCCGTCATAGGTTTCACTGTGAATTGGAACATCCATCTCATGAATGATTTCGTTTAATTCACTTTTTTGATCTTGCGCAAGTGCTTTTGTTGGAAATAAATAGAGGGAGCGGCTTGTCTGATCTTCTGCGATCGACTGAAGAACTGGCAGATTGTAGCAAAGCGTTTTACCTGAAGCTGTAGGTGTCACAGTCACCACATTCTCACCATCCATCACACGTTCAAAGGCTTCCTTTTGATGAATGTACAGTTCGCTCACACCTCTTTTTTCAAGCGCCACTTTGAGCCTGTCATTTACTCTTTCAGGAATTGAAGAAGTCAGTGCAGGCTTCGCTTCAATTTCATGCCAATGCTCGACCTGTTCGTCTTTTTTTAATTCTTCTATGAGTTCGTTCATTGTTTTCTTCTTCATCTGGTATCCACCTCTCATTCTAGTGTACCGAATATTTGTTTGCATGACTAGGCGGCAATTTTTTGATGCACCGCTTGTGAGCAAATATTTTGATGTGTTGTAACAATATCTATTACACTTCTATAGTGAAATGATTTTATCAAGGAAGAAGATGATCAGATTGAAAAACGAATTTAAGCCTTTATTTGAACCTTTTACATTCCCAGGGGGTGCCTCTATTGATGGCCGTTTAGTCGTTGCACCAATGACACACTTCGGTTCTCATGAGGATGGCACGATCTCAAAGGAAGAAATTGATTTTATTACCGCTAGATCAAGCGAAATGGGCATGGTCATCACCGCATGTGCAAACGTGACGCCAGATGGTAAGGCGTTTGAAGGACAGCCTTCTATTGCAAGGGATGAAGATATACCTGGCCTTCAAAAGCTTGCTTCTGCGATTCAAGCGAAAGGAACAAAAGCCATTATGCAAATTCATCATGGCGGCTCTCAGGCTCTCCCTCATTTAGTCCCAAACGGTGATGTCGTTGCGCCAAGTGATGTATTTAAAGATGGAAAACAAATTGCGAGAGCTTTGACAGAAGAAGAAATTCCTCACATCATCGACTCATTTAAAGAAGCAGCAAGGCGCGCAATCCAAGCAGGATTTGATGGGATCGAAATCCATGGAGCGAACGGATATTTATTACAGCAATTCTACTCTCCGCATAGTAATCAGCGTACAGATCAATGGGGCGGAAGCGAAGAAAAACGTCTCGCATTTCCAATTGCAGTAGTAGATGCAGTGAAAGAAGCAATCAAAGAGCATGTAACAAAACCATTTATCTTTGGCTATCGATTATCACCTGAAGAACCAGAAACACCTGGTTTAACCATGGCAGAAACATTTACTTTAGTGGACGTACTTAAGACAAAAAACCTTGATTACTTGCATATTTCTTTAATGGAGATTGACGCTAAAGCAAGACGTGGTGCTGATACAAGTAAGACGCGGATGGAGTTATTAAAAGAGCGCTGTGGTGACACGCTTCCACTCATCGGCGTCGGCAGCGTCATTACAGCTGAGGATGCACTGAATGCATACAATCAAGGGATTCCACTCATCGCTGTTGCAAGAGAAGTCATTGTTGATCCCGATTGGGCAGTAAAGATTAAAGAAGGCAGAGAAAACGAGATTGAAACCGTCATTAAACGCAGTCAAAAAGACAAGTACATGATTCCAGAGGGTTTATGGACTGTCATGGAAGCAAGTAAAGGCTGGGTTCCAATGGAGGATTAGTCTCCTCAATAAAAAAACTACCCTATCAACTCAGGGTAGTTTTTTTGGATTATTTCATTTTCACTGTCAAAAGCTTGGACGTCTGCTTTTCTACAGAGCCCTTAGGTTCTTTGTCAAGATGTTCTACTAAATCACCATTCATGATGACAATTGGTGTCACTGTGCTTGCCGCTTTTTCTTCAATCAGCGCTAAATCACATGTAATGAGAGGATCACCTGCTTTCACTTTATCCCCTTCTTTTATGTGTGCTTCAAAGCCTTCACCATTTAATCCAACCGTTTCAAGTCCGATATGAATCAGAAGCTCAAGCCCCGAGAGTGTTCGAATCCCAATTGCATGTTTTGTATGGAAGAGTTGAATAACTTCACCATCTACTGGCGACACAATGGTTCCGTTTTTTGGTTTTACAGCTACGCCGTCTCCCATCATCTTTTGAGAAAAAACGGGATCTGGTACATCGGTCATATCCATTAACTCTCCATCAACTGGAGAATAAATGACTTCTTCCTTTACATCATCTTGGTTTTTTCCGAAACCGAATAATTTTTTCAGCAATGTTCATTTGCTCCCTTCAAGCTTTGCTTCTAGATCTATTCAGCGTATAAACTTTCACGCCCATACACCTTGCTTCATTCAACACTATTTAATCATAATTTTTTCCTCTCATCAATTGATAACCGCCTGAGCCCCTTTTGCATAGGCTGTAGATGAGAGGTGATTCAAATGAAACATGAAAGTGAAAAGAAACACGAGTTGTTAGCAAATGAAGACATTCTATATGAAGCAATTGAACAATTTTTTGCATCATCGCCGTTTCACGACATTTTAAATAGTGCAGAGGCGCTGATGACCACGAGCCATTCACTTGCATCCATTACAACTGATGTGACAGAAGATGATCAATATGTATATATTGAGATTCGATTTCCAGACCATTTTGTCGAAGGTGATATCGCACTAGAAGTGAAAGCGCAATATTTACACTTATCGGTACAGGAAAAAATCAAAACAGACACGACTTCCTCCTATTCAAGCTTTACCAAAACCATTTTAATGCCTGCAAAAATAGATGAAACCAATATGAAGAGCGTTTGGAAAGATCAATCACTTCGTGTGACTGCGCCAAAACAAACAACCCAATAGATGTATATCTATTGGGTTTTGCTATGCTTTAAAAATACTAGTAAATCCTTTCGCCAATGAGCCCACTTGATTCATTGTACTCATCATTTGTCCAGCAGTATCAAACATTTTATTAAAATCGTATTGCCCATTCGTTTTTTTAAATTGTGACAGCACACTTTTAAATTGAGATGATTGCTGTTTTTGCGGCCTTGGCAAAGGATAAGGATTCATAGGCTGCTGCATAGGCATCATGCCCGGCGGCTGCATTTGCGGCTGATTCATTGCTTCAGGCTGCGGCTGATAAGGCTGGAAGTTTTCCTGATATCCAAAAGGCGGCTGATAGCCTGCAGACGGCGGCTGGTTCATTTCACCTTGATATGGGGGCATGAAATATTCTGGAGGCTGCGGAGGCTGCTGCATATCTGGATACGGAAAAGGCCGTTGCTGAAATTGATTCATTTCATAAGATGGCTGGTTTGAATAAGGGAACATGTATCTCGCTCCTCTCGCTCTGAAAACATATTGAAGTCAATGATATATTATGTTCAGGAAGCAGAAGATGTGCCTACAGCAGCCATAAGAAAAACGCAGGCTGTTTCATCAGCTGCGTTTGTTGATTTCTTCTATTAAAAGGTTCAGTGTATAAATCACTGACTCAACTAAATTTTTCACACGAGGTGCATGCTGTTTGCCAAAATAAGATTGCAGCACAACCTCTTTTCCATTTTCTTGGACGGCTTCAAGCTGTTCTTGATGTAAGTATCTAGGTTTGGCCTGATGAATAAATGAGGTAGCAGCAGTAAGCCACTCTTCCATTTGCTGATCAAATTTGACAACGGCCGGTTGAATATCGTTGTAAAAATCATAAACTGGGTATTCCTCTTCTGCCTTTCCCTTTAGGTACTGCTCGTATGCTTCTTCGATCCACGTGATCAACTCTTGTGTATGTTTAAGTAATGTTTGATTATCCAAAGTGTTCACCTCTATGAACCATCCTATCAAACGTTTACTTATTGCTCAAATAGAAAAGCTATCCGGCGTGATATGCGGGTCTTGCCTGTAGCTTATACTCTGCTGCATGAATTTTCAATTCACATTCCTTCACTTCAGATTCAAGACGGTCAATGATTTGTTCTTGCTCCTCTACGGCAGCGTTTTTTGTTTTTTTGACAGCTAAAGACAGTTCTTCTTCCACCGCATCAATCTTTCGCTCAATTTCCTCTAACAACTGCATAATGGATTCTTTTGATACAAATTCGCTCATCATCAGATTCCTCCTTTATCATCTCTCGTTACATTCTCTTTTCTTTTGCTCCCTCCTTCATACATGACAAAACTAGAACTAAATCGCCAATCTAAGTGAAGATAAGCGCAATTTCTTCCATTTCGACACGTGCTTGTCCTTCTTTGTATGATCGCGTCCGATTGTGTAAATTCTAAGGACAAAGGAGGTAGATGTCATGAAAAAGCAGCAAGCACCAAAAGAGCAAAAAACAAAAGGGAAAGAAAACAGTACAGATCAGCTTGATAAAAAGCTCGGCGGCCCTAACCGTCCATCCACGTAAAAAAAGCAGGTACCCCCTGCTTTTTATTTATGCAAAAAATAGTGTTCTAATGAGAAAAGAAAACGAAGCTGCCTTTTTTTATGAAAATACCAGTCGGTCAGCTCAATTTGTTTTGGTAAACGCTCTACTTCAAACAAGGATGGACTCAATTTCTTTTGAAACCAATCTTCCCTTTGATCGTCTAATGAATGTGTCATGACTGGATACACCGTTCTGAGGAAAGGGCTTGACCTTCGCGCAATCCCTAAAAACGGTTCAAAATCAAATCGAGATCCCGTATGCGGCACGGTATGCAAAAAGTGATAAAAATCCGAAAACAAATCGGCTCGAAACAATAGTTTTGCTAGCTTTTTCCCTAACGTAATGCGCTCTTTTACTTGGGAAAACTTTCGTATGGTTAACCCATACAAATGCCCGTCTACTGTCGGAAAAACGACGGTTTGAAAATGTGCCCACTCGCTGAAAAGATATTGAATCGAGTGAAAAACATTCTTTTTCAGGAGAGGATTTTGTATAATAGGAGATTGTATAGTATATTGTTCATTTATGATGAGTGCATGCAGCAGTCGCTCTGTGTCACGCGTTTGCCAAAATCGTTCCCACTCAGCGCTCATAAAACGAGACACACCGAAATGGGGCAGCAGATGAAATAAAGGTTTACGGCACCTTTTTGACCATTCATACAAGAGAAGCTGCGGGTAAGCATCTGAAAAGATCAACCAATTCGCTCTTTCATATGCTGTAAAGAACAGATGCCCTTGCTGATCCGTTAAACCCGGATGAAAAAGCTCGCCTTTTAAATCTGTCATCGACCATCCAGCATTTCTGGAGACAAAAGAAGCAAGCAGAGACCATTTCATCTCTGGATGACGGTCATAAAAGCGCTTGTACGCATTTGTCCTTGTCAGGTTGTCCTTATTTTTCGCTTTCGTTTCATGTAAAATATGCTGGGTAATCATGTGCTCTTGTTGTGACAACATGGTGATCTCTCCAATACAAAATGCATTAAAAGGAGGCTGAAACTTGATGATTCGGTATCCTAACGGAAAATCGTATCAGCCCATTCAACAAATTGGGACAAAAAAAAGAATCAGCGGCGAATCATCTTATAGTAACCGCGGGATGACGCTTGAAGCTGACTTAAATGAAACGAACCAGTACTATTTGGTCAACGGGATCGCAGTCATTCATAAAAAGCCTACCCCTGTTCAAATTGTCAATGTGGATTATCCAAAAAGAAGCGCTGCTGTCATTAAAGAAGCCTATTTTAAACAATCCTCCACAACAGACTACAACGGGGTATACAAAGGGCGTTATATCGATTTTGAAGCAAAGGAAACCAAAAGCACCACCTCGTTTCCGCTCAAAAATTTCCACGACCATCAAATTGAGCATATGAAACAGGTTGAAAAGCAAGGCGGTATTTGTTTTGTTATTATATCCGCATTTGGTTCCGTTTATTATTTGTCCGCTACTGACCTCTTCTTCTTTTGGGAGCGGCAGCAGCAAAACGGCCGTAAATCCATTAGCAAAGATGAATTAATGGAAGCAGGTCACCTCATGACACTTGGATATTCGCCAAGAATTGATTATATTAAAGTAGTGGAGACACTTCATTTTTCGGATGATAGCAAGCAACATTTACGTTCGAAAAAGGTTTAACACGAAAGGTTGAGATGTGATGTCTGATCAATTTACAAGTCGTGAACAGCGACGTAAAGCAAGTCAAGAAAACAATAAGAAGCAAAAGAACAAAAAAGGCAAAAAGAAAGCAGGTCTATTTAAAAAAATATTTTTATCTTTACTCGTGATCGGTCTTCTTTGTTTAGTAGCCGGAATCACAACTTTTGCCGTTTTTGCATCAAGCGCTCCTTCTATTGATGATAGCAAGCTAAAAACGCCGTATTCTTCAAAACTTTACGATAAAGACAAAAAAGTCTTTGCAGAAGTCGGGGCGGAAAAAAGAACGTATGTCTCGATTAAAGATATACCCGATGTGGTAAAAGACGCGTTTATTGCAACTGAAGATGCACGTTTTTATAAACACCACGGGATTGATCCTATCCGTATTGGCGGTGCTCTTGTCGCAAACGTCGAGGACGGTTTTGGAGCAGAAGGTGGAAGTACGATTACACAGCAGGTTGTGAAGAACTCCCTGCTTAACAATCAAAAGACGTTAAAACGTAAAGTACAGGAAGTATGGCTCTCGATTCAGCTTGAGCAAAAATACTCTAAAGATGAAATTTTAGAAATGTATTTAAACCGTATTTTCTTCTCTCCTTATGCTTATGGTGTTGGGAAAGCGGCTGAACAATTTTTCGGAGTGACAGATTTAAATAAACTAACTGTTGCACAGGCTGCCACACTTGCAGGTATGCCGCAAAGTCCATCTGCCTATAACCCAGTGAAACATCCAGAGGCAGCGGAAAAACGCCGTAATATCGTTTTAGGCCTAATGAAAAAACAAGGCTATATTTCAGAGAAAGAGTATGAGGAAGCAAAAGCAACACCTGTCAGCAAAACAGTTGTTTCAGCTGATAAATATAAGAGTCAAAACTCAAGTAAGTACTCTGCTTATATTGAAGAAGTCATGGAAGAAGTACAGAAAAAAGCCAAAGTAGATGTATCAACAGATGGATTAAAAATCTATACTTCTCTTGATCGAAAAGCTCAGGATCATCTGGATGACATCATCAATGGGGATTCAGCCGGATTTACGAAAGGTATGCAAGCTGGAGTCACCCTGCTGGATACAAAAAATGGCGAAATTCGTGCCATTGGTGGTGGTCGTGATGTGCCAGCCGGCGGCTTTAACTATGCCACTGATGCAAAACGCCAGCCGGGATCTACAATTAAACCAATTTTAGATTACGGTCCTGTAATTGAAAACAAAAAATGGTCAACATATCAGCAAATTGATGATGCGCCTTATACGTACTCTAACGGTACACCAATTAACAACTTTGACAGAAGACACTTAGGGAAAATGTCGATGAGAAGTGCTTTGGCACAATCACGAAACATCCCTGCTTTAAAAGCTTTCCAAGAAGCTGGTACAGATAATGCTGTTCAATTCGCCAATAACTTAGGTTTGGACTTACCTTCTGACATTCCTGAGTCTTACTCAATCGGCGGATTTGACGAAGGTGTCTCTTCTCTTAAAATGGCTGGTGCATTTAGTGCATTCGGTAACAACGGATACTATAATGAACCTCATGCCGTAACGTCTGTTGAATTTAATGACGGGACGAAGCTTGACTTAACGCCAGACTCTAAAGCAGCCATGAGTGATTACACTGCATTTATGATTACAGATATGCTGAAAACTGCTGTACAATCTGGAACAGGTACACTCGCACAAGTACCGAATGTTCAAGTAGCTGGTAAAACAGGTACAACCAACTTTACACAAGATGATATTAATAAATACAACATCCCTTCTGGCGGGGCGAAAGATTCATGGTTTGTCGGTTACACGCCGCAATACACAGCAGCTGTGTGGACCGGAATCGGCAACTCAAAAGATGCAGACGGCAAAATGTGGCTCACGGATTATGAACAACGTGTTGCCAAAGTTGTCTTCCAGAAATTAATTTCTCAAATTGATGATGGAAGCGGCTCATTTGAAAAGCCAGATAGTGTCGTTGAAGCAACGGTTGAAAAAGGATCAGATCCAGCGAAGTTAGCTGGACCAAACACACCAAGTGATAAGAAGACAACGGAATACTTCGTCAAAGGAACTGTCCCAACAAAAGTTTCTGACACATATGAAAAGAAAGAAGCTGACAAACCATCTGACTTAAAAGCGGTGTATGATGAAGAGAAAAAATCGATTACACTCACTTGGGGTTATGATGACGATGCAGATGCAACATTTAATGTGAAGCAAGCGGTCGATGATGGCGGCTATAAAGACATTCAAAACAGCTCTTCTAAAGAAGCCGTCATCTCTGATGTGAAGCCAGGATCCACCTATAAATTCCAAGTGACAGCGACTGTAGACGATGTCACAAGTAAAGCTGCTTCTACCTTCCTCACCATTAAAGATGACGAAGAAGAGGAAGAAAAAGCAGATGATGAGAACAAAGAAGAAGAAGAGCCACAGCAACCTGATGATGAGCAAACAGATCAAACAGATGATAATCAAAACCAAGGCGGCACTGATGAGCAGAAGCCTGATGATAAAAAAGATCAAGGCGGAAATACCGAAAATGGTGATGGCTCAGACAGTTCAAATGGAAACAGCAACTCACAGAGCGATGCCAATAAAGATAAAAAGAAAGACGACGAGAAAGCCAATTCTCAAAGCTCAAATACTCAGTCAAATTCTACTTCTCGCAAAGAAGACGAATAACAAAAAAGCACTTGCCCTATGTGGCAAGTGCTTTTTTAACGATTTTGTTTTAACTTTCTGAGTGCTTCATATTTTCCATACTGCTTTTTGAGCTCTGTGTATAACTCGTCCAATTGAATAAAGCAATGATATTGGGTAGGTTTAAGCAAAATAAACTCTAATCGTTCTGTCCAGTTAATGGGGGCTACTGGAAACGTCTGTTGTTTAATTTCCTCCCAATCAATGGTTTGAAGCTTCTCTCCTTTGATCCAGTAAAACATTGCAATCATACTGACAATGCCTTGCAGCATATCATCCTCTTCACACCGAGATTTTCTCGTTTGAAAGCGAGGAAGCATGTTGTCTTTTAATTCATTCCACAGATCAAACATCAAAGGAACAAATTCTTCCGTTTTCTTCCACGGTTGCTCATCTAGTAAAGGTTCTGAAGATAGATCAAATGCGAGTGGATTGATTCTTAATATATCCTTTTTTTCGCCGCTTATCTCTACCTTTTTCTCTTTTAGCTTTTCGACATATGAGGTGAAAACAGCTGCTCCGCTCATGCCAGCTTCACCAGCCCTTTTTTCAGCCTCTTCTGCCCTTCTCTGCACATATCAAGAAGTGGACAAGATTCACACTGTGGCCGCTGCGCCTTACAGTGATATCTGCCGAAAAAGATAAGACGATGATGGGTCACGGACCAATCCTCTTTTGGCACCTTCTTCATTAAGGTTTGCTCTACCTCAAGAACAGAATCCTTCCAGCGGCAAATCCCAAGTCGTTTGCTGACACGCTCGACATGTGTATCTACTGCAATGGCGGGAATTCCAAAAGCGACAGACACAACGACATTTGCTGTTTTCCGTCCAACCCCTGGGAGCTTGATTAGCTCATCTCGATCTCTTGGCACTTCACCGCCATAATCTTCAATCAGCATTTGGCTTAATTTTTGAATGTTTTTTGCCTTATTACGATAAAGACCGATCGAACGAATATCCTGCTGCAACTCTTCAAGCGGCACACTTAAATAGTCTTCTGGTGTTTTATATTTTTGAAATAGATGTTTGGTCACTTTGTTCACTAGAACATCTGTACATTGCGCTGAGAGTGCGACAGCAATCACTAGTTCAAATGGATTGGAATGAACAAGCTCACACTCAGCCTCTGGAAACATATCTCCTATAATATCTAAACATTCATTGATTTGTTTTTTTGATAACATGCCTTCTCCTTTATTGGTTATTGTTCCAGCCAATTATAAAAAGGAACTTGTCTTTTATATGAAGATGTTTCTTCTTTTGAAGGTGGGGCTTTTTGCTGCGAACGGAAATGCTGGCTATGCTCTTTCGCTTCTTCCGCTGTTTTCAGCCCTTTCTTTTTCCACTCAAACAATATTCGATCGATATAGCGAAAATTTAATTTTCCGGATAAAACGGCTTCTCTTAGAGCAAGACGAATCATTTCAGCATCATGATGGTCTTGGTCCATCCAGATCGAGAGTGTTTCCCCTTCAAGAGGAGAAAGTGGTCTGCCAAACTCATCTTCAAATAGCGCATATAAAGATTTTTCAGCCTGCACATGATTCTTTTGCAGGTCTTTCGCCTGTTTTGCTTCTAAAAAGTCATACAGCACACCCCATAAGGGTTCTACCGAGTATCGGTCATGCTGAATACCAGACCTGTCTTCAAACGGCTGGATCGAAATAAACCCTTTTTGAATCAAATACTGCACCATATAAGCACATTCTTCGGCCGAAATGGTCATACCATGTGAAAGCTCTTCAAATGTTTGAAAAAAGACGCCTTGTTCTTCATTCATTTTAATCTTTAACATGACCATCATTTGTGATTCATTCAGTCCTAATTGCTCATAATGGGCAATCAGCAAATTAGGCAAACTGGTCGAACCCATTTTCTGCATATCTATAAATTGCTGCCTTTTCATCGGATACACCTCTTCACTTTCAGTATATCACGTTTTCTCATACGTGCTGCCCTTAAGACGTTTGAAAAAGCCTCCATATGTTGGAGGCTTTCACGTCTTAAGGATATAAACGGTTTAATAATCTTGGGAATGGAATTGTTTCACGCACATGCGGCGCTCCGCTAATCCAAGCAACTGTTCGTTCAAGTCCAAGACCAAAACCTGAATGTGGTACAGAACCATACTGTCTTAATTCTGTGTACCATTTGTACGTTTCTTGATCTAACCCATGTTCTTTTAGTCTTGCTTCAAGCAGATCTAAATCATGAACACGTTCAGAACCGCCGATAATCTCTCCATAGCCTTCTGGCGCAATTAAATCTGCACAAAGGACGACATCATCACGGTCTGGTGCAGGCTGCATATAAAATGGTTTTAATGAGGTTGGGTAATGAGTGATAAAGACTGGTTTATCATAGCTTTCGGCGATCGCTGTTTCATGCGGCGCACCGAAATCATCTCCCCATTCAATGTCATCAAATCCTTTATCCTGCAAGAATTTAATCGCTTCATCATATGTGATGCGCGGGAATGGTGCTTTGATGTTTTCTAATTTTGCTGTATCACGGCCAAGTGTGTGGAGTTCTACTTTACAATTTTCAAGTACACTTTGAACAACGTGAGACACATAATTTTCTTGGTACTCAAGGTTCTCATTAAATTCAACAAATGCCATCTCAGGCTCGATCATCCAGAACTCGATTAAATGACGTTTTGTTTTCGATTTTTCTGCTCTAAATGTTGGACCGAATGAGAATACTTTTCCGAGTGCCATCGCAGCAGCTTCCATGTAAAGCTGTCCACTTTGAGAAAGGTATGCATCTTCATCAAAATATTTAGTAGCAAACAGCTCTGTTGTTCCTTCAGGAGCACTTCCTGTTAAGATTGGCGGATCCACTTTCACGAAGCCTTCTTGATGGAAAAACTCATATGTAGCACGAATAATTTCATTACGGATTTTCATAATGGCATGCTGTTTTTTAGAACGCAGCCATAAATGACGGTGATCCATTAAGAATTCTGTTCCATGTTCTTTTGGTGTAATTGGGTAATCTGTTGCTTCGTGAATCACTTCAATGGATTTCACTTGTAATTCAAAACCAAGTGGTGAACGTTCGTCTTTTGTTACTTGTCCTGTGACATAGACCGATGTCTCTTGTGTCACTGATTTCGCAAGCTTAAAGACTTCCTCTTCCACCTCTGCTTTTACAACGACTCCTTGAATAAAGCCTGTCCCGTCGCGAAGCTGCAAGAATGCAATTTTCCCGCTTGAACGTTTATTGGCAATCCATGCGCCGATTGTTACTTCTTCATCGACGTGTTTGAACACTTGATTAATAGTTGTTTTCAACATATTTCCCTCCAAAGCCAGAAAGAAACTCACCTTGTTAAATAGGTGTGATTCTTTTTTCATACATTTTATTATAACCGTTCTAAATCAGCATGGTCAACGCAAGACAGAAGAAACTATGGTGTTAAATTTTTTTCCACTCGTCCTGTCGTAAAATCAACATAACTGAAACTATATTGGTCGTTCTCATTTAAGTACGTTACTTCCCAAAGGAGGACGTCACCTTCTCGTGCTAATTGAACATTTTTCAGCTTAGAAATGGTGTTCTCCTTTTGAACGGCTTGTACTGCTTGGGTTGAAGTAATGCCTTCTTTTGCTTTTTTAGCAATGACTTTTTCTTTTTTGCTGGCAGGTACCCACACATAGATCGCTTCGTTTTGTTTGTTTTTACCTTCCACAATAAATTGCTTTTCTTTCCCAACAAAGGTATCCACTTGCTCTACTTGTTCTATTGATGCTTGCTTTTTTGCTCGTTCAATCGCTGCCTCATGACCTTCTTCTTTTTGTCCCATGGCAATTTGATAAATCCACGAAAAGCTAATGATGCCAATGAGTAAAACGAGCGCAGCAATGGATGAAATAATCCAAACTATTTTTTTCATGTCAAGCTTCCCCTATGTGCGATATATGGTAAATATCGCTTGATTTTGATCTTCTTGATCTAATGCTAATCCAAACATAAGATCTTCCCTTTTAAGCGTTCTGTTCAGCAAATCGACGATTTTGTATAGGTCTTCTGAATGCTTAATTTGAACAGTTGAAAGTACCTCTATTTTACTTTCCACTTCTAATTCCTCCTCGGTACGTAAATATTGTTAGTCATACTTTTCAATGTGAGAACCGATACTATTTTTACAACGGAACATAAAAAACCGTTACGATAAATTAACTCCAAACCCACACCAGTGAAAGGCCGCTTATGACAGCGGCTTTTCGTTGTTAAGCTTTTCTATATACGCCTCAAGCGACTCTTTGGACATCTCGTGAACTGGTGCATGATGAAGTGATTCTAAAAATAGTTTTCCATACGAAGCGGTTTTCACTCGGCGGTCTAAAATCAGCAATGTTCCGATGTCTTTTTCCGAGCGCAGCAAGCGGCCGGCTCCTTGCTTAAAAGTTAACACAGCTTCCGGGAGAGCGACGGCTTTAAACGGATTCTTCCCCTGTTTTTTTGCCGCTTCGCATTTTGCTTCAATGAGCGGTGAATCGGGCGGGCGGAAAGGAAGCCTTGCCATAATGACGGTCGTTAGCTCTGAGCCAGGAAAATCCACACCTTCCCAGAAACTCCCTGTTCCTAGCAAGATGGCCTGCTTCGCCAATTTGAACATTTTTGTCAATTTTACAGGGCTCCCGCCTGTCAAACCTTGAGCAAACAAGGCCGATTGCATACCTTCTGATTTCAGCTCTTCATACACTGCTTTTAACATCTCATGTGAATTAAATAACACCAATATTTTCGCTTGATCCTGCTTTTCCATGATCTTAATATAATTTGCAGCTTGCTTCACATATTCGCGTTCATCACGGTTTGTGATCGGCGGCATGTCAGCCGGTACAACGACCTTAAGCTGTTTTTCAAGTTCAAAGGGTGAATCAATTTGGACAAGGTGTGGGTAAAAATCTTGCAGGCCAAAACGTTCCAAGCAATAATCAAAGCGTTGATTGATGGTAAGCGTCCCTGATGTGAGGACAACGCTTTTTTTGTTCATGAAGAACCGATCAGCTAGCAACTCCCCTGTATCTAGCGGCTGCGCGTGCATAAAGACAGCATTCTTGGCACCCTTTGCATCAATCTCAATCCAAACGGTTTCATCATTGTTTGGTTCAAAGATAAACCGGTACAGCGTACTGCAGAATGTCTGCATAAATGACATCACTTGATCGTATTCTTCTGCTTCAAATGCAAAGTGTTCTATGAACTGATCACTTTTGTGAAGTAACTCATTTTTTTGCTGCTCATACAGTTTCTCACAAGCAATCAATAATGAACAAAGCTTACTCGCTGATTCTTTAATTCGGACCCACTGAGCATGTTTTGAATGATGACGGACTCTATGAATGAGACGATTGATGTCCGCTTTTGGTTTTGTCCTTTTGACAAAAGAATGTACGGTACTAAAAAATGCGTCACTTTCCATCTGAAGCTGCTGAAGATACTCGTCCATTTCAATAAAGGTGTCAGTTGATAAACCTGCCCCATGAAATCTCTTTTTCAATTTCTTAAGCAGCCCGCCATGCAAAGAGCCAAGCTGCGTTAATTTCGCATGAAGCTGGAGATAAGACGCACTGTCACCTAGCGTTTCATTGGCTGTTTTTTCAAATTGGTGGGCCTCATCAATCACATAGACATCTGCATGCTGAAAGATAGAAGCTCCTTCTGTTTGAGATAAAAGCAGACGGTGATTCGTCAAAATTAAATCAGCGGTTTGAGCCTTTCGTTTAGCCCGTTCATAAAAACAATGTTCTTTAAAACGGCGTTTTTTCGATGTAAATGGCATGTGCACACAAGAGATACGGTCTTTTATATTTGCAGCTCCTGACGGTAAATTCAGTTCAGACAAATCACCTGTTTCAGTGACAAGAAGCCACATTAAAATTTGCGCTTTTGTTAAGACAACATCATAGTTATCATCTTCCTCATGCAGGACATGCTCAAACTTATCTAAACAAATATAATGTGCCCGCCCTTTAAACACACAGGCGGCTGGCTCAAATGGGAGCAATTGCTTGAGCAACGGAACATCGCGCTGAAGCATTTGCTGCTGCAGTAAAATTGAATATGTACTGATAATGACAGGTTTTCCTGATTTCTTTGCTTCTAAAGCAGCTGGTATAAGATAAGCGAGTGTTTTCCCGATTCCTGGCGCCGCTTCAATTAACGCATAAGCTCTTTCATGGAACGCATCTCTTACTTTGTTCATCATCGTGAGCTGGCCTTCTCTTACTTCATAGCCTTCTAATGTTTGAGGAAGCTTCTCTTTTATCTCCTCAAACAGTTGCTCGTCGTCAGCGCCTACTGCATATGTCGATTCAGTGATAGGATTGGTCACATCTTTCACAGCAAAAGATCCTACTTCTACAAGCGAATCATCCTGACTAGAGTGATTGGTTTCAAGCTGCTTAATTAAAAGTCCTATATCACTTAGAAGATAAGAGGATAATCTGCGCAGCTGTTTTAACACATTTGGCGGTGTATTCCTTAATTGATGTAATAAGGTTAAAAATAACATGGCAGTAACTTCCGCATCACTATCCGCCCTGTGCGGGTGGTCATGTGGAAGCATGAGCTCTTCGCTTAATTCAGTTAACTTATAACCTTCAAGCTCAGGATAAAGAATTCTAGAAATTTCAACCGTATCAATCGCTAGCACATCCAGCTCATTTTTCCCGCATGCTTTTAGTTCATCGTTTAAAAAGTTCAAATCAAAATGAACATTGTGCGCAACAAAATAAGCGCCCTGTATGAGATCATACACCTCTTGGGCAATGTCCTCAAAAAACACCGCGTCATCAACCATGTGCTGCTTAATACCTGTCAGCTGTTCAATAAATCCAGGAATCGTTTTCCCTGGGTTCACATATTTTGAATACCGTTCGACAATTTGTCCATTTTCAATGACCACCGCAGCAATTTGAATGATTTTATCACCTTTTTTTGGTGAATTCCCGGTGGTTTCAATATCAACGACAACAAACCTTTGATCGGTCATAAAATGGACACCTCAATTCCTCGTTTCACTCATAGTGAAACACACTCTGGGCAATATAGCTGAAACAGAACAGCTTCCTTATGATGAAACTGTTCTGTTTCCATGTGAGCGTGCGTTATAAAATCGTTCTCGCAGGCTCTTGCCCAATCATTTGTTCAATTTGATTTTGTTTATTTAACACGACCACTTTAGGTGTGTGCGATTTCGCTTCTTCCTCTGACAACATCCCATAAGCGATAATAATGACTTCATCTCCTGGCTGAACCAATCTTGCTGCCGCACCATTTAAACAAATGACACCGCTCTTTCTTTCTCCAGGGATGATATATGTTTCAAGTCTAGCACCATTGTGATTATTGACAATTTGCACTTTCTCATTTGCCATCATGCCTGCCGCATCAAGCAAATCTTCGTCGATGGTAATACTGCCTACATAGTGTAAGTTTGCTTCAGTCACTGTCGCTTTATGAAGTTTCGAGGTCATAAAAGTTCTATACATGCTTTTCACCGCTTTCAGGAACATGGAAAATCACATTATCAATCAGTCTTGCCCGGGAGAACTTCACAGCAGTGGCAATGATCACTTGGCCCGTTAAGTGCTGAAGAGGTTCAAGCTCTGGGTAGGAGTAAATGTCAATATAATCGATTTCTCCACTCGTTTGAAGAATCTCCTCTTCCACTAATTGATAAATACGATTTACATCATGTTCACCATTTTCTACAGCTGTCTGTCCTTTTTTTAATGCCCGGTATAAAGCAGGTGCTTCTTGCCTTTCTGTTTCAGACAAATACACGTTCCTTGAACTTTTCGCTAAACCGTCTTCTTCTCGAACAGTAGGAACAGACACAAGGTGAAGATCAAAAAAGAAATCCTTGATCATCGCATCGATAACAGCGACTTGCTGTGCATCCTTTAGCCCAAAGTATACATTGGTTGGTGCGACAAGGTGAAACAGCTTTGTCAGCACCGTGACAACGCCGTCGAAGTGTCCTGGGCGTTTCTTCCCGCATAAGACGTCTGTACGCTTTTGAACAGTCATCGTAACCGATGGCTCGTCTTTGTACATTTCCTTCACATCAGGTGTAAATAATATATCTACTCCAGTTTCTTCGGCAAGACGCTGGTCTCTTTTCATATCTCTTGGATAGGATTCAAAGTCTTCATTCGGTCCAAATTGCAATGGATTAACAAAGATGCTCATCACTACGATGTCATTTTGATCTCTTGCTTCTTTTGCAAGCGTAAGATGTCCTTCATGAAGGAAACCCATTGTAGGGACAAATCCAATGGAATGCTGCTTCTTTTGATGCTGCTTGATCATTTCTTTTAGTTCATGAATATGGGAGACAACCTTCATTCCTTGATCCCCCCATATAAACCATCAAGGACTTCTTCTTTCATATGAAAGGTATGAGCATCCTCTGGGAATGTGCGTGCTTTTACTTCTTTTGTATATTGTATGAGCGCTTCTTCTAATACAGCATCGATTTGCGCGTATTGTTTCACAAATTTAGGTGTTCTAGATACGCCGTACCCTACCACATCATGGTAAACGAGAACTTGTCCATCTGCTTCAGACCCTGCCCCAATTCCGATCACAGGAATCTTTAGCATGTCAGTAATCCGTTTTGTCAGTTCACCAGGTACACACTCTAACACAAGAGCGATGGCGCCTGCTTCCTCGCATTTCAGACTATCTTCAATCAATTTCTGTGCACTCTCTTTGTCTTTTCCTTGCACTTTATAGCCGCCAAGGACACCGACTGATTGGGGGGTGAGCCCTAAATGGCTTACAACAGGAATACCGCCTCTTGTAAGTGCTTGGATGGATTCAAATACTCCGTCTCCACCTTCAAGCTTTAAGGCATCAGCACCGCTTTCTTGCATAATGCGTGCTGCATTTTTCATCGTTTCTTCTAATGAATAATGATAAGACATAAATGGCATATCCGTCACAACAAATGTGTCTTTTGCGCCTCTTTTGACTGCTTTTGTGTGATGAATCATATCATCCATCGTCACTTGCACTGTGGAATCAAGTCCAAGGACAACCATCCCAAGTGAGTCACCAACTAAGATCATGTCGACTTCCGCTTTTTCCGCTTGCTTTGCAGATGGATAGTCGTATGCTGTCAGCATCACAATAGGTTCGTTTTGTTCTTTCATTTTGAAAAAATCTAACTTTGTCTTCATTTGTTCCTCCTCATTCTGGAGAGGAGATGGCTTGTCTGATCTCACACGCTTTTATCTCTCATGTGCAGACGAATCATCCCTCTGTCCAAGTCCCTTAGGATCAAGGCAGAAATTTATCGAATTTTTCTTCCTAACAGGTACAGTTCTTTTTCAGATACTGCCCACACGAAGTATATCAAAAATGTGCCGGGTGTTCCACTTAAGTTGACTTGATCTCAATGTCAGCGGAGTAGATGTTTTGGATTCCGCCCTCCGTTTCGAGTAAGAGAACCCCTTCATCATTAATCCCAAGCGCCGTTCCAGCATATTGTCCATTGACGGTGCGTGCGATGATACGCTTTCCAATGGTCATCGCATACGATTCCCATAATTGTTTGATCGGAGCAAAACCATAAGTCATATATTCATCATACCTTTTTTCAAAGGTGGACATGATGGTTTGAATCAATGCCGCTCTGTCTACCTTTTCACCCAGCTCCATTTGCAAACTCGTCGCAACATCCTTTAATTCTTCAGGAAAATCATTTGCCGTCTGATTCACGTTAATGCCTGGACCAATAATGACTGCGTGAACTTGGTCAGCTTCTGCTTTTAATTCAGTCAAAATACCAACGACCTTTTTTCCGTTTAGCAAAATATCGTTTGGCCATTTGATTGATGGACTGAGACCCGTTTGCTGCGCTATGGCTTCAGCGATGGCGACAGATGCTAAAAGCGTCATTTGCGGCGCTTTGTGCAGCGGTATTTCCGGCCGGAGAATCAAACTCATCCAAATGCCTGTCCCATTTGGTGAATGCCACGTTCTTTGAAGGCGGCCTTTTCCGTTTGTCTGATGATCACTGACAACAAGCGAGCCGTGCGGGGCTCCTTTATTGACGAGGTCATGGGCAATGAGCTGAGTTGAGGCGACTTCTTCTTGAAAGTAAATATGCCTGCCAAACAGCTCTGTTTCCAAACCAAACAGAATTTCGTCTTCACTAATTTTGTCCGGTTTACGAAGCAGCCGGTATCCTTTTCTTCTGACCGCTTCGACCTCATATCCCTCTTTTCGCAAATCCTCTATATGCTTCCATACTGCCGTTCGGGAGCAGCCAAGCTCATCACATATTTGCTGGCTTGAGACAAAATCTTGCTCAGATGCTGTAAATAGTTCAATTAATCGTTTTCTAATCGCTGATCGCACGCTATGAGCCACTCCTCTATGGCTTCTTTTCGGTTTTCAAGCTGGTTTTGCAAAACGGCTTTTTTTACAGAAGCAAGCTCTTCTGCAATCCATTTACCAGCTGGCTTTTGCCGAAAGGCCATCAAATCTTTTCCTGACACTGCAAGGTCTTGAAGCTGTTTAAGCGGCAACGCATCATATGACCGTTTCGCCGCCTCCAGCTCATCAAAGAAAATGCGGCGCTCATGTTTGAGTTGCGTGATTTTCATACTAGAAAGCAGGACATGTTCACCAGCTTCAAACATTTTTTCCGCATCCCAGTCACAATCAACATATTTGCTAATGGCAACGGCTTCTTTTAAAAGTTTCGTTGATAACTTCCATTCTTTTAAAAAGGACACCGCCTCCGCCTCATCTAGACCAAGTAAATGGATAAAGGCTCCCCACACCTCATCTAACCCATCCAATAAATAATACGGGAAAGCTTGGAACGTTTCATTCAGCTGATCCTTTTTGAGGCCGGGCAATTCTTCATACAATTTGGTGGAGATGAGCACCTTGATGGCTTGCTCACAGTAGCGTCCTTTTAAAAGTTTTTCCATTTCGATTTTTTTGCGTTCAACAGATATATTAGCAAGCAGATGTTTATCTTTTTTCATTGCTTCTTCCGTCTCTTTAGAAAGCTCAAACCCGAGCTGGCTTAAAAACCGCACCGCTCTCATCATCCGAAGCGCATCTTCTTGAAAGCGGCATGCAGGATCTCCAACCGTTTGAATTCGTCTCCGCTTAATATCCCGCTTGCCGCCCACATGGTCAATGATGTCACCATGAATATCCATGGCCACTGCATTGATCGTTAAATCTCTTCTTAAAAGATCTTCTTTTAGTGATGAAATAAACGCCACTTCTTTAGGCCGGCGAAAGTCTTCATATTCTGATTCAGTCCGAAACGTAGTGACCTCATAGCTGACCCCGTCAAGTAACACAATAACAGTGCCATGCTCTTTGCCGACATCTACTGTTTTATCAAATAAAGACTCCACCACATCAGGTGTGGCATCTGTCGCAATATCGATATCCCCAATTTCCCTGCCTAAAAGGACATCTCTCACCGCACCGCCGACAAAATAAGCTTGATACCCATGTTCATGCAGTGTATGTAAAATAGGGATCGCATGTGTGAATGGTTCATTCATTTTCAACATCACCTTCGATCAATTCTAAATAAAGCTCTTCATACTCTCTCACAATTTTGTCAGAAGAGAAATTGGCTTCAACACTAGACTTGGCTGCCATCGATATTTGCTTATGGAGCGCATTGTCTTTCAGAATAGAGATGGCATGTTTTGCTGCTCCATCTACATCACCAAGCGGAACAAGGAATCCTGTCTCTCCATGTGCAATCACCTCTGGAATTCCTCCAACGTCTGTTCCTATACAAGGTACTCCACATGCCATTGCTTCAAGTAGTACAAGACCAAAACTCTCTTTCTCAGAAAGCAGCAGCTTCAAATCACTAATCGAATAGAGCTCCTCCACCTTCTCTTGCTTTCCTAAAAATAACACGCGGTCCGTTAATCCAAGCTTTTTCACAAGCTCGCAAACAACCGATTTTTCAGGTCCGTCCCCAATCAGTAGCAGTTTTGCATTCACCTGTTCAGAAATCTGTTTAAACACATGGATTACGTCATGCACCCGCTTCACTTTTCGGAAATTTGATACATGGATGACGACCTTCTCATCCTGCAGAAGACCATAATGCGTCTTCAGCACTTCGTGATCTTCACGCAAATATACGCGCTCATCGACGAAATTATGGATCGTATCAATTTTTTTATTCGGTTTAATCAGATCGTATGTCTGCGCAGCCAATGAATGTGATACAGCTGTTACGCGGTCAGATGATTCGATCGCAAACCGGATGACTTCCTTTAAAGATGGGTCATAGCCTAAAACCGTAATATCCGTCCCGTGAAGGGTGGTGACGACTTTGACAGACTGTCCAGTCATTTGTTTGGCTAAGAACGCACAGACAGCGTGAGGGACCGCATAATGCGCATGAATAATATCAAGCTTCTCTCGTTTTGCGACTTCTGCGAGTTTACTTGCCAGTGCAAGGTCATAAGGCGGATATTGAAACACAGCATATTGAGTGACATCCACCTCATGAAAATAAATATTCGGATACACTTTATTGAGTCTAAACGGAATACTTGAGGTAATGAAATGAACATCGTGCCCTTTTTCAGCTAAACGTTTTCCAAGCTCTGTGGCAATAATGCCCGAACCGCCAACACTCGGATAACAAGTGATTCCGATCTTCAATTTTTTCATAATTACCCCCCAAGTAAGTCATCGTCCATCAAAAGTGGCTTCTTTGTCAGAAACCCTTCTGCAAAAGGTTTATTGACTTCCCTTCCATACATCGACTCTCTCATTTTGACAAAATCGATATAACCATTTACAAGCGGTGTCTCCACTGAACTCTCTGTTTTGACAAATTGGCTTTTATACGCATGTAAGCTATCAATTTTTTGCTTCATCTCGTCTGAAATATCGATCACAAAATCTGGACGATGGTGGCCATTAATCATGTAATAATACATCTGGCTTATTTTATGCGCTGGCTGCTTGTATGAATCTTCAAATTTATGTATACCTGCAGAAAAAGCGGCCTCTTCTACAAGTGAACCCGCATGACCATGATCAGGATGTCGATCTTGGTGGTGCGGGGCAAAAATAAGTCTCGGTTTGTATGTTCGGATGACACCTGCAATTTCTTTCATCGCTTCGTCATTCAGATAAAGTCCTCTATCTGGCAGCGTGAGCTGGATTCGAGTCGTGACGCCTAAAATGGCAGCGGCTGCTCTGGCCTCTTCTTTTCGGCTTTCAACCGTTCCATTTGAAGATAATTCAGCCTGAGTCAAGTCACAAATCCCAACACGTGCCCCTTTTTTTACGTATTTTGCAATCGTTCCACCCATACCGATCTCTACATCATCGCTATGGGCACCGAATGCAAGGATATCAAGTGGTTTCATGCGTTCCTCCGTTTTTTGCTACATCTCGAAAATCAAACGTACCTTTATTTAAATTCCTGACTAAAATTTCAGCGGTCCCCATATTGGTTGCTAATGGGATGGCATACACATCGCAAAGCCGGATGAGTGCAGATACATCCGGTTCATGCGGCTGTGCAGTGAGAGGGTCTCTAAAAAAGAGCACAAGATCCATTGCATTATCAGCAATCATAGCACCGATCTGCTGATCTCCTCCAAGTGGTCCTGATTGGAAACGATGAATGGGCAGCCCAGTCGCTTCTTTCACTCTTAAACCTGTGGTTCCTGTTGCATAAAGTGTATGATCTGCCAAAAGATCTCGATACGCAATGGCGAATTGAATCATGTCACTTTTTTTCTTATCGTGAGCGATTAAAGCAATGTTCATCAGGGATCCACTCCTTATTAGTCGATAATATTTTCTAAACCATAGACGAGTTGATCAATATGCATCACCTGTTCAACAGAAAGCTTCACACCTGACATAAAGGATGCACGGTTATAAGAATCATGACGAATCGTGAGCGTCTGTCCGTCCATTCCAAACAGCACTTCTTGATGAGCAATCATGCCTGGAAGCCTTACGCTGTGAAGGCGGATGCCATCATAATCTGCTCCTCGTGCACCTTCGATTAGTTCTTTTTCTTCAGGGTGCCCCTGCTTTTTGCTTTCTCTTACTTCAGCAATCATTTCAGCTGTTTTTAGTCCTGTACCGCTCGGAGCGTCCAATTTTTTATCATGATGAAGCTCAATGATTTCAACATCAGGAAAATAATTTGCTGCCATTTTGGCAAACTTCATCATTAAAACAGCACCAACAGCAAAGTTAGGCGCAATAATACAGCCTATCCCTTTTTCTTCTGTTAATTGCTGAAGTTCTTTTAGGTCGTCTTCTGAAAAACCTGTTGTGCCTACGACTGGACGTACGCCATGTTCAAGGGCTTTTTTTGTATGTACTTTCCCGATTTCTGGGGTCGTCAAATCAATTAATACATCCGGTGCTGTTTCTGAAAGACACACGTCAATATCCGTATAAATGGGCGCATCAGATGTTGTATGAAGCACATCTGATAACTTTTTCCCCTCATGTGTGTGATCAAGTGCTGCTACTAGTTCAAAATGGCTTGTTTCTTCTGCCAGCTTGACAGCCTCTATCCCCATTCTTCCTCTTGCTCCAGCGATTACAACTTTGATGGTTTGATTCGTCATCTTCTCTACTTCCCTTCTTTTTTTGTCCAGCGGTCTTTGTCTCTTGTATTGAATTTATGCATCACACGATCATGGGCTTCTTCAAGTGATATATTGAGTGAATTGGCAAGGCATGTTAACACAAACAGCACATCGCCAATTTCTTCTTCCATGCTTTTTTCTGTTTCTGTTGTTTTTTTCGGCTTTTCTCCATAGTAATGGTTGACCTCTCTTGCCAGCTCACCTAATTCTTCTGTCAGACGGGCCATCATGGCAAGCGGGCTGAAATAGCCTTCTTTAAATTGTCCTATGTAATCATCGACTTCTTGCTGCACGTGACGCAGCGTTTTTTCATTCGTCATGAAGCTCATCCTCCTATCCATCTCTTACATGTTAGCGAAATCATAAATATTTGACAAATGTTTAAAACTCAGTTTGCTTGTTTCTCTTCCATACCATATAATATTATCGCTGTCTAAGCAAAAAAAGGAGTGATCTTTTGCTAAAAGAAATTCGTCTTAAAAATATCGTATTTATTTTAATAGGATCTGCGATTTTTTCTTTCGGCCTTGTTCATTTTAATATGCAGAACAACTTGGCGGAAGGCGGATTTACAGGTATCACACTGCTTTTATATTTTCTATTTCACATTGACCCATCTATTTCAAACCTTGTGTTAAACATTCCGATCTTTTTTATCGGCTGGAAAATGCTTGGCAGAACCATGTTTACATATACAATTGTCGGAACCGTCAGTCTTTCTGTCTTTCTAGCCATCTTCCAGCGCTTTCAAATACATATGCCTCTTCAGCACGATTTAGCCTTAGCCGCACTCTTTGCAGGTGTATTTATCGGAACAGGCCTCGGAATCATCTTTAAATTCGGCGGGACAACAGGCGGCGTGGACATTATTGCAAGACTGATCAACAAACATTATCAAGTCGCAATGGGAAGAACGATGTTTATCTTCGACGCATGCGTCATTACCATCTCTCTCACCTATTTAAATTACAAAGAAGCCATGTATACACTTGTTGCCGTATTTGTTGCTGCAAAAGTCATCGACTTCATGCAAGAAGGCGCTTACGCTGCCAAAGGAGCGATGATTATTTCTGAAAAGGATGACATCATTCAAAAGAAAATCACAGAGGAAATGGAGCGCGGAGTGACCATTTTAAAGGGTGTCGGCTCCTATACGAAACAGGAACGCAACGTCCTTTACTGCGTCGTTCCAAAAAATGAGCTTGTCCACCTCAAGAGCGTCGTAACTTCCGTCGATCCTCATGCCTTTGTATCAGTGAGTGACGTGCATGACGTACTTGGTGAAGGCTTCACATTAGATGAACATAAAAAGCCGCTCAATCCCCACTAAAAAAAGAAGCCCGATAACGGTGCTTCTTTTTTTATGATTTTGGATAATCGGCTTGTCGCTTTTGCTTTTTTTCTTTTTCAGCACGGTATTTCCTAAACCCAACATACGTTAGAGTGAGTAAAATCATACTTCCTGTTGTTAAGATGACCCATAAAAGCGATGGATCCGCTTCATCTTGATCAACGTTCGCAAACACACTTGATAAATCTTCTTCAAGTTTCGTGAGACGCTCAAGCTTTGTCCCACTCGATGCTTTTAAAAATTCACCTTGTTCAATTACTTCCATGTGCTGCTTAATCGTCTGCAGCTTTTCAGGCGAGATATCAATGGTTAAACTCGGATAAATCATATCATACAATGAAACCAGCTCATTCCAAGTTTCATAGAACGTCGTCGATTCTGGATCTTTTACTTCTTTCTTTAATGTCGGAAAAGACCCCATAATCGGCTTCTCGAGCGAACCCCAAAGAGGTTCCGAATTTGATTGTATCGCATCAAGAAGCATTCTAAACTGAGAGGCATACCGAAGTTTTTCGCGCTCATTTAAGTCTTCCTGCGGGAGTCCTTTAATGATATCTTGATAGCCAAGTGTAATTTGCCGAACCTGCGTATTCGTCAGAGTTCCACGCCAATTCTCAGCTTTAAATGTCTTTTCAGCATATAATGCGACTTGTAATGCCTCATCATATTTAGCTTGTCTCGTTAATTGAAAGATTGAATCTGATAGTTCCGTTAATTCTTGCAGCGCTTTAGCAGCTGTTGTTTCCTCACCTTTTGCAGCAGCTGGATGCAAGACGAGAAATAATAATAGAATCATCGCGATTGACTTTCGTTTCATGCAAGTCCCTCCTAGCCTTTCTCCATACAGCGTATGAAGAAAAGGACAAGGTTAGACCAACATTGTTAAGGGAGTTCAAGCTTGACCGATTTTTTCGAGAGGACAAGATAATACGAAACAAGAAGAACGGCAATACTTAACCAAAACGTCACGTAGCCGATCTCATTTGAATAGGCAGAAAGCATAGAATAACGCGGCATCATTCCAAACACATAATCAATCACATCATTATGTAAAATCCATATGCCTGCTACAACCAAATGACGCATGTGAAAACGATAATACGGCGCAAATAACACAGCCTGTACCGCCATCGCAAAGTGCGAACCAATTAGCATATATCCTTCCCACGGAAAATCATCAACAGAAACGAGCACGAAAAGATTCATCCCTACAGCCCATAATCCATATTTGATCAAGGTGACAAGGGCCAGTGCTTCAAAATAAGGAGCATGGCGTTTCATTAGAAAGGCTAGTAATACAAATAAAAAGAAAAAGCTTGCCGTCGGACTGTCCGGTACAAAAGGTAAAAAGACAGCCGGCGTCTCTACGAGCTGCGGAATATACCAGTAATAGCCGTACGCAGTGCCAAGAAAGTTGACAATGAGCACGAGCACAAGCATGTAGCGTGTGGCTAGCAGATATTGAATCCATCTCATATTTCTCTTCACTCACGATCTGTTAAAATCAGAAAAAAGCTGACAGCGCCAGCTTTTTTCTCCTTTTGAGTATATCCTTGTACTTGCATTTAAACAACTGAATTATTTAGATTTGACCTCAGATAAATATTTCGAGAGCTTTTCAAGTTCTTCATCGCTGCCTTTAAAAATGCCCTTAGGCATGTTGCCTTTTCCTTCTACAGCGATTTTCGCAATTTCCTCTGGTGCTAAGCCATTGTCAACAAGTGACGGTCCAGCTGCCCCTCCTTGCATATTATCTCCGTGACAGGAGATACATGTCTGCTCTTGATAGATTTTATACTCTTCAGCTGAGGTATCAATCTCTGCTTCTTTCTTGATTTCACCTTGCTTCGCTGCTGCTTCCCAGTCATGAGTAGCAACAGACTCCCATGTTAAATAGGTTGCTGCACCAACTGCAAGAATCATCATCCCAACTGCAATTGGTCTTCGATATGGCCTACGTTCAGGACCAGAATCAAGAAATGGTGCGAGTAAAAGAGCACCAAACGCAATTCCAGGCATAATCATTGCGCCAACCACCGTATAGCTCCCTGCAGCAAACTCATATTTTAACAACTGGTATAAAAATAAGAAATACCAGTCTGGCAGCGGAATATAGCCCGTATCTGTCGGATCAGCCATCCGCTCAAGCGGAGGTGCATGAACAACAGTTAGGACAAGAAATCCAATTAAAAAAACAGCACCTACAAGCCATTCCTTTAAAAGAAAGTTCGGCCAAAAGGCTTCGGTTTTTCCCGGATATTCGGAATAGTCTTTAGGTATGTTAGGTTTTCTTTCTGCCGGTATTCTGGAATCTCCGACAAACTTCATCCCTTTTCCCCTATGCAAAGTCATCCCCTCCTCATTGAACATTCATCAAACGCAAAATTTTACAGCGGTCCAGAAATTCCTTGCTTACGAATCATAATAAAGTGGGCAGCCATCAGCCCAAATAATGCCGCTGGCAAGAAAAAGACATGGATAGCGAAAAATCTCGTCAGCGTTTGTGCACCTACAATGTCAGGATGACCTGCAAGCAGCGTTTTAATCTCTTTCCCAATGAAAGGTGTCGCCTCTGCAATTTGAAGACCAACCTTCGTCGCAAATAGCGCCTTCATATCCCACGGTAAAAGATATCCTGTAAAACCAAGTCCAAGCATCACAAAGAAAATGAGCACACCGACAATCCAGTTTAGCTCTCTAGGCTTTTTATACGCCCCTTGGAAAAAGACCCTCAGCGTATGTAAAAACATCATAACAATGACTAGACTCGCACCCCAGTGGTGCATCCCTCTTACAATCTGTCCGAATGCCACTTCATTTTGCAAATAATAGACAGATTCCCATGCGTTTTTAATATCCGGTACATAATACATCGTTAAAAACATGCCCGAAAGGACTTGAATGACCGTCACAAAAAACGTTAAACCGCCAAAACAATACACAAAAGCAGAGAAATGATGTGCTGGATTGACGTGCTCTGGCACTTCATGATCCGCAATGTCTCTCCATATCGGTGTGATGTCCAGCCGCTCATCTACCCAATCGTAAATCTTGTTAAGCATCGTTACCCTTCCCCTTTCGGCACAGCTTTTCCAAGATAGAGGTATCCGTCCTTCACTTGCTGCTTATAATGGTCAAGCGGAGCAAGCGGCGGAGTTCCGGGTACGTTTGTACCATCCTTGTCGTACAGCCCATAATGGCATGGGCAGAAAAATTTGTTTGGATTTTTCGGATCACTGTTCCAGTTCACTGTACATCCTAAATGTTTACAGATTGGCGATAAAGCGACAATTTCATCCCCTTCTTTGTACACCCATGCAGACCTAGATTCCTTTGACTCATACCATGCATCTACTTGATCAATTTTAAAGTCAAAGCGCTTCGGTTCTTTTGTCAGTTCATCTACACTGACAACTTGAACCATATCCTGATCCTCTGTTCCTTTTAGCACAGGGTCAAGCGCAAAGCGAACCATAGGCATGAGCATTCCAGCGGCCATAAATCCCCCCACGCCGGTCAACGTGTAATTCAAAAATTGACGCCTGGACACTCCATGTCTCTTCTCGCTCATTTTTTTCTCCCCCCCTCAGGTCGTCAGCTACTTTATAACTGAATTAGAAAAAATTTCATAAAACTAGGACACCCTCATAATATATCAATCTATTCACAAGGTCAACAGCCTAAAAAGCTATGTACAATGCAAATGTAAGGGTTTTTATGAAGGGTTCCATTTTTGTAACAAAAAGTTCAAAATTTGTTCTACACTGTCTTGAATGACTTTTTGCTTTAAATTGACCTTTAAATGCTCAAGCGGAACAGACTGCAATATAAATGCCGATTCGCTCACTTCTAGCTGTTCTTTCCATTTGTTATCAGATGTGATAAACACAACATGCTGAAAATGTTCTTGCAATGATTGTTTTAGTGCAAGTATGTCTTCTTGCTTACGATTATTTACTTCTAAATATGTATGTGGAGGAAAAAGAAACACTCTGCCTTTCAGTTGCCTTTCAAGATCCTCTGCCACAAGCATTGTAAACTCACCTAAAGACACGGTTTGTTTGATATGGCTTGCATTTATCCCAACTAATGGAATGATAGCGGTATCAATGTAATCTTTAGATTGTAAAAAGAGATCCGCGTCCTCCGCCTGAAACTTCATCTAGTTCCCCTCTTTCATCACATAAGCCCTGCCTGTATAGGGCAAGGCTTATTGGCTTGGTTTATGATAATAGGCTTAATTCTTTTGCTAACTTATTAAATGTTTCTTGATCATGACGGTCAAGCGCTTCATCGATTTCTTTCATCAGCCGTTCTTTTTGGAAAGTAGCGATAGAATGCTCTAGCACTTTCTCAGCAAGATCTTTATCTTTTTCATTTTCATAAAGATCTTTAGGTATATGAGGATTTGTTTCGAGTACAGCGGCATATTCCGGCGAACGATATGCAGATCGGAAATTCAATTGAATAAACAAATCTTGCTGTTTATTCAAACGAATATCATGAAATGATTTTTCTGCATCTGTCGTCATGATATTTTCTTTATAAAATCTAAAGGGAACTTCATCCACACAGTGTGTTGACATAATAATTCCCCTTGGGCAAAATTCTGCTTGCTCTACAAAATGAACCTTTTCCATCAAAGAGTCGTGACTCATTAAATAATTTAATATCCAAACACACTCTCTTCGCTTTAACTGATAATGGTTTAAGAACCACCGGATAAATTCCTTCTTTTCATTGACAGAAACAGGGGTCTGCATGTTATTCCCTCCTCTATCGTAAATTAAATTGCTATACATGAATTATTCAACAAACCAGTTCTTCATTCCTGCAAACTATAAGGAAATTTCGTCTTCAATTCTTAAAATCGTTTCTTCAATTTCTTCATTCGTGCCATCTTTCTGAAGAACTTTTCGTAATAACGGCAAGGCTTCTTTTTGTCTACCTTCTTCTAAAAGGAACGAAGCATATTCATATAAAAAGTCACGTTCCTCATCAAAATCAGGCAGAGCAAGTTTGAAATACTCAGCGGCTTCATCGTATTCTTCTCGTCCGACAGAAGCAGAAGCAGCATACCAATTCCATTTTGGATCTTCTTCCCCAAAGCTTTTAACCTCTTTAATCACATCCAGAATTTCATCAAACAGCTCTTCATTTAAATAGATCGCAAGCAGCGTTTGAACCGCTTCAATATATCCTGGATCAAGAGCAAGTGCTTCTTGAAGCAATTTTTTCGCATCTTCCGAATGGCCATTTTTCAAATCAATCTTTGCCCCATATAAATATAACTCTTTGTTATACTCATCCACTTTAATTCCTTCTTTTACTATCTCTAAAGCTTCATGATATAGCCCTTCTTCCTCATAGCTTTTGGCTAAAGGCATATAAAGTGACGAATACGAAGGATCAATATCTTTTAGTTCAGAGAGCTGCTGAATAGCCGTTTTCGTTCTGCCAGCCCTCATCGCTGTAAATCCGTAGCCAAAAAGTGTATTTGGATCCACTTGATCCTTTACAGCCTTTTCATACCATTCAAGGGCATCTTCAAATTCTCCAGCTGTGCTTAATGATTCAGCGAGCCGCTGATATACATTGACACCACCAATTTCATTTTGTTGATCGGCCACTTTGTAGAAATAGTCGGCTGCTTTCTTTGAAAGACCTTGAGAAAAATACAATTCCCCTAAAGCAAAATCAATGACGGCTTCATGAGGTAGTAACTCTTTCGCTTTTAAAAGCTTTTGTTCACTAACTTCAAATAGTCCTTGCATTTGATACAAATCTGCCATTAACAATAAACTCTCTGGATACGCATCGTCATCTTCAGGAATCGTTTCAAGAACTGCTATTGCCTTCTCTTCTTCATCAGAGTCTATTAACAGCTCTGCATAAAAACAGGTTAATCCTGTTTCTTCTGGATATAAATCATGTAAATCACTAATGAGATTCCGTGCTTTATCAATATCTCCCCAGTCATAATATAATTGAGCTGCCTGGGCTTTTTCTTCATCATGAAGATGCTTCTCTGCTTGAGCAAGTGTTTGGAGTCCCTTTTCAGTCTCACCCGCCTCAACTAATTTTATGGCTTCTTGTAATGAACTATTCAAATCAAACCGTTCCTTTCTGTTTCCAAAAACCTAAACTGTTGTTACTTCATATCATAATCGACAGCTGCATATCCAGCAAATATGTTGCTCTTTTAACATGAAGCCATTTTTGTGTTTTGAAGACTCTTTTTCAATCAATACTTTACTAAACTGATGATTTGTAAACCGAATACGCTAAAAAATTGTTTTTGAATCAGCAAAATGCTCTTTTTCAAGGTTTCACCTTGAGACAAGCTATGCTATAGTTCTTTCAAATATGCAAAAGGAAAGAAAAAGCCTGAGGAAATCCTCAGACTGTTTGCGTTAAGTATTCAATGTGTTCAAAGAAATTTGGGTAAGATACACGTACTGCATCTGTATCTTCAATCTCAATTGCTTGCTCTGTTATACATGCCGCAATTCCTAACATCATACCAATTCGATGATCTCCGTAGCTTGAGACGACTGCGCCGCCTTTAAGGCTCGTTTTACCATGAATCTTCATTCCATCATCTGTTGCTTCAATATGAGCACCTAGTTTTTTAAGTTCTGAAACGACTGTATCAATCCGATTGGTTTCTTTCACTTTTAATTCAGCGGCATCTTTAATGATCGTTGTTCCTTCTGCTTGAGTAGCTAGAAGCGCAATAATAGGAATTTCGTCGATGAGTCTAGAGATCATATCACCTGAAATGTCGATCCCTTTTAATGAAGAGGTAGAGATCGTTAAATCACCGTACGGTTCTCCGCCTTTAGCATCCACTTCTTGAATGTCGAGGTCTGCACCCATTTGTTTTAGCACATCTATAATACCAGTTCTCGTTTTGTTCAAACCGACATTTCTCAATACAATCCGGCTGTTTGGAACGATAGATCCAGCCACTAAGAAAAATGCAGCTGAAGAAATATCTCCAGGGACAAATACATCTGTTGCTTTTAACGTTTGTCCACCTTCAATTGAAACACTTTGTGCATCTTCATGTAGCGAGACACCAAACATTGATAACATTCTTTCGGTATGGTCTCTTGATTTATGCGGTTCAGTTAACGTCGTTGTTCCTTCTGCCTGCAGTCCAGCTAAAAGGACAGCCGATTTAATTTGCGCACTTGCAACCGGAGACTCATAAGAGATAGCTTTTAAATTGCCCCCACGTATAGAAAGCGGTGTATACTCGCCATTTGCTCTGCCATCTATCTTGGCTCCTAATTGTCTTAGCGGACCTGTTACCCGTTTCATCGGTCTTTTGGCAATACTTTCGTCTCCGATCAGCGTACTGTGGAACTCACAGCCAGCCAAGATTCCCATCATTAAACGAATGGTCGTGCCAGAGTTACCGACATCGAGAATATCACTCGGCTCTTTAAGTCCTTTTAGTCCCTTACCATGAATGACAACATCTGTACCTTTTTGTTCGATGTCGACACCCATCTTTCTAAAACAATCGATCGTGCTTAAACAATCAGCGCCAGGAAGAAAGTTTTTTACTACTGTAGTCCCGTCAGCAATAGCGCCAAACATCACAGATCTATGAGAAATGGATTTATCTCCTGGAATATGAATTTCTCCATTCATAGGAGCACTTTTATGAATTTTCATGTTCCTCACCTCAATCAGCATAAAATGTATCGTAATTTGCTCTATTTTTTATACAGAGTTCTGCCCGCTTTCGATCGTTATCTGTTTGAAAACTAATGCGTAAAATCCCGTTAATGTCTTCTCGCGTTTCAATAATACGGATATTTGTAATACTGATGTTTTCATTTGCTAGATATCCTGTAATTTCCGAAATAACACCTGGATGATCCGGCACATCGACATAAAGATCATAAAAAGCAGGGATCGCTCCTTTTTTCCTCAGAGGCAGGCCGTCGCGATATTCCTTGGCCTCTTGGAAATAAGAGAATAACCCCTCAGCATCTTCTTGTTGCACAAAGGATTCAATGCGGTCAATCTCTTTTTTCCATTCATGAAATCGGTCTAAAATCTTGTTTTTATTGTGCAAAAGGATATCGCGCCACATTGCAGGATTACTTGATGCAATACGGGTAATATCTCGAAAGCCTCCAGCAGCAAACCGTTTTACAAGAGGAAATTCTTCTTCAAAATGATGCGCTTGATGCACAAGACTGGCAGCGACGATATGTGGAAAGTGACTAATCACACTTGTCACAGCATCATGTTCTTCGGGTGTCATTTCAATGAAATGAGCATTGGTTCCCTTCAGTAGATCCTTCAAACGGTCAACAGCTTGACGACTTGTTACTTTTGCTGGCGTTAAAATGTAGAATGCATTTTCAAATAAAAAGTCTTTTGCTGCAATGACACCTGACTTATGAGACCCTGCCATCGGATGCCCGCCAATAAATTGGTAATGATCAGGCAACGTTTTTTCAGCAAAGTGAACGACCTTTTGCTTTGTGCTCCCTACATCCGTAATCGTGAGCTCTCTTTCAATACCAGATGCTGCAATATCACTTAACATTTTGACGGTTTGTTGTACTGGCGTTGCCAAAATAATCGTTGCTGATGCTTTTAAGCCTTCCATCAAGGACTCGGCAGTCGCGTCGATGATTCCTAGTTTTGTTGCAGCAATCATTTGTTCTTTAGAGACATCATAGCCTACAATTTTTTTATGTGGAAATTCTTTTTTTATCGACAGTGCAATAGAACCACCAATTAAACCAAGCCCAGCGATTAATATGGTTTCGTTTGCTTCATTCATGTTCATCACCTGATTTTTCGCGTAAATTAAACAAGCTGTTTCAATAGCTTATATGTATATTGGATGAGTTACAACGAAAGCCATATCCCATAAACAGGATATGACTTCATTGTTATGCTACGCACGAATGCCTTGTAATAAATCGGCAAGTGTAGTTAGGATTTCTTCATTTTGCTCCTTTGTTCCAACAGTAATACGTAAAGAAGTTGGGAATCCGAGAGCTTGACCAGATCGAACGATATAGCCCTTTTTCAAAAGTGCATTGAACAGCTCATCTGCATCTCTTTTAAAATCAATCAGCACAAAGTTTGTTTGAGATGGATAGATAAATAATCCAAAACGGTCTGCAAAATCTTGATATTGTTTGAGACCTGCTTCATTTTTTTGTCTGCACGATTGAATGAAGTCTTGATCTTTAATGGCTGCACGTGCAGCTGCCTGAGCGATACGACTTGTATTAAAGGGCTCTCTCGCAGGTTCAATGGCGGTAATCAACTCCTCTGAGGCAACCCCATAACCTACTCGAAGTGCCGCAAGTCCATATGCTTTAGAGAACGTGCGCAGTACAATGACATTTTGATAGGCTTTTAATAGAGATAAACTGTTCGGAAAGTCTTCCGCGCGAACATATTCAAAATATGCTTCATCTAGAACGACAAGCACGTGAGCAGGCACTTGATCTAAAAACGATACGAGCTCAGACTCTGACAAATGATTTCCTGTCGGATTATTCGGGTTACACACCCAAACGACTTTTGTGTTGTCATCCATCGCATCCAGCATTCCCTTTAGATCATGAGCTCCACCATTTAGAAGTGGTACTTCTCTAATCTCTGCATGCTCAATCACTGCATTGTGACGGTATTGCGGGAATGACGGGGATGGGATCACCGTATTTGTATGTTGATCAAGGAATGCCCTAGCAATAATTTGCACAAGTTCATCTGAGCCATTCCCGAATATTAATTGTTTTTCATTTACTTGAAGAAACTCAGCCAGTTCCGTTCTTAAACTTGCGCTGTATCCGTCTGGATAAATCGCTAAATGTTCAAGTTCAGCTTGTATGGCCTCTCTTGCATGTGTGGAACATCCAAAAGGGTTTTCATTTGAAGCCAATTTCACAATTTTGTCTAATTGATATTCTTTTTTGACCTCTTCAATTGGTTTCCCAGGTTGATACGGTTTTAGCTGTTTTAATTGATCTTTGATTTGCAAAATGTTTCACCTCATTTGAATGAATAGAGGGGACTAAATGTTTTTGCATATGTTTCAAATTCTCTTAAAGCCTCTTGGCGTGTATCACTTGCTACTAATTGTTCTTGAAGCTCTTCAATTTTTTTGACAAGCGCACTGCCGACAACGACACCATCACTCATTTTATTCATTGAGTCTACTTGTTCTCTTGTTGAAATACCAAAACCTACAGCAACTGGTATTTGACTCAACTGTTTCACTTGTTGAATAAAATCTGTAATCGATGCGTCGAAAGATTGTCTGACGCCTGTGACGCCGAGAGATGAAACACAATACACAAAACCTTCTGCCTGCTCTACAATTTTTTCTAATCGTTCCTTGCTTGTTGGTGCAACGAGTGATATATATGAAATGTCGTGTGCTTGACAGTTCTTCTGCAGCTCGCTGCTCTCTTCAAAAGGCAAGTCGGGTGTTAAGAGTCCCGAAATATGATTTTTGCGCAGTAAAGCGAAAAAGTATTCTATGTCTAATTGTAACACAGGATTATAATACGTAAATAGAATTACAGGAATTTTTATGCCGTTTTTTTTCATCTTTCCTGCTAATTCTATCGCTTTTACGATATTCATATCATGATGAAGTGCTCTTTTAGAAGCTCTTTGAATGACGGGGCCGTCCGCTAACGGATCGGAATACGGAACACCTAGTTCAATCGCATGTGCCCCTGCTGCTTGAAGCGCGAGGGCTAAATCAATGGTGATCTCTTCTGATGGATCACCCGCTGTAATAAATGGAATAAATAATTTCTGACCTTGCTCTAATTGAAATGTGATCATTTTGTTTCACCCTCACTTTCAAGCACATTCATTAATGTATGCACGTCCTTATCTCCTCTGCCTGACAAGCAGACAAGAACAATGTCGTCTTCACTCATGTTCTGGCTCATTTCAAACGCTTTTGCTAAAGCATGTGCAGATTCGATCGCTGGCAGGATTCCTTCTTTTTCTGTGAGCAGCTTTAACGCATCTAGTGCTTCTTGATCTGTCGCACTCACATATTGAACCCGGCCGCTCGCATGCAAATACGCATGCTCTGGTCCGATCCCCGGATAGTCTAATCCAGCTGAAATCGAATAAGGCTCAATAATTTGACCAAATTCGTCTTGGATCAAGTATGTCAAAGATCCATGTATGACACCTTTTGTCCCTTTCGTGATGGTCGCTGCATGAAGCGGAGTGTCGATTCCTTTCCCAGCAGCTTCTACACCAATGATATCGACCTCTTCATCTAAGAACGCCCGGTACATCCCTATCGCATTGCTCCCGCCACCAACACAGGCAACGACTTTATGAGGAAGCTGCCCTTCCTTTTCAAGTATCTGCGCTTTTGCCTCATCTCCGATCATCCGCTGAAATTCACTGACGATTTGAGGATACGGATGAGGTCCAACGACTGAGCCGATCATATAAAAGTGGTCACTGCAATGCTGGACCCAATAGCGGATGGCTTCATTGGTTGCATCCTTTAATGTTCCGTTCCCACTTGTGACAGGTATGACTTCAGCGCCGAGCAGTTTCATTCGGAACACATTCAGTGATTGTCTTTCCACATCTTCTTTTCCCATAAATACAGTGCAGGATAAACCGAATTTTGCGGCCACTGTTGCAGCAGCTACACCGTGCTGACCTGCTCCTGTTTCGGCGATGATATTTGATTTCCCCATTTTTTTCGCTAGCAGTGCCTGCCCAAGCGCATTGTTAATTTTATGAGCGCCTGTATGGTTTAAATCTTCTCTTTTTAAATAGATTTTAGCACCACCGAGATATGCCGATAATTGATCAGCGTATGTGAGTGCAGTTGGTCTGCCTGAATAGTTTTTCAAAAGCGATATATATTCCTTTTGAAAAGCAGGGTCTTCTTTTAATTCACGAAAAGCTTGTTCGATCTCTTCTAGTGGCTGCATGAGCGTTTCAGGAACGAATTTCCCTCCAAATTCTCCATATCTGCCAATCTCATTTGGATATGCGTACATGGTTCAACATCCTTTCTTCGAGCACTTTCATCTTTGTACTGCTTTTCTTTCCGTTTTCTTCTATACCGCTTGAAAGGTCTATGGCGTCTGGACCAAAAGCAAGCAGATCTATTATGGTGTCTGGCGTGATCCCGCCAGCAATGGCGCAAGTTTTCCCCAGTTGTTTTGCATGCTGAACATATGAAGGCACCGCCTCCCATGCAAAAGCTGTTCCAGAACCGCCTCTCATTCCTTTTACTTTCGCATCAATGAGAAAGCCGTCGACACTTGGAGCAAATGCCGTCATATGTTCAAGTGTGTTGTTTACATCGGGCTCGTGATGGAACACTTTCCAAACGAGCGCCTTCGTTTGTTGTTTGATGTCGCTTGCATCTTCTGGCGTCTCATCGCCATGGAGCTGCACAATATCTAAGGGGAGGTTGTTTGTGATCTCGCACACTTTTGGTGTTTTTTCATTCACAAATACCCCCACTATCTCTTTTTTGCATTTTACTTTTGACAGCCAGTGTTTCACTTGATCTGGATCAACTCGTCTTTTACTCGGCGCAAAAATAAAACCGATGGCATCCGCTTGAGATTGCGAGATGCATGCAACATCCTCTTGTGAGACAGCCCCGCAATATTTTAAGTAAGGCTTACTTTTCTTCATTCTCCGAACAATGCCTGAACGGCTTTCTCCTGTGATTGTTCCCTCATTAAAGATTCACCAACAAGAACGGCATTTGCTCCGTGCTGTTTCACAAAGGTCAGAGCATCAAATGTCTTTATCCCGCTTTCACTTACTAGTAATACGTCTTTTGGAACAAGTGGCGCGATCTCTTTTGTTTGTTCAACAGTTGTTGTAAACGTATTGAGATTCCGGTTGTTCACACCGATAATCTCAGGAGTGAATAGGTGTAAGATCTTTTCTAGTGTATGTGCTGCATGTACTTCAACGAGGACATCCAGTCCTTTTTCTTTCGCTTCTGTATAGAGCTCATACAGCTTTTGCGGCTCAAGCGCCTCTCCAATTAATAAAATGGCATCTGCCCCTATCCGTTTCGATTCTTCTACTTGTATAGAGTCAATAATGAAATCTTTTCTTAAAATAGGACGTGTGATGTGTTCTTTAATAAGAGACAAATATTCGTTTTTCCCTTGGAAAAACGGTTCATCCGTTAAGACAGATAAACAATCTGCATTTGATGCTTCGTATGCTTTTGCTGTCTGTAAAGGATCAAAATGAGGCTGAATGATTCCTTTGGAAGGAGACGCTTTTTTCACCTCAGCAATCAGTCCGATCGACCGGTGAGGATTCATAAGGGCTTCTTTAAATGATTGTCTTTCATAATGTCCTTCCTCAGGTAATTGCAAGGTTTGCACATGTTCTTTTTTACGGGCGATAATTTGATTAAGCATAGATCTCTTCCTCTTTCGTTTTTTGTTTTAGACGGGCTAATTGTTCTTTAGCTGATCCGTTTTTGATCGTTTCTAATGCTTTCATTGTGCCTGCCATCAGACTCTCTGCTTTTCCTGCCACATATAATGCGGCCCCAGCATTAAGCGCTGTAATATGAAGCGGTGCTCCACCCGCTTGATAATTCAATATATTCTGAATCAATTTGGCACTTTCTTCTGGTGATTGAACCTGAATGTCTGATAAATGCCCTTTTTCAAGTCCGAAGTCTTCTGGGTTTAACGTATATTCTGTCATGACACCTTTTTTGAGTTCAATGATGTATGAATTTGCTGTAATGGTTAATTCATCCAGCCCATCATCTCCGCAAACAAACAGGACATGTTCTGGCTCTAAAGGAGCAAGAGCTTTCGCCATGAGCTTTGCCTTTTCCTTTGCATACACACCGATGATTTGCTTTTTGGCCTGCATCGGGTGGCAAAGCGGTCCTAATAAGTTAAATACCGTCCGAAATCCGAGCTGCTTGCGTACGGTGGCTACTTGTTTCATAGAAGAATGATAGAGCGGTGCAAATAAAAAGCCCATGTTTTTCTGCTGTATTTGCCGTCTTGTTTCTTCAGGTGTGGATTGAATTTGAATACCAAGACATTCTAGCACGTCAGCACTCCCGCTTTTAGAGGAGACGGAACGATTTCCGTGCTTGGCGATTTTCGCCCCAGCAGCCGAAGCAACGATGGCAGCGGCTGTTGATATATTAAATGTTGATAAACCGTCGCCTCCTGTCCCGCACGTATCAACGACATCAAGTGACCTTTCTACTGGTGCTGCATGCTGCCTCATGGCTTTCACGAAGCCTGTCATTTCTTCAGCGGTTTCTCCTCGATGCGCTAAAATAGATAGACTAGCAGCGACTTCAGTATCTGTTAACGAGCCGCTCATCATATCATGCATCAGGCCATTCGCTTCTTTTTCTGATAGTTTTCCTCCATTAACAAGAGCTGATAGTCGTTGATTCATTTGGCACACTCTCCTTTTCTGAGAAAATATGTTCAGCAAGCTGAATGGCTTTTAGAAGTGCTCCTGCCTTATTACACGTCTCTTCCCATTCGTTTTCTGGAACGGAATCAGCGACAATGCCGGCACCTGCTTGTATAGAAGCAGTCTGATGTTTGACGCTCATTGTGCGAATGGTAATACAGGAATCGATATTGCCGTCGAAACCAATATAGGCAATACAGCCGCCATACGTCTCTCTTGGCTCAGGCTCCATTTCGTTTAATAATTGCATCGCCCTAATTTTGGGGGCGCCTGTCAATGTGCCTGCTGGAAAAGCGGACATAAGTGCGTCTACTGGATGTGTATCCTGCTTCAGCTTCCCTGTCACAATAGAAATAATGTGCATGACGTGCGAAAAATTCACGACTTTTGTAAAAGTTGGGACAGACACACTGCCGTATTCTGCCACACGTCCCACATCATTTCGAGCCAGATCCACCAGCATGTAATGTTCTGCTTTTTCTTTTTCATCATCGAGCAACTCTCTTGCTAGTGCATCATCTTCTTCTTTTGTCATTCCTCGTTTTCTTGTACCAGCAATTGGATGGATTTCTAAGTGGCCGTTTTTCGCATGGATTAATCGTTCTGGCGAGCTTCCGACTAAGTCTCGATCTTTTAATTTCATAAAATACATATACGGTGATGGATTGACGATCCGAAGCACACGATATAATTCAAATGAGCTCACTGTCACTGGAATGTCAAAACGCTGAGAAAGTACACCCTGGAAGATATCACCCGCTCGAATATACTCCTTGATTTTTTCGACATCCTTTAAAAATTTTGCTTTTTCATAGGTAGACGTCACCTGTTCAAACGAAGGGGGTTCATTCAAATTCCCTGAGATAATCAGTTCTTTCATATCAATTTTTGTATGAAGCTGCTGTATCATCAGTTCAAGCTGCTTTTGATTTTCTCGATAAACCAGAATTTTTTCTTCCTCTGTTTCATGACCGTTCAGCTGCGTGTACTGAATAAAATGAACTTGGTTTGTTTCGTGATCAAATGCGATCATTGTTTGGCAAACAAATAATGTGCAATTATCTGTTATTGATGCATTCGGATGCGGCTTGACAGACGGCTCAATGTTGGGAATGAGGTCGTAACTTAAGTACCCTACGGCTCCGCCAGTAAATGGGATATCAATTTCAGGTGTCTTGATTTGATATTGCTCTTTCATCCAGTCAAGCAACTCTTTCAGCTCCGCTTTTTGCATCACTGACTTTCCCGCAGCGTCACGAGCAATATAATGGTCTTGCTCGTCATGTAATGTTAAAAAAGGATGTAATCCGATAAAGGAATATCTCGACCAGCTAGAAGATTCGTCTTTGCTTTCTAGCAAATACACAATATCCTGTTTCAGTTTCTCAACAATTTGAATGGGTGAGAGCGTATCAACTGTAATGGTTTCAACAATCGGGATGGTTTTGTAAAACTGACTGTCTCTTAAAAATTGGGTAAGGCTTGATTGGGATTTCATAAGCACACTCCTTAAATGGAATTAAGGAGAATGAGGGGACATCTTGAGGATTTGTTTGAGTATACGAAATAAGCCTAAAAGAGGCTTCGCTCTTTTAGGCAGTATGATTAAATAGAAGTATCGTATCTCTGCTCAACTCTACTCATCTCAACTACCCTAGTCTCATTCTCATCTTCTCTAAGCTTGCAATGCCGTTCACACCTGTGTGTAAACTTCGGCTGTTCATATCGTATTATAATTCCTTGTTTTTTGTCAACTGTAAATCAGGCCGAAGCGTGACAGCCTCTTCCAAGTATACGTGCTGGATGTCTTCCTGCTTGACATCTGTCTGAACGGTCATTAAAACGCGAATACACTTCTTTAGACCTCCATCAATGTCAAGCTCTTGCATACAAGTGACAGGCACATAGGTCCATCCTTCAAACTGCCTGAGTGCTTTTGCTGGAAAAACAGAGTGAATATCTTGTGTAGCTGAAATCAAGATCTGCACGACACGCTCTGGATCTACTTGATTTTTTGAAATGATCGCTTCTAGCAGCTGCTTCGTTTTGGTTAACACTTCTGTTTCTGTATCTTCTGTCACAGTTGTAGCCCCGCGTATCCCGCGAAACATCATAGACAGCCCTCCTCCCGTTTCCATTCTTCGAGCCAGTGATACAGCTCATCTTTTGTGAAAGATTGCAGGGTGACGTCTCCAACTTGTTTTAGCAAAACAAACTGAACACTCCCGCCTCTTGCCTTCTTATCACCAATCATGCGATCGACAAATGTTTTGGTTGAAATCGTTTGTGTGACTTGTACTGGGAACCCTAGTTCTTTCATCCACAATTTAAGTTTCTCACGATCTAGGCTGAGTCCTTGCTCTTTTTCACTGACATATAAAGCAAACTGCATGCCAATTGCAATGGCATCTCCATGCGTGATCGCACCGTATCCATACTCCGCTTCAATGGCATGCCCTAGTGTATGACCTAAATTCAAGTATGCCCGCACACCTTGTTCTTTTTCATCTTCTTGAACAATGGATGCCTTCACTTGAATCCCTTGATAAAGCATATGTGCCAGTTCATCCTTTGATAATTCTGTCAACGAACGAATGGACATCAGTTCTGATAAAAAGACTTCACTTGAAATCAGTGCATGTTTTATCACTTCTGCAAAGCCTGATCTCAGCTCTATTGGTGAGAGTGTCTCTAGCATACTTGTATCATAAATGACAGCAGCCGGTTGATGAAACGCACCAATTAAATTTTTGCCGAGCGGATGATTGATTCCGGTTTTTCCGCCGACTGCACTATCATGTGCAAGCAGCGTGGTCGGTACTTGAATAAAATCAATGCCTCTCATATAAGTGGCAGCAGCAAAGCCAGCCAAGTCTCCAATCACCCCGCCTCCTAATGCAATGATGCATGAGGAGCGGTCGAGTTGAAATTGGATAGCTTTCGTATGAATCTGCTCAAACTGCGCAAAAGATTTTGATTGTTCTCCGTTTGGCACCACTACTTTTTGTACAGACCATTTCTGTTTAAGTAATTGAACCATTTCATCTCCATAAAGGGCATCGACGGCTGAATCTGTCACGATGAAGAGCTTCGTGTAGGATCGCCCAGTGGAAGTAATCAAGTCTACGATATTTTGTCTAATCCCATCACCGATATATACAGGATAAGTGGCTGAAGACGTCTTCACTTCCAGTGTTTTCATTAAAACTCCCTCTGAAGCTGGCGCATTTTGTCCACATTTTCTTTAATGCGGTCAATTTGATCAAGACCAAACTGCTCAACCACTGCATTGGCGATTTCCCATGCAACGACTGCTTCTGCGACAACACTTGCGGCTGGAACAGCACAGCTGTCAGAACGCTCAATACTTGCAGAGAAAGGTTCTTTTGTCTCAATATCCACGCTTTGCAATGGTTTGTATAAGGTTGGGATTGGTTTCATAACCCCTCTTACGACGATTGGCATGCCAGTTGACATTCCGCCTTCAAGACCACCTAAGCGATTTGTTTTTCTCGTATAGCCTTTTTCTTCATCCCAGATGATTTCATCATGAACTTCACTGCCATTTTTAGAAGCCGCCTCAAAGCCAATACCGAATTCAACTCCTTTAAAAGCGTTGATACTCAGTACTGCGCCTGCAAGCTTGCTATCCAGTTTGCGGTCATAGTGCACATAGCTGCCGACCCCAACTGGCATCCCTTCAACGATGACTTCGACAATACCACCAATTGAATCGCCGTTTTGCTTCGCTTCGTCAATGGCATCCATCATTTTTTGACCAGCTTCACTGTCATAGCAGCGAACAGGTGATTCTTCTGTTACTTTTTGCAAATCTTCAATAGATTCATAAGCGGTATGGGAAGCTTTTACTCCACCAATTTCAAGGACGTGACCAGCCACTTTGATTCCAAGGTGAGCCAAAATTTGTTTCGCTACTGCACCTGCTGCTACACGAACCGTTGTCTCGCGTGCTGATGAGCGCTCTAATACGTTTCTCATATCACGGTGACCATATTTAATCGCACCATTTAAATCCGCATGCCCTGGTCTTGGACGAGAGATTTGACGCTTCATTTCACTCTCTTCTTCTTCAGTAATCGGCTCTGCACCCATGACCTTTGTCCAGTGCTTCCAATCATTATTTTCAACAACAAGTGCAATAGGAGAACCTAATGTTTTCCCGTGGCGGACACCACTTAACACTTTCGCTTGGTCTTTTTCAATCTGCATTCTTCTTCCGCGGCCATGACCTTTTTGTCTTCTAGCCAGTTCATAATTGATGTCATCCTGCTCTATGTAAAGTCCCGCTGGAACTCCTTCAATAATTGTGGTCAGTTGTGGACCATGTGATTCACCTGCTGTTAAGTACCTCATGACTTATTCTCCCTTCATCGCATTAACGCTTTTAAGTAAAACTATGATAACACACTTCCTACTAAAAAGTCAGCTACTACCCCTTCTTTTGATAAAAGAAAGTATCAGCAGAGGTTAATCCAAACTTTTCTGGGTGAAAAATTTGTTCTGTAGAACCAACAAATAATACGCCGTTTTGCTTTAAACTGCTGCTCATTTTTAAGTAAATTTCTTCTTTCGCCTCTTCTGTAAAGTAGATGAGGACATTTCTGCACACGATGAGATCCAGCTGTTTTTCATATGGATCTGCTAAAAGGTTGTGTTTCTTAAATTGAATGTGCTTTCGAATCTCATCCTTCACCGTGTAAAATGAAGAATCTTCTTTGGTGAAATATTTTTGCTTGATTTGATCTGGCACCTCTTGCAAAGATCGTTCATGATATATTCCTTTTTGCGCAGATTGCAGGACTTTATCATCTATATCCGTTGCAATAATTTGGAAGTCCTTCACAAGCGGATGGCTTGATAGCAACATTGAGAGTGTATACGGTTCTTCTCCAGTAGAGCAAGCTGCACTCCATATTTTTAGGGTGCCGCTGTTTTTTGAAAGCAGCGGCAGGATTTTTTGATCAAGTACTTCCCAGCGCTGATAGTTTCGGTAAAATTCTGACACATTGATCGTCATTCGATCCATCGTTTCATCTAATAGCGCTTTGTCCTTTTCAAGAGCAGACGCAAATGCCTCAAAATCTTTATATCCTTTTTTATCATAAAGAGATGTTAATCTTCGTTTCATTTGCGCTTCTTTATATAAATTCAGATCTACCCCAGTTAGTTTTTTCCATTTTCCAACAAATACTTGATACTGATCCATCAATGTCCTCTCCTGTCTCATCTATCTTTGTCCTAGTATAGCTGTTTTTATCATAAATTTGTATCATCTCATGCGAAAATTCGGATAGAAATCTCAATATAAAAAAGCCAAAGTGATCATTTGATGAACACTTTGGCTTGAACATTAATAAATCCAGCTTGAGATCGTTTGATCCCAGTTTGTCAGTTCTTCTTGTTTAAAGAAAAGGTTGATTTCTCTTTCGGCACTTTCTGGTGAGTCTGAGCCATGGATAATGTTTTTGCCAACAGTTAATCCATAGTCGCCTCTTATTGTTCCTGGAAGCGCTTCCTTCGGATTTGTCTTTCCAATTATCTGCCTTGTTACGTCAACGACTTGTTCACCTTGCCATACCATCGCAAATACAGGTCCTGACGTAATAAAGTCAACCAATTCACCGAAAAATGGTTTTTCTTTATGCTCTCCGTAATGTGTTTCTGCTACTTCTTTTGGAATGCTCATGAGCTTTGCTCCAACAAGCTGAAGCCCCTTTTTTTCGAATCTTGACACAATTTCACCGATTAATTGTCTTTCCACACCATCAGGCTTGACCATAAGAAATGTTTTGTCCATATACGTTTTCCACCCCGTCATTATGTATGTATAGGCTTACATTGTTACAAAGTGATCGTATCATTTTTTTTTATAATAATCAATTTTTGACAAAAAATTTCACAAAAAAACCAATCAACGAAACGTTGATCAGAATTTTCGTTTACCTATATATTTTGCAATCGACGCTAATGAAGATTTAGCCCGCCCGCGCGGAAGTTGATCGAGCTGTTCAAATGCTTTTTTCAAATACATTTCACTCACTCGAATGGAACGGTCGATCGCATCTGTTTGTTTGAGATGTTCAATCACAGGTTTCAGCTGCTTTTCCGTCGTTTCACTATTGATCAGCTTCAATTGACCTTCTAACGTCGGGTTCTGAAGCGCGTATAAAACGGGAAGAGTGACATTTCCTTGTAAAAGGTCCCCGCCAACAGGTTTGCCTAATTCTTCTTCAGTTGATGTAAAATCAAGGACATCATCAATGATCTGGTACGACATACCAACATAGTACCCAAACCAGTAAAGGGCTTTATGTGTTTTTTCATCTGTTCCAGCTGCAATCGCACCTAATTGGCAGCTGCCTGCAATAAGCAAGGCTGTTTTTCGTTTAATTCTTCTTAAATATGTACGAAGGTTTTGGTCCATGTTGTATTTATCTTTGACTTGTTCTATTTCCCCAAGACAGAGCTCGACGACCATTTTTGACAAAATTTCATGTGCCATTGGGTGATTGATTTTCGTCATGTACTCGAGTGACCTTGCAAATAAGTAATCCCCCGTGTACATCGCAATTCTGTTGTCCCATTTTGCTTTAATCGTCGGTTTTCCTCTTCTTAGTTCTGCATCATCAATGACATCGTCATGGACAAGTGATGCCATATGAATTAATTCAAGCGCTACGGCTACATATTTAATTTTATTAATATCATAGTCACCAAACATGCCTGAAAGGAGAACAAAAACGGGGCGGATTCGTTTTCCGCCCGCTTGCAGCAAATGAAGACCGGCTTCACTTAATAATGCATAATCAGAGCGAACGGTTTGTTCAAGCTCTTTTTCAATTATATCGATATCATGATTTAGAAAAGAAATCATTGCTTTTAGTTTCATTATTTTCACCCAAATATCGTTTATTCAAAGCTTCTTTCCGATATGTGTTGCTGCTACACCGCCTGTAAATGGATGATACGAGACATCAGACAGACCGGCCTCTTCAAAAAGAGACGCCAGTTCTTTCATGCCAGGGAACGTTTTGGCTGATTCTTGAAGCCATGAATACTCCTGATAGCTTTTGGCAAACAGCTTGCCAAAGAGCGGCATGATGTATTTGAAATAGACATAATATCCTTGTTTAAACCCAATCATCTCAGGCTGTGATGTTTCAAGGCAGACAACCATTCCACCGGGTTTTACCACTCGTGTCATTTCCTTTAGCACTGTTAAGTAATCAGGGACATTTCGAAGGCCAAAACCGATTGTGACATAATCAAATGAGTTGTCCTCAAAAGGAAGCTCCATTGCATTGCCGTGGAGCAGCTCAATTTGATTGTAGCCGCCTGTTTTCACCTTCGTTTCGCCAACACTCAGCATATTTTTACTGAAGTCAAGGCCTTTGACCTCGCCTGTTTCTCCAACAGCGTCTGCAAGCGCAATCGTCCAATCGGCAGTTCCGCAGCATACATCTAGTGCTTTGGCTCCTTTTTGAACATTCATGAGCTTCATTGTTTTATCGCGCCATTTTTTATGCTGTTTAAAGCTAATGACAGAGTTCATTTGGTCATAGTTTTTATAAATTTTTTCAAATACACCGTGTACTCGCTGTTCTTTTGATTGCTGCATGACTTACCCTTCTTCCACTTTCTGATGGTACGCAGGTTCATTTTTCATATGATCCAAGCGATTTAATAGCTCTTTTTGAACGATCGGAGATGAAACTAGATGCTCCTTGATTGATCGTTTGGCCTTTTCATAGCCTTCACTTTCAAAGTTGTCAAAACATGTATAGGCGTCCGTATAGCTATCGTTCAAAAAAAGTTTTAAATGTTTGTCGTCTTCTGCTTGTTTCATAAAACGTTTATAAACAAGGAAGCGACTTGCAATTTCATTCCAATGCGTCAATTGAAAGTGCTCAGAAATTCTTTGGAATAGCGCAGATTCTACTGTAGCAACACTTTTATAAAAGTGGGCTGCATCTTGAATGGATCGATCATATAGTCTAATTTTATGTTCATTAATCTCTTTGATCGCCGTGGCGAGAGTACGGATCATGTAAATATCTTTCATGTCAGAGAGAAGAGAGTAATAGAGACCGCTGAAATAGTCTCCTGCTAGGATGGTCAACTGACGATTTTTGAACTCGTCTTGTTTGATGGCTGCAGCAGTTGTGACTTCGTCATGGGTATCAAGGGCAATTTGCACAAGCATCGCCGTTAAAATATAATTTTCTTTTTTCTCAGCATCGATTTGAGCTTCATCAAACATTGCATGAAAAAGAAGGAGCTTATCTTCATCGATGAGCGGCGCACGCAAATGCTTCGCCAAATAAGGATGAGAAAGCTTTTTGTTTAATTTTATATTCAGATTAGATAAAATTCCGTAGATGTCTTGCAAAGATATCACCCTTGTCCCAAAAATTACAGTTTCATATGTAGCTCTCTACATTGTATAGAGATTTATTATACCATATCAGGCCTGACTTTCATGCTATCAAGTGCATAGTCGTGCGTTATTTCTTTGCTTCGCTTTGAATTTCACCGAAGCTTGTTTGAATGACAGCATCGCCCCGCACTTTGATGGCTGATGTGTGCTCAGTAAATTGTGCGATAATGACTTCACCTTTATCGAGCTTTTCGGAATGGTGAAATCTTGTATCGGAACCTCTAGTTAAGCCGATCACATTGACACCATTATCAATGGCTTTAATCACCACAAAATCAGATGCTTTATTTTCACTCAATCTGTTCACCTTCCATCTATGGATTAGTCGTTTTTAATAAATGAAAGCACTTCTGCTCTTGCTGCCGCATCATTTGCAAATGTACCACGTACGGCTGAAGTGACTGTTTTAGCGCCGGGCTTCTTCACTCCGCGCATCGTCATACACATATGCTCTGCTTCAACGACAATCATCACACCATGTGGATTTAAAGTTTCCACCATACTATCTGCAATCGTTGATGTAATGCGCTCCTGAAGCTGCGGGCGCTTTGCCACGGCTTCTACTGCTCTCGCCAGCTTGCTAAGTCCCGTTACTTTTCCGCCGCGCGGAATATAAGCGACATGGGCTTTGCCATAGAATGGCACAAGATGGTGTTCACACATTGAATGAAAAGCAATATCTTTCACAAGAACAAGTTCTTCATGATCTTCACCAAAAATGGTTTTAAAATGTTCTTTTGGATCTTCATTTAATCCCGAGAACACTTCTTCATACATTTTTGCTACTCGTTTTGGGGTATCAAGAAGTCCCTCACGATCTGGATCTTCTCCGATTGCTTTTAATATATCGCGTACCGCGTGTTCGATTAATTCTTTATTTATTTCACTCATGTATTATATCCTCCAAAGGCGATTACATTTCATTCAGATTCTAGCACACTTCAGATCCTAAAAGCAAAGGAGAGCGTTCTAAACAAACCATTTGATTCAAAAGGAAAAGCCCCTTATCAAAGGGGCTTTTCTAGACCAGTGTGAAACTGTATATGTATAACTCCTTCAATAGGATCATTACACATAACGATTATTTACCTGCCACCGCGTCTTTAAGTGCTTTACCTGGTTTGAAAGCAGGTACTTTGCTTGCAGGGATTTCGATCTCTGCACCAGTTTGTGGGTTACGTCCTTTACGAGCTGAACGCTCACGTACTTCAAAGTTACCAAAACCAATAAGTTGGATTTTGTCACCATTTTTAAGTGCATCTAAAATTGTATCAAAAACAGAATCAACTGCTTTTGTCGCGTCTTTTTTAGATAACTCGCTTGCTTCAGCAACCGCGTTAATAAGTTCTGTCTTGTTCATGCCTTTCACCTCCTCCCAAAAATATGCATTCAATAGATTGTTATCATTTCTTCACAATTCATCTTCTTTCTATACACTTTTTTTGAAAAAAAGAGCGTCTAGAAAGCGTCATACATGGCTTTTCATTAGAAAACTTCTCTTTGAAGGAATGTTTGTCCAACAAAGTGAAGATTTTCTGTAAGTAGATTAACACATATGAAATACCATATCAAGCATTTTAAAGGGAAGAATCCTTATTCGTCAAGGATTAAGGGCACTTTTGCGAACGAATATTCCTAATTTCAGCCTGAATCTGACTAATCTTTATACAATTGTCTTTTTATGACTTCACCTGCACGCAAAAAAAGACCCCCATCAATGAGAGGTCTCACATCCTATAGAATAATCGCGATCAGACCGCCTGATCCTTCGTTAATAATTCGTTCAAGCGTTTCCTTTAGTTTATACCTTGCATTTTCCGGCATTAGCGAAAGTTTTGCTTGAATGCCTTCTCTGACAAGCGAGCTGAGTGAGCGTCCAAATATATCGGAATTCCAGATAGAAAGCGGATCATCTTCAAAGTCTTGCATTAAGTATCGGACGAGCTCTTCACTTTGTTTTTCTGTTCCGATAATCGGTGCAAACTCACTTTCTACATCTACCTTAATCATATGAATAGATGGCGCGACTGCTTTTAATCTGACGCCGAATCTTGATCCTTGCCTAATGATTTCCGGCTCATCTAAACTCATATCCGACAAAGCTGGTGCCGCAATTCCATAACCAGTCTGCTTCACCATTTTTAAAGCGTCAGACACTTGATCATACTCCGTTTTCGCATGTGCAAAATCTTGCATGAGCTCAAGAAGGTGATCTTTGCCCCTAATTTCCACACCAACCACTTCTTTTAGGATATGATCATATAGATCATCCGGCGCATACAGATCAATTTCTGCGATCCCTTGACCCATTTCAATGCCTGCTAAGCCCGCTCTTTCGATAAAATCGAATTCACTGAACTGACCTACCACTCGGTCAACATCTCTTAATCTCTTAATATCCTTGACGGTTTCTTTCACTGAATCCTGATAACTCTCTCTTAGCCAATGATCTTCTTTTAGTACCATGACCCAGCTTGGCAGGTTCACATTCACCTCAAGCACTGGGAATTCATATAATGCTTCACGAAGTACACTGAGGACGTCTTGTTCTCTCATACTTTCGACACTCATCGCGAGTACAGGAATATCATATTTTTGACTAAGTTCCTGCCGCAGTGCTTCTGTTTCAGGGTGATAAGGTCTCACAGAGTTGATCACCATAATAAACGGCTTTCCAACTTCTTTGAGTTCATCAATGACACGTTCTTCTGATTCAATATAGTCATGTCTTGGGATTTCCCCAATGGATCCATCTGTTGTAATCACAACACCAATGGTTGAATGCTCTTGAATGACCTTGCGTGTACCAATTTCCGCTGCTTCATGAAACGGGATTGGCTCTTCATACCACGGCGTATTAATCATTCTCGGACCATTTTCATCTTCATACCCGCGTGCACCAGGCACGGTGTAGCCTACACAATCGACAAGCCTAATGTTGACATCCAGGCCGTCACTCACGTGAATGGATGCCGCTTGATTTGGCACAAATTTTGGCTCTGTGGTCATAATCGTTTTTCCTGCTGCGCTTTGCGGCAATTCATCCTGTGCTCTTGCACGGTCTGCCTCATTATTGATATTCGGGAGCACCACGAGCTCCATAAACTTTTTAATAAACGTAGATTTCCCTGTACGAACAGCTCCAACGACTCCTAAATATATATCGCCTCCTGTTCGTTCAGCGATATCCTTGAAAATATCGACTTTTTCCAAGTGATCCCCTCCCGGACTTGCTATCCTCGTTTTCAAATAAAATACTCTATACTTCAATCAAACGGTGCTTGAAAGGTGTCAGGACAATATATGTGTATGACGTTGTCCTATTTGAATATGACACCTTTTTTGTTTTGAGAGTATGTTTAGCCATAAAAAAACCTTTCTCCTCATTTATATGCAGAGGAGAAAGGTTCATTCTTGTTTATGACGTCTTTTTTTCTAAAAAAGCCGGCTCACCTTTTTTGTTGATCGTATATGGAACAGAAAACGCTGGTACAAACGGGGTTTCCTGCCAATAGACATCTTGAATATTTTCACCTGGTTTCAGCTTTTGTTTCGTATTTTTCAAAATCTGGGCAAAATCACTGCGATAGTCAACATAGATTTCGCCATTTGAGGAAATCAGTAATGGAAGTGATTCACCCGTGACAGGGCTCGTCACTGTAGGCGGTGCTTTTAACCCTAGTTTTTTTTCATTTAACGTATATAAATCTTTGGATACTACTTTGCCATATGGCGGATATGTATGTTCATCTTGATATATTTTGATCCTTAGACGTAATTCACTGATCGTTTGTGTCATTTTGACATCAAGCAGTTTCACCGTTGGATTTTGTTCGACGTCTGTGAGGACATAGATATATTCGCCCCCGCCTTCAAAAGATGTCGACGGTACATCATGTAAATATCTTGGTGACAGACGCTTAAAGTCAATGACATACTTCTGATAAATCGGTGTGTCGCCTTCTTTTGTTTCAATCGGTAAAAGGCCATTTGTCGCTTTTTGAAAATCTTCAATCGCTGTCTGCACACTTTGCAGCTGCTCTTTATATGGCACGCGGTTTTCAGCTTTGCGATTCTCTGGATAGAGGCACCCCGTAAGTAAAATAAGTGTTAACAGCATGACACTGATTTTTGCTTTGATCATCACATTCTTCCTTTTTTTTTATTCATTGACCGGCCCGCTAACTACAACTAAAAACACAATAATACCTGATATGAGCATTAAGCTGTACGCGACAGTTGAGGCTGTTATTTTCAGAAATCGGCTCTTCAACTTAAACCTACTCAAATAAATGGTTACAACGGCTAAAAACATGAGCCCCATTGAACCAAGCGCAAACCACATCTTGATTAAAGCAAAACTCATCGTGCCTGTCCCCCTTTAATATAAACGAATTGTAAGCGTTTATATTTCATTCTAAACCAAAATTAAGTAAAATATCAATCATTTTTCCAATCATTCAGAAAAAAGTGAATAAAAAAACTGAAGCAAAGAGGGGGACTCTGCTTCAGTCATTAGGTCGACTATTTTTCCTCATTCTGTAGAGGCAAAGCTCTATTCAAACTTCATTGTTATGTTATGCAAGTCTTCCCCTTCTTGCATCCTCTACACGCCTAAGTTCAGTCTTCCAATTACTTTGTTTGGTTTTCGAACATGTTCACAAGGTCTTCCATCTCATGTGTTTTCACACGTGCCATTAAGGATTCTACAGCATCGTCAACCTTTTTCCCTTCAAATAGGACGCCGTAAAGAGCCTCTGTAATCGGCATGCTGACCTTGTATTCTTTGGAGAGCTGATAAGCGCCTTTTGTTGTGCGGACGCCTTCGACAACCATCCCCATTTTTTCAAGCACTTCTTCGAGCTTATATCCTTTACCGAGTAAATTCCCGCAGCGCCAGTTACGCGAATGAACACTTGTACATGTGACAATCAAATCTCCAACACCTGTTAATCCGGCGAACGTAAGAGGGTTTCCTCCCATTTTTGTGCCGAGGCGGGCGATTTCAGCAAGCCCCCTTGTGATGAGCGCTGCTTTCGCATTATCGCCATATCCGAGTCCATCTGTGATCCCTGCCGCAAGAGCGATGATGTTTTTCAGCGCCCCACCAATTTCCACCCCAATCACATCAGGGTTGGTGTACACTCTAAAATTATTGTTCATGAACAAGTCTTGAACAAATTGAGCCGCTTCAATATGTTCTGACGAGACAGTCACAGTTGTCGGATGACGCAAGCCAACTTCTTCAGCGTGACTTGGTCCTGACAGGACAACCACTGCTTCCCTTTTCGCTTCTGGGACTTCTTGTTCAATCATTTGAGAAATTCTAAGAAGCGTATCTGGTTCAATTCCTTTACTGACATGAACAAATGGCACCTTTGACGTAATGAACTCATTTGCCTGTTTCAATACTTCTCGAATAGCCTTTGTTGGCACAGCGACAATAATCGCATCTGTCTCTTCTAGTGCCTGTTTCATATCTGTTGTCGCTTGAATAGACGCTGGCAATGCAACATTAGGCAAGTAATCATGATTTTCATGTTTCTCGTTGATTTGATCAATTAATTCTTGTCTATGTCCCCACATGTGTACATCATGATGATTATCAGCTAATACAAGCGCAAGAGCTGTTCCCCAGCTCCCTGCTCCAAGTACTGAAATTTTCTTCATCCTGCTCACCCTTTTTATTTTCTCGCTCTCGCAAATATTTTAATTGGTGTTCCTTCAAAACCAAATGCATCTCGAATTCGGTTTTCTAGGAAACGCTCATAAGAAAAGTGCATAAGTTCTGGATCATTTACAAACACAACAAAGGACGGCGGTTTGATCGCCACTTGTGTTGCATAGTAAATTTTCAGACGCTGTCCGTTATGGGTCGGCGTTGGGTTCATTGCTACGGCATCCATGATAATATCATTTAGAATGTTAGTTTGAACGCGCATCGCATGATTTTCACTAGCGGTAATGATTGTTGGCATTAACGTGTGAATTCTCTTTTTCGTAAGAGCAGACATGAATAAGACAGGTGCATAATCAAGGAATTGAAAATGCTCGCGAATGTTTTGCTCAAATTCCTTCATTGTACGCTCGTCTTTTTCAACAGCATCCCACTTGTTCACAATGATCACAACGGCTTTACCCGCTTCGTGTGCGTAGCCGGCGATACGTTTATCCTGTTCAATAATGCCTTCTTCACCATCAAGAACAACAGCGACAACATCCGATCGATCAATGGCTTTCAACGCACGGAGTACACTGTATTTCTCTGTTGTTTCATATACTTTCCCTTTTTTTCTCATACCGGCTGTGTCGACAATGACAAAGTCACGTTGGTTGTACGTAAACATTGTATCTACAGCGTCTCTTGTTGTACCAGCAATGTTGCTGACAATGACACGTTCTTCACCGAGCATCGCATTCACCAAAGAGGATTTCCCTACATTTGGGCGGCCGATTAAGCAGAACTGGACCACTTCTTCATCATACTGTGTATCTGGTAAGTTTTTGAAATGCTCTGCGACAGCATCAAGCAGATCACCTAGACCGAGTCCGTGTGTTCCAGAAATCGGATACGGTTCGCCAAATCCAAGTGCATAAAAGTCATACACGTCGCTTCTCATTTCAGGGTTGTCCAATTTATTGACAGCAAGTACGACAGGTTTTTTCGTGCGATATAAAATTTTTGCGACTTCTTCATCCGCAGATGTGACGCCATCTCTTCCATTGACCATAAAGATAATAACATCCGCTTCATCCATTGCGATTTCAGCCTGATGCCGAATTTGCGCCAAAAACGGCTCATCTCCAATATCAATTCCACCAGTATCTATTAAATTAAAGTCATAATTTAACCATTCAGCAGAGCTATAGATTCGATCTCTTGTTACACCAGGTGTGTCTTCTACAATCGATATTCTTTCGCCTGCGATTCGATTAAAAATTGTAGATTTTCCAACGTTGGGCCTTCCAACAATGGCTACGACAGGTTTACCCATAGTACCCTTCCTTTCAATCCAGCCGCGATTCAATATGTTCATCATCATGTTTCAACCGGGATTTATAATTTTCATTCAGTTTTATGAAATAAACCCTTCAAACATGAAGGGTTCAACTTATATATTATATCAATTTTTAATCAGACCACAATGAATAACTTAAAAATGTTTGACGATCAAGTAAAGATCTTCTCCAATGCCGTGTGCAATTCCATCTAAAATGGCCTCTAAATTCATGGCATACATGTCGAGCTCTTCTTTATTTTCACAGAAAAAAACGGCTGTTCCGCCAATGACCCGCTCTTTATTTGTTGTCGCCACAGCCAATATAAATTGTTCAATGGTGTTCGCCATGCCCTATTACCTCACTTTCTTTTTAATGAAATCTGTCGGCATTCTAATGGCATTTTCTAAAATAGGCACCTCTTCTAATACACGGACAGCCAAATCTTCACGCTGCCATTGCGGTAAAATGAATACGCCAAGTGTGCCATTATTCAGATCACGTTTTGCGAGCGGACAAAGCGATGGTTCACCAGAATCTCGGTATACACCAAGCACGTTGGATAAATCAAATAAGATAGCTTGCCGCTGCCCAAGGTTTGCGATGGTTGTGGCCGAGTTAAAATTCTTCGGAGTCAAAATGAACCCCATTCCATGCTCTAAAATCAATTTTTGCTTTTCAGGCAGCCCGATATTCATAATGTAAATATCATTTACGTAAAGTCCTGCGCCGTCAAAACGAAGTTCCCCTTTTTGAATATTCACGATATCCTTTAATTGGCTCCCTGACATTAATAGTTTTGCCATGAAAAAACAAAGAATACCGACCACTGTCCCAACGACGAGCGAAAAGAAAATACAGGCGGTCGTTGTAATAAGGGCAGTAAGAATGGCAATATAATTTCTACTTTCAAAGGCGATCGCAATGCCTTCGATATATGTACTGCCTCGTGAGACAAGCTCATACGAATCCATTTGGGTCAATGTATTTCTTTCCATATTACGCACATCACGAAATTGCGTGGCTGCAAGCGTCAGAAAGGTAATTGCAGTGAATTCTTCCTGGATCAGCGCAGGCATAATAATAGCACCAAGCCCTGATGCGATAAAACCTAGCGCAATGTGAATCACTTGTCCATGAATATATGTGGGATATTGCCGATAATCAGTTCTTAGCATATAAAGCCTAGCCGCCATCCCAAAGATGACACCAATAATTACAGGAAACGTGTAATCCGTCATGTTGATTTTGCAGCCCCTTTTACTGGTTTTCTAGATGAACGGGTGTTCAAGAGTTTTTCAAGCTGACCTACACCTAATAGAAAGACAGCTCCTTGAACAGCCATGGAAAGAAACGAGAGATCTCCTATGACAATGGAAGAAGTGAGGCGATGAATCGTAAGCGCATAAAGGGCTTCCCCCAGACATATAGCCATCATCCATAAAGTGATCCGTTCCGTTAACTGATGCCCATATGTTAAACACATCAAGATCAGCAAGGCAAATACAACCCAGTCCACCTTTATTATCGTGAACCAAACTGGATCATATAATGCAAAAATCATAAAAAAGGCATACGCACTGACCATGGAACCTAATTGCATGATTCGCATGATTCGATGAGCAGGCCTAAAGATCACGAATGACATGCAAGCATATAAAAAGGTCATCAAAAATCCTGCATTGATCCTAATGTCTAAAATAGAAACCATGACATGACTGCATATAATATGAATGAGAACACATACGCCCAGTACATTGCGCCACGTGCTTTTCTCCATGATAAATGTCACCATAATCCAAACGAACCATATTGACCAATAATAGTACAATGCCTCCAACCCTCATCACCTCAATTACATTATGGGAAAATCTCCAGTTTTTAAACGTATGAGAAGGTGCGGGATTTGCATGAAATAAACAAGAGGTGACACCCTAATAGTTGAGGAGGGATGTATGATGGGTAAGGATAGACAGGAAAAACGCCTAAAGGCGTCAAGAAGAGTTGAATCTGATCGCGATCAATCCATTCATCACAAAGGGGCAACAACTTTAGAAGGCCCGGAAGACGCTCGCAAAAGAAATCAATAAAAAAAGACATGTGATTACCACATGTCTCAGCGTGCAGACAAACCCTCGCATTCAGTGTCAGTCCTGCGCATTGGTGCTCACGAATGTCAAATTCGCTCCGCAAAAAGCAGCTGTCTTTCATAGACAAAAAAAGTTTTCTTTCACACTGAAAAGAAGACAAAGGGCTACATTTCATTTAGTCCTTTGTCTTCTTATTTCTTAAACTATAGTACGTAGTATCCACGCCTCTTTCTTTTAGCCAATGACTTGTTTCCCCTGTAAGCACAATCGGAGCTTGCCTTAGCTCCTCCATTGTTTTCATGCCAAGTACTGTCATCAACATCTTCACATCATCTTGTAGATCAATGATATCAGAGATGAGGCCCTTTTCTCCTCCACTCGTCAGGGATTTTAAGAAAAAGCCGGCTAATCCAACGGCAGACGCACCAAGAGCAATTGATTTTGTCACATCAAGAGCATCTTGAATGCCTCCAGAAGCTAGGACGGTTTGATCTGGAAAGGCTGTATGTACTTCAGCCAGACTCGCTGCAGTTGGAATTCCCCACTGGTCAAAATAGCGAAGTGCTTTTTGACGGCGCAGGTTCTCGATTTTAGAAAAATTCGTTCCCCCAAATCCACCTACATCAACAGCAGCAACTCCAGCATCAAATAATTTCTTTGCTGTTTCCTTACTCATCCCAAATCCAACTTCTTTGACGACAACAGGCACCTCAATTGATTCAGCAATGGCTGAGATCCGCTCAACAGCACCTCTGAAATCACGATCTCCTTCAGGCATGACAATCTCTTGAATCACGTTTAAGTGAATTTGGAGCATGTTTGCCCCCAGCATGTCAACGGCATCCCGTGCTTGCTGAATTGTCGCCTCACTGCCCAAATTGGCAAAAACGAGTCCATCTGGATTCACCTTTCGAACCACTTCATACGTACGTCGTTCGTCTGCATCTTTCAGTGCAGCCATTTGTGATCCGACTGCTACTGGAATATTGGTTTCCTTCGCTGCGATAGATAAAGAGCGATTAATCTCATAGGTCGATTCTCCGCCTCCACCAGTCATTGCATTGATAAAAATTGGCGAACCGAAAGTCAGTCCGCCAATTGTCGTATGTGTATCAATTTGTGATGTCGCAAGATCTGGTAAACTGGCGTGAACGAAGGAAACATCTTGTAAACCTGTTGCTGCATGCTGGCCAGTCGACAAAGCATGCTCAATATGCTGTTTCTTTCTTTCTGCTCGCGTCAATTTTGATCACCAAATTATTTTAGTTTATTGAGTTTATCACCAATCAGGTCACCAAGCTGGAATCCGCTTGTATTTTCTTCTTTCGCCTGATATTGACGGTAATCCTCTTCGATTTGTTTTTCAGGATTCTCTTCTAATTCACGAATGCTAAGTGAAATGCGCTCTTCATCTTCATTGACATCAAGCACTTTCACTTTCACAGTCTGCCCTTCTTCAAGGACTTCTTGAGGAGTACCGATATGTTTGTGTGAAATTTGGGAAATATGCACAAGTCCTTCTACACCTGGCAGAATTTCAACAAATGCTCCAAAGCTCACAAGGCGTTGAACGGTTCCTTCAAGAACATCACCTTGTTTTACCTTTTCACCAATTTGGCTCCAAGGTCCTGGTAATGTTTCTTTAATAGATAGTGAGATACGTTCGTTATCGCGGTCAACAGCAAGAACTTTGACTTTCACTTCCTGTCCTTCTTCAACAACGTCAGATGGCTTTTCGACATGCGCATGGGATAGTTGAGAAATGTGAACTAATCCATCAATGCCGCCAATGTCAACAAATGCACCAAAGTCAGTCAGGCGCTGCACTTTTCCATCAATCACACTGCCTACTGCAAGCTTTTGCAGGAAGTCTTGCTTCTTGTCTAATTGTTCTTGCTCAACGACTGCACGATGCGATAGAATCACGCGGTTTTTTTCGCGGTCAAGCTCTACCACAACAAGCGAGAGTGTTTTTCCTTTGTAGTCAGTGAAGTCTTCTACATAGTGTGCCTCAACAAGAGACGCAGGAATAAATCCGCGAACACCAATGTCGACCACTAGACCACCTTTGACAACGTCTTTTACTTCTGCTTCAAATACTTCTTTTGTTTCAAACTTTTTCTCTAGGTCTTCCCAAGCGCGGTCTGCATCAACAGCACGTTTCGATAAAATCAAAGCATCGTCTTCGACCTTTGTTACTTTAAGCTCTAACTCGTCGCCATCTTTCACGACATCTGATGCTTTTTCAACGTGAAGACTTGATAATTCACTGATTGGGATGATCCCAGGTTGTTTCACATTGACGATATCTACATTGACATGCTTGTCCTCAACTTTAGAAACAATCCCTTTCACTACATCTCCAACCTCTGGTACCTGAACATCGATTTGATTCATTTCCTCTGTCATTTCGATAACCTCCTTGGTCCAAACCTACACAGCTTAGTTAAAACGACTGGGTGAATATGTGTCCTTAGCATGATGATTGCCAGCCGAATATGTATTATAGAAACATTCAAATCAACAGAATTGCTTGAATGATCAATAAAAATAGTATTAGTATAAACTTCTAATAAAAGACCTTGTTTGTCAAGAGATAAACCTCTAACTTATAAAAGTTTTCTAAAATTTCTTACTGTTTTTCTACACGCTCTGCTGCATCTAAAATTTTACCTGCAACCTCTTGAATAGAAAGGGAAGTCGTGTCAATTTCAATGGCATCATCTGCTTTCTTCAGCGGTGATACCTCCCGCTCAGAATCAAGCTTGTCACGTCTTGCAATCTCTTCAATCAGCTGATCGTAATTGACATCATAGCCTTTTTTCTGATTTTCTTCAAAACGACGTTTTGCTCTTTCCTCTACTGACGCAAGCAAGAAAATTTTCACTTCTGCATCTGGAAGAACATGCGTGCCAATGTCTCTTCCATCCATGACGACACCGCCTCGGTTCCCCAGCTCTTGCTGCCTGCGGACCATTTCTTCCCTAACAGCTCGATGCTTTGCAACAACAGAGACTTGATTGCTTACGCGGTCTGTTCTGATGTCTTCTGTGACATCGATCGTGTCTAAATGTACTTTTTGACCTTCGTCAGTTGACACAAGTTCAATGACTGTGTTTTTCAATAACGCATCAAGTGCCTGTTCGTCTTCAAGGTCTACGCCTTGATTGAGTGCTGCAAGTGTAATTGCGCGGTACATCGCACCTGTATCGATATAAATATATGATTTTTTCGCTGCGACAATTTTTGCCACAGTGCTTTTTCCTGCTGCAGCAGGACCGTCAATTGCGATAGATAATTTCTTTTTCATAATACCTCTCCTTGATTGAATCTCCCTTATGAATTGTAACACGATCACCGCTCAAACGGGGGAATTTTCTATCAATCCTTTTGCTTAAATGTCTCAATCCAATCTTCAATGCTCATGTTATTCACACCCTCGTATTGTACGACTTTTGACAAAAATAGTTCTCCTTTCGTCAAGTGAAGGGTGACCTGAACCGCCAAAAGCAGAATGAGCTGAATGAGCACTGCTTTGAATAGCCATCTTTCCATTGTTTTCATACAAAAAGCCTCCAACGCTAGATTCTTTCTCTCTAGTATGGAAGCTTTTAACAACCTTTATTCTTATACTTTTTTTACACGTGTTAGAAGCTGCTGCTGGAAGCAATACTTCATGATGTGTTGCTGGTGGTCGTTTGTGATTTCAGTAAATTCCATAATCGCTCTTGTTTTCCCCGTCTGTTCATCTTGATAAACACGATTCATTTCTGCAATCGCTTTAATTTTCACTGGTTCTTTAAGTGAAAGTTCAAACTCTGTGACGACCTCGCCATATTCTTTTAGTGAGACACCTTCTGGAACAGCAATTGCTACACCGCCAGCACTCATATTGACAATAAATGTGTCGAAGGTTTCTTCACCATTTTGAGTAATGGACGCTTTCACCATCGTATCCACTCGAAGATATTCTCTTCGCTGAAGCCGAATCATTTCTTCTTTTGGCGGAATCGAAACGACAATCATCGGGATATCTTCTTTTCTTTTCCCAATGACTTTGCTTGTACATTTGTATGGAATTTGATTTTCATCGAAAAAGAAGACGGTGATTTCTGTTTCTTGATTTAAATAGATCGTGCGCCCCGTTTCTTTATCAGCTGGATAATTAATGCAAATATCATCGTTATTATTTTCCAAAACTTTCGATTTTGCGGTTTTCACTTCTTTGTTCTCATTGACATACTCAATTGTGATTGCATCCCCTATTTGTAACATTCCTCATCACTCTTTTCATCTGTGAAATCGTATCCTCTCTTATATTAAACCATGTATAAAACAAAAGGAAAAGGCTTATTCGCCTTTTCCTCGCTCCCTTTTCTATAGGTCTTTATATATAGGTTCTGCATTTTTTAGTTTATCTACTCTTTCTTCTTTTCCAGTATCTGCATTAATGAACATTCGGTACGTGTCGTTTTTAATGGTTCCTAAAAACTCATAGCAGAGAACTTCCTCTGACATATCATTTTGAACAAGAGCTACATGTGTATCCTCGATCTTCACATGTTTATTTAAGGTCTTTTCAGCTTCTTTTCGAGAAATCTTTGGTGCTTTTATGTCACGTTTTCTGTGATTCATTAAATAGTCTTTCGCTGAGAATCCCACAACCTCACCATCATCTAAAGCGACTTTCATTCGAATACTATCTGGATAAAGCAATACGTTATTCTGTAAAGGTACATAGGTAAATACGCCGATATTATCGAATTGCGCACTCTCATCTAAATGAAATGATTCGGTATCGAATCCATGCTTCTTTAAGAAACTTAGTGCTTTTTCTGAGGCATCATTTAAACTGATTTTTTGTTTTTTCACTTCACGGTTCTGAAGAAGATAGACAGGATGGCCGCCTTTTTCAGTCAAGTCTAAATAAAAGTTTGCCCGGTTGTCTGGGTCAGACATTGACAGGCTGTAGACATCACGGTTCGTTTTACTCCCACTTTTTCTCACCTTGAAATCTTTGTTATGGTCAGGCGCAAATTGCTGGGCGATGCGAATCGCTTCTTTTTTTGAAATCTTTTGCCCTTTTAAGTGATTGTAGCCTTGCGTTTCTGATTCAGTTGACACATTTGTAGGTCCAAGATCAACATCTGCAAACGCATCAGCATTTCTCTCAACGGTTTTTAATCCGTCAATGATGGTGTTGTCGTTTTTTCGATCTCCATCAGCCAGTGCCATTTCAACATCCATCCATTTTAAATTTTTGTTGAGTACGAGATGCTGCACTTGTCTAAGTTCGTTTTGAATATCTGCCGCTTGATCATATAAAGTGGTAATGGTTTTGTGTGTATCTTTGTTTAATGGTTCATCTGATAAAGATTTAAGTGACGATTTGTAGCTAAAGTCACCGACATTCGCTAGAAACTCTTCTGTTTTGTTAAAAGGCATCAATGTGAGCGGAAGCTGACTGACATTGTTATGCGCTTCTGATGACATTCTCCATACATCTGCCAGTGCTGGAGATATAGATGTTTGGCTATTCATCGCAAGTGTTGCGCCAAGTTTATCGTGCAGCTGATCGACTTGATACGTTAAATCATGGAAGGCTCTTTGATAGTTGTTCTCTGCATGAAGCAGTACTGCATCTTTTTCTTGATGCTCTTTATAGCCCCAGTATCCTGTTGAGATGACAGCAATTCCTAAAATAGCAATCAATATTCCTCTGATCATTTATTTACACCTCTTTTTATTCACAGAAAATATGTTTCCCGATTCGTTTAATTTGTGGTCTTCCCCAAATCCATGGGCTTGTTGCTGTATCAGGATTAAAGTAATAAACGGCGCTTTCAGATGGGTCCCAGCCATTAATGGCATCAAATACTGCCTTTTTAGCGGTTTCATTTGGTGCCATATAAAATTGTCCATCTGCTACAGCAGTAAACGCAAGCGGTTCAAAAATGACACCAGCAATCGTGTTTGGAAAGGTCGGGTTGTTTAAACGGTTTAAGATGACGGCTGCGATCGCTACCTGTCCTTCATAAGGTTCACCTCTCGCTTCACTATAAACAGCTTGTGAAAGAAGCTGAATGTCATTGCTTGAAAAACCACCTGGCATGTTGGCTGCTGTTTGTTTCGGCGTTTGATTTGCTTGACCATTTCCTGACTGCTTTCCAGACGAGCTGTTTCCTCCGCTTTGACTTTTTTGATTCTCTTTTGCACCTTGTGCTGTCTTTTTTTGCGTGTTTCTTTGCGCAGGAGCCTTTGTTTGCTGATCAAGAGGTTTCCCACCATAATGCGTAAACTGATTTCCTTTTTGCAGCTGCTGCTGCACAAACTCTTTATAGTATTTCGTCTTTTGAACTAATAGGCTTTTTGTTTTTTCCCCTACGAGTCCATCGACTTTCTTTACACCAAACTGGCTTTGAAAATTGCGCACGGCCCAGTAAGTTCCCCAGCCATACACCCCGTCTATTTTTCCATTGTAAAAACCATTGTATTGGAGCCTTGCCTGGAGCTCGACGACATCTTCTCCTGTAGCTCCTCGCTGAATCACTTGATTCGTGAAAGCTTCACTTTTTTCAGCTGTCATCAATGAAGACGCGAGCAGAACAATTGAGAAGATAAGGACGATTTGTTTCATAAAACGAGCTTTGTCCATATTTGATCCTCCTGTACTTTTGATGTTTGAATATATGTTTCTTCCGATCCCTATTTTTATACATTCATCACAGGAGGGAATTGGATGGAAAAGACAAAAAACGCCCTAAAGACGTATAGGACGTTTTCCAATTTAAATTTGTACCATCTTCACCGCACGGGCTTTTTTGGCTTTCCGCAGACCAAACCACCATAAAAAAATCATGAACGGCAACATAATATATCCCCAATTTTTCATGCCAAGAAGAATGAAATCATATAAGCCATGAAAAAGGATAGGAAGTATTAAAGAGAGAATCAGCCATTTTCGCTGCTCTTTTTTATCAGAGAAGCGAGCTTTACCTATATAAAATCCCATCACCACACCAAATAAAGCGTGGCTTGATACAGGCAGCAAGGCACGTGTAAACGCGTACTCTACCCCATGACCCACTAAGTACAAAATATTTTCAAGTGTCGCAAATCCAAGCGAGACACTTGTTCCATAGACAATCCCGTCATAGTGTTCATCAAACTGTACGTGCGCATAGACACTGACCATTAAAATAAACCACTTTAATGATTCTTCTAAAAATCCCGATGTCACAAATGAAATCACGATAGGATTCGTAGCGATATTTTCCTCTTGGAGGACATACTGAATAAACATGGTTGGAAACACAAGTATGACACCTAGCATAAAAGATCTGATGACCATATGAACCGGCTCATTGTCGTATTGATCTTTCAAATAAAAATAACTTAAAAGTGCGATGCCGGGAGCTAAACCTGCTGAAATGATTGCGATCATAATCAGACCTCTTTCCCTACATTATCCTTTATTATCGTACCACGAATCACCCCTTTTTTATATGACTCGAGCCCATTTTCCCAAAAATAATCTTCTATATAATCCCAATTTGCACAAAAAAGAACTGAATCCCTTAGAAGGACCCAGTTCTTTTTTTACCCGTTGATTCTTTTGTTGATTTCTTCTGCAATTAACCCGCCATGAAATCTTCCATTTTCAATGAAAATTTCGTTGGCGTTGTTACCAGCTGCAATGACCCCTGCAATGAAAATACCTTCTACATTTGTTTCCATTGTTTGTTCATCAAATGCTGGGCGACCTGATTCTGGATCGATTGTTACACCCATTTTTTCTAAAAATGAGTGATCAGGATGATAACCTGTCATCGCAAACACATAATCACTTTTCACTCGATCCGTTTGACCCTGCTGGTTTGTAAAGACAATATCCTGTTCTGTGATTTCCTTCACCTCTGCACCGAACTCCATTCGAATGGTGCCATTTCGAACAAGCGCTTCAAACTCTGGTAAAATCCAAGGTTTGATGCTGGATGAATATTCAGTTCCTCTATATAAAACCGTCACCCTGCTTCCGCATTTCACAAGTTCCAGGGCAGCATCAACACTAGAGTTCTTCCCGCCGATCACCGTCACATCTTTATCAAAGTAGGGGTGTCCTTCTTTAAAATAATGATACACATGAGGAAGGTCTTCCCCTTTTACATTCATATAGTTAGGATGATCATAGTAGCCAGTCGCAATCACAACATAGTCACATGTATAGTCGTCTTTTGATGTATTTACCGTAAAACGGCCATCTTTTTTCGTCACAGCGTTTACCTTTTCAAAAGCATTCACACGAAGGCTTTTTCGTCTGACCACCTCTCGGTAATAGGAAAGCGCCTGAATACGAACGGGTTTCCGATTTTCAGTGATAAAAGCGACGTCACCGATCTCAAGCTTTTCACTTGTACTGAAGAAGGTTTGGTGTGTAGGGTAATGATAAATACTGTTGACCACATTGCCCTTTTCAATCACAAGTGCATCAATCCCAATTTGCTTGAATGCAATGGCAGCTGATAGACCGCACGGGCCGCCTCCTATTATGATCGCTTTTTCTTGTTTCATTTGTTCCACTCCTGTCGTTTCACTGCAATAACAATTGCTGGGCTGTTTGATTCTTTGCATGATTCCATAAAAAAATCTCCTATTTAAGGATAGGAGATTTTAAGGCGCGATGCAAATAAGTCGCTTAAATCCAGCCTCTGAATCGAGAAGCTTCAGCCATTTTACGTACACCGACCATATATGCTGCTAGTCGCATATCAATACGGCGGTTTTGCGCCATTTCATAAATATTATTAAATGATTTCACCATCATATCTTCTAAACGAGTTTCTACTTCTTCTTCTGTCCAGTAGAACCCTTGGTTATTCTGAACCCATTCAAAGTAAGAAACAGTCACTCCACCCGCACTTGCAAGTACGTCTGGAACAAGCAGTACACCACGATCTGAAAGAATTTTTGTCCCTTCCAATGTCGTTGGTCCATTTGCTGCTTCTACGACAATTTTGGCTTTAATGTTCGCCGCATTATCTTCTGTAATTTGATTTTCAATGGCTGCAGGTACTAAGATATCACAATCTAGCTCAAGCAGCTCTTGGTTTGTAATTGTATCATTAAATAATTTAGTGACGGTTCCAAAGCTGTCACGTCGGTCAAGCAAGTAGTCAATATCGAGACCATCTTCATCATACAAACCGCCGTAAGCATCTGAAATTCCTACAATTTTCGCTCCGGCATCATACATAAATTTAGCCAAGTAACTTCCTGCATTTCCGAATCCCTGAACGACAACACGAGCCCCATTGATGTCAATTCCTTTTTTCTTCGCCGCTTCTTTAATACAGATCGTTACACCTTTTGCCGTTGCAGTATCACGTCCATGTGAGCCTCCAAGAACAATTGGTTTTCCTGTAATAAATCCTGGCGAGTTAAATTCATCAATTCTAGAATACTCATCCATCATCCATGCCATGATTTGAGAGTTTGTAAACACATCTGGCGCTGGAACATCTTTTGTTGGTCCAACGATTTGACTAATTGCGCGAACATATCCGCGGCTTAGTTTTTCAAGCTCCCTAAATGACATTTCTCTTGGATCACAGATAATACCGCCTTTTCCTCCGCCATAAGGAAGATCCACAATACCACATTTTAAACTCATCCAAATTGAAAGCGCTTTTACTTCTTTTTCAGTAACGTTCGGGTGGAATCGAATTCCGCCTTTTGTTGGACCGACAGCATCATTATGCTGCGCACGATAACCAGTGAAAATTTTCACCGATCCATCATCCATACGTACTGGAATTTTGACCGTTAATAGGCGAATTGGCTCCTTCAGCAATTCATACACTTCTTGCGGATAGCCCAATTTATCAAGCGCTTTATGTATGACGGTTTGAGTTGACTTTAAAACATCTAGCTTATCTTCTGCGTTATGAGCGGCGTTTTGATCGGCTGCCATTAAAATAAACCCCCTAGAAATCTTTCATGATCTACTGCTCCCTTTCAAGCAATAGTATACACCTTCGTACTGGTAAAGCAAAGGTAAAAAGCGTTTTTTATCAAAATAAAATATCAGCGTTTATAAATATAAAAATGGATATAAAAAAATACTGTTGTTTCATCACAACAGTATTAAATATAATAGAAAAAAGTGATTAAAAATACAGTTGAATCGTTTTCACTGCATCTTCCTGCATGATCACTTTTCCGTATTCTTTTAACCGGTGAATGGTTAATGTCGTCGGAGAACCGAACTCCGCTAAAATAGAAATGACCGTATCTGCAGACAGTTCTTCGAAATCATCTAGGCTGAGAAAATATTGACCTTCATAATGGTAAACTGTACCCCCTAAAAGTCCAATACGACTTAAACTATGGGACAGTTGAATCACATCTTCAAACGAGGCAAATTGATAGAGCACATGCTTGCTCTCGTCGAGCTTGACTTGCATCTCAATGTAATCTTCATCAAACTCATCATCAGCATCTTCCTGCTGACTCTTTGTCACAATGACGACCATCCCCTGCGCCTGAAGAGAAAATACTTCAACAGCAATCGGTCCATTCGCTTCAAAACCGAGCTCCTGATTCGCTTCGTTCATCATGTCTTTAAACAGCTGATGAACTTTGAACGAATCTTTCCAAAGGTCTTCTTTCGTAAGACCTCGGTCTGTCAGATCATCTAGTGTGAGAAAAATTTTGATTTTATTATAATTCAGACGCTCTAGCCGCATAACGTTCCCTCCTGCCTCTTCTAACACACATCATACTGTAGTATATGAGATGATGAGTCATAGGTTCTTAATTTTGTATTCAGTTTACACTGTGTCAAGACGGAAGACAAGCATGAAGCTATGCTTACGGTGACTTTTATGGAAAATATTGATGGGGCATCAACTTAGCGCGTTTTTAGCGGCATTAAATAGATCAGATGGGTTTCTGGTTCTGCTCCAAGACGCATCGGGATCTTTGTTGTTCCGTAACCATTACTAATCAGAAAGAAAGCACCTTTGACTTGGCCTGTTCTTCCTTTTTCATACGGACCAAATTTCCCAATACGAATTTGACCCCCATGGGTATGACCGCTCAAAACGAGATCAATTCCCTCTTCTTCACTCATCAAGTGATGCACATCTGGGTTGTGTGATAAAAGGATATTCACGTCTTCTTTGACAAACTCCGGCCGTATCGCTTCATAATCTGCTTTTTCAAGCCGGATATCATCGATTCCGCCTATTTTAATGGGCTGTCCTTCAAAATCCCACACAGCCATCTCATTTTGCAATGTCGTCACCTGATAGGTATGGAGGAGGTCTTTGAGTTTTTGCTGATGCAGCTCATGGTCGTTATTCCCCCACACAAAGTACACCGGGGCAATCCTTGCTAAACGTTTCACATTTTCTTCGACTCTAGCATAAGGGACTCCCTTTTCAGCTAAGTCCCCGCCAATCATAATGACATCAGGCTGCTGCTCTTCCACTTCCGCTAATAAAGTATCACTAATTAGACGGCGATGGGTATCAGAAATAAAGAAAATGACTGCAGGTCGATCTGACTGAAGTCCTTCTATTGTAAAGTAATGCTTTTTGATGTTGTTTTGTTTTGCCGTTTTCACCATTTTCGCTGTTACACACACACCTGTTGTCACAGCCGCTATGGCAGCAGTAAATCCGATGGCATATTTCATTATGAATGACTCCCTTGTATCAGCTTTCTTTTATAGGACGCTTGAATGAAAAAAGACGTTTCAACTGTTTAAACGTCTTTTGCTCATTTATTTACTTTCATAATAGAGGTTGATGTCATATTGCGTCTGCATGAAGTGAAAAACGGCCTCGCGCTCTTTCCACTGATTTGATTGAGGCCATAAATCTGTGCTTTTCTGTATAATTTCACATCTGAGCTTATGATATTCATCCTCAGCCTTTTCTTCTTTTTTCTTATAATAATACGATGCGTAAAAAGCAAACACTTCAGCCATGATCCAAAACAGAAACACCTCACGGCCAAGCAATGTGGCAATCATCGCTTCCGGCTGCAGGGAGCCCCCGCTATTAGCTGTTATCACAAAATAAAACAGAAGAATCGCAAGTGATAAAAGGGCTGTCCATTGCCACCTTTTGCATTGTTTTGCAAATCCCTCGTATTTGCGTTTCCTTTTGATCAATGTTTCAATCATTTTCTGTGTCGGCTGATCCATATAGCGGCTGATTGCGTGCAAAGTCATCACATACACCCTTGTCCCTTTTTTCTACATATGTATGTGCTTTGCGATTCATTCATGTCAAATATTAATTTTCTAATGGGATATTCAATACTTGCCCGCTGTACACGCTATTTCCTTTTAAATGATTGTAAGCTCGAATTTTCTCTTCCCCTGATCGGTTTTGATAATACTTCATGGAAATTCGATACAAGTTTTCCTCTGGTCCAACAGTATGCTGCACGACACGAACAGGCTTTTCTTCCTGCTTCTTCTTCTCTTCTGCTTCTTTTCGCTTTTTTTCTTCTTGCTGTTTTTGAAGAGCGAGCTGTTGCTGCTCACGCTTTTTTGCAGCTTCGGCCTTTTCACGCTCAGCCTTCTCTTTAGCGGCTTGTTCTTTTTTCTTTTGCTCTGCTTTTTCTTTTGAACGCTGCTTTTCTTTATCAGCATCTTTCTTTTTCTTCTCATCATCAGACGCATCCGCTTTGTCAGCGCTTGAATCATTTTTTGTGTCAACAAGTGCTGACGGGACTGGATCTGTGTCAGCACTCGATGTTTTATCAATATAAACACCTTGATTGTTGTTATCGTTAATTTCCTTTGATGTGTAATAAATCAACAGGAAGAAAACCGTGACGACAATAATAGGAAAGATAATAGCCAGTGTCGTAAACAATGGATTACGCACCTTTTTGGTTCGCTGCTTTTTATATTCATGAAAATCTTCTCGTGTAGGAAAGTGAGAGTCATCTGAAGGATGCACTTTTTCTTCTTCAAAATTTTTCTCTACATCATCATCATGGATGTTTGTCAGCTGCTGCTTTTTTCTCTTCATTCTCGACATTTCTTCCATGTTCATCCCTCCCCCAATATTTAAAACGAATTTGACATGCAAAGACTAGGTCAATGACAAAGTGTGTCATGACAGGAACGAATAAATTTCCTGTCCACTCGTATAAAAGTCCTAAAAAAATACTAATAGAAACCACAAGGATAAACAAGAGTATTTTTGACAAATAGCGAAAGTGAAGAAGTGCAAACACAATGCTTGCAATCTCCAGTCCAAATTGCTGCTGAACGATCCCGCGAAATAAAATTTCTTCTGAAAAGGCAATGAGCAGCGTTAACCAAACAATATGCAGGATGCTGCGGTTTTTGAACATTTTTTCATTTAATCCGCCATCATCATACATATGAGCCGGAAACACCTTCATGACAATAGCGTCGACAATAATCACAAGCAAAGCGCCGCCAATTCCGTAAGTCAGGATACGCATATCTCGGATCTGCCATAAGGCTGTAAAATCAGTCCAATGATCAAACATAAACATCCCTAGTAAAAAAGAGACAATCAGCATGAGCAGCTGTGTGAAATACAACTGTTCTACTACTTGTCGATCGGTTAATTTTTCAATAATACGGCGATGTTGTTCAATCAATGCTGCGCCTCTTTTGTCAGGTGAAACAGACGATTCAGCTCGGTCTTCCAGTGTTTCATTTCATTCAGCTCCAATGGTTGATCTTTTTTTTCGTAATCAGACAGGTCAAGTCCGCATGAAGAGCAGCAGTTCCCAAAGGAAGCGTCCTCCGTTAGATCAAGCTGCTCATCAAAGTATGATAACAGAGATTGCCTAAAGCAGCGATGGCCAGTGATATGCTCTTTAAACTGCCACACTTTTTTTAACTTTTCTGTTTGTCTATCCTGCAGCTTTTCTTTCAGCTTCTTCATGAGCAAACGAGGCTGTTCAGTTTGGTACATCGTGTAATAATGCGAGAGCATTCGCGCGCGCGTCTCCTGAAGCCCTGCTTCCATCAATTGTTCACGTAATTTCTTTTCATCATTTATCGGCATGTGTGATAATCGGGCTAAGAAAAAATCAATTTCTGGATCATCAAAACCTTCTGCTTGAATCAAATGACTTTGAATATCCGCATCCTCTTCTGTATATAAAAGAACGCTCACACTATTTTTCCCGTCCCGTCCAGCTCTTCCAATTTCCTGCATAAATGCTTCAATTGACTGAGGCGGACTCATATGAATCACAAAGCGTATATTTGCTTTATCAATTCCCATTCCAAAAGCACTTGTACAGCAAATGAGATCAATTTGACCACTGATAAATTGCTGCTGGATCAGCATGCGGTCCCCTGACTCCATTCCGCCATGATAAAACTCTACACGTTGATGCGTTTTTTGTTTCACCAAACGTGAGATATCTTCTGTCATTTGCCGGGTCGGACAATAAATCAGCCCAGGCCCTTGAAGGGTTTCCACAAGCTCCAGTGCTCGTTTCTCTTTTGCTTCTTTCGTTTCATGCGCCTCTTTTAATAGTGCAATATTCGGCCGGTTGACTGAATGAATATGAACATCTGGATGCTCTAGCCGCAACGTTTGCACAGTATCTTTTAAGGTTTGTTTCGTTGCAGTTGCCGTTAGTGCTAAGGCGACAGGATTGCCGAGCGCTTCCCTCCATTCCCCAAGCTTGGAGTATTCCGGGCGGAAATCATGTCCCCATTCCGATATACAGTGAGCTTCATCTACAACGAATAGACCCACATGCATCGCTTTGAGCTGCTCTAACAATGCCTCTGACATAAGCGCCTCAGGTGCGACAAATAAAAATTTATATGATGGCAAATGCCGAATAATATGTCTTCTTTCTTGAAAAGACAGTGTACTGTTAAGCGCAGCTACTCGCTTTTCACCGCGCATTTTCATGCGTTCCACTTGATCTTCCATGAGTGATAAAAGAGGTGAAATGATCAGCACTAACCCGTCTGTCAAATAGCCCGGAATTTGATAACAAAGTGACTTCCCGCCACCAGTAGGAAGCATGGCAACCGTATCTTTTTGTTGAAGTACACTTCGAATAATGTCCTCCTGACCTGTTTTGAAGGCATCATAACCAAAGTATCGCATCAGCGTCTGATGAAGCTTATCCACTTGCTTTCACCATCCTTGTCAATGCCAATCGTATTTGAAAATAAGTAAATGAATGCTCGAGACTTTCTTTGATCAGCTTCATCTTGTTGGTTTGGAGCTGACCGGCTACCTCATGTATCGCCTTTTGAGCTTCACTGCTGACATATGGTTCGATCGAGAAGCTCGGCTCATGTATCGAGAGCTCCACAATATGATCTTCAATTGTCGCTTTTTTTAGTGAACGAATATGAGCAATTTGATCAATACTGAACCCTTTTTGTACAAGCTCAAGCGTTTTATGAGTAGAGGTGGTCAGCACACGTTTGAATTGAAGATCATCTATCATTCGCTGAATGATCGGTGCCTCACCTTTTTTCGCACATTGAATAAAATAATGGAGCACATTCCAAAAAAGCAAGTAAACATACCATACATCTTCTTTCATCCATTCCGCCATTTGCTGGTACGTCCGTCCGATTCTTTCATTGGAAGTCAATGAATAAACAAAAAGCAGTGCCTCTTGATCAGTTAAATGAGCCAGAAGTGTTTCAAGCTCATGATGGATATCTTCAGAAAGCTTTTTCTTCTGATGATATTGCGAGAAGAAGGATTTCGTCCAGTTTTGAACCGATATATCTCTTTGAATCGGCACATAGTGTTGTGACCGCGCTGCATGATGTGAAAGGACCTGCACAAGTAAAGACAGCCTCATCCATAATATTTTTGCTTTATCATGATACTTGGCACCATCAAAATAAACTGGCATCGGTTTTTCAGCAAAACGCTGACTTAGCATACTTATTCCTTCATCTGTGGCAATGAATGTATCCTCTGTATTTCTGATAAAGTGTTGCTCTAGCAGCCTTTTTACAGAGCGGTTCAGCTGATCCCTCGTAAAAGCTGGATAGCAGCCGAAGTAGCTAGAGAGCTGAAACAAACTTGCATCCTGTATCGTTTGAGATGATTTTTTTCCTTTAAAGAGATGGTAGACAGCACTAATGGAGCGTTCGCCGTTCAATTTATGTACGCTGTCCATCAACATGACATCCAAGTAATGAATCGTCATTGACCAAAGCACCTGTCTTCCTGACAAAATTCGAATATTTTCTCCCTTTATTTTAACAGATTTCATTGAAGAAGAAATGTTTAAACTCAATTAATGGGGGAAAGTTATGAACAAACCCTTATGTGATAAGCATTCTCAATCACTTTACAGTTGAAATGTGAATTTAAAATCATTACAATAAGGTTTGAGGAAATTGGTTTTTTATCGGTGAAACTAAAAAGGTTAAACCATTTGTTCCATCGAACAATCTGGGAGGTATTTTTTTAACATGGCAAAATATACAATTGTAGACAAAGACACATGTATTGCTTGCGGCGCATGCGGTGCAGCTGCTCCAGACATTTATGATTATGATGATGAAGGCATTGCATTTGTCACGCTTGATGACAATCAGGGGACTGTAGAAGTTCCAGAAGTACTTGAAGAAGATATGCTTGATGCATTTGAAGGTTGCCCAACTGACTCAATTAAAGTTGCGGACGAAACTTTCGATGGTGATCCACTTAAGCATGAATAGGATAAAAGCCCCTTTAAAAGGGGCTTTTTTTATATTAACTATTTTGAAGTCGGCGTTTATTTTCAAACCATGGACGCATTTTGACAAAAATGAAACTAAAGACGATGGTGATGATGATTCCTTTAATCAGGTTAAAAGGCAAGATCCCTGCTGTAATGGTTGCCTTTAGCACATGATCTGACAGGACGGGTGCATTCAAAAACCATGTATAAGCAGGAAGGAACAAGAAATAGTTTAAGATGCTCATCATGACTGTCATGAGTAATGTTCCGAGAATCATGGACCACGCTAACCCTCTTGCTGATTTAATCTTTTTAAAAATAAAAGCCACCGGTAAGATGAATAGTACACCTGCTGTAAAATTCGCTACTTGATCCACAGGAACACCGGACATGCTACCATGAATGAGGTAGTGCAATAGATTCTTTAAAGCTTCAACAGCAATCCCAGCACCTGGCCCATAAATTAAAATCGCAATAATCGCAGGAATGTCACTAAAATCAATTTTTAAATACCCAGGAAGCCCAGGGAAAGGGAAATTCAATAACATTAATACAAATGCGATACTGCTAAGCATGCTGATGACAACTAAACGTTTTACTTTACTTTGATTCAATATTCTCTCTCCTTTTCGATCAAATCTTTCGAAAAGAGGATTGTTCAATTTTAGCCACAAAAAAACCGCTCTGAATACATACACAGGAGCGGGAAATTTAGGCTACACAAATAAACGTATAAACAGACATGTTTTCAACGTTTACGAACCTCCATCTTCTCCCATCCAGACTATACTGTCGGCTTCGGAATCACACCGAATCCTGCCAAAAAAGGCTCGCGGGCTTAGAGACTATGCCTCATCACCGCCGGTAGGGAATTACACCCTGCCCCGAAGATTGATCATTATTCAATTCGACATCATTATATATGATATATGAGCATTTGTACAGATAAAAATCCTGAGCAAATTCATCAGTTTTAAGAAATCGTAAAAAACCTAAAATTTATAATGACAAATGCGTAAAAATTGGTTATCTTTTGTTTAAAGGTGTCCATTCTTGATCAAGACACTAAAAAATGTTCGTGTTTTCTTTTTCGCTTTACTGCTTTAATTTGATTGACACAGTGAAAAGGAATATGGTAAATTATCAGATATTTATGACGTTTATTTTAGGAGGAAATCTTACGATGTTTCGAGTATTAGTCTCAGATAAGATGAGCAATGATGGTCTTTTACCACTATTAGAATCAGATTTTGTTGAAATTGTTCAAAAAAATGTAACAGAAGCAGAAGATGAATTACACACGTTTGATGCCTTACTTGTCAGAAGTGCCACAAAAGTGACAAAAGAACTTTATGAAAAAATGACTTCATTAAAAATCGTTGGCCGTGCCGGTGTGGGAGTCGACAACATTGACATTGATGAAGCGACAAAACACGGTGTGATTGTCATCAATGCACCAAATGGGAATACGATTTCAACGGCAGAGCATACGTTTGCGATGATCTCATCTCTCATGCGTCATATTCCTCAAGCGAATATTTCTGTGAAATCAAAAGAATGGAACAGAGGCGCATATGTTGGTGCTGAGCTTTACGGAAAATCTCTTGGGATTGTTGGCTTAGGCAGAATTGGAAGTGAAATCGCCCAGCGTGCAAGAGCATTTGGCATGACGGTCAACGTATTTGACCCTTTCCTCACAAAAGAACGTGCCGAAAAAATTGGTGTCAATGCAAAATCACTTGATGAAGTGCTTGAAGTATCAGATATTATTACGGTACATACACCTTTAACAAAAGAAACTAGAGGACTTCTCAATAAAGAAACAATCGCAAAAACGAAAAAAGGTGTTCGTCTAGTGAACTGTGCACGCGGCGGCATCATTGACGAACGAGACCTTCTTGAAGCACTTGAAAATGGTCATGTCGCAGGGGCTGCACTCGATGTATTTGAAGTAGAACCACCTACTGAGAATCCACTTGTGGATCATCCAAACGTCATTGCCACTCCGCATCTTGGTGCATCTACAAAAGAAGCACAATTAAATGTGGCGGCACAAGTCTCTGAAGAAGTTCTTCAATTTGCAAAAGGACTCCCGGTCATGTCATCTATTAATCTACCAGCGATGACAAAAGACGAGTTCAAAAAAATCCAGCCTTATCATCAATTTGCGGGAAAACTTGGACGTCTTGTTTCTCAATCGATGAGAGAACCTGTAAAAGAAGTCAGCATTTCATATGAAGGATCTATCGCAAAACTCGAAACATCATTTATTACAAAAAGTCTGCTTTCTGGCTTTTTGAAAGAGCGTGTCGATTCGACTGTAAATGAAGTCAATGCAGGTATGGTGGCAAAAGAACGCGGCATTAGCTTTAGCGAGAAAATTTCTTCAAGCGAATCTGGCTATGAGAACAGCATTTCCATTGAAGTCAAAGGTGACCTTTCCACCTTTACATTAAAAGCAACGTATATCCCGCATCTAGGTGAACGTGTCGTTTCTATTAATGGTTTCAATATTGACTTTTACCCAGATGGGCACCTTGTCTATATTCAGCATACTGACGCACCTGGTGTGATCGGTCAAGTTGGAAAGATTTTAGGCGACCACGATGTGAACATTGCGACAATGCAAGTAGGCCGTAAAGAAAAAGGCGGCGAAGCCATCATGATGCTTTCTTTTGACAAGCACCTTGAAGATGAAATTGTCCAAACGTTAACTGAAGTAAGCGATATTCTTTCTGTGCGTCTGATTGACCTATAAAAAATGGTAAACCTCATGCAAAAGCATGAGGTTTATTTTGTTGAAACGATTAAACGTTCACCTGTACGTATGAGATGCGTTGTCAGTGCATTGATTTTCTTCAATTGATCAACGGTCATTTGATGTGCTTTAGCAATGGACCAGAGCGTGTCCCCTTGTTGTATGACATATGTATGTTTCTCATATCCATCTACATGAAGGGCTGGCTCTTGGAAACGATCTCTTGCAATGATTGTGAGCGGATCTACTGCATCTTCTTTACTAACTGACCAATGACCCCTGTGCACCTCAAAATGCAAATGAGTGCCCCTAGAAGCGCCTGTGTTGCCTATGATGCCGATCGGCTGTCCTGTTTGTACATGGTCACCATTCTTCACAAAACGCGCATTTAAATGCGCATAGACGGTTTCATATCCATTTGGATGCCGAATAAATACAACTTCACCATATGTAGCAGATACATAGGAACGAGTGACCACACCTTCGCTAGCAGCCAAAATGGATTCTCCTTCCGGTGCAGCAATGTCTAACCCCTTATGCGAACCACCTCTTGTCCCAAACAAATCAGTGACTTCACCTTTGATTGGTTCCACCCACTCGGTTGTTTTCTCTGCACGGGCAAACGGTGATAAGGTCACGAACAAGAAACAGCTAGCACATATGTAGCAATACCTTTTCATCAGTGACTTCCCTTCTTTGAAGTTCTTTTCATGACAGCTTAGTATACCTCAAGGAAGCCCTTTTCTATACATGAAAAAAGAACGCAATAAGTTGCGTCCTTTAGCGTTCTTTGATAACAACTGGGTTTGGCAATGCCGGTACCTCTAGCGGTTCTTTTAATTCATATGGGCCTACTTGATCTGTTCCTGCATTTTGTATCGTGACATCTGTAAAACCGAAATCTTTCGCTGTGAGCAGCAGTCCTTCAATAAGTAAAATATGATCAATTGAGTCCGTTAATTGTGCTGATGCTCCAAACGTGATGGTTGCATGTTTTCCTTTTGATGTCACCTTTTGAATAGGCTCTTCTTTAATGAGTGGATCGAGTCCTGCATCATTCGTCCGCTTCATCGCCTCTACCGCATCTTTATAAGAAGGATAATCATCTTTTGACGGCACCAAAAATGTCCCGCTCTTATTTTCTAAAACGTAGTAAGCGTGCTTTGTTTGTTTATTAATTGAAATGGTACCAAGACGGCCATTCGTCCCTAATTGAAGGTGCGAGCCATTGACAGACTTGACCTGTACTTGTTTATATTGGCTCCATTTTAACGTTTCTTTGACCATGTCTTTAAAACGGTTGGCTTCTTTTAATGTATCAAGAGACAAATCATTTTTCAGCTGAAAAATCAGTGTGTCCCCTTTTTCACTCACATCCACCATATCCATATAGGCTTGAAGAGGTTTTGTCATTTCAGGCAGCTCCAGTTTTTCATATGTATCAAGAAGCGCCTGCACATCATCATGCTTATTTTCTTTTTGAATACTGATTGGGACAACTTGAGAAGTCGATTCATCTATGTATGAAATCGTCATATACTTTTCTTTGTCAGATGCATAAGCAACATGTGAAGGATCATTTGTGTTTTTTACCGCCTCTAATGTAGCATTCACCTGTCCTTTTTCAGCACTCGAGTCCATTTTCACTTTCTTTATATCTTGAGCAGCCGGCTGAAATAAATGAGGAGAAATCAAAAACGCCATAAATAAGACCACAACGGTTGCGACCGCTGGACCGATCCATCTGGCACTTTTCTTTTTCTTCCCGCTTGCCATCAGCATTTGCTGGTAAATCTGCTTAGATGAACGGTTGTCCTCCACCTTTGGAAGCTGACTGAGTAATACTTTAATTCGTTCTTCGCTCCAATTGGACCTGTTCGTTTTCATTCACTAGCTCCTCCTTCAAAAGCTCCATATGTTTTCGGAGCACTTTCAGGCCTCGGTGCTGCGTTGTTTTGACTTTGCTTTCCGAGAACTTTAGCGCCTTGGCCGTCTCCATGATTGAGTAGCCTTGGATAAACCTTAAAATGATGACGGCTCGTTGATCAATGGTGCAATGATCAAGTGCGGCATAAATTTCTTTGATATTTTCATCCTGTACAGCCAATTCATCTGGGAGCAGGTCTGGATCTTTTACATCCTGTTTATCCCAATCAAACGTGCCAAGCACCCGTTGTCTGATGGTTTGCTGTTTGCGAAACCAGTCAATTGCCACATGCCTTGCAATTGAAAACAGCCATGTTTTCTCGCTGCTTCTTCCTTCAAAAGTTTTATATGAGTGAAGTACCCGAATGTAAACCTCCTGAACGAGATCCTCTGCCTGATTTTTATCTTTTACCATATAAAATAAAAATTGGTACAAATCTTGATGGTACGAATCATATATTTTTTGAAAGGTTTCATGCATAGGAAACCCCTCCGTTCACTTATTTTTGTCGAGTGACTCTCACAAAACGTTACATTACAACTTTATGACAAATATATTACAAGATCGACAATTTGGAAAGGGCTTTTAGTTTAACTTCTCCTTAAAAATATGAAAATAGAAAAAACACTTCATTTTCTTTCGAAAAGAAGTGTTTCTCATGTAACAAGATTCTTCGTCAAGATTAGACGAGTTCCTGCTTTTTTTTCGGAATATAGAAAGTGAAGTGAGTACCTGTTCCAGCTTTACTATGTGCATGAATGGAGCCTTGATGCGCTTCTACGATGTTCTTCACAATCGCAAGGCCCAGCCCCGTACCGGAACGTCCTCTTGTTCTTGCTTTATCTGCTTTATAGAACCGTTCAAAAATAAACGGGAGATCCTCTTCAGGAATGCCGCTTCCCGAATCTTTCACATCCATCTTGAGCCCATTTTCCACCGATTGAACTGAGAAGTGAACTTCTCCGCCTTCTGGTGTATGACGAATGGCATTATCGATGAGATTTGTAAAAACCTGTTCTATTTTATCTGGATCAAATACAAAATACGGTTCTTCTACTTGAATTTCATACGTCAGGTTGATTTGTTTTTCTTTCGCAATTCCAAGGAATTTACGGTAGATTTTTTCAGTCAGCTCTTCTGTATCAGTTGATTCAAGATTCAGTGTAATATGACCAGCTTCCATACGTGCGAGATCGAGAAGATCATTCACAAGACGACCCATTCGAAGTGATTCATCATAGATAATTTGGGCAATCTCTTTCTTTTCCTCTTCTGATCCGGCAATGTCATCGACAATCGCTTCACTATAGCCCTGGAGCATAGCAATAGGTGTACGGAGTTCATGACTGACATTTGCAATGAAGTCTTTTCTTAGCTTATCCAGTCTTCTCTCTTCTGTCATATCGCGAAGTACCGCTACCGCCCCTCTGACATCTTGCTGGTTATAAAGCGGAGACATGAGAAGAACCCAAGTACGCCCTTGCAGCGTGACTTCGATCATTTGCTCTTTTTCCGTACTGACGGCAGTATGAAACAATTCACGCGCTTCTGGCGGCAGTTCATCCCCATCTTTGATCTTCATATTTTGCTCGTAATACCAAGCCTGCAAGAATCTTTCTGCAGGAGGGTTTGTCATGAGGATCGTTCCATCAATATTGATCGTGATGACACCGTCTGCCATACTGCTGAGAATGTTGGACAAATGTTCTTTTTCTTGATTTAAAGCGGTTATATGAAATTTAAGCTGCTTACCCATTTGATTAAAGGCGATCGCCAGTTCCCCAATTTCATCTTGCGTTAAAATAGGAATCTTTGTATCAAATTTCCCTTTCGCCAAATCTTGTGCTCCCTCTCTCATCTTTCTGAGAGGATAGGTGACACGAGTGGATAAGAAGAAAGCGAAAATCGTGGTGAGCACAATCGCAATTCCGGCTGCGAGGAAGATATAACGCGTCGTATGTTTTGTTGTCTGCTCTACTGCGAGGAGGGATTGAGAAAGAAAGACCATCCCTTTCTTTCCGTTCGCCTCGTAAGGAACACCTACTACAATGCGCTCATCCTTCTGATTGCCTGTATCAGATTCAGCTCGTTTACTGATTTTTTTTCGTTCTGTCAGTGCCCTGTTCAAATCTTTGTCTGCTTCAATTTGTTCTTTTGTGATCGCAGGAAGCTTCCCGCCTTTTTCAGACGAATACCATTCTAGTCCATCCTCTTGAACAATCGCGATACTTGTCAATTTATCAGCTAGTTCTGATGTAATCGATCTTGCAAGCGATTGATCCTCATGGCTTTCTAAAATGACTGCTACTTTGTTGGCCATTTGTGTTAAATCAGACTTTGCTTCTTCCACATGGTAATTCTCAATGAACTCTAAAAGAAGCACAGTTAAAATCGATAAAACAATGAGCACGAGGAAAAGAATGGTTAACCATAGCTTTCCGACGACACTTTTCCACAGCTTCATTCAGCGCCGACCTCAAATTTGTACCCGACACCCCATACTGTCACGATTTTTTTCGCTGCTTCTGGTGACACTTTATTCAGTTTTTCACGAAGCCTTTTGACGTGAGTATCCACTGTTCTCAGATCCCCAAAGAATTCATACTGCCACACTTCTTTGAGAAGCTTTTCCCTGTCATAGACCTTATCCGGCGTTTTTGCCAAGAAGTACAAAAGTTCGTATTCTTTCGGCGTGAGGCTGACTTCTTTTCCATCTGCTGTGACCCGGTGTGCATCATGATCAATGGATAGATGAGAAAACACGAGAACATCTTTTGTGGTTGTTCCAGTATTAAGGTATGACGTTTGAGACGATCTTCTTAACAGTGCTTTCACACGAAGAACCACTTCACGGGGGCTGAAAGGTTTGACGATATAATCATCCGTTCCTGCCTCAAAGCCTTGCACACGGTTAGCTTCCTCACCTTTTGCTGTCAGCATAATAATTGGTGTGGCTTTTTTATCTCGGATTTGATTACACACTTCAATCCCATCTGTCCCAGGCATCATTAAATCAAGCAAAATGAGGTCATAATCGGTTTGAAGTCCTTTTTGAATGGCTTCATCCCCATTTTCCGCTTCATCAATTTCATAATTTTCCCGTTCTAAATACATTTTTAAAAGGCGACGAATTCTTGCCTCATCATCGACGACTAATATTTTCGTTTGAGTTGTGTGTTCCATTAGACAATCCTCCTGCTTTCTCCGTTGTTACATACATTTTAACAAAAAGCCGAATCGAATCATAAAAGTTGGCCTTTTTCATGCGATTACGCGTAAGAATGAAGCCCCGCAATCACTAGGTTGACAAAGATGAGGTTAAACATAATGATCGCAAATCCGATTACAGCAAGCCAAGCGGACTTTTCACCATGCCAGCCTCTTGATAACCGAAGGTGGAGATAGGCGGCGTAAAATAAAAATGTAATTAAAGCCCACACTTCCTTCGGGTCCCATCCCCAGAATCTCGTCCATGCAATTTGCGCCCAGATCATCGCAAAAATAAGGCCGCCTAACGCAAATACAGGGAAACCAATGGAAACAGCCCTGTACCCAATTTCATCGACTAAATCGAGATTCACCTGTCTTACGAGCGGCTGAAGCAGCGCACTTAGTCGTTTTCGAATGATCAATCTTAGCAGTCCATAAATGATCAGCCCAACGCCAAATGACCACAGCACTGTATTCACCTTTCTACCTGAAAAAACAGGCGGCAGATCAACTACAGGCTCTAAACGATCTTTTGTGATAAGTTCTCCTTTATGAGGTCCTACTAAGGCAGGAAGCTCATAGACCATGACGCTCTCTTCTTTATTTTTATCTACCCAATTAAATTTCGCTTCATACCCTGTCATTCTAAAGATGGACGTGACAGCGATAAATGCAAGGGTGACCACAATCATAAACATGACCAGCTCTAAGCCAAAGGTTTTCTTCCCCGGTTTTGTTTGATCGACATGCTTCAAAAGAAAAATCACACCTGCCACAAAACTGATCGCCAAAATGGCTTGACCAAGCGCTGCTGTCGTGACGTGAATATATAGCCAATTACTTTGAAGCGAAGGAATCAGCGGTGAAATATCCGATGGAAACATGCTTGCATAAGCAATGATTAATAAAGCGATTGGAAGTGTGAATAAACCTAGCACAGACACTTGATAGACAAAATATAAAATAATAAATGCGAGCACCAGCATCATGCCAAAGGCTGTGGTGAATTCAAACAGATTACTGACTGGTGCGTGACCAGACGCGATCCATCTTGAAATAAAATAGCCAAATTGACTCAAAAAACCGATGATGGTGAGCGTTATGCCGATAAGTGCCGCCTTGTTTTTGCGCGGACCCTCTTCTTTCTTTTTTCCTTTAATGGCCCCTCCAAAAAAAGGAACTGCTGCTAAATACAATAGAAAAGCTGCAAATAACAGGTTTTCACTGACTGCCGCCATCTAATCCTTCCCCCTTGCTTTTGCTGATACTTGTTGTATCAGGCAGTTCTTTTTGATCCACTGGCTGTTTGATGCCACTGCCATGCAGTAACACCTTGAGATCAGACTTTAAGCCGAACCAGTTTTTGTTTGTATGTCCTGCCACAAACACTTTTCCATCCTTTGCCGACAGCCAGATTCTTCTATGCTGCCAGTACATCCCTTGTACGACACCAATCATAAAGATCATTCCGCCAACAATAAGTACCCAGAGTGTTAAGTCTTTTCGAACCGTTAAACCTGTCACGTTTTTTGTTTCAACCCGGTCAAATTTCATTTTATAAAGATTGTTATCAGAACCCTCTACTGTCTCTTGAATCGCGACAAAACTTTTTTCACCTTTTGGTTTTTCAGGAGAGATCATTTCAAATACGAACGCAGGATTATTCGGATTCCTCGTTTTCGTACTAGGTGTGCCATCTTCGTCAAAATAAAAATCAGGCAAATAACTCATCACCTTGACTTTGTAACCGCTACCAAGATCATATTCTGACTTAGGCTCCAGCAGATTAATCTTCACTGTTCCGAAAGATTTCTCAGTATCTTTTCGAATCAGCTGAAAGACCATTTGATCGAGTTCATTTTGTTTAAAATCCACTTGATATAATGAGAAATTGTCAAACTTAAGCGGTTCATTCACTTTAATATCGTGTTCTGTTACCTGCTTCAGCTTTGGCTTTTCACCAAAAACAACTTCCCCTTCACGTTTATATAAAACGGCATCGGTTTTATAACTTTTGACGACTTGACCATCGCCAGCCTTTTCAATAGCATTTTCAAAGACTTCTTTTTCTTTTTCAGATTCATAGCGGTCAATTGAAAACGCATTATTCTTTAAGAAGTATTGGCCTCCCGTCCCTGGGATTGGTGCCGTTTCGCCTTCTCTTACCCATAATGTTTCATCCACGTACATTCCTGGGACAAACCGAAGCATGGATCCAATGAGAAATATAATTAATCCAATATGATTGATGTAAGGTCCCCAGCGGGAAAAGCGGCCTTTTTCAGCTAAAATATGTCCATCTTCTTCTCGTACGCGGTAACGCTTTTGTTTCATTTTACTAACGATGCCTTCATATGTATGTTGATCTAATGTTTGATTTGTTTCGCTGAAAAGACGCTGCCTTCTCATAAAGCCTTCTTTTTTGACAACCCCTTGATTTTTGAGTGCGCGATAAAGTGGAATCACTCGATCAAGGCTGCAAATCACAAGGGAAATTCCGATAGATGCGACAAGGGCTAAAAACCACCAAGAATTATAAAGATCATGGAATCCAAGGATGTAATATAACTTGCCAAACGACCCATATTGCTCCTCATAATAAGTGGAAGCTGATGCACCTGGCGGAATAAACCGCTCCTGCGGAAAAATAGTTCCTAGCGAAGAAGCTAACAGTGTGATGACAATGAGCCACACACCCACTTTTACGGAAGAAAAAAAGTTCCATACTTTATCAACAATCGTTTTGTTGTATGTTTGCGAGCGTCTTGCACTGCCGTCATATCTCATATCAAGCAGTTTTGATGAATTTTTCTCTTTTACTGAAATGGGATTCCCGCATGATTCACATAGAACAGTACCGATTGGATTAATATGTCCACACTCGCACTTTACCTCTTTCATTCTATGACCCCTTTGGTTTAATCAAATTCATATATTCATAGACATTACGTTCTGTCATCGTCCCCTTTATGACTTTGATTACTTTGCCTTCAGGATTAATTAAAAATGTGGTTGGCAGTGGCGTAATATCATATGCCTCTGTCACTTGACGATCTTTGTCCATGGCAACAGGAAAATTCACGCCATAAGCATCCATAAAGTTCTTCACAGCAATATTGGATTCCCCCACATTCACGGCAACAATTTCGACACCGCGATCCTTGAACACTTCATACTGATTTGCCATATAAGGGAATTCCTGCTTACATGGACCGCACCATGTACCCCAAAAATTGAGAAAGACGCCTTTGCCTTTTAAGTCCTTTAATTCAATCCGTTCCCCATCTACCGATTGAAGGACAAAGTTCGGCGCAATAGATCCTTCTTTGATTTGATCCTGTTTGGCAAATACTGAGTTATACATCGTATAACATAGTGCAGCAAGCATCACGAGGAGAATGCCCGTCCGTATGAAAAATCGTCTTTTCTTCATCTGAAGTACCCCTTCCCCATAGACATTCAGGTAAATTATAGCATTCTCCTTCTTTTGATGCTTCTTCATTTTTTGAAGTTTATGTGAAAATTAAAAAGCGCTTTTCCCATGATCCGCAATCGCTCTTAGGCGTTTTACTTCATGCGGCGTCAATTCTCTGCGATCTCCTGGTCTCATGCCTTCAATATGAAGGAAAGCATATTGCTCTCTTTTGAGTTTTAAAACGTCGTGACCGATTGCTTCAAACATGCGGCGAACCTGTCTGTTTCTGCCTTCATGAATGGTTAATTGCACAATACATGTTTGCTTTCGTTTATCAATCGAGAGCATTTTGGCACGGGCAGGTGCTGTTTTTTTATGGTCTAACATGATTCCTTTTTCTAACTTTCTAAGCAATTCTTTTGAAGGGATGCCTTTTAGTTTCGCTGCATACGTTTTATCAATTTGATATTTCGGATGCATGAGCTTATGGGCAAATTCGCCATCATTTGTAATCAAAATTAAACCGCTCGTATCATAATCCAACCGGCCGATCGGATACAGACGCTGCGGAACATCATCAAAGAAGTCTGTCACGACTTTGCGTCCTTTATCATCCTCGGCAGCTGAAATGACGCCGCGCGGTTTATAAAGCATAAAGTAAACCGGTTCTTCTCTTTCAAGCTTTAAGCCATTGACTTCAATTTTATCTGAAGAGCCCACCTTTACTCCGAGCTCTGTCACTGTTTCACCATTAACGGTAACTCGTCCTTCTTTAATTAATTCTTCAGCCTTTCGTCTAGAAGCGACGCCGGCATGGGCAATTACTTTCTGTAAACGTTCCATTTGTCTTTCACCTCATGTACTATCTTACTTGCTTGGATTGAAACAAACAAGCATTCGTGGAAAAATAAGCGTTTCATCTGTCTAATTTCAACAAAAAAGCTATTTTCCATCCACGAAATAAAAAAAGCACCTGATTAGGCGCCGCTAAATAACAAACTGACGATAATAATTGATGCAATGATCCCAATCAGGTCTGCAAGCAGCCCCACTTTCAGTGCATCTCCCATTTTTTTAATACCAACTGCTCCAAAATAGACGGTTAAAATATAAAGGGTCGTATCCGTTGACCCTTGCATAACGGCGGCAAGCTTGCCGATAAAAGAGTCTGGACCATAAGTCGCAATTAAGTCTGATGTCATACCAAGCGCCGCTGTTCCTGATATAGGACGAATAAGCGCAAGCGGCACCACTTCTGTAGGAACACCAATCGCTGTAAACACAGGTTTCAATAATTCCATGACAAAATCAAGGGCACCTGATGCTCGGAAAATCGTAATGGCGACAAGCATACCGACTAAATACGGAATAATTGAAAAGGCAATTTGAATGCCTTCTTTCCCGCCTTCTACAAATGTTTCGTACGTCGGTACTTTTTTAATCGTCCCTGCAATCAATATTCCTGCGATGATCAGTGGAATCAAAGCAAGTGACAGCCAGTTAATAAATGCCACAAGATCACCCCCGCCTGCTTCTGCGATAGTGGAAATAGCGATCAATCATAATCGCACCGATACCTGAAATAAGTGTCGCCAAAATGGTTGGGCCTACAATATCTGTTGGCTGATCTGCGCCATAGGTCATACGAATGGCAATGACAGTCGTTGGCACAAGTGTGATAGAAGATGTATTGACTGCTAAAAAAGTGATCATAGATCGGCTCGCCTCATTTTTTCCGCCATTTAATGCTTTCATCTGCTCCATCGCCTTAATCCCAAGTGGTGTAGCGGCGTTCCCAAGGCCAAAGAAATTTGCCATGAGATTGGACAGAATATACCCCATCGCTGGATGATTCGCAGGAATCTCAGGAAATAGTTTTGAGATAAAGGGCCGGCATAATTTACTAAAGAAATGTAACAACCCCGCTTCTTCTGCGATCTTCATCAATCCTAGCCAGAATACAAGAACACTAATCAACCCAATTGAAATGGTGACCGCTTCTTTTGATCCTTTAAAGACCGCTTCATTCACTTCATGCATCGTTCCGTTAAACATTGCATAGACAAGACCGATGACCGTGAGGAATACCCAAATCAGATTGACCATGAAGATCCGCCTATCGATGTCTGAAAGACAGACTTAAACATTTCTTGAAAGCTTTTTTGGGGCATTCGGTTGCGTTTGTTTTCATAAAAAATCGGGACTTGCTCAATTACCTGACCATCCAGTAAGAACGTCATTTTCCCTACTACATCTGGGATCGCTTCTTTGTTTTTCTCCCATTTCTTTTCAGGCGTCAGCATTTCCGTTTCGATTTCCACTAGTTTTTTCTCATCCTCATTTAGTAAATAGTCCACATCCCGCTTAATAAACGCTTTTTTTTCGTAAAAAGTCCCTTTTAACGAAGCGAGCCTGCCTTTTTCAGCAAGCACATACGTTTTATAGTGATCAAATGCATACTCAAACATTGAGATATGATCCTTCCAGTCATCCGGTGCATTAATCGTCACAGCAATGAGCGCAGCATCTCCTTTTGCAGCTGTGGAGACAAGTGTGCGTTTTGCAAGTTTTGTATATCCTGTCTTCCCTCCAGTCGAATATTGATACAAACCCGTGAGCAGCTTGTTTTTATTTTTCCAATAACCCTCGATTGTTTTTGCTTTATAAAAGGTGGTACCGGCAATTTTTTGATATTGCTGATGCTTCATGGCGTACTTCGTTAAGATCGCCATATCATAAGCTGATGAATAATGGTTTTTATGATCATCGAGTCCATGCGGATTTTGAAAATTCGTATTCTCCATGCCTAGTTCAGAGGCCTTTTGGTTCATCATAAAAATAAAGCCTTCTAAGCTGCCGCCAACATGTTCTGCAATGGCAACAGCTGCATCATTTCCAGAGCGCAGCATGAGCCCGTATGTCAAGTCTTCTAAACTCACCTTCTGTCCTTCCTTTAAATAAATCGAAGAACCTTCCGCTTGAATCGCACGTTTTGACACTTTGACCATGTCGTTCATTTTTCCTGATTCAATGGCTAATACAGCCGTCATAATTTTTGTGATACTGGCGATTCTTCTTTTTTCGTGCTCGTCCTTTCCAAATAGGACTCTGCCTGACTGTCCATCTATTAAAATGGCGCTTCTCGCACTCACCGATAATGAGACGTCTGCTTGAGCGTGTGAGGAAAAAGGCAGTAAGAGTGTTAATAGAAGAAGGACTGCTGTTCCAATTTTTAAATAGGGCATGTTCATTCACGTCCTTGTCCGTTTTGTACAAGTGTATGCGCGGCTGAAAAAGTTATGATGCCTCGTCCATAAAAAAAAGCAACTCTCATGTGAGAGTTGCCTTGTCTTCTTTATACCATTTTCATTTGCTGATGAGATGTTGTATATTCCAGCTCTTCTCTCATCGTTAAAAAATCTTTTTCTAATGAAGAAAACAAACGTTTGACCTCAGCCGATACTTCATGATGGAAAACAATGCAGCTTTTTCCTGTGTAGGCTGAACGGCTATTTTCATACCATGTATCCTTTTTTGGTGTAAAAAATTCTTCAATACATTGATGATAAATACGATGAAGCGTCTGCTGTGCGGCTTGCTGCGGGAATGTCTGCTGCTGCCTGATTTTCCTACAAACCGCCGCGGCATCCTCGCTATAAACTGCAAGCTTCCGCAATGTACTTAATATGTCACAATAATAGGCTTCCGCTTCCGGGTTTAATCGTTTCAAGCTTGATAAGGTAGCTTCGTTCAGAAAATCATTCACTTCAACTGCAACCTTTGATAAGAAAACGCCTGCTTGATCAACTTGAGCCTTTACATTCATATGTGCCATTTGTTTCGTGTTTACCTTCCCCTCATGGCTTTGTCACCATTTTATCTTTCAAACGAAGATTTTAGACCTAAAATCTTTTTTATATTTTATCATACATTTTTCCTTATTTTGAACTATTTTATCTCTTCAAATGTTTGATTGAAGTTTTCAAAAAAGAGATCAGCCTCTTCTTGCACCCCATCTGCTTCCACATTCTCTGGAAGTGGCGGCAATTCATCTAAGGCTTTTAAACCAAATTGCTCTAAAAAGGTAGGTGTTGTCCCATAAAGGATCGCTCGTCCCGGTCCATCGGCACGTCCTACTTCACAGAGCAGTGCTTTGGCAACTAAACTATGCAGCACTCGTTCTGATTTAACGCCTCTGATCTCCTCGACTTCGCTGCGTGTAATCGGTTGTTTATACGAGACAATGGCGAGCACTTCTAGCGCTGCCTGTGACAAACCTTTCGATGGTGTCTCTACTAATTTTTTTAAATATACGCTGTATTCTTTTTTCGTCAGCAGCATATATGAATCTGCATATTCAATAAGCTCAATCCCTCGTTCTTGTTTTTGATATTCTTCCTTTACGGCAGACATAATATCAAGCAACGCTGCCTCATCAACTTCAAGAACAGACATGAGCTGTTTTCTTGTTAAGCCTTCGTCACCTGCTGCATATAGCAGCGCTTCTAAGATGGCTTTCCAATTCACGATATCAAGCGTCATGAATCGTTTCACTCCCTATGATATAAATATCTTCAAAGTTTCCTTCCTGCTCCAGCATGATTTGATGGCTTTTCATCAATTCGAGAACAGCAAGAAACGTCACGACAAGGTGTTCCTTTTGATCATGTTGAAATAAAGTCATGAAATTGGTTCGCTTTTTTGTTTTTCTTAAATGGTTCATAATCTCATTCATTTTGTCTTCAATCGGGATTTCTTGTCTTGTAATCTTTGATGGTGCTGGTTTTGTTATTTTTTTGCGGTTCAATACCTTTTGAAACGCACCTAACATATCATACACCGTGACGTGTAAGTTTGTGTCCTTCGCTTCTGCTTCTTTTGCAAATTCACTTAAATCACTTGGTGGTTTTGTGAAGGCGTTTTGCCGCTCTTCTTCACGTTCCTTCAGTTCTTGCGCTGCATTTTTATACTTGCGGTATTCAATTAATTTGCCAATCAGCTCATCACGAGGGTCCTCTTCTTCTTCCATCAGGTCTTCATCAAACAGCTCTTCCTCTTGTTTTGGAAGAAGCATTCTGCTTTTAATGCTGAGGAGAGTTGCAGCCATCACCAAATACTCACTTGCAACATCCAGTTCAAGCTCCCTCATCGTGTGGACATATAATAAATACTGCTCCGTAATTTTAGCGACGGGAATATCATAAATATCAATTTCCAAACGGTTAATTAAATGTAAAAGCAAGTCCAAAGGACCCTCAAACGAATCTATTTTCACCTGATATTCCAGCATTCTTTTCTCACCATTTCTACTGTCTTCTAAGTACCGTTTTCATCGGCTAACCTTTAGTATAAGACACCATAAAGCTCTCGTCCAATATAATTTCGACCATGAGGCAGCAGGCAAAAAAAGAAAAACAGTGGATTCGCCCATACCAATGAGGGCATTTATACATAGAATACCATTGTAATCAGAACTGATGAAAAAGGAGGCCGTAACATTATGGGAGATGGTTATTACTTCGGCGGAGGATTTGCGCTTATTGTTGTGCTGTTCATCTTGCTGATCATCGTTGGCGCGGCTTGGGTTTATTAAAGAAACAGAGCGTCCTTTCATAAAGGGGCGCTCTTTCTTCTTTTCTTTTCGGTATGTTAGACTGATAGTGGAAAAGGAGATGACCGCTGTGTATCCTAAAGCGTACGTGGCTTTTTTACATGAATTTCATACGACAAGAGATTATTTTGAGTGTCATGAAATTCTTGAAGAATTTTGGAAAGAAGATCCTCCTCATCAGCGCAAAAAGTACTGGGTGGGTCTCATTCAGCTTGCTGTTGCTTTGTATCATCAAAGACGAGGAAATGGAAAAGGAGCAAAACGGCTGATTTCAAACAGCCTTCATATATTAGATTCGGACCGGAACGTACTAACAGAATTAGGTCTTGATGAAGAGGCATTTCTTTTACTGCTGAGAACACTGAAAAAGAAAATCGATGAAGACACGCCCTACGAAAGTGTGATGCTGCCAATCCGAGATGAAACGCTTCTTTCTTTATGCCAAGAGATGGCGGAAAAAGAAGGCTTAACCTTCGGACAGGAGAGCAACTTATCCCATACATTCTTAATTGAAAAGCATAGACTGCGTGATCGGACAGACGTATTGCTTGAACGTGAAAAGCAGATGGAACGTAAAAAAAGCAGAGGCATATAACCTCTGCTTTTACATGTGTGATATTTAGTTTGTTTCATTGTGACACTTATGAAAGAAGCCTTGCGTTAATTCATTTGGAATGAGTGTTTTCGTTTTGAATACTTCTTCCACGGCTAATACCATTTCCTTGCCGATGCCTTGGTCACGATGGGACGGATTGACACTAATATGTTCGATTTGTACGTGGTCGTCTGTTTTCAGCACACCAATCGCACCGACGATATCCTCGCCATCTTTCCAAAGGAACAGCTGCCGATCTTCATCCATTTCATACGACTTTATCGTCTGCTGAAGCTGTTTGACGTCTTTCTCACCCGGCATAAAGGACAGGAGTCCCATGGCAATTTTTTCAAAAGACCTCTTGTAACGAATTAACATATATACCCCTCAATATTAAAATTATCCTATTTTACAGCAAATGTCTTATGAATCACTTGCTCATCACACATTATAAACACTTTTAGGCGGTTTTTAAACTCTTTTTCATCAAATTAACGAAACGTTCGATTTAGGTTGGCCATTTCAATAGCCGCTGCAGCCGATTCACTGCCTTTATTTCCAGCCTTTGTACCGGCTCTTTCAATGGCTTGTTCAATAGATTCTGTTGTCAGTACACCAAAGATAATCGGCACCCCTGTTGAGATGGCACTTTGTGCGATTCCTTTAGCCGCTTCATTACAAACATAATCGTAATGTGATGTTGCCCCGCGAATCACGGTTCCAAGTGTAATGACTGCATCATATTTTTTTGTTTCTGCTAGTTTTTTTGCCATATACGGAATTTCAAAAGCCCCCGGCACCCACACGACATCAATATCGTCACCGTTTGCTCCGTGTCTGAGCAATGTATCTTCTGCTCCATCTAGCAGTTTGCTTGTAATAAAATCATTAAATCTAGCGACGACGATTCCAAACTTTAATCCTTCTGCTACTACATTACCTTGTATTGTATTCATATGTTCATCATCCTTTTTTGTGATTTTTATTTTGTTTTCATTGTCGTTGTTTGCTTGTTTATATATGCCTGCAATGCTTCAATCGTCAGCATCTTTAAATCGTGTTCTTTTTGAATTTTTTGTAGTTCGGGTACGCGGGCCATGGTTCCATCTGCATTCATAATTTCACATATGACACCCGCTGGCACTGAACCCGCAAGTTTAGCAAGATCAACGGCCGCTTCTGTATGACCTGGTCTTTCTACTACGCCTCCCTCTTTCGCAATAAGAGGGAAAACATGACCTGGTCGGGCAAAATCTTCTGGTTTTGACTCTTTATTTAACATGGCCAATATGGTCGTTGAGCGCTCAAAAGCACTTATACCAGTTGTCGTTGACGTATGGTCGATGCTCACTGTAAATGCTGTATGATGTGCATCCGTATTTCGCTCGACCATGGGATGCAGATCCAAGTGTTTCGCAATCGAGGCATGAACTGGTGTGCAAATAAGACCTCTTCCATGTAAAGCCATGAAGTTAATGACTTCCGGCGTTGCATGCTCAGCAAGTGCCACAAAGTCTCCTTCATTTTCTCTGTCTTCATCATCTACTACGATAATGATTTCTCCTCGTTTCAGGGCATTTACTGCCTCATCAACTGAATGATACATACAATCGCCTCCTAGAATCCGTGCTCTTTTAAAAATGATGGGGTTAATCGTGATGGCTGCTTTTCGTTTTGCTCTTTTGTTAAAAAGCGATAAATGTATTTACCGATCATGTCACATTCAATATTTACTACATCCCCCATAGTTTTAGTCGGGAAAATAGTTCCTTCAAGCGTATGTGGAATGATAGAAACTGTCACATGAGCATCTCGCAAATCGAAAATAGTCAAGCTGACGCCGTCTATTGCGATCGATCCCTTTTTTGTGAGCATATCTGTGAGGGTCTTGTCCATTTTCAAATCATAGTAAATGGCATTACTCTTCTTTTCTACACGGGTAATCACAGCCGTTCCATCAACATGACCTGAAACAAAATGACCGCCGAATCGTCCATTTGATGACATCGCTCGCTCTAAATTCACTTGGCTACCTGGCGCAAGCTGATCAAGTGATGTCGCTTTGACCGTCTCAGGCATCACATCTGCCGCAAACTGTTCTTTTGTGAAGCTTGTGACAGTGAGACAAACGCCATTGATGGCGATACTATCGCCTAGGTGAACATCTTCTAGTACACGACTGCACTTGATGATAATTTCCATGGCATCTGCGGATCTTTTGCTCAATGACTGGACTGTACCCACTTCTTCAATAATCCCCGTAAACATGTGATCCTCCCTTTCTCTTTCTTTTGTATTTCTCACTTTATGACAAAGCGATGTTTGGGACATGTGATCGATTGAACACCTTCGTCGCTTTTTATGGTCCATACAAGGTAAATGAGGGATCACCTAATAAACACTGCATGCGATGACTATATTGACATACAGAAAGCCCCGGAAAAATTCCGGGGCTTTGGTTTTTTTGCATTAGAAATAAAACTATGATCAACACATATTTTTTGTTCATACATAGCTTTCGTTATCCTTCTCCCATCCAGACTTTCACTGTCGGCTTCAGCTTCTCACTGAATCAACCGTTAATAAATTAACGGGTCACGGGCTGTAAAGCATTTGCTTTATTACCGTCGGTCGGGATTTTCACCCTGCCCCGAAGGATACAATCGATATTTAGCTGTCCTTAGGGGCTATTATAGCGATCCTTGTGGTCAAATGCAACAATCAAGATTTATCACCTGTTCATAAAAAAAGCCTCCCTATAGGAAAGGAGACTTGTTAATTGACGACTTTTACTACTTTTATAAGACCGTCTATTCTTTTTTCATTACTAAAGTATGCTTTAATACGATCGCCTTTTTTCAGATCGGCCACATCATCTTCAAATTTCTTTCCATTAAAAATGATTTTCGTGCCATTTTTGGCTTGACCGTAATACTCATCACCATCAATTTTTGTAATGGTATATTCATAGATTGTGTAATCTTTATCATTATTCGTTAAACTTTCGCCAATGGCTGTTGGCACATCTTCAATTTTCATGCCATTCATGTATAAATAACCTGCGCCTAAACAAAGCAGTAAAACAAATAAGATTGCGATTTTTAATTTGATTTTCCCCATATTTAGAACCTCCATCATCTGCACTTCGCCTATTTGTATGTTCTATTCCTTCTTTTGATGAAATAAAACCAAAAAAGCTGATTTTCATCAATGGTTACTTATATAACGATTCAAATGGACTTTTGGTTCCACCTTTTCATCATTACATATGATACGAATATGCGTTCTTTATTAAGGGGGTCTTTTTTCCTCTTTATCTGTTAGCAGGGTGAACAAGAAAGACGAGCTTTTTGATTATATTCTTTTCTCTAATGCGAATAGATCTTCCTCTAACAATTGAGATCTTTGAACAGCGATATTTCGGCTGTCACGAACCCCTTGATTATAATAGTAGCTTCCAAGATGCTTTGTGATAAATTCTAATATATTGATGGCTGCTAATTCACCAATCTCCTCTTCTCGTTCTTCAGCAAAGTAACGCTGAATGGCAATCATCATCTGATTTTTTTCTTCTTTTGTTAATGGTTTCAAAGTATCTCCTGCTTTCTTACAGCATAATCACACGCTTTTTAGATGTGCACTTTCACTTATTTTTAGAGCTGCAAATGGTGACACTCACAAATACGAATGTTTGTTCTCTTATCATATCACAAAAACGTGTCCATCACACCCTAAAAGAAAAAGCGTGTTTTAATCAATTGATCAAAATACGCTTTCTTTATATAGACTATTTATTTCAATATGGATAGGATCGTCGCTACAGAATGATCTACAAACGAACGCTCTGGGCGAGATTTCATGAGGACTGTAAGTCCAATAAAAGAAACAACCAGCGCCTGTGCTAAGGCTTTGGCATTCAGACTGCTTTCGAGCTCACCCGAGCGAATACCTTGTACAATTTTTTCTTCAAAAATGACCGAAAGATACATCTGATGCTCTCTTGTGAGAATTTCAAATTTCTCTTCATGGGGGGCAAGCTCGACTATTGTATTGATGCAGAAGCACCCTTTACTCGGCCCATGTCCATATTCCTCTTCTACTAATTCAGCAAATAATGTATGAAATGCTTCCTTTGCAGATAGATTGTTTTGAAGTTTGGTTCGAATGTGGGCAGCATGCTGAGTTGTATATTTGCGTAATGCTGCTTCAAACAATTCCTCTTTATCACCGAACGCTGAGTATAAGCTTGGTCGCTGTATTCCCATCTTTGCAGTTAAGTCGCTTAATGTAGTGGCTCTGTACCCCTTCTCCCAAAAAAGCAACAAGGCCTCATCTAATGCTTTTTCCTCATCAAATTCCCGTTGTCGAACCATCATCAACCCTCATTTCTATCATAAAAACCTCTTCACTAAATCAATCATCTATTTCTTATAAGGATTTTTTACTCATCGGTACATTATCATTTTATTTTATTGACGTATCATTGTCAAATCGACTGCCCCTCTCAAGATCTTCACTACATCATCTTGACTTTAAAACGTTTCTCTGGTTATCCTTAACAGGAATCATTTTATACCAAAAAGTATATTATACTTTTTGGTATAAAATGAGCTGATGACATGCATGAAAAAAGAAAAAATGAATGCCGTTGAACATTCTGATCTGGAAACGACTCATTTACAAATAAACACCCGATCAACGATGACTCGCAATATGGCTCTACTGTTTTCGACAGCCTCAGGGATGGCAGTTGCAAACATATACTTTGCACAGCCATTATTAGACTCCCTCGCAGCCGAGTTTGGTATCAGCTATTCATCCGTTGGTATGGTCATTACGATTACTCAGCTTTGTTATGCGCTAGGACTGCTACTGATCGTACCACTTGGTGATCTGTTCAACCAACGGCGGCTCATCGTAGCTCAAATGCTAGTATCCGTGTTATCTCTCATTCTAGTCGGTATCGCCCCTACCGCCACCGTCCTGTTCATAGGACTAGCTGCGGTAGGACTGCTCGCTGTAGTCACTCAGGTACTCGTCGCATTCGCAGCGACATGGGCCGCTCCTGAAGAACGTGGTCGCATAGTGGGCTTGGTTCAAAGTGGAATTGTGATTGGTATTCTTCTCGCACGAACGTTTGCTGGTGTACTAACCGATCTCGCCGGCTGGAGATCAGTCTATCTCGTTTCCGGCGTGATGATGCTGATCATAACTGGCGTGTTGTACCGGTATCTTCCGCGTGCTGACAGAAAGAGAGTCTCCATATCCTATGTGAACTTGCTCGCTTCAATGTTTATATTGTTCAGACAAGAACGAATTCTACGTATTCGTGGCGTACTGGGTTTTCTGATCTTTGTTCTGTTTGGCACGCTGTGGACTTCACTTGTACTGCCTCTCAGCACTACCCCATACAATCTGTCACATACAGCAATTGGTGCATTTGGCCTTGCTGGAGTTGCCGGAGCATTAGGTGCCGCTCGAGCTGGAAGCCTTGCTGATCGAGGCTTAGGACAGTTAACAACGTGCATCGCCCTTGTCCTATTACTCTTTTCATGGTGTTTTATTTTTTTCACTGAATATTCCCTCATTTTATTAATCGTTGGTATAGTCATTCTTGACCTATCTGTGCAGGCCGTTCATGTGACCAATCAAAGTATGATTTTCATGGTCCGGCCTGAGGCGAGAAGCCGGCTGACTGCTGCTTATATGATTTTTTATTCCCTCGGCAGTGCGCTCGGTTCTATTGTATCAACTAACATATACGCAAACTCTGGCTGGAATGGGGTATGTCTATTTGGAGCCTCTATCAGCGCCTTAGCCCTTTTATATTGGATGATCACCTACCGCTTCACGGCACAGATCACAGGAACATCAGATGTAAAATAAAAAAACACCGCAATTAAGCGGTGTTTTGGATTAAGCATCGATCACTTCGACTTTTTCCATGCCTTGTCCTTGTTCCATATCAAGAACAGCTTCGATACCAGATGTTACTTTGCCAAAAACAGTGTGAACACCGTTTAAGTGCGGCTGTGGGTCATGTACGATAAAGAATTGGCTGCCGCCAGTGTCTTTACCAGCGTGTGCCATTGATAATGAACCTCTCTCGTGCTGATGAGGGTTTCCTTCTGTTTCACATTTAATTGTGTAACCAGGTCCTCCAGTTCCATTACCGTTTGGATCGCCGCCTTGGCTTACGAACCCTGGGATCACGCGGTGGAATTTCAATCCATCGTAGAAGCCTTCATTCGCTAATTTTTCAAAGTTTGCTACTGTACCTGGAGCAGCCTCTGGGTAAAGTTCAAACTCAATTTTCTTTCCATTCGTTAATTGTATGTATCCTTTTTTCGCCATTTTTCACATTCTCCTTTCAGGTTAAACAACGCTCATTATAGCACATTTTCGGTGATGTTAAACATCCCCTGCTTGTCGAATGTGATTTACCTCTTTTGCCATCATTGATAAAATAAAAGAGCTTGATCCTTTTCTCCTAAGGAAATGATCATAGACTGAGCAAATCACTTCATCATATTGGAGGTTTCAAACATCTTTAAAAGAAAATTGAAACGTCAGACTGATTTGTTACGTCTATATGATGGAGTACGATTCAAATCATGTACTCAAAAGATGAGTTTCTCACCATCGAGAAACGCTTTCGACTTGAAGGAGGTCAACATGTTTAAAAAAACAATGCTTGGTATGATGGCAGCGCTCCTTTTACTGATTGGTGCGCCAAAAGTCAGCTTAGCGGATGCAGCTGTCGGCGATGTCATCGTCACACTCGGGCAAGACTTAACACCGGCTGATCGCCAGAAGGTGCTTGACGAGTTGAATCCACCTGAAAATGCGACAAAAATTGAAGTAACCAATAAAGAAGAGCACGAATATTTAGGAAAGTATATCCCTCGTTCTTCTATCGGGACGAGAGCATTATCATCTTCATCCATCACCATTGAAAAATCAGGTACGGGTCTGACCGTGGATACACATAACATTAAGACCATTACAGATGAGATGTATTTAAATGCTTTAATGACCGCAGGCGTGAAAGATGCAAAGGTTGTCGTGACGGCGCCGTTTGAAGTATCTGGTACAGCAGCACTGACAGGTCTATTAAAAGCCTATGAAGTGTCAAGCGACAAAGCCATTCCTGAAGATGTGAAACAGGTGGCAAACGAAGAACTTGTAACAACATCTAAACTGGGAGACTCTATTGGAAAAGACAATGCTTCTGCCCTGATTGCAAAAATCAAAGATGACATTGCCAAAAATGGAGTTCCTAAAACAACAAAAGAAGTGGAAGAAAAAGTAGATCAAGCCGCTTCTGATTTGAACTTAAATCTAACGCAAGACCAAAAAGATCAACTTGTCTCTCTCTTTGATAAGATGAAAAATATCAATATCGATTGGAAACAAGTCGGATCTCAAATTGATAAAGCAAAAGACAAGATTACAAAATTCATAGAATCAGATGAAGGGAAAAACCTTCTACAGAAGATTTGGGATTTCTTTGTCTCTATTTGGAACGCGATCGTCTCTGTATTTACTGGTGGAAAATAAATGTCATAGAAAAAGCTGCCTGATGATCAGGCAGCTTTTTTTAAGTCGATGATTTCACTTTTGATTGATAAGGTAAATCCAATTTGACAATGTCCTCATATGTCTCACGCTCAACGACAAGCTGCGCTTCCCCATCTTCTACAAATACTACAGCCGGGCGAGGGATGCGGTTATAGTTGTTTGACATGCTGTAGCCATAAGCTCCTGTACAAAAGACAGCTAACAAGTCTCCCTGTGATAACTCTGGCAGATCAATATCCCAAATGAGCATATCTCCACTTTCACAGCATTTCCCTGCAATGGACACAGTTTGATCATGCGTTTGACTCATTTTATTGGCGCTCGCTGCTTCATATTTTGCTTGATATAAAGCAGGTCGAATGTTATCACTCATTCCGCCGTCAATGGCTACATAATCGCGAATGCCAGGTACATGTTTTGATGAACCAATCGTATAAAGAGTGGTTCCCGCATCTCCAACAAGTGAGCGGCCTGGCTCAATCCAAATTTCAGGCATCTTAAACTCATAGCGGGCTACATTTTCTTTCACCGCTTGAATAATTTTCTCCACGTATTCAGTTGCTGGAAGTGGTTCGTCCTCTTCTGTGTAACGGATGCCAAAGCCTCCGCCTAAGTTCAGCACTGTGGAAATAAATCCAAAAGATTCTCTCCATTCATCTAGCTTCAAGAAAATTTTATCTGCCGCAAGGACAAAACCAGCTGTATCAAAGATTTGAGAGCCGATATGGCAGTGGACACCTAAAAGCTCGATCACTTCTGATTCAAGTACTTGTTTGACCGCTTCGTCTGCTTGTCCATTATGAAGATCAAAACCGAATTTTGAATCTTCTTGACCTGTTGTAATATAGTCATGCGTATGTGCTTCAACGCCCGGCGTGATGCGGAGGAGTACTTTCACCTGTTTTGACAGCTCTTGCCCAAGCTGTTCAATGAGGTTGATTTCATAGAAATTATCAACAACAATACAACCGATTCCATGCGCTAATGCCATCTTTAATTCTTCTCTGCTTTTGTTGTTACCATGGAAATGAATTTTTTCTACTGGAAACCCGGCACAAATGGCTGTGTGCAGCTCCCCGCCTGAAACGACATCAAGTGATAAGCCTTCTTCTTTTGCCAGCTGGAACATGGCAATAGAAGAAAAAGCCTTACTCGCATATGCCACCTGAGCCTTTAGTTCTTCTTCAATAAATGCTTTCTGAAAGCTTTTTGCACGCTCCCGTATTAAAGCCACATCATATACATAAAGTGGTGTCCCATACGTTTCAGCTAAAGAAACGGCATCAACACCACCAATTTCTAAATGTCCGAGTTCATTTTGTCTGCAAGTGCCGTGTAAATACAATGTCATTCCCTCTTTCTCCGCCTCGGCTGAAAAAAGACAGCTGCACAAGCTGCCTTTTGCCGTTTCTCAAAGTTAAAAATACAATATCACAATCTTCAGCCACTTTCAACGAGCGTTAAGAATTTGGCGGAATTTTTGATCTGTTCTGAGGGTGAACGATGCTTGGCCTTACTTTTGAGCCAGGAACAGACGTCCGAATGAGCACTTGCCACAAAGCCTTTCCATTAAAAGGAATGAACGGCCACATATAAGGCGTCTGTAAGGAACGAATGGATGTTAAATAAATAAGTAACAGCGTAAAACCGATGATTAATCCATTCAGCTTAAAGATCGCTACTAGTGCTAATATGATCAGTCGGATGATTTTATTAGCGACACTCAGTTCATAACTTGGAGTGGTGAATGTGCCGATGGCTGCTAGCGAGACGTATAATATGACCTCTGGTGTAAATAAACCGACATCAATTGCAATTTGTCCAATTAAGACGGCTGCAATCAAACCCATAGCAGTCGACAAGGCGGTCGGCGTATGGATGGCCGCCATTCGTAAAAATTCCACCCCAAAATCAGCAAGGAATACTTGGAGAATAACAGGGATATGGGAGGGTTTGTTAAATCCAATATAGCTTAGATTGTCTGGCAGAAGATTCGGTTCTAGAATAAAAAGAAACCAGATCGGCAAAAGAAAAGTAGAACATAAGATGCCTAAAAAACGCACCCATCTTAAAAAAGTCCCAACTGCTGGCGCCTGGCGGTATTCTTCAGCATGTTGAACGTGATGAAAAATAGTGGTTGGTGTAATGATGACACTAGGAGATGTATCCGTAATGATGATGACATGCCCTTCTAATATATGGTTAGCGGCTACATCTGGGCGCTCGGTGTATCGCACAAGCGGGAAGGGATTATATCCTTGCTTAATGATAAATTCTTCTATTGTTTTATCAGACATCGTCAGTCCGTCAACTTTAATCCCAGACACTTCTTTTTCGATAATATCAACAAGATCAGGGTCAGCTATGTCTTCAATATAACAAACACAGACGTCTGCTTTAGAACGCTCGCCTACTTTAAGCATTTTGTATCGCAGTTTTTCATCCCGCACTCTTCTGCGAATGAGTGCTGTGTTCACAATGATGTTTTCAACAAAGCCGTCTCTTGCACCTCTGACAACCTTTTCTGTATCCGGTTCCTCCGGCATTCTGCCAGGGTAGCTCCTGACGTCAATAATAAATGCGTAATTTTCACCTTCGACAACGACTGCCACAAGTCCAGACAACACTTGATCCACTGCTTCATCAAGCGTTTCAACTTTTGAGACTTGCTGATTGACAAGACGGTTTTCTACCACACGTGCAAGATCATCTGATTCAGGTTCGTTGTCATTGATTTCAATCAGTTCTTTTAATAAATAGATCACATATTGTGTATCACATAATCCATTTACATAGTAAAGCTGGATTTCCTGATCATGGACATAAATTTTCCGAACGCCAAGGTCAAAGCTGAGACCCATCCCGACATTGTCTTTGAAAAAATCTTCATTTTTCTTCGGATCTCGGTACACGTGCACCTTGTCTTTCTTCATGGAAACCGCTCCTTTCTAAAATTAATTCGACTGCCTTCATTGTGATGGGGGACCCTTTGCTTAGATCATCTTTCCGTCCCATCTTGCCAATATCTCCAATGCCGACAACAATCGGAAGCTGTAGTGAATCGAGACAATACACTGTATCTCCACTCATTTTGTGTGGTTCCATTTCTGGAAGTCCATGTTTGTCAACGCCGTATTCTGTCAGTTCACCTTCCCGGTCAATGGAGACATGTACCTTTGTCCATTCCGCTTGATGGGTTTTAGATGCCACTGCAATGGCGCCAATCACTTCAATTTCAGGGTGACGTGCTACGTGCTTCATAGCCGCCTCCCCTGTTCCTTCACCTGTTAAGCCAGAATCATCAAACATGACAAACACTGGGTCATACGGCGTTTTTAAAATCATCTGGACCAGTTCTGGTCCTGTTCGTTTGCTCGGATTCCCTTTTGAGCTGGAAATACATCTTCCGCCGACTTTCTTTGCGACAAGCTCAATCGTTTTGGCAGCATATATATCTCCGTCTGTCACTAAAATGACTTTGCGTCTTTGCCCCATATTAGGTTATCCTTTCGGTTTAAAGATAAGTGCAATGATAAATGAAAATAAAATCGCAGCTGATATTCCAGCAGAGGTTAACTCAAAAATCCCAATTCCGATTCCAATAAATCCGTGGACATCGGCCTGATGCATCGCCCCATGAAGCAAGCTATGACCAAAGCTTACGATAGGGACGGTAGCACCCGCTCCTGCAAATTCAATAAATTTATCATAAATACCAAACCCGTCTAAAATCGTCCCCGCCACAACAAAGGTCGTCATGACATGTGCCGGTGTGAGTTTCAGTACATCAAGTAAAAGCTGGCCGATTACGCAAATCAGTCCGCCTGCAACAAAAGCAATCAAATAATCCATTAGCTTTCTCCTCCTGCACGCTCAAATACAACTCCGTGCGCAATGGTTGGAATGGTCTCTTTTTGCTGAACCATCATTGGGCTGAGAAGCGCCCCGGTTGCTACAACCAATACTCTTTGCAAATTCCCTGCTTTCATTTCTTGAAAGATGTGACTGAATGTCACGACAGCTGAGCAGGCACAGCCGCTGCCTCCAGCGAATACATTTTGATCAGGTGTGTATATGATTAATCCGCAATCATCATGCTTCCGTCCAAGCTGAATGCCATCTTCTTTCAGAAGATCCTTTAAAATAGGCGATCCAATTCCAGATAGATCTCCTGTTAGGATGAGATCATAATCATCTACTGTTCTTCCTAAGTCTTCTAAATGTTGTTTGATTGTGTCTGCCGCTGCAGGCGCCATAGCCGAACCCATATCGAATGGATCTGTAATCCCAAGATCCATCACCCGTCCGACAGTGGCACTTGTAATTTGAATTTGGGAAGGTTCTTGGCTGATGACGACAGCACCGCTCCCTGTCACTGTACTTGTGGCTGTATCTGGTTTTTGCCCGCCATATTCTGTTGGATTACGGAATTGCCGCTCTGCCGTCGCATTGTGACTGCTTGTCGCAGCAAGTGCTCTATTGGCAAACCCACCATCTATTAACGCTGAGGCAATGGCGACTGATTCCATAGATGTGGAGCAGGCACCAAATAAACAAAGAAACGGGATTTTGAGTTCTCTTGCCACATAGTTGGCTGTCACGTTTTGGTTCAGTAAATCTCCTGCCAGCAAAAGGTCAATATCACTTTTTTGCAAATTCGCTTTTGATAAGGCCATTGATATGGCATCATCCATGAGCTGCCTTTCAGCCATTTCCCAGTTCTTTTGATAACAGTGCATTTCATCATAGGTTTTATCAATGAGATGACCGATTGGGCCTTCTTTTTCTTTCGGTCCTGCAGCTGTTCCTTCCGCATTCACATATAGCTTGTGTTCAAATACCCAAGATTGCTTACCTGTTAGTTTCACGTTTTATTCCTCCTACGAAAACATCTTTTCCAAGACGTATCGAATAATCCCTACGACATATGCCGAGACGACACCAAACACAATGACATTCCCAGCCAGTTTAAACATGTTGGTCGCTACACCTAACACAAGCCCTTCACTTTTATGCTCAAGAGCCGCACTTGTCATGCTGTTTGCAAATCCTGTCACCGGGACAGCTGATCCCGCTCCAGCAAACTGGCCGATTTTATCGTAAATACCAATACCAGTTAAAATAGAAGAAATTAAAATAAGGGTCGCCACCGTTGGATTCCCTGCTGTCTTCTCATTAAAATCAAAAAAAGTAATATAGAAATTTTGCAATCCCTCGCCTATCGCACAAATCAAACCGCCGACAAGAAAAGCCTTGATGCAGTTCAGTACATAAGGAGGTTTCGGCTGATACGTTTTCACTTTAGATGGATAGTTCTCTTTTAAACTTGACACGTGTTGTTCCCTCCACATTTTTAAATATAAATAAGCCAATGAAATAGTGAGCCAAACACCTTTCCTAAGACGATGGCCATGAGCAGCAGCACAATTTTGCCGTCCATTCCAATTCTTTTCGTTAAGATAGGAAGTACATTTAACACTTCAGTGAGTGCGGCAGCAAGCATGCCGACAAAAATGCCAGATAACAGACCGATCGGTAGCGCCAGCCATTTGGATAAATGCAAATGGACTTGACTTAAAGTAGCCCAGCCGCCAACGACCGCTCCACTTATCACGGCAGCCTCATATCCTTGAATAAAACGCTGCGTTTTCGTTAATTGCATTAATCGAGGGATAATACCAAGCACTGTGAGAAACGCCACGAATCCTGCCCCTACCGTTAAACCGCCGCCGAGCCCAACAAGCACCACAAAAAGCCATTTACCGATCATGGATATCTTTCAATGTTTCTTTGTTTTCATTGAGTGCGACATAATGATCAAGATCGAGCTGATATTTAAACATTTCCACTTCAAGCGGGCTTGGCTCTTCGTTTAAACGCTTTTTAAACACATGATTGAAAAATAAAATCATGCCAAAACCGAGTCCAAAGCTATATGGAATTTGTAATAAATACGGATGCTCAACCGTGTTTCCAGTAATCATCTCGTAAAGGCGGATATGAACAAGCCGCATACTAACATCCTCATGGAAATTCATGATGGCAAGGGCCGCTCCGACAAATAAGAGGAGCCATACAAACACGAATAATACGGGGGACAGCTGGCGTTTGCCTGTGTCTATTTCAACAATGGCTTCTGAGCCTCCGACCGTTTGAATGTCAATGTCAGGCCATGTTTTTTTGATCGTTTTGACCACATGCATGATATCTAACACAACGATGTGACGATCCTTTTTGCTGACATGGTATATCGGCATTTTGCTCAGCTTTTGCACAGCACTGTCATCTCCAGTGATTTGGGCGATATCCTCTAAATAAATAAGCTGATCATTACCAGTCTTAATCCGATGGCGCAGCCGAATAAAGATTTGTCCGTCCATCCAAGTCACTTCCTATACGATGGGTTAAAAATAGTATGTGGTGAAAAATGGTTCTCATACTGAAAGAACTTGATTTACCGGTAATTACCACACAAAAAAAGCCAGCCGAATTGGCTAGCTGTCTTTTTGATCCATTTGCATTTGGATTTGTTTTAAAATCTTCTTTTCAAGCCGTGAGACTTGCACTTGGGAAATTCCGAGTCTTTCTGCTACTTCTGATTGTGTTTGGTCTTTATAATACCTTAAATAGACAATCAGTTTCTCCCGCTCTTCTAATTCTTTAATCGCCTCTTTTAGCGCAATTTTATCAAACCATCTTTCTTCTGAATGATCGGCAATTTGATCGAGCAACGTAATCGGATCGCCGTCATTTTCATACACGGTTTCATGAATAGATGATGGTGAGCGGACCGCTTCTTGAGCAAGAACGACATCCTCAGGAGTGATGTCCAGATATTCAGCGATTTCCTGAACAGTCGGCATTCTGCCATGAGATTTAGACAATTCGTCCCTTGCCCGCCTGATTTTATTTCCAAGTTCCTTTAATGACCTGCTGACTTTGACGGTTCCATCATCACGAATGAAACGCTGAATTTCACCAATGATCATTGGAACGGCATAGGTCGAAAACTTCACATCATAAGACAAATCAAATTTGTCAACAGATTTCAGCAGGCCAATACAGCCTATTTGGAACAGATCATCTGGTTCATATCCTCTATTTAAAAAGCGCTGAACAACGGACCAAACAAGACGCATGTTTTTTTCTACGAGGAGGTCTCTTGCTTGTTGATCTCCGTCTTGGCTTTTTTTGATGAGCTGTTTCACTTCATCATTAGACAGCTGTGCTTTTTTTGCTTGCTTTTTTACCTCCACATCCATATGAGCAGCTCCTTAATTACAAAGCGCTTTGCTTTTTGATAGATGCTTTGTTAAGCGGATTGTTGTGCCCATTTCTGGAGATGAGTCCACCATGACATCATCCATAAAGTTCTCCATGATCGTAAAGCCCATCCCGGAGCGCTCTAAGTCTGGTTTCGTCGTAAAAAGCGGCTGCCTTGCTTCCTCAAGATCTGAAATGCCCATGCCTTCGTCTCGAATCGTCAGATACACAATATGGTCATCCAGCGTGACACTAATGTGCACCTTGCCGTCTGGATTCCCGTCATACCCGTGAATGATCGAGTTCGTGACCGCCTCTGATACAACGGTTTTGATTTCTGTTAGCTCATCTAATGTTGGATCGAGCTGAGCGATGAATGCTGCCACCGTTACTCTCGCAAAGGATTCGTTTTGACTTAAAGCAGAAAAAGTCAGATTCATTTCATTTGTCATGATGCCACCCCCAATGTTTGCAGCGCAGTTTGCTCTGAAGGCTCCATACGAATAATTTTAAACAAGCCGGACATATCAAATAAACGGTTCACCGCTGGCGAGATCGCACAGACGACCATTTCACCGCCAAGCTGTTTAATTTCTTTGTATCTTCCTAAAATCACTCCGAGCCCAGAGCTGTCCATAAACGATAAATCAGCTAAATTCAGCACGATGTGGCGAATGTCCTCTGTTTCCAAATAATTCGTCACCTTTTGTCTCAATGTCTCTGCGGAGTGATGATCAAGCTCCCCTGTCAACCGAATGCAAAGTACGCTCTCTTTTATTTGAAAATCAATACCAAGGCTCATCTTTTCTTCCTCCTTGCTCTATTTTCGGATAAAGAATGTTTCTCTTTCTTCACATGCAAATCCTTCACCATGACAAAACTAGTGATCATTCGTCACATTTAGATGTTCTTTTCGTTCATAGCAAAAAAGACTGCCAGTTGCAGCAGTCTTTCACCTTTTACTTCCATTTAACAAATTCGGCCATAGCCCGTTTGAAGAACGTCCAAACACCGGCTTTTTCCATATCTTCTTTCGCTTCAACAGGACTTTCATGAAGCACTTTTCCATCTTTTTTCAAGATGATGGTGCCAAGTTTCGTTCCTTTTGAAAATGGGGCTGTGACATCTTGAGTTAATTTAATTTCTTTTTTGATCTGATCGACATTTTCGCCTTTTTTCGTTAGAAGAGAAATTGGTTCAGACGTGACAAGCTGAATTTTTTTCTTTTTCCCTTTGCTCACTTTGATCTCTGCTACATCTTGACCACGCTTGTACAGAGGATGCGTTGTATATTGACTAAAGGCGTAATCCAGCATTTTGACGACTTGAGCATTTCTGTCTTTTGGTGTACTTGCGCCGAATACAACAGCAATCACGCGCATGTTGCCTTTTTTAGCGGATGCAGTTAGACAGTATTTCGCCTCGCCTGTAAACCCTGTTTTCACCCCATCCACACCTGGATAAAATTTAATGAGACGGTTTGTATTCACAAGCCAGAATTTTTTATCCGTGTTCTGACGAAGATAGTCTTCGTATACACCTGTGAACTTGGTGATCTCTTCATATTTCAACAGCTCTTTCGCCATTTTTGCCATATCATGAGCCGTGCTGTAATGATCTTTTTCAGGAAGTCCTGTTGGATTTTGAAAGACCGTCGAGGTGAGCCCAAGCTCTTTTGCCTTTTTGTTCATTTGCTCAACAAACTGTTCTTCAGATCCAGCAATATGTTCTGCCATGGCAACTGAAGCATCGTTTCCTGACGCAATCGCAATGCCTTTTAGCATGTCTTTAACCGTCATTTCTTCTCCCGGTTCAAGGAAAATTTGTGAGCCTCCCATAGATGCTGCGTGATCGCTCGTTCTTACTTTATCAGTCATTTTTAATTTCCCTTGATCCATCGCTTCCATGATGAGAAGCATCGTCATGATTTTGGTCATACTTGCAGGGGCAAGCTTTTCATCACTGTTTTTGTTGTAAAGCACTTTTCCCGTGTCACGTTCCATTAAAATTGCTGATTTGGCTTCATGCGCCAATTCTGATGTTTGTTTTTCTCCTGGCTTTTCAATCTTTTCTTTTGCCATCGCTGATGGTGAAACCATTGAGATAAGGATCATTAAAGTAAACAATGCACATATATGACGTTTCAAGTGGCAGACCTCCATTATCGTAATCCTTTCTATTTTTTCCTCATAAAGGCTGTTTTATTCAGAGATCGTTTGATTGCCATAAAAAAAAGCCCTCTGTTTATGAACAGAAGGCTTTTTCACACGATCTATGAGAGTTGTTTGACAACTTCTTTCACTAAATCAAGGAAACTTGCTTTCACTTTTTCCGTCACTTCGATCACTTCATCATGAGAAAGCGGCTGATCTAAAATACCTGAAGCCGCATTAGAGATGCATGAAATACCAAGTACTTTTATGCCTGCATGACGTGCCACAATCACTTCTGGCACAGTCGACATACCGACTGCATCAGCGCCAAGCGTTCTGAGGAAACGAACCTCTGCCGGTGTTTCATATGAAGGGCCTGTCATTCCTGCATAAACCCCTTGCTGCACAGATATGCCTAAATGTTTAGCCGTTTTCTCTGCAAGTGCCAACAAATCTTTATCATATGGTGCAGACATATCAGGGAAACGAACCCCTTGACTGTCGTTTGGTCCAATTAACGGATTGGTTCCCATCATATTGATATGATCTGTAATCAACATAAGATCGCCAGGATGGAAGGACGTATTCACACCGCCCGCTGCATTTGTCACAATACATGTTTCAATGCCGATTTCTTTCATCACACGGACAGGAAATGTCACCTGCTTCATATCATACCCTTCATAGTAATGGAAACGTCCTTGCATGGCACAAACGACCGTGCCTTTCAGCGTTCCAATGACGAGCTGGCCTGCATGCCCTTCTACTGTTGAAACAGGGAATCCAGGAATATCTTCATATTTCAATTTGATTGGATTTTCAATCTCATCGGCTAAAATGCCAAGACCTGAACCTAAAATTAATCCAACTGTTGGTACATATGTCGATGCTTGTTTAATATATGCCGCCGCTTCTGAAAACTGTGCTCCCACGTGATTTCCCCCTATTTGAGTTTAGATAAAAAGCTTGTTCCGTATTTTGGCAGCGTTGATTTAAAATTATCTGCTACCGTTGCCCCAAGATCAGCAAATGTTTTCGCTGTTGGCAGCTCATTCGCCTCTTGATGCTTTTTGCTGTAAGCAATAAGCGGAACGTATTCTCTTGTATGATCTGTTCCGTGATGAACCGGGTCATTTCCGTGATCTGCTGTGATCACAAGCAGATCATCCTCTTTTAATAGATCAAACACTTCAGGTAGACGTGCGTCAAATTCCTCTAGTGCCTTACCGTAGCCTTCTGGATCTCTTCTATGTCCATAAAGCGCATCAAAGTCGACAAGATTTAAGAAGCTCAGCCCAGTAAAGTCTGTTTTCAACGTCTCCACTAGCTTGTCCATTCCATCCATGTTGGATTTCGTTCTGAGTGAAGAGGTGATTCCTTCACCATCATAAATATCAGAGATTTTTCCGATCGCAATGACATCAAGTCCATTATCTTTCAATTCATTCATGACGGTACGGTCGAATGGTTTTAATGCATAGTCATGACGATTTGGTGTTCTAACAAATGCCCCCGGCTCTCCGACAAATGGACGAGCGATGATGCGCCCTACCATATATTTTTCATCTAAAGTCAGTTCACGTGCGATTTCGCAAATGCGGTAAAGTTCGTCTAATGGCACAACTTCTTCGTGTGCAGCAATTTGCAGCACAGAATCTGCTGAAGTATAAACGATTAAATCGCCTGTTTTCATGTGCTCTTCGCCAAGCTCATCTAGAATTTCTGTACCAGACGCTGGTTTATTTCCAATGATGCCGCGCCCTGTTTTTTCTTTTAATTCATTTAACAGTTCATCTGGAAAGCCGTCTGGAAAGACTTTAAATGGTGTGTCGATGTACAGACCCATGATTTCCCAATGCCCTGTCATTGTGTCTTTACCGTTGGATGCTTCTTGCATTTTCCCATAATACGCAAGCGGTTTTTCGTCCGCTGGAATTCCTTTAATTTCTTTAATATGACTTAGCCCAAGCTTCGCCATATTCGGCATATGAAGCCCGTTCATTTTTTCAGCAATATGTCCAAGTGTATCTGCACCTACATCATTAAAATCAGCAGCATCAGGTGCTTCCCCGATCCCTACTGAATCCATCACAATGAGGAAAATACGTTTATACTGATAATCAGGCATAAAAAAGCGCCTCCTTCAATATTCTTGTCCTTTCACCTTTCACAACTGGAGAGGTCAGACATCTCAAGTATAAACCGTTTTCAAGTCAATTGACAACCATAAACGGTCCAAACATAAAAAAGCATGATACACGTTCACCGTGCCATGCTTTACTTATGCCCTTGGATGGAATTTGTGATACACGTCTTTTAATCTTGTTTTTGTGACATGTGTGTAAATTTGTGTAGTAGAAATATCGGCATGTCCGAGCATTTCCTGTACGGCTCTAAGATCCGCACCGTTTTCAAGCAAATGTGTCGCAAATGAATGTCTGAGCGTATGAGGCGTCAGTTCTTTTTGAATACCTGCTTCTATGGCTCGTTTCTTTAAGTTCTTCCAAAAGCCCTGCCGCGACATTTTTTTTCCGTGATGATTCAGAAACAAGGCATCGGCCGGCTGTTTTTTGAGCAGCTTGTTTCTGCCTTTTTCTATATACACTTCAATCGCACTTGCAGCAGCTTCACCAATAGGCACGATTCGCTCTTTTCTTCCTTTTCCAAAACAGCGGATAAACCCCATGGTCAGATGCACATCTGCAAGAGTCAGATCAAGCATTTCACTTACGCGAATACCTGTTGCATATAAAAGTTCGAGCATGGCTTTGTCACGGTAGTCAAATGGTGTTTGCTGCTTAGGTGTATCGAGCAGCTTTTCTACCTCATCTAATGATAGAACTTTCGGTAATTTCCGCTCTGTTTTTTGTGATTCAATGTTCCATGACGGGTCATCTGTTGTCACTTTTTCACGGAGCAAAAATTGATGAAAGGAGCGTATCGATGATAGATGACGGACGGACGTTTTACTCGATTTCCCCTCGTCTTTTAACTGTTTTAAATAATGAATAATATGAAGGCGTGTGACGTCTTTTACATCTGTCAATTGTTCATGCGTCATTAAAAAAGACAAATAGTTCTGTAAATCTCTTTTATAAGAGACAATGGTATTTTCAGAGAGTCCTCTCTCTACTGTCATAAAATGAATAAAGTCGGATAATTGATCCTTCAATGGTTTCTACTCCCCGTTTTGATAAAAATAAATCAATCGATCCTGCCACCTGTCTTGTTTCGGCTGATCCATTTCCATCACTTTTATCGCTGCACCTTCTGGTTTATCATAACGATGATAGCTTTCATATTCTGAATTTATCCATATCATAGCATAATAGAACAGGACGGTAAAACCAGTGAATAAGATAAATACTTTCATTACTTCACCTGTTGTTTTGAGCCATTTTCGCATGTTCTTCATGTCCTTTCTCGTGTTCTCATTACTTCAGCATATGCCAGGTGGGACAAGGAATATACAGCGAACATGCAAAAAACCTTTTCATTTTGAATGAAAAGGTTCCAATTCGGATTATTTGCCGGATTCATCATCATGACACCGGTGGCAAATACCATGGAATGTCAATCTATGATCCTTAATTTTAAATTTCCAGTCGCGTTCAATAATTTCTTCAACATCTTCTAATAAATCATCTTCTATCTCATCGACTGTTCCGCATTCCATACAGACAAGATGGTGATGGAAGTGAGCGGCTCCTTCTTTGCGAAGATCATATCGCGAAACGCCGTCTCCAAAGTTAATTTTATCAACAACTTTCAGTTCAGTAAGCAATTCTAACGTCCGATAAACAGTAGCAAGACCAATTTCAGGAGACTTCTCTTTTACGAGGAGGTATACATCTTCTGCACTTAAATGGTCTTCTTCATTCTCAAGCAGTACTCTTACTGTTGCTTCACGCTGTGGCGTGAGCTTATAGCTGGAAGAATGAAGCTGTTTCTTAATTCGATCAATCCGATTTTCCATTGACTTTCCCTCCTACGCCACATTACTTGATCATTATATCAAATGATGTGCAGAGAGCCAACTATAATCATTTTAAATTGATAAATAAATTGATTATTATTTAATAACAATTATAAAATCATCAAAACAGAACACCTGCCAGCTTTTTCATCAGCATAAATGATAAGTATGATTCAAAAAAGGACGAAAGAGCAGCGAGGGTTAAAATCATCAGTAGAACAGAAGCATACCGGCCAAACCAATGGATTGGCGCTTGACTGATGGTTTTTTTCATAAAAAGCTGACCAATTAAACGAATGGAGAACGCAATCGCACAAGTTCCGATCACTAAATACGCAGGAATGAGCAAGATATTTTGAGGAAGCACCGAGACAAAAGAAAGAAAAAAACCGCTAAGCCCCATTTGATTGACCAAAAAACCGACAGTAAACCCAACTACAATCCCTTTTAGAAAGATCATAAGAAAAATAAGCGGCAGGCCAATGATGGAAATTCCGAGTATCCACATGAGGCCCAAATATTTCATATGATGCAAAAAGCTTTGCAAAAACATTTCTTTTGATTCTGCTGCTTTCTCATTCGTCAGTTGACCAAAAAATTGATTTAAATAGTAGAATAAATCCTCTTTCTGACTCATTGTCATACTATTGACGATAATGGCTCCAAAAATGACGCCCATTAAAAATAGTACAGAAACAAACAAATAAATTGATAAATGATCTTTCACGTGCTGAAGAAGATGTTCTTTCCAAGACTTTTTCCGCATGCGCCTTCCTCCCAAATAGTAAAGGTTACTAGATTCTATGAGAGAGCAGACGAAACATGACAGTTTTATGAAAAGAAAAAACGAGAAAGCAGCTGCACACTGCTTTCTCGTTTCCTTTATCGTGCAGCTTTTTGTACGTTCACAAGCCCAGCCCCATAATAAAAAGGTTCGCCAAGTTTTGTTGCCGTTTTTGTCAGCCTTTCACGCAATTCATCATTTGTGAGATTCGGATGTTTTGATAGAATGACTGCCGCAGCACCAGCTACATGAGGTGATGCCATAGACGTTCCACTCTTATATCCATATTCGTTATGAGGAATGGTACTTAATGTTGAAACACCTGGTGCTGATACTTCCACTTCCTCCCCAACAGAGGAATCAAAGGCTCTTTGCTTTCGTTGATCCACTGATGCGACTGCCATGACAGAGCTGTATTTGGCCGGGTAATCTATCGTATTAAGTGACCCGTAGCTCCCAGCATTTCCTGCAGATGCGACAATGAGAATCCCGTTGTCATATGCTCGATCGACCGCTTCTTTCAGCGCCTCCGATTCACTTGCTCCCCCCATACTAATATTGATGACATCCATCTCATTCTCAATCGCCCATTCAATGCCTTTAATGATCCAGCTATAGTAGCCGTCACCATTTTCATCTGCCACTTTCACCGCATAGATCGAAGCTTTTGGTGCCACACCAACGACGCCTACCTTATTATCTAATGCTGCGATCGTGCCTGCAACGTGGGTTCCGTGTTCATGCGGGTCAACGAGCGGATCGGACTCTGTTGGAACAAAGCTGACACCACCAGTTACATGTAAATCTTCATGCTTGCCGTCAATTCCACTGTCAAGAACAGCTACTTTGACATTCTGTCCGGCATATCCTCGTTTATGTACCTTTTGTGCTTTAATGCTTTTGATACCATAAGGGACGCTTTGACCGCTTGTTTTTGCTTTTTGGTCTTCCTCAATAAAAGTAACTTCTTTTGCTTGATGTAGTTTTTCTTTTGATGCTTCGTTCAACGAAACTTTCATCATATCTATTTTATCTATTGATTCTTTCACATGACCGCCAGCTTTTTCAACAAGCTGTTTTTGTGTTTTGTCTTGAACGGAAGAAGAAAAACCGATCATATACTCTTTTTTTGCTTGATCCTTTGCAGATACATCTGATGCGCCGAATGTCATCGATGCCAGCAGCATACTTGCCATACAAAGCCCTGCTCCAAATGATTTGACCTTCACGATACCCACTCTCCCTTTCATTTCTTTTTGTCATTTAACTACATTTTTAGACAAAAAGAAACGACCGTTTGTCCTATTTTTTAAAATTTTTCCAATTATTTGATCTACTTGTCACAAAAAAGCAAAATAAAAATGCTTATGATCCTGTTCATAGCGATCATAAGCATTCCTACCTTTATGTTTTTTCATCATATGCTGCAAGGCTTCTTGTTTTGTTTTTGTCTTTCTTTCGTGTGTACTAAAATGCGGTATATTTCCTCTCGATTGTTCTGGATTTCGACTGTGCTGCCTTTGAAGGTGTTCTCTCTTTTTCTTTGCTTTGCTTTGCTTTTTCCCATTTCGCAAAACCCCTTTCGTTGTCGTTATGATACATGAAAGAACCTAAAAAAGATAGACGTATACACGTCTATCTCAAATTGTTGACAAAAGGCTAAAATGTACTTGATTTTAGCCTTTTGTCTTCTTTTCAGCGTGATAGAAAACCTTTGCAGTCTAGGAAGGACGAGCACTGGCGCGGAGCGAATTTGACATTCGTGAGCACCGGAGCGCAGGGCTGACAAAGAATGCGAGGGTTTGTCTACACGCTGAAATAGACGTATACACGCCTATCTTTCTTTTCTCACCATATCAAGATGCGGAATTCCATCCTCATCATAACAATCTGAGACAGCTTCGAAGCCAAACGATTCGTAGAACGATTTCAAATAAGCCTGTGCTTGGATTTTAATCTTTGTTTCGCCTAATTCACTGAGCTTTTTTATCGCCTGATCGAGCAGGATCTTCCCGTAACCCTTTTTTCGGCCGGTCTTCGTCACAAGGACACGGCCAATGGATGCCTCTTTGTACATGATCCCGCTTTGGAAAATGCGGCAATAAGCCACAATCGTGCCGTTCTCTTTGGCGATTACATGCAGCGCCTCTTGATCACGATGATCAATTTCAGGATAAGGACATGTTTGTTCTACAACAAACACATTCACTCTTTCCATTAAAATCAGGTAAAGGTCTTCTTTAGACAGTTGTTCAAATGTGTGACATGTCCATTTAAGTTGATTCATGATTGATATCCACCTTACCGTAGACCCCGCCTCCGCCAGCGATCAGTCCAACTTCACCTCTTCTTGCTTTGATGATGTAATCGGCTGTTTTCTCAGGCAGGACCGCTTTTAATTCTTGTTCTGTTGCTTGATGAAGAATATTCATCTCTGTATGAAAGACAGCTTTTAACTTTTCTAACGTTTTGGCTCCAACACCTGGAATAAATTGAAGGGGAAGCTGGTGAACATAAGGAGGTCTTATTCCTTTGTCACTTTCTTGGTCAGCAAGCTCCTTTAACCGCTCACTCACCCCTTTTGTCATTCGGGTATGGCCGCATGCTTCGCACTGTTCTTGCTCCTGACTGTCAGGTCTTACTCCGCATTTCTCACAAGTCGTATGATAATACTTTCCGAGCCGCGGAGCGAGCCCATAATTTCCAGTGATGTTTCTGCCATCTTTTCCTTGAAGCGCTAGCTCGAATTCAGCAAAGGAGGCATGATCCATTCGGATCTTAGTATATTCCCGCGCAATTTTCCCTAAAGAATGGGCATCTGAATTTGTTAAAAAAGGATAGCGGTTTAGCTCACTTAGCTGGGAGGCCATAGACGTATCACAGCTAAGGCCAAGCTCAACAGCATCAATGAGTTCTGGATCGAATACTTCGGTTAAAGACGTATTGACCCCTTTGCCGTATAAACTTTTATGCGGCGTAAAAATATGGGCAGGAATAAATAATCCCCCTAGTTCCTTCACCTTATGCTGAAGCGTTCTCCCATCCACATATAACCGCTGTGAACTCAAATGCACATTTTTCATATGAAGAGAAAGCCATGCGGAAAACTCAGACATTTTACGAAGCGTGGGCATAAAGGCAAGCACATGAATCGGACCTTTTGATTGGTCATCATTGATTTCTAGCTCACTGCCTAAAAGCAAAACGGTCTTTCCAAATGATAAACCGCCATCGCTTAGTTCAGTGTACGTGCCTTCCTCTACACCTTCTATCAATTCTTCTAGTACTTCAGGAGATTGTGCATCAATCACACCAATCATCCCCATCCCTTTACTTTGAGACGCTTCAATGAGAATTTGGTCAATGGTCAGTGACCTTGCACCTGTAATTTTGACAGCCCTGCCTGTTCTTGTTCGACCAATATGAATATGGATATCTGCAAAGAATTCCCTCATTTTGTAGACTTAAGTACCTCTTGCAATTGTAAGTATTGAATGGCATAGGCTGTTTTTGCATCATAAATATGCTGTTTTTCGATGAGGTGCAGCGCTTCTTCTAATGAAACTTCCATCACTTCGACAAATTCATCCTCATCCAGCTCTCGTTTCTCTTCAAGCGGGACCAGCTGATCGGCAAGGTAGATATGAACAATTTCATCCGCAAACCCTGGTGATGTATAAAAGGCGGTCAGCTTTTGGAGCTCCTGAGATGTATAGCCTGTCTCTTCTTCCAATTCTCTCAGTGCTGTATGTGCCGGCTCTTCTCCTTTTTCTAATTTTCCAGCCGGGATCTCAACGATGGCTCTCTCCAGTGCTTTACGGTATTGTTTGACCAAAATGATTTTATTTTCGTCTGTACGTGCAATGACTGCTACTGCACCTGGATGTTTAATGATCTCGCGTTTGCCTGGTTTTCCGTTCGGCAATTCTACATCTTCAAGAACCAAGTCAATGATTTTTCCGTTATATAATGTTTTTGACGATAATGTTTTTTCTTCAAAGTCCTTCAATTTTGTCAGCTCCTCGTTCTACTTTCACTTTTTACTTCATTCATTTTAACATAGATGTTTTAGGAGAAGCCAAAATGCGGATGCCTGCTTCAATGCGCCTTTTGAAATCACCTAGCTTGAATTCCAGAATTGTTTCACTTAATGTGAAAGGATAGGAGTGTGATTGAATTGAAAAAAAGACGAATTGGCACCTCTGATCTCTTGGTTAGTGAGGCGGCACTAGGATGTATGTCCCTTGGGACTGAAAAAGAAAAAGCGCTCTCTTTATTAGATGAAGCCATTGATCTTGGGATTAACTATTTGGATACAGCTGATTTATATGATTTTGGAACAAATGAGGAAATCGTCGGGGAAGCCATTAAGAACAGACGCCAAGATCTGATTTTGGCCACAAAAGGCGGCAACCGCTTTGAAAAAGGCAAACCTGGCTGGGACTGGGATCCTTCAAAAGCATATATAAAAGAAGCAGTGAAACAAAGCCTGAAACGACTTCAAACAGATTATATTGATTTATATCAATTGCATGGCGGCACAATTGACGATCCAATTGACGAAACCATCGAGGCATTTGAAGAATTGGTTGAAGAAGGTGTCATTCGCTATTACGGCATATCGTCGATCCGTCCGAATGTCATTAAAGAATACGCCAAAAAATCAAATATCGTGAGTGTGATGATGCAATATAGTTTACTCGATCGTCGCCCAGAAGAATGGTTCTCTCTTCTTGAAGAACAAAGCATTAGTGTCGTGGCAAGAGGTCCTTTAGCAAAAGGATTATTAACTGAAAAACCCCTTTCGCAAGCAAGTGCGGCGATTCAAAAGAACGGGTATCTTGAATATTCATTTGAAGAGCTCCAGCAAATCATTCCTTCGTTAAAGAAAGTCGCTTATGACCTATCACTGACAGAGCTGTCCATTCAATACTTGCTCAAGCATTCTGCAGTCAGCTCTGTTGTTTTTGGCGCAAGCTCGGTGAAACAGTTAAAAGAAAATGTGGCAGCGGCAAATGCACGTTCATTAAGCGACCAAGAAGTTAAAGCTTTGTCATATTTCACAAAACAGTCTGTGTATGAGGCGCATCGTTTGAATCAATAGAATACAAATGGAAGAACAGCTTGCCACTTATGTTTTGTTTTAATGTACAACCCTATTGGTGCGATTCTGAAATGAAGTGATACGAGGGAGTCAGACGTGTTTTCTCTTAGGCTCATGTAGTATGTATTCATCTCAATGATATAACATAAAAAAGGGAGCATCGTAGCTCCCTTTTTTAACTTTTATACTTTCTCCAGTCTAAATGACTTTCATCTAGCAGCTCTGAGAAGCTTTTATTTTTTTCTTTTTCTTTCTGTTGCCGAAGGAGGTCTTGTCGTTTTTGTTCTTCTCTTTTTTCTGTCTCGGCGGCCAGATTCTGCTTCATTTGAAGGAGCTGCTGTTTCACATCATCCTTTATGCCGTCCTTTAGCTTTGCTTGATCTTGATTGCTCTTTTTCACTGTGCCTCTCTCCTTTTGCTTTAGTGTATCATCCGTTTTATTTGCTCAGCAAGAGTCACGCCAAACTCCCAACATGTGGTATGATCTTCATAGAAACCCTTCGGAAAGGAAGAATCAGCTTGAAGAAGAAATGGCTCGCTATACTCGCCTTGGTATTATTTCCACTCGCTGCAATCGGCATTTTTTTTACCAATAAAATGATGTATATACGAAAATTAACGGATGAAGAGCTCATCAAACGAGAATCAGATGAAGGGCACTATCATCACGAGGAGTTTCAACAGCTGCAAAAAGAGAAAGTTTGTATTCCTTCAACATTTGGTTATGATCTTCATGGCTATTTTGTACCGCTCCCTCATACAACACGCACCATCGTTCTTTGTCACGGGGTTACAGTCAGTTTGATCAATTCCGTGAAGTATATGAAATTATTCCAAAAGCTTGGATGGAATGTGCTGCTTTATGATCATAGAAGACATGGGATGAGCGGCGGAAAAACAACGAGCTATGGATATTATGAAAAAGAAGATTTGGCTCGAGTCGTCAAGTGGCTGAGAAAAAGGCTTGGGGAAAAAGCAATCATTGGGATACACGGAGAATCGATGGGCGCAGTCACAACTTTATTATATGCTGCAAAACCGGATGCAAACGCCAATTTTTACATCGCTGATTGTCCTTTTGCTTCCTTTGAGGATCAGCTTCTATATCGATTAAAAACAGATTTTCGTCTTTCAGGACAGTGGATTCTTCCACTAAGTGATCAAGTGTTGAAATGGCGGGACGGATACAGCATTCGGCAAGTTTCTCCACTTGATGTAATTGATCAGGTGAAAGAACCTATTCTTTTTATTCATAGCCTCCATGATGACTATATCCCTTGTGAGCAAAGCGAGCAGTTATACGCACGCAAAAAAGGTGATAAACGGCTATTTATTGCGCCACATGGTGCGCATGCGATGTCTTATAGTGACAATAAGGAAGTCTATGAACAAGAGGTCGAAGCATTTCTGGAAGCATTTCAATTCAATCAAAATGAAAGAGGAGAATGAACAGCCGTTCGTCTCCTCTTTTTGCTAACTTATACGATAGTCACCACTGTTGTATGGTGTCTGCCCGCCAGCTCCATATGGCTCTCTTCCGATTGCTGCTGACTCATGACCGATAACCCTGCAGTTGCTGCCAATAAAAGAACTATCAAACTCATTTTCATATAAATGACCTCCATTTTGAATTTTTGATATGGCTTGAATTTTCCTTTCGTAATACCGGGTAGAAACTTCAAATAATCCAAGCTCATTATAATAATGAGCCGCATCAAGTGCCAGTTCCTCAATATCTGGGTATAAACGCTTGTCCTCCAACAAATCTAATGTATCGTCTATGATTTTTATTTCTGCATCAACGTATAATGCTTTTAAAAACTGAAACTTGCAGATGTAAATTTCATCTTCTAATTCACAGGCTTTCATAATACCTTGTTGATAGAGGGTTAACGACTCTTCTATTTGTTTTTGTTTAAACAGGATTTGGGTCAGCATAAATAGTGGGTCTAGAGAGCGATTCAGATGGGTTAAATTCTCCTTTTCAAACACTTCAAGAGAGTCTTTGAGATAGCGACTTGCTGTAGCAAGATCGTTCATTTGGTAATAGCAGTTACCTAAGTTGAAAAGGGCCGAACCTATGACTCGAGGGTTTCCAATTGAGCGTGCTCGCTTTAGAGCATTTTTAAAGTAGGGCAATGCATGTTCATAGCATTTCAAATCATCATAGTTTGCACCGATGACAAATTCACAGTGGATGATTCTCAGCGTGTACGTTCTGTAGGCAGAGTACGTATCTAACGCTTGCAAAGCATAGTGCATCGAAAAGTGGGTTTGTTTCATGTGGTAGTATATTTCTGCTAATTTAAAATAAAATTCTGCTCTTTCTATATCATCTGATATGAGATTGAGCTTTTTTTCTGCGGAACGGTAATAAGCAATGGCGCTCAAATAGTTTCTCTGTTCAAATTCAAACATCCCTGTAAAAAAATGAACATAATATTCAAGCATATCTGTTAATTTGTTCTGCGAATGTTCAATTGTTTCTAGAAGCTTCTTAATCTCCTCATCATTCGAGGCTTTTTTTGCCGGTTCAAAATATTCAAGCATGACCTTATGTCGAAAATCCATCAGCTGGTAAAAAAGCAGCAAGTTCTGATCTTGCTCCATCTCAAGGATTTCCTGCTCGATCTCGGCCTTTAGCTTCTCTGCTTTCATGACATGAAATCCGCAAATCTGCCTATACCATTCGTTTATTTTGATTCCAACCTGAGGCGATGACAGCTTGAGCTTCAATTCACCTTAGCACCTCCCTCCTCATGTACGATACATGTTGTATTCTATCATATTTCCTCGAATGGAAGAAATATGAAATGTCGTTTTTCGTAAAGTTTTCGGTATCCCGCAATAACCGCTTTCATTGCCGATTTTTCGGCATTTACAGTCTCTATTTTTCTCTTTCTATTTTTCTCATTTTGTCGAAATATTTGTTAAAAATGACTTTTTATCGTTGAAAAATCTCATTTTTCAAATTAGACAGTTCTCCTGTTTGATGAGATGATGATGGCACAAAAAAAGCCCTCTTCAGCAAAGGGCTTATAACACATCTGTTACGTGTTCCATATTCTCTTTTATCCAACTGACTGCTAATTCAAGCGTTGGAAATTCTTCCGTTTCAAATGTGACTTCATCTTGGAGAAGCCAGACGTCCTTTTTTACTGAATCCATTCCACCGATTGACCAGTGCAAAAGGCTATATGGATGATTATTATTTAAAAACGACACCCACGTTTTATTTTGTGCCGTATTTTGTATCACTTTCAGCTTTTGATCCACTACGTTTCCACCTTACTTTACAAGTATACCCATTCTCGGGCTGAGTATTTGTTGAGGACTTTTCAACATAAGTGTATTGGCTTTTTCATTAAAATCAATCGTCATTTCCTCGTCAAAAAACACCTTTTGTGCTGTGTGTATATATAGTTTTAAATGTTGGCTATTTTTAAGTGGTTCCCATTCACCTGTTCTTTCACTTGTTAACCAAAGCATCGGTACGCCACTCACTGCACAGCCACAACCTTCTGAATCGTAGCGAAGCAGTAATTCCTTCGTTCCGTTTCCTGTTTGCTGTTTTTCTATATACATTTTAGCCAGTTCTGTGATGTGAATATACATGGCGAACATCCTTTTTAAATTGATGCTTACATTGTAACACATAAAACACCATAAAACATGACACACGACTAAATCCGAAAGTCATACTCTTTGAAATACACGCTCTTCTCACTAGGATTATATCTATCTATTGGCTCTTTCTGCATCCTGTTTTTTAGAATTATACTGATGACGCTATCAATTTTAAAAGAAGAAACAGGAGGTTTTAGATCGTGAAAAAAAGATTATCTCTCTGCTTTATCGGGGCGCTGATATTGATGTTGAGTTTCACTATGCCCAACATGAAAGCGGCATCTATCCTTGATGAAGTACGAGAAAGCTATGCGACTTATACAGGATCTGGTTACTCAGGGGGCGCCGCTTTATTAGATCCTATTCCCTCTGACATGGAAATTACAGCTTTAAATCCCCATGACTATAACTATAAAGGGGTAAATGCGGCACTTGCAGGGGCTTACCTTGAAGTAACGGGGCCAAAAGGAAAGACCGTTGTGTATGTAACCGATAAATATCCAGAAGGAGCAAAAGGAGCTCTTGATCTTTCTCCTAATGCCTTTGCCAAAATTGGCAATATGGCAGACGGAAAAATCCCAATTAGTTGGAAAATTATAAAAGCACCGATTAGCGGAAATGTAGCTTACAGAATAAAGGAAGGTAGCAGTGAGTGGTGGGCTGCGATTCAAGTGCGCAATCATAAATACCCGATTATGAAAATGGAATATTATAAAGATGGACAATGGGTGAACATGGAAAAGACAGACTACAACCATTTCCTTGGCTTTCATATGGGGTCTACATCTCTTCCTGTTCGAATCACAGATATCCGCGGAGTCATAGTAAAGGATCAATTACCCGCTCTTCCATCTACTGCTGCTTCACAGGCCTATATTGTAAAAGGCAATGTTCAACTTCCTAATTAACGAGGAGAAGAGGCAGCTTATTTAAGAGCTCCCTCTCTTCCTTTTTTATCCCAGCGATATGCCTCATTTTCTATTTCTTTTATGATTTCATTCTTTCCCGCCATATAGCTTTGTATATCTTCCGGATACTGCTTTGCTAATTGTTCCTTGACAGACGCATACGCTTCAGCTCGTTCTGGGTGGAGTCTTAAGTAATTTCGAAACAATAAATGTCTTTTCACATCAGGATGATTCCTTTCATACACATGGACATGATGCGTACGATTCAAGCCACCCTTTTGAAAAAAGCGTCTCCCTTTTATACCATTTTCACCGAGCGCTTCGTATCCAAGGTGTTCAAATCTCTCTTTTTTTCTATCAATCTCTTCTATATCGCTTACTTCTATTAATATATCTATAATTGGTTTGGCAACAAGTCCTGTAACTGACGTACTGCCAATATGATATCCTTCTATCCAGATCTTTTGAATGATTTGCTTGAGTCGCTGCTTTTCTTGACGGAATTCTTCATGCCATTCTTTTTTGAATTCGACAACCTCAACCTTGCGTCGCGGTGTCCATTTCATTTTTGATAGGGTGAGCTCTTTTGCCACATGAATGACATTTGTTTCAAAAAACCCTAATTTTTCATATAGCCTTTTTGCAGGGGTGTTTTCCTGCCCTGTGGTCAGTTCTATCGGAACATTCTTTTCCATGATTGTGGACATGAGTCTTGTTCCAATGCCCTGTTTTAGCGCTTTGGGATGCACAGCCAATCGACTTATGGTCAGACAATCTTTTAGCTCTTCATATGAAACTACGCCTAATAAGAGATCATGTTGCTCAAAACCAATAAATTGCTCTTTTGCTTTCATGACATCTTGAATGGTCTCTTTTAATGGCGGAAGATCAGCATAGCCAATTTGTTCAGCTTCTTGTTGGTATGCAACTAGTTGAATATGTAAAATCTGCTTTGCTACATCACTTATTGTGTGATCTAAATGAACAATCATTTCATTGCCTCCAGCTTCTTCACAAATAACACACGGTCTTCATGAATGCCATCGTAATCTGAAAAGACTGAGATGCCATCTACTGTTTTATCTCCCTTTTCTATCTGAAACCCGAGTTTTGTATGGTAAGCAATGGAGACTTTATTGATAGGAGCTGTGACAGCTTTAATTGTTGTTCTTCCTTCCTTTTCAGCCGCTTCATAAAAAGCTTGATAGAGGATTTTACCTATCTTTAATTTACGGTGATCTGGGTGGACGCCAACAAAGTGAATATAGGCTTCATCCGAATGAGATTGCGATAAAAAACCAACCAAAAAGCCGATCAGCTCTCCCTTTTCAACGACAACAAAACTTGTTTGCTGGAAATGTTCAAAAAAGAGCTTTGGCAATTTTGCACGCAAATCTCTGCCTCCCCACCAGCTTTGAATGACGGATGTGACTGCGTAAAAATCTGACGGTTTCACTTGACGTATCATGATGGCCTCGCCCCTTTTTCCATTTTGGCTTTCCTTTGATTCGTTTTTTCTCAAAAATGCGATTGTTTCAATAGTCTACTGTCTGATCAAATGGTTGTAAAGACAGTATGCCTGTCTTTTTTCATATTCACTTGTTGGTTCTTCGTCTTTCAGCCGTCATCTCCTTTTAAATCTTCACACTTATTTCAAAAAGTTCACTTTTTGTGCGAAAGTTTCATTCATTTGTTATGTTAAGATGGTTCATATAGGAAATGGTACAAATGTTTATTGGAGATGATGAGATTGGTTTGGGTTGTTATTTCGCTTGTTGTATTTAGTCTTTTAAAGCTGCTTGTCACCTCTTTGCCTTCTGGTGTTGTTGAGCGCCTTTTTAGCCGCTACGCCGTACATGCTAAAGTAACAAGTGAGCAAACAAATATTACTTTTCAAGGTCGTTCGCTTGATGAGCAGCGAGCATCTGAAATCATTCAACATTTTAATGATGCGATCTTTATTGAACGCTATTATATTTACCCTGGTGATGAAGAACGCTTTCTTCATCCGAATGAAGGGCCAGCGCCGCTTACTATGCAAACAAAGCATGGGAAGCATGATGTCACCCTTTATCTGTTCCATTATGATGACCATGTGGATGTGGTTCGGCAGTTTACACATAAGCCAAAGAAAAAGCTGATGGCTTATCGTCTGCGTTCTGAACCGCTCCAAACATTCCACAACATGGCACATGCCTAACAATCGTTGCAGCAGACGAGACGAAGTGTTCACCACTTCGTCTTTTTTGTATGGACAGCTTTTGAATGATTTACCAGTATGAATTTCACCTCATGTTGTTTACAATAGATACAGAACATACGTTCTAAGAGGTGAAGTACAATGAATGAACGAGCCATTCTGCTTGTGGATATGCAGTCATTTTATGCATCAGTTGAGAAGGTGGAGGCGCCTCATTTGGAGAATGTGCCGCTCATTGTCTCTGGAGATCCAGAACGAAGAAGCGGAGTCGTCCTGGCAGCCTGCCCTCTCGCGAAGAAACGTGGCGTACAAAATGCATCAAGGTTATGGGAAGCACAGGAGAAATGTCCTGAAGCAGTGGTTGTACGTCCACGTATGCAGCGCTATCTCGATGTTTCGGTCATGATTACAGAACTGCTTGAACAATACACAGACCTTGTCGAGCCATATTCCATTGATGAACAGTTTCTTGATATTACAGGCAGTCTTACACTATTCGGCTCTCCACATGAGATCGCTCAACATATACAAACAACGATTATGAACCAGACTGGCATTTACGCACGTGTGGGCATCGGCCCTAATAAAGTGCTCGCTAAAATGGCCTGTGACCATTTTGCCAAAAAAAACACATCCGGCATCTATGAACTGAGTGCCGACCGGGTTGCTGCTGATTTATGGCCGCTTCCAATTGGAAAATTATTTGGCGTCGGCAAACGAATGGAGCATCATTTGAAACGAATGGGCATCAGTACTATTGGCACACTTGCTACTTATCCGTTAGACCGATTAAAAAAACGCTGGGGAATCAATGGGGAGCTTCTGCAGCGAACAGCTTTAGGACACGATCCCTCCCCAGTCACTATTCACACACATGATCAGCAAAAAGCCGTTGGGCATCATATGACCCTTCCCCGTGATTACGCATCTTTTGAGGAGATCAAAGTCGCTCTTCTTGAATTGAGTGAGGAAGTCGCTAGGCGGGCACGTTTTAAGCATTATCTCGGTCAAACGGTGTCTGTTGGTGTAAGAGGGGCTGATTTTTCACATCCAACAGGCTTTCATCGACAAATGAAGCTTCATTCACCGACACAGTATGGCTCAGATATTGCAGAGGCAGCGATTCAGCTATGCCAGCAGCACTGGGATGGCCAGCCCATTCGCAGTGTAGGCATTACCCTCTCACAGCTGCAGCCTGACAGCCACTATCAGCTGACTTTATTTGATCATCATTTGAAGAAAGATCAACTCAGCAAAGTATTTGATGAAATCCATCTGAAATATGGACCTGCGGCATTATTACATGCTTCGTCACTGACAAGCGCAGGGCAGGTATATCACCGCGCCGAAAAAATTGGCGGGCATTACAAATAACGGAGGCGAACAAGCATGAATCCCAATAAATTAACACCTGGATACAACATCATGTGGGAATCAAGCCGAATGATGCTACCAGAGCACCGGGAGCAACTACTTGCTCAAAAACGAAAGAAAAAAGAATATACACCTCTACCGCTCAGCTCCGATCAACTAGAGGAAATGAATGTTTTGATCACACAGTCGATTACCGAGGATCAAGCGATTTGCGTGACATATGTCTCATCAGGCATGAAAGCACAGTTTTGGGGCTGGGTGAAAGCCATTCATTATGAAACACGCCAAATGAAAATCGTGAATGACGAAGATGTTCTAAACCTTTCCTTACATCAAATTATTGCCATCGATCTCAATTGATTTTCGCAAAACGAAAACATGATCATTGAAAAACACGCTTCGTTTTTCCGAAAAAATTATGACCCATCAAGGCTTAAAACCTTGAAAACGAGGCATATGCTCTTCGAATGAACGGAACGGTTCAAGCTTCTCTGTCATTTGACGGATGACTCCTCCATCAAATTGTGTATTTAATTTGCACAATTTTTCATGTATGATTGGAACATCTTACAAACTCAGGGGAGACACAGCATGAAAAATAACTTACGCACTTTACATCCACTTAGTTGGACGATCATCATCGGCACGATATTTGGCCGAATGGCGACATCCATGAGCATTCCCTTTTTAGCCGTTTATTTGACACAAGTCAAAGGCGCCTCAGCCTCTTCAGCTGGATTGATCATTGCCGTCAGCTCTCTTATTGGGATTGTTGCGAGTTTTTACGGCGGCTATGTTTCCGACCGAATTGGCAGAAAAAAGGTCATGCTTTTATCCATCTTTGGCTGGACACTTGTCTTTGTTGGCTTCGCGTTTGCAGATGCCATTTGGGTCTTCTTTTTTATGAATGCTTTAAATGGACTGTGCCGGGCGCTGTTTGAACCAACGTCTAAAGCACTCTTATCCGATGTCACCCCATCGAGCATTCGGTTGTTTGTCTTTAACTTACGGTATACGGCCATTAACATTGGTGTCATTTTCGGCCCGCTGCTTGGCTTATATCTCGGGTCATCAAAAACGACTTTTCCATTTCTCGTCGCTGCCCTCATTTACTTGTTGTACGGGTTAACACTGGCATGGCAATTTCAAAAGCATCCAGTGGCTGCTCCAGAAAGCACCAAACAAATCGGCGTCAAAAAAGCTCTTTCCATTATTCAGAAAGATACGGTCTTTAGCATCATCCTCATTGGCGTTACTTTATGTTCATTTGGCTATTCACACCTAAGCTCAACACTGCCTCAATATTTATCGGCATCCCCTATGATTGAGGATGGTCCTAAACTGTTTGGGTATCTTTTATCCTTAAACGCAGTGGTTGTCATTGTCGTTCAGTACCCGCTGATTATGATCGCTAAGCGCTATTCAACGATTTTGTCATTAACGACTGGGAACGTGCTTCTAGCAGGCAGTTTATTTGCCATTGCTTTTTCACAAAGTCTCGGTACGCTTGCTTTTATCATTGTCGTGTTTACGATTGGTGAAGTGCTGCTCTTTGCGATGATGGATCTGTTTGTAGACAATATTGCAAAACCTGAAGTGAAAGGATCATACTTCGGCGCAATGGGGTTTTCTCAGCTCGGCAGCGTCGTCGGACCGTTTGTCGGAGGATTGTGTATTGACTTATTTGGCGCAGCCCATCCCCTTTCTATTTTTTCAGTCTTGGCGATTGTCACCGCTGCAGGCGTTCCGTTTTTACTCATCGGATACTACCGCCTAAAAAAACGAACGGCGGCTGCCGTGGCTGTGAAAGTAAGTGGAGGTCATTAAAAAAACCGCTCTCAATTGAGCGGTTTTCTTTATACCCTGCGGATGGCGATCTCTTCCACCTTATGCTGATCGCCTTTTTTTAAAATCAAATCGGCTCTATATTTTGTCGGCAAAATATTTTCATATAAATTAGGCCGGTTCACTGTATTCCAAATCGTGCTTGCCATCTGATCTGCTTCTTCATCCGTCAAATCTTTGTATTGATGAAAGAAGGATTCAGGGTCTTGGAAGGCTGTTTCCCGCAGCAAACGGAACCGTTCTTTATACCAGCATTGAATTTGCGTCTCAGCGGCATCTACATAAATCGAAAAATCGAAGTAATCTGATACAAACACGCGCGGCTCATCCTTCAGATCATCCAGTGCCGGTGATTGCAACACATTGATCCCTTCAATGATGACAATATCTGCATCTTCTACTGTTTCATACACCCCTTCAAGACGGTCATAGGTCAGATGTGAATATACAGGTGCATGCACAGTTTGTTTCCCTGATTTTAATTCATTTAAAAACGAAAGTAGCGCTTTAACATCATAGCTTTCCGGGAAGCCTTTCTTTTCCATCAGCCCCCGATCTTTTAACTCTTTTTGAGGATACAAAAAGCCGTCCGTTGTTACAAGACTCACCTTCAGCCCATCTCCAAGCCTTGATAAAAGCGTTTCAATAATACGTGCTGTCGTGCTTTTTCCGACGGCCACACTTCCTGCAATCCCAATTAAAAAAGGGATTTTCGCATGATGCGGGTAGTTTAAAAAAGCATTGACATGCTGATTTTTTTGTTTTTCTGCAAAGACATGTAATGTCAGAAACCGAATAAGCGGTATGTAAATATCTCGCACTTCTTCTAGCGATAAGTAGTCGTTTAATCCTTGAAGTGCTCTCACTTCTTCTTCTGAAACAGATACCGGCATATATTCTCCAAGAGCGGCCCATGCCTCTCTCGTATGGCGTGTATATAGTGTATTAAAATCTAGTCGTTCGTCACCCAAAGTCTTTCCCACCAATCTAAACTAAACTCATAACCAAAAAGACGATAATCCGATTGTAGCTTAAAATGAAGGCGCTGTCTTTATTTTTCAACGAAAGTTTGCTTCTTTTGCGAAAAAAAAGCATTAAATAAAGGAAAATGAGGGTAAATAAGAGTATTCAGTTTGATAGATAGAAGGGAGCACACCAAATGAAATATGTGATGATTGGCGGAGATGCAGCAGGAATGAGCTGCGCTATGCAAATATATAGAGAGGATCCAGACGCACAAATTGTAGCTTTTGAAAAAGGAGAGATTTTCTCATATGGACAGTGCGGACTCCCCTACTTGATCGGCGGTCTCATTGATCATCACAGAAAACTCATCGCACGTAGCGCTGACACTTTTCGTGACAAATACGGAATTGATGCCAGATGCTTACACGAAGTGACCTCAATTGACCCGGAGCAAAAAACAGTATCGGGTATTCATTCTAAAACAAAAAAGCCCTTTACAGAAACGTATGACCGCCTGTTAATTGCGACAGGAGCAAGCCCCGTCACACTTGATCTAGACAGTCATTCATTAGAAGGTGTCCACGTATTAAAAACAATCCCGCATGCGCTGTCTATTTTAGACAATCTAAAAAAAGACGTCACACATATCACGATCATCGGCGGAGGATATATCGGCTTAGAAATGGCAGAAAATTTAAAAGGGCTAGGCAAAGACGTTCATATCATTCAGCGGGGTGCAACACTTGGCCCAGGCTTTGATCCCGATATGGCAAAGTATCTGAAAGAAGAAGCAGACAATCAAAGTATTCACGTGGTACTTGGTGAAACAGTGCAAAAGTTAAAGGGCAAGACACATGTAACAGCTGTTCAAACAGACAAACAGACCATTGAAACAGATATGGTCATCATTGCCGTTGGCGTCACTCCGCAAACATCCTTTTTAGACAGCACAGGAATTCAGCGTCTTCAAAATGGTGCAGTTGTTGTGAATGAATACATGCAGACCAATGTACAAGATATCTATGCGGCTGGTGACTGCGCAGCGACCTACCACCGTATCAAAAAGGAACTGGACTATATTCCGCTCGGCACGACAGCAAATAAACAAGGAAGAATCGCAGGCTTTCATATGACAGGAACAAACCGTGCGTTTCAAGGCGTAACCGGCACAGCGGTGATGAAATTTATGGACGTGACGGCGGGACGAACAGGTTTGTCAGAGAAAGAAGCAAAAGACGCGGGCCTTCCTTTCTCCACCATCACCATCGACAGCACTGACCACGCTGGATATTACCCAGATGCAGAGAAAATAAAAGTGAAACTGATTTACAGAAGCGATGATCACACCTTGCTTGGCACACAAATCATCGGTAAAGAAGGTGTTGATAAACGAATTGATGTCATGGCAACTGCTCTTTATCAAGGGCTGACTGTGACAGACCTTGAAGATTTAGATATTAGCTATGCCCCTCCTTTTAACAGTGTATGGGATCCACTTCAGCAAGCGGCAAGACGAATATAGAAAAAGGAGTGAAGCCATTGACCATTCAACAAATTGCTACGATTGAAATTCCTGTGACTGATATCCCCCGGGCTGTCTCTTGGTATGAACAGATTTTAGAGATGATCGTTCTACATCAATCAGAAGAAGCCGCCATGCTCACTTTTACCCATGGCGAGGGACCTTCTTTTTATCTCGTCAAAACAAAACACGAGAAACGAATCTACTTTATGAACTCTTTTACAGGAGTTCGGCATAGTATGATTGATCTATTTGTGAAGGATTTAAAAAACTTTCACCAGTATTTAAGCGAGCATGAAGTGACCGTATCGGATATTCAAATATTAGCTGACCCAGACTTAGGCGGTTTTAGCTTTGAAGATGTTGATGGCAATGTCTTTGGCGTCACCAATATTAAGCCCCATCAAACAAAAAAAGAAACCAGCCTGTGACCGGTTTCTTTTTTTGTTATTTTTTCATCATCGCTTTACGTGCTGCTTTTTCAAATAAAAACGGGAATAATTGATACAATTTACTGCCAGCATTCATCCATCCTGGTAAATTAATCTCTCTTTTTTTTGTCATCATGGCGGATACGACCTTCCCTGCTACCTTGTCAGCACTGAGCATCATAAAATCAACATTTTTCACATATTCACCACTGCGATCTGCAATGGTAAAGAAGTCTGTGGCAATCGGTCCTGGATTGACGGTTGTGACATGAATCCCGCTGTCTGCCAGCTCCATTCTGAGGCTGTTTGAAAATCCGAGAACCGCATGTTTTGATGCGGAATAGATGGCGGATTTAGGGGTGGCAATTTTTCCTGCCTGTGACGCTATATTGATAATATGTCCCTTCCCTCTTTGTTTCATCTCAGGAAGGACCTTTTTTGTGCAGGCAATTAAACCAAAGACATTGACCTCAAACATCGACACCATTTCCTCAATGGATGCGTCTTCGACGAGATCGAACACACCAAAGCCGGCATTGTTCACCAAAATATCAACAGCACCCACTTGTTGATAGGCTTGATCAATGTCCTCAAGCTGACTGACATCAAGCTGAACGATGTGACATACGCCGCCAGCACTTATAATCTTTTCTTTTACACCTGTGAGCTTTTCAATTCGCCTTGCCGACACAATGATTTCTGCTCCTTCGGCTGCTGCCAAGTACGCCATCTTTTCACCAATACCGCCTGAAGCACCTGTAATCCATATTCTCTTTCCTGTTAGTCGCCCCATTTATTTCACTCCTTCATTTGCTCGATAGTAGAGGATTCCGTCTTTTTGCACTTCTTCAATATGTCCAGCCGCTAAAAGCACATCAAGCTGTCCGACTGTCTCAGACATTGTCAGAAATAATGCTTCTTCATACAGGCCCGGAAATAGGGTGCGACAAAGATGAAAGGCGGTCATTTCCTTTCGTTGAAGCAGCTGATACATCGTATTTGCCCGTTTTTCCTGTTTTTTAAATCTTTCTTCGATCAATTCGTGATGAGAGGTAATGAGCTGGCCATGCCCTGGATAAATCGCCTGAATGGGCAAATGCAATAAACGCTCGAGTGATGCTTTATATTGAAGCAGCGATTTTTGACGTTCTGTTCCTTTCATTGGCGCTTCCATTAACGGATTGGAAGAAATGGTCGTAAGCAGCAGATCACCGCCGATGAAATTCCCTGTTGTTTCATCTAAAAAAGAAAGATGAGATTGTGCATGTCCCGGTGTCTCTAGCACTTGGAAGTGCTCATGTCCCTTCAAACGATCGCCTTCTTTTATGACGTCATCGACATGTGCCGTACATGAATATGTATAAGACTGCCTCACAATTCTTTCACACTCACCTTGACGAAGCGGCACACCTAACTGCTGAAAAAAATCATTCATAAAATGGATTTGACGCTGTTTAAACGCTGCATCCTGACTAATATAGGGCTCATTCAACTCGTGTCCGATGACACGGACATGGGATTTCATCAGATCTAAAAGACCGACATGATCTGCATGATGATGTGTCAAAACCACTTGATCAATATCATCTATTGATAAATGATGTTCCTTTAATTGCGTGACAAAGGCATGCTGTGCCTCTTGTGTCATCGGTCCGCAATCGACTAAGGTCACGGTATCGCCTTTTAATACATATGCATGGACATCCCCCACCGCAAACGGTGTAGGGATGGATAATTGAATCATTTCTTCTTTCACTTTTATACGTCATCTCCTGATTTTTGACTCATAGATCATCTGAACTCACTCTCTTTATTCATTGTATCTTGCAAAGGGCAGACTGTCATGCGGTTTAGATGGTCAATTTTTTTATCTCTCCCTATTGACACAAACTTGTCCATCGTTGCATAATGAACAACAAATATAAGATGCGCGATGACAAGGATTAGTAAGCAAAATAACGATGCAAGAGAGTGAGGTCCGCCGGCTGTAAGACTTCACCATCCTCTTATTTGCTGAACCTGCCCTTTGAGCTGTTAGGCAAACCTAAACGTTTCCCGCGTTAAGGGACTAGAGCTGAGTATGCAACATTGCATGCTAATTGAGGGTGGTACCGCGAAAAACCTTTCGTCCTTTGCAGACGAGAGGTTTTTTTATTTTCTACAAGGAGGAGCAGCTTATGAGTAAAATTGGATTTATTGGTGCAGGCTCAATGGCCGAGTCTATGATTAAAGGTCTTTTAAAGAGCGGCATTATGTCAAATGAAGATATCATTGTCACAAATAAAACAAATGAAAAACGATTAGAAGAATTAAATGCACGTTATGGAGTCAAAACAGATTTCGCGCGTTCCTTTATTTATGAAGAAGCCGATATGCTGGTGTTTGCTTTAAAACCAAAAGATGCGGAAAGTGGCATTTCTGAAGTAAGGCCCCATTTAAATGGACAGCTGATTATTTCTATTTTAGCGGGCATTTCTATTGAAACCATTCAGCATTATGCTGGCGCAAAAACGGCGGTGGTTCGTGCGATGCCAAATACATCAGCAGCCATACAACAATCCGCTACTGGTATTGCTGTCAGTGATGAAGTCACAGAGGCGCAAAAGGAAAAAGCAGTTCAGCTGTTTGAAACGATCGGTCATGTGACGGTTTTAGATGAATCACAGCTGAATGCGGTCACAGCCATTGCAGGCAGCGGTCCTGCCTTTATTTATCATTTGATTGAAGGAATGGAGCGAGGTGCATCGGAACTTGGGATGGACCAAGAGACAGCGAAATTGCTCATTTGTCAAATGATTGCAGGCGCTGCAAATATGCTTCAGGATAGCGGTAAGGAACCTACTGAATTGCGCAAAGAAATTACGAGCGAAGGTGGAACGACAGAAGCAGGACTGAATACCCTTGCTTCCTATCAATTTGAAGAAGCGATTGTCGATTGTGTGAAAACAGCGACAAAACGCGCAGCAGAATTAAACGATATGTTTTCAGCGAGTACGTATAAGTAAGAGAGCAAAGCACCTGCCTTGATGACAGGTGCTTTTCATCTATCACTCGATGCTCTCATGGACATAATGGCTTTGATTTGATCGAGGTGATGAATTTCATGTAAAGCAATGGTTTCAGCTAATATTTGGACTGTCATCATCCCTTCTTCAGGATGGAGACCTGAAAAAGCCCATGTATCCTTTTCTAATAGTTGTAGTGTTTTGTTTCTGCTCTCTTTTAAGCGCTCGATCAATGCACTGACCTCTTGTGCGGTATACGTTTCATAAGCTCTTCCCTTCACATATATCTCTGGATCATATGATGCGAAAAGCGTGTGCTCATTTAATATTGCCTGCTCTATCCGCTCTGACCAGACTTCTTCTGTATCATACAAATGTCCAACAATTTGTTTAATCGACCACTTGCCTTCCCCAAAAGATTCATCTAATGTAGCCTCATCACATGTCCATAATAACTCCTCAAGCTTACGCAAACTCTCATGAAGTGATGTCATGATCTCTGTTTTTGTTAGTACTCCTGTTTTCACTCTCACAATCCCCCTTCAAATATATGTAAGTATCATTCTATATCATACTCTATTTCTTTAGACAGAAGGTGATTAAAATCAAAAAGAAAAGCCCTATCATGGCGATAGGGCTTTCACTTAATTCTTTTCTAATAAAGCTTGAATTGTTGATTCTAAGAGCGACGGCAAAACGCCAAAAGAGAATGGGACATGCAGCCGTTCTGTCCATTTGTGCGCATCCTTTCCTAATGGACCAACGTTGATGACAGGAACGTTAAGAGCTTCTTTTTCTCCTTGTGGTAACGAGTAGCCTTTTTGGTATAGCGGCATGTTGGCTGTATAATCGTCTATATCTTGATTTTCAAGCTGTAAGTAGCTTAAATCAGATAAACCAGGAAAATATTTGACTTCTTCTACTTCGATTCCATAAATCTCTTTTGCTTCTCTTTGAATCTTCTTTAAGGTCGTTTGAATATGCAGATCGTTTGTTGAAGAAACAGATGGGTAAAATGGCGGACTATAAAACAACACAATCAGTGCTCCATCTTCCTTACAAAGGGTCGTCAGTTCTGATACAATTTTGGTTGAAAAATCACGATCCCCAAGCTCACCCCGGTTGGCAAAGGCGTAGTTGACAATTCGTTCGACCTCCTGCTTGCCGGATCGTTCAGCAGCTTTTTCGTACAGCTCATGATACGTTAACACCGTGATGTTTGTATCGATGGGTGTAAAATGTTTAAAGCGTTGAAATGCAGCGGTTTTCTGTTTGAGATTGGCTTCGATTTGGGCTGCTGCTTGTTTCGCAGTTTCATAGAGGAGCCCGTGAAGCTCTTCACTAGAGCGGTTCATCATCAGCACATTAAATAAAGAAACAGCCGTGTGAGGCGTTTGAACAGAGTAAGCTTCTTTCAAATCCTTTTGCATCAAATTGGTCGGAGGCGGTGTCACTTCACCATCTACTTCCTCACAATAATCACTATTCAGTTCTAACAGCCTGTTTAATTCAGATACCATAAAATTTGCATTTAATCCTGAGAAGGGCTCACCTACATGTGTTTCAATTCCTTTGCAGAAAAATCCCGCAAGTACCTTCCCTATACTACCTGTATAGATGTATTGGTGCGCATCCCCGGGATACTTTTCAAACATCGGCTCACTGTTTAAACACGCGGTATACTCAAGGTCATACGTCTCCTTGAGTTCCTTTAGTTTCGGAACAGCCTCCAGCATCCCCTGTGAATTCACTTCTTCATCTGGCACTGTGACGAGCAGAATATTTCCTTCAAACCTCCCCGCCATCGCTCTTTCCAGCATGGAAAGCTGAACAGTCAGGCCTGCTTTCATATCCATGGACCCTCGTCCAAACAGCCAGTCACCTGAAGCTAAATCCTCTCTTGCCCTTTTTGGAAGAAGTGCACTTTTTTGAGAAAAGGACGCCATTAACTCTTCGGGCTTACACGCCATATTTTGAAATTCTCCGTAATCCTCTGTATCGACGACATCAAAATGGCTCAGGAGTAAAACAGTACGTGGCAGCGTACTTCGTTTGACAAGTGCCGTTAAAAAATACCGGCCATCTTTCATTGGATGCAAAGCCAAGTGATCAGGATGCTGCTCAAAATATGGCCGCTCCCTCAGCAAGTAATATAAATATTCCGCTAATGCGACTTCTCCCGTTGTACCAGATATGCTTTCATACTGCATCAGAGCTGTGAGTAGCTCCTTTAGTTCACTTTCCGTTTGCCATTTCATCCGTTTATCCCCCTTTGATGTCCATATCTTTCATTATACAAAATCATGTTCAAAAGCTATATGATTTGAGCACCTTTTATGACGAATGTTTGAATGACTGTTATAATCGGCTATACCATTCTATGAGGAGGCGAAGGTAATTGGAAACAAAGCTTTTTTCACCTTGGACATTAAAAGGTGTCACACTCAAAAACCGCATCGTCATGTCCCCGATGTGTATGTATTCATCCTATGACCGTGATGGAAAATTACAGCCTTTCCACTTTGCACATTATATTTCCCGTGCGCAAGGTCAGGCCGGATTAATTATGGTCGAGGCAAGTGCTGTTTCACCTGAGGGAAGAATTAGTGATCAGGACCTCGGAATTTGGAGTGATGAGCACATTGAAGGATTTGCCTCATTAAACGAACAAATCAAAGCGTACGGAACAAAAACGGCCATCCAGCTAGCCCATGCAGGACGCAAGGCTGAGCTAGATGGTGACATTCTTGCTCCATCCAGCATTCCATTTGACGAACAATCTAAAACACCTCTTGAGATGTCTATCGATCAAATAAAAGACACCGTTCAGGCGTTTCAAGATGCCGCTGTCCGCGCCAAGAAAGCTGGATTTGACATCATTGAGATTCATGGTGCGCATGGCTATTTGATTAACGAATTTCTCTCACCGCTTGCCAATCACCGGACAGATGAATATGGCGGTTCACCAGAAAATCGTTATCGCTTCTTGAGAGAAGTTGTTGATGCAGTCAATGAAGTGTGGGATGGACCATTATTTGTCCGTGTATCCGCTTCTGATTACACAACAAAGGGACTAGATATTGCAGATTATATTGGCATTGCCGCATGGCTGAAAGAGCAAGGAGTCGATCTAATTGATGTGAGCTCAGGCGCTGTGGTGCAAGCCAGTATTAAAACATTCCCCGGCTACCAAGTCACCTTTGCTGAGAAAATAAGAGAAGGTGCCGGCATCCAAACAGCCGCTGTTGGTATGATCACATCTGGTGTACAGGCCGAAGAAATTTTACAAAATCAGCGTGCTGACTTGATCTTTATCGGCAGAGAATTTTTACGGGATCCGTATTTCCCAAAAACAGCCGCTAAAGAGCTTCGTACATCCATCGAAAGCCCGCGCCAATACGATCGCGCTTGGTAACATCTTTAAGCAAAAAGGTGTCTATTTTTTGAAATAGGCATCTTTTTTGTTTTTAAGAGAAACATCTTTGCCTTTTGTGCCGTCTTTTAGCTAAAGAACCACTTAGAGGAGATGGAAGAATGAACTCGGCATTGATTGAAAGAACGTATCATATAGATGGACATCACTTTTATACAAGGCATCGTCAAGGAAAAAAGCAAGCCACCATTATTTTTGAAGCAGGATATGGAATTTCAGGCGATACGTGGGCGAATATCGCTCGTGATATTGACCCAGAGCTTGGTGTTTTCTTATATGACCGTTTAGGTAATGGAAAAAGCAGTGAAAGCAAAGAAGGAAGAACTTTGCATGATCTTGCGGATGATTTAGATACACTCTTACATCAAGCCAATATTCAGCCGCCATTTCTCATTGTGGCGCACTCATTTGGCTCTCTTGTCAGCCGCTTATGGGCAAGCCGCAGAAAAGAAGATGTTATCGGTATGGTCCTTCTAGACCCAGCAAGTGAGGAGCAAGAGCAGGTCATTCTGCCACTCTTATCAAAGGAAGAACGCACTTCATATATGGCGCAGTTCACAGCAGAATGTACACATGAGGACTTTGAGCAAATGCTGCGTACGATCAAAGAGGAGCAAACGCATTATGGGATGATGCCCCTTCTTGTCATTTCATCAGGCAAAAGCCGCTTGTTTCATCCAGCACATGAAGCTTGGCTCAGGCTTCATAAACGAATGCTCACATTATCATCCCAAAGCGGATGGATTCAGGCGCAGAACAGCTCGCACTATATTCATCACGATGAACCACATATTGTGCAGCTTGCGATTTATGATGTATGGTGTGCAGCAAAACAGCCTGTCTCTTATTATCAAACAGCTAACTAAAAACAAAAACTCCTTGACCGGACATCAGTCAAGGAGTTTTTTCATTATACCGTTGGTGCTGATTGACTTTTCTCAGACAGCAGCTTTTCAATGCTGACAAGCTGAACGCATAACGTAAAGATGTCAATCGCCTGCTCTAGTTCTTCAAGCGTTGGGAACGTTGGCGCAATACGGATGTTACGATCAAGCGGGTCGTTTCCATAAGGATATGTCGCACCTGCACCCGTTAGTGTCACACCGGCTTCTTTCGCTTTTTGCACAACAGCTTTTGCACAATGATCGAGTGTATTTAAGCTAATAAAATATCCGCCATTTGGTTTGTGCCACTCAGCGATGCCTGTTCCACCAAGCTTTTCATCAAGGATCGAAAGAACGAGGTCAAATTTCGGCTTAATAATCGCTGCATGCTTTTTCATATGTTCCTTCAATCCTTCTGGATTCTTGAAGAAACGAAGGTGTCTTAATTGATTGATTTTATCTGGCCCAATGGTTTGAACTGATAGCTGCTTTTGAATAAAGCTGACGTTGTCCTGACTAGATGCCATCAGTGCAACACCCGAGCCTGGGAACGTAATTTTAGAAGTAGAGGCGAACATAAACACACGGTTTGCATGTCCTGCTTTGTCTACTGCTTGAAAAATATCTTTTAACGTATCAGGCGTATCTGTTAGATGGTGGACTGCATAGGCATCATCCCAAAAAATACGGAAGTCGTCTGCTTTAGTCTGCATGGAAGCAAGACGGTCAACAACCTCATCTGAATACGTAATGCCGTCAGGGTTACTATATTTCGGTACACACCAAATCCCTTTGATGGCTTCATCTTCTGCAACCAATTTTTCCACCTGATCCATGTCAGGTCCATCCGACTTCATATCTACCGTAATCATCTCTATGTTAAAATGCTCACAAATGGCAAAATGACGATCATATCCTGGGCTTGGTGCAAGGAATTTTACCTTTGGAAGCTCTCCCCAAGGTGTTTTGCTGCCATATACGCCGTGAGTCATAGCACGTGCAATTGTGTCATGCATCATATTCAGACTAGAATTACCGCCAATGATGATTTGTTCTGGCTTCAGATTGAGCACACTTGCAAAAAATTTCTTTGTTTCAGGAAGGCCTGTCAAGCCGCCATAGTTTCGCACATCTGTACCATCCTCAGCTGTCATTGCATCCTTTGATGTCACGACATCGAGCATGCCCATAGATAAATCGAGCTGTTTTGGTGAAGGTTTCCCTCTAGACATGTCTAAGTGTAAGTTTTTACTTTTGTACGTTTCATATTCTTTTTGTCGTGCTGCATATAGGTCATTTAATTCTGCTTCACTTAACGCTGTAAAACCGCTCATCTTTGATTGTGCCTCCCGTATTCTTCATAGTGTAATTCGTCATTTGTTTTTTCTTCACCATTTTACCACTACCTGAAAAAGAGCGTCATCATAAATATCAAAAAAATCACACAACTTTTTTTGACGATTCATCCAATTTTTACAGGGTACGGTCAATAGGAAAAGAAAAGAAATCATGTGCAGCTTCAGTCAGCGGGAATATATCGCGGGCTTCTTTGAGTAATTGTTTCAGCGACTCTTCCCCTTGGTACCGTGCACTAATATGGGTCAAAATCAGTCTTTTTGCGCCTGCTTCCTGCGCTGTTTTTGCTGCCTGTTCTGTCGTACTGTGATAATAATTATAGGCTAGTTCTGCATCTTCTTTCCCAAATGTTGCTTCATGGACTAACACATCCGCATTCTTGGCAAGCCTTGTTATATTCTCGCACAAACGGGTATCTCCTGAAAATGCAACGATTCTCCCTTTTTTAGGGGGTTCCAAATAATCGGTTCCATCAATCATTCTTCCATCTTCGAGTGTAACGGTTTCCCCATTTTTCAACTTCTGATACAAAGGTCCAGGTTTTACACCGATTTTTTTTAGGTCTTCGGCTTTTAGTGCACCCGGTACATCTTTTTCCACGACCCGATAACCGTAAGCTGGGATCCCATGAGACACTCGTCTTGCTTCTACTTGAAAGGTCTCATCTTCAAAAACGATCCCTTCCTCTATTTCTATGATATGCAGCGGATAAGTCAAATGCGTTTGTGTCGCTGAAAGTGTCGCATTTACAAAAGCTTTAATGCCGCTTGGACCATATATCGTCAATTCATCCTCTCCGCCTTGAAAGGACCTGCTGCCAAGCAGACCCGGGAGACCATATACATGATCACCGTGCATATGCGTGATAAAGATCTTCTCAATTTTTCTTGGTTTAATCGTTGTATGTAATATTTGATGCTGCGTCGCTTCTCCGCAATCAAAAAGCCACACGGCTTTTCTCTCTTCTAAAAGCTTCAGCGCAGTGCAAGTGACGTTTCTTGTTTTTGCAGGAATGCCTGCACCTGTTCCTAAAAAGAGCAGTTCCATTACGATTTCCTCCTACAGCCGGTATACAATCTCTTCATTCATATAGAATACATGAAGACAGGATAAATGTGAATTCAGCGGAATTTTTGAAAAAAGTCAAACTCGGGCAGAAAAAGTCGAATCAAATGTTTGCTTTACGAACAATGAACCTTTAAAATAAAGAAAATGTACATACATTCTCGGTTTTTACAACAATGCTACGAATAAAGTGAGGTACTTTTCGTGAATACAGAAACTAACTATCCAAAAGCAGTCATTGTCATTTTTGGCGCAACAGGAGACCTTGCAAAACGCAAGCTCTACCCTTCTATACATAGACTTTATCATAGCGGAAAGCTTGGAGATCAATTCGCCGTTGTAGGTGTTGGACGTCGTCCTTGGTCTCATGAAGACCTAAGAGCTGTGGTAAAAGAATCGGTCTCTTCTGATGATGCAGAAGCAAAAGCAGAGGAATTTATTTCTCATTTCTATTACCATGATTTTGATGTCTCAAGCCCTGCTTCCTATCAAGCACTGAACACGCTTCTTTCTGGTCTTGAAGATACATACAGTATCCCGAATAACCGGATGTTCTATTTAGCGATGGCACCAGAATTCTTCGGAACCATTGCGAAGTTTTTAAAAAGTGAAGGCGTATCAGAAACGACTGGATGGTCTCGACTTGTTATTGAAAAACCGTTTGGTCATGACCTGCCTAGTGCCAAAACATTAAATGAAGAGATCCGAGATGCATTTACAGAGGATCAAATTTATCGTATTGACCACTATCTTGGTAAACAGATGGTGCAAAACATTGAGGTAATTCGTTTTGCGAATGCGATCTTTGAACCGCTTTGGACAAACCGCTATATTTCAAACATTCAAATCACATCGAGTGAATCATTAGGTGTCGAAGACCGTGCGAGATATTACGAGAGTTCTGGTGCACTGAGAGATATGGTACAAAACCATATGCTTCAAATGGTTGCACTACTAGCCATGGAGCCACCGATTAAGCTCAATACAGAGGAAATCCGTAGCGAAAAACGGAAAGCATTGCGTGCGCTTCGTCCATTCTCGAAAGATGAAGTGGATCAATTCTTTGTCCGCGGACAGTATGATGCAGGAACGATTGATGGCAATATGGTTCCTTCCTATCTTGAAGAGCATAATGTGGACCCAAACTCCAACACAGAAACATTTGTTGCAGGGAAACTTCTCATCGATAACTTCAGATGGGCCGGGGTACCATTTTACATTCGTACAGGAAAACGTCTAGAAAAGAAATCCACTCAAATCGTGGTGCAATTTAAAGACATTCCGATGAACCTGTACTACGGAAACGGGAATTCCATGCATCCAAACTTACTTGTGATTCACATTCAGCCAGACGAAGGCATCACCCTTCACCTGAATGCTCGCAAGCTTGATGGCGGAACGTATGCTAAACCAATTAAGCTTGACTATCAAACAAATTACAACGACATCATGAATACACCAGAAGCGTATGAAAAGCTAATTCATGACTGTTTGCTAGGTGACGCAACAAACTTTGCCCACTGGGATGAAGTAGCACTGTCTTGGAACTTTGTTGATCCAATTTCAGAAAAATGGGCTGAAACCAAAACGTTAAAACCAAATTATCCTGCTGGTTCTATGGGACCAAAAGAAGCAGATCAGCTTCTTGAAAAAGATGGATATCACTGGTGGAATATATAAAATCAACAAAAAAAGAGCAGTCTCCCGATTGAGGGGGTTCTGCTCTTTTTTTAAAGTCGTGTTTTCGTAATTTCAACTGTTGAAAAATCAAATTTATCATAGCGATGATGGCTAAAGGAATATTCAAACGGCCGACCTGTGTTTAAATAAGCCACCTGCTCCACTTCTAGCACCGGATCCGTAGGGTCACAGCCTAAATATTGCTGATCAAGCTGATCTGATTTAGCCGCTCTAATTTTTTTGTGCGCTCCTGCTACTTTTAATTGCAGTGTGTTTGTAATGTAGCTATAGATGGAACCCAATAAAACCTCTTCATCTATTCCCTTAATGACATTGACAGGCATAAAGGTTTTTTCTAATACATATGGCTCTTCTTCTACCAAACGGAGCCGAATAATGTCATAGACAGGTGTGCTTGAGTCAATGGATAAATGAGCTGCCACCTCTTCACTTGGAAAATGCACATCAAAGCGAATGATTTGGCTCGTCACGTTTTTATCTGCCATCACTTTCGTGAACCCTTTATTTTCATGACCTGATACGTTGATCGCACCTTGATTTAGTGCTGCCTTCACAATAAATGTGCCATGACCTCTTTTTCTAAAGAGCAGACCTTCCGCCACTAAAAGATCGAGCGCACGCTTCATCGTCATTCTGCTGCATTTAAATTCAGCGGCAAGCGAGTTTTCATCTGGAATGGGTTGATCTTCTGGATAATATGCTGTTCCTATTCTTTTTCTAATTTCTTCTGAAATGAGTTCGTACTTTGTCATCTCACACCACCAACTGACTTGTTTTTTCATATCCTATTATAGCGCTTTCTAGCCTTCCTCTCATTCTACACTAAGCCTAGTGCGCTTAAAAGGTTCGAGCCACTTTCATTTCACCCCTTTCATCTTTACATAAGAAAAATACTTGCCCTTTTCAAGGAAAGAGCAAGTATCTTGATTAGAAACCATTATTCTCTGAAACCGATTGAAACCAATAGCCACTTTTTTTGATGGTACGTTTCCCGTCTTCCTCAAGGTCCACTGAGACAAATCCATAGCGATTTTTATAGGCATTCGACCATGACCAATTATCCATAAACGTCCACAGATGATAGCCTTTTACATGACTTCCTTCTTGAATGGCTTGATGCACCCATTTAAGATGCTCAGAAATAAAATCAATGCGGTAATCGTCATGAATCATTCCTTCTTCATCCTGAAACCGCTCTTCTCCTTCAACACCCATTCCATTTTCAGAAATAAAGCATTCAATATTCCCATAGTCTGTCTGGACTTTTTTCAATATATCGTAAATACCCTTTTCATAGATTTCCCAGCCGCGGTACACATTCATTTTTCTGCCCGGCATTTCAAAAGAATCGAAATAATGATCTGGCATAAATGGTGCATCAGGGTGAGGCATATGTTCCTTTGCTTTCACTCTTCTTGGCTGATAATAGTTGATGCCGAGAAGGTCGATCGTGTTCTCTTGAATGAGTTCAAGGTCTCCTTCCTCCATAGCCGGCATCAATCCTTCTTTCTTTAACACGTCCACCAGCTTTTCAGGGAAATGTCCTTTCACTGCTGGATCTAGGAAGGACCGGTTAAAGAAGGCGTCAGCCATCTCAGCTGCTTCGACATCCCGCGGATTCTGGCTTCGCGGATACGAAGGAGTAAGGTTCAGGATAATGCCTATTTTCCCATCCTGCTTCATCTCTTTATAAGCCGCAATGGCCTTAGCATTTGATAAAATCTCATGAAATCCAACTTGCACTGCCTTTTGGAAATCAACTTCGTTCGGATAATGGAAGCTATACATATATCCACCCTCTACAGGGACAATCGGCTCATTATGGGTAAACCATTTTTTCACCCGGTCGCCAAATAGCTGAAAACACAATGTCGCATAGCTGACATAATCGTCTACGACCTGCCTGTTTACCCATCCTCCCGTCTCCTGCAACGCCATTGGCATATCAAAATGATACAAGTTCACAAACGGTTCAATGTCACTCGCTATCAGTTCATTGATCACATCATTGTAAAAAGCCACAGCTTCTTCATTAACAGCCCCTTTTCCCTCAGGTAAAAGGCGTGACCATGAAATAGATAGACGAAACGAGTTGTGCCCAATCTCCTTCATGAGTCGGATATCCTCTTTGTATTTACGATAAAATTGAGAGGTTACATCTGGACCGACGCCCTGAAAAAAACGATTCGGCTCTTTTTCAAACCAGTGATCCCAAATGTTCGGCCCCTTTCCATCACCTGGATAACTGCCTTCTGTTTGCGTAGCAGAGGCAGAAGATCCCCACCAGAAACCTTCTGGAAATGTATATGATTGACTGTTAGTTTCCATCGACATGTATTGAGTCTCCTTCACCTTTGATGTTTGTTTGTTTCGTTTTTTCTGTCGGGACTATTTTTTCATTTTTCACATTCATACGATCAATAAATTTTAGGAACGGGAACCAAATGACAAACACAATCATTAAATTAAACAGCTGAAGCAGACCGCCCGCTAATGAATTTGTTGCCATGACTCCGCTAATAAAGATCGGGACTGTCCAAGGAATATTCACGCCTGTCGGAGGCGGCACAATACCTGTGGCCATCGCAAAATAAGAAATACAAGTAATCACCATTGGCGCCAAAATCCACGGAATGAGAATAAGCGGATTCATCACAATCGGTAAACCGAAGATAATGGGTTCATTGACGTTAAATAAACCTGGTCCTAAGCCGAGCTTTGCTACTTGTTTCAATTGCTTACTTTTAAGAAAGATTAAAATCGTAAACACAACAGCTAGCGTCATACCGGTTCCACCCATACCCACTGTATAGATTTCGATAAACTGCTTGCTGATGATGTTCGGAACCTCACCTGTTTTTGTGTAGCTTTCTAGATTTTGAATGGACAATGTATTCCAAATCGGGTCCATGACAGAGTTGATAATAATTTGGCCGTGGAGCCCAAAGAACCAAAGAATTTGTATAAAGAAAATAGCGATCAAGGTCGGAATGATACCGCTTCCAAGTCCGACAAGCGGCGCCTGAATCGCATTGTAAATCAAGTCATGCATGTTGGTTTTGAACCCTTGTGTAATGATGATATTGATCAGTAAAAAGGTTGTGAGTGTCAAAGTAGCCGGGATAAGTGCAGCAAAAGACTTAGAAACAGCTGGCGGAACCCCTTGCGGCATATTAATGACAAATTTCTTTTGGACAAAATAGCGATAAATTTCAGCCGACAAAAAGCCTGTGATCATTCCAAGAAACATTCCCTTTGCGCCTAAACGATCGACTGGGATGACGCCTGCAATGGATGCACCGCCCTCTTGTTCTAGTAAAAATGGCGTAAGGAGTAGAAAAGAGGCTAAAGCGATCACACCGCCAAAGACAGCTTCCACATCATAGCTTTTCGATAAATAGTAGCCAATCCCAAATACAACAAACACACTCATAATGCTGATGGTCGCACTAGGTGCAATATTCAGTGCAGACTGAACACCTTCCAGTGCTGTTTGACTCATGATCTTATCTAAAAATGGCAAATTCATTAATACGACCATGATGGAACCAAAAATTGTTAATGGGAACGCAAGCATAAAGGCATCCCTTAATACCCCTAGATAGCGATTATTGTTCAATCTCCCAGCAATCGGAACCAAAATCGCACTTATTTTATCAAACATTGGTTTCCCCCCTTGTTTACACCCTTTATTGTTTCAGTGATTGCAATATCGGTAAGAGCTCTCCCACAAGCTCTTTTATTGTCATCGTTGACATGAAATGATCTTCGGCATGCATGAGCAGCAAGGAGAATGAAATCGTTTCTCCGCTTGCCTCTTGCTGTACCATCTGAAAATGGATATCATGTGCATTCCGCAAGTCATCTTCCGCTTCTTTGAGAAGGTCAGATGCTACTGTTTCATGACCTTCTCTAAATTGTTTAAGAGATTGAAGCAATTTGCTTCGTGCATTTCCGCTGTGTAAGATCAATTGAAAACTGATTTGTTCTTCCGTGAGTCCTTCGAGTGTTTTCTTTTCCATCCTTTAAGATTCCCCCATCAATGAAACCGCTTGTTCATACGCTTTTTGTCCATCTGCTAGCCCATACGCCTGCATATCGATGACCTCTACTTCAATCCCATATTTTTGAGCTTCTTTTTGAAGATCCCCTTTTAAAAAGCTCATTTGCGGTCCAATTAATACAACATCGGCATGTGCCATTTCTTTTTTCGCTTGGTCTTGTCCGACTGCCCAAATCTCTGCTTCCTCCCCTATAGACTCAGCATGTGCCTTCATCTTTGTGACTAGTAAACTCGTAGACATACCTGAACTGCATGCTAATAAAATACGTTTCATTTCTCTCACCCCATTGTTGTAATAAAAGCGCTTCCAGTTAATATTATATATTTTTATTTTTAAATGTCTAGACATTTAATTTTATATGTATGTATTTTATTTTAAAAATGACCGTATCAATACTCACATCAAGCTTTCAGAACAAAAGAGATCTCATCCAGATATGAACGAGACCCCTTTTCTTTTAAAAAATACTCTCCGAATGAACCATAAAGTAGCTTCTTCTTCAGAAGACAGTCTTTGAGAACTTTGTTAAAATAAGTGCTAATGACTTAGCTCATTCAAAAACCCATAAATCATGAGAAGTAACTGCCCCGAGATGGAAACAGATGCTATTCCCACTCAATTTGATGGATAGGTAAACGTCTTTTGCTGCTACTTTTCGAATCTATTCATATCTTTGCAATCAAAATTTGTGTAAAGCCTGTAAAAGAAACGAGCATATTTGAATAGGGCGTATAAACGGATAAAAGCGTGTGAATGTTTATACACACGCTTTTCACTAGTCTTCACATGCACATACTAGATCATAATTTGGTGTTGTGTTATCCTCTGAGCCCAGCCCGTGATCATCACGATTATCCTTTTCCTGCTTGGAATCCAGGGTACTTGGTCATACCGCCGTCTACATATAACGTCAACCCTGTCACATAGCTCGCCTCTTTTGATGCAAGCCAGACAGCACATGCTGCCACTTCTTCCGGTTTTCCGATATAACCAATCGGTATCAGCTCAATGACTCCCTTTTTCAATGCTGGATCATCAAATTTTTCGGCATTGATCGGGGTATCAATTGCGCCTGGTGCAATGCTGTTTACGCGAATTTTTTTAGGGGCATATTCTAGTGCCAGCGTTTCCGTCAAAAGCTTGGCGCCTCCTTTACTTGCTGCATAATGGACAAAATGAGGCCACGGAATTTGCTGATGGACCGACGACATATTAATAATCGACCCCTCGATCCCGTGTTCTGTCATATACTTTAATGCATCACGGCATCCTAAAAACATACCTGTTAAATTGGTGGACATCACTTTGTTCCAGTTATCTAGCGTCATTTCAGTTGAAGGAACTTCATTTTCAGTTCCTGCATTATTGATCATGACATCAAGACTGCCATATGTATTGACAGCTTGATCAATCATCGCCTTCATATCCTCTTCTTTTGATACATCCCCTTGAATTTTGACAGCCTGTCCGCCACTTTTTTGAATCTCAGCAATCGTGTCGTCCGGGTTTTCTTTATCTGAGAAATAATTGATCACTACATTGGCTTTTTCTTGTCCAAACCGGCGCGCCATCGCCTGACCTATCCCTGTACCTGCTCCTGTGATGAGAACTGTTTTCCCTTCCAAATCTGGATACATTCGCTTAAACCTCCTATTTTGTAAAACCTAGCAACACACCGCCTGCGATAATCATCAAGCAGCCTGCAATGACAAAGCTTGTTTTAGATGCTTTCTCTTTTAATAAATAAATACCGCCTAAAGTCGAGATGACAATTCCTGTTTGAGACATGGAAAAACTTACTGCTACGCCAATGAGTGGAATCGCCAAAAGAAGCCCTAGATTTCCTGTCGACCACACAAGACCAGCAATGATATTTCTGAACGTATATTTGCTAAACGGGTCTTGCTTTAGACTAATCGCTAACGATGAAAGCAGCATGCCGACAGATTGCGGAACGAGCGCAGACCAGCCATCTATATGAAACCATCTTAAAATGACGACATATCCGACGTAGCCTACGGTTGAGATGAGCAAAATGATGATTCCCTTTTTAAAATTGCCGCCTTCGTTCCCGCCACTCTTTCTTTGACCGAGGGATGTCATGACAACGCCAGCAATAATAAATAAAATGGCACAAGAACCAATAAGTATGACCGTCATGGTCTGCCATTCTTTGAAAACGATGACACCAAATAATGTCGTGCTCACAAGCTGCATACCCGTTGATAAAGGAACAGCCTTTGACACCCCTAAAAAGGCGACACTTGAAAGCTGATTCATTTGCCCAATACTCCAAAAGATCCCAGAGATAACGGAAACCGCAAAAATAAGCGGTGTCAGTTCCGGCATTTTGATCAAATAGGCGCCGATTGAAAACAAAAAAGCGCCGAGGGTAATGCCGAGTGTTTGCTGATAGGCATTCCCGCCAAGTTTGACACTGATGAGAACAATACTTCCCCAAAATATCGCTGGGAGAAGTGCATATAAAATGCCCACTTCTATCCCTACTTTCTGTTCTTTTTTACTTAGCATCCCTCTTTTTCGGATTTTTAGCCGAATAGATGTAAACACAAAAAAGACCTTACCAAAGGTAAGGTCACAGCGTGTAGACAAACCCTCGCATTCGGTTCAGTCCTGCGTGCAAAGGTTTTCTATCACGCTTAAAAGAAGACAAAGGGCTAAAATCAAGTTCATTTTAGCCCTTTGTCAACAATCTAAGACCTTACCAAGGTAAGGTCTTTTGAGGTTTTATACTTATTTCATCCATTCAGTATGGAAGACGCCTTCTTTATCTGTGCGCTCATACGTATGTGCGCCGAAGTAGTCACGCTGTGCTTGAATTAAGTTAGCTGGAAGGACAGCTGTACGATAGCTATCAAAGTAAGCAAGTGCACTTGAGAATGAAGGAACAGGAACACCTTGTTCTACTGCAAGTGAAATCACTTTACGAAGTGATGATTGATAGCTTTCTACGATATCCTTGAAGTAAGGATCAAGTAATAGGTTTTTCAATTCAGGGTTACGGTCATATGCTTCTTTGATTTGCTGCAGGAAGGCTGCACGAATGATACATCCACCACGGAAGATCATCGCAATTTCACCGTATTTCAAATCCCAGTTATACTCATCAGACGCTGCTTTCATTTGCGCAAAACCTTGTGCATATGAGCAGATTTTACTCATGAAGAGAGCTTTTCTAACAGCTTCGATTAATGCTTGTTTATCTTCAGCTGATTGAGTTGGCTCAGGCCCTTGAATTAATTGACTTGCTTCCACACGCTCATCTTTCATCGCAGAAATAAAACGAGCGAAAACAGACTCCGTAATGATTGGAAGCGGGACACCTAAATCAAGTGAGCTTTGGCTTGTCCATTTTCCAGTTCCTTTTTGGCCAGCTTTATCTAAGATGACATCTACTAGCGGCTGGTTCGTTTCCTCATCCACTTTTGTGAAAATGTCAGCTGTGATTTCGATTAAGTAGCTGTCAAGTTCGCCTTTATTCCACTCTGAGAATACTTCATGAAGCTCCCCTGCTGATAAACCAGCGACATGCTTCAAGATAAAGTATGATTCAGAGATCAATTGCATGTCTCCGTACTCGATACCGTTATGAACCATTTTGACATAATGTCCTGCTCCATCTGGACCGATATACGTTGTACAAGGTTCACCATCTACTTTCGCAGAGATGGCTTCTAAAATTGGTTTCACTAGCTCGTGCGCTTCTTTTTGACCGCCAGGCATGATAGAAGGACCTTTAAGTGCGCCTTCTTCACCGCCAGAAACACCTGTACCAATGAAGTGAATACCACTTTCTGCAAGCTCTTGGTTACGTCTTTGTGTATCCTTGTAATATGTATTTCCACCATCAATTAAAATGTCACCTTTCTCTAGGTGAGGCAGTAATGATTGAATGGTTGCATCTGTTGCTGCACCCGCTTTTACCATTAAAAGAATTTTACGCGGCGTTTCAAGCGATTGAACAAATTCTTCAATGCTGTATGTGCCTACAACGTTTTTCCCTTGTGATTCTTGAAGAAACTCTTCTGTTTTGCTGCTAGATCTGTTATAAACGGACACGGAGAAACCGCGGCTTTCAATATTTAGGGCAAGGTTTTTCCCCATAACGGCTAGTCCAACGACACCGATTTGTTGTTTTGACATAATTCTGACGTCCCTTCTAACACACTATATTGATTACTGCTGAAATGATGTACCCTTTGAAATTACCACAACATCACCTCTTTTATCAAGTTTTCAGGCTAGTCATTTCCTCTTTCGTCCTGAAAAAAGTCTTTATTAAAACTTGTACCACTTGTTTTGCTCTCTTTTTCCTTAATGGTCACTCCTCTTTGAATGAGTGGTTTACCGTATTTTTCTTTCAGTCCGTCTAAAAGAGATTGGAGCGGTTCGTCTTTTGCATCTTCTGTATAAGAGAATAAATCAAGTTGCTTGACGGCTGATTTTCGTTCCACAAGATCGGTCCCCGTCACGCCTAAAAGTCTTACTGGCTGGTCATTCCAATGCTTTAGGAATAGCTGCTTTGCCGCCTCAAATAGATCTTCCTTTCGATCAGTAGGATTCGTGAGTGTGACGCTCCGTGTGATATTTTTCCAGCTTGCATACCGAATCATAATGAGCAGCCGGTTTGCCATCACTTCTTTTCTTCGTAATCTGGCACTCACCGATTGCGACAGTTTCTCTATTAATGAGACGAGTTCATCTGTATCATCAGAATCGTGAGGAAGAGTGGAAGAATTGCCGACAGATTTAAATTCGTATATTCTTTCTGGGTCGACAATGCCGTCATGCTCTCCGTTTGCCTTTTGCTTTAACCTCGGTCCATTGATGCCTAATAACTCTTTTAGCGCATATTCATTCGCTTTCGCTAAATCTTCAATTGTATGAATTCCGATGGTTTTCAGCTTATCTGCCGTTTTCTGTCCAACCCCATGCATGTCACCTGCAGGGAGCGGCCAGAGCATTGTCGGGACATCTCGTTTACGCAAAATGGTAATGCCCATTGGCTTTTTCCAATTAGACGCCATCTTCGCTAGAAATTTATTTGGTGCAATGCCAATACTCGAAGGAAGCATGAGCTCTTCTACGAGCCTCGTTTGAATATCATGAGCGGTTTTCACGGCATGCTCAGCATAAGGTGTATCGGTTAAATCAATATAGCCTTCATCAATTGAAACGGGTTCAACTAAGTCACTATATTCTCTTAGTATGGTAAACATTTCTTGTGAGGAGCTGCGGTACCGGTCGAAGTTGGGTGTACGCACAATCAGTCCCGGACATAGCCGCTTCGCTTCCCAGAGTGGCATCGGCGGCTTCACCCCGAGTGCTCTTGCCTCGTAGCTGCAGGTCACAACTATCCCTTTGCGCTCTTTTGCATTTCCGCTAATGGCTAAAGGTTTCCCTCTCAAAGAAGGATCATACGCCATTTCTACCGATGCATAAAAACTATTCATATCAATATGAAAAATGATTCGCCCCTTCTTTTGAGAATCAGCCATTCGCTTGCCTCCTTAGGTGATCTACTTTCCTTCACTTCACCGTGATTTCACCTGTTTGTTCCATTAGACATTTCATATGGTGTATAGTACACTGTGAGTAATGAAATGGATGTGATAATCATGATTATTGATACATTCAATGAAGTCTTTTTCCTTGTTGAATTCTTTACGATTATTCTTCCAGCGCTGACCGCCATCGGCATTGCCTTCTTATTAAAAGACTGCCGAATGAACGAGCACCTCGGAGGACATCGTTTAGAAGAGTTGGATGCATCTTGTTTGAATCGAACAGACTTTCTGTTTATCATATATGATCGCATTACAACTTGGATTAGTAAAGTCATTCGAATGAAAAGATCATCAAATGATGATGAAGACCATTCGCTTCCTCTCTCTTATTAGATTTTATTATTGAGGAGGAAACGAATTGAAACGTTTATTGACTATTTGTACGACTTTATTTTTGATGATGGTAGCGTCACCGGCATTTGCTGCAAGTGCGCAAACAAATACAAGCTCTGATGGGTTTTTCCATCATTATTTTGTTCAGCCTTTTTCTGAGTTGATTATCTGGCTTGCGAACTTTTTCCATGATGACTACGGTTTATCTATTATGTTCGTGACATTGATTGTCCGGCTGCTTATTTTCCCACTTTTTGCAAACCAATTTAAAAAGCAGAGAGTGATGCAAGAGAAAATGGCACTCGTTAAACCTCAGATTGACCAAATACAAAGCAAATTGAAAAAAACGAAAGAACCTGAAAAACAAAAAGAACTGCAAATGGAAATGATGAAAGTATATAAAGACAACAATGTGAACCCGCTGGCAATGGGCTGTCTGCCGATGCTGATTCAAATCCCAATTGTTCTTGGCTTTTACTCAGCAATCCGCTCAACACCTGAGATCGCAACACATTCGTTCTTATGGTTTAACTTAGGACAAACTGATCTTTTGGTGGCGATCTTTGCAGGGGCCATGTATTTCTTGCAATTTTATGTCACACAAAAATTCGCAAAGCAATCAGGCACCCAAACAGAAGCCGCACTGAAACAAGCAAAAATCATGGGCATGATTTTCCCAGTCATGATGCTGTTTCTATCAATTAATGCTCCCGCTGCTCTTCCTTTATATTGGATGACAAGTGGACTTTTACTCACCATTCAAACGATTATTTTAAATGTGATGTACCAAAAATCAAAAACAAAAGCTGCGGCAAACGATTCAATTAACCCAGCAGCTGAATAAATGATAGCCCCCTTACCCGAACATGATAAGGGGGCTTTATTTGTCTTCTGTAGAGCGCAACAAATAAAAGATGCGTGAGCTCCGGCACGCAAAATGACCCCTTATCCATGGATAAGGGGCCTTTGTTTATGCTAATTCCTCTTTCAATCGCTCAGGCAATTGATCAAGATCCTCAATTTTCCCTAGAAACTTATTAGGGTCCACTTGTAAAATCATCTTGCTCTCTCTCTCAACGACGCCGAAGAAATATTCAGATGCTTTTGTGTTCATATGAAATGGCTTGATCTCACTTAGCTCGATATCAATGATATCTTTTGCATCAGAAACAAGGCAGCCAATCATTTGATCGTTTAATTCAAATAGTAGAACCTTAGACTGTTCGGTTACATCCAGAGGTTTTCCGTGCAGCATGACACCTGTGTCACTGACTGGAATGACCTCTCCTCTTAACGACATGAGTCCTTTAATCTCTTTTGGAAGGTTCGATACTTCTTGTAAATAAGGGACCTTCTCAATTGAGCGTATATGTTCTACGCTGATACCAAAATCCTCTTGTCCCACTTGGAAAATAATGATCTTTTGCGTGCTCACAGAGTCTCCTGCCTTTACGATGGATTTGTCGTTTCTTCGATAATGGCGAGAACCATTTCAGCTGTCTTGACTAATTCTTCAATCGGCATTTTTTCATTTTTCGTATGAATATCTTCATATCCAACAGCTAGGTTGACGGTCGGGATGCCGTTTCCAGCAATGACGTTTGCATCACTGCCTCCCCCGCTTGTCTGTAGTTCTGAAGGACGGCCAATTTTCGCAGCCGCTTTTTTCGCCACTTCAACGACTTGATCGCCGTGTGAGAATTTAAAGCCTGGATACATGATGTCAATTTGTACATCGGCACTTCCGCCCATTTCTTTAGCGGTTTTTTCAAAGGCTTCTTTCATTTTCGCTACTTGCTCTTCCATTTTTGCCGGTTCTAAAGAACGTGCCTCTGCCAAAATATCCACTTGATCACAGACAATATTCGTTTGTGTTCCGCCTTCAAAGCGGCCGATATTCGCCGTTGTTTCTTCATCAATACGGCCAAGCGGCATGCTCGCGATCGCTTTTGATGCAATCGTAATCGCAGAGACGCCTTTTTCAGGTGCCACACCTGCGTGAGCTGTTTTTCCGTAAATGGTTGCACGTACTTTCGCCTGTGTTGGCGCAGCCACGATGATGGTACCGACCTTGCCATCTGAATCAAGCGCATAACCATATTTTGCTGTCATCAGTTTCGGATCTAACGCTTTTGCTCCTACAAGTCCTGATTCTTCACCAGCTGTAATGACAAATTCAATCTTGCCATGCGGTACATTTTTCTCTTTTAGGACACGGATCGCTTCAAACATTGCAGCAAGCCCTGTTTTATCGTCAGCACCAAGAATGGTTGTGCCATCTGTCTTGACATAGCCGTCTTCAATGACTGGCTTAACACCATTACCTGGTACAACTGTATCCATATGAGAAGTAAAATAAATCGTATCTGCCTCTTGATTCCCTTCAAGTGTGCAAATAAGATTGCCTGCTCCATGGCCGGTTGTCTCTTTTGAATCATCTTCAACTACATTAAGCCCTAAACCAGTAAATTTCTCTTTTAGGACTTCAACAATTTTTTCTTCATGTTTCGTTTCTGAATCGATTTGAACAAGTTCTAAAAATTCGTCTAATAAGCGTTTCTCATTGATCATGATGATGTTCCTCCTCTTATAGCGGCATGTTTCCATGCTTTTTTAACGGTCTATCTTCTTCCTTACTGCGAAGCAGGTCAAATGAGCGAATGAGCCGCTCTCTCGTTTCATCTGGCATTAAAATATCGTCGATTAATCCTAATTGTGCTGCCTTCATGACACTAGGTTCATTGTCCACCTCACGCAAAGCAGGATGAACAATTTCGTCTGCAAACGATTTTCCCATGACATCAATTTCTGCCTCTGGCCATGCATACACAAAGTCAGCACCTAAGCCCTTACTATTCATCGCAACGTATGCACCGCCAAACGCCTTTCGCAAAATCACAGTGATCTTTGGAACGGTCGCCTCAGCGTACGCATACAGAAGCTTTGCGCCGTGGCGGATAATGCCTGCATGCTCAGCTTTCTCACCTGGCAAAAATCCAGGAACGTCCACAAGGGTTAAAATGGGAATATGAAATGCATCGCAAAATCGAATAAATCGAGCCGCTTTATCAGCAGCATCGAGGTCAAGGCTTCCTGCCAGCACCTTAGGCTGATTGGCTACAAGACCAATGGAAGACCCTTGTAATCTGGCAAAACCTGTGACGATATTTTTGGAGAAACAACGCTGCGTTTCAAAAAATGAGCCGTGGTCGGTGATCGCTGTCACCACTTGTTTGACATCATAAGTACGTGATGGCTCCTTTGGCAAGATGTTCCCAAGATCGCTCGCATCATGCTTTTGGACCTTACGATGAATGACAGGCCGTCGTTTCGTTGGTATGTACGTTAAAAGCGTTCGAACTGCTTTTAACACGTCTCTCTCATCTTTCCCTGTATAGTGCACATTCCCGCTTGTTTGATGCTGAACTGCTGCACCTCCAAGCCGGTCAGGACAGACCGTCTCCCCTGTTGCTTTTTCTATCACTTTCGGACCAGTTAAAAACATATGAGCTGTTTGCTCCGTCATGAATACAAAATCCGTCAATGCAGGTGAATATACTGCACCTCCCGCACAGGAGCCTAAAATAACGGATATTTGCGGAATTTGACCAGAGTACAGCACATTCCGTTTAAAAATCTGACCGTATCCCTCTAATGATACCACACCCTCTTGAATTCTCGCACCACCTGAGTCTTTTAGACCGATAACAGGCATTTGATTTTTAGCAGCCAAATCCATTAAAGCCGCTATTTTTTTCGCATGCATGTCCCCTAGCGAACCCCCGTACACGGTCGCATCTTGTGCATAAACGCCTACTTGTCTCCCATGAATCAGTCCCGTCCCAGTGACAACGCCATCCCCTAAATGTTCTGAGCGGCAGCCTTTAGCAAATGACTGGATTTCCATAAAGCTGCCTTCATCAAGAAGTTCATGAAGCCGCTGACGAACAGTCAGCTTTCCTTTGTTTCGGTGAGCCGCTGCTCGTTTTTCACCGCCGCCCCTTAAAGCTTTCTGGCGCCATTCAGACAAGTCATTGAACGATTCATGCATCTTCCTGTTTCTCTCCTTTCAAAGGCTCACACAATTCAATTAGCACACCTGACGTTTCTTTTGGTGAAATAAACGCAATGCGCTTTCCGTTCGCACCATTTTGTGCGCCCTTTTGAATGAGCTGTACACCGAGCTCGTCAAGTTGACTGAGATCAGCCTGAATGTCACCTGACTTTAATGCAATATGATGAAGCCCCTCTCCTCTTTTTATTAAAAAGGTATGTAATGTGCTGTGATCCGACATCGGTTCAATCAACTCAATGTGCAGATCACCTAGGGAAGCAAAAGATACTTTGACCCCTTGATTCGGAAGTACTTCTATGTCTGAAAATTCCCAGTTAAACAGATTGGAGAACGTACGTGCTGTTTTTTGAATAGAAAAAACGGCAATGGCTATATGATCGATTTGATTCATCCGTTCACTTCCTTTGTACATCACTTGTCGCCTGCGTAAAAACGAGCTAGAATAAAGAAAGGTGCGCTCGTCGCAAAAACATTTGATTATAGGGGTGCGATATGTCTCAGAAATTCATGAAATTTATGGTATTGCTCATGATTAGCTTACTGTTAATTTCTTCACTTTTAGCAGGAGCGGCAGCCTTTTTATAAAGTGTTGATAAAAAAGCAGACAAGCAGGTGATTCGTTTTTTAACGAATGGCCTGTTTGTCTTTGGCCAGTTTCTCAAATGCATCGCTTGATGTCGTGATCCATACCTTTGTACCAACTGGAATCTGATCAAATAGCCGTTCTACATCTTGATTATGAAGACGTACACAGCCTGCCGTAATAAATTTCCCTATCGATGTCTCATCACTTGTTCCATGAATGCCATAGGTTCTCCCGTCGGTTCCTCGCGCATCAAATCCAATCCACCTTCGGCCGAGTGGGTTATTCTTCGCGCCGCCTTCAATATTTTTTCTTCTGTAATAAGGATCTTTCGCTTTGATTATAATCGTAAATTCACCTTCTGGCGTTAAATCAGCTGTTTTGCCAGTAGAAGCCGGGTAGACTTTTTGAATTTTCCCATGATCAATATACGCAAGCTCGTTCGTTTGTTTATTAATAATGACATACGGATCTCCTGGAAGCGGGTTTTGCCCGAGCGGCCAGATGGGTGAAAGGGACATGGTCAGCACAGTATAAAATAAAAGACGCATAGGCTCCTCCTTTTTCATTAGATTGACCAATGAAGGAGGAACTCATGCGTCTTTATTCTTTCATCCCTTTAAAATAGCTTTTCAGTACCAAATATTGTTCCATTTCCCCGAGAAAATGAAAGAGTGCGGCTCTAGCTTCAAATTCTTCACGTGTTTGCGGAAGCGGCAGTGCATCGAACTCTTCTTTCATATCAATCAGGCGTCTTAAGAACTTATGCGCCGTGTTCCCTGGGTGAATATGTTCTCGTAAATCTCTAATATATTCTGCAATGATTTGCCCATGCTCCGTTGTAACAGAAATGGAGGTAATTTTCGGAAGCACCCGCTCAATGATTTCAAATTGCTTTTGTCTCATGTTGAAATAATGATAATACAGATTTTCATGTCTTAAGACATGATTTTCAACATCACGGTATGCAAGAGCTTTCGCTTCTTTAATCAATTGATGCGTCTCTGGAATTTCTTTTCCTGTCCAGTCTTGTTTTCCGGTCATTAAATATTGCTCGATTTCTTCAAAGATTTTCGCAAAATTCGCTTCAATTTGTTCACTGTATTGTTTCAGCTTTTTATCAACGCTAGGCATATACAGGTTCATAATGAGTGCGACCCCTACACCAATGGTGATGAGTAAAAGCTCATTCCAGATGAGATGAAGCGTAATGCCTCCAGACATATACAAATGAAGGATGATCACTGAACTTGTGACAATTCCTTCTTTAATCCGAAGCAAGACCGTTGTTGGAATAAAGACGAGCAGCATCAGTCCAATGACGAAAGGATGATACCCAATCAGATCAAAAAACAAATAAGAAAATAAGATGGCAAGACTGCATGCGGCAAAGCGAGCCCCCGATGCGAGGAGTGACCTTTTTTTCGTCACCTGAATACAAAGGATCGTAATAATGCCGGCAGCTGAATAGTTTTGCAGACCGAGCATTTGTGCAATATAAATGGCTAGAGCTGTTCCTAATGCTGTTTTCAGCGTTCGGTAGCCGATTTTAAACATGATGTGATTCACTCTTTTCTGTCTACTTTTGTGAAATGATGAACTTTTTTTACTTTCCCCATTATAATCAAAAAAAGAAGGAGATGTTAAGTCTCCCCCTCGTTTTTTTCATTATAATATTTTTTGTAAGAAATCTTGAGCACGCTGTGAAGACGGAGATTCAAAGAATTCTACAGGATTTGCATCCTCTACAATTTTCCCATCATCCATAAAGATCACACGGTCTGCCACTTCTTTTGCAAAGCCCATTTCATGTGTGACGATCATCAGCGTCATCCCAGATTGAGCGAGCTCTTTCATGACCTCTAATACTTCCTTTACCATTTCTGGATCAAGAGCAGACGTCGGCTCGTCAAAAAGCATGATGTCTGGTGTCATCGCAAGGGCACGTGCAATGGCGACACGCTGCTTTTGACCACCTGACAGCCGGTTCGGATAATCATCTTTTTTCTCTAAAAGTCCTACCTTTTTTAAAAGATCCTCTGCCTGCTTGATGCTGTCTTCCTTCGATTGGTTCTTTACATTCATCGGCGCATACGTAATATTTTCTAGCACTGTTTTGTGCGGGAATAAGTGAAAATGTTGAAACACCATACCAATATTCTCGCGCACTTTTAGTGCATTTGTTTTTGGATTGGTAATTTCCGTCCCCTGAATCGTAATCACTCCAGAAGTCGGCTTTTCAAGTAAGTTAATACAGCGAAGAAATGTTGATTTTCCTGAACCAGACGGCCCGATGACAGCTACCACTTCGCCTTCTTTAATCGTGGTATCAATCCCTTTCAACACTTCATTTTTACCGAAAGATTTTGTGAGTTTCTCTATTTTAATCATTTGATTTTAACTTCCTTTCCACCGATTTGCCGACGAAGGTAAGAATAAGCACGATGACATAATAGATGAGACCCGCAAAAATAAGCGGTTCAAGATAGTTATAGGTGACGGCACCTGCTTGATAGGCTCGTCTCATGACATCGCCCAGTCCAATGACTGTGACAATCGCTGATTCTTTTGTCAGTGTAATCGTTTCGTTCACTAGTGCTGGGGAAATATTTTTGAATGCTTGCGGAAGCAATAAGTCCTTCATCATTTTAGCATACGGGATACCTAAAGCAACGGCTGCTTCTTTTTGCCCTTTATCAATGGCATTGATTCCCGCACGAATGATCTCAGAAACGTACGCCGCCGAGTTTAGTGAAAAGGCGGCTACAGCAGCCCAGTATTGATCAATTTGAAAGCCGAGCAGCTGGGGAAGACCAAAATAAATAATCAAAAGCTGAAGCACAAGCGGTGTGCCTCGGAAGATTGACGTATAAAAATCGGCTAGCCAGATAAGCGGCTTAAACACACTAATTTTACAGAGCGTTAATAAGATTCCTAAAATAAAACCAAGGAACAGTGATACCACAACAATAGAAAGCGTTACTTTAAGACCTTCTAAAATAAAGGGCATCTGAGGTATTACATCTTTAAAATCCATCATGATATTCTCCTTTTTTTCCTTCAGATAAAATCAAAGAATAAACAGGAAAAAAGTTCAACACATGTTGAACTTTTCAGCGCTTTCTACTTGATTTTCATGAATGACGCTGATCCTTTTCCTGACTTACTTTTCATCAGCAAACCATTTTTTAATGAGTTTATCAAGTTCGCCATTATCCTTCATTTCTTTTAATGATTTATTGAATTTCGCTGTTAAGTCGCTATTTTTTTTGAATGCAATGGCTGAACCTTCGTTTGAGCTATTCAATCCAAATGCTTGGAAATCTTTTTCCTTTTTCAAGTAGCCAGCCGCTACTTTATCTTCAATAATGGCTGCATCAAAACGGCCTGCTTTAATTTCTTGAATGATATCAGAGATTTTATTACGATCTTCAACCGTTAAGTTATATTTCTTTTGCAATCCGTTTGCTTCATCTTGCTGGATAGAACCTAATTGAACGCCAACCGTTTTGTCTTTTAAATCTTTCTCTGTTTTTATACCGCTAGATTTTTTTGATACAACCAAGTTTTCAGCATTGTAGTAAACATCTGAGAAATCAACTTGTTTTTTACGCTTTTCAGTAGGTGTCATGCCTGCAAGCACAATATCAGCTTTATTTGTTTTAAGTGCTGACACGAGGCTTGCAAAGTCCATATCTTGAATTTCTAGCTTGTAGCCGTTCTTTTTCGCTAGAGCTGTAGCAAGGTCGACATCAAAACCGATAATTTTATCACCGTCTTTTGATTCAAATGGCGGATAATCTGCTGAAGTCGCCATAATGAGTGTTTTGTCGTCTCCTGATGCGTTTGAATTATTAGAAGAAGTTCCGCATGCTGCTAGTGCAGCTGCAAGACCAGCTGTCATAAGTAATAATAACCACTTTTTCATATGATAATGCCTCCTAGTATTTAAAATCATGAGTAGATTTGAATATTTATTCACTATAATGTATTTTAAACACTTTCTTTTTGATATGCAATAGTATTTTGCTAAAATTATTTTGATTCGTATGTCATATAAAACAAAAAAACAGACCGATCAAAAGACCGGACTGCCTCTAAATGATTCATTCAAAAGTAACATGTTACACTTCTTCGCAATACTCATCGAAAGCGGCTTGAAGTTTTGACACCACTTCCATCGGTTCATGTCCTTCGATTTCGTGACGTTCGACCATTTTAATGATTTTCCCGTCTTTTAATAGAGCAAATGATGGTGAAGATGGCGGGAAGCCTTCAAAGTATTCACGTGCTCTTGCGGTTGCTTCTTTGTCCTGTCCAGCAAACACTGTGAGCAATTGATCTGGACGCTTATCGTAATGAACAGAATAACCAGCCGCTGGTCTAGCAATACCGCCTGCACAGCCGCACACTGAATTCACCATGACAAGTGTCGTTCCTTTTTTCGTCAGTGCTTCATCGACTTCTTCAGCTGTAGTCAGTTCCGTATAACCTGCCTGTTTAATCTCTTCTCGTGCTTGTTTCACAATATCATTCATAAATAAATTAAAATCAATATTCATAACCGTCCACTCCTTCTACGTACCAAACCATTTTAACTACATCATAACAAGGAAAACGCCGGCGGGCAAATGTCTTGTTTCGCCCCCTTCACTTTTTTCAAACGTCGTTTATGACCTGTGGAATTGGGGAAAAGTGATAGTAAAGTGATGAAAGGGAGAACTGCGTGATGGCACAATTCAAAAAAGCGATACTCATTTATAACGGAAATGCTGGACAAAAAAACATGGAAAAAACACTAGGTCAAACAGTGCCTCTTCTTTCTTTACATATTGATGAACTCATCCTTAAGCCTACAAAACAGCCGAATGATGCCTATCATTTCTGCCGTGAGATGGATGAGTCGGTTGAATTGCTGATTATACTAGGCGGAGACGGAACCGTCCATGAATGTATGAATGGAATTGGCGGTTTAGAAAAAAGGCCGACTGTAGCGATCTTACCTGGCGGGACGTGCAATGACTTTTCTAGAACGCTGGGCATCCCTCAGCAGATGCCAAAGGCCGCTCAAATGGTGATAGATGGCACTGAAAAAAAGGTCGATTTAATCAAAGCAGAGGATCGATACCTTTTAAATTTTTGGGGGATTGGTCTCATCGCAGATACCTCAAACAATATTAATGATAAAGAAAAAGCTGTCCTCGGAAAAATCAGCTACTTCACGAGCGCTCTTCGAACCCTTCAGCAGACAGAACCTTTCTACGTACGCATTGAAACCGAAGAGGAAAACTGGGAAGAAGAAGCTGTGATTGTCCTTGTCATGAATGGGCACTTTATCGGTACAAATAAATTAGATCTGCCAAATGCTTCAATTGATGATGGAAAAGCCGAAATTTTAATTTGCAGAAATACGAGTTTCTCTGCTTTAAAAGAGATTTTTTCAATGAACCGCGAAGAGCTAGAAGATTTTAAAGGGGACCTGTCTCTTATACAAGCATCCCGCATTCATATTCATACTAAAGAGGAAATGGATGCAGATACAGATGGTGAAGTATACATGACCGCTCCTTCTTCCCTTGAAGTATTAAAACAGCATTTGACCTTTATCGTTCCAGCAGAATAAAGAAAACGCCTGCATCATTTCGATGCGGGCGTTTTTTTGATATAACGTCTGTATAAATATTCAAGTGCATACCCTAGCAGTGTACCTATCAGAAGGGAAATGCCTAATAAACTATTGGCGACTCCTTTAAATCCTCCTATCATCAACAAGCAATAGGCGATTTGAATGATTGAAACGATCGATATGATGAGCAGTAAGCGTTCAGGATGATTGCGTGATTTGGAAATATACCGAAGAAAAGCGAACGCAATGGCTGTGATAAACATCAGACCGATCGTAAGAAAAGCAAAAAAATCTAGTCCAGACATCTCATCGCTCCTTTCTGATTGATATGGAAATCCCCCTCTCATTGTGAGAAGGGGACATATAAATGAGCTTAATAGACGGACGTCTCTTCGTCAATGCCTTCAAGAATTTGTTTGATTCTTTGCAGGAATCTACCGCATACAAGACCATCGAGTACTCTATGATCTAATGAAAGACAAAGATTCACCATATCTCTTGCGGCAATCATTCCATTTACAATCATCGGGCGCTTTACAATAGATTCTACTTGTAAAATGGCTGCTTGCGGATAGTTAATAATTCCCATTGATTGAACCGAACCAAATGATCCTGTGTTGTTCACAGTGAAAGTGCCGCCTTCCATGTCACTTTGCTTCAGTTTGCCTTGTCTGACCTTGAAAGCAAGTTCATGAATTTCTTTGGCGATTCCCTTAATCGTTTTCTCATCCGCATCTTTAATCACTGGGACAAAAAGAGCGTCATCTGTCGCAACAGCAATGGAGACATTGATCGCTTTCTTTTGAACAATTTTATCACCAGCCCACATGCTGTTCATTTCAGGGAATTCTTTTAAGGCCTGAGCCACTGCTTTGACAAAGAACGCAAAGAACGTCAAATTAAAGCCTTCTTTTGCTTTGAATTGATCTTTCAGCTGATTTCTTCTTGTCACAAGGTTTGTCACATCCACTTCCATCATCGTCCAGGCATGTGGAATTTCATGCTTGCTTCTTAGCATGTTTGCGGCAATCGCCTGTCTAATCGGCGTGACCGGCAGTTCAACATCTCCAGGCATTGAAGAGATGGAAGGAGCCGCTTTTGCTTGTGACGGTTGCGCAGGTTCTGTTTGACCCGTACCTTCACTCACAGGTGCTGCCGTTTCTTTTACGCCTCCACTTTCGATAAGCTTCAGCAAATCTTTCCTTGTGATTCTGCCGCCAGCTCCCGTTCCTTGAACAGTCGCTAAATCAATTCCGTGCTCATCTGCTAAACGCAGGACTGCCGGAGAGTATCGTTTCTTTTGACTCTGATCCACATTTGTTTGGTCAGGTTCTGGTGCTTCATCTTGCGCAGGCGCCTCTTCTATTTTCGCACTCTGCTGCGCACTGCCTTCTACTTCAATTTCACAAAACACTTCTCCTACTTGAAGTGTATCACCCTCTGCAGCCGCTAGTTTAGTGATTGTTCCTGTAAAGGATGACGGAACCTCTGCATTTACTTTATCTGTCATGACTTCCGCAATCGGATCGTATTTATTCACATGATCGCCAGGTGAAACGAGCCATTTGCTAATGGTTCCTTCTGTTACACTTTCACCAAGCTGAGGCATTTTCATTTGTTCAGTTGCCACTTTGAAACCCTCCTCTTTCTTAAAACGCCGCTAGTTCTCTCATTTCAGCTTCTACCTTATCCGGATTAACCATGAAGAATTTCTCCATTGTCGGTGCATAAGGCATTGCAGGGATATCAGGTCCTGCTAGACGTTTAATAGGCGCATCTAAATCAAACAAGCAGTGCTCTGAAATGATGGCAGCTACTTCACTCATGATGCTTCCTTCTTTTGTATCTTCTGTTAACAAGAGTACTTTCCCTGTTTTTGATGCCGCTTCAATAATCGCTTCTTGATCAAGCGGGTACACTGTACGTAAATCAAGAATATGAGCAGAAATTCCGTCCTTCGCAAGGCGCTCTGCTGCTTGGAGGGCAAAATGAACACAAAGGCCATATGTAATGACCGTAATGTCATCGCCTTCTCGTTTCACATCCGCTTTTCCAATAGGGAGCGTATAATCCTCTTCAGGCACTTCTCCTTTAATGAGACGGTATGCACGTTTGTGTTCAAAGAACAATACAGGATCTGGATCACGCACTGCGGCTTTTAACAACCCTTTGACATCATAAGGTGTAGAAGGCATCACAATCTTTAAGCCTGGCTGATTGGCAAAAATGGCTTCGACCGATTGTGAATGATAAAGCGCCCCGTGTACGCCGCCCCCGTAAGGAGCACGAATGACCATTGGGCAGCTCCAATCATTATTGGAACGATATCTAATTTTTGCAGCCTCTGAAATGATTTGGTTGATGGCTGGCATAATAAAATCCGCAAATTGCATCTCCGCGATCGGACGCATTCCATACATAGCAGCCCCAATACCTACACCTGCAATCGCTGATTCGGCAAGAGGTGTATCCATGACGCGCGCTTCTCCAAATTGCTCGTAAAGACCCGCTGTTGCTTTAAATACGCCGCCTTTTTTCCCGACATCCTCTCCGAGCACAAACACTTTCGGATCTCGCTCCATTTCTTCTTTCATCGCTAATGTGATAGCGTCTATATATGACATAACAGGCATTTTTCTTCCCCCTTACTCCGCATACACGTAACGAAGTGCGCTTTCTGCATCGGCATAAGCTGCGTTTTCCGCTTCATCAGTGGCTTCGTTTACGATTTGCATGATTTCTTTTGTCATCTCTTCTTTCATTTCAGAAGTCATGACATTTCCTTCGATTAAGTACGTTTCATATTGAATGAGCGGATCTTTCTTTCTTGCTTCGAGCACTTCTTCTTTTTCTCGATAGCTAGAATCATCGTCATCACTTGAATGCGCAGTTAACCGGTAAGAAATGGTTTCGATCAATGTTGGGCCTTCGCCTCTTGCCGCACGGTCTCTCGCTTCTTTGACCGCTGCATACACTTCAAGCGGATCATTTCCATCAACCGTCACTCCAGGCATTCCGTACCCTATTGCACGATCTGAAATACGCTCACATGCCACTTGTTTGTCATACGGGACAGAAATCGCATACTTATTGTTTTCACACATGAATATAACAGGCAGCTTATGCACCGCAGCAAAGTTGGCGCCTTCGTGGAAGTCCCCTTGGTTTGAAGAGCCTTCACCGAACGTGACAAAGCTAACAAAATTCTTTTGCTCTAGACGCCCGGCAAGTGCGATTCCAACCGCATGAGGAACCTGTGTTGTCACAGGTGATGATCCAGTCACAATTCGGTTTGATCTTTGCCCAAAATGACCTGGCATCTGTCTCCCGCCTGAGCTTGGATCGTCTTTTTTCGCAAAACCAGACATCATTAAATCTTTCGCCGTCATCCCGAATGCAAGGACAACCCCCATATCACGGTAATAAGGTAAAACGTAATCCTCTTCCCTATTGAGGGCAAAAGCGGCACCGACTTGCTGCGCTTCCTGTCCTTGACAAGAGATGACGAATGGAATTTTTCCAGAACGGTTTAAAAGCCACATCCGTTCATCAATTTTTCTTGCTAAAAGCATGGTTCTATATATGTCAATCGCTTGTTCATCTGATAATCCTAATTCCTGATGACGCATGTTACTCATCATGTTTCCCTCCTTGATTAAAAATGGATCGCCTTTCCGTCAACAGCCAGTGCTGCCTCGCCAATTGCTTCTGACAAGGTTGGGTGCGGGTGGATCGTCTGTCCCACTTCCCACGGAGTTGCATCTAGTACTTTGGCTAATCCAGCTTCAGATATCATATCTGTTACATGAGGACCAATCATATGAATCCCTAAGATATCATCTGTCTTTTGGTCAGCAATGATTTTGACAAATCCATCAGACTCTCCAAATACAAGCGCTTTTCCGATGGCCATGAAGGGAAACTTCCCAATCTTGACTTCGTAGCCTTGCTCTTTTGCCGCCTGTTCAGTCAGTCCAACACTAGCGGTTTCTGGGTGAGAGTAAACACATTTAGACACGAGCGTTTCATCAAGTGGCTTTGGATCTTGACCAGCCATATGTTCCACTGCAATCATGCCTTCATGTGATGCGACATGCGCCAGCTGAAGACCGCCAATGACATCACCTATTGCGTAAATATGCGACTCTTTCGTTTGATAATGCTCATTCACGACAATGCCTTGCTTTTCTGTCTGGATGTCCGTGTTTTCAAGTCCTATGCCTTCCACGTTTGGCACTCGGCCAACTGAGAGAAGCAGTTTCTCTGCTTCAAACGACTGAGTGTCTCCACCTTGTTCGACTTGGATCTTGACGAGATTCTCGTGCTTTTCGGCAGTATCTGGCAGAACCTTCGCATTTGTCACTAAGGTGATGCCCTTTTTCGTTAAAAGCTTTTCCATTTCTTTAGAAATATCTTGATCCTCTGTTGGCAAAATGCGATCTGCAAATTCGATTACTGTGACTTTTACGCCAAAATCGTTAAGCATGGAAGCCCATTCGATCCCAATTACGCCTCCGCCGACAATCAGCATGGACTGAGGGAGTTCTTGCAATTCAAGTGCTTCGTCTGATGTAAGGATGTGTGTTCCATCCGCTTCAAGCCCAGGCAGGACGCGCGGTCTTGACCCAGTCGCAATGATGACCTGCTTTGGAATCAGCATTTCATTTTCATCGCCATTCGCCATTTCTACCGAGATGGTGCCTGGCATTGGCGAAAAGATCGAAGGGCCTAGGATACGGCCTATTCCTTCGTATACATCAATTTTCCCTTGTTTCATTAAGTGTTTGACGCCGCCTGCTAATTTGTCGACAATCTCTGTTTTTCTTTTTTGTACGTTGGCAAATTGTAAGGCAATTCCGCTTGCTTCAACGCCAAAATCAGCGGCACGTTTGACCGTTTGATAGACTTCTGCACTTCTAAGAAGCGCTTTAGATGGGATACAGCCTTTATGAAGACATGTTCCACCGAGCTTTGATTTTTCTACGACTGCTGTTTTCAATCCAAGTTGAGAGGCACGAATGGCCGCTACATAGCCACCTGTGCCTCCACCAAGAATGACGAGGTCATATTCAGTTGCCATGACTTGTCACTCCTTTCTCCGCCTTTTGATCATTTGGGTATTCTTTTGGTGATTCTTCTTCTTTTAAAATGCGAAGCGCCCCTTCTGCTAAGGATTGCAATTCATTTTCACCTGGGTACACAACAACATCTGAAATCCAGTCAATGTATCCTCTAATGCTTGACGTAATTCGTTTGCTGTACGCAAGGCCACCTGTTAACACAATGACGTCAACAGCTCCTTTTAAAACCGCACTAGCCGCACCGATTTCTTTGGCAATTTGATAGCACATCGCTTCATAAATAAGCGCCGCACGCTCATCGCCTGCTTCAATCATGCGCTCTACTTTTACTGCATCTGTCGTACCAAGATAGCCCGCAAGACCGCCTTCGCCAATAATACGTTTGAGCATTTCCTCTTGCGAATATTCACCAGAAAAGCATAAATTAACAAGGTCACCTGTTGGAAGAGTACCTGCCCGCTCTGGGCTGAAAGGACCCTCGCCATGAAGACCGTTATTCACATCAATGACTTTTCCTTTTTGATGTACACCAATCGTAATTCCACCGCCCATATGGGTAATGATCATGTTCAAATCTTCGTAACGCTTTCCAAACGAAGCAGCCGTTTTTCTTGCGACTGCTTTTTGATTTAACGCATGAAAAATGCTTTTCCGCTCAATTGTTGGCAGTCCTGAAATACGAGCAATCGGCTGCAGTTCATCTACGACTACGGGATCAACAATAAAAGCTGGGATGTTAAGGCCAAGTGCAATTTCTCGGGCAATAATTCCGCCTAGATTAGAGGCGTGCTGGCCAGCATACCCTTCTTTTAGATCTTCAACCATTTGCTCGTTTACTTCATATGTGCCACCTTCAATCGGACGAAGAAGACCACCGCGTGCGCAAACTGCATCAAACTTTGAGATGTTCATCCCCTGTTCATGCAGTGTTTTCAAAATGGTTTCTTTACGGAATGAAAATTGATCAATGATATGAGGAAATTGCTTGATTTCCTCATCTGTATGTCTTAATGTCGTTTCAAAAATAGATCGTTCATTATGAAACACACCGATTTTTGTTGAAGTAGAGCCAGGATTAATAGTGAGAATACGCCATTCTTTTGTCAGCAAAAACAAAACCTCCGTTTCAACTCATTCATCCATTTAGCGACGACTTAAAATATGTTGACCATTTTGCAGGAATTGGCTTCTTGATTTGCGCATTCTTTCAATTCGCTCTTCAGCCAATCGGTCTGCCGCTTTATAAGTTGGAATGGCATCACGGTTAGAGATTTCAATCACTCGCTCAATGTTTTGGTAAATGCCTTCTACTTTTTTCATTGCACGATCTGCATTATAGCCATAAAGCTCATCTGCAACGTTAATCACACCGCCTGCATTGATCACATAATCCGGTGCATACACAATGCCCATTTCATGAATAAGATCTCCATGATGTGTTTCTCTCAGCTGGTTATTCGCTGCACCTGCGATGACTTTTGCCTTTAATTTAGGAATTGTCACATCGTTAATGGTTGCACCGAGTGCACATGGTGCGTAAATATCACATTCTTGATCATAAATATCATCAGGGTCTACCGCTTTTGCACCGAAGTCTTCTACAGCTCGCTGAACTGAGTCTTTGTTGATATCAGTGACGATGAGCTGTGCGCCTTCTTCATGCAGGTGTTTACATAGGTTGTAAGCCACGTTTCCAACACCTTGAACGGCAATTGTTTTTCCTTCTAATGAATCTGTACCGAATGCTGCTTTTGCAGCTGCTTTCATCCCTTTATATACACCGTAAGCAGTCACTGGAGATGGATTTCCTGAAGAACCAAATGCAGGAGAGATGCCTGTGACAAAGTCTGTTTCTTCATGGATAAGATCCATATCTTCTACCGTTGTACCGACATCTTCAGCGGTGATATAACGGCCATTTAATCCTTGAATGTAACGGCCAAAAGCACGGAACATTTCTTCATTCTTGTCTTTTCTCGGATCACCGATGATGACCGTTTTACCGCCGCCAAGGTTAAGCCCTGCCGCCGCATTTTTATAAGTCATACCTCTTGCAAGACGCAAGGCATCTTCGATAGCTGCTTCTTCATTTTCATATGTCCACATTCTTGTTCCGCCGAGTGCCGGCCCAAGTGTTGTATCATGAATGGCAATGATGGCTTTTAAACCAGACTGTTCATCCTGACAAAATACAAGCTGTTCATAATCGTATCGTTCCATATATTTAAAAAGTTCCATTTTCTATTCCTCCTAATACTTTCGCTTAATTAGATGTACAGATGGCAAGTGCAATTGAATAGAGCTTGCTTTCAGCTGAATCAGACCGGCTTGTTAAAGCAATCGGTGCTTTCGCTCCTGCCACCACAGCTCCCACTTTTGCATGAGCAAAGTAGATGAGAGATTTATAAAGAATGTTGCCTGCTTCAATGGTTGGCACAAGCAAAATATCTGCATGACCAGCCACATCACTCGTAATATTTTTATGAGAAGCTGCCGTTTGAGAAATGGCATTATCTAAAGCAAGCGGCCCATCAATCAGACAGCCAGAAATTTGACCTCTTCGATTCATTTGCGCAAGGCTTGCAGCTGTGAGCGTCGAATCCATCGCTGGGTTTACGACTTCTACCGCTGATAATACAGCCACTTTTGGCATATCATTTCCGACAGCTTGTGCGACTTGAACGGAATTCACCGTAATTTCTTTCAGCATATTTAAATCAGGCGCAATGTTCATCGCAGAGTCCGTCACATAGATAAAACGGTCAAAGCCAGGTACTTCGAAGGCTGCAACATGTGAAAGGACACTCGCTGTCCGAAGCCCATATTCTTTATTTAGGACAGCTTTTAACAGTATGGCTGTCGGGACATGACCCTTCATGAGAATATCTGCATGATTTTCACTTACTGCCTGAACGGCAATTTTGGCAGATTCTTCGGGTGAATCTGAATGAATAATATCTATCCAGTCTTCATTAATCTCATGCTGTTTGACTAGCTCCTTTAGGTTGCGTTTGTTTCCAACCAGCAGGAAGCGAGCGACTTTTCGTTCGATTGCCATTTTGATGGCATGAAGCACTTCTTCGTCTTCTGCATGAGCCACAGCCGCTGTTTTATTCTGCAGCTGCGAGGCTTTGATAATCAGATCGTCAAGCTTCATACTTGCCCACCTTTCCTTGTGCTCGGTTCCTCTTTTTATATGCAAGTTCCGTGCCAGCTTGAAATGTGTGAAAAATAAGCCTTTTTGCAAAGAAATTATGCAATTTCTTGCAGGTTACGTGCATGTTACTGCATGCTATCTTTTGCAAGCTGATACTTATCCATTTTATAGTAAAGATTTCGAATGCTGATCCCTAACGTTTTCGCTGTTTTTGTGCGATTGAATTGATGTTTTTCAAGGGTTTGTTTGATCAACTGCGCTTCAAATGCTTCTACAGCATCCGAGAGCGTCTCCCCCTCAAATTGACTAACAGCCAGTTCCTGCTGCTCTTTTTCCTCATGATCGTCTGACTCCATGAAGGCGATATGCGCTTCATCGATCCATTCTTCTTGCGGATTCAAAAAGATCATCGCTCGTCCAAGCACATTTTCAAGCTCTCTCACGTTGCCTGGCCAGCTATATGATCGAAGTCTATTAAGCGCACGATCTGTTAAGCCGCTGACGTTTCGCCCATAGTCTAAATTGATCTTCTGGATGAGGCGTTTACTTAATGATTCAATATCTTCGAGACGCTGCCTGAGCGGTGGGATCGATATCGGGTATCTGTTCATTCGATAATATAAATCCTCTCTGAACTTTCCTTCTGCCATCGCCTTTTCAATATTGACATTTGTCGCTGTGATCACACGCACATCAACCGGTATCGCTTTCGTTCCGCCTACCCGAACAATTTCTTTTTCCTGCATGACACGCAGCAATTTCGCTTGGGTACTTGGCGTCATTTCACCGATTTCATCTAAAAAGATACTGCCGTGATTGGCTTCTTCAAACAGCCCTTTTTTCCCGCCACGCCTTGCACCAGAAAACGCTCCTTCCTCGTAGCCAAACAGTTCTGACTCTAAAAGAGTTTCTGATAAGGCAGCACAGTTGACACGGACAAAGCGGTTGTACTTGCGATCACTTTCATTGTGAATGGCATGCGCAAACAGCTCTTTCCCAGTACCTGATTCTCCGCGGAGTAAAATGGTTGCCGGCGTTTTTGCGCCCAGCTTTGCCTGCTCAAGTGCGACAAGCATTTGTTCACTTTCTCCAATAATGTCTTCAAATGTGTACTTTGCTTCAAGTGTTCGGATGAGCTGTCTTGCTTTATTTAATTCATTCGTCAATGATTGAATTTCGGATACATCGTGAATGACCCCGACACTGCCTTTTAGAATGCCGTCAACAATAACAGGTGCTACATTGACGATGACATCTTTTTTATTTGGACCAACCTTCATTCTGACGCCTCGAACTGGTCTTCTTGTTTCAAGCACCTTTAAGTGCATGCTTTCCCCTTCGGAAATATCAGCTCCTGCTGGTTTACCCACGACCTCTTTATCCGTTAAACCGGTCATTTTCGTATAAGCACGGTTGATCAAAATACCTTTCCCCTGCTCATCGACAACCGATATGGCTTCATCTGATGATTGAATAATAGCCTCAAGCATCGTTCTTACTTCTTTGAGGTTCGTTACTTCCTCCGCAAGCTCCACCGCATCTGTAATGTCTTTAAAGATCGATAAAGCACCTAACATTCTCCCCGCGTCATCAATAATCGGCAGACGGGTGGTCACAATTTGAATTTGCTGATTCAAAAATTGCTTTTGGTTAAATTCTGGCTCCCTTGACCTTAATATATCGGGAAGTTTCGTGTTCGGAATCACTTCTCGAATGTGACGGCCAATCGCATCCTTTTGCGAACACCCCACCATTTTGGCAGCCGATCGATTAAACAGGACCACTTCTTCATCCATATTAATAAAAATCATGCCATCATTCGTTGCATTAAAAATGCGGTCATGTTTATAGGTTTGTTCCTTCAATATTTGAATAAGCTGTTGTTTCTCTGCCATTAATTCTGAAATGACGTATGCCATCGAGCTTGGCACAATCACAGCATGCTCTGGTTTTTGTTCAATTAATTCTTTCAGTACAGCAGAACTGCCTGTGGTTTCAATGATGATATCAATGTCATCTTTTATGTATTCTTTCCAATCCGTCGTCGTCTCAATTCCATTCTTTTTCGCTTCATCCATCCCCGGTGCCTCGAGATCAAGGTCGGCGATCGCAATGATTTGAACCGTATTTGTTTTCAGCAATGTTTCAAGCAGTGCTGATCCACCTTGTCCTGCACCGACAATCAAGACTCTCTGCATCCCGTTACCCCTTTATATGAAAAATTTTGCACACCATATTTTTCCGTTGCAAAAAATTGCACAACACCTATATTACCACGTTTTCCTTTCTTGACAAAATATTTTTTGAATTAGACAATGGAAGTAAATGACGTTTAAGGGGACATTTGATGGGGAGAATACTGGCATTAGTGATTATTTTAATACCTGGAGCCTTTGCAGCACTTGGCATTAAGCTGCTGCGTGACACTGTTTTCGGCATCATCATTGCACCATTTCCATATTTATGGCTGCAAGGAATTGCAGGGTTGTTATTTTTAGGGGGAGGTCTTTACGTTGTTGCAGGATTTATTTTATATAGGGACCGTAAACGAAATAAAGTAACAACTCGTTTTAAGCAAAGGTAATCATGAAAAAGACCCGCTATTGATAGCGGGTCTTTATTTCATTTCTTCTCTTATTTTGACGGCTCGATCAGGAAAATCAGTAAAGATTCCATCAACACCCAATCTCAACATATTTTTTATTTGCTTCTCACTGTTTACAGTAAACGGTCTAATCACTTGTTGGTCCGCATGGAGAGCGGCTACTACTTCTTTCGTCACCCCAGCGCCCTTTATATTCGGATGGTAGCCCTTTGCCGGGATTGTTTTTAAATACATGTCCGGCTGATGAATCACATCCATTGTGAGGACCGCCAGTTCAATGTGCGGCATCAGCTTGTGAAAAAGAGCTAAGCTGCCGTGATGAAATGATGAGACAAGCACTCGATCCTCTATTTGAAAGTGCTCAATTTGCTCTTTTACTTTTTCTTCAATCCCTGGATATCGATAAATAGAATTTTTTAATTCGATGTTGATCATAAAGGATGATCTTTGCGTCACTAGCTCTAATACTTCTTCTAAAAGAGGAATGGTGACCGCACCCGTTTCTTCATAGAAAGAATGACTGGCATCTCCTCTTTTTAACTCTTCATATGTATAGTCTTTCACTAACCCTTTCATATTGGTCGTTCGGTTCAGCTTTTCATCGTGAATGACAGCTAGTCTGCCGTCTTTGGTGAGCTGAACATCAAGCTCAATCCCATCCGCTCCAGAATGGAGTGCGTGCTCAAAGGCAATCATGGTGTTCTCTGGATAGTTTCCTTTAAAGCCTCTATGTGCAAAAATTTTCGTCATATGCCACCTCTAAATATGATGATTACCTATATTATGACGTGTCTTTTTTCGTTTTTCCAGTTTGAGCACATAAAAAAACCTCTTCTAATAAGAGAGAAGAGGTTGACAGGTAAATTCGATCACGTAATCGCTCTGATGGCTTGCTCTGTCGTCTCTGCGTCAAGAGCAAAAAGGGAAGAAACAACTGCGACTGCTGTAACGATTGTTACACCTAACAACAACTTTTTCATAAGATAACCTCCACTTTCTTTTGAAGTATTTGTGCATCGAATTTCTTTTCAAGAAAACGAATGGCATTTTGATAATCATTTCGTTCCTTGAAGTATTTCGATATTTGTTCAGACAAATCCTCAAGCTCCACATATAATCTATTTTTTTCTATGTAGTCTAATTTTTCAGAGAATACGTCTGCTGCTCCACTATTTTCGCACATCAAATCCAAAATTTCAAATTTTACTATATATTCATTATTTTGGATATCACAGCTATATTGAATCCCCTCTTTAATATATTCTTTCGCCTCATGATCTCCTAAATGAACTAAGGCATTTGCGAGAACATATAAAGATTGGATGAAATAATGGCTATTGTCGCGATGAATTTGAATGCCCATCCCTTTTTTGGCGTATTGCGCGCTTTTTTCATAATCAGGTTTTGCGTAATAAAGAACCGCTAAATTGTGATAGCACTTCCCAATCAGCACTTCATTGTTAATGCGCTTACTTTTCTCAAGTGCCTCTTGGTACTTTTCCTCAGCTTCATCAAATTGTAGTAAATCTATACAGTTGCTCGCATGCAAAATCAAGCTGTCAATCGCCTGTGCGGTATATTCCTCATGAGCTTTAAACGTATCAATGGCTTTTTTAATATGATTAATGGAAATGAAATTTTGCTTCAGTTCGTAATAAATGGAAGCGACTTTATGATGAAAAGTTCCTACTTCAAGATCTTCATTCACACGTTTTAGACGCTGCTCAGCAATCTTATAAAAACTAATCGCCTCATCATATTTTTTGACATAGGCAGCATATTGGCCTTTATAAAAGTAAAAATAAAAATTAATAATGTCATCTGCTTTTTCATCCAGCGTTCCGACACTTTTCATAATCTGATTGGCTTTTTCAATATTTCCAAGTAACATTTCATGTCTGCCGTCGACTAGCTGATAATAAAGAAGAACTTCTCGATCCTCATCTGTATTTTTTAGCAAATTCTGAATTTTCTCTTTATAGACAGCAGATTTTTCTAGGTCATTCTGAGAAATGACCCTCGTCCACTTGCTAATTTCGTTCGCAACCTCAGCAGAGTGGATTTTCAGCTTTCCCATAACCTCACCCTCTTCTTTTCATTATTATAGCATAGTAAAAGAATGTGAAAATTATTAAATTCGACAATGGGAATATTCAGTTCAAATGGCACAATCTCTAAGAAGCCAGTGACTTTAAAACGCCAACCAATCAGGTCAATAGAAATAGAACTTTCGATCTCATTTACTTTATTTACTAATTACATAAGACCTTTTCCTCTCATCCTTTTTCTTACGAATGAGCGTTTTCTTCTTCTATAAGCCAATTGATTAGCGTAGCTGATTACCACTATTTTATGTCCTATTCATTTCTTTCATGCTTTATTTTTCATTTTATTCTGAAAATAAAGCGACCCGTTTGTCCAATTTAAACATTAAAGATGATTTTATCAACATAACCATTTTTTAGCAATATTTTACGAAAATAAAAAAACGCCTCATTGAAGAAACGTTTTTTTATGGAAGGTGACTTAGCTTGCTCTATGCTCTAAACGCAGACGATCAGCCACCATGGCAATAAATTCGGAATTGGTCGGTTTGGCTTTTGACATGCTGACTGTGTAGCCAAAGAGTGACGAAATGGAGTCAATATTCCCTCTGCTCCAAGCCACTTCAATGGCATGACGAATCGCTCGTTCTACCCTGCTGGCTGTCGTGTTAAATTTCTTTGCAATGTCTGGGTACAATACTTTTGTAATACTGCCGAGTAGTTCAATATCATTGTACACCATCGAAATGGCTTCTCTTAAGTATAAATAGCCTTTAATATGAGCTGGCACGCCAATCTCATGAATAATCGTCGTAATGCTCGCATCTAAGTTCTTACGTTTCGGTTCAGGTTTGCTGCGAAGGACACTGTTTTGGATAGATGAAGATCGATGGCTGACTTGTGTGCCGTTTCCACTGACTTGACGAATATGACCTACGAGGTTTTCCATATCGAATGGTTTCAAAATGAAATAGGATGCGCCCAAATCGACTGCTTTTTTTGTTACGTCTTCTTGTCCGAAAGCCGTCAGCATAATGACACTTGGCTGTTTGGTCATTTCATTGTTTTCACGGAGGCGTTCCAGTACAGCAAGACCGTCTAAATGAGGCATGATAATATCTAAGAGGAGAACGTCGGGCTCTTTATCTTTAAATAATGTCAGACATTCCTGACCATTATACGCCACGCCAAGTACTTCCATATCTTCCTGTCCCTCAATATACTCTGTCAAAAGGCCAACAAGTTCTCGATTGTCATCAGCTACACACACTTTAATTTTCTCCACGTTCTTTCCTCCCCAATGTCGATTCCTTAGTCTTTTGCATTTCTCTTCTGAGTGTTCAATTCGACAAAACCATGCTATCCCCTTTAAAAAAGTTTAATTTTCCGAATAATAGAGCATTATCTAGCTTTTTCTACGTTTTTCTTAATGAATCGACGATTATTGCAATTTGACAACACACTGTTTTCCATTTTGTCGAAAAATCTCTTTTTCCTTATTTTATAACATGATGGAAGAGAAAGAAAGGGTAGAAAAAAACTGCCGGAAGATTCGCGGCAGTTTTTCATCAGCTTGCTTTTTTGTTTTTTTGATAAAGATCAATTCCTGCTTCTGACAGCATCCATTCAATGTGTACGCCGTATCCGCTTGTCGGGTCATTGACGAACACGTGAGTGACCGCTCCAATGACTTTACCATTTTGGATGATCGGACTTCCGCTCATTCCTTGAACGATCCCGCCCGTTTTGCTTAATAAGCGTTCATCTGTTACTTTAAGCACCATTCCTTTTGTTGCCGGGAATTTTTGCGGTGTTGTGCTGACGATTTTAATATCAAATTTCTCTACTTTATCATGGTCCACAACCGTTAATATTTCGGCTGGACCTTCTTTTACTTCATTTGATAATGCGACTGGAAGTGGTTTGTCTGCTACATGATTTTCAAGTTTTTCGGTTAACGTACCAAATATACCGAATGGACTGTTACGTGAAATATCACCTATCGTTTTTCTTTCAGAAGAAAACCTGGCCAATTTTTCTCCAGGGTTGCCTCCTGTCCCTTTTTCAATGGATGTGACAGTTGATCTGACAATTTCACCATTGTCGACCACGATTGGTTTTTTTGTATCCATGTCAGAAATCACATGCCCAAGGGCGCCATATTTTTTAGAAGATGGTTCAAAGAAGGTCATCGTCCCGATTCCTGCTGCGGAATCACGAATATAAAGACCGATTCGATAAGTACCTTCACTTGCATCTTTGGCGGGTGTTAATGTCGTTTGAAAGGTTTTATGGTCTCTTTTTATGAGTAAATGAAGGGTTTCCCCCGTTTTTCCGGCTTTCTGAATAAATGGGGTGAGGTCATTCATCTTCTCCATTTTCTGACCATTGATCTCAATGATCATATCCCCTGATTGAATGCCTGCAGCTTCACCTGGTGATTTTTTGCCGTCTGCTGTTGTGATTTGATGAAAACCGACAACGAGAACTCCGACAGAATGGAGTTTGACGCCAATGGATTGTCCTCCAGGAATGACTTTTAATTCGGGAAGAACATCGACTTTTGTTTTCTTAATAGGAAATCCTTTAAAATCATAAACAATTTCGGCTTTTCCCGCCTTTTGTCCCGTTACTTCAAGTTGATTTTTTTTCTCTGAAAGACTAAAGGCTGGTGAAGAAGCATTGGCTGACGCTTCAATGGATGTATCAATCGAATGCTTCTCGTGTTCAAATACTGCGACAGTTGTTGGAATGCTGATATATTCCTTCACTATGCTCATAAACCCTGTACTTATTAAAGAAACAAGGAGAATCACACCAATGGCTTTTCTCATCTTTTCGGGCATTCATTTTTCACTCTCCTCGCTCCTTACCCACACCAGAACATTAATGTTTTGGCTACATCTTTACTTTTGCCTTCTTAGCGAGGATTTATAACCGACACCTTTAGAAAATGATTGGATAAATTGATAAAAGAAAAAGATGATTTCATGCGTATATACGGCGAATATGAGACAATATAAAAAAGGCAGCTGTTTTTTCAGCTACCCTGTCGTTTTGACATCATTTGCTTGGTGCAGTAATTCTTTTGCATGCTGTTTTGTGAGCTCAGTGACTTCTACACCAGCAATCATTCGGCCAATTTCACTCACTTTTTCATCATCACTGAGTGGTTTGACGTTCGTCATTGTTCTACCAGCTTTAGCGCGTTTAGAAATAAAAAGATGTGTATCAGCCATTGCTGCAACTTGCGGCAGATGGGTAATACAGAGTACTTGTGAGCCTGCTGCTACTTTATAAATTTTTTCAGCAATGGCTTGTGCGACTCTGCCGCTAACACCCGTATCCACTTCATCAAATATAATGGACGTCACTTCTTGTTTCGCTGAGAAAATACTTTTCACTGCCAGCATGACACGTGAAATTTCTCCTCCAGATGCTACTTTTGACAAAGATTTCATCGGTTCACCCGGATTTGTAGAAATGACAAATTGAGCTTGATCTATGCCATTTTTCCCGAGCTGTACGGGTTTTCCATCTAAAAGCGGGCAGTCCGTACTGCCAAAAGGTGCATATCGAATCGTAAAAGCGGTATCAAAAGAAGACTTCTCCATATATAAATCCTTCAATTCAGCTTGAATGTGCTTCGCCAGTTTTTTCGCCCATTTTTTACGGAGCTCTGACACGTTAAGCGCTTCAAGCAATGCATCCCGGCTTATCGCATCAAGTTTGTTTTTTAGTGTCTGCAAATGGCTGTCTCGATTTTGGATTTGGTCTATCTCCTCTTCAATCTTAGCCGCATATTCTAAAATTTCCTCAACGGTTGTGCCGTACTTTCGCTTCAGCTGCTTCATCTCATTTAGCCTAGACTCAATAAAATCAAGACGGGCTGGGTCAAATTCTAATTGATCAAGCATGCTGCGCATTTGAAAAGTAGAATCTTCTAATAAATAATAGGAGTTTGACACTTGCTCAGAGAGTGTTTTCAGATCGTCGTTGATCTCAGAAACTTGCTCAAGCTCGCTTGAAGCCATCCCAACCCAATCAAGTCCTCCCTGCTCATTACGCAGAGCATTATATGCGTTTTGAAGCGAGGAAAAGATTTTTTCAAAATTGCTGATTTGATGACGTTCCTCTTGAAGCTTCTCATCTTCCCCAGGCTCTAATTGTGCCGCTTCAATCTCTTCCAGCTGAAATTGCAATAAGTCTAACCGGTGAACCATTTCTTGTTCATTTTCAGACAGCTGTTTGAGTTTTTGCGCCGTCTTCATATATTGATCATACGCTTCTTGATACTGCGAGAGAGCAGGTGCAATTTCTTCTGCTCCAAATTGATCAAGCAAATGCAAATGATTTTCATCCTCCATTAACAGCTGATTATCGTGCTGTCCATGTATATCAAGCAAAAGCCGGCCAACTTCTCTTAAAAGCGAGATGGTGACAAGCTTACCATTAATGCGGCAAATGCTTTTCCCGCTTTGATTGATATCACGGCGAAGAATCATCATTTCATCAGATGCATCAATTCCTTGCTCCTCGCAAAGGGCAAATACAGGATGATCTGCAGGTACAAGAAAAAGACCTTCCAGCTCTGCTTTTTTTTCGCCATAACGGACAAATTCGGATGATCCTCTTCCCCCTACGAGAAGTGAGACAGCGTCAATCATGATTGATTTTCCGGCACCTGTTTCCCCTGTTAGAACTGTGAGTCCTTTTTCAAACGAAACCGTTAACTCCTCAATGATTGCAAAGTTTTTAATGGTTAGTTCTGCTAACACTCATTTGACACCTCTTTTTGTAAACCTGATCTCTTTATAGAAGCTCTAAAATTTTGGACGAAACGGTATCCGTATCGTCTGGCGTGCGGCAAATGATTAAGATGGTATCATCCCCACAAATGGTTCCCATAATTTCTTCCCAATCTAAATTATCCATTAAAGCACCGATGGCTTGAGCGTTCCCAGGCATTGTTTTTAGAACGATTAAATGACTGGCAGCATCCATTTTAATAAATGCGTCCATTAAGGAACGCTTTAATTTTGATAGCGGGTTAAACCGCTGATCTGCAGGAAGGCTGTATTTATATGTTCCATTATTTGTTGGCACTTTGACTAAATGCAGTTCTTTGATATCTCTTGATACGGTCGCCTGTGTGATGTTATATCCATCCGCTTTCAAAATATCGACTAATTCGTCTTGTGTTTCGATTTCTTGGCTTGCGATAATTTCTCTAATCTTAATATGTCTTTGACCTTTGTTCATTTTGACCCCCCTAGGCGTTAGAATCTCAGTTTGTCTTTACGTTCTATGTTATATGATGCACACTTCAAAAAACAAGCATTACGTGAGAAACCGTCAATTCTGATCTTTTGACCATGTAAAAAGGAATAATAGCGAGCTATTATTCCTTTTGTTTCAATAATTCATGTGTCAGCTGGCTCAGGACTGTTTTTCTTTTCTTTCAATACGGCATGGGCTTCTTTGACGACTTTTTCAAGTTCAGATACTGGAAGTGCCGTATTCTCTTCTTGATCGAGATGCAGGACCAAGTGGAGGAGAAATTCGATATTTCCATCTCCGCCTGTAATCGGTGAAAACGAAACATTCTTTACATCATAGCCTTCTTTTGCAGCAAATTGATTCATTTCTTCTAGCACACCAAGATGTACAGAAGGTTCTCGCACAATGCCTTTTTTTCCAACAAGCTCTCTGCCCGCTTCAAACTGCGGCTTCACTAGCGCAATACAGTCGCCGCCTGGGATAAGAATATGCTTTAATGCGGGAAGAATGAGTTTGAGCGAGATAAATGATACATCAATAGATGCAACCTCTGGTAATCCTTCGGTGAAATCTGCCGGAACAGAATGGCGGAAGTTGGTGCGTTCCATGACGATCACCCGATCATCCTGTCGTAATTTCCACGCAAGCTGATTGTAACCAACATCCACAGCATAGGATTTGACTGCTCCATTTTGGAGTGCGCAATCTGTAAATCCCCCTGTTGATGAGCCGATATCAATTAAAAGCTTTCCTTCAACGGTTAAATCAAATTCCTGAAGTGCCTTTTCGAGCTTTAGCCCACCTCGGCTGACATATTTCAGCGGATTCCCCTTCACAGTCAGCGGGGTATCACGAGCGATTTTTTCTCCTGGCTTATCCAAACGGTTTTCATTTGAGTAAACGATCCCTGCCATAATGGCGCGTTTTGCTTTCTCTCTCGTTTCCATTAGTCCTTGTTCGACTAATAAAACGTCAAGTCGTTCTTTCTTTGATGTCATGATCCAATTCCTTTTCTTGGTGCTGCGGGAAGCAGGTCACGTAACGTTTCAGCAACCTGTGTTTTCGTCAGTCCAATTTCCTCAAGTAGCGCATCGACACTTCCATGCTCAATAAATTCATCTGGAATGCCCATACGTTCTACTTTTATATGAGACGCTTTTTTGTCGTGAATATATTCTAATACGCTGCTGCCAAATCCACCCTGAAGCACCGCTTCTTCTATTGTTAAAATTGGCAAACCTTCAGACAGTATCTCATTTAACATGCCTTCATCAAGAGGCTTAATGAAACGTGCATTGACAACACGGATTGATTTTCCTTCTTTTTGCAGTTCTTCTGCTGCCTGCAGCGCCATTTTAATGGTTGTACCGAATGTTAAAATGACAGCATCTTTCCCAGGACGAAGAACTTCCCAAGAACCAATTGGAATGGTTTTCAGCTGTTCATCCATTTTGACGCCTAGTCCATTTCCACGCGGGAAGCGCATGGCGATTGGACCATCATCATATTGAATGGCTGTGTTGACCATATGCTGTCCTTCATTTTCATCCTTTGGCATCATGAGAACCATATTCGGCATATGACGCATAAAAGCAATGTCAAACACACCTTGATGTGTTTCTCCATCTGCACCGACAAGACCTGCACGGTCAATTCCAATGAACACATTGAGATTTTGACGGCAAATATCATGCAGCACTTGATCATAGGCTCTTTGAAGGAACGTTGAATAAATCGCTAAAAATGGCTTCATGTCCTGTGTAGCAAGTCCGGCTGCCATTGTTGCAGCATGCTGCTCTGCAATTCCAACATCAAACATTCGCTCAGGGAATTCTTTTGCAAACCCTTCAAGCTTTGAGCCAACAGGCATTGCAGGTGTAATCGCGACAATCCGCTCATCTTCCCGTGCAAGCTTTCTGACGGTTTCACTGACGAGACCACTCCATGACGGTGCAGCTGCTGTCGGTTTTACAAAGTCACCTGTGTCGATTTTGTATGGGCCTGTTCCGTGCCATGTGCCGATCTTATCAGATTCGGCCGGCTTATAGCCTTTTCCTTTTTTCGTGATGACATGAAGGAGAACCGGGCCTTTTGTTTTCTTTGCGTATTCAAGATTCTCAAACAAATCTTCATAGGAATGTCCATCTACTGGTCCTAAGTAAGTAAAGCCCATTTCCTCAAAGAACATACCAGAGACAAGCAAATATTTCAGACTGTCCTTGATACGTTCTGCTGTTGCAGCAAGCTTCCCACCTACTGCTGGGATACGCTTGAATAAATATTCAAGCTCGTCCTTTACCCATTGGTATTTACCAGCTGTACGTAGTCTGCCAAGCATTGTATGGATCGCACCAACGTTTGGCGCAATACTCATTTCATTGTCGTTTAAGATCACAATCATGTCTTTTTTTTCATCCCCGATATGGTTCAGTGCTTCTAACGCCATACCGCCGGTTAGTGCACCATCGCCGATAATCGGGAGAATGTATTCATCTGTTCCTTTAATGTCACGCGCTGCCGCCATTCCCATTGCACCAGATAATGAGGTTGAACTGTGTCCAGTCTCCCAAACATCATGTTCACTTTCATTTCGTTTGGGGAAACCGCAGAGCCCTTTATATTGACGAAGTGTATCAAACTCGGCGCCTCTTCCAGTTAACAGCTTGTGAACGTAAGACTGATGTCCAACATCCCAAAGAAATTTGTCTTTCGGGCTGTCAAATACTTTGTGAAGTGCAACAGTAAGTTCAACGACACCAAGGTTTGGACCAATGTGCCCACCAGAGTTCGCTAACGACTCAATTAAAAACGTGCGAATGTCCGCACTCAGCTCCTCTAATTCTGCATTTGACATTCCTTTTAGAAACGTTGGATTTTTTATTGATAAAAGATCCAATCAGGATCAACTCGCTTTCAACAAAATTTCTATCTACATATATAATGCCTTATTCCTATGAAAACCAATTCAGGAATAAGAGTTGTCTCATCATGATAAACTGTTTACAGTTTACCACAATTGCTCGAGGACCCTCAAATCTAGGCTGTTTTTAGTGATCTCGTGAGGCAATCAGATCGCATAAATCATGCAGCAAGTTTTGCTCCAACTCAAGATTTGAGACAATTTCTTTCGCACGAGTGATATGTTCATCCAACTTTTCTTTTGCTCCTGAAAGCGTTAATAAAGAAGGATATGTCGACTTTTCATTTGCTGTATCGGAGCCGATCCGCTTTCCTATTTTCTCTTCGCTGCCTTCAAGATCTAAAATATCATCACGGATTTGAAAAGCAATGCCAATATGATAGCTGAATTCTCTCAGCTTTTCGATCTCATCATCAGATGCACCTGCCAGTATCGCACCAGCAACCACACTAAAGGTGAGTAGCTTTCCTGTTTTGCGGGCATGAATCGATTCTAATTCAGAAAGAGAGATTTGTTTCTGTTCTGCTTCCATATCATCAAATTGCCCGCCAACCATTCCGAGTGCACCTGCTGATGTAACAAGTTCATCGATGATTCGAAGCTTTTGATCAGCAGGTACATCGTCAGATAATTGCGATGTAATGAGACGGAAGCTTTCAGTGAGCAGCGCATCACCTGCAAGAACAGCTGTTGCCTCGCCGTATACTTTATGGTTGGTCGGCTTTCCTCTGCGCAGATCATCATCGTCCATACAAGGAAGATCATCATGTATCAAGGAATACGTATGAATCATTTCCACTGCACAACCTACTGGTATACCCTCTTCTTCCCTTTTTCCATACGCATTTAAAAGAGCAAGAACAAGCACAGGACGTAGTCTTTTTCCGCCAGCTTTCAGAGAATAAAGCATAGAAGATTTCAGCTCTTCTGGAATAGCCAATTCCTGCACATATGTAAATAAATAGTCTTCAATTGCTTGTTTTCGTGTTGTTAAAAATTCGTTTAAGTTACTTGTCACCAGCATCTGCCTCCTTCACAGAAAAAGGAGCCAGTTCACCGTCCTCTTTTAAAATGAAATCCATTTGCTTTTCAACATGCTGTAATTTTTCATGGCAAAGTTTTGAGAGCGTCATACCCTCTTGGAAATAGTGGATAGCTTGTTCTAGCGGTACATCGCCTTCTTCGAGCTTTCCCACAATCTCTTCAAGTCCTTTCATGGCCTCTTCAAATGTCATTTGTTCTTCTTTTTGTTTATTTGATTCTGTCATGATGATTGCCCTCCTTCTCAATAACCTCACAAATCAGACGTCCATCCTTCATTGTAATCGTCAGTTGATCCTTCGTTTCTACTTGATTCACACTTTTAATGAGCTCATCTTCTTTATAAGCTAAACTATAGCCTCTTTCCATGACTTGAAGCGGATTTAATGCATTTAGTTTACCAAGAACCGATTGGAACTGCGAATGAATTGTTTTCATTTGCACATTCATGCTCCGAACGAGCTGTTCTGTTTCATTGGCGTGACGTTTTTTCGCCTGAAGCAGCTGCTCTTTTGGATGAAGCGGCTTCAGTCTATATGTTTGGCGGTCAAGTTGACTGCGTTTTTGTTCCATTTGTCTTGTCAGCTGTTTTTGAAAACGATCAAATACCATATCGAATTGCTGCTCTTTTTGCTCTTGTAATCGTTTTGGAAAACGGAAAGCATAAGAGGATTGAAGTGCCACAAGACGGTCTTTTGCTTGTGACGTTCGATTTTTTACTGCTCTTGTTAACCGAATGTCGATTGATTTGATTCGTTCAATTAAATCAGCGGTGCTTGGAACAGCTAGTTCTGCTGCTCCTGTTGGTGTGGGTGCTCTCATGTCTGCAGTGAAATCACTAATGGTAAAGTCTGTTTCGTGCCCAACTGCAGAAATGATTGGAATGTCTGATGCGAAGATCGCTCTTGCGACTGCTTCTTCATTAAAGGCCCAAAGTTCTTCAATCGATCCTCCGCCTCTCCCGACAATCAAGACATCACAAAGTTGTTTTTCATTGGCTTCTTTAATCCGTTCCACAATCGAACGCGGAGCATTTTCTCCTTGGACTAATGCCGGAAGCACAATGATCTTGGCCTGCTGATAGCGCCGATTGATCGTGGTAATGACATCTCGAACAGCTGCTCCTGTTGGGGATGTAATGACACCAACAACCTCTGGATATTCAGGAATTGTTTTTTTATAGCGCTCATCAAATAAGCCTTCACTTGCTAGTTTCTTCTTCAGCTCTTCATAGGCAAGATGAAGAGCACCAACACCATCAGGCTGCATTTCTTTTGCATATAATTGATAGCTTCCGCTCGGTTCGTAGACTTGAATTCCGCCACGTACGAACACTTTCATTCCGCTCTTTGGTGAAAAAGGCAGCTTGGACGCGGAGCGCTGGAACATAACAGCTTGCATACGTGCATTTTCGTCCTTTAAGGTGAAATAAACATGACCTCTTGAATGAATCTTCACATTTGATAACTCACCTTTGATCCAAATATCTTCTAAATGAGGGTCAACATCAAATTTTCTTTTTATGTATTTTGTAAGGGCTGTGACCGTCACAAAGGCTTTTTCACTCATGACGTATTCCTCCTCTTCAAAAACGCACATTCATCCACCGGCAGCACGCAGGTGGATGAATGGATCAAGCTTATGATAATGTACGTTTTGCTGATTTAACCGTATTGTGTGCAAGCATCGTAATTGTCATTGGACCCACTCCGCCAGGGACTGGTGTGATGTAAGAAGCTTTTTCTTTTGCTGCTTCAAAGTCAACGTCCCCTACAAGTTTCCCTGTTTCTAGACGATTGACTCCTACATCAATGACAATAGCGCCTTCTTTAATTTGGTCAGCTTTAATAAAGTTTGCTCGACCGACGGCAACAACTAAAATGTCCGCTTTTAACGTATGTTCTGAAATGTTCGCCGTTCTTGAATGACAGTAGGTGACGGTTGCATTTTCGTTTAATAGCAATTGTCCAACTGGTTTGCCGACGATATTGCTTCGTCCTACAACGACCACTTCTTTGCCAGAGAGATCCACACCTGTTTTGTTCAATAATTCAACAATACCTGCTGGTGTGCAAGGGAGGAATGTGTCTTCCCCAAGTAGCATTTTCCCGATATTCAGCGGATGAAAACCATCTACGTCTTTCTCTGGTGAAATGCATTCAATGACGGCTTTTTCAGAAATATGTTTTGGCAGTGGAAGCTGAACAAGAATTCCGTGGAATTGATCATTCGCATTGTACTGATCAATCATCTTTAGCAATTCCTCTTCTGTTAAAGAAGCATCTAAATGATCAAGCTGGAAATGCATGCCCATGGCTTCTGCTGCTTTTTTCTTCCCGCGTACGTAAGAAAGTGAAGCCGGATCATCACCGATTAGAATAACGGCAAGACCAGGTGTGACTCCTTTTTGTTTTAGCTCTTCTACTTCTTTTGCTAATTGTTCACGCTTTTCTTTTGCTGTTTCTTTCCCATCGATGATTGTTGCTGTCATGTCGAATCCTCCTATTGCTGCTTTAGGTCGTTTTTAATGTTTGAAAGTACACCATTTACAAATTTCGGCGCCTTATCGTCACCGAACAATTTAGCCAGTTCAATGGCTTCATTCATTGAAACACTCACCGGGATATCTTCTTGATATACCATTTCGTACACAGACAGCCTTAAAATGGCTCTGTCTACGTTCGCAATACGATCAAGTTTCCAATTCACAAGATGCTGTGAAATCATGTCATCGAGCTTGTCCTTTTGTTCGAGCACACCGAAAACCAGTTCCTCGAAAAAAGGATCTGATTCTTGTTCATCCAGCGCATGTGTAATGGCCTCTTTCGGATCAATATTGCTGACATCAATTTGAAATAATGTTTGTAGCGCCTTTTCTCTTGCAGTTCTTCTTTTCATTATTTACTCCTTTAACCACTTTATCCGCTTGTCGTTAAGCCATACAGAGATCATAACATATTTTGACCGCAGTCGCACCAAGATCCATGCGAGCTGTGACGAAAAACGAATCACTCCATGCGTGACGTAATCATCATGTGGAATTTTCCCAAAAATGGGCTTTAAAAAACCAAAGAGGCAATGCCTCCTTGGTTTCACTTCAACCCTTTTTACATTTCTTGATCAACTTCAGCTTCAGCTGTTTTTGTATCAAATTGAATGCCGACGACATGAATGTTGATTTCATTAATCGTTAAGGCCGTCATGTTTAAAAGGGTTTGACGGATATTTTCTTGAACAGCAGTGGATACCTTTGGAATGGATAGGCCAAATTCAACCACACAATACACATCAATTGTGATGCCTTCATCAGAGACATCTACTTTCACACCTTTACGGTGATTCTTCTTCCCAAAGCGTTCTGCCACATCAGCAGCGAAGTTGCCGCGCATTTCCGCAATTCCTTCGACCTCTGATGCAGCGATCCCAGCAATGACTTCAATCACTTCTGGCGCAATTTGCACTTTTCCCAATTGATCTTCATCAAGGTTCATTTCAAGCAAATTGTTTTCTGACACGATCATTCACCTCCGAAAGCTGTTATTATTTCATAATTTGATACGTTTCTAAAAACTTCGTATTAAAATTACCGCTCACAAATGTTTCGTGCTCTAGTAATCTGAGGTGGAATGGAATCGTTGTGTAGACTCCTTCAATGACGAATTCTTGAAGCGCACGTTTCATTCTTGCAATTGCTTCTTCTCTCGTTTTACCATATGTGATCACTTTCGCAATCATACTATCGTAATATGGCGGAATCACATAACCAGGATAAGCGGCAGAATCAATACGTACTCCTAAACCGCCTGGCGGGAGGTACATTTTAATTTCACCAGCAGAAGGCATGAAGTTTTTCTCAGGGTTCTCTGCATTAATACGACATTCAATCGCCCAGCCTTCGTATACGACATCCTCTTGCGTAAGGGAAAGCTTTTCACCTGAAGCTACTTTGATCTGTTCTTTGATCAAATCAACACCAGTGACCATTTCCGTTACAGGATGCTCTACTTGGATACGTGTATTCATTTCCATGAAGTAAAACTTCTCTTCATTATAATCGTAAATGAATTCAACCGTTCCAGCACCTGTGTATTCAACAGCTTCGGCTGCTTTTACGGCAGCTTCACCCATTTGCTCACGAATATCTGCATTTAGTGCAGGTGATGGCGTTTCTTCCAGAAGCTTTTGCATTCTTCTTTGGATAGAACAATCACGTTCACCTAAGTGAATGGTATTCCCATGCTGATCAGCAAGGACTTGAATTTCAACGTGTCTAAAGTCTTCAATGAATTTCTCCAAATAGACACCTGGGTTCCCGAAGTTTTGTGCTGCTTCCTGCTGCGTGATGGTGACACCGTTAATGAGCTCTTCTTCTGTGCGAGCCACACGGATACCTTTACCACCGCCGCCTGCAGTTGCTTTAATAATGACAGGATACCCAATACTAGCTGCTGTTGAAACAGCATCATCAAGATCTTTTACAATTCCTTGAGAACCAGGGACAATTGGAACTCCAGCTTGCTTCATTGTTTCTCTTGCCACATCTTTCGTTCCCATTTTGGAAATTGCTGACGCAGTTGGTCCAACAAAGATGACATTACATTCCTCGCAAAGCTCTGCAAAGTCTGCATTTTCAGCAAGGAAACCATATCCTGGATGGATGGCATCTGTACCTGTTAGTTTTGCGACACTGACAATATTTGTCACATTTAAATAACTATCTTTTGAAGCAGTCGGTCCGATGCAATATGCTTCATCAGCCATTTGAACATGCAGCGCATCACGATCCGCTTCAGAAAATACCGCAACTGTTTCAATTCCAAGCTCTTTACAAGCACGGATGATTCTAACTGCGATTTCTCCTCTGTTTGCAATTAATAGCTTTTTAATCATGATCGTACTCCTTACTCTGCTTTCACTAGAAAGAGGGGTTGTCCGAATTCTACAAGCTGACCGTTTTCAGCTAATACTTCGACGATTTCGCCTTTTACTTCTGCTTCGATTTCATTAAACAGTTTCATCGCTTCAACGATACATACAACTGAGTTTTCCTTCACTTTAGAACCTGTTGTCACATACGGATCTGCTTCTGGTGAAGAAGAAGCGTAAAATGTGCCAACCATTGGGGATGTGATTTTATGCAGGTTTTCAGACGCGGCTCCCTCTTGTGCAGGGGCTTCGGTCTGAGCTGGAGCTTGTGCTTTAGGAGCTTGTTGAGCTGGAGCTGCTTGGACAGGAGCCACTGGTGCTTGTGCCGCAACTTGCTGAACGACTTCTTTATTTTTCTTTAACTTGATTTTTGCACCTTCATTTTCGTACGTAAATTCATCAATTGTTGATTCGTCAATTAATTTAATTAGTTCATGAATATCTTCAATTTTTAACATGGATTTGCACCCCTATGTATGGATTTATCTTTTTTTATAGGCTAGTACTAAAAGTACATACTATAACCATCTTACAGGAGGATTTCGTTGAATTCAACTATTAATGTGATGAGACACCTCGCGCAAGCACCTGAAAAAGGGCGTCAACCCGCATGAAAAAACGCCCTTTTCAGAAAAGGGCGCTTGTGCATTTTTTATTGATTCGATGGCTCAAAAGTGACGGCTACGTTATCAAGCCCTCTCATTTCTTTTGTGACCAAATCAATAATATCTGCTGCTTGGGACTTTGATTTTTTATCAGAACGAACCGTGATGTTCACTTTATCTCCTTCTGCACTGACGAGCGCATCTTTATATCCTTTTGTTTTAATTAATGTCTCCAGCTGGCGCTCTGTTCCTTCTGCCTCACTAAGCGCTGTCATTTGATCATAAGCTTCACTTTTTTCTTGCGCTGTTGCATCATCGCTAGACACGATTTCGTTATACTCTTCACGCTGCTTGCTGCGCTTATCTTCAAGTTCAAGTCTGTAGGTTGTGAAAAGTTCATCGTCGGTCTGCTCTGAAACAGCCTTTCCTTCTTTTCCACTTGTTTCAACATCTTCTTGTTTCGCATTGGTTTCTTTGTCAGTTGATTTCTCTTCTGCATTCTTTTCGGTTCCTTTATCAGTCCCTTTTTCTGGCTCAGCCTTTTTCTCTTCCATTCCTTTTGATTTTGTATCTTCTACTGTCACAGCATTCTCACCTTGTGGGGACATGATATAGTACACACTTAATACGACAACTAAACTTAGCATCGTTAATAGCCAAACCGTTTGTTTTTTTAACATCATTCCGAATCCTCCTTGATTTTTTTAGGGGCGACAGCCACTCTATGGCTCGGTACATCAAGCACTCGTGTAACCGCTTCAATGATGGTTTTCTTTATTTGAACGTTGTCTACTCCTTGAGCAACAACGAGGACACCTCGAATGTCTGGCTTTTTCGTTTGGACAACAACAGGTGTTTCTTCATTGCCATTTTTAATAATGACAATCTCTTCTTCTTTTGTTTGATCCGTGACACTTCGCACACCGCCTTCTTTGTCTGTTTCCTCGGTCGTAGTGCTTTTATTGGATTTGTTTTTTTCAAACACTTTTAAAGAAGTTGCGTCTACATTTACCACGATGGAAACATCCTCAACACCAATGATCGTTTCTAAAATTTCTTTCAGCTGATTTTCGTATTCTTGTTCAACATCCTCTATCGAGTTGTTTGACTTACCTGAAGAGGATGGTTTGAACACCGCCTGCTCTTCTGAGGATGTTTTTTTAGACGCAGGAACAGCAGCCTCTTGTTTGCTTGATGGCGGTGACAGAATTTGACTGACTAACATGAATGACACGCCGATGATGAAGACAAGCAGTAAGTAATGGTGCTTCGTTAATTTTGGTTTCCCTTCACCTTTTTCAGGTGCTTGGAACATTGATTTCAGTTTTTGTCTCCAGTCCTTGTTATTCATGATCTGCTGCGTCACCTCCCTCAATGTTGAGCGCAATGTGTTCAGGCCGTGTATTCCAAACATCTGCAAGCGTCTCTTTCACCCTCGCCATCTCTTTTGCTGACGTCTCGGCGCTTTCCTCCTTTTGCCTGGAAAGATCAATGTCGACCTTTGCCACCGTTTCTACAGCATCACCTGTGAGCGGGACAAGGACTGCTTTGATGCGAAATTGATCTGCCTCCATATTCTGATCAAGGTGCTCCTCATCTGCCAACACTTCTACGTGTTTCATTTCATAGCTCTCCTTCTCCAGTGGCTCCTTTGCGCTTTTTTCTAGTTGGACAGCCATTTGCTTTAAAATATATGCACGCTGTGAAGCTTGTATTTCTTTTTTTTCTAAATTCATCTGATTTTTTATTTCTTCTGATTGCGCTTGGTCCTTCCCTTTCATGATTTCTGAGAAAATTTGGTCCGGATCTGCCCGGAATAACGCAAAGATCGGATTGAGCATCACGATAATTAACAATAAGCTGACGACCATTTTTGCATACTTCTGCATGCTTGAATTGGGAAGCAAAAGATCAATCACAATCGCAAATAAAATAAATAGGATAATACTTGTGATCCATTCTGTGAGAAAACTCAAATGGTGTCCCCTCCTTACTTCATCATCATGGTGAGGTTGCCAGCTGTGATGATAACGGTAATGCTTAAAAAGAACATAAGCGATACAACAGCTAATGCAGCAAATATATAAAGAACACTTTTTGAAATGACATCAAGGCAGCTAATAATCGGCCCGCCCCCTAAAGGCTGAAGAATCGCAGCGGCCAGTTTATAAATCAGAGCGAGCGACAGCACTTTAATCGCTGGGAAAGCCGCAATTGAAATCAAAATGGCGACGCCTACAAGGCCAACCGTATTTTTCAGCAGCACAGAGGCGCTGATAACGGTATCTGTCGCATCAGTAAACATTCTGCCAAGGACAGGGATGAAATTTCCGGTAATAAACTTGGCTGTGCGAAGAGCGATTCCATCAGTGATAGCAGCAGATGCCCCCTGTACAGAAATGACGCCGAGGAATACAGTTAAAAAAACAGCGAGCCCCCCAATGGCGACATTTCTTAACAGCTGGGCAAGCTGGGTCACTTTGTATTGTTCGGTCAATGTACTGACTATGCTCAAGATCGCTGATAAAAAGATGAGCGGAAGAACGACATATTGAATAAAAACACCGCTCGTGTTCATTAAAAACAAAATCACAGGATGAAAGAATCCGGCTGAGACAAGCCCGCCTGATGAGGCAATAAGTGCTAATAAAAGAGGAATAAGAGCAAGAATAAAACTAGTCATCGTTTGAATGGCTTCTGTTGCATAAGAGATCGCAACATGAAAACTGTTTAATGCAATAATGATAAGCACCATATAAACAAGAGCGTATGCAACTTTACTAACAGTGCTTTGTTCAAACGCATTTTGCAAAAGCTGCAAAAGCGAACAAAAGATGGTAAGTAATATAAGTGTGCCTAAGAGCTTTCCATTGGCAATCAGCTCATGAAACAGATAATGAACAAAAGCCTTCAGCCACGTTTGGGGAGACAGCTCTTTATCGCCATCGATCATTTCCTTCACAGTACCTTTTTGGCTTTCAGGCAGAAAGCCGCCATACTCGTCCAATATCGTTTCCCAAAAGTCACTGATAGAATGAAGCTCTAAGGCATCAGCCTGTCCACCCGCAACTTCTTCTGCGACCGGTTCTTCACTTGATAAAGGCACACTTTCTTCTGCACCTGCATACGGAACGATCATCCAAAAGAACATCATAAACCCCAGCACAGCTGTCACCCGTTTCATCATCATCACCTCTTTTCCATCAAGTCATGGACGGGATCATACCTAGGATCGTCTCAATGATGACCGTTAAAATCGGTACCGCCATGACCAAAATAAGAATCTTGCCGCCAAGCTCTATTTTTGAAGCGATGGCGCCTTGTCCAGCATCCTTTGTGAGCTGGGCACCAAATTCTGCAATATAGGCAATGCCAATGATTTTCAAAATGGTTTCAACGTATTTCATATTGACGCCTGCACTTGCTGCAATTTTTTCAATCATGGAGATAATGGCATAGATTTGATCGATTAAATAAAGGAAAATGACACACCCAGTAAACACAACAAGCATAAAGGCAAAGGTTGGCTTTTGTTCTTTGACGATTAATGCTAGAAAAGTAGCGATTAAACCAAGTCCAACAATTTGAATAATTTCGATTTGTAAGCCCTCCCCTATCCTTGAAATAGAAATACGGCTTTAATCTTCTTAAACAAATCATCCACAATGGTAGCAACCATAAATAAAATGTAGATAAATCCAAGCAGTGTGACCCACTGTGCGTACTCTTTTTTCCCCATTTGATCTAAAATCGTATGGAGAAAAGCCACGACGATACCCACTCCCGCAATTTGGAAAATGACGTTTACATCAACGCCCATGCTCTCGACTCCCTTCCTCTCACATCAATAACAGAATCAGTAGTAACCCACTTAGAAAACCAAGACTTCTCACCATTTTTTCATTTTTCGCTTGGGCAACTTCAGCTTCTTTTTCCTCTGATTCCAAATGGCCTAAAGCTAGCTTGATATATTTTTGTTGAGCCGTCACATCATGCTGACCAAGGGTTTCTCCAAAGTGCTTCAGCGCCTCATATTCGCCTTTTTTTAATACGGTTTTTTTCCATACATCCTCTAGACTTTCATTCCATGCATGCCTCGCAGAAAAGGTTCCGACGTTGAGTTTTTCTGCAAATTGTTCAAATAGCCGATTCACAGGCGGTCCTACTTGGGACGCAATTTGCTCAGCAGCTCTAGCTAAAGGTGTTTGACCATACATAATTTCAGCTTCAAGAGATTGGAGTGCAAACCGGAGCTGGCGGATTTGCTTTGGCCGATCACTGTACCGCTTCGCAAACTCGAATCCTCCCCATGTCGTAGCCGCAACAATGAAAATAGCACCAATAAGCTTTAACATACGTCCACTCCCCGCCTCCGCTTCAGCTCTTGTCCCTCTTGGTCAAATATCCGTCCGATCGTGCCAGGCCCTTTTTCTCTATTTAATTCCACATATCGATCAAACACACGAAGCTGCCATAACGGTTCAAATGATGGCCGTTTAGATAAGTCTTCAAGAGAATACCCATGAGCTGAGACGATAATGGTGACTCCAGCATGGATTGCTTCTAACAGTGCCTGTACATCTTCACTTTTTCCGATTTCATCGACAATGATGACTTCTGGGCTCATGGATCTGATCATCATCATTAACCCTTCAGCCTTTGGGCACGCATCAAGTACATCAATCCGGTGCCCAAAAGAATGCTGCGGCACTCCTCTTATACAACCTGCGATTTCAGAGCGTTCATCTACAATCCCTGTTTTTCTAGGAGAAATGGCTGTTGTTCCTGTACTGACAAGACGGGCTAGATCACGCAGCAATGTCGTTTTCCCGGTTTGCGGCGGACCTATAATCAGTGTGTTACACCAATGTTTTTCATATAAATAAGGGAGAAACGGCAGAGCAATTCCGATCTTCTCTTTTGCGATACGAATATTAAATGAAGAAATATCTCTTAAGCCTTTGACGAATCCATTTTCGACGATGACCTTTCCAGCAAGCCCAACCCGATGTCCGCCAGATATGGTGATATAGCCCTGTTTTAACTCTTCCTCCAGTGTGTACATGCTGTAATTACTGAGCCTGCCTAATAGCTGAGCCGCATCTTCACCTGTTGTATAATAGGAAAGAAAGCGGGGTTTTCCTCCTTGCATCAGCTCAATTGGGCGATCGGTGCGAATGCGGATTTCTTCTATTTGCGCCCACTCTGCTTCTTTTAACATGCTGAGTTCTTGTCCAATTGAGTGCGGGAGAATATCCAACAAACTCCGCAACGAATTCCCCTCCTTTTTTTCTTCTCTAAAATGTATGATGCATGCCGTTAATTATGCCAAGCCATTTCACTTATAAATTCCAACAAGAATAAATACGACACCAATGAAAATAAACACAAGCTTCGCATAGGATAACTGCCCTGCAATTTGGTAGATTCCAATCGTCATCGTAATAATAAAAATGAGCGGCCCGATGATCGCTAATATACTATTGATGACAACCGCTTTACGCACATCATTTGTCACTAAAATGAGGATGGCGGCCGTCAGTTCAATCGCGGCAGATAAAAACCTCATCCCTGCCATGGCAGCGACTGATGGGTGTATACCCGGGAGAAATTGTTTCATATAGAACCTCCAGCTTTTTTTACACTATATGCTTCACTAGCTAGAAGTAGTCTTGTTTTTCAAAAGGAAGAGAGATGGATGAGAGAATAGAGTAAGGGGTGTCATAACGAGGCGTCCTATTTTTCAAATAAAAAAAGACTGTAAACACGAGGTTTACAGTCTCAGATAGTTGACAAAGGGATAAAATGAACTTGATTTTATCCCTTTGTCTTCTTTTCAGCGTGATAGAAAACCTTTGCAGTCTAGGAAGAACGAGTACTGGCGCGGAGCGAATTTGACATTCGTGAGCACCAGCACGCAGGACTGACAAAGAATGCGAGGGTTTGCCTACACGCTGAGACTGTAAACACGAGGTTTACAGTCTCTCTCCGTTCATTACGCTCTTGAAACGTATGAACCGTCAGATGTATTGATCACTAGTTTATCACCTTGGTTCACAAAGAAAGGAACGTTCACGATTAAACCAGTTTCTGTTTTTGCAGGTTTTGATCCACCTGATGTCGTATCACCTTTAATACCAGGCTCTGTTTCTACTACTTCTAGTTCTACAGTGTTTGGAAGTTCTACTCCAAGTGTTTCATCACCGTACATGACGATTTGAACAGACATATTTTCAAGCAAATATTTCAGCTCATCTTTGATTTGCGCTTCGCTTAGTTCAAGTTGTTCGTATGAGCTTGTATCCATGAATACATGCTGATCGCCATTTGCATATAAATATTGCATTGTTTTTGTTTCAATTTGAGCTTTCGCTACTTTTTCACCCGCACGGAATGTTTTCTCTTGAATCGCACCTGTACGCAGGTTACGCAGTTTCGAACGGACAAACGCTGCGCCTTTTCCTGGTTTTACGTGTTGGAAATCCACTACACGCCAAATACCGCCGTCCACTTCAATTGTCAGGCCTGTACGAAAATCGTTTACTGAAATCATTTTGTCATCCTCCTACATTTCACCATCATAATATGATAAGTTCTTTCGGTGAGTGGGTCAATCGTTTATTGCCGTCAGCTGTCAGGACAATATCATCCTCAATTCTCACGCCGCCGACATCCGGCAAGTAAATGCCTGGTTCAACTGTCACAACCATTCCCTCTTCTAACACGACATCTGAGCGTGAGGAAAGGCCAGGTGCTTCATGTACTTCCATACCAAGACCATGTCCAGTCGAATGCCCGAAGTATTGACCGTAGCCATACTTTTCAATGATGTCTCGTGTGATGCGATCAGCTTCTTTTCCTGTTAAGCCTGGCTTGATTTTATCCACACCAGCGTTTTCTGCTTCTAATACGATATGATAAATTTCCTTTAATTTGTCGCTTGGTGTTCCTACAGCAATGGTTCTTGTCATGTCTGAACAATAGCCTTTATAGTAGGCACCGAAATCCAGTGTCACCAAGTCGCCAGATTCAATCACCTTTTCGCTCGCTCTCCCGTGTGGCAGGCTTGAACGAACGCCAGAGGCAACAATCATATCGAATGAAGATCCTTCTGCCCCTTCTTTTCTCATGAAAAATTCAAGCTCGTTCATGACCGCAATTTCTGTCAGGCCCGGCTTGATGTACGTGAGAATATGATCAAAGGCATGATCTGCAATCTTCGCAGCTTCCTCTAATATCTTAATCTCTTCATTAGACTTAATCAAGCGCAACTTTTCAACTGATTCCGAGACTGGAACAAGCTCGATACCGCTTGCTTTCCCCGAGTACTGCTGGTAGGTGGCAAATGTCATATGGTTTTGTTCAAAACCAAGACGTTTCACCCCAAATTCGTTTGCCGTTTGGACAGCAGTTTCCACAATGTTTCCTTTATGTTCAATGATGTCATAGCCCTTTACTTGATCCTTGGCTTGCTCCGTGTAACGGAAATCCGTAATAAAGGCGGCTCGATCCTTTGAAACGATGGCAAGACCGGCTGATCCAGTAAAACTCGTCATATAATGTAAATTAAAGCTGCTCGTAATCACTAAACCATCTATGTCTAATTCGGCTAAAAGTTTTCTTAGTTTTTCAAGTTTCATGATACTGCTCCCCCTTCACTGACTAAATAACGAATCGCCAATTTATATCCTTCTAAACCAAGTCCAACGATTTGACCTTGGCATACTGGAGCAAGAACCGAATGATGGCGGAATTCCTCTCTCTTATGAACATTTGTGATATGTACTTCGATGACAGGTAACGTAATACTTGCAATGGCATCTCTCAGTGCATAGCTATAGTGGGTAAAAGCACCCGGGTTAAACACGACGCCATCGTACTGATCTTCTGCTTCATGGAGCGCATCGACCAGATCTCCCTCGTGATTCGATTGAAAGAACGTTAATTGAATATTTGCTCTTTCTGCAAACTGAAACAAATCCGTTTCTAAATCTGTTAGTGTTTTACTTCCATAAACTCCTGGCTCTCTCTTGCCGAGCCTATTTAAGTTGGGCCCATTCAGCACTAGAAAATGAGGCATATGACCACTCCTTCACCCTAATTCACTCTATATCGATGTCTGTTTCTTTTTCCTTAGAAACCTTTCGTTTCCAAAAATAATTTTATCATATGAATGGTGGATTTACACTTTATTCTGTCTTTTTCCCGAGTGCCCTTGCAAGCTTCTGACTCGTTAATTCATTGTATTCAAATGAAATACTGTATCCGACAAACATGCCATATAAAATATATAGGCAAAATGTCGTCACAATGGTGCTTTGCTGCAAATCTTGCACTTGCTTCACATCGGGGAATATAGGATTAAATACATAAAAAACAAGCAGCCATAAAATCGCGCCATAGATCAGCCCCATCCAAAAACCTTTGATCCGTTTGAGCAGTCCATAATAAATAAAGGCTGCTCCAATAGATAAAATCCCTAAAAGTACAATACTCATAAATGTACCAAGTCCGCCTTTTTTCCATTCACCAAGCACAAATGGCTGCAACAGCATATTTGGACTCACCTCTGAAAAATGAAACATATGGGTCAGAAATCCGATAAAGCCCCAAAAAACTCCGCCGGCAAAACCTGTGGCTGCTGCCCTTGCCACCATTGAAGACGTTTGTACTGATTGGTTTTTTTCTTCTTGGTTTTTCTTTTCATCACGTTTCATATGAACACCTCCAGCAAGTAGTATGTCCAAAATGTCATGAAAAAAAAGGATTTCCGTGCGAGAGTGTAAAATTTTTATAACAGGGTATACTGGCTAAAAAGAGGTAGATAGAATTCTAGTAGATAATCGACCTGTGAGCTAGTGATTTCCCCTCTTTTCCTGTACAATAAAGGTATAAGGAAATGCATGTAAATTACAGGAAACAGGCAGGTTGATGAAATATGTCCAATCAAACAAAACCTCCAGCATATGGAGGGCAGGCAGTTGTGGAAGGTGTGATGTTCGGAGGTAAAAAGAACTATGTGACAGCGATCCGGCGTAAGGATCAGTCCATTGAGTTTTTAAAGCTTCCCCGAACCTCCAATAAACGAACCGCCTTTCTTAAGAAAATCCCTTTTGTCAGGGGTGTTGCTGCACTTGTTGAAGCAAGCGCAAACGGCAGTAAGCACTTAAACTTCTCCAGCGAGCGCTATGACTTAGATCCTTCTGAAGATCATTCTCTTGAAAAAGAACAAAAAAGCTCGAAATTATCAATGATCTTTGGCATTGCGGTGATCGGAGTTCTCTCTCTTCTTTTTAGTAAATTTGTCTTTACTTTAGTGCCTGTCTTTTTAGCCGAACTTGTGCGTCCGGTGTTTTCTGGAAACTTCGCACAAATTGCAGTGGAAACGTTCTTTAAATTGATCCTGTTATTAGGCTATATTTACTTTATTTCCATGACCCCTTTAATTAAAAGGGTATTTCAATATCATGGGGCAGAACATAAAGTCATAAACTGCTATGAACAGAATCTTGACATCACAGTGGAAAATGTCCAAAGCCAATCTCGCCTGCATTATCGATGCGGCAGCAGCTTTATTTTATTCACTGTCATTGTCGGCATGTTCGTCTATTTACTCGTACCGACAGATCCTTTATGGGTGAGAGTTCTGAATCGCTTGGCGCTTATTCCGGTTGTTCTGGGCATTTCATTTGAAGTGCTTCAGCTCACAAACAAACTCCGTGACGTGCCAGTGCTTAAAGTGCTTGGCTATCCTGGCCTTTGGCTGCAATTGCTCACAACAAAAGAACCCTCTGATGATCAAGTCGAGGTAGCCATTGCAAGTTTTAATGAACTTCTTCGTTTAGAGGAAGCATCTGCGAAACAAGCATCAGATTCTGCTCATCAAGTGATCTAGTTTATAAATCCGGTAAATTCTTTCGGAGGTGGACAGTTATGAATCGCCGAGTACATCCTGCTTTTACCATTATTTTCGCTTTAGGTGTTTTGGGATTTGTGTATTTACTCACAACGAATCCAAGCAGACTCTTTACAATGCTGCTATCAGTTGTGATCATTGGAGCGGTTATGTTTTTCCTATTTAGATGGCTGATGAATCGAAGAACTGGAACAGAAGGAAATCTTTATCGTAAAGCAGTCAAACAATCAAAACGTCGCTACCAGCAGCCTAAACCAAAAACGAAAAGCCAGATGAAAAACCGGGTCACTCATTTGCGAAGCGTGCCGACTGACCACAAGTCTAAGCCCGTCCTTCTCAAAAAGAAAAGCCAAACACATTTGACAGTCATTGAAGGCAAGAAAAACAAAAAGAAAAATCGCGCCTTATTTTAAAATGTCCAGCTCTTTAAAAATTGCTCGGCCTTCTGTCTGCCTAGATCGACGAGCGCCTTTTTCTTTTCTGTCATGAGATGAAAATCAGTGGCAATGACGTGTTCTACAGGGATAAAAATAATATGACGTTCGTGTTTTGTGGCAATATGTCTTTCGTCATGAGCACCACGCATCGTTTCAAATAGAGCGCCAAACAGTTCAAACGCATTGCGGATGGAATGTTGAGGGCGTTCTTTTTCGTTTGGCGTTAATGTGACACCGACAAACGGTCTTTTTTTCTCTTCAGCAAAAAGCCAAATCGGAAAGTTGCTGAGCACGCCGCCATCCACGATGGTACAAATTCCTTTTGAAGACCTCAGTTTGACAGGTTCGAAAAAATACGGCAGACTGCAGCTCATCCGAATGGCTCTGGCGACAGAAAACCGTTCTGGATTTAACCCATAGGAAGGAAGGTCATCTGGAAGGACAAGGATTTTGCCATTTGTTAAATCAGAAGCGACGATTTTGAGCGTATCTTTTTTCAGATCCCCGAATACGGTGACGCCTTTTCGTTTTAACACGTCCGTCAGCCATTTTTCTAGACGGTCACCTTTGTAAAGGCCAAGACGCCAATAAATAGACACCCACCTGAGCATTTTAAACGGGATGAATTGACACCTTCGATCAAGCAATTGATGCTCATCCATTTCGTCTAACAGCTCCCGAATCTCCTGACTCGTAAAACCCGCTGCGATGAGTGAAGCAATGATCGCTCCCGCACTTGTTCCAGCGAGACGGACAAATTGAAATCCTCTTGCTTCAAGCGCTTCATAGGCGCCTGCAAGTGCTGCACCCTTAATGCCTCCACCTGAGAACACACCATCTATCTTCATCAAGGAGCCCCCTTTTCTGTCACACTATTAATAGTGTAGGAGCATTTGCCTTTCATTAGAACTATATTCAAAAAGGACACCCTTCGCCAGGTGTCCTTTCAGCGTGTAGACAAACCCTCGCATTCGGTGTCAGTCCTGCGCTCCGGTGCTCACGAATGTCAAATTCGCTCCGCTCCGATGCTCGTCCTTCCTAGACTGCAAAGGTTTTCTTTCACGCTGAAAAGAAGACAAAGAGCTAAAATAAAGTACATTTTACCCCTTTGTCAACAATTTAAAAGGACACCCTTCGCCAGGTGTCCTTTTTCTTAAGATTCTTGATTTGTTTGTTCGTTTTTCTTTTGAATCGCTTTCAGCTGAACGGATCGCTCATCGTTTTCTTCAAAGAATTGGACGAGGTCGCCGATGCGGTCAATGCTGTTCCAGCTGAGATGATGCTCAATACCTTCTACATCATCATAAATTTTCTCTTCATCTACACCAATGATTCTTAAAAATTGCTCTAGCAGTTCATGTCTGTATACGAGACGTTTTCCAATTTTTTTGCCTTTCGGGGTTAAAATTAGACCACGATATTTCTCATAAATGAGGTATTCATCTTTATCTAGCTTCTGAACCATTTTTGTTACAGAGGAGGGATGGACAGCGAGGGCTTCTGCAATATCAGATACTCTTGCATATCCTTTTTCTTCTATCAGCATATAAATTTGTTCAATATAATCTTCCATACTAGGTGTAGTCATAAAACCCCTCCAAAATGCACCTTTACTTAATAATCATAACAATTCTACACCATCGCCCATTAAAAAACAAGAAGAGTCCTTCGTCTTAACGCTTGTAATTCCAATCATCTGTGGCGTATTTCGTTTTGGCGAGGTGATGAACAAATGCCAACTCTTCATCTGTCAGCTCATAAGGCACAAGCTCGATATTTAATCCTTTTTCAAACCCTCGTTTAAATGCAACACGCGCATCGTCTATCGTACATGTTCGATCTGAAATTTCATTGATCGCCACCGCTTTGTTTTTAAAGCTACGCTGCATCCGCTCTCTCACCCGGTCGTTTGGATACAGAAATAAATCAAACAATTTGTCCTCATCAAGATCAATTAAAATCGAGCCATGCTGGAGGATCACACCTTTTTGTCTTGTTTGCGCACTGCCTGCTACTTTTCTGCCTTCTACGACAAGCTCGTACCATGAAGGCGCATCAAAACATACAGACGATCTTGGATTTTTTAAGCTTTCTTTTTCTTTTTCTGTACGAGGAATGGCAAAATACGCATCGAGTCCCAGTTCTTTAAAGCCCTCTAAAATCCCTTCTGAAATGACGCGGTATGCCTCTGTCACCGTCGCCGGCATCTCTGGGTGCTCTTCTGACACGATCACACTGTAAGTCAATTCCTGATCATGAAGAACGCCGCGACCTCCTGTAGGCCTGCGGACAAATCCAAGACCATAGCGCTCAACCGCTTCCATGTTGATTTCTTTTTCAACATGTTGAAAATATCCAACAGATAATGTCGCTGGATTCCAACCATAAAAACGGATCACAGGCGGGATCAGCTTCTCGCTATGCCAATAAAGCAAGGCTTCGTCCATGGCCATGTTAAAGGCAGGGTCTTGGTTTCCTGTATCAATGAAACACCATTTCTCTTTTTGCATATAAAATCCCTTCTCTTTTACGTAGTCAATGTTAGATAATGGTGGTGACCACCGATTTTCTCTCTTCATCAGTCTATCAAATAGGGAAGGAATTGAAAATAATTCTTACCATTTATGATGACAAGTTTCTTTTGCTTTACTATAATAGTATTTGTCTAAAACGTACCATCAGACAGGTGACTGTGCTGATGCTCAAGAAGGAGTCGAGTCGTATTGCCAATATTCAACTATATCGTCCTCTCACTTTGTGGACTTTTCGTTCTTTATTCCATCGGCAGTTACATTTATCAGCAGCGCATAATGAAAACGCTGACGGAAGCAGAATTTATCAAAGGTTACCGCAAAGCCCAACTCATTGATGTGAGAGAACCAAATGAGTTTGAAGGTGGACATATTTTAGGCGCAAGAAACATTCCCCTTTCACAATTAAAGCAGCGCAAAAATGAAATACGCCCTGACAAGCCTGTTTATCTCTATTGCCAAAATAATTTGAGAAGCGGAAAAGCTGCTCAAACGTTACGTAAAAATGGCTGTCGTGAGATTTATAATTTAAAGGGCGGCTTTAAAAAATGGGGCGGCCGCATTAAAACAAAGAACTAACAAAAAAGACTCTGGGAGCTAAATGCCCCCATGAGTCTTTTTATTTTCTTTCAAAAACCAGCACTGGATTCCGTGCAGCCTTTGTTTCATCCATTCGTTTCACAACGGTTGTATGTGGTGCTTCCTGTACGATTTCTGGGTTCTCTTCCGCTTCTTTTGCAATTTGAATCATCGCTTCAATAAATGCATCAAGGGTTTCTTTTGATTCTGTTTCAGTTGGTTCAATCATGATACATTCCTCTACATTTAGCGGGAAGTAAATCGTTGGCGGATGATAGCCAAAATCAAGTAATCGTTTGGCAATATCAAGTGTCCGCACACCTAGTTTCTTTTGACGTTTACCTGAAAGGACAAATTCATGCTTACAGTGGCGGTCAAATGGCAAATCATAATGAGCACATAAGCGGCGCATCATATAGTTTGCATTCAACACCGCATGATCCGTTACAGCCTTTAAGCCGTCTGGTCCCATAGAGCGGATATACGCATACGCTCTGACATTGATGCCAAAGTTGCCATAGAACGGTTTCACACGGCCGATGGATTCTGGACGATCGTAATCAAAGAAATAACGACCTTCTTTCTTCACAAGCACTGGCTTTGGCAAATATGGAATCAAATCCTTTTTCACGCCAACTGGACCTGAACCAGGGCCTCCTCCTCCGTGTGGACCTGTAAAGGTTTTATGAAGATTTAAGTGAACCACATCAAATCCCATATCCCCCGGTCTTGCTCTGCTTAATACAGCATTTAAGTTCGCTCCATCATAATAAAGCTTCCCGCCTGCTCCGTGGACGATTTCAGCCATTTCTAAAATATTTTCTTCAAAAAGGCCGAGTGTATTTGGATTTGTGAGCATGAGAGCCGCCGTTTCTTCATTGACAACACGGCGCAGGTCGTCTAAATCGACAAGCCCATGTTCATTAGATGCCACCGTAATCGTTTCAAATCCTGCTACTGTTGCAGATGCGGGATTTGTTCCATGAGCAGAATCAGGCACGATGACTTTTGTTCGTTTAAGATCTCCTCTTGCTTCATGGTATGCACGAATCATCATGAGCCCCGTCCATTCGCCATGTGCTCCTGCCGCAGGCTGTAATGTCACGGCGTCCATTCCTGTAATTTCTTCTAAATGGTCACCTAAATCATAAAGTAACTCTAATGCACCTTGCACAGTGTCTGCCTCTTGAAGTGGATGCACGTTCGAGAAACCTGCAAGACGTGCCACCTTTTCGTTAATCTTTGGATTATATTTCATCGTACAAGAGCCTAGAGGATAAAAGCCAGAATCGACCCCGTGATTACGCCTAGATAATGCTGTGTAGTGACGCATAATATCCAGTTCAGAAACCTCTGGCAGCTCCGCATCTTCATGGCGGATATACGTTTCATCAAATAAATTTGGGAGCTTCTCCTCAGGTACGTCTAAATCAGGCAGGCTGTAACCAATTCTTCCTTCTTTGGATAATTCAAAAATAAGCGGCTGATCTTGTTTATTCATGACGATCCCCCAATTCCTTGATGAACGTATCAATTTCTTCTTTTGTTCTTAGTTCTGTCACAGCGACGAGCATATGCTGCTGAAGCTCTGGATAATCCCGTCCCAAGTCATATCCGCCGATGATTCCTTTTTTAAGCAATCGCTCATTCGCTTCTTTCACAGGTTCATTCAGTTTCAACACAAATTCATTAAAATGAGCACCCTCTATTTCAGCCTGTAACCCATGTTTTTCTGCCTGCGTCTTGGCATAATGGGCCTTTTGTACGTTTTGATAGGCAATGTCTTTGATGCCTGTTTTCCCAAGCGCCGTCATCGCAACAGAAGCGGCTAACGCATTTAATGCTTGGTTTGAACAAATATTTGAAGTCGCTTTGTCTCTTCGGATATGCTGCTCGCGCGCTTGAAGGGTCAGCACAAATCCTCGCACCCCGTTCTCGTCTTCTGTTTGCCCGACTAAACGCCCCGGCACTTTCCGCATTAATTTTTTCGTCACAGCGAAATATCCACAATGAGGTCCGCCAAATGCAGCTGGAATGCCAAATGGCTGCGCATCACCAACGACAATATCTGCCCCAAGCTTTCCTGGTGGTGTCAGTAAACCAAGTGCAAGCGGGTTACTTGAGACGACGAATAAACTTTTCCCTTTATGCGCAATCGGTTCAATGTCCTTTAATGGTTCAACAACACCGAAGAAGTTTGGGTATTGTACAAGGACCGCTGCTGTTTCGTCGCAGACGGCTTCTTCTAATGCAGCTAGATCGGTCTGACCTTTTCGCGCAGGTACCTCGACGACTTCAATATGCTGTCCTTTCGCATATGTTTTCAGCACCGCTCTTGATTCAGGATGAACCGTCTCAGATACCACAATCTTTTTCTTTTTTGTATGTCCTGCTGCCAGCATCGCCGCTTCAGCTAATGCCGTTCCGCCATCATACATCGAGGAGTTGGCAAGATCCATGCCAGTCAGCTCAGCGATCATTGTTTGAAATTCAAAGATTGCTTGCAATTCACCTTGAGAAATTTCAGGCTGATAAGGTGTGTACGCTGTATAAAATTCAGAACGTGAAATCACATGGTCGACAATCACAGGCTGGTAATGATCATACACACCAGCACCTAAAAACGAGGCATAAGCCACTGTATCTTTATTTTTTGCAGCAAGACGAGACAATTCCCGCACTAGCTCTGTTTCAGATGCGGCTTCTTTGATGTTGTACGCACCTTTGAATCTGACTTTCTCTGGGATATCTGAGAAAAGCTCATCAATTGACTGAACACCGATGACATCCAGCATTTCTTTTTGATCTTGCTCTGTTTGCGGCAAATACCTGTGCTTCATCCTCTATTCCTCCTCGTTATTTGGCTCTTTTATAAAATGGTGTAGCGACGATTTTGGCTTTTAGACGTTTTTTACGAACTTGCACTTCCACTTCTGTCCCAAGCTGCGCCTCTGATGTTTCAATCAAGGCAAGCCCAATATTTTTCTTTAATGTTGGAGATTGTGTACCGGTTGTGACTACACCAATCTGCTTATCTCCTGAGAAGACCGGATAGTCTGTCCGCGGAATCCCCTTATCTATCATTTCAATCCCGACAAGCTTTCGCTTCGGTCCTTCTTCTTTTTGTTTTTTAAGTGCATCTTTTCCGATAAAATCTGCTTCTTTATCCGTTTTAACAGCAAAACCAATGCCGCCTTCTAAAGGAGAAATATCCTTCGTGAGCTCTTGGCCATAAAGCGGGAGTCTTGCTTCAAATCTTAAGGTGTCACGTGCACCGAGTCCACATGGGATCAGTCCTTTCGGCAGTCCGGCTTCTAATAAAGCGGTCCAAAGGTGAACAGCATCTTCTGACTGGCAGTAGATTTCAAAGCCATCTTCTCCTGTGTAGCCGGTTCTTGATACAAGCACCTCTTTTTGCGCAATTATCGCTTTTGATAAAAACGTAAATGGCTTCAGTGATGTTACCTCTTCATCCGCAACATCTTTGATGATGTCAGCAGCAAGAGGTCCTTGAAGGGCTAACAAGGCGGTTTGATCAGAGACATTTTTAATGAAAACGTCTTCCTCACCTTGCTGTTTCAGCAGCCACTCCACATCTTTTTCAATATTTGAAGCATTGATCACAAGCAAATAGTTGTTCTTTTCTTTTTGGTAGACAAGCAGATCATCCACCGTTCCGCCATCTTCATAACACATGGCTGTATATAGTGCCTTACCGTCTGTCAGCTTTGACAGATCATTGGTTAATAACCTTTGTAAAAAAGGAAGGGCTCCCTGACCTGTGACTTCCACCTCACCCATGTGAGACACGTCAAACAGCCCTGCTTTTGTTCGAACAGCTTCATGTTCTTCTTTAATGGAAGAAAATTGGACAGGTAATTCCCAGCCCCCGAAGTCAATGGTTTTTGCGCCAAACGTTTCATACGCATGAAAAAGCGGTGTTCGTTTCAACATCAATCGTTTCCCCCTTTTTTCTTACAGTGCACATCACAAGCTGAATTTTCAGAAAAAAATCACAGCAAAAAAGGACAGAGCGCTCCCTTTTATCAAAAAGAAGTCTCTGTCCTTGCACCTGAAAGTTTACAGCACAACATCATTGTGCGTTTTCCCCTTTGGTGGTTTGCTAAAAATCGCTGCGCAAACACTCTCCAGAGTTGCGTCCGGTAAGAGTACTTTTGCCTGAGAGATTCACTGAACCAATTCAGCTTGCTCCTTCGGCGCCTGTCAGTACAAAATAACCGCTAGGTCTCTCCCCATACCATCATCCGCTCATATTCTTCACCTTTATTGGACATACTATCAAAATGGGTGACTTATTCTCTAGATCACTTACCAACATCCTACCATTAGAAATGGATGAAGAGCAACAGAAAAATCATTAACATTTTTAAAATAATCATTCATTATCGTTCGCTTTTATTGATATATAACATCTTTTAAATCGCTATGAAAAAATGAAGCGTTTAAAAACAGAACGATTTTATCATCACTCTACCAGAAAGGCAGGCGGTCACATTGAATATTCAAACGATATTTGATCAAAAATGGGCAAGTGAATTTCAAAAGCGGCTTACAGCAGACGGTCCCTGGGCGAATTGGGATATGTACCGTTTAGCAGCACAAGTACAAAAAGTGACAGCCATTGATTCATTTGAAGGACTGCAAGCACCTGCGCACCTGCCTGCATTTACTCCTTTAAAACACCAGCTCGAAGTCGCTAGAAGAGTCGTAGAAGAGATGAATGGGAAAGCCATTTTAGCAGATGAAGTGGGTCTTGGAAAAACCGTTGAAGCAGGACTGATTATCAAAGAATACATGATTCGCGGACTTGCCAAGAAGATTCTCATTCTCGTACCCGCCTCCCTTGTGTCCCAATGGGTACAAGAACTGCGAACGAAATTTTACATAGATGCTGTCGAGCAAAAGAAGAGCTATGTGTGGGAGCAGTGCGATGTTGTGGTTTCCTCAATTGATACAGCCAAAAGACAGCCACATCGAGACACGATCTTATCCATCTCCTACGATATGGTCATTATTGATGAAGCACACAAACTGAAAAACAACAAAACGAAAAACTATGAGTTTGTGAGAAATTTGAATAAAAAGTTCTGCCTGCTGCTCACAGCCACACCTATCCAAAATCGAATAGGAGAAATTTTTAATCTCGTTTCTCTGTTGAAGCCAGGCCATTTAGGTAATGAAACACAGTTTAAAGACCTCTTTGCCAAAAAAGACCTTCAACTTGAGGACCATGACCGGCTAAAACAGTTAGTCAATAAAGTGATGATTCGGAACCGGCGACAAGACACTGGCATCGAATGGTCAAAGCGGCATGTAAAGACGATTTCTATTGATTTCTCCCCGACAGAACAAGCACTATATGATGAAATTTGTAAGTTAAAAGAAAACCCTTCCTATACGAAGCACATGTTTTCAATTATGACCTTAGAACGAGAATGCTGTTCGAGTCGTGAGGCCGTCTATATGACCATTAAAAAAATGAAAGAAGAGGAAAAACACATTCTAGGTGCTTCTGCGATGATGCACATCATGGAGAAAATCAACCAGGTAGAACAAAATTCTAAAGCACTTGAAGTCGTTAAACTCATTCAACAATTAAATGAAAAAGTCATTATCTTCACTGAATACCGTGCGACACAAATTTATTTACAATGGTTTCTCCAACAAAACGGCATCAGTTCGGTTCCTTTTCGAGGCGGGTTTAAACGGAGTAAAAAAGACTGGATGAAAGATTTATTTAGAGAGCGGGCGCAAGTGCTCATTGCGACAGAAGCAGGCGGCGAAGGGATCAACCTTCAGTTTTGCAACCAAATCATCAACTACGACCTTCCGTGGAACCCAATGCGCTTGGAACAAAGAATTGGACGTATTCACCGGCTCGGTCAAGAGCGGGATGTCCACATTTACAATATGGCAACTAGCGGGACAGTCGAAGAACATATTTTAAAACTTTTATATGAAAAAATTCAGCTGTTTGAAAACGTCATTGGTGATCTAGATGATATTTTAACCCGAATTGATATCCAAGATGCTGAAACAGAATTGCATCAAATTCTCTTCCAACACGAGTCTGACGTAGACATGAAAAAGAAATTAACCCAATTTGCTTCCTATTTAACAGAAGCACAAACACCGCTTTTAGAAGAAAGACAGCAAGGTTCATAAAGGAGAGTTGACCAATGGAGCAGCGCGAGATTCACACATTTCTTCTCCGTTTCTTTCAGGCAAATCAATGCGACATACTTGAAGAAAGTGCAGGGCACCTAACCGTACAGCTGACAATCGAAATGGATAAATTGATCATGAACCGTCCTTTTTATTGGCATTGGCTCGAAAAAACGGGAGGCGTACCTGAGCCGCGGCAATTGACTTTGATCACCGATCAAAAAAAAGCTGATGACTCGGTCGAAGGAGAATTTGTCCACTTCGGCTCCCCTCGTTTATTCCAAATATTCGAGGTTGTGAAACAGCAAGGCCGTTTTATTCGGCTGTACGAAAAAGTCAGACCGCTCACAAACAGCCAGATCGCACTGGAGCCGTGGCTTGGTCTCAATGTCAAAATATCCTATCTGGCAGACCGTAAAAAAGACAAACTGCTGTCTCTTGGACTGCATCTAATACGCGGAGAAGTCATCGAACAATTTCAAGAGAAGCTGGAAGCGCGTGAGCTATCGTCTCAAATTCCTGATTATTGCTTCACAATGAGTACGATGATTAAGCCAGAGAGCGGCGTCAAACGGCTTTACAGCCTGATGGAACGTTATGCCAATGAAGAGCCGGATGATTGGGCGGTAAGAGCTGTTCAAAAGTGGAAAGAAGACTCGGAACTTTTAAACCAATTTTATGAAGGGACTTCAGACACATCTGTAGAATATGAAATAGAAAGACAAGCACTTAAAACTTTATACGAACCAAAAATCAGTCTTACGATTGAAAATGGCGGACTTTTTTACTTACAGCAAAAAAGAGGAGGCTGACTTAGCGAGTCTCCCTCCCTTTCATGTGATATCAAATTTTCGATCAATCAAAAGCAACGTTTGTCTGTTTGTATTGGGCGGAAACATGACGCAAGCAATCTATGAAGTCTTATCACCTGTGTTTTTCCATTTCATGCGTTAAGTGCCTGAAATACACGATTCAGTATTTTAGGAGGGTATTTGTATGGAAAAGAAAACGAAGTTATTAGACAGTGAATGGGTTCAATTATTACGCGAAGCGCGCAAAGCAGGACTAACAGTAGAAGAAGTCCGTCATTTTCTCAAATCACGCGAAAAGTCCTCTGAGTCTCCCCCTATGGCAAGAAGTCATTCTATCAAACCTTTCTGAATGTGCTATAATATCGAAAGGAAGGTGATGACATTGATTGGCCAGCGTATTAAACAATACCGCAATGAAAAAGGCTACTCACTATCAGAACTGGCCGAAAAGGCTGGGGTAGCGAAGTCTTATTTAAGTTCAATAGAAAGAAACTTGCAAACAAACCCCTCCATTCAATTTCTTGAAAAAGTCTCCGCTGTTCTGGACGTCTCGGTTCATACACTGTTAAACGAAAATGATGAAACCGAATACGATGGTCAATTAGATAGTGAATGGGAAAAACTAGTTCGAGATGCAATGACATCAGGGGTTTCGAAAAAGCAATTTCGTGAATTTTTAGATTATCAAATCTGGAAAAAAAAGCAAGAAGAGGAGTAATGCGCATATTTTAGCGCATACTCCTCCAATTGCTATGCAGATCTTGTTATCAGTCTAAAGACTGACTTTATTTTTTATCTTCGCTGTGTGCTTTTTCGTTTTCTTTCACGTAGCCTTTTTCATCCGTATGCTTTTTTGGATTGATCGTTAAACCATTCCACTGAGTCGCTTCGAAGGAAAGATCAACTTGAATCGCATCGCCTTGGTATTTATTTTGGATATAGTTACCCGCTTTATCCTTCGTCTGGTCATTGACAAATTCAATGATCATTTCCATTTTATCGTAATCAAACGGATTCTTTGGAATGCCGTCATACTCTGGAGCTGTTGATCCATCAACAGTGGCAACATTAATTTTACCACTTTCATGTAAAAACTTCTCATCGACGGCATGACGAAGCTTTTCAAATGCGGTCTGATCCTGCTTTGACGTTAATAGATGCAGGTCAAGCAGGTTTGCATGGTCTAAAATAATATTTTTCGGGTATCCATTCCCACCTTCGGCTCCAACCGTTAGAACACTCACCTGAAATTGGCTGAGGAATTCTTCAGCTGTATTCTTCCCGCCATTCTTCGCTGATGTTCCATCTTGAAACTGGCTATAATCAAGACTCATCAGCACTTGATTAATTGCAAGAGACCCTTTATTTTCAAAATTAAATTCCTTCTTTATACGGTCACCGGGTTTTATGTTCGCAAGGTTGATGGCGCCGGAATTCTCTTTTGCAGATAGATTCAGCTCTCCTGTAGAGTAGACCGCGTTTGCCGTCTCAACATCATTAAATGCAGCCCACGTTCCCCCGCCAATTAAAGCAAGACCTAACGCTCCCGATAAAACACCTAAACGAATTGATTTTTTCATTGCCATGATTGAACCCCCTAATAAATTGTTTTATTGAAACCTGATTTAGGTTACAAACGAAAATTTATGCTTGTTCCTCTGACATGTGTAACTCAGCCGTATGTCTTCGATGTTTGGCAGCACCAACAAAATGAATGGTTGAATAAACAAGCAGCATCACCCCTGGAATAATGAGCAAAAGAGCGGTCCCAGCAGAAGTTCCTGCATACGAAAGAAGCTTTCCTGCATAAGGAATGTTCACGCCCGTATACTGCGCAGTCACTTGATTCGCTTTGACGAGCGTGCCGTCTTGATACATATTGTGGTCTCCTTTTGTCTCAAAGGCTTTATTTACTCCTTTTCCTTTCACCCCAACAATGCGGTGAGTCACAAAGGATTGGTCTTGCTTCGTTTGAAACGTAATAATATCCCCTTTTTTGAGTGTTTCAGGTGAGGTGACATGTTTCACAATAATCAATGAACCAGTCGAAAATTCCGGTTCCATTGATCCAGATAATACTTGCTTGAACTCATAACCAAAGATCTGAGGATCTCCGCCTGTTGTCCTTGATGACAACACGACAATAATACACACAATCATCATCGTGAAGACCAGCGCGTAAAGAATACTCCCAGACATTTTCATCCACTTTTTCATACCTTTCTCCCCTTTACATATCATGTTTCATTCAGCAGGCAAACCCTATTTAGGACGCCTTTTCTTGACAATTCGAAAGCTGCATATGTTGAGACGTAAAGAATGGCTTTTCAGAACCACCAAACCCTTTAGGATAATAGATTTTAAACACATAGATTCCATTTGTTTTTGCTTTAACTGCCGTGACAGTCGTCATTTCTTCTGATGAGAGGGACTGTATAGCACCTTTTTCAATAACATGGCCATCTTGTAATGGCATCTGAACACTCTCTACTTTATGTAGTTCCCACTTCCATTCAGAGTGCGCGATGGGTTGTCCAATATTTTTTAGTGACATGCTCAGCTTTTGAGGCGCACAGACTGTCCCCTCAATGATCGTTTGATCGATCAGTTTCAAATGACTTCTATCCCATTTCTTTGGCTGGCAATGCTGATCTGTCTCTTCGAAATTTTCACATGTTTTCATGACAAAATTCGAATGCTCGACATCGTTAAAAGAAGCGTTAGTAGACGTAATAAAAAAAGAAGTGAAAATCAAACAAATAGCACAAAATAGTACAAAGAGCGGCTGTTTCATTGAATCTTTCAACTCCTTGAACAATTGTTCTTTAAAAAGAACGATTACACTCAGTATAAGGAATTACCTATAAAATCCAAAACGTCAAATTAGTCCATTTTGTTCTTAAACAAGAACATTACCGAGAAAATTCTTCCATTTTCTCATTCTTTCGCCATATTCAATATTTTTTTCTGTGACATTTGTACTTCTTAAAAATTTACATAAAAGTGCAGGATTTGGTCAGGATAATAATTGGTGAGGTGATGTTAGTTGAAATATGGAAGAATCATGATCATGCTCAGTTTACTGTTAAGCCCTTTAATCCAAAGCGCCCATCTAGCTGAGGCAAAAGGAATCACTGCTGCCGCAGATCAATGGGAAATAAGGGCAGTCAAAGAAGCAAAAAAACGGTATCCGTTAGCACATGTTTTATTCAAACAAAAAGTGTGGGATCGGCACCGGGAGAAAGAATCCGTGAAGCAATATCATATTACGTTGAAAGATCAGGCCAAAGAATTTGGGGTATATGTCACCATTTCCTATAACCCTTACTCGAACAAGGTCAATAAAGTCATTGTTGTGGAAGAATACAGCTAAAATGGCATGAAAAAAACCGCCTGCTGGCGGCTTTTTACTTTTGTCGATGACGTTGACGTTTTTTTAGCATCATTGAGAAGCCAAAAGGCAGAACACCGAATAAACGCTGAGAAAATGGTGGTTTTGTCTCCATTTTTTCCTGTTTATGTTCTTTCCGCTCGTCACGTGGTGTATTCATATATTTAATGATTTCCTGCGTCATATATTTTACATAATCATTTGTCTTCATCGAACACTCACCTCTTCTTCCTTAAAGTGTTACCAAGAAGAGTACCGTTTTATACACTCGCTAATAAGTGCTGATCCATTGATTGATTTCTCCTGTCTCCTTATTCATCTCTAGTTCTCGCTCATCAGTTACACCACCCTTTGTCTCGATGTTAACCAAGAGGCGGACTAGCTTTTTTCTGTCATCGCACCCAATTCGCTTCAACGTCACTCGACCTTCTTCTGTGACAATTGGGCTCAATGGCTGATCACAAATACGATTTAATTTGTTTGCAGCTTCATTTAGTCCCATTCGAAATAACTGCTGTTTTTGATAAAAAGAAATCGTGAGCTCTGCACTTTTCAACTCTTTTTGAAACCCAATGGTCATCGAGCCTAGAATCAATAAAAATAAAAGTATGACAGTAAGTACGTGGGGATAAATAAACCCGTCTTCTCTTTTCACGTTTTAGGAATCACTCCTTTGTAAGTGAAAAAAACAGCTTCATGTACTTGACCAAATACATCTGTGACTTGGAGAGTGGTGGTTTGCTCTTTTGTTCTTACATAGAATTGTTTCACCTTTTGTAATAAAGGGAGATGACCTGCCTGATCCGTTCGTTTACGAAGCATCTCTTGATACGGCTCAATCGTCACCACTCGCCCTTGATTTGAAATATACTCCAGTGCTGTTCCATTTTTCACCGCTCTTACAGCGACAGCACAATTTAGCTCCTCCTCTAATTGCAGGACCGTTTGTTTCCACTCCATTTGCGAAAATTTGTTGATTTCTGCAAACGGATGAGCTTTTTCAACAATTGATAAAAGCAGCATGCAGCCAAAAGAAAGCAGCAAAAATAGCTGCAATTGCCATATTGCTTGAGCGAGTGTAAAGCCTTGTTCATCGCTCCAAATGTCGAAAGCAAAGCGTCTTCTTTTTTTGTACTTTGTATGAAACACATCCCTTCTCCTGACCCCAAATGAATTCATATGTGATCTCGCCTCGTTTCTTTGGACTTGATTCATTTTGACCTTCTATAAAAGCTTTATTCATATACTCGTGTAAGATTTGATAAGCTTCCAGTTTAGCCCTTAATTCTTCTTTCCCAATTGTCAGTTTTTCAAAGGATGGCACGAGCACAAGAGCAGCAAATAGAAAGAGGTGGCAAGAAAAGAGCATCTCAAACGTACTAAATCCTTTATTGTTTCTGAACATGAATCCGCCCGCTCCCTAAGTAAATCGTGAGTTTATATATTTGACTGCCAAATTGAACAATGAGAGAACCGCCGCTATTTGGATGTCCGTTTTTATTAAAGTGAAGGCCTTTTTGAAATGTAGATTGCTTGATGGTGCCTTTTTTGTGTGGATTAGAAGTAATGATCTGCTCACTATTCTGTTCGATGACTTGATAAGATACATCGTGCGGGTGAAACTCAACAGTTACTCGTGTTTTTTTAATAAATGCAGTATAAGATGCCAATTGAAGATCTTGTTTTAGCAAGTTCACTTGCTTTTTTGCTTCAGCACTTTCTAATATATTGGGCACTTTTCCACCTATTATCGATAATAAGATAGAGAAAATCATGACGATCAAGAGCTGTTCAATGAGTGTAAATCCTTTCTCCTGGAAAAGCGATTTATTCATTTTTCACATCGCCGTTTTGAATGAAAATTGCTTTTCCATTCGGACAAGTTAATCCTTTTTTGACATAGCCTTCTTTTTCTAATTCAGCTAAAGATGGCGTCTTGCCGTCATGCTCTAATTCATATGCCATTACCTGTGTACTCACCATTGATTTCAGCCCTTCACAGCCCTTTGCTTGAATGCTTTGATGATGCCGAGTGATATTTGGAATGGTGATCAATAAAAGAATGGAGATCACAAGCATGACAATTAACATTTCTAACAGTGTAAATCCTTTATCATTCATGCCTTAGTCCTCCTTTTCACACTTGTTCCATTAGTTGATACATTGGTAAAAGAATAGATAAATACACAATGAGTATAAGAAATGCTGTTAAGCCATAGATGACAGGTTGCAGCCATGAAACCCATTTTTCAATTTTTAATTCTGCATTCTCTAAAAGAAATTGACTATATGTGTACATCTCTCTTGCTAGCATCCCACTTGCTTCCCCATGCTTAATGACAGCCGCAAAATGCCTTTCGAAAAAAGGAGACCGGCTTATTTGATGTTCCATACTCTCACCTTTTCTTAACTCCCCTATCATTTGTTCAGACATTTCTTGAAGGAAGGGTAAATAGGTCTGCTGTTTAAAAGCTTGCAAACTTTCGTAAATCGATAACCCAGCTTGAAGAAGTCCGCTTAGCTGAAGGGAAAAAAGATACGTATGCATCAGCTGCACCCCTTTAAATACCACCGGTAGCCTGCTGATGACTTTCAGTTTCTCAAGGGTCGATTTTTTCTTAAAAAAGAGCTCATAATATCCAAAAAGACAGATACATATACAACCGATCATGAGCAGCAAAGCGTGTAGGAATTGGAAGAGGCCAAACATCCCTTGAATCAGCCATGTCATGCTTGTATTCATAGATGAATATAATAAAGAAAATTGAGGGACGATCATTTGCTGAACAATGATGAGCACAACAAAAACCGTAAACATAAGAAAAATCGGATATCGTAACATACGCTTGAATGTGTCAACCTGCATGATTTTTTTCTCTAGAAAACGGGCGCTTTGTTCAAGAGCTCGCGCTAGGCTGCCATGTTTCTCTGAAAAACAAAGAATAGCGACGGCTTCCCGCTGAAAATGAAGTCGCTCAAGTACAACGTAAAAAGGCTCCCCTTCAAGCAGCCACTGAATGCCTGGCGTTAATCGCTGTTGCTGTTTTTTTGATAACTGAATATTCACCATCGTTAATGCCTCAACCAATGTATATCCAGCTTGAATCAATTGAGCCAGTTTCGATAAGAATTCAGCTTGTTCTTTTTTAGACCATGCTTTAGAGGTTCGCTTCTTCATAAACCCAGCGATGATATGTGCTTTTTGATAAATAGCCGAGTGCCACTCCTTTCCGAATTAACCTTTGCAGTGTTTCGTATGACGAATGAGCGTATTCTCCTTTTGCCTCTTTGATACACTCACCAAGCTCCTTTCCGTAAAGCAATTCAAATACATTTGTTCGTCTGACTGGCCGATTTAGTTTGCAATAAAGCTCACACGTTTCGCCGCAAAATGGACATGCGAGTTCGATTAACCGCTGAGCAGCAATGGCAACCATTGTTTGTTCGAGTTCATTCATCGTCACACCAAATTCGAGCATTCGATAAAGAGCTCCTTTTGCATTCTTTGCGTGCAGTGTGCTCATGACTAAATGACCTGTCAAAGCTGCTCTAATAGCTGTTCTCGCTGTTTCTGCATCTCTTATTTCTCCAAGCACAATCATATCTGGATCATGTCTTAAAATAGCGCGTAAACCTGCCGCATACGTGATACCAGCTTTTTCATTTACTTGAACCTGCAACACTTCTTCATTTCTTGTTTCCACAGGATCTTCAAGGGTAATAATATTCCGATTAAAATGTTTTTTGGCAAACTGAATCAATGAATAAAGTGTTGTCGTTTTCCCTGAATTTGTTGGTCCTGTAAATAAAATGAGCCCATGCGAATGATTCAGAAACGATAATAATCTCGCTGAAGCCTTCGGGAACAGTGACAAATACTTTGTTTTCGGCACATGATCCTGCGGTAAAATCCGAATCACTAGACTTTCATCATTTACAGTTGGTAGTGTAGAGAGCCGAACAAACACTTGACCGCGTCTTAGCATCACAGCCAATGATCCATTTTGTGGTCTCCTTCTTTCACCAATATCCATAGAAGATAAAAATTTGAAATGAGCAATGAGCCGCTCTCCGCTCTTTTTGTCAATGATCCGCTGCTGAATGAGGTCAGCGTCTACACGAAAAGAGACTGAAGCTTCCTTTTCTCTCGGAACAATATGCACATCAGATGCTCTCATGCGGCACGCCTCTTCTAGCAGCTCTTGCCCCAAATATTCAATACCATACAAGTGGTTCACTCCTTTCAGTGACCATATTGTATGATGGCGCAACGTGCCTGACAAAAGCGTATTTCATGGTTTTCATGACTGAAAAGGTGTGAAAATGTTCAATTTGAGGTGTATTTCATCTATAAATAACAGAAGCACATATCAAAAAATTTGACTTTTACAACAACGGGTTCCGTTCAGAGGAGAAAATAAAAAAGAAGTGCTATTGGCACCTCTTTTTATGATCATTTCATTTGGTTCTTTCATTATGGATGATCTGTTACAAGGAGGTGTCTCCAAATTTAATCCTCCTTAATAGATTACTGATTTGAAGATAAAGAATATCCTTTCGTGTCTGATTTATGGGTAAAAAAAGAGACCAAATCTGTATGCGAATTGGTCATCTCATTCATATGCTCATTATATTGTTTCTCCTTGTCAACGGACCCGTTACTTTTACTAGTAACTTTTTTTGGTTCACGTTGCTTCTTGCTGCTGCTCTTCAAAGATACGAAAGCCTCTTTTTTCTAAAGCTTTTGCAAGGCTGTGTTCAGTATTTACTTTTGAGAAATCAATGCCGAGTTTCACTACAGTTTGAGCGATTTCTGGGCGAATGCCTGATATAATCGTCTCAATTCCTAGCAACTTCGCACTATCAACCACTTTAAACAGCTGATAAGCAACCATCGTATCAACAACGGGAACGCCAGATATATCAATAAATAAATGGGTTAGACGCAGTCTAGATGCCTGTTCTAGTACTGATTCCAAAATGATTTTCGCCCTGTACGTATCAATTTCACCAATCAGCGGCAAAATACCGATCTCTTTTGAAACTGGAATAACAGGCGCACTAAGCTCTTGAATCATTTCTCTTTGTGCATTAAGCTGATTGATTGTCACGCGGTCATACTCTTCTGATAAACGTGCAATCATGTCATCAAATGTGGCGTGAAAATGCTGATTCCAATCGCACACATCTTTGAGTGTCACTTCAAGCTCCGTATGTTGTGTAAAGGTCTCAATTCTGGAACAAAAAATGTGGCGGAACACCTTAAATTGTCCGATGATTTCATATAAAGGTACTTCATGAACAGCTCGATCGCGGGCAATATCAACTGACCACTTTTTTAGATGGTCTTCTACTTTATCTGATAGCGTGACTAACGTTGCTGCAATCGTTTGGATAAATGCTGTGTTTTGTTCTTTCAGCTTCTTTTCTGTCTCCTCTGAAGCATGTTTGGAATATAATGAGCCTTCTTCTGTTCTTGTTTTCAGCCATTCTTCGGTCATGACAGGGGCTTCTTTAAGAATAAATTCATATAATTGCTCAGATTTTTCATTTTTCATTTCTGTCGTTCGCTCCTTTTTCACTTACAACTAGTGACAACCAACTTTTATGTATAAATGACCGCAGATGGTGAACAATAGCATTACACGTTTCATATTGGGCTATAGCCAAGTGGTAAGGCAATGGACTTTGACTCCGTGATCGTTGGTTCGAACCCAGCTAGCCCAGTTCAGCACAAAAACGAAGACGGCTGAAACATCATTCAGCTGATCTTCGTTTTTGATTAGGAAACCGATTGATGAATCGCTTTCTTTTTTGAAATTTTCATGAGTTCCCCTGGATTATAGCCGACCACTAATTTATTTCCATCAATGATAATAGGTCTCCGGAGCAGCTTTGGTTTTTCAATGAGAAGCTGAAGTACCTCATTTACTTTTAGATCATTAATATTTAAATTTAAGCTTTTAAAAGCTTGGCTTCGAGTAGCTAAAATTTCATCCATTCCTTCTGTTGTTAAGGACAGGATTTTTTTCAATTCGTCTAGTGTTGGCGTTTCTCTGAAAAGGTGACGCTCTTTAAAATCAATTTGATTCGCCTTTAACCAATGTTTTGTTTTGCGGCAAGACGTGCAGCTTGGGTATGAATAAAAAGTAATGTCACTCATTAGTCTTCCTCCTTAGGTCGTTAACCTTTTCTCTTATGGACTAAGTACCCTCATGCATTTAGGCATAAACACTTTTTCATCACTTTTTCAAAAAAATTTTTTCTAACGAAAGAATGAATGTTCACACGTTGTCAAAAATGTAAATGTTTACATAACAAGTGATCATCAGCTATAATATGAATCAAAGGGGTTTTTTAAGGGGAGGGAAAGAAATGAATCGCATGTTCCGCGTTCTTGGGTTTTGGACGGGTATTTTTGCTGTCATGTTCTATTTAGGACATATGAAAGATGCATCCTTGCTGTTCTTCGGTCAAACCGTTCTTTTTGTATTTTTATCCTACTTGAATTTATCCGAAAGAATGTATATTTACATTTTCGGAGCGTACTTGACGATTTTCTTTGCCGGATTTACATATTATTCGATTTTCATCATGGTTCCCGGTACCGGACATTAATAGAAAAAAGCATCTCCTTTGAAAGAGATGCTTTTTTCGTGCGTGCTATTATAAAGAAAACCCATTGATAAACGGATTTTGCTCCTGTTCTGTAAGCACAGTTGTTTCCTCGCCATGTCCACTTAACACAAGAGTTGATTCGGGCAATGACAACAATTTGTCATGTATCGATTGAAGCAGCACGTCTTGATTACCGCCCGTTAAATCAGTTCTCCCGATACCGCCTTGGAATAAAGTATCACCAGAAATGACAAATCCCTCTTCCGCTGAATAGTAAGACACACTGCCAGGTGAATGACCTGGTGTGTGGAACATTTCTAATGTAAACGATCCAATTTGAAGAGGTCCTTCTGACGTAATCAATTGTTCAGCTTCTTTGACCGTAATTCCGTTACCAATTAGTCGAGCTGAACCGTTTAGCTGAGCATTTGTCAGCCATTCTTTTTCCTTTTCATGGACATAAAGCGGAATTCCCCATTCTTGACGCACCTCATCTGCTGCACCAATATGATCAAAATGGGCATGTGTCAATAAGACAGCAAGTGGTTTCAGCTGTTTTTCTTTCACATAAGAAATTAGCTTTTGCGCTTCGCCGCCTGGATCAAAAATTAAACATTCTCCCTGTTCATTTTTCCAAATATATGCGTTCGCTTGCACATAGCCTAGCGGCATTCTTCTCCAATTCATTTTCATCACCTACTACTTTTTTCATTCTTTTTTATTATGAAGGCTATTCAATAAAAATTCAAACAATCGTCAACTTGAATGTACTCGACAAGCTTTATGAAAACGGTTAAAATGAAAAGAAAGGAAATCAAGGGGATTGATGACAAAGGGGGACTTTCATATGATGCTCGTCATTATTTTTGGTCTAGTCACGATTTTAGCCGCTCTCGGCATCTATCGCTCACTCAAAAAAGTGAACGTACTGGCCATTGCTTTCGCTGGCGCCACATTTTTGGTTTTTGGATGGTTTACCGTCATGACCATCATCTATAGCGGTTATCCAACTGCACATTAAAAGCCTGCAATTAGCAGGCTTTTTCTATTGATTCAAATGTTTATTCACGCTTTCTAATTTGCTTGAAAGGGTGGTCGTTTGATCTCTTCTGTCATCTATGCGGATATTGGTTGCTACTCGGTGTAAACCCTTTTCAAATGGAGCTTCATGAATACGCTGAATGACCTCAAATAAAACGGATAGCTCCCCTTCAATTAATGTATTCATTGGTGTGAGCTGATATTTGATTTTCCCTTCTTGTTGAAAGCCCTCTAACAATCTTTGTACGTCTGCTACATATGCACTCACGCTTGGTGTCTCAGTGCCTATTGGAATGATGGTGACATCTGCTATCGCCATGGTTCTTGCTCCTTTCAATGACATCCTATTTCTTTCTCGTTCTCATTGTAACCCATCGCGATTCAAAAATGCCATGATCATGTGGCGTGTAAGCTTGGTTTGTCCCGTTCTATCGTCAAATCTGCTCTCTCTACCTTCCCAATATTTGTGAAAAGGAGCAAGCATATACCTGAAATAGCCTCTATCAGTCCTCCTGCTGCAATGACATAACCTGAACCGAATAACGTCGCCATATAACCACCAATGAGAGCGCCTAACGGTATCATTAAATAAGAGATCATGTTAATAATCGCATACACTTGTGGCTGATCCTCCGCTTTTACTGACAATTGAATCATTGTATGTTCAGGTACATTGACTGCACTGATGGCTGCACCTAAGGCAAATGCAGATATAAACACAAGTGGTAATAAGGCATTCATCCCTGTAATGAAAAATGCAATTCCATCAACGATCCCTGCCCCGATAAACAACAGACCGTATCGATTCACTTTCACCTTTGTTAAAACGAATCCCATCAAAAATGCACCTAATGCCGTGGTCACTTTGATGAATGAATATACTACTGGTCCACTATGTAAATCTTCTGTTAAATAAATAACCGACAATGCCTCCCACGGTGCCGCAGCAAAATTGGAGCAGACACAAAAAATGGCTAATGGAAACAAAATATGATGACTTTTCACAAGTGAAAATCCTCTTATTAATCGTTTTCCGTATGATAATCCTTTTTTTCCTTTATCCATGATCGCTTCCGTTTTATATGTAATCAGCAAAACCAGCAAAGCGGACATGAGGTAAAGAGGAATAATCACAAGCATTGTATATCCTACCCCTACAAATGCAATCATGACACCACAAATCGTCACAGTCACAAGCCTGACCACATGACTGGCTGATTGAATGGTTGCATTCGCCTTTTGTATCACATCTTCATGCACAAGCTTTGGAATAATGGACACCGAAGCTGGTTCATAGGAACCACCAGTCGCTGAATGCAGCAGCATACCGCCAATGATGAGTGCCAAAGGAGAAAAATCATAAAAGTAACTCACCACAATCACAAGAATAATCGCCGCCCGAGTTAAATCAGCAAAGCACATCCAAAATTTCAATTGATGCGGCTTCATCATTGGGGTAATAAACGGCCCAATAATGGCTTGAGGGACAAAACTAACGGCAATAAAAAATGCTGTTCCAATTGCTCCTTTTCCCCCTAGCACTAAAAGCCACAAAATGGTGTTAAAAGATAAACTATCAGCAGTAATTTTACACATTTTAGAAACAAATAGATAAGTAAAATTCCGTTTCCACAGCCTTTGAGCATTCAATCATCGACATCTCCCTAATTCATATCCTTTTTTTTACATCCACTCTTTCACAATAGCTTACAGGGATGCTCTCGTCAATCACATCAGCACGGTTTTTATTGACCATAAGAAATTGATTGGTTTGAACGTATTAAATGATTGTTGACAAAGGGCGAAAATGAACTTAATTTTAGCCCTTTGTCTTCTTTTCAGCGTGATAGAAAACCTTTGCAACCCTAGGAAGGACGAGTACTGACGCGGAGTGAATTTCACATTCGTGAGCACCGGCACGCAGGACTGACAAAGAATGCGAGGGTTTGTCTACACGCTGAAAGCACCGATTAGGTGCTTTTAATACTTACATGCTTCCCACAATAACCGCTTTGTTTTTTCATAGATCGAATCAAATTGACTCATAGAAAGCGGGTTCTTTCCTCGCCCAAGTTCCACCGTATAGCCCTCACTTTTACATTGATAAATAAACCAATCTCGATAACCTGCATAGCTATCAAGATATTGAATCGCTTTGTAACCGCTCACCCGTTCTAACCGTTCGACCGTCTCTTTTGAAATGGCCGGTTCGTGGCCAAGAAAACCCCAGTATATCTCTTCTCCTTGTGTATGAAGGGCAATTAACCGGTCAAAGCGTTTTCGTAAGGCGAGATGTGCCATTGCTTTCGCTTCTGGTTCTGTTAACGGCTGATGCCCTGGGAAATCCCTATAAGACGGTGCCTTCGGCTTATTACGATAATATTCGATTTCCCAATAAGCAGGAAATTGATTGTTTAAATCAATTCCTCGAATATTCGCCTTCCATTCTCGATAATCGGAAAATCCACCATTTAGCGGTGCGAACTCCTCACGGCACAACCCTAAAGATTCTGGACCATTGCGAACCAAATCAACACCGTCTGGATTTACCATCGGGACAATAGACAAAGCAGTGGTCTGCAATATACGAACCGCTTCGTGATGTCTTGCTTGCACTGGGTCCGATGCCGCTAAACAAAGTGATTTAAGCCATTTTAATAAAACGGAGGTCGTGATCCATTCATTTGCATGAAAAGAGGCATTAACATGTATGGAATGTAAATGTTGTACAGGCTCCGTACGGATTTCATAAATGGGCGTATCAAGCACTGATTGACCAATCACACTCATCTGAAGAAAAGGAAAAACAGCTTTCAAATATTGAAGCTCTCGTTCTAAGTGAGCGCTATCATATTCAAATGTTCCGCTGATCCAATCATCTGATTGCTGGAGCCGGTAAGGCGCAATGAAGCTTTGCACATCACCTACCGATTGAAATGAATGGGTCCCTTCTGGAAGTCTATACCCCGGTAAAAGGAGGTGCTCCGTATTTGACTGATTGGACAAACGGAAAGCTTCTTTCCCTATACCAAGCTGCTTTGCCACATCCTCCTTCCTTGCCTCATCCAGATGCCATTCAATTGTGCCAAACGACTTTTTCATTTACATCCCTCCTCTTACACTATATGAACCAGTAAGTAAAAAAAGAAAACCTCTGCATGTAAATAGCAGAGGTTTTCTTTTAAATTAAGACGCCTTTTTTAGCTCAGTGTCATCTTCTTTTTTAGATGGTGAATGGTCCGAGTTGTTTCGGTCATAAAATCTAAGGAGATCTCCATAGATAATTTGATCAGAGAATTGAAGCTCTTGTTTTGCCTTTTCTTCATAAGACTGACAACCAGACTCATCTTCTCTCGGCTCACCCGTTTCTTTGTTGTAGCACACACCAGCTGTAAAAACACTGTCCTTCGTAATAAAACTTCCATCTCGAAGCACTGTGAAGTCATTTGTATCTTTTGATAATAGGTCATGACCAAATTGAATTTGCTTGCTTGTATCGATTCCTAGAAGGTTCATGACTGTTGGACGGATATCTACTTGCCCGCCAACTGTATCAATCTCTTTTGGATGTTTATCCGTGATACCAGGAATGTGTACAACAAATGGTACTTTTTGAAGCTGAACTTCTTCAAAAGGTGTAATGTCTTTGTTTAAGAATTGTCCCATTGCTTCGTTATGGTTTTCAGAAATCCCGTAGTGATCACCATATAACACAAAAATGGAATTATCGTATAACCCTGCTTCCTTCATTTTTTTAAAGAAAAGCTTTAGTGCCTCATCTTGATAACGCACTGTAGGGAAGTATTTGTTCAACGTTTTGCTCTTTGAGTCATATTCATCAATGAGCTTATCTTCTTCATCTAAGTCAAATGGAAAATGGTTCGTTAATGTAATCAATCTCGTATAGAACGGTTGCGGGATCGTTTTCATTAAATCTACTGACTGCTCAAAAAACGGACCATCTTTTAGTCCCCAGCCAACTGAATTTTCTTCATTTACATCGAATGATTTAATATCAAAAAATTTGTCGTAGCCAAAGCTGTCATAGATCAGGTCACGGTTCCAGAAACTTTTGTTATTCGCATGAATAACAGAAGAATGATAGCCTTCCTCTTTTAACAACTCAGGTGCGGCTTTGAACTCGTTGCTTGGATTTGTGAAAAATACAGCTCCTCTTCCAAGCGGATAGAGTGAATTATCAACAATAAACTCGGAGTCCGATGTTTTCCCTTGACCCGTTTGATGATAGAAATTACTGAAATTGTAGCTTTTCTTGATCAATTTGTTTAAGAACGGCGTGATCTCTTTCCCATTCAATTTTTCATTGATCACAAAGCTCTGAGTAGACTCAAGCGATACTAAAATGACATTTCGTCCTTTTGCTTGACCAAACGTCTTTTCATTACGGTCTGTTTGATTTGCGCTTACATAGTTTTCAATTTCAGTTAAGCTATTGCTGTCGGCAAGTGCTCGCTGAGCGGATTGCTTCGATTGCAGAACCCCATCATAAATATGGAAGTTATATAAGCTGATGTTTTTCACTAGCATCTCACGGTCAAATGAACGAGTTAACAGCTCTGGTCTTTCTGTTTCAGCCAAACCAAGGTTAAAAAAGAAAGTGGCTGCCACAAATAAATAATAAGCTGCACGTCCCTTACGTGAAATCGTTACATCTGTTCTAAAGGAAGGCTGTTTTTTATAGAGCCAAATTAAAATGATGATATCAACAAACATCAGAAAATCAACTGGTTCAATTAAAGAGGTAATACTTGACCCGAGGTCACCCATATTGTTTGTTTGAAATAGGACGGGGATAGTTAGAAAATCACTGTAGAATCGATAAAATACAATGTTAGCTAATAAAATAAATGTCAGAACAAAACTCGTCACGATGATATATCGATTGCGATTTTTTTCTTTAAAGAATAAACCGATACCGAAGATAAACAAGAGAAAGCTAAGCGGATTAATAAACAGGATAAATTCCTGCATGAAATTTTCAATTTTGATATTAAAACTAGATTTATAGATAACATAGGTTTTCACCCACATTAACAAAGTCGCAATCAGTAAAAATGAAATCGCCTTTAATCTTTTCTTTCGCATTGTAACCTCCTTATGCTAAAAACGCACTCAGGTTAGGGACATCCCCAATTATTGGTGCTTCTTCAAAAATAACTAAAGTATATCTTATCCTGTCTATGCTGGAAAATCAATGTCTTTTTCCCCATGACAAACTTATGAATATGCTAAACATTCAATTTCATGCCTATCTATCGCTGATTTTAATAAAAATGACATCATTATGACATTTTTGTTCAAAACAGCCACTTGTTTTTTGCCATCCATGCACCGCCGATCACGCCTGCATCGTTTCCTAGTGAGGCAATCACCACTTCAACATCCTCAGCACATGGCGGGAAGGCATGATGTTTGACGACACGCTCTACTTTACTGCGAAGAAGCTCGCCCGCTTTAGATACACCGCCGCCAATGACGATTTTTGTTGGGTTTAAGGCACTGGCTAGATTCGCAAGGACAAGACCAAGATGGGTTGTTACTTCATCTACGACATGCATCCCAAGTTCGTCTCCGTTTTCTGCTGCCTCAAATACATCCTTTGCAGAGAGCGAAGTAAGTGAGCCAAGTGATGATGTATGGCTCTTTGTTTGTAATGTATCCTTTGCGATTCGGACGATCCCTGTGGCAGACGCAATGGTTTCAATACAGCCTGTTCTCCCGCAGTTACATGGTGCTCCTTGAAATGGAACGGCACAAATATGGCCAATTTCTCCACCAGCACCTGTTTCGCCTTGAACCACTTCTCCATTGACAATAATACCGCCGCCAACCCCTGTGCCCAGTGTAACCATCAGGATGTTTTTGGCGCCATCACCTGCACCCTTCCACATTTCACCGAGTGCAGCAATGTTCGCATCATTTTCGATGACAGATGGAAGTCCTGTCTCTGCCTCTAAATGGTCTTTCAAGGGATAGTTTGTCCAGCCCAGATTCGTTGTTTTATAGACAATTCCGGATACTTTATCCACTGGTCCAGGTGCCCCCATACCGATCCCAATTAGGGCTGATTTCGGCATGCTGATCTCAACTAGTTTATGATCAATTGACTTGGCAATGTCGACTGTAATTGTCTGCCCAGATTTATCCGTAGGAATCTCCCACTTATGCTGAATTTCACCATAAAGATTAATAAACGCAAGCTTAATTGTCGTACCGCCAAGATCAACTCCTACAAACCAATCCCCTGTCATATGTCCTCCACCTTCACATTGTTTTTCGATTTAATTTGGCTAGTTCCATTTGAAGGATGGTCATTGCGTTTGACCATTCAGTTCGATCGATGATGCCCGATGTGTACATTTCCTTCAATTCATCTGCCATAAATTCTAATTCCACTTCACGATCTCCGAAATACACGTAATTTCCAAATCTCATGAGCAGCTGCTGTACATCATATAACGTTTTCATTATTTTCACCATTTCTCTAAATCAACAGATAGGATAAGCGTATTCATAAATACGCTTTCAGTCAAGTCATTCAACGTGTTTGAGTGTTTTCAATATATTGTTTCAACTTTAAAAATTGGTCATTTTGCGGATCTTGTTTTAATGCTTTTTCGATGAAGTCGTCTGCTTCCGCTGTCTCGCCTTTTTCTACATACAACAACGATAAGTGATACAATTTATTCGGCTCATTTGGATCTTTTTCAAGCGACTTTTGCAAATACTCAATGGCCTTGTCAAGATGTCCAAGCTGCGCTTCGGAAAGCGCATATATATGAAGTGCTTCAGCTGAGGCATCCTTTTGCTTTACATATTCCTCTAGACGCTGACTTGCTTCGCTATAGTTCTTTTCATCAAATAAACTCGCTGCCTCGCTAGTTGCCGCCGCTTCTTTTTGATCGTCTGAATGAAACCCTGTATACAATCCAAAGCCGCCAATAAGGAGGAGAAGAAGACTAGCAAGAAGCATTTTGACAGGCTGAAACTGTTTAGGAAGACGGACCGCTAAAGCGGCTAAAAATCCCCCAGCGAGCCCCCCAAGATGCCCTGCATTATCAATCCCTGATACAGTGAAACCTATCCCTAAGTTGATGAGGATAATCACGATAATATTTGTCCCCATCGTACGAAAGAAGAGCTTCCGGTTAGAGATCGCTAAATATAACAATGCGCCTAAACAGCCAAAGATCGCACCTGATGCTCCTGCTGCGATGGCTGTATTAAACACAAAGCTCGCTATGGAGCCAAAGATGCCGGAAACTAAATAAATCAGCAAAAATCTTCCTGAACCATAAATTCTCTCAACAGCTGCTCCAACGGACCAAAGAGCAAATGTATTAAAGAGTAAATGCGTCAAACCAATGTGTAAAAACATAGGTGTCACAAAACGCCACCATTCACCCTCTAGTATCAGCACATTATTCTTCGCACCAAATGCTGTTAAAGTGGCTGTATTGGTACTTCCACCAGATAATTCGAGTAAAAGAAACATCACCACTTGAACTGCGATTAACAAGTAGGTAAATATCGGTCTGCCATTTTGAAAAACGGCCCGTTCTCGTTCACGTTGCTTTTCCTGATCTTGAAATGCCTGAAGCACGTTCATTTTAAGCTGCATTACATCTTCGGCTGTATCTGCCTTCGCCTCTTCTACATCAATCGAGAGTGATGTATTCAGCCATTTTTGCAGCTCGTGTCCATCGTTTTGAAGGGTTTCTTCATTCAGTAAAACAGGTGTCACCGTCACCTTTTGTTGTTTTTGCGGTTGACCGTTTATGTCTTCCCAATCATCTACTGGATGGTCAGCTGTAAATTGTAGTTGCAGGAGATGAAGAGAACGTTTACGCATGGCTTCTCTCAACTGATTCATCCGAAAGGCCTGCTCTTCCATATCTCGAACGATCTCCTGTCTAAAATTCACATCTCTTCTATAGAGACGGATGAGATCATATCCTGAGTTTCGTGGTGCTTCAAAAAAGATTTCATCTTCTGGGTACGGACTTTGAATCATCTCGTATCCTTTTTGTCTGAGTTCATCAATCACTCGCCAAAATAGACTATCTATGACATTCATTCATTCGCGCTCCATTTTTTACATTATTATAGCAAGAATTACTCTTATACGCATTTCTCAACAAAAAAAATCCCGGCTTTTGCGGGATTAGAATGCTTGGCGAATAAATTTCGTCCGAAAATATGGGATTTTCATCAGCCATTTAATAAAAAAGTGACGCACTTGGTTTTGACCTAAGATCAAATTCATGAGCCGATAACGATTTTGCACAAGAACGAATGCAAACAGTGTGAACACAATGCTCCAAATCATTTTATTCATCATATTCCCTCCTATGTTCGTATCGTGGCTTAAATAGGATTTGTTTATGCATAAACCATCATTTTTATCACTGACAATGGCGTCTTTTATTAGTCAGTTTTCACAGCCTAATCCCTTGTTCTTTTGATTGAATATAAAACTCTTCTCCATACTCTGTTTGAAGATAAGATACATCAAATTGTTGAAGGTCAATCAAATCCTTGAACGTATGAGGCAGTTTACCATTCCACTCTAACTCTTCGATCTTGTGCGGAAAGTTGAGGTCGTTTGGATTTGGTGTATGGATATATACTGCGTCTAATGCAGGATCTTGTTCGTAAATACTAATCCATGTTTGATATGGCTTTTCAAAACCTTCAAGCAGCTTGAGTGTTCTATTGTACAAGGCGACATGAGCTTTAATATGCTCTCTTCTTATTTTCAAGCTATTTTTCCCAACACCCCAAAAATCAAGATGGGTATGAAAAAAATTGAACCAATAATCATGATCGAGTTGTAAGTCAAAAGTATTCACTTCCTCCCACAAATTACGGAAGTATCTTTTCTTTCCTCGAAATTTTTTCATATATGACTCCTACTAGCTAAAATGCCCTGAGCTAATGAAACGAGCTCAACACAAAAAGCCCGTTTTTGGACAATGAGCGGGCTTTCACTTTTGATATAACGTACCTTTTTCACTGACAATCATAGATACCGGTATGTCGTGCGCTTCAGCCTGAATATGCCTCGTCTGCTGTAAAGACAAACAAAGGGCAATGGTTACGCCGTGGTAGTCCGCTAAGTAGCGATCATAATAGCCCCCACCAAACCCAATCCGGTAACCACGTTGATCGAAGCACACCCCAGGGACAATGATCAAATCAATGGCTTCTTTATGAACAGCTGTAGACTCAAGAGGGTCTGGCTCCAATAGTCCAAAGTAGCTGGATGTCATCTTTGTTTCAGGTGTATATTCATAAAACACCATCTCTTTTGTTTTCGGAAAACAGGTGGGAATACAAACTGTTTTTCCTTCTTCCCACGCTTTTTCAATCAGAGGCATTGTCGGTATTTCTTTTCCCCTAGACATAGTCAAAGCAATCGTTTTCGCCTGTTTCCATTCTGACAGCTGCAGCACGTGTTCATGAATTAGAGCGGCGTAGCGATTGAACTCTTCAGCGCTTATCTGATCAAGCATGGCCAATGTTTGAAGGCGGAGCTCCTTTTTCATACAGGTTCATCTCCCATCATAAAAAAACAGCAGGAAAATTCCCTGCTGCTTACTTTGTTTCACGATGTAAAGTTTGTTTTTTATCACGTGAGCAATACTTTTTGAATTCAACGCGATCTGGATTGTTTCGCTTATTCTTTTTAGTAATATAGTTACGCTCACCGCATTCAGTGCAAGCTAGAGTAATATTTACGCGCATGTTTTTCCCTCCAAACTAAAATCAATTCACATTCAGACCTAACTATAATACCACTTCTAGCTAAGGAATGCTAGAATGTTTTTTCACCAATTTCATTTTTCAATGCATTCCACCCGCATCCTGATCCATATTGTCTGGTCATGTGATGAAAAATCGCCTTCTCCCCTATAAAAACACGTTCTTTGTCGTACTGTATACGTGAGAACCCCCTCTTTGGACCACAGCTTTTTTTCATCTGATCCGTCTTCTTTTATTTTAACAGCGGGCAAGGTTTTCATACTTGGTTTCCCTATAAAAAGAAAAATGATGAAAAAAAGGTGATTTTTTCAGCAATTCCTTTTGAAACTAGCTTTTTTATGGTATAAAAAAGAAGGGTCGAAAACTGTCTGAAACAATCATGAGAGCCTTTTTTGGCTTTCAGCATTAAAATATGAATAAAAGGTGATGAAACATGGAAATTGCAATTATCGGATTGCTTGTTGTCAGTATTGTACTGATCGCATTCTCATATTTTCAAAGAGAGCCGATTAAAGAAGTCGAACAGGAACTTGAAACACTTCAACTATCTGCAATGCAAGAAATCTATAAACTGAAAAAGAAAATGAAGGTTCTTGAAGAAGAATTGCTTGAAACAAACATCGTTGTCCGCAAGCATTCAGAAATTGATCCATCTATTGCAAGACAAATCATTTCAAAGCATCAAAATGGCATGTCTCCTGAGGCGATTGCGCGCGCTGAGCATGTATCTGTAGAAGATGTGAACATGATCATTAAAGACAACGAGAGGGTGCTTGTATGACGAAAAAAAGCATCCAAACGTTTGCAGCAGGTATGATTCTTGCAACCGGTGTTCTGGCGATCGTCTTTTTCCTTACTGGAAAAGATGAAGCGGCAGCTGATTCTACAACAAAAGAAACCCTCGCAGCGAAAGTGACAGACACTGACGTGAAAAATTACTTAGACTCTAAAAAAGAAGTCTCCGTCAGCCGTGAAACATATCAACAACTTCTTGATTATAAAGAAAAAGCGCTGAAAGCAAATGAAGACGGCGATTCTCAGAACGATAAACAAACAACGGACAAGCCAAAAGGCAAAACGGTTAAATTCGTGATTAAAAACGGTATGAGCACAAGTGATGTTTCAGACATGCTTGAAAAGGACGGAATCATCAACTCGTCTAAAGATTTTAATGATTACGTGATAGACGCAGGCTACCATAAAGAAATTCGTGCCGGCAAATTCAATTTAAAAACAGGTATGACATTCAAACAAATCGTCAAAGCCTTAACAAAATAACATCAAAAACCCCCTGGCGGCATTGACCTTCAGGGGGTTTTTGATTATCCAAATCGTCCTGATATATAATCATTTGTTCTTTGATCATTTGGCTCTGAGAACATCACATTCGTATCATTGACCTCAACAAGCTCGCCCATCAAAAAGAACGCTGTTCGGTCTGATACCCTTGCCGCTTGCTGCATATTATGCGTCACAATGGCAATCGTATATTTCTCTTTCAGTTTCATGATTAATTCTTCAATCTTTAATGTTGAAACAGGATCAAGCGCAGATGTTGGTTCATCCATTAATAGAATATCCGGGCTTGTGGCAATGGCTCTTGCGATACAAAGACGCTGCTGCTGACCGCCGGAAAGACCTAATGCAGGCGCACTTAATCGATCTTTCACTTCATCCCAAAGGGCAACATCACGAAGCGCTTTTTCAGCGATTTCTTTCAATTGCTGCTTGCTCTTCACCCCGTGAATTCTTGGCCCGTAGACGACATTATCAAAGATAGATTGAGGGAATGGGTTTCCTTTTTGAAAGACCATCCCGACGTTTTTACGCAGTTCCACTAGATCGACACGGCCTTTTAAAATATTGTCACCGTTATACATCATATCCCCGGTGATTTTCACACCTGGCACTGTTTTGACCATGAGATTTAAGGTCTTTATAAATGTTGACTTTCCGCAGCCGGACGGACCGATAATCGCTGTGACCTCATGCTCTTTAATGTCTAAATCAATATGCTTCAGTGCATGATGCTGTCCGTACCAAAGGTTCATATCATTCACACGAAACACTTCTTTTTTAGCTGTTTCAGTTGCTACTGCATTCATCAAAATCCACCCGCCTTATCCAAATCGACCATTAATATAGTCTTCTGTTTTTTGCTGCGCAGGACGTGTAAAGATACGTTCAGTCGCATCGTATTCCACTAGATCACCGTTCAGGAAAAAGGCTGTATGATCAGATACACGTAACGCTTGCTGCATATTGTGTGTGACAATGACAATCGAATAATCATGTTTTAATTCCGATAATAGCTCTTCAATTTTTGCATTTGAGATCGGGTCTAAGGCAGAAGCCGGTTCATCTAATAAAAGCACGCTAGGTTTCATCGCAAGGGTACGTGCAATACAGAGACGCTGCTGCTGGCCGCCTGATAATGATAAGGCAGAGCGGTGCAAGCGATCTTTGACCTCATCCCATAGCGCTGCCTTTGTTAAACTTTCTTCTACCGCATCATCAAGCACTGATTTCCTTTTTTCACCCGCATATTTTAACGCATGCGTAATGTTGTTGTAGATGGATTTAGGAAATGGATTTGGCTTTTGGAAGACCATCCCGATTTCTCTTCTTAAATTCACCACATTAATACGGTCATCCAAAATATTTAATCCTTCGTACATGATCGCCCCTTCACTTCGTGCACCTGGAATTAGGTCGTTCATGCGGTTAATGCTGCGTAAAAAAGTCGATTTTCCGCACCCCGATGGGCCGATTAATGCAGTGATTGCATTTTTTTCAATTTCAAATGAAATTTGATTGACTGCTCTTTTTTCACCATAATAAATACTTAAATCCTGCACCTGTAGAATCTGTTCCGCTTGAAGTGGAGCCTTTTTTGCTGCAATCTCTTTTTTTTCTGCTAGCATTTGAACCATTTCCCCTTCACACCTCTCACTATTTATTTTGACGTAAGCTTCTTATGAATAAATGAACCAAGCCATCTAGCTGCTAAGTTGAATACTAATACAGAGAGCACAAGTACGGCTGATGCACCATTTGCAATGGCCTCTGCATCTGGAATAATCCCCTGTGTATTGACGTTCCATATATGAACGGCTAATGTTTCTGCCGGTCTAAAAATATTGAGTGGTGACGTATCGGAGAAAGGACTCCAGTTTGTAAAATCAAGACGCGGTGTTGAAAGACCTGCTGTGAAAAGAAGAGCAGCCGCCTCACCGAAAACTCTTCCCGATGCTAAAATCGCTCCGGTAATAATGGATGGAATCGCACCTGGGATCAGAACCGTCTTCACTGTATGCCACTTTGTCACACCGAGCGCAAGCGATGCTTCCTTTTGATCCTTCGGTACAGATCGAAGTGCATCTTCTGTCACCCTGACCATCACTGGCAGATTAAAGACAGTTAGCGCAAGGGCTCCTCCGATGATCGTATAGCCCCATCCTGTTAAATTAACAAACATCAGCAAACCAAACATACCGATGACAATTGAAGGCAGAGACGATAACACTTCAATACATGTACGAATAAAATCAGTCACTTTGTTTTGAGGTGCATATTCTGCCATGTACACCCCGCCGCCCACGCCAAGAGGCACGGTAAACAGCATTGTAATAAATAAAATGTAAAACGAGTTAAACAGCTGATCCCTAATACCGCCACCAGAGCCAATCGCACTTGAGCGGGTAGTCAAAAAGTCAAAATTTAATTCTTTGGCACCGTTGAAGATGATATAAGAAAACAAGCCAACAAGTATCGCCGTAATAATGGCGGCACATAATCCAAAAACGATTGTGGCAAAACGATCGGTCATTTTGCTATTCATTAAATCTTCCTCCTAGATGACAAGTATCTGATAATGAGTATGAACATAAATGATACAACTAGAAGGACAAGTCCCATTGACCAAAGTGTATTGTTTTCAACACTTCCATACGTTGTATGTCCCATGTTTAACGTAATAATGGTTGTTAATGTACCAGCTGTGTCCATAATACTTTCTGGTAGATTACGCGTGTTTCCAATGACCATCTGAACGGCAAGGGCTTCTCCAAATGCTCTTGCCATTCCAAGTACGACCGCTGTCATTAATGTCGGAAGCGCTGCCGGTACAAGAACACGTCTGATCGTTTGCCATCTTGTTGCGCCTAATGCATACGATCCTTCACGTAAACTTTTTGGAAGTGAAGCCATTGCGTCAGTTGCAATGGATGTAACAGTTGGCAGAATCATAATAGACAGGACAATCGTTCCTGCTAAAACACTGTGCCCTGAACCGCTTGACTTGAAGTGTCCAATAAACGGCACCAATACTGTAAGACCTATGAATCCGTAAACAACGGATGGAATCCCTACAAGCAGTTCAATCACTGGCTGGAGAATTTTCCGTCCCCATGCAGGTGCAATTTCTGTCATAAAGATCGCTCCTGCAATGCCTAGCGGTGCTGCTATGAGTGCTGATAGAAGCGTGACAGCGATTGATCCAAAGATAAATGGAAATGCGCCGTATTGCGGATTTTCCGCTGTAGGGTTCCAATTGATACTGGTTAAGAACTCAATTGGGCTTACACCATTTACGATGAAAGATTGTAAACCCTTAATACCAAGGAAGATCGTGATGGCAATTGATACAGCAATCATTAAGAATGCGCAAAATTTCACCAAAATACTTCCTCTTACTTCATCCATTTGCCTATTTTTTTTCGAGCTGATCAGTCGATCGCTCGCTTCTGTATGTTCTATCTGTTTCATCTTTTTCTACACTCCTATGAATGTCATAAAAGGAAAAGTGAAAAGCTCCACTTTTCCTTCATCATCAATTCAAGACCTCTTACTTATCTGTTTGTTTGCCTGTTGCGTCTCTTTCTACTTTCATATTAGAGACTGAGATGTAGCCTTGGTCTTTAACAATTTCTTTTTGTACTTCGTCACTCATCAAGTAATCTAAAAATTGTTTTGCTAAACCTTCTGGCTCACCTTTTGTATAAGAGTGCTCATATGCCCAAATTGTATATTTACCGCTTTCTACATTGCTTTCTTCTGGTTTCACACCATCAATGCTAAGCGGTGTAATTTTGTCATCTGTTAAATAAGAGAATGCTAGGTACCCAATCGCACCTGGTGTTTCTGCAATCAACTTTTTCACTGTGTTTGAAGAATCCTCTGTGATTCCTTCTGCAGGTGTCGCGCCGTCAAGTGCATATTTCACAAATGTTGCACGAGTTCCTGATGAGTCTGGTCTGTTCACAAGTGTGATTTTTTGGTCTTTCCCGCCAAGCTCTTTCCAGTTTTTGATTTTACCAGTGAAGATTTTTTTCAATTCGTCCTTTGTGATGTCTTTGACACCAACTTCAGGGTTAACAGCTGCCGCCATTCCAACAACTGCTACTTTGTGGTCTTTTAAAGCTTTTGCGTCGATTCCGTCTTTCTCTTCTGCGAATACATCTGAGTTACCAATTTGTACAGATCCTTCTGATACTTGAGAAAGTCCTGTTCCTGAACCGCCGGCTTGTACTTGAATATCGGCTTTTGGATGTTTATCCATGAATTTTTCTGCTGCCGCAAGAACTAAAGGCTGCATCGCAGATGATCCTGAGATGGTAATGGAACCTGATGCCTCATCTTTGTTTGAAGCATTTCCTTTACTGTCTTTTGAATCTCCGCTTGAGCTGCTGTTTCCGCATGCTGTGACGAATGCTAACAATGCGATAGTAAGGAAAGTAAGCAGCCATAATTTGTTCTTTTTCATTTCAAGAATACCCCCTGAATAATTTGTCCTACGAGTAATACATTAAAGGTTCTTTATTAATTTCGTTTAAATGGAATGTTAAGGTTTTGTAAATGTCGAAGATTTGTAGAGAAATTGCGGGGTTTTTTATGATTTTTGTCAATTTATATCGAAAAGTTTGAAGAAAATATAAAAAAACGCCCACAAAAAGTGAGCGTTTTTACCTAGAATAGGTCTAGTTATTTGTTTCTGCTTCATTTTCAATTTTGTTTTTGTTCTTCGCTTGTGTATCATTGCTTTCCTGTTTCGATTTCAGTTCAAAGTACTTGTCTAATACTTGTTCACCAATATCATTTGTAATCGGATAGCGCTGGTTGTAATCTTGATACACCCAAGGCACGACAACTGAAATCGCTACTTCTGGATTATCAGCAGGCGCATACGCAACAAGTGTTGTGTTATACGTCGGTGTGCCTCGTTTGCTTTTAATCGGGCCGTCATAGAATGATTGAGCGGTCCCTGTTTTGCCAGCTGGATTGTATTTTTTGTTGCCAAAGTTCGAATATGCTGTCCCTCTTGGGTTCTGCATCACAAGCTTGAATCCTTGCTGTACGCGTTTGATCTCATCACTTGTCATATCGAGCTTATTCAGTACATCCGGCTTGACGGACTCCGTTACAGCCCCAATGCCTCTTTGCGGATCTGGCTCTCTCACTTCTTTTACGAGCTGAGGACGTAAACGATAGCCGCCATTGGCAATCGTTGAGACGTATTGCGCCATTTGTAGCGGTGTAAACGTGTCATATTGTCCAATCGCATAGTCAAGTAAAAGACCGGATTGTGTAGACGTTCCACGATAGCCAGTTGCTTCGTTTGGCAGGTCAATACCTGTCTCCACTCCAAGACCAAATTTACTAAAATTGTAACGGAACGTATCAAACGCCTTTGTATCAATTGGGAGCGGCTGATTCTTACGATATTCCCCTTTCCCGATTGCAATCGCTGTTTTAAACATATACACGTTTGATGAACGTTCTAGTGCGGTTAAATCATTAATGAGTCCCATATTTTGATAGGATTTTTTCGGCGGTGACTGAGCGATATAGAGCGGTTCATCGTATTGGGTGCTTCCAATGTGAAGGACGCCTGTTTTATAACCTGTCAGTACAGTTGCCCCTTTTACTGCTGATCCCATCGCATATGATGATGTCATCGTTCCTAGTGCATAGTCATCAAATTTGTATGTCCCATTCTTATTGGTAATCTGTTTACCCGCAATCGAGAGCACTTCCCCATTTCTCGGGTCCATCATGACAACAAACGCACGATCAAGAAGTTCTGTGCCGCCTCTTTGCTTCGCACTTTTCAAGTTCTTTTCGATGATTTTTTCCACCGCTTTTTGCAGCTGAATATCAATCGTCAGCACAAGGTCTTTCCCGCTCTTTCCTTCTGTTAACACTTTAGAGCTTGTGACATTGCCTTCTTTATCCGTTGTACTTTGTTCTTTTTCTTTTTGACCTTGCAGGACATCTTCATATTGATATTCAAGATAGCTTTTTCCTACACGATCATTTCGGCTGTAGCCGAGTGATAGATAATGTTCAAGCAGTGACGACGGAAGACCTTCATCACTTGAAGACACACTGCCGAGCATACTGCGAAGCAGTCCTTTATAAGGATAGCTGCGTGACCAATCTGTTGTGACATCTACACCTGGCAGCTCGTCCAAATGCTCAGAGACGTAAGCAATTTCACTTGGTTTAACATCTTCGTTTTTAATGAATTGAGGCGTAAGTGCATAGCCTGCATCCATTTGTCTTTTAATCGCAAGCACTTGCAAATCTTTTTTCGTCAGTTGATTTAATTCCTTGTCTGTGATGCGTTTCAGCTGGAGCTCGTATAGTTTATCATCAGAGACCTTATCGTCACCCTTTAAATCGGCTTCTTTTTGAACAAGCTTTTTCGCTTCATTCGGATGGGTTAAGATCCAGAAATCTTTTTTATCACGATCTGTGATTTTCTTCGTACTTACGTGAATCATATCCGCTAATTTTGTTGCCACTTTGAGCCGCTCTTCTTGTGAAGTCGTCGAGGTTCTCGTATATGTAATGGCATTTAGCGCTTTATTGCTGACAATCGTGTTATAATTTCGATCATAAATTTTTCCGCGCGGAGCAGATGAGCTGACATTTACGTCTTCTTGTTTTTCTGCCTGCTTTTTATAATCTTCTCCATTCACAATCTGCACAAAACCGAGTCTGACCACAACACCGGTAAAAATAATGAACGCAGCTAAAAATAATAAATTCAGCCGGATCGGAAGTGTTTTGCGCCCTTCCTTCGCGTCTTTTTTGTTTTTCTTGTTTCTCATCACATCACCTTTTCTATCAAGAAAGAAATGGCACCCCTTTTTGTGTATAAAAGGTGCCATCATCATTTTAGCGGTTTTTCTATCATTTATCTAGAAATTTGATGTTCCATTGGTAAGAAATTTTACCTTTCTCCCTTCATAAGGTTCGTTTGAGAAACAGGCTTTTGACCGTCAGCCTCTTCTATATCAGCTGTTTTCTCTTTTAAATGAATGTCCTTTACAAAATAATAAATAAGGGTGTGCCCCGCTCCGAGTACGACAAGTGAAGCAGGAATTCCAAGCCGATCGCCCAGTAAGGTGACAGATAAAAGAAAAAAGACAATCGAACAAATACGCCCTGCATTTAAAAATAGTTCTCTGACGACAATATATTCAATTCGGGCTTTTCTTGCATATCTGGCATGACCGATGACATCGTAAGTTAAAGAGACATACGGAACTAGCAGAAGCGGGTAGCCGATCGCAATGGCTACTGCGTACATAAGCAGTGATACATAGGACAAGTGAAAGACGATTAAAAATAAAGCGCCGTATAAAATAAGCCCGCCAAGCATAATCGCTTTTTTGCGCCATTTTTTCTTAATCAAACGAGTAGCAAAAAAATAGGCAAAAAAGGCAACACCTGAATTGACTAGACCAAATGTGCCTAAAGCAAGCTCACTGTTTGTTGCAATAAACACAAAGACACTGATTAAAAAGACAAACACGCCTTCACGGAGCCCCTGAAAAAAGTGAGCAGTTGTGATCTTACGCCAATTCTCGTCCGCATGGCGCTCTTTCCAAATTTGCTTAATGATAAATTTTCCTTTTGATTGTCTCCTCTTGAGGAAAAAACTCATCACCACCGCTAGTGAAAACAAAAAAAGCGATAAAGTGAAAATCACTGTATAGCCTGTATCATCCGTTAATTGAGAAATCACAATTCCTGCAATGAGCGGCCCAATCATACCGGCTGTAGAGGTAAGCACTCCTAAAAATCCATTAAAGAAATCCCTTGTTTCAGGTTCAGTGATCTCAAAAGTGAGCACGTTAAAGGCAAGCCAGTAAAAACCATAGCCGATTCCAAGCACACTGCCTAGTAACACGAGCCGAGCTGCCGCTTGCTCTCCTGCCATGAGAACAATTAAGTAAAAAGCGGCTAAGAAGATGACACCGAAACGAAGGACAAATGCACGATCTATTTTTTTAGCGAGCCGACCAGCAAATAAAAAGGTAATGGGCTGAAGGACAACTATCGCCAAGTTATAAATCGCAAGATCTGTAAATCGCCCAGACTGTTTCCATAAATACACGTTCACAAACGTATTCGAAAGCGCAATCGCAAGTGCGTATAATCCGCCAATCGTGAGGAGGAGCAATAAATCTCTTGTGACATCCATGTCCCCGAACATTTTCTTTAATCTGCTCATATCATTCATTCTCCTTTTCTACACAATAGTCTGTCTCATCAAAAGGCAGATATGTAAAAAAAGGAGGGAAAATATAAAAAGACCCGCTCTCAGAGAGAAGCAGGTCTTTTCAAATCAAATCATTTATTTAGCTTCGCTGTAAAGGCGAGCCACTTCATCCCAGTTCACAACATTCCAGAATGCTGAAATGTAATCAGGACGACGGTTTTGGTAGTTTAGGTAGTAAGCATGCTCCCAAACGTCTAGTCCTAGGATTGGTGTTTTTCCTTCAGTTAAAGGAGAATCTTGGTTTGGTGTGCTTGTGATTTCAAGTTTGCCATTGTTCACAACAAGCCATGCCCAACCAGAACCAAAGCGTCCTGCAGCTGCTGCAGCGAAATCAGATTTGAATTTTTCAAATCCGCCTAATTCTTTTTCGATCGCATCTGCAAGTTCACCAGTTGGTGCGCCGCCACCGTTTGGTGAAAGAAGCGTCCAGAATAATGAGTGGTTCGCATGTCCTCCGCCATTGTTACGTACAGCTGTACGAATGTTTTCAGGCACAGAGTTCAAGTTAGCCACTAGCTCTTCAATTGATTGATCTTCAAGAGCTGATACACCTTCGATTGCTTTGTTTAAGTTTGTTACATAAGTGTTGTGGTGTTTTGTGTGGTGAATCGTCATTGTTTCCTTGTCGATATGTGGTTCTAATGCATCGTAAGCATATGGTAATTCTGGAAGTTTAAAAGCCATGGTTAAATTCCTCCTTAGAAATGTATGTACTGAAATGCTTCCTTAGTAAGCAAGCAATTCACCCTAATCAAAGAGTATCAAAAGAAACGGCTTGTTTCAACGTTATTGCTCATGATCTGAAACATTTCAGTGTTTATTTTGTATTTAACCCTTCAGAAAGAGTTTTAAACACCGATTTTCCATTTAGCGAAGCACATAAAACAAAAAGATTCCCAGCATCAGTGCTTGAATCAACCCTTTTGCAAATACGCCTGACACAAAACCAATTAATGAGCCAAGCCCAACTTTCACACTTGTCTTCAGATCTTTTTGATGAACGAGCAGCTCTGCGATGACACTGCCGATAAATGGACCAATGATAATTCCAGCAATCGGAATCACAAAAGGACCGGCTAAAAGCCCAATGGTACTTCCCCAAATGGCCGCCCGGCTGCCGCCAAAGCGTTTCACCCCAATCAGATTGGAGACATAATCTGCGGCAAATAACACAGCTGTAAACATGGCTTGAATGAGCCAAAAGGTGAGCGTCAATTTCTCAAAGCTAAAAAAGAGCCCATATAAAATAAACCCAAGAACCATGAAAACCACACTAGGAATGATTGGATAGACAAGTCCCACAAACGCAATGATAAATGCACAGCCGATCAAAATCCAATACAGCACGTCCAATCCGCTGCCGCCTCCTTTTTATATGCTGTATACATTATGCCTCATTCCTTCTATCTTAACCAGTAATGAAGGCCGTACTTGTACTGGATGGATAGACATTGATACAATGTGAGAAATAGAAAAGAATGTAGGAAGTGAATCGGTTGAACGTATTTAGTTTATTGTTAAAAGGAATTTATTCACCAAAAGATATTGCCAGAGCACGTTTTACTGGGATTGGAAAGGCCATTTTATTCATCTTTATCCTTTCGATCATCGCAGCTGTCCCCCAGGGCTATCATATGAGCCAAGAGATTTCAAATGCGATGTCAGGATTTCAACATGTGATTAAAAAAGATTTACCCGACTTTTCCATTGAAAAAGGAACGCTTCAAGCGGATCAAAGCACGCCGATCGAAAAAGAAGAAAATGGCATCACGATTATCTTTGATCCCGCTGAAAAAATAAAATCAAGTGAGCTTGAATCAAAACAAACAGCCATTGCGTTATTGAAAGAAAAAGCAGTGATTGCCATTGACGGACAAATGACAGATATTCCATACCAGCTGCTTGGCGGAACACTCACAAAAGATGAACTTGCCAGCGTCACAAACCAGAATCAAGCGATCATTATCCCTGTCATTTGTGTCCTGCTGTACCTATCTACTGCTGCTCTCATGTTCATCAGCGCAACATTCCTAGCCATGCTTGGCACATTTATTAAACGAATGCAGCAAAAAGAGCTGTCCTTTCAAATGCTTTGGAAGCTCTCTGCCTATTCACTCACATTAACAACCGTCTTTTTCGCCATCATGAGTGCATTAAACACGCCGGTTGCGAACTCATTTTTATTAAATTGGGTGATTAACTTTATTTTCTTATATCTTGTCGTTAAAGAAATACCTGCAAAAAAATAAGCTCCCTCATTTTGAGGAGCTTTCAGATTGTTGACAAAAGGCTAAAATGTTGTTGATTTTAGCCCTTTGTCTTCTTTTCAGCGTGATAGAAAACCTTTGCAGTCTAGGAAGGACAGCTACTTTTACGGAGCGAATTTGTCATTCGTGAGTACCAGCGCGCAGGACTGACAAAGAATGCGAGGGTTTGTCTACACGCTGTAAGCTCCCTCATTTTGGGGAGCTTTTATATTTGTTTTGACCCTATGACTCATCTGGATGGATGATCGCAAACAAATAGTGATCCTCCCACTTATCATTGATCTTTACTTTTTTACGATGAAGTCCCTCATTTTCAAACCCTGTCTTCTCAAGCACACGAATGGAACCAATGTTAGATGGTTTTACGCCAGCCTCAATGCGGTGAAGGTACAGTTCATAAAAGGCATAATCGATAATCAAACGAATCGCCTCTGTCATATACCCCTTCCCGCCTTGCTTTTCATCAAGTACATATCCAAGCAAAGCCCCTTGAATTGGTCCTCTTTCAACAGAATTGAGTGAGATCGTTCCAATTAATGCATCTGTTTCATTTAAGAAAATACCGTGCATATAGGCTTCATCTTTTGCACGCCTTTGCATACTGCGGTTAATCCGTTCCTTTTGACGAGGTACAGTAAAAAAATCATCCTGAACCAAAGGAGTAAATTGCTGAAAATAAGTGCGGTTTTCTCGTTCAAGTGTTAATAGTGCTTCTGCATCACTTTCTGTTAGTGTTCTTACATATATATGCTGACTGATTTTCTTCATATACTCTCCCCCTGTTTTGATTTTATCATAATAAAGAAAGGGCTTAGGATTGCTTTTTCCAAACTTTTTTCACTTACAAGTCTTACTAGAACTCACTAGAACCACCCTTCCTAGCTTTTTCACTCTTTTTTGTTCTATCAACTCAGGGACATGCATAATCTGAAGTAAACTCTTAAAAGCGGTGAGTAAAATGCGGCGAATTATTTTTTTACTAGTCAGTTTGTTTGTCCTCTTTATTATCTTTTTTGATTTAAAAAATGGAACGATCCCCGTTCAGGAAGGCCCTGCTGTTCCCGCCAGCGCCTTTCAAACAGCTGAAAAACAGGCATATAAAACTGTCACTGTTAAACAAGGACAAACCGTCGTCTCTATCGTGCATACAAGTAAGCCATTAGATGAAGTGATCGAAGACTTTGAAGCACTGAATCAAGGCGTCAAAGCGAACGAAATTCGGGCAGGCAGCACATACAAGTTTCCGGTCTATAAGAGATAAAACGTTAATTCCTTGTCATTCATACAAAGAGACTGTTACAATATGAGATGTAAAACACGTCGTACACTGCAAACGAATTGCATGTACACTAAGGAGCGATTGACAAGTGAGTGAAGTCACACATCGTACAAAAACGCGTCCCGTCAAAGTGGGACCTTTAACTATAGGTGGAAACAATGAAGTCGTCATTCAAAGTATGGCGACAACCAAAACACATGATGTCGAAGCGACAGTAGCTGAAATTAAACGTTTAGAAGAAGCTGGCTGTCAAATCGTGCGTGTCGCATGCCCAGATGAGCGTGCAGCAAATGCGATTGCGGACATTAAAAAACAAATCAACATCCCCCTTGTTGTCGACATTCATTTTGACTATAAGCTTGCACTGAAAGCCATTGAAGCAGGTGCAGACAAAATTCGTATCAACCCAGGAAACATCGGAAGACGAGAAAAAGTCGAAGCTGTTGTGAAAGCGGCAAAAGAAAAAGGCATTCCAATTCGTATTGGGGTAAACGCCGGTTCGCTCGAGAAAAAGATTCTTGATAAATACGGCTATCCAACCGCAGATGGTATGGTTGAAAGTGCACTGCATCACATTAAAATTTTAGAAGACCTAGACTTTCATGACATCATTGTCAGTATGAAAGCATCTGATGTAAACCTTGCGATTGAGGCATACGAAAAAGCAGCAAAAGCCTTTGATTATCCTCTTCATCTTGGGATTACAGAATCAGGTACGTTATTTGCAGGTACGGTCAAAAGTGCAGCTGGTCTTGGCGCAATCTTGAATATGGGGATTGGTAACACACTCCGTATTTCATTAAGTGCTGACCCGGTCGAAGAGGTCAAAGTGGCACGTGAATTATTAAAATCATTTGGCCTTGCATCTAATGCAGCAACACTCATCTCATGTCCAACTTGTGGACGAATTGAAATTGACCTCATTAGCATTGCAAATGAAGTCGAAGAATATATTTCTAAAATTAAAGCACCAATCAAAGTAGCTGTTCTCGGATGTGCTGTAAACGGTCCGGGTGAAGCGCGTGAAGCTGATATCGGCATCGCTGGCGCTAGAGGTGAAGGCCTCTTATTCCGCAAAGGTGAAATCGTTCGGAAAGTGCCAGAAGAAACAATGGTCGAAGAACTGAAAAAAGAAATCGATAAAATCGCTGAAGAACATTATGCAAAAATGGAAGCTGAAAAAGCAAAACAAGCGAACGCATAACAAAGAACGCCTGACATCACTGTCAGGCGTTTTCTGTTCCTGTCCTGTTAAAAGAACGGGGTGATAAAGATGCCGAGGATGACGGAAACGATTCCGATCCCGATTGACCACGCGCCAAGCGCATGTGCTCCTTTTCTTCTTGCAATATAACCAACGACGATTGCCGCTACGCCTAATAGCACCGGCAAGACAAATAATGAGATAATCGCAATCGCGAGTGCTGTATAGCCTATCCCCTTACTGCCTGAATCGTCACCTACATGGTCACGTTCTCTTCTGTCTTCACGATCTCTTGATGCTTGATATGGCTCTGCAATTTCAGCAGCTGTTTCCTCTAAATAGCCATCATCATTACTAAAGTGTGTGTCGATTTCACGATCATTTCTTCTGAAATCTTCGTCTCTTTCCATGATCAATTCCCCCTTTTGGTTAATAGAAAGGAGCTTTTTTAGTATGAGCAAAAATGTCTGTTTCATGTTTGCTAAAACTTGCTGGAATTGTGAATTGATTATGTTACACTTTAAGAGGATAAATATGAGGAGTGTGGGCATGTTACGTTTAGGAATTGATATCGATGGCACAGTCACGGCGCAGGACACCTTTGTCCCCTACTTAAATGAGTCGTTTCAATGTGACATCACACTAGATGATATGACGGAATATGATTTGACGAAGCTTTTAAAGATTTCAAATGAAGAATTTTGGGGCTGGATGAATGAGTATGAGCCTCTTATTTATAAACAGGCAAAGCCTGCCGAGGGTGCAAAAGAAATCCTCAATCAAATGAAACATCATCATCAATTGATTTATATCACAGCCAGAAGGCAGCATCACTCAGACATCACCTACAAATGGTTTGAGGAGAATCATGTCCATTACGACGATATCGAGCTTGTTGGCGGACATCATAAGGTGGAAGCTGTTCAAAAACATAAGATCGATGTGTTTTTTGAAGATCACCATGGCAATGCCACAATGATTGCAAAAGAAGCTGACATTCCAGTGATTCTGTTTAACTCACCGTATAATCAAATGCCAATTGATGAACGGATCATTCGCGTTAATAACTGGCAAGAAGCATCCCAATGGATCAAACAGTATGAAAAGCGACTGCAAACTGCTTACTAAAACAGATCAAAAGCCGATACGTTTTTAATGTATCGGCTTCAGATTGTTGACAAAGGGCTAAAATGAACTTGATTTTAGCCCTTTGTCTTCGTTTCAGCGTGATAGAAAACCTTTGCAGCCCTAGGAAGGACGAGTACTGGCGCGGAGCGAATTTGACATTCGTGAGCACCAGCACGCAGGACTGACAAAGAATGCGACGGTTTGTCTACACGCTGAAGCCGATCCGTTTAATGTATCGACTTTTTGATTGTACGATGATGTCCTTCTTTTATTAAAAAATGATAAAGTGCACCCATCATACCTGCCTGATTGAAGTAATAGCACGTTTCCAGTGTCACCTGTATGTTTTTCCATGCATGCAAAGTATGTAAATGTTTCTCAATGTTTGGAATCAAATCGGGCCTTGCACTCACGCCCCCGCCAATGAGGATTTTCTCTGGATTGAGAACTGTTGCCACATTGTAAATACCAATTGCGATTCGTTTGTACCACTGATCGATCATCTTCTCAATGGCCGGATCATGCTTGGCTTTTTCAAAGATTTCTTGACCGTCGATTTGCTGACTTTGTGGAATGCCCTGCTGCTCTTTGTAGCTTCGTATCAATCCAGCTGTCGAAGCACTGCTGTTGAGTGTGGTAAACTGACCATTTTCTGTTTCTGTCAGCATCATACCAAATTCACCGCCGCGAAAAGAGGCACCGCGCACAAGCTCGCCACCAGCAAAAATACCACCGCCGACACCAGTCCCAAGCGTCATACATATAAAGCTGTCACACTCTTTCGCATGACCACTAAATTTTTCAGCCAGAGCTGCACAGTTCGCATCATTTTCTACTTCTACACGAAGTGATGTTTTTTCTTCCAAAAGCGTTTTGACATTTTGACCATTTAAAGCAATAATCGCTCCTGCAAATTCCGTATAACCCGTTTGACTGTCAACAAAACCCGGAAGACTCATCGCAATCCCTTTGATATCCCAAGTCCTTTGATACTCTTTCACCACGTTCTCCATGTCCTCTAAAAACGGCTCAAGCTGTCGGCAGTTTGTTTCGTAGTCGCCGCTCGTGATCAGCTCACCATTTCGATCCATGACCCCATGCTTTGTTTTTGTTCCGCCTACATCGAAAACAACATAATGTGCCACCTTTGACCACTCCCCCTATTTCTAAAGACTCAAATCTGCTTCTATAGATGATCTATTGTTCTCATTTTAATGAAACAGCTATCCTTTGTAAAACGTTTTCAAGATCGCAAAACAAAAAGCCAGCCCATCGGCTGGCTTCTTTCATGAATGAACTTCTTTCGGTTCGCAAGAAGGACACGTTCCGTAAATTTCAAATTTATGTCCGCTAATGTGATAATCCTCTAGATCAGCATCAAGCTTGTCCATAGGGCAAGCGTCGATTTCCTTTGTTTTACCACACGTCAAACAAATAAAGTGATGATGATGATGGGAAAACGAACATTTAAAACGGAACAGTTTCTCCCCTGATAATTCCGTTGTCTCTAATATCCCAAGATCTTCATATAAAGACAGGTTTCGATAAATCGTATCAAAACTAAGCCCTGGGTAATCTTCACTTAAAGCTGTTAATACATTTTTAGCGGTCAAGTATTTATCAGAATCAGAAAACAATTGAAGCATATCTTCACGTTTGCTTGTATATTTATAGCCTTTTTCCTTTAATAAATCAAGCGCTTCTTGTACGTTCATGATGATTCCCCCTTCTGAATTTCCCAATACTAATACACCCGATTAAAATCAAAATAGACAACATCACAATGGTTCCACCCGGCGCTAAATCAAGATAATAACTTAAAATCAAGCCGACCATAACAGACAATTCCCCAAATAAGATGGAAAGGAAAATCGCCTGTTTAAATCCTTTGGCAATCCGAATACTTGCCGCAACAGGCAGTGTCATGAGTGCGGACACTAGGAGTGTACCGACAATACGCATCGATGCTGCGATGACAAGTGCAACGACTAAAATAAAAATAAAATGAATCCACTTAGCTGAAATACCAGAAGCCTTCGCATGTTCTTCATCAAAAGAAAGCAAAAACAATTCTTTATACAAGAGCACAACCACTAATACAACGACAAGTGAGATCCCAACAATAATCCAGAGATCGAGTCTTGAAACCGCACTGACACTTCCGAACAAATAACTGAACAAATCTGTATTAAAACCATTTGCAAGTGAAATGAAAATAACAGAGATCCCAATACCACCTGATAAAATAATGGGAATCGCCAGCTCCTGATAATGTTTATACACAGAGCGCAGACGTTCGATAAACAATGAGCCAGCCACAGAAAAAGCCATTCCTAAGTAAAGCGGGCTAACCCCTGTCAAAAGTCCAAACTTTTTATCAAGGAATAAACTTGCCGCTATCCCAGCAAGTGACACGTGACTAAGCGCATCTGCGATGAGAGAGAGCCTTCTCACGACAATAAATACACCAAGTAAGGGCGCAATAAAGCCGATCAGCATACCTGCGATAAACGCATTTTGTAAAAATTCATAATGAAAAAATGGAAATAGCATTATTCATGTCCCCCATGATGGTGATGATCGTGATGAATCACTTGAATGTCATGTCCGTAAAACTGAGAAAGCGCCTGATCATCCATCGAATCAAACGTTTCCGCATCTCCATGAAAATGAAGTGTCTGATTTAAACAAGCCACATGCGTGACTTTGTCAGAAACGGTTCCTACATCATGTGTAACGAGAATTAAAGACATTCCTTTTTCTTTGTTCAATGTTTCTAACAGCTGATAAAAGCCCTCTACTGTTCTTTGGTCTACACCCACAGTCGGCTCATCTAAAATAAGCAGCTTCGGCTGACTGACGAGTGCACGGGCAATAAATGTACGCTGCTGCTGACCGCCTGAAAGCTCACCAATGTTTTGATGTTTTAAGTTTTGTATACCAACTGAACGTATGGCCTCATCTACTTGAAGCTTATCCTGCTTACTCATGCGTTTGAATAAACCAATCTTCGCCGTTAAACCACTTGCCACGACCTCGTATACAGAAGCAGGAAAACCTGTATTAAAGCTATTCGCCTTTTGAGAAACAAATCCAATTTGATCCCAGTCTTTAAATTTTTGAGCAGGTGTGCCAAAGAGCTTCAATTCTCCCTGCTGGGGTTTAATCAAGCCAAGCAGGCATTTTAATAAGGTTGTTTTACCAGATCCATTCGGTCCAACAAGTGCTAGAAAGTTTCCTTCCTCTACTGTTAAATGAATGTGATCGATGACATTTCGCTGTCCATATGAATACGAAATGTCCTTCATTTCAATAATTGGCTTTGCCATAAATCTTCCACCTTTAATCCAATATAAAAAGAATGATTACGATTTATACAACAAAAAGAAAATGGCAAAAGCCATTTTCTTTGTCCATACATACATTTCATTATATAAAAGAAAGATAAAAAAGTAAAATAAAAGCTAATGAATGGCTGTTTTGAATTTACCGCCTTTTGTTTCATGCGTATCCATAATCGTAATAAAGGCTTGACCATCAATTTCAAACACGATAGATTTCAGCTTCGTAATTTCAAGTCTTGTCACGACGGCGTAAATGACATCTTTTTCTTCATCGGTATAGCCGCCTTTTCCTCTAAGTTTGGTGGTTCCCCTGCCGAGACGATGAAGGATCGCATCTGAAATTTCATCATAATAATCCGAAACGATAATGACCGCTTTTGTTTCATCAAGCCCTTGAATAACAGCATCAATTGTTTTCATTGCCAAATAATATGTCATGACAGAATACATAGCTTGCTCCGGTCCGAAGACAAAGCCCGCCCAAATAAAAATGAACACATTGACGATCATGACAAACTCACCGACGGAGAAAGGAATTTTTTTCGTCAGAAGAATTCCTAAGATTTCCGTTCCGTCCATTGAGCCTCCATTCCGTATCACAAGCCCAACGCCAAACCCGAGTAACAGCCCTCCAAATACAGTAGCTAAAATCGGCTGCGTCGTAAATGCTTCTACATGATGAAGTGAAGATTCAATCACGGCCAAGCTGACAATCCCAATCACAGTGGAAACCAAAAAGGTTTTCCCAATATGTTTGTATCCTGATATCATAAATGGAATATTTAAAATGACAACAATCGTCGCAAAATTAATGAATGGGTTATCCGTAAAAAGATAATCCAAAATAAGCGAAATACCGATGATGCCTCCATCAATAATATTGTTTGGCACTAAAAATAATTCAATGCTGACTGCTGCACATGCAGCTCCTACTAGAATCAGAAAAATTCTCAAAATAAAATGAGGCACTGATTCCTTTTTATGCTGTTTACTATTTGCCATACGTTCTCCCTTCTACACATGTTTAGTTTTCAATGAACATTTTATTCACTTTACTATTTTATCATTTCACAGAGTAAAATAAAATTTTTTGCACATTTTCCGTTTTCGCCCATACATTGATACAGAGGGGAGGAATGGAATTGATTTTAATTCAAAAAATTGTGTTGCAGCGTCTGAATCAGATCACAGCAAATGACTTGTTAAGGTATGCGAAACAGTATGGGGTCAGCTTAACATCCAATCAGGCTGCAGAGGTCGCCAAACTCATGAATGGGAAAAACGTCAATATTTTTAATGATGCAGAGCGCAACCGGCTGCTTAAGCAAGTGGAAGCGATTACGTCTAAACAGACAGCACAGACCGTCAATGATCTGTTTAATCAATTCACAAATTAGGCAAAAAAGGGCCGCATTTAGCGGCACCTCATCACATTGCATGCACTTTTTATTGACCCGTAATCTTATCTAGTAAACCTTCATCAAATTGCTTTTCTTTCAGCATCGCAATTTCGAATTTATAAGGTGGTTTCTTGTTCTTTTTATCTTCACCTACATAAGGCGTTTCTAGAATCTTCGGCACATCTTGAAGCTGTGGATGATGAACGATATAGCTCAGGGCATCAAAACCAATTTCTCCAAAACCGATATTTTCATGTCGGTCTTTTCTTGCGCCTTGTACATTTTTACTGTCATTAATATGAAGAACTTTGATTCGGTCGATCCCGACAATTCGATCAAATTCTTCTAATACTCCATCAAAATCACTCACAATGGGATAACCTGCATCGTGCGTGTGACACGTATCAAAGCAAACAGAAAGTGCTTCGTTATGTGTCACACCGTCAATAATTTGGGCAAGCTCTTCAAAGCTTCTTCCGCACTCTGATCCTTTTCCTGCCATTGTTTCCAGCGCAATTTGAACCTCCTGCCCCTTCACAATGACTTCATTGAGACCTTCAATGATTTTTTGAATTCCAGCATCTGCACCTGCTCCAACATGCGCACCCGGATGAAGAACAATTTGTCTTGCACCTAGCGCTTCTGTACGCTCTATCTCAGAGCGAAGGAAGTCCACTCCAAGCTCAAATGTCGCTGGATTCACTGTGTTCCCAATATTGATAATATACGGTGCATGAACGACGATATCTGTCATACCATGCTCTTTCATATGCGCTTGTCCAGCTTCAATATTGAGATCTTCAATTTTTTTACGGCGCGTATTTTGTGGTGCACCTGTATAAATCATAAAAGTATTTGAACCATAAGAGGCAGCTTCCTCACTCGCTGCAAGTAGCATATGTTTTCCGCTCATGGATACATGTGATCCAATCTTCAACAATGTGTCCCCCTACTTTCCGTTACGCTTTGACTTTCTACGTTCTTGTCTTTTGATCTTATCCATCTCACGTGTCATTTTCTTTTTATATCCAGGTTTGACGGCTTTCGGTTTTCTGACAAGACGTTTTGCTTTTTCTTCAATTTCATTTGGTGCTTTTTTACGTCTTTGACGCTTCAAACGATCATCTGCATCTCGCCATTCGCCATGAACAATCGTTTTGTTTTCAAACACAACACCCATTTTTTCAATTTGAACGAGTGCATCCTCATCAGCAAGATCATAAATGGTCATTGCAATGCCAGATGAACCAGCGCGAGCCGTTCTTCCCACACGGTGAACATAAAAATCAAGATCGGATGGGAGCTCATAGTTAATCACGTGGCTGACGCCCTTAATATCAATCCCGCGGGCAGCAAGATCAGATGCCACAATATATGTGAACTCCAAATCTTCAATTTGTTTCATCACTTTTTTACGTTCACGAGGCGTTAAACCACCATGAAGTACCCCAATTTTCATTCCTTTTTCCTGTAGGAATGAGGCAATTTCATCAACAGTTGATTTCGTATTGGCAAAGATGATCCCTAAATAAGGCTGTACATTCGTCACCATTTCATGAAGTAATTTTAATTTATCACGTTGTTTAGATGGAACTAAAATATGCTGAATGTTTTCAGCCGTAATGCGTTTCGGTTCAACATGTGCATATTTCGGATTATCCATATATTTTTTGAGGAAAGGTTTTAATTTTTCTGGAATAGTTGCTGAGAACACGAGCATTTGCAACTGTTCTGGCATTTGTGAACCAATACGATCCACATCTTCTAAAAAGCCCATATCCAGCATAAGGTCGGCTTCATCAATGACAAGAGATGTTGCTTTGTACACATTCAGCGCTTGCTCATGAATAAGATCAGCAATACGTCCAGGAGTGCCGACCACTAAGTGCGGCTGATTCTTTAGCTTTTGAATGGATTTCTGCTTGTCCGTTCCGCCAATGTAAAGCTTTGCCTTGATTTCTTCTTCTGGAGGCGTATTTTTTAAGATCGTTTGTGCTTCTTTAAAAATTTGATTCGCTAATTCTCGTGTTGGTGCAGTAATGACCACTTGTACTTGCTCTTTGCTTGGATCAATTGAATGAATAAGCGGCAATAAATACGCATGGGTTTTCCCTGTCCCTGTTTGAGACTGTCCAATCACGCTTTCACCTTTTAAAACAGCAGGTATGATTCTTTTTTGAATATCAGTCGGCTCATAAAAGCCCAGTTCATGAATAGCATCTATAATAAAAGACTTTAATTCATATGTCGTAAATTTCGTTTCTTTCATGTTTTCACTCCTTAAGGCAATGCCTTTTTGCTCATCTCCTCATTATAGCTGATTTTCCGCAAAAAAACCATGTCCGCTTTTCTCACAGGAAACCAAATGATACTTCCCTGCATAACCTATGAAGAGAAAGAGAATGCAGTAAGGGAGGTACAAGTATGTTAGGGCAAAGGCCTATGGGCGATTTTCAGCCGCATCGCCCCTCACGCCGGCACCTTGGAAATGGCGGACAGCCCGGAATTTTTCAACGGAGACAGCAGGCTCCGATCGAACAGCCTTTTCAAGGGCAAGGCAACCAATTTCAACAAATGATGCCTCGCTCTCCGTCTGTACAAGGCGGCGGTCTACGCGGGATGGGTGGCATTCCTGGAGGCGAAAGCCGTGCACTAGGCGGCGGAGCCGGAATTAAGGGCATGCTGGCAAAATTTCTTCCTGGAGCTGGAGGAGCAGGGATCTCCGGCGCTGGAGGTGGTGCGGGATTACAAGGAATCCAGAGCTTCGCAAACCCTGCGAACCTTTCAAGCATGTTAGGAAATGTTCAAAAAGTACTCGGAATGGCGCAGCAATTCACGCCTATGATTCAGCAATACGGTCCTTTAGTCAGAAATTTGCCTGCCATGATTAAACTCTATAGCCAGCTTGGCAGTGCGGATGACGATGAAACAAATACGAATGATGCAGACGAAGAACCAAAAGAAATCACTGCAGAAACAGACGTTCCGCACGAACCAGTTGATGATGAAATAGAAGAAGGAAATGAAGAAGAACCAGAGGACATCCTTGTCAAAAAAACCACTGTACACACATCAGCTGCTCCTGAAGCAAAACCGAAAAAAAGATCGGGCAGTTCCATTCCGAAACTATATGTCTAGTGATCTTTTAAAGGCGAAGTGTTTCCCATGTATAACAATCTTTGATATATGCGCTTACTTTGGCTATAATGAAGGAAGAGAATGATCAAAAGCCGTTTTTCACGGCTTTTTATATTGTTCTTCTCTAGCAGCACTTCCCTACAGGAGGACGAATAAATGAATGTAATTAAAATTTCGCCGCGTGGCTATTGCTATGGCGTTGTAGATGCAATGGTCATTGCTAAAAATGCCGCACTTGATAAAAACTTGCCACGCCCAATTTATATATTAGGTATGATTGTGCACAACAAACATGTCACAGATGCCTTCGAAGAAGATGGAATATACACACTGGACGGACCAAACCGTCTGGATATTTTAAAACAGGTTGAAAGTGGCACAGTGATTTTCACCGCTCACGGCGTATCTCCTGAAGTCCGTCAAATTGCAGAAGAAAAAGGCCTTGTCGCCATTGATGCGACCTGTCCAGATGTCATGAAAACACATGAACTCATTTCAGAAAAAACAGCTGATGGATATGACATTATTTATATCGGGAAAAAGGGTCACCCTGAGCCAGAAGGAGCCGTCGGTGTTGCACCTGACAAAGTGCACCTTGTCGAAACAGAAGCTGATATTAAAGCGCTCGATTTAACGTCAGATAAACTGCTCATCACCAATCAGACGACAATGTCTCAGTGGGATGTTCATGATCTGATGGAGCTCATTAAAGAAAAATATCCTCACGTCGAGTACCATCAAGAGATCTGCCTTGCGACACAGGTACGTCAGGAAGCTGTGTCACAACAAGCAGGCCAAGCCGATCTGACCATTGTGGTCGGCGATCCAAAAAGCAATAACTCAAATCGTCTGGCGCAAGTGTCAATGGAGATTGCAGGAACGCAGGCTTACCGAATTGGTGATCTAAGTGAGCTAAAGCTTGAATGGCTCCAAGGGGTAAAAACCGTTGCCGTTACTGCAGGTGCTTCCACACCTACACCTATTACAAAAGAAGTCATTCGTTTCTTAGAAAACTACGAACCTGATGATGAATCAACATGGAAAATTGAACGGACGGTTCCTCTTTCTAAGATATTACCTCGCGTGAAAACAAAGAAATAAAAAAACGTCAGAGCTGCTATGCTCTGACGTTTTTGTTTACACAAATTGAAACGGGTTTGTGTTTGATTCTGATACAAAGAACTGCACATCATATTTTTTATCTGTACATAGCGATTCTAGCTTTGTCTTCACGCCCTCTTTCATGATCTTTTCTGCGTAATGACCTGGGTCCACTACATTCAGTCCGAGCATCATGGCATCGTGAGCGACATGGAAATAAAGGTCGCCAGTCACGTACACATCTGCACCCATTCTTTTCGCTTGATGGATATATTTATTTCCGTCTCCTCCAAGCACAGCTACTTTTTTCACGACCGCTTCCTGATCTCCTACAAAACGTGCTCCATTCACATCTAACTTCGTTTTCACAAATTGAGTGAAGTCTTTAAGTGTCATAGGTTCTTTTAATTCACCAATACGACCAAGGCCTTTTTGAATAGGAGGAAGATCTGTCGTGTGTACACTGTAAGCCACTTCTTCATAAGGGTGTGCTTTGATCATTTCACGAATCACTTGTTTTTCAATACTTGCTGGGAAAATGGTTTCGATTCGTACTTCTTTCACAAATTCCAATTTACCCGTCTCACCAATAAATGGCACAGCTTCTTCTGATGGTAGAAAACTGCCTGTCCCTTCATTTGAAAAAGCGCAATGACTGTAGTTGCCAATATGGCCAGCTCCCGCATTTCCTAAAGCCGTCCTGATGGCCTCTTCAAATTCCACTGGAACATACAAGGCTAGCTGCTTAATTGGATCTTCGTATGTTGGAACTAGCACTTTTGTTTCCCCGAGCTCTAAAGCCTCTGCAAGCAAGTCATTGACTCCTCCATCAGCCACATCCAGGTTTGTATGTGCTACATACACCGCAATATCATGTTTGATGCATTTCTCAATGATCCGTCCTGCCGGCTGATCTGTCGCCACATGTTTTAATGGACGGAAAATTGGCGGATGGTGGGCAATAATGAGATCCACCTTCCGCTCAATTGCCTCATCTACCACATTTTCTAATACATCTAAGGTGATCATGACATTGGTCACTTTTTTATTCAGCGTTCCAATCTGGAGCCCGATTTTATCACCTTCCACCGCATATGCCTTTGGTGAAAATTGCTCAAATAATTGGATGATTTCATGCCCGTTCACTGTTTTAGCCAACAGTCAAAACCTCCTTTAGAATTTTTATTTTCGCATTCAGCTCTTTGAGACGTTCTCTGTTCTCTTCCGTCTGCGCTGCTTGTTGAATCTGGCCTTCTATATGCTCCATGTGCTGAAGCTCATTCATCCATTTGCGCCGGAAGACATCATTTTGCTCTTTGGCAAGAAACGGACCAACGAGCATGCCTGTTTCAATCGACATGCCTTCATAAGCTTTATCTTTGTCTCCTGTTTCGGCAATGATGATTTCGTATATTTTGCCATCCTCTTCTAAAATCACTTCAGCCATCAGTTCATACCCCTCTTGATAGAGCCATAAACGAATATGGTGGGCATGAATATTAGGCTGAAGAATAAGCCGCTCCTGCCCTGTGAGCTTGTGTTTACCTTCATTTAGAATGCTTGCAATGAGTGCCCCGCCCATTCCTGCAATTGTAACAGCATTCACCTCGCCTTTTTCAATCACTTCAAGGCCATTTCCTTTTCTGACTGAAATCTGCTCATCTAATTCAAGCCTATGTACTTGCTGCTTCGCAGATTGAAGCGGTCCATCAGTAATTTCACCAGCAATGGCTTTCAATGCTTTATGATGTAATATCGCATAACATGGCAAATAGGCATGATCTGAGCCGATATCAGCAAAGACCGCCTCTTTTGGTAAAAAGTCTGCGACTCTTTTTAATCGTTTTGACAAATTCATTTCATTCATCCATATCACTACTTTTCTTTAATGTTCATACTTGTCTATCTTATATAAATTATGGACTTTTTAAAAGTCGTTTTCAAATGAAAAAAGCTCTTCTGATGAAAAAGAGCTTTTTGCGCTTTATTATTTAATTTTGGATACCCATTCTGACATTTCATCGAGCTTTTCATTCGGGATTAGCCCGCCCGGCATCCCATTTCCGCCTTCTTGAATTTTCTTCTTGATGTCTGCTACTTCAAGCTTGTCGCCAACACCTTTTAATGCAGGACCAGCGCCACCTTCGTAGTTTTCCCCATGACAGCTAATACAGTTCTGCTTATACAATTCTTCCGGCGTTGCATTTGCGGTCTCTTCTTGCTTTTGCTCTTTGCCCCCAGAGGCAATTTTGTCTTCATCTTTCAGCCCCTTCATTGATAAGAAAAAAGTGAGTCCAATACCTAAAATGGCAATCAATAAGAATGGTATAAGTGGATTCCGTTTCATTTCTTTCATCCTCCCCTTTGTGAAAAACCCCTTTGAGACTATGCAAACAATTCTAATTCTACTTTAATTTTACAAAAAGTAAACGAATTATGATACAAAACTTTGGTCAAGTTCACAGATTAGACAAAAATGATTCAAAATGAGAAAAGAAGCCTTCAGCACATTTAGATGTATTTTTTATACATCTTTTCTCTAAGAACGTTGCAAATTCATTTGTTATTCAGTAAAATATAATCAGATCAAAAAAGCGTTTTCATTTTGATGAAGAAAGAACGGATCTCTCTCAAGATCCGTCCGGTTTCTATTCTAAGAAGTCTTTTAATCGTTTACTTCTGCTTGGGTGTCTTAATTTACGAAGAGCTTTCGCTTCAATTTGGCGAATACGCTCTCTTGTTACGCCAAACACCTTTCCTACCTCTTCTAATGTGCGTGTTCTTCCGTCATCTAGTCCGAAACGCAGTCTCAGCACATTTTCTTCACGGTCCGTTAGCGTATCTAATACATCTTCAAGCTGCTCTTTTAAGAGCTCATAGGCAGCATGGTCTGATGGAGAAGTCGCCTCTTGGTCTTCGATAAAATCACCAAGATGCGAGTCATCTTCCTCACCAATAGGTGTTTCTAAAGATACTGGCTCTTGCGCAATTTTAAGAATTTCTCTTACTTTCTCTGGTGTTAAATCCATGTCTTCCGCAATTTCTTCTGGCGTTGGTTCTCTACCTAGATCTTGTAGAAGCTGTCTTTGAACACGGATTAATTTATTAATGGTTTCCACCATATGAACCGGGATCCGGATTGTTCTCGCCTGATCGGCAATCGCACGTGTGATCGCCTGTCTAATCCACCAAGTCGCATACGTTGAGAATTTGTATCCTTTGCGGTAATCAAACTTCTCAACCGCCTTCATGAGCCCCATGTTTCCTTCTTGAATCAAGTCAAGGAACAGCATACCACGACCAACATAACGTTTCGCAATGCTGACAACGAGACGAAGGTTCGCTTCCGCTAATCTTCTTTTTGATTCCTCATCGCCTTCTTCAATCTTTTGAGCATACGTAATCTCTTCTTTAGCAGATAGCAAATTGACGCGCCCGATCTCTTTTAAGTACATACGAACAGGATCATTAATTTTGACACCTGGTGGTACGCTTAAATCATTCAGGTCAAATTCCTCTTCTGCCTTAGCCAGCTGCTGAACATTTGGGTCTTCAGTCTCTTCATTTTCACTGATGAGTTCTACACCCTGTTCGCCTAAGTATTCATAGTATTCATCCATCTGGTCTGATTCAATTTCAAAGCTAGACATACGCTCTGCAATTTCTTCGTATGTTAAAACGCCCCGTTTTTTACCCGTTTCAGTGAGCTTATCTCTCACCTGTTCAAAGGTTAATTCAGTTTCAGTTTCGTGGGCTTGTTTATCAGCCATTATGGATCCCTCCTTCCAAAGCTTGCAACGAATTCTAAAGTAACTTGCGATTTGCTTCTGCTCTGCCTTTCTCTCTCTATCAAACAGAATGAGCAAATAGGAATAAAAATAAATAATGATGAAGGCAAGATGCTTGCGGTCTTATGCTCCTCCCATTAAAGGATTCATTGCCAGCCGTAAGTCTTGTCATAAATAGTAGACGTATTACTTCAGCGAACGGTTCAACTGAATAATTTCTTTTGCAAGTGTTGCCGCTTTGAAGAAATCTTTTTGCCTCTCCGCCTCTGCACGTTCTAGTTCTTTTTCCTTTATCATTGACAAATTCCGATGATTCAACACTTTTTTTACATAATCACTTAATTCAGCTTCACTTAGTTCGTCTCCAACTTGAATCATGAATATATCCGTCAGGAGCTGATTGATCACATCATCTTCTATACGGTTCATCAGATGCTGCGGGGTCGGCTCCTTGCCTTCTTCATACAATGCATAAATGTATGTTGCCAGCGCTCTGTGCGAATCTATATTAAATTCAAACCCTATCCTATCAAGCACTTTTCGGATCACGTCATCATTTTTCAACATATGTGCAAGGAGCATTCGCTCTGCGTTTTCATATGCCGGCCTTAGACGTTTTCGTCTTACCTGTGTTGACAGATGTGCACGCCGCTTTTCAAGTCCATTTTCTTCTTGCGAGCTCTTGGCCTCTTGTCGCTGCTGCTTTTCAAAAAGCTCCAATTGCTCCTTTAATGAGTCAAGTGAAATGGAGAACTCCCCAGCCAGCTGCTTCATGTAAATCTCTTGTTCCAAGGAACCGTTTAATCGGCTAATTTCTCGGAGAACCTGCTTCATGTAAGTCAGGCGGTCTCCTTCGTCAGACAAATTCTTTCCCCTTCGGAAAAAATTCATCTTAAATGTCATTAATGTCACACTTGCATCTATGATGTCATTCCTAAATTTCTCGCCGCCATATTTACGAATGTAATCATCTGGATCAAGTCCATCTGGTATCATGGCAACGCGAACTTTACATCCTCTTTTTCCAAGCAAATCTGATGCTTTCATGGTCGCTTCATACCCGGCCGTGTCAGAGTCATAACATAAAATGATCTCTTCAACGTTCCGCCTAAGAAGCTTTACGTGCTCTTCTGTTAAAGACGTACCCATTGTTGCAACACTTTCGCCAACACCACTTGTGACAGCCGAGATGACGTCAGCAAATCCTTCGAAAAGGACTGCACGTTCGCGTTTTCTAATATGCATACGCGCGTCATGAAAGTGATAAAGCAGCTTACTTTTATGAAAAAGTGGCGTTTCAGGACTATTCATATACTTTGGCTGCTGATCACCAAGTGATCTTCCAGAAAAAGCGACGACCGTCCCGTGATGATCATGAATTGGAAACATGACACGATCTCTAAAGCGGTCAAAAAAACCTGTGCCGTTTTCTCGTTGAATCAAAAGACCAGCCTTCTCCATCATCGCAGGATCAAACCCTCGTTTTTCTAAAAACTTGGTCACGAAATCCCACGAGTCGAGAGCATACCCGATCTCAAACTTGGCAATTGTTTCATCCGTAAAGCCCCTAGACCTTAAATAATCGAGTGCGTTTTGACCTTCCTTTGTATTTACCAGCAAATGGTGGTAAAATTTCTTAAGAAGCTCATGCGCCTCAATCATTTTATGATCTGCTGTATCCTCTTGCTGTGAGGAACTGATCTGCGCATTCGCTACATGATCCGGCAAATCAATATGGTACTTATCAGCAACATGTGAAACGGCTTCAATAAATGAGTAGCCTTCCATTTGTCTGAGGAACGAAAATACATTGCCTCCTGCACCACAGCCAAAACAATGGAAGATTTGCTTATCTGCTGAAACAGAGAATGAAGGAGTATTTTCACCATGGAATGGACAAAGACCGAAGTAATTCCGACCTTGTTTTCTAAGCTGTACGTATTCTCCAATCACTTCGACAATGTCTGCGTTTTTTTGGATTTGCTCCAAAAGTTCATCTGGTATACGTTTGCTCATCCTAATAACACTCCGTCGTACATTATTCGCCTTTTAATTCAAAAATCCTTCATGATTCGACAGGATTTTTTGTAGTTGGGCAATAAATCGCTTTTTATCCTCTTCTAAAAGCTTTTTGGGACCTTTTCCGTATACACCTTTTCTTCGCTGTTTACTGGAAACATGCCTGCGTTCCAAATCAAAATCAATTGTTTCGTTTGTGTACATTCGTCCTCTTTCAGACAGAACAATGACTTGTCTTGGAAGCAGTAAGGAGGCCAGACCAATATCCTGGGTGACAACAATATCGTGCTTGACAGCTAAGTTCGCAATGACTAAATCTGCTGCTTCCTTATGTGTATCAACAAACCGCCAATCTTCAAGTGGTGATCGTTTGGTTTGAAAATGCTCATATGAAGCAATGAAAGTCACAGGTACTTGAATTTGAGATGCGACAGAAAGGATTTCGTCTTTTACAGGACAAGCATCTGCATCGACATAAATCGTCCTTTCTTTTTTACGTTCATTCAGGTGACTAATTCTCCATCCCTCCACCTTATTCCTGCTTTAGAGAAGCAAAAAGACCATACTTTTCCCCCATAAAGCAATCAACAGTAAAACTCATTTTGTCGAAAAGTTATGTTCAGAATCACTTGACTTCTGCCAATATTAGTTTATTCGTTCTTGACTTAACTTAAACCTAAAATCAATCATTTTATCACAATTTTTTATTATAATACAAATGCAGCAAATATGCCATTGTTTTTGTTTACCCGTTTCCCACCATAGGAAAAACCCAGGAGGAGCATCCTGAGTTTATTCGGAACCTCTTTTGGTCAGCATTTGATGAATGACATTTGCTGTCTCCTCAACTGCTTTATTCGATACATCCACAACTTGACAGTTAATGCGGTCAACCACTTTTTCAAAATATTCTAGTTCCTCTTTAATCCGCTCGATATTCGCATAAATGGCACGGTCATTTAAACCGAGTGATTTTAAACGTTCTTTACGGATATGATTTAGTTTGTCTGGACTAATTTTCAGGCCGATGCATTTTTTGGGATCAACTGAGAATAACTCCTCTGGCGGATCAACTTCAGGAACTATCGGAACGTTTGCTACCTTCAAGCGTTTATGTGCTAAGTATTGAGAAAGTGGTGTCTTAGACGTACGCGATACACCAATCAGCACAATATCAGCTTTTAGAATACCTCTTGGGTCCCGCCCATCATCATATTTCACAGCGAACTCAATGGCTTCTACCTTTTTAAAATAGTCCTCATCTAATTGACGTACACGACCTGGCTCATGTTTCGCTTCATTTCCATATGCCGTCTCCATTTTATCAATAAGTGGACCGATAATGTCATAGTACACGACGCCATTCGCTTCTGCTTCTTCTATTAAGAATTGGCGCATTTCTGGCACAACAAGAGTAAAGCAAACGATCCCATTATCTGCTTTCGCCAATGAAATCACTTCTTTAATCGTACCGACATCCTCTACATATGGGATTCTTCTAATATTTGAATGGTCGGATGAGCCGCCATCAAATTGGCTAAGTGCCGCTTTGACCACGAGCTCTGCCGTTTCTCCTACTGAATCTGATACAACAAAAATTACGCGATTACTCATAACATCCCCTCGCAGTCTTCTGTAATTAGATAATTTCGTTCTCTGATAAGCTAACAAGTATTTTCGTCATGTTTGTTTTCGTAATTCTGCCGACCACTTCAAAGCCTTTATCCGTATCTTTTATAACAGGAAGTGCATCTATTTGCTTTTCAATCAAGTGCTTGGCCACATCCATAATAAAATCTTCTTTGCGGCAAACGGTAATGTTCGGCATTCTTGTCATAATAATATGGACAGGTATAGATGGAAGCTCTTGTTTCCCAATACTTGCTCGAAGGAGGTCTTTTCTTGATAACACGCCTGTTAAAATAGAGTGATCGTCCACAACGAATAATGTGCCCACATCCTCTAAAAACATCGTACAAATCGCATCATAAACCGAAACATTCTCGTGTATCACGACCGGAATGGACTGAAAATCTTTCACTTGAAGTTTTTTCAGCTTATCTGCCAGAAGCTGCGTGCCTGTTTTGCCTGTAAAAAAGTAGCCGACCCTTGGTCTTGCTTCTAAAAAGCCAGACATCGTTAAAATGGCTAAATCCGGTCTGAGGGTAGCCCTTGTTAAGTTCAGCCGATCGGCGATATGCTCTCCAGTGATCGGACCATTCTCTTTGACAATCTGTAAAATCTGCTCTTGCCGTTTATTTAACTCGATTGTACTCACCACCTTTAAATAGAGAGAGCGAATCCTTACTTTATGTATATCAATTTCATAACTCATCATATTATAGCGCATCTTCGTCCGAATGAAACAAAAATCCACTCAAAAACCGTGAATTAAATGAGTAAAAAACGATTGCCCTTCGAAAAAGGCAACCGTTCTTAGGTATTTATTTTACAATTAAATTGTTCATATTCGCAAATGATTGAATGACTTTTGCAAGTTTGACCATTTGTGCCAAACGATTTTGTTTCAGTTTTTCATCATCCGCATGAACCATGGTATGGTCGAAATAATGAACAATTGGTGCTTTTAATGTATCTAGCGCTTCAAGTGCTGATTGGTACTGACCTTTTGCCATATACTCGTTGACGGCTTTTTCCGCTTGCTGATACGCTTCAAATAGCTTTTGTTCGTGTTCATTTTCAAACAGTTCAGGCTGAATCTGTGCGTCTTCCCCTTTTTTACTGATTGAAATGACGCGGCCTAGTGCCTCAGCCGTTTCTTTGAAACTCTCCTGTTTCACGCTCTCTTCAAGAACAGCCGCTTTTTTCACAACCGCATATGGTTCAATATTTTCAACATCAAGGACTGCTTCCACCACGTCATGACGGATATGTTCTGCTTGAAGAACATATTTCAAACGGTGTGTTAAAAATTCAATGAGAGCCGCTTCATGTTTTGCATCTACTTGAGCTAGTGCTAAAAGCTCTTTAAATGAAAGATTCCATTGGCGGTCGAGCAGGATTTGAACGATACCGCTCGCTTGTCTTCTTAATCCATAAGGATCTTGAGAGCCTGTTGGAATGACATCAATTGAGAAGAATGAACAAATAGAATCTAGCTTATCTGCCACTGCAACAATCGCCCCAATAAGTGTTGACGGCGCATCGTCACCGGCAAAACGCGGCATATAGTGCTCGTTGATACTCTTTGCCACTTCTTCATGTTCGCCAAGTGCTCTAGCATATTTTTCACCCATGATTCCTTGCAGTTCTGGGAATTCATAGACCATCTGAGTCACAAGGTCAAATTTAGAAATACTGGCTGCTCTTGCAGCGCGTTTAGACGTTTCTTCATCTGCACCCACATGACTAGCAAGGCGGACGGCAATGTCTGTTACTCTTTTCAGCTTGTCGCCAATCGTGCCAAGTTTCTCATGGAATACGACTTTATCAAGCTTTTGAATGTTGTCTTCAATGACAAGTTTTTCGTCTTCTTTATAGAAAAATGCCGCATCTGATAAACGTGCACGAAGGACCTTTTCGTTCCCTCTTGCCACATTTTCAAGTGCCTCACTGTTCCCGTTTCTGACCGTAATAAAGTGCGGCAGTAATTCCCCTTGTTCATTTTTCACAGGGAAATAACGCTGATGCTCTTTCATTGTCGTAACAAGCACTTCTTCTGGCAGCGCAAGAAATTCTTCTTCAAAAGAACCAAATAGAACGGTTGGATATTCAACGAGATCGTTCACTTCTTCTAGAAGCTCAGGATCAACTGGAATGACCCAGCCTTTTTCGGAAGAAAGGGCATGTAATTGCTCAGTAATTAATTGTTTTCTTTTATCTGAATCAACAATGACAAATTGATCTCTTAATGTTTGCTCATAAGAAGCTGGTGTGTCAATGCTGGCTGTCGTCCCTAGGAAACGATGTCCTCTAGTCTCCCGTCCGCTTTTCACTCCTGCAATTTCGACAGGAATGATCTCTTGACCAAATAAACAAACAATCCATTTAATTGGACGGATATAGCGTAAATCCTCGCTTCCCCATCTCATGTTCTTTGGAAAACTCAATGAAGCGGCAATGTCCCCCAATGCTGGAAGAAGGTCTTTGACTTGCTTACCTTCTTGAAACTTTTGGACATGAACATAATCTACACCTTTGATGTCTTTGAAATACAGATCATCAGTTGATGCGCCTTGCCCGCGGGCAAAACCTTCGGCAGCTTTTGTCCAATTGCCTTCAGCATCTTGAGCAATCTTTTTAGCCGGTCCTTTTGCTTCTTCTTTGATGTCCTCTTGTTTTTCTGCAACACCTTTGACGAGTACAGCTAGACGTCTTGGTGAATTATATAAAGCAACGTCTTCGAATGAAATATTTTGCGCTACGAACCAAGCTTTTACTTTGTCACCTAGCTGCTTTGTGCTTTCTGGCATGAAACGAGCCGGCATCTCTTCTAAGCCGATTTCAAGTAATACATCTTGTTTATTCATGAGAAGCCGCCTCCTCTTTTAGCATAGGGAATCCTAGTTTTTCTCGTTCTTCGTAATATGTTTTGGCTACTTTTCTCGCTAACTGACGTACTCTTCCGATATAGCCTGTTCGCTCAGTCACAGAAATTGCGCCTTTGGCATCAAGCAGGTTAAATGTGTGAGAACATTTGAGTACATAATCATATGCTGGGTGAACAAGCCCTTTGTCCATTTGGCTATGTGCTTCTTTTTCATATGTTGTAAATAAATCGAACAGCATATCCGTATTAGATGTTTCAAACGTATACACAGAATGCTCGTATTCAGCCATTAAGAATAAATCTCTTACAGTAAAGCCATCTGTCCATTCAAGATCAAATACATTTTCTTTGTCCTGGATGTAAGAAGCAAGACGCTCAATTCCGTATGTGATTTCAACAGAAACTGGCTTACATTCTAAACCGCCGACTTGCTGGAAATACGTAAATTGCGTAATTTCCATTCCATCAAGCCAAACTTCCCAGCCAAGTCCTGCGCAGCCAAGAGATGGGTTTTCCCAGTTGTCTTCAACAAAACGAATATCATGTTTCAGCGGGTCAATGCCAAGCGCCTTCAATGATTCCAGATACAGTTCTTGAATATTGTCAGGTGATGGCTTAATGATCACTTGAAATTGATGATGTTGATACAATCTGTTTGGGTTTTCTCCATATCTGCCGTCAGCCGGGCGTCTTGAAGGTTCTACATAGGCTACCTTCCATGGCTCTGGCCCAATGCTTCTGAGGAACGTGTATGGACTCATCGTTCCAGCACCTTTTTCTGTGTCATATGCCTGCATTAATACGCAGCCTTCATTTGACCAATGCTTTTGCAGCGTCAAAATCATGTCTTGAATATTCAATGATCGCACCTCCATCTTTTTTACACCATCCGCTATGTATGGCGGTGGGGCCTAGAACCTTTTTGCAAAACACAAAAACTCCCGTCTCTATGCTCACAAGGTTCCTTGCAAACATAGGGACGAGAGTTTTTCCCGCGGTTCCACCCTATTTGCTGGTGTCGTAGCACCCAGCCGCTTTGTTTTACGTTGCTCAAGAATGCCTTTCGTTACGTGTCCATCCTTAGCTCACACCGCCCTAAGGTCGCTTTTATGGCTGATACGTAAGTACTTCTTTCTGTCAATGCAACATATTTGATCTTAGATGATCTTACAAAAAGTCACGAGAGATGTCAACTTTTGTTTTCACCGTCCATTAGCTTTTTCATGGATTCCATTTGATTCATGAATTTTTTTGATTTTAAATAAAGACCTGAATACTCTTCATAATAATGATCGAGCACTTGACGAATTTCTTGTTTCGTTTGTGGTTTCACGTCAACCTGACCAAGCCTTGATAAATCAAAATAATGAAACAAACGGAGCAGTCTTGCTGCTGCTGGGGATAAGGGCAGTTTATATGGATCTTTAGAAAAGCATTGCTTACAGATGAATCCGTTATCTCTAATTGAGAAGTGGAACTGCCCTTCTTTTTGACCGCAGTGTACACATTGGTCCAGTTCAGGCTTCAACCCCATCACTGACAGCATTTTAACCTCTACGATAAATAAAATAATATCAGCATCTGTGCCTTCATTGAGATGGCGTAAAGATTGAAGAAGAAGTTCAAACAAGTAAGGGTTTGGCTTCTTTTCTTCTGTTCCTTTATCAAGTAATTCTGTCATATATGCGGCATATGCGGTCAGAAATAAATCTTCCCGAATGGTTCGCATGCTTTCCATCATTTCACCTTGCTGGAGCGTTCCAAGTCCTGTTGATGATTGGATCAGGAAGGTTCCGTATAAAAACGGCTGGCTTATGGCTGACAGGCGGCTGTTCGATTTCTTAGCGCCCCTTGCCATCACACCAATTTTCCCATGTTCTCTAGTGAGCAGCGTGACAATTTTGTTTGTTTCGCCATAATCTGTTGTTCTAAGGACGATTCCTTCACTTTTAATGAGCATTTGTCTACACTCCGAGCGTTGGAGGGGGTCAAGAATTATAAGATTGGAAAATCAAGTCGTGCTATTTCTTCTTCAAGTACATCGGGTCTTTCCAGGTTCTCCTTTTCTAACTCTTTGAAAAGCAGATACGTGTCAACGCTTCCTGTTTGTGAAAATACGTTCCATGTAAAATTCAACATAAAAACCCCACCTTTCTTTATTAGAAGCAGCAACGCTACATCCAACATATTAACTTTATCTTGACCAGGCTACCTCCATTTCATGATAAACAATTTTTACTAATCGAACCGCACCATTGTCAGATCTACTAACAACTGTATCGGTTTTTAATATTCGTCTTCTCTAAATCCGAAATCACGAAGATGTGTGGATTTATTACGCCAGTCCTTCTGCACTTTTACCCAAAGCTCTAAATACACCTTTGAGCCTAAAAGTGCTTCAATGTCTCTGCGCGCTTTTTGTCCCACTTCTTTTAATAAGCTGCCGCGCTTACCAATCACAATCCCTTTTTGTGAATCACGTTCTACGACGATGGTCGCTGCAACATGAATCTTGCCGTTTTCATCTGGCTTGATCGATTCAATCGCAACCGCAATACTGTGAGGGATCTCTTCTCTCGTTAAATGCAGCACTTTTTCACGAATTAATTCAGAAATAATAAATCGCTCTGGGTGATCTGTTACTTGATCTGCCGGATAAAATTGAGGGCCTTCTGGAAGATAACCTTCAATTTGCTGAAGAAGCGTATCAATGTTGTTGCCTTCAAGTGCTGAAATTGGCACAATTTCCTTAAATGGGTAACGTGTGCGGTATTCATCAATTAAAAGGAACAGTTCATCCGGATGAATTTGGTCAATTTTATTGACGACAAGGAACACCGGTGTCGATGTTTGCTTTAGTCGTTCAATGATGAATTCATCACCTTTTCCATAGCCTTCCTGTGCGTTGATCATAAACAAGATCAGGTCGACTTCCTTGAGTGTATTTTGAGCCACCCTCATCATAAAATCGCCAAGTTTGTGCTTCGGTTTATGAATTCCTGGTGTATCGATAAAAATCGTTTGTGACGTGTTTGTTGTCAGAACACCTTGCACTTTGTTTCGAGTCGTTTGGGGCTTATCACTCATAATCGCAATTTTTTGCCCAATCACACGATTAAGAAAGGTCGATTTCCCTACATTTGGTCTTCCAATAATTGATACAAATCCTGATTTGAAGCTTTCGTTAGTCATTTAAATCCTCCGGTGAAAATGCGCCTGGCAATAGTTCGTTTACTGTCGTTTCGTATATATGTCCTTTTAAGTTCGTTAGAATCACTGGCATATCAGGTGCACATAGCTCTGAAATGACCTGTCTGCATGCGCCGCATGGTGAAACAGGTCGATCTGTATCAGCCACTACTGCAAGCATTTGAAAAGATGTGATGCCCTCTGAGTAAGCTTTAAAAAGTGCTGTTCTTTCCGCACAATTACACATACCATATGCTGCATTTTCAATATTGCAGCCGCCATACACTTTTCCGTCATGCGATAATAATGCTGCACCGACTTTGAATTTAGAATAGGGTACATATGCAAAATCTCTTGCTTTGACTGCTTCTGAAATCAACTCTTGTTTGTTCATTCTAGTTCCCACTTTCAGAAGAAATGGTACCACTGTCACATTTATATTTTACATAATTCACGTGACATTTTCACGCCCATTTCTAAAAATGTTAATAAATAGTAATATTGTTCTATTGCATGATCTTCGGTAAGAAGATCATCAACCCAATCATAACCGAAATGGCGGCGTAAACGCAAACAGCGCCTGCTGCCGCGTCCTTCGCTCTCTCAGCAAGAGGATGCTTCTCTTCTGTGAAAAGATCTACTGTATGTTCAATTGCTGTATTCACAAGTTCTAACGCAAACATCCCGCCGCATAAAAGCAGAATGATCATCCATTCAACCGGATGAATGTGAAACCAAAAGCCGCAAATCACCACGATGATGGCTGCGACTGTGTGAAACCGAAAATTCCGTTCATTCAAGAAAGTTCGCCATATTCCTCTAAATGCATAATAAAAACTCCGAAAAAAACGGACAAGCGGCGTTCGCTTCTTACGATGATCTCGAAAGGCCATAATCATCCAAGATTTTTGTCTGTTTGGCGAACATTTCTTTTTCATCTTCTTCTGTCATATGATCATAACCAAGCAAATGAAGAAAACCATGAATCGTTAAAAATCCTAGCTCTCTCATGAAGGAATGTCCATATTCCTCTGCTTGCTCTTTCGTACGATCAACACTAATGATAATGTCACCAAGTACAGGCGGAATGTCATCAGCTCCAATGATTTCAATTTCCCCTTCGCCTTCTTCCTCAAGGGCAAATGAAATTACATCTGTTGGTGCATCTTTTCCTCGGTATTCTTTATTAATTTGATGAATTTCTTCATTTGAAACGATCGATACTGATACTTCTGCTTGATCTTTTACTTCAAGAGCATCCGCAGCAAATTGAAGAAGTTTTTCCACTTCTTCAAGCTGCTCTTTCGATACTTGTCCTGTTTCATCTATTAAATCGATTAACAATGTCATTTACTTCACCTTCTGCTTCGGGGCATCTGGATATTCAATCCGAGAATGGAAAATCCCCTTTAATGTTGTACAAATTGTTTGGCTAATAATATTTAATTCTTTAAATGTCAGATCACATTCACTAAATTGTCCATCCTGCATCTTATCTGAAATAATGCCCTTCACAAGCTTTTCAATCCGCTCAGGGTTTGGATTATGCATCGAACGAACCGCCGCTTCCACGCTGTCAGCTACAGAAATAATGGCCGCTTCTTTCGATTGCGGTTTTGGACCAGGATAACGAAATTCTTCTTCTGTCACCTGATCATCCCGTTCTTTTGCCTTATAGTAAAAGAACTTCAGCAGGGACTTTCCGTGATGCTGTTCTGCAATGTCCACAAGTTCCTCTGGAAACTTCTTTTCTCTCAGCATTTCAGCACCATCTGTCGTATGGGCAATAATAATATTCTTGCTCAGCTGAGGAGAAAGCTTGTCGTGCGGATTATCAATGTTCATTTGGTTTTCAATAAAGTATTGGGGTCTTTTCGTTTTTCCAATGTCATGATAATAAGCTCCAACCCTCGCTAACAATCCATTTGCACCGACTGCTTCACATGCAGCATCCGCTAAATTCGCCACCATGACACTATGATGATATGTACCTGGCGTCTCTGTTAAGATCTTTTTCAGCAGCGGATGATTCGGGTTCGATAATTCAATAAGCTTCATGGTCGAAAGAATGCCAAACATGCTCTCAAAGACTGGCATTAACCCAATAACCAGAATAGCCGATGCAAACCCTGACACAATCGCCATGATGAGGTTCACACCTATTTCAAGCCCTGATGGAGAAGAATTTTGAATCAGCGTAATGGACAGCACGACAAGTACATTCACCAAAGCTACCCAAAGCCCCGCCTGCAAAATTTTCGATCTCGCATTATGTTTTCTCAAAAATAAAATTCCTGCCATCCCGCTTATTAGATAATAAGCACAGATGACATAGTTAAAGACACCTGTTACTCCTTGATTAAACATCATACTGCCGCAAAGGGCAAATACAAGGCCGGAGAAGATTGCCAGCCGCTCATTGATCAGCAGCTTAATCAGCATCGTACCAAGTGCAACAGGCACGACATAGCCTATGGTCGTATACTTCGTTTCCTGGAAGAGACTGAATACTTCCATGATGATTAAAATAATGGTGAAAATGAGCGAGTACAGCAGTAACGATTTATTCTTATGGACGAGCGACTTTTTCCTCGATTCCAGTGAGTGGACAATCGCCGCTAAGAAGAGACCGATTAAGATGATAAGACCGCTTACAGGCTTAAACAAATTGGAACTGTTTAAAAGACCCGTCAGTTCTAATTTACGATACACTTCACGGTCAATGAGCTCGCCTTCTTCCACTAAAATTTGCCCTTGCTTGATTTGAACTGGCTGGATATTATCAGCTGCTTCTTGTCTTTTCTTCTCTGTTGCCACCGGGTCAAATACATAGTTTGGAATAATCGCAAATTCACCAATTTCTTTCGCTGCATTTAAATATTTTGACGGAATCGAATTGTTTTCAAGCTCTGCTTTCACTTGTTTCTTTTCATCTTGCAGCTTAGAAGCTGTGATTTCTTTACTCATGAGAGAATTGACCACTGTGATGATGGAGTCCTTTGTAAAAGAAAGGTTTTCGTCACTTGCTTGGAGCAGTGCTTTAATCGATTGATCCGAAACAGCTTCCTGCATATCGGTTGTGAGTTTCTCTTTTACACGCTTCACCATCTCTTGATCTGTTGGCGGGTTCTCTTTGTCATCAGCTGCTTTCTTCTCTTCTTTAATGGCTTCAAAGAGGGATGAAATGAGGTCAACACGATTATCAGAATACGCTTTTTTGAGTGTATATTGGTCTTCTACTTGATCCGTTGCTTCTTGTTTCTTTTCTTCTGTTGCTTCTTGGTCATCAACGGTAGACGGAGAATAGATGGTCTGTTCGCTCACTGAAAACAAATCTAGGTCGAGCGATTCAGGCTTTACATGGAAGAAGAGCACCACAAACATGATGGCTGCTAAACCAGCGTATAGCAGTACGTTTAAATAGCGTGAGCGCTCCATTTTCTGAGGTTCTTTTTTAGACAGCAGCCTTTTGCGCTTACTGCCTTTCTGATTCTTTCTCAAGGAAAGTACCTCCTTTTTTACTTTAAACCACGATCGAAACAAAATGACCCGATTAAGGCGATCGGGTCACTCAGTTCATTTTTGCTTTTCGTATGCTCCAATGATCTTCGCCACAAGCGGGTGTCTGACCACATCTGTCTGATCTAATTCAATGAATGAGATACCCTTGATCTCAGCAAGCATGTCCTTTGCAGCCGCAAGACCTGACTGCATACCTTTAGGCAGATCAATTTGTGTAATATCTCCTGTAATGACCATTTTAGAACCAAAGCCTAGTCTCGTCAAAAACATTTTCATTTGAGCTGGCGTTGTATTCTGCGCTTCATCTAAAATCACAAATGCATCATCAAGCGTCCGCCCTCTCATATAGGCAAGAGGGGCAATTTCAATGACACCTCGCTCAATTAAACGTTCCGTATGATCACTACCAAGCACATCGTGCAAAGCATCATATAGCGGTCTTAAATAAGGATCGACTTTTTCTTTTAAATCTCCTGGCAAAAAGCCAAGACTTTCTCCTGCTTCAACAGCTGGTCTTGTCAGGATAATCCGTTTGACATGTCCATTTTTCAGGGCATGTACGGCGTTGACCACTGCCAAATACGTTTTACCTGTACCAGCAGGTCCAATCCCAAAGACCAGATCATCTTTTTTCATTGCCGCAGCATATTCACGCTGGCCGATCGTTTTGACTCTGATCGACTTTCCTTTGGCATTTTTCGTAATTTCATCTTCATACATATTTTCAAAATAATTGAGCTTGTCTTTTTGCGCCATTTTAATGGCATAGACGACATCCCGTTCAGAAATCTCAATTCCTTTACGAATGAGATGTAAGAGAGATGTTATCAAACGGCTCACAGTATCTCTCGATGCTTCCTGACCAGAAACATACACTTTCTCTCCACGTGTGATAATGGAGACATTCAGCTCGTTTTCCATCAGTTTCAGATAAGCATCTTGATTGCCAAATAAAGCAATGGCTTCGTTTGGGCTATCCAATTTTTGTTGAATCTCAAGTAAATGTTCTGTCATTCTCTAGTCTCCCTGAACAATAGGTGTTGGTTGAACAATATCTTCTATTACTTGGTAAAGGATGATTAACTTAACTTTACCATTCCCTGTTGTCTCGTGCAAAACTTTTTCACTTTTCACCTCACCTGTTTGACCTAGCTTTTCTTCTAATTCTTTTTTACCCATTTTAATCCCTGCTTGAACCGCTTCTTTATTTGTGTATTCTCGATTTATTTTTTCACTTTCTCGTGTGATTTCCTTTTCATAGGAGAACGGTAGTTGCATATTCAAAAAATGAAGCGGGTGAACTTCTTTTTCTGTTTTCGGCTGCTGAAAATCATCTTTTTTAAAGGAAAATCCCCAAAATGGGATGGAGCCTCCAAACAAGGATAGCTTGTGCTTTGTCTTCATTTTACCCGTAAAGACATCAAAAGATGTTCGGAGAGGGACAGAAACTTCAGATCGGTACCATGTTTCACCATATATTTTCGCTTTGGCTCCGACCGTTTTTTTCTGATCTTCACTCCCAATTAAACCTGAGACGAGCATCTGCCCTTTTTTCACATGTTCATCGACCTGGGCAAGCGGTTCCCCCTTTTCTACATACATTCTCGTGATGACCGCCTTTTTCTTGGCAACGATGTGCTGAGGACTCGTATATTTCTCCTTTTCAGGTTCATTTTTTTCGACCACTTTCATTTGAAACGTCGTTCCGTTCAGTTCAACTCCGACCCATGTAATGCTCTGAATATTGGTCGTCAATGACTTTTGTATTTTTTCAGGTGTCCCCATAAGAAACTGAAAACGCCCTTTTTGTACCCCTATTTCGTCCAGATGCTTTCTCATTTGGTGTTCTGTTTCTGGATTCGCACCTTTAATCTCAATTTTCCACACCATATTTGAAAGAGCCAATATCGTCACTAGGAAAAAAGCCATCCCGAGGGTGAATCCAATATTTCTTCTCGACCATAAAAGAAGAAACGGGAATCCTTTCTTTTGATGAAATGAACATTTCACCTCATGATGTCTGCGCACTTTTCTAAAGGCATGTACATCTGAGAGGCGAATAAATAAGCGCACGCTGTCTTGACGGCGGCTCACTTGAAAAATTGTGATCCCCTGTCTCGTGCACTCATTGATTAACCGCTCAATACCGCTTCCTCTTATCTCCACTTCCACTCTGCCAATAAAATAAGCAAACCATTTGTTCTTCACGTTTCTCCCCTCCGTCAGTTAAGAATCAATATAACGGACCTCATCGATTTTCCCCTCTAATAAGATCTCTTCTGGCAAAATCGTTTTAATCACAAAGTCTTTTCCTGAAATAATGCACTGTCCTTGCTTGAGCATCAGCCTTACCTCTTGATCACTGAAAAGTAAAAGCCCTTTATGGTTCTCTATGTAAATATGGATTCTGCCAACCATCGTAATACGGGGAAGATCCATCATCACGTCCGGAGGGATTTCAAGTGTTCTTGTCAGCCATGCTTTAAGTCGATTTTTTCTTTTTCCCATTCAATAAGAACCCCTTCCCACCTCATGTGTATGAGATCAAACTGAAAGATGGTGAGACTGATGAGAAAGCCTCTATATCATCCTATTCCTCAGCGGTTCATATCATGCTAATGAATCCCGTAAAACAGCCGTTTCATCATTTTGACTAAGAAAAGTCTCCATTACACAACAAAAAAGCCCCCTTAAGGATGAGGGGGCTTACTTCTTTATCTTTTATATGGTCGTTTCATCGTTCGATGCGGCTTTTTGGCACGAGGCTCTCCAAATACTTCACCAAGGATCATCCCTTGAACGACCGTATCTTGGTTGAGTTTCTCAATCATTTTCGGCTTCATTCCAGCAGATGCTGCTTTTGGCCTTGTAAGTTCTCTTTCAAGCGATTGAAACTCTTTATTCAGCTCGCTTTTTCTTTCTTCCATTTCGGCAAGTGTAGCGGTATAACGATCCTGTAAGGATTGTGAACCTTGTTTCTTCATCCCGCCATGATCATGTACATCGCCAAAATCGTCAAGTTGGTCCGTTACGACCGGATCTGGACTTGTTTGTTTTGTTTGCTTTTGCGGCACTGGTTTATGCTGAGGAGCCGGTTTGTTTTGCTGGTTCTTTTGTTCGTTCTCCTCTTGTTTACCGATTTTCCCAAAAACCGCAGAAATGATACCGATGATAATCGCGATTAATAGCGGATTTTCAAATAGAATGTCCAATGGGCTCCCTCCTTAAAGCGTGAGAGGATGCTTATTTGTTTTCATTATCAGATGGACCTTTTGTCATTTTGCCAAATGAATCTCTCATATCCGTATCAGCATCGATATTCTTAATGTTCATGTAGTCCATAACTCCAATATTACCTTCACGTAGTGCTTCGGCCATTGCAAGTGGTACTTCCGCCTCTGCTTCTACTACTTTCGCGCGCATTTCTTCAACTCTCGCACGCATTTCTTGTTCTTGTGCAACAGCCATCGCGCGGCGTTCTTCTGCTTTCGCCTGTGCAATGTTTTTGTCGGCTTCTGCTTGGTCTGTCTGCAGAATTGCCCCGATGTTCTTACCGATATCAACATCTGCGATATCAATCGAGAGAATTTCAAATGCTGTACCTGAATCTAATCCTTTACCAAGAACCGTTTGAGAAATCATATCAGGATTTTCAAGAACCTTTTTATGATTATCTGATGAACCGATTGTCGAAACAATCCCTTCACCTACACGAGCAATGATCGTTTCTTCCCCTGCACCACCGACAAGTCTGTCAATGTTTGCACGAACTGTAATACGTGCTTTTGCTTTTACTTCAATCCCGTCCATCGCAACACCTGAGATAAATGGTGTTTCAATGACTTTAGGGTTTACACTCATTTGGACAGCTTCAAGTACGTCACGGCCTGCTAGGTCGATTGCCGCACAGCGAGCAAAGTTCAATTCGATATTCGCACGCTGAGCTGCGATCAGTGCGTTGATCACGCGGTCTACGTTACCACCTGCAAGATAGTGGCTTTCTAATTGGTTAATCGTCGCATCAAGACCTGCTTTATGCGCTTTGATGAGCGGGTTGACCACTCGGTTTGGAATCACTCGGCGAAGCCTCATTCCTACAAGTGTAAAAATGCTCACTCTTACGCCAGCCGCTAGGGCAGAAATCCACAGCATCACCGGTACAAAGGTGAAGAAGATCGATAGAACGATCAAACCTGCTGCGATAATCACGAATAATAGTAAAGTAGATGGATCCATTTTATTCCTCCTATAAAATCAGTATATCTATACTTTCCTCACGACAATGCGTGAGCCTTCCGCTTTCACAATTTTTACTTGTTCATCCTTATCGATAAAAGCACCTTCTGACACAACATCAATGCGCTCGTCTCCGAATACAATCGTACCAGATGGACGAAGTGCTGTTGCTGTCACTGCGATTTGTCCTACAAGATCATCTCTTGTTTCATTTGAGACATAACCACTTTCTTTATTGGTTGAATCGGTTAAAATGAACTTTTTAAAAAATTTCATACGTTTCCCCAACACCTTTGTCAATAAAATAACTGCTATGATTGAAACAGCAGTGGCAATCAAGATGGAAATCGCCATTTCTGTAAAGCTTCCAGCTGCTAAAAATAAGCTGACAACGACACAGATTAGTCCAATGACACCCACGATTCCCCCTGGCAAAAATAATTCCAGAATGATCAACACAATCCCTGCCAAAAACAGGAACAATGTCTCATATCCTGCAAAACCTGCCACGAGATGACCATAAAAGAATAGAAGAAGCGCTGTGACTCCCATGGTGCCTGGGACCCCAAAGCCGGGAGAATATAATTCAACAATTAATCCTAAGCTCGCGATGGATAAAAGGATAGGAATGACGATCGGATGCGTGAGAAAACGCGCCACCTTTTCAGCAAAGCTCACTTCATCGTATTGAACAGAGGCACCTGCTAAGTTCAGCTTCTGAAGCAAGTCATCCATATTTTTCGCTTCTCCTTCTGCATAACCGAACTGAAGCGCCCGATCTGTGTTAAAGGTCAGCAGTTCTCCTTTTGGTGCACCAGCTTCTTTTGCGTCTATATCTACATCTGCCATCGCAAGAGCATATTTTGGATCACGCCCCTGCTTTTCAGCAGCGTCACTCATTTCAGCAAGCCATAGAGATTCAGATTTTTGATCGGCAGCGTTGCCTTCACCGTCAATGATCGCAGCAGCCCCCATCTTTCCGTTTGGGGTCATATAAATTTGATCGGCATTTAGGGCAATGAATGCCCCGGCTGAAAGCGCTCTATGATTCACAAACGCTGTCACTGGGATGTCGGATGCACGAATGGTATCGGCTATTTCAAGCGCCGCATCGACTGCACCACCTGGTGTATTGATGTCGAGAATGATGTGCTTCGCCCGTTCCGACTTTGCCTGCTCAAATGATCGTTCAATGAATTTAGAAAGTCCTTTTTCTACTGTATCTTCAATTGGGATAACATGAACTTTCTGATCTGCTGATTTCGCGGTCAATTGAACCCCTAATAACAAGCATATTATAAAACAACTGAAGAGAGCAATAGAAATTTTCATTTTTTTCATCTATTTGGTGATCCCCCCTCTCTTTCTTTCATTTTACCGTTCCTTTACATACGTTACAAATGTATCATAGGTTTCATTTTTATATGACAGGTTTATGGAGGCATAAAAAAAGTACCCTTCTAACATGAGAAGGATACTTTTTTATTGAGACAGTTGCTCGCTGACAAGTCTGTTAATCACAGCACCATCAGCTTTACCTTTTACTTTTGGCATAATAGCGCTCATCACTTTACCCATATCAGCTTTCGATGAAGCACCAGTTTCGGCGATTGTTTCTTTCACAACCGCCTGCAGTTCTTCTTCAGAAAGCTGTTCAGGTAAATAAACGTCTAAAATGTCAATCTCTTTTTGAACTTTATCTACTAAATCTAAGCGATTAGCTTTCGAAAATTCATGGAGGGAGTCTTTACGTTGCTTAATCTCGCGGGAAAGGACGGTTAGTTCCTCATCTCCGGTCAAACTGTCTTTCTTAAGCTTTATTGCTTCATTTTGCAGTGAAGCCTTTACCATACGAATGACAATAAGCTTGTCTTTCTCTCGGTTTTTCATAAAAAGCTTCATATCAGAATTTAATTGCTCAAGAAGACTCATAAAATCCACCCTCTTTAGAATTTACGTTTTCTAGCAGCTTCAGACTTTTTCTTACGCTTTACGCTAGGCTTTTCATAAAATTCACGCTTTCTTGCTTCTTGCAATGTTCCAGTTTTGGATACACTGCGTTTAAAGCGACGAAGAGCATCTTCAAGCGATTCGTTTTTTCTAACGACCGTTTTTGACATTCTCTTTCCCTCCCTCCGAATACACCAATCGACTGCATTAAAAAAAGATATACATATGCAAAACATGTACCTAGACATTATAATATAAGCCTAGGTTGAGGTCAACTAAGTGATTTGGAAATATATTTTCGTCATGAGCAGGTAGACAAGTCCATATATTCATTGGTAAGAGGAGGACTTTTCTATGATGGCGATCATTTATTTTTGTGCACTTATTTTCATTTTTTTATGGGCAATGGGTTTGCTTAGGAAAGGATTAATGGCACTCACGTCGTCTCGTATTGAGAAATCACTTCTTCTCTTTACAGATCATCCAGTCAAAGCATTCTTGGTCAGTATTGTGTTTACAGGGGTTCTTCAAAGCAGTTCGGCGTTTATGGTCATCGTTATCGGCTTTGTGAGTACAGGCATTCTCACGTTTAAAAAATCCATACCCATGATTCTTGGAACGAATATCGGCTCAACATTTACGACAGAATTTATTGCCATTAAGATGGACGTGTTTATGTGGGTTCTGATTGCAGCTGGTCTTTTATGTATCATTTTGGGCAGGAAGTCTTTTCGATATGCAGGAAAAAGTTTATTTGGGCTTGGCATGATCTTTTTTTGTATTCAAGGTTTTTCAAAAATTGCAGGTATGATGACCAGTCAGCCAGAGACACTGCGTTTCCTTGAAATGATGCAGCATTCCGATTGGACAGCTCTTCTCTCTGGTACAGTGTTCACGGCCATTGTTCATTCAAGTTCTGTATGTATCGGTATTTTGATGGGATTTATGAATGAAGGGACTGTCGCCCTAAAAGAAGGCATCAGCTTTGTTTTAGGGTCCAATATCGGAACATGTATTACTGCCGTGATGGCTGCTATCTCTGGCGGTTATGCAGCCCGCCAAACCGCGTATGCACACGTCGTGTTTAATGTTCTAGGTGTTCTTTTATGTCTTCCTTTTCTCACCTTTATCACAGAGTTTGTTGCACTTTTAGCAAGCTCTCCTGCCCAGCAGATTGCGCACTTTAGTCTGCTGTTTAATGTTGCAAGTTCTCTCCTCTTTTTCCCGTTCATCCGCCCTTTTCACGCCTTGATTTTGTTCCTTCTTCCAAATCAGTCAACATAAAAGAAACCGGCTTGCCTAATGGCTGCCGGTTTTTCATTCATTATGAGGTCATTCTCACTTGATCCGTCTGCACGTCATCACTTATACGGACGAACTGTCCTTCGTTATAAGGATAACCTGCTTTTGTAATCTTCACTTTTACCAAACGGCCGATCATGTCCTCTGTTCCTTCAAATACGACCTTCATGTAGTTATCAGTATATCCTACATACAGATTGTGCGTTCCGTCTTGTTCTTTGAAGGATTCTTCTGGAATAATCTCTAAGACGTCGCCTTCATATGCCGATGCATATTCTTTCGCAAGCTGATCAGAAAGAGCAATGAGGCGGTGAACGCGTTCGTTTTTCACATTCTCATCTACTTGATCTTCCATTCTTGCAGCAGGCGTACCTGTCCGTTTGCTGTAAGGGAACACATGGAGCTCAGAGAATTGATGGTCTTTGACAAAATTGTATGTCTCCATAAATTCTTCTTCTGTTTCTCCTGGGAATCCAACGATCACATCTGAAGTGACAGCAAGACCTGGCAATGCTTTTTTGAGCTTCGTTAAACGCTCTGCAAAGAATTCCATTGTGTATTTACGGCGCATTCTTTTCAGTACAGTATTAGAGCCAGATTGAAGCGGAATGTGCAAGTGTCTCACAATTTTATCTGACTGATCGAGCACTTCAATCACTTCGTCTGTAATTTGACTTGCTTCAATGGATGAAATGCGGATTCGTTTTAATCCCGCCACACGTTCATCTAATTCTTTCAGAAGCTTAGCAAAGTTATAATCCTTTAAATCTTCACCGTATCCACCTGTATGAATACCTGTTAATACAATTTCTTTGTAGCCAGCATCGACAAGCTGCTGCGCTTGATTGATGACTTCTTCTGGATCGCGAGAACGCAGTAATCCGCGAGCCCAAGGGATAATGCAGAATGTACAGAAATTGTTACAGCCTTCTTGGATTTTTAATGAAGCACGTGTTCTGTCAGTAAACGCAGGAACATCTAGTTCTTCAAAGACCCGTGCTTTCATGATATTGCCAACTCCGTTGATCGGCTGTCTTTCTCTTCTGTATTCTTCAATATAACCAAGCAGTTTATGCCTGTCTTGTGTGCCAACCACAATATCAACACCAGGAATCGCCATGATTTCTGCCGGAGACGTTTGTGCGTAACAGCCTGTTACACAAATGACACCATCCGGATTATGACGAATGGCTCTTCTAATGACTTGGCGGCTTTTTTTATCGCCTGTATTGGTGACGGTACATGTATTAATGACATATACGTCTGCTTTTGATTCATAGTCTTTTCTTTCATAGCCAGCTTCTTTAAACAGCTGCCAGATGGCTTCTGTTTCGTAGTGATTGACCTTACAGCCAAGTGTATGGAACGCTACTGTTCCCATCATGATTCACCTCTTAATAACTCTGTTTGATAAGATATAGCAGAAAGCGCATAAAGAGGAGCTGTTTCTGTTCTTAAAATGCGTGGTCCAAGCCCGCAAATGACTGCACCATGCGCTTCAAGTTCTTCAATCTCCTTTTCTGCTAAACCGCCTTCTGGACCAAAAACCACTAATAAGGTTTGTCCGCCCTTCATCTGTTGGAGCACCGTTTGAAACCGGCTTTGCTCGCCTTCTTTCGATGATTCTTCGTATGCAACGACACATTTATCGAATTCACCGGCCAGTTGAATCAGCTCTTTAAATGTTGATACTGGATGAACGCGCGGAATGATATTCCGGTAAGACTGCTCGGCAGCTTCTTTCGCAATTTTTTCCCAGCGATCTCGTTTTTTTAATGACTTTTTTTGGTCAAGTTTTGTAATCGAACGAGTCGCTTGAAACGGAATAAAAGCACTTGCGCCAAGCTCGGTGCCTTTTTGGATAATCCATTCAAGCTTATCCCCTTTTGGCAGACCGCTTGCAATCGTCACCTTGATCGGAAGTTCTCGATTCTGATTCGTCCAGCCTTCCAAGTGACAAATCACTTCTTCCTTTGTTATTGTATCAATTTTACTGAGCGCTTCAAAGCCGTCTGTCGTTAAGCAAAGGATGTCCTCCCCTGCTTTCATCCGCATGACGTTTGCAAGGTGATGAACATCTTCACCCTTTATGACGATGTTTCCCTTTTCCGTCACTTCTTCTTTTGTGAGGTCGATAAAATATCGTTGCATACGTGTCCTGACACCTACTCGCTTTATTTTTTCGCTATTATGCTGACCCAATCTTCCATTGACAGCACTTCAACAATCTCAAAACCGGCTTCTTCTAAAGCAGTTTTGACTTGTAATTTCTTTTGTCCGATAATGCCTGATGTAATAAAGTAACCGTCTTTCTTCAATAGATCATACGCTTGATCTGTAAAGCGCATGATGACCTCTGCGAGGATGTTGGCCACAATCACATCGCGTTCACCTGAAATCCCATCAAGTAAATTATTTTGTTTTACCGTTACTTGCTCGCTCACACCATTTAATTCGATGTTCTGCTTTGCACTTTCCACTGCAACGGTGTCGAGATCAAATGCATGAATGTCTTTTGCACCGAGCATTGCAGCAGCAACACTTAAAATGCCAGATCCTGTTCCAACGTCAATCACCGTGTCGTTTTCCTTCACATAGCGCTCAAGCGCCTGAATGCAAAGAACCGTTGTTGGATGTGTACCGGTTCCAAATGCCATTCCAGGGTCCATTTCGATGATCAATTCATCAGAATGAACGGGTGTGTACTCTTCCCATGTTGGGACGATGGTAAATTTCTCAGAGATTTTCACAGGATGATAGTATTTCTTCCATGCAGTCGCCCATTCTTCTTCGTTTACTTCACAAATTGACAGTGTATTTCGTCCAAGGTCAATATCGTATAGAAGAAGATTATTGATGGCTTCTTTGATCTCATCTACCGTTTCCATCAAAAAGCTATTCATCGGAAGGTAGGCTTTGACGATGACCCCTTCCTCAGGATAATCATTCGGATCGAGCTGGTAGATCTCACCGTATACATTTTCACGTTCCTTGACTAAATCAAGCGGGTCCTCAATCACGACACCGCTTGCACCTGCTTCATGCAAAATATTGGTGATCGGTTCCACCGCTTCATTTGTTGTATGGACGCTAATTTCTGACCACTTCAATACTACCAACTCCTTATCCGTCTTACTCGCCTTTAAATGCGCGTTTCACCTTATCGAAAAAGCTCATTTCTTGTTCGTCCGGTTTATTTCCGCTCACTTCAGCAAATTTTCTAATGATATCTTTTTGATTTTCAGTTAAATTCGTCGGTGTTACGACGCGTACAACGATATGCTGATCGCCTTGACCATAACCGCGTACATTTTTTACACCTTTTCCTTTGAGTCTAAACTTCGTGCCCGTTTGTGTGCCCGCAGGAACTTTTAATTTGACTTTCCCATGTAATGTCGGCACTTCAATTTCATCACCTAGTGCAGCCTGCGCAAAGGTAAGCGGCATTTCGCAGTAGATGTCATCTCCATCTCGTTCGAAGAATTCATGTGCCCTCACATGGAAAACAACAAATAGATCGCCTGGAGGTCCTCCATTTACACCTGGTTCACCTTGACCAGATACTCTAAGCTGCTGACCATCGTCCACACCTGCTGGGATCGTCACATTGATTTTCTTACGCTTACGCACTTTACCAGATCCACCACATGTTGAACACTTATGTTCAATTTGTTTACCAGTTCCGCTACAGTAGTTACATACTCTGCGGTTGACTACTTTACCAAATGGCGTGGATTGCTCGACATTTAGTTGACCTGACCCGCCGCAATGTGAGCATGTCTTCGCCTGTGTTCCAGGTTTTGCACCTGATCCATGACACGTTTCACATGATTCTTCGCGGGGAATCTCGATCGTTGCTTCTTTCCCAAATGCCGCTTCTTCAAATGAAAGGGTCATTGTATATTGAAGGTCCGCTCCTTGACGCGGTGCATTTGGATCTCTTCTTCTGGCTCCGCCGCCAAAAATACTAGAGAAGATGTCATCAAATCCGCCGAAGCCGCCAAAGTCTCCTCCACCGCCAAATCCGCCGCCACCAAATCCTTGGTTTGGATCGGTGTGACCGAACTGGTCATAATGTGAACGTTTTTGATCGTCAGAAAGGGTTTCATAGGCTTCTTTTACTTCTTTAAATTTCTCATCTGAGCCAGCTTCTTTATTAATATCAGGGTGATACTTTTTTGAAAGCTTGCGGTATGCCTTTTTGATTTCGTCCTTTGAGGCGCTCTTACTCACGCCAAGCACTTCATAGTAATCACGCTTACTCATCTCTTCACACTCCCGATTTTCTCACATAAATACGATTGTATCATTTTAAATTGATCTTTTTCAATTCCTTTTCATCGTTGAAAAGAAAAAAGTCAAAGTCAAGAGATCCTGACTTTGACTTTCTGACGAGTACGTTTCAGCAGTCTTTTTCAAAAGTAAAGGTGATTATTTTTTCTCTTGATCGTCGTTTACTTCTTCGTATTCTGCATCCACTACATTGTCATCTGCTTTTTGAGCACCTTCAGCGCCGCCTTCTTGCTGAGCTTGTGCTTGTTTTGCAGCTTCTTCATAGAGCTTTGTCGTTAGTTCTTGAACGATTGTTTGCAGCTCATCTTTTTTCGCTTTGATGTCTTCAAGCTCGCCTTTTTCGATCGCAGCTTTTAGCGCATCTTTTGCTTCATTCGCTTTTTTCACTTGCTCTTCATCGATTTTGCCTTCAAGATCTTTTAATGTTTTTTCTGTTGTAAACACTAATTGATCTGCTTCATTGCGCACTTCGATTTCTTCTTTTTTCTTCGCATCTGCTTCAGCATTTTCTTCTGCTTCTTTGACCATTTTTTCGATCTCATCATCAGAAAGACCTGAAGAAGATTTGATTGTGATGTTTTGTTCTTTTCCAGTACCCATATCTTTCGCACGTACGTTGACGATACCGTTTTTATCGATATCAAAAGATACTTCGATTTGTGGTACGCCGCGTGGTGCTGGTGGAATGTCAGTCAATTGGAAACGACCTAATGTTTTGTTGTCTGCTGCCATTGGACGCTCACCTTGTAAGACGTGAATGTCTACAGCAGTTTGGTTGTCAGCAGCCGTTGAGAATACTTGAGATTTACTTGTTGGAATGGTTGTATTACGTTCAATCAGCTTTGTGAATACGCCGCCCATTGTTTCAATTCCTAAAGAAAGTGGTGTGACGTCAAGAAGAACAACATCTTTGACATCTCCTGTGATAACTCCACCTTGAATTGCCGCACCAAGTGCAACCACTTCATCAGGGTTTACGCCTTTATGAGGCTCTTTACCTGTTTCTTTTTTGATTGCTTCTTGTACTGCAGGAATACGAGTTGATCCACCAACAAGGATAACTTTATCAATCTCGCTAGCAGATAGACCAGCATCTTTCAGTGATTGACGTACAGGTGTCATTGTACGCTCTACAAGGTCTGCAGAAAGCTCTTCGAATTTAGCACGCGTTAGCGTTAATTCTAGGTGAAGAGGACCTGCATCTCCAGCTGTGATAAATGGCAGTGAGATTTGTGTAGAAGATACACCAGAAAGATCTTTTTTCGCTTTTTCAGCAGCATCTTTTAAACGCTGAAGCGCCATTTTATCTTTAGAAAGATCAATGCCGTTTTCTTTTTTGAACTCAGCCACTAGATGATCGATGATGACTTGGTCAAAATCGTCTCCACCTAGACGGTTGTCCCCAGCAGTTGAGCGTACTTCAAAGACGCCGTCTCCAAGCTCAAGGACTGATACGTCAAATGTACCGCCACCAAGGTCATATACAAGAATCGTTTGATCTTCATCTGTTTTATCTAAACCATAAGCAAGTGCAGCTGCTGTTGGTTCGTTGATGATACGTTCTACTTCAAGACCAGCAATTTTACCAGCATCTTTTGTTGCTTGGCGCTCTGCATCGTTGAAGTAAGCAGGAACTGTAATAACCGCTTTTGTTACTTCTTCGCCAAGATAAGCTTCAGCGTAAGATTTAAGGTGTTGAAGGATGATTGCAGAGATTTCCTGCGGCGTGTAGTTCTTGCCCTCAACTTCTACTTTATAATCTGTACCCATATGTCTTTTAACAGACATGATAGTGTTTGGGTTTGTAATTGATTGACGTTTTGCTACTTCACCTACTTGGCGCTCTCCATTTTTAAAAGCGACAACAGATGGTGTTGTACGTGCTCCTTCAGCGTTTGCAATAACTTTTGGCTCGCCGCCTTCGAGTACTGCAACACATGAGTTTGTTGTTCCTAAGTCAATACCAATGATTTTACTCATATTCGATGACCTCCCATTATGTAGTTATTGATTTACTTTTACCATTGATGGACGAATAACTCGGTCTTTGAGTTTATAGCCCTTTTGCAATTCTTCTACAACGATGTTTGAATCGTAGTTTTCATCTTCAACTTGCATGACGGCTTGATGAAGGTTTGGATCGAACTCTTTGCCGACAGCTTCAATTGGTTCAACGCCTTCATTTTTCAACGCTTCTACCAGCTGGCGGTAAACCATTTGCATACCTTCTAACAAACTTTTCGTCTGCTCATTGTCTGGATCGATTCCAAGCGCTCTTTCAAAGTTGTCGAGAGCTGGGAGAAGGTCGCTGACAACATGTTGAGAACGATATTTTTGCACGGTCTCCACTTCAGTTCGAGCACGGCGTTTATAGTTTTCAAAATCTGCTTGAACACGCAGAATTTTGTTTTCTTTTTCATCTAGAAGCTGCTGCAATTCATCAATCTTCTCTTGGAAGGCAGACTGTTCATCGTGCTTTACTTCCTCAGTTTCTGCTTGAACTGCTTCTTCTTGTGCTTCAACCTCTGCTGCTTGCTCAGGTGTCTGTTTTTCTTCTGACATTGTGTTCACCTCCCTCAAAAGATTCAATTATACGAAGGGGCTGTGCCCCCACCTTTTATCACCCTACTCATCATACAAATTGGAAAGTGCGTTTGACAAGTCTTTTGATACATGATGCAAAAGACTAACGACTCGCCCGTAATCCATACGGGTTGGACCAATGACAGCGATGGAGCCGAGTGATTTTTGATCAATCGCATAAGTTGCTGTGATTAAACTGCAGTTCTCCATTGCTTCCAAATTGTTTTCTGAACCGATTTTAATGGTGATTCCTTGCTGATTTGGATGAAACAGCTGCATGACATCGTTCTTTTGTTCAATCAGCATCATGAGTGAACGAATGCGGTCAATGTCATGAAACTCTGGCTGGTTCAACATATTAATCTTCCCGCCAAAGAAAAGTTTTGATTCATTTTGTGTTGAAGTGAATGTGTTACCAAGCGCATCTAAAATATGATCATAGTCTTTTAAATGCGTGCGAAGGAGCATCACTACTTCTTTATACATCCTGTCCTTCAGCTGATCCATCGGGACTCCGGCTAAGCGGCTGTTTAAAATATTCATCAGCTTCTCAATATCGGAGACATCAAGATGCTCAGAGAAGGTGATGGTTTTGTTTTCAACATGCCCGCTGTCTGTAATCATAATCGCTACTGCTTTATTAGGCTGGACAGGGACAAGCTGAATTTGCTTCAATCGATTTTCACTTAGCTTTGGACCAAGGACAATCGATGTGTAGTTTGTGAGATCTGATAAAATTTCCGCCGATTTTTGAACTGTTTTTTCCAGCTCAAAAATTTTCTCCTGAAATACTGACTGGATGAGCACAAGCTCTTTAGATGACAGTTTTCGCGGAGAGAGCAAATGATCTACATAATAACGATATCCTTTTTCGGAAGGAATTCTTCCTGATGAAGAATGGGTCTTTTCAATAAAACCGAGTTCCTCCAAATCAGCCATTTCGTTTCTAATCGTCGCAGAGCTGAATGTAATGTCTTCTTTTTTGGAAAGAGTCCTTGATCCAACTGGCTGCGCCGAACGAATAAAGTCATTAATAATGACTTGTAGAATCAAAAGCTGACGATTTGTTAACATCATCATCACCCCTGTTAGCACTCTCTTTCAACGAGTGCTAATTGTATAAACAAAATTACCAAACTCAAATTAAAATGTCAATTATAACTCACCGAGAAACGCTTGAAATACTTCATTCCCTAACAATTTTCCTTTTCTTGTTAAACGAATGCCAATCTCATCCTGTTCAATGAGACCTTTTTCTGCTAATTCTTCAAGAACGGCGGGAAAGAGTTCTTCTGGTGATGCTCCAAATTTCGCTTGAAAGTGAGCACTTTTCACGCCTTCAATTTTCCGCAAACCTAAGAACATTTCTTCTTCGATCTGTTCTGCTTTTGTCACCTGATGCGTTTCCTTATATGGAAACCCTGTTTGTTCAATGAGCTCTAAGTAATGCTTCACTGGTCCAGCGTTCACATTGCGGACGCCATCTACATACCCGTGCGCTCCTGCGCCAAAACCAAAGTAATCTTCGTTGCTCCAATAGGTGAGGTTATGCTGGCTTTCAAAACCTGGTTTGGCGTAATTGCTAATCTCATATTGTTTGAGTCCGTGCCGCTCCATTTCATCCATGACGAGCTCATACATTTCAGCCTCACGTTCTTGCGGTGGTAAATGCAGTTTCCCTTTTTGCATCAAATTGTAAAAGACCGTCTTTGGCTCGACAATCAGCGAATAAACCGAATAATGTTCTGCACCTAATGAAAAAGCGGTCTCTAGTGAATGCATGACATGATGCTTCTCTTGATGAGGCAAACCAAACATAAGATCAAGACTAATGTTGTCAAACCCAACTGCTCTTGCTCGCTCGAAAGATGTGAGAACATCTTTCTTTTGATGAACCCGTCCGATTTTTTTGAGCAGGTCATCTTCAAATGTTTGAACACCAAAGCTCAGCCGATTAACGCCTGCTGATTTTAAGACATTCAATTTCTCAAGCGATAGTTCGTCTGGGTTTGCTTCTACTGCAAACTCGATTAAGTTTTTGGTTGGTTTTAATACGCGGTGAATGCTGTCCATAAGCTGATCTAACTGGCTGGTTGTCAGTGATGTCGGGGTTCCCCCGCCAATAAAGATCGTCTTTAGTTCTTGCTCCCCTTTTTGATCGATCGTGTGCTGCATTTCTTTTTCAAGAGCGGCTAAGTATTCATCGACCGGCTGGGTTTTAATGAAAAATTTATTAAAATCACAATAGTGACAAATGTGCTCACAAAATGGAATGTGAATGTATGCTGCTTTCATTTGTTGACACCTTCTTTACAGGTAAAGAGCCGCAGTTTATCGCTGCGGCCTCTTCGTTTGTTTTCGACTATAAACGTCAAGGCGAGCATTGTAAAGCAGGTTGCCTTGAGGATGTTATTTTTTCGGTGTGCTGTCGTCCATTTTCAGCACGGCCATAAATGCTTCTTGTGGGACTTCTACAGAACCCACTTGCTTCATGCGCTTTTTCCCTTCTTTTTGCTTCTCAAGAAGCTTTCTTTTCCGGGAAATATCTCCACCATAACACTTCGCTAGTACGTTCTTGCGCATTGCTTTAATGGTAGACCGAGCAACAATCTTTTGACCGATCGCTGCCTGAACTGGTACTTCAAAGTGCTGGCGCGGAATCAATTCTTTCAGCTTTTCTACAATGATCTTTCCGCGTTCATATGCATAATCGCGGTGAACAATAAAGGAAAGCGCATCGATTTTTTCGCCATTAAGCATGATATCCATTTTCACTAGAGTGGATGGGCGATAGCCGATCAGCTCGTAATCAAAGGATGCATACCCTTTTGTATTGGACTTTAATTGATCAAAGAATTCGTATACGATCTCTGCCAGAGGAATTTCGTACACAATGCTCACGCGGTTTGCATCAAGATATTGCATATCAATGAAATTGCCGCGCTTTCCTTGGCAAAGCTCCATCACAGAACCAACATAATCATTTGGCACCATCATTGTTGCCTTCACGTATGGCTCTTCAATTCGCTCAATCTTTTGCGGATCAGGCAAATTGGACGGGTTATCTACGACGATTTTTTCTCCGTCTGTCATATACACATCGTAAATAACACTTGGCGCTGTCGTAATAAGGTCGATTTTAAATTCACGCTCAATCCGTTCTTGGATGATTTCCATATGAAGCATGCCAAGGAAGCCGCAGCGGAAACCGAAGCCCAGTGCTTGGGATGTCTCTGCCTCATATTGAAGTGAAGAATCGTTTAATTCAAGCTTTTCTAACGCTTCACGCAAGTCGTTATATTTCGCTGTGTCAATTGGATAAAGGCCGCAGTACACCATTGGGTTCAGCTTTCTATATCCAGGTAGAGCTTCTTTCGCAGGGTTTACCGCACTTGTGATCGTATCCCCTACACGTGTATCGCCAACATTTTTAATAGCAGCTGTTAAATAGCCAACATCTCCAACAGTGAGTTCGTCTGTTGGCATTGCTTTCGGTGTAAATACGCCGACTTCAAGCACTTCAAATTCTTTGCCTGTCGCCATCATCTTGATTTTTTGACCCGGTTTGACGGTTCCTTCGACAATTCGTATGTAAGCAATGACGCCACGATACGCATCGTAGAGAGAATCAAAAATGAGGGCTTGAAGTGGTGCTTCTGGATCTCCAGCTGGTGCCGGCACCTTTTCGACGATTTGTTCTAAAATATCCTCGATCCCGATGCCCGCCTTAGCAGAGGTAAGAACAGCTTCAGATGCATCCAACCCGATGACATCTTCAATTTCTTGTCTTACACGTTCAGGTTCTGCACTCGGCAGATCAATTTTGTTAATGATCGGCAGGATTTCTAAGTTGTTATCAAGAGCTAAATAAACGTTCGCAAGTGTCTGTGCTTCAATGCCTTGTGCTGCATCCACCACAAGAATTGCACCTTCACAGGCAGCTAGGCTTCGAGATACCTCATAGGTGAAGTCGACATGCCCTGGTGTATCAATCAGGTGCATTATATATTCTTCTCCATCCTTCGCCTGATATTTCAGCTGGACAGAGTTTAATTTGATCGTAATGCCGCGTTCACGCTCTAAGTCCATGGAATCAAGTAATTGTTCTTTCATTTCTCGTTGCGTAATCGCCGCTGTTTTTTCCAAAATACGGTCAGCCAATGTGGATTTCCCATGGTCAATATGGGCGATAATGGAGAAATTTCGAATTCTTGATTGCCGTTCTAATCGTTTTTCTTTATCTGTCACAATCTATCACTCCTACTATAAAACGCGGGTTGCGCTAGGTTAGATTATATCAATAGGGCTGTAAAGATTCAATCGAAATCAAGAAAAGCCGCTCATCGGTTAGCGGCTTTCACGAAAAGGTGTGATATCTTATGAAATAACATCCAACATGATGCTTGCAACAGTTTATTTACCATTCACCCAATCATAAAGTGTACGGGCTGCATGCGTCATACCATCTGATAATGCTTTTCCGGCCTTAGAGAAGGCATTAAAGCTCTCCATTTCTTCTAGCTGCTTTTGCTTTTCTGCTAAGTCTTTTTGTGTGACAGCTGTTCCGAGGATAGAAGCTTCTTTTTCTTGATCATCATTCGTTTGGACAGTGAAGGCCCCTTTTAATTGCGGATCATGATACCCTTTCATTTGCAACATGCCATTATTGGCTTGCTGCATTCCTAAAAAGACACCGAATAGCAATACGAGCGATAAAACAATGGTTTTTCCGATAAATGAGCCCATGTCCTCCACCACCTTAAGACCGTTTTTTCTCATCCTTTGCTTTGCCGTCTACCTTTTCTGCGTCCCAGAAAATTCCACTGAACACATCAGCTGCTGCATTGGATGCGTTTTTCAGTTCTTCCATATTATTATCCACACCGCCAAATTCTAATAGAAGGGCTTTGTCAGATAAATCTTGATTATAGATTCCATTATCACCAATTTCTCCTTTGGCAAACACACCGACACTAAGTCCTTTATATTTTTTCTCCATCAAATGATGGAACTCTGTCGCCAGCTTTAAGTTTTTCTCATAACTTTGATTCTTCTTCCCTACAACAAACGCGATTCTCGCATATTTCTTGCCTTTGATTTCTACTGTCGTATCTTTCTTTCTTCTTGAATCCCGGTGAATATCGATTAAGTAATCTAGGTCATCATTTTTAGCGAGAGCTTCTTTTACAACCAATCTGGATTCATTATACGATTGTGGGTACTTCAACCCTTTTTTCAGCAGTCTTTTTTCAATTTCTGTTTTATCCACTGTGTTGCCGATTCCTTGCTGATCGAGCGCTTTACCAAACATCTCCCCGACAAGGGTGACGTTCACTTTTGAGTGGCGCGCATTGTTTGGGTTTGTTTCTCCTTTTAAAAATGGTAAATATGATTCCGTATTATGTGTGTGATAAATGTACACAGCTTTTCGTTTTCCTGTCGACTGGTCCGGCTCTTTTGCAGGCGTTTTCGGTTCATCTTCATCAAGCTTGTCCAGCTCAGCTAGATTTGCTTCTTTTTCATCTTTGATGACTTCACTTGGAGGCGGCGATTCCATTGGCATATTCGTATAGTCTGTACCTTCACCTGCTAGGATGATTTTTGTATCAAAATGTTCAAAGCCTGGCAGCTCTCTTCCTAGAAAACTGCGGGGGTCTTCTAAATTGATACTTGTGGCAAGTTTGAGTGACAGCCCGGAGAAATGAAAGCCTTTTTGATCTTCAGGGACTGCTGAGGCAAAATATTGATTTTCCATCCCCATTAGAGTTGCAAAGAATGCACCTGACAGCTCATCTGCCACACCATATAATGATGCTTGAGGCCTAAGCTCAGGTTTTAAAGACGTCAAAGCCCCTGACATGACAAACACAACCACCAGAGAGACAATAAACAAAAAAATACTCTTCACTACTTTTGTTCCATTAATCGCAACGACCAATTGTCGAGGACGGCGAGGTCTTTTTTTCATGATTTACTCCCTCCAGCACGCTTTCTAGTAATTACACTATGAGCGAGCTAGAGAAAGTAGAACTGATTAATGATTATAGGAACCCATGTTGTCTTGAGAGATTTTTTGATGAAGTGCTGTATTTAACCCATTGGCGAGTACGTTCGCCATGTCATCAATGAATGTATCCACTTCCTTCGGTGTGACCATTAGATTTTGTCCAAGCGGCGCAAGCACTTCATGGATCAACTGTCTTTTTTCTTCTTCAGGAAGCGTTCCGACGATTCCTAAAAAGGATTGACGCGTTTCATCATCTGGCAAATCTTCTTCATTCAGCACTTTTTTCTTCCCAAATGTCAGACCCGCTGGTACTAAAGATCGGGAAGGTCTATCATCTTTCAGTTCTCTACCAAAATGCTTTAACACGTAATCAATCGTGTCACTTGCGATCGTCACTGCATCGACCACTGTCGGTACACCAATGGCAATGACTGGAATCCCCAAGGTCTCTTTGCTTAATTCTTTTCGTTTATTTCCGACACCCGATCCTGGATGTATACCTGTATCAGAAATTTGAATCGTTGTATTCACCCGTTCTACTGCACGTGCAGCTAGTGCATCGATGGCGATCACAAAATCTGGTTTAGATCGTTCAATGACACCTTGTATAATGTCACTTGTTTCTATACCAGTCAGTCCCATGACTCCAGGCGATAGTGAAGACACCGGGCGATAGCCTTCCTGCACATTCTCAGGCTGTAATTCAAATAAATGGCGTGTCACCAGCAAATTCTCAACTGTGAGCGGCCCTAAAGCATCAGGCGTGACATTCCAGTTTCCGAGTCCTACGACAAGACAGCTCGCATCTGCCTGAATGCCGTGATCTTTTAGAAACTGAGCAAAATGATGGGCAAAAACTTCGACCACTTTTTCTTGCATCTCAGAGTCTTTCTCCCGAATTCCTTGCGCCTCAAGCGTCAAGTATGTCCCTGCCTTTTTTCCGGTCAACTCTTCTCCTTCTGTCGTAATCTCCACAGTGCGGATGCGGATGCCGTGCTCTTCCTTCTCCTTCTCAACAATTCCTTGAATACCGTCCTTTTTGACCACATTCGGATCGTTCTCTTGTTCTAGTATCTCTTTTGTTTCAACGGCCAAATCGGTCCGGATTTGATAAGCGCTTAAATCGAGTTTCTGTTTCTTCATGAAAAGGCTCCTTCCATCAAGTAATTAACAGTAGTCTTTCCATCTCTTTCAAGAAACATTCGAGCGCTTCATCAACGAAAAATACTTTACATTTATATTGCATTCTAAAGGTGTGTTTGATAGAATACAATTTGTTCTATTGTGAAGATTTAACCTTAAGACAATTGTGTTTAGGTTGTATCTTAGGAGGTGAAACACATGCCAAATATTAAATCAGCGATCAAACGTACAAAAACGAATAACGAACGCCGTGCACACAACGCAACAATCAAGTCTGCGATGCGTACTGCGATTAAACAAGTTGAAGTTTCTGTAGCTAACAACGATGCTGAGCAAGCAAAAGCTGCTCTTTCTTCTGCTGCAAAACGCATTGACAAAGCCGTTAAAACTGGTCTTGTACACAAAAACGCAGCTGCGCGTTACAAATCAAGACTTGCGAAACAAGTAAACGGACTTTCTGCATAATGTTTGCAACGCCTCAGTGATGAGGCACCTGTTTAACTGTACGTCCGTCCTGAACGGCTCAGCCATAAGGACAGACTGGCAATTATACATCTAAACAAAAACGACCCTCTTTTGAGAAGGTCGTTTTTTTATGTTCAAGCCCCTAATAACCGAAGCAGGAACAATTCTAATAATAGCTGCTTGTCCTTTTTACCCGTTTTCATTTCATAATCAATCGTGGAGAGCTCTTTGACGATGTACTTTAGCTCTTCTTCTGAAAACAGTCTTGCCTGATCCATCGCGAGTTTGACCCGAAAAGGGTGGACTTTCAGGTTTGACGCAATTTGTTTTTGCCCGTATCCCTGTTGAGCAAAGTACTTTGTCTGCAATATCAACCGAAATTGATTTGAAATGAGTGCCAATATTTTAATGGGTTCCTCATTTTGCTTTAGGAGGTCATAAAACATTTGCATCGCTTCAGACCGGCGCCTGTTCACGATTTGGTTAATCAGTTCGAAAATATTCTGCTCCAAACTTCGTGCAACGAGCTGATTGACATCCGCCAGCTCAATTTCCTCTCGCTGCCCAATATATGTACTTAGCTTTCGAACCTCTTGAAAAAGTGAGGACAGGCTCCCGCCACATAACATGACAAGCTGTTCTGCCGCTTCAGCCGAGATTGTTTTTCCTTCTGTTTTCACCAGCGTGATGGTGAAATCCGTTGTTTCTTTCGGATTTAACTCTTTCGCCTCAACCACAGCCGCTTTCTTTTTTAACAATTTGGTGATTTTCTTACGTTCGTCCAGTTTTTCATATGGTGCTAATAACACGAGAATCGTGTAGGGTGCTGGCTTTTCTAAATAAGCTTCTAACACAGAAAGCTGATGCTCGATCTTTTCTTTTTTCTTTTCTGCAGTGAGGAAATAAGGGTTTTTGATCACAACGAGACGCCGCTCTCCCATAAACGGAAATGTTTCTGCGTCCGTCACAGCCTGCTCAAGCGGCACCTCTTCCATATCGAAGACAGAGTAATTAAAATCCTTTGTTTCTTCGTCGACGACAGCTTGTCTCAATTTTGCAGCTGTCTCTTGAAGTAAATACGTTTCTTTTCCATATAAGCAATAAACGGGATGGATATCCCCTTTTTTTAAATTGTTCCATACTTCAAAGACCATTCGCTTAAATCCCTCTCTTTCACTTCCTCCTCTATCCTAAAGCGTGTAGAGACATTAGTAAAGAGGAAGCTGAAAGTGCCGCCTCCTCATTTATAGTAAACGTCTCACGTAAGCTCCCGGGTCAGCTTACAGTCAGACGATATTCACAAAATGATCATGAAAATGGAAAACGGTTACTTTACCTTCTAGCAATTCCAAATGAGTTCAAGTATACTAAAAATAGCCAGGAGGGATGAAAATGAATGAATTTGAAAAGAATGTTCAAAGCAAGCGGAATGATGTGACCGACTCAGCTGTTGGTTTTATCGTCACATTCGGATTTTTCGCCTCAATGTTTATTTTGGCAACAGTGATACACCTCGTTGGATCTTAACTACATGAATGCAAGATGACTGCCGTTTTGGCAGTTTTTTTATTGATTTTGTAAGATATCATATGGAGGATGAGCGTAAAATGTTCCATCCTCTTCAAGAAATTCATAGGTCACACTTCCATCGATATCTGTACGATACACCTTTGTTTGATGCTCATTTAATTTTTTCAAAACTTCTTGATGAGGATGGTGATACCGATTTCGTTCACCTGCTGAAATCAGTGCATATGACGGGTTCAAATGCTGAAGCCATTCTTCACTTGTTGATCCTTTACTCCCGTGATGCCCAACCTTCAAGACATCCGCTCGTAGCTTGGGGTAAGCTTGAATGATGTCTCGTTCCCCTTCTTGTTCAAGATCCCCAGTCAGCATAAAACGCTTGCCGCCAAGCGTAAAGGTGAGGACCAGTGAATCATTATTTTTACTCGTCACCTGGTCACGTGCGGGATGCAGAACGTCAAATTTTTGTCCTCCAATTCTCAGCTGATCCCCTCTTTCCAACTCATCTACAGGAATCCTTTGATCAGCCGCTTCCTTTAAAAGCTGCGCATCCTCTGGATTTCGAGCAAAGCCTTTTGGGATTGCAAGGCGCTTGACTTTATTTCGCTTTATTAACCGCATCGCTTCTCCCATATGATCTTGATCTGCATGGGTAAGGATGAGGACATCAAGTTTTGCTATGCCTTTAGAATGCAGAAATGGAATAAGCGTTTGATCCCCAATTGTAGATACTTTACGTCTTTTTTTCCATGGCTCTTCTTCAAAAGAAAGTCTGCCTCCTGTATCGACTAATATATGCCCAGTTCGATAAGGTAGCTGAATAAACAAACTATCCCCTTGTCCTACATCTAACATTGTGACCTCTCCTTTTTGAAGAAAATTCGGCGTGAAATAGTGTACAGCCAGCACACAAACGAGAATCAAAATAGGCACAAGATAAGATTTGATAGAAGTTTTACATTCCATCACAATGAATAGAAAAACAATGGAGGAAACCTCTAGGAGCACATGCCACCATGTCGATTTCATAAAAATGAGAGTAAGACCATCGTAAGTAGCCATATGTGCAGACAATTGATGACTAAACTGGATCACCCAATCAAGCAACTGAAACAGTGTTTGTCCAAGCGGAAGATAAATGATAGATAAAAGAAAAAAGAATAAGGACAGAGGCATGACAACCATTGTATAAAAAGGAACAAACATCATATTTAAAGGAACACTCAGCAAGGAAAATTGTTGAAAATAATATAAAAGAACAGGAAGCGAAGCAAGCTGTGCAATCAAGGAAATGAGGAATAACTGCATCACCGAACTTTTTGCTTTTGATAAAATACTAGTGGATAGCAAAATAAATAAGGTCACCACAAATGACAGTTGAAAACCGACATCAAATATATAAAGTGGTTGAATGGCTAATAAAAGCAAGAACGCTGCACTTAACACGACCGCAGAAGGCTGTTTCATTTCTTTTGGCAGGCTTGTGATGACTAAATAAATTCCAGCCATGAGACAGGCTCTTAACACAGACGGTGCAGCACCTGTTAAACAAGCATAAACCGGCAAAAAGGATAATAAAAGAATACGCGCTGTCTCTCTTGTCACGCCAGCGCGGAGTAGACACCAAAATAGACAAGCGAGCAATGTTTGAACATGAAGTCCTGAAATGGCTAATAAATGAATGATGCCAAGCATTTGATAATCTCTTAATGTATCAGGGTCTATTAAATCACGATCGCCAAAAATAAGTGCCTGCACAATCCCAACAGAACTCTTCGGAACGTGATCTTCTAGAAATTTCAACCCCTTCTGCCTAATAGATGAAAGATAATGTGAAGGGCTGTCATGTTTCGTGCAGCTTTTCATAGACTGCGTTAGGAAAATAGCATCAATGCCTTTTGTTTTTAGAAATTGATCATATTGAAAGCCATTCGGTATGGTTGCATGTTTGGGCAACCGCATCTCACCTGTCATATGACAGCTCATACCTGGCCCAACATCTTTTAGCGCTTCTTTTTCACGCTCCGTTTGAATCGTATAAAATGCCGCTAGTCGACGATTCTCTGATGAAACAGTCGCTGAAAAGCGATTGCCATCTATTTTCGGAATCGTTTCAATCACAATCGAATCAGAAAATGCTTTTTCTTGTACAGGATGATCCGTTTCAAAAGACTGATGCACCATAAAAATGAGCATATAGATCATTCCACACAAACTGACCATTAGAAAGAGCTGGGGTGTTTTTTTCAGCAGACTGAAAAGAAGACATACAAGAAGAAAAAGGAGAAAATACAAATGAAGATGATACGCGGCCAGAGCAATTCCAGCAGCTGCTGAAATCGCCCCGAACGGCAAATACTTAAACATAGGAAGTAAATAATTGATTCGCCTTTTCATGCATTTGACGAATTTCTGTTTCGCTAAGTCCTGATTCACTTAGTTTGCCTATTAAATCCGCAACAAAGGCTAATTTTTCTTGGTTTTTTAAGTCAATAATCATCTCATCTAGTTCAACCTGTTCTGTTTGAACTCCGGCCTGTTCAAATAAATCAACAGCATATGGATGATTTTTATAATCCTTCGAATAATACACTGTTCGAATACCTGCTTGAATAATCGCTTTACAGCACTGCAAGCAAGGAAAATGCGTCACATATATTTCAGCATCAGCCGTTGGTGCACCAAATTTGGCACATTGTAAAATAGCGTTCATCTCCGCATGGATTGTACGAACGCAGTGATGATCTATCACATAGCATCCTACATCTGCACAATGTACGTCGCCGGCAATGGATCCATTATATCCACCTGCAATGATGCGCTTGTCTCTTACGATCGTTGCCCCAACAGCTAGCCGCTCACAGGTGCTTCGCAAAGCAAGCAAATGGCTTTGAGCCATAAAATATTGATTCCATGAAATTCTCTCCACGAGCTGATCCCTCCAGAATGATGTATGGTATTAAGTGTACATGCCTTTCTTCTATACCGTCAATTCTACTTAACCGTCAGTTGATTTTTTAGTCGTTCAATGGTCTTCTCTCCAAAACCCGAAATATTCCGCAAATCTTCAATTTGCTGAAATTCTCCATGTTCTTCTCTATACGCAATGATGGCGTCCGCTTTGGCTGGGCCTATTCCGTTAATGGTCTGCAATTCCGCTGTATCAGCTTGATTGACATTCACCCCTTGACTCTGTTCATTTCCCGGCGGCGTATTAGCCGCTGCTGTTTGTCCCTGCTTGTCACCTTCCCCCTTCTTTCGTACATAAATCATCATACTGTCCTCTAATTTTGCTGCTTGATTGATGTCAACTGTATCTGCCTTGCTCGTAAAACCACCTGCTCTTTTAATCGCTTCTTCAACTCTGTCCTCAGCCATAAATGCATAAACGCCCGGCTTCCGTACAGCTCCTTTGACCTCTACTACGATGGATGTTGGCTCTTTTTCTGCACTCTCTTGTTTTTCTTCTAATGTGACCCGCGTTTCATGTTGTTCTTTCAATACACTTGGCTCGGCGCTGCCTTTCTCTTTTCCTACTAAAAAGCAGAAACAGATGATGATAAGGATGATGATTCCCGCTATCAGATAAAGACTGTATTTTTTCAACGAAATGAGCTGCTTCACTTGTTCACGCTTCTTTCAATCATATTTTCACGCTACTTCACATACTGTTTAGAAGATAACAGATCCTATGCGTCTAAGGAGGGAGAACGTTTGAATATAGGGTTAATCGGTACAGGAAACATGGGTACCATACTTACTGAGGCATTTATTGAATCAAAAGCAGTCAATCCCTCATCCATCACCATTACAAATCGGACCATCGAAAAAGCGTTCAATATAAAAAAGAATCACCCAGAGGTCGAAGTGACGAAACAGCTTTCAGGAGCTGTAACAGATAAAGATTTCATCTTTGTTTGTGTCAAACCACTTGATATTTATCCGCTTTTAAAAGAGCTGAGCCCACTTTTAAAAGAACAGCAAACCATTGTCATCATTACAAGTCCGGTTCATCCTGAACAGCTTCAAGACATTGTTCCTTGTCAAACAGCCAGACTGATCCCAAGCATCACCAACCGCGCATTATCAGGCGCATCACTTTTAACATTTGGTTCATCATGCAATGTCGCGACAAAAGCAGCGCTCAGACAACTCGCTTCCCGCATTTCAACACCAATAGAAATTCATCATTCAATCACACGGGCAGCCTCAGATATTGTCAGCTGCGGTCCTGCCTTTATTAGCTTTCTTGTTCAGAAAATGATTGAAGCCGCTGTTGAAGAAACGGATATTTCAAAAGAAGAAGCCACCACCTTATCAGAAGATATGCTTGTAGGACTTGGCCGTTTGATTGAAAAAAGGGTGTATACCCTGCCTACACTGCAAGAGAAGGTGTGTGTAAAAGGCGGCGTCACCGGCGAGGGCATTAAAGCACTTGAAGCAGGTGTTCAAGATATGTTCCATCAGCTTTTCCAGAACACTCATGACAAGTTCGATGAGGATGTAGAAGCGGTTGCGCATCAATACCCACCGAGTGTGTTTACTGATGATCTCAGAAATTAAACATGTTCGCAACAAGCGAAAAAAGGGTTTTAAAAAAACCATCGTCCATTAAACGATGGTTTTTGGTTTCTTCGCTGAAATAAAATATCTTTCTGCACATTCTTGAGGTGCTTCATTTGTAAAATCAGCGGTCACTTCAATCTGTTCAAAGCCAGCGGACTCAAGGAACGCTGCATATGTCTCAAAAGGAAATGTACGTTGTTCGTGCGTTTCATCATAACGCTCATACACGTCTCCGTCTTTTACAAAAAAGCTTAAATCATGAATAACCGAATATGGGTCATCCCCTTTATCACTCTGCCAAATGTAGCTGATTTCTTCATCTTGATCGGCATAAGTAGAGCCAGGAAATACCTCTTCCATTTTATAAGGGGTATGAACATCAAATAATAAAACCCCACCTGTCTCTAAAAGCTGAAACATGTTTTTAAAGGTTTTTTTGACGTCATTTTCGTTTTTTAGATAATTCAAAGAATCACAGCAAATAACCGCTGCTTGAAAGGTTTGTTCAAACCCCTCAAGCTCTCTCATATCTTGATGTAAAAATTGAATAGACTGCTTATGAGCCTGTGCTTTTTGCTGCGCAAATGCCAGCATCTCTTCACTTAGGTCAATTCCTGTGACCATGTGGCCTTTTGCAGCTAACCGAAGAGAGATCTCTCCAGTTCCACAACCTACATCGATAATGGCACTATTCGGCTTAATATACCGCTGTATCCACTGAACCCATTCATCATAAGGGGCATGTGTCATGAGCTCATCATACACACCTGCAAACCCTTGATAAATCATGAGTTAATGCCAAGCGAAAGCGTTTCTCTCGGCGCATCTCCCCAAAGCTTCTCTAAGTTATAGTATCCTCTTTCCTCTTTGTGGAACACATGAGCAATGACATCTCCTAAATCAATCAAGACCCATCTTGCTTCGTCAAAGCCCTCCATCTTTTTAACTTCGATGCCGCCTTCTTCTGCAAGGTGTTTCACTTCTCTTGCAATGGCCTGTACTTGTTTGTCAGAATTCCCGTGACAAATGAGAAAATAATCTGCAACAAGTGAGATCCCTTGCATATTCAGGGCGATAATGTCCTCTGCCCGTTTATCATCGCACGCTCCTGCTGCGATGTTTAAAATTGATGATGCATCCATCAAAATTCCTCCTTAGTTGTTCTTTTGCACAAGTGAGTTATAAGTAGCAAGTGTATCTGGGAAAACTGGCTGATTCTTTTTCATTAAAAAGCTGACGGTGTTTTTTAAAGATTGAATCAAGGCAAGGTCCAAATCCTGCTCTGCTAACTCTCTTACTTCCTCCACACCAGGAAAATGGCGTCCTGGCTCTATATAGTCGGCGACATAAATCACTTTTTCAAGCAATGTCATGTTCGGTCTGCCGGATGTATGGAATTCAATGGCTGTTAAAATATCTTGGTCGTCAATTCCAACTTCTTTTTTGACCAAATAGGCACCAACTGGGGCATGCCAAAGCTCAGATGAATATTTAAGCAATAGAGGGTTCATCTGTTCTTGCTGGATGATGCCCTTCATTTCTTCTTTCGGTCTAAATTTAGCATAATCGTGGAAAATAGCCGCGACCTCTGCTTTTTTCACATCTGCACCAAAACGTTCAGCTAATGAAAAGGCCGTCTCCATTACCCCAATTGTATGTGTATATCTATGCTCTGTTAACTGCTGTTTGACACAGTTTAAAGCTTCTTCACGATTCATATAAATGATGCTCCTTTATATAACACTCAACCGCTTTCGGAATCAAATAATCAACAGGTTTCCCCTGCTTCATTCGCTGCCTAATCAATGTCGATGATACATCAAAAGCCGGAACATCTGCAAACAAAAGAGGATACGCCGTACTTCCTTCATAACCTGGTCTTTTCATCCCAATAAAGGTGATCATCTGAAGCAAATCATCGATTCTGTGCCATTTTGGCAAATACTCGACCATGTCCGCTCCAATCATAAAAAAGAACTCATCTTCAGGATGGCGCTTCTTTAACAGCTCAACCGTATCTACTGTATAAGATGGGCCCTCCCGCTCCATTTCAATAAGCTCAACTCGAAAATGAGGATTTGTCTGAATCGCTTTTTCCACCATTTTTACGCGGTGATGACTCTCTGCTCGTTTTCGGCCCGTTTTATGAGGGGGCTGGTGATTTGGGATAAACCAAATTTCATCAAGCCCTACTTGGAAACGCACCTCACTTGCCATCAGCAAATGCCCATTATGCGGGGGATCAAACGTACCACCGAACAATCCTATTTTTTTCATATCATATCCACCTTTACGGCAGCTTAATTTGTTTATTTTCCTTTGATTCCTTATAAAGGACAATCACATTTCCGATCGTTTGAACGAGTTCAGCTTTTGCACCTTTTACAAGTGCTTTTGCAACCTCTGTTTTGTCCTCGTCGCAGTTTTGCAATACGCTGACTTTCAAAAGTTCTCTTGCTTCAAGCGCCTCGGAAATTTGCTTGACCATATTGTCATTTACCCCGCCTTTTCCAACTTGAAAAATAGGTGATAAATGATGTGCTTGCGCACGTAAAAAACGTTTTTGCTTACCTTTTAACATGGTGTTCCTCCTAATTTCTCTATGACAATTGACTTCATTTTTCGGGCGTCAGGTGTAATGCCCGTCCACAGTTCAAAGGCTCTTACCGCCTGACCAACAAACATGCCGACGCCATCGACTGTTTTCAAACCTAACCCGGCTGCTTCGCTTAGCAGCTTTGTTTCTATTGGATTATACACAATATCACAAACGACCGCTGTTTTTTTTGCGTTCGCTAAAGAAATGGGGGTTTCTTCAACATTCGGATACATACCAATCGAGGTCGTATGGATGATGACATCATATTCCCCAAGCCGCTCTTCTGCTGTATTTAATGTAATGGCATGAGATGTGATTTTCCCATCGGCACTTTCAATTAAAGCCTCAGCTTTTTCAATGGTGCGGTTGGCGATATCAAATTGTTTCGGTGCATACTCAGCAATTGTCGTGTAAATCGCTCTTGCTGCTCCACCAGCACCAAGCAGGAGAAATGACAGCTCTGATAACGGCTGATCCAAGGCTTCAAGCAATGAATGAAGAAAACCCTCTCCATCTGTATTGTACCCAACGAGCTGACCATTTTCGAGGCGAACTGTATTGACGGCACGCAGGCGTTCAGCTGTCACATCAATTTTGTCAAGGTACTGCATGATGTCTACCTTGTGCGGAACAGTGACGTTAAAGCCGCTGATTCCTAAGGCTTTCATACCACTAATGGCATCTTTCAGGTCGTTTTCTTCTACTTGAAAGCCATGATAATGTCCATCAATTCCAGCATCCTTTAATGCTGCATTATGAATATCTGGAGACATTGAATGGCCAACAGGGTTACCGATTACTCCGTATAAAGGTTTCAAGGTCTCTCCCCCTCTGAACATTTAAATTAACGAACGTCTCATAAACACGTGCACGCCTTTTGGCGCATACACTTTGATTTGTTTCCCAGCATCATTCGCCGTCACCCAGCCTAATCCTGAAAAGACAATGTCCATTTTTGGCTGATCGATGGTGAAAGTGTGCGGAACGAGCGGCGGGAAATCTTCCATTCCCTCTTTTGATGGCGGTGAAAGCAGCTCACCTGCATGCTTTTCATATAACTCATCTGCATTCTCCATCTTTGTCCTGTGAATGTTGAGTTCATTAGGCATGTAGCAAACAAAGGATGTTCTGCCGCCTTTTACATAATCAAATCGAGCCAGTCCGCCAAAGTAAAGCGTTTGAGCTTCATTTAACTGGAACGTTCTCGGTTTCAATTCTTTTTTCGGCGTTAAAATCTTTAAGTCATTTTTGCCGACATAGTGCGCCATTTGATGGCGGTTGATGATCCCCGGTGTATCGAATAAAGCAGACCCGTCATCAAGCGGGATTTCAATCGCATCAAGTGTTGTCCCTGGGTATTGGGATGTGGTGATCACATTCTCTTCTCCAGACACCTCTTTGATAATGCGGTTAATAAATGTTGATTTCCCAACATTTGTACAGCCGACAACATAGACATTTCTGCCCTCACGGTAATGATCAATGGCCTCCATGACCTCAGGCACACCTTGTCCTCTGCTCGCACTGATTAAAAACACATCGATCGGATTGAGCCCATTTTCTTTTGCTTCCCGCTTCATCCATTGAACAAGACGGTCTTTTTTCACGGATTTCGGTAAAATATCTACCTTGTTGCCGACAAGTAAAATGGGATTACCCCCAACAATACGGCTCAGTCCATTAATCCAGCTTCCGTTAAAGTCAAAAATATCAACGACCTTGACGATCAGAGAATCAGTCTCGCCAATGCTGTGTAAAATATTTAAAAAGTCGTCTTCTGTTAAAGATACATCCTGAATTTCATTGTAGTTCTTTAACCTAAAACAGCGCTGACAGATCACATCTTCTTTCAATAGAGATGCTGCCGGCGCATATCCTAATTGATCTTTATCTTCCGTCTGAATGGCTACACCGCAGCCAATACAAACAACCTTTTCCATTATTACTCTTCCTCCCACTGAATGTGGCCCTTACGCTTTAAGGCTCCTAAAATTCTACGTTCAATCTGCCTGTTAAACTTCGTGAAAAATCCGTCCGATGCCGCAACAGGTACAACCAAAATGGTATGGAAGCCATGCCTGTTTCCGCCAAGCACATCTGTCATAAGCTGATCGCCAATGACAACCACATCTTCTTTCTTCAATTGCATATCAGCGACGGCCTTATTAAAGGCTCTTCCCATCGGTTTTCTCGCTTTATAAATAAACGGGATATGAACAGGCTCAGAAAAAAGCTTGACCCTTTTTTCATTATTGTTCGATACAATCGTCACCTGTATCCCGTGATCTTTCATCTCTTGAAACCATTCAATTAAACGCGGGGTCGCACTAGGACGATCCCATTCTACTAGTGTGTTATCTAAATCCGTAATAATTCCTTTTACATTTCGTTCTTTTAGTTTTTGCGGCGAAATGTGGAAAATACTTTTCACAAATTCATCCGGTAAGAAATACTTCTTTAGCACAATTTGCACCCTTTCTTCCATTGGTTTTTCAGCGATTGTGTCGAATCAAATCACAATTTGTCTGTCTATCGAATACAATGAAAAAGTTTTCGACATATGATGAGGACCTTCAACAGGTGTGGATAATTTTACACACATTATCCACCTATATTTCATCATGCTTTCATTCAATTATAAACACTCTACCCACAAGTTATCCACTTAACCATGTGGATAACAGAACGATTGTTCTTGTTTCCCATTCATGGTAGATTAAAGGTACTTCAAAGACATTCGATCAACCTATGATGATATGTCTTTTCCTCAAGTTTTATGCCAACTTTTTCAGGGGAGGTGTTTTTCCCATCATATGGGTTTCTAGTATGAAAAAGCTGTCAGATGATTTACTTATAGAATCGTATTATAAAGCAAATGAAATGAACTTAAATCGCGACTTCATTGAATTAATTGAGACAGAAATGAAAAGACGTTCGCTCGGGCATATGCTCTCTGTTTCCTCTTAATTCCATATATCCAGGAACCATGCCTCCCGAGCACTCTCCTTTTTTAAACTCAGGTGACTGATATTATATCACTTGCGCTATAGGCTTACTACTATTTTCCGTAAAAAACACCCCTTCTGATCAAAGAAGAGGTGTCTTATTTGCAAGGCTGTTCATTCCAAAACCATAACCCTCCACCTACGACCAAAATGACGACAAGGAACACAACAAGAAAAGCGTAACCGATTCCTGCTCCTTGAGCTGGATAAGGCGAACACGCAGGGTAAGGATAAGGACATCCCCACATATCAGTTACCTCCTTCTAAGAAGATATACTGTTAGACTATGCTGGATGGATCGTCTTGTTTAGGCAGATGGCCTGCATTTAAAAATGTTTAATGACATCACGCTCTTTGATTTCGTTATAAATGATTCTTGCCCCTTTTGGTGTCATATGATTGCCAGAAGGGTCAATGAGGCCAGACTGAATCAAGGCGTTGTCACTATCTTCACCCGCTTCTCGGATGAACGCTTTCCAATTGTCGACAAGCGGCACTTGCTGTTTTTCAGCTACTTGTCTTGTGATGTCATTGTATGAGTTTTGCCAAGCTCTCGCCCCGCCTCTCTCAGCAAAATAAGATGACTTATATCTAGAATAATAATACAAGCCCTTTTTGCCTCCTTCCACCACAGGCACGCACGTCATGAGGATCGGGGTAATTCCCTCTTTCCTACTTTCAGAAATGAAGTAGGATAAGTTTTCTTTAAATCGTTTTTTGGTCACACGGGGATGTTTCCCGTCTAGAATCGCCGCATCATTTGTACCGAACATGATGAGGACGTAAGTTGGTTTTTGTTTTAAAATATCCTGCTCAAAGCGAAGCTTCGCATCTTCTGTTGTCTGCCCGCCAATCCCGGCATTCTGTACCTTGATTTGGCCACGCTCGACGTTTTTCATGAGATTCACCCATTTTTCAGATGTGGGATAATCTCGAAAATCCCAGTTCGATCCTCTTGTGTTACTGTCACCAAATGCAATCACGCTTTCCTGCACTGGTTTTGAGCACCCAGCAGCAACACATAACAGGATGAAAAGGAAAACAAATTTCTTCACAACATTCACCTCCAAAAGCCCTCTTCATATAGTAAACGACAAGACTTTTGGTTTCAATGAATGACTGTTTTCTTATTGTAATTGAACCGGCAGATAATCTCTGTTATGGTGCACCAGTTCGCTTACTTTCACAAACTCATAGCCCCTTTTCTTTAGTTCAGGTACGACTTGTTTCAGCGCTTCTACTGTCTGCTTACGATTTCCTCCGCCATCATGTAAAAGGATGATATCACCGCCCTGAATATTCTCAATAATACGGCTGGCAATTTTGTGTGTACCTGGCCTAGACCAGTCCTTCGGATCTTGCGTAAAGGACCACATCACGACATCGTATCCTTGCTTAGAAAGAATGCGGAATGACTTCATCGTCAAGCGCCCGCCAGGAGGACGAAATAATAAGGGTCCACCAGGCTGGAGAGAAGCGATATGAGCCGCTGATTCTTTTAATTCTTGCTTGATTTCTTTCGATGACAAAAGGTCAAAATACGTATGGTTCATCGTGTGATTGCCAAGCTCATTTCCTTCGCTCACAATCCGCTCTGCGAGCAGGGGATATGCATGAATACGGCTTCCGATGACAAAAAAGCTGGCATTCACTTCATGCTCTCTCAGTACATCTAGTATTTGATTTGTGTATACCGGATGAGGCCCATCATCAAAGGTTAACGCAATCTTTTTCCGTTCCTCTCTCATGTCCCAAAAGGCTCGTCCCGTTTTTTCTAGGTCGATTCTTTTTAATGTACGCGCCTCTATGTTACCAGGAACAAAAGCGCATATTACCAATATACATAACAAGATATGCAACCCTTTCATCAGACCGCCTCCACAGAACATCATTACACATTAAATTGCCCGCTTTCTGACGAATTCATTCAAGTTTCGTGAACGTCTACGCTTCTTTTTCACATAAAAAAAGCCGGCCCATCAGGCCCGCTTTTTGTCTCACGTTTGGTTTCTCTCTTCAACTGTCGAACGTTGCTTAGAATTCATACAGACACTCTCCTTCTTGGATTTGATTTTGAGCCCATAACAATTTTTGATAATACTGGTTGGACTTCTGGTATTGTTGAGAGGTTTCTAAGGCTGTCGCAATTTCTAGTGAGATATCCTCTATATAAGAGTATAGGCTAAGTTTTTCCAAATAATCAATGGTTTTTTGCAGTTGTTCTTCATTGATTTCCTGAACATATAAAGCATCCAGATACTCAAACATATGACAGAACAGCTGGTCTTCATGCTTCTTTGCGGCCAATTTCCCATCCTCTAATATGCGCCTTGCTTCAGTCTGCTCATTTTGTCTAAAAAGTAGCTTGGCCAGTGTATAAAGTGTATGAGGCAGCGTGGGAAGCAGCTCTTTTTTGGCGAGGTCAGCCGATTCGGTTAAATATCGTTCTGCTTCTTCTCGATATCCTAACTCCCCGTAACATTTCCCTAAATTATAGAGTGCTGAGCTATAGATGCGCGGGTGGTCAATTTCGGATGCGAGTTGTTTCGCCTTTTTCAAGTGAGGCAGTGCTCGATCTTTACGTTTTAAATCTTGATAATTTCCCGAGATGACAAAGAGGCACTGAATAATGCGAATGGAATATGCATCATGCTGATCGTATATTTCAAGCGCTTTTAAAATATGGTGCATGGAGACATGCGTTTGTTTCATTATATAGTAGGCTTCTGCTACCTTAAAATGAAACTCGGCCTGCTCAATATCATCAAATACCATAGACAGCTGTTTTTCTGCCATGCGATAATATTTGACGGCCTCCAAATATTCTTTTTGACTAAACTCATGCATGCCACGAAAAAATGCATGGTAATAATGCAGCATATCAGATAACTCATGATTGGAATTTTCGATTTTATCGACAAGGTTAGATACTGAGAAAGGTTGATATTTTGAAGGGTGTATATAGTCGAGCATAATTTGGTGCCGAAAACACATGAGCTGATAATAAATCAGTAAATGCTGGTCCTCTTCCATACGTTCAATTTCCGCTTCTACTTCCGCTTTCAAGATTTCCGCATCTGGAACACTGAACTGCCGTATCATTCGATACCATTCATTAATTTTCATACCGACATGTGAAGAAAGAACCTTCCCCATGTTCCGAAAAAACCCCTTCCTTTTCGGTCTAATATTACATATTTTAGCACGCTTCTAGACCGCCAAGCACCGCAAAGAAACCGCAAACATATGAGAGGTGCAGCAAAAACATACGCATAAGCACGTTTCTTTCGAAAAAGATGATTTTTTCATCGTACAGACACAGACAATCCTTCCTTCACATACATTTGAGGATATAGGCAACGGCCTAAACATGGTGGAGGTGAAAATCGTGGCAGGAGTATTTACAGCGATGGGATTGATGGTCAAAGAATTGGTGTTTTTAGTGTCCTATGTCAAAAACAATGCCTTTCCACAACCCCTTTCGGGAGATGATGAAAAAAAATACTTAGCCCTTATGGCAGAGGGCGATGAACACGCAAGAAACATGCTGATTGAACATAACCTTCGGCTCGTCGCCCATATTGTCAAGAAATTTGAAAATACCGGGGAAGACGCTGAAGACCTCATCTCCATCGGGACGATCGGACTCATTAAAGCCATCGAAAGCTATTCCTCTGGAAAAGGAACAAAGCTGGCAACATATGCGGCGCGGTGTATCGAGAACGAAATCCTGATGCATTTACGCGCACTCAAAAAAACAAAAAAGGACGTCTCTCTGCATGACCCCATCGGTCAGGATAAAGAAGGCAACGAAATTTCATTAATTGACGTCTTAAAATCAGAAAATGAAGACGTGATTGATACCATTCAGCTCAACATGGAGCTTGAAAAAGTAAAAGAATATATCGACATTCTCGACGGCCGGGAAAAAGAAGTCATCGTCGGCCGGTTCGGCCTTGATTTAAAGAAAGAAAAAACGCAGCGGGAAATAGCCAAGGAGCTCGGAATATCGCGGAGCTATGTGTCCCGGATTGAGAAGCGAGCGCTGATGAAGATGTTTCATGAGTTTTACCGAGCGGAGAAGGAGAAACGGAAGCGGGAGAAGGGGAAGTGATTTGAAAGATGTAAAAGAACCACTTCATTTTGTGTGATAAAAAACAGACCGCATTAGGTCTGTTTTTTTATTTTAGCTCTATACTACTGTCTCTCTGCATTGCTTTTTATGCCTCTATTCAAGCTTCTCGTTGATACGCTGTATAAGAAACTGCATCTAGAACTGACTATCAGCCATATTTGTGTTGTACATTTATGACAATCTCCATTGCATGACATCAGTCAGGCTAAAGAAGGCAACGAAATTTCATTAATTGCCTTCTTAACATCTGAAAATGAAGATGTGACTGATACCATTCAGCTCTACATGACCGGTCCGGTTTGAAGTTAAAGAAAGAGAAGGCGAAATGAGCAGGGAATTTTAATAGAAAACATTTTGCAACAGAACAGGCCTTATAAGGTCTGTTTTTATTTGTTTAGGCTCTTACCATTTATGGATTATCTTTTAATTTTAAATATGGTTTCGGTATATTTTTTTGCCCTTCAAATCTGAAAAGTATATAATTAATATACTTGTATGACAAATAAAGAGGGGTGATTTCTATTACATTCAATCCAGTTTCCAATAAAAAATTATACATACAAATTTATAATCAGATCCTTTCTGAAATACAGTTAGGCTCTTTTCAAATAGGAGATAAACTTCCTTCAGAAAGGGAATTATGCGAACAATTTGGTGTCAGCCGCGCACCTGTTAGACAAGCCCTCAGCGCACTGGAAATGAATGGTATTATTTATTCACGTCAAGGAGAAGGTGTTTTCGTTAAGAGTACGACCATACACAATGAAGGGTCCATCTCTATGACATCGGCATCACCTGAGGATATCGTGGAAGCTAGAATGCATATCGAGCCTTTAATTATTCATTTTGCTGCTTTGAGAGCGACTGACGAAGATATTTTAGAACTGAAACAAACCATCAAAAAAATGGAAGAAGAAACACATTCAGGTGTATACGTCCCGGCAACTGACGAGCAGCTACATATGGGAATTGCAAAAGCGTCACATAATGATTTATTCATTACCTTTATGTCTTCCATTACGAATGCTATGAAGCAGCAGGAAATGTGGAGGTTTATACGTGATCGAACCGTTACCCGTTCTGACTATCGTGAGGTCAACTTTCAGGAGCATAAACTGATTATAGAAGCACTCGAAGAACGGAACGCAGCAGAAGCTGTGAAACGTATGACTGCCCACATGCAAAACCTATATGATCGATATTGGAAAAGCTAGGATCTTCCACTTCCAAATACGATATGAGAAGCTTCTTTTTATTTAATCGAAAAATAAGACGCATACAACAAGTAGAAGCCTTGCTGTTATGCGTCTTTGTCTTTTTAAGTTCGTTTATTTTCCGATGCTCGGCACCCTTCGCATATTCCGTATAAGACTTTAACCCCTTCAGAGCCATAAGCGATGTCAATGATTTCTCCACACTCCCGGCAAACGATCGTATTTTGTGGTACATTTGTCTCTTTTTCCATGAAAATTTCAGCTCCAATCGTTTTATCCTCATGTATTGTCTCGTTTTCTTTCAGAACTTCTCCTGACAGCTAAATCACCACAATATTTCCCCTTACTACTTCCATCATAGTTTTTTTATGACCCTCGTTTAAATAGACTTTTCTATACTGGATTTTTCTGTACTTGCTTTTACAACTAGTGCTTTTCCTGACTGTTTAACTAAAAACACAATAATAAAAGAAGCCAGTATCATACTAATACCTAAAAAAATCATACTGATGTGAAAAGAACCTGTGACATCCTTAATGTACCCGACAATATATGGCCCAAAGAAACCGCCAAGATTGCCAATACTGTTGATTAGTGCGATCGCTCCACCGGCGGCTGCTCCTGTTAGAAAAGAAGGGGGAATGGCCCAAAATGGAGAATAAGCACCAAAGGCTCCGCACAAGGCAATGGTTAAAAACACAAAGGATAAGATCACACTGGAATTTGCTATATAACTGCTAATGATCATGGCCATCGCACTGACAGTTAAGCAGGCAGATACATGCCATCGCCTCTCGTTTTTCTTGTCAGAATGATTCCCGACCAGCACCATTACAATGATAGCGACGGTATACATGAAACCTAACAGCCAGCCCATTCCCTGCGTACTTAAGGAAATGGTGTCAGATAATCCTTTAGAGATTGTCGGCAAAAACATATTGATGCCGTAAAATCCAACCATCCAGCAGAAATAGCCTGCCGATAAAATGAGTACATCTCGATCTTTTAAAGCTTGAGTGAATGTATATCGCTTGACCTGTTCTTTTTCAAGCTTTTCTTTTGTTGTGACATGAATCAGCCACTCTTTTTCATCTTGATTCAGCCATTTTACATCTTCAAGTTTGTCATCCAAATAAAAGAATGCAATTACTCCAAGAATGAGTGCTGGAATGGCTTCTAAAATAAACAGCCACTGCCATCCAGACATATCCAGCCAATCAACACCTAATAGAAATGTAGAAAGTGGTGCACCTAGGGCATTCGCTCCCGGAATCGCCAGCATAAATCCAGCAATGGCTTTGGCATGATGTTTGGTTTGATAAAAACCGCTCAAATAAAACACCATACATGGATAAAAACTAGCTTCTGCCGCACCCAATAAGAAACGTGCTGTATAAAACTGCCATGGTTCTTGGACAAAAGCCATTAAAATCGCAATAATTGCCCATGTCACCATAATTCGGCTGATCCATTTACTCGCACCGATCTTTGCCATAATGGCACTTCCCGGAACTTCTAATAAAAAATACCCTAAAAAGAATATTCCAGCCCCAAGTCCAAATACAGCATTTGAGAATCCCAAATCTTCATTCATTTGAAGAGCAGCAAATCCAATATTCACACGATCTAAAATAGCGATAACAAAACATAAGGATAAAAATGGGATAAGGCGAAGTGTAACTTTACGAGTCGTCGACTTTTCTAATGCTTGTTGATTCAACATGATTCCCCCTTCAAGTTGCTTTGACCAACTGCGTGAAGATGTCTAAATGGCATGACACATTTTTATTAAGCGCTTACAAAATATCATTTCATCAATCATTTTGACTGTGACTCTACATCCTTTTTATTTAAAATAGAGTCAGGCATGTTCATGTGCCTGCTCCATTTCTTTCTACTAGTCCATATGTGAACCACCATTGATATCGATTTCTTCTCCTGTAATGTAGGATGCTTCTTTAGTAGCCAAAAATGTAATGGCGGCTGCGATTTCTTTCGTTTCACCTGGTCGGCCAAGTGGTATATTATCAATTACTTTTTCGGCTTCATCGATAGGAAGTGACTTCCAAATATCCGTATTCACAAGGCCTGGTGCCACACAATTCACTGTGATACTATCTTTCCCTACTTCACGGGCAAGGTTTTTAGAAAAACCTAATACTGCTGCTTTGGAAGCTGAGTAATGTGCTCCTCCAAATACGCCTCCTCCCCTTTTAGCCGATACAGAAGACAGGTTGATAATACGCCCATATTGCTGCTTGATCATTGGTTCTAGCACGGCTTGTGTACACAAGAACAAACCAAACATATTTACATTAAATACTCTTGTCATATCTTCAAGTGTCATGTTCTGAACGGTTACTTTTTGAGAAACACCTGCATTATTCACCAATATGTCAATGCGGCCAAACGCCTCAAGCGTTACAGCCACCATTTGATCAATTGATTCCTTATTTGTTACATTTACTACTACGCCTAACGCTTTTCCTCCGGCTTTTTGAATGGCTTCTACTGTGAAGCGAATCCCTTCTTCATTGATATCTGCTACCACGACAGCAGCACCCTGTTTAGCAAGTGTTAGAGCGATTGTTCGGCCAATTCCTTTTTCAGAACCGCTCCCTGTTACAATAGCTACTTGATTGTTTAATGTAAACATTGTAAATAACCTACTTTCAAATGTGATTGTTCAGCATGTCTTTTGCTGTATTTATGATGTTTTCGATTGTTATTCCATTTATTTCTAAAAGTTTTTCGTAAGGTGCAGATTCTCCAAAACGGTCTTGCACTCCGATCCGTTTGACTTTTCCTCGACCTTCTTCTGCTGCTACTTCACATACAGCACTGCCTAATCCGTTCAAAATGTTATGATCCTCTACAGTGATCATACGTCCAATATCGAGACACTCCACAACCGCCTCTCGATCTAGAGGTTTGATCGTATGCATATCTAAAAGTGATGCTTCAATCCCTTGTTCTTCTAGTTTTTTAACCGCTTCCAAAGCAAGGTATACTGTATCACCATTTGCAATGATCGCAATATCTTTGCCAGACCTTAATTTTTTGGCTTTTCCAATCACAAACTCCTCATGTTCATCATAAATCATCGGCACAGCATCTCGGGTAAAGCGCAAATACATGGGGCCATACGTATTCGCTGCCTCTTTGATCAATTTTCTCGTCGAATAGTAATCAGAGCCCATGATGACCGTCATATTGGGAAATGTTCTTAAAACGCCCATATCTTCTATCGCTTGATGACTTCCACCGTCACTTCCCGGTGTCAATCCTCCGTGCGAGCAGGCAATCTTTACATTCAAATTCGGATAGCATATTTCTTGACGGATTTGCTCTGCCATGCGCAGCGAGCCAAAAACTGCGTAAGTGCTTACAAATGGAATTTTTCCAGTTGTCGCAAGACCAGCTGCCAGCCCGGCACCATTTTGTTCGGCAATTCCAACGTTCACATGCTGATTGGGAAGCTGCTTAATGAATTCTCCTGTTTTGCATGATTTGCCGATATCAATATCAATCACGTAAATATGTTGATTCTCTTTTCCTAACTTAACAATTTCATCACCGAAGGCTTCACGTGTCGCTTTTTTCTTAATGACCGCTTTTTCAGTTTGGCTCATGATCTCAAACCTCCTGCTAATTCTTCTAATGCCTGTTCATACTCTTTCTCATTTGGCGCAACACCGTGCCATGAGCAGATATTTTCCATGTAGGAAACGCCTTTGCCTTTAATCGTGTCTGCTACAATACATTTCGGCTTTCCATTTTTCATGTTTTTCACTTGATTCAATGTTTCGACTATCTCTTCCATCGAATGTCCGTCAATTCGCTTTGTTTCAAACCCGAATACTTCAAACTTCATTTCTATGTCTTGCAGCGGCATGATTTCCTCGCAGAAACCATCAATTTGCAGACGGTTATTGTCAACAAAAACAATTAAATTATCAAGACGATATTTGACTGCGGTTTGAACCGCTTCCCAAATTTGTCCTTCTTGACATTCGCCATCGCCTACCATCACAAATACCCGATAATCTTTTTCATCCCGTTTACCCGCAAGCGCCATACCAACCCCACAAGAAAGTCCTTGGCCTAATGAACCTGTTGAAATATCAATTCCAGGGCATTTCTTCATATCAGGATGACCTTGGAACGGTGAACCGTACTGTCTCAATTTGTATACGTTTTCAAAAGGGACATAACCTTTTAGCGCTAAGGCAGCATATTGAATAGGTGCAACATGGCCTTTCGATAAAACAAAACGATCTCGATCTTCCCAGTTAGGATTTTGAGGATCGATATTCATCTCTTTGAAATAAAGGGCCGTGATGATATCAGCAGCTGATAAAGAGCCGCCAGGATGCCCCGATTGCGCTTCATAAATCATCGTAATCGCCGTTTGTCTAAGTTCAATCGCTTTTGCTTTTAAATTCGCCAAACTTACATCTTTCACTGGATCACCTCATTTTATTATTTAAAATCCAATCTTATATTCTTAGTTACTTGTTCACTTGTATGACAAGTAATTTATGAGAACACTATACAATTCTTGCAAGCATTTGTCTATCTATTTTTTGAATTTTTAAACAATCAATGCAGATTTGTATAAGATGCTCTTTAGATTACATAGAGCAAAATTTTAGAAAAACAGTATCCAACATAAAAAAACATCACTCGTCATTTTCATTGAGTGATGTTTCACATTCTGTATTTATCTCACTACCCCGTTTTCTTTTAAAAAACGCTCAAACAGCTGATTTCCTTCCTCTTCAATTTTGTCATCTTCAATAGAATACTCGCCAATCAACAGCCCTAAATCTTCATATTTTTCATAATGCTTTAAAAGCGTTATCCCATACCATGTATGATCAAAGAATAATTGCCACTTTCCTGTTTCTAAACTCTTAAAAAACACTCCTTCAACATCAAGACCCTGTTCGTAATAGCCAACATGTACATGCATGGTATCATCTAAACGACACATTTTATTCTCCTTCTCGTTCCCCGTAAGAATTTATAGATCTTGCTGAAATTCAATCGTCCTCAACTCCACCCATTCAACACTATCAGGTATCGATTTTGTTTTTAGAAAATGTTGAACGATTTCATAAGCTTGATGTCGATCGACGTAGCTGCATGAAGGTACATACAATGGTGCGCCTGCAACGACATGCTTGATCGTTTCTATCTTCTCTACTTTTTTAAAAGGAACCAAAAAATCTGGATATCTCATGAGAAAAAAGCCATAAGGTTCATGATAAAAGAAAACAAGACTTTCCGTTTCCCAATCTTCATCCACTTCAATAGAAGATTCTCCATTCCCTTGTTTCCAATAGTCTTCACCCTTATGGAAGAAGATTTCTTTCATCCATTCTTCTCCTGGATTTTCCACTGGAGCACCGGTTGGTCCATAATACAAAAACATTCCATTCTCTCCTTATTCATTTATTGATCCCTTGTTCTCTTTCCTTCAAATGTGTAAAATCCACACGTCTGTTTATTTAATTTTAGCATGCTGAATAACTGTGGATTTAATTTTTCAGCATCCTGGATGCTTACCCATTTTACTTCTTCAATATCATGATCAGGATCTAAAATATTCATGTCTCCCCCGATGATTTCCGCAAAAAACGTAAAAATAAGTGCATGATGCATGTTATCTTGAAAAAGTATTTCTCTAACAGAATGAAGTTCATTTACTTTGATCACATATCCTGTTTCTTCTCTCACCTCACGGATCACAGCTTGCTGCAGATGTTCTCCTTTTTCCACTGCACCACCGGGAAACTCCCAATAACCTTTCACATTTTTCACCATGAGAATATGTTCATCCATGTCATAAATCAAAGCTGACACCACGTCTACTCTCTTCAACTGAATCCTCCTCACCCATTGTCGAAAATATAAAACGAGCTGTTCATATCAATCTTTTCTCATTATACTGTATCCTTGTTACGAAAGATTGGAGGGCTTAGCTCGTGGATCATTATGCTCTTATTGATTGTCCAAATCAGATTTACGAGGAACATCGTCTCTCTTTTGAGACAATTCAAGGAGTCAAACGAGAAAATCATTGAAAAACAGACAAGTAAAAAACCTCCTTCATTTAGCAGGAGGTTTGTTTATTTGATTCTCTTTCAATTGTTTCTCATCGTATAACAAATATCTGATCCGCTGTAGATAATGGAGCGCAATGTGAACGAGACAGAACATAAGCCCGATCATTGAAAGTATATAGATGGGCAGCATCAAACGAGGTACATTGTTTATGACAAAAGCCAAACCAACCACTGTCAGCATAACGAGACTTATAAATCTTATCAATACCACTTGAAGTCCCCCTTCATATTCACCATAACAGATTTTCCCTTTTTTTTTCATGACCTGCCTAAAAAAAGATGCGAATCCGCTAAGATTCACACCAAAAGGGGTATTACTTATTCGACTCACTTCTCTTCTCACGCGCTTCCTTCCACTGCTCAAGCTCAGATACCGTCAATAATTGATATCCTTGTTTGGTGAGTTCTTTGATAATCGTGACGGCTGCGTTGGCTGAGGTGTCATAGATGTCGTGCATTAAGATCGTTTCACCGCTAGATGCATGAGTTAGAATGTAGTTCGCGACGTATTGGCTGTTTCGATATTTCCAGTCTTCAGGATCCACATCCCAAAGGGTCACTTTCATGTGAAGAGCTTCGTTGATTTGCCCGTTTGTCCCGCCATATGGCGGTCTAAAATGAGTCGGTGTGAACCCGCTCGCTTTTTCAATGATTTGCTGCGTGTCTTCTACTTGTTTGACCGCTTGTTTTAAAGGAAGTCTTGTGAGCAAAGGGTGGTTATAGGAATGGTTTCCAATTTCATTTCCACCCTTTCTGATTTCACTTAACATATCGGGATAATACTGAACCCTGTTGCCTAATACAAAAAATGTGGCATGTCCTTTGTTCTCTTTTAATGCTGTTAAAATTTTTGAGGTCGTTGATGGATTGGGCCCATCATCAAATGTGAGTGCAATGGCTTTTTGATTCGGATGAAATGTGGATGTTTTCGGCAGTTTCACAATCTTTCTTGTTGGAATCGGTTCTTTTTTCTCGTTTTTGTTCATTTCTTTCTTCATATATTCAGGTTTTAATATTCCTTTCAGCAGTGTTTTCTTAATCGCTAACACTTGAGAGCCTTGATGATTTGGAGCGATTTGTCCTCTTGGAAAGTAGAATTCGATATAGCAATCTTTGATGGCAAAATACTGATAGTTCTTCGCCACAGGAGACGTTCCCTGTTTGAGCAGCGGCTGATTTTCAGCTAGCGTTCGATCTTTTTTTAATTCCTCAAAAGTCATATGAGATAATTTTTGAAGATTGTCCTTCTTTGATAGAAAAATATCGTTGATTGATAAAAATGTCTGTTTCTTGAAATCAAAGTTCATCACCTTCGTTTGATTGACGCCTTGCTTTCCGCCCTTCACTTCATATGTATTGAATTTGATTGCGACTGTTTGCTTGGCATAATGAATGATCTCATAATCGATGTTTAATTCGTATCGTTTTTCTTCATTGACATCACTCGCTTGACTAAATGATGTTTTAAACCTTTCTAACGCGGTCTCTGCAAATCTTTTGATCTCCTGATCTAGTTTTTCTTGATGAAACAGCGGATAGTTGACAGCATATCTCATGAATTTCCCGTCATTCACAAGTGTGACAATTTCAACTTGTTTGTAGCTCGCATCTTGTTCTACTTTTTTTCTCTCTGTCCCGCTTGCCTGCTGGTTATGATAAAACGCAGCGATACCGATGACGATCGTAAGTACACATAGGACGAGACTGATCTTCCCTTTCGTTGACACAATGATTCTCCTCTCGTGATGCCGTCCTGTCTGGATGACGTGTGTTTGTAGGATAGACTTTTCGCAGCCCCTTTTTAGTTTGCAAAAAACACATTTGTCACATTTTCGACATATTTTACGAGAGACATATAAAAAGGGCTTGATCACTCAGCCCTTATTTTTGCATATACAGTTGGAATAACTTTGTTTCTTCATCAATAGAGCGTGCCTGGTCAAAAGCTGCTCTGACTGTCTTTGAGTTGTTCACCAGCTCATACAGCATGGTGAGAACAAAAATAAATGACGCATTTCCATCAATGTAGTCATCGGGCGCTGTATAGGATATCGCCCCTGTTTCTAAAAAAGCTTCTGCCACCTTTTTTTCGCCTAATGTACAGCCTGTACATATAATGTGGACTCCATTTAACGAAGCATACCGCTTTATGTCATCCGCACCAAAAGCAGCACCTCTCGGCTCACCCTCTTCGTATACATCTTCTCCTAACTCCGGTATGAGAAACGCTCCTTCTTCCCCGTGAAAGGATAAAAGAATGAAGTCCGTCTCGCCTCTATTTTTCCCTGATAAAACATCAATCAGGTCATTCGGTCGGCCTATCCAATGCATATCGACTTTTGCACCAAAGTTTTCAAGTGCGGCACGCAGCGCAAAGGATTCCAGCTCACTATTTGGTCCGGCTGCCAATGTGATGCGCATGACTGGCTGGCTCATTTATATCCCCTCCAAACGATGATAAACATAGCACCATTTTTTCCTCATCTACATAAGCACCATTTATTTTTAGTGCTTTTTCCTCTACCACATACGACTTAAATCCAACAGACTTGTAAAGATGTTTGGCTGAGTCGTTTGTTGTGACCACTGTTAAATACAGTTGTTCGATATCTTTTCTTTCGCGCGCAAAAGAAAGAACTTTTGTCAGGAGCGCTTTCCCAATTCCTTTTCCACGGCCATTAGCCTTTACATACATCGCTGCCACATTGGCACGGTGCTTTAATTTCTGCAAGGTTTCTTGTATGAGTGTAACCGAGCCGACCAGCTGACCTTGATGAAAGGCGCCGAATGTCCACATAGATTGTGTAGAGGCAAAACGAGCCTTATATTTATTCTTCGTATCTAGCTTCTCTTCCTCGTAACTCATAGCAAAACTCTCTGGATTTAATCGGAGTGCTTCTAATCTCAAGTTCGCATATTCTTGAGCATCTTCTGGTGTTAACAATCGAATATTCAGAAAATCGCCTCCATCAGAATGAATTGATACTTCCAATTTTATCTTGAAAGGCGCTTTTGATCAAAGAATATTGGTTCATTTACATATAGCACATTTCTTATAGACTTTTAGGCTCTCTTTCGTTTTTGTGAAAACAAGGTCATTTTGATCATGTTCACTCGATATTTCCTATCCAAAACGATTCTTTTCTCACTTATCTTTTCACTTTTTTTATATTAACCTATAACTAATTCATAAAAAAAAGAAAAAAAAGGATTGATATGAACAAAAACATATCATAAGATAGAATAGTAATAAAAAGACAAAAAAGGGAGGAATTTGATATGACAGAAACAAGAAATGAAATCAAACTACATGTTCTTTTTGGTGCTTTAGCAGTAGGATTCCTTATGCTAGCTCTTTTTTCCTTCTCGCTACAAGTACTGCCAGTTGCTGATCTAGCAAAAGAATTTGGTATTCCAGGCAGTGTTGCCGCTGTAGTTCTTAATGTGGTTGAAGCGGGTGGAGCTGTCACTACAATTGTCTCCATTTTAACTGCTGTAGGTTCAGGCGGTCTTTCTCTTATTGCTGCGGCTGGTAAAGAGACAATTCGTCAATACCTTAAAAACGAAATTAAGAAAAAAGGCCGTAAAGCCGTTATCGCTTGGTAATTTATTTAACGACTCAATAGAAGGAGACTCTGTTCTCCTTCTATTTAAATTTTAGTGCAGGTGAGAAGATGTTATATCCATTATTATCACTACTTCTATCCATTAGACTGGAGCAACAGTATTCTAATATCGCTCAGTTCGTTATACGAAAAATTCCATTTCTCAAGTCGTTTTCTTCAAAACAGTACATATTTTTTTCTTGTATTCTTGATATCATATTCGGATGCATGATTGTATTCGTTATATCTTCATTTCTTTACTCCCCCGTCTATCAAATAGAATGGGAAAGTGCTTTTGTGATGTTTTTATTTTTATTTTCTATCGTCAAAGGAATTGAATCTTATAGAAGAACTCATCTTCTTCCTTTTAAAGAATTGATACAGCTAGCACCTGTTTCCTCTAGACAACTTTTTCAAACGCTTCTGTTTTCAGAATTGATTTGGCTTGTGTTTACGAGTTTGAGCACTTATTTGATCTATTTTTTGTTCCAATATGATATTGTTCAAACACACGATCTGGCATTCTGGTTAAAACATGTCAATGTGATGCTGACAAGTATCTTCCTATTTATCATCAGCAATAAGATATTCGGTGCTTATATCTATAACATCGTCGTGAAAAAAATCGGGGCTATTCGTGTCCTCTTTTTTGCAAGCATCGCTTTGCTTTTTTTCTTATTCGGAAGGGTTCTCATATTAAACATCATTTTCCCTTTTTATCACACCTTCCGGCAACTATTTCAATCGATCTCATCGCTTGCAGAGGATTCGTTTTGGATCACTCTTTCAAACAAGCTGATCTCTTTATATCAACATGATCTTCAGCAAATGCATCATACTTTATTTTCAGATGGCTCGATTTTTCTACAATTTCAAGCTCTGTTCCATTCACCTATTACATTGATTGTTGTGCTATTAGGTAGTGCGCTTGTCATGAGAAGTCCTGTTCGATGGATTCCAACGGAAAAAGATCAAGACCAAAGCTCAAAGCATTTTCGGGATTTATTTTATTGGTACTTTCAAGTACTGCATAAAATTCAGGGTTCGCTGTTTAGACAAAATGTGTTGATCCAAAAAGACATCAAGCTGCTGAAAGAAAAAAGGTGGCTCTTATCTAAAGAATTTTTTAATTATATGTTCATGTCATATGAAGCCTTCTTTTATATTGGTGTTTTTACCGGATTGATCTCGATCATCGATCTACAGGCCTTGCAAATTCAGCTGCTATTCACACTCAATATTATGATACTAGCGAATCAATCTTATGAGATGAGAATGCTGACACCTTCTATTTTTGCTTTAAGTGCTGAAAAAAAGAACATTTGGCTTTACGAGCTTTCTCAAATATCTCTTTTGCAATTTTTCTTATCAAAAATCCAGTTATTTTATTGTTTATTTTCCATACCAGCGCTCTTTTTACTATTCATTAATCTATCTATTATGACTGTGTATCAACTGTTTCATGTTCAGATGCTCATTCAACTGGTGGTATTAGGGGTTGGCTTTTTCATTTTTCCTTTGATTCAGCTTTACTTGTTTCCATTCACAACGAAATTCAATTTTATTCATGAGCATGAAATAGGGACAACAAATGAGGAACTAGAGATCATCGATAAAGGTCAGGCATTTGCAAGAAACTTTCTTGTTCTGCCTTTTATGTACTATTTGATTTTGACCTCTTTTCTCCCTATATTGCAGCAATCCTCAGGGCTCGTAAACGTGCTGTTCGCTATATATTTTGTGATCGTTTCAGTGATTTGCTGGATATTATGCCGCAAGACCATTTATAAAGGAATTGAGTATGTTGAAAAAAATAAGATATTTTCTATCGGAGAATAGATTGATTCTACGCCTCGGCTATCTTTACGCCGGTGTATTTATTGTAGCTTTGCTCATTGGAAGTCTCCTTCCTTATGATCAGATTCCTTATTTAAAAAAGGATGAAGACATGTTTTTTCTCTCTATTTTTTCAAACAATTTACAGGTTGGGCTTGCCATTCTAGGTATCGGGGCTTTTACTGGCGGCATTATGTCTGCTGGCATTCTTTTTTATAATGGCTATATCATTGGAAAACTCATTCAGTTTTTGATAGCTCAGCATGAAGTACAGCAGTTATTCACTGGCCTCATGCCACATGCTTTTGTTGAGGTTCTTGGTTTGATCCTCTTTTCAATCGTCAGTGCTTTTCCATTTATTTATCTTTACCGGTTTATGAAAGGTAAGGCCATTGATGTAAGAAAGCTGACTCGGACTGTGATTCAGTTAATCTTTGCCGCTGTAGTGCTCTTGTTGATTGCCTCTCTTTTAGAGGAATATGTCAGCCATGTACATCTATCTTAGAAGAAAGGAGAATGTGGTTCTATGGAGCTACTTCTACGCCCTAAGCAATTTTTCAACCAACATCAATCGACCAAAACTGTTATAGGTTTAGTCTTACTATCTTTATTTGTTTCAACTGTTTTTTTAACATTTTTCATTATTGATTTGTTAGTAGAGGAACCATTATCTGCGGGAAAACAATTAGCCAGCATTGTGTTTATCTTTTTACTGACAATCCCACTTTATTTCATATTGAATTTTCTCGGTACTGTCGTGACTTCAATTTATATGTACTTTTTTCATAAAACGTTTATTTTGCGCAAAATGTATTTTGTCATCTTGCTTTATAATGCGTTTCTTCTATTAGTGAATAGCGCAGCAATCTATTGTGTGATGGTACTTGATTTAGATCATTATTTTATCTTCATCCAAGCGGTTTCGTTTTTGATCAACTTGTACCTTTTACGCATCCTATATGATGGGATCATTTATTATGCTAAAGGATCAAAAAAAGCCGCCCTTGCGACCGTCATCTTGTATATGCTGGTGACCACCGTTTTTGTTATTGGAGGATTTATCAATGGCTAGTTTGCAAGTGTCTCAGCTATCTTTTCGTTATGAAACAACTGAAGAAAGCTCTCCCCTCCTTGATCAAGTATCCTTTCATCTGAAAGAAGGTGATTGTGCTTGTATTATCGGAAAAAACGGCAGCGGTAAATCGACACTTTTAAAGATCATCGCAGGTCTGCTTCCTTCAGTATCCGAAACTGTTTTACTCAATGAACAGCATCATCCTGGGTCAGCTCTTTATAAAGGATTGGTCGCGTACATCCCAGATAAGCCTTTGGTTTATGATGCGCTGACTGGTATCGAGCATATGACTCTTATACAGTCGCTATGGAAAATGAATCAGTCAGAAAAAGAGATATACAAAAAGACCTTTCTCTCGCTTTGTGATGCATTTGATTTAACTCATGCACTCAAGATGCCTGTCAAACAATATTCACTAGGTATGAGATATAAACTTTTCTTTAATTGTATGGCGGCCAGATCACCAGAGCTAATCATTCTTGATGAACCTTTTACATCTCTTGATGAGGCATCTCAAATGCAGTCTATTTCTTTATTAAAAGAAGAATTCTCTGATCAATGTGTTTTATTTACAAGCCATCAGCGCTACCTTTATTCAGAATTAGGAAATCGTTTTTTCGAGCTTGATCACGGACAATTAAATGAAATAGAGCGTTAAACATACAAAAGGCATCCCATCACAGGATGCCTCACTTCTTTATACCATTATCTTACCATTTACAGCGTTTGACCGGGCGGCAGCAAGGATTCTTGATATCGCTGCCACAGTCATATTCTTCCACAATATACTCATTTCGAGTAGATTGCGTCACAGGGTAGTAGTTTTCAATTCTTTTGATGTTTTTATTGACGTTTGTGATATGAGTTGGATGAATTTTTCTAATCGTTTGTTCATTTGTTGTCGTGTTGACAATTTGACGTGTAGGGGATACAACCGTTTCAACTTCTCCATGATTCCCTCTGCGAGGCCCAAAGAAAAAATTGTCTAATCGATTCCGGCTCATTCTCAACACCCCTTCAAGTTGTCTTTCACTTACACTCTATCGTATGTCAGAGGCACGATTAGTGATTAGATGCTTGTCTATTTTTGAAAAAATCCGCTTGTGATCTGGTAGTCTCTTTCTTTACAACAGGACAATTTTAACATATTATACAAATGATCTCTTGTGAAGGAAAGGACATTCATTGATGACGACAAGACATAAACTTTTTTCATTTTTCATCCTGCTCGTCGTAGTTATCACCCTTCCCTTGCTGTCGCCTATGGTTTTTACAAATGCGACTGAAAGAGGAGCGATACGGCATGCCATTTATCAAGAAGGCTACCCTTACCAAAGCTATTTTGCTATTTTGCTATTTTGCAAAAAAAGGACGATGTAGACCCTCAATATGGTCAGCTGTATGATGTGTATTGGCAGGCTTGGAAAAGCGAGACAGGAATGACACCTTCCGTCTGTTATTCAAAAAAGATAGAAGACCATGAATAATAAGGTCAGCTGCGGAACTGCACCATAACATTTTTCAATAACTTTAAAATTAGAGGTGAACGATTTGATCAACACAACACAAACCATCGAACGAAACAAACTGGACATTGCACTTGAACTGACGCAATTGCATTTGAATCGATATGAAGCAAATCATCCTGATCAGCTGAGTGAAATTTATGCGAAATATTATGCGCTTCTTGAAGTACTGGACGTATCCTCATCTGATCAATTAATGGATTTACTGCCAGATGAACTGAAACAAATACTTGATTAAAAAAGCCATCTATCCTGTGTGGATAGATGGTTTCCTTTAGACACGTGCAGCCATATCGGTTTCGATTTGTTCTAAGCTTCTTCCTTTTGTTTCAACTAATACAAAGCGAGTGAACAACAGGCCAATTAAGCAGATGACCCCAAATGAAGAGAAAATGACGCCAAAGCTGAATTGGTCAGCCAAGATTGGGAACACAAGGCCAACTGCTAATGATCCCGTCCAGTTAAAGGCAGATGAAATGCCCGCTCCAATACCCCTAACAGAAAGTGGGAAAATTTCACCAATGATAATCCATGTGATCGGTGCCCATGAGAAGGCATAGCACAAAATAAAGCAGCAAAGTGAAATCAATGTGACCCAGTTTAATATGCCTTCACTCACTCCGAGCGCACCTAATGCCGCTGGTGCAAAGAAAGACAGGGCCATCCCCGTTCCCCCAACTGTGAGAATCGTTCGGCGGTCGAACCGGTCGACGAATTGTAAAAAGATCACGGTCGTCACAACAAATATGACACCAACAATGACGGTAAAACCTGCGGCAACTTGCGGAGCAAGACCTACATTTCTTGCGATACTCGTTGCATAATACACAATGGAGTTCGCCCCCTGTATTTGCTGGAGTGTCGCCATTCCGACCCCAATAAAGAGAGCCATTCGGAATTTCTTTTGAAATAATTCACGAATGCCTGAGCGTTCTTCTTTTGCCACTTCTAAAATTTCTTGCATTTCTGCTTCAATCTCTTCACGTGATGAACGAAGTGATCCTAATACTTCACGTGCCTTATGAGCCATTCCGTGTTTAATTAAATATCTTGGAGATTCAGGAAGTTTCAGCATGCCAATATAAAGCACGATCGCAAATAAAGCAGCACTTCCCAGCATCCAGCGCCAGCTGTCTGGAATTGGTTCAAACACAAATGCGACGATATAGCTAAGCAATAATCCACTCACAATCATCAGCTGATTCAGGCCGGACAATTTCCCGCGAATTTTGGCCGGAGCGATTTCAGACATGTAAGCAGGCACGAGCGATGAGGCTGTCCCTACAGCTGTTCCTAAGAAAATCCGGGCAATGGTTAATGAGATTTCTTCTGGTGCAATGGCTGAGCCAAGCGCACCGACAAAAAAGATAATCGATGACACCAAAATGAGCTTTCTGCGGCCAAACTTATCCCCCATCAGACCGCTTAAAATGGAACCAATGATCGCCCCGCCCATTAATGAAGAAACGACGATGCCAAGCCATAACGGGCTGAGCTGAAATTCTTCCTGAATGTGCCCTTCTGCCCCTGCGATAATACCAATATCATATCCAAATAAGATACCTGCAAAGGACCCGAAAAAGAAGATAAATTTACTTGATACTTTTTTCTCCAAGTGGATGACCCCCCTCACTTAATAAACCGCTTTCATTTCTCCCTGCCATTCTACCGTTCACAGTAGAATGCATTTCACCCTTCTTTATAAAACCACATATTCTGCATTCACAAGCTTTGCAAAATGAACAATTTGATCAACCGTTAAATTGAGAGATACGACTGTATGATGACCTCCGCCGTGCTTAATCCATGCTTTGATGCCATCTTGAAAGTTCGGTTTGATTTTCCAGAGGACTCGTGCTACCGGTAATTGAGGTGCTGCTTCCTGCGGCTCAAAGGCTTCCACTTCTTGAATCAGCCATTTGAAATGTGTTCCAAAGTCAGCAATGGAGACAACAACGCCCTCGCCTGCTTTTCCATCAAACACAAGACGTGCTGGGTCTTCCCGGTTTCCAATGCCTAGCGGAGACACGACAATGACAGGTTTTGTATGTGCAAGCGCTGGATCTACTTCTAGCATATGAGATTGCAGCACTGCTTCCTGACCAGCAGTCATTTCATATGTGTAATCTTCCATAAAACCAGTCGATTGATGATGGCTCATCACCTTTAATAAACGATCCAGTGCGGCGGTTTTCCAATCCCCTTCACCTGCAAAGCCATACCCCTTTGCCATGAGGCGCTGAACGGCTAAACCCGGAAGCTGCTTCATGCCATGTAAATCTTCAAAGTTTGTCGTAAAGGCATTGTAGCCGCCTTCATCTAAAAAACGTTTGATGGCAATTTCATATCGTGCCTGTACTTTCACACTTTGTTCCCATTCTTCTGCCGAATAGCTCCCATAATCCACGTCATATAACGTTAAGTACTCAGCAAACAGAGCATCAACTTCTGCTTCTTCCACAGCATTTACATAGTTCACAAGATCGCCAATTCCAAAGTAATCAACGGTCCATCCCAGCTGGATCTGCGCTTCAATTTTATCTCCTTCTGTCACCGCAACGTGGCGCATATTGTCACCAAACCGAGCCACTTTAATGTGGAAGCTCTCATGATAGGCAGCCGCAACGTCCATCCAATCAGCGATTTGCTGCTTCACCTCCTGCTTCGACCAATGACCTGCAACGATTTGGTTTTGCTTATTTAAACGTGCATTGATATAGCCATACTCTCTGTCTCCATGTGCCGATTGATGGAGATTCATATAGTCCATATCAATCGTGTCCCACGGAATGTTTTCATAGTATTGCGTGACGAGATGCAAAAGAGGCTTTTGCAAAAGAGACGTACCACGTATCCACATTTTTGCTGGAGAAAACGTATGCATCCAAGTCATCACACCGATGACCTCATCACGATAGTTGACCTCTTTCATCAGCTCTGTGATTTGATCCGCACTGACCGCCAGTTCCTGCAGAATAATTGGATAAGGCAGCAAACCGCTCTCATTTAAGGCATCTGTTATCTTTTGCGCATCTGCCTTCACTTGCTTCAGTGCCTCGTCCCCATATAAGTGCTGTGACCCGACGACAAACCAACATTCTTTCTTCTGACTTGTTAACATAGAAATTCCTCTTTTCTTTATCTTGAAGGTTTTTGTCCGTAATACGCATGCGTTCCATGTTTTCTTAAATAATGTTTATCTAAAATCACCTGCGGAAGAGGCTCCGCATATTCGTTCAATTGCTTTGCAAACAGGTTCATTTTCGCTACTTCGTCTAAAATGACACTGTTCGTTACCGCACTTTTTGCATCTTTTCCCCACGTAAAGGGACCATGACCTTGTAGCAAAATACCAGGAACCGCCATGACATCTATCTGTCTTTTCTCAAACGTTTCAATGATCAAGTGTCCTGTTTCCACCTCATACCCGCGATTCACCTCTTCTTCTGTGAGAAATCGAGCGCACGGAACAGGTCCGTAAAATGTATCTGCATGTGTTGTGCCCATTGCTGGTAAATCAAGTCCAGCTTGCGCCCATACCGTTGCCCACATTGAATGGCTATGTGAAATGCCGCCAATTTCCTCAAAGTGTTTGTAAAGAACAGCATGTGTGGCAGTATCGGAAGAAGGATTGAATTCTCCCTCGACCACTTGACCGTCAAAATCGACCACGACCATGTCTTTTGCTGATAATTTGTCATACGCTATGCCGCTTGGCTTAATGACAAACAGTCCACTGTCACGATCGCACGCACTGACATTGCCCCATGTAAATTTCACAAGTCCGTACTTTGGTAGATCTAGATTCGCTTGAAACACTTCTTCTTTTAACCGCTCTAACATACAGGTGCCGCTCCTTTCTGTGACGTGAGATGTTCTACTGCCGCTTTTTCTATCGGGAGTCCTTCTTGATAGCGCTTTATAAATTCCTCAAAACCTTTAACATCCAGTGGATCAGGATCAATAAGCTCTTCTAATGTATGGGCAAATACTTGATGCTTGAGAAAATGGCTCAGTGTTTGCTGCTGGTGATTGATCATATATGAAGCAAGGACCGCCATCCCAAACGCACCGCCTTCTCCCGCCGTTGATACGACGGATACAGGTGTCCCGAGTGCAGCAGCGACCATTTTTTGCCCAACTATCGGTGTTTTAAATAAACCGCCATGTCCTAGTAAGCGATCAATCTTGACTTGTTCATGTGCTTTTAACCGATCCATCCCGATTTTCATTGCGCCAAATGCAGAGAAGAGATGTGTCCGAATGAAATTAGCAAGGGTAAACCGGCTTTGAGGAGATCTAACAAAAAGGGGTCTTCCTTCTTTTAGTCTCGTAATATTTTCACCAGAATAATAGCCATAGCTTAAAAGCCCGCCCCCATCATGATCTGCTTCTAAAGCTTGATTTAATAGGGTTTCGTACAATCTTTCTGTTTCAACTGGCTGACCCATTGCTTCAAACGCTTCTCTGAATAGATTCATCCAAGCGTTGAGGTCACTTGTACAATTGTTGGCATGAACCATCGCGACTGGCAGGCCATCTGGTGTCGTGACAAGGTCCACTTCTGGGTACACACCTTTTAGATGTTGCTCTAACACAATCATGGCAAATACAGATGTCCCAACTGAAATATTCCCAGTTCTCTTTTCCACACTGTTTGTTGCGACCATCCCTGTTCCTGCATCACCCTCTGGCGGGCAAAAAGGGATACCTGGCTGCAACTGTTTGCCTTGGTCTAAAATCGATGCTCCAGCTGCTGTTAACACACCAGCTTCTTCGCCTGCTAAATAGATGCGCGGCAAAAGATGACGAAGCTTCCACGGGTAGTCTTTTTCTGCAATCAATGCTTCAAATTGATGAAGCATCACTTCGTTGTAATCCTTCGTTTTTTCATCAATGGGGAACATTCCCGACGCATCGCCAATTCCGATGGCCTGCTTCCCTGTTAACAGCCAGTGAATGTAGCCGGACAAAGTGGTCACATACTCTAACCGGGACAGATGTTTTTCCTCTCCTAGTATCGCTTGGTATAAGTGAGCGATACTCCATCTTTCCGGAATATGAAATTGGAATACATCTGTTAGCTTTTGACTCGCCTCGGTCGTTGTTCCATTCCGCCACGTTCGAAACGGGACGAGGAGCTCTCCTGTATGATGACAGGCGACGTAGCCATGCATCATCGCAGATATCCCGATGGAGCCAATGGTTTGAATCGTCACCCCATACAATTGTGCAGCCTGTTCTTTCATCTGACGGTACGCCACTTGAAGACCTGTAATGATCTCAATTAAGTTGTACGTCCATATTCCTTCTTGAAGAGAACTTTCCCATTCAAATGCACCTTGCGCAATTGGCTGAAACTCTTCATCTATTAAAATGGCTTTAATTCGTGTCGAACCAAATTCAATGCCCAAAGATGTCCTGCCTTCTCTAATGGCTTTGGCCGTCTCTTCACGATTCATTTTGTTCACCCCCATGATGATAGCGGTTTCAAATATCTATTTCGTTTGATCCATCTTTACCTGTGCACAAAAACAATATAATATTTGTACGTACATATGTCAATAATAAATATAGTTGTGCATACATAATCAGACAAAAACTTTCATATTCTCTAAGGATTAGACGGTAGACACTGCAAGCGCCTGTTTTTGATTAAGCAACCATGTTAAAATATGTCCATACAAGTTCTTCTCAATCCGAGTAGAGGATCAACTGTGAAAGAAGTGAAACGATGAAAAAGAAGTACCAGATCATTATGGATGATATAAAAAGCAAAATACTGACAGGGGATTACCGGATCGGGGAGCGTATTCCAACCGAATCAAGCTTACAAGAGATGTATCAAGTAAGCCGGCATACGGTGCGAAAAGCCATCTTAGAATTATCAAGTGAAGGTTTTTTACGAAGCGAAAAAGGCTCGGGCACATTTGTCACCAATCAATATCAAACAAAACCTGCTGGACATGCTCATATGAAAACGATTGGCGTCATCACCACATACATATCCGATTACATTTTCCCGTCGATCATTCGGGGCATCGAAAGCCGATTAAATGAAGAGAACTATTCTTTGTTACTGGCGAGTACAAATAACGATGTGGAGCAGGAGAAAAAAGCGCTTGAAATGATGCTGTCCTTTGGTGTGGACGGATTAATTGTCGAACCGACAAAAAGCAATTTATATAATCCAAACATTTCGTACTACCTATCCTTTAAAGAGCAGGATGTCCCGCTTATTATGATCAATGCCTACTATGAGCAGTTAGAGGTTCCCTTCCTTTGTTTGGATGATGTGAAGTCCAGCTATTTAGCGACAAAGGAGCTGATCACCTCTGGACATCAGCACATTGGACTGATTTCAAAAACAGATGATTTACAAGGGAAATATCGAATGAAGGGCTATATTCAGGCACTTGGTGAAGCCAAGCTCAATTTCCTGCCAGAGCATGTCCTTTTTTTCGATACAGAATCGAAGCAGTATTTGGGGGATCATATCAAAACCTTTTTACAAGCGCACCAGCATGAGCTGACCGCCCTTGTTTGCTATAACGATGAAGTCGGGTTAGAAGTAGCAAATGTATGTAGTGAAATGGGTTTATCTATTCCAGATGATCTTTCCATTATTGGACAGGATAACTCGTATATTGCCCAAAAAAATGCCCATGTGAAACTGACAACGCTGACACACCCTCAAGAGCAAATGGGACGAGATGCGGCAGACTGGATGATTAAAAAAGTACAAGGGAAAAAGAATCTCCCTGATCAAACATTTTATGAGCCTGAACTCGTTCCTGGTGAAACGATTAAAGCGCTGAACGCAAGAAAAAATGAGCCCTCTTCATAGGAGGCTCATTTGGCTTTAGGCTCTTGTTCAAGCATATTCATCACGTCATAGGCAATTCGGTCAGGAGAATCTTGCGTCATACAATTGCGATAGTTAGACAAGACGACCACTCCCGTTTTTGAATGCGGGCGGAAGCCCATGAAGCTGGAGAAACCAGAAGTTGCACCATTATGGCAAATCAATCCCGTATCATCTATGACCCACCCGAGTCCCATTGACATGTTTTTCCCTATCTTCACCTTTGGCTCGTGGGTCATTTTCCATGGAGAAGCGACGTCTGCACTCATATGCGCAGAGAGAAATGAAAGCAAATCCGTGATCGTCGAACGAATCGCACCAGCCCCTTGATAGTCATGCATCTGAAGCGGAGGAACCTCTTTTCCATTCTCTTGATGACCGAGGATCATCTTCTCTTTGACGTCCTCCTTGATCGTAATAAAGGTGTTCGATAGTTTCAGCTCATCCACGATATATTCAGTCAGCAGCTCTTCATATGTTTTGTGAAGAGACCATCCCATGATCAACCCGAGGAGTCCCATCCCTACATTGGAGTAACGAGATGGGTATTCTTTTCGCTCATTCCATTTTTTCGAGTGTAACAGTTTCATTAATTCATCAAGGGAGTATTGACAGTACATATCTCTTCTCACTTTTGGAAGGAACCTTAGTTGTAAATCTCTGAGAAAACGATGTGAAGGAAGTCCAGACGTATGGGTTGCCAGCTGTTCCAATTGGATGGGGTGATTCTTTCTTATTTCGGGACAATACAGTGAAATGGAATCGTCTAGCTTCATCTGCCCTTTTTGAATCATGCTTGCCAATATACTTGTCGTAAAGACTTTTGAAATAGAGCCGATTTCAAAAATGACCTCCTCAGGCTGCACGCGCTGCTGTATGGGGTGATCTCCGAAATGAAAAACGTGTCTTTCTCCTTGATGAATCAGGCCGATCACGAGCAGTGCCTGTTTCTTTTTCTCCGTATAAGAAGAGGCAATTCGCTGTACTTCTTGTTTGAGCATCATCAATGGATCATCATCCTTCCCCTTCATTTTGATCTACAATCAATTGATCAAGCTTTGTATAAATGGATGTCAATGTGTTGATCTCTTCGAGGCTTAATTTTGAATAGTATTTTTCAATGATCGCAAGTTCTATCTTTCTCATATTCTCCAAGTACGTCTTTGCCTTTTCAGAAAGTTCAACGTGCAATTCCCGACGATTTTGCGGGTTGATGCTGCGGCGAACCCATTCTTTTTTTTCAAGCGTGTTTAACAACTGGCTCACAGCACTTTGGGTGATGCCTAGTTGCTGAGCAATTTGAATAGGTGAGCTCCCCCCTTTTCGCTCTATGAAATCCAGGACAATGTGCTGCTTATCAGTTAACTCATCTACAAATAACTCTTCAAACTCCAATCGGAGCTTTTGATGGATGCGCGCTTCGATTTGGTTTAATTCTTGGATCATCGTTGTTTTGGATGTCACTGTCATCACCTTCATAATTAAGATAACTTAAGTATAAAGGTATGTTAATTATTAATCAACAAAAATCCCTATCTTTTATCAAAGATAGGGAAAATGCCGATTATACTTCTTCTTTAGGTGAAGGTACTGCACATACGCCATCTGCACATGCTTCTTCAAATGAAGCATCAGCCGCTTTCTCTGTTTGTGCTGCCTCTTCTGTCCAAGCCGTTTCTAGTGCACGAAGGAACGTATCTGCTGGCTGTGCACCAGCAACCGAATATTGATCATTGATCAAGAAAAAAGGCACAGCAGAAATCCCGAGCTGTCTTGCTTCTTTTTCGTCTTCTCGTACATCGTCTGCAAATTCTTGCCCGTCTAGAACCTTTTGTACTTCGTTCTGATCAAGGCCTGCTTTTTCTGCGATATCTAAAAGGATTTGACGATCACCAACATGCTTTCCATCTGTAAAATACGCTTGAAACAGCTCTCCCATGACGAGATCGCCTTTTCCCATTTTTCCAGCATATTGTGCGAGCTGGTGGGCATCAAAGGTGTTTGTCAAAACGAGTGGATCGAATTGAAAATCGATTCCTTTCTCCTTGCCCGCCTGTTTCACCTGTTCATTCATCGCGATGGCCCGGCTACGGCTCATGCCATATTTTTTGACAAGCATATCATGCACATCATAATCCACTGCAACAGGTGCATTCGGATCAAGCTCAAAGCTTTTAAACTCTACTTCTACCTGTTCTTTATGAGGGAATTGCTCAAGCGCTGTTTCCAACTGTTTTTTTCCTATATAACAAAAAGGACAGGCGATATCTGACCAAATTTGCACTTTCATCTTCATCTTCCTTCCGTTGCTTACGTTTTTTCTTTCAAGATGTAACTATTATAGTTACATCTTATCGTTTATGTCAAGTGATCCTTCTTTTTAAGTACCATGTATTAAAAAAACCTTTCCTTCAAAAAAGGAAAGGTTTTCATCACGGCTATTCTAAGTTCGCATGGTGACCGTACATTTTATGGGTGTCAAGCTCTTTCATTTCCATCAATCTCAAGATGACCGCATCATACATAAGAAGCAAAGTTTGCTCAAATAATGAGCCCATCGGCTGAATCGTATGATGGTTTCCTTCATGTTGATCCTTTGGCGCACCTGACAGTAAGATGACTTCATCCGATAGATCAGCTATAGGTGACTCAGCTGAAAGCGTGAACGACGCCACGCTTCCACCAATCGCCCTTGCCTTTTTCGCGAGCACAAGCAGCGTCTCTGTTCGGCCAGAACCGCTCCCTACAATCAATAAATCCTCAGATGTAAAAGCAGGCGTATTCGTTTCACCGATCACATAAGCTTCGACACCAATATGCGTGAGTCTCATCGCAAACGATTTCCCCATCAAACCAGACCTGCCAGCCCCTGCGACGAAGACCTTTCGAGCCGCTAAAATGCTTTTGACAAGCTGCTCTGCTTGTTCGTCTTGAATCGCGGGCGAGTGCTCAGAAAGCTCGCTTAGAATCGCTCTCACATAGTCACTTGTTTTCATGATTGTGCAATCAACTGCTTCATTTGCGCAGCCACTTCTGCTTTATTGTCTTGGCTCGCAATGCCGCCGCCGACAATAATCAAATCTGGATTTAATTTGACGACTTCAGGTAACGTATCAAGCTTAATACCGCCTGCAATCGCTGTTTTTGCCTGTTTGACCACTTGTTTAATGGTCATGAGGTCATCAAATGAGTTTTGACCAACCGCTTGCAGGTCATAACCTGTGTGCACACAAATATAATCTACCCCAAGCTCATCAAGCTCTTTCGCGCGGCCGGCGATATCTTTGATACCAATCATATCGACTAAAATTTGTTTCCCTCTTGCTTTTGCTTCTTTCACCGCTCCTTGGATAGACATATCTTCCGCTGCCGCAAGAATGGTCACAATATCCGCTCCAGCCTCGGATGCCTGCTGCACTTCATAACCGGCAGCATCCATAATTTTGAGATCCGCCAGCACACGTAAATTCGGAAATGCCTGTTTAACTTCTTTTACAGCACGAAGTCCTTCGTTGATCACAACAGGTGTCCCAATTTCCACCACATCAATAGACGCTTCTACTTCTTTGATCAGCTCGATCGCTTCTGGTATATTCACTAAATCTAACGCTAATTGTAATTTCATCTACATTCACTCCTGTTTCATCATGTCATCTTCAAGAGCTCCGCGGATGATGCATCTTGAATCTTTCTTGCATGAAACGAGTATAACAACAGGAATGGCGCAATCCTAGTACGCACTTTTTTTTTACATACTATACTTTTTCGCATATGGGCACAAAAAAGATACTGTCTTTCGACCAGTATCTCATGTAGGTATTTCTATTTATCATCTTTTAAGAAATTGCTGTCGAGATATTGTTTGCCCCAATCATACATCGCCTCTAAAATCGGCATTAAGCTTTCTCCGAGTTCCGTGAGAGAATACTCAACCTTTGGCGGAACGACAGGATAAACCTCTCGGTGCACAATGTGATCTTCCTCTAATTCTCTTAGCTGATTGACAAGCATTCTTTGCGTAATTCCAGGCATTAACGACTTTAACTCACCAAACCGTTTTGTCCCTTCTCTGCCAAGGTGCCATAAGATCAACATTTTCCACTTCCCGCCGATAATATTCAGCGTCAGCTCTTTTTCGCAATTGAACACTTTATTTTCCATACGTGATGACAACAACATACACTCCTTTAATTTCAAACCACTTTATCATATACTTCGGCAAAATGGATTGCCCTAGCATACAGTCTTTGTTATTGATTTTGTTTTTTGACGAAAGCCATCACAGCCTTTGTCATCTCTTGCGCTTCTTTTGGCGCTCTGTCAGATCCAAACCATTTATTTAAATCACTGTGGCTCAGCGAATGAACCCGAAACACAAACCGAGAGCCTTTCTCATGATTCAGTTTTTCTGCAAATCGGTACACTTCAGGATTTTCCCAGCCTGTGACCAAATAAACAGGCGGTACATTCGTTTGATTCATATAAGTGACCGGTGATGCCTTTGTCCAGTTTTCCTCTTGTTTGCCAAAGACTTTTTTGTACGATGGAATGGCTTGTATAAATTGATTGATGTTTAACGGTCCATCTAAAATCACGATAGAATTGATCGTTTTTGGCGACAGCCCCACACGTTTTAAGTAAGTCGAATCTGTAGCAACCAATGCTGTCAAATGACCACCCGCTGAGTGACCCATGACATTGATTTTTGACGAATCGATTTGATATTCATCTGCATGATCCTTCACCCATTTAATAGCGCTTGCCGTATCATCTGCCATCTGCTCGAAGTTGGCATCAGGGTGAAGCCTGTAATTCATTGAAACAAACACATACCCTTGACCCGTAAAATAATCAGCCTTTGAAGCGACTCTATTCTTATCGCCGCCTGTCCAGCCGCCGCCATGGAGATAGATCATGACTGGATGCTTCTTCTTTTTGTCTTCATCTTTTCCCTTTGGCATATATATATCCAGTGTTTGCTGTTTATTTTGTGTGTCTGCATAATGGATGTTCGTCGTCGGCTTAGGCTGGTTGAAACGGAACACAAAGAATGCGCATACCAATAATCCAGCGATGACCGCCGCAAATAAGAGCCATTTCATGATTCGATTCAATGTCATTGCACCTTTCTGTGTTGGGATGGGGAAGTATGATTCGCACATATGTAGAGCGACTAGCCCGATTCATTTGATACGACTTGTATGACTTGAACTGTTTGACAGTAAAAAGAGAAATACTGTTCTTCATAATCTTCGACAAAGTAATTCAAATATTCCCAGCCTCTATCCAAAAGTTGAACGTTCAAAAAAAGATAGGAATCGTTTGTTAACTCCAAATCTTTGATTTGAACAGAAGAGACGTTGGTAAATTTCAGATGAATGTCTGCTTGCAGATTCGGGGAATCATATGGGATGTGTATTACAATACAGTTGATCAAGTCGTAATGTTCATTATACTCTTTAAAGTAGTGAAATTCATTGATTTGCTTTAGATGCTTGATATCGAAATCAGGGATTTGTTTCTGGATTTTTTCATCTAAAAACCATGTCATTGTTTGGCCTCCAAGAGGTTATTGTATAAGTGCAATGATTCGTTTTCTTGTTTCTTCATGGTATTGAACATAGGAATGCAATAAAGGATACGATTCAAGGATCTGTTGATATGATTTGATTTGGGGATATTGCTCTTCAAATGACTGACGTAGCACGTTTAACTGTTTTTTCGGTATTCGTTTATGATCGATCACATAACTTAGGCTACCTGCAACAAGTGAAAAAAATAAATAAAAGTCATCTGAAAATATACCAGTTTCTGCTTCAAAAGAGACGATTTCATCTGGATAAGATGAATCTAATAAGTATTGATAACGTTGTTTTAAATCATCGAATAAACCTTGTTTATCACGGCTGATTCTCATGGATTTTTCCCCAATCTCTCATTGTTTTTAATTCTTATTTAGACGCTAATGAGATCTTCCTATACACTGCAAATAAATTCTTGTGAATCGAAACATACGTTTTTCGATCATTCTATTGCGAGTAACATCCCATTGATGTTAAATAGAAAATTTGCATTTGAATCAAATTCTTCAAGAAGTACATTTTTAAGGTTCCCTATCCCATTAGGATGGTAACTACATTCAAAAATTTGCCAATTCATCTCTTCTTGTATCAATTCTTCAAATCTATCATTACCTTCACCCCCATTATAATAAAGACTCGCCACATTCATAAATCGCAATTCATGATACCGAGCATCATTTATTTCACTTATACTAATGTTTATGACTAGTTCTTTACGAAAAAAATCAAATGAGAATGCCAGTACCTCACAGACACCATCTAAATAATCGATCCATTTCTCAATACTGCTAAACATCTCATTCACTCCCCCAAAAATTAGTATAATTTCGAATCAGTTCTTTTTTAAAATCATCAGGAAGTTTTTGATTCGGAAATACAACTGAAATCCAGCCTAATACAATCTCATCTAAAGTTCTCCACGTTTTTAGCAATTGTTTATTCATATGTTCTAATTGATGAATCGCTAAAACTCCTATCTCATAACCTCTTTCGCCATAAATAATCCATTTCGCAGAAGGGGAAACCCATATCACGCGTGAAGCAATATTCATCAAGCTATCATTTACACTCTCTATCGGATAATCCGTTAAGAGATCGAGGTAATCACTTGGTGTGAGGTTTAACGGTACTTTCACCCAAGGATAATAACCAAAATCATGATAATAATCATCCATGCTCTTCTGCTCATCTAATACAGCCATGAGTATATAGTCATCATGATGATTCAAAGCTAAACCTTTTAACATTTCCCAGCCATCATCTGATAACAACCAATGGAATTCTTCGAATAAATAATGAGGGGTTTTCGTTTTCAACACTTGGTCAGGGAATGTCTTCGTACTGTGAATGAGCGAATGAACAAACGATAGAACATGTTCAAATTCTTTTGGATCGGATATAAACAAATGTTTCACTTTATGCTCCTTTCATATCTTAGGGTAAGGCTATTATCAGTCATTGATTCTCAATTCCACCGCTTGGAACATTATGCATAACTAGAAAGCATTTGAGTGAAATAGTCATCGAATGTTTTTTGATCCTTTAATAATAGTTGTAGCCATTTTGCTAAAACAGGGTGATCCAGTGGCTTCCATCCTTCTTCTAATAACATATTTTTTGCAGAATCTTTTGTTGATACCATCCCTATGATACAAATTTCCATATCTCTATCTGCCCAAATCGCCCACTGCAAAGAATGAGATAACCAGACAACTATATTCGAATTCGTGATTATATTATCCGCTATGGAACCTTTTGGGTGCATCCATAGTGCATTTACATAATCCTCACCTGAAATGTTCACACTCGCTTTCAGCCAATGATAATAACCAAATTCCTTCAAATAATATGCGGTTGGATCTGGTTGAAGGACTGCAGTCAAAAATTCTCTATCTTGTGTAACAGTTGATAACTCTTTTATGGTTGGTAAAATATCATCACTCAATGCCCAATCAAACTCTTGAAACAAAAAACAATCAAATGTCTTACGAAAGACTTGTTGTGGCAGCTCTTTACTTGTTTCAAACACATGGTCTACTAAATTCTGATAGAATTTGAATTCTTTTTCTGAACGAATAAATAAGTCTTCAAGCCGTTTCAAACAACTACCTCCACTCTTGTCGAACTAATAGTTTTTTAATTCTTCATTCTTCTAACCAGTCATTCAAATCATCTACAGGGTGTAAGTAAGAATTAGGTGAATCTTTCAAATCAATTCCACTTAAAAGAATCAGCATATCCCAAACTTGATCGTCTATTTCTGGATCGTCTGCAGAAACGTAAATTTCAGCCCAATCAGACACTTGTTCTCTTGTGATCGTCCCCTTTAAGACATTTCGTATTTTATTTAAACAGTCTAGCATTTTTGGTTCAGCCATTTATTACACCATTCCTTTCTAAAACTCATTTTACGCTGTAAACTGCCTATATTTCATATTTAATAATATCCTCCATTGACATACCTTTAAAATATAATGAAAGAATACTTATAATAGTATATTCGCCAAGCATACCAATCGGGTTAAATATCATTTTAGCCGTTTTTGGGTCAGCAACCTCTAAGTCCATAACAGGTGCATTGTGACCTTCTTTCCCCTTGCTTACGTAATAATTTCCATCTCGGTATTCCACGAATTTCAGATTTTGAAGATCCTCTTCTTTTATAAAATCTTGATTTATTTTTGTAATGACTTTCCATACCCATTTAGAATACCCTCTTTTCTTTATATATTGTGTTCTTTATATTATTCTCAATTTGCTTTATCACGATAAACGTATACTTGTATAAACTGTTTTATGTGCACGTTTGAAAAGTGCCACTTCATGATCCGTTAACCACTTAAGCTCTCTCATATGATAGGAAATTTCTTCTAAGTAAGTATCGGTTTTAGCAAATAATTTTTTATCTAAGATATTTCTTTTATTGTCTTCAACTACAAGATAAAGAGTAAACTGTTTTAAATCTAATTCGATAAGTGGGTAAGCTTTTCTTTTTTTATCGGGACTTAGTTTTGTTCTCCCTTTAATCTCCGCTTTATATTCCTTCTCTTTCATTTTCTTAAATGTTGCTTTGACTAGCTGACTGTCCCAATTCTTCAGTTCACAAAGATAGAGTATCGCTTTTTCCAAAGTATCTGCTAATATCTTTTTCTTATTTGTTGCATTTTCAAATTCACTGTAACGGAAGGGTACTTCCAGCTCGTACGTATTTTTTAAAAATAAGATATCTGGTTCATCTTTTAAAGTACTAATTAATTTGTAGTCTTTAAAAGACCCACATATCAAAACAATAGCCTCACAATCTTTCGTTTGAAATTTCTTTTCTAATTCGTATAAAAACATTTCAGTCATACAAAGGGATTGGCTGGCTAAGTTCCCACGATCGTCATCTGACATTAATTGTATATTTTTCAAATGCACTTCTTATAAGCCTCCTAATGAGATTTTAATCACCTTATTTGTCGTATCTTTTCCGATATCTTTGTTAAATTCTTTGGTCAAAACATTCAATTTTATTTTGTTCATCATTCCAACTCTTGTACTTCCTATGTAATTGCTTAAGAAGAGATTTTTGGTTTCTAATCAATTTCAATATTTTTCTATAAATATACCATACTTTTAAACTAACCCATATATCATCAACTTATCAATATATCCCCTTTTTCGCATACAAAAAAGCATCCTAAACGGATGCTTCAATCAAATGATATTTTTTCAAAATACGATAGGTGATTTCTTTTGCTTCTAGTCCGGTGCCTTCTATATTTGTGGTGAAGATGTAGGTTTTGTTTTCATGTTTGATGAAGCCTACGTACCAGCCGATTCCTGATCCGGAGCCTGTTTTTCCGTATAGCGTGGTGTGTTTCTCTTCTTCTTGTATCATCATTCGTTTGACGGTTCTCATAACCGATAGGTCAAATGGGAGACTTTCTTCATATAGCTGTTTTAGGAAATGGACTTGTTCTACTGGAGAAATGCGCAACGTACTGCTTAGCCAAAATTGATCGATTCCGCCAGATATGTCTTGATTCCCATAATGAATGGCTTTTATCCAATGGCCCATGCGTTCTTCCCCGATGTCACGTGCCATAGCTTGATAATACCAGACGACTGAATCTCTCATGCCAGAGCCCAGTGTATGGTCCTTATTCCAGTTATCAATCTCTCTTTTTACCCCGTCCCAATATTTAATGTCGTATTCATCTTTAACTGCACCTGTCTGAAGTCCAATTAAGGCATTTGCTATTTTAAACGTTGATTGAGGTGCAAAGCGCTTGTTCGCTCTTTTTTTGTTATACACCCATGGTGATTTTTCTTTTACTTCTTGAATCACAAATGTGCCTTCCCGCTCTTTTATGAATTCATCGACGGACCATTTTGGAGATGTTCCTTTACTTGATGCAGGCTTGCTCATACAAAGTACTGCAAGCATCACGCCAGCAATCAGCCATTTCATCTTCTTTTTTTGCAAACAATCACCCTCTTTGCTCATGATTGCAATCGATTGTAGCATGCTGACTGATCAGAAATAAGAGCCGCTCGTCCTTTTTTTAAATAAAAAAAGCCGGTTTTATCCGGCTTTCTGTTTATTGTACGTTCAATTTTTTCTCTTCAATCGCTTGCTTTGCAATTTTCGAAATCGTCATATCGTCCATTGGTGGGTTATGAAGGCCAGCACGAATGTCTCGATAGTAACGTTGAAGCGGGCAGCTAAGGCTTAAGCTTTTTGCACCGACTAAACGCATGGCTTTATCGACCACTTGCAGACTATCATTAACGACTGTATGCTTCACAGCACCGAATTCATTGATTAACAGCTCTCTTTTCTCTGGCTGCTCATACAATGTTGTCGTTGAATAGATGACATGGCGTGCTTGCTTTAGTAGTAAATCAATTTCGCCAATCAGTGTTTGGACATTTGGCAGTTCGCTAATCGTTCCGCTAATACTGTTCGGTGAATGGGTAATGGCATACTGAACAGCATAGTCTCTTGCCGCTTGCGCAATCCCTAAATAACAAGAAGGGATATGTGCGATCCAAGGATTCAGCGTACCGCCCCGAGGTCCTTTTTGCACTTCAACCAACATGTCATCTGGAACTTCCACTTGATCTAGAATTAAATCATGGCTCTCTGTTCCTCTCATGCCAACAACATCCCACGTTTCTTCTATAGAAACACCTTTTGTATCACGGTGAATTAAGAAGAAGCCCATCGCTTCTTTTTCTTCGATCCATACACCGACGAGAAAGTATGTGAGCGCTGGTGACATCGTTGTGAATGTTTTCCGGCCATTGATTACCCAATGATCTCCTGATCTCGTTGCAGTTGTTCCAGGTTTGCCTCCTCTTGTTGGACTCCCTGTCTGCGCCTCACTGACGGCCCGGTTCACAAGAGCCCCATTTTTGATTTCTTCAGCAAAAAATTGCAGCTGCTTCTCATTCCATAGTTTCTTTTCATAAATTTCACCAACAACTCCTTGGTGCCAGCCGATCGATAAGGCAGTTGCTCCATCCATACTTCCTAGTGTTTCTTGAAAAAGGACCATATCCTTTACAGATTGACCCCCGCCCCCGTACTCAACAGGCAGAGACAACGTTGTATAGCCCAGTTCTACTAATGATTCGATATTCTGTTTAGGAAAATAGGCACCCTCATCATGTTCTTTTGCAGATTGTTCGATCGTTTCACGAAGGGATTCTAGTTGATTTAGCCAATTTTTTTGAAAATCTGTATCGACAAATAATGCTTTAGACAAAACGTATCCAACTCCTCTGTTTCTCTCAATCTATCATATCCGATTTATCCAATAGGTATTATTAAAACACACTTTACTTATAGGATTTAATGTGTTAAATTTTATCAATATTAAGTACATATGTCAAAGGAACGTGATGCTTTTATGATTTCTGCTACTAATCTACATAAATCCTATGGGTCAACTCATGTGTTAAAAGGAATTGATTTCACCGTACAAGAAGGTGAAGTGGTCGCCATTATTGGACCGAGCGGATCAGGAAAAACAACCCTTCTCCGCAGTTTAAACAGCCTTGATATCCCAGACAAAGGAACGCTGACAGTTGGAGAAGCCACGATTCAATTTGAACAATATCGAAAAAAAGATCTTCTAAAACTCAGACAGCAATCGTCTATGGTGTTTCAGCATTATCACTTGTTTCAAAATAAACGAGCACTTGAAAACATCACAGAAGGATTGATTGTGTCTCAAAACATGTCTAAAAAAGAGGCGGAAAAAATCGGAGAGCAATTGTTAACGCGAATTGGGCTGCTTCATAAAAAAGATGCGTTTCCAAGTGAATTATCCGGCGGTCAACAGCAGCGGATTGGGATTGCCCGTGCTCTTGCCATGAATCCTGCGGTGCTTTTGTTTGATGAACCAACGTCCGCACTGGACCCAGAGATGGTCGGAGAAATCCTTGAAATGATGAAAGATATTGCGAGCCAAGGCATGACGATGGTCATTGTGACGCATGAAATCTCGTTTGCAAAAGATGTAGCGGATACAGTGATCTTTATGGCAGATGGGGAAATCGTTGAAAAAGGCTCACCAGAAGACGTCCTGATGAAGCCTCAGCATGAACGGACGAAACAATTTTTATCAAGAATTCATCGCGGGATGTGGCAAGGATTGGAGGAAGACAGATGAAGCGCAAGACTTTATTCACTGCCGCTAGTATCCTTCTGTTTCTCCTCTCTCTCATTGGCTGCAGCAGTGTGAAAACGACAACAGATGATGGCAGACAAATTGTCAAAGTCGCACTAAGCGCAGAAGTCAATCCGCCTTTTTTAGCCACAAATGACCGCAACGAGCCGATTGGCTATAACATCGATTATTTAAATGAAGTCGAGAAACGTTTGCCACACATTCATTTTGATTATATCTTTGGCGAGGAAGAATCCAATTTAATTGGGATCGGCGCTGGGAAATTTGAAATGGCGGCTAATTGGTTTTTTAGTAATCCTGAACGTGAAAAACGCTTTCTTTATCCTAAGGTTCCATACGGCTATTCGATGACAGGTTTAATTGTGAATGAATCAGAGCAAGATATTGAATCTCTAGACGATATGACATCAAAAAAGCTCGCTCCCGTCAGTCCTAGCGGCGGCCTTCGTTCCATATTAAATCAATATAATGAAGAAAATGATCGGAAAATTCCGCTCACGACCATTGAAAGTCCTTCAAACGAACTCAATTTAAAACGAGTCGAAAGTGGACGGTCCGATGCGGCTTTTATGAATATTTCGACCTTTGATACGATTCAAAAACATCTTCACCTGAAAGTCAAAGTGGGCGGCATTGTCTCAAAGGAACCTATTTATCTTGTCTTACAGCCTAGTCAAAAGAAACTAGCATCACAATTGGACCGAGTGACACAAGAGATGATAGAAGACGGAACATTACCTAACCTTGCGAAGAAATGGTTTGGCGTTGATTTCTTTCAAGATATTGACTATATATCAGAGCAAGGCTATCAATATGAAGAAAGGAAGGAATCGCCATGACGTTTACAGCTGGAGATTGGCTAAGAATCTTTTTACAAGTGGTGGATCGTCTGCCACTCACATTTCTGATGATTGTGGTGTCATTGTTTTTTGCCATCATCATCGGATTGCTGTTTGCTTGCATTCGAATCAAACAAATTCCAGTGCTGAAACAATTGGCGGTCATTTATTTGTCATTTACACGAAGTACGCCGCTCATTGTTCAGTTATTTCTGATTTATTTTGGCCTGCCTCAGCTTTTACTCATGGCGGGAATTCAAATCAATCATTGGGATCGTGTGTTATTTGTGATGATCACATTCTCGTTACATACGGGCGCTTATTTATCTGAAGTCTTTCGCAGTGCATATTCCTCTGTTGGGAAAGATCAGCTTGAAGCAGCTTACATTGTTGGGATGACAGATACGCAGGCATTAATGAGGATCATTATTCCGCAAGCCTTTCTCATTGCACTTCCGAACCTCGGAAATTACACCATTGATCTCGTAAAAGATACCGCCATTGCATTTACAATCGGACTCATTGATATGATGGGACAGGTCAAAATCATCCTAGGCAATAACTACGGGATAGGGATGTTTGAAGTGTACGTCATCATTGCAATTGTGTATTGGCTGATTTGCATCAGTATTGAACTGATCACGATGCTACTGGAAAGAAAATTTGTGAAAGGCCGCACCAGCCTGTCACGCTAAGGAGGCGATTTGATGCAAACCATTGATATATCATTTGCGATTGACCAAATACCACATATTCTAAAAGGCGTTCCCTTTACCTTATTGATTGCACTTGTTTCTATGGCTGTGAGCCTTTTGATTGGATCTGTTTTTGCTTTCATTCGCCTCTTTCGTATCCCTGTGCTCCGCCAGCTGGTCACGCTCTATGTCTCATTTTTTAGAGGAACACCTCTCATTGTTCAGTTGTTTGCTTTCTTTTATGGCATTCCATTTGTTCTGACCAAAATGAATAGCACTTTTGGGTTGACCTTTCACCCGGATATGGTCTCCCCGCTTACCGTTGCCCTTATCACCTTCAGCCTGCATTCAGCCGCACATTTAACAGAAGTGGTCCGCAGCGCACTCCTTGCGGTAGACAGAGGGCAGCTTGAAGCGGCGAAAATCGTTGGCATGACCACCAGACAGGCGATGATTCGCATTATTTTACCGCAAGCGTTTGTGGTTGCCCTGCCAAACCTAGGGAATCAGCTCATTCAGCTGTTAAAAGCCACATCCCTTTCGTTTACAATTGGTGTACTGGAAATCATGGGAATCTCTCGCATCATTGCAAATGACGGCTACAAGTTTTTAGAAACGTATCTCGTATCTGCTTTGATCTATTGGATGCTTAGTATTTTCTTTGAACTCGCTTTTGCTTTGTTAGAGAAACGAGTCAGCGTGTACGGAAAATCTCTTGGACGTTAAAAAAGCCGATCAGGTACAAACCCTGATCGACTTTTTTATTCTCCTTTTTTCGGTGTGTTATATAGCTCTTTCGGTGCTGGTTTGAGTTTAGGCGCAGAGCCGAACACGACAGGAGCAGAAATATATCTGAATTCCCCCTTTCCATCCATACTTCGGCCATGTGCCCATCTGCCTTCTTTGCTTTCTTCTCCTCTTGAGAAGTTAAACAAATCATAGGATACTTGCTGTTTTTCCAGTGAGCGCGGGAAGATGGTTGGGACAACAACATCCCCTTCTCGTTCTTCCAATTCCTTAATTGCAGCCAGCCACATATTTTGATGATATGTATCACGAGCAATGAGAAAGGAGAGCATATCCTTCACTCCGCGGTCATCGGTCATCTCATAAAGCCGTGTAACCTGAAGTCTGCCTTGTGACTCCGCGTTCAAATTTGCCCGGAAGTCAGCCATTAAATTTCCACTTGCAATGATATATTTTGCATTCCACGGATACCCTTGACTATCTGCTGCCATTGCCCCTAAGCCTGCAACAATTGCATGTTGAGGATTCATTCCGCCCATGACGGCTGCAAGTGCTGGATCACTTTGATACGCTTCTTCTTGTTCTTTAACTGGGGCATTATCAAGTAATCGAGCAATCATCGTTGCCAGCATTTCGACATGACCGATTTCCTCCGTTCCAATGTCATGGAGCAAATCTTTATATTTTTGATCCGCTCGGCAGTTAAACCCTTGAAATAAATATTGCATCATCACGCTGATTTCTCCATATTGACCGCCTAACACCTCTTGTAATTTTTTCGCATAAAGAGGGTCCGGCTTAGAGGGCTTTGCTTCATATTGCAGTTCTTTAATGTGATAAAACATGATGTCATCTCCTTTATTTACAAACATCTTTGCACTTATCACTATTCAGCCGATCCCCTCTTTATGAAAAATCGCATGCTCTTATAAAAAAAGAGAACGGCATCTGCCATTCTCTTTATCGTCCTACTTATTCAGCACTGACTAAAATTTTCACTTGATCTTTTTCATTGATTAATGCATGGAAGCCATCTTCGATCACATCGTCCAGCTTGATTTTCTTCGTGACGAGTGTATCTGCAGAGAAATAGCCTTTTCTCATTAAGTTTAATACAGATGGGAAAACATCTCTGTAGCCGATGATTCCTTTGACTGTACGTTCTTTAATGACAATGTCATTCGGCATAATTTCTGCGCCTTTTTCCCAAATGCTTACAATGACTGTCTCACCTGAAATTCTAGTTGATTGGATTGCTTGCTTCAATACAACAGGTACACCTGTCACTTCAAAAGAAACATCGACTCCACCATTTGTGCGGCGTGCGATTTCTTGAACAACATCTTCATACTGAGAAGGATCTACAATGATCGCTCCAAGTTCTTTTGCTTTTTCTTGGCGCTCTTTTGATAATTCCACTGCATAAATGTCAGTAGCACCAGCTGCTTTTAATGCTTCAATGACAAGTAAACCGATTGGTCCACAGCCAAACACAGCTGCTGTATCCCCAGCTTGTACTTTACTAGAACGAACGGCATATAAAGCAACTGCAGAAGGTTCAACAAGTGCACCTTGCTCATATGAAATTTCGTCTGGTAACAAATGAAGTAATTCTTCATCGACAGATACATATTCAGAGAATCCTCCACCGCCACCAGCAAGTCCTAAGAAGCCCATGTTTTCATCTAAGTTGTAAGCACCTTGGTGCCCGTGAGTTGCAAAAATAGGTTCAACAACCACTCGATCGCCTACTTTGTAATTACTCACGCCTTCTCCAACTTCTACAATTTCACCAGAGAACTCGTGTCCCAGTGTAATGGGTGCTTTTTCTTTTGTAAGTGGATGAGGTTCGTTCACAGGAATGAAGATCGGTCCGCCTAAATATTCATGTAAATCACTACCACAAATGCCGCACCATTTTACTTTCAGTTTCACTTTTCCTGGAGCAACTGTTGGTTCGTCAATTTCCTCTAGTCGAATGTCCTTTTGATCGTGCCAGCGTAGTGCTTTCATTTGTAAGACTCCTTTTCTCATCAATTTAATTAACTTACTTAAATAATGATAACATAATTTTTTTAATTTTCTAAGTAAGATGCACTATTTTTTTGACAGTCAATGGACGAAAAATGACAAAACATAGCAACAGACAAATAAGAAGCATACATAGGCAGCCAATCATGACAGAAGTACGTATCGATAAAACATGCGCCAATGCGCCGCATATTCCTGTCATCATCATCGTCAGAACAGCTTCACATAACGCATAAAAACTTGCCACTCTCCCCATAACCTCTACCGGGATATTCGTTTGATAAAAAGTCATAAAACCAGTGTTTGCAAATGCTAAAAAGAAAGCGAGAACAAAAAAGCCAGCTGCTGCGACAGTCAATGTGCTTGAAAAAGCATAGATCAAGTATCCAAAAGCCACAAACAAACTTCCCGCACCAAGCATCACTGAAATAGGCAGCCTTTCGACAATGACCGTATTGAGACATGCCCCTGCGATAATCCCTGCTCCAGCTACACTGACAAGAAATCCATATTCGGTATTGGTCAACATCAGCACTTCCTTTGCAAAAGCTGCTTCAAGTGAGTCAATCGCAGTCGGCAGCACCGTGATGGCGGCACTAAATAATAAATACACGGCCATCACTTGCCGGGATGTGAGACTGAAACGAAATACAAGTTTTGCATCTTCCTTTAATACCGAGAGAGAAAAGCCCTTTTGTGCCCCGGCTGCTTTTGACAAAATCGGTAAACACATCGTCAAAACAGCAGATATCAAAAGGCAGATTGCATTTACATAAATTGAAAGGACTGGTGTACCAATGAGAAAAAGCAACCCTGCTACGGCGGGTCCGAGTAAAAATCCACCAGACTGAAGCAAAGATCGAATGGCATTAAACCGTTTTCGTTTATCCGCCGGGATTAGTGCTGTCATATACACCATCGAAGCTGGATGAAACATGGCTTGTGCCATATGAATGAGAAATAGCATCACATATACGATCAATAAGTGGCCTGAAAATAAGGCAAAGGGTAAACAAGCAATCAGAATGGCCCGGCATAAATCTAGACTGATCATGACATTCCGCTGATTCAGTCTATCTATTAAACTACCAGACCAGCTATTTGTTAAAAGAGCCGAGACAGGTCTTAACATATAGACGGCTGTTACAGCAAGAACGGAGCCCGTTTCCTGAAAAATCAGCAGATGGAGAGCAATCATATAAATCCATTCTCCTATGTTCGCAATACCAATCGCTCCAAGTAACATGCTCATATCCCGCCAATGTTTTTTCATCGTGGTGCCCTCCTTTTTGTCATAAAAAAATCCCGCCCCCAAGACATTTCTGTCTTGAGGACGGGATTGACTCCGCGTTGCCACCTCAGTTCATTCACCCGTTACCAGATGAACCTTAGCAGGTTATCGCTAACCCTTCTCTATAACGGGAGAATGCCGCTGCACCACCATCACAATGAATCCGGTGCAGAGCTAAGAGGCTTGGTTCTGTAACGCTTCCCAGCTCCTTCTCAGCTTCACGGAGTTCTCTGTGTGAGGCAGCCATTACATACTCTTCTCTATTTGCGCTTTATCTTTTTTTCATCACGATCTTCAGCTGAATTGTTCTATATTGTACTGCGCCTCCGTCAGGGCGTCAATGTTTTTTCATGTTAATCCGCATAAATCATTTTTCTAGTCATGCCGCCATCAACAACCAAATCTGTTCCTGTCACAAATTGATTGTCTTCATCTGTTAAATAAAAACAAGCTTTGACAATATCCTTTGGCGTTCCTACTCGATTGGAAAGATGCTGCTGATGGTCAATTTCTCGCAGGCTTTTCTTATCCTTCGTTTCAATCCATCCAGGGGAAATGCTGTTTACTGTTATGTGATCCTGACTAAAAGAAGCAGCCAGCGCATGAGTAAGTGCTGATATCCCGCCTTTTGATGCAGCATACGCTTCTGTATGAGGCTCTGACATGGTCGCACGGGTAGATGAAATATTCACAATGGAACCGCCGTTTGGATTCTCTTTGATATAACGTGCCGCTTCCCTTGCACATAAAAAAGCACCTCGTAGGTTTGTATGTAGCACATGATCAAACTCATCAACCGTTAGCTCATAAGGCGATTTTGTACACATAACCCCTGCATTATTGATGAGAATATCGATCGTTTGATAACGAGCCACAGCAGCCGACATGATGTCTTGAATATCCTTCTCTTGTTTCACATCCGTTTTTTTAAAAAAAGCCTCAAAGGACTCCTTTTTCAGCTGATCTTCCAAGCGCTTGCCCTTCTCTTCGTCAATATCCGCAAGCACAACACGCGCCCCTTCTTTCGCATAGCCATACGCAATCGACTCACCAATTCCATTGGCTGCGCCAGTGATGACAACTGTTTTATTGTGAAAGTTCATCGTTTATCCTATCCTTTCTCTCTTGAGATGTTGTCGTCTATCATACCACTCATGTATACATGATACCTAGTCAAATGGGACATAGAAAAACCACCACCTAAATCATACATTAGGAGGGTGGTATATTTGTAATTCTCCATATTGACGACATAGTCGTTTGCTTCTTGTGTAAAGTCTGGGAAAGTTTGTGTTTATCATTCAGTCATTCTATTCGGCTCTTTTTCTGTATGACTATAATTAAAAAGCAGCCTTTAGTATATCTAAGTAGTCCGCTTTCGTAACGGCACGAACATTGCTTTTTGTAGAGTTATTTTGTTCTGCTAGTTCAGCCATTTTTTCAAAATCTTCTACTTTTACATAAGATAATTCTTTTAGTGATGGAATACCTAAATTCTTTGTGAATGTATACATACCATCCATTAATTTTTGAATCGCCACATCATCTGCATCCGTTTTATCTGCAAAGCCCATTATGTTTGCAAGCTCTATGTGCAATGATTTGTTTTCAGTTGCATTAAATTGTATGACATAAGGTAAAAACACAGCATTTGCGATACCATGAGGCGTATCATAAAGACTGCCGAGCGCTTCGGCTAAACAATGCACGGCTGCTACATCAGCGGAACCGAAGCATAAGCCAGCGAGTAAACTACCTTCCTGCATTTTGTATCTTGCTTCTAAATCAGATCCGTTTTCATACGCCTTCGGTAAATAGGTCACAATGGTTTTCATTGCGCTTGCCCCCATCGCCTTAGATATAGGGTTTGTTTCTTTACATGTATAGCCTTCAATCGCATGGACCAGTGCATCAACACCTGTTGCCGCTGTTATACTTTTTGGCACCGTAGAAGTAAGAGCAGGATCCAAAATCGCAATAGTTGGTCGAAGCAAGGCATGTTTTAAGGTGATTTTTTTATGTGAAGCAGCTAACGTAATCACAGATGAGCGGGTCACCTCAGAGCCAGTTCCAGCCGTGGTTGGAATACAAATTAAGGGTGATACATTTGTGTACGCCTTCTTCCCTGCTATATACTCTTCAGGATTACCGCCATTTGGACCTAATAAAGCAATGGCTTTTGCCGTATCCATTGGGCTGCCTCCACCAATCGCAATAACCGCTGATGCTTGTACTTTTCTAAAGAGCTCTGCACCCGTTAGACATTCATGATCTCTTGGGTTTGGAGATACTTGATCAAAGACGACAACGGAATAACCAGCTTCTTGCAAATATGCTTCAATAGGCGTCACCAATCCTGCGCTTTTTACACCAGGGTCAGTCACAATCATAATTGTAGCACTAGGCAAAACAATGTCCTCTACAATAGAGGCAATATCTTTAGATTTACCGGTCCCCATCCTCATTTTCGTATGACAATCATATTCAAAATTTATCATTGATTTTCTACCCCTTCATTTGTTGATTTAATCGCTTGTTTTTCTGCTCCCCACCATTCTATTCCTTTTAAACCTGGAATGGTAGAAGCGTAAAAAACAGGGTTCTTTCCTACCTTTCTTTGTCCCATGTAATCATTTAGAGCCGCAAAAGCAAATTTGCCTAAAATCGCAATGGCAACCAAGTTAACAATAGCCATAATCGCCATCGACAAGTCCGCTAACGTCCAAACGATTTGTAAGTTGGCGAGAGCACCAAACATGATCATCATTAAAACAGTGATTCGATACACGAATAGCGCGGTTACACTGTGATGAATAAAACCGATATTGGCTTCACCGTAATAGTAGCCACCTACAATGGAGCTAAATGCAAAAGTAAAGATCGCAAATGCTAAGAAAATACTAGCCCAAGAACCGAAATGCTGCGCCATTGCAGCTTGAGTAATTTCAATACCTGACAAATCACCTGCTGTTTCTACTGTTGATAGCATAATAATAAATGCTGTACAACTACAAACAACTAATGTATCAAAAAATACGCCTAATAATTGAACAAACCCTTGTTTTACTGGGTGTGAAACATGGGCAGCAGCTGCTGCATTTGGCGCACTTCCCATTCCTGCTTCATTGGAAAATAAACCGCGTTTGACACCGTTCATTATTGCAGCGCCGATTCCGCCTCCAACCATTTGCTCTAATCCAAACGCACTTTTCATAATACTTGCTAATGCTGCGGGTACATCAGCGATATTTGTCACTATCACATAAAGTGCTAAGATAATATAAAATGAGGACATGATTGGCACAATGATTTGGGTAAAGCGGGCAATTCTCTTTACACCACCAAAAATGATGAAAGCCGTAAGAATGGTTACGAATACCCCCATACCAATTGGACTGATACCAAATGAATATCGAAAGGCATTTGTGATGGTGTTCGTTTGTACTGCATTAAAAATTAAGCCAAAACTAAGAATAACAGAAAAGGCAAAGATCCTACTTGGCCATTTCAGTCCAAATTGCTTTTGTATATAATAGCCTGGCCCCCCTTTAAAACCATCACTTGTTCTCACTTTATATATTTGAGCGAGTGTGCTTTCGACAAATGCAGAAGCTCCCCCTAAAACTGCTGCAAACCACATCCAAAAAATAGCTCCAGGACCACCAACTGTGATGGCAATAGCAACACCTGCCATATTTCCAGTTCCAATCCTCGTCGCTGCTCCGATAAAGAAAGCTTGCATTGAAGAAATGTCTTGACTCCCTTTTATTTTTGGGGCTTTTTCAAAAATAGAACGGAAGACCTCTTTTAGTAAGACAATTTGCATAAACTTCATTCTCACCGTAAAGTAGATTCCAATCCCTATTAACATAACGACTAAAATATATGTCCATAAAAAGTCATTTATTGAATTGACAATCGTTTCAAACAAAGCCATCCCCCCTATAAAATCTGAACATTCTAAATAATGAAAGCGCCTACTTTTATCATAGTAAAAATGTTATGATCTATCTATAGAAGTTTTCTGATTGCATCAATCGGCTTATCCGATTTAGGAGGGATTGACGTTGGAAATAAAGCAACTGATGATGTTCCAAACAGCATCAAAAGTATTAAACTTTACAAAAACAGCACAAATACTTGGCTATGCTCAATCTAGTATCACGGCAAATATCGCTGCATTAGAAGAAGAGTTAGGAACCCCTCTTTTTGAAAGGCTTGGAAAAAGGGTGATTTTAACAGAAGCTGGTATGAAGTTTCAAGATTATACGGATAAGATTTTAGGTTTAACAGGAGAAGCATTAGAGGCTGTTGGCGGGATGAGTGAGCCAAGCGGCATTTTGAGAATATGTGCATCTGAAACACAATGTACCTATCGACTTCCTCATATTTTAACGGACTTTCAAACAACGTATCCTAAAGTAGAACTGATTTTCCGTCCCGGAATAGCTGAAAAGGATGTTTTAAATCTATTACTAGAAGGACAAATTGATGTCGCCCTATTATCAATGAATCCTGTCGTATCCTCACATTTAATTGTAAAAGAATTAAAAGATGAACCGATGGCCATTGTATGCTGTCCAACAAATCCATTGAGCAAAGAACAAAAAGTATATCCTATCGATTTAGACGAGCAAAGATTGTTGTTAACTGAAGACTGCGATTATCGTTATGCCTTCGAACACTCTTTGACACAGGCAGGAGCAAAACCGAGAAGTAAACTAGAACTAGCAGATGTAGAAGCCATTAAAAAATGTGTAATGGCTGGTCTAGGAATTGCTGTACTTCCCGAAATTTCTATAAAAAGAGAAATAACAGAAGGCCATATGATTAAAATCAATTGGATGGGACCCTGTCTCACAACGAAAATCCAACTATTCTGGCATAAAAATAAATGGATGTCTCCTGCTTTGAAGGCGTTTGTTGATTTAACAGAGGAATATATACTCAGGCACGGCTAACAATTGACATGGAATGTAGCAGAAAAGCTTCATCTTTTTATATGTAACAAACAAAAAACTTACAGGAAAAATCCTGTAAGTTTTTTTCGATGGATCATTATTTAGAAATCATGCCATGCGGGTCAATCACAAATTTCTTCGCCACACCCGAATCAAAATCGCTATATCCTTTAGGGGCTTGATCAAGGGAAATGACGGTTGCATTAACGGCTTTGGCGATTTGTGCCCTTCCGCTTAAAATAGATTTCATCAAGCTGCGGTGATATTGCATGACAGGGGTTTGGCCTGTCACAAAAGTATGGGCTTTGGCCCAGCCAAGTCCAATTCGCACTTTCAGAGATCCAACTTTTGCATCTTCATCCACAGCACCTGGATCTTCTGTGACGTAAAGTCCTGGAATTCCAAGTTTACCGCCAACTTTGGTAATATCCATAATTGTATTTAAAACGGTGGCTGGTGCTTCTCCTTGATCTCCATGACCTGAAGCTTCAAAACCGACACAATCGACCGCACAGTCGACTTCTGGCTCTCCAAGGATGTTTGTCATTTGTTCACCGATTCGATCATGTTTTCGTAAATTAATCGTTTCGCAGCCAAAGCTTCTCGCCTGCTCGAGCCTTTGTTCATTGAGATCGCCGACGATGACAGCAGAAGCGCCAAGGAGCTGAGCGGAATGCGCTGCTGCAAGACCTACTGGCCCTGCACCAGCAATATAGACAGTAGAGCCTGGTTTTACGCCAGCCGAATACGCACCATGAAAACCTGTCGGGAAAATATCGGAAAGCATTGTCAAATCAAGTATTTTCTCCATCGCCTGATCTTTGTCCGGAAATTTAAGCAGCTGGAAATCAGCATATGGCACCATGACGTACTCTGATTGGCCGCCAACCCATCCGCCCATATCTACATAACCATAAGCTGAGCCAGGTCGATCGGGGTTCACATTTAAACACACATGGGTTTTTTGTTCTTTACACATGACGCAGCGACCACAGGCAATATTAAATGGAACTGATACGAGATCACCCTTTTGGATAAACTCTACATCTCGTCCAACTTCAACGACTTCACCAGTAATTTCATGACCAAGGACAAGTCCTTCAGGCGCAGTTGTACGCCCTCTTACCATGTGCTGGTCGCTCCCGCAAATGTTTGTTGTCACCACTTTTAAAATGACGCCATGCTCACACTTACGTCCAACATTGGCTTTAGGTACACCAGGGCCATCCCTTAAAACCAAATCAGGGTATCCAATATCCTCAACTGCTACATTTCCTGCTCCTTTGTAAACGACACCTTTGTTTCCCGACATGTTTTCATTCCTCCCTTTTTGTTTAAAAATGAAGTCTCTCCAAAATTCTCTCTTTCTCGGGCTTTTTCCTTCTTTTAACCGCACATTGACTCAAAAAATAAGTGACAAATGTCTATCTAGGAGAGAAAAATGTATTTTCCAGTCAAATAAAAAAGAAAATATTGAAAAAAAAGCTAAACATTTGCAGAACATTGTCGATATAAGGAATAAGCCAGACAGGTATCCTTAATCGACAAACAAATTCCTTATATATACTATCATTCCTTACACACCTGGCTGGCCCCTACATATGAAATGTATGAAATGAATGCAAAAGACTCTTCTTGTGAAGAGTCTTTTTTATTGATGAATGATCAATTCCCACATGCAAAAAAGGCCCTTCTGGCGAAGAGCCTTTTTTTGAGTGCTTGTTCATTACCTGGGAAATATTTTCATCATTTTAAGGCTTTGATACAGATGTATGTATCATAATGGTAAACAGAGACGTCTCTAAAGTGATACGCTGAAAAAAGACAGCTGATGTCTTCTTCACTGTACGTTGAAAGAGACTGTGAGCGTTTTTGTTCCTTCATTAGTTCCTGCTTTTGAAAAGATAAGAATACTTCTCCATCCACTTGAAGAACACGATATACCTCTTTCATGACTTGTTCGATATCTGGCAAGTAATAGATGGTCTGCACTGTGAACAATTTATTGAATGATCTGTCTTCAAAAGGTAATTTCTCAGCTTTTCCAAGTGTGATAACGGCTTTTTCCTGCTCGACAAGCCTCTTATGTTTTCTTTTCGCGTATTTTACCATATGACGCGAAGCATCGATTCCATATACTTTTCCTCGATCAAGTTTTTCCGCTACTTTAGATAATGTCATACCTCTTCCAGTACCAATTTCTAAAATCCGGTCGTTTTCTTGTATATTTAAGAGTTGAATCGTCCATTGATTGATATTATGATGATTTTTTTCCATATAGCGGGCAACCCATTTTGAGAACAAGCCCTTTGGTTCCCTCATTTGTTTTCCAATCCAGCTTTGAATCAATGTCAACACCTGCTTTGCACCAGTAAATAAAACTATTTACGAATTTTCTTACTTTTCATATCGGCTCTCGCCTAACAAAAGTTAAGACCTAGTCCTAATTTCTTTGTCTTTTATTAGACGGCACCTTTTCTGAAAATGTTTCGCACGTAATGAAAAATATTTAAACAAATAGGCATTTTCATTAATTGTGCTCAGATTGATTTCGTTTTCTGCATGAGCTGCATATTTTATGAATGTATCTTGATTAGATAAAGGTGGTGCTAGATTATGGGCTTTGGCGGTTATTCTGGAGGCTACTGCGGTGGCTACGGTGGCGGTTTTGCAGGCGGATTCGCATTGCTTGTTGTACTGTTCATTTTGTTAATCATCATCGGTGCAAGCTGGATTTGCTAATGTAAAAGGAGCAGGAAACGATAACGTTTCCTGCTCCTTTTCTTTAATACCAATAGGTTGGATAATTGTACATATAGCGTCTGAGCATTTCTTCTTGCTCTCTTTGCATTCTGTATGGATTGCCGTATCCGTGCTTTAAAGAATGCGGAATAGACGCATACCCGTGCCCCACTGACGGAAACCTCATATATGGTGACATCGACATTCATTGATCACCTCACAATCTCCTTTTACGGTTATCATATGTGCAGGTGATCAATGTGGAGCGTGTCTAAACCTGGTCCTTCTCCCTTGTATAACAATCAAGCATTGCAAGCATCATAAACATGCCAATCTCCTCCTTTTCATGTTTTTATTGTCCTTTTTAGTTCATGTACTTTAGTTGTTTCTGCTTCATTTCTTCATAAAACGTTTCGACTTGTTGTTCATAAAGAACGGTTTCAATGTCCTTGTATTTACGTTGGATCGTCAAAGTAATAAAAAATAAATGGATTGTCATATACGCTCACCTCCCTTCAGTTCGCAGCACGCGAAATAGCCCGCAGATCTTCTTTATCAGTTGACCTGCGGGCACACAAAAATGCAGATCAAAAGACAGTGTCTTCTAACCTGCGATGGATGATACGTGAAATCCTCGTTTACTTAAACAGTTTTGTAGCGTGAACCGTAAAAGGTAAAGGAAGGACACGAGCTCTTCCACAGGCTGATGACATGATGAAATTGGTTGTTGAATTGATCACAAGTAGATACGAATAACATATTCTTCAGCCTCCTTTACGTTTTTAATTACTTTGTAAGTATATCCAGCAAGCACCATTTTGTAAACCTGTTTTTAGTAAATTAGATGATTTTTGTGTGTTTGACTAAATTTCTACAGTGATTCTTGTCCGATTATCCAGTGCAATTAAAAAAAAGTTTCCTCATCACATGAGGAAACTTCAGAATGTTGACAAAGGGCTAAAATGAACTTGATTTTAGCCCTTTGTCTTCTTTTCAGCGTGATAGAAAACCTTTGAATTCTAGGAAGGACGAGTACCGGCGCGGAGCGAATTTGACATTCGTGAGCACCGGCACGCAGGACTGACAAAGAATGCGAGGGTTTGTCTACACGCTGAAAGTCTCCTCATCATATGAGGAGACTTTTTGCTTAATCTTCATCTAGTTCTTGTAGCTTTTTTTGAAAAAAGATCGCACGTTTCACGCAAAGGAAAGCAGCCAATAGGAAAACACAATCAACTGCCAGCATCAGCATTTTTGGTGATGCTTCTATGTGCTGATTCGGTAAAATCGTACCAATATATAAAAAGGTGCTGACAGCAAGCAAAATAAAAGCGTATTGCTTGTAATCTGTCACTAAACCATCCCACTTTTTCTTCACTTGTTTCACCTTCCCGTTATCAATGTCTATTGATAGCTTACCATAGTGAGAGAAAGCGAGGGGCATGTAAATCTATCCATTCGTTACTGCGTCGAGCCCTTGTTCAATATCATGTAATAAGTCATCAATATCCTCAATACCGACAGAAATACGGATTAAACCATCTGTGATGCCAAGCTCTTCTCTGCGCTCTTTTGGAATGGATGCATGGGTCATACGAGCAGGAACAGAGATTAAACTTTCAACCGCCCCTAGGCTTTCTGCGATTGTAAACAATTTCAATTGGCTTAAAAACACGTCGACATTTTCTTCTTTTCCAATATCAAAAGAAATCATACCGCCAAAGCCTGTTGCTTGAGTTTTTGCAAGCTCATGACCTGGGTGAGCGCTTAAACCTGGGTAATAGACACGTGTAATCGCAGGATGCTGTTCTAAAAACTCAGCAATTTTCTGCGCGTTTTGTTGATGTGCTTCCATTCTTAGTCCGAGCGTTTTCATCCCTCGCATTAGAAGCCACGCATCTTGCGGTCCAAGAATACCGCCTGTAGAGTTTTGAACAAAGTGCAGTTCTTCACCAAGCTCTTCAGTAGCTGTCACGACAAGTCCGCCCACCACATCACTATGGCCGCCTAAATATTTTGTGGCACTGTGCAAGACAATGTCAGCCCCATATGAAATCGGCTTTTGAAAATATGGGGTAAAAAACGTATTATCAACAATCATCAAGATGCCAGCTTCTTTTGTGATCCGGCTTATGGCTTGTAGATCGGTCATTTTCAGCAATGGATTGGTTGGTGATTCAATATAGACGGCTTTTGTTTCTGGTAAAATTGCTTTTTTCACCGCTTCAGGATCACTTGTGTCTACAAATGTGGCTTTAATGCCAATCCGGTTGAGCACCTTTGTCATCACACGATAGGTTCCGCCGTACACGTCGTCAGTCAGTACGATATGATCTCCGCTGTTAAACAGCATCATCACAGCTGTAATTGCAGCCATCCCTGAACCGAATGCATAGCCGTTTGCCCCGCCTTCAAGATCACGAATGACTGTTTCCAGTGCTGTTCTTGTTGGATTCGCAGTTCTGGAATATTCATATCCTGTGTGCTCGCCTGCTTTAGGCTGCTTATAGGTGCTGACTTGGTAAATGGGAACAGACACGGCTCCTGTTTTTTCATCACCAGTGATTCCACTATGAATCATCATTGTTTTTGGCTTCATTTTATTTTCCTCCCTCATAAATACCTTTACTTAGATAACGTTCACTGCTATCAGGAAAAATGGTCACGATCACCGTCCCAGGTGATGCCTTTTTCGCTTCCTCTAAAGCGGCAAATAGAGCGGCTCCAGACGAGCTTCCGATCAGAACACCTTCCTTTTCAGCTGCTTCTTTCACCATTCGGAAAGCATCATCGTCACTGACGGTATAAATCTCGTCAAATAAAGTCGATTCCATATAATCTGGAATAAATTCAAGGCCAATTCCTTCCGTTCTATGCGGTCCCGGCTTTCCGCCATTTAAAATAGATCCTTCTGGTTCCACGATTACTGTTTTTAGCGCTTCTTTTTGCTCTTTTAAATAGGCAGCACAGCCTTGAAACGTTCCGCCAGAGCCCGCTCCTGCTACAAACACGTCTATGTTCCCCTGGAGGTCAGACCATATTTCTGGCCCGAGCGTTTTATAGTAAGTCAATGGATTTACTTGGTTTTTAAATTGTAAGACACAATAAGCATTGTCAAGGCTTGCCTCTAGTTCAAGGGCTCGATCAATCGCACCCTTCATCCCATCTTTTCTTGGTGTATGAATAATCTCTGCACCAAGCGCCTTCATGAGCTGTTGTTTCTCTTGACTAAAATGTTCTGGTACACAGAAGATCGGATGCAATTGATGTTTTCTTGCACTTAGCGCAAGCCCGATGCCTGTGTTTCCTGCAGTTGCTTCAATAATGGTTCCGCCTGGGCGCAGTTTCCCCGATGCCAGCGCTTCTTTAATCAGCATATCACCTAAGCGATCCTTAATACTTCCGCCTGGGTTCATCATTTCAAGTTTTGCATAAATTTCAACACCTGCCGGCACACCCATCCCTGACAGTTTTAAAAGCGGTGTGTGGCCGATTAATTCCGTAATATCATGTATGACAGCCATATAAATCCCTTCCTTTGTATGGAAAAGAAGGGGGAAACCCCTTCTTTTATTGTGTTTGCTTTATCATACGCAGGACAAGGTCTGTTGAGTGAATCGCTGCTTGCTCTAGAAATTGATCAAAAGAGATATTGGATTCTTTCCCAGCAATATCTGATAACGCTCGAACGACCACAAATGGCGTTTCAAATAGATGGCAAACTTGCGCAACTGCTGCTGCCTCCATTTCCACTGCATACAGCTCTGGAAATTTCTCTCTCACAAACGCGACACGACCAGGATCATCCATAAATGAATCTCCTGTTGCAATCGTTCCTTTTGCCACTTGAATATGATCGATTTCTGAAGCAGATTCCTCTGCCAGCTTCACAAGCTGATCATCTGCGATGAAAGCAGCTGGTAATCCTGGCACTTGTCCATATTCGTAATCAAAGATCGTCACGTCCACATCATGATGTCTAACATCAGTAGAGATGACAATATCACCTACATTTAATGAGTGATGGAAACCGCCAGCTGATCCCGTATTGATCACATAATCTGGCTGAAAGCGGTCAAGCAGAAGTGTTGTGCTGACCGCTGCATTCACTTTTCCAATCCCTGATTTTAATAAAATCACTTCTTTATCTTCATAAACACCTGTTGTAAATTCACACCCAGCGATGTTTTCTTGTGTGGCATTCTTTAGTTGGTCTCTTAAAATCGTCACTTCTTCTTCCATTGCACCTATCACTGCGATTTTCAAATCATAAACATCCTTTCATTCCCTTTTCTTCGCTTCTACGATCCACACAAAATCATTCATTTGATGAAAAGATGTGCTAAAACCTTCTTCTTCAAAGATTTGCTTTAACACACCTATGGATGGATAATATTCCGTTTCTAAATCCTCTGCAAGCTGATCGAACCCAGCGGCTTTCGCTTTGTTCGTTGCAGCTTGATGTGCTGCTTGATTTTGAAACATTGTATCAGCAAAGACTATTTTACCACCTGAGGGAAGGATGTTGCCATAGGTGTGGATGGCTTGTTTTTTTTCTTCGTCCGTTAAATGATGGAAAGCATATGAACTGACGATCGTATCAGGCTCAAAAGGTGGGGCTGGAAACGATAAAAAATCTCCGTCATGAAATACATTTGGTATTCCTTTTTGAAGAGCCGCTTTCTTCATGGCCTCTGAAGGTTCAACGCCAAACACTTTCTTATCTGCTTGAAGCAGTGCCGCCGTTAGGTTTCCTGTGCCGCTTCCAAACTCAATGACATGTTGACCTGCACGGCGAGTAATCTCTTTTAGAATGGCCGGATACCGGCGAAACACTTCTTTATACTGCTCGTCATGACCACTTACAGTGTCATCATAAGATTCAGCCCAATGATCAAATAAAGAAAGAAACTCACGTCCCATTTTTCTTTCCCTCCACTTTATCTATTTATTCCTATCCGTATAGTATGTTTTATTCCGTCGAACAGTTCCTATCCTACCACATCTTCTGATTCTTTCCTACTAAAAAATACTGAGTGGGTAGAAAAATATTTGCCCTTTTGAATGGGAGAGATTATGATGAATCTAGAGCATGGAGGGATGAATGAAATGGATTTTCAACTGGATTTTTTAAAGGACAAAATTGAATTTTTTGAAGCAACGTCTTTAAAAGAACTTGAACAAAAGATCCAAAAACAAATTGAACATAATCAGGCGATCTTGCTGACTGTTCATTCTGTGAGTCATCAAACGACTGTCATTGATGATAAGATTTTGTATACAGCAGTTGTTCATTTTAAAGCGAATGTCTCATAAAAAAGATCAGCGTGTAGGCAGTCAGGTCTGTGCGCCGGTGCTAGTCCTTCCTAGACTGCAAAGGTTTTCTATCACGCTAAAAAGAAGAAAAAGGCTAAAATGAAGTTCATTTTAGCCTTTTTGCATGCAACTTTTTTATTTTATTTTAATTTTTCAACCTTCACAGGTTTCCAGCCTTTTTCGTCCACCCACGTAATTTCTACACGGTAGCGTTCACCTGTTGATTTATCACGGATGGTTCCTTTTGCATCTTGAGGTCCTCCGTTATTTCCTAACCAAATAACAGTCATTTGATCTTCTGAGATCCCTGTCGCATAGGACATGGCTTTGATCATTTCTTTCCAGTCTTTTGAGTTAGCATCATAGGTTGCTGTATGTGATCCCGATTGCTCTGTTCCTACAGGCTCCCAGTTATCGTTTTCATATGTTTTGTCTACGTCACTTGTTTTACCGCCATCTGTTTCTGTGGCATCTTTTAACGCATCTTTGTTTGGCTCTTCTTCTTCATCTGTTTTCTTTGTATCGTCTTTTTTGTCAGATGAATCGTCTTTTTTTGCATCCGCATCATCGGATGTATCTTTCTTTTGATCTTTCACATCTTCTTCTGAGTTTTGTTTATTTTCACTCGATGCCGGTGCTGTTTTGGATGGTTCGTCTGCTACATTTGTATCTTTCGGTTTATTAAAAATTAACAAACTCGATGCGACAACCAAAATAAGCACCACAACGATACCAATTAATATGTTAAGCACCATATTCGCCTTTCTGCGCTTATCACGATGTTCAAATCGAGAATTTCTACTCAAAATCTCTGCACTCCTTTGCCTCTGTTCCCTAAGTCGTTACTATTCTAACATGACATGAAGGAATGTTCTATGTCTGTTTCTTTTCAATTTCATTGACCTTTTTTACAATATCATAAAACGCTTCATTTGTCTTAGCCCGGCCACTTGCCTCATCAAGGTGAACAACGACGAGAGCGTATTTTGGTTTTTCTGCCGGAAAGTATCCGGCAAACCACTTGTGATAAAGTGGATTCCCCTGTTTATCTTTGCTGCCGGTTTGGGCCGTGCCTGATTTCCCTGCTATATGGAACGGCAGGTCTTGAAATCTTCTTCCTGTTCCTTTGTCAGACGTCACCACCTGCCTTAAATACTTTTGCAAGGTTTGAGCTGTATAGCGGTCAATACTGTCACCATCAGGTCGTTTGTTTTGAAAGGATAGCATCGTTGTTCCGTTTTGATACATCACTTTATCTGCAATCCTCACTTCTTTTCGTTCTCCGCCCCTTGCAATCGTTGCCATCATATTGGCAATTTGTAAGGGGGTTGTTTTGACATTTTTTTGACCAATCGCCGTTTGCGCAATGGCTTTTTTGACATGCTTGTCTCTTTTATCTCCCCACACACTGCCTGTTTCTTCACGATCAAACTGTTTGAATTGTTGCTTATGGTATACATCCCCTTCCCAGCCGGCTCGATCCACAAGCCCAAGCTTTGAAGCTGTCTTTTCAAGGATTTGATCATCTGTTTGGATGAGCTGCTCAGCGAGTGTCGCAAATGTATAATTACAGCTTTGCGCAAAGCTTTCAGACAGATTCAGTACTTCCTGCTTTCCTTCTGGCTCTCCATATAAATTCTTTCGACAATCATACATCGTTTGTGGCTGGTTCAAGTTTTTTTCAATCGCTGCGGCAAGTACGACCGTTTTAAATACAGAACCGGGAGCCATTGCGGTCAGCATGTAATTTCTTGCCTCATGCCGGTTTTTGCTGGTCACATTTGGAACACTCGCCATCGCCAGCACACTGCTATTTTGAATGTCGAGCAGAACCGCTCCGCCTTTTTCAACACCTTGTGCTTTGAGAACATTCTCCATTTCCCTCTGCATGTCTTCGTCCATGGTTGTCTGCACTTGCAGCGGATAAAACGAATGAGCTTCTGCTGTATATTTGACGTCCATCCCAAACAAAGGGTTTCCCCTTCCGTCCACATGATATAACAATTTTGTGTCTTGCTCTGGTAATAGAAATTCGTCAAATGTACTTTCCAAACCGAATGTACCGATCTCAGTGCGGATTGAAAGCTCTTTTTTGTCCGGATAACGTTTTCTCAAGAGTTCTGGATTCTCGCTTGTGAAACCTAATGTGTGGAGGGCAAGTCTTTTTTTGTCCTTCTCTTTCATATATACGCCGTAAACACCTGAATATTTCATATCATTGATGTCTTTCAGCTTTTTTTTCGTGACATCATCTTTTAAAATGAGTGGTTTCTTCGTTTCTGTCAGCTGGCTCTTCAATTCATCTTCTTCCATCTCAAGTATAGAAGCGGTTTGTTTTAAGTGAGGGAGGTCATATTGCAGGAAAGGAAATATGATGACCGCAGGCTCTTCTTTTGTGAGAAGTGCCTCGCCGTTTCGATCTAAAAATTCGCCGCGTCCGTCTGAAATGACTACTTCTTCTGTCCGCTGCCTGACACTTTCTTGGATCAAATTAATATCCAGCTTTGAAAAAGATTCTGTGAAAAACAACTGAATTTCCGCTAGTCTAAATAGGAGACCGAGCAATAAGATAAAAATAATGACACCTGTCCATTGGATTCTTCTTGTTTTCAGCATAAAAACACCTCGTCCCTATTGTGGACGAGGTGTTGATCGTATAAACGTAATTATGAAATTTTTACAATTTGGACGAACATTTCTCCGCCAGGTGTTTGAACCGTGACTTTGTCGTCTACTTGTTTGCCTAAAAGGCTTTTTGCAATTGGTGAATCGTTTGAAATTTTGCCTTCAAACGGATCAGCTTCTGCACTTCCTACAATCGTATAAGACTCTTCTTCACCGTCCGGTAATTCAACGAATGTGACCGTTTTACCGAGTGAAACAATATTTGAGTTACCTTCATCTTCAATAATTTTGGCATTACGAATCATATTATCAAGCGTTGTAATACGACCTTCTACAAACGCTTGCTCTTCTTTAGCAGAATCATATTCCGAGTTTTCAGAGAGGTCTCCAAAACTTCTAGCGATTTTAATACGCTCTACAACCTCTTTACGTTTAACCGTTTTCAAATATTCAAGCTCTTCTTCTAATTTGCGCTTTCCTTCTTCTGTCATTGGAAATACTTTCTCTTGTGCCATGAATCATTCACTCCTTCTATTAATCCTCATCATACAAGCTTTCTGCATGTGAGTGACGACTGAAATATACAAGAATGAGGACATATTCCGGCCCTCATTCCTTCTGTCCCATATTCGTAAAAGTCCATCTTACATGGCGTCCCTTTTAGATGCAACTATTATGCCTTTTTATTAGGCAGGAACAGCAGCGGTCTCATGATGATATATTATCTTCATCGCACAAACTGTGGAAAGGCACAGGAAGCTCCTGTACCTCGTTCGGCCATTTCGATCATATGTAGAAGAATAGCTTATCCATTCTCCATCTTCCAATACATAATATGGTCAGTGTACGATATGTCTATGCTATATTATTACAAAATTGCATTTTGATCAAGAATTGTTTGAAAATTTGTGATGATTTGTTTGTCGTTTTTTTAATATACTTTTACAAAGCAGGAATAACTGAAACTTTCAGCATCCCATCGTGATTTTCCTGTCTCCATTTCGCAGCATTGTTTTCCTATCATATCAAATCTTTTATTCAGAGGACTGCTTCTTACAATGCTCACCGATGATTTCGGACTAGCCATTACTAAAGTATTGACTACAAGAGCATGATGTTGAAAAGACCTTTACGTCGTAAAGGTCTTTGTTCTTCTCCACCATTTACTCTCCGCGGTTTTGAAGAATCGTTTGAATTTTTGTCACCATGAGGTCTATTGCGACATGGTTTTGTCCACCTTCTGGAATGATGATATCCGCGTATCGTTTTGACGGTTCAATGAATTGATTGTGCATCGGTCTGACGACAGATACATATTGTTCAATCACGGAATCAATCGATCTGCCTCTTTCTTTCGTATCACGTAAAATACGGCGAATGATCCGAAGATCTGCATCTGTATCCACATACAGTTTAATATCCATTAAGTTTCTTAGACGTTCATTTTCAAGAGCAAAGATTCCTTCAACGATGATGACATCTTTGGGCTCAACATGTACCGTCTCTTCTGAACGTGTGTTTAGTTTAAAATCATAAATTGGTTTTTCAATGGACTCGTACTTTAGCAGCGCTTCTACATGCTCAATCATCAGGTCATTGTCAAAAGCAAGCGGATGATCATAATTGGTCAGCAGGCGCTCTTCAAATGGCATATGACTTTGATTTTTATAATATAAATCTTGCTGAAGCATGAGGATTGAATGTCCTTTAAATTTTTCGTAAATGGAATTGGTGACGCTCGTTTTACCTGAACCCGAGCCGCCAGCGATTCCAATCACCACTGGTTTTTTCCCCATGTGCCGGTTATTTCCCCTTTCTCATCATGTTGCTAGGGTATACTTTTTGATCAAGCTTAAATTTCACAATTTGCAGTGGATGACGAGCGGCATCGAGTTCGTTCCCTTTTTCGTCCCAAATCGTCTCAATCTTGCATGTGAAATTTTCAATTTCTGGACCGAAAAATTCAACTTCGTCGCCAGCTTTAAAGAAATTACGCTGCTGTAATGTGACAATTTGTTCTTGTTCATCATAATGAAGTACAAGACCGACGAAATCAAAGGTCGTTTTCTTTCCGTGAATGCCAAACATTTGTTCATCCGTTCCTGGTACACCTTCAAAAAAGGCAGGAGCCGTGTCACGGTTGGCACATTTGTCTAATTCATCGAGCCATTCTTGTTGAATGACGAAATTGTCTGGATCCGCACAGTAAGCATCAATGACTTTACGATAGACACTGACAACTGTTGCTACATAATGAATGGACTTCATTCGTCCTTCGATCTTTAAGCTATCAATTCCCATTTCGATCATTTGCGGTATGGATTCGATGAGTTTTAAATCTTTTGGACTCATCGCAAATGGTGCATCTTCTTCACTGAATAAAGGCGCTTCCTCAGAGCCTTCTAGTTTATAAAGATCATAATCCCAGCGGCAAGATTGGCAGCAGCCCCCGCGGTTTGAATCTCTCGCTGTCATATGGTTACTGAGCACGCAGCGGCCAGAATAAGCAATACACATCGCCCCGTGAATGAACGTTTCGATTTCAATATCCACTTTTTCTTTCATTTCTTTAATCTCTAGGGCGCTTGTTTCACGTGCAAGGACCACACGCTCAAGCCCCTCTTCCTTCCAAAACTGCACCGCTTTCCAATTTGAAAGAGACTGCTGTGTGCTTAAGTGAACTTCAAGCTTTGGAGCTACTCGTTTGCATGTTTCAATGATGAGTGGATCAGCGACAATAATTCCCGCTACACCGGCTCCTTCAATCCCTTGAAGATATTCTTCTAGCCCGTCCATGTTTTCGTTGTGGGCGAAAATATTCGTTGTCACATAAATGCGAGCACCGTACTTGTTCGCAAATGCGACACCTTCTGCCATTTCTTCGATTGAAAAGTTATCTGCATTGGAACGAAGTCCAAATTCTTTCCCACCAATAAAAACAGCGTCCGCTCCATAATGCACAGCAATTTTTAGTTTTTCTAAGTTTCCTGCTGGCGCTAGCAGTTCTGGTTTTTTTGTAATGACACGTTTTCCATCGATCACTTCAGAAATTCCATCTTTTAAAAGTGCCATTTCCTCTGCCTCCTTTTATCTTAATAAACCGTTTCTTTAAAGAAGAACCCTGTATCGATTGAACGGTTGACAGGCTGGATCTCTTCAATACGCTCCACCCATTCATCTTTCTGATCTTCATAGGCTTCCTTATCAGTCACTAGTAAATCAATGGCTTTTCGATAGAGGGATGTCACCTCTGTCATATAAGAAAGTGACTTTAAAATTCCGTCAATTTTAAATGAGTCAATGCCTGCGTCGACAAATTCTTCTAATTCATCAATCATACATACATCATTTGGACTCATAATGTGTGTGCCATTTTCATCCTCAAAAATAGGATATTTGTTTTGACGCTCCTGGTCGTGAAGGAATAGACCTTCTTCCATATTTCTGCCTTCCACGTCCATTTGTTTGCCTTGATATTCAAAATAGTTGCCAACAAGTGTCCGTTTGGATTGGAACATACAGGTCATGCCGTGGACTTGAATTTCAATCTCCACTTCGGCGTTTTCTTTGATATCAATCACGCTATCCATATTGAGTTCTTTGGCAAGAACAGCACGTGTTGCGCCTTTTCTGCCCCAGTAGTTACAAGTGTAATAGTTTGTCCCAGTTGTTTCTGTACTCCAGTGCAGATTCAAGTTGACACCTGTTTCTTTTGCGGCCATGATCACTGCCGGATCTCCAAAAACGACACCATCCACGTTTAACCCATCGAGAAAGGTTAAATAATCTCCAAGTAGTGCCACACGGTCATTATGAAAAATCGCATTCATGGCGACATATACTTTTTTGTGATGTGCATGTGCGAGTTGAACCGTTTGTTTCACATCTTCTCTTGAAAACTCACCTGCAAGACGGATTCCATATGTTTGTTCACCTATTAAAAATGCGTCAGCACCTGCTTCAATGAGCGGCAGTACATCCGACACCTTGCTTGGCGTCACAAGCAATTCTGGTTTTTTCATGATTGGTCACCTCTTTTTGTACTAATAGCGATCCCATCTCCAACCGGAATGATACACGTTTGGTAGTCAGGATTTGACATCAGCCATTGATTGTATCGATCAATTTTGCCTATTAATTGTTTTTTTCGTTTATCTTCAATTTCTTCTTCATAATTTGTCGCAACTAAGCCTTTAAATAATACGTTGTCTGTAATAATCATTCCGTCATCGGACAGCATCGGTTCAAACAGCTCAAAAAAGCGTTGATACTGACCTTTTGCCGCATCAATGAAGATCACATCATAGGGCGCCATCGTCTGAACCGTTTTAGCTGATTCGATCGCATCGCCAAAAAACACGTGAATTCTATCTTTGAAATGCAATTCTTCAATATTCCGTGTCGCTTCCTCATAACGTTTCGCATTTCGCTCAATCGTATAGATTTCAGCATCTGGCAGAGCTTCTGCCATTCGAATCGCTGAATAGCCAATCGCTGTCCCAACCTCAAGAATCTTCTTCGGTTTTTTCAAAGAAAGCAGCTGCAATAACAGTTCAATGCTCACCTTTTCCATGATTGGCACATGATGCTCTTTCGCATACTCCTCTAATTGAGCGATGGCATTAGGACTCGGCTCAATTAAATCTTCAATATAATCATTTATTTGATCATCTTCGATTGTCATTATATGTCTAGCTCCTTCATGACCTGAAAAAGAAGAGTCCTGCCTGCTGCAGCTCTCTTTCTCGTCAATCTTTCGTTCATCTAAGTAAAAACAACCCGATATATTTTACCACAAAGATGTGGTAATTGCTAACCTATAAAATGGATATAACAACGAAAAAAACTGCAGGCAATTTCACCATTGTCTACAGTCTTTTTCCTTTCACATGAGCGCTAGTTGCTGCCTGTGATGTATTTCGCTTTCGCTTTGTTGTGCTCATTTAACGTTTTCGTAAAGACGACTTCCCCATTTTTCTTTGCTAGGAAGTAAACAAAATCTGTTTTCTCTGGATGGAGTGCTGCTTTCCAAGAAGATTCTCCAGCATTGGCAATAGGTCCAGGCGGCAGCCCTTTGTTTGTATACGTATTATAAGGTGATTTCACTTTTAAATCTTTGTAATAAACACGGGACTTATGCTCGCCAAGCGCATAAAGAACGGTTGGATCTGTTTGAAGCGGCATGTCCTTTTTCAACCGGTTATAAAACACACTTGAGATTTTTGACCGGTCTGTTTTTTCGGTTGCTTCCATTTCTATCAGGGATGCCATCGTTAGGACATCATGGATGGACATCTTTCTCTTTTTCATGTCCTTTTCATACGTTTTCACATATTGATCTGTTTGTTTAATCATCGTGTCAATGATGGTTTCAAGTGATTCATCCTCACGATAAAACGGATACGTCGCCGGGAATAAATATCCCTCTAACGGATGCTTGACCTGTTTCCCGTTCACTTGTGATGTCACCGTTTTCGGGTATTTTTTCATTAATTTTTTAATAAAGGCTGGATCATCCAGCTTCGCTTCAACTTCCTTCGCTGAAAAATTCGTCTGGTTTGCGATAATAGTTGCAATATCAGACAACTGTTTCCCTTCAGGTATCACAAGCTGAAATGCGTAATCTGTCCCGCCAGATGTCAGCTTTTGAATTAGCTGATCCGCATCCATTGTTTGTTTGAGATGAAAATAGCCCGCTTTAAAGCCTGACGCTTTTTTGTACTTTGCATAGTAAGTGAAAATCGTGTCATTTGAAATCAGCTCATTTTCTTTTAAAATGCTCGCAATTCCACTGACAGATGTCCCATTTGGAATATGAATATTAATGGTTTGTTTGCTTTTTTGATCGACCGGCCCGAGTGCTGATTTTACATATAAAAAACCTGATAATGCTGCAATGATGATCACAGCAAGTACAGATAACAGGACGATCCCCATTTTTCGTTTAAAAAATGGTCGTTTCTTTTGTTCTGAAAACATGCATGGCCCTCCTCACATCTAGCTTTTATAGTACATGATTCGACGGAGTTCGGCAATTACTTGCTCATGCATGTCATGACAGAACTTGCCATAGTGAGGCTAAACCGACACCGCCTCCACTGCCAATTGCAGCCATGACATAACTTCCATTCGGTAAGGCGCGGGCTTCGTAAAACAGTCTCACCATCATAGCAGCTCCCGAGGCGCTATATGGATGCCCAAGACAAAGCGCACCGCCTCTTTTATTGATACGGTCATAAGGAATACCTAGTGTCCGGGCAATGAGCACTACTTTGAGCGCAAACGCTTCATTGATTTCAAAAAGTGCAACATCTTCTATCTTCACTTGTTCTTTATGTAAAAGTTTCTTGATTGCATCAATTGGTGAAGCAGCAGGATAATGCGGGTCCATAGCGGTCACGGCACTCCCGATATACCGCAGCATAGGGCTGAAGCCTTTTGCCTCCGCTTCCGCTCTTTCCATCACAACGACGGCAGCTGCACCATCTGCTTCTTTACAGCTATTGGTCACAGTCACAGTACCTTTGCCTGGTAAAAAGACAGGTTTTGCCCGCTTTATCAAGCTTGCAATCGGTCTTATTTTAGCTGCCGCTTCATCTGTACTCATCCCGCTAATCGGAACAATTTCTTCTGAATACGTTCCTTGCTTGAATGCGGTTATACTTCGTTCCCAGCTTAAAAGTGCATAGTCATCTTGCTCTTGTCTCGCAACTGAAAATCTCGACGCCGTCAGCTCTGCCGCTTCCCCCATATGAGGGTCCCCTATCCACTCTGGAGAAAAGCGGGCCCTTTCTTTCATTGGTGACCGAGAAATGCTTTCCGTTCCACCAGCGATATACATTGATCCCTCCCCCGACTGAATCATGATGCACGCCGTTCTAATGGCTTCAAGACCGGAAGCACACTGCCTATCAATGGTCATACCCGGAATATGTAATGAAAGCCCTGCTTCTAACGAGGACAGACGGGCAATGTTGCCACCACCCCCGACGACATTGCCTAAAATGATGTCATCTGGCTTGGTCACGTTTGAAAAATGCTGGATCAAGGGCGCAGCTAGATGCTCTGGCCGGTAATCCTTCAACATTCCATTTTTCTCACCGAAGGGCGTCCGCTTCGCTTGTACGATCACGGCTTGCATGATAATTGTTCCTCCGCCCACTTTTTCATACTGGCACGAGCGATTTTCCCTCCTGATGTTTCGATCATTTTGTCCGTGACGAGCCATTTTTTTGGTACTTTGTATGCCGCTAATGTTTCTTTTACAGCTTGCCGAATGGTTTTTGTTTGCTGTACATTCTCAATAATGGCAACAGGGATTTCGCCCCAATATGGATCAGGAAGTCCAATCACGATTGACCGATTCACCTCTGGCTGTTCATTCAGCACACGCTCAATTTCCTCTGGAAAAATATTCAGTCCCCCATAGACAATCATGCCATTCTCGCGGCCGCTCATATACAAGTAACCATCCTCGTCGAGCCACCCCATGTCATATACGGTCAGCCACTCTTCGGGCGGCTTTTCATCTTGTAAATAGCCTGAAAAAGACATTGGGCTTTTCACATAAATTCTCCCTATTTCATTTGGCTTGCAAACGGTTTGATCTGCCCTCCTGACTTCAACCTGAATAGAAGGAAAAGGCTTTCCGACAGAAGTAGGCTTTTGCAAAAAGTCATCTGAAGATAAATAGGAGACAAAACTCAATTCTGATGTTCCATAAAAATCAAAAAATGTGATGTGGGGATTGCGGTTGGCGAGCTGTTTTTTTGAAGAGTTTCCCCAATCTGCACCAGAAGACAGGACAAGAAGCGGATTTTTTCCGAAAGCATCCATTTGCAGTAACGATTCTGTCATGGTCGGAACCGTATAAATAGCCGTGATGTCTCCTCTTTCTAAGATGTTCTTTGCTTTATCTGGCACAAATTTTTCTAACAATGTCACAGTGCCACCGAAATAAAGTGTGCTGATCGCACCGTATAAAAAATGAGAGGATAAAAGTGTGCCCAAAATCAGTACATGATCTTTATGTGTGATCCCAAAGACGGATGTTGTCATTTGAAAGCTCTCGATCCATGACTGTTGGCGTCTTATAAAGGCTTTGGGCGATCCCGTTGATCCTGAAGTAAAACCCATATAAAAAGCAGGATCTTCCTCCGGTTCACCTTTGTTCGATTGAACGTTTATGCTGAGGCTGATTCTTTCTTTCCATTCAGATAAAGAGAGCACTGGCATATCCAGCTTGTACTTTTCAATTCTTTTGATATATCGATCTTCCACAATGACAAGGTCTGCCTCGCTTAATAAGAGCTTTTCCGCGCATTCCTTATCACTCCACCGCGGATCAAGAGGCACCGCTGTCCATCCTGCAGAAGCTGCGCCAGCAAATAGTTGGAGAAACGGAACACCATTTGATAATAAAAAAGCGACTCTTTTTTGCTGATGAGACGTTTCTTTTAACCATTGTGCAGATGACTGCACACGCTCATGCCATTCTTCATAAGTGATCTGCTCTTTTTCATCTATGATCGCCATCTGATCTGGCTTCACTTTTGCATGAGGTGCATAGCTTTCCGTTATTCTCATCAAACTGCTCGCCTCCCTCTATGTAAGTCCCTTTTTCGATATGACATCGCTTGAATGATTTTCACCGTGAAGACGGCACATATCCCTGCTTTGATCAGATCACCCGGTAAATAAATGATGCTGAACAGAGCTGCTTGGGTGATCTTTATATGCATCATCATGGCTTGAAAGGGAATTCCGCCTATATATAATATCCCGATACTGCATACCGCATAGATTAAAAATAGGCGTAAGGCCGTCACTTTCTTCAGCCGGTTCAGCCACAGGCTGATCATAAAGGCAGCCACTGGATAAGCAAGTAAAAAACCACCGCTTGGCCCAAAAAAGACCCCTATTCCGCCTCTCCCTCCAGATAAAAGAGGTGCGCCTGCTGCCACTATTAGAAGAAACAGAAGTAAACTAATCAGCGCTTGCTTTGGTTTTAACAGCCCTCCAGCAAGCAAAAGACCTGCGGTTTGTAAGGTGATTGGTACAGGTGTAAACGCAAGAAAAATAGGCGGAATCAATCCTAACATCCCAATAACTGCTGTCATGAATGCCATTTGCATCATATCGTGAATTTTCAATTTTCATACCCCTCACTCGATGTTTTTGATAAAAATAGCGTAAAAGGTCGAGTGATATATGTCAACTAAATTTCGATAATAGTTTACATATAGAATGTAAAAAAAGACCTGTGAAGAAAGATCACAGAGATCATGTTCACAGGCCTTTTATTCGTTCTATTCTTCTTCGTCTTCTTGATCTAAGAACGTATTTAACGTTTCTTCAATCATGTCCCACTCTTCATCCGTTTCAATTGGCTCTAATTCGCCATCTTCACCGTCTTCGTTTGGTGTGAAGCTTGATGCATGAATTTCAATTTCTTCGTTATCTTGTTCAGAAATTGGGTAGTAAAGAACATATGATTTGTTAAAATGGTCGCTTTCAAAAGTAAATAGTACTTCGCAAAGCTGCTCATTTCCATTATCATCAACGATTGTAATTTGCTTTTCTCCGTGTTCCATTTGATTCACCTCATTTTAATTTAAGCTGTCTAAGTATCCTTGAAGGATCATAACAGCCGCCATTTTATCAATGACTTTTTTACGCTTTTGTCTGCTCACATCTGCAGAGATGAGCATTTTTTCTGCTGCCATCGTTGACAGACGCTCGTCCCAAAGCACAACAGGAACATTGTACGTGTTTTCTAACACTTTCGCAAATGATTGGCTGGCCTCGCCTCTTGGACCGACCGTACCGTTCATATTTTTTGGAAAACCAAGTACAATTTTATCCGTTCCATATTGCGTGACGATCTCAGACAGGCGGCTGAGACCAAAGTCTCCGCCTGCTTCATCAATTTTAATGGTTTCAATCCCTTGAGCTGTCCATCCCATTTCATCACTGATTGCCACACCAAGGGTTTTCGTGCCTAAATCTAAGCCTAAAATTCTCATGTTTTACGCCTCTTTATGTGTCTCTAAGTACGATTTAACCAATTCCTCAATTAATTCGTCTCGTTCTAGTTTACGAATTAGGTTGCGTGCATCCTGATGTCTTGGAATATAAGCAGGGTCGCCTGACAGCAAGTATCCGACAATTTGATTGATCGGGTTGTATCCTTTTTCTTGGAGTGCGTCATAAACTGTTATGAGCACTTCATTCACATTGGTTTCAGCTGAATCATCAGAGAAGTTAAACTTCATTGTCTTATCAAATGAACTCACTGCTTCTTGCACCTCTCTTCCAACATTCTACTAGCAAGCTTTTTTCTAACCGCTCATCTAATACCATTATTCTACACTACATTGACTGATTATAAAACGGATTTGACAGATTCTTCGACAGTTGCCAGTGCTTCTTCAAGCTTTTCTGGCTGTTTACCGCCTGCTTGTGCCATATCTGGGCGTCCGCCTCCGCCTCCGCCGCAAATTTCAGCTGCCTGCTTCACAAGTTTTCCTGCATGAAGACCTTTTTCAATGACGTCTTTCGTCACACCGGCTGAAATGTTGACTTTTCCATTTTGAACGGCACCAAGTACGATGACAGCTGAACCTAATTTCGCTTTTAAGTCATCAACCATCGTTCTTAAATGGTTCATATCTTTGGCGTTTACTTTTTCAGTTAACACGTTCACTCCACCAACTTCGATGACTTTTTCTAAAATAGAGCCAGCTTCTGCTTGACTTAATTTCGCAAGAAGTGATTCATTTTCTCTTTGAACTTCTTTTAAATCAGCCTGCAAGGAAGCAATGCGTTTTGGTACATCTTTTGTATTTGATTTCAGTTCATTAGCTGCCTTTTCTAAAATCGCAAGCTGATCATTTAATTCTTCATAAGCACCTTTACCTGTTACAGCCTCAATACGGCGTGTTCCAGCACCAATACCCGATTCAGATGCAATTTTAAACAATCCGATCTCCGCAGTGTTTTGAACGTGACAGCCTCCGCATAACTCGATGCTGTAATCACCCACTTGCACCACACGGACAATATCGCCATACTTCTCGCCAAACAGCGCCATTGCGCCCATTTCTTTTGCTTCAGCAATTGGTTTCAGGTCAATGGCAACCGAAATGCCTTCCCAAATCTTTTCGTTGACGATTTTTTCAATTTGTGACAATTCTTCTTTTGTTACTTGTCCAAAGTGAGAAAAGTCAAAGCGAAGTCTGTTTTCATTCACAAGTGAACCCGCTTGGTTAACGTGGCTGCCCAATACATCTTTTAGCGCTTGGTGCAAAAGATGTGTCGCTGTGTGATTTTTCACAATGCCTTTTCTAAGCGCTGATTCGACTTCTGCAGTGACTTCAATGCCTTTTTGAACTGTACCACTTACGACGACTCCTTCGTGGACATGCTGGCCGTTTGGCGCCTTTTTCACATCTTTGATATCAATGATCGCTTCGGCACTTTTTAACGTTCCTTTATCCGCCACTTGTCCGCCGCTTTCTGCATAGAAAGGTGTTTCATCTAATAAAATTTGCACCGTTTCCCCTTCGTGAGCTTCTGTGACAATTTCACCGTTTTGAAGCAATTCGATAATACGAGCATCTGCAGTTAAATTTTCATAGCCCACAAACGTACTTTCTGCTTTAATATCGCCTAAAGCCCCGCCTTGAACCTGCATACTACCTACATCTTGTCTGGCATTTCTTGCACGTTCACGCTGCTTCTCCATTTCTAGCTGGAAGCCTTCACGATCAACTGTCATGTTCTCATCTTCTGCATATTCTTCCGTGAGTTCGACCGGGAATCCATATGTGTCATAAAGCTTAAACACATCTTTACCGGAAATTTGTGAGCTGCCATTGTCTCGTTCTTTTTTGATCACTTCTGATAAAATGGCTAACCCTTCATTCAGTGTCTCATGGAAACGCTCTTCTTCATTTTTGATCACTTTTGCAATAAATTCTTCTTTTGCTTGAACATCTGGATAGAAATCCTTCATGATCTCCGCAACAACTGGAACTAGATCATACATGAATGGACGGTGGATATGGATCGTTTTTGCATAACGCACAGCACGGCGCAGCAAACGTCTTAACACATAACCTCGGCCTTCATTAGAAGGAAGTGCTCCGTCACTGACGGCAAAGGCCACAGTACGAATATGGTCAGCAATGACTTTAAATGCTGTGTCTTTTTCTTTTGACTCCCCATAGCTTTCTCCAGAAATCGTTTCTACTGCACGAATAATCGGCATGAACAGGTCTGTATCAAAGTTCGTCGGTACGTTTTGAATCACAGAGACCATACGCTCAAGACCCATTCCTGTATCAATGTTTTTCTTCGGAAGCGGTGTGTATGTACCATCTGGATTATGGTTAAATTCAGAAAAAACAAGATTCCATACTTCTAGATAACGTTCATTTTCTCCGCCTGGATATAATTCAGGGTCGTTCATGTCGTTGCCATATGTTTCGCCACGATCATAGAAAATTTCTGTATTCGGACCACTTGGCCCCTCGCCAATATCCCAGAAGTTGCCCTCTAGACGAATAATTCGTTCCTCAGGGACACCAATTTTATCTCTCCAAAGAACATACGCTTCTTCATCCTCTGGATGTACCGTTACAGATAACAGATTCGGATCAAAGCCAATCCACTCGTCACTTGTGAGGAATTCCCAAGCCCATTCGATTGCCTCTTCTTTGAAATAGTCTCCAATAGAGAAGTTGCCCAGCATTTCAAAAAACGTATGATGGCGTGCTGTTTTCCCTACATTTTCAATGTCATTTGTACGAATTGATTTTTGTGCGTTGCAAATACGCGGATTCTCAGGCACGACGCGGCCATCGAAGTATTTCTTTAATGTTGCCACCCCGCTGTTAATCCATAAAAGTGTTGGATCGTCATGCGGTACGAGGGACGCACTCGGTTCGACAGCATGTCCTTTTTCTTTAAAAAAATCTAAAAACATTTGACGTACTTGAGCTGAAGTTAAAGTTTTCATCATAAATCCTCCCTTTTTTATTCTCAATCTTCACACAAACGAAAAAACATCCCGCCCTATGCAAGCAAAAAACTACTTACACAGGGACGAGATGCTCTCGCGGTACCACCCTGATTATAGACATATGCGTCTATCACCTTCACATCCGATAACGCCGGAAGAGAGCGGCAGTGTTTATCTGCACTCGGGACTAGCTTCCGTTAAAGGTCTGATAAGGCTTTTCTCAGCAAACAAAGCCTCTCTCTGCAACAGCTTTTTAACGTACTCGGGTCCGTCATTGAATTCAAATATGTATGAATCGAAATTATTATAGACAACTCGGCTCGTCTTGTCAATGAACGCTTCGTCTCATGTGAATATATTGCACAATGATGACCCTCATAATGGCTGCGGACGGCACGGCTAAAATCATTCCAATCAAGCCAAACAGCTCACCTCCAGCGAGTAACACCAGCATGATTACGACAGGATGCATATGCAGGCTTCTCCCGACAATGATCGGACTCAGTACATTGCTTTCTAAAAATTGAAGCACGGCTACTGTAATTAGCACAATGATCACTGACTTCACTGAGATGGTAAAAGCGATAAAGACAGCTGGAATCGCTCCAATAATCGGGCCAAAATACGGAATGACATTCGTTGCACCGATTAACATACCTAGTACAAGCGGATATGGAATATGAAACAGCCAAAGAACAATGGCAGCAGCTCCCCCAATTAAAGAACAGACAAGCAATTGCCCTCTAATATAATCCCCAAGTGAGTCATCCACTGCTTTCACAAAGGCATGTCCCCTTTTTCGGAAGCTTGGCGGGGTTAAATACCATGCTGCCCGCTTCATCGTGTTCATATCTTTCACCATATAAAAGACAAGAAAAGGGATGAGTGCAGCAACTAAGGCGTAATCAAGCAGTACTTTACAGCTAAGAATCATCCGCTCTGCCCCATTTGCGGCATACGTCTCAGATTGGACAATAAAACGATCCAGTCGTTCATGTAGTCCATCAGGCCAGTGGCTTGTATGACGATGAACATGTGATAAAGCACCATTATACGTTTCGGCAAGCATGGGAATTTGCTCCGACAATTCATTTAACTGAGCGATTAAAACCGGTGCCCCTTTATACACAGCCAAACCAATGCCGCCAAAAAACAGCACATATATCAATAAGAGACTGACCGTCCTTGGCAAACCTCGCTTATGTAGTCTTTCAACAATGGGATAAAGAAGATAAGAAATAAAAATAGCGATAAGAAGCGGGATCAAAACCGCTTTGAGCAATAAAAAAATAGGCATCCATAACTCGTCGAGCTGAACCAAAATGAGTAAAGACGCAAGGACAAGCAGTACACCTGCAGCATATATTAGAAACTCGATCGGACGTTTCTTCACCTTTTTCACCTCTCTTCTTATTGTTTAACCAACTTCTGCAATTATCCATGTAAATAAAATTTGTCCTAACTTTGTTAAAAATGAATACACATGAAACATACGGCTCCATCCAAAGTCACTGTTTGCTGTAAAATCTCGTTAGAAAACATTCCATTATTTTCTTATTTTTGCCTCATTTATGCTAGAATCCGCTTTAGCTCAATCATTAGAAGAGGAGGTTCTTCATGATCACATTTGAAGAAGTCAACAAGCATTACGGCCAGTTCCATGTACTTAAGGACATTAACCTACATATTCAAAAAGGTGAGGTTGTTGTGATCATCGGTCCTTCAGGGTCTGGAAAAAGCACGATGCTCAGATGTATCAATCGTCTTGAAAGCATTGATGAAGGAAAAGTCCTTGTCAATCAAGTGTCTGTTCAGCATCCGAAAACCAACATCAATCTCATCAGGCAAAATATCGGGATGGTGTTTCAGCACTTCCATCTTTATCCGCATAAGACGGTGCTTGAAAACATTATGCTTGCACCGATGAAGGTTAAAAAAGTGAGCAAAGAAGAAGCAAAGGAAACAGCTGAATTTTATTTAAATAAAGTTGGCATTCCTGAAAAAGCAGACACCTACCCTTCTAGACTCTCAGGAGGACAGCAGCAGCGTGTGGCAATCGCAAGGGGACTTGCAATGAAACCTGAGGTCATGCTTTTCGATGAACCAACATCAGCTCTTGATCCAGAGATGATTGGTGAGGTGCTAGATGTGATGAAACAGCTGGCAAGGGAAGGAATGACAATGGTCGTTGTCACGCACGAGATGGGGTTTGCCCGTGAAGTCGCAGACCGTATTGTGTTTATTGATGAAGGAAGAATTCTTGAAGAATCTACACCAGCTGCCTTTTATGAAAAACCGCGCGAGAAACGCGCTCAGCTCTTTTTAAGCCGTATTTTAAATCACTAGGGGGAATGAATTTGATGAAAAAAATGAAACGCTTTGGCCTATTACTGTTGATGACTTGCTGTATGATCGCTCTCGCTGCTTGCGGATCTGCCGAGAAAGGCTCAACCGATGCAAAACAAGGCAGCTCATTAGAAGCCATTAAGAAAGACAAAAAAATCGTTTTCGGTGTGAAAAACGATACCCGTTTATTCGGTCTAAAAAATCCTAGTAGCGGGGATATTGAAGGGTTTGATATTGATATCGCAAAAGCGATCACTAAAGAAATGCTCGGTGATGAAGGAAAAGCAGAATTTAAAGAAGTAACATCTAAAACAAGGATTCCTTTACTGCAAAAAGGAGATATTCATGCCATTGTTGCCACAATGACGATCACAGAAGAGCGTAAAAAAGAGGTCAATTTCTCAGATGTTTACTTTGAAGCAGGACAATCACTGCTTGTGAAAAAAGGCAGCGACATTCAATCGATTGATGATCTTAAAAAAGGTACGAAGGTGCTTGCAGTGAAAGGGTCCACTTCTTCTCAAAACATTCGCGAAAAAGCACCAGAAGCATCCGTTTTAGAATTTGAAAATTACCAAGAAGCCTTTACAGCCTTAAAATCAAATCAAGGGCAAGTTCTGACAACTGATAATGCAATTTTATTTGGCATGGCAGACGAAGATTCAAATTATGAAGTCGTTGGCGGAACATTTACCGATGAGCCTTATGGCATCGCTGTGAAAAAAGGCGATGAAAAATTGACAGAAGCCATTAATAAAGCGTTAAAGGCATTAAAAGATAATGGAGAGTATGACAAGATTCATAAAAAATGGATCAAAGAATAATCAATTGACTCGATCAATCTCAACACCCTCAGGAGAGCCGCTTGCCGGCTCCTCTGTTGATTAGGAAGGAAGTGAACTGATTGCTGCGGTTTTCCATTTTAACTGAGAACTTCCATCTTTATTTAGAAGGGTTTAAATATACGATTGGTGCAAGTGTCATTGCGTTGATTGGAAGCTTTTTCATCGGTACACTCATTGCCATTATGAGAATTGCGCCACTAAGGCCGCTCAACTGGTTAGGGACGGCTTACGTGGAATTTATTCGGAATATTCCGTTATTATTGATCACCTTTGTGTTCTTTTTTGGTTTACCGGTACTTGGCATTGTGGCAGATGGCTTTACAGCAGGAACCATTGCCCTCTCCATTTATACGTCTGCTTTTATCGCTGAAGCCATTCGTGCAGGTATACAAGCTGTACCGCTTGGACAAATGGAAGCAGCTAGAGCTTCTGGTCTGTCATATGGCGGAACGATGCGATATATTATTCTGCCGCAGGCAATCAAAATTGTCATTCCACCACTTGGGAATCAATTTATCAACCTTGTGAAAAACTCGTCTATTTTAGGTGTCATTGCAGGGTTTGATCTGATGTACCAAGGAGACCTTATCGCTTCGAGAACATTTGTGACATTTGATGTATACATCTTTGTTGCCATGTTCTATCTTCTATTGACCATTCCGCTTAGTCTAGGCGTTGGTTATTTAGAAAAAAGATTAGCCCGAAGCCACTAGAAAGGAGGAAACACAATGGATTTTATAGGTGCCTACCAGCCCGATCATCTCGCCTTTTTACTTGAAGGATTTGCTGTCACCTTAAAAGTGGCTTTTATCTCCATCATTTTAAGCTTTATCATCGGATTAGTCGTTGGCACATTGAGGTTCGCACAAATCCCTATTTTATCAAAGGTGCTTGCGGTCATTGTGGAAACCGTTCGGAACCTGCCGCTTTTGCTGATCATCTTTTTTACGTATTTCGCTCTGCCTGAAATCGGCATTAAGCTGAGTATTACAGCCTCTGCCATTGCGGCTTTAACCGTGTTTGAATCTGCCATGCTGTCAGAAATCATTCGCAGCGGATTAAAATCAATTGATAAAGGACAAATCGAAGCGGCTAGATCCTCTGGTTTAACCTATATTCAAACATTAAAAATGATTATCATGCCACAGGCGTTACGCCGAATGGTACCGCCGATTGTCAGTCAATTTATTTCTCTTTTAAAAGATACATCGCTTGCCGTTGTGATTGCCCTTCCAGAGTTATTGCATCACGCGCAGATTTTAAATGGTCAAAGCCAATCTTATTTACTTCCTATTTTCCTCTTGGCGGCCATGATGTATTTTGTTGTGAACTTCAGCTTGTCTATACTTGCACGGAGATTAGAGTACAGGCAGGCATAAAAAAAGGACATCCGCTCATGGTGGATGTCCCTTTTTGTTTAAAGCATTCGCATAACTCGTTTTCTCATCTTTTTCATATCCCGCTTAGATGGCATATCATATCGACTTGCAAAGTGATATGCGAGTGCACCTGCACCAAGCGTTAATAGTGAAGAAGTCATTTTGCCCATTCGAAATTCCCCCTTAACACTTATAGTTGAATTGAACGTTCATCGTCACTAAACAGGTCGTCTAAACTACTTAGTGTACCGTCTTCCTCCACTTGGTGAGTAGATATTTTGCCTTTTGACAGTGTCAATTCAATAAAACAGCCCCAGCAATAATATTGATTGACCCCAATTTTTCCGATGTCTTTACATTTGCAATTTGGGCAAATGAGCATACTCAGCACCTCTTTACGTTCGGTTTAGAACAAGTGCTTCCTTTTGAACATCCATCAAGGTTCCGGCAGCATGCAGCTGCTTTCGAATCCCTGATAGCTCTGTAAAGAAGCCGTCCGAGAGTTCATATGCTACGATTGTGCCCGAATTTGTACAAAAGTATACATCTTCCAAAACACCTAATGTTTCACCATCTGGCGTATGGATCATTTTCTTTTTTAATTTCGAAAAGAAGAAGGGTGGGGCGGAGGTATCTATCTCGATGCCCTTCTGGCAGCTCACATATAGACCTTTGTCTGTCAATTTGTCGCCAGCTGAGAATGGAATGAAAGCACAGTCTTTCTTTTTCCCATCTAAAACATATCCCCCGCAGCTGCCGCCGGCTAAAAAGCAAATATCTTTGATCGCCCCAAGTGAATGAGACAGCTCGTCTGTATAGATCGTCAGTCCTTCAAGCTCTCGACATGTTCTCAAAATGTGATCAACCACCTTTTCGGAACAGTCTTATCGTGTGCGTTTCCTCTATGACTCATACGAAGAAATGGCTTCCATGAAGGAAGCCATTTACTCTTGCATAAAATCAAACGGGGTGATTCCCTCCATGCCAATATTGGCATCGTGTACGCTGAAAGGAAGTTCTTTTTGGAGGGCTGCTAGCTCAGCGTCCATGATTTCTTCCGTTTCAGTAAGACGCATGGTTAAAGACGTTTGTCTGAGGGAGTCTTCATTATTTTTCACGCCCCACTCTAATGCTGATTCCTCGCCGCACAAAATTAAAAACTTTTTACTTCGTGTAATGGCCGTGTAAAGCAAATTTCTTCGAAGCATTCGATAATAACTTCTCACGACTGGCAGCACCACGATTGGGAATTCACTGCCCTGGGATTTATGAATCGAGCAACAATAAGCGTGTGTAAATTGATGAAAATCTTTTTTCGTAAACGTGATTTCATTTCCATCAAAGGAGATGATCGCCATATCTTCTTTTTCCGTGTTTTCTTTCGCATAAAAGATCGAGACAATTTCGCCAATATCTCCATTAAAAATGTTATTCTCCGGCTGATTGACAAGCTGAAGTACCTTATCACCTGTCCGGTAGACGACATCACCAAATGGAATCTCTCTTCCTTTTGGCTTTTTAGGATTCAAAATTTGCTGGAGCATTTTATTCAGTTCATTAATGCCTGCTTTTCCTTTATACATCGGGGCAAGCACTTGAATGTCCTTTGCTGAATAACCCTTTTGCGCAGCATTGCTGACCACTTTCTCGATGACTTCTTTCATTTGGTCACTAGAGCATTGAATAAAGGATCGATCCTTCGAGCGCGCAGTAATATCCTTTGGCAATACACCATTTTTCATATCATGCGCAAGCTCAACAATTGTTGAACCGTCTGCCTGCCGGTAAATATCAGTTAGTGTAACTGCCGGTATAGCTTGTGACGCAAGCAGGTCTCTTAACACTTGACCAGGTCCGACAGATGGAAGTTGATGTTCGTCTCCAACCATAATGACTTGAATATGATCTGGGATCGCCTTAAACAAATGGTTCGCCAGCCAAATATCCAGCATACTCGATTCATCAATGATGACAAGCTTCCCTTCAATCGGCTGGTCTTCATCATGTGAGAAGCCTTCTGATCCATTCCAGCCTAGCAGCCGGTGAATGGTCACAGCAGGAAGTCCAGTGGATTCTGTCATTCGTTTCGCAGCACGTCCAGTTGGTGCGGCAAGCACGAACGGAAATGCTTCATCTTTTTTATAATCACCCGGGTCAAGAGATACGCCGTGAAGATCGCTGTAAAGCTCGACAATCCCTTTAATGACCGTCGTTTTCCCTGTACCCGGTCCGCCTGTTAAAAGCAGCATTGGAGACATGAGTGCCTTTTGAATGGCTTCTTTTTGAGTTGGTGCATACTGGACACCAAGCCGTTCCTCCAGTTCACCGAGTGCAAGCAGAAATTCTGATTCAGGAAATTGATCTGCATATTCCGTTTGAGCGACAATTTTTTGAATGCGTTTTGCCACACTTTGCTCCGCATAAAAGAGCGACGGATGATAACAGCGCTCATCTTCAATAATCATGTCTTTCCCTTCACCAAGTGCAATGATCTGATTGGCAACGTCCATTTCAGTCACTTTGTAGTCATTGCCGGTTTGATTCAGCAGTTTACGGGTTTCGACGATCAGATCTTTCGTTTGTATGTACGTATGACCGTCCTGCAGGCTTGCTGTCTCAACGGTATACAAAAGAGCTGCACGAATGCGGTCTGGATCATTTCCAGATATCCCTGTTCTAGCGCCGAGTTCGTCTGCTTTAATAAAGCCAATCCCCTCGACGTCTTTGACGAGCTGATAAGGGTTTTCTTCAATTTTTTGCAACGTTTCACTCTCGTATACTTGGTAAATCTTCATGCTAAGCTGAGGACCAAAACCATATTGATTCAGGCTAATCATGATTTGCTCAAGCCCTTGATGCTCTTGAAGTGCGGCAGCCAGCTTATCTGCCTTCTTTTTTGACAGGCGAGGGACGTCATACAACACAGACGGATCACGCATAATTTGATGAAGAGTCTGATTGCCAAGCTTGCCGACGATTTCTTCCGCCGTCTTTTTTCCAATCCCTTCAAACAAGTCACTAGAGAGATAATGAATGATGCCTTGCTTTGTTGTAGGGACTTCCTTTTGAAAATGAGTGGCTTGAAACTGCTCGCCAAACTTCGGATGACTTGTGACCTTGCCATAGAAGGTGTAGGTTTCCTCCTCATGAAGCGCTGGGAAGTAGCCTGTGACAGATGCTGTTTTTTCCTCTAAATTCTCTGATGTTTCAATGACTTTTACTTTTAACACAGAGTATAAATTACTTTCGTTATGGAAAATAACGGCTTGAACCGTCCCTTTTAAAAACGGTTCATCTTCAAGCTTCATTTGATCTGGATGTTCCTGCACAGGTCTTCCCTCCTTCCGGTTATTCTGCCTCTTGAATCAGCTTTTGCGCATGCAATGCAAGCATATGATCAGGCTGCACGTCAATGGCTTTTCCTAGCATTTCAAGCGCTTCGTCCTTTTTCTCTAAATACGCATACGCAACGCCTGCATTATAAAAGGCGTCTGCATGCTGCGGATCTCGCGTAATCACTTCAGTAAAGACTGCGACCGCTTCCTCCAGCAGATGTTCATTCGCTAAGCACATGCCAAATTGAAATCTTGCTTCGTTGTCTTCTTCGTTTAGCTCAACTGCACGCTGAAGATAAGGCATCGCAAGCTTTGGCTGCTCTAATTTCATCAGTGTCTGCCCTAACATATAAAACAAATCACTGTTTTCCATTCCAGCTTGTAGCGCTTGCTCAAAATAGTCTTTCGCTTTCATAAAGTCTTCTTTCATCGTGTAAACATTTCCTGCTCCGTAATAGGCTGCAGCTGCTGTATGATCAAGTTCAATGGCTTTTTGAAAGAAGTTCAAAGCACGTTCAAATTCATGAACACTTGAAAGTAAATTCGCAAAGTTGATATATGGAACCGGGTCCTTTGGGCTTTCTTCAATGGCTTTCGTAAAAGCTTCAGCTGCCTGTTCGATGTTCCCTTGATTTAAAGCTTCAATACCGATTTCGTTATGATTCATTCGCTCTCTTCATCCTTTCATTAAAAAACCTCAACAGCGACGTTGAGGTTTTTAACACATGTTACACATACGACAGCTTTTGGCCATCTTTAAAGACATCGTCAATGGTCCCGCCGCCAAGACATTCTTCGCCATCATAAAAAACAACAGCTTGTCCTGGAGTGACAGCACGAACGGGTTCATCAAAGATCACCATTGCTTCCTGCTCACCTGTCATTTTGACTTTTACATGATGGTCTTCTTGACGGTATCGGAATTTCGCTGTGCATGTGAGTTCACCGTTTTCGCCGACAATATGAGGACGCGTCCAGCTGATGTTAACAGCTGAAATACTTTCAGAGTATAAAAGCGGATTGTGGAAGCCTTGTTCAACAAATAAGATATTTTTCTCTAAGTCCTTCCCAACAACAAACCACGGATCACCGCTTCCGCCAATGCCAAGTCCTTGGCGTTGACCGATCGTGTAATACATGAGTCCATCATGTTCACCTTTTACTTCTCCGTCCATTGTCTGCATCACACCGGGCTGTGCAGGCAAATATTGGCTAAGGAACGTTTTAAAGTTTCTTTCCCCAATAAAGCAGATGCCCGTAGAATCTTTTTTCGTTGCTGTTGCGAGCTCTGCTTCTTTTGCTAATTCACGCACTCTTTTTTTCTCTAAATCGCCGATTGGGAACAACACTTTATCAAGTTGTTCTTGAGTCAGCTGATTCAAGAAATAAGTTTGGTCTTTGTTTGTATCAAGACCTCTTAGCATTTTCACTTCATCGCCGGTTCTGTCGACACGGGCATAGTGGCCTGTTGCCAAATAATCCGCTCCAAGCGACAATGCATGCTCAAGAAATGCTTTGAACTTAATTTCTTTATTACACATGACATCTGGGTTCGGCGTTCTGCCTGCTTTATATTCATCAAGAAAATATTGAAACACTTTGTCCCAATACTGTTTCTCGAAATTCACTGCATAATATGGGATTCCAATCTGGTTACAAACACGAATGACATCCTCATAGTCCTCCGTTGCTGTACATACACCATTTTCATCTGTGTCATCCCAGTTTTTCATAAATATGCCGATCACATCATAGCCTTGCTCCTTTAGCATGAGAGCAGCAACTGATGAATCGACGCCTCCGGACATACCGACCACAACTCTTGTGTCTTCAGGTCTTTTTGTCATCTTCATCAACTCCAATTTCAATGAAACAACGTGCGCGTTTCGTTCTTCAGGTGCCTAGCTGTTTCATTTTTCACACACGAACAAAAGGGAGCATTTATTTGGCTAGGCGTTTCACGACAGCCGCTATCTTATGCGCCGCCTGCTTCACATGTTCCTCTTCATTACCAAGACCGAAGCTTATTCTGACTGAGGATGTCAGCTCTTTTGCTTCTTCACCATACATGGCGCTTAATACGTGCGAAGGAAGGACAGATCCAGCCGTACATGCTGACCCGCTTGAAACAGCAATCCCTTCCATATCTAAGTTCACAAGTAACGATTCAATAGAAACGCCCGGGAAGTGGACATTTAAAATGTGCGGCAATGTCTCTTTCGGATGTCCATTGATAGAGAAATTGAGTGATTCCTCTTCGAATACTTGCAGCATCGCTTCTTTGAGCTTACCATAATGCACTGCTTTTTCTCTTCTATTTTGCTTTGTTAATTGAACTGCTTCTGCAAGTCCAATGATTCCCGCCACATTTTCAGTACCAGCACGGCGTTTTCTCTCTTGTTCTCCTCCGAATAGCTGTGGAGAAAGTTTTACACGCTCATCCACATATAAAAAGCCTGTTCCCATCGGGCCATTTAGTTTATGACCGGACGCAGATAAGAGGTCGATATGAAGTTCTGTGACATCAATTGATATTGTCCCAAATGCCTGTACTGCGTCTGTATGAAAATAAGCAGTGTGTTCGTGTAAAAGTTGACCAATTTCTTTAATTGGCTGAATCACACCCGTTTCATTATTGCCATACATGATGGTCACAAGAATTGTATCGTCTCTTAGTGCTTGTTTTAATTGATCAAGATGAATCAATCCAGTGTGATCCACATCTAAATACGTCACATCAAAACCAAGCTTCTCTAAGCGTTCGCATGTATGCAGCACTGCATGATGCTCAGTTTTTGTTGTGATGATATGTTTTCCTTCATGCTGCCTTGCCATTGCCACACCTGTAATGGCCAAGTTGTCTGCCTCTGTTCCCCCGCTTGTGAGGATGATCTCCTGCTGCTTACAGTGTAATTCTCCTGCAATGACTTCCCTTGCTTCATCGAGCCACTTTCTTGCCTCGCGCCCATATGAATGAATACTAGAGGGATTGCCAAATATCTCTGTAAAGTAAGGCATCATCTTGTCCACAATTCGCTGATCCATCGGCGTTGTGGCTGCATGATCTAAATAGATACGTTCCATTTCCGGTACACCTCTGATCTAAATATAGAACATATACGCCTCTTGATCCTCGTCATCTTTATAGCTTGCCAAGTCTTCAAGAGTTGTATTGTCTAGTACGTCTTTTACTGCATCACGAATACGAATCCAAAGTGCACGCTTTGCTGGTTCTTCGTTTTCGATCACTTCAACAGGACTAATAGGTCCTTCTAATACACGAATAATATCACCGGCTGTAATCTCGTTTGGCTCATGGGCAAGCACATAGCCGCCATACGCTCCGCGGATACTTTTCACAAGACGTGCATTGCGAAGTGGTGATACAAGCTGCTCTAAATAATGCTCAGACAAATCATTGTTTTGAGCGATTGATTTTAATGATGTAGGGCCTTCGCCATGCTTTTTGGCTAATTCGATCATGATCGTCAGACCATATCTGCCTTTAGTAGAAATTTTCAAGTTAAACACCTCTGCGTTTTCTATTTCTATGTCATCAATTATTTTTCTGATTTCATATACGCTTATATAGACCAAAAGCAATTATATCATACTTTTAGCCAACTTTCATTTGCGGGTTCTGAGCTCAAAACGAGGACGCATCCCTTTTCTATTTGAAGAAATTTCGGTACTCTATACAAACAAGACATTGCTTTAGGAGAGATAATCATGAAACCTTTAGCGTATCGGATGCGCCCAAGTCATATTGGAGACATTATTGGGCAGGAGCATCTCGTTGGGGAAGGTCAAATTATTAGACGAATGGTCGAGGCAAAACATTTGTCCTCGATGATTTTATACGGACCGCCGGGAATCGGCAAAACATCCATTGCAACTGCAATCGCTGGCAGTACAAGCATTGCCTTCCGTACATTGAATGCGGTGATTCATAACAAAAAAGATATGGAAGCTGTCGCCGCTGAAGCGAAAATGAGTGGTCAGGTCATCTTGATTTTAGACGAAGTCCACAGACTCGATAAAGGGAAGCAGGATTTCCTTCTGCCGTATTTAGAAAATGGCATGATCATTTTAATTGGCGCGACAACAGCTAATCCGTATCATGCGATTAACCCAGCCATCCGCAGCCGGACACAAATATTTGAGCTGAAGCCGCTGGAAACAGAGCAAATTAAAGCTGCATTATCTCGAGCTTTACAGGATGAACATCGCGGGCTTGGCGGTTATTCGGTCAAAGTTGATGAGGAGGCAATGAATCATTTTGCAAATGGATGCGGAGGAGATGTGCGTTCCGCTTTAAATGCACTTGAACTAGCCGTCTTATCGACAAAAGCGGATGAATCTGGACAGATCACGATCACTCTAGCTGCAGCAGAAGAATGTTTACAAAAAAAGAGCTTCTCGCATGATAAAAACGGTGATGCCCATTATGATGTCCTCTCGGCTTTTCAAAAATCCATTAGAGGATCTGACGCAGATGCTGCGCTTCATTACCTTGCAAGACTGATTGAAGCGGGAGATCTTGAAAGCATTTCGAGACGATTACTTGTGATGGCTTATGAAGATATTGGCCTAGCCAGTCCGCAGGCAGGGCCACGTGTGTTAAGCGCTGTTCAAACAGCTGAGAGAGTTGGTTTTCCAGAAGCACGAATTCCACTCGCTAATGCCGTGATTGAACTGTGTCTTTCTCCAAAGTCAAACTCCGCTTACCAAGCGATTGATGCGGCACTGCATGATATTCGCACGGGGAAAATTGGTGAAGTTCCCGTTCATTTAAAAGACGCCCACTATAAAGGAGCAGCAGCACTTGGAAGGGGCGCCGATTACTTATATCCGCACGATTATGAAAATGGCTGGGTGAAGCAGCAATATTTACCTGACCCGCTGAAAAACAAGCAATATTATGAACCAAAGCAAACTGGAAAATTTGAAGGTGCACTAAAGCAAGTGTATGAAAATTTAAGACGGCAAAAATAAAAACAGCCCCCTGCTCTAAGCAGGCGGGCTGTTTATTTATCTTTCACACGTGTAATCGGAATGTCTTTTAACAGTTTCATAATGACATGACCACCCATAATCAGTCCAGCCACAGATGGAACAAATGCATTGGATGATGGCGGCATTTGTGCCTTACGAATTTTCGCTTCATCATTTCCAACTTCTTTTCTCACATCTTCACGAATGACAATCGGACTTTCATCAGAGAAAATAACTTCAATTCCCTTACGAATGCCTTCCTTCCGCAGGCGTGTTCTGACGACTTTCGCAATTGGGTCTGTATGTGTTTTCGAGATGTCATCAATTTTAAAGCGTGTCGGATCTGTTTTATTTGCAGCACCCATACTCGAAATAATGTTCACATCGCGTTTCAGGCACTCTTTCATTAAATGAATTTTATAATGAATTGTATCTGATGCATCAATGACATAATCAAGTGGATACTCAAAGAATTGTTCATATGTTTCTTCTGTATAAAACATTTTGAGCGCAACAACTTCACATTCTGGGTTAATGTCAGCAATTCTTGCCTGCATTAAGTCAACTTTAGGCTGACCAACCGTTGATAGCAGAGCTGGCAGCTGCCTATTTACATTTGTAATATCAATATCATCTTTATCAACAAGAACAATACGGCCAACACCTGAACGAGCAAGGGCTTCTACTGCAAAAGAACCTACGCCGCCTACTCCAAGCACTGCAACTGTACTGTTTTTTAATATATTTAAGCCTTCCTTGCCAATGGCAAGCTCGTTTCTTGAAAACTGATGTAACAAGTGCCTCACTCCACCTTTATTTAAAATGAATCGAAAGAATCATATCATATTCAGCGTTCTCCGTCATCCTTCTCAAATAGAAAAAAACACAAAAAAGTCCCGATCACGCCGCCAGCTTTTCCTTCGTTTTGAACCCCGCACCATGCAGGTGGGTGCTTTCTTCCTCACTTTATAAGTCCTCAGAAGAGGCATTTATGCAGAAAGGAAAGGCAAGCTCCCGTAGAAAAAAATGTTCGGTCAAAACTAGGTAACCACCGTACGTATCAGGACTTTATTTATTGGTTGATGAAAGCATATCATAGGCATGTCCCTTTTTCAAGCGTTTACATGCCTATAAACATGCGCCTATTTTACTGTTTTACTTTTGTTTTAATAGCCAAGCTCAGTTCATCTAGCTGCGCTGCGCTTACAGTGCCAGGAGCATCTGTGAGAACACAACTTGCACTTGCCGTTTTCGGGAACGCAATGGTATCTCTTAGGTTAGATCGGCCGGCAAGCAGCATCACTAAGCGGTCAAGCCCAAGCGCAATTCCGCCGTGCGGAGGCACACCATGCTCAAATGCATCAAGAAGGAAGCCGAACTGATCGTACGCTTCTTCTTTAGAAAAGCCAAGTAAACCAAACATTTTCTCTTGAATGTCCTTTTCAAAAATACGAATAGAACCTCCGCCAAGCTCATAGCCGTTCAGCACAAGATCATACGCTTGAGCTTTCATATCTTCTGGACTTGTTTCAATTAATTCAAGATCATCACGAACTGGCATTGTGAAAGGATGATGAGCAGCATAGAAGCGGCCTTCTTCTTCATCTTTTTCAAGCAGCGGCCAATCGACTACCCATAAGAAATTGAAGACAGACTCATCGATGAGTTTAAGCTCTTTGCCAAGTTTTAAACGAAGTGCGCCAAGCGCATCATGGACAACAGACGTTTTGTCAGCGACAAAAAGTAAAAGGTCTCCCTCTTCAACTTGAAGCTGTTCTTTTAATTCTGCTTGTTTTGACTCATCAAAGAATTTAGCGATTGGTCCTTTTAACTCTGTCCCTTCAGCTTTTAGCCAAGCAAGACCTTTTGCACCATAGTTCGCTGCAAATGCACCAAGTGCATCGATGTCTTTTCTTGAGTAGTTTGCTGCAGCCCCTTTGACATTAATCGCTTTGACAGCTCCGCCATTGTTTACAGCACCGCTGAAGACTTTGAAATCTGAGTCTTTTACCGTGTCTGAAATGTTGACAAGCTTCATGTCAAATCGGGTATCTGGCTTGTCAGAACCATAGGAATTCATCGCTTCATCGTACGTCATACGAGGTAATGGCAATGTCAGGTCAACACCTTTGACATCTTTCATCACCTTTGCCATCATCTCTTCAGCAAGCGTCATGATGTCTTCTTGGCTCATAAAGGACATTTCAATATCGACTTGTGTAAATTCCGGCTGACGGTCAGCACGCAAGTCTTCATCTCTAAAGCAACGAGCGATTTGATAGTAGCGGTCCATCCCAGACACCATGAGCAATTGCTTAAATAATTGCGGAGACTGCGGCAGCGCATAGAATTCTCCTTCGTGTACACGGCTTGGCACAAGATAGTCACGCGCACCTTCTGGCGTACTTTTTGTTAAAATTGGTGTTTCAATGTCTAGGAAGCCGTTATCATCTAGGAAATGGCGGAAGGCTCTTGTCACTTCATGTCGCATTTTCATCGTTTCAAACATCGCAGGACGGCGAAGATCTAGGTAGCGATATTTTAAGCGCACATCTTCTGATACCTCATCTGCTTGATCAGAAATCACAAATGGAGGCGTCTTGGCTTCATTTAAAACAGTGACTGTGTCGACTTGAATTTCAATTTTACCTGTTTTTAAATTTGGGTTGATCGTGGCTTCTTCTCTTGCGACCACTGTCCCTTTAATATCAAGGACATATTCATTCCGAATCGATTCTGCTGTCTTAAGAGCCTCTTTTGATTGGTCTGGATGAAAGACAACTTGCACAATGCCTGTACGATCACGCAGGTCAATAAAGATTAATCCGCCAAGGTCACGACGTTTTTGTACCCATCCTTTTAATACAACGGTTTGACCGATTTGGTCTTCTGTTACTTCTCCACAATAAAAAGTTCTACCAAACACAAACATTCCACTCCTTCTTTACGCTTTCTGGTGGGCTTTCATCATTTGAATCAGCTCATCAAGCTTCACTTCAATTTGCTCACCCGTTGTCGTATCTTTTACGTTTACAATTTGCTGCGCCAGCTCATCTTCACCAAGAACTGCAATAAACTTGGCTTTCAAGCGGTCTGCCGCTTTAAATTGTGCTTTTAGCTTTTTCCCTGTATAGTCCATTTCACTTGAAATGCATTCTTTTCTTAGGCGATTCAATAAGCCAACAGCATAATCTTTTGCTTGATCTCCTAATGCCGCAATATATAAATCAATGCCGTCTTGAACAGGAAGCTCAATCTTCTCTGCATTAATCGCTGATAGGAAACGTTCAATACTCATCGCAAAGCCGATACCTGGTGATTCAGGACCGCCAATTCCTTCAACAAGTCCATCATAACGGCCGCCACCGGCTAATGTTGTGATCGCGCCAAAGCCTTCTGCATTACTCATAATCTCAAAGGCAGTGTGATTGTAATAATCAAGACCGCGCACTAAGTTCGGATCGACGACATATTCAATGCCTAGATCGGTTAAGTATTGTTTTACTTTTTCAAAATAAGTCCGTGATTCTTCATTTAAGTAATCTTGAATGGATGGTGCCGTTGCCATCAGTTCGTGATCGCGGTCCTTTTTACAATCAAGAATACGTAATGGATTTTGATGTAAACGAATTTGGCAGTCGTGACAGAATTCATCAATTCTTGGTTCAAAATGCTCGACAAGTGCTTGACGGTAATCTGCACGGCTTTCTTTGTCACCAAGGCTGTTAATGACGAGTTTTAAGTTGGAAAGACCTGCTTTCTCATACACACTCATCGCTAATGAAATGACCTCTGCATCAATGGCAGGATCTTTTGAACCGATCGCTTCAATTCCGAATTGATAAAATTGACGATATCTTCCCGTTTGCGGACGCTCATAGCGGAACATTGGTCCAATGTAGTACAGCTTTGTAGGCTGTGCAGGCTGTGCAAACAGTTTATTTTCAACATAAGAACGGACAGTTGAAGCTGTTCCTTCTGGGCGAAGTGTGATGCTACGTCCTTTTTTGTCTTCAAATGTGTACATCTCTTTTTGAACGATATCTGTTGACTCGCCTACTCCTCGTGCAAACAGTTCCGTATGCTCAAAAATCGGTGTGCGGATTTCTTTGTATTGAAAGGCTGCACATGTATCTCTCGCAATTTGTTCAACATACTGCCAGCGTTCTGATTCTCCCGGTAAAATATCCTGTGTGCCTCTTGGAATATTAAAACTCATTTTTCGTCCTCCTACGACCATCATTCATTTTTTATGTGGACATATAAAAAACCCCCGCCTCTACTATGTGTATAGTAGGGACGAGAGTTATACCCGTGGTGCCACCCTAGTTGGAACATTATCTAGCCATGTTCCCGCTCAAATCCTTAACGCAGATTCACGTTCTCCGCCTAATGACTCATTTTTTGAGTGTTCAGCAGGAAACCTACAGAGTGTTCTTTCGTGATAAATGCCATGCGGATTCGCTTTCAGCCTAAGGCGATTCCTCTCTGCTCACGCAATTTACCCTACTATTCTCTATCATCAGTTCCACATTTTAAATTTTCAAGTGTGTTGATTTATATTATAATAAGGTCGGTGCTGCCACTCTGTCAACCCTTGCCGTGTCTCTTTTTCTTTTCCAGCTCTTCTTTTGACGTGCATCCGTATTCAGATGCCGTTTCTTCAAGGAAGCCTGGTTGATCCATTTCGTCGTGCTGCCAGCGGTCGATATCACGATGTCCATTATATTGCACTCGTCCTAATTTTCTGCTTAATCTCATGTTTGTACATCCTTTTATCACATTTTTATCTAGTATAAACAGATTGATTCAATTTTATTAGGGAAACTGCAAGGAATTCATCCATTACATAACGAATTAACATTCATCGGTTTTACAAGGGAGGGGAAAACACCGTTTTGAATCTGAAAACACACCATCACATGATGTTGCTGCTCACCTGTTTTGTCCTCATTGCCAGCACTTGGCCAATGACACATGCGACGGCTCAAACAGATCAAGCTGTCGTTGCAACAGATGAAATCAATGTGCGAACCGGACCAGGTTTAAGCTACGGGATCGCAGCAGTTGTGAAACGAGGAGAAAGCTACCCGATTCTCACTGAACAAGGAGAATGGGTACAGATCGGGCTATCGAACGGACAAAAAGGCTGGGTCGTCTCATGGCTGATTACCAAGTCATCTGATGCACAAAAGCCTGCTAAGCAAAAGACGCAAGGTCAAAGTACGCAAGGAAGCAGTTCAATTACGTCAACAGCCTCTGACCTTCGCATTCGGACAGGCCCAGGGACTTCCTATCAAGTCATTGGCACTTTCCCGCAGGGCGCTTCCGCTAAAAAGCTGGACACAAGCGGCGAATGGACAAAAATATCGTACAAACAAGCGGAAGGCTGGGTCCACTCTGATTATATTTCTGGCGGACAAAACGCTTCTTCATCCAGTTCAGCTGAGCCCGCTCGTTCTAAACAGTCCGGCACAGTTGGCGTATCAAGCTTGAATGTTCGAAAATCGGCGGCACCAAACGCACAAGTGGCCGCTTCACTTTCCCGCAACACTCAAGTCACCATTTTACGGGAGCAAAATGGCTGGTATGAAATCGAAGCAAAAGGCGTTAAAGGCTGGGTTGCAAGTTATTATATTGTCTCAAACCAGGGAGCAAGTGCAGCACCTGAAAAGAATTCATCCTCTTCGTCATCTCATCAGAAAGCGTACATCGTTTATGATGGAACGAATATTAGAAAAAGCGCTTCTACCTCTGCTGGAATTGCAGAAAGAGCAACAAAAGGAGCTGCTTATCAAATTGTTCGTACGCAAGGTGACTGGTACGAGGTGACATTATCAAACGGCGGAACAGGCTACGTGGCGAGCTGGGTCGTTCAAACAAAGAAAAATAGCAGCGAAGCACCAAGACCTCAGCAGGATTCATCGTCTGGCACTGGATCTTTAAAAGGCAAAACAATTGTTCTTGATCCTGGGCATGGCGGAAAAGACAGCGGCACGATCGGCGCAGACGGTGCATTTGAAAAGAATATCACGATCAAAACCGCTCATTTGCTGGCGGGTAAGTTAAGAGCTTCTGGAGCAAATGTCTATTTAACAAGAAGTGATGATACATTCATCAGCCTTCAATCGAGGGTTGCCACTTCACATTACCGAAATGCAGATGCATTTATTAGTCTTCATTATGATAGCTTTATGGACCCAAGTATCAGAGGGAGCACCGCATATTATTATCAGGCATCCAAAGATCAACGTCTGGCGACAAGCGTTCATACGGAAGTCGCAAAACGATCACAGATCCCTGATAAAGGAGTCAAATTTGGAGATTATTTTGTTTTAAGAGAAAACAAGCGCCCTTCCCTTTTATATGAACTCGGCTATTTAAGCAATCCTCAAGAAGAAGCGATCATTTATAGCGCCTCTTACCAAGAACGAGTGACAGAAGGAATGACAGAAGGATTAAAACAATATTTCCGATAGAAAAAAGAGGCCGCTGCGCCTCTTTTTTGTTTGATCGCAAAAGAAAAAGACTCTAAACAAACTCTCAGCAAGAGTTTATCTACAGTCTAATGTCTTTCTATTCTTTGCTGTCCATCAACATGGTGACAGGCCCAGAATTGGTCAATGAGACGTCCATCATCGCCCCAAAACGTCCAGTTTCAACATGGATGCCTTTTTCTCTAAGCGTTTCATTGAAGCATTCGTAAAGTGAATTCGCCACATCTGGTTTGGCAGCTTTCATAAAGTTCGGCCGTCTGCCTTTTCTCGTATCACCATAAAGAGTAAATTGAGATACAGACAGCACGCTTCCTTTTACATCTAACAAAGAATGATTCATTTTCCCGTTTTCATCTTCAAAAATACGCAAGTGTGCGAGCTTTTCAGCTAAGTAATGCACATCTTCTTCTGTGTCTTCATGTGTAACCCCAACGAGCACCATATAGCCTTCATTGATGGCACCTGTGATCTCTTCTTCTACTTTCACAGATGCACTCGTCACACGCTGAACAACAAGCCTCATAGACGATATACTTCCTTTCTAATTCATAAATCGGCGAACTGAGTAAATGTCTTTGATTTGTTTGATGCGTTCTACCACTTTGTGCAAATGGTTAATATTTTGGATAAAGATCGCCATATGGATCGTCGCCACTTTGTTACGATCAGACTTACCAGAAACCGACGAGATGTTCGTTTTGGTTTCGTTGACTGCTTGAAGCACCTCATTAAGTAAGCCGCGTCTGTCATATCCTAATATTTCAATTTCCACATTGTATTCTTTACGGTTTCGAGCAGGCTGTTCATGCTCCCACTCAACCGGGATTAACCGTTCCTGCGCTTCTCCTGTCTTCACGTTCGGACAGTCATCACGGTGAACAGATACGCCACGGCCTTTTGTAATAAAGCCAACAATGCTATCACCAGGAACAGGATTACAACACTTAGATAAACGGACAAGCAAGTTATCAATGCCTTTCACTCGCACGCCAGCTTCTCGTTTTTTCCCGTGATATGGTTTTGACTCTACAGACACTTCTTGAACGGTTTTCTCTTGTTCTTCCTGATCTCTTTGTTTTCTTTCTTTTTCCGTTAAACGATTCGCCACTTGGAGTGCCGTAATTCCGTTATAACCGACAGCTGCATACATGTCCTCTTCATTTGAGAAATTAAACTTATCGGCCACTTTTTGCAGATTTTCAGCGGTCAAGATGTCTTTAACATCGAACTCAAGGTTTTTGATTTCTTTCTCCACAAGTTCTCGGCCTTTTTCGACATTTTCTTCACGGCGCTGTTTCTTGAAAAACTGTCTGATCTTGTGCTTCGCTTGGGAGGTTTGGGCAAGTTTGACCCAATCCTGGCTTGGTCCATAGCTATGCTTAGAAGTCAGAATTTCAATAATGTCACCTGTTTTTAGCTTATGATCAAGTGTGACCATTTTACCGTTGACTTTGGCTCCGATTGTTTTATTCCCAATTTCCGAATGAATCCGGTATGAGAAATCAATTGGTACGGAACCAGACGGCAGCTCAATGACGTCACCTTTTGGTGTAAATACAAACACCATATCAGAGAAGAGATCGATTTTTAACGATTCCATAAATTCTTCCGCATCTGTGGATTCATTTTGGAATTCAAGGATTTCTCTAAACCAAGACAGCTTCTTCTGGAAAACGGCTTCTTCCGTCGATTCTGCTGACTCTTTGCCTTCTTTATACGCCCAGTGTGCGGCAATTCCGTATTCAGCAATTTCGTGCATCTCCACTGTACGAATCTGAACTTCAAGCGGGTCCCCTTTTGGACCAATCACCGTTGTATGAAGAGACTGATACATATTCGGCTTTGGCATCGCAATATAATCCTTAAATCTGCCTGGCATCGGCTTCCAGCATGTATGAATAATACCAAGTACCGCATAGCAGTCTTTAATGCTGTCAACCAAAATACGTACAGCCAGCAAATCATATATTTCATTAAATTGCTTATTTTGCATGACCATTTTTCGATAAATACTATAAATATGTTTCGGTCTGCCGGAGAATTCAGCCTTAATGTTCACCTCAGACACGCGGTCTTTTACTTCATTGACAACCTCGTCCAAGTATTCCTCACGTTCCGCTCGTTTACGCTTCATGAGATTCACAATCCGGTAGTATTGCTGCGGATTTAAATAGCGGAGGGCTGTATCTTCAAGCTCCCACTTAATCTTTGAAATCCCTAATCTGTGCGCAAGCGGTGCAAAGATCTCAAGGGTTTCATTTGAAATTCTTCGCTGCTTTTCCTGCGGAAGATGTTTGAGTGTTCTCATATTGTGAAGACGGTCTGCCAGCTTAATTAAGATGACGCGAATATCCTGCGCCATTGCAACAAACATTTTACGATGGTTTTCAGCCTGTTGTTCTTCTTGTGATTTATATTTAATCTTTCCGAGCTTTGTCACACCATCAACAAGCATTGCTACTTCTTCGTTAAAATGCTCTTTTAAATCTTCTAATGTCACATCCGTGTCTTCGACAACATCATGCAAGAAGCCGCCAGCAATGGTCGAAGGGTCCATTTCAAGATCAACAAGAATTCCCGCCACTTGAATAGGATGGATAATATAGGGCTCACCGGATTTCCGGTATTGCTCCTTGTGAGCATTTTCAGCATATTCGTATGCACGCTCTATAAATTGAATATGTTCAGCGGACAGGTATTCTCTTGCCTTATCAATGACCTGCTGCGCCGTTAAAACTTGTTCGTTCGCCATGGAATCACCTTTTTAAATGAAAACTGTATTGTAGTTTATTATCAAGAAAAATTCGATAGATGTAAAGAGAAGAAGTCCGCTAAAAGATTTTTGATAGGAAAAAAGCACCCTTCTTACTGAGTGCTTTTTGCGTAAAACTCCATTAGTATTGCATTAACGTCAAGATGTCGTAACCGTCAAGCTTCTTTCTGCCATCAAGATACGTCAGCTCAATTAAAAATGCAATCCCTGCCACAACGCCGCCTAATTCCTCAACCAGCTTGATGGATGCTTCAATCGTTCCACCTGTCGCAAGCAAATCATCTGTGATCAGTACACGCTGACCAGGACGAATTGCATCTTTATGAATCGTTAATACATCTTTACCGTATTCCAAACCGTAATCGACTTTGATGACTTCACGAGGAAGCTTTCCTTCTTTACGAACTGGGGCAAAACCTACACCAAGTGCGTATGCTACAGGGCAGCCAATAATGAATCCACGCGCTTCAGGTCCAACAATGAGATCAATGTCTCTTTCCTTCGCGTATTCAACGATTTGATCCGTTGCATAACGGTACACTTCGCCTTTATCCATTAACGTTGTAATATCTTTAAATTGTACACCTTCCTTTGGGTAGTCAGGTACAACTGTCACATATTGTTTTAAATCCATCTTTTCCTTTTCCTCCTCGTACGTCAAAGCACAGGTGAGACTTCGCTCATCATGCTATTCAGCCATTCCTTCAGCTCTTTGGCTGAGGAATATGTTAGTGTTTGATCGAGTTCCATCAATCGTTGTTTTGCTGTATAAGACGATGATGCGGTTAAATCTTTTTTAGGGGCATCACGCACTATTGACAGCACACCATTCTCTATTTTAACAAAACCGAGTTCAAAAAACACCTTTGTCATAAAAATGATTGTATCTTTTGTCCAACCTCTATGTTTGGCAAGCTCCATGCCTTGTTCTTTAATAGGAAAACTTCCCCGTTTGAACAAGAACCCATAAAACCATTTGAATTGATCACGGCTCGGGAATGAGGACATAAAGTGATCTTCTTTCCGCTGAAACACTGTATAAATTCTTGCTGGTTGTTGATTTTCTAAAAGCAGCTTGAGCAAGTGTTCATCGGCAGGAACATCGGCAAAGATCACATACTTTTCCTGCACATCAAACGTGGATACATTTTCTGCATCAATAAGGTGAATCGGAATATCCACCAGCTCCGATTGCTTTTTTGTTTCTTCGTCAAAACAGAAGACCATCGTTTTTGCTGGATCAAGTGTTGATACTTTCTTTTCCCAATCTTTTTTCCCGCGTAAATCAAACAGCTGCCATTCATCGACTCTAGCGTCTTTTAGCATGAGCTGAGGTTTCTTTCGGTTATTCCATTCATTAATCGAGACCTCGCCAACGACAGAGATTTGACTCCCTGGAACAAGTTCTTCTTTTAGTTTGCCTTGGTGAAAACCGACACAGTCGAGCAGCTTGTCTTCGTCTTTTAGTGACATTTTAATGTGATTTTGATTGGCCCCGATCGTTCGGATGTCTTCAAGCTGGGCGTCTTCAATCATAATGAACGGCTTAGGATTCTGCATGCCAAACGGGGACAGCAGCCCCACTTCTTCAATGGCTTGCACCGTCATTTCGTCCACTTTACATACTGCATCGACCCGTTGAATTGGAATAAAATCTTCTTCAGTCAACGTTTCATTTGCATATTGATTCAATCTTTCCCTAAGTAAAGGAACATCATCCGCTTGAAGTGTCATTCCTGCTGCCATCGGGTGTCCACCGAAATGCGGCAGGATGTCACGGCACTTGCTCAAATGGAAAAATAAATCAAAGCCAGGAATACTTCGGGCTGACCCTTTCGCCATCTGCGTTTCTTCATCTATTCCAAGCACAATCGCCGGACGAGAAAATGTATCCGTCAATTTTGAGGCAACAATGCCGACAACGCCTGGATTCCAGCCAGCTTTTGCTACGACGATAGCAGACTGGTCAGCACCTGTCTCTTCGACCATTTGAATGGCTTCTTCCGTGATCGTACTCACAATTTTCTGCCGTTCTTTGTTCAATTCTTGTACAAAACGAGCGAGTTCTTCTGCTTCATCCATATCCTCAGTCATGAGAAGATGAACAGCCGGATCTGCCTGCTCAATTCGTCCAACAGCATTCAGCCTTGGCGCAATTTGAAAGCCGACTGTTTCCTCATTTGCTTCTTCAAGAGTGGCGCCTGCTTCTTTTAATAACGCTTTTAACCCAGGCCGTCTAGACTGTCGAAGCTGCATAAGACCTTTTTTGGCAACCCATCTATTTTCATCATGCAGCGGGACAAGATCCGCAATGGTACCGATTGCAGCAAGATCTAATAATTCTACTGGGAGTTTACCGAGGAGTGCATGTGCCACTTTAAACGCCACACCGACACCCGCCAGCTCTTTAAACGGATACTCACACCCAGGCTGCTTAGGATGTACAATCGCAAGTGCCTCAGGCAGTTCCTCGCTTGGTTCATGGTGATCTGTGATGATCAGGTCTAATCCTATTTCTTTTGCAATACGTGCTTCATTTACAGCAGCGATCCCTGTATCCACAGTGATGACAAGCGATGCTCCTTGCTCTTTGATATATCGGAAAGCCTGTTCGTTTGGCCCATATCCTTCTTTAAATCGATCTGGAATATAAAAGTCTACCTTCGCAGATCGTTCTTTAAGTGTATGTAAAAGTACAGAAGTACTTGTCACACCATCTGCATCATAATCTCCGAAGATCACAATCGATTCCTGCTCTTCGATCGCTTTGTTGATGCGCTCTACTGCTTCTTTCATTCCTTTTAATAAGAATGGATCATGAAATTCGGCTTTTTGATCAAATAAAAAAGACCTCGCTTCTTCTACTTCTTCGAGTCCTCTTTGTACAAGAAGTGATGCAGTCAGCGCTGAAATATTCAGATTTTCAGAGAGTGATTTCACTTTTTCTTCGCTAGGATGTTCATATTCCCAACGCATTTTGGATAATAACATAAATTCACCCCTCAACCACACTATTATACTAGAGTGGACTGAGGGGTTTCAATTTTTATTTTATGAAATTGTACTGGAAGATTATTTTTCCTTCCGGTCAAAAGACGCTGGCTGTTCTTTTAAAGGTGTGACATTCGTTTTCTTTTGAACGTCTTTGTCTACCTTTTTTGGAGAAGCAGTAGGGGCAGTCACAGTGGCTGCACGTTCAGCTTTTAATGCTTTTAATTCACGTTTCAGTTTCACAATTTGGAAAATCCCCGCAAAAGCCACAATGAGTCCGCCCATCAGAACAGAACCGATAATGACAAGGATCAGCGGCCATTCAGCCGTTCCAAATAAGTAGTCTACCTGTACAGGCCGCACGTTAATAACAGCAAATACTGAGACAATTAATACGAAAATAAATGCGAGTATGATGGTCCATTGTTGTTTATTCATCTACAAATCCCCCAAGCTTTTTCTTTTATTCTTCCCTCTTTCTTGTCCTTTTTAAACACCGAAAGAACATGGCGGAAGGTTTTCTATCAGCATGGGCGCTTAGCTGCTGAGTTTTTCTTTAATAAGTCTCTTTAATTCTTTTCTTTCTCCAGAGATGACAAGGGTGTCTCCTTCTTCAATCACCGTATCTGGTCCTGGATTTAAAATTTTCTCATGTGATTTTCTCACAATGGCGATGACTGTTACTTGATAGTTTTGGCGAACACTCAGGTCTCCGATCGTCTGGTTAACAGCCGGTGCGTTCTTTTCAATCTTAAACCATTCAATGATGAGTTCATCAATGGCCACCTCCACTGTCTCAAGCGCTTTTGGTTTATAGACCATGCCGCCTAAAATAGCCGAGATTTGTCTTGCTTCTTCATCGCTAAGCAAGATACCAGAAATACATTCTTCGTGATCATCTTCTTGAAAATGATACATCTCTCTTCTGCCGTCATCATGTGTGATAATGGCAAGCTTCTCATTATTTCTTGTGATCATTTCGGCTTTGTGACCGATACCTGGCAGTTCAGTTTCCCGAACCTTCATAACAGCCCCTCCAATGAATAAAAGCCAAATGCCCCAAACGGACACATGCTTTCTATACTGATCTAAACGTATGTCATTATAGCAAAAGACCATTTCAAGATCAATGAAACCCGAAATGTTTTTACATATCATCTTATTGTTGTGACGTTGACAAATATGATGCATGAAAAAAAGACTGCCAAGCTGGCAGTCTTTCTTGTTTAAATATCTTGTTCTGTGTCGATTTTAGCCGGCTTTTTCAGCTCACGACCTTTCCATATCAGCCAAATTTGTGCCGCAATGTAAAGGGATGAATACACCCCTGTTAATAGGCCGACAAGTAAGGCAATGGAGAAGTTTGTAATAGATGCTGAACCGAAAATGAGAAGTGCAATCACCACTACAAGTACGGTAAGCACGGTGTTCACAGAACGCGTAAAGGTTTGCTGTAAACTTAAATTCACAATGTACGATAAATCTTCGATCGTTTTCGGTTTGCGTTTCTTCATTTGCTCACGCACCCTGTCGAAGGTGACAATCGTGTCATTGATTGAGTACCCAATGACCGTGAGTATCGCTGCAATGAAGGTGACATCCACCTCTAAGCGCGTAATACTAAAGAAGGCAACGATAAAGAATGCATCGTAAAGCAGAGAGATTATCGCTGCAATCGCCATTTTATACTCAAATCGGACGGATACATATAAGATAATCCCGATCGAAGCAATGATGACAGCGTATAATGCGTTACGCGCCAGCTCTTTTCCGACCGTCGGAGACACTGTACTTACGTTAGGCTCCGTTCCGTATTTATCTTTGAAATAATCTTTCACTTCAGCAATTTTTTCTTTATTCGGAACACCGACAAATCGAGCTGCTGCTTGATTTTCTTTTTGCCCCGATAACACAACACTGTCTGTCTCAAGGTCTAGCTTTTTAAAATCTTGCTCCACCTGTTCTGTTGACAGTTTATGGTCACTTTGAATATCAACTCTAGTACCACTTGCAAAGTCAATACCTGCATTGAGCTTGAAGATCGACAGCACAATGATTCCAGCAATGGTAATGGCTGCTGAGAAAATCATAAAGCCTTTACGTTTGCTGACGAAATCCCATTTATCAAATGGTGTTTTCGGTTCAGTATTTTCAGTTGTTTCATGAATATCAATGATGTCTTTCTGACGAACACCAAACCAGCCTTTTCTGCGATCGAGATAACGGCTTTCTACAAGTAAGCCAAGAAGGAATCTTGATAGGAAGACAGCCGTGATAAAGCTTGTCAAAATCGATAGGATAAGCATGGTTGCAAACCCTTTGACAGAGCTTGTTCCAAAGAAGAATAGAACCCCGCCGGCAATAATACTTGTTAAGTTTGCATCAAAGATCGTGGCAAACGATCTGCGGTTACCCGATCTGAAAGCAGAACGGACAGATTTACCGAGCTTGAGCTCTTCTTTAATCCGCTCATACGTAATAATGTTGGCATCGACAGCCATCCCTACCCCAAGAATCAATGCAGCGATTCCAGGCAGTGTCATGACCGCCCCCATCCAGTCAAAGACTTGCAGTGTGATATAGATATAAGCTGACAGTGTAATGACAGCAACAAGACCTGGTAATCGGTAATAAAACAGCATGAATAAGAAGATAAATGCTATTCCTACAATTCCTGCGAAGACTGTTTCGTTTAGTGCTTGCTCACCAAACTGTGCACTCACAGATGTTGAATATTTTTCGGTTAATTTTACTGGCAATGCGCCGGCATTTAAAATGCTCGCAAGGTCTTTTGCCTCTTGAACCGTAAAGTTTCCTTCGATTTGTACGTCACTGCTGTTAATTTCTTGGTTTACATTCGGCGCAGATACATACTTATGATTTGATTTAGAGACTTCTTTTTTGAAGGAATCTCCCTTATGATAATCAAGCCAAATGACAAGCTGATTGTTTGGTGCCATCGCCGCTACTTTTTTTGTCACGTCACCAAACTTTTTCGCATCCTTTAGTTTGACCGTCACGATCGGCTCATTCGTTTGATTGAATGTTTGTTTTGCACCATTTTCAACAAGATCAGATCCGTTTAGAAGCTCTTTGTCATTCGTATCTCTGAAGGAAAGCTGTGCTTCAGTCGATAGAATCTCCCGTGCTCTGTTTTGATCTTTTACACCCGCAAGCTGTACGCGAATACGGTTGTTTCCTTCAATCGAAATGTTCGGCTCACTGACCCCAAGCACGTTGGCTCTTCGGTTTAAAGCCTCTACTGTACTGACGAGAACACCATTTGTGATCTTGTCTTCTTTTTTCACTGGGTGTACATCATACAGAACCTCAAATCCACCCTGTAAGTCCAGCCCTAGCGTCATATCTTTCGCAACGGGCTTCGTTAATAAGCCCACACCAGTTCCGATTAACAGAACCACTAAGAAAAACGCAAGTATGCGCCCTTTTTTCATTATGTATTTCCTCCTTAAACACCTGAATCCATTTAGATGGCTTATTTCAACAGTTCATCCAGCATATTCTTGCCATCTTCACTGTCCAAAAAAGCAGACGTTTTAAACGACTGAACGGTTGCATAGTTCATAAATTCGCCAATTTTCACAGATAAAATATCTGCAACCATTTCATGAATCGGATACTCTTGTTTTTTCTTCCACTTCTTATTCTCTAAGTATGACCATAATTCCTCTAAATCTACATCTTTATAGCCCAAAACGATGAATTCTTCAAGCTTACTGAACAGAAAAGGCTTTAGATGGTCTTTGTATATAGCAGCCGGATGTTGTGTCATTGTGAGGCTCCCCCTTTTCAGTTTTTTATCGAGAGACTTGTCATGCTTGGACGATATACACGCATATCTTATTGTATATGATTCTATGTCGTTTGAGAAGGCAGGTGATCTGTGATTTGACGAAGCAAACGTTTTTAAAAGGGACGATTATTTTAATTTTAGCAGGTTTTATTACAAGAATATTGGGTTTTGTCAATCGAATTGTGATTGCAAGGTTCATTGGTGAAGAAGGCGTAGGGCTTTATATGATGGCAGCGCCTACCTTTTTTCTCGCCGTGACGCTGACACAATTCGGACTTCCTGTTGCTATTAGTAAGCTAGTCGCAGAAGCAGAAGCCCGTGGTGACAAACAGAAAACAAAACGCATTCTAGTGATGTCCCTTGCGATAACAGGAACACTCAGCCTGATTTTCACGCCGCTCTTTTTATGGTTTGCCCCTATTATGGCGGAAAATATGCTGACAGATCCTAGAACGGTCTATCCTCTGCTTGCCATTACACCCGTCGTACCCGTTATTGCGATCTCTAGTGTGTTAAGGGGCTATTTCCAAGGAAGACAACAAATGAGCCCGCTTGCGATGTCGCAAGTACTAGAACAGGTCGCAAGAATTTCACTCGTGGCAGTATGTACAACAGCGTTCCTGCCTTATGGAATTGAATACGCAGCGGCAGGCGCTATGATTTCATCTGTCATCGGCGAAATGATTTCACTTGCTTACTTACTGATTGCCTTTCGTTATAAAAAGACCATCCGTATCCGAAAACGTTTTTTCAAGGCAATTCATGATGGGAAGGATACGTTTAAGCAGCTCATGAGTATTGCCCTGCCAACGACAGGCAGCCGTTTCATCGGCAATATCTCTTGGTTTTTAGAACCGATTGTAGTCGCGCAAAGCCTTGCGATTGCCGGTTATGCAGCTGTGGAAGCAACAAGGCAGTATGGAGAATTGACGGGACTTGCGCTCACCCTTTTGACACTTCCTAGTTTTATCACGTATTCTCTCTCCACCGCACTAGTTCCAGCGATTAGTGAGGGGATGGAACAGAACAAACGCAAAACGGTCGAATACCGGCTCAAGCAGGCGATGCGCCTTTGTTTATTAAGCGGGGGCATTTCATGTATTATCCTTTTCGTGTATGCAGAAAATTTAACCCTCTTCATGTATGGTTCATCTCATGCCGCTGTCTATGTAAAATTCATGGCGCCCTTCTTTTTGCTCTATTACTTTCAAGGGCCGCTGCAGGCTGTCCTTCAAGCATTAAATTTAGCGGGGGCAGCGATGACCAACAGTTTGATAGGAGCTGTTGTGAAAACAGGCATGATCTTTGTTCTTGCTTCACAGCCAAGCTTTGGCATTATGGGCGCAGCGCTTGCGATCCTCATTGGCATCGTTCTTGTCACGTTGCTCCATGCGGCAACTGTCGGTAAAGTGCTGCCTATTCATTTACCATTAAAAGAATATGGACTTTGCGTCCTTGTGATCATCGGCACTGGGGCAGTCAGCTTATGGATGAAACATCAAGCGAGCGGACTCTTTTCCGCACCTTTAGAGCTTGTCATGATGATCTTTTTGACGTGCGTGCTGTATGTCATTCTATTAATCTGTCTTGGGCTAGTGAAACGAGAAGAGCTGCGCCGCATCCCGTTTATTGGGAAGCTGCTGTAGCTCATCTTTTCTTTATAATTTCATCTTTCAAATCAATATAAAAATTCTTCTGATTAAAGCTGCAGTAAGAGATTTGCTCGATATCATGATAGCCTCTTTTGGCAAGCTCCTTTATCAGCCACTGTTCATCATGGTTGATCTGCTTGAGATGATCATGCTGAACCACACCGTCTGCAATAAGCGGGAGCTCAAGCGCTGCATGTTTGCGCTTGTTTTCTTTTTCAACAACGGCGAGCTTTCCTGAAGGCTCCAAGATGGCATATGAGACATCCTGGATACTATCGATGTTATTTTCTCTTAATTGAATCAGCAAATCATCAAAATTGTATCGCTGTTTTCTCATCGCACCCTCGTCTATTTTTCCGTTGATGATGAGCAGGGCCGGCTTACCGTCGAGAAAACGCCGGACACCTTGAAATTTTAATGACAAATAGGCAAGGGTGATTTGAATGAAGGTTAACAGCAGGATCGGCCATACTGTATGTAACATGTGATCCTCTACTTCTTCTATGGCGAGCACCGCAATTTCAGCGATCATCATAAAAATAACAAGATCTAAAATACTCAGTTCCCCAATCTCCCTTTTGCCCATTAAACGAAAGATAAACCAAATGAGAAAATATAAAATGATTGTTCTCATGGAGATAATTAAGATGTCCTGCATATGATGTAAACCCTCCTTCTCCACCATAGCTTGTGTCAAAACACTTTATTTATGTAGAAAAGAAAGCCTCGGTTTTTATCACGAGAAACATGTCTATTTTTTCTTCTCCGTGAATACATTTTAGTAAAAGACAAGCTTCGGTCAATTGGAGAGGAGACGAATCACATGCAGGAAACGAAACAAATAGGAAAAGGCATTTTATCTGGCTTAATTGCTATTTTTGTCGTGATGATTGTCACAAGCTTACTTGTATCACTGATGCTTACCTTCACAAGTATGCAGGAATCATCGTTTAAATGGATGATCATGATCTTGTCCTTTGCGGCACTTTTTCTAGGAGGAATGATTTCTGGAGGGAAAGCAAAGGAACGGGGCTGGCTCATTGGCGCCATGACCTCTTTTATCTTTTCACTCACTGTTTTTTTATTTCAATATTTAGGGTTTGGAGAAACCTTTTCACCAGAACAATTCATCTATCATGCAGCCTTTTTGGGAATTTGTATGCTAGGGGGAATGATTGGGGTTAATCTTCGGGGCAAATAAAAAAAGAGCGAATGATATCGCTCTTTTTTTATCGCTATGTATTGGAGGATTAACCTTTGTCAGCTAATTCTCTAATAGCACGTCGGTCGAAAGTTAAACGGTTGTTTTCGCTTGTTTTGATGACCACTTTTGATTCATCAATGTAGTCGATTTCACCGTGTAAACCACCGATTGTGACGATTTTATCGCCTTTTGATAAAGATTGCTGCATCTGACGCACAGCTTTTTGTTGCTTTTGCTGTGGACGGATTAACAAGAAGTAAAGCACAGCAAACATGACAACAATCATAATGATTGAACCCATACCACCATCCATTCTATCTCACCCCTTTCTAAAGCATTGTAAAGCTTTTCGTTTATGCGTTAAAAGTTTTTCGCATTCGGCTTGTTAAAGCCATAACGCTCAAAAAACTCTTCTCTAAAATCACCTAAACGATCCTCACGGATAGCTTCTCTCACTTGCTCCATTAATTTTAACAGAAAATGAAGATTATGATAAGTTGTTAATCGAATTCCGAACGTCTCATTTGTACGGATCAAATGTCTAATATAAGCGCGTGTGTAATTTTTACATGTGTAGCAGTCACAGTTTTCATCGATTGGTCTGAAATCACGCTCATATTTAGCATTTTTCACAACAAGGCGTCCTTCACTTGTCATGAGCGTACCATTTCTTGCAATTCGCGTTGGCAGTACACAGTCAAACATATCGACACCGCGAATCGCACCGTCAATTAATGAATCTGGTGAGCCGACACCCATTAAGTACCTTGGCTTGTCATCCGGTAAAAATGGCGTTGTGAACTCCAGCACTCGGTTCATCACGTCTTTTGGTTCACCAACAGATAAACCTCCAATGGCATAGCCTGGGAAATCAAGTGAAACAAGATCTTTTGCACTTTGTTTACGAAGCTCTTCGTATTCTCCGCCCTGTACAATGCCAAACAGTCCTTGATCCTCTGGACGCTGGTGCGCTGTTAAGCAGCGCTCTGCCCATCTGCTTGTCCGCTCTACAGAACGTTTCATATAATCGTACTCTGCTGGGTACGGAGGACATTCGTCAAATGCCATCATAATATCTGAGCCGAGCGCATTTTGAATCTCCATCGCTTTTTCAGGAGAAAGGAACAACTTATCTCCATTTAAGTGATTACGGAAGTGAACGCCTTCCTCTTCAATTTTTCTAAATTCACTTAAAGAAAACACTTGGAAACCGCCTGAATCTGTTAGAATCGCTCGATCCCAGTTCATAAATTTGTGCAGACCGCCTGCTTCTTTGACAATGTCATGCCCAGGGCGCAGCCATAGATGATACGTATTGCTTAAAATGATGCCTGCTTCCATTGCTTTTAACTCTTCAGGCGCCATTGTTTTCACTGTAGCCAGTGTACCAACTGGCATAAATACAGGTGTTTCAAAGGAGCCGTGCGGTGTATGAACGCGCCCAAGACGTGCACCTGTTTGTTTGCATGATTTAATGAACTCATAACGTATCGGTAATTGCGACAAAAATGAGCCCTCCTGTCTTTGTTGTATGATGTTATTGAATCAGCATGGCATCGCCAAAACTGAAGAATCGGTATTCCTCTTTTACAGCCTCATTGTACGCTTTTAGGACATGCTCTCGTCCAGCTAATGCACTGACAAGCATAATTAAAGACGATTTTGGCAAGTGGAAATTCGTGATCATGCCATCAATTGCCTTAAATGTATAGCCTGGATAAATAAAAATCGACGTCCAGCCGCTTGACGCTTTGAATTCACCATCATAAGCACTTGCAATGGTTTCAAGCGTTCTTGTCGAAGTTGTTCCGACTGAAATAATCCGCCCGCCTTCTTTGCGCACGCGATTAAGTTCTTCTGCCGTTTCTTCATTCATTTCGTAAAACTCTGCGTGCATTTCATGTTCTTCAATGCGTTCAGCACTGACCGGTCGAAATGTGCCAAGCCCTACATGGAGCGTAATAAACGCAATATGCACTCCTTTTGCTTTCAGTGCATCCAGCAGTTCATTTGTAAAGTGAAGACCGGCAGTAGGCGCAGCAGCCGAACCAACCTCTTTGGAATAAACGGTTTGATAACGCTCACGATCGTCAAGCTGCTCTTTAATATACGGAGGCAGCGGCATTTCACCTAAAGATTCAAGTACTTCATAAAAAATGCCTGTATACTGAAACTCAACTTTTCTTCCGCCATGTTCCAGTTCTTCTGTACATACCGCTTTTAATCGTCCATCACCAAATGTAATGACTGTTCCGTTTTTCACACGTTTTGCTGGTTTCACGAGCGTTTCCCATTTGTCTCCTTCTTCTTGTTTCAAAAGAAGCAGCTCCACTTTAGCACCCGTATCCTCTTTCGTTCCAAACAGACGTGCAGGCAATACACGTGTATTGTTTAAAACGAGACAATCACCCTTTTGAAAGTAATCTGTGATTTGCGAGAATGTATCATGTGTGATGTCACCTGTTTGTTTATTTAAGACCATCAGTCTTGATGCATCTCGTTTTTCAAGCGGGACTTGTGCAATCAATCTTTCTGGTAAATCAAAATCAAATAGTTCTAACTTCATTTCCTTCACCTATTCTGTAGTTAACTAGTTAACGTTATTTCATCCGTCCGAAGACATTGAGTAAAATGGTTAGGACGATGCTAATGACAATGCATGTAATCACAGGAAAAAAGAACGTTACGTTCCCTTTTTTCACGAAAATATCGCCAGGAAGTTTCCCAACCAATTGAAACACTAAACCTGCGGCAAAAAGGACACCACCTAAAATCATCAACATTTTAGGGAATTCAGTCACGAATCGGAACCTCCATATGAAAATGTTCATACGCTTCTCTTGTGACGACCCGCCCTCTTGGTGTTCTTTGCAGAAAACCAATTTGCAGTAAATACGGTTCGTACACATCTTCAATCGTATGTGATTCTTCTCCAATTGTCGCTGAGATCGTATCAAGTCCAACAGGACCGCCTCTAAATTTTTCAATCATACTTAAAAGCAGCTTATGATCGATATGATCAAGTCCGAGTCTGTCAACTTGCAGACGCTCAAGAGCATCTTCTGCAATGTCTTGTGTGATCGCATGATTTCCAAGCACCTGCGCAAAATCTCTTACTCTTCTGAGCAGACGATTGGCGACCCTCGGTGTGCCTCTAGATCTTCTTGCAATCTCTTCAGCTGAACGAATGTCGATCCCAATCTCAAACAGCTCGGCTGTTCTTGCTACAATGTGAGCCAAATCTCTTTGCTCATAGTATTCCAATCTTGCATGAACCCCAAACCTATCACGAAGCGGCGCTGTTAATAGCCCAACACGGGTTGTAGCACCTACAAGCGTAAATGGCGGTAAATCAAGCCGCACAGAGCGTGCTGTATCTCCTTTTCCAATCACGATATCTAGACAAAAGTCCTCCATCGCTGGATATAGCACTTCCTCTATTGAACGCTGCAAGCGATGAATTTCATCAATAAACAGAACATCGCCAGGTTCAAGAGATGTTAAGATCGCCGCCAAATCGCCAGGGCGTTCAATCGCTGGTCCAGACGTTGTACGCAGCTGAACATTCATTTCATTGGCAATGATTGACGCAAGCGTTGTTTTCCCAAGTCCCGGCGGTCCATATAAAAGGACGTGATCCAGTGTTTCCTGCCTCATTCGGGCAGCTTCAATAAATACGCTGAGATTATCCTTTACTTTCTGCTGGCCAATATATTGACTAAGCGTCTGTGGACGCAGACTTTGCTCAATGGCTGATTCATGGTTGTCTGCTTCAGTTGAGACGAGCCGTTCATCCATGAGACATCACCCTATTTCAACATTTTTTGTAAAGCTTTTTTCACATATTGATCGGTTGTAAGATTCTTCTCTTCTTTTAATAAAGGAAGAACCTTTTTGATTTCACGATCACCATACCCAAGGACACTTAAAGCTTCAACCGCTTCATCTAAAGCGCTTTGCTGTGTTTCAACCTGAATATGATCCTCGTGGTTAAATAAGTTTCCTATCATTTCAGGCACCACATCTGCGAGCTTCCCTTTCAGATCTAGAATGATCTGACGTGCTGTTTTTTTGCCAACACCCGGGAATTTAATGAGGAAAGCTTCATCCTCTCGTTCGATCGCTGAAATGACAGCGCCAGGGTCACCGGAAGCAAGAATCGCAAGCGCACCCTTCGGTCCAATCCCTGTGACATTTAACAGTTTTGTGAACAACGCTTTTTCTTCTCGTGTTTGGAATCCATATAACGAAAAAGCGTCTTCCTTTATGTAATGATACGTATAAATCGTTTCTTGTTTTGTTACTCGATAGATAAACGGATTTGGGGTATAGACTTGATATCCCACTCCGCCGTTTTCAATGACAACATATTGCGGGCACACATAATCAATGGTCCCTTTTACAAACTCTATCACCGTTTTCACCTCTTTGACTGTTCTCCATTGTAACATAAATCGAAGAGAAAACCGTAATAAAAGTTAACATACGTTCGCTCAGCCTTTTTTCATAGTCAACCCATGAAAAAGAGCTTGCGGTCTTCACACCAGCAAGCTGTCATACGATTAAAACGATTGTTCATTTCGGTAAGGTTTCATGACTTCAAGCACATGCTCAAATTCATCTTTTGTTCGAAACGGAATGCCTTGTGCAAGCTGCTGCTCTACATGACTTTCCAAGCGGGACGTATCAATTTGAAAAAAGAGATGAATAGGCTCCGCCCACCCGTCAGGCCTTCCATGAAACGTAGAAATCACGCCGTCTTCTGATAATCCGATATATCCATTTGCTTTACTCAAAGGTGATATATCGTCAATTTGTTTTCTAAAAAGGGCAAAATCCTCTCGCTGTTCTACCAATGTCCAGCCCTTATACTGGGCCCAAAATGTGTCTTTGTCTTCTAATGATGCCCGCTGTCTTTCAATACTTACATCGCCGTCTAGATAGACCTTTTCAAGCTGAACGTTGATGGTTTTTGACTCTTTTTGCAAGTGTTCTGCTGCTTCCATATCAACAGCGAAAAAGAGTACACTTGTCATGATAAGTCCTGTAACGAAATACTTTATTTTCACTTTCACTATTTACACCTCTTTAGAACATAAGATCGATGCATGACATATGTAGTTTGACCCATTTTGCTACACATTAACCAAATCGATGTCTTGACACATATTGAGAGTCTTTCGTTGTATCCTTCGTGCGTAAATGTTATGTTTTATACAATCCATTGCTCTACCGAATTACATGGTTTTTTCATCATTCGTTTTTCAGCCGCATAAACTGAAACCAAAGAAGGTGAAGTCAATGTCAGATGTCAAAAGATTAGCCGAATCGATTCAGTATCAAGAAGAAAAGCGTTTTAATAAGCTCGTCTTTAAACCGGCTGAGCTTGAGCTGTGCGGCAAAGGAAGAAGTGCCTATGTATTTTCATACAAAAAAGACGGCAAGAAAATGGCGTTAAAAGTCTTTTTTCCTTCTTATCGAAACATCGCCCGCAAAGAGGCTGCAATTTATGAAAAACTTTCCGGCTCCTCCTATTATCCTGAGATTTATGAGCCTGGGGATCAGTATATTTTAATGGAATATATTAAAGGTTATACTTTCTATGAATGCCTGACAAAAGGAATTCCGATCAAAAAACAAATGATTGAACAAGTAGATGATGCATTGGAAGAAGCACGCGCGAAAGGTTTAAATCCTTCTGATATTCATCTGCGAAATTTAATTTTAACAAAGGATGGCCGCGTCAGGGTCATTGACGTCGCCCGCTTCACGCAAACGAAAACATGTCATCAATGGGATGATTTAAAAGCTGCATACGCCTATTATCAAAAACCTTTTTTCCCTAAAAAAGCGCCGCGGCTGTGGCTTGAAGTGATTGCCTATTTGTATAAGAAAAACTGGCTGTCTCGAGGTCAGCTGAACAACCGAAATGATTTTACTGCATAATGAAAGCCGCTCGAAAAGAGCGGCTTTCAGATTGTTGACAAAGGGCTAAAATGAACTTTATTTTAGCCCTTTGTCTTCTTTTCAGCGTGATAGAAAACCTTTGAATTCTAGGAAGGACGAGTACCAGCGCGGAGCGAATTTGACATTCGTGAGCACCGGCACGCAGGACTGACAAAGAATGCGAGGGTTTGTCTACACGCTGAAAGCCGCTCTCTTTGAGCGGCTTTCTGTTTTATTCTGTTTCTACATGGATACTATTCACATTTAATAGGTTAATGATTTCATTATTCAGCTTAAACCAATGATTGGCTTCCTCAATTTTTTTATACACATCATAGGTAGCTGGACGTTTCAGCTCGAAATCGAGCACTTCCCCATTGTTCATATGAAATGTTACCTTAAATACTTTCATCATAAGATCACCTTCCACTCTGTCTTGTTCACTAACCAAATCGGTCAGCTCTTTTCATTCATTCTCTATTCAATCCGTTTCCCCTGCTTCTTTCCTTCTAAACACAAGAAGTTTAAATTTTGTTTAAATTCGCACAACATATCTATCTATGTACTCTTCAAAAGAAGTATATTGAATGAAAAGGAGGCTACTTTTATGAAACAAAAGAAAAAACGAACATCTCCAGAGAGACAAACAGTCCTGTTTCATTTAACAGATGCCCTCATCCCAAGTGTTGAAACGATGGCGATTGCAGTAAGAGCATTTTTGCACCTCGTAAGAAAAGCCATTTCAGCCGTTTTATAAAACCCCGCACTAGAGGAGTGCGAGGTTTTTTTTAGGATTGATAGATTTGGCTGCCTTGATTGATAAACTCTTTTGCCTTCTTCTCCATCTCTCTTTTCACTTCTTCTGATTGGTTGCGGATGTCATGGGAAATTTTCATACTGCAAAACTTTGGTCCACACATGGAACAAAAATGAGCAGTTTTAGCACCTTCAGCAGGCAATGTTTCATCATGGAATGCCAGCGCTCGTTCTGGGTCAAGTGACAGATGAAATTGATCCCGCCATCTGAATTCAAATCTCGCTTTCGATAAGGCATCATCACGCTTTTGAGCAGCAGGATGTCCTTTTGCTACATCAGCTGCATGTGCGGCAATTTTATAGGCGATGACGCCTTCTCTTACATCTTCTTTGTTCGGCAGACCTAAATGCTCTTTTGGTGTCACATAGCACAGCATGGCGGTTCCGTACCAGCCAATCATCGCCGCACCGATCGCGGATGTAATATGATCATATCCCGGTGCAATATCTGTTGTTAGAGGACCTAACGTATAAAAAGGTGCCTCTTTGCATATCTCCATCTGCTTATCGACATTCTCTTTGATTTTATCCATTGGAACATGACCAGGTCCTTCAATCATGACCTGTACATCATGTTTCCAAGCGATCTCTGTCAATTCCCCTAACGTTTCCAGCTCTGCAAACTGCGCTTCGTCATTTGCGTCCGCAATGGATCCAGGTCTGAGCCCGTCCCCAAGCGAAAAGGCAATGTCATACGTTTTCATGATTTCACAAATTTCTTCAAAATGGGTATACAGAAAGTTCTCTTGATGATGAGCGAGACACCATCTTGCCATAATGGCTCCGCCTCTTGAAACAATTCCTGTGACCCGGTCGACTGTGAGCGGAATATACCTTAACAGGACGCCCGCATGAATGGTGAAGTAGTCAACCCCTTGCTCTGCCTGTTCAATTAATGTGTCTCGGTATACTTCCCACGTCAAATTTTCTGCGATTCCATTCACTTTTTCAAGTGCCTGATAAATCGGGACAGTTCCTACTGGGACTGGGCAATTGCGGATAATCCATTCTCTCGTTGTATGAATGTCCTTTCCTGTAGACAGGTCCATCATCGTATCTGCCCCCCATCTAATTGCCCATGTCATCTTCTCCACCTCTTCTTCAATGGACGACGTCACAGCTGAATTGCCAATATTCGCATTAATTTTCACGTGAAAATTCTTCCCGATGATCATCGGCTCACTTTCAGGATGGTTGATATTCGCTGGAATGACCGCTCTTCCACTAGCCACTTCCTCTCTAACAAACTCAGGACTTAGCTGTTCTCTCAAAGCGATAAACTCCATTTCAGGCGTAATGATCCCCTTTTTTGCATAATGCATTTGCGTCACACAAGCACCTTGTTTCCCGCGGAGCGGCACATGATGAAAATCTGTATGGGCAGCTTGAAAGGATTCTTTCCTATTCAAGCGATATCCATTATCTTCTGGCTTTACTTGACGCCCTTCATAGCTTTCAGTATCTTCTCTTTCTTTAATCCATTTTGATCTCAGGCGCTTTAATCCCTTTGTGACATCAATATGAGCCTCCTCATCTGTATACGGTCCACTTGTATCGTACACACGAATCGGTTCATTTTGGATATCTCCTGCTTGTGTCACTGTATTTGTGAGCACAATTTCTCTTTTTGGCACCAAAATGTCAGGTCTTGAGCCTTGTTCATATACCTTTCGACTGCCTTCAAAGTTTGATAATAAAGATTGCGTTGATGGAACATTTGTCTTTTCATTCATTTGCTGTTCTCTCCTTCTTTTCGTGTGACCGGTCAGGATGGAATCAGCACCAGCAAAAAACCAGATTCTATGTAAAGAACCTGGTTTCGTCGTCAGAAAAAAACATGTATGCCATTCATATGGCACATGTATCATCTTCAACTTCCCCACGCTGGTACGAGCCAGATCAGGTCCAAAGGGTTAAGAAGCTTGTCTTCTCTCTCAGCCCGCATTTCCGGGCACCCCTAGTCACTTATATTGATTTCCACAACAGTGTAGCATAGCTGAGAAATGAAAAAAAGAAGTTTCAGGAAAATAGTTCCTTTCCCCTACAATGAATACATGATCTTCACATATACATCTTTCTATACACGATCTACCTCTCTCATTTCGATTAAATCAGAAATAATCATTGATCCTTTTCTCCTATTATGTATAATTAATCTAAACGGAGAATTTTTATACAAACATGATTCAAAGGAAGTTCTAGTCGATTGCAAACATTTCTTACATTTATCGTCGTTGGATTCTCAATTGCTCTACCTGTTGGAGCGATCACGGTTGAAATGACAAAGCAGGGATTAAAAAACGGATTCTTTCATGGATTAACTGTAGGCGCTGGTGGTATGACCATCGATATATTGCTCATCTTGGCTTTATATGCTGGATTTGCTCAATTTTTATCTTTGCCCTTTATCCAAATTCCGCTCTGGCTGATCGGTGCCATCTTTTTAATGATTCTTGCCTACGATTCGATTAAAAATGCGGATCAAGACATCCATTTAGCAGGAGAAAAAGTGAATAAATCATTCGCTAAAACATACCGAAATGGGCTGCTCGTCGCGGTATCCCCTGGAAACCTTGTGTTCTGGGTATCTGTGTTTGGTGCTGTACTGGCAGATGCTTATAAAAATACAAATTCATCTGAATTTATATTGGCTGCTACGGGTATTTTGGCAGGGATTCTTCTTCATGACATCGGTCTTCTCACGATTGTTTCCCTAACAAGAAAAGTGATGAACCGAACCATGATTAAGTGGACATCCATTATTGCCGGTATTTTATTACTTGGATTTGGCTGTTATTTCTTTTATGAATTTTATATCGGGATCAAAGTTTATTTTTAAAGAAAGGCTAAAGTTCGTCATGAACTTTAGCCTTTTTTATTCCAGCTTATCGGGTCATGCCTGTCTGACCTGTTTCAAATTGCGTTTTTCTCATATCTCTGAAGCGTGTAAATGCGCCTTCGTCTTTAATGACTTGGACAGCTCTACCATCTGCATAACGAGTCGCTGCTTCTTCTACTTGTGATACACCCTCTGATGTCAAGCGCCCATCTGTTTTAAGAGCAATATACACATTTTCATCCGTCACCATGACTTGTGAGTCTGTCACATGGTTCATTTTGTTCACTCGGTTGGCGATTTTTCTTGAACGCTGGATGTTCTCTTGTTTATCGTAGCCAGAGAACGACATTTGGTTATGATAGTTCATATCTCCATGACTGTAACGTCCATCTCCACCAGTAAGCGGCATCCTCACTTGATCCTGTGTAGGGCGTGAACGATAATCAACATTCGTTGTATTTCTTCCGTTCATTCCCTCCATAAGCTCAGAAACCGGTCCTTGATGATCTTGGTTGTTGTCTGTTGCCTGTTGATTGGAGTGGTATCCAACTGGCTGACCTGATTGATTATGACGTGTATCTACACCCGCATTGTTATTTGTACCACATGCCGTTAATCCAATAGGTAGAAGCACTAAGGCGATTGTTTTTTGCCATTTTTGTCTCAAACGAAAAACCCCCTGTACAAATTGAATCTCATGAGCGCAAAACAGGCTCTGTTTTAGCATGTACAGTTGAGGACAAAAACAAGCTGTCAGTTATAAACAAAAAAAGGAACGATTGAGATCGTCCCTTGTGTCATTAATCTTCTTCGTCTTCTTCTGGTCTTGCAAAGACAGATGGGTTTTGATAAGGCTGCTGCATATAAGGCTGTGCTGGATAAGCACCCATTTGACCATATGGAACAGGGGTTGGATAATGTCCAAGCCATGGTTGATGATGCTTCATGCCATCATCGCATCCGCAGTCTTCCTTGCCATATGCTTCATTTGGAGCGTTTGGATAAAAGCCTTGATTGGCATTTGCATTTGCATTTGCATTTGCGCCTGCATTTGGATGCATATGGTGGTGCCAGTGATGCCCATCGTTTGCATGATGCTCATGATGTTCACCGTAATAAGCCGGTGCTTGATACGCAGGATAATAAGGCTGAGCCGCCGGGTAAGGATACGGCATCATGTGATGGTGATAATACGGCTGTACCGGATAACAAAGGCCTGATCCCGGTAAAATAGGAGAAGCGGGTACCATTTGCTGCGGATATGGATACATTGCTGGCATGTAATGACCATAACCATAATAAGGATCATATGACTCTTGATGATGGTGGTGATGCTCTTTATTTTCAGCCATGCCCCCTACTGCTGCCCCTCCAACATTCGGCATTTGCGGGAAATTAGGAAGGTTTGGGTAATTACTATGTTCCATATCTTTTCCCTCCTCTTTTTGATGTGGGATATGAATGAATGGATCATATCCCTTCGCCACTTCATCTTTGAAATGATCCTTATTTTCATGATGAAAATGGTCCTTGTGATCTTTATGATCCTTTTTCTCATGAACATGATCTTTCTTTTCATGAACGTGATCTTTTTTCTCATGATGTTCTTTTTTGGGAGGAGGCGTGAATGGCTGGTAGAGATTCGTCTGATAATAGTTTACATCAACTTGTGGAAAAACTGGCTGTTCAATCTTTGGTACTGGTGGCACATAAGGTACCGGTTCATTCGGCTTTTCCTTCGGCTTCGTATCTTGAACTTGCACGACATCCTTTGGCTTTTCTTTTACATACGGGTGTTCTTTTGCTTTTGGCATTTCTTTTGCTTTGTGATGATCGGTTTTTACAGGAACACCACTAGATGGAATTTTGATTTTCATTCCTGGCATGATCAAATCTGGATTACTGAGCTGCGAATTTAATTTTTTCAATTCTTGAAAGTCGACTCCGTACTTCTTTGAAATTTTCCAAAGGGAGTCTCCTTTTTGCACAATATGAATTTTCAACGTTTTCCCCTCCTATGCAAAACGTGAACGTAGCGGTTATGTCAGAAGTACAATATGTTTCAACATAAATTTATGCCTATTTACAAGCCGATATGATAAAAACTTGTTTTCTGATAGGAGGGGACACTTCATTATTTAATGGTGAGCATCTTATTTAAAGCGAGCAATGCCTCTTTTGTCGTCTCTTCATTCACTTGAATCAAACCGACCGGCTCCCCTTTTTCAATGCTTTCAAGTGACCATAGTAGATGAGGCAGATCAATACGGTTCATTGTCAAACATGGACACATATCTGGATTAAGGGATTCGATTTGTTTGTCAGGGTGCTGGTCAATGATGCGTTTCACTAAATTCATTTCTGTTCCAATGGCCCACTTGCTTCCTGCTGGTGCCTGCTTGATCGTATCAATAATAAATTTCGTTGAACCAGCTAGATCAGAAGCCTTTACAACTTCATGTGTACACTCTGGATGAACAAGAATCTGTATGTCACGGTCTCGTTTTCTCGTTTGTTCAATATTCTCAATGGTAAATTTCTCATGAACAGAGCAATGACCTTTCCATAAAATCATTTTGATTCGATGAAGCGGTTGGTCGGTGATGAGCTTTTCTTCTATTTGATCCCAGACAGCCATTTCCTCTAGCGGAATCCCTAAATCATAGGCCGTGTTACGCCCTAAATGCTGATCAGGAAGAAAAAGAATCCGCTCTTTTTGGGTCAGCGCCCACTCCAATACTTTTTTAGCGTTTGAAGATGTGACAGTCGATCCGCCATGTTTGCCGACAAATGCTTTAATATCAGCCGTTGAGTTTACATAAGTCAGCGGAAGGATCGTATCTCCAAACAGCTCAGTGAGCTTATCCCACGCCCTGTCTGTTTGTTTCATATTCGCCATATCTGCCATTGAACAGCCAGCTCTCATATCTGGCAAAAAGACGTGCTGATTCTTTTTTGATAGCATATCGGCCGTTTCTGCCATAAAATGAACCCCGCAAAATACAATGTATTCTGCTTCGTGATTGTCAGCAGCAATTTGTGCAAGCTGCAATGAATCACCTGTCACATCAGCAAATTGGATGACTTCATCTTTTTGATAATGATGACCCGGTATAAAAAGCTTTGATCCAAAGGCGCGTTTAATCTCTAATACTCTCTCTTTCATTTCATCATAAGAGCGCCGTTTATATTCATCTGGCATCATGGCTGTATGCTGCGCTGCTAACACATCAAGCATGGACATGAGTCGTTCCCCCTTTATGGCTGAATTCCATATTCATACTAAAATCGAATGATGGAGCAGAATGTGTGAGGAATCCAAGTGAAATAAGGTCTACACCTGTCCCCCGGTAGTTAGCCACATTCTCTAACGTGATGCCGCCAGATGCCTCTGTCAATATGGTTTCAGGGGTCATTTGTTTAAAGCGCTTCACTTCGTCTGGAGAGCAGTTGTCAAACATGATGACATCTGCTTTGGCATCAATGGCTTCCATCAGCTGTGCTTCTGATTCAATTTCCACTTCAATTTTCACCATATGACCGGCATATGCTCTAGCTTTCTCCACAGCTTCCCTGATAGAACCACAAGCCGCAATATGATTATCTTTAATCATCACCCCATCGGATAAGCCGAAACGATGATTCTTTCCGCCTCCGACTTTTACTGCGTACTTCTCCAGCATGCGCAAACCGGGTGTCGTCTTTCTCGTATCACAAATCGTAATAGATGGATCAGCTAATCGCTCTACTGCTTCATGCGTTAGTGTAGCAATCCCTGTCATTCTTTGCAGGATATTCAACACCACCCGCTCCCCTTTCAGCAAGTCGTTGACGGGGCCAGTTATTTGTGCCAGGACAGCCCCTTCATGAATCCAATCACCTTCTTGGAAGAACAGCTCAGTTTGAACTTGTTCATTCAGCAGTTTGTATCCCATATCAATGACTTGCGTCCCGGCCAATACGCCTGATTGTTTCGCCATGATGTAAGCTGTTCCTTTCTTGTCTCCAAAGATGGCATCAGCGGATACATCTCCAAACCCAATATCTTCTTTTAAAAAATGAGTGAGCATTTGCTTTAACTGTAAACGTTCCATTTGGCACCAATCCTTTCATTTTTTACGATATAAATATGGCCCTGTTCATGTACAATCTGTTTTGCTCGCCACGAAGCATCATGCCGATTAGGATAATCTGTGCGATAATGACCGCCCCTGCTTTCTGTTCGGAGTAATGCAGATTTGACAAGGCATATGGCTAAAGCCCATTGATTAGTTATTTCGATCTGTTCATTTGTGATATTCTTCACATTAATTTGCTGAAAAGAGACTTGTTCTAAATGATCGAGCAAAGTCTGTAAGCCTTTCTCATCTCTCACAATTGCGGCATATGCCGTCATCCATTTTCTGAGCTGAGCCAGTGACACCGTTGGGACAGACCATACTTCTTGAATGGAAGGAGCAAGGTTTTTATCTTGCCAGGCTTGCAACCGCTCAATATACCGTGCTGCGTTGTTTCCTAGAACGAGACCTTCTAAGAGCGAATTACTTGCCAGTCGATTGGCGCCGTGTAAACCTGTACAAGCTGCTTCACCAATGGCAAAAAGTGATGGAACTGTTGTTTCTCCATGTTCATTCACCTTAATTCCACCCATTAAAAAGTGCATACCGGGTGAAACTGGCAGCCTTCCGCTTGCCATATCAACTCCCGCACGCTGACACATCAAAGCAATCGCAGGAAAACGTGCAGAAAAATGCGGAATATCACGGATGTTCAGATAAATGGAATGACCGAGTTGCTGCTCATGGAAAATGGTCCTTGCCACCACATCTCTAGGCGCTAAATCGCTTTGCGGGTGGATTCCTTTCATGATCCACCTGCCTGATTCATCTTCTAAATAGGCGCCCTCTCCCCTGACTGCCTCTGATACGAGCCCGATCGCTTTACCTGAAGTGGTCAAAAGGGTCGGATGGAATTGCACAAATTCGAGATCTACTAGCTGTGCCCCTGCGCGATAGGCCATCATCAGACCATCTCCTGTCACAGACGGATCATTTGTGTTTGTCTCATATAAGGATCCACAGCCGCCAGTGGATAATACAACTGCATCTGCGGTCATTGTATGTACATGACCTTTTTCGTCTTTCCACACAACACCGGTACATATCCCTTCATGAACCAATAGATCCATGACATGATGGTTTTCGTATACATGAATGTGTGAGCCGAGCTTCCCTTTCAAAAACTGCACGAGGGTTTTTCCCGTTTGATCTCCCCCTGCATGCAGAATACGATGGGTCGTATGGGCTCCCTCTTTACCTAACTGCGGGATTCCCGTTTCATCTCGATCAAATGGGCAGCCCTCTTCTACGAGCTTCTTTACAAGATCTTTTCCATGACGGACGATCTCCTGTACAGTTTTGTCATCATTGTGACCACACCCCGCAGCTAAAGTGTCTTGCACATGCTGATCGACAGAATCATGTGCGGAAAAAGCTGCAGCGATTCCCCCTTGTGCAAGCATGGAATTACTAGAGGAAAATTGTTTTTTTGTCATCATGATGACTTGGCAGTTCTCTGAGATCGTATTCACAAAGGAAAGAGCCGCAATGCCCGACCCCACCACAATGACTTTTTTGATAGATGACACAATTGCCCCTCCTGTCATTTACACCTGTCTTGACACATATCATTACACAACACTACAATAAATACAAGAAAAAATTTTCACACAGGAGATGGATGGATTTGATTTATTTAGATTATGCAGCTTCTACACCTGTTTCTGAGGAATCACTGCATGTATTTCAGCAGTTGAGCAAAGAATGTTACGGAAATGCGAGCAGCCTGCATGATGCAGGAGGAAGAGCAAATGAAATCTTGGCTTACAGCAGACAATCACTTGCAGCGATTCTAGGGGGCGAACCTGATGGCATTTACTTTACAAGTGGCGGAACTGAATCCAATATCCTTGCGATTCAATCGATCATAAATGGGCTACCTCCACATAAACAGCATGTCATTACCACATCAGTAGAGCACCCTTCTGTTCATCATGCGGTCAATGCCTTGCAGCGTCTCGGTGTGAAGGTGACGGTCATAGACCCGAATCAAGAAGGAATTATCACAAAGGAGATTCTCAAACAGGCTCTATTGCCTGAAACCGGACTAGTATCCATCCAGCATGCCAACTCAGAAACTGGGATTATTCAGCCATTAGCTGAATTAGCGACGGTCTTAAAAGAAAGAGATATTCTTTTTCATACAGATGCAGTGCAGACATTCGGAAAAATGCATGTGTCGATTAAAGAACTTGGGGTTGATGCCCTCTCCATTTCGAGTCATAAAGTGTATGCACCTAAGGGCGCCGGTGCTGTCTATATGGGAGCACATGTCCCTTGGAAGCCTATATATCAACATACTGTACAGGAAAATGGTCTACGCCCAGGGACAGTGAACGTACCTTGCATTGGTGCTTTTGTGGCCGCGAGCGAGCAAATCATGCTGAAAATAGATCAACAGCAACAGCTAGATATTCAGCTTCGTGATTATTTTCTTCAGCAGCTAAAAAAAAGGCAGCTGCCTGTCCGCATGCTGCAAGAAAATGACCAGCGCCGCACGCTGCCTCATATTATTGGTTGTTTTTTTGAAGGGTTTGAAGGACAATATGTAATGTTAGCTTGTAACCGGCAGGGAATTTGTATATCTACTGGAAGTGCATGCGCTTCTGGTTATCATCACCCTTCCCCTGCTGTAAAGGCATTACATGTATCAGATCGTGATGCCCTTCAATTCATTCGACTATCATTTGGACGAGGATCATCAAAGGATGACATCGATCAGCTTTTGCATACATTTGAGCGCTTGCAAAAGGAGAAGAAAGGAGCATAAACGTGGAACAAGAGAGAAAACTCATTGGCGAAGAAAGAAGAAACGCCATTTTAAAGTGGCTGAAAGAGACAGATACACCACTCACCGGAAGTTTTTTAGCCAAAAAAGCCGCTGTCTCACGACAAGTCATTGTACAAGATATTTCATTACTCAAAGCAAAAAACGAACCCATTATTGCCACAAGCCAAGGCTATGTGTATATGGCGCAGCATACACCGGAAACTGAAATTGAACAGATTATCGCTTGCAAGCACGATCCTCATCGTACAGAAGAGGAGCTCACACTGATTGTAGACTACGGTGTAACGGTGAAAGACGTGATGATTGAGCACCCTGTCTACGGGGAGCTAACGGCCTCTATTCGAGTGAGTACGCGCAAACAAGTGGCTGACTTCGTTCATCATATTTCTAATACAAGCGCCTCCTACTTATCAGAGCTGACAGACGGCGTACACTTACATACCCTTACTTCCTACAGCCAAAAGCAGCTTGACCAAGCCATTCAAGCGCTTGATGACGCTGGATTTCTCATTAAAGACTAAAAAAATAGTGTCCCCTGCAGGACACTATTTTTCATTCGTTAATTCATATGTTTGATAGCTGCCGAGTAGTTTCACTTCACAGCCAATCGCTTCTAATTCTTGAATGGCACCAGGGACAAGTACATCATCCATCTCTTTTTCGATATCAATGATAAATAAATAGTGTCCAAGGCCTGTTTTTGTCGGACGCGATTCAATTTTAGACAAATTGAGATTCCGCCATGAAAAAGCTGATAACACGCGGTGCAATGCACCAGACTGATCATCCTTTGGCAGGCTGACAACAATGGTTGTTTTTGGCTTTGAAGAAAAACCAGAATTCATTGGGAACGATGCCTTCGCCTCTTTATGTAAAATAACAAAACGTGTATGATTGTGCGGATAATCATGAATGTCTTTTTTCGCAATCGTCAATCCGTACGTTTTTGCGGCGATTTCATTCGCAATCGCACCAACAGCTTCATCTGGATGCTCACTGATGTATTTTGCTGCATAGCCTGTTGATTCCACTGGCCGATGCGGAATATCAGGGAACTGCCTCTTCAAAAATTGATGACACTGCGCAATGGCGTGCGGATGTGACTGAATCACATCTAATGTCTCCCAGCTCTCCGCTCTCGATGGATGGACAAGCAGGTGCTGGCGAATCGGTGCTGTCATTTCGCCCACAATGGACAAAGCGTCCTCATGAATTAAATAATCAATCGTTAAGTTCACAGATCCTTCGAGTGCATTTTCAAGTGGAACGACCGCCAAATCTACTTCTCCCTTTGACACGGCATCCATACATTGCGGAATGGTTGCATAAGCCCGTTGCTCTGCTTCTTTTGGAAAACAAGAACAGACAGCCAAATGAGTAAATGTGGCCTCTGGTCCAAAGTAACCTACCGTTAATTGCTTCATCTGCTATGATCTCTCCTTTTACGCCCCAGAACCTAGAATTTCAACTTTTTCGACAAATTCAAGTTTTCTTAATTGATTCATGACTGTATTGATATCATCTGCCATGCCGGCCGTACTGATCGACAGGGTAACATTCGCTCTTCCTTGCAGCGGAATCGTTTGGTGAATGGATAACACATTACAGCCAGAGTCAGCCACAATTTGCAGCAGCCTAGACAGAGCCCCAGACCGATCCTCCAGGTGGAAAAACAATGTGATGATCTGCTCTTTGACCATAGTATAAAATGGAAAAACAGCATCTCGATATTTATAAAAAGCACTGCGGCTTAAATCCGCTTTTTGAACAGCATCAGCAACTGAATCCGCTTTTTTGCGATCGAGAAGCTTTTTGACTTCAAGCGTTTTTCGCATCGCATCCGGAAGTACATCCTCTCTTACTAAATAGAACGTTTCTTCTTTCACCTGTTTTCTCCCCTTTTAAAAACGGGAGAGCCCATGAACTGGACCCTCCTTTTGATCAATCGATAAATTCAAATTCAAATTCAAGCAGACGAATGATGTCTCCATCTTTTGCACCACGTTCACGCAGGGCATCATCAACGCCCATTCCGCGCAGCTGTCTAGAGAATCGTTTCACTGACTCGTCTCTTGAGAAATCTGTCATCTTAAACAGTCGCTCAAGTGCTTTACCAGTTAAGACAAACGTACCATCAGGATCTCTTGAGATCTCAAATGCTGCTTCTCCTTCATCAAACTTGTACATCACACGGTTATCAGAGAGCTCTTCTTCATTGTAGAGCGGGAATTCCGGTGTTGTTTCAAGCTGATTGGCGATTTCAAATAAGAGCTCACGAAGCCCTTCTCTTGTGATCGCACTAATTGGGAACACTTTATAGTCATCTGTTAATTTTTCTTTAAATGCCGCTAGATTGTCAGCTGCATCCGGCATGTCCATTTTGTTCGCTACAATGATTTGCGGACGCTCTGTCAATCTCATATTGTATTGCTCAAGCTCTTCATTGATCGTCACGTAATCTTCGTATGGGTCACGCCCTTCAAGTCCAGACATATCAATGACATGGACAATGACACGTGTACGTTCAATGTGGCGTAAAAATTGATGACCTAAGCCAACACCTTCGTGCGCTCCTTCGATCAGTCCTGGCAGATCCGCCATGACAAAGCTTCGGTTATCGTCTGTTTCAACAACTCCGAGGTTTGGCACAAGCGTTGTAAAATGATAATCCGCAATTTTTGGTTTCGCAGAAGAGACAATCGAAAGCAGTGTTGACTTCCCGACACTTGGGAAACCAACAAGTCCAACATCTGCAAGTACTTTTAATTCTAAGATGACGTCACGTTCTTTACCTGGCTCACCGTTTTCAGACAGCTGTGGTGCAGGGTTTGCTGGTGTTGCGAAGCGTGAATTTCCACGTCCACCACGTCCACCTTTGGCAATCACAGCCCGCTGTCCATGCTCTGTCAAGTCAGCTAGTACTTGTTCCGTCTCGGCATCTGTCACCACTGTACCCGGCGGAACTTTAACAATCATTTCTTCCGCATTTCGGCCATGCTGGTTTTTACTCATTCCATGCTCACCGCGGTCCGCCTTGAAATGACGCTTATAACGAAAGTCCATTAACGTTCTGAGTCCTTCGTCTACTTCAAATACTACATCTGCACCATTTCCGCCGTCGCCGCCTGCTGGCCCGCCTTTTGGCACATATTTTTCACGACGGAACGCCACCATACCGTTTCCGCCGTCACCGCCTTTAACATACACTTTAACCTGATCTACAAACATAACTTCCTCCGTTTCTCTGCATCACATATCTCGTTCTTGCCTCAAACAAAGCTCAATCATGGACTCGTGATTCGTCACATGAAATTGCGTTATACTCATACATGGATAGTTTGCGTCATGAAACGCATTTAACGCATCCAAACTTGTTAATTTTCCTTTGAAATCAAAATATAAGATCACATCATTCTCTTCATGATCCGTTTGGAAAGTGACCGTTAAATGATTTTCAGTTTTTTGGCAAACTGATTGATCGAATATCGAAAACAACTCCCGTGATACCGTTAGCAGCTGCGATTCATATGCTGATAAGTCTCGGGTTTCACCAAGCACTTCATATTCTAGGGTGATAAAATGCGACTCCCAATTAAAGGTTAGAAAGTAATAGGCCAATTGGGGAATTTTTAAATTTGAGAGTTTGGATTCATGCTGTGCTTCAATGACCATTTCTTCTATTATTTCGAACACTCGGTCATATTTTTCTAATGTCAAGTTGCCTTTGATTAACTGCAATTTATTCATCCAGTCGTGTCTTGAACGACTAAGCAGATGGATCAATTCATTCGTTAATGCAACGTGAGTTAATTTTTCGTTTTGTTTACTTGGTATCTCTTCCATTATCGCACTCCCAATCGTTTGGTCTCTCTTTTAGGAGTCTTATCATCAATATGTCTCCCTGAATTATAACAGAGAAGACAGCTTAGAAAAACACTAGTTATGTGAGGAAAGGTTGTTTTTTCTGATCGTATAGGAGAAAATGAGGCAAAGTCAGCAAACATTCTTTGATATTTATGGAGTGCATCTTCTTTTATCATCTTCGGTACTACTTGTAAAAAGCGCAAAAGCTCCCTGAATAGTGAAAAAAACTCCAGTCAATGACCGGAGTTTTTAGCAATTATTGTGCCGCAGGATATACGCTCACTTTTTTACGGTCACGACCGAAACGTTCGAATTTAACCGTTCCGTCGATTTTAGCGAAAAGAGTGTCGTCGCCTCCGCGTCCAACGTTTTCACCTGGATAGATTTTCGTTCCACGTTGACGATAAAGGATAGAACCACCAGTTACGAATTGACCATCAGCACGTTTAGCGCCTAAACGTTTAGACTCAGAGTCACGTCCGTTCTTTGTAGAACCTACCCCTTTTTTAGATGCGAAAAATTGAAGATCTAATCTAAGCATGAAGTTCACCTCCTATTTTTTTGTAGATATTCTCACATAATCGTGATAATCTCGTTCAATTGTTTCTAAGGAAACGACCATGCCTTCTAAAAGCAACTGGGCTTTTTCAAAGGTGACTGGATCTGTATCAGCTGGCAGTTCAAAAGAGAAATACCCGCCTTCATCTCCAATATCAAGCAGTGGATCCATTCCTGTCAGTGCAATAATTGAATTGACTGACCCGAAAACAACAGCAGATACACCTGCACAAACGAGATCCTGACCTTTTTCAGCAAACTCGGCATGTCCAGTCATCTGAAAAGACGTAATGCTTTCATCTGCTGGCGACCGAGTAATGGTTGCTTTGATCATATCACTCACACGCCTTAAGCGTTGATTTTTTCGATAACAACTTTAGTGTAAGGTTGACGATGACCTTGTTTTTTGTGGTTGTTTTTCTTCGGTTTGTACTTGAACACAGTAATTTTCTTACCGCGACCTTGTTTTTCAACTTTAGCCGTTACTGTTGCTCCAGCAACTGAAGGGTTACCCACTTTGACAGTGTCTCCGCCGACAAACAATACGTTTTCGAAAGTAACTGTTTCACCTGCTTCAGCAGCTAGTTTTTCAACATAAACAGTTTGACCTTCTTCAACTTTTACTTGTTTACCACCAGTTTCGATAATTGCGTACATCTCTGCACCTCCTAATAAACTCAGACTCGCCGAATACAGGGGGCCAATAGGCTCTTTACACCTGCTCCGCGCGGTTGTAGCACGGGTGCTACATATCCATAACATTAAAAAATATATCAAATTAGACGCTGAATGTCAATGTATTTTCACCATTAGTACGGCAAAAGAAGATCTTCCATGGAAGAGGTGGTTCTTCGATCTGAAAAATAAGCATGGAGCAATTCATTTTCATCGAGCTGGCTCATTTTCACACCATTCCGTTCGATAATAATGGGATGCTTACAGCCCCTTTGGAATCGCGCCATCACTTCATATATTTTCTCCTCAGCACCCGCTCTCAGCGGAATGAGTTTCTCTACCTTTTGCTCTTTTTTACCGTAATAACGTTCTAGTAAAAAACGTACCCTGATATAATGCCGCTGCCGGTGCTCCATCACAAGCGAGTAGGCTAAAAAAGTGAGCAGGATCCAGCCGTTGAATTGTAGCGGAGCAAAACAGAGTAACCCTGCTGTCAAAAGACCGAAAAAAATGAGAGAGCCTTTTATTGCAAGGGCATGTGCCTGTTGGAAAGGGTAAAAAACAGATAAGAGCAAAAAGAATAATTTCCCGCCATCAAGTGGCCAAATGGGCAAAAGGTTCACTAGAAAAATCGCTACATTATAAAAAGTAAACATCGTAAAGACGTCATATGAGATAAGTGAGGATTCCATGAGAAGCCAGGCGACGAGCTGGAGCGGGACATGCTGAAGCGGTCCGCATAAAATGACCGCCAGCTCTTCTTTTAGCGGACGGTTCCCATGCTCTTCTACTTCTACCGCCCCGCCAAATGGAAGTAAAAAAATCCGCCGAATCCGCCAGTGATAATAACAAGCAGCCGCTGCATGTCCAAGCTCATGGACACAGACGATGATGAGCAGACAAAGCAGCGGCTTAATTTGACCTGATAGCATGGCAAATGCCATGACTATCCAAAGGAGCGGGTGAACATGGACCTTTGTCAGCATGAGCAGCCATCTATTCAAAGGTCATCACCTGAATGGGATCAATAAACTGTTCATTTTGCTTAATGGCGAAGTAATATGTTCCCTTGCCTTGTTTATCAAGCGCAATTTGACCAATTTTTTCCCCTTTATCGACAAAATCGTATAAAGCCACATCAGCTTCTTTTAGTTGGCCGTACCAGCTGTAGCTGTTATCTGCATGCTGCACCACGACTGTGAGCCCCGTATCACTTTTCTTTTTCACTTCTACGACATAGCCTTCTTTCATACTATCGATGGCTTCAGCAGATGTTTCAACTTTCACTCCGGCACCATTTTGCGTAAAGGATTCCTGCACTTTTCCAGAGGCAGGGACAGCCAGCTCTTGATTGGCTTGTACGTCCTTTTGTCCTTCTTTTTTATCGGTTAAAAAGGCAAGTGGGTTTCCGACAGTCTTCTCAAACCACCGGTTGGCGGCGGCAAATTGAAAATCTTGTTCAAAGGTTTGACTGATCATCGGCTTCAGCTGCTGAAAAGGCCCCGCCTGTCCTTTAAATGAAATAGCGGCAATCAGTACTAGAGAGGCAGAAAGTAAACATTTAAGCACAAATGTATTTGAATGAAATAACGGATGGCGAAATTTTTTCGGCTGATGAGAAGTTGACTCGTAGGAAGCCGAGCCAGAATGCTTTTCTTCTTCTGTTAACATGACCCATGGTGGAATATCATCTTTCTTCTTGAAAGCTGCTTTCTTAGGGGCAGCAGCTGGCTGCTTCATTTTGCGGCGCTGCGCTATTTTCTTTCGATACTCGTCCACTCTTTTCATAAGATCACCCTTTACATACAAACAGTTTGTACATTTTATGTGGCGACCTCATATGATATGCAACAAAAAGACCGATTCTCATCGAATCGGTCTCATCTCACGTGAATCATTATGCTCTTACACCGAAAAATGCTTTCAGCTTTGCAAACATCCCTTTGTTTTCTTCTTCAAAGGATTGAAGAGGAACAGATTCACCTAGTACGCGGCGAGCAATATTGCGATACGCAATGGAAACTTTATTTTTAGCATCCATGACAATCGGTTCACCATTGTTTGAAGCCTTAATGACATCATCATCATCGGCTACAATGCCGAGAAGATCAATTGATAAATGATGGACAACTTCATCCACATCCATCGAATCGCCATTTTTCGCCATGTGTGTACGAATGCGGTTCACAATCAAACGAGGCGGTTCAATATCCTCTTGTTCCAGCAAGCCGATAATTCGGTCTGCATCTCTCACAGCTGAGATTTCAGGTGTCGTGACCACAATCGCTTTGTCAGCACCTGATACAGCATTTTTAAAGCCTTGCTCAATTCCAGCAGGGCAATCAATGACAACATAATCAAAGTCTTGTTTCAATGATTGAATTAATTCTTTGATCTGCTCCGGCTCTACCGCCGTTTTATCGCTTGTTTGAGCAGCAGGTAAAAGATACAAAAGATCCTCGAACCGCTTATCCTTCACAAGCGCTTGGTGAATCTTGCATCTTCCTTCTACTACATCGACTAGATCATAAATAATGCGGTTTTCAAGCCCCATCACGACATCTAAATTCCGAAGGCCGATGTCGGTATCAACTAGACACACTTTTTTTCCTTGAATTGCTAGTGCTGTGCCTAAGTTTGCAGATGTTGTTGTTTTGCCAACGCCGCCTTTTCCTGAGGTAATCACAATAGCCTCGCCCAATTTCACATTCCTCCCTCAAGCCTTGTCAGATTAGGTCTTATATGAGCCAATTGCTGCAGGCGTTCAATGATCATATTGCCATCTATATCTAAATAAGCACATTCCATTTCATTTCCATCTTCTTTTTGATCCGGTGCACGGTTAAACACCTGTGCGATACGAAGCTGGGTTGGAATCATATGAGATGCCGCAATCACAGCTTGTTTGTTTCCATTACATCCAGCATGCGCTACACCTTTTAATGCACCGAGCACAAAAATATTCCCCCCTGCACGAATGGTGCCGCCAGGGTTGACATCTCCTATTAATAAGAGATCTCCTTCGACATAAAGCACCTGTCCAGAGCGTACAATTTTTGCTACAGAAGTAATCTCAGCCTCTGCTTTTAAACGTCTCGCCTCTTCAGTTGACATGACGTCACTTTCAATAGAGTGAATGACGAGATGTTCATTTTCAGACACCGCTTCAGTTAAACGCGCCTCTTGATCCTCTGTTAAATATCGAAAACCAAGTTTAATATGCACATTGACTTTATGTCCTTCTCTTCCATCTGTATATTGCTCAAGTAAAAGAACCTCTCGCAAGCCAGAAAGAAGGTCTTCAAACGAACAGTCATCATTTAACTGTAATGTTAATCCGTTTTTTGTACCTTTTATTGTCACATACTGCTGTTTTTGAGTTTTCAAGATGCTCACCTCAACAACATACTCATTTCGCCGTAATTGGACAAACTCCTGCTTTTATTCGTCGATCAGTCCTTGTTTCACATTGATGAAAAAGAGCCTAAGCGGCACAACAAGTATGAGAGACGCAGCAGTATTTAAAAGAATCGTTGGAATAAAGCGTTCGATGACATACGTATTAAAAGGCATAATACCTGGTTGAATCGTCGCTTGAACGCCGTACACATAAAACTCCATCACTGCAACAGCAATCATCGATAGAAAGACAACGACTAACATATTCGTTTGGAGAACTTTGAAGGCTTTTGCTAACAAATAGCAAAGCGCACCAAAGCCAAACATATGAACACCAAGAATACCTGTATACGAAATGTCATATAAAAGTCCAAAGATAAATCCATAAATCACACCATATTTTTGATTCACAAAAGCTGTCATAAATACAAGTGCGAGTAAGATGAAATGAGGTGCTAAAATTTGATTGTCTGAAACAAATGGGAGCTTCACTAAATCGACAAAAATACTGTCAAATACGAAAATAAACAACATGACGAAAGCAAGAAGGACACGTTTCACGAGCCTTCCTCCTTCGTTAATTGAGATGCATCTGCCGTACTTGTGCTGCGATTCACAACAATCACGCGGTCTAAATTATTGAGTTCAGCAGCTGGTTCTACATAAATAATTTTTGTCAGTCCATAATGGTCCGGCTCAATTTCGCTTACCTTTCCAATCGTCAAGCCCTGCGGGAATACGCCCCCTGCTCCAGATGTTTCAACAAGATCTCCTTTTTTGACATCCCCATCAGCATCGGATTTTAAAATGTTCATTGTCAGCATTTTTTTCTTGCTGTCATAACCGTTAATAATTCCATTGAGTTCTTCTTTGCCCTTTTTCGCAAAAATTTTCGTTGAAATTCTATTATTTTGATCTGTAGAGCTTAGCAACCTTACAGTCGACGTAAAATTGTTGAGCTTATCACTTTCAATTTTCCCAATTAACGCACCACTCTCATTGGTGACCGCCATATCTTTTTCAACGCCTTGTTTTTTCCCTTTATCAATCATGACAAAACTATCCCAAAGGGACGGGTTTCTCGCAATGACTGTTGAAAGAATGGGCGTGTAGTCACGAATAGAGTTCACATATCCGAGCTGCTTGCGAAGCTTTTTGTTCTCATCTTCTAGTTCTTGAAGTTTCGCCTCATATTGGGTTTGTCCATCAAGTTTTTTTCGAAGACGCTCGTTTTCATCATATGTGTTCTTTAAATCTTGTACGTTCCCATAAATACCGGCAATAAATTGTGATGGTTTATGAAAGACACCTTGAAAAAAGCCTGTCGTATCCCCCACTAATTTTTCCGGCCATGAAGCACCTCTGCCGCTTTTCACTGAAAAACCAATCATGGCCACCAGTACGATGACACAGACAAGGAGCAACATTAATCTTTTATTCATAAAAAACTGCGGCATGTCTTACACCTCTTTATTTACGCCCAATTATCGATTATCTTTAGATTTTCCTTTGAACAAGTGAATATGTTCTAGTGCTTTCCCTGTTCCGATCGCCACACAGTCAAGCGGATCTTCAGCAATAATGACCGGCATTTTTGTTTCATCACTAATGACTTTGTCAAGATTACGTAGCAATGCACCACCGCCTGTTAAAACGATTCCACGGTCCATAATATCTGCTGCCAGCTCAGGTGGCGTTTTTTCAAGTGTCATTTTGACCGCATCGACAATTGTTTCCACCGTATCGCGAAGCGCTTTTGCAATTTCTTCTGCCGTAATAGAGATCGTTTTTGGCAGACCTGTTAAAAGGTCACGGCCGCGAATGTCCATCTCATCATGTACGTCAGGCTGCGCAGAACCGATTTCCATTTTAATCGCTTCTGAGGTGCGATCACCAATCATAAGATTATACGTTTTACGAATGTAGCTGCTGATCGCATCATCCATCTCGTCTCCTGCAACACGAATCGATTGAGATGTCACAATACCGCCAAGTGAAATAATGGCTACTTCTGTTGTACCTCCGCCAATATCTACAACCATGCTTCCAGTTGGCTCCCATACAGGAAGGTTAGCACCGATTGCCGCAGCAAATGGCTCTTCAATAGGGTATGCGTCACGAGCACCAGCTTGTCTTGTTGCATCAATGACAGCACGCTCTTCTACTGCTGTAATACCAGATGGTACACACACCATCACGTACGGTTTACGAGCAAAAAGCCCTTTACCTTTTAATGCTTGATTAATGTAATATTTCATCATTGTTGCTGTCGTCTCGTAGTCTGCAATGACTCCGTCTTTCATTGGGCGCAGTGCCACAACATTACCAGGTGTACGACCGATCATGTTTCTAGCATCATTTCCAACCGCCACTATAGACTTCGTATCAGTTTCCAAAGCCACGACCGAAGGTTCTCTCACAACAATGCCTTTTCCTTTAATAAAAACAAGCGTATTCGCTGTTCCAAGATCTATTCCAAGGTCTTTTGTACCAATTCCAAACATATGTATGTATCTTCCTTTCTTAAACCAAAATTCCCTTTAGGGAAAAACTCATAAACTCTATTATATCGTAAAACATTGAAAAAAAAAGTGTTACAAATACCCTTTTTCCTTCAAACTCACAAATTTTTGATCACCGATCACTAGATGATCAAGCAGCTGTATTCCAATCAGCTTCCCACATTCAAAAAGTCGCTGTGTGACTTCAATATCTTCCCTGCTGGGCGTCGGATCTCCAGATGGATGGTTGTGCACACATATAAATGAAGCGGCCGAACGTTTAAAGGCCTCTTTAAAAATTTCACGCGGGTGAACAATCGACGAATTTAGACTTCCGATAAACACAGTATGTTTATGAAGAACTTGATTTTTGGTATTGAGATAAAGACAAACGAAATTCTCCTGCGTCAAAAATCTCATATCTTCCATCACAAAATTCGCACCATCCTCCGGCGTGCGGATCACATAACGATTGTCCGTCGTTTGATGGTGTAATCTAGTGCCGAGTTCTAAAGCAGCTAAAAGAGAGATCGCCTTCGCTTTTCCAACTCCTCGAATCTTTGACAATTCTTCAATAGAAGCTTCCTTCACAGAACGAAGACCACCAAATGTTTGCAAAAGTCTTGCGGACACTTGAAGAACTGATTCCTTTTTTGTGCCTGTTCTCAAAAGAATCGCGACAAGTTCATGGTTTGATAAGCTGCTTGGGCCATATTTGACAAATCGTTCGCGCGGCTTTTCATCATGAGGAAAATGCTTCAGCAGCATAGGGAAATGATTCAAGATCTACACTCCTTTTTTGATTCCTTCCCGTCATCAAAAAGGGGTGATACCAAATGTTTCAAGCACTCTGACTGTTTTAGCAATAGGGAGTCCTACAACGGAAAAATAATCACCGTCTATTTTTTGTACAAACAGTGCACCTTTTCCTTGAATGCCGTAGCTTCCAGCTTTATCAAGAGGCTCACCGGTTTCAATATAGCGGTCTATTTCATCTTGTGTAAGCGGCCAAAATGTCACGTCTGTCTGTTCATAAAATGTTTCTTTTCTATTCTCTGATTGAATCGTGACACCAGTCAAGACTTGATGTGTCTTACCTGACAATAATTGAAGCATTGAGGCTGCATCTTCCTTGTCTTTTGGCTTTCCAAGACATTTGCCATCAATTGCAACAATTGTATCTGCACCAATGATCACAGCTTTGGGATGTATTTTTTGAATATCATTTGCTTTTTGTTCTGCCAACCATTGGACGTTCTCAGCAGGAGAAAGGTTTCGATTTATTTCTTCTTTTAAATCACTTGCTTGAATGTCATAAGAAAACCCTGCTAAATCAAGCAATTCTTTTCTTCTAGGTGATTGAGATGCGAGTATTAACTGGTTCATGTTTGTTCATCCTTTCAGGGTTTAGCCTAAGAAGTAAGATACCCATTCATCCTATCAAATGAACATCTTACCGACAATTAACGAAAATGCCATTTTCATGTTCCTACATCATTATGTTGGAAGCAAAAGAAAAAAACTAGTCATTTTTTGACTAGTTTGGCTGTTAAAAACATGATTTTACGTATTTAGTTGATCTAATAGCGCTTGCTGAGATTTCCAGCCATTTTCAGCAGATGGGTCATTTAAAAGCTGTACAGCTTTCAGCAAACTGCTTTTGGCTGGTGCGTCGGTTGTTTTGGCATTTTCAAGCTCAGAAATCAACTGAGTGACTTCTTTTTGATCCACATCTTCTCCTGCAATCACCTTAGAGGATAAGACAGATGCCTTCTCTATTAAACCTGTCAGCTCATCCGGCACTTGAAATGAGAGTTCTTTTCCTCCCCATGCTTCAAAATGCTGATCGATCAATTTTTTCCCAACGGCACTTGTCATGCCTTGTTCTGTGGCAAGTCCGGCAATAACATAATATCCATCATCCATTGATACCTTTTTACCTGCATATCCTGCCTCTTTTAAACTGTCAACTAAGTCATCTGCTCCTTTTTCAGAAGAAAACTTTCCAGCCTGCACCACAAAGGTTGAAAAATGACCTGCTGCACTTTTTTCACCTTCATTGTCCTTTGACGTATCTGCAAGATCAGCCGGTGGTGCATCTCCCCCAGCTTTCGCCGAAGGCCCGCTTCCAGATGCTGAGACGCTGATATGATCGCCTCCTGATGGATTGGCAGATCCATCTTTGCTTAAACTTAGTGCAAATACACCGAGGCCTGTCCCTAGAACGACTGCAAACACAATCGTTGTCATCACTCGTTTGAAGGGACCGCGGTTTTTACTGAACTTCTGGTCAAAAGAACCTTTTTTCTTTTGATAAGGTGTGACGACCTTTGGATCCGAATGATAAATGTGATCAGCTGCATCGTCCCATTGAAAATCTTCTTCTTTCGGTTTAGACGGTTCTTCCCCGGAAGCGGCTGTCTCCTGTTCCGACTGCCTCTTTTCCTCCCAGTTCGAAAACGTCACTTGATCCTCTTGCTGTTTTTGAGGCTGATGCTCTTCTCCATGCAGCATTTCTTCCTTGCCATTAATATTGACCTTTAACCCTTGTTTTTTTGCCTGCCTTTTTTTCACTGTCATTCCCCGCTTTCTGACATTGTTTGTAAGAAAGACCTTTCTGTCCAATGAAATAGCGCGAATGTAACCCGTCCTTCTTTCTGTTTCACACTTTAACATAGCCAATAAAAAAAAGAACAAGACTTTTGTCGGCAGGTTCAAAAAGTGTTCGCCAATTTTCTCATCCAAAAAAATCACCAATTGGGTTTAACAGATCACCACAAAAAAGATATAACCAGAAAGAACAAGCGATGGCAGGAACAAAAGGAAAGGGTTCATTTGCCTTGTAAGAAAACACCTTTGCGTAAACCATTCCCGTGACAGACGAAAGAAAAAGAATGGTCAGAAACGGCTTAAATCCGAAGCAAAATGCAAGCACACCAAATAGTTTGACATCCGCTCCCCCCATACTATTTGGCTTGAAATGTTCTAAACTATAAAACAAAAGAAGACAAATAAGAAGAGATGCCGCTCCTTCCCACCAAATAAAAAGCGGTTCTAGCGTGCGGTATGTGACGAAAAGAGGAAAAAAGAAGAGAAAGAGCTCGTTGGGTACTCTCATATAAAAAAGATCGCTCACGACAGCAATCACGAATAAACTACATAGACTCACAAGAAAAAGGCCCTCAAAAGAGAAACCAGCATGTTTATAAACGAGGAAAAAAAGGCCGCCTGTCAACAGCTCAACCATTGGATAAAGCAAAGAGAGCCGGGTTCCACAATGCTTACATGACCCTTTCAATACAATATAAGAAACAAGCGGGAGCATGTCGTGAAAAGAAAGCGGCTCTTTACAAGCTCCGCAATGTGAACGAGGAAAAAGAATAGACCGCTTCATTGGAAGCCTCTCACCAACAAGATGAAAAAATGACCCCATGACCATGCCTGTGAAAAACATAAAAAAATCAATCAAATTAGGTGACTCCTCCCGGAAATAGAATAGACCGGATTGTACCATAGCGATTCACCTTTGATCACATTGCGAAAAAGTGATTTTCCCCCTCTCCTACATATCAAAAGAAAAAAGACGCACATTGCATAGAAGCAATTTGCGTCTTTTCCTTACTGTAAAATACGACTTCGTACATCTGAGATAAAATAAAGGGAACCTGTCACCAGAATCATTGCTGAAGGGTCATCTCTTTTCTTCTGAATGAAGTCAAGCACTGCACGAGGGTCTTCATCAAACGATTTTGCTTCTAAATGACTGCAATCATAAAGCTTTTCCGCTGACTCAGCTCTTGGAAAGTCAAAGGAAACAAAATGAATCGATGAACTAATCCTTTCAAGCTTTTCGATCATTTGTTTGTAAGGTTTATCTTTTAACGCACTAAAACATACATGAACCTGTTTACTAGAAAAATGAGCTTGTACAGTTTCGATTAAACGGTCCATTCCTTCTTCGTTATGAGCACCATCTAAATAAACAAGAGGCTGATCTTGGATCTTTTCAAATCTTCCAGCCCACACCGCCTGCCGAATTCCTTCATACACTTGCTCATTTAGCACATGGATATATCCTTCTTGCTCCAGCCATTCGATCAGTAGAATGGCAAGGGAGGCGTTCTGCATTTGATGCGTTCCGATTAACCCTGTCTCTAGCTGCGAGTACTCCCTTTTTGGGGTAGTAAATGTGAAGCGTTCACCTGTTTCCGTCGGCTGCTGGTCCTTAAAGGTACAAGTATCATGTAACGAGATAAACGGCGCATTCTTTTCTTCGGCTTTGTGTTGAATCACAGTAAGAGCTTCCGCTTGATGAACGGCCGTGATCATCGGAACCCCAGCTTTAATAATGCCAGCTTTTTCTGCTGCAATCTGATCAAGTGTGTCGCCTAAAATGGCCATATGATCGTGTCCAATCGACGTAATTGCTGTTAAGATGGGCGCTGCCACATTTGTAGAATCAAGTCTTCCGCCAAGTCCTGTTTCCAAGAGGACAAAGTCTACTTGGTGCACATGGGCAAAATAAGCAAACGCACATGCTGTAATGATCTCAAACTCTGTTGCTGCACCAAGCTCTGTATCATCTAATTCTTCAACTAAAGGCTTGATTTCGTTCACCAAACTCAGCCACTCTTCGTCCAAAATCGGCTCCCCATTAACACTAATTCGTTCATTGAACGTTAAAATAAATGGCGAGGTGAAGGTTCCAACTGAATAGCCCGCTGACTGTAAAATGGATCGAGTAAATGCAATCGTTGATCCTTTTCCATTTGTTCCAGCTACATGCACCGCTTTTATTTTTTGTTCAGGATGGTCTAGTCTGTCCATCAGCCATTTCATTCGTTCAAGTCCCGGTTTGACACCGAAAGCGAGTCTGCTATGAATCCATTCAATGGCTTCATGATAGGTTGTAAACAATGTCATCTCTCATTTCATACGAAATTTTCAAAAAAGACGACTCCAATTCATTAGGAGCCGTCTTTTCACTCTTATGCTTTCAGCTCTTCAATACGCTTTTGAACAGCTTCGCGTTTTGCGACATAATCACGTTCTTTCGCACGCTCTTCTTCTACGACACTTTCAGGCGCTTTTTTCATAAAGCCTTCATTGCCAAGCTTTTTCTGAACTCGTTCCACTTCTTTTGTCAGTTTATCCAGCTCTTTTTGCAGACGAGCAATTTCTTCATCTAAGTTGATTAAGCCTTCAAGCGGCAGAATGAGTTCTGCTCCAGAAATAACAGCCGTCATCGCTTTATCACTAGCTGGGACATCTGTGCCAATTTCAAGAACACTTGGATTCGTGAAGCGCTCAATATATGAACGATTTTTCTCTAAACGTTCCTGAACATCAGACGTAGATGCTTTAATGTAAAGCTCAACTTGTTTGCTCATTGGCGTGTTCACTTCACTGCGAATGTTACGAACAGAACGAATCAGTTCAACAAGCAGTTTCATATCAGCAGAAGCTTGTTCGTTGGAAAGCTCCGGCTTCACTTCAGGCCATGCCGCTACAGTAATGGACTCACCTTCATGAGGTAGATGCTGCCAGATTTCTTCTGTTAAGAACGGCATAAACGGATGAAGAAGTCTCATCGTTTGATCTAATACATACGCAAGGATCGAACGAGTCGTTTTCTTCGCTGCTTCATCTTCTCCATAAAGCGGAAGTTTCGCCATTTCAATGTACCAATCACAGAAATCATCCCAAATGAAGTTGTATAAATGTCTGCCTACTTCACCGAATTCATACTTGTCAGCAAGCTGTGTGACACTTTCAATTGTTTCATTTAAGCGTGTCAAAATCCATTGATCAGCAACTGATTTTTCTCCTGTCAAATCAAGCTCATCGTACGTTAAACCATCCATATTCATGAGAGCAAAACGGGATGCGTTCCAAATTTTGTTCGCAAAGTTCCAAGTGGATTCAACCTTTTCAAAGCTAAAACGTAAATCTTGACCTGGAGAGCTTCCTGTCGCTAAGAAATATCTCAGTGAATCTGCACCGTACTTGTCGATGACCTCCATTGGATCAATTCCGTTGCCAAGTGACTTACTCATTTTACGCCCTTGTTCATCGCGAATAAGACCGTGAATGAGGACATCTTTAAATGGTTTTTCTCCTGTGAATTCAAGACCTTGGAAGATCATACGAGATACCCAGAAGAAGATGATGTCATAGCCTGTTACAAGCAGATTGGTTGGATAATAGCGCTTGAAGTCTTCACTTTCTGCATCTGGCCAGCCCATTGTAGAGAAAGGCCAAAGCGCTGAACTAAACCATGTATCAAGTACATCGTTATCTTGCTCCCAGTTTTCAATATCTTCTGGCGCATCAAGTCCAACGTATACTTCCTTCGTTTCTTTATGATACCAAGCCGGGATGCGGTGGCCCCACCATAGCTGACGAGAAATACACCAGTCACGGATATTTTCCATCCAGTGTAAATACGTCTTTTCAAATCGGTCTGGAACAAATTGAACTTGCTCATCACCTTTTTGCAGATTGATGGCTTCATCTGCGAGCGGCTGCATTTTCACAAACCATTGTGTTGATAAATATGGCTCCACTACAGCGCCACTGCGCTCACTGTGACCAACTGAATGCATGTGGTCTTCAATTTTGAACAAAATGCCTTCTTCTTGAAGATCTTTCACAAGCTGTTTACGACATTCGAAGCGGTCCATTCCTTTGTATTGAAGCGCATTTCCATTCATTGTGCCATCTTCATTCATCACAAGAATGCGCTCCAGGTTATGACGGTTTCCAAGCTCGAAGTCATTCGGGTCATGAGCCGGTGTTATTTTTACAGCTCCTGATCCAAATTCCATATCGACATAGTCATCCCCAACGATTGGAATCTTTCGGCCTGTAATTGGTAAAACAACTGTTTTCCCAATCAAATGCTGATAGCGTTCATCTTCAGGATGTACAGCGACTGCCGTATCTCCAAGCATCGTTTCAGGTCTTGTCGTTGCAATTTCAATCGAACCTGATCCATCTGCAAGCGGATATCTCAAGTGATAAAACGCACCTTGCACATCCTTATAGATAACTTCAATATCAGAAAGGGCCGTTTTTGTTGCTGGGTCCCAGTTAATGATGTATTCTCCGCGATAGATCAATCCTTTTTCATACAATTGAACAAACACTTGGCGGACCGCTTTATTCAAGCCTTCATCTAATGTAAAACGCTCACGCGAATAGTCTAGACCTAGACCCATTTTCGCCCACTGGCTGCGAATAAAATCGGCATACTCTTCTTTCCACTTCCACGTTTCTTCTACAAATTTTTCACGTCCGAGATCATAGCGGCTCACACCTTCTTCGCGAAGCTTCGCCTCTACCTTGGCTTGTGTTGCAATACCCGCATGGTCCATTCCTGGCAGCCATAAAACATCATAGCCCTGCATCCGTTTCATACGAGTCACGATGTCTTGAAGGGTTGAATCCCACGCATGCCCTAAGTGTAATTTTCCTGTCACGTTTGGTGGAGGAATGACGACTGTATATGGATCTTTCGTTTTGTCATTTTGTGCTTCGAAGAATTTCCCTTCAAGCCAGTACGTATATCGGTCTTTCTCAATCGCATTTGGATCGTACTTTGTTGGCATTTCTTGATTATTTGTTCCCATTTGTGTTACCTCCACATTTTTTCGGCTGATGAAACATAAAAAAGCCTTCTCATCCTTATAAAAGGACGAAAAAGCTTTTTCGCGGTACCACCTTTTTTCACGAAACACTTAGACGTGTCCCGTACTCTCTAAAGGATAACGGGGATCTCCCGAATTTCTCTACTACATGTTTCAAGAAATTAAGCTCACAGGCGACCTTCCAAACAAGTACATCCTAGAAAACCTTTCAGCTATTGGTTTCCCTCTCTTTAGGGTCTTGCTCGTACTCTTCCTGATCCACGCTTACGATATATCACGTTCATCAGCTTATACTCATCTTTTATTAATATTACTAAATGCCTTTTGTTTTCGTCAATCATCTTTTCCGCTTTTCTTCTTCTTTATACAAATTGGGCAGGCACCCTTTGCCTCTTTGCCCATATGATAATAACAAAATAAAGAAGGAGGGCGTTTTATTTTGAAAAAGATCAATCCTTACACACTCCCCCCATGGCTTAGACAAATTCGGGCAGTTGCCTCCCAAGTCGTTCTCCCGATTGCCATATTTCAAGGCTTTCGCACGATCATTTTTCCCACAACATTTGACGTCCTCATCTTAGGAATTCTTATATTTCTCGCCTGTGCCTTTCACCTTGATTGGTTTTAAGAGAGCTGAAAGCTGCAGGCTCACTCTTATGTATAGGTCCCTCGTTAGACATTTCATAGCGCAACAGCAAACAACCTCGTCACTCTTCTGATGACGAGGCATTTTGTTCTTCTTCAAGGCGTCTAGCCTGCTCAATTTCGTGTATTTTCATGACGGTCGGCTCAGAATTTTTCATTTGCCAATACGCCCTTAACAGCTCCTGACAACTTTCCATCTCATCCTGTCCGCCTGCTTCATAGGCTTTCACCGTATCAAACAAACCCTGCGGATAAGCGAGGTAGCTCAAGAACAAATGAATCTCTTCCTCACGAAGTGGATTTCCCTTTTGATACGTATAAAACAAAGATGTGCATTCAGGACAAGGAGTAGGGTAGGTTTTGAATGTGCGATAGTAAAAGGTCAAAAGGTCATAAATGGGGGCAGCCTTTTTGGACCTCTCAAAATTGGTGAAATGTCCTGTACCTACATCATTGTACAAAAAATGATGGATTGACAATTGCCCATGGTTTAACACAATACGTGTCGTCTCTTGGTCTTTCATTTCCTCATGCCAATCCTCTAAACGTTCAAGTGCAAATTCACTTGCAGACATCGCTTCTGAAAAATACATAGCAGCAGCCAGCTCAAATGGCGACATATACCATGTTTGTTCTGCCCGCTCGATAAATCGTTCATACATGTCTTTCTCTGTTTCCCATTTGCTTTTCATTTGGGTGTAGTGAGCCTCTATTTCCTGCTCAGTAATGTCCATCATAACTTCTGTTCGTTTATGAAGTCTTGCAATCTCTTGAAATAAATATTCATGTTTATCGTCCTGCTCTTCTCTCTTTTCATTGGTCAGCCATGGCATGAGATAATACGTGTACTGGCTTTCTCGATGATTAGAGAAAAAGGAACCGCTCTTCGTGCGATAAATCGGCACAAACGAGCGATAGCCTTTTGATTCTAGTTCAAGCATTTGCTCTGTAAACTGCATGTGTCGATGGGGCTTTACCCGCTTTAGTGCAAATACGCCCTGCTTTGTATACACTCTAACGACAGCTGGACTGACAGGTTCGATATATTCAGCCTCAAGCCCGTATTCGTATAGGACAGATTGGATTTCATCCACGTTCTCTCACCACATTTTCTCGGTCCATCATCTCATACTATGCGTTACTTTTTTGATATTCAGGAATATAAAGAATCTGCCCTTCTTCAAGCTCTGCATCCACCGACAATGAATTCGTTCGAAGGAGCTGCTGCACATTCAACTGATATCGCTCACAAATACGATCGACCGTATCTTCTTGCTGAACTATACATATTTTCATGCGAGAAAAATCTTCCTCCTCCTGCTTAGCGAACAGCTTCGTTAAATAAAGAGAATTCTCACTGCCAGACGCTTCTCTCTGGTCATGTTCAAACTCCTCAGCTTCTTGAGCTGATTCATACACCTTTGGTACTTCACGTTCATATAATCGTTCGAACTGATAGCTGTCATCCCGCTCTTCCTGCGTCTGTTCCATCTGATAAGCAGGTGATTCAAAGGCTGGATAAGCTGGCGGCTCTTCTTCTTCCTCCTTGCTCTCTGCTTCAGGGTCTTTCCTCACTTCCACCTCAAAGAACGTCTCATCCCGCGCCTCTTCTTCTAGCAGCTTAGGCGGGTCAAAGAATGGCGGCTCTTGCACTTGAGCTTCTGGGAAGGAACGATACCCAAGCGCCACGGCTTCTTCTTCCTCGTATTCCTCCTCTTCTTCTTCTGCTTCTTCCACCATCACCGTCTCGATGTCTATTTCATCCTCTTCTTGTTCAGTTCGCGCTTCATGTTGCAAAGCGGCCTGCTGTTCTGCATTTTCTTCATGCTCTTCACGTGGCAGCATTTCTTGCTCTTCATATTCAGGCTGCGCCTGATATTCATAGGTGACATCGCCATATTCCTCTTCAGCACGATGGACAAATTCATATGGCTCTTCTACAAGTGGTTCAGGCGTTCCTTCATCTAACAGACCTTCAATGGCCAAATCAGCCTGAATCGTGAGCAAACGGCTTTCTGTCAGCTGGTAATCAAATGCATCAATAAACACAAATACATCATTTAAATGACTAATTTTGTTCTTGGGGATCGTGATATCCACCGGAAATTGATGCAGCAGCTCCGCTGTTCCATCCTCTCTTACCTTCACCTCATCAGCCTGCCTGTATGATGCATAGGAACTGGATTCACCCATTAGCTCCTCTTGATTTATGTTGTATTCTCCTGTTAGCTCGAGTGAACCTCTAATGGAAACATAATCATTCACTTCTTGAACGAGAATGTCAGGATCGAGAGAAATTGACAGTAGCTCACTGACTTCCTGTCCGTTTTTGAAATAAATGGACTCTTCTACCGAAAACTGTAATCGATTGTTTTGAGACAAGTCGGTGTCCTCCTTTCATCTAATCCTTCAAAATAAAATTAGATGTCAATACAGGTGTATGAAGAAGGCGGTGAAAATATGATTGGTTTTATGCAAAGCAAAAAGCCGATATGTCTCCATATCGGCTTTTGGTTACTGAGCTAATTTTTGAAATACCTTTTCAACTGTCTCAATTGTATACTCGATGTCTTCATCCGTATGAGCAGTTGAGAGGAACAGCCCTTCGAATTGTGAAGGTGGAAGGAAGATGCCGTGATCAGCCATTTCCTTGTAGAATTCAGCGAATAAAGCGAGGTCAGCTGTTTTCGCTGTATCGTAATTGACGACTTGTTCGTTTGTAAAGAAGAATCCGATCATGGAACCGGCACGGTTAAATGTTAATGGAATCCCATGTGCTTTCGCCGCTTTTGAAATGCCTTCTTCCAAACGATCTCCTTTGCGTCTAAACTCTTCATAAGACTCAGGTGTCAGCTGTTTTAATGTTTCAAGACCTGCTGTCATCGCAAGCGGGTTACCGGATAACGTTCCTGCTTGATAAATCGGGCCGCTTGGCGCAATTTGTCTCATAATGTCCGCTCTACCGCCATAAGCGCCCACTGGCAGGCCGCCTCCGATGACTTTACCAAGACATGTCAGATCAGGCGTAATGCCAAAATAGCCTTGTGCACAATGATAATCCACACGGAAGCCTGTCATGACCTCATCAAAAATGAGTAAAGAGCCATATTCCTCTGTGATGTCTCTCAATCCTTGCAAGAAACCTTCTTGCGGAGGGACAACCCCCATATTTCCTGCAACTGGTTCTACAATGACACCTGCAATGTCGTCTCCAAATTCTTGAAAAGCGACTTTGATGCTTTCTAAATCATTGTATGGAACGGTGATCGTATTGCTTGCTGTACCTTCAGGGACACCAGGGCTATCCGGAAGTCCAAGCGTTGCCACACCCGAACCAGCTTTAATGAGCAAAGAATCACCGTGGCCATGATAACAGCCTTCAAATTTCACAATTTTGTTTCTGCCTGTAAAACCACGTGCTAGACGAAGCGCACTCATCGTCGCCTCTGTTCCAGAGCTGACCATACGAATGACCTCAATAGAAGGAACTCGTTCTGATACAAGCTTAGCTAATTCATTTTCAACTAAAGTAGAAGCACCGAAGCTTGTACCATGTTCAGCTACTCGCTGAATACTTTCAACCACACGGTCATTCGTATGACCTAAAATAAGCGGTCCCCACGATAAGACGTAATCAATATATTCATTTCCGTCAATATCGTATATTTTTGCGCCTTTGCCTCGTTCCATAAAAATCGGGTCTGTATTGACTGATTTAAATGCGCGCACAGGGCTGTTCACACCACCCGGCATTAACTGCTGCGCTTCTTTAAATGCTTGCTTTGACTTTTCATAGCTACGTCCCATTTCAATGTCCTCCTGTCTATCCGTTCTTTATTCTGAGAGCCATTTCGCTGCATCTTTTGCATGATACGTAATGATTAATTCTGCGCCTGCACGTTTCATGCTAGTCAGCATTTCAAGAACAAGCTCTTTTTCAGAAATCCAGCCATTTTGAGCTGCTGCTTTCACCATTGCATACTCTCCGCTCACATTGTACGCAACAACAGGAAGTGTAAATTCATTTTTCACATCACGCATGATATCTAAGTATGAAAGTGACGGCTTCACGATCAGGAAGTCAGCGCCTTCTTCTACATCAGACTGCGCTTCTCTCAGTGCTTCTAAGCGGTTTGCAGGGTCCATTTGATACGTTTTACGATCTCCAAACTGCGGTGTGCTATGCGCCGCATCACGAAACGGACCGTAAAAAGCACTTGCATATTTCACAGCATATGACATCACAGGCACATGAACAAAGCCGGCCTCATCAAGCGCCTCACGAATTGCGATAACAAAGCCATCCATCATGTTTGATGGAGCAATGATATCTGCACCTGCACGAGCCTGACTGACAGCGGTTTTCGCTAAGAGCTGAAGAGATTCATCATTTAAAATTTCTCCATCTTCAACGATTCCGCAATGTCCGTGATCTGTATATTGGCATAAGCAAGTATCAGCAATGACCACAAGCTCAGGGAAATGCTTTTTGATTTCAAGCGTTGCTCTTTGAACAATCCCGTGATCGTGATAAGCTTCACTGCCTACATGGTCTTTATGGTCTGGTACCCCAAAAACAATGATAGATTTAATCCCAAGGTCAACAAGCTCTTGGACTTCTTCTTTCACAAGATCAACTGAAATGTGATAGACACCCGGCATTGAAGGGACTTCTTTCCGGACATTCTCTCCCTCTACAAAAAAGATGGGATAAATGAAATCAGAGGGTCTTAAAAATGTTTCTCTCACCAATTCTCTCATTCCTGCGCTTGTACGCAATCTGCGGTGTCTGTTAAATTTCATCATTGGTTCAACTTCCTTTCAGATAAACGGCACATCAAATCAAGCATCCCGTCTATCGTATAAGTATCTGGGGTTTCAGAAGAAATCCCGTATTGAAGCAGTGCCTCTTGTGTAAGAGGACCGATGCTCACAAAACATGTGTCTGATGCAGCTACTCTATCGATATCAGCCTCCATGGCGTGCATAAAAGAATGAACAGTGGAGGAGCTTGTAAATGTAATAAAATCAAATGATTGCTCCATCATTGCCGACTTGAGTGCGATAATTCCGTCCTCATCCTTCACTGTTTCATATATAATCCACTCTTTTACGTCAATGCCAAGCGGAACGAGGGTATTCTTCACCACATCTCGTGACAGGTGACCTTTTGCTACAAAGACACATTCTTCTGGGTGTACATGTTCAATTAAAGCATCTGCCAGTTCTTCTGCTATAAAACGTTCTGGAACCACATCCACTTTTAAGCCGTGCTGCATCAGATAGGCAGATGTTTTTTCACCTACGGCCGCCACTTTCAAGTGGGATAAGCTTTGATGTAATTGATGCTTCTCTATATAACTGAGAAAAAAAGACGCACCATTTACACTTGTAAACACAAGCCAATGGCTTGCTTCTAAGTCTTCTAAAAATGCCTTCGCTTTTTCTTTTGTCAGCGTTGGCTCAAACCTGATAAGAGAGGTTAAAACAGCATGGCCGTTCAGCGCTTCAATTTTCTGCTGAAACGCACCCGCTTGACGTTCATTTCGAGTGACAAGCACCGTCTGTCCGTAAAGCGATTTGGCTATCGTCATTGGGAAGACAGATCCTTTTTCACCTTGTCGATCAAATCCTTTGCTCCCTTATCAGCCATCTGCTTCGCACATGCTGTTCCGATTGTCTCAGGGTCAGTACCTGTTACGGTTTCTCGAATAATCGTATGCCCATCCGCAGATGCCACAAGACCTGTCAATTCAATTTCATCACGCTCATTCATCGTTGCGTAACCAGCGATCGGCACTTGACAGCTTCCATCCATTTGTTGAAGGAAAGCTCTTTCAGCAAGGACCGTTTTCTTTGTATACTCATTTGTGAATTGAGCTAACAGGTGCAATAGCTCTTCGTCATCTCCCCGGCATTCTATCGACAATGCGCCCTGCCCTACAGCAGGAAGGCAAGTATCAGGAGATAAAAATTCCGACACGACTTCTTGACTCCAGCCCATTCTAGACAATCCGGCAGCCGCTAGAATAATCGCATCATATTCTTCATTTTTCAGTTTTTCAAGTCTCGTATCAATGTTTCCACGGATCCATTTAATCTCAAGATCTGGTCTCTCCTGAAGAAGCTGGGCACTGCGCCGTAAGCTGCTCGTTCCCACAACCGCTCCCTTTGGCAGTTCATGAAGACGGAGATGATCCTTTGAAATCAATGCATCCCGCACATCTTCACGCTCAGGAATACAGCCGATGACTAAACCTTCCGGAAGAGAGGCCGGCATATCTTTCATGCTGTGTACTGCCATATCGATATCATGGTTCAGCATTGCCTGTTCAATCTCTTTAACAAACAGACCTTTTCCGCCAACCTTTGATAAGGTCACATCTAAAATTTGATCACCCTTTGTCACAATCTCTTTAATTTCAAAAGAATAAGAAGGGTTTAGTTCAGACAACTTTTGAATGACCCATTTTGTTTGTGTAATCGCAAGTTTACTTCGTCTAGAACCTACTTTAATTGTACGCATTACGTCTTCCTCCCGACAATGCCCTTAAGACTCATCATTATTGAAACCAATGAAAGGTTGATAAGCTACCAAGCAGAAAATAATTGATCATCAGCACAAGAAATGAAGCGACATTCCATCGCGCCACGATTTTGCCCTGCATATTTCTCACCAGTCTAATGTATAAGTAAAAGCCGTATAAAAACAGCATAATAAACGAACCGAGCACCTTTGCATCTGTCCAGTACAACGTATCATACGAAATATATGCCCATATAATGCCAAGAATTAAACTAAGCAAGAGCATCGGCACGCCAATAATATTTAAGACATACGCCATATGATCAAGCTTTGATAAGTCTTCAATTCTCAAAAGCCATTTTCCCCATTTTTTCTTTTTCAGCAAACGATATTGAAATAGGTAGAGTAGTGAAAAAGCAAATGAAAGTGAAAAAGCGCCGTATGATAAAATGGCCATCGTAATATGAATGACGAGTAGCTCACTCGTCAGCTTTCCCGTCAGTTCGGCAGAATGAAGATCGGATGGTGTAAAGGTGTGAATCGCCATCATGGAAAAACCAATCACATTTGTAAAAAAGACAATAAATTCAACGCGTAATACTTTTGTCAAAACAAGTGACAATGTCACAAGCACCCACGTATAAAAATATAACCCCTCTGCTACATTCAACACAGGGAATCGGTCTGTTTCCATCATAATATAAAACATGTAGACTGTTTGCAGCAGCCAGACAATAGAAAGCAACCAGAAAGCCATTTTTCCAGCCTTCCGGTTGTGTTGAAGAAAATCTATGAAATAGAACAAGACACTGAGTGCATAGATCAAGGTCGTCGCTTCACCTAGTCTCGCTACAATGGATTCCATCATCGCCTAATCACTCACTGGCAACTGTAGCAAGGCCTTGTGCCATATTTGTTTTAAACAGCTGAAACGCCCCTTGCTCCACCTGCATCGGCTCTGCCTTTTGCTCTTCATCTTCAACCTGTAAATCAAAGATTTCTTTAAAGAGTAAAAGTTTTTCCTCTGCATTCGGCTCCCCGGCAATTTCTTTGGCCTTTAAGATAGGATCTTTCAGCATTTGATTGATGATGCTTTTCGTATGTTTATTTAACAGCTTCATTTCACGATTTGTGAGGTTTGGAAGCTTTCGTTCGATGCTTTGCATCGTATCCGCTTGAATCGAGAGTGCTTTTTCTCTTAAAGCAGAAATTACAGGAACCACTCCGAGCGTATTAAGCCATTGCTTAAATTCCACAATTTCAGCTTCGATGAGAAGCTCCACCTCTTCAGCTACTGCACGTCGCTCTTTCAGGTTAGCTGCCACAATGCCCTCAAGGTCATCAATGTCATACAAAAAAGCACCTTCTACTTCAGAAATAGCTGGATCTAAATCACGTGGTACTGCAATATCCACCATGAATAGAGGTCTGCCTTTTCTCTGTTTGTTCGCTTTTTCGACCATTTCTTTTGTAATCACAAATTGTTTAGCCCCAGTAGAGCTAATTAAAATATCTGCTTCAGATAATGTCTTTTCTAATTGATTCAAGCTCTTAGGCTCTCCTGAAAAACGGCCGGCCAGTTCTTTGGCCTTTTCAAACGTTCGATTGATGACTGTTACCTGGCCAATCCCTTGACCTTGAAGGTTTTGAGCCGCCAGCTCGCCCATTTTACCCGCACCAAGAATAAGGACATGTTTATCAGAAAGACGTCCAAAGATTTTTTTGGCAAGTTCCACTGCCGCATAGCTGACAGATACAGCATTAGACGCAATATCTGTTTCCGCATGAGAGCGCTTCGCAACTGTTACCGCCTGCTTAAACAAATAATTGAAAACGGTACCAATGGTCTTCTCCTCTTGAGCGACTTTAAAGCTTGAGCGCACTTGACCGAGTATTTGTGTTTCACCAATGACCATAGAATCAAGTCCACAGGCAACCCGGAATAAATGCTCAACCGCTCCATCATTTTCATAAAACTTCAAATATGGAGAGACATCTTCTTTTTCTAAACCGAACCAATCTGCTAAAAATCTTTTTATATAAAACCGACCAGTATGAAGCTGATCTACAACTGCGTAGATCTCTGTTCGATTACATGTTGAGATGACGATATTCTCTAGAATGCTTTTTTCTTCTTTAAGCTTGGACATCGCTGTTCCGAGCTCGCTCGGTTCAAAGCTCAGCTGTTCCCGTATCTCAACAGGGGCTGTTTTATAATCTAAACCCACAACAAGAATATGCATAACTTCAGCTTGCACCCCCAACGCCCTGTCTAATTTATAATAATTACAATATAGAATTTATTATTTATAATGATTATAACATATATTCATTTTTAACTGGATAAAAATTGTGAACAGATTTCAAAAATGTTGTGATATAGTAGAAAAATGTTCGACATCGAATGCCATATCATCACTTCAAGCAATTTACCAGATTTGGCGCGTGCGGACAAATGATCTGCTTATAAGAAGGTGACATCTTTGAAGAAGAAATCTATTTTGCTGCCGCTCACTTTGCTGGCTGTAGCACTATATGCCATTCTCTCAGGAGATCAATTTGACATTTGGAAAGATCAGGAGAAATGGTATACACTTGTACTGCTTTTTGGCCTTGCTTTCTTATATCAAGGAAAGAAGGAACAGGAAACCTCTCATGTGTTTATCGGTATGCTCATGACAGGCCTTGCGCTACACTTTATCCTTCAGCCGACATTAGAACACTGGCCAGATACATTTACGATGATTGTGTTCATCGTCGGCCTCGCACTTTTGATGAAATCATCACAGAAAAAGGAATATCGAATAGAAAGTGTTGTTCTCATTGCACTCGGTCTATTCCTTTATTTCTTTCAACAAATTACGAAGCAACTTAGCACACTTTCGATCCCTACTTCCGGTTTTGAATTGTACTGGCCATATGTATTGATTGCCGTCAGTCTCCTCTTATTATTTTTAAAAAGGAAATAACTTATACAATAAAAAGGCATCTGCTATGTGCAGATGCCTTAGAATGTTGATAAATGGCTAAAATGAACTTGATTTTAGCCATTTGTCTTCTTTTCAGCGTGATAGAAAACCTTTGCAGTCTAGGAAGGACGAGTACTGGCGCGGAGCGAATTTGACATTCGTGAGCACCAGCGCGCAGGACTGACAACGAATGCGAGGGTTTGTCTTCACGCTGAGGCATCTGCTTTGTGCAGATGCCTTTCTTTTAACTGTTAATCTTCGCAAGAATCGCATTCCAGGCTTCATCTTTTCCCTTTTTTGTTTCAGAAGAGAAAAGGATTAATTCATCTGATGGGTCGATGTCGAGTGTCTGTTTGACGACTTTCGCATGCTTTTCCCATTTGCCTTTTGGAATTTTATCGGCCTTTGTCGCAATAATGATCACAGGAACTCCATAGTATTTAAGGAATTCATACATGTTCACATCATCTGCGGATGGCTTATGACGCAGATCCACAATTTGGACGACTGCTTTTAACTCTTCACGCATTGTAATATACGTTTCGATCATTCTCCCCCATGCTTCGCGCTCTGTTTTTGATACTTTTGCAAAGCCATAACCTGGGACGTCCACAAAGTGGAGCATATCATTAATAATGTAAAAATTAAGCGTCTGGGTCTTTCCTGGTTTAGAAGACGTACGCGCTAAATTTTTCCGATTAATCAATGAGTTAATGAACGAGGACTTTCCAACATTTGACCGTCCAGCAAGTGCGATCTCAGGCAGTCCCCCGCTCGGGTACTGCTCTGGTTTCACCGCACTAATGACGATATCTGATTTTGTTACTTTCATCTTCCCTCTCCTACTAACGCTTTCTCAAGCACCTCATCTAAATGTGAAACCGGAATAAAAGTTAATCCTTCTCTCACACTTTCAGGAATATCATCAATATCCTTCTCATTGTCCTTTGGAAGAATAATCGTTTTCAGTCCTGCACGATGTGCGCCTAATGCTTTTTCTTTTAATCCGCCAATCGGAAGCACTCTTCCTCTTAACGTAATTTCTCCTGTCATGCCAACCTCTTTTGAAACAGGACGTCCTGTGAGTGCTGATACAAGAGCCGTCGCAATGGTAATACCAGCTGATGGCCCGTCCTTTGGAACCGCACCCTCTGGAACATGGATATGAATATCGTGCTTTTCATTAAATTGAGGATCAATGTTCAGTTCATCTGCTTTTGAACGAATATAACTGAATGCCGCCTGCGCAGATTCTCTCATGACATCACCGAGCTTACCTGTTAGCAAAAGCTTGCCTTTACCCGGTGAGAGTGAGACCTCGATGGACAAAGTGTCTCCGCCAACTGTGGTATATGCAAGCCCTGTGACAACGCCGACCTGATCTGTCGTTTCCGCCTGACCATAACGGTAAAGTCTTTTTCCGAGGAATTCAGATAAGTTCTTTTCCGTCACTGTGATGCGTTTGCGGTCTTCAGCCACAATTGCTCTTGCCGCTTTTCGGCAAATCGCCGCAAGCTGACGCTCTAATCCGCGGACTCCTGCTTCTCTTGTGTAATAGCGAATCATATCGTAAATCGCTGCTTCACGAAGCTGCAAGTTCCCTTTCTTTAATCCGTGCTCCTTTAGCTGCTTCGGCAGAAGGTGATCTTTCACAATTTCTGCTTTTTCAACTTCCGTATACCCTGCAATCGTGATAATCTCCATTCTATCACGAAGTGGACCTGGAATGGTTGCTAAATTGTTGGCAGTTGCGATAAATAAAACTTGAGACAAATCAAATGTCTCTTCAATATAATGATCGCTAAAGTTATGATTTTGCTCTGGATCTAACACCTCAAGCATCGCAGAAGACGGATCTCCTCTAAAGTCAGAAGACATTTTATCAATTTCATCTAAAAGAAAGACCGGATTCATCGTGCCCGCCTTGCTCATCCCGCGAATGATACGGCCCGGCATCGCACCTACATAAGTTCTTCGATGACCACGGATCTCAGATTCATCACGTACACCGCCAAGAGAGATACGGATAAACTTTCGATCGAGTGATTTGGCAATGGATTTAGCAAGTGACGTCTTCCCTACCCCAGGAGGTCCTGCCAAGCAAAGAATCGGTCCCTTTAATGAATTTGTCAGTTTCTGAACAGCAAGATATTCGAGTACCCGCTCTTTTACTTTTTCAAGCCCGTGGTGCTCGTCATCTAAAATTTCGCTTGCAAGCTTTAAATCTAGACGATCTTCTGTATAAGTGCCCCACGGCAGATTGATCAGCCAATCAATATAATTGCGAATGACAGAACTCTCAGCAGAGCTTGAAGGGATTTTTTCATAACGGTTCAGTTCTTTTAAAGCCGTTTCACGAACGGAATCTGGCATGCCGGACTCTTCAATTTTAGCCATAAGCGTACTGACTTCGCCTGTTTTCCCCTCTTTGTCTCCAAGCTCTTTTTGAATAGCTTTCATTTGTTCGCGCAAATAATATTCTTTTTGCGTTCGCTCCATTGAACGTTTGACACGCTGGCCAATTTTCTTTTCAATCTCTAGCACTTCTTTTTCATTGTGAATGAGACTGATGACCCGATTCAACCGTTTTTTGACATCGACTGTTTCCAGCACTTCTTGCTTGTCTTTTAATTTCAAAGGAAGGTGGGAAGCGACGATATCCGCCATTCTTCCAGGTTCTTCAATATCCGTCACCGTTGCATATGTTTCAGCTGAGATTTTTTTTGAAATTTTTATGTACTGATCAAAGTGATCTAACAAAGTGCGCATGAGTGCTTCTGCTTCTGCGTCCTTTAACTCTTCTTCTGTCAACTCTTTAATATCGACTGACGTATAGTCTTCTAGCTCCATGTAGGATTCGATCTGCGCTCGATTTAAGCCTTCGACGAGCACACGGATCGTTCCATTTGGCAGCTTCAGCATTTGTTTAATTTTTGTGTAGGTGCCAACTTTGAAAATTTCCTCTTCACCTGGTTCATCTATTGAAATTTCCCGCTGTGTTGCTAGAAAAATCATATGATCGTTCATCATCGCCTGTTCTAATGCTTGAACAGACTTTTCGCGCCCAACGTCCAAATGCAAGACCATTGTTGGATAAACAAGCAAGCCTCGCAGTGGAAGGAGCGGAACATTCTTTTTGATTTCATCTGCCATGTTGATAGACACCTCCGTCACTAGTATGAATCATTATAATATACCTGTTTCAGTCTTGTACAATGTAAAAGACTTGAGAAATGATGATCTTACCGTAGTATACCCTTTCTTTTTATCTTGAAAAAGAAAAAAAGATCTATTTCACTAAAAAATCCCCATATGAGATGGGGATTAAACAGATTTCCTTTTCATTTCTTCTTCTAGTCCATCTTTCTTCTCATCTGGCGGATTGACCAAACACTGATCCAGCACTTCTTGGAAGTGCTTCACAGGCACAATCGTAACCCCTTCAATCTCTTTTAAGATCGACTGCTGATTGTCATAAGGGATGATCACTGTTTTGACACCCGCTTGTTTGGCTGCCTTGATTTTTGGTATGACACCGCCGATCGGCTTCACCTGACCTTGTAATCCAATCTCACCGGTCATCGCCGTTAAATGATCAATCGGAATTTGATGAATGGCTGAGAAAATGGCTGTGGCCATCGCAATTCCAGCAGATGGCCCATCAATCGGGGCACCAGCCGGAAAATTAATGTGGATATCATATTCATTTGTTCGTATGCCTAAGTTTCGAAGCACGGTTAAGACATTTTCAACTGAGCCCTTCGCCATACTTTTCCGTCTGATCGATTTCGACTGATTGCCGATGCTTTCTTCTTCCGCAATACCAGTAATATTGATACTGCCTTTTTCAAGCGCTTTACAAATGTTCACTTCAATTTCAAGCAGAGCCCCGCTGTTCGGTCCATACACGGCAAGACCATTTACTACTCCTACTTTTGGCTTTTCCGGTACTTTTTGTTCATATCTTGGTGTCAGCTGGCTTGAATGAATGACCCATTCTACATCGGCAATCGTAATATCCTTTCGGTTTTCAGTGACAGCCATACCTGCGGCAATCTGTACCATGTTGACCGCTTCACGTCCATTTTTCACATAGGATGTTAACAGGTTCAGCCCTTCATCACTTAATTCCTTCTGTATTTTCTCGACTGCTTTAGCTGCAACAATTTTCAGCTCATGCTGATCCAAATCCTTGAAGAAAATCTCCAAACATCTTGATCGAATAGCCGGCGGAATTTCGTCCGGTGTTCTTGTCGTGGCGCCAATCAGTCGAAAATCAGCGGGCAACCCATTTTGAAAAATATCATGGATGTGATTCGGGATCTGCGTATTTTCTTCACTGTAATAAGCACTATCTAAAAACACTTTTCGATCTTCTAGCACTTTGAGCATTTTGTTCATTTGAATCGGATGCAGTTCTCCAATTTCATCGATAAAGAGAACGCCACCATGAGCATGTGTGACCGCTCCTTGTTTCGGCTGCGGAATGCCGGCCTGTCCCATGGCCCCTGCTCCTTGATAAATGGGATCATGTACGGAACCAATCAAAGGGTCTGCGATGCCTCGTTCATCAAATCTTGCCGTTGTGGCATCAAGCTCAACAAATACTGCATCTTTTTTAAATGGTGAATCAGCGTGACGCTTCGCCTCTTCCATCACTAGACGGGCAGCAGCTGTTTTTCCAACACCAGGCGGCCCGTAGACGATGACATGTTGCGGGTTCGGTCCACACAGGGCAGCTTTAAGTGCACGTATACCGTCTTCCTGCCCTACAATATCTTGAAACCCCTTTGGCCGGACTCTCTCTGATAAAGGTTCACTCAGTTTAATGGATCGCATCTTTCTGAGTGCTTCCATTTCTTTCTTTGATTCTTTATCGATCGTCACCTTTTGTGTGCGCTGATTTTTCAGTAAGTTCCAAAAGTACAACCCGATGACGATACCAAAGAACAGTTGTATGAATAATACGATTCCTGTCCAGCTCAATCGGTGCTCCCTCCTTCATCTATCGTTATGTATTGGTTTCTGTCTGCTAGTATTTCCTAGAGCTGGACGGAATAAACACAACTTCCACGATAAATAAAAAACTCCTGAATCAAAAGATTCAGGAGTCATTCAAATGGGCTTATGCTGATGTTTTTGTATCTTTATTCACGACTGTACCGTCTTTTAAGACAAGACGAGGCGGCTCACCATCAGCAACCGTTGCACCAGTAATGACACATTTCTCAATATCATCACGAGATGGAAGATCAAACATCACATCAAGCATGATGCCTTCAATGATGGAGCGAAGACCACGAGCTCCTGTTTTACGCTCAATTGCTTTTTTCGCAATTTCGCTAAGAGCATCTTCTTCAAACTCAAGCTCAACATCATCAAGCTCAAGCATTTTTGTATATTGCTTAACGAGCGCATTTTTAGGCTTCGTCAAGATTTCTACAAGTGCTTTTTCATCTAACGGCTCTAGGCTTGCAATAACCGGAAGACGACCGATGAATTCTGGGATTAAACCGAAGCGAAGTAAGTCTTCTGGCAGAACTTTTGATAGAAGGACTTCTTTTTCAAGATCTTCAATTTTATTTTCCGCACCGAATCCAATCACTTTTTGACCTAGGCGGCGTTTGATGATTTGCTCAATGCCGTCAAAGGCTCCACCACAAATGAAGAGGATATTTGTTGTATCAATCTGAATGAATTCTTGATGAGGATGCTTACGTCCACCTTGAGGCGGTACACTAGCGACTGTTCCTTCAAGAATTTTCAAAAGGGCTTGCTGTACACCTTCCCCAGATACATCACGAGTGATAGAAGGGTTTTCTGATTTTCTTGCTACTTTATCGATCTCATCGATGTAGATAATGCCTTTTTCAGCTTTTTCTACATCATAATCTGCTGCTTGGATCAGCTTTAGTAAAATATTCTCTACGTCTTCCCCAACGTAACCTGCTTCTGTTAAAGACGTCGCATCTGCAATCGCAAATGGAACATTTAAAATACGTGCAAGTGTTTGAGCAAGTAATGTTTTACCGCTTCCTGTAGGTCCAATCATAGAAATGTTACTTTTCGAAAGCTCAACATCATCAATCTTACTGTTGGAATTAATCCGCTTGTAATGGTTATAAACCGCTACAGCTAAGGATTTCTTCGCATTCTCTTGTCCGATGACATATTCATCAAGAATTTCCCGGATTTCATGAGGTTTCGGAACATCCTTGAATTCAACTTCTTCCTCAGTACCGAGCTCTTCTTCAACTATTTCCGTGCAAAGCTCGATACATTCATCACATATATATACGCCAGGTCCTGCGACCAGTTTACGCACTTGATCTTGCGTTTTTCCGCAAAACGAGCATTTTAATTGACCTTTTTCCTCGTTGAATTTAAACATTCTTTCACCCCTTATTCTTCTTCACTTGCCTGTAGCTAACAGTCAGCTACCCTTCTGGGTCCAGTATGTATGCATTTTACCATACTTTCCTAAAAGACGGTAATGATGTGTTTGTAACACTGCACATTGAGATATGTATGACAGAAAGATGCGACTTACACTATCGTTTCCAAAAGAAGCGATGATAAGTCAAAAATTGTACAAAACAAGGCACGAGTCACTCGCGCCCTGTTTTATTATTATGCACCATATTAACGGTTTTCTACAAGAAAATCAATTGCTTTACGAACTTTTAAATCTTCTTTCATTGCTTCAGTAGAACCGATCGCTTGTTTGATATTTTCAACTGGCATGTTGTATGCTTCAGCCATTTTTGAAAGTTCTTCTTCCACTTCTTCATCAGACACTTGTAGGTCTTCTGCAGCAGCGATTGCTTCAAGAGTAAGATTAGATTTTACGCGTTTAGCAGCATCTTCTTTCATTTGCTCTTTTAGCGCATCTTCATCTTGTCCAGAGAACTGGAAGTAAAGCTCAAGGTTCATCCCTTGCATTTGAAGACGTTGTTCGAATTCTTTCATCATGCGGTCTAACTCAGTGTCAACCATCGCTTGAGGAACGTCAACTTCCGCATTTTCAGAAGCTTTTGCTACTAGCTCTTCACGAAGTTTGCCTTCTGCTTCGTTTTCTTTTGCTTCTTCAAGACGTTTCTTCGTTTTTTCAGTTAATTCAGCAATCGTTTCAACTTCTTCATCAACATCTTTAGCGAACTCATCGTCAAGTGCTGGAAGTTCTTTTGCTTTAATTTCATGAATTTTCACTTTGAATACAGCTGGTTTACCTGCAAGGTCTTCAGCATGATATTCTTCTGGGAATGTCACTTCAACGTCTTTTTCTGCACCTGCTTCAAGACCAACCAATTGCTCTTCGAAACCAGGGATGAATGAACCAGAACCTACTTCAAGAGAGTAGTTCTCAGCTTTTCCGCCTTCGAATGCTTCTCCATCAACGAATCCTTCGAAATCTAGAACAACTGTATCGCCGTTTTCGATTGCGCCTTCTTCTTTGACAACAAGCTCAGCTTGACGGTTTTGCATAGCTTTTAACTCTTCTTGGACATCTTCATCAGATACAGATGTGTCGTCTTTTTCAACGTTAAGACCTTTGTAGTCACCAAGTTTTACTTCTGGCTTCACTGTTACTTTTGCAGTGAAGATTAAGCTTTCGCCTTTTTCGATTTTCTCAACATCGATTTCAGGGCGGTCAACCGGCTCGATACCAGCTTCGTCGATTGCTTTCGGATATTCAACTGGAAGAAGAATATCTAGTGCATCTTGATAAAGAGATTCTACTCCAAAACGCTGCTCGAAAAGACCACGTGGTACTTTCCCTTTACGGAATCCAGGGATTGATACTTGCTTAACTACTTTCTTAAATGCATCATCAAGTGCTTTGTTAAATGTTTCAGCGTCAACTTCTACTGTTAAGACACCTTCGTTACCTTCTTGTTTTTCCCATTTTACTGACATGTGTGTTTCCCTCCAAAAATCTATTCAGATTGTGCGTTGTTACATTCTAAAGCATCATAAAGACTTCGTCCAATCAAAAACCACGCACTCCGCTAAAGAAGCGGTCTTATGTATACAATATTTGACTTGATTATACATAACGTCTTTCAACCGTTGGAATCTTACAACCGCACGATATATGCACAAATACAACCATTATATTATAACATAACAAGTCCGTCTTTCAACTAAATCGACAAATTACAAATAAGAAATTTCTTCAATATCTTTCAGCATTGTACAAGCTTCTCTCAGCTCTCGTTCGTTAAAATCATACAATAAATGCAATTCTTCGAGGTCAATCTCGATTCCATGCATTTCATAGCCGACTTTATGAAGTGCCGCAGCCCAAAGATTCGGATCCGTATATTTAGGAAGAAATGGATATAGCACAAATAAGTGCCGGCGCCATAACTCTTCAACTCCTTGGTAAAGGGTTGGGTTCTCATTGCCGAGTGTGTCATCGAGCTTTCGAAGGACTTGCTGAAGCAGTGGCATTTGCTCTGGCTTGACAGCCTCAGAAGGAACAAGCGTTAAAGAATCACCGAACTTCGTCACATGAACCGGCTTTGCCACATCATGATCTGACAGAAGTTGCAGGATCAATGATTTGACCAAAGGGTTTCCATCAGGCTTTTGTAGGATCGTATTTAATAGACCCATATGCGGCGTGATGTTTCGGTCTTTCAGCGAATGGATGAACTGCACCTGCTCTTCTGGCCGCTCGAGCATTTCATCTATATTGATTTCTCCGCTGCCTTCCTCGTCTTCGTCTAAAATCTCTTCTGGTGATTCAATCATCTTTCTGCTAAATTCAAGCAGCTTATAAAAATGCTCCGCGCTTTCTGCTGGAAGGTGATTTTCTTCAAGGACAGCCTCAATTGTTTGTTTGACTTCCTCGTACTCTTTCAGCTGAATTAAGATGGTCATATATACTTGAAGCACAGTGAAATAGTGGCCATATCCTTCATGTAGCATCTTTTCACAGACTCGCTTTGCATCCTGTAGCTCACCAAGCTCTAGAAAACAAATCGCCATACCGAGATGAATATCGGATTCTTCATCGTCATCATACGATTTCGCTTCTGAAAATAAGTGAAGCGCCTCTTGATACTGTTTATCTTTTAATGCTGCCATTCCTTTTTCAATCAGTCTTTCTTTCAGACCAGGAAACAAAATGACATTATCTTTCTTCTTGTCATGTTTCATGCTTACGTTCCTTTCGGGCGCATATTTTTTATCAGTTTACCAACGAAGGTTAGTAAACACAAGTAACGAGAGGTTTTCATGCAAAAAAGAAGCCGTCACACCACGGGGACGGCTTCTCGTTGTTTATGCACGCAGCCAGCTGCTACGTTTTTCTTCAAATGCTTGAATCTCATCTTCTAGTAACAATGTTAATGAAATCTCATCATAGCCATTCAGGAGCATTTCTCTCCAGTGTGGATCTACATCGAAAGGAGTAACATTCCCTTCATGGTCTTGAATCTGTTGTTTTTCCAGATCAACTGTCATTTCATATCCTTTGTTTTCATATGATGCAGCAAACGTTTTCCACACATCATAATCAAGGCGGATTGGAAGCATCCCGTTTTTAAAACAGTTTTGATGAAAAATATCGGCGAAAGATGGGGCAATGACAATTTTGAAACCATAATCATCAAGTGCCCAAGGCGCATGTTCCCTTGATGATCCGCAGCCAAAGTTTTCGCCTGCGATCAAAATAGAGGCTCCTTCATAAATCGGCTGATTGAGTTCAAAATCTGGATTCGGACTGCCATCTGCTAAATATCGCCAGTCAAAAAAGGCAAATCGGCCATATCCTGTTCGTTCGATTCTTTTCAAAAACTGTTTCGGAATGATTTGATCTGTATCTACATTTATACGGTTAAGCACAGCGGCTTTTCCTTTATGAGTGACTAAAGGCTCCATCTATGACACAACTCCTTACACGACTGTTTTCTCTTGATTAAACTTCCTGACATCGACAAATCGGCCATGTATGGCAGCCATTGCAGCCATTGCCGGGCTGACAAGATGCGTTCTTGCACCCTTCCCTTGACGTCCCTCAAAGTTACGGTTTGATGTAGATGCACAGCGTTCACCTTCTGGCACCACATCGTTATTCATGCTGAGGCACATACTACAGCCAGATTCTCTCCATTCAAATCCTGCTTCTAGGAAAATTTTATGAAGACCTTCTTCTTCTGCTTGCAGTTTGACACTTTGTGAGCCGGGAACCACAATCGCTCTGACATGATCAGCTACTTTTTGTCCTTCGATCATAGAAGCGGCTTGGCGTAAATCAGTCATTCTTGAGTTCGTACATGAGCCAATAAACACATGCTCAATCGTAATATCTTCAATACGCTGATGCGGGTGAACCCCCATGTATTCATAAGCACGTTTTGCTTCTTTTTGGTCATCTTCTTGTGCAAAATCTTCAGGTCCTGGAATTGCTGCATCCACAGGGAGCACCATTCCTGGGTTAATTCCCCACGTGACCATTGGTGAAATATGATTTCCATCTAAAACAATGGTTTTATCATAGGTCGCACCCGGATCTGTTCTTAGTTCTTTCCATTCTTTTATCGCTGCTTCAAAATCTTCACCCTGCGGTGCGTATTTGCGTCCGCGGCAATATTCAAAGGTCACTTCATCAGGTGCGATCAATCCTGCTCTTGCGCCTGCTTCAATTGACATATTACAAACGGTCATCCGCTCATCCATTGACATGTTTCTGAATACTTCCCCAGTGTATTCAATGACATAACCTGAACCGAACTTCACGCCATGTGCGCCAATGACTGCTAAAATGACATCTTTGGCTGTTACCCCTTTTTGAAGCGTTCCGTCTACTCTAATTTCTAGTGTCTTCGGACGCTGCTGCCAAAGTGTTTGTGTGGAAAGCACATGCTCAACCTCACTTGTGCCAATCCCAAAGGCAAGTGCACCAAATGCGCCATGAGTAGATGTATGACTATCTCCACACACGATTGTTTTACCCGGAAGTGTTAAACCAAGCTCTGGTCCAACGACATGAACGATTCCTTGGTCTACACTGTGAAGGTCAGCTAGACGGACCCCGAATTCAGCACAGTTGCGCTCTAGAGCACTGACTTGCTTCTTCGCAATCTCATCTTTGATCACAAATCGATTCACAGTCGGAATGTTGTGATCCATCGTCGCAAATGTGTTTTGTGGTCTTCGCACCTTGCGCCCTTTTTGTCTTAATCCTTCAAATGCTTGAGGTGATGTCACCTCATGCACCAAGTGCAGATCAATATATAAAAGGTCTGGTTTTCCCTCGCCGTTTTTGACAACATGCTGATCCCATATTTTTTCGATGATTGTTCGAGGCATAACCCTTTTTCCTCCCTCTACCTAATTCAACAAGATTTCTATTTATACAATGGTTTTCGTACGTTGTTTGAGTGCATCTACAACGGCTTGCGTGATATCATCAGTCGTTTCATACGTTCCCTCTTTTGATGCTAGGTCCTTTGTTCGTTTGCCAGAGGCAAGAACGGCTTCCACAGCTGCTTCAATTGCAGCCGCTTCTTCTTCTAAAGCAAAGGATGTTCTAAGCAAGCTGGCTGCTGACAATATAGTAGCCAGAGGGTTTGCGACATTTTGCCCCGCAATATCGGGTGCTGAACCATGAATCGGCTCATATAAATGTAGGCCGGTGCTTGATAAACTAGCAGATGGCAGCATGCCGAGTGAGCCAGTAATCATAGATGCTTCGTCACTTAAAATGTCACCAAACATATTCTCTGTCACGATGACATCAAATTGAGCGGGCTTATAAATAAGTTGCATCGCGGCATTATCGACGAGCATGTGCTCATATGCGACATCTGGATATTGGGATGCAACTTCTTCTACCGCATCCCGCCATAGTTTACTCGAAGCGAGAACATTCGCTTTATCCACAGACGTTACTTTTTTCCGTCTCGTTAACGCCATATCGAACGCTTCTTTTAATACACGAACAATTTCTTCCTTTGTATAAAGAAGTGTATCAACCGCAGCTTCTTTTCCTTCATCATCCGTGTAGCGCTCACTTGGTTCGCCAAAGTAGAGGCCTCCAGTTAATTCACGAACGATGACGAAATCTACTCCGCTAATGTGATCTTGTTTTAACGGTGAAGCCTCACTCAAGCTATCAAATACTTTGACAGGGCGGATGTTCGCAAATAAGTCCAGCTGCTTGCGAATGGAGAGCAAGCCTTTTTCTGGGCGAAGTTCTGGCGGGTTTTGATCCCACTTTGGTCCGCCAACGGCTCCTAATAAAATCGCATCTGCGCTTTTGCACACTTCTACTGTTTCTTTAGGGAGCGGATTGTTTTTTTCATCTATCGCTATACCGCCAATGAGAGCTGTTTCAAATTCAAATTCGTGTTGAAATTGAGCCGCTGTCTCTTTCAGGACAGCGACGGCTGATGTGACGACTTCCGGTCCGATTCCATCGCCGGGCAAAAGTGCAATTTTCTTTTTCATGAGTCCCTTCCTCCTTTCTTATGAGATGGCGTGATGTTTCTCAATTTCTATTAGGTTTGATTTAAAGATTAAATGTCTATTCACTGCATTGACGTAAGCTTTAGCCGATGCTTCCAGCACATCTTGCGCTACACCGCGTCCTGCTGTTTCTTTTCCTTCTATTGAAACAGTGACATATACTTCCGCTAGTGCGTCTCTGCCTTTTCCATTGGATTGAATACGATAATCTAGCAAATGAATTCTTTCCTCCATACAGCGCTCAAGCGTGTTGTACACAGCTTCTACACTGCCTGCACCTGTAGCTGCTTCTTGAATGACTTCCTGCGTTTCTTGATTTTTAAGAGAGACTGTTGCTGTCGGCATTTGCTCTGTCCCATAGTGAACTTGAAGACTTTCAAATTCATAGCCAATTTTACGATCTGCTACTTTTTCTTCTAATATAATAGAGATCAAATCATCATCTGTGATTTCTTTCTTCTTCTCTGTTAAGTTCTTAAACGTTTCGAAGAACTTATTGATTTCTTCTTCAGTCAATTTAAAGCCGAGTGTTTTTAAGCGGTCTTTAAAAGCGTGTCTTCCGGAGTGTTTACCAAGGACAAGCACATCTGTTGTGACGCCTACAAGCTCTGGAGAGATAATTTCATAGGTTGTTTTTTCTTTGAGGAATCCATCTTGGTGAATACCTGATTCATGGGCAAATGCATTGTTTCCAACGACTGCTTTATTACGCGGTACAATCATACCTGAGTATTTGCTCACTACATCACTTGTGCGCTTAATTTCATTCAACTGAATGGTTGATTCGACTTGGTAAAAGTCTTTGCGAATATGAAGGGCAACTGCAATTTCTTCTAAAGCAGCATTTCCTGCGCGCTCTCCAATACCGTTGACAGCTGTTTCAATTTGATCTGCTCCATTTTCAATGGCAGCAAGTGAGTTCGCTACAGCCATTCCTAAATCATCATGACAGTGTGCTGACAATATGACTTGATCGATATTTGGAACGTGTTCCTTCATATATTTAAAGATATTTCCGTACTCTTTTGGTGCTAGGTATCCAACAGTGTCAGGCAAGTTAATGACACTTGCGCCTGCGTCGATCACTTTTTCTACAATTTCTGCTAGGAAAGAAAGATCTGTCCGGCATGCATCTTCTGCTGACCACTGAACAACTGGGAAGCGCTCTTTCGCGTATTTCACCATTGAAACAGCTTGTTCAACCACTTCTTCACGTGTTTTCTTTAGCTTATGCTTGAGGTGAATGTCAGAAGTCGCAATAAAGACGTGTATTCTTGGTTGAGCTCCATCTTTTAATGCGTCCCATGCAGCATCAATGTCACCTTTCACACATCGTGCAAGTCCTGCAACTGAACAGTTCTTAATCGTTCTTGCAATTTCTTGTACGCCTAAGAAATCCCCTCGGGATGAAGCGGGAAAACCCGCTTCAATAATATTAACCCCAAGGCGCTCAAGCTGCTTTGCAATGATTAGCTTTTCTTGTGCATTTAAGTTCACTCCTGGTGATTGCTCTCCATCTCGAAGTGTTGTGTCAAAAAAATTAATTTTTCGCACCGACGCTCACCGCTTCCTTTTTCTTTCCTTGTTTAACGAAAGGCATCATTTCACGAAGCTTTCTTCCGACGATTTCAATTTGGTGCTCATTTTCATTTGCATTGATCGCATTGAAACGTGGACGATTCACTTGGTTTTCAACAATCCATTCTTTCGCGAAGGTTCCGTTTTGGATGTCAGTCAAGACTGCTTTCATTGATTCTTTTACTTTTGCATCCACAACGCGTGGTCCTGATACGAAGTCACCCCATTGCGCTGTATCAGAGATGGAATATCTCATACCTTCTAATCCTTCTTCATACATAAGGTCAACGATCAATTTCAGTTCATGCAGACACTCGAAGTATGCAAGCTCCGGCTGATAACCAGCTTCTGTTAATGTTTCAAAACCTGCTTTTACTAATGAAGTAAGACCTCCACAAAGAACTGCCTGCTCACCGAATAGATCCGTTTCTGTTTCTTCTTTAAATGTTGTTTCAAGAACGCCCGCTCTTGCTCCGCCGATTGCTTTTGCATAAGCAAGTGCTTTGTCTTTCGCTTGACCTGATACATCTTGATAGATAGCAAATAGTGCAGGTACACCAGCGCCTTGCTCATATGTTCTTCTTACAAGATGTCCTGGACCTTTTGGAGCCACAAGATACACATCTACGTCACTTGGCGGAACAATTTGATGGAAGTGAACGTTGAATCCGTGTGCGAATACAAGTGAATTCCCTGCTTCTAATTGATCTTTGATTTCTTCATCATATACTTTCTTTTGCTGCTCATCTGGAAGTAATACCATGACGACATCTGCTTGTGCTGCTGCTTCTTTTACTGTGAATACTTGATGACCGTCTTCTTGTGCTTTTGTATAAGATCCGCCTTTTCTTACGCCGACAATGACATCTACGCCGCTCTCTTTTAAGTTCAATGCATGTGCATGACCTTGTGATCCGTAACCAATGATAGCTACCTTTTGACCGTTTAATACGTTTTCTTGAATATCACCGTTATAATATACTTTTACCATTTGACTCTCTCCTTTTGTTTAGACAATTGAAATTGTTTTATTTGTTTGCGGCTTTTGCTGATTATCTCTCGCAAAGGCCGTGGTGCCAGTTCTGGCGACTTCTTTAATGCCGTATGGCTTAAGTAATTCAATGAGTGCTTCAATTTTTGAAGACTCACCTGTCACCTGAATGACGACACTTTCTCTGCTTACATCTACAATAGAAGCCCTAAAAGGTTCAATGACCCCCGTGATCTCCATTCTAGATGCTGGTGCAGATACGACTTTTATCAAAGCCAGCTCTCGCTGAACGATTGATTGGTTTGTAATATCCGTTACTTTGAGGACATCGATTTGTTTGTTCAGCTGTTTTGTCAGCTGTTCGATGTCTTTCTCCTGGTCTACATGGACGACGAACGTGATGCGTGATACATCTTGAATCTCAGAATGGCCGACCGTAATGCTTTCAATGTTGTAGTGTCTTTTGGTAAAAAGGCCTGTGATTCTGTTCAGTACGCCTGATCGATTTAATACAGTCAACACAATAATTCTTTTCAAGGTTTCACCCCCACCATCTCATGAAGTCCTTTCCCCGGTGCTACCATCGGGAATACTTTCTCATCTCTCGCTACATTGACATCGATGAAAACAGGCTCTCTAGACGTTAATGCTTCTTCTAGCTTTTCTTGCGCCTCTTCGTCTGATGAGATTCTGATCCCTTTAATGCCATAAGCTTCAGATAATTTCACGAAGTCTGGCTGCTCTGAAAATTTAGAATGTGAGTAGCGTTCTTCGTAAAAAATTTCTTGCCATTGTCTTACCATTCCAAGACTGTGATTATTGAGAACAATCACTTTCACTGGAAGGTTCAGCTCACGGATAACGGCAAGTTCTTGCAGGGTCATTTGGAAACCTCCGTCTCCTAAAATCGCTACAACCGTTGCCTCTTGATCAGCTAGCTGCGCGCCAATCGCTGCCGGTAAACCAAATCCCATTGTGCCAAGCCCACCAGATGTCACCCATTTATCGGCATTTTCAAATGGATAGAACTGTGCAGCCCACATTTGGTGCTGTCCGACATCAGTTGCGACAATGGCTTCACCTTTTGTGAATTGATGAATGTATTCAATCAGCTTTTGAGGTTTAAAACCTTCAGCTTCGTTTTCAACGTACCAGAGTGGATATTCTTCCTTCCACTGATTTAGCTGGCTCTTCCACTCGTCTGATTCACCTTTTTTCCCGTCCTGCTTGATCAGTTCTTGAAGCACTAGCTTACTGTCACCAACAACTGGGATATGGGTGTGAATGTTTTTACCAATTTCCGCTGGGTCGATGTCAATGTGAGCAACCTTCGCATGCTTTGCAAAATGATTGAGGTTGCCGGTTACCCTGTCATCAAATCTCGCTCCAATTGAAATGAGTAAGTCACATTGATGTAGTGCCATGTTCGCTGCATATGTGCCGTGCATACCCGCCATTCCTAGGAAAAGAGGATGCTTTGCCGGGAATCCACCAAGCCCAAGCAATGTATGAGCGACAGGGATTTGCTGCTGCTCTACATATTGCCTTAATTCTTCCGACGCTTTGCCGTGAAGAACGCCAGCTCCTGCTAGAATAACTGGTTTCTTTGCTCTGCTTACAGCTTCTACCAACTTGCGAATTTGCAAATAATTCGGCTCAATTTTCGGCTGATAACCTGGCAAATCGATTGGCTGATCGTATTCAAATGTCCCTTCAATGCCAGCGACATCTTTTGGAATATCAATCAAGACTGGACCAGGTCTGCCGGTTGTTGCGATGTGAAATGCCTCTTTAATGACACCCGGTAACTCTTCTGGGCGTCTCACTTGATAGCTGTGTTTTGTGATTGGCATTGTGATACCAAGTACATCTGCTTCTTGGAAAGCATCTGATCCAATGACTGAGGTTGCCACCTGTCCAGTGAAGATAACCATAGGTAGTGAATCAATCATCGCATCCGCAATTCCTGTGACTAGGTTGGTTGCCCCCGGTCCTGATGTGGCAATAACAACGCCTGGTTTACCAGATACTCTTGCGTATCCCTCCGCTGCGTGAATCGCTCCTTGCTCATGTCTTGGCAGGACATGAAATAAACCAGAATCGTAAATTTTATCGTAGATCGGTAAAACAGCTCCGCCAGGATAACCAAAAATGACTTCTACTTTTTCTCTTTTGAGTGCTTCAATTAACATGAGTGCACCGTTCATCGTTTGTGGTGCATTTGATTTTTCCGTCTCCATTTGTACATTTGTCCCCATTTGATTTCCTCCTCTTTGTCTTGCTTCAGTCAAGTCCTTTCACCCTTTTCCATTCAAGATAGAGATATGAGACCATATAAAAAAGCCTTCTCACCCCACAATGACACTACTTTTCACTAGGTCAAAGGGGCGAAAAAGCTTTGTTTTTCGCGGTACCACCCTTGTTCACGGCAAATCATGCTGCCGTCTCATGGACATCTTTCATCCATTTTGGTAACGAGTGATGCAATGTCACTCGGTCTGCCCTACTATCATTTCAAGCAGACACTCAGAGGTGAGTTCACTTTAGAAAGTAACACCGGTTTCCAGCTAGCACCGGCTCTCTGTAGATACTGACTCTAAAGCTACTAGTCCTCTTCAACGTTTATCGATATCTATTTAGCTTGCGTGAATGTTTTCATCGGTAAAGACTACTTTTTCTCCTTCTTCAACGACTCGTTTGCGGAATTGTTCAAGAAATTTGTTTGTGTGGAACCCTGGTTTTCCTTCGCCAATGATACGGCCGTCAACTTTTACAACAGCGATGACTTCGGCAGCGGTTCCTGTCAGGAAGACTTCTTCAGCTGTATACACATCATGTCTTGTGAAAGGTTCTTCTTTCACTTCGTAGCCTAAGTCTTCTGCGATTTCCATGATGGCATTTCTTGTGATGCCTTCAAGAGCGCCGATATAACCTGGCGGTGTATAGAGCTTACCTTTTTTATAAATAAACACATTGTCTGCAGAACCTTCTGCCACGTACCCTTGATCGTTCAGCATCAGCGCTTCACTCACACCGGCCATATGGGCTTCGATTCGGACAAGGATGTTATTCAAATAGTTTAATGATTTCACTTTTGGACTTAGTACGTCAGGACGATTTCGCCTTGTCGGTACTGTCACAATATCAATACCTGTTTCATATAGGTGCTTTGGAAAGATGGCCAGCGGCTCTACAATGATCACTGTGTTGGCTCTCCCACAGTTGTTTGGATCTAAGCCAAGATCACCGGCTCCTCTTGAGACAACAAGGCGGATATAGGCATCTTTTAGGCCGTTCCTTTCAACTGTATGAATCATTTTTTCAGTGAGCTCCTCAAGTGAATATGGAATGTTCAGCATAATGGATCTAGCGGAATCATACAGGCGGTCTAAATGTTCTTTCATTCGAAAGATATTTCCATTATATACACGTATTCCTTCGAACACACCGTCACCATATAAGAAGCCATGATCATAAACTGAAATTTTCGCATCCTCTTTTTTCACGAGTTCATCGTTTAAAAAGATCCACTGTTCCTTTTGGTCTTCCATCTTCAGTGAGCACCCTCTCTTTCAAACAAAAAGTAGTTGAATTTTCAGACACTTTATATTGAAGTGTCTCACGCTTAATCTGCGTGTCTGTTTGCTTTTGTTGAACCCATCTTACGCCGCTTTCCATACAGTGTCAACAGCATTTTTAAAATTATTAGACAATTTAGACTAATCAAAATAAAATGTATACGCTTACACCTTTGCTAGACAAGGAATGAAAAAACTTAAAATTTTTTGTATTTTTTCTTCAATTTATTTACTCTACATGAACGGTTTTCTTTTGAACAAGCTTTTGTAATATTTTTTCACACGGTTTTTGAAGAATATTGTGAGATTTCATTGCGTTTGTTTTTTTCTTCAGCATGCCTTTCTAAAGCGTTTTCCTATAAATTTATGATAGAATGAGAGCATCTAATAGAAGGAGGGCAATACATGGCTAACATCAGAGGTTATATCGGAACGTATACAAAAGGTGACAGCAAAGGAATCTATTCTTTTACTTTAAATACGGACAAGCAGCAGATTGAACAAGTAGAAGTGGCTGCAGAACTTGAAAATCCTACATATTTAACTGTCTCAGATTCTCAAAAGTTTGTGTATGCTGTTGTGAAAGAAGGAGCACAGGGCGGTCTTGCTGCGTATCAAATTGATGCCGACACCGGCGCACTTCGTTTCATCAACCAAGAGCTTGCCGATGGGGCTTCTCCTTGTCACGTCAGCGTGGACAGCCAAACGAAAACGGCGTTTACAGCAAACTATCATAAAGGAACAGCAGAGATGTACGAAATTGATGCTGAAAACGGCTCAGTGATCCGCACGCTGTCACAGGCGCAGCATGAAGGTACTGGACCAAACGAAGACCGTCAAGAAAAACCGCACACTCACTTTATGGGTTTGACACCTGATGAACAATTTGCAGTAGCTGTTGACCTTGGCACAGACGGAATTTATACGTATAAGAAAGAAAACGGCAAACTTGAGCTTGCCCATACATTTGAAACAAAACCAGGCAGCGGCCCTCGTCATATCACATTCCACCCAACGAAACCTGTGGCCTATGTGATGACAGAGCTCAGCTCAGAGGTCATTGTACTTCGTTACTTTGAAGATGGTCATTTCGAAGAGATCCAAACGATCGCAACCATTCCTAATGACTTCACAGAGAATAATCAAGGCAGCGCCATTCATGTGTCTTCTGACGGTCACTTTGTGTATGCAGGAAATCGTGGACATGACAGCATTGCCATTTTCAAAGCAGATCATGACGGCAAACTAAGCCTTGTCGACATTGCTTCATCTGAAGGAAATTGGCCTAGAGACTTTGTCCTTGATCCAACAGAAGAATTTCTCGTCGGCTCAAACCAAGAATCTAGCAACCTTGTGTTATACAAACGTGACAAGGAAACCGGTCGACTCACTGTCTTACAATCAGACATCACCGTTCCGCATCCGGTTTGTGTGAAATTTTTAGGATAATGAAAAAAGCCTCCGTTTAGGAGGCAATAGATTGTTGACAAAGGGCTAAAATGAACTTTATTTTAGCCCTTTGTCTTTTTTTCAGCGTAGTTGAAAACCCTTGAAGTCTAGGAAGAACGAGCACCGAAGCGCAGGACTGACAAAGAATGCGAGGGTTTGTCTACACGCTGAAGACTCCGTTTAGGAGGCTTTTCTTTAAGCAGACGGCATACCGCCATCTTCAAGCTTTTGATCAATGAAAGACGTATCGCTTTTTTCACCGAACCATTTTCCAAGCCTATCTTTCGCTTTCCCTTTGACATCGTCATCAATGTACATCGCGACTTGAAGCAGAGCAAATGTGATGGCGCCTAGATCATCTGTGTAGCCGATCCCCACCAATGTATCAGGGATCAGGTCAATCGGAAGGATAAAGTACCCTAGCGCCCCAATGATGAGGGTCTTCGCTTTAACCGGTACTTCGGGTTTTTGCAATGTATAATAAAGTAATAGCACAGCATAGACAAGAGAAACTCCAGCTTTTTGTGCCGTCTTTTTTAACTTTTCCCAAAAGGCTTGATCATTAAAATGCTTCTTTGAACGCTTTAATAGTTCTTTTTTCTCAGAACGATTCATCGTATCGCCTCCATATTCAGCATAGCCCTTCCACCTTATTTATACAAGAAATCCACTCATTCGACAAACAAAAAGCAGCAGAAAGCTGCTGCAATCTACTGCTCTTTGTAAAACTTTTCGATCGCCTTATCGATGTATACCCATCCTTTATACGACACATGAATCGTATCCTTAAAGAAATATGGATCATACTCATGCGAAGTCAAATCTGCGACTTCATACCCATTATCCCGAATTTGACGATTGATTTTTTGATAATAATCTGTACGTCCCTCTTTCGGAAAACCAGTGTAATCATACCATTTTCCGTTGACGGGAATCGTCACGAATAAAGGCTTCGCCCCTGCCTGTTTTAAAATATCCAGCATGATCTGGAAATCTTTATATTCAGGTGATTCTGCATAAGAATTGTCACGACGAGAATCCTTCATCTTTTTCATGATCGGCTTCAGCTTACGATCAAACAGTCTCTGATCAATATAAAACGGGTTGTCCCCTGCTTTTTCAGATCCTAAGACGCTCGCTTCTTTTTCAAGCTCAGTCCATGTTTTCCCTTTCACTGAAGGAGACGGACGAAGCTTGCGCTCATGCCCAGATCCGATCGTATAGTACATGTCTTTCTTTTGAAGCATGCCATAATACATTTTTGCAATAGGAGAAATCGCACCAAAGGCGAATTTGTTCCCAGAAAGCTCTGCTTTAAAAAGCTCTGTGATGACCATGTCGTTCTTTACTGCCTTAAACTTCATGATTCTTTTGATAAGCTCTTTTTTAACAGCTGGATCAATTTCTTTATTATAAGCAAGATCAAGCGCCTGAAGCGCTGAATAGTTAGGAGCAAAGTGATTTTCGTCTGATCCCCATTTGACAAACCACTGCGGGGACACGATAAACACAAGCTTTTTCCCTTTTAATTCATCCATATGCGCTGCAAAGTTCATGGCATGAATTAATGATTGCGATCCACCTTTTCCAACAAGATAAGGTGTAAACCCTTGAGGATTTTCATGAAAGAAATTCGAAGGGTGATATGGATCAAAACGTGAGAGTTCAGAAGATCCATAGATCGGCAAATAAGTTGGATCTTTTAGCATTTCATCTTGTAAATAAAGCCCTTGGAACATCCCTGGATCTAATTCTGTGGCTGACTTTTGTAATTTGTCTTTTGGGATCAGATGTGAGAGCCATGCATTTGGTACAAGAAGAACACCAATGAATAGAACAGCCGCTAAAATAAGCGGCCCAAAAAAACGCTTTTTCATTACTTCATCTCTGCCAGCTGCTCAGCAATGTGATTCGGTGTATCCCACACATCACGATCAAACTCTGTAATCGGAACAGTAATTCCAAGTTGACTTTCAATTGCCATGAGCAATTCAACTGTACCAAATGAATCTAGAAGACCTTCGTCAAAAATTGCAATCTCTGGATTTTCTTTCACAACGTCGTCCTGACAAACCTCTGCAATAATACCGTATACTTGATTTTTAAATTCCATAATTCTCTACTCCCTTAATCATTAATGATGAAATGGTTTTCCTGAAAAAATATAAAATCCGAAACAAATCACATGGAATGTAATAATGATCGACACTACCATTGTGACCTTATTATCCGGCCACCACTTGTGCTTTTTATTCCACTTCTCAAATAAATTGTAACCGGACATCACAACTGCATGGTATAGTCCGTAAATAATGTATTGAAGGGCGAGACCATGCCAAGCACCCATCAATAGAAAGAGGACAAAGTACCCAATATTTGATACAGCCATTCGGTTCTTGATCCACTTCTTCTTTGTCATAAAGAACACAAATCTCATAAACACATAATCTCTGAACCAGAAGGATAGCGACATGTGCCAGCGATTCCAGAAGTCTTTAATATTACGGCTGATAAACGGTTTATTAAAGTTTTCTGGTGATTTAATGCCCATGATATAACTCACACCTACAGCAAATGCTGTATATCCAGCAAAGTCAAAGAACAAATACATACTGTACGCATACATATACGTTAACTGTTGAACAAAGTGACTGCTACTAATGTGATGAATATTCATGAGAATATATGTGTGAATGAGATAACCAATAATGAACTTATATAAGAACCCAATAAAAATTTTATGAATCCCTGCATATAGAAGGTCACTGTACGCTTCTTTTTCAGGCGGTGTATCCATATCCTTTTCAAACCGGCGATAACGATCGATTGGACCTGATGAAATCGTCGGGAAAAAGACGATGAAATAGACCAAACGGTGAATCGGGATTTTCTTTTTAATCAAGCCGTCTCTTGTCTCGATAACTAGCTGAACACCTTTAAATGTTAAGTACGAGATCCCCAAAAAGCTCAGCCAGTTCATTGGCGGCGGTTGATGCGGCTGATGAGTTAAAAAGAACGGTAAAACCTTTGATAGTACAAGCGGCAAAATCGATGCCACCACTGCCATATAGAAGACAGACGCACGGTTCGCCTTCAGCCGGTACGCAAGGTATAGGCGGATGATCAAGACTTGCCACACTGTAAACAAGAACAGCAACAAAGCGCCATGTGCATCCTTTGAGAAAATAAGCGCGAGTGCCACAACCGTTGCAAACATGTTGTAGCCCTGCATTCTTTTGCCGCGTAGACCAAGAATCATCGTCGGCAAAAGAAGAATACCAATTAGAATGAAGAAAAAGAATGAACTAAACGGAATCATAGAAGAACCTCTTTCGCGATTCTTTTACGGTCAACCTTCCCGTTTGGCGTCATGTACAGCTGCTCAAGATAAACAAACTTTCTTGGAATCATGTACGCAGGAAGTGAATCCGCCATTTCTTTCTTAATCGCACTTGTCAGCTGATATTCTTTTTCAAAGGAATGCGCTGCTGGAACAATGGCTGCAATCAAGTACTCCACATGACCGTTTGGCTGGAATGGCACAATCACACAAGCATTGACATACGTTGTCTCGCTCACATGATATTCAATTTCTTCAAGCTCCATCCGGTATCCATGTAGCTTAATTTGATAGTCCAGACGACCGTGGCACGTAATCAAACCATCCTGCGCCACACCTGCGTCACCTGTGCGGTAAGCAGGGCGTCCTTCGTATTCAAAGAACACTTTATCCGTTAAAGCTTGTTCACCTAAGTAGCCTCTCGTGACGCTTGGCCCCACGATGACAATTTCCCCTTTTTCCCCATCAGGGAGTGTCTTGCCTTCTTCATCTAAAATGACGATATCTGTATCCGGTTTGGCATAACCGACTGGTAAAGAATCGTGCTGATCAAGAATCTCCTGCGTGACTTCAATCGATGTAATCGCAACAGTTGCTTCAGTCGGACCATACGTATTAAAGACCTGCGCCTTAGGAAAACGCTCAAGAAGCGCACTTGCTACAGAGACAGGAAGTGCCTCTCCGCAGAACAAGAAAACTTTCAACTCTGGTAAAAGCTCCCCTGTAAAGGAAGGATCCATTAAGCACATTTGCACAAAAGAAGGTGTTGATGTCCACACTTCAACGTCAGATTGACCAAGCGCTGCAAACATATCCTTCGGCTTATTCACAAGTTCTTTCACTAAACAGTAAAGCGTGCCGCCTGATTGAAGCGCTGGATAGAGATCCATCACTGATAAGTCAAAAGAAAATGGTGCTTGATTTAAGAATGTGCGCCCCTCACCAATTGGGAAGTCTCTGCACATCCACTCTGTAAAGCTTTCTAAATTGCTGGCTGTTACCTGAACGCCTTTCGGTTTTCCGGTACTGCCAGACGTATAAATAATGTAGAAAACATCATCTTGTTGAACCCACTGCGTGGATGGCGGTGCTTCTTTTTCAAGTGCTAAAAGCGATGCCGCACTCTTCACTTCAATGTGTTCTTCTACATCTAATACATTCTGCTCATTTGCACATATCAATAGACTGGCTTTTGAGCTTTCAATGATTGAGACGATGCGCTCGACAGGTATTGAGATGTCGACCGGAATATAAGGTCTGCCTGATTTCACACTGCCTAAGAAAGAAATCAGCATCTCTGGCTCCATATGACCGTATACAATGACAGGTGCACTGTCAGTTGCGACTGCATCGATCGCACCAGCCATTTGGTCTGATAGACGCCAAAGCTCATCATATGTGATCGAAGCATGTTGAGAAACAAATGCTGGCTGTGTCGGTTTCGTTTGTTGGTATTCATGAATCGTGTGTAATAGTTTCATAGTTTAATCTCCAATTAAAAATCGTTGTAAATGAATGATCCCGTATTTGCTGTATGGAATCCGTAAATAAAGAACAATAATAGCAAAATAAGTAAGTAAAAGCTTGTATATCCTATCCATTTTACAGACTTATTTTCTGATAGCTTTTTGAATAGCATATTGATAACCTCTTTTCTTTTGACACTTATAAAGACGCATGGATCATCAAAAGAGTTTCATATCAAAACATAAAAATTTTAAGAATTGATGAAAAAAAGATGTCCAAAGTATGAACGTGTCTTCGGGCAAAGCTGTCTTATTGTAACAAAGATTTAATGTAATTGAAATGAAATAGAAGCTTAAATTTGCCTTAAAATTGCTGAAAACTGTCGAACAAACGCAAAAGCCACCTAGTTTGACTAGATGGCTTTGATTTCAATTACTTCTTATATTTATTGACTTCGAACATGAGTATGTTTTTGAACACCACATAATCCTTCTTACTTTCAAAGGGACCTTTGTTGTTGTCATGCTCGTCAATTTCATAAAACCCTGGACCTTCGCCGGCATCACGTTTTTTGTACCAGGATAGGAAGGCGTTGACTTCTTTCATTGAAAGGTCATACTCTTTCTGTAAGCCATTAACCATTGTGATGATGAGAAGAGCATCGCCGTCTTCATCTGTTGTATCATCTTTAGGCGGTGTGGTTGGTTCTGGGTCTTTGTCGCCTGGTGTTTCGGTGTTGTTTGGAAGTTCCAGGTCTTTTAAGGAGATAGAGATGACAGATTTGTAGTTTCTATCAGCAACATCGGTATAATTCAAGTTTATATTATATTTACGTCCTCCTATTACATATAACATATCCCCTATAATAACTGATGAAGCACCAACACGTATATCATTGTTAGGTACAACTACTTTCACCATTTCTTCTTTTTCAGCATTATAGGCATATAATCTATTAGGTGAAATACCAGGTAATATCATATTATCTTTATAAGTAACTCCACTCAAATATACTTTTTTGAATCCTCCTTTTTTTGCGGACCAACTTTCATTAGTAGCATCAAATTCAAAAATTTCACTATTATTGTTTTCTCCAATAATATAGAACTTCCCTTTCAAAACTAAACCAATTGCACTTTGTGTTTTAAATGATGGTGAAGCTTCCTTTTTCCATTTGTTTTCTGTTAGATCATAACTAAAAAATTCATTGCCACCTAATACATAAATTTTATTTCCCATAACACCAGCTTGAACATTATAAGCACCTTTAGAAGGACTTTCAAAAGGAATATCAGTTAAAACTTCCCACTCGTCTTTTTTTGTATCGTATACTTCGAATTTATTGAATAAATTTTCGTGTTTGCCTGCTATAACATAAATTTTAGACCCTACAACAACAGATGCTGCCCCTCCTCTTCCACTAGGCATATCTTTCATCTTCGTCCATTTATCTGTAGATGGATCATACTCTAATGTTTCGTTAAGAGCATTAAATCCTCCAATCACATATATTTTCCCCTCAACGGCATTAGCTACAGCCCCAATTCTTGCTGTTGGCAAATCAGCTAATTGATTCCATTCATCCTTCGCCGCATGTACCATTTGAAATGACTGCGTGAATGAAAGGATTACCAGTAACATCATAACGATCCATTTTTTCAAAAATAACACTCCCTTTTCATTATCTTACTTCTTCATTATCGGAGTTTTTTTAAATTTTTATAGAATAATTGGTCTTTTTAAAAAGAAATTAATAGTAAAAAAGCAGCAGAAAGGCGCGTTGTTAAAGGCAGCCTCTTAAAATAGCAAGTTCAATCAAGAACTGCTTGGAACATAATCAGAGAGCAATAAAAAAGAACCCAGGGTTTCTCATCAGTCCATTATAAGAAAGTCTGTCACAAGACAAGCGGGTTCTCCATTTTCATCCAGCCCCCAAAAGCTTGGGTACACACTGTCCCCAAAACCAATAGAAAAGATCTCTAAATCAGCTTTCTCCTGAAAGCACATGACTAACCAGCTTCTTGTATCCTCATAACGTTTCTCAAATTTCTCTTCAGGTGCATCATATATGTAATCATGTTGGGAAAGTATAAATGTCAATGCATGCTCTTCTATAAAATATCCTTTTCCAGTATCAACTCCGTAGCCAAAGAGCTGCTCCCCTTGTCAATCACTGATTTGATTTTGTACACCCTAGAATTCTTCCTTACTCATTTCATATTCTCCTTCTACTATACACCTTAATTTTTTAAGTTAGAGAAAGAATGTTCTTTCTATTTAACATTAACCTCTGCGGTGACTGAGCAGGAGATTCGTAAGGCTGTTAAAAAGCTTGTCTTAATTAATGTTGTATTAGAATGAGATAAAGAGAAGAAAAAATGAAGGTTCATTAAAAAACGCCCTTCCAGTGGGAGGGGCTGTGTAATTAACTATTTTCTTTGGAGTATTTTTTTATCAATGATTCACTAATCCTGCTTACGATATAGATCGCAACCGCTAAAATTAGCATCAACGGAAACATACCTAAACGATTATCTGCAACATAAACAATGATCCCCACAATGATAGCTACTACGATTGCCGTTAAAAAATGCTTCACCGCCATCTCACTCCTTTGTTTAAATCATATAAATTCTATTACATAAAAATTGGAATTAAAACATTTTTTCTTATAATGAAATTAAATTACATTTTTTCATAGAAAGAAGGCTGCGTTTGCTGGGATGGTATCTGGTTATATCTCGGCAAAAAGTGAAATAAAATTAAAAGCAGTACAAAAGTATAGATGGATTAAGAAGTATACTAAAGCTGAATACCAAGCAAACACAAAAATATATGTTAACGGCAAATACAAAACAACCACAACAAAAAAATGGATCTCGGAAGTAGATACTAACATCGAGCGTGTTAAATAACAAAAAAGTCCCTTCATTATTATGGAAGGGCTTTTCAGTTTACTATTGTTATCCATCGTGATACACATGCTTTCAAGGTTGTTTAAGTTAGGCGTTTGTTTAAATCTAGTTTCACTATGTGATGAACCATGTCAGCAGGAACGACACGATCTCGTTTTAAACAGCTTTGACAAAGATAATTGTCTCTCATTAGAACAAGTTATCTTGTCTGTTTCCATTCTCTTGATTTATAAAAACTTGTTGATTGTTTATCTCGAATATGATTGTTGTAATACTTCGCTTGCTGCTGCTTACCATCAGCATGAGTAGGACAATAACCATCCCTTGTTAACTCTCTGCACCCTCGCACCTTACACTCCCTCAATGGTTTAGGTGGCATTGGATTCACTAGATTCCCTCTGATCTATCATTGCAAACAATACAAAGGCATGAAGATGTCCTACCTTCTGTAAGGCATAAAACTCCCTGTACTCCATTTGATATGAGGCTAGATAGGATCAAGCTGCTTCATAGGACAGAGTCTGGCTGACCTGTAGTAAGCTGTCTATAGCTTGCCTGTCCCTCACACCGTAAGAACCAAGCATGCCTAACCCCCTGATGATCTCCCCATCTGCCCATATGCATCCCCTTTTATTAAAGGCTTTAAGACCGTTATACAATTGATCTGTCCTTATTGCGTGTCCAATTGCTGTGTTAATGATTAGTTCCCTGAGTGAGTTGTCCACGTTGTGTCCCTCCCCAAAATAAAAAGCACCCCGAAGGATGCTATTTTATATTTTTATAGTGCCTATACTTTTCTTCAATTATAATTTTCTCACCAAGGATCATATTGTATATTTCTTCAAGGTGCTCCATATCTTTCTGTACTTTGGGATAATCCAAACTATTATCAATTCTAATGAATAATGATTTTTGAAAGAAGTCAATCAACTCTACTGTTTCGTAATCAAGATATTCGTATACAATGTCTTTGTGTTCAGTTAAATTTTTATCAAATTCTTTTACATATGATTGAGCTTGGCTCTTTTTAACGTTCTCATCATCTGAAGAATGTTTGATTAAGAAAAAATGATTATAAATGGGTTTTAATGAATTAATTAGTATATTCATTTTTTTCAAACTTTCACTTGCAGTACCTAAAAACATTTCCTTTTCTCTATGATGAATTTGCAATCTAACACCATAGTAAGTAATTGCTCCACCTATTATTGCGCCTATAAAAGCAATAATACCAGCCCAAATTGTTTCCCTGTCTTCAAAAAACATATTCAGTAGACCTGTGTAGATCAAAAGGTCACCTAAGAATAGAGAGAGAATAATTGTAAAAAATATAATGTTTGAATACATTTTCCCGTTTTCCATTTTGAAAAACCCCTTGCCTTTATATCAGCATAAAGTGAAATAAATGAAACTTTCACCAATTCCATCATAACCTTTCTCAGACGAAATGCTTTGCCAAGATCGTGAAAAGTGTGCCATTTTATAATTTTTATGGTGGATTAACCTTAATTAAAATTAAGTTAACGGTTTTTTCATTAACTGCATAAGAAGCTCCGCCTACTCTCAAATAAGATAAAATATATTTCATCTCTTTCAATCGAAAGAAATATAGACTAATGTGATTTTATTTCTTGCTTCTTGAATTAATTAACTATTAACTCGCTGCTTTACTACTTTATCATAATTCTCTATACAATCTTCCAATAAAACTAAGGTCGTATATAACCTTCCAATGGATCTCCTCCGTCTTTTTACAGAACAATTCCAAAAAACAATCAAAATTAAAAAAGGTACACCTGCACTTACTAATACATATTGAATTACAGGTGTAAAATCAGTTAGAGAGTTGAACAGCTCATTAAAATTAATCTTTTTAATATCTTTACTGTCTAAATATTTACCAAAGATATTACTCATAAGCGAAAAAAAATTTGATAATATTCCCATTCCTGCTGACATCATAACAGTTATCATCACAAGTAATATTGAAATAGGCTGACTGTATAAAGTTTGAGTGTCTTTCTCTACTTCTATAGAAGCCTCAATTCTTTTTAACATCCTGTTTAATTCATCTTTATCATGATCTAAGATAATGTCTTTTTGTAATTTAAGATCTTCGTCGAAAGTATTTTTATGTAACATTTTTTTATACTTTTTTTTATAACGACCTGTTAAATATTTTATAGCATATTTAGATTCTCCAAGTTTCCTAGTCATATATGATCACCTCAGATGATATATCGACCTGTTATTTGGAAATTTTATTATTCGCAAGTTTTGTCGAACGAAAAAAACGCCCTCCACAATGGAAGCCGCTCTCAATTTATCACCTATTACCATCATAACCGCTCTCAGGCAAAACGCTTTGCCAAGATCGTGCCAAAAGTGTGCCATTTAATGCTTTAAATATATTTAATAGTAAGTTACTTTAATATCTGTATGGAATCTTTGATCGGTTAATCTCTATAGTTTCCACATTAAATTCATTTAATGTTAAAAAACTCTTTAATCCTTCTTCTGATATATCCATTTTATTTTTCGGGCCAATAGTTATTCCTTTGACATCGTTTATATTAAATCCCATTTTTAAATAAGGGATGAATGTCCCATTCGAGACTCTGCATTCATAACTAGGTTTATCCCCACCAGTTTGGATAAGCACTACTCTATACTCTTCCTCTTGTTGAAAACACGAATCTTTGAAAAAAGAAGAAAGTAACTGCAAAGAAGTAAGTATTACTCTTATTTCATCTAAAAATTCTTCGGAATTTGTTTTAGTATTAGTAAAAGTTGCAATGCAAAAATCAGCTAATTTATTTAATGCTTCATAATGTATTTTTTCGTCATATATAACCTTTGATTTAAAAACTGTTAAATCTGGAGAATCAACTATATCTTTAAGTGATTCAAATTGAAAGGATATGTTATAACCATCATCTTTTGAGTAATTTGACCATAATAAGTTAGAATCTTTGTTTTTAGATAATGATAAAACATAAGTAGCGTAATTCTTCATGTCTAGAATTTCTTCCATACCCATAATAATAAAGTCTCTCAAATTATGATTTTTTGATTTATCCTCGATTAAATTAAAAAGAATTTCTTCTGTATACTTACGTTCTGTTTTATCATTTAAAAAATCTGCATTGGATACCCATAGTTCTCTATGCTTAATTATACCTTCTAAACCATAAACGTTCGTATAATGATATAAAGTAGTGTAATCTTCAATTAAATTAAGGTATTTAGTAACTATGTTCCATTTCTCTGTGCTTTCCATTATATTCATCCTTTTTTATTTAATATCGACAATAACTGTTTTTTATTAAAAGGAAATACTATCTTTTTTCTTAGAAGTATCCACACAATCCACCAATTCACCATATCTATTATTGTGTCTAACTCAAGAAATCGTTGAATCCTTTGCCCCTCTTGCTTTTCAGCCATTTCCCTGAAATGAGTTGGACATTTTCTCATTATGGTTAGTTGATGAAAAAGAGCGCAAAAAAAGACCCATCTGCCATTTGAACAGATGAGCCTATAAGCCAAAGTCGTCCATTGTTTTATCCATTGTGTCTTGTGTGATCCCGATATATCTCAATGTAATATCAGGGCTTGAGTGGTTGAATATTTCTTGCAGCAAGGCCACATCCTTGAATTTCTTATAATGCCAGTAACCAAACGTTTTCCTTAGTGTGTGTGTCCCTATGCTATCGAGGCCAACATACTCCGCTGCTTCTCTCAAAATATTGTATGCACTGCTGCGGCTGATAGCTTTGTTGAGTCCTTCTCTACTTTTAAAAAGGTATTCTTGATCATCTTTGTCCTTGATATATTGATCTATCGCTTTTCGAATGTTTTGTTTATTTTGATTCTTTTCTCTTTACCTGTTTTTTGTTCTCTTAGCGATACATATTGCTTCCTTACATCCTTCACCCTCAATTCCAGCAGATCGGATATACGCAAGCCTAAATTAATTCCGGCCACAAAAAGCAGCAAGTTCCTTTTGTTCCGCTCTCCAAGATATTTCTTTATATAATGGATCTGATCAAGGTCCCTTATCGGCTGAACGAAATTCATGACTTGCCCCCCTTGTACACTTCTTCTCTAAGTGCGAAAGCTAAACGGTAAAAGGCTTTATTTTTGAATCGGTAATAGTTCCGCTGGCTTAGACCCATTTCTGCATAAATTTCATAATCAAACATTTCTTCATCTTGCATATAGAGCATTACTAAGATGCGACGCTCTTTTTGCGTAAGACGATTAATACCTCTTTCAATTCGCTTCATGTATTTTTCCCGTTCAATCTCCCAATCCATTTTTTTAAGCGCTGCTTCTTCTGTGGATGAGTGGAACTGATTTGAAAAACTCGGCGGCGTAATGGTGTATGTTGTTGTGATTTTTGGGAGGAAGTCTTCTGGCGTTTGAAGCCTTAACATCTTATACTTTTCTAGCATTCTTTCCATCTTTTCTCTAGTTTTTTCCTCGTCGATTTGAGGGATATCTAAATTCATTTGACCTGTTTGTTCGTTTGGATTCTTATCATTTTTATTAGTCATCCCAATCACTCCCTTTATTTTCGGCGCATGGCCCCGCCTTTGGCTCTTTTCAGTCTTTGCATGTTTTGCCCCATCAGCTCTCTTAAATCTCTGTCAGTGAGCTTCTGCGGCTGTTTTTTGGTTTTCTCCTTCTTCATGTTCATCCTCCGTTCAGACAAATAAAAAACGGACACCAACCAGCACCCTTAAAAGGTGTTGATCAGTGTCCGCAGGCTCTCCGTCTTGGACTTATGTTGATTTTTTTTTGAATAGTTTACCAAGAGACAAATCTAAAATAAACCAAGCACTTATCAAACTTGTAATAATTGATATAATTAACAAAATAACCATAACCATTTCCAAAGGATAAAGTTCAAATATATTCCAAGCCTCATTCAAATAATACAAAGATAATGAGCAGAAAAACATAAAGACAGCCACATTGATATACAATCTCATTTTATTTGAAATTCCACTTGCTTCTTCATTGTTTTCAACTTCTTCATCTAGTGAATGTTCTTTCAGATCCATTAACTCTTTTGATATATCAGATTTCTGTTGAACTGATATGAAATTTGTCTCAAAAATATCTTTTAACAAATGATTTATAACTTGATCTACATTATTCATTTCTGATCTCTTGACGCTGTTAGATTCTGAATAAGCTTGACTTAGAGACTGTATAAGCAAGACAGATGGAATTTGCCCCTCTGATACAAAATTTTTAACTGTTCTAATTAATTCCATGTTTGCATTTGCAATTCTTTTCTTATAATATTTCCTTTTGAAAAAGTAAACAATTGAATTAATAAAAAATGTGCTTATTACCGTTGTAACAAAGCTAATAACCCAAGCATTTGACAAAAAATCCATTTTAATCAACCTTTTTTACTTTAATTATACAATATAAAAAAATTCCAGCCTATATTTTGATAATTTGTTTGTCATTTCCTCACCTCGAGATCTGGCGTATAAATGTATCCCTTAACGCCTGTCCAATTGCTGTTTTTGTAGATCGTCATTTTGATACGGTGCGTGCCAGCTGTATGATTGACAGTGTAAAACTCTTTTGCTGGCGTGGCGGACTTAAACGATCCCACTAGACTAAACCGCTGATCCTTCCAAGTACCGCTCACCTTTTTTTGAAGCTTGAACCGATAATATACCGTTTCAGAACCCGTTTTACGTGCTGTCACGTCGATTGATTTAGCTCTGGACGTGTAAGAATTGGCGTCAGTTGATACGCTGACTGTATGCCCTTCAATTGTTTTATATTCGCTTGTTACTGCCGCAACAGACGGCGCATAAAGCACCGCCGCAATAATAATAGTTAGTGTGATTAGTAGTTTTTTCATTTCACACCCCCCGATATTTATTCCCATATAAGTTAAATAAATTTTCATATGGTTTATTTTTGAATATATAGTATTATTAAACTTGTAAGACTATTATCCCGAATGAAAAGGAGCATCAATCATGCAAATCAGAAAAGTAATTGCAAGTTCAGTTCTATCACTCGCTTTGCTATTTTCTTCATCTGCTTTTTTTACTGCACAAGCAGACGCTGCTACTCCTAACGAAACATGGAAGCATTGTACTTCTGAAATATTTGGTCCATACTCTTCAAGAAATGCAATACCAGCAATTTATAACGACGGCACCTATAATTGGTATCTAAAAGGTGCGCAAACTTACTCAGGTATTTGGTATGGCGCATATGAGCGTTGCTGGTACTCGACATTGACGTGAATATTACTTTTAAAAGAGGGATGATTCCCTCTTTTTTATTTTTATAGCAAGCTCCCGTCAAATGCTCTGCACCATTTCTTCTTCGCTCGTTAAATCTTTTTCGATTTCATGTCTCTTTCTCCAAAGGCATTCATTCGTTCAATAATTTGCAGTTGCATATTTTGGCCCCATGAGTTCACGTATCTCTCATTGTGTAAGATCCTGTGGCTATTTTTAGGCTTTTCCTTCTTCATGGCCGCTCCTTTCTGACAAAAAGAAGACGAACACCAACCAACACCCTTAAAAGGTGTTGATCAGTGTCCGCAGGCTCTCCGTCTTGGACTTATTTAGTTTTTGTACTTCTTTTCTTTGAAATCCCAGTAAGTAATACCTGTCACTTTATCTACATCTTCGTAAGAATAAGATTGTTTAATAACTTTCGATAAAACTATACGTTCATCTCCCTCAAATACATAGAAAGTTTCGTCGAAGTACTTTTTTAATGAATTCTTTTTGTGTCCGTAAACCTTTAAGGCTTCTTCTGTTTCATCAAATAAGCCAACAAGTCCTTCTTCATGATCATAAACCATCCATAGATCATCATTTTTGTTTATCATTTCATTTAACCTCCTTCCTCGACTAATTAGAGTCATCTTTAGTAGGAGAAGATTTGTTGGCTGAAAAACTTGAAATATTTAATGTACCAACATCAATACCCATTAATTAAAAAGCTAATTGGGCTTGCACTAATGAACGTAATTTTTCATCTTGAATATTATCTGCTAACGCAATTGCTCCTTTTCTTTTATAATCCTCTATAACACTATCAATGTATTATTTTCCTCGAATTCAAATTTTTTGTAATTATTTTAAAAACATAAGTGAAATCCCTTCAAAATTAAACTTCCAACAATGCTAATTGTATTACTAACTGTTTTGTCTGAGCTAAAAGCAAAATAATTAAACTTATTAAAAGAATAAATCCAACAATAGACATGATTAAACCAACATAGAATTGCATATTTGAATGAACATGAGCTTGTTGTTGAAATTTTATTAACCTTTTTTCGATTAATTCCTCATTTGCATTTTCATTTATTAATTGTTGTTTCTGGTTTACCAAGTGTTTTTGCTTTTGTTTTGGCTTCTGTTCTTGCTCTTGTTCTAATTGATCTTTTAGAAGATAATATTCCCTCATTGTCTTGATGTAATTAGATTCATCCCTACTCCTATTATGTGTAGTTATCATTAAAACTATGAATGCTAAGAAAACTGGTATGATCATTGTAATTGCTGATATAAAAGCACTTTTATCCAAAATATTCCTCCTATTTATATATTTGAACGTTTAGGCCACAGCCACATAGATACAACACACTCATACTATGTTCGACGTTTGCATCTATGCTCGTTTAATTATATGAAAAATTTGCGCAAAAAATTTAAAACGACAACTAGGAGAAAACAAAAAAGCCAGAAACATTGTTTTATCAATGTTTCTGGCTTTTTAACGGTTTGAAATAAATACGTCCCAGGAGAGATTCGAACTCCCGACCGACGGCTTAGAAGGCCGTTGCTCTATCCTGCTGAGCTACTGGGACATGTTGTTATGTAGTGTACTTTGGCGAATTACCTCAGCGACAAGATTTATTATATTACTATTGTTCTTTAAAGTCAACGGTTTTTCGAAAGTTTTTTCATAAGGGGCAAATGCTGCACCCTTATGAAATACCTTCCAATGTGACAGTGTTTTCGAGGTCTTGTATGACGTGACCTTCGTCCGTGAAAAACTGTACGTTTGCTTCGCTTCCATCTAGTGTCAGTATAGCATAGCTGCGCTCTTTGCGCACTCTTGGCAGGTGCACGCTGCCTGGGTTAATGAGGAGTTTTCCTCTTAGCAGTTCACTGCCAGGGATGTGCGAGTGGCCAAAGCAGATAATGTCTGCGCCTAGCTCTTCTGCACGGTAGTAGACTTGAAGCAAGGATTGTTTGATGCCATGCAGATGTCCGTGAGTGAGAAATAGTTTTCCTCCTCCATCCAGTGGGAGCAGGAGTTCTTCTTGAAAATCGCCCATAAAGTCACAATTTCCTTTGACGACTTTGTATCCTTCGAGTGCTGGGTGGTTCGTTTCGAGTTCTGAATCTCCGCAGTGAATCATCATGTCCACTTCAGCCGCATGCCGTTTGGCAATGGTTTGAAGTTCGTCTGTGAGTCCATGACTGTCACTAATGATGAGTATCTTCATGGCTTCATTCCCCCTTATTCATTTGCGTCTAGCAGTGATGAAAGCTTTTGAAGCGCGACCGCTCGATGGCTGATCTTGTTTTTTTCCTCTGGTGATAACTCGGCCATCGTCTGGTCTTTGTCTTTGACGATGAAAATTGGGTCGTATCCGAAGCCGTTTTCGCCGATCGGTTCTTCTGCGATAAAGCCTTCTACTGATCCTTCTACCGTTTTTGTTTCTTTACCCGGTATACTGACAGCCAGGGCACATCTAAATCTAGCAGTGCGGTCTTCTTTTTCGATGCCTTGCAGCTCATTCAGCACCTTTTCCACGTTCTCGGCATCGTCTTTATGCTCGCCCGCGTACCTCGCTGAATAGACGCCAGGTTTTCCGCCAAGGTAATCAATTGACAGACCCGAGTCGTCTGCAATCACCATTTCACCTGCTTTGGCTTGAATGGCCTCGGCTTTGATGATCGCATTTTCTTCAAAGGTATGTCCTGTTTCTTCGATCTCTTCCGTAAATCCGATGTCCGCTAGTGTTTTGACCGTGAATCCTTTTGGCTCAAGAATGGCTTTGAATTCTTTCGCTTTGCCCGCATTGTGCGTTGCGATGATGGCAGTTTTCATCCTGATCAAACCCTTCTCTTTATTCGATAACTTCTCCTGTCACTGCTTTTTGCTTTTCAATTAATTCTTTGATGCCTTTTTCGGCTAAATCAAGCAGTCCGTTTAGTTGTTCTCTTGAGAATGTCGCTTCTTCGCCAGTACCTTGAAGTTCAACAAAGCGTCCAGCGCCTGTCATGATGACATTCATATCCACTTGAGCTGAAGAATCTTCTTCATAATTTAAATCTAACAGAAGTCCCTGTTTAGAATCAATTCCGACGGATATTGCGGCTAAATAATCAGTGATCGGATTTTCTTTCAAAACGCCTTCTGATTGAAGCTTTTGAATCGCTAGTGTCATGGCCACAAATGCACCTGTAATAGATGCTGTGCGTGTTCCGCCGTCTGCTTGAATGACATCACAATCAATCCAAATGGTGCGCTCACCAAGCTTTTCTAAGTCAACGACTGCGCGCAGAGCTCGTCCAATTAAACGCTGGATCTCCATTGTACGTCCTGTGACTTTTCCTTTAGATGATTCTCTTATCGTTCTTTGAGCCGTTGCTCTAGGAAGCATGCTATATTCTGCTGTAATCCAGCCTTTTCCTTCTCCTCTTAAAAAAGGAGGTACGCGGTCCTCGATAGATGCGTTACAAATCACCTTCGTATTTCCCGCTGAGATTAAGACAGAGCCTTCTGGATGTGTGATGTAGCCTGCCTGTATTTCAATTTTTCTTAATTCGTCGTATTGTCTTTCATCTAATCTCATGTTTTACCTCCGTTACAATATACATTCCGCGCGGGTGTCAGCGGGGTTCTCCTATTAACTTTGACAACCTCGATCCGTTCTAATCGCTTGGAATAAAAAAGAGGCAGCGAATGTGCATGCCTCTTTTTCTCCATTATATCAATGTGTGACGTTAAAAACTACCTGTATTCACTTGTTCTGGTCTTGAAACTGGCTTTGTGAGCTCTGTTCCTTTTTCGTTCACAAGCTCTGCCTTTCCGTTTACCTTCACAGACACGCTTTTCACATCTGGCAGCTCTGTTAATGTCAGCACAATGCTATCAAGAACTTTTTGTGAAATGACTTTTTTCTTTTCATCTGCACTGCCAAAAATGGATTCATTAAAATCAAGTGTCACATGACCGTCTTTTACTTTCGGGACATCATTCAGCTTCACATCTTGATCAAAGTCTGTCAGCAATTGGCTTGTTTTGCTTGGCCCAGAGACGAGCTCATCAATGGCTGCTGTAATTGGATCATCATCGTCTTTTGGTGCTCTTTTGGTCACCGGGACATAGTACGTCTGTTTATCAGATTCAGCTAAATAGTAGACAGTCACAGGCTTTGTCGATGTCATATCAGCCGCAGCCTCGTGCTGAATATTAATGCCGTCCTCTCTGCTTAAATCATCTGAAATCGGCGTCCCATTCACAGGCATCTCTTTTAATTCATGGCCATTCATCTTTAATTTGACTTTGGCTACTGAGTCAAACTGCGTTAATGTCCAAGTGACTGATTGCAAAATGCGCTGTTCGTCTTCTTTTTTATAGTTTTTGAATTCATTTGAGAAATCAACAACCGCAGTGCCATCTTTAATATCGACAGATACGCTCGTGTCCGCCGGTAGCACGGCTCTGAATCCATTTGGCATCAGGTTAGAAATCGGTCCCCCGTCTACGAGGTATTCAAGTGTTTGTTTCGCACTTCCTTCGTTTTTCGGCAGCGGAATGGATTGAGAGACAACATATCCATTTTTATCAATTAAATATAATTCTCTCATGACGGTATCTGCTTGCTTCTCTTCTTTTCCTTCTTTGGCTGTTTGTTTCTCTTCTTTATTTTCTTTCACAAATGTGACATTTTGTGGTGGATCAATCTCTGTTTTCGCTTGGTCTGTTTGAAACAATCCGCATCCTGATAAAAGCATGGCTGACGCAATACACGTAACAGCTGCTGTAGTTCCTTTTTTCAGCATACTTCACCCTCCTCTAGTGGTTTGTACTAGTATGTATACGAGCTCCCTCAGAGGATTAGACCCTTTTCATAAAAAAATAACCCACTTCCATGAGAAGTAGGTTATTGCTGATATACGTGTTCAAGCGAAACCGTTTCGACCTTTCCTGGCAGGTAGCCGAACCAGTCTTGAGCGATGTTTTGAAAGTTTTGCTGCTGCCCTGTTGTATAAAAAGTATGAACAGGCTCTTCCTTCGAATCATTTAACAGCCCTTTATATGAAAGAATGGTGCTCGCTTCTCTCGCAGTCTCGTCTCCTGAAGAAATGATGTTGACGCCACTGCCCATAAAGCGCTGAATCGGTTCTTTTAAAATCGGGTAGTGCGTGCAACCAAGAATGAGCGTATCAATGCCTGTTTCTTTCATCGGTTCAAGAGAAGCCTTTACGACTTCATCTGCTGTATGATCTAAAAACGTACCACTTTCCACAAACGGCACAAGCATTGGACATGCCAGACTTTGAACAGTTAGTCCTGCTTTTAAAGAAAGCAGTGCTTCTTTATAGGCTTCACTTTTGATCGTATTGGCTGTGCCGATGACGCCAATATGCTGATTGTTTGTGACCTTGATCGCTGTGCGGGCTCCGGGCTGGATCACGCCAATGACCGGGATATCAAGTGTTGCTTTAATTTCATCAAGTGCTATCGCCGTCGCAGTGTTACACGCAATGACTAGCATTTTAATATGGTGATGTCTTAATAGGTAGTGCGCCATTTCCCATGTATATTGAAGAACCTCTTCTTCTGCTCGAGGGCCGTATGGACATCGTTTTGTGTCGCCTACATAAATAATTTTTTCTTTTGGCAGTTGTCTCATGATTTCCTTCGCAACGGTTAAACCGCCTACGCCGGAATCAATCACGCCGATTGGTTGATCCAACAAAATCGCCTCATTTTCTTTTCATTTGCTGCTGTAGTTTCGTTAAAGATTGGTTGAAAACGATGGCTTCTTCTTCTGAGAAAGCCCCTAGAAGTTCACTGACGTATTCTTGGCGTTTGACAATCACTTCTTGAATGATCCGCTCACCTTCAGGCAATAAATGAATGCGAACCACGCGGCGGTCAGACGGATCTTTCACCCGTTCAACAAGTTCACTTTTTTCCATTCGATCAATTAAATCGGTTGTCGTGCTGCAAGCCAAATACATCTTTTGTGATAGCTCACCTATTGTCATATCTCCGAATTCATAAAGCCACTGAAGCCCTACAAATTGAGGAGGTGTAATCGTATATTGATTCAGAATTTCTCTACCTTTTTGCTTAATGATTGCAGCAATATGGCGCAATGATTTTTCAATTTCTGCAACATGGCCTGACTCATTCGTTTCCATTTCATTGATACCTCACTATAGCATCTCACTTTGATTAAAACGTACATTCCTATTTTCCTCGTTTTTCAATGAAATTGCAAGAAGAGACTCATGGAAACGATATAGAAATAACCGGCTCCTCCCTGGTGCGGAAGGAAAACCGGCTGACGTTAGAGCTCTAGCTCACCCATACGCAGAAGCTCGACTACGGCCTGTGAACGACCTTTAACTCCTAGCTTTTGCATGGCATTCGAAATATGATTTCGAACAGTCTTTTCGCTAATAAAAAGCTCGCTTGCAATTTCTTTTGTTGTTTTATCTTGGACGAGCAATTCGAATACTTCTCTTTCTCTTTTGGTTAATAGCGGCTTGGATTGAAACTCTTTCTCCTTCAAGTATTGTAACCCTCCTTGCTAAGGTGAGAGCTCTAGTCTCTATAGAATGGGATTCTGTATAGTCGAGATATCATATGCCGGGTACTTGAGGTAGGTGACGTTAAAATCGAGAATTCCCGCAGATCGGCGTCCAATTTCCTCCCCTTCAAACCGCACAAAAAAGGACGAGTCCCCTATAGAGACATCATCCTTTATCAAACAAGCTTTTAAAATATCGAAATGGCTCCTGTTAAAAGAGCAATTAGTGTTGTAAACAGGGCTGTGAGTACGGTCCATAGCAGTGCGTACTTTTGCAAATCACCAATATCTTTATTCAGCATACTCACAAGCAGTAATGTGGAAGCGACAAGCGGACTCAGTAAATGGACAGGCTGTCCGATAATAGAGGCGCGCGCAATTTCCACTGGATCAATTCCGTAAGCTGCGCCGGCTTCAGCTAAGATTGGCAGCACCCCGAAATAATAAGCATCATTTGAAAGAACAAATGTAAATGGCATACTCGTCAAAGCGACAATGAGTGGAAAAAATGAGCTGTATGAATCTGGAATCATGTAAATGACCAAGTTAGCAATGGACTCCACCATTTTTGTTCCCGAAAAAATGCCTGTGAAAATTCCTGCTGCAAACACAAGGGTAATGACCGTTAAAGCATTTCCTGCATGCGATAAAATCCGCTCACGCTGATCTTCAACTTTTGGATAGTTGATCATAAGCGCAATGACAAAGCCAATGAGAAAGAGTACAGGAATCGGTACGATATCCAATACAAGTGTGACCATGACAGCAATCGTCAGGAAGAAGTTGACCCAAATCAAGTTTGGTCTCTTCATATCAGCTACGCCATCTTCAATTGATGCCGCCAATTCAGGAGAGATCGAGACCTCTTCTTTATACTGAATCTCGGCAACCCCAATGCGCTTCCGTTCTTTTTTTCCAAGAACATACGCTGTAAAAAGGATAAAAAGACCGCCCCCTATCATCGTCGGGAGTAATGGAATGAAGAATTCCGCTGCATCTAAACCAAGTGCAGCAATCGCACGAGTAGCTGGACCGCCCCAAGGCGTCATTCCACTCATAATGCCTAGTGATAATAATGAAATTGTCCCTAAAATCAGCGGGTTCATCCCAATTCTTAAGAAAAGTGGCAGCATAGCTGATACGGTAATCATGTACGTTGTCGTCCCATCACCATCTAATGCAACAAGCATAGACAAAATCGCTACCCCAAAAGCAATTTTGACCGGATCGCCTTTCACAAGACGTAAAATCAGTTTGATCAATGGGTCAAACAATCCGGCATCCAGCATGACACCGAAAAATAAGATGGCAAATAACAATAAAGCAGCAGATGGTGCAACGGTCTTGAGTCCATCAAGCATCATGTCCCCTAATCCGCTGTAAAATCCACCGATTAATGCAAAGATGATTGGCACAACGGTTAGAGCCACCACCGGATGCATACGTTTTGTCATAATAAGAAATGTAAAAGTCACGACCATCAAGATCCCTAAAATAGCTAGCACTTCATATCCCTCCATCCTCTTCTTTACACGATCCACAAGCGCCCCTTTTGCACTTGCGGCCCGAAATGTTAGCGCTTTCTATTTCAAGGATATAATAGCTTTTTTTATAATGAAAATATCGATTTTTTCGTCTATTCAATAAATTTTTTTTATAATTAGCCTTGCTGACTTCTTAAAAACTCAATGAATGCTTTCACAACAGACAAATGAAGGGAATCTGGCTGGTACATGAGCCATGTATCTCTTAAAACAGGCTGTCCATCTTTATACGAAAGACCTTTTACAAATAGCTCATCACTTGGTCTGAGGCAAATTTCCGGGACAATAGCATAACCTAAACCATGCTTCACCATCTCTTTTGATGTATCTTGCCTGTCTGTCTCCATTGTCACAAGCGGAGGCATCGTGAACGTCTCCTGCCACCATCTGTTAATCAATCGTTTTAATGAACTATCCGTGTGATAGTCAATGAGCGGCAGCTTAGGAAGATCCTTTAGCTGTATTTCTGATTTTGAAATGATACAAAGCCGTTCTTTATCAAGCAAAAATCGCTCTCCATTCCAGTCGTAATCTCCTCTTAAAATTCCTAAATGTACACTTGATGTACCTAATAAATCCATGACTTTTGTACTCCATCCTGTGTTCACCATAAATTGAACATGTGGATACTGCTTAGAAAACTCTCTTAAAATTTCCGGCAGTTTATATTGAGCAAAGTTACTCGACACCCCTAGTCGGATCGTTCCTTTGATCTTTTTTTGCATATTGAGCATGCCATCTTTCGTTTGCTGGAGCTGCTTGAGCATGTCATTTGCGTATTTAGCCAAATATTCGCCCTCTGATGTAAATTCAATGCCTCGTTTTCTTTTAAAGAAAAGCTTCATGTCAAATTCCTCTTCAAGCTGTTTCAATCGATAACTTAAGGCAGGCTGCGAGACAAATAATTTTTCTGCCGCTTTTGTGATGTTCTTCTCTTCATATAACACCTTTAAAAACCGCCAGTCTTTCTCATCCATTGTGTTCCCTCCTTTTGACCTTGTTATAAAAATATTTTATCAGTTTATCTTAAAATAATGTATTTAACTTATTTCTTATTATACTTTACCATTTTGATTAGATAAATAGTAACTAAACAATTGAGGGTGAGAGCAATGAGAAAAGTTCCAATCACAATCATGCGAGGCGGTACAAGCAAAGGGGTCTTCATTCAAGCCAATGATGCACCTTACGAACACGATGAGCTCGAAGCATTTTTATTAGACATTATGGGCAGCCCTGACCGGCTGCAAGTTGATGGAATCGGAGGCGGTAATTCTTTAACAAGTAAGGTGGCCATTATCGATAAAGCCACTCGTCCAGATGTGGATGTGAACTATACGTTTGCACAAGTCAGCATCAATGAAAGATTTGTCGACTTTAAGGGAAACTGTGGGAATATCTCATCAGCAGTTGGGCCGTATGCCATCATTAAAGGACTTGTCCAAGCAGTTGAGCCTGTCACAACGGTACGTATTTTGAATACCAACACGAATAAAATCATTGTGGCAGAGGTAGAAGTCGAGAACGGAGAAGTAAAATTTGAAGGACAGGCAGAAATTCCAGGAGTGAAAGGAACAGGTTCTCCCATTTATTTATCCTTTGAGAAACCTGAAGGCGCTGTCACAGGTAAAACCTTTCCGACTGGAAACAAAATGGATACGATCCAGACAAAGTTTGGAGAGATTCCGATCTCAATCGTTGACATTGCAAATCCAATCGCCTTTGTCCGTGCCAAAGATATTCAATTAAAAGGAACTGAATTGCCTGAGGAGTTTACAGACGAATTGCTGGATGATTTAGAAGAGATTCGCTCCGTCGCTGCTGAAATGTGTCACTTCGCACCAAAAGAACTGGCTACATTACAGTCTCCAGCTGTTCCAAAGCTTGCAATTATTAGCGAGCCTGCTGATTATGTAGATACAAATGGAGTATTGAGAAGAGCAGCAGATATGGACATCATTGTTCGGATGCTATCGATGCAAAGACCGCACCAAGCACTTGCCATTACCGGATCTGTCTGTGTGTCAGCCAGCTGTTTCATGGATCAAACGCTTCCGGCACAGCTTTTTCAAGGTCAAGATGATACACTTCGAATTGGTCATCCTGCTGGTATTATGCAAACTGAAATTGATATCTCACAAAACAGAGTGAAAGTCATTCGAACCGCAAGAGAAATTCTAGATGGAGTGGTCTTTACAAAAAAAGACTACATGGTTCAACCTCAAATCAAAAGAGAAGCATAAATGAGACGTCATCATGTCGACAAAGAGCTAAAATGAACTGATTTTAGCTCTTTGTCTTTTTTTCAGTGTGAAGATCTTAAAGCAATCCGTTCTAACATCGAATGCAACGGTTTGTCTCCACACTAATCGAACAAGAAATTGTCTACTTGGGCGGTGCATCAATATCTCCTGCTGAATGGGCTTTTATATGTCCTTGATCATCTTTTAACTGAATATGACCATAACGGTTCACACCACAGCAAATCCCTTCCTGCCATGTTTGCTTTTCACGATCTAATGAAATACGAAGCGGTTGATTCAGCCGATATAATCGTTTGTTATAGAGGGCTGTGAGGGCTTCAAATCCTTCCATTTGCCAGCGTGCATGGTATTTTTCAAAGGCCGCTGCCAAATCTTTCACTAGCTGGTCCGCTTTCACCTCAGTCAGTTCTGATAGGCAAACGGTTTTATACGGAACGTGCTCCGGCTTTGTCTCTACATTGATGCCCACACCGATGTAAATGGCGCTGCGGTCTGCTTCAATTAATGTGCCAGATACTTTCGCTTCATTAATCAATAGATCATTTGGCCATTTGATTGCCAGCTGATCCTCTGCTCTCATGAGTGGTTTGAGTACATCATAAATGGCGAGTGCCGTCAGCGGGGCAATCGTTGATTGGGTGGAGATATCTACTGGCGGTTTTACTGTCATCGTGACAGCCACATTCCCTGTAGGCGTTTCCCACGGTCTGCCAAGCCTGCCTCTCCCTGCTGTCTGTTGCCGGGCATATACAGCAAATGAAGGGGTTTCTCCTTGCTGAATAAGCCTTTTCGCTTCATTATTTGTACTATCAATGGTGTCGTATTGAAAAATCTTCATGTGCTCTCCTTTTGTTTCTTCTTCATTATGATTCTTTTATTATAACAAAATGAAGCATGTGACCGTGATTCTTTAATGTCGCTGGGCCTGAAAAGTCTCTTTTTCCTCTTCTGTAAACGGTACAGGGGCACCGGTGTCTTTACTTATTTGCACCATGGTGACTGAGCCTGTAAAACACGGTTCTTGCTGTTCATTTTCTCCTAAATAATGAAGGATGAGAGAGCTTGATCCAACCTTTTCTGGCTTTACATACACACGCAGCCTCTCACCGATTTCCACTTGCTTGATGTAATCACATTGAAGGTTTGCCACGACCGTAATCGTCTCTCTCGCTCGCTTCATTCGTTTATCTACAATTCCCGTTTTTTGAAAGAAGGCAATTCGTGCCTCTTCAAAATACACAAACGGGGTGACATTGTTCATGTGACCAAACATATCCGTTTCTGAAAAACGGACGGTTGTTTCCACATAAAATCGAAACGATGCCCTCCACTCTTCAAACGGTTCTTCAATATATGACGGCAGCCTCATTTGATCCACTCCTTATTCGCAAACAAAACGCCTCTCCCGTATTGGAAGAGGCGTTTGTTATGTTTTGCATCCAGCCTCTTGTAAACACTCATCATGATTGGCAAGGAGGACTGAATGTGATGTTATTCTGCGTGATCGCTTCCGAAGAAGTTACGGAAAGCTTGTAAAGTTGTATCTCGGTTAAGTGCTGCAATTGATGTTGTGAGCGGGATTCCTTTCGGACAAGCCTGCACACAGTTTTGAGAGTTCCCGCAGTTTGCAAGACCACCGTCACCCATAATTTCTTCTAAGCGGTCAGACTTATTCATTGCACCTGTCGGATGTGCGTTAAATAGACGAACTTGTGAAAGCGGTGCAGGGCCCATAAAGGAAGACTTATCATTTACGTTTGGACAAGCTTCAAGGCAGACACCACATGTCATACACTTTGAAAGCTCATACGCCCATTGACGCTTTTTCTCAGGCATTCTTGGTCCAGGTCCAAGATCATATGTGCCATCGATTGGCACCCATGCTTTGACTTTTTTCAATGAATTGAACATACGGCTTCGATCAACCTGCAAGTCTCTCACAACCGGGAAAGTTTTCATCGGCTGAAGACGAATCGGTTGCTCTAACTTGTCGATCAGTGCTGTACATGACTGGCGAGGCTTTCCATTAATGACCATGGAACAAGCGCCGCATACTTCTTCAAGACAGTTCATGTCCCAGTTGATCGCCGTTGTTTTTTCACCTTTTTTATTGACCGGGTTACGTCTGATTTCCATGAGTGCGGAAATGACGTTCATATTTGGACGGTAAGGGATTTCGAATTCCTCATCATAAGGCTTGCCATCTGCTGTATCTTGACGTGTGATAATAAATTGAATCGTGTTTTTTTCACTCATCTTATTTCTCCACCTTTTTCTTCGAGTAATCTCGTTTACGAGGTGCAATTAACGATACATCGACGTCCTCATAGTGGAATGCAGGTTTTTGGTTTTTCCCTTTGAACGTAGCCATCGTTGTTTTTAGGAATTCTTCATCGTTTCTTTCTGGGAATTCCGGTTTATAGTGTGCGCCTCGGCTTTCATTCCGGTTGTAAGCCCCAATCGTAATGACGCGTGCCAGCTGAAGCATGTTGTCAAGCTGACGCGTGAAGGCAGCGCCTTGGTTGCTCCATGAAGCTGTATCGTTGATGTTAATATGCTTATAGCGCTCCATTAATTCTTCGATCTTCTGGTCTGTTTTTAAGAGCTTCTCGTTGTAACGAACCACTGTAACGTTATCCGTCATCCATTCTCCAAGCTCTTTATGAAGCACATATGCATTTTCTGTGCCATCCATGCTAAGGATGTTGTCCCATTTCTCCTGCTCTTTCTTCACGGCACTGTCGAATGTTGCAGATGATAAATCTTCTGCAGACTTTTCAAGACCGCTAATGTATTTCACAGCATTTGGTCCAGCAACCATTCCGCCGTAAATCGCAGAAAGCAATGAGTTTGCACCAAGTCTGTTTCCGCCGTGCATAGAGTAATCACATTCTCCGGCAGCAAACAAGCCTTTGATATTCGTCATTTGATCATAATCAACCCATAATCCGCCCATTGAATAATGAACAGCCGGGAAAATTTTCATCGGAAGCTTACGCGGGTCATCACCCATGAATTTTTCATAGATTTCAATGATTCCGCCAAGCTTAATATCAAGCTCTTTTGGATCTTTGTGAGAAAGATCTAGGTATACCATGTTCTCTCCGTTGATCCCAAGCTTTTGCTCCACACATACATCGAAAATTTCACGCGTTGCAATGTCACGCGGTACAAGGTTCCCGTATGCTGGGTACTTTTCTTCAAGGAAGTACCAAGGTTTTCCGTCTTTATATGTCCAAACACGTCCACCTTCACCACGAGCTGATTCACTCATGAGACGCAGCTTGTCATCTCCTGGGATCGCTGTTGGGTGAATTTGAATGAATTCTCCATTAGCATAATGAGCACCTTGCTGATAAACGATCGATGCAGCTGATCCGGTATTAATCATGGAGTTCGTTGATTTACCGAATACGATACCAGGACCGCCTGTTGCCATGATGACAGCATCTGAACGGAAGGATTCGATTTCCATTGTCGTCAAGTTCTGTGCGACAATGCCTCGGCATACTTCCTCGTCATCTAAGACAGCGCCAAGGAATTCCCAGCCTTCATATTTCGTCACAAGCCCTGCTACTTCATAGCGGCGAACCTGCTCATCTAGTGCATATAATAACTGCTGACCTGTTGTCGCACCAGCAAATGCTGTACGGTGGTGCTGTGTTCCCCCGAAACGGCGGAAGTCCAGTAATCCTTCTGGTGTTCTGTTAAACATTACACCCATACGATCAAGTAAGTGGATAATGGACGGCGCTGCTTCACACATTGCCTTTACTGGCGGCTGGTTAGCTAAAAAGTCTCCGCCATATACCGTGTCATCAAAATGCTCATAAGGTGAATCTCCTTCACCTTTTGTATTGACCGCTCCGTTAATTCCGCCCTGTGCACAAACAGAATGCGAACGTTTCACAGGTACGATTGAAAATAGTTTAACAGCTGTTCCCGCTTCTGCTGCTTTGATAGTTGCCATGAGACCAGCTAAGCCGCCTCCGACAACGATGATGCTAGAATTACTCATTGTAGCCCCTCTCCCTCTTCTACTAATCTATTTCCTCTTAAACAAAAGCGAAAATTGCTCTTAGCCCTACATATGAAAGCGCTATAAATATACCTAATGTCACATATGTGGAGATTCTTTGTGAGCGTGGTGAAACTGTAATTCCCCAGCTGACAGCAAATGACCACAAGCCATTAGCAAAGTGGAAAATAGTAGATAAAACGCCGACAATATAGAAACCTAGCATAAATGGAGAGCTTAAAATATTCGCCATCATGTCATAGTTTACTTCAGCTCCAAGCTGCGCTTGAATGCGTGTTTCCCATACGTGCCAAGTGACAAAAATCAATGTGATGATACCTGTAATCCGTTGCAGTCTGAACAACCAGTTTCTTAAGTAACTGAAGCGAGACGTGTTGTTTTGTGCCGTAAAGGCTATGTACACCCCATAAACAGCATGATAGATCAGTGGTAAGAAAATCACGAACAGCTCAAGTGCATATCTGAATGGAAGCTGTTCCATAAAGTGTGCAGCTTTGTTAAACGCCTCTGGTCCATTCGTCGCAAAGTGGTTAATCACTAAGTGCTGTACTAAAAATAGACCGACCGGAATGACGCCAAGCAAAGAATGCAATCTCCGATAAAAAAATTCTTTGTTCCCCGACATTACTTTACCCCCTAGTAAAAAAAGTGCAATTGCTTGAAAATTGTCTTACCCCCGCTTCTTTCAATTGTAAGCACTTTATTCAAATTTATTGACAATTTCATTTTACTCCTATGTCAAAAAAGCGTCAAGAAACCGCGTACATAAATTAAAATTTTCCGAAATTTAAAAGTTTTAAATCAAAATTCGTTTTACTACAATAAGAATTTCTTAGACTTCAGGGAAAACTCTGTCATCATATGCCCACATAAGCTATAATAAATTGTTGAAAGAGGGGAGCCATACAATGAATAAATTCGAATCTAACTTAGAACAGCTAAAAGAAATTGAAGTCAATGGATTTGCCTACGAGCTGATACGCGAAGTTCTGCTGCCTGACATTCTTGGTCAGGATCATTCATCTATGATGTATTTTGCGGGTAAACTGCTTGCTCGTAAATTTCCTCAAGAGTCATGGGAAAAGATCCCCGAATTTTTCCATGATGCCGGATGGGGAACTCTCACGATGGTCCATTCTAAAAAACAGGAAATTGAGTTTGAGCTCGAAGGTCCACTTGTATCGAATCGACTCAGCTACCAAAAGGAGCCATGCTTTCAAATGGAAGCAGGTTTTATCGCTGAACAGATTCAGCTTCTCAATGAGCACGTGGCTGAATCCTATGAACAAGTAAAAAAGCGTGCTGATAAAGTCATTTTAACCGTTAAATGGGATTTAAGAGACCCTAGCTAACACTGTTTATGAAAGGCGATGACTTCGTGTCACGCCTTTTTTATATACCCTTCTATCATAGCACAGTTGGCGTACCGGTTTACGCATGTTTTTCTTTCTTCATATGCTGATGATTTCCAATATAAAAAAGAGGTGTATCTTTTTATGGGATACACCTCTTTTGAAGATTTATGAATGAGCAGCGGCGCTCACCTTTGATAATTCAAACGCATCATGAAGGGCTTCTACCGCTTTCACCATATCTTCACGATCAACGACTGTGGAGACTTTGATCTCAGACGTACTGACCATTTTCACTTGAATGTCTTTTTGAGCTAACACAGCGAACATTTCAGCCGCAACGCCTGGGTTTGAGACCATACCAGAGCCAACGATAGATACTTTGGCTAATTTGCTTTCTGTCTCAATCTGCTCATAACCAAGCGCACCTTTGTATTCTTCTAATACTTCAACTGTTTTAGACAAATCATCCGTTTTCACAGAGAAAGAGATGGAGGTCTGATTGGTGCTTGTGACAGACTGAATGATGATATCGACATTGATATTTTGCTTTGCAAGTGTCGTAAAAATAGTCGATAGCGTTGTTAAACCGCTTGAAAGGCCGCATACTGTCACGCGTGTCATCTGATCTTCAAATGCAATGCCTCTTACAACTAAATTTTGTTCCATGGATGATTCCTCCTCAATTAACGTACCCGATTCATTTTCAATACTAGAGCGGACTTCTAGTGGGATTTGATAATTTTTCGCAAATTCGACCGCTCTCGGATGCAGCACACCTGCTCCTAAATTGGCTAACTCAAGCATTTCATCGTATGAAATTCCTGCAAGTTTTCGCGCAGACGGTACATAACGAGGATCTGTTGTAAACACACCTGGTACGTCCGTATAAATATCACATTTGTCCGCTTTGAGTGCCGCAGCTAGTGCCACTGCTGTCGTATCTGATCCACCACGCCCAAGTGTTGTAATATGTAGATCATCCGCAATTCCTTGGAAACCTGCTACAACGACGACTTTTCCCGCACTCAGTTCTTCTTTGATTCTTGCTTCATCGATGTCCACGATTCTTGCATTTCCGTGCACCTTCTCTGTTTTCACCCCAGCTTGCCAGCCTGTAAAGGAAATGGCATCATAACCTTTTGCTTGGAGCGCCATCGCTAATAATGAAATGGTCACCTGCTCACCAGTTGTCAGTAGCATATCCATTTCTCTTTTGCTTGGATCATCTGTGAGTTCTTTCGCTAGGTCTACTAGAACATCCGTTGATTTGCCCATCGCAGACACAACCACGACCACATCATTTCCTGCCTCGCGTTCAGCGATGACTCTCTCTGCGGCATTGCGAATTTTTTCTGTCGATCCAACAGATGTTCCACCAAATTTTTGTACAATTAGTCCCATGTCTACCACCCTTTTTCAAAAGATCACGTGTGAGAGAAGAGGCTGCGGAGACTGCTCTCTGCACTGCAAATAAAAAAGCAATGAGAGAACAAATCTCCCATTGCTTTAAAATCATCATCAAACGATGCAAACAATGAGATAGCCCTCCAAGAAATACATTCTTGACAGCCCTACATTTCTTCAATGTACAGCCAGCGAATAAAATGAGTGGATTTTATTCACTTCGGCGACGCTCCCCTTTCAGCCCTCTTCCTAGATCCCCTCGATCTCTGAAGGCTTACTCTTGAAGTTCGCACCTCTATCTTCAACAAACAACACGTTCATTTATTAAATTAGTCACATCTTAACAGACTTTTGGAAAAAGTACAATCTATTTTTTTAATGCCTCCATTAAAAGTTCAGCCGTTTGTTTCGGAATACCAGCGTCCTGAAAATCCTGGATAGAGGCTTCTTTCATCTTTTTCACAGAGCCAAAATGTTTCAGCAACTGCTTTTTGCGCTTTTCCCCGATACCTGGGACATCGTCTAGAATAGACTGGAATGCATTCTTCCCCCGCAGCTGCCGGTGAAAACTAATCGCAAATCGGTGCACTTCATCTTGAATACGCTGCAATAAATAAAAGGCCTGACTATTTCGTTCGAGCGCAACAATTTCAAGCGTATCACCCATCATAAGATTCGATGTCCTGTGTTTTTCATCTTTCACAAGACCTGCCACAGGAACAGACAGATTTAATTCATTTTCGAGCACATCTATGGCTGCGTTGATTTGTCCTTTTCCTCCGTCGATTAAAATCAAGTCAGGAAGCGGCAGTTCATCCTTTAACACCCGGGTATACCGCCTTCTAATGACTTCACGCATGGAAGCATAATCATCGGGCCCCTCAACGGTTTTAATTTTGTATTTTCGGTACTCTTTTTTATACGGCTTCCCGTCTTGGAAGACAACCATAGCGGATACGGGGTCTGCTCCTTGGATATTGGAGTTATCAAACGCCTCAATCCGGTATGGCATATAAATATTTAGTGCATCGCCAAGCTGCTCCACTGCACCAATTGTCCTTTCTTCATCACGCTCTATAAGCGAGAACTTTTCTTTGAGAGCGATTTTGGCGTTTTGGTGGGCGAGTAAAAGCAAATCCTTCTTCTTTCCTTTTTTCGGCTGATGAACATTCGTTTCAAGCAATTGCTCAATCATCTCTTGATCTACGCTGTCCGGCACCAAAATTTCTTTCGGCAGAAAATGGTTGTTCTTTTCATAAAACTGCCCCATAAACGTGAGAAATTCTTCCTCAGGGTCTTGATACATCGGAAATAGGCTGACATCACGTTCGATTAATTTTCCCTGTCTGATGAAGAAGACTTGGACACACATCCAGCCCTTATCATAAGCATAGGCAAACACATCGCGATCAGATAAGTCACTCATCGTCATCTTTTGCTTTTCCATCGTTGAGTCGATATAAGCGATTTGATCTCTCAGTTCTTTTGCCCGCTCAAATTCTAATTGTTCGGCCGCTTCTTGCATCTTCTCTGTTAATTCTTTCTTGATTTGCTGATGTCCTCCGTTTAGAAATCTTGTGATTTCGTCGACGAGCTGTTTATTCGTTTCTTCAGAAATGTCATACACACACGGAGCAAGACATTGCCCAAGATGATAATAAAGACAGACTCGGTCAGGGAGTGTCGCACATTTTCTAAGTGGATATAAACGGTCGAGCAGCTTTTTCGTTTCTCTTGCTGCTTGTACGTTCGGATATGGACCGAAGTATTTCCCTTTATCCTTTTTCACATTGCGGGTGACAATCAGCTTAGGATGACGTTCATTCGTAATTTTAATAAAAGGGTACGTTTTGTCATCCTTGAGCATGACATTGTATTTCGGGTCATATTTTTTAATTAAATTCAGCTCTAAAATAAGTGCCTCAATATTTGAAGAGGTGACAATGTATTCAAAGTCTTCGATTTCACCGACAAGCCGCTGCGTTTTGGCATCATGAGATCCTGTAAAATAAGAGCGGACCCTATTTTTTAATACCTTTGCCTTTCCCACATAAATGATCGTATTTTGTCTATCTTTCATTAAGTAACAGCCTGGTTGATCAGGTAAGACTGACAGCTTTTCTTTGATCAATTTGTTCATTTTTTCATCCGTCCTTGTTTTCCTCTTTCACTCCTTCTAGTGTATCACGAACATTTGTTTTATACCACGATGAAAGAAAAGCGGCTCTCGACTATACGAGAACCGCTTTCGAGATCATGCCACGCGGGCATAGATCGGTTTATAGATGTTTGTTTACAAGCTCAGCTAGTGCTTCTTTTGGTTTGAAACCAACGGACGTTTCGACGACTTCACCGTCTTTTAAAACAAGAAGTGTTGGGATACTCATAACGCCGTATTTACCAGCAGTTTCTTGGTTATCATCCACATCAATTTTTACAATTTTCATTTTATCGCCCATTTCTTGATCAAGTTCTTCAAGAACTGGAGCAATCATTTTACAAGGTCCGCACCAAGGTGCCCAAAAGTCTGCAAGAACAACACCTTCTGCAGTTTCTTGTGAAAATGTTGCGTCAGTAGCTTTTACGATTGCCATTATTCATTCCTCCAATGTAAATTATGCTTTTTAGTATAGCATCTACCAATGTGACTTGCGAATGAAATGCTTACGAATCATTTTTTATGAAATGAATTAAAAAACAAACCGTATAATCGCACCAATAACAACAATCGCACCAATGATCATTAGAATGGTTCTAAGCATATGACATAACTCCCTTTCCGCTTCATTTACAATGTATGATGCCCCAACATTCTTCTCATCAAACATTGAAATATGCGATCAAGCCAGATCGACGGTCAACATGACAACCGACATAGGCGGCAGATCAATAGTCAGCTCGCCGTGCTTAACAGCAAATTGCCGAAAGTCCGCAGGCTGAACGGAATGAGGATCATCGAACGTATTGTGCGCATTCATCCGATCAGCAGTCAGCACACGGCCAGTGACCTTCGTTTTTGTATCGATTCCCTCTATCGCAAGAGATACGTCTGCTTTTTCATGAGGATTCACATGACAGAAACTAATATGCATCTTGTCAGATGACCGCGAGGCTGACACACTGACTTGAGGGATTTTTTCACCCCGGCGTTCATACGAAGGCGCATTCAATTCTACTTCAAGCGCTTCTTCTTCTTGATGCACTTGAAACATGTGAAATACGTGATAGGTAGGTGTCAGGAGCATCTTTTCGTCCTGCGTTAACACCATCGCTTGCAACACATTGACGGTCTGGGCAATATTCGCCATATGAATCCGCTGGCAATGGCGATGAAAAATATGAAAATGCAAGGCACAGACTAGAGCATCTCTTAATGTGTTTTGCTGATACAAAAACCCTGGATTTGTCCCCGGTTCTGGATCATACCATGTCCCCCATTCATCAATAATCATCCCGATTCGCTTGTCTGGATCATAACGATCCATGATTTTTCCGTGTTCCACGACAAGCCGCTCCATTTCAGACGCCTTTTTCAGCGTTGTAAACCACTCATCCTCATCAAAATCGGTCGCTGACCCTTTCTTCTCCCATGTTCCTGGGACCGTATAGTAATGCAAACTGAGCCCATCCATCCACGGCGCTGCACGCTCCATTAATACTTTTGTCCAATTCACATCATTTGAATTCGCACCGCATGCAATTTTGTAAATGCGCTGACCAGCAAATTCTCTCACATACGTTTGGTAGCGTTTATATAAGTCTGCATAATACTCTGGCGTCATATTTCCACCACATCCCCAGCTTTCATTGCCTACACCAACATACGTCAGCTCCCACGGTTCTTGTTTTCCATTTTGAATCCGCCAATCTGACATAGGTGTCCCCTTAGGAAATGCGATATATTCAATCCATTCTGCTAATTCTTGAACAGAGCCGCTTCCAACGTTTCCACAAATATAAGGCTCACATTCAAGTAATTCACACAGTCTCATAAATTCATGTGTACCAAACGCATTTGATTCAACGGTGCCACCCCAATGAGTATTCACCATCGGCTTTCGTTCACTCAGATCACCGACGCCGTTTGCCCAATGATACTCGTCTGCAAAACAGCCGCCCGGCCACCTCAGCACCGGGATATGTAAGGCTTGAAGCGCCTTTAGTACATCGGTACGAATCCCCTCAATATGGTCAATCGATGAGTCTTTCCCTACCCAAATGCCGTCATAAATTCCTCTTCCTAAATGCTCTTGAAAGTGTCCATAGATGTGTTTAGAAATGCGTCCAATCACTTCATTGACTTTTACAGTTCCATTCACTTGTAAACCGCTCCTTTGTTTCGTGATGACATACAAAAAAACCCAGAATACCTAGGCATTCTGAGTGTATGAGCGTTAAGAATGGATATTCATCTTTTTTAACTCTTCATTTAAAAGCGGAACGACTTCGAATAAGTCACCGACAATTCCGTAATCGGCAATTTTGAAGATTTCAGCTTCTGGGTCTTTATTGATCGCAACAATGACTTTACTGTTGGACATACCGGCTAAATGCTGAATAGCTCCTGAGATCCCGCAGGCAATGTAAAGGTCAGGTGTGACCACTTTACCGGTTTGACCAATTTGCAGGGCATAATCGCAGTAGTCAGCGTCACATGCACCACGCGAGGCACCGACTGCTGCGCCAAGCGTTTGGGCAAGTTCTTTCAGCGGTTCAAAGCCTTCTTTGCTCTTAACCCCCCTGCCTCCTGCGACAATGACCTTCGCTTCAGATAAATCTACACCTTCTGATGTTTTTTTAATGACTTCCTTCACGATTGTTCTTAGGTTTTGAATATCGACTGAAACTGGCGTTACTTCTCCGCTGCGTGACGCATCACGCTCCAGCGGTGCCACGTTGTTTGGACGGATAGTAGCCAAAAGCAGACGATCTGTTGAAATGACTTTTTCAAAAGCTTTTCCTGAATAAATCGGTCTAGTGAAAACAAGATGTTCACCGGTAACGCTTACATCTATTGCATCTGAAATTAAGCCTGTTTGCAGGCGGGCAGCTATTTTAGGTGACAAGTCTTTTCCGATCGATGTATGACCGAAGAGCACTGCATCAGGATTGACTTGATCTAATATTGCTAGAAGCGCCTGCGCAAAACCATCAGACGTATAATAAGAAAGATGCGGGTGCTCGACGATCATCACATGATTCGCTCCATAATAAAGCAGTTCATCCGCTTGATCTTTGACGTGATCCCCTATTAAAACGCCAATCACTTCACCGCCATCAGCCACCTCGTGAGCGGCAGCAATCGCTTCAAACGTCACATTTCTTAATTTACCGTCACGACTTTCTCCAAGTACAACAACTTTTTTACTCATCCTTTAAGCTCCCCCTTGTTCTCGTGATATCGTAAAGTGGATGTTTAGATGACTTTTGCTTCATTTCTTAGCAGGTCTGTCAATTCCTTGACCTGATCCTGAAGCTCGCCGCTCAGCACCTTGCCACCCTCTTTTTTCTCCGGTAAAAAACGTTCAATGGTTTTGATTTTATATGGCACATCGTCTTCATCTAAATCTAGATCGTCTAATTCTAATTCTTCTAAAGGCTTTTTCTTTGCCTTCATGATGCCTGGTAACGATGGATAACGAGGCTCATTGAGACCTTGCTGCGCGGTGACCACTAGCGGGAGCTCGGCAGAAATCACTTCCACATCACCCTCTGCATCTCGCTCAATTGAAGCTGAGTCGCCGTCGATTTGAATACTTGTAATGGTTGTGACATATGGAAAACCGAGTAATTCAGCAAGACGCGGGGCCACCTGTCCAGACCCGCCGTCAATCGCTACATTCCCTGCTAAAATTAAGGAAGCTTCTTTATCTTTGAAATAGTGATATAGAATCGTAGAAGCGGAAAACTGATCCCACTCCTCCAAATCATCTTCAACATTTAATAAAACGGCTTGATCGCAGCCCATTGCAAGTGCTGTTCTAAGCTGCTTCTCCGCATCTTCATTGCCAACTGTCACGACCGTTACTTCTCCCCCGTGCTCATCCCGAAGCTGAATCGCTTCTTCAATTGCGTACTCATCATAAGGATTAATAATGAACTCTGCCCCATCTTCTTGAATAGCACCAGACTGAATAGAGATTTTCTCTTCCGTGTCAAACGTACGCTTCATTAAAACAAAAATATTCATTCATTTCTCCCCCTTGTGTCGTACTAATCCCTTATTCCCCTTTAAAATTCGGTTTGCGCTTTTCGATAAAAGCCTGGATGCCTTCTTTGGCATCATTCGACTGGAACACCTCAGCAAACTTTTTGGCTTCCAGCTTCATTCCGCCATCATATGAGTACACTTTTGTCGCATTCAATAACTCAAGCACATACTCAAGCGTTTTAGGGCTTTTCGCTGCAAATTTCGCAGCCAATGTTTTGGCTGTTTCCAGCGCTTCTTCTTCTGTTTCCGCAAGTTTTGAAACAAGTCCGCAAGCAAATGCTTCTTCTCCTGTAATCGGCTCAGCTGTTCCCATCATTTCAAGTGCTTTAGCTGATCCAACATAGCGAGGCAGGCGCTGCGTTCCGCCGAATCCTGGGATAATACCGAGATTTAATTCCGGCAGTCCCAGCTTTGCATCTTTTGTTGCGATTCGAATATCACACGACATCGCCAACTCAAGCCCGCCGCCTAATGCTGCCCCGTGAATGGAAGCAATCACCGGTTTTGGACATTGTTCAATTCGTTCAAACACTTGCTGTCCTCTGTCTGCAAGGCTGGCATAATCAGACTCTTCCTGCAAGGTCGTAAATTCTTTAATATCAGCACCTGCTGAGAAAAATCTACCTTCTCCATGAATGACAATAGCTCTCACTTCACTGTTTTGTTCAAGCTGATCAAACATGTCATTGAGTTCAGTGAGAAGCTGAGAGGATAAGGCATTTGCAGGTGGGTGTTGAATCGTGATGAGTGCTGTCTGTTCGTCTTGGTGTAAGCTAAGTATTTTTTCCATGTCAATCATCCTTTTTCAATTGTCTTTAAGATTGATGTATTCCGTTTAAGAGAAGATCATGTACACTTTCTGCGAGTGCAGGCAGGTCATACTTTTGATCATTCATGACCCATGTTGTAGCGGTTTCGTCAATCGTCCCAAATACCATTTGTCTCGCTAAGCGGACATCTAGATTTTGTCTAAATTCTCCTGTCTTCTTTCCTTCGGCTAAAATGGAGTCTAGCATATTTAAATACCCTTTCAGCACCTCATTGATTTTTTGGCGCAGTTCAAGGTTTGACTGCCTGAGTTCAAGCTGTGTCACTAGGGCCAAATGATGGTCTTGAGATAGCAGGCGAAAGTGTTCTCGAATGAGGAGAAGAAGCTTTTCTTTGGCAGACGGTTTCTTTTGAATATCTGTTTCCATCCGTTCGATGAATTGTCCCATTTTTTCTTTGAACAACGAGATCAAAATGTCCTCTTTGTTTTTGAAATAGAGATAAATGGTTCCGTCTGCTACCCCTGCTTGTTTGGCAATCTTTGAAACTTGTGATTGATGGTAGCCGTTCTCTGCAATCACCACAACGGCTGCATCAATAATTTGCATGTACTTCGGTCTTTTCTGCTTCAATGTGCTTCGTCCCTTTCTAAATTGAATGAGCATTCATTCATAACTTTATGTTAAAAAGAAACGAGTGATTTGTCAAGTGATGTTCTTCTTTCTTTTCAACCTTTAGCATACCAGAGCAGACACGTACAATTCAAATCATCCGGCCGCTTGACCGGATGATGCTGGTTCATTCTCTCATTGATCGACTGGTTCTTCTGTTGAAGATGATTGCTTTCTTTTTTCTTCTTCAATTAACACTCTGCGCAAGATTTTCCCTACAGCCGTTTTAGGCAGTGATTCCTTAAATTCGTAGACACGCGGCACTTTAAATGAGGCAATTCTTGTTCTTACAAAACGATCCAGTTCATCCTCTGTTACATAGGCATCCTTTTTCGGGACAACAAAGGCTTTTACTGTTTCCCCTCTATACGGATCTGGAATACCCGCCACAACCACTTCTTGTACAAGCTCATGCTCATAAAGGGCTTCTTCAACCTCTCTTGGGTAAATATTATAGCCGCTCGCGATGATGACATCCTTTTTCCGGTCTACGATATAGAAAAAACCATCCTCATCCATATACCCAATGTCTCCTGTGAAAAACCAGCCGTCTCTTAACACTGCCGCTGTCTCCTCCGGCTGATTCCAGTATCCTTTCATGATTTGAGGACCTTTGACGATAATCTCTCCGTGCTCATATGGCGCTTTGAGTCCACCCGTTTCTTCACAATAAATACCGGCATCTGTATTCGGCCAAGGGCACCCGATACTTCCTATTTTGTTCGCTCCCCATAAGAAATTGGCATGAGTGACAGGAGAAGTTTCTGAAAGTCCATACCCCTCCACTAGCCTTCCTCCTGTTAGTTTTTCAAAACTCTGTTTGACTTCAACAGGAAGAGCAGCCGATCCGCTTAAGCATGCGGTGATGGATGATAGGTCATACTTTTCAATATTCGGATGATGAAGCAGGGCAATATACATCGTTGGTGCTCCTGGGAACAGCGTCGGTTTCTGTTTTTCAATGGTCTTCAAGGCATCCGCTGCATCAAAACGCGGAAGAAGAATCATTTGATGACCTTCTTTGACTGCAAGGTTTAGCACGGTCGTCATGCCGTATACATGAAAGAACGGAATGATCCCAAGAATCCGCTCTTTTCCACGGTTCGTTTTATACATCCAGGATGCACACATTTCTGTATTGGCTACTATATTTTCGTGTGTGAGCATGACTCCTTTTGGTAAACCGGTCGTTCCGCCTGTATATTGCAAAACTGCGACATCCTCTTTCGGTTGAAAGGATATTTGCGGAATCCGTTCTCCTGACGATTCTTTCATGATCTGTGAGAAATGATGAATGGTCTCACTCTTCTCCACTTGGATGACCATGTTGTTTTTCCTTCGCTGGACAATCGGAAACAATATGTTTTTCGGAAATGGCAAGTAATCTTGTAATTTTGTGATGATCAAATGCTCCATACTTGTCAGCGCTTTCATTTTATAGGCCTTTGGATACAGTAGATCGAGAGTGATCAGCACCTTAGAGCCGCTGTCCTCCATTTGATATTCCAGTTCTTTCTCCGTATAAAGCGGATTGGTTTGAACGACAATGCCGCCTGCTATTAAAACCGCATAATAAGAAATCACCGATTGCGGGCAGTTTGGCAGCATAATCGCTACTCTGTCGCCTTTTTTGACACCGATGTCAATCAAGTGACTGGCTAATTTCAGTGCATCTTCTTGCAACTGCTGGTAGGTGATGTTTTTTCCTAAAAAATGAATGGCTGTATGCTCAGGTGCTGCCTCTGCGGAGCTGAATAAGTAAGATTGCAACGTTTCATTTGGGATGGTGAGTTCGTGGGGAATTTGATTCGGGTAATGCAGAAGCCAACGTTTATCTGACTGCATAAAAACCCTCCTTCCTGAACTTTCGTACTATTTTATTATAGCAAACTTTTCCTTATGGCTGTTTGCTTTTTTCAAATCGAGCTCGTTCCATGACACATCTTCATTTTTTCGCCGGTGTTTCTATAGAGGCTCTTTTCCCTTCATGATGCCACTTTTCGTATAATCCACCGATCGCACGAAATGACTCATGGACTCTCTCCACAATCTGTTTATGGATACTAGGGTCATTAGGTAAATGTGTGTGGATGTTGTCCACTTGATATTGTCTCATCATGTCTAGATACACAGTTAGAAAGATGGTGTCTTCTAAAATCCAATAAACGACTTCATCCGCCTCTTTTGTTCTTTTATGAAGCACTTTAATCCCTCGTTCATATTGAATAAGAATATAGCCGGCTGGATCAATTTCAATATAGGGGCTCAAATCATCAAAAAAACCAGTCGTTTGAAAAGGACGTGCAATATACGGTTCATATATGTCTTGGGGAAGAGATGTCTTTTTGAGACAACTGTCAATGCGCTTTATGAGTTCGTCTTTTTGCAAGATTTGATTCATTCTGATTCGCCGCCTTTGATGAGTGAAAAGCTGTCAAGGTTTTCCCTGACAGCTTTCTATAATGTATTCTTCATTTTACAGGAACATGTAAACAGCACCAATAACCGCAAAAGTGCAGGCAACTACAATTAATACTTTGGCTAGTTTTTCCATGTCGTCTCCTTAAATGCCGGCTGCTACTACATAAGACAGCCCAACAGAAATAATGAGTGAAATAAACCCGACCGCTCTATTATCATTCTCAATCTCTTTGTCTACTTTAAATCGTGGTGTTAAAAATTCAAAAATGAAATAGCTGACGAGCAGCATCACAAAGCCGTATACGCCCCATCCGACCATTTGAAGAAGCGAGTTGTGCTGGGCGATGGAATGCTGAAAGACATTGGCAATCCCAAAAATCTTCCCGCCGGTTGCCATAGCAACAGCTAAGTTCCCCCGCTGAATCTCTTCCCAGTTTTTATAGGAGGTCACGAGTTCAAATATGGTAAGAAATAAGACAAGACATAGGACGGCCACGCTGTAATAGGCGGCAATTTCCACAAGTTCATTTTCCCAAAAGGCTTTCATGCGTTTTCTCCTTTTTACTTTAATTCGACGATGGTGACGCCTGATCCTCCCTCGCCTTGTTCTCCAAAACGAGCATTTTTTACACTACGGTGCTGTTTTAATAATTCCTGGACCCCTTTTCTCAAGGCGCCAGTGCCTTTACCGTGAATGATCGACACGCGCGGATAGCCAGCTAAGACGGCATCATCTAAGTATTTCTCGACTCTGCTTAAGGCATTCTCATAACGCTCTCCTCTTAAATCAAGCTCAAGTGATACATGATAGTCTTTTCCTTTGACCGCCGTGATGGCTTTCTCTTGTTTAAATTCCGGTGCTGATTTGATAAATTCCATATCTTTTTCTTTTACTTTCATTTTTAGAATGCCCATTTGGACACTCCATTCTTTGTTACCCGTTTGTTCGATGAGCGTTCCTTTTTGGCCAAGCGTCAGCACTTTGACTTCATCGCCTGGCTTTAGCTGTCTTGCTGCTTTTTTCACTGGCTCTGGTTTTTTCTTACGGTCAAACTCAGGGACAGCTTCTTCAAGACGCTTTCTCGCATCAATGAGTTCATGTTCTTTGAATGAACGATGCTCACTTTTAATGGACCGAAGCTCTTGAATAATCTCTTCTGCTTCTTTTGTTGCTTGTTCAATTTTTTCTGCCGCTTTTTGTTCAGCTTCTTCCAGCAGTTTGTCCTTTTGTTCATTCCATTCAAGGATTTGTTTTTGCAGTTCTTTATGGAGCTTCTCTGCTTCTTTTCTATAGAATTCCGTCTCATGCAGTTCTTCTTCTGCTTGTTTTTTGCTGTCTTCTAATGAAGCAATCATCTGATCGACTTCATTATGTTCTGCGTGCATATCTGCTTTTGCACGGTCAATTAAATGATGAGGCAGTCCTAGACGCTTGGAAATTTCAAATGCATTACTTCGTCCCGGCACCCCGATGAGCAAGCGATATGTAGGGGATAAGGTTTCAATATCAAACTCTACACTCGCATTTGTGACGCCTTCTCGGTTATACCCGTATGCCTTCAGCTCAGGATAGTGAGTCGTTGCGATGACGCGCGCATTTGTTTGATGAACTTCATCTAAGATGCTCATCGCAAGTGCTGCACCTTCAGCAGGATCTGTTCCTGCACCTAATTCATCAAATAACACGAGTGAATTAGACGTCAAATGCTTTAAGATATCCACAATATTGACCATATGAGATGAGAAAGTACTCAAGCTCTGTTCAATAGACTGCTCGTCTCCAATATCAGCAAAGACTTGATCGAATACAGCCACTTCTGATCCTTCTTCGACTGGAATATGAAGACCTGCCTGCGTCATCAGCGTAAGAAGTCCGAGTGTTTTTAAAGTGACGGTCTTACCGCCTGTATTTGGACCTGTGATGACGATCGTAGAAAAATCTTTGCCCAGCTCAATATCATTTGCCACAACCTGATCTCGGGGCAATAGGGGATGTCTTGCCCGTTTTAAATAAATCTCCCCTTGGTTATTCACAGTAGGTTTTGTGGCTTTTTCTGCTTTTGCATATTTGGCTTTGGCGAAAATAAAATCTAATGTCTGAAGTTCATTCACATTATGAAGCAATTCATCAATGTGCTCTGACACACTCGCTGTCAGCATTTGCAAAATCTTTTCAATCTCTTGCTTTTCTTTTAGGCGAGTTTGCTGCAAGGTGTTATTTAAATCTACGACCACTTGCGGCTCAATAAAAAGAGTTGCGCCTGAAGAAGATTGATCGTGAACAATCCCTCCATAATTCGAGCGGTACTCTTGTTTTACGGGAATGACAAACCGATCATTACGAATCGTCACAATGGTGTCTGACAGCATTTTCGAGGCAGATTGTGAACGAATCATTGATTCTAATTTATCTCGCACTTTTGATTCTAGTGATCGTAACTGCGTTCGTATGGTGCGGAGGGCTGGCGTTGCGTGATCAAGCACTTCTCCATTATCACCAATACAGCTTTCGATTTCTTTTCTCACGTCTGGCAGTAAAATCAGCGATTCTGCATATGTATGAAGACGGGGTATCTCTACTCCGTCCTCATACATAGAGGCGAGAAAGTGCTTCATGTTTTTTGTGGTATATAACAGCGCCGCAATTTCCATCAGCTCAGAAGGGCTTAATATACTGCCTATTTCTGCTCGTTTGACGCCTCGTCTAATATCCGTTAACCCGCCAAATGGCGCAGATCCTTTTAAACGAATCACATCTTGCGCTTCTGCTACCTCTTCTAGCAGATGCTGAATGCTCTCGATATCTGTGAGTGGTATTAAGCCCTGCGCTTTTTCTTTCCCTAAAGTCGAAGCAGTATAGGACATGACTTTTTCTTTTACTTTATGAAATTCTAATGATGCTAACACTTTTTGTTGCAGCATGGTCCAGCCTCCTAACGACTACCTGTCACGCGTTAAAAACTTTTTCATCTCATTGAGTGAAAATGTATTCACGACATTTGCTTTTGGTGTCCATCCTTTTCTTGCAGCTGTGACACCGACGTCCATATGATCGAGCATAGCGATGTTGTGCGCATCCGTATTGATCATGATGTTCACACCCGCTTCGTTTGCTTTCATTAAATGCTCTGTTTTTAAATCAAGTCTTGACGGGTTGCTGTTGAGTTCCAGTGCAGTGCCCGTTTTTTTCGCAAGCTCTATGAGCTGATCAATATTTAAGGCATAGCCGTCTCGTCTACCGATCAAACGGCCAGTTGGATGAGCAATTAAATCCACATGCTGATTATTCAAGGCATTTTCTAGGCGCTCCATAATGACTTCCTCCGGCTGAGAGAAGCTAGAATGAATAGACGCAATGACAAAATCCATGTCTGCTAGAAAGTCATCATCATAATCTAACGATCCATCCGGCAGAATATCCATTTCGACCCCTTTGAAAATGTGAAAATGCTCGAATTCTTGATTCAGCTTATCAATTTCTTTTGCTTGCAAACGCAAACGTTCTTTTGTTAAACCGTTTGCTACTTTTAAATATTGTGAGTGGTCTGTAATGGCCATGTATTCATAGCCTTTTGCGATACATGCCTCTGCCATTTCGCGAATAGAAAAAGCGCCATCACTCCATGTCGAGTGCATATGAAGATCGCCTTTGATATCTTTTCGGTCTACAAATTGCATACTTTCTTTATACGTATCAATCTCTGCTCCGGTTTCACGAATTTCTGGCGGAATGAACGGAAGTTGGAAATGTGCATAAAAAGCGCTTTCGTCTTCAAATGTTTTCACATCCCCAGTTTCGATCGTTTCAACCCCATATTCACTAATACGCTCACCGCGTTCCTTCGCAAGCTGGCGCATACGAATGTTATGATCTTTTGAGCCAGTGAAATGGTGCAGCGTTGTTGCAAATTGGTCTGTTGTCACAAGCCGGAAATCTATACTGATTTCAAAATCAAGTGCAAGCATGACCGATACCTTCGTATCACCGCTCGCAATGACATCTTTGACATCATCAAGAGCAACAAGCTGTTCTCTCACTTGTTCAGGATTATCAGTCGCAATGATGTAATCTAAATCTTTGACTGTTTCACGCGCACGTCTTAAACTGCCCGCTCTTGAAAAACGGATGATTCCCTCCATTTGTTCCAGCGCATGATCAATTCGTTCTGCCACATCTAATGCAAAACCTATTGGCAGTCGTTCTGGCTGCTTCCCTGCCTCCTCAAGAGCGGCAAGAATCTTTTCTTCTGTTTTTTTGCCAAACCCAGCAAGCGTTTGTACTTTTTCCGCTTCACATGCTTCTTTTAAAGACTGTGCATCGTGAACACCAAGCTCTTGGTAGAGCTTAGCAATCTTCTTCCCACCGAGTCCTTGCAATTTTAAGAGCGGGACAAGTCCTTCAGGCACTTCTTTTTTTAATTGTTCGAGTGTTTCAGACTGTCCTTTTTCGATATACTCTGTGATCACAGCAAAGGTTCCTTTTCCAATGCCGGGTAATGCTAATAGGTCATCTATTTGAGAAAGACTGCGGTCATCTTGTTCCAGTGCCGCAGCTGCTTTACGAAAGGCAGAAATTTTAAAAGGATTATCTCCTTTTAGCTCCATATAGACTGCAATTGTTTCAAGAAGTTTGATAATATCTTTTTTATTCATCTCTCATCCTCCAGCCGCTTTGGCATCTTCCTATATAAATATACAAACTTTCCCTTCATCCTACAACTTTCTGTCATGGAATGAGAAAAAACTTCTCCAAGAAAGGAGAAGTTCTTAAACTCCATACGTCGACCAGAGGTCTTTGACAAGACCGGACAGGTAAGGGGTGCTATTTACGATCACATCTGCTAACATTGATTTGCTCATCATGGTTTGAAGCGCATCGACTGGAAGTAATGCAGCCACAAACAATAGAATAAACACAAATAGATAGGTTTCAAGAAATCCTAAAACAGCGCCAAGCAGTTTGTTGACCTGTTTAATCACAGGGATACTTGCAATGGTTGTGAGCAATCCGCCGATGATAGCGAGCAGGATTTTGGTCAAGATAAACAGAATGATAAACGCAATGGTATTATAATAAGCTGTTTCTAGATTCCCACTAAAGAAAGCGAGCTGCGCTTGACCGCCGCTAAAATTAGGTGCTGGAATCCACGTAAGCTGTGGTGCAAGTGACTGATAAAACATAGAAGCCACTAAAATAGAAACAACAAAGCTAATCAATTTAATAAATTGAAGAATAAACCCGCGTTTTAGACCGACAAGCGTTCCCATAAGAAGCAAAAACAAAATGATGATATCGATCACGGTAATTTCATTCCTTTTCTTTTAGATGAAGCTCTAGTTTTTCGTATTGCTCTTTTAATTTCAAGTAGTCGTGGACGACATTGACTGCTGTCAGTACAGCTAATTTGTTTATATCAAGGTATGGATTTTTTTCATTGATTTCTCTCATTTTATCATCAACAATTGAAGCAACATGTCGCATATGCATCTTCGTTTCTTGGCCGATGATCTTATAGGACTGTCCGTAAATCTCAACTGTTGTTTTCGTTTTACCGCCGTCAGACAACGTTTCTCCTCCATTCCACGAGAATCCTAGTCTCTATCATAACATGTTTAGACATTGAATGGAAAGACGAGCCCTTCCCTGTTATGGTACACTTTAGAAATCAATGATATCAAGGTAAAAAGGAGTTATCCACTGTGCCCCAATCCGTCTTAAAAGCAACATCAGAAGACATGAAAAAAATGAAGAGCGTGTACGCTCAGCATTTAACTGACACTTTGCCGCCAGGCGCTCTTTTTCAAGCAAAGGTTCCCGGCTGTACGATTACAGCCTACAAATCTGGAAAAGTACTGTTCCAAGGACAAAAGGCAGAAGCTGAAGCGAGTCAGTTCAACCATTTACAAACAGCTGAAACAAAAAGCAAAAAAACGCCATCCATCACACAGTACAGCCCACCACCCGGCATTGCTTCCATGTCGGTTATTGGCTCAGATGAGGTCGGTACTGGCGATTATTTTGGACCCATTACGGTCTGTGCGGCTTATGTTGATTCCAGTCAGCTTGCTCTCATGAAAGAGCTCGGGGTGAAAGACTCAAAAGGACTAAAAGATCCGCAGATTATCAACATTGCCAAAGACTTGATCAAAACCATCCCGTTCAGCCTTCTCGTGCTTCGGAATGAAAAATACAATGCGATGCAGGAAAAGGGCATGAGCCAAGGGAAAATGAAGGCACTGCTTCATAACCAAGTCATCACCTCCGTGCTAGAAAAACTGGATGGCAAGAAACCAGAAGCCATTCTCATTGACCAATTTGCCGAACCAGGCATTTATTTCAGGCACCTTGCGGGGAAAAAGATCATTCGGGAGCGTACATATTTTAGTACGAAAGCAGAAGGCATCCACTTATCGGTTGCTGCAGCTTCTATTATTGCAAGGTATGCTTTTTTAATTGAAATGGATAAATTATCAAAAGCAGCGGGCTTTGACATTCCAAAAGGGGCCGGTCCGCATGTTGACAAAGCGGCAGCAAAGCTGATGAAACATCACGGCGAAGAGGCTTTACGCCAATTTACAAAACTTCATTTTGCCAACACCCAAAAAGCGAAAAAATGGTTATAATCAAAAAAGAGCTATCGCCCATAAAGCGATAGCTCTTTTTATTATCCGCGCAAGACGGCTTGATACGTATCTTCTAATGCTTTCAATACGTTTGTATGAACAGCCGTGACTTCTTCCTCGGTCAACGTTTGTTCTGGGTTTAAATATTGCAGAGAGAATGCAACAGATTTCTTGCCTTCTTCCATATGCTCACCCTCATACACATCAAAGACGGAAAGGTCTGTGAGCAATTGGCCGCCAGCTTCATAAATGACTTGCTCCAGCTGTCCGCTTGAAATATGCTGATCGACGACAAGTGCGATGTCTCTTGTCACTGCTGGGAATCTCGGAATAGCCGTATATTTCATATCCTCTGTTTCAGACGTCATCACATCTGTTAAATCAAATTCAAATACATACGTTTCTTTTAAATCTAATTCTTTTTCCACTACTGGATGAAGTGCAGCTACAAAGCCAATCACTTTTCCATTTAAATGAACATCGGCTGTACGTCCTGGGTGAAGGCCCTCACGCTCTGCTTGAACATACGTGATCTCTTCTGATACACCAAGCTTTTCAAACAGCCCTTCTGCAATACCCTTCGCTACATAAAAATCGACAGCTTTTTTCTCGCCCTGCCAAAGATTTTTATGCCAAAGACCTGTTAACGCACCTGCCACATGCTCTTTCTCAACTGGTTTTGCGCCTTCCGTTTCCGCTAAGAAAACAGAACCCGTTTCGTAAAAGGCGAAAGAATCAGCTTGTCTTGCTAAGTTATATGCGACAGAATCAAGTAAGTTCGGCAGAAGGCTTTGTCTCAGCACACTGCGTTCCTCACTCATTGGCAGGGAAAGTCTTGTTTGATAAGCTGGATTTAAAGCAAAGGCTGTGGACTTATGCTGATTCGTTAATGAATACGTAATCGCTTGAGAAAGCCCTGCGCCCTCTAAGAAACGTCTCACCTTTCTGCGCTTCACTTGGTATGGCGTGAGACCGCCAACGGTACCAGCTGTCGCAGGCAGTGTAGATGGAATATTGTCGTATCCGTATAATCTCGCGACTTCTTCAATGAGGTCCTCTTCAATCGTAATATCCATTCTGCGGGAAGGAACCGTTACGACAAGCACATCATTTGATTCACCCACAGTAAAGCCTAGTTTGTTGAAAATCTGAATCATATCTTCTTTTGAAATGCTCATGCCAAGCACCTTGTTCACACGCTCAGTTGATACGTGGATGACATTCATACTTGTTTCAAGGTGGTTTTCCTCAACTGTACCGCTTAGCACTTCACCGCCTGCATAGGTGCTGATCAATTGCGCTGCTCTTTCGGCTGCTGATGTCGTCCGCTGCGGATCGAGCCCTTTTTCAAATCGTGTGCTTGATTCACTGCGAAGCCCTAAGTCTCTAGATGCTTGACGGACGGTTTGACCGTTGAAATATGCCGCTTCTAAAAGAATCGTTGTCGTCTCATCACGCACCTCTGATTCAAAACCGCCCATGACACCTGCAACAGCATGCGCTTTTGTGCCATTTGTAATGACAAGATGCTTCGAAGACAATGTACGTTCTTGTTCATCCAGAGTTTGAATCATTTCATTTTCAGCCGCTTTACGTACGACCACCTGCTTTGAACCAAACCGGTCATAATCAAAGGCATGTAGAGGTTGACCGTATTCAAGTAAGACAAAATTCGTAATATCCACGACGTTGTTAATTGGGCGGATACCTGCATTCATCAATCTTGTTTGCATCCAAAGCGGTGCTGGTCCAATCTTTACGTTTTTAATGATCTTCGCTGCATAAAGTGGATTCGCTTCTTGATCCTCAATTTTAACAGAAATATAGTCTGCTGCTTTTTCAGAAGAAGTGTCATGCGCTGTATCAGGAAGCTTGATGTCTCTCCCTAAAATGGCGGCAACCTCATAAGCCACTCCTAGCATATTAAGAGCATCGGCACGGTTTGGTGTTAAGCCAAGTTCAAGTACCGCGTCATCTAATTGAAGCGCTTGAAGGGCATCATCTCCTGGTTTCACGTCATTCGGGAAAACAAAGATACCTTCTGCATATTCTTTTGGTACGAGCTTGCTCTCTACGCCTAATTCTTGCAGAGAACAAATCATGCCATGAGACTCTTCACCGCGCAGTTTTGCTTTTTTAATTTTAAAGTTTCCAGGAAGGACTGCACCAACCGTTGCGACAGCCACATGCTGTCCTTTATCCACATTTGGAGCCCCACATATAATTTGCACCGGTGCGTCTTCGCCGATATCAACAAGACATTTGTTTAATTTATCCGCATTCGGATGCTGTTCACGTTCAATGACGTGTCCAACGACAACACCTTTGATGCCTTCGCCTTTATACTCAACGGCTTCCACTTCAATTCCGCTTCTTGTGATTTTCTCTGCTAATTCATCCGGCTGAATGCCTTCTAAATCGACATAGTCCTCTAACCATTTATATGAAACAAACATGTTGATTTCCTCCTCTTAGTCCTGCTTAAATTGCTTCGTGAATCTAATATCATTTGTGTAGAAATGACGAATGTCATCTATGCCGTATTTCAGCATGGCAATACGTTCAACACCCATTCCAAAAGCAAAGCCTTGATAACTATCTGGATCAAATCCGCTCATTTTCAATACATTCGGGTGTACCATTCCTGCACCTAAAATTTCAATCCAGCCTGTTCCTTTACATACAGAACAGCCTTTCCCGCCGCATTTAAAGCATGACACATCAACTTCAACGGAAGGTTCTGTGAATGGGAAAAAGCTTGGGCGCAGTCTAATTTCACGATCTTCACCAAACATTTTTCTTGCGACTGTCTCAAGCGTTCCTTTGAGGTCACTCATGCTAATATTGTGATCGACCACAAGTCCTTCAATTTGCATGAATTGATGGGAGTGAGTGGCATCATCGCTGTCACGTCTATATACCTTACCAGGGCAGATGATTTTCACAGGGCCTTGGCCTTTATATTTCTCAAGTGTACGTGCTTGAACGGGTGATGTTTGCGTTCTCATGAGTGTGTCTTCAGTAATATAGAAGCTGTCCTGCATATCACGTGCCGGATGTTCTTTTGGAAGATTGAGCGCTTCAAAGTTATAGTAATCTGTTTCTACCTCTGGGCCCTCTTCAACGGTATAGCCCATGCCGATAAATAAATCTTCAATATCTTCTACGACAATCGTTAATGGATGTCTTGCCCCGATTTTGATCGGACTTGCTGGTAATGTGACATCAATGGTTTGAGAAGCCAGTTTCTTTTTCACTTCTTCTGCTTCTAGCTGCTCATTTTTTTCAGCAATGGCACCAGCAATCTGCTCTCTCACTTCATTTGCAAGTGCGCCCATTTTTGGTCTTTCTTCAGCGGAAAGCTTGCCCATTCCGCGCAGCACTTCTGTAATCGGACCTTTTTTCCCTAAATATTGAACACGAATATCATTGACTTCTTTGAGCGAGCTGGCTGCTTCTACCTTCGCTATCGCTTCTGTTTCAAGCTGTTTTAACGTTTCTTGCATGAGTGTTATCCTCCTTTTAATATACAAAACCGTCTGAATAAACGGGTGTTTGATTGTTTGAAGACAATAAAAAAACCCGCCCCTCCAAAAAAGAAGGGACGAGTTGTGGTCGCGGTACCACCCTTGTTAAGCACAAATATATGTGCGAATAAGCTTCATTGACATAACGGAATCAAACGAATCCGGTTCACCTTTACGCAAAACCTGCGGTCCCGGTGACAACTCCAGAGGTGAATTCCTGTTTCAGCATTCCTTAAATGCACTTTCAGTCTACGATGCATTCTCCCTATTAGGACGCTCCGTGAAACAATCTTCCTCTATCATGGTTTTTAAAATATTAGTTTCATTATAGTGAAAAATAGGACGTGATGCAACACTATCCGCGCAAATGATAGACAAGAACCGCTGCTGCCACAGCCACATTTAATGATTCCGCTTGTCCGTACATTGGAACATATAAATTTTGATCTGTCATTTGAAGAATCTCTGGATCAATACCTGCTCCCTCGTTGCCTACAATTAACGCAAATGGACCTTCTGATGCTATGTGTCTATACTCTTTCGCATCTTTCAAAGCACTGCCATATACAGGTATGCCTTGCGCCTTTAATGCTGGAATTGTCTGTTGTAGCGTTTGTTTTAAGATAGGCAGGTGAAAATGAGACCCTTGTGCTGAACGGAGCGTTTTTCCGTTAAACGCATCAACGGTTCCATCCCCTAGAATCACAGCATCAAGCCCCGCTGCATCTGCTGTCCGAATGAGTGTGCCTAAATTCCCCGGATCCTGCACTGCATCTAACAGAAGCATTCGTTCATACTTTTTCTCCTCAAATACAGGAATTGTACAAACCGCTGCGATTTGCTGAGGTGTTTCCGTTTCCGTCATCGCAGTAAAAGCCTCTTCACTTAATTCATACAACTCAATGTCAGGCTCGATGTCAGCAGGGAGCATGTCAGGCGTTGCGACCATTAACTCTTTTACAACCCCGCTTTTCAATGCTTCTTCTACTAAGTGTTTTCCTTCAACAAGGAATAGCCCTGTTTTCGTTCGTTCTTTTTTTGTATGGAGCTTTTTCCATTGTTTAATGTGTGCGTTTTTAGCTGATTCTATATATTTCAAGCGACTTTAACTCCTTTAAATATCATGAATTTATTATATCTCAAGCACACTACATAATAAACCTGTCTTTGAGACAGAATAGGGCTATCACCATCAAAAAAGGAGTGTGGGCAATGGATTTTAATTTAAGAGGCGCAGTGATTCAAAACATTACTGGTCATAATCAAGAGCAGCTTGAGCATACAATTTTAGATGCGATTCAAAGTGGCGAGGAAAAAATGCTGCCAGGGCTTGGCGTTTTGTTTGAGGTGTTATGGCAAGAGGCATCAGAAGATGAAAAAAATGAAATTCTTGAAACATTAGAGCAGGGCTTAAAGCCTGAGCATCAGCAATAACAAGAAGCCGGTTTGCTTATCTATGAGCAAGCCGGCTTTGTTCATTTAGCCAGTGATTGGCGTCTCCATTCGAAGAGCTGGATCGCGCCAAATCTCGATCCACTTTTTAATAGCGAACACGATAATGACAAAACCTAAAATCAGCATAATCATCGAAAGCACGGCATTCAGTACACTGTAGCCAGATGCTTCAGGATTGAGATAGACATTCGCAACCATCCAATAACCCGCATAATTCACCGTCACATATAAGTAAGCAAGTGGAATTAAACAAGTCAACATATACCGTCTTTTATCCGCAATTTTTAATACAACCGTCGCCCCAATGATTAATCCGACCGAGGCCATTAATTGGTTTGACACGCCAAAGAGTGCCCAAATGGATCCAATGTCTCCAGAGTAAAGCAAGTATCCCCACATAAAACAAGCAAGTGCACTTGCAAAGACTGACCCTGGTACCCAGTCATTTCGTTTCAACGGTTTATATGCTTCTCCAAAGAAGTCTTGGATCAAATATCGCGCGACACGGGTTCCTGCGTCAATCGCCGTTAAAATAAAGACGGCTTCAAACATAATCACGAATTGGAAGAAATAAGAGGCCAAATGACTAAAGAACGGAATACCCGTAAAGATGTACGCCATCCCTACAGCTAATGTAACAGCTCCACCTGTTCTTCCTTCTAAGTCAAGACCGATTTCTTTGCTTAGTTGAGGAAGATTCTCGACACTCATACCAAGCGTACGGAACACTTCAGGTGTACTATTAATTGCAAAATAATCTCCCGGATGAAGCGCAGTAGCGGCAATTAACGCCATGATTCCCACTAAACATTCTACGAGCATCGCGCCAAACGCCACCGGCTTCATATCACTCCAACGATCTAGCATTTTTGGCGTTGTGCCAGAGCCAACAAATGCATGAAAACCAGAAATCGCACCACAAGCAATGGTAATCGAAATAAAAGGCCATACAGGTCCAGCTAAGACAGGCCCTCCTCCATTTACAAACTCCGTAAACGCCGGAAATTGGATGGTTGGATTAACCACAAAGATTCCCGCAATCAGCGCAATGAAAACACCAATTTTCATAAAACTGCTTAAATAGTCTCTTGGTGCCAAAAGCAACCAAACCGGCAGGGCCGCAGCAAAGAACGCATAGATTGGCAGGGCAAGAGCAAGCGTTTTTGTATCAAGTGTTAACAAATCTCCAAGTGCTGTTCCTTGAATATTCGGTCCAAGGAATACCCCCAACATCAGTAATATGAATCCCGCAGATGTCGCCAGCTTTAAATTGCTAGTCTTTTTATAATAAAGGCCGACTCCCATCGCTATTGGAATGGTAATACCAACTGCAAAGGTTCCCCAAGGATTTCTTTCTAAAGCATGAAGCACAACCATGGACAGTCCTGCCATTGTAATTGTAATAATAAATAACATGGCGAGCCCTGTGCAAAATCCCGCCACAGGACCAAGCTCCTCTTTCGCTACCTCGGATAGTGATTTCCCCTTTTTTCGCATCGAAGCAAACAAGACCACAAGATCATGAACAGCTCCGCCAATCACCGCTCCAATTAAGAGCCAAAGGAGACCAGGTAAATACCCAAATTGTGCGGCTAAAATCGGACCAACTAATGGACCAGCAGCGGCAATTGCAGCAAAGTGATGCCCAAATGTGACCCATTTGTTTGTTGGCACATAATCTTTCCCATCCTCGAGTGCATGAGCCGGTGTAGGATGATCATCTGTGACCTTTAATACCTTCACCATCATAAACGTGCCATAGAGGCGATAGGCAATCGCTAAAATACACATCGATCCTATCACAATTGAAACCGCATTCATTTAACCATCCCCTTTGTATAAACAATTTGTTACAAATATAACATAAATTGATTGATTTTTCTTTCTTTTAAAACCGAGTTGACAAATAGGAATAATTGATTTAATCTAAAATAAGCTTCACCTACTTCCATAAACTCTCTTTTGACAGAGCCTCAATTGGCTCTGTCCTTTTTATTGATTTCATCTTACATAAATACAAGATAGATCACATGTGCCTTCCTCACTAGAAAAATATCACTTCATTTACTGAAAACAGTTCTTTTGACATAACTTACATTCCAAAGTTCATTTCCTGGGAAATTCAACGCAATTAAAAAACCTTTCCCCATACTGAGGAAAGGTTTCATCATTAAGAACCGTACGTAATTTGTTCGACCGTTTTTTGATCAAGTCTTTTGATGACTTCTGTTAAAAGCTTCACCGCATTTTCATAATCATCTCGATGAATCATGGCTGCATGGGTATGAATATATCTGCTTGGAATCCCGATGGATAGTGATGGAACGCCATGACCTGTTAAGTGAATACCTCCAGCATCTGTTCCTCCACCTGGCATGGAATCATATTGATAAGGAATGTTTAATTCATCTGCAGTTTGGACAACAAAATCGCGAAGCCCTTTATGAGAAACCATGGAAGCGTCGAATACAACAATCGTTGGTCCTTTGCCAAGTTTGCTTGTTGCTTCTTTTTCAGTAATACCTGGTGTATCACCTGCTACTCCAACATCAATAGCAAATCCAATATCAGGCTGGATTGTAGCTGCAGCTGTTTTAGCTCCGCGTAAGCCAACTTCCTCTTGGACAGTTGCTACACTGTATGCAATATTTTCATGCTGAGTATCCTTTAAATTCTTCATGACATCAATCGCTACTGCACAGCCGATACGGTTGTCCCAGGCTTTTGCAAGAAGCATTTTTGCGTCATTCATTACCGTAAACTCAAAGTAAGGTACGATTTGATCTCCAGGGAGGACGCCCCATTCCATTGCCTGTTCTTTGCTCGAAGCCCCAATATCAATGAACATATCTGTGATTTCGATTGATTTCTTTCGTGCTTCTGGTGATAAGACATGTGGCGGTTTAGAACCAATCACACCTGTAATGTCTCCTTTTTTCGTCACAATGGTGACACGCTGCGCCAACATAACTTGTGACCACCAGCCACCGACCGTTTGAAAACGAATATAGCCTTTGTCATCGATTTTTGTCACCATGAATCCTACTTCATCTAAGTGACCAGCAAGCATCACTTTAGGCCCATTTGCATTTCCTTCCTTCTTAGCAATTAAGCTGCCAAGGCGGTCTGTAGAGACTTCATCCGCATATGTTTCTATGTATGACTGCATGACTTTTTTTACATCACGTTCATTTCCTGGAATCCCTTTTGCATCCGTTAGGTCTTTCAGCATAGTTAATGTTTGATCTAGTTTTGTCATTCTGTGTATCCTCCTTTTTCTTCATGGTGCATTCTTATTATACAAAACCTCTTTCGTTCAATACGATCTTTTTATGAATATTTTTTCGTTAATCGAAATATTTTTTTAAAAAAAGTTGAAACCTTTTGTCTTTCTCATTCGTAGTACATCAGATAACGGTATTGGAGGTGCATCCTGTCATGTTTGTCATCCTCATTAGACTTGCTCTTGTTGCATTGCTCGTCTATATTTTCTACATGGCGGTAAAATTCTTCTCAAACCCGAGAAGAAAGCTGAAACAAGCACAATTAAAAGAAGGCTTTTATTTTATGGACGAACAGCAAAATGCCCGTAAAAATTTTAATTTCGTCTATAAAGGTGTCTTGTTTGAAGGGGAGAAGCATGTTCCTTCTAAGGATCATCCTCTGTTTGTCCACTCCATTTACGTTTGGACGGAGTCACCTGAGAAGCTAAATGAATTCACATTAGAAGACTTTGAAAAACTTGAGGAAAACATCATTGAACGGTATCCTCAAACAAAAATTGATTGGGATCAGCCCATCAAAAAAATCAAACAAAAAAAGGGAGCAGACACGCCGACTTAACGGCGTCTGCTCCCTTTTCAGATGAGATTGAGATAGACCAATATCACCAATTGGACAACAATTAAAGCAGGCATACCCATTTGAAAGGCAGGATGCTTCGTTTTATGACGGAAATACTGCATGCCAAGAAATGACCCAGCAGCACCAAAAAGTACTGCGGTACTCCATAAGTGCGCTTCTGATATTCTCCATTTGTGTGCTTTCGCCCGGCGTTTATCCTCTCCCATGAGACAAAACCCATAGACATTGACCAAGATGAGCAGCACGATCAGAGCGATATTCATTGATTTCACCTCACATGATGAGAAAAAAAGATCACTCCTTGGCGGAATGATCTTTTATATGACTTACTTGTCTAGTTGTGCTTTTGCAGCATCAGCAAGCTGGTTGAATGCGTTTAGGTCATTCACAGCAAGATCAGCAAGCATTTTGCGGTTTACTTCGATACCAGAAAGCTTTAAGCCATGCATTAAACGGCTGTAAGAAAGACCGTTCATACGAGCTGCAGCATTGATACGAGTGATCCATAGTTTACGGAAGTCACGTTTTTTCTGACGACGGTCACGGAAAGCGTAGTTTCCAGATTTCATCACCTGTTGGTTTGCTACTTTATATAATCTATGTTTTGAACCGAAATAACCTTTTGCTAATTTAAGAACCTTTTTACGACGCTGACGCGACACAGTTCCGCCTTTTACTCTTGGCATTGTAATTCCCTCCTATGTTTCCTATTCCAGATTACTTGATGTTTGCAAGTTGTTGTTTGATACGTTTGAAATCTCCAGCACTTACGATTGCGCTCTTACGCAATTTACGTTTTTGCTTTGTAGATTTGTTAGCGAACAAGTGACTTGTGTACGCATGAGAACGTTTAAGTTTACCAGAACCTGTTTTTTTGAAACGTTTAGCAGATCCGCGGTGAGTTTTCATTTTTGGCATTGGATGTTTCCTCCCTCTGTTACTTTTACTTTTCGACTTTTGGTGCAAGCATGAGGAACATGCTGCGTCCGTCCATCTTAGGTTTTGTTTCTACTGTTGCTACTTCAGCGCAAGCTTCAGAGAAACGGTCTAACACGCGCTGTCCGATTTCTTTATGCGTAATCGCACGGCCTTTAAAGCGGATAGAAGCTTTCACTTTATCTCCCTTTTCAAGGAATTTGATTGCATTACGGAGCTTCGTGTTAAAATCATGTTCATCGATTGTCGGGCTCAACCGAACTTCTTTTAAGCTAATGATTTTTTGATTCTTACGTGCCTCTTTTTCCTTCTTCTGTTGTTCGAATCGGAACTTACCGTAGTCCATGATTCGGCAAACAGGTGGTTTTGCATTTGCAGCAACTAACACAAGGTCAAGATTGGCTTTCGTAGCAATTTCCAGAGCTTCCTGGCGGGTTTTAATCCCCAGCTGATCGCCATTTTGTCCGATCAAACGAACTTCACGCGCACGAATACCTTCATTAACTAATTGATCTTTGCTAATAGTGAGCCACCTCCATGAGATTTTGAATTGAGTTCACAATTCATTTTGACCATTTCGTTGTATGTTTTACAGGCAAACAAAAAGTGTGGGCATATAAAACACCCACACTGCGAACATTTGCATGAAAAAATAAATGTACGGTCAACCTGTCAACTACAAACATGTGTCAATCAGGTGAGAAGCGGGTGCTTCTGCTTGTGATATCTATTCAATTCGTTAACTATTCTACACAATTTTCATTTGTCCGTCAAGTAACCGAACTCTTGAAACAACTTTTTCATTTTAGCATGACGAAACGATTTGGGCAAGACTTATTTAAAAAGAAAATAAAGTCTCTTCAATTCCTTCAATATTTCATTAACACACCGATATAAATCAAGTTGTATACACAAAATAAACCAAAATATAAATCATATTCTATATAAAAAAGGATATTATATCTATTTTTTCAAAAAAATGATTGATTTTATAATCCTTTAGACTTATCATTGGAGAAGTATTCAAATTCATTTAATAAAATAAGGAAAAGTAGGGGATTTATTTGAAAAAGTTTTTTAAGATTGGGTGTCTTAGTATCATTATTCTCATTTTGATTATTATCTTTGTATCTTGTATGGCTGGGGGCGGCAACAAAAAAGATAATACATCAAACACTGGTTCTAAAAATGCAGTAACGAGTAGCGAAAAGAAAAATAATAAAGAAAAAACGCATAAAATTGGAGATAAAGTAGCAGTCGAAGACTTTACTTATCAAGTAAACGGCGTAACAGAAGCGAAATCTTTACAAAAACAGTATATGAGTGATGTAACGACAGACGGCAAATTTGTGATTGTTGAAATAACGGTCAAAAATACAGGTAAAAAAGGTAGAATGGTAGATACTGAGATGTTCAGGTTAATTGGCAAAGACGGCACAGAATACAAATCACTTGCAACAAATAATATGTATGTAAATGATACCGATTCAAGTTTCTTCTTAAAACAAATAAATCCTAAATTATCTAAAAAAGGTAAAATTGCTTTTGAAGTTCCAAACGAAAAGAAATTCTCGCTTCAAGTCTCATCAGGACTAGGATGGACTGGCGGTAAGTATAAGACCATTGATTTATCAAAATAATGTAAGAGTGCACATTTTTGTGCACTTTTTTTATTACTAAATAATCTATTTAAACTCTAAAACTTCTATTGTAAAATGAACATGAGCCTGTCACATGCAATTGAGGGTAACTACATACATAACAAGGGAGAAGATCATGAAAGCCGTATTTTTCGATTTAGATGATACTTTGCTTTGGGATGAAAAAAGCATTCATACCACTTTTCAGGAAACATGCAGGGAAGCGGAAAAGAAATATGGACTTGATCCAGAATCGTTTGAACAGATTGTGCGTGAAGAAGCAAGAAAGCTGTACTCTTCTTATGAAACATATGATTATACTGTTATGATTGGCATTAATCCTTTTGAAGGACTGTGGTCTAATTTTAGTGAGCCGATTAGCGAAGGCTTTCAAAAGCTGAACGCCCTTGCACCAGAGTATCGCAAAAATGCTTGGACGAACGGATTAAAAGAGGCAGGCATTGACGATGAAGCATTTGGTCAATACTTAGCAGACTTCTTTGCAGCAGAGCGTAGAAAACGCCCGTATGTTTATGAAGAAACGTATCCTGTTTTAGAGCGCCTGAAGGGCACCTATGAATTACTCCTTTTAACAAATGGAGATCCTAGTCTGCAAAAAGAAAAACTTGCAGGTGTTCCGGAACTTGCCCCTTATTTTAATGAAATTGTGATTTCAGGAGATTACGGAAAAGGAAAGCCTGATCCTGGCATCTTTGAGCACTGCCTTCAGCTGTTAAATCTCACAAAAGATGACGTCATCATGGTAGGAGATAATCCAAAAACAGATATTCTCGGCGCTTCTCGCGCTGGCATCCAAACCGTTTGGATCAATCGTCATGGCAAGAAAAATGAAACAGATGTGACACCAGATTATGAAATTAAAGACTTACACGAATTGTTTGATATTTTAAAATAAACCATAGGAAAAACACCCTTCTCCTGATCGAGATTGGGTGTTTTTTCGTTTTCGGCTATACAATTGCTGCTAAACTTTGTGCTTGACGATCTAAGCCTCGTGCTGCTTCTCCTACATTCATGAATTCCTCGCTTGCTTGCTTGACAAGATCCCGGTTTGTAAACACGCTTGTCTTTGCACGGCTTGTTCCGGTGCTGACCTTTTCAACTTCTAAATGGATCGCCTTCACATAACGATCCACCTTTACGATCGCTTCCTTTGAATCTGTCGCAAGCTTACGGATTTCTGCCGCGACGACACTAAAGCCATTTCCATAGGAACCCGCATGCGCAGCTTCTATGGCCGCATTTAATGCGAGCAGCTGCGTTTGGGAAGCGATACTGTTAATCGTTGTAGCAATTGAGCTGATCGACTCCACCTGCTCTGTTAACCCTTCTAGTAAACTCATGTTTTGATCAGTTTCATTCGCGATATGTTCAAAAGAAGCATTTACACTTTGACTATGCTGGATGCCGATTTCCGCTCGCTCCATTAATTTTGCAGACATATCCTTTAGGTCTTCTACTACCTGCTTCATTGTGTTTTCTCTCTCTGTAATATCTGTTGCCACTTTCACGACAGCCACTACATTCCCCTCTTCATCGAGCACTGGCGTATACGTCGCTTCAAGCCATAAGGTGTCACCGTACTTCGTGATCCGCTGCACCTTTTCCTGAAACACTTGACCATTCTTCAAACGCTTCCAAAACATTTGATAACTTGCGTCTTCTGCAATATGCGGAGGACAAAACTGTCTATGCTTTAAACCAATCATTTCTTCCTTTGAATATTTCATGGCTTTTGCAAAAATATCATTGACCCATAGGACCTTACCTGTGACATCAAATTCAATCATCGCCAGTGAGTGCTCTAGCGCACGAAGCACAGCTGATTGCTCCAATACTTGTGTTGATACAGTATTTGTTGTTTGAATCATTGCTTTCATTCCCCCCATTTACCTCTCTCTAATAGTACATACTTACCCATACTTTCGTACTATCTAAACGTATCATTTGCGCAATTGGATCACTAGTGGAGAATTTTTTTCCATAAGAAAAAAGCCAGCAACCTCATTAGATGAGATCACTGACTGTTTCGTTCGCCTTCATTATTTTTTTGCTTCTGCGACTGCATGTTTCACAAAAGCTTCGAGGTCCATTGTTTCTGAATCTTGTTCCCCATATTTTCTTACATTGACTGCGCCATTTTCTGCTTCTTGATCACCGACAACCAGCATGTACGGAATCTTTTGCATTTGCGCTTCTCTAATTTTGTACCCTATTTTTTCATCACGACTGTCTAGTTCTACACGCAGTCCTTCAAGCTGCAAACGTTCTTGCACTTTTTTCGCGTAATCTAGATGGACAGATGGTGAAACCGGGATGACTTGGAATTGTACAGGTGCCAGCCATGTTGGAAGAGCTCCTTTGTATTCTTCAATTAAGAAGGCAACGAAGCGTTCCATTGTGGACACAACTCCTCTATGAATGACAACTGGACGATGGTGTTTTCCATCTTCTCCGATATATGTGAGATCGAAACGCTCTGGAAGTAAGAAGTCTAGCTGTACAGTAGACAAAGTCTCTTCTTTTCCAAGAGCTGTCTTTACTTGGACGTCAAGCTTCGGACCATAAAATGCCGCTTCGCCTTCTGCTTCATAGTAGTCATGCCCAAGCTCGTCCATTGCATCTTTCAGCATAGACTGTGCTTTATTCCACATCGCATCATCATCAAAATACTTCTCAGTATCCTCTGGATCACGGTAAGATAAGCGGAACGTATAATCATTTAAGCCGAAGTCTTGATAGACTTCTTCAATTAAACGAACTGTTCGGATGAACTCATCTTTGATTTGATCTGGACGAACAAAGATATGGGCATCGTTTAATGTCATCCCGCGAACACGTTGAAGGCCGGATAAAGCGCCTGACATTTCATAGCGGTGCATTGTTCCAAGCTCTGCAATCCGAATTGGCAGTTCACGATAGCTATGCGGTTCATTTTTATAAATCATCATATGGTGCGGGCAGTTCATTGGACGGAGAACAAGATCTTCATTGTCCATTTCCATCACAGGGAACATGTCTTCTTGATAATGCGCCCAGTGGCCTGATGTTTTATACAATTCTACACTCGCAAGAACGGGTGTATACACATGCTCATAACCAAGGCGTACTTCTTTATCAACAATATAACGCTCAATGACGCGGCGAATTGTGGCCCCTTTTGGCAGCCAGAGCGGAAGACCTTGGCCCACCTTTTGAGAGTTCGCAAACAGTTTCAATTCTTTGCCTAATTTACGGTGATCACGCTCTTTTGCTTCTTCAAGCAGACGTAAATGCTCGTTTAATTCTTCTTTGCTGAAGAAAGCTGTTCCGTAAATACGCTGAAGCATTTGGTTGTTACTGTCGCCTCTCCAGTAAGCACCTGCAAGGCTTAACAGCTTGAATTCTTTGATTTTCCCTGTAGACGGCAAGTGAATACCGCGGCATAGATCGAAGAATTCACCTTGCTCATAAATTGTGACGGCTTCGCCTTCTGGGATTGCTTCTAACAGCTCTAGCTTCAATTCATCGCCAATTGCTTCAAAGCGTGCTTTCGCTTCTTCTCTTGAAACTTCAATGCGCTCAATCGGCAAATTGCTGTTAATGATTTTTTTCATTTCTTTTTCAATCTTTGGTAAATCTTCAGGTGTAATCGCTACATCGATATCGACATCATAGTAAAAGCCATTTTCAATGACAGGGCCTACGCCAAACTGGACGTGATGCTCTTTTCCATAAATGCGTTTGATTGCCTGTGCAAGCAAATGCGCTGTGCTGTGTCGCATAATATCGAGCGCTTCTTCACTCTTATCTGTGATGATCTCGATTGTTCCACTTTCTAACAGCGGCGTACGCAGATCTATTTCTTTGCCGTTCAATTTACCGGCAAGCGCTTTTTTCTTTAGGCCTGGGCTAATTGATGCCGCGATGTCTTCTGTTGTAGCTGTTTTGTCAAACTCCTTGACTGCTCCATCTGGAAATGTAAGTTGAATTTGTTCTGACATCTCTAGTCACTCCTTTTTTTGGCAATATAAAAACCCCGCCCCCTGGAAAGGGACGAGGTTGAATAAACGGAATCGTGGTTCCACCCTTTTTCCCGTATTTGCAGCTTGCTTTGTCAAAAGCAAATACGGCTTGTGGTTCAATAACGGGAATTCCCGTCAGCTATTACTAAACAGTTCACAGCTGATGTTCAAAGGTGGTAAAGCAAATGGTCCTCTGCTAGGAAGCTTTCAGCCACGGCTTCCCTCTCTTTAAGCGGGTGTTCATTTGTTCATGTCCTTATCAATACGGTCTCTGTATGAAGTTACACCGTATTATAAAACGTTTTTTCGTGAAAATCAAGAAAGCTTTTCACTTTTCTTTTCCAAATGACTAGGAACAAATTGAACATGCTGTTCCTGAAACGAATGAAGAGGGAATACCTCAACTCTTTCTTGAAAAATATTTTGAATGGTTTGCACCATCGAGTGACCTGTATCATCTGTAAATAGGTCAATCTTTTGTGGCGCAATGGATACAAGCGGTGCAATCAACTGCGAATCAATATACATTGGATGCTCTCTTACAAACTGTCTGTCTATGTATTGTTTTTGATCACGCTCAGAAGCGTACCGAAATTCCCAAATCATCAGGCGGTCCTGATGCACAACATGTACTTTTTCAAGCTTAGGTTCTCTTGACATCACATAGTCTCGAAGGGATTGAATAAAGTTTTGATATTCTTGTTCCATTTTATATTCTTCGATGGATACTTCAACATAGTTCTTCAGCCTTCTGTCATACGCTGAGAGCCTAAATGTCATAAATGAACCAATGGAAAAAACACCTTTCTGTAAAGAAATCGTCTCAAGCTCTTTTTTTAACAGATCCTCCCTCGGTGGGTCTTGATGAATTCCAGGAATATCATCTAGATCCCCTTTCATGATGCTATGGGCGATTGAAAGAATTTGGTGCTGCTCTTCTGGATCTTTAAATAAGTATGTGTTTTCAAGGATGCTGCGCATGCGTTCATTTTCTTTGCATTCCAAAAAAAAGTGAATCAGTAATGTCTGCACAATGTGCTCTATGGCTTCTCCTGATTTCTTCGCTTCTATGAGAAGCCGGTCTTTCCCTTGTTGAATCGAAATGTGATGCCGACTGTCCAAGTGTTCAGCAAGATGTAAAAAAGCGGCGGTATCATATTCATCTTCAAAGATTATTTCAAGCATGTTTGTCCCCCCTAACGACATCTGTTACATATATATGGGGAGAACATAAAAAATAGACGCCTAAAATAAATCAGGCATCTTTCTTTTTAAAATCAGTGGCACTGAGATAAAGATCAAATAAATCAAACAAACAATCGCTAAGGCGGCATAATTTCCGCTCACAAAGCTTGATCCAAGGACATTTAACGCCACAGTACCAGGTATTAATCCTAAAAAAGTCGCTGCCGCAAATGCACGATAATTCGCACGTGAAGCTGCTGCGGCATAACTGACAAAATCAAAGTGAATGGGCGCAATGCGTAATAAGAGGATATAAATAAATCCATGCTCTTGAATACGGGACGTCACCGCTTTTAGCTTCCGATTGCTTGATTCGGTTTCCTGCTTGTTTGAACGGAAGGTTGAGGCAAGCAGGAAAGACCCTGTTGCACCTGCTGTCGCACCAGCTAAGGCATAAATGGTCCCAAGGACACTGCCGAATGCCAAACCTGCTGCTAGCGAAAAGACGGTGAGAGGGACAAGCACAAATGGACGAAAAAGTGATAAGAAAAGAAAGACAAAGGGAGCTAGCATCCCAAATTGAAGAATCCAATTCTTCACATCTTTCGGCGACAGTTGAAGATGCTGTTTGTTGAGCCACCATAGCACAGCAGCTAGAACGCCAATCACGAGGAAAAGCAGCCATTTTCTTTTATTCATTTCATCCGCTCCCCTTCACGTGACCTATCTTTTTATAAATGACGGCGATTTTCCCCTTCAAGCAGAACTGGTTCAGCTAGGTAGAGAATACGTTCCATTAATCGAGCTGCCTTCACCTCTTCTTTTTCCCCGCGCTGTGAGTACGTAAAGTGATGCTTTAAGTCATTCGGTGAGAAATTAGAAGAGAAAAAAGTCGGCAGCTGCTCTGCCATGCGGTATTGCAAGATTGTTCCTAAAAGTTCATCTCGTACCCAGCTTGTCATCGACTCTGCTCCAATATCATCAAGCATTAAAATTGGTGTTGATTTGACCATATTCAGCTTCTCTTCGAGTGTATGATCGGCTAACGAATTCTTTAACTCTCTCACAAATTCAGGCACGTATACAAGGAGAGATGGATACTCTTTTACCGCTAGCTGCTGCGCAATCGCTGCCAGAATAAATGTTTTTCCGACCCCAAACTTTCCATGTAAATAGAGGCCTTTTCCCTTACCTGTTTCATCATAACTTTGCAGGAATTGACCTACTTTTTGAATGACTTCTTGTCTTCCAACCACATTTAAATCAGCAAACGTCGCTTGAAGAACATTCTGCGGAATATACATGCTTTTCATGAGTTCTTGCTGTTTTTTCTGTCTATCAAGCCGCAGTTTGACAGGACAAGGGGAATATTCAATATCAATGCTCTGACCTTTGATCACAAGCTTCGGGTGATACCCGTCTAAAATGACATTTACATTCTCTTCCTCTAAGCAGTAAGAACAGCCCTTTGATTGCTGTACATATTCAAAGAGCCTGTTCAAGCTGCGATTGATCATGTCTTCTTGGATGTCCTCTTGATGCTCCTTTAAAAAAGCTTTTACATCTTCATCAGCTAGGACACTTTCTTTAATCTGATTGTATCTCACGCGAAAATCTACCCGTCCTTTTAGCTGATCAAATGAACGACCGATCGGTTTCATCTCCATCTCACCTCACATTAATGTGCATTGTACTTTTTCATATTATTAAACTGATCTAACAATTTTTCTTTTTCTCGTTCGAGGTCCTCTGTAGACAAGTTATCTGTCTGTTCTTTTGGCTGTTCTTTCGTTTCAGCTTCCTTCATCCAGTCAGGCAGCTTCTCCTCGCGGATCACTTTTCCTGATCCATATGATTGACGCTTATTTTTTTGCTGCGCCCATTCTGTCATTTGCCTATTTTCTTCTTTGGCAATTTTCATTGCAGCTGCCACGGTTTTGATTTTCTTTCGCACCCAGTGAGCGGCGATTTTCTGCATATATGTTTTGGACAGTTTCATATCGGTTTTTAGCAGTGTATAGTAGATCAGGACATTCATGACCCCAGGCTCTAGCTGCTGCTCAAGCATAATATCTTCAACAATTCTTAAGTCTGCATACGTCGGCTCAATGCCATCTGCCATATCTTTTAGAAGCTCTCTAGGCGAAATATGATCAAGCTTTTCAATCAATTTCGCATCAGGCGCATCTGCACCTGAATTCTGCGTGACATTGTGACGTAAATGCCTTGGCTGTTTTTGATCAATCAGCTTCGGCTGTTCGCCTCTGTATTCAATTTGATACCAGTCTCTCGCTGCTTTTCGCAGATCCTCAGTTGATATCATCTGATCTGAACCACAGGCAGCTGCGACAATATTTTGCATTTGCAGCGGGGTGATGCCATAGACGACCGCTAACTTCTTAATTGTCTCTTTCACTTGCTTTGTCAAAGCCTTTCTCGGAATCATCATATCCGACATGCCTGCTAACAATAAATCAAAATCAAAAGATTCATCTGAAAGCGGTGCAGGCTGACTTGAGCCAACTGTCACATATTCGTAGCCCTCGTCAAGCGATGACGCCTGATTGATTTCCTCTGTCATCTTGCGCTCTCCTGGCTGCAAGACGTGAAACACTTCTTCAAACGATCGGGAGATGTTCTTTGCATCAGCAGGAACTCCTGGATAAGAAAAATAATCACGAAGCTGCATATATTTAGCTTTCTCTACCCGATGATACAAAAGGACATTCAGCATACCGTCTTGGAAAAATTCATCCGGTCTTAGCGGCGGCACGAGCTCATATGTAAACAGTCTGCCTTCTTCCGTTTCCTGTTCATATGTGCGGAGTAATCCGATCGCTTCAAGCTTTAAGCGCTCCTCAAAAATATCATTTAAATTCGTTTGCAGCATCACCATCAGCTGACGGTGAGGTGCGGGTTTCCCCCACATTCGATTTTGTTCCAGCTCTCCCCACAGCGTCATGTATAAACTGAAAGCGGACATGCCAATTAGCGGCTGATATAAAAGAGTAATAAGCTGTCTATCGATGTCACCGAGCAATGAAGCGCTTTTGACGACATACGGATCGACGGCTAGCACTTCCTTCCAATGCTCTGTCATATGCTGATCCTCCCTTAATACGGTTGTCTTCATTGTACACTCTTTTTGCGTTTTACGCTTTACGCAGGAAAAAGAGCATGAAGAATCTTCAGCTCTTTTTTAGCGTTCTTTCTTTAATAAATCTTTTAATTCATCAATAAATACATTGATATCTTTAAATTGACGGTATACCGAGGCAAACCTGACGTAAGACACTTCATCAATTTTCGCCAGCTCGTCCATCACCATTTCCCCTACAAGCTCGCTTTTCACCTCTGACATGCCTTGGTTACGCAATTCCTTCTCGATGTTAAAGCAGACATCCTCGAGCTGTTTTAAAGCGACAGGACGTTTTTCACATGCTTTGATGAGGCCTCTCAGCATCTTTTCCCGGCTGAATTCTTCTCGAATTCCTTCTTTTTTCACCACAATCAATGGCAATTCTTCTAATTTTTCAAACGTCGTGAAGCGAAATTGACAGCTTTCACACTCTCTTCTCCGACGGATGGACTTCCCTTCATCTACTGGTCTTGAATCAAGCACCCTTGTGCCAAGGTGCTGACATGTGGGACATTTCATTTCATCAGCTCCGATCTCTTCTTGGAAGTTGTTTGTCTAGTTCTTTATAAAGGGACAAAACAGCCTTTTGACTGTAGCCAAAGTCTGTTGGCAGTGCTGTTTCTGTTGTCACATTAAAATCGACAGCTGTTTCAAAAGGACGAATTGAAATGACAGTCGCCACGAGAAAAGCTTTTTTCGGCGTTCGTATGTTTGCGCTGATTTCACCTCGTTCTGCTGAAACAGATGTCACTTGATAGGAATCGTTTCTTGAAAGAACGGCTTCTACCGTTTGGAAAACTTGAGTTTGTGTCGATTTGTAGTAATGGCTTTTCAGCTCTGACACTGGATGATGGTCAGATGTTTCTGTATGATTTGAAATGAATCGTTTGAGCTTTTGTCCTAAAGTCATACACGTATCCCCTTTGTCATAAACCCTCTTCTTTATTTTATAAAAAAAACCTTTGTTTTCCTAGAACAAAAGTATAGACAGGTTGGATCATGCTGGATGTCGTGTATGGAACAAATATAAAAAGGAGCATAACACAAAGGCATTTAATGCTTTTGGCCAGCTCCCATTGCAATCTTTTTTATGTTTACAGTGCTTTTGCTTGCGCCTGTTTCACTTGTACAGGTCCCATGCCTCGAGGAATTTCGATGTTTTCTCTTGTTTCAGCACCTAGTTCATCTCCGATATGATCTGCTGCAATATTCGGATCTAGATCGCCGCAAGTATAAACATCTATGCTCGCATAACCATGTTCAGGAAAGCTGTGAATTGTCAGATGAGATTCAGAAATAATGACAACTCCACTTACTCCTTGAGGTGCAAATTTGTGAAAAGCAACCTCTCTTACTTCAGCTCCTGATTTCAAAGCTGCATTTACAAACGTTTTTTCAATAAAATCCATGTCGTTCAGTTTATCACAGTCGCATCCCCATAACTCGGAGATAACGTGACGTCCGATTGTTTCCATCATGGACCCCCCTTAAACAAGAATGAAAGAGTGAAGTTCTAAGCAGCCGGACCGGACATATACCACGGGGGAAAGTTAGTCCAAAGAGGTCCTAACCCTTTAAGTATACCCGAATGAGTCTGCGAACAAGAAGTTCACGAAAAATAGTATACTTTGTTTAGACCCATTTTGCAAGCTGTGTTTTTAGTGGGATTTTCTCTCATTTCTTGAAAAGGGACGTTCAGTCTTCTTCATTTCAAACAGCTGAAAGCTCTTTCATCTGGGAACCAACAAACTTTACAAGATCAACCACTCTGCAAGAATAGCCCCATTCATTGTCATACCATGCAAGAACTTTTACTTTTCTGCCTTCCATCACCATCGTTGTAAGTCCATCAACGACAGCAGAATAAGGGTTTGTGTTAAAGTCTGTGGAGACAAGTGGTTCATCTGTGTAATCTAATATGCCAGCAAGAGATGTTTTTGAAGCCGTTGCAAAGGCAGCATTTACCTCTTCTGCTGTGACATCTTTTTTCAAGTCGACCACAAGATCAACCATCGACACATTTGAAACCGGTACGCGAAGTGCAAGTCCATGTAATTTCCCTTTCATGTGCGGCAGCACTAAAGAAAGCGCTTTAGCGGCACCCGTCGTCGTTGGAATGATGGACTGGGCACATGCTCTTGCCCGGCGCAAATCCTTGTGGGGGTTGTCGATATTTTTTTGATCATTTGTATAAGCATGAACCGTTGTCATTAAGCCGTTGTCGATGCCAAATTCATCATCTAACAATTTGACAACTGGCGCTAAACAGTTTGTTGTACAAGATGCGTTTGAAATAACGACGTGCTTTTCAGGATCAAGATCATCCTCATTGACACCCATTACAATTGTAACGTCTTCATTTTTACCTGGAGCTGTAAGTACGACCTTTTTCGCTCCGGCATCTATATGGCCCATCGCTTGATCTTTTGAATTAAATTTCCCTGTTGCTTCGATCACGATATCAATCCCAAGCTCTCCCCATGGGAGCTGCTTTGGGTCTCTATTATTGAGCAAAAGCACTCTTTTGCCATTGACAATCAACGCGTCATCTTCTGCTGTCACATCGCATTCGTAACGTCCATGATTTGTGTCATATTTAATTAAATGTGCTAGCGTTTCGGCAGGATAGCTTGCGTTCACCGCTACAATTTGAATTTGATCATCAAGCATTGCTTTTCTGAAGACCATGCGTCCAATTCTGCCAAACCCATTGATCGCTGCTTTTACCTTCATGAACAGGTCACTCCTCTATTATGTGTTATACTCAATAAATTTATTTATGAAATTAGTATATCACATTAGAATGTAATTGCCAGTATATAAACGTATATTTTCAAAAAAAGGGCTGTTCTTTGCAATGAAATTGACGAAAAAAGCATAAAAAAAGAAGAGTACTGTATGTACTCTTACTTATCTGTATGTTCCCATTCGTTTAATATGTTCTCTAATTGCTTTCTAATAAAAGCAAGATCTTTTGTGTTTTCTATCACGCGGTCTGCTTTTTGGCATTTTTCCTCAAGAGGCTGCTGGGAGTGAATGCGATTCAGTGCTTCTTCCTCGCTCAGGTCGTTTCGATTCATGAGCCGCGACAGCTGCAATTCAGGCGTCGTGTACACAACGATGATGCGGTCGACTAGCCCTTCCAGCTTGCTCTCGAATAGGAGCGGGATATCAAGCACAACAAATGTTTCATTGTTGCTCACCCCTTCATCACGCTGCTCGAGCATTTCCTTTCTGACTTCAGGATGAACGATGGCATTGAGCTTTTTTCTTTTCTCTTCATCAGAAAAAATGATCGCTCCAAGCTGCTGCCGGTTCAGTTCACCATTTGGCAGAAGAACCTCTTCACCAAAAGTTTGAACGATTTGATGAAGGGTAGCCGATCCTTTAGAAACCGCTTCTTTTGCAATGATATCAGCATCCACCACCCGAATGCCTTTCTCTTTTATCATCTGCGAGACTGTGCTTTTTCCGCTAGCAATCCCGCCTGTTAATCCAATGACGAGCGTCAATTCGTTTCCTCCTTTACAGCTTCCACACCCCAATTAAAATGAGCAACAGCCCTGGTAAGCATGCGAGTTTATCGATCCAGCGCCAATTGGCCAAATAATGACCTGCACGCAGTCCGATGCATACAAAAAGAGAACTCATCACAGCGACCGTGATGCTCATGACAATTGGAGAAAAACCAAGAATCGCTGCACCAATCCCTGCACCAAATGCATCAATGGATAAAGCAATTCCAAGAAGCACCGCTTCCATTCCATTAATGGTGCCAGAGCGGTCAATATCTGCACTTGTAGGCTTTCGCAAAATATGAATGACAAGCCCAAGAGACTGCACTTCTACATTGAGAAGTGTTTTTTCATGAAGGAGCAAATCACGCTCTTTCGCTGGTTTATAAAATTGATACAGAACCCAAAGTCCGATGGCAATTAAAATGCCTCCACCCAGTTTATCTGTCACTGAGACAGGGAGGAATGTCGTGAGCAGGCTGCCAATCAGCATGGAAATGAGCAACACAATTCCTGAACAGCAAGCAATAATAACGATGGCTTTAAATGGAATCCTCATCTTGCGAAGACCATACGTAAAACCTACAGAAAAGCTGTCAATGCTGACGGCAATAGCTAAAAACAGAAGCGAAAACGAAATCATACCTGTACTCTTCCTTTCTGTTCATGCAACGATGATCAAGAGTCTCTAGGCGTCCTTAGACTCTTCTTCACTATATGAAGAGCAGGTGGGCTGTGTGTCAGTCTACACCTTGCTGAAAAAAGAATGTTTTTTATCGTATGCATGGCAAAAAGGAAGCATGCTGACGGCTTACCTTTATGAAGGGCGTTTTTGGCAGGTCACACAAAAGTGCGTGCCGCGCCCTCCCACCACTGTTTTCTCTATGATACTGCCGCACGTCTGGCAAGGTTCTCCCCGCCGGTCATATACAAGAAGCTGTAATTGAAAAGTCCCAATATCACCTTGTGAATTGATGTAGGAGCGAATGGTGCTGCCTCCTGCATCAACAGCCACTTGAAGCGTGTCAATAATATGTTTGTGGAGCACCTTGCAAGATGCAAGACTTAGCTGATTCGCTTTTGTTTCTGGATGAATGCCTGATTTAAACAGCACTTCATCTACATAAATATTACCAAGGCCAACCACGATTTTTTGATCAAGTAAAGCCGTTTTGACCACGCGGGAGGTTTTCTTTAATTGCTCCCATAAATATTCTGGTGTAAATGAGTCTGAAAAAGGTTCATACCCCAGCTGTGATAGCGGAAGTTCTTTTTCTTCTTCGCCTGGCTGAAATAGATGCATCGTCCCAAATTTACGGACATCATGGTACCGAAGTTCGGTACCGTCTGTGAACGTAAAGACGACGTGTACATGTTTATCATAAGGCTCACCAGTTTCATGTACACGGTATTTCCCTTCCATTCTTAAATGGGAGACCATCACATAGTGGTCTAAATGAAAGAGTAGAAACTTCCCTCTTCTTTCAATGGTTTGAATGGTTTCTCCTACCATCCTTCTAGCGAACTCTTCCGGTTCCCCAGGACGTTTGATGATATTTGGCCATTTGATATCGACCGATTCAATCGTTTTTCCTTTGACTAACCGCTGAAGAGTGCGCCGGACGGTCTCAACCTCTGGTAATTCCGGCATGCTCCTCGCTCCTTTTTCTCTCTCTTTATTTTGCGTCGTACCAAGATGGACCTGAAGCGAAATCGACTTTTAGCGGCACATCGAGCTGAAGTGCGTTTTCCATGACTTCAGGGACGATTTTTTCTAATATGGCGATTTCTTCTTTTGGCGCTTCAAAAATCAGTTCGTCGTGCACTTGCAATAACAGATTTGCCTGCAGATTCTCTTCTTTTAACTTTCGTGCCATATCAATCATCGCTTTTTTGATGATATCGGCAGCACTGCCTTGAATCGGTGTGTTCATTGCCGTTCTTTCCGCAAAGCTTTTCACATTAAAATTACGGCTTGTGATATCTGGGATATATCGTCTGCGTTTAAGAAGCGTGGTCACATATCCTTTTTGTTTTGCTTCCTGCACGATGTCCTCCATATAGGTTTTCACGCCTTTAAAGCTTGTTAAATAACGTTCAATGAAGGCCGCTGCTTCTTTTCTTGTAATCCCAAGGTTTTGAGACAGTCCATAATCACTAATTCCATATACGATTCCGAAGTTGACAGCTTTGGCCTGTCTTCTCATAGAGGAAGTCACTTCTTCTTCTGAGACATGGAACACATCCATGGCTGTTTTCGTGTGAATATCCATATCTTGCGTAAAGGCTTCAATCAAGTTCTCATCTTGAGAAATGTGCGCGAGTACACGCAGCTCAATTTGAGAATAGTCAGCTGCAAACATGAGCCAGCCTTCTTTTGACGGAACGAACGCTTGACGAATTTTTCGGCCTTCTTCTAAACGAATCGGGATGTTTTGAAGGTTTGGGTCTGTTGAGCTTAGTCTTCCTGTTTGTGTAAGTGCCTGATTAAATCTTGTGTGCACTTTATGCGTATCTTTGCGCGTCACTTTCATTAAGCCTTCCACATAAGTGGATTGCAGCTTTCCTATTTGACGGTAATGCAGAATGGACCGAATAATTTCGTGCTTGTCTTCAAGCTTTTCAAGGACATCCGCAGACGTAGAGTAGCCTGTTTTGGTCTTTTTGATAACCGGCAGTCCTAATTTTTCAAATAAAATCACACCAAGTTGCTTCGGTGAATTGATGTTAAATGTTTCTCCTGCTAACCGATGAATGGTTTCTTCATATTCCTTCAGCTTCTTCGTGAGTTCATCACCCATTTTCTGAAGACGTTCAACATCCACTTTTACCCCAAGAGATTCCATTTCACCTAAGATGAGGGCAAGTGGCAACTCTAAATCTTCATACAGCTCATGCTGATCATTCTTTTCTAACGCTTCAAGGGTCAAATCATGCAGCGCAGAGATCGCTGCTGCTTTTCTTCCAAGATGGTCTTTTAGCTCTTCTTCAGATGGAATCGCCTGTTTCGCTCCTTTTCCGTAAACTTTTTCATCGGAAAGGGCTATGTTCAGGCCATATTCCTTCGCCACACTTGCAACGTCCTCATAGGATTTCTGCGGATTGACCACATAGGAAGCGAGCAGGACATCGTTATCGACACCTTTTAGATCAACATCATGCCATCTAAGGGCAACAACCGCTCTTTTGGAATCAAAGACCCATTTCTTCTTCGTTTCATCCTGTACCCATTGTTTAAACGCTTCAGATTGCAGAGCATCTTCTTTTGTCATAAAAAATGCACCGTTCTCATTATGGATCGCAAACCCTATCAAATCGGCTTCGTGATAATTGTCTCCTAGCTGTTCTACCACAAGTGCAGCGTGATCTGTCAGCATGTCCTCCGTGACATCTGTCATTTTCTTCACGTCTAGTTCGTCTATTTCTACTGGTTCATCTGATTCTGGCGCTTCTCCTAAACGCTCTAGCAGCGTTTGAAAGCCCAGTTCTTTATAAAGCGAGATGACCTGCTCAATGTGAGGACCTTCATAGGCGAGCTCTTTGCTTGACACATCTATTGGTGCTTCTACGAGAATCGTCGCCAGCTTTTTACTCATCACCGCTTGTTCTTTATATTCTTCAAGCTTTTCTTTTAGCTTTTTCCCGCTGACTTCGTCAATATGATCAAGCAGATTTTCAAGGCTTTCAAACTGCTTTAGTAATTTAATCGCTGTTTTTTCACCGACACCAGGCACGCCAGGGATATTGTCTGATGAGTCTCCCATCAGCCCTTTCATGTCGATGATTTGATCTGGTCTGAGGCCATATTTCTCTTCAATATGGGCCGGTGTGTAATATTCTACTTCTGTGATACCTTTTTTCGTAATGGCTACTGTTGTATGGTCTGTTGAAAGCTGCGTTAAGTCTTTATCTCCTGAGAAGATTTTGACCTCAAAGCCGTCCTTTTCTGCCTCTACAGCCAGTGTGCCGATAATGTCATCCGCCTCGTATTGCGGAAGCTCGTACCTTTTCACTTGATAAGCATCTAATAGCTCACGGATGAACGGCATTTGTTCTGATAGTTCTGGCGGAGTTTTTTGTCTTCCGCCTTTATATTCCTTAAAGGTCTCGTGACGGAAGGTGGTTTTACCCGCATCAAATGCTACGAGCATATGAGTCGGCTTCTCGTCTTCCAGCATCTTCATTAAGATCATCGCAAAGCCATAAATGGCATTTGTATGTACGCCTTTATCATTGGATAATAGCGGCAAAGCAAAAAAGGCTCGATAAGCGAGACTGTTTCCATCCACAAGTACTAATTTCTTTTGATCTGTCATCTTTTAATCCTCCATCGACTGAGCCGGCTCAGCCGTCTCTTTCGCACATTGTATGTTCATTTTATCAAAGTTTATTTTGAAAAGAAAATAGACGAGCCTGCATAAAAAAGGGACGAAAACAACAAGTGTTTTCGTCCTTCCAAAATTGGCTCCTTGGATGAAGGGGTTCCTATTCATCCTACCAATGATTGATTAACAAAACATGAATTCATTGTAAAGATCATGTAAATTTTAACGCCACTTTCCATTCTTCTCTATTTTGACTTTAAACTCACGGTAAACGTCGTCCCTTTGCCTTGTTTGCTATGAACAGAAATCGTTCCTTCATGTGCTTCGACAAGGTGTTTGACAATGGCAAGACCAAGCCCTGTACCGCCTGAGTTTCTACTTCTATCTTTATCAATTCGATAAAATCTCTCGAATATTCTTGGAATCTCACTCTTTTTCATACCGATCCCTGTATCTGCTACATCAAATTCATAGCTGTCTTTCCTCTGTCTTGCTGTGATCGTGACACTTCCTCCCTCTGGTGTATAGGTGAGGGCATTATTGATCAGGTTGAGGAAAATTTGTTTTAATCTCAACGGATCTGCCATGACATAGACCGGCTCTTTCGGAACACGCACTTGTAGGTCAATGCCTTTTTCAGCAGCCTTTTGTTTTAGCAGTACTTCAATCTCTTGAATGATTTCTGTCGCATTGGCTTCTTGAATATTCAGCTTAAAATGCTGCTGTTCAATTTTCGAGAGATCAAGTAAGTCTTGGATGAGCGTTTCTAAACGAATACTCTCTTTTAGGATGATGGACAAAAATTGTGTCAGCGCTTCTTTATCGTCAATGGCACCATCCAGAAGTGTTTCAGAAAAGCCTTTAATTGACGTGATCGGTGTCTTTAATTCATGTGACACGTTAGCGACAAAGTCTTTTCGCATCTGTTCTAGCTGCTTTGTTTCTGTCACATCATGAAAGACAAGAACAATCCCTTTCCATTCATCGTCTGTACTTAAGATCGGAACACCATCGACTTGGAAATAACGGCGCTCGATGTCAACAGCGAGACGTAAAAACTTTCGGACCTTGGTTTCTGTCATGAAAATTTCGTCTATTAACTCAATAATCTCTTCATGGGTAAAGGCTTCATGATACAGCTTGTGCATGTAAATATGTTTTTGCACTTTGAATTGCTTGCGGAATGTTCGATTGACTAAGTGAATATAGCCCATTTTATCAATCAAAATAATCCCCGCTCCAATGTTTTCAATGACTGTTTGCAGACGATCTCGCTGCATTTCGCCAGCGCTTGTCATGTCTTGAAGACTTTCTGCCAGACGCTTCATTGATGTATTGAGTTCACTTGTTTCAATGATCAGCTCTTCATAGTTATTTGTATCATAGTTCCCTCGTTCAAGCTGTTTGGCCACCTTTGTGGCATAATCAATCGGCTTTACATACTTCATCGACATGCGATAGCCAAAGAAGACGATGATAATGATGGCCGAACCAAGACAAAAGGCTAATGCAAGCCAGAGCTGACCATCAATCTCATTCAAAGGCTGGAATGAAGCATGAAGAAATAAATATCCCGCCGGTTCGTTTTGTTTCATCATTGGGACTGCATAATGAAACAGCGCATCCTTCTCATCCTCAATGAACGTTCCTTTTGTTTGGAGCTGCTCACTTTTCAGTGTGTTTAAAATGACAGCCCTTTGTTCTGCTTGACCCGTTGTATGTATGATATTCCCCTTCACGTCCACAATCGACGCATTCATATCGAGATGCTGCTTTGCTTGATTGAGAATCTTCTTGTTTTGCTCCGCATTCAAATCTTCAACATTCATAGAAGAAAGGAGAAAACTCGATTCCTTTTCCATTCGTTCGGTTAATTTTGTTTCATAGAAAATATGAAACATATGATCCAAGAAAAGACCAAGCGCAACAAACACAATAAACAGGAGAAAAATGAGCCCAGAAAAAAGGCGGGTTCTCACTTTACTCATTTGGCTTTGGCTCCTCCAATTTGTAGCCTAAGCCTCGAATGGTTTTAATATATGTTGGTTTTTTCGTGTTCTTTTCAATTTTGTCCCGCAAGTGGCTGATATGCACATCCACAATACGAGTATCACCTGCAAAGTCATAATTCCAAACCGCACTTAACAATAGATCACGCGTAAGGACACGGCCTTTATGCTTAGCCAAATAAAGAAGCAGTTCAAATTCCTTTGGCGTGAGCTCTAGACGTTCTTCTTGGAAATAGACTTCGTAATGTTCAGGTAAAATGCGCAGGTCTCCAATTTTGATTTGGTCTGCAATGATCTCTTCCTTCTCTTCTTGCACGGGAGCCGGCTGAGATTGCTGTGCTCTTCTCAAAATGGCTTTTACCCGAGCACCCACTTCTCTAGGACTGAAAGGTTTTGTCATGTAATCATCGGCTCCAAGTTCAAGACCGAGCACCTTATCAAATTCATCGTCCTTTGCTGTCAGCATTAAAATAGGGAACATCATTTTTTGAATTCTCAGTTGTTTGCACACTTCAATGCCGTCCATTTTCGGAAGCATTAAATCAAGCACAATCAGATCAGGCTGTTCACTTGCTGCTTTTTCAAGCGCTTCTTCTCCGTCTCTTGCTGTGACGACATCGTAGCCCGCCCTTTCAAGGTTATAGCTTAGAAGTGTTACAATTGATTCTTCATCATCCACAACTAATATTTTTTTATTCATGTTGTGCCTCCAATTAGTGATTTCCCCTGCATCCGGTTTTTTGTATCTTATGTGAAAAGCGAGAAGTCATGCTTTCTCTTTCATTTTAACGAAAGCTTAACAAGAGAACAATTTAAAATTTCGACAAGATTGGCTTTGTAAACAAAAAGAAGACTCCTCATACGAGAAGCCTTCTTTTTTATTCATATTAAGACAATACTTTCATGACGTTCTTTACAGATTCAACAGAACGGTCAAGCTGACTTCTTTCTTCTTCTGTCAGCTCAAGCTCGATGATCTGCTCAAGGCCGTTTCCACCTACGATTGTTGGAACTCCAAGGTAAATGCCTTCGTAGCCATATTCACCTTCAAGGTATGCAATCGTCGGCATGACGCGGCGTTGATCTTTTAAGATCGCCTCAACCATTTCAACGAGTGAAGCAGCAGGTGCATAATACGCACTACCGTTACCTAATAGGTTGACGATTTCACCGCCGCCTTTTCTTGTTCTTTCAACAATTGCATCAATTCGCTCTTTAGGAATTAATGTTTCCAGCGGGATACCGCCTGCATAAGAGTAACGTACAAGAGGAACCATGTCGTCCCCATGTCCACCAAGAACAAAGCCCGTCACATCTTTCACAGATAAGTTTAATTCTTGAGCAACGAACGTACGGAAACGTGCTGTATCAAGAATTCCTGATTGTCCGATGACTTTTTCTTTTGGTAATCCTGATTCTTTATAAACTGCATATGTCATTGCATCAACAGGGTTTGTTAACACAACAATGATCGCTTCTGGAGAATATTTAACGATTTCACGTGTCACACTGCGCATGATTTTTTCATTTGTTGACACGAGGTCGTCACGGCTCATTCCCGGCTTTCTTGCAATTCCTGCCGTAATGACCACGACATCAGAACCGGCTGTATCTTCGTAGTTAGAAGTTCCTGTAATATTCGCATCGAAGCCTTGAACAGGGCTTGCTTCCAGCATGTCAAGTGCTTTCCCTTTTGTCGGGTTCTCAAGCTGAGGGATATCCACTAATACGACATCCGCTAATTCTTTTTGAGCTGTTAGAAATGCTGTAGTTGCTCCAGTAAAGCCTGCTCCGATGACAGATACTTTTTTACGCTTGTTTGCCATTTCCTTTTTCCCCTTTAACTTTAAAGTTTAAGAATCAAGACAAGTTTTTGATGAGCTCGTCAGCAAACTCAGAACATTTCACTTCTGTTGCACCATCCATTAATCTAGCAAAATCGTACGTGACGACTTTAGATGCAATTGTTTTTTCAACAGATTGAATCACTAGATCAGCAGCTTCTTGCCATCCAAGGTGCTCAAGTAAAAGCACGCCTGATAGAAGAACAGAAGATGGATTCACTTTATCAAGACCAGCATATTTCGGTGCTGTTCCGTGAGTCGCTTCAAAAATAGCGTGTCCTGTTTCGTAGTTGATATTTGCACCAGGTGCGATACCAATTCCACCAACTTGTGCTGCAAGTGCATCAGAGATGTAGTCTCCGTTTAAGTTCATTGTTGCGACAACATCGAACTCAGCTGGACGAGTTAAAATTTGTTGAAGGAAAATATCTGCAATGCTGTCTTTGACAATGATTTTGCCAGCAGCTTCTGCTTCACTTTGCGCTTTGTTTGCCGCATCTTTTCCATCTTGTTCTACAATACGATCATATTGTGCCCATGTAAAGACTTTGTCGCCAAACTCTTTTTCAGCCACTTCGTAGCCCCAGTTTTTGAAGGCTCCTTCTGTAAATTTCATGATGTTTCCTTTGTGAACAAGCGTCACAGATTTACGGCCTTGGTCAATCGCATATTGGATCGCTGCTCTGACAAGACGAGATGTTCCTTCTTCAGAAACTGGTTTGATTCCGATACCTGATGTTTCTGGGAAACGGATTTTATTCACACCTAATTCGTTTTTCAAGAAGTCGATTAACTTCTTCACTTCGTCTGATCCTTTTGCATACTCGATTCCTGCATAGATATCTTCAGTGTTTTCACGGAAGATGACCATGTCTGTGTCTTCTGGACGTTTCACAGGAGATGGTACACCTTTGAACCAGCGAACTGGACGTAAGCATGTGAATAAATCAAGCTCTTGTCTTAGTGCCACGTTCAGTGAACGGATTCCTCCGCCAATTGGTGTTGTCAGTGGGCCTTTGATCGCGATTAAATATTCACGAATGTCTTCAAGTGTTTGCTCTGGAAGCCACTCGCCAGTTTTATTGTAAGCTTTTTCACCTGCATATACTTCTTTCCAAGTGATTTGCTTTTCACCTTTATATGCTTTTTCTACAGCTGCTTCAAGAACTCTTGATGCTGCTTTCCAAATGTCAGGACCGATTCCGTCCCCTTCGATAAACGGGATAATTGGATTATTTGGTACATTCAATACGCCGCCAGTAACTGTAATTTTTTCGCCTTGTGACAATGATATTACCTCCCAGGTTATGTAGTGAATATTTGAAACTTCCAAGCTTGATGTCTGCAAGCCAAGAAGTTTTTCACGTGATTCGTTTTTTGTTGATATGGAGGCTGATTGGTTTAGATGGATCAGCCTCCGCTATTCTATAAACATTAGTCTCTTTCACTGATCGGAACAAACGTTTGAAGATCAGGTCCAATATAGTCAGCTCTTGGACGGATCAGACGGTTGTTGTCATATTGCTCTAAAATGTGAGCAATCCATCCAGAGAATCGGCTGATCACGAAAATTGGTGTAAACAAGTCATGATCAATTCCAAGACTGTGATAGACAGAAGCAGAATAAAAATCAACATTTGGTGGAAGATTTTTCTCTGATGTCACGATTTCCTCTGCGCGTACAGACATTTCATACCATTTTGGCTCGCCTGTGAGATTTGTTAAGCGCTGGCTCATTTCTTTTAAATGTTTTGCACGCGGGTCACCCTGGCGGTAAACGCGGTGGCCAAAGCCCATAATTTTCTCTTTCTTCTCTAGCTTACCATGAATATAGGAATCTACGTTTTCAACTTCGCCAATTTCTGAGAGCATCTTCATTACGCCTTCATTCGCGCCGCCATGAAGTGGTCCTTTCAATGCGCCGATAGCCGCTGTTACACCAGAGTAGATATCTGATAGTGTAGCAACACATACACGTGCTGTAAATGTCGATGCGTTTAATTCGTGATCCGCATGTAGAATGAGCGCTTTATCAATCGCTTCAATTTCTACTGGTGAAGGCTCTTCGCCGTTTAGCATATATAAGAAGTTTGCAGCATAGCTGTATTCTTCTTTTGGCTGTACAGGCTCAAGTCCCTTTCGAATACGTGAGAATGCAGCGACAAGTCCAGAAATTTTCGCTTGTAAGCGAATGGCTTTTCTGTAATTCGCTTCTTTGTCCATAATCTCTGATTCGTCATCAAGTAAACCTAATAAGGATACCGCTGTACGAATCGCAGACATTGGATGAACCCCATCCAGCGAATAAGATTTAAAGTGCTCAATGATCTCTTGCGGAATATGAGCATTTTCATTGAGCTGCTGCTTTAACTCGCTTAGCTCCTGCTCATTCGGCAGCTTTAAGTGCCATAACAGGTAGACAATTTCTTCGAAAGTCGCTTTTTCAGTTAAATCATCGATATTGTACCCTACATAAGTAAGAGTATCATCAATAATTGAGCTTACGGATGAAGTTGTTGCCACGATACCTTCAAGACCTCTTGTTGCTGTCATGTTCAATCTCCCCTTTTTAAAAAGATTCCCCTTCGTTGCAAAATTCTCGCTTTTTGAAAGCGCTATCCAACCAAAATAGGCTGGCAGGTTTAGAAAAGAAAATGCTTACATTTACCTATACGGTTAGAGCGCTTTTAGCCTCATATCTCGTGTTTGATCAATGAGTTCAAAATTAAGCCTATTCCCATTATAAACAATAATCAGACATTTGTTAAATGTTTAACTATAATTTTTTTTGATATTTTTTTTTCCAGCCTTCCGGTTCGGGCATGGAATAAAGGGATTTTGCTTCTTTTAATATATTTAATTATGTTTTTTTGCAAAAGCTCACGCCAGAAAAAAATCAAAAGAAAGTGGCATGAGCCACTCTCTTTTTAACCGCTGAAAAATTTCACTGCTTGCATCGCTAAATAGGCAATTCCAGCACCAATCAGCGGGCCAACAGCCACACCTTTGAATAAGCTGACTGCCAAAATCGTACCGAATACAAGTGCTGCTGTGATATGCGGATCGTTTTCGAGTAGCACAATTCCGTTTTTTGCAATTAATGCTACTAATATACCCGCTCCAAGAGCTATCCAAGCATAGGAAGATTTCATCGCTTCTCCAAGTTGTTTAAATCCAATGTCCCCTGTTGCGATCGGTACAAGCACAGCGATCGTGATGACCGTCACACCCCAATTGATACCTTTTGATTGCAGAACCGGGAATATTTTTTGATCCAGGCCAATCAGCTTAATGGCAATCAGCACAGAGACCGCTAAAATTAACGAATTGTTTTTTGCAATAAGTGCAATAACGAGTAAAAGAACCAAAAACAAATTTGCTTGAGTAAACATACGCCGCTCCTTTCTTTCTTTTTATTGCGACCTTTTCATATTACTAATCTTTTTGAATAAAATGAAGTATCGGACATGCTTGTTTTTTGGAGGGGATTGTGTGAATCACACTTATGTAGGCATTTTTTTGCGAAGTTTGATGATTTTCAGCATCGCCGTTTGTGCGGTTGTTTTTTTATATCAGTCTTTTCCGTTTTTATATCCATTTTGGATTGCATTTGCCGTGTCGTGTTTGATTCATCCAGCCGTATGCAAAATTGAAAACATGACCGGGATGCCAAGAGGTTTTGTTGTCATCATTGTGTTATTACTCTTTTTAGTGGCAGCAGCTGGATTCATGACACTTTTGGTGGCGGAAATCATTTCAGGAAGTGCTTATTTAGCAAAGGTCCTGCCAGGTCATCTTGATCAACTGATTGGGATCGTGGAACGTTTTTTCACAGATCAGATTTTGCCTTTATATCATGATTTGACTGCTCAATTTAATACACTTCAAGCAGGTCAAAAGGAATCGATTTTAGGACAAATCCAAGCACTTGGTGACGAAGCAGCGGCAAAAATCGGGACTTTCCTTTCAAAAACTCTTGAATTCATTCCAGCTTTTTTAGGTCTTTTGCCTGATGCAGCAGCGACGCTTTTATTTTCCGCACTAGCGACTTTTTTTATCACAAAAGATTGGTTTACGTTAAAAAAATATGGTTCTCGTATCTTTCCCGCCAAATGGATGCTTCATACACGTGCCATTTTATCTGAAATCAAAAAAGCCATTTCTGGCTTTATGAAAGCCCAGCTTCTCCTTGTTGCCATGACCATTGGGATCGTGCTGATTGGACTTTTCATCTTAAAGGTCGAACATGCGATTGTGATTGCTCTATGTATTGGTCTAGTTGATTTACTTCCTTACATCGGGAGTGGCACCGTTTTTCTTCCGTGGATCATTTACTCCGCCATGACAGGAAATCTTTCACTCGCCATTGGACTGGGCATTTTGTATATTGTGGTGCTCATTCAAAGACAAATATCAGAGCCAAAAGTCTTAAGTAAATCAATCGGTCTTAATCCTTTAGCAACACTTGTGGCACTGTTTGTCGGGTTAAAATGCTTTGGTTTTCTTGGACTTGCACTCGGTCCCGCTTCTCTTGTCGTTTGGCAGGCGTTTCGTAATGCAGGGGTTTTCAGAGACCTTTATCAGTACATTCGGTATGGTGCGCAAAAGTAAAAGAGACCTGATGCGAAGGTCTCTTTATCGTATAATCGTATAGCGTTTGCGATTGGACATGTTTCTAAGCCAGCGCTCAAAGAGCGGTTTGATCCGTTTTCTTGTCATGGGAATGAGCAGCACAGCCCCAATCAGATCAGAAAGGAATCCAGGTATGAGCAGCAGCAAACCACCGATCAGAATGCAGAAGCCATCGACAATGGTGGCCCCTGGCATTTTGCCATATTGTAAATCTCGCTGCACTTTCTGAAATGCTTCTATTCCTTGTTTTCTTGCAAAGTAAGCACCTAGTGCACTTGTCAGCACAATGACTAGCATCGTTGGTAAAATACCAATGATGTTACTTGAGATTAAAAATAAACTAATTTCCACTGCCGGGAACAGAATCAATAATAGTAGAAAATATTTTTTCAACCATATCACCTCATGGGGTCTCTTTCATCGAAAGCTGTTTACTTTTTTTAGTGTAACATAAAAAAAGAGAGGAGTCAGATAACTCCCCTCGTGTGTGATTTAAAGGACGCTTGCACGGCCTTTGTAGATCGCTCCGCGTGCTGGATCTACTGTAATCTCTTCGCCTTCTTTTAGAAGTGTTGTGGCACTGTCAAGACCGACAATGACTGGAATTCCAAGACTAAGCCCAACGACTGCTGCATGGCTTGTTAAACCGCCTTCTTCCGTGATAAGGGCAGACGCTTTTTCTAAAGCACCCATCATATCACGATCTGTGCAGTTTGCGACAAGAATCGCACCATCGTACATTTTTTCCTCTGCTTCTTTTCCGCTTTGTGCAATAACAACCGGTCCAAATGCAGATTTGCGGCCAATTCCTTGACCCTTCGCAATGATGTCACCGACAACATACACTTTCATTAAGTTCGTTGTACCAGCTTCTCCAACCGGCACACCAGCTGTAATGACAATCAAGTCGCCATGTCTTACATAGCCAGATTCAATAGATTTTTCTACTGCATTCTCTAGCATTTCATCAGTAGATGACGTATTTGATCCACTCTTCGCAAATACACCGAATACGAGAGATAGCTTTCTTGCTACTGATTCGTTTGCTGTGACTGCAACGATTGGTGCTTTAGGTCTATATTTTGAAATCATTCTTGCTGTATGACCACTCTCAGTAGGTGTCACAATTGCTGCCACATCAAGCTTCATAGCTGTGTGCGCAACAGATTGACCGATTGCATCTGTAATGCTGACCTCTACTTCTTCGCTTCTGCGAGAAAGGATTGCTTTATAGTTAAGTGCTTCCTCTGAACGTGAGGCAATGTTGTGCATCGTTTGCACAGCTTCAACTGGATATGTTCCTGCTGCTGTTTCACCAGATAGCATGATCGCATCTGTACCGTCAAAAATAGCATTTGCCACGTCACTTGCTTCCGCACGTGTTGGACGCGGGTTACGCTGCATGCTATCCAGCATTTGAGTTGCTGTGATGACAGGCTTGCCTAAACGGTTGCATTTTTTGATCAGCATTTTTTGAACAAGTGGTACTTCTTCTGCCGGAATCTCTACACCAAGATCTCCACGCGCAACCATCAGTCCATCTGATACCTCAAGGATTTCATCGATGTTATCAACGCCCTCTTGGTTTTCAATCTTCGGAATGATTTGAATGTCAGCTGCGTTGTTCTTTTCAAGTAGCTCACGAATTTCAAGAACATCAGAAGCTCGTCTCACAAAAGAAGCTGCGATGAAATCGACACCTTGTTCAATTCCAAACAGAATATCATTGGCATCCTTTTCTGTAATACCCGGCAAGTTCACACTCACACCTGGTACGTTGACACCTTTTTTGTTTTTCAGTGTGCCTGTATTCATCACTTTTGTGACGATTTCTTTTCGGTTCTTATTTAATTCTTTTACTTCTAGACCAATCAGACCATCATCTAATAAGATAGTTGAGCCCACTTCTACATCATGAATTAAATCTTCGTACGTCACACTGATTTTTTCAGTGTTTCCCACAATGTCTTCCATACTCACGATAAGATCAGCACCAGCAACTAACTCAATTGAGCCGTTTTCAACTGTGCGTGTACGGATCTCTGGACCTTTTGTATCAAGAAGGATCGCAATGTCCTTGCCTAAAGTTTTACCTGCTTTGCGAATGTTTTCAATACGTGCACCATGCTCTTCAAAATCTCCATGAGAGAAGTTTAGTCTGGCTACATTCATTCCTGCTTCAATCAATTCAGTCAGCTTTTCAATGCTTTCACTTGCTGGACCGATTGTACAAACGATTTTTGTCTTTCTCATTACTGTTCCTCCTAAGGTCTTCTCGTTTTATATAGAGAGCTCTTGTGAAAGTCGGTACATATTTTGATCGACTGTATGCTTTTTATCTAAGATGTCTAAAATATCGTGATGAACGAGTTCGTTGCTTTGAATACCTACACAACGTCCGCCTCTTCCTTCAAGAAGAAGTTCTACTGCATACGCTCCTAGGCGACTTGCGAGCACTCGGTCAAACGCACTTGGAGAACCTCCACGTTGAATATGTCCTAAGACAGATACACGCGTTTCAAGGCTTGTCTCCTCTTCAATTCTCTTACCAAATTCGACACCGCTGCCTACGCCTTCTGCGACGATGATGATACTGTGCTTCTTGCCGCGCTCATGTCCTCTTCTCAATCTGGCAATAATTTCGTCCATGTCATAGTCTGCTTCAGGAATCAAAATCGATTCAGCTCCGCCTGCAAGACCTGACCAAAGGGCAATATCCCCAGCATGTCTTCCCATTACTTCCACTACGTATGTACGTTCATGAGATGTGGCTGTATCACGAATTTTATCAATGGCATCAATGACTGTATTTAGTGCTGTATCAAAGCCAATAGTGAAATCAGTACCAGGAATGTCATTGTCAATCGTGCCAGGGACACCTACACATGGAAAACCGAGCTCTGTTAATTTCTTCGCTCCCATGAATGAGCCATCTCCACCGATGACAACAAGTCCTTCAATACCGAATTTTTTTAAGTTCTCAATCCCTTTTTCACGACCTTCAACTGTCTTGAATTCAGGACATCTTGCCGTGTAAAGTTTTGTTCCTCCACGATGAATGATATCGCCTACTGAACCTATTTCGAGTTTCTCAATTTTACCGTTAATTAGACCTGAATATCCATTATAAATACCGTAAACTTCTACATTATGGTAAATTGCTTTCCTTACAACTGCGCGCACAGCTGCATTCATTCCTGGGGAATCCCCACCGCTCGTTAAAACTCCTATACGCTTCATCTTTTTCACCTCAGAGACCATATATGAATTAAACATACCATTTCCACTGCTTGAAAACAATCATGAGCAAAACCGGATGTTTTCAATACGAATTTCTAAAACCGTACTTATTATACAATTAAATAAAATGTTTTTAAACAAAAGTTAAGAAAGTCATGAAAGCACTTTGTTCAAAAAACAGTTGATCCAAGTGCTCTAAACCTTGTCAAATCAACGTTTTCAGACGTTTCAAATTTTATGAAAACAAAAGAAAATTATTTTCAAATAGCGCTTACATCAGATCGTTTTGATGAAAAAAGACGAAAAAAATAAACGCCAGCCAAAAGGCTGTACGTTTATTTAGTTTACCCCAATATATTGATTTTCAATCGATACTTTACCGATTGCTTTGTATTTTTGATATCTTTGTTCGACTAATTCTTCAGGCGATTGTTTGAGCAAAGATGTAAGTGACTGTTTTAATGTTTTTTCAATGTAGGCTGCTTGTTGTTTCACGTCTCGGTGTGCTCCACCTTGCACTTCTTTAATAACATCATCTATAATATCTAATTCTTTTAGGTCTGGAGCGGTAATTTTCATTGATTCTGCAGCTTTTTTCGCAAGTGATGAGTCCTTCCAGAGCAGTGCTGCTGCACCTTCAGGTGAAATCACTGAATATGTTGAGTTCTCTAGCATAAATAGGTGGTTTCCTACGCCTAAGCCTAGTGCTCCGCCACTTCCGCCTTCTCCAATGACAATACAGACAACCGGTACACGAAGTCCTGCCATTTCGAAAAGGTTTTTCGCAATTGCTTCACTTTGCCCGCGTTCTTCAGCTGCTTTACCAGGATAAGCTCCTTTTGTATCAATAAAGCAAATGATTGGACGATTAAATTTATCTGCTTGTTTCATCAAGCGCAATGCTTTACGGTAACCTTCTGGATGCGGCATCCCGAAATTACGGCGCAAGTTTTCTTTTGTGTCTTTTCCGCGCTGATGACCAATGACTGTGACAGGAAGTCCTTTAAACGTAGCAATTCCTCCAACGATGGCTTCATCGTCGCCATAAAAACGGTCACCGTGACATTCGAAAAAGTTATCAAACAGCTCTTGAATGTAATCGAGAGTTGTTGGGCGCATCGCATGACGAGCAATTTGTACTCTGTCCCAAGGCTTTAAATTTGTATAAATGTCTGTTTCAAGCTTACTCAGACGCGTTTCAAGGCGCTCAATTTCCGCACTTAAATCCATCTCTGAGTTTTGTGTGAACTTTTTCAATTCATCAATTTTCGCTCGGAGTTCAATGACAGGTTTTTCAAATTCTAGTTCTCCAGCCACTCTCGTTCACCTCCTGTGCTGTGTAATGCTAAGATTTGGCCTAATGTTTCTTTCATTTCTGCACGGTGAATCACAGCATCTAGCTGACCATGCTTCATTAAAAATTCAGCCGTTTGGAAGTCCTCTGGTAGGTCTTCACGAATGGTTTGTTCAATGATTCTGCGACCAGCAAAACCAATTAATGCACCAGGCTCTGCAAAGTTGTAATCACCGAGAGACGCGAAACTAGCTGATACACCGCCAGTTGTCGGATTGGTCATCACAGAGATAATCAGACCTTGATCCTCGCTGAACAGCTTTAATGCTGAACTTGTTTTTGCCATCTGCATCAGACTAAGAATCCCCTCTTGCATTCTTGCTCCTCCAGATGCAGTGAAGATGATAAATGGCACCTTGTCCGCTTTTGCTTTCTCAATAGCTAATGTAATCTTTTCACCAACGACTGAGCCCATGCTGCCCATACGGAACGTGGCATCCATGACAGCAATGACAGCACTTTGACCTTTAATTTCACCTTTTCCTGTTACGATGGCTTCATTCAAAGATGTTTTTTCTCTGTCTTTCTGAAGCTTTTCTTCGTAGCCTGGGAAACCGAGCGGGTTCTCAGAAATGAGGTGACCGTTAAATTCTTCAAATGTGCCTTCGTCTACAAGGCTTTCAATACGTTGTTTTGCATTCATTTGCAAATGTCTGCCGCAATTCATGCAAACACGCAAATTTTTATCTAGTTCTTTGGTGAGCATTATTTTTTTACATTGCGGACATTTGGTCATGATGCCTTCAGGCACATCTTGACTTGCCTGTTCAGAGGGTACAGATGCATATTTTTTCTTTTTACTGAAAATATTCTTGATTGACAAATGACTACCTCCCTTTTTGAAGGGTTTTTTCTTTACACGCACATCCACTATTATAGGACATGTCATAACTGTACCGAAACTATTGTACTTTTTTTGTCAAACGCTGTCATCCTTCATTCAATTTTTTCAGTGGGGAATTGATGAGAAATGAGTATAGGTTTGGGGCGCTGAGTAGTTGGTATATGTGAATTGTGAACGTCTACAAAAAAAATCTCATTTAGGATGAAAAAAATTTCGTATAAGAGAGGAAATGGTGCACGTTTTTCCTCCAAATTCAGAAAGAACGTGCACACTTTTCCAATTCGATTACTCGCCGATAATCGTTAATTTTCTTGTTTTTTCTGCAACAGCTTCTGGGTCTACTTTGATTCTTGAAACGCCCGTTTCCATTGCTGCTTTTGCCACTGCTTTGGCTACCGCTGGCGCTACTCGTGCATCAAATGGTGCAGGGATAACGTATTCCGCTGACAATTCTTCATCTGATACAAGGGAAGCAATCGCTTCAACAGCTGCAATTTTCATTTCTTCGTTAATGTGTGTCGCACGTACATCAAGCGCTCCACGGAAAATACCAGGGAATGCAAGGACGTTGTTCACTTGGTTCGGGAAGTCAGAACGGCCAGTTCCTACAACACTTGCACCTGCTGCATGTGCATCTTCTGGCATGATCTCTGGGTTTGGATTCGCCATTGCGAAGATGACAGGATCTTTTGCCATTTTTCCAACCATTTCTTTAGTTAAAGCACCTGCTACTGAAACGCCGATAAAGACATCTGCGCCTTCAATCACTTCTTCTAAAGAACCTTCTTTACGATCTTGGTTCGTGAATTTAGCTACTTCATTTTTCACTGCATTCATACCATTCGGACGGCCTTCATAAATAGCGCCTTTTGTATCACACATGATGATATCACGTACACCGAAATGATAAAGAAGTTTGATAATCGCAATTCCTGCTGCTCCAGCGCCGTTTGCAACCACTTTAATTGAAGACATTGATTTTCCAGACAGCTTCAGTGCATTCACAAGTCCTGCCACTGTTACAATCGCTGTCCCGTGCTGATCATCGTGGAAAACAGGAATGTTTGTCTCTTTTTTCAAACGCTCTTCAATGATAAAGCAGTTTGGTGCTGCAATATCTTCAAGGTTCACGCCGCCAAACGTCGGCTCAAGAAGCTTCACTGTTTCAACGATTTTGTCTACATCGTTTGTTGCAAGTGCGATTGGGAATGCATCAACACCTGCAAAGCTTTTGAATAAGACAGCTTTTCCTTCCATTACTGGAAGAGATGCTTCTGCCCCAATGTTTCCAAGCCCTAATACAGCACTTCCGTCTGTGACAACAGCGACCATATTGCCTTTCATTGTATAATCATACACTTTGCTTGTATCGTCATAAATATCTTTACATGGCTCCGCTACACCTGGTGAGTAAGCCAAGCTCAAGTCTTTCGCATTTTTCACTTGTACCTTTGATTTTGATTCGAGTTTGCCTTGATTCTCTTTGTGCATATGTAATGCTTCTTCTCTTAATGACATGTGATGAACACTCCTTCAAGTGGAAAATGATTTAATGAATTGCTAAGTTGATAAGCACATACTTGGCAGTTTAAATACACAGAATCTTTAAAATGATAACACAATAGGTGAAATTGTAAAACATATTCAGACGATTTGTCATCATTTAATCACAACGTTTTGTTCACCTAGCAGCTCTTTTAACTGGAAAATGACCGCATGATCTGCATGAACTTTGTATGCATCTGGAAGTCTCATCGTCTTTTTTTGCTTTTCATAATACAAATAGACATCTGCTTCTCCGCTATGCATGGAGATCACTCGCTTCACTTGTTCTAGCAGCTCCTGCGTATGGTTCTCTTCTTTGACTCGAATGTAGACAGATTCTTTTCTTTTAGAGCCCATCTCTTCCAGTAGAACAGCTTCTTGCACGATGATTTGACTGCTCTCATTTCTGACATCTATTCTGCCTTCAACATAAAGCATTGCGCCCTCCTCAAGTAAGGGGGACAGCTTTCTAAATTGCTCTGGAAAGACGACACCTTCCATTTCTCCCGTTTCATCCCCGAATGTGACAAATGCCATCGATTGTCCATTTTTTGTCCGAATCGATTTCACCTTTGTCAAAAGACCACCCATTGAGATCTTTCGCTTTATATAGGAAGAAAGTCTGATGATTTCCACTGCACCATTCTCTCTTAAGCGATCTCGATACGCTTGTACTGGGTGATTTGATAAATATAACCCGAGTGCCTCTTTTTCAAATTGCAGGAGATCAACAAGCGGCAGTTCGTCTATCTCCGCATATTTTGGCTTAATGGAGAACGTTGTATCCCCAAGAAAGTCCAGTTGATCCTCAGGTGTTAAAAATGACACATGGTCTAACGCAATATCTATCGATGCTAATAACGAAGCACGATTTGGATGAAGCTCATCCATTGCCCCTGAGAAAATGAGGGCTTCAATCGTTTTTCGGTTGACACTCTTTGTTGATACCCTTGCGCAAAAATCAAATAAATCTTCAAATGGCCTTTCCTGTCTTGCTCTGTATATATCCTTTACAGCTGACACTCCGACATTTTTAATCGCTCTTAAGCTGTAGCGGATCTCCCCTTTTTCAACCGTGAATGGAAATTCGCTCTTATTAATAGAAGGCTTCAACACCGATATCCCTTTTTCCTTTGCCTCATAGAAATATTGAGCCACTTTGTCTTCATTTCCAATCACACTCGTTAAAAGACCGCACATAAAATATAACGGATAATGCGCTTTTAAATAAGCAAGCTGAAAGCCGATCATGCTATATGCAACAGCATGGCTTCTATTAAAACCATAGTTTGCAAATTTGACGATTAGGTCATAAACGTCATTTGCAATGTTAACAGGATACTCCTTTTTTAGGCATCCTTCAACAAAATGGCTTCGCTCTTCATCAAGCACCTTTTTATCCTTCTTTGAAACGGCTCTTCTTAGTAGATCGGCCTCGCCCAGCTTAAAGCCTGCCATCTTTGCTGCAATCAGCATGATTTGCTCCTGATAGACGATGACCCCATATGTATCCTTTAAGATGTCATACAAATCTGGATGCGGGTAGGAGACTTTCACTCTGCCATGCTTTCGGTCGATAAAGAGCGGGATATTCTCCATCGGACCCGGGCGGTATAAGGCATTAACAGCCACGATATCTTCTAGACTAGAAGGTTTCAGTCGTCTCAGCACCTGACGCATACCTTGTGATTCGAGCTGGAAAATCCCCGTTGTATCTCCCGCTGATAACAAATCAAACGTTTTCTGATCTTCATATGAAATGTCACTAAAGTTAATGTGGACGTTTTCCTGTCTTTCAATCTGGTTTTTAATGGATTCAATTAATGTTAAGTTTCTCAAACCTAAAAAATCCATTTTTAAAAGACCGAGATCTTCTAAATAATTCATCGCATATTGCGTCAAATACACTCCATCATGCCCTTCTTGAATAGGCACGACTTGTGTGAGCGGCTCCTCACTTAGGACAACGCCGGCTGCATGTGTTGACGTATGTCTTGGTAATCCTTCTACCTTTAAAGCGGTTTGAAACACTCTTTGCAGCTCTTCAGATTGCTGGAGCAGTGTTTTTAATTCTGAGGAGACTGTCACCGCTTCTTTCAGTGTCGTCCCTGGCTTTGATGGGATGAGCTTTGCAAGGCGGTCTGCTGCTTTTGAATCAATTCCCATCACACGTCCGACATCTCTTAAAGCTGCCTTTGCGGCAAGTGTTCCAAACGTGACAATTTGCGCCACATGCATATCCCCATATTTGTCTTTTACATATGAAATGATTTCATCTCTTCTCGTGTCAGGAAAATCGATATCTATATCTGGCATGCTGATTCGTTCAGGATTTAAAAAACGCTCAAATAAAAGCCCGTGACGGATCGGATCGACATCTGTAATAAACAGAACATACGCAACTAAAGAGCCTGCTGCTGATCCCCTGCCAGGACCTGTGACAATGCCATGATCATGAGCATACTTCATAAAATCCCACACAATGAGGAAATAATCACTGAAATTCATTTTTTGAATGATGCTCAGCTCATACTCAAGCCTTTTGATATATGTGTCATTTGAAGCAATCTGTCTTCGTTTCATGCCTTCTTGGCACACTCTTCGTAAAAATTGATCAGCTGTTGATTGATCAGGCGTCGGATAGGTTGGCAGTTTCGTCTGGCCAAGATTTAAATCGACCTCGCAGCGGTTCGCAATCTCAACCGTTCTTGCCAGCAATTCTGGATCATCACCATACCACTTCATCATTTCTTCGATCGATCTGAAATGCTTGTCTCCTTGGTCTTCCTCAATTTCTGATAACTGCTGGCCTGCTTTAATGGCTTTTAAACATGTATATGCGGTTTTGTCCTCTTGATGGATATAGTGGACGTCACCTGTTGCCACAAGCGGGATGTTCGCCCTTTTTGAGAGTTCCCTGAGCTTATGAGACAGCTCTTCGTCCTGCTGAAACGGCTGAACGGCTAAATACACATGTTCCTCACCAAAAAGATCTTTTAAATGGCTGGCTGCATCCCTTGCTTCATCTAGCTGATCATGTTGCAGCAGCGTTTCAATATAGCCGGATACGCCTGGTGTGATGGCAATAAGGCCATGATGATAGGCTTTCAGCCATTTCTCTTTCAGGCCGGTTTTTGACTTTGATTTCAAGACACTGCTAATTTTGATCAAGTTTTGATAGCCTTCATTGTTTTTGGCAAGGAGGATCAAAGGATAAGCCTCTGTCTCTTGTTCATCTATGAAGACAGAAGCTGTTAAACCGATAATCGGTTTGATGCCATGTGTTTTACATTCCTTATAAAATTCAACCGTTCCATACATCACATGGTCATCGGTAAGAGCGAGCGCTTGATAGCCAAGTTCTTTCGCCTTTAATACGAGCTCCTTGACCTTCGCTGCACTGCTCAACAAGCTGTATCCACTGTGCACCTGAAGATGAACATAGGACATGCTTAATCCACTCCTTTCGTCTAAATTCATTCTTTCATTATAAATCGCGATGCGGTGAGAAACAAATGTTCTTTCTTTTCCGCTCGTTCATACTTGTCCAGCATTCGCCATATATTGAATAGAGTGAGGTGGGAAAAATGGATGTGAAGGAAGCCTTTATTCCAAACTTTATTAGCTGTTATTTTATCGCACTAGGGGTTATTTTGGGCGGTGCCATTATAGGCGGGGTAGGTGCATATTTATCTGGTCAGCCCCCGCTATCAATTATTTCAAGTCTTGCCAACCGCTTAAAAATTTGGGCACTTGTTGCGGCAATCGGTGGAACTTTTGATGCGGTCTATAGTTTTGAAAGAGGGATTTTCGAAGGGAACACACGTGATATTTTCAAGCAGATCTTGCTCATTATCTCTGCTATGGGCGGTGCGCAAACGGGGTATCTCCTGATTACGTGGCTCACTCAGGAGCATGTATCATCATGAGGGTGCCTGAGCTGTATAAACGTCCAGGCTGGCAGCGTTTTTTTGCTGGGATGATGTTCGGCGCAATTATCAGCTGGCTGATTTTTCTCTTTACGTATGGCACCTTTCAGGAGAAGCAGGTGACACTGCTCAGAAGCCAGCAGCACCATATGGACAGTCTGAAAGAACAAATCACACTCTATCGGGAAGATTTGCATAAATTAAATGAAGACAATAAGCAGCGTCTGCTTATTCAGAGCGTAGACGTTCACCTCGTCAACCGTGAGCAGTACAAAATCCCGGAACCAGATACCTTGAAATTCGAAGATCAGGTGAAAGAGGATATCTCAGAGGTGATCACAAAGGATATTGAAAGTGTGTATAAAACAAAAGAGCTCTTAAAACGGACCGTGGAAAATAAAGAATATACGATTAGAGAAAAGGCATACCGCGCCAAAGTCACCGAACTGACCATCTATACAAAGCTTTCGCTTGAAGTACGTATTTCCTTTGCTGAATAATAGATGATGTGGAATTTTTATGAATTTCTGCACTCAATGATCGCTTTTCACTTGTTATTTTTATACACTAAAAGAAGAACGAGATGATTATAAGAAAGAGGTGAGAACAATGGAGGTTTACAGCTATCGTCAAATGGCACGAGACAAAGCAAGCCGGATTAAAGACGGCATGTGTGCTTATGCTGAGACAGAAATGATGGCCCATTTAATTAAAAAAGAATTAAAGCATCAAAATCTCCAAGCCTATGAAGATTCAACTGACATCGGCTGCTGGTTTATCCCTGTATCCAAGTAACCCTTTTCTCAAAGCTCAAAAAAAGAGAGGGGGACTTGAAGCCCCTCTCTCACGATGATGATTTACATACTTCTTCTAAATCACGCAAAATCTCATCTGCAACTGCCCAATCATATATGGACGCACCGGCTGCAAGCGGGTGACCTCCGCCATGATATTTTTTAGCAATGGTGTTAATGACGACGCCTTTTGAGCGGAATCTCACACGAATCTGATCGTTCTCTTCCACAAAAAAGACCCATGCCTTAATCCCTGCAATATTTCCAAGTGTCCCAACAAGCTGTGAGGCTTGCTGCGCTGTTGTTTGGAACGACTCCAAAATGTCACGTTTAATAAAAACAGAAGCTACGCCATTCTCTGATAAAGAGATATGTTGAAAAATATAGCCATTTAATTTCACGACATTCAAATCTGTCTCATACAATTGATTGAAAAGGTCTGATGATGAAAACGGATATTCGATGAGTTCACCCGCATATTTGAGTGTCTTTTTCGTTGTGTTTGGGAAAAGGAAACGGCCTGTGTCTCCTACAATGCCGGCATAAATGAGTTCTGCCGCCTTTGTATTCAGCTGATATCCTTCTTCTTTCCCCTCTAAATACAGCTCATAAATCATTTCACTGACAGAGCTTGCTTCTGTATCAACCCAAAGCAAATCACCATACGGATCTTCATTCGGATGATGATCAATTTTCATCAGTTTATCGCCCATTGAATAGCGCTGATCATCAATTCTTGCTTGATTCGCAGTGTCACAGACAATGACAAGGGCACCTTTGTACACTTCATCCGGCACGTCATCTAATTCATATAAAAATGAAAGAGATGGCTCAGGGGTTCCTGTTGCATAAATATTTTTTTCTGGATAGGTGGCACGCAAGATTTCCGTAAGGCCGCACTGCGATCCATATGCGTCTGGATCGGGTCTTACATGTCTATGAATGATGATGGTGTCATATAATGATATGGTTCTAATCAGTTCTTTTTTCATAAATACTCCTTCTTATTGCGATACTCTTTTTATTATTAAATCATAATCTACCCAGACAGAAAAGTGAGGAATAGACAATTTATTCTAGTAAGCAAGCCTATTTACGTTTAAAATAGGGTTGTAACCACTTACAATGGAGGCTTGGCACATGCTTGTTTTGATTGTGTTTATTATTTGTTCTGCCATGTTTTATTTATACTACAAAGCAAAGAATGTCCGTACGAACCGGCCGGTCGAAAAGAAATTCTGGTCTGCCAAATCAAGTATGGCACTTGGCTGCTTTGTCCTGCTCTTCGGTGTGAATCAATTATTTTTAAACCGCTCGTCACTCGCATTTGTCATTGGGTTTATTTTTGTTGCAGTTGGTATCGGCAGTACATGGGCCGGATATAAAGCCTATAAGCACTATCTTCCGCTCTTTTTAAAGGAAGGCGAAAAAGACCACGCATAATAGAGAAAGGGCTAAAATGAACTTGATTTTAGCCCTTTCTCTTCTTTTCAGCGTGTTAGAAAACCTTTGCAGTCTAGGAAGGACAGCTACTTTTACGGAGCGAATTTGTCATTCGTGAGCACCAGCACGCAGGACTGACAAAGAATTCGAGGGTTTGTTTACACGCTGAAAGGGCGCATTCATGCCGCCCTTTTCTGCCTTTTATCCTCTCTCCATCAGCTGCACCATCAACATCGCTTTGCCTACAATATTTGACTGATGGTAAACTTCCACTTCCAGCTTTCCAAACTTGCGCCCAACTTCTAAAATATTCGGTTTGATCTGTATCGTGGATTCCATTTGAACTGGTTTTAAGAAATAGACAGAAAGACTTTCTACAATTAGTTCACCTTTTTTATGAGACTTTAAGAAGCGGTTGGCTGATTCGATTAAAATTTGTGTAAACACACCATACGAAATATTACCGAGTTGATTTGTCATTTGTGGTGAGACTTCATATTGGTACACCGCATCTGTTTTTGGTTTTTCTGTCTCAGTCTCCTTAAACCCTCGTGACACGACATCATCCAACTTTTCACCGACCTGCGGCTGCTTTTGAATCATTTGCAGCGCCTTCAGCACGTCCTGACGACTAATCATCCCAATCAGCTTCGCATGATCATTTACAACTGGCAGTACCTCAATACCTTCCCACACCATCATTTGTGCAGCTGAAGCGACAGATGTTTTGCCAATAACGGTCAGTGGATTTTTTGTCATCACCTTTTCAATCGGTGTAGAACGGTCATGGCCTGCAATATCCTTTGAGGTCAAAATGCCGTGAATTTTCATTTGATCGTCTGCTACCGGGAACCGGCCGTGTCCAGTTTCATAATTCTTTTCATACCATTTCTCAAGTTTGTCTTCTGGCGATAAATAGACGGTCCGTTCTATCGGCGTTAAAATATCCTCCACAAGCACAATTTCTTTTTTAATCAACTGGTCATAAATGGCCCGGTTAATGAGAGCCGCTACGGTAAATGTATCGTAGCTTGTTGATAAAATGGGCAGCTCAAGCTCATCTGCGAGCTGAATAATTTCATCATCTGTTGAGAATCCGCCCGTGACCAGCACAGCCGCTCCCGCCTCTAATGCTTGCCGGTGAGCATTGATTCGGTTTCCGACGATTAACAGGTTGCCTGCTGCTGTGTATCGCATCATCGCATCCAGTTCCATTGCACCGATGACAAATTTATTTAACGTTTTATGTAAGCCGGCTCGTCCGCCAAGCACCTGACCATCAATGACATTGACGACTTCCGCATATGTCAGCTTTTCAATATTTTCTTTTTTCTTCTGTTCAATTCGAATGGTACCGACTCGTTCAATAGTGCTCACGAACCCTTTATTTTCAGCATCCTTAATAGCCCGGTAAGCCGTGCCTTCACTGACTTTCATTTCTTTCGCTATACGCCGGACAGAAATTTTCTCTCCGACATCCAATGAATCAATATACGATAAAATTTGCTCATGCTTTGTCGCCAATCCCGTTCACCCTTTTTGTTTTCAGCGTTTTCATCTATATTTCATTATAAAGGCAGGAGGCTTTTAATAGCAATTTGTCTTTTACACGAGCACGATACAGGCAAATAAAAAAGCCGGTAGAGTGCCGGCTTTTCTTTCTATTGATTATATCTCGATGGATTCTCCACTGTTTAATACGTGACCCACGCCGCCATGCAAGCTGTCTGCAAACGCATGAGGATCTTGCTCAATCGGCGGGAATGTACTGTAATGAATCGGTACGACTTGTTTCGCACGAAGCCATTCTGCTGCGATTCTCGCATCGTCTGGTCCCATTGTGAAGTTATCACCTATTGGCAGGAAGGCGAGCTCAATATGATTCAGCTCCCCAATGAGTTTCATATCCGAGAAGAGAGCCGTGTCTCCAGCATGATAAATTGTTTTGCCTTCAGCAGTAAATAAAATACCGGATGGCATCCCTGTATACGTAATCGTTTTGGATTCTTCATCAATGACCGCTGAGCCATGGAACGCTTGCGTCAGCTTGACTTTACCAAATTCAAATTCACGTCCGCCGCCAATAGAAAGCGGGTGTGTTTTCACCCCTTGCCAGCCTAAATAAGTGGCAAGTTCGAATGGCGCAATCACGAGTGCGTCATTGTTTTTAGCGATTTCAATCGTGTCTCCGACGTGATCTCCATGCCCGTGCGTGAGCAAAATCACATCTACTTTCACATCTTGCGGTTTGATATCGGTGTGCTTATTTCCATTTAAAAATGGATCAATCCAAATATGGTATCCGTTTGTTTCAATGTGTACGACTGAATGTCCATGATATGTAGCTTTCATGTAAATATATCCACCTTTCGAATTTGATCTCATTTTGTCTATTCCCTCTATAAAAAGCTGAAAAACTTAGTGCTTGTGAATTACATTAAGACCACCTGTTGCTTCAATGACGGTTCCTGTAATGAGGTCTGAACGGTCATCACATAGAAATGAAATGATACGACCGATATCCTCACCTGTCCCAGACCGACCAATCGGTGTTTCATCGTCTTTTATCTGACGTGCTTCCTCTATCGTTGATTCTTTCATGTCTCCAACGATTTTGCCTGGACACACCATATTAGCGGTGATGCCGTTTTCGGCTTCTTCAATCGCAATGGTTTTCGTCAATGACGCAAGGCCCACTTTTGCCGCTCCGAAAGCTGATCTGTGCATCCAGCCTGGCGCATGGTCTGCTCCTTGGAAGCCATATGTGATAATCCGGCCAAAGCCTTGTTTTCTCATCATAGGGATCACCATTCGGAACAAATGGAACACTGCGGATAGGTTGCCTTCCATCATTTGATACCATTCGTCTTCAGAGTAATCCGCGAGTTTTTTTCGTTCAAAAATATAAGGTCCAGCATTATTGATCAAGGCGTCAATCCGCCCAAATCGCTCTGCTGCCAGCTCGACCATGTTTTTTAAATCTTCTTTGTTTGTCACATCGCCTTGGACAAATTGAAGCTTTTCTTCGTATTCTTGCAGTTCTTCTTTCATCTGCCGGACAGCTTCATCATCACTTCGATAATTGACTGTCACAGAATACCCCATATTCAGTAAAGACTCGGTGACTTTCCTGCCAAGTCCTTTAGAACCCGCTGTTATTAATGCGTGTCGCACACAATCTCCTCCTAAAGCAAAGGTTGCAAGTTCATGTGTTTCTTTTGTTATCTTTACTTTACTATAAACCGGCTTCCTTCGCACTTTTGAACCCTTTAACAGTGAGGGGAAAACCGTATAGGGTGATTCATCCACTTTTTCATATCCCATGAACCATGGATATCGAGAAGCAGTGAAACAAACCGATAGCATTCTCTCACCTCATGAAGCTGACGAGGAAGCGGGCAAATCTCTTCATACCCTAATTGAACCGCTTGTGCAGCTTCTTTCGTCAAAAGGTATTCGAGTGCAATCAAATCAAACGCAGCTGGTCCAAATACGACATATTCCGTATCAACTAGACTCGTCACTTGATCATCGTCTTCAATATATTGCGATGGGTCTAAATCAATTAAAATGAGACTGGCTGCATCAGGAGGACTTAGCTTTTCAAGCTTTTGCTGCACCTTTTCTGCATAATTCTGATATTCAGGCTGATCAGCGTAATAGTGGCTGATGAGTTTGGAAACTGCCTTTTTTAACAGCGCATGGAATTCTCTCAAATGTCTCTTTTCTCCCCCGTATACTGCACCGAAAAAGTTTGTTTGATATGAATGAAGATGTGCTAGTTTCCTCCCGTAATCCCTATAGAATTGTGCTGAACGGCCCTCAAAAGATGTTAAAGGGATTCCTTCTACTTTTTCCATGACATAAAAGTGTTTCCCCGCCTTCTTCACTTTACGAACAACTATCGGAATATGAAAGGAATTCGTATGAGACAGCTTTTCACTGATTTCATCAAGATGCTCCTGTACAGTACGGGCATCTACTCCATAAATCATGTTGATCCCATACACAAATTCACTTTCTTCTCTTGCAGTTTTAGGAGATTTCACTACATATTCCGTTTGGTCTTGTAAGGAAATCAGCCACACATCATTAGCCCGGCCGTCATATGGTTCTCCTAACGTTTTCACTAATACGATAGGCTGGTCAAACAAAGCCTGAAGCGTTTTCTTCATGAACTGTTGTCACTCCTTATTCAGCTTGACACTGGTATGCTTTCATTTTCTCCAGTGAAGATCAATCTCCTTTTTCCCATGACAAAAAACCATCCGTATAAACGAATGGTTTTGGCGAATTATGCTAGGCAGGCTTTTGCTTTTTCTAACGCGAGCTGAATTTGTTTGAATCCAGTTCCACCTGCACTAGTTCTTTTTTCAACAGCAACATACGGATCAAGAACAGTGTAAATGTCTTGTTCAAAGAGGCCGCTTGCTTCTGTAAATGTTTCAAATGGAAGGTCACTTAAGTAGATGCCTTTTTGAATGCATGTATACACAAGCTTCCCAACGATTTCGTGTGCTTCACGGAATGGCATACCTTTTTTCGCAAGGTAGTCTGCCACTTCGGTCGCATTTGAGAAATCTTCTTTTGTTGCTTTTTTCATGACATCTTCGTTCACTGTCATTGTTTGAATCATGCCTGTGAAGATTTGCAGGCTGCCAGCGATCGTTTTCACCGTATCAAACATGCCTTCTTTATCTTCTTGCAAATCTTTGTTATACGTAAGCGGCAAGCCTTTCATAATGGTGAGCAGCCCCATCAGGTTGCCATATACCCGCCCTGTTTTTCCGCGGATCAATTCAGCCATATCCGGGTTTTTCTTTTGCGGCATCATGCTGCTGCCTGTTGCGTACGTGTCATCGAGCTCAATGAATTTGAATTCTTGAGAACACCATAAAATGATTTCCTCACAAAGACGTGAGAGGTGCATCATCACAAGACTGCTATTAGACAAGAACTCTAAAATGAAATCACGATCACTCACACCATCAAGGCTGTTCTCGTAAATATGGTCAAAGCCAAGAAGCTCTGCTGTATATTCACGATCAATCGGGAATGTCGTTCCTGCTAACGCCCCGCATCCAAGTGGTGACACATTAATCCGCTTCAATGAATCTTGAAAACGCGCTTTGTCCCGCTCAAGCATCCAAAAGTAGGCGAGCATATGATGAGCAAAGGAGATAGGCTGTGCACGCTGTAAGTGCGTATATCCTGGAAAAATCGTTTCAACGTGCTGTTCAGCTTTTTCTACAAGCACTGTTTGAAAGGAAGAGATCAGTTCAATGATATGCTCTACTTGGTTATTCAAATATAAATGCATATCAGTGGCAACCTGATCATTCCGGCTTCTCGCTGTGTGCAATTTGCCGCCAAGCGGACCGATCTCATCAATGAGCATTTTTTCAAGGTTTAAATGAATGTCCTCATAATCTACTGAGAAATCGAGTTCATCCGCCTCTGCCTTTTTCATGAGCGTATTCAGTCCGTCTTTGATCGCAGCGGCCTCCTCATCGCCGATGATACCGCATTTATTCAGCATACTTGCATGGGCAAGGGAGCCGGTCAGATCTTCTTTGACTAATTGTTTGTCGAAATGAATGGATGCACCAAACTCATCAACCCATTTTTCTGGTGTTTTTTGAAATCGGCCTCCCCAAAGCTTTTTCATGCTTTAACCTGCTCCTTTTTGTTCACGATGCTGTTTACTTTTGTTGGTAAACCCCAAAGGTTAATAAATCCTACAGCTGCATCATGATCGAATTCATCTGCTTTTGTATAAGTTGCTAGATTTTCATCATAAAGTGAATATGGTGATTTACGTCCTTCTACAATAGCATGGCCTTTAAATAGTTTCACACGTACAACACCTGTTACGTTCTTTTGCGTTTCTTGTAAGAATGCATCTAGTGCTCCTTTAAGTGGTGAGAACCATAAGCCGTTGTATATTAATTCAGCCATTTTTTGTTCAACGATTGGCTTAAAGTGTGCTACTTCTTTGACAAGCGTTAAGTCTTCAAGTTCTTTGTGTGCTTTTAACAATGTAACTGCACCTGGGCACTCATACACTTCACGAGATTTGATTCCAACAAGACGGTTTTCAACATGATCGATTCTGCCTACACCATGCTGGCCAGCAACTTCATTTAAATGAAGGATGAGATCAGATAATGAATACTGGATTCCGTCAATAGCTGTTGGTTTTCCTTTTTCAAACGTGATTTCAATGATTTCAGGTGTGTCTGGTGTTTTTTCAAGTGGATTTGTCAGATCATAAGCACCTTCTGGCGGCGCTGCCCAAGGATCTTCTAAAATACCACATTCGTTACTTCTGCCCCAAAGGTTTTGGTCAATTGAATATGGGCTGTCTAAGTTAATCGGAATTGGAATCCCGTGCTTTTGTGCATAGTCGATTTCTTCATCACGAGACCATTTCCATTCACGCACTGGTGCAAGAACTTCTAAGTCTGGATTCAATGCTTTGATTGATACTTCAAAACGAACTTGGTCGTTTCCTTTACCTGTACATCCGTGTGCAACGGCTACGGCATTTTCTTTCTCTGCGACTTCCACTAACTTTTTGGCAATGAGCGGACGAGATAGTGCAGACACGAGTGGGTATTTCCCTTCATACATCGTGTGGGCTTGCAGTGCAGCAAGTGCAAATTCTTCAGCAAACTCTTCTTTTGCGTCGATCATGTAAGATTGAACAGCTCCGACTTGAAGTGCTTTTTGTTGAACGAATGCTAAATCTTTTCCTTCACCTACGTCCAGGCAGCAAGCAACAACTTCATAACCTTGCTCCTGTAACCATTTAACTGCAACAGAGGTATCAAGACCTCCGGAATATGCTAATACGACTTTTTTATTTTGTGACATGTTTGAAAAGCTCCTCTCGCTTGTTTTGATTCTGTGAATGTTTTTTGCATAAAAATAAGTTTTAATTTATAAACATGCATTTAGTATGTATACACTGTAACAAGGAAAAATTGTTTTTTCAACCCCTTTATGAAAAAAACTCTGCCAAATTTTCTTGGCAGAGTCATTTTGGGCTATTTTTGATCTTTTTCAAGCTCTCGCAAGACATGAGGAAGCTCTGGAATAATGAGTTTGGTCATGGCTAACCGAACTGCTCCGGTAGAGCCTGGTGTGGCAAAAACGGCTTTTTGGTTAATCACCCCTGCCGTCGCTCTAGATAAGATAGCGGCTGATCCAATATCTTCTGTATAGCTCAGCATGCGAAAAATTTCTCCAAAGCCCGGCAGCTCTTTTGAGAAAAGAGGTGTAATGGATTCAATCGTAACGTCCCTTGCTGCAATACCAGTTCCCCCGTTTAACAAGACGGCATCAATCTTCGCTTCACTTGTTCCTTCTAAAACGGCATCTTGAATCGCTCCAATGTGATCTTTCACAATATCGTATGCAAGAATTAGGTGCCCTTGTTCTTTGAGCAAATCAATCATCAGACGGCCGCTTTTATCTGTTTCTTTTGTCCTTGTATCACTGACGGTAATGACTTTTACATGAAGCCTCGTTTTCGCTTCGCGTTTATGTTCTTCGACGCTCATATCTTCACACCGCTCCTTTCATATTGCCTCACATTATAGCATGCTGATTTCAATAGAAAAAAGCCCTTTTCCGCTGAGGAAAAGAGCTTCAAAAGGATGTTACGCTAAACGCATAACGTCTCTTGCAATCATGACTTCTTCGTTCGTTGGAATCACGATGACTTTTACAGGAGAGTGAGGGTAGCTGATGAATGCTTCTTCGCCTCTCATGTTGTTAAGAGATGGATCCCAATATACGCCCATGAATTCTAGACCACGAAGTACACGTGCTCTCACTTCTGAGCTGTTTTCACCGATTCCAGCTGTGAAGATGATGGCATCTACACCATTCATTCTCGCTGCATAAGAACCGATGTATTTATGAATACGGCTTGCAAAAATATCTAGTGCTACTTCAGCACGGTCGTTTCCTTCTTCTGTCGCTTCTTCGATATCACGAAGGTCACTTGAAAGACCAGACACACCTAAAAGACCACTCTTCTTATTCAAAGTAGAAAGTACTTCTTCCGCTGTATGTCCTGTTTTCTCCATAATAAATGGAATAAGGGCAGGGTCAATGTTACCTGAACGTGTTCCCATTGCAACACCCGCAAGTGGTGTGAAGCCCATTGACGTATCGATTGATTTTCCGCCTTCAACTGCTGCGATACTTGCACCATTTCCAAGGTGGCAAGAAATCAAACGAAGCTCTTCAAGAGGACGGCCTAATAGCTCTGCTGCACGCTCTGTTACGAACTTATGGCTTGTCCCGTGGAATCCGTATTTACGAATACCAAAGTTTTTGTAGTAGTCGTACGGAAGGCTGTATAGGTAAGACTGCTCTGGCATTGTTTGGTGGAACGCTGTATCGAACACAGCAATCGCTGGTACGTCAGGCAGAATTTGTTTGAATGCTTTGATTCCTACAACGTTTGCAGGGTTGTGAAGTGGTGCAAGCTCTGAAAGCTGATCAATGTCTTTGATGACTTCATCTGTTAAAACAACAGAATCGCTGAATTTTTCTCCGCCGTGAACGACGCGGTGTCCTACGCCATCAATTTCATTAAAGTCTTTGATGATGTTAAATTCAATTAGTTTTTCAAGCAGCATTTTAACCGCTACTGCATGATCTGGAATATCTGTGACTTCTGTTTTCTTTTCTCCATCTACAGAAATCGTGAAGATACTGTTGTCCATTCCGATTCTTTCAACAAGACCTTTTGTTAAAACGGTTTCTTCTGGCATGTCGAACAATTGGAATTTAAGAGATGAGCTTCCTGCGTTGATTGCAATAATTTTGGACATTACTGTCGCTCCTTTTACTCAGTTGTTATATAAGGTTTCACGTTTTTTCGGTGCTATATTCAACCTGTTTGAACGGGTCTTTTATAGTTTAACGATAAGTCCGAAAAATATCTGACTTTTTCATTTAAACATTGAAAACTTTGCATTTCAAGTACACCTTCGAACTGTTACCGCTTACATCAATAAGTCGTTATTTTCTGAATAATAAAATAGCCAGACATCACTCTGGCTATTCTTTCGTTTCTTTTTCTTCTATAAACCATTGGTCTAATTTTCTCATGACGCCAACCATTGCTTCCTTCTGTGAGAAAGATGGCAGATTGGCAAATAGCATACGTTTCGGTGCTTCGAGCCCCTCTTTTTTCTTTTGCATCACAAATAAGCTTTTGGCATGCTTTTTGTCTTTGAACATAGAGACTGGCAGCTGAATTAACGCATTCATATATGCATGTTCTTTGATGAACTCCTTTAATTGTACGCTTTCTTTTCCTTCAAACAAATCGTTTGGAATGATGAAGAATAAGAAGCCACCTTCTTTCGTATAACGAAGACTTTGCTCAATGAATAAATAATGCGCAAAGGAATGACCTTCTTTTGCCTTTAATTCATAGTCTTTAGCTCGCTCATCATTTGGATAAAACCCGACAGGAAGACTACATACAGCAACATCTGCTGGTGAGATAAGAAGCGGCTCAAGGCTGTCTTGGTGGAAAAGCTCTACTTCTTTTTCTTCTAAGTTCGCTTGTGCCCACGCAATTTTAATGAGCACGTCATCAATTTCAGAGGCAAAACCGCGTGTTGTTTCTGCTGTTACATTGTTGAGGACCGCAAGCAGTAAATTCCCTGTTCCCGCTGCTGGATCAAAGACAACCAGCTCTTTTTGTCCTTCTAAAAATTTATTGACCAAATAGCTGACAAACAGACCAATTGTATCAGGTGTCATCTGCCGGTTTGGATGTGAAATATCCTTTTGTCCTTTTAATACGGCGAGCTGAAACGCTTTACGAATCTGCTCATGATCATAAGAGGCGAAATCTGCTTTCTCTATTAAATCTTTTAGTAAACCGTTTCGATCATTTGCCTGGAAAAAGGCTTCTCCTGCTTCTGCCAATGCTTCAATATAGGAAATGTTCTGTTCCTTTTTTAAACGAATTGAAGCTGTATCGAGCAGCTCAAAAATCGTACTCACTTGATCTTTCTGCAATGCTTTTCTCTCCTCGCTTTGTTAAAAGCTATATGTTCTCATTGAAAAGAGCCCCAGTATGAAGCCGGAGCTCTTGTCGATGCTGCTTTTATAACAGTGATTTCGCAGCCTCAATGGCTTTTTCATAATTTGGATGATTGGTTGCTTCGCTTACGTACTCAGTGTAAACCACTTTTCCGCTTGGGTCTAATACGAAGACCGCACGCGCCAATAAACGCAATTCTTTCATATATAAACCAAACGCTTCACCAAATGACATATCTCTATGATCAGATAATGTTTCGACATTTTCAATTCCGTTTGCTCCGCACCAGCGTGCTTGTGCAAATGGTAGGTCTGCACTAATGGTATAGATATTGACCGGACCTAAACCGGCTGCCTCTTCATTGAAACGTCTTGTTTGTGCGTCACACACACCTGTATCAATAGAAGGAATCACTGAGATAATCGTCACTTTTCCTGTTAAATCAGAAAGTGAAACTTCCCCTAGTGAGTTCGTTAATACCGTGAAATCTGGAGCCTGCTCGCCTACTTTCACTTCATTTCCTACAAGCGTTACTGGGCTCCCTTTAAATGTGATCGATGCCAAAACAATTCCTCCCTTATCAAATGTATGGTTCTATCATAGTAGAGAAAGCAAAAAACTGCAAAGCCTAATCGTCCATTTTGAAAAAAAAGTTAACTGCAGGGCAGCTAACTTTTTAAAGGTCTATGTCGTCTAGTTTTCGTTCTTTGTGACGATGCTCCCGTTCATCCTTCTTAAACATGTGCTGAAGACGTTCAATTGCTTGAGGAGCAGAATCCAATATTTTATCGAGCAGATGTGTGTGTTCATCCAAATGAAGCATTCGTACGCCATTTGTTCCCACAATTAAAAAGGCGATTGGTGTAATCGATACTCCCCCGCCGCTTCCGCCTCCAAATGGGAGTCTCGGTTCTTTTCGTTCTTGTTCATCAGACCGTTTTTCTTTCTTTTGGTTACCGTTGAATTCACTGCCGCCGGCTGCAAATCCAAAACCAACCTTTGACACAGTGAGAATGACACTGCCGTCAGGGGTTTCGACTGGATCGCCGATGATCGTGTTCACATCAATCATTTCTTTTAAGTTTTCCATCGCTGTCTTCATCAGACCTTGGATTGGATGATCTGCCATTTTCGGGTTCCTCCTTAAACAGATGATTCATTCTTCGTTGCTTGAAGAGAGGCATTTTTTCTCGCCTTTCTCCCTTTTAACCAATGGACAAGTAATCGAATGGCTGCAAGCATAGCATGTCCAATCCGAAAATAAGCTATACATGCAAAGTGTGTCTGTGACACATTGTGCTGAAAAGCGGGAATCACTTCATAGACGGGTTTGTGCTTAAAGGTGAGATGCTCCTGCATAAAGGCAAGAAGTGCTCCTTTGACTGACCACACACCACCGGCTGCTACACCTGTTAAAGCTGCGTCATGAAAACCAATCCATGTGGACCAGTGAAATGAGACGATTTTTATATGAATGAAAAACGTTCGCATGATCCGGTTTAGATCGACAATTTCTTTTGTAATACGCTCCATTTGATGAAGGATTTCCTTTACATCACGTTTTCCCACTTTTTTATGCATGGTTTCTTTTTCTTGATTAGGCGTTTTGGTGCTGGCCATTTTCTTTTCACGAATATCAATCGTTTGATCTTCCGTATTCACTTTCACCATCGGAATGTCTTTCTTCAGTCTGACGATTCCATATAACGTGATGATCTTCACCGCAATATGGTCATTGTCATTTGCATGTGAATAGTCCAGTGAAATGGTCACTTTCATAAAGATCAATAAGATCACAAGGAACAAAAAAGCTGCGATCCAAACGTACAGCACTGTGCTCACTTCCTCCATAACAAATGATGCTTCCACTACGATTATGGCTCTCCTTCTGGATTTTATACCCAATCACCAAAAAAAAGAGTTTGACCGGTACTCGGCCAAACTCTCTTTGATTATGCGTTTGATTCTGTTTTTTCATATAAATGTTCATGAACAACCACCGTATCTGCAAAGTAGTCATGAACCCCTTGCTTTTTCGGCGTGAACCCAACCACAGCATAGAGAACAAAAAGCGTATTAATATATCGCCCCACAATTTCTCTAAAGAAAATGACATCCCATGGCAGCTTCTTCTCCGGCTGAAGTGAGACGACTTTGATTCCAAACACCATCTTTCCAAGTGTTTGTTGGAAAATCTTCGTCATGATCGCAAAATAAAGCAGAAAAACAATTGTCGTTGTGACGGAAAATGGGGAAAACCAGCCTCCACCTTTTGACCAGCCAAAGAGACTAAAGATTGGAGAAACCGTCAAATGGTTAACACCCCATACGACGAGCCAATCTAGGATAAATGCCCAAAATCTAATCCAGAAACCTGCAAAAGCCTGCGCTTCAATTGAAGTGCGCTTCGCAAGAGTCGGCCTTGATTCTCCCTCTTGGCTGCGACTTTCCGTTACTTCATCGAATGTAGAATCCATCTATGATCCCTCCTTTATTTTGAATAGAGATACATCGGTTTAGACCCATTTGAGCCAGCCAGTGTTTCTTTTAAGTTCAGAAAATCAATTTCGCTTTTAAAGAGCTTACTTGCACTCATATTGAAAAGAGAGTTCCAGCCAAAGCTTTGTGAATAGCTGATCACTGTCGCTCCTTTTAGGCCTTTTTCATTTTTCTTCATTGCTTTTAGAGCATCTTCATAGTACCCAAGCTCATCCACTAATCCGTTCGATTTCGCCTGTGTTCCGTCATAGATTCGGCCGTCAGCAATTTTCTTGACGTCCTGCTTAGACATACCACGTCCTTCTGAGATGACTTTCACAAAGCCTTCATAAGAGTTGTCAACCATGCTTTGCATGATGTCTCGCTCATCTTTTGTCATATCACGATTTGGGGACATGATGTCTTTGAATTTTCCACTTTTAATGGTTTCATATTTGATGCCTAAATTATCTGCCAGCTTTGCATAATTCAAACTTTGCATGATGACCCCGAGAGAGCCTGTTAACGTTTCAGGTGAAGCAAAGATTTTTTTCGCTGGAGTGGATACATAATAGCCGCCAGAAGCCGCCATTGAACCCATAGAAACATAAATTGGCTTCTTCGCTTTCTTTACTTCTTCTAATTTTTTATGTATTTCAGCACTTTCATAGACACCGCCGCCAGGAGAGTTGACGCGCAGCAAGACACCTTTCACAGACGCATCGTCTTTTGCTTTATCTAATTCTTTTAAGAACGCACGATGATCATATGCTTCCCCGCCTAGAAGGCTGGATGCACCGCCGTTATCTTGAATCGTACCATTAATCTCAAGTACAGCAATTTTACTCGCACCGCTTCCATCTTCTAGTACCTTTTCTTCGATTTCGTCCCCGAATTGATAGCTCATCTTATTATCATTGAAGCTTTCATACAAGGCCGTCGTGATACTAATCACAATCGAAAAGCCGAAAACACCAAGTGCAATGATTAAGGCTACCCATCTTTTCGCATTCATTTCTTTCTCCTCCTTTTTGTCTCACTTCGTTCATACGAATACACACATGAAATGTTTCACAGGAACTGTGGTTTTTTTACATTTCATTTCAACATATGATAGCACCGATGTGAAATGACGATCAACTTTACATCTTCTATCATTTGCTCATCATGACGAAAAATTGGTTATTTTATCCTCTCCCTACATCTAATTGATCAGATCATCTCCACAACGAAACGCCCAGACCTCTCTATCCTCCAAAATGAGCTATTAAATTATGCTCAAAGTCAGCGTTGTCTAATCACTTACAATGACTCATTTCTCAAATGGAAGCCTCTATCATGATGAAGCGTCTTTCTAATATTTTTACTTTCATATGAAAAAAGTGTAAAATGTGAGCAAGGGTTTTCTATGTAAGCCCTTTACTACTCGAAATCTATTTTTGACAACAAAGGGGAGAACGTCAATGACAGACAATCGTCGCAATGTATTTTTCTTTTACAAAAAAGATCATGAATTGGATGAACACATTTCTTCTCTGGAGAAGCTCGCTACCGATCAAGGCTTTCACGTCGTAAAGCGTGCAGAAGATGCCCATATCATTGCTTCAATTGGTGGAGATGGTACATTTCTTCAAGCGGTTCGCAAAACGAACTTCCGGGATGACTGCTTGTATGTAGGGGTATCAAAAACAGAGAATTCGCACCTATACTGCGATTTTTCGTTAGAACATTTTGATAAAATGATTGATGCCATGAACACTGAACAAATTGAAGTGAGAAAATATCCGATCATCGATGTAAGCGTTGACAGTACAAACCAGTTCCATTGCTTAAACGAACTGTCGATCCGCTCTAGCATCATTAAAACATTTGTCATCGATGTGTATATAGATGATTTCCATTTTGAAACCTTTAGAGGCGACGGGATGATTATTTCCACTCCAACCGGTTCAACGGCCTACAATAAATCTGTCAACGGCGCCGTGGTGGATCCGATGCTTCCGTGTATGCAAGTAACCGAGCTAGCATCGCTGAATAACAACTCATACCGTACACTTGGAGCTCCTTTCATTTTAAGCAGTGACCGCAAGCTGACACTAAAGATTGTTCAGGACGGTAACGACCATCCGATTATCGGTCTTGATAACGAAGCGCTAGGTACAAAACATGTCAAACAAATTGATATTGGCCTTTCTGGTAAAGTGATCAAAACGGTCAAATTAAAAGATAACTCCTATTGGGAAAAAGTAAAACGCAGATTCCTTTAATCAAAAAGCTCCTTTAAGGGGCTTTTGTTTTCTTTTCAGCGTGATAGAAAACCTTTGAAGTCTAGGAAGAGTGAGTACCGGAGCGCAAATCTGACACCGAATGCGAGGGTTTGTCTACACGCTGAAAGCTCCTTTACGGGGCTTTTTTTCATGCTTTTTCATTCAAGGTCATGGTGTCTTTGAAAAGATATGGTATGATGTCACAAGTATACATGTACGAAAAGGAGAACACGATGCCATTACAACATTTTGATCAATATCCATTAAGCGATGAATTGAAACAAGCGCTAGAAGCGCTTCATTTCCATACACCTACACCCGTCCAGCACGAGACATTATCCGTTGCTTTTTCAAAGCAGGACCTCATTGTCAAATCTCAGACAGGCAGTGGCAAAACAGCAGCCTACGGTCTGCCAATTTGTGAAATGGTGGATTGGGCTGAGAATAAACCTCAAGCCCTCATCCTCGTCCCAACAAGAGAACTTGCCATGCAGGTCAAACAGGATCTGACCAGCCTCGGACGATTTAAACGAATCAAAGCGGCCGCCATTTATGGAAAAGCTCCATTTCAAGCACAAAAAATAGAGCTTGCACAAAAGAACCACATTGTGTGCGGAACGCCAGGACGAATATTGGATCATCTTGAAAAAGGGACACTTTCTTTAGACAATCTGTCATTTTTCGTGTTAGATGAAGCAGACGAAATGCTGAACATGGGATTTATTGATCAAGTCTCTTCTATTATTCAGCATCTGCCGCCAAAGCGGATGTCGATGTTATTTTCAGCGACGATGTCTGATGAAATGAAGGATTTGAGTGAGCAGTTTTTACAATCGCCAAAAGTGATAGAGATTGCTCGGGAGGAAACGACGAAGCAGCATATCACCCACACCTTGATTGAAACCGAGGAAGAAGGCAAGTTTTCATTACTTCAACGAACGATTGTCATTGAAAATCCAGATAGCTGTATTATTTTTTGCAATACGCAGGAGCGAGTGAATGAGCTGACGATGAAGCTGGATGAGTGGGATGTTCCTTGCGATAAGATTCATGGCGGGATGAGGCAGGAAGACCGCTTTGCTGTCATGGATGAATTCAAAAACGGGGAATTCCGTTATTTGATCGCAACAGATATTGCAGCCCGAGGAATTGATGTCAGTGATATGACACATGTCATTCATTACGACTTGCCATATGAAAAAGAACGCTATATTCATCGGACCGGAAGAACTGGCAGAGCGGGTAAAAGCGGAAAAACGATTGCGTTTATGACAAGGCACGGGCAACCGCTCATTGAAGAATTAAAAGAGGAAGCTGACATTCATTTTCAAATTCAGCCTTATCCTACAAAAGAAGAAGCAGAACAGCATGTGGCAAGCTTTGAAGAAAAAATTGAAACACCGATTCAAAAGGAAAATAAGCAGGCCGGCATAGAGAAAGATATTATGAAGCTTTATTTTAACGGCGGGAAGAAAAAGAAGCTGCGGGCTGTTGATTTCGTTGGGACCATTGCCAAAATAGAAGGCGTTGCCTTTGATGACATTGGGATTATTACCATTCAAGATACGAAAACATACGTCGATATTTTAAACGGCAAAGGCCCTCTTGTGCTGAACGCCATGCGCCACACAACGATTAAAGGCAAGCAGTTAAAAGTTCATGAAGCACGTGCATAAAAAGTGAAGGCTAAGCGCCTTTACTTTTTTTATTTAAAATAAAATAAGCTTACAACCCTTGAACCATCAGCCTTTCCCGCGTCCAACATGACAAATGTCATATTGAATACATGATGGGTGCTACTATGAGCATGACACCTTTCCTTCTATACTTTGAAGTAGAAAGAAACGGAAAGGACTTGAACGTTCATGACGACTTCAACAAACACACAGCAGCAAGCCACTTTAAGAAAACAAGTTGGCCAATTCTCTGGTGCTAATTCGAAAAAAAGTATCATTCAACTCTTTAATACATTCATTCCATTTTTGGGGCTTTGGTTTCTTGCCTATTATAGCCTGAACATCTCCTACCTTTTAACCCTCTTCTTTGCGGTGATTGCAGCTGGTTTTTTAGTACGTGTCTTTATTATTTTTCACGACTGCTGCCATCAATCCTTTTTTAAACAGAAGCCGCTGAATCACCTGTTCGGTTTTGTAACGGGCGTACTCACCCTTTTCCCTTATCTTCAATGGCAAAGAGATCATTCAATTCACCATGCCACAAGCAGTAATCTAGACAAACGAGGTACTGGCGACATTTGGCTCCTGACAGTCAAAGAATATCAAGAAGCATCAGCTTGGACGAAATTTCGCTACAGATTTTACCGTAATCCTTTTGTGATGTTTATTTTAGGACCGATCTTTGTTTTTCTCTTAAAAAACCGTTTCAACGTCAAAAATGCTCGTAAAAAAGAGCGCTGGAACACGTATTTCACAAACGTGAGCATCATTGCACTAGCAACTGCAACGTGTCTTCTTTTTGGCTGGCAGGAGTTCCTGCTTGTCCAAGGTCCAATCTTCCTGATCTCAGGATCAATCGGCGTATGGCTGTTTTATGTGCAGCATACATTTGAAGATTCTTACTTTGAAGCAGATGAACATTGGAATTATGTGCAGGCGGCAGTAGAAGGCAGTTCTTTTTACAAATTACCAAAGCTTCTTCAATGGTTAACAGGCAATATCGGCTATCACCATGTTCATCATTTAAGTCCGAGGGTACCGAATTATCACTTGGAGCATGCACATGATCATAGTGAGCCGCTTCAAAATGTTCCAACCATCACTTTAAAAACAAGTATCGAATCAATGAAATTTAGACTTTGGGATGAAGAAACGAAAGCATTCGTTACCTTTAAAGAAGCACGGCAATCTAAGAAGATGCCCGCACCTGTCATTAAAGGAGACATTCTGAAGAAAAATGCATAATTGGTGCAAGCTCTTTCTTACTCTAGAAGGAGCTTGTTGCCATTTACAGGATGCAACCGTAAGTTGAATTTGATAAAGTAAGGAAAAGAACGAAAAACGGAAAAGGTGGCACACGGATGAAAAAACAGTTTAAAATTCAAAAATTGCATGGGATTTCCCCCTATATATGGGCCATTTTTTTCATCCTGCCCTTCTATTTTATCTTAAAGACGCCTACGACTTTAGGTATTGTCATTGGCATTATTTTGAACGTGGTTTTTTTCGGAGTGTATCGTTTTGCCTTTGTCGCAAAAGGCTGGTCTTTATATGTCTTCGGTCTTTTATTGATTGCGATTTCTACAGGCTATGTGATGCTCTACAGCTACATTTATTTTGCTTTTTGTATCGCCTATTTCAACGGGCATATCAAAAGAAAAGTCCCTTTTTATATCTTATACTATATTCATCTAGGGAGCGCCGCCGTAGCAGTGAACTTTAGCTTGATTTTAAAAAAGGGATGGTTTCTCACACAAATTCCGTTTGTTGTGATCACACTTATTAGTGCCATTCTGCTCCCTCTCAGCATTCGAAGCCGAAAAGAACGTGAACGCCTTGAAGAGAAATTAGAAAATGCCAATGAACGGATCGCCGATCTTGTCAAACTTGAAGAAAGACAGCGCATTGCTCGTGACCTGCATGATACACTTGGACAAAAACTCTCTCTTATTGGTTTAAAGAGTGACCTTGCCCGTAAGCTCGTGTATAAAGATCCTGAACAGGCTCGTGCCGAACTAAAGAGTGTTCAGCAGACAGCTAGAACGTCTCTAAATGAAGTGTGGAAAATTGTTTCTTCCATGAAAGGTATTCGGATCAAAGATGAAATATTGAACATCAAGCAAATCCTTGAAGCCGCCGATATTGACATGATTTATGATGAAAAGGAAGCGCCGAAACACATCTCTCTTCTGAACGAAAACATTGTGAGCATGTGCATCAAAGAAGCCGTAACGAATGTCGTCAAACATAGCGACGCCACTGTCTGTCAAATCACCATTCATCAAAAGTCAAAGGAAGTTGTCATTACAGTTGAGGATAACGGCACATTTAAAGGCGGTGATCCATCCTCTCAAACGAAGGGACATGGCCTTTTAGGGATTAGAGAAAGATTGGAATTTGCAAATGGACGCCTACACATTGAAACAAAAGACGGGACGAAGCTGATCATGAGTATTCCAAATGATTCAGCAGCGAAAGATAAGGAGGAAATAAAATGATTAACATCTTTATCGCAGAGGATCAGCAAATGCTGCTCGGTGCTCTTGGATCGCTTCTTGATTTAGAAGACGATATGACGGTTGTTGGAAAAGGCACTAACGGCCAGGACGCGATTGATTTTGCTCAAAAACACCCGGTCGATATTTGTTTAATGGATATTGAAATGCCCGGGAAATCTGGGCTCGACGCCGCTGAAGAACTCAAAAAGTCTGATGTGAAGATCATCATTTTAACAACCTTTGCCCGTTCCGGCTATTTTCAAAGAGCGCTGAAAGCTGGCGTTAGCGGCTATATGCTGAAAGACAGCCCAAGCGAGGATTTGGCAAGTGCCATCCGCAGCGTGATGAAAGGGAAAAAGGTGTACGCCCCTGAATTAATGGAAGACTTGTACAGCGACGAAAATCCTTTAACTGAACGAGAAAAGTCGGTTCTAGAACTCGTCGCGGACGGAAAAAACACAAAAGAAATCGCCAAGGAACTCAGCATTAAAAGCGGCACTGTCCGAAACTACATATCCGTTATTTTAGATAAACTAGAAGTCAAAAACCGAATTGAAGCCATCACTCGTTCCAAAGAAAAAGGCTGGTTTAAATAAGAAAAAAGATCAGGTCAGACACTGCCTTGATCTTTTTTTCTTTTTATCAGAATTCCTCTATCCACTGCTAAAATATCATTGACAACAAACCTCACTTCTATGGTATGATATCTTAGTGATAATAATTATCATTATCACTCATACAACCAAATACACGGCTGATGTGCCGATTTCAAAGGAGTTTACATTCATGAAGAAAATATTGTTCCCTCTGATGCTCATCTTCGTACTTGCGTTGAGCGCATGTGGCAATAGCAGCAACTCTTCCTCAAATAAAGGAAAGCAATCAACGTCATCGGACACGATTACATATCAATCTGAAAATGGACCTGTGAAGCTGCCAGCAAATCCAAAACGTGTTGTTGTTCTCGCCTCTTATACAGGAAATGTCTTGTCACTTGGTGTGAACCTTGTGGGCGTTGACTCTTGGTCAAAAAAGAATCCACGTTTCAAAAAGAAATTAAAAAATGTGGAAGAAGTATCCGATGAAAATGTAGAAAAAATCATGAAGCTAAAGCCTGATGTCATCATCGGTTTAAGCGGTGCAAAAAATGTAGAAAAACTGAAAAAAATCGCCCCTACCGTTTTATTCACGTATAACAAAGTCGATTACCTTCAGCAGCATATTGAAATTGGAAAAGTCTTAAACAAAGAAAAAGAAGCAAAAGCATGGGTCAAGGATTTCAAACAGCGTGCAGCTGAAGCTGGCAAAGAAATCAAAGCAAAAATCGGTGAAGATGCAACCGTATCTGTCTTTGAAAGCGGCACAAAAGATCTTTACGTCTTTGGAGATGCATGGGGACGCGGAACAGAAATCCTCTACCAAGCAATGAAACTAAAAATGCCGGAAAAAGTAAAAGAAAAAGCATTAAAAGCTGGCTATTATGCGGTATCACAAGAGGTCATCCCTGAATTTGCCGGAGACTATATGATCATTAGCAAAAACAGCGAGATGGACAATTCCTATCAAAACAGTGAAATCTATAAGTCTATTCCTGCTGTGAAAAAACATCGTGTGTATGAAGCAAATGCGGAAGAGTTTTACTTTAATGACCCACTCACACTTGAATATCAATTATCATTCTTTAAAAAGCACTTTTTAGGTAAATAAACCGAAGCAAGGGATCTCTTCCCTTGCTTTTTTGCTGTCTGCTTCTAGCGGGAGTGCCTGTTTTCCGCTACAATGATGTACAAGTAATTCAAAAAGTGTGGTGCTCGTTTTGTTTAAAATTTTGCTGATTGAGGATGATACAACCCTCTTCCAAGAAATCAAAGAACGTTTAGTCAACTGGTCTTATGATGTGTATGGGATCAACAATTTTCAACAGGTCATGCAGGAGTTCACTTCCATCCAGCCTGATTTAGTCATTATTGATATTCAGCTGCCAAAGTACGATGGCTTTCATTGGTGCCGGATGATTCGGCATCATTCTAATGTGCCCATCATCTTTCTTTCCTCTCGTGATCATCCTGCTGATATGGTCATGTCGATGCAGCTTGGAGCTGATGATTTTGTACAAAAGCCCTTTCACTTTGACGTTCTCATCGCCAAAGTAAGTGCTGTTCTTCGCCGAGTCCATGATTATAATGCGGAACCAGCCAACTTAAAAGTCTGGTGCGGCGCTACCCTTGACCTCGAAAATAATACAGTGACAAATGAAAACGGTGAGGTTGAATTAACAAAAAATGAGTTTTTTATTCTCAAAGAATTGATTCAGCATAAAAATCATATCGTCAAAAGGGAATCTCTCATCCAAGCTTTATGGGACGATGAACGATTCGTGAGTGACAATACACTCACTGTAAACGTCAACCGCCTTAGAAAAAAACTAGACGAAATCTCCCTTGGCGCCTTCATTGAAACAAAGGTGGGTCAAGGTTATCTTGCAAAGGAAAAGGATGATCAATGATGCTGCAAGCATTTCTAAAAGAACGACGAAGCTGGATCTTGTTCTTTCTTAGTTTGCAGCTTCTCATTCTCTTTGTTGCATATTTGGATACAACGATTCCACTCGCTTCTCTTTTTTATATCGTGCTTTTGTCTACATTACTCTTCATTGTTTTTCTTTTTTTTCGTTACCGGAAAGAAACTGCTTATTACATGCAACTGAAAGAATGGGATGAAAACATAGACCATCAAATACGTCTCAAACCCTCTTCCCCCTTTGAACAAATTGTACAGGAGGCAACGTCAGAGCAAATTGACCGATACCGCCAGATGACGGCTAAACAAAAGACTGCGCTGGAAGAAGAAAAAGATGAACTGCTCTCATGGATACATGAGGTGAAAACGCCGCTCACGGCGATGCACTTAATGATTGACCGCATAACAGAACAGCCGCTCAAATCAAATATGACATATGAATGGCTTAGAATACATTTACTCCTTGATGCACAGCTGCATCAAAGCAGGATCCAACATATTGAAAATGATTTATTTATTGAAAAACTGGATCTCCAAAACATGCTAACGAAAGAAATCAAAGCGCTCCAATCGTGGTGTATGCAAAAAGGAATTGGCTTTGACCTTTTATTAGAAGAGCGAGATGTATTAAGTGATACAAAATGGTTATCCTTTATGATCAGACAAGTGCTGACAAACGCCGTCAAGTACAGCCAATCATCTGACATTATCATCGAAAGCAAACAAATGAACGAACAAGTGGTGCTCACCATCACAGATCAAGGCAGAGGAATTGACCCAAGAGACGTGTCCCGTATTTTTGAAAAAGGCTTTACCTCCACAAGACATCACAATGACACGGCCTCCACAGGCATGGGGCTCTATTTAACAAAAAAGGGAGCTGACGCTCTTCATATCACGATCGAGGTCAACTCCACATTAGATCAAGGGACAACTTTCACCTTTATCTTTCCGAAAAAGAATGATTTTGTGCATATTGCGAGCATGTGACAACAATGTCACATGCTCGTCTGTTTTGTTCGCCAAATCGCAGGAAGTCTGATCGGCTTCTTTTTATACTAGAGATATCAATTAAATAAAAAAGGGGTTCGACAGATGAACATTTTAGAAGCTCGCAAATTATATAAAAGATATGGAAATAAATTCAATAAACAAGAGGTGCTGAAAGGCATTGATTTGACGATAGAAGCTGGAGAATTTGTCAGCATCATGGGGCCATCAGGCTCGGGGAAAACGACCCTTTTGAACGTATTGTCATCGATTGATCATGTGTCCAGCGGATCGATTCGGATCGCAGATGCAGAAATGACGCAAATGAAAGATCAGCAACTCGCTGAATTTAGAAAGAAACAGCTTGGCTTTGTTTTTCAGGATTATAACTTACTTGATACACTCACGGTTAAAGAGAACATCCTCTTGCCATTATCCATCTCCAAAACGCCTAAAAAAGAAGCTTTTGAACGCTTTCAACAGCTTGCAGAGGATATGGGGATTTATGAACTAAGAGACAAATATCCAAATGAACTGTCTGGTGGACAAAAGCAACGGACATCTGCGGTACGTGCCTTTATTCATGAACCAAGCCTTATTTTTGCTGATGAACCAACCGGAGCACTTGATTCCAAATCTGCGTCTGACTTACTGAACAAGCTGCAAGAATTCAATCACAAGCGCAAAGCAACCATTGTCATGGTGACGCATGACCCTGTTGCAGCCAGTTATTCAAGACGAGTGATTTTTATCAAAGATGGACAGATCTATACACAATTGAATAAAGGCGCACTAGAGAGAAAGATGTTTTTCGAGGATATTATGAAAACGCAAGGTGTTTTAGGCGGTGTGAAGCATGAACATTAATCAGCTCGTCTTCCGCAATCTGAAGAAAAACTTAAAAAATTACTATTTATACGTGTTTGCACTTGTATTTAGTGTGGCGCTCTATTTTTCCTTTGTCACCTTGCAGTATTCACCAGCACTTGATGATGTAAAGGGGTCCATTAAGGGCGGTGCGTCGATTAAAGCCGCTTCAGTACTACTCATTGCCATTGTTGGAATCTTCCTGTTATATGCGAACAGCATTTTTATTAAACGAAGAGGGAGAGAAATAGGTCTCCTGCAGCTCATTGGCATGACGAAACAAAAAATTGCCAAACTACTCAATGCAGAAAACTTTATCCTATACGTGGTCTCCATGGCTATTGGTATCATAGCTGGATTTATCGGTTCAAAACTCATGCTGATGGTGCTATTTAAAGTAACCGGCGTGAACGCCATCGCCAACCTGCATTTTTCAGGCATGGCCCTTTTGCAGACACTGATCGTCTTTTTCGTCATCTATGGATTAATTATGTTAAGAAATCGATGGTTTATTAATAGACAGACGATTTTATCTTTATTTAGAACCACGTCTTCTACAGAACAGCGTGTGAAAAAAATCTCTGTGTTTGAAATCATCATTGGGGTTCTAGGCATTGCATTCATCAGCTCAGGCTATTATATTTCTTCTCAGCTTTTTACCGGCACATATACGTCCATGCTTGCGTTACTTTTAGCGATGATTTATATTCTAGCCTCTGTCATTATCGGTACCTATCTTTTCTATAAAGGCTCTGTTTCGTTCATTGCCAATATCGTACGCAAACGAAAAAATGGCTATCTCGCCATTCATGAAGTCCTGTCTCTGTCATCTATTATGTTCCGGTTAAAATCAAACGCACTGCTTTTAACGATTATTACAACGGTATCTGCGCTTGCTATCGGGTTGTTATCTTTAAGCTACATTTCCTATTACTCAGCAGAAAAAACCGCTGAACAACAGATCCCATCACATTTCGTCATGAGTTCTGAGAAAGATACCGATACCTTCACTCGTGCACTTTCTGACAAACATATTGCGTATGAAACAAAGCAGTTCAAGGTCATTCAAGCGAAGTTTGACGCAAAAAAGATCATGGATTCAGAGATTAAAAATATGAATAATGATCCAGGCGTCTTAACTCTACCTGTGATCAGTGAGAAAAACACACCAAATATTCATGTGAAAAGCAACGAAGTCACCTTAAGCGGCTACAGTGATTTATTGAAGAAATTCATGCCGATTCAAAGTTCAGGTGATGTGAAACTACTTATTAAGAAACCCCTTGATTTAAAGGTCATTGATATGAAGAAAGATTACCTAATTTCTTACAACTTTACGTTTGGTGGTCTACCTGTTGCTGTCGTCAGTCAAAGTGTCTTTGAGCAGCTTGACCAGCAGAAAGATCCTAAACTTCAGATTGAGAATAATCAATATCACGCAGTCAATATAAAAGATGATCAAAACCTTGAACAAGCGAATGATGTGTTTACCTCTTTAAAACTAGGTGACAACAGCATGTCTCAATTGGCTACCACTCAGCAACAAAAACAAACCATCGGACTGATGATGTTTATAGTCGGATTTTTAGGTCTCAGCTTCCTTGTCACATCAGGCTGTATTTTATACTTTAAGCAAATGAATGAAAGTGAAGAAGAACAAAGCTCTTACACGATCTTGCGTAAGCTTGGTTTTACTGAGAAGGATCTATTAAAAGGTATTCGGCTCAAACAGCTATTTAACTTTGGGATTCCGCTCGTTGTCGGGTTGCTTCACAGCTACTTTGCAGTACAGTCAGGCTGGTTTTTCTTCGGCGGTGAACTGTGGACACCAATGCTCATCGTCATGTCGATTTATACGGTGCTATATTCTATCTTCGGATTCCTATCTGTCCAGTATTACAAAAAAGTCATTAAAGAATCCTTGTAATCTCATCCCCATAGGCAGCTGCCTATGGGGATTGTTTGTTTATGATGTCGTTGATTCAAACTGATGCGATAAAATATGATCTCTTGCCGCATAAGCTTTTTGTTTGATCTCTTCTACGTTCACTCCAACTAGCTTCCCATTTTGTTTCACTGCTTTTCCAGCGACATAGACAGAATCAACATTTGAAGGGTGTGCCGTTTGCACAACTGCCCCAGCTGGATCTGTCATCGGAAGAAGATTCATGCTTGTCCGATCAATTAAGATAAAATCAGCTTCTTTTCCCGGTGTGAGTGAGCCGATTTTGTCATCAAGCTTCAAGGCACGAGCCCCGTTTATAGTGGCTGCTTCAAGCATTTGCTGTGCAGACAATCCAAGTTCAGGTCCTGGCATCGTCCCTTCCATCAATAAAGATTGATTTTGAATCGCCCGCTCCGCCTGTAGTCCGAATTTCATTTGAGTAAATAAATCTCCGCCTGTCGCTGTCACCACATCTACACCAAGCGTTGGCAGAACGCCATTTTCAATGGCGAGCCCTGTGACAGGATATCCGTGTCCCATCATCATTTCAATCTCAGGTGTAATAGAGATGGAGCTTCCGCTGTCAGCTAACATCTTCATTTGATCTGCATCAATTGCATTGATATGCACCATATTCAAATCAGGCCCGAGCAGCCCTGCTTGATGAAGCCGCTCAATCGATCGATCCGCTGCTCCCCAATTTCCAAAGCCAATGTGCATACTGCATAATGCATCTAGTGATCTCGCTGTTTCAATTTCAAAGACGGTCGTCTCCCATGAAGAAAATTCAGGTCCACGAATGGCAAGTCCCATCGTCAACAGCTGATCCGATGATTGAAAATGTTTTTGTTTCACGCGGGCTGCGTCTTCCATATTCGTGAGCGTACTCTCTCTGTCCCAATACGCTGCATCTCCAGAGGTACCAAAACCAAAGACCGCTCGAATACCCGCATCTTTTAAACCTCCAATGAGTTCTTCTGTATGATCCATAGAATTGATCATCGTCCAGTCGAAAAACGTGGTTACTCCTGCATCTAATGCCTCTAATGCGCCTAAATAATTAGCAATTCGATCATCTGATGGACGTCTCATCGCCCCATAGTTGCCATAATAAATTTTGCTCAAATACGTTTGCAAAGACCAATCTGTTCCGATTCCCCGTATGACAGACTGCCACACATGACGATGGGTATCCACAAGCCCTGGCATGATGACCATGTCAGACGCATCAACAACATCAGCACCACTTACTTCAATCGAAGGTCCGACTTCTAAAATATGTGCCCCTTCAATTAATAGATCTCCCTTCTCCAGAAAACCTAAAGATGGATCAAGTGTGATAAGAGCCGCATCTTTAAACAATGTTTTCTTCATCCATATCCCCCTTTTCAAATAAAGAGAATGAGTTACTCACTCTCTCTGTCATTTTAAGACATAACAGGTTCAAATTAGAAGAAAAGTGACTCAAGGAATGTGGTTTTATGAGCTGATATTCCGAAAATAGTTGTATATCCGTTTTAATTTCACGTCATGCTTCCCTTTTGGACTTTCCATCATGCCAAATTCAAAGAACTTCACCGGTTTAATCCCGACATATTGCAAAAGAGCTCGTTTCATTAACACCTTGTGGGCATTCTGCAAAAAGAAGAAAGGGTAGTGGGTCGGTCCTTGCATTGTCGATACACATACAGCCCTCTTTCCTTTTAACAAGCCTTCTGGAAGCAGCCCGCCTGTTTGACGGTAAGCAAAATTCGCTGCAAACATGCGATCAATAAAACCAAGCAGCATGGCTGGCGGCCGCCCCCACCAAATCGGATAAACAAACACGATGTTGTCTGCCCATTTGATTTTCTCTTGATATTCTTGAATCTCAGGGTCCTTATGCATATCACGTCTTTTTTTCTCTTCATTAAAAATAAGTACAGGATCAAATTTGTCTTGGTATAAATCTATGATTCTCACTTCTTGAACGTTTGGATTTTCTTCACTGCCCTTTAGGATTTCTTTAAAAAAAGCACCATTTAAACTATTGTGATGGGGGTGAGTATAAATAATGAGTACATTCATGGCTTATCTCCTTTAGTTATCATTTGATAACAAAAAGCATACATCCCTCTCATTTAGTTGTCAAATGATAATTGTTTTTTGATAACAAATTTGATATGGTATGTAAGAGGTGAAAAATGATGAAAAACCCACATTTTTTCAAAGAGTTTGTCACATTTGCTTCTACTTTTTCTGAGCTGAAACATGCTATGATGAGCAAGGTCAAACCATCTGATCTAACCACTCTACAATATTTGATTCTGGAGCAGTTAGCCGTCAGTGAGCCGCTAACACCTAGTGAAATCGCCGATTGTCAGCACATGTCTCTTCCGAATGTCAGCAGAGAATTGAAAAAGCTTCACGAAAAACAATTCATTGATAGACAAGCAGATAAAGATGACAAGCGAAAACATGTCATTATGCTGTCTAAAAAAGGTCGTGCGTGTATGGACAAAGCATTTCAACAAATTGAATCCATGCTCATGGACAGCCTTTCTTCCTCTGACCAAAATCAAATGGATGATATCGTACAAGCTCTTCGTCTATTAAATCAAACCATCTTCAAAAAATGATCGAATGAAAAAAGCATGAGCGTATCGCTCATGCAAATGATTTTTGAACACTTAGTAAAGAGATGCTAAAAGATACGTGATGAAACCTACTATTGGAATAATCGGGATCATCAGCTTCAATGTTTTATTCGTATTCTTATATAAATTCCACAACAAGACTGGTACACCAAACGTCAATGTATCAAAGACAGCAAGCACTGCCCCTTTACGCTGTTCTTTATGAGCCATTTGAAAACCTCCACATCCAATAAAATACATTTTTTTAGTGTAGCATACATTCTATTTTGATCATTTCCTCCAGGTAATTGAATCGTCAGCATGTCTGATAAAAATGAACAGGATGTAACTGAAGCTTCTCCCGAGATAGTAGTCAACAAAAAAGCGCCAGATGTTTTCCATCCAACGCTTTTTCCCATGACATGTTCAGCACTCATTTTCATGCATCACGTCTCTTTTGCTCTATGTATCCTTTATCCAATAAGCTGATAGGCGATATATAATGCAACCAGCCAGATCATGACCGCAGAGGCTTTATTGATCCGGTTCATCCACTTGCCGTTTGTATCTAGCTTTCCTAACATTTTTCCGAGAAGGGCAAGACCCATAAACCATAACCACGAGACGATGATACAGGCTGCGGTAAATGCCACCTTCTCCGCCCCATGATATTGAAGAGAGTTCGTTCCTATCACTCCTATTGTATCGAGAATCGCGTGAGGATTTAAAAGTGAGACGGAACAAGCAAATATGATTTGTTTTCTCATAGGCATCAGGTCCATCTTTTCTTGATTACCTGTTGCGGAGCTCGTGTTCCAAACTGACCACCCCATATAAAGTAAAAAGAAAAATCCAATGATAAAAAGACCCATTTGCAAGATAGGAATGGTGAGTACAACAACCGAAACCCCAATGACAGCTAAAGTAATTAAAAGTGTGTCGCAGAGAGCAGCTGTAATGACCACAGGCAGTACGCGATATAATCGAGGCTGAAGGGCTCCTTGCTGAAATACAAATACATTTTGTGCGCCCAAAGGTAAAATAAGGCCAAAGGCAAGCACAATCCCATGAATTATCGCAATCGACATTTTCAGAACATTCTCCTTTTTTAAGTCATCCTTACACATTTTAACATAAAACATCATGAACCAATTTTACATATTTGATTTGTCCAATAAAAAAAGCGCTGGATGATTTTCCATCCAGACGCTTATTGTTTCTACTGTTATGATGATTTTCGTGCAAGCTCTCTTTCTCTCAGCTCAACACGTCGAATTTTCGCTGACGGAGTTTTTGGTAGCTCGTCAATGAATTCGATTTCTCTTGGATATTTGTACGGTGCTGTTGTATTTTTCACGTGTGTTTGCAGTTCTTTAATCAGCTCATCGCTTTGTGCAGATGCATCACGCAGGACGACGTATGCTTTCACGATTGATCCTCTGATTTCATCTGGACTTGCCACAACCGCACATTCTTTCACTGCTGGGTGTTTAATCAGTGCATCTTCGACTTCAAATGGACCAATTGTATAACCTGAGCTGACAATGATGTCATCCCTGCGGCTTTCAAACCAAAAATACCCGTCTTCATCTTTTTTCGCACGGTCACCGGTAATAAAGTAATCCCCGCGGCGCTGCGCCTTTGTACGCTCTGCATCTTTGTAGTATTCCTTGAATAAAGCCGGCGTTTCAAGATGAACGGCAATGTCACCTATTTCTCCTGGAGCACAGATCTGGCCATTCTCATCAATGATCTCTACTTCATTGCCTGGTGTTGGTTTGCCCATGCTGCCTGGCTTGATGTCCATTCCTTTCAGCACCCCGACTAGCAGCGTGCTTTCTGTTTGCCCGTAACCATCTCGCACTTCGATATCGAAATGTTTTTTGAACGTATCGATGACTTCACGATTGAGCGGCTCTCCCGCAGAAACAGCACTATGCAATGTTGGTAGCTCGTACTGACTGAGGTCATCCACTTTTGCCATAAATCGATATTCTGTTGGTGTACAGCATAGAACATTGATTTCATTTTTTTGAAGCAGCTCTAAGTACGTATTCGGATTAAATTTCCCTCCATAAACAAAACCTTCTGCTCCACTTCCTAAAACAGATAAGAGAGGACTCCACACCCATTTTTGCCAGCCTGGTCCTGCTGTTGCCCATACTTTATCCCCTTCATTAATGGAGAGCCATGCTTTGGCCGCAGTACGTAAATGTGCATACGCCCAGCCGTGTGTATGAACAACCCCTTTTGGGTTACCTGTTGTGCCTGATGTATAAGAGAGAAACGCCATGTCTGTACGTGTTGTGTCTGCCAATTTCAACTCGCTTGACTGCTCTTCCTTTTGCGCAACAATGTTTGTCCAGCCATGATCATTCTCACCAATCGAGAATGTTTTGAAATCTTTTGGCTGGTTGGTTCCTTCAAACGATTGAATGAATGATGCGTAAACAATCGCTCCTTTTGCTTCTGCATGTTCAATTCGGTAATCTATATCTTTAGCGCGAAGCATTTCTGAACAAGGAATTACAACCATTCCTGTTTTTAAAATGGCTAAATAAATGCTGTATGCCTCTAGCATACGAGGCACCATCACAATGATTTTATCGCCTTTTTTAAAGCCTGCATTTAATAGAACATGACCAATTTTATTCGCCTCTTCCACTAATGCTGCATATGTCACATGTGCTTCATGGCCATTTCCGTCCTGCCAGTGCAGGGCGATTTTCTCCTGGTCATGACTGAACGCTTCAATCTCACTGACTAAGTTATATTGTTCTGGTGCAATTAAGTCTTCTCTTTTCATGGTACAGCTCCTTTTAGCCTCTTTCTATTGAATCATGTTTCAATTTACCTATTCTAACACTCATAACTGAAAAATGCTTGAATTAGGACCTACTCCTAGTATTATGCCATAATTTTTTCATTTCGTCTTCTTTTTTAAAAATATTCTAACAATTTATGTACAAAAAAAGAGCGGGAATGAACCCGCTCATAAGCCATAGCTTTTTAATTGTGTGTCTTAGAAAGATCCGCCACCCATATGTTGTTGAGCGTAAGATACAAGACGCTTAGTGATTTCTCCACCAACTGATCCGTTAGCGCGAGCTGTTGTTTCTGGTCCAAGGTTTACGCCAAATTCTGAAGCGATTTCGTACTTCATTTGGTCGATCGCTTGTGCAGCGCCTGGAACGACTAATTGATTAGAACTGCTTTGTCTGTTTTGTTGAGCCATGTGTTCTCACCTCCTTGTGAATATAGAATGTGTAGAAACACATGACTTCATGCGATTGATTTTATGGTAATTATTATGAAATTTTTTATTTAGAATAAATCAGCGAATTTGTCAGCTGCTTTCTTTTCATTTGTGACAACGATTGTTTCGATCTGCTCCACTGCCTCATCAAGCATTGGCTCGAATTCAGCAAAGCTTTCGTAGCGTTCTACTTTTTCAAGCTTTGGTTTTGTTTTTGGAGATGGCGGCGTAAAGATCGTGCAACAATCCTCAAATGGCTGAATGCTTGTCTCATATGTGCCAATTCGTCTCGCTTCTTCGATAATGTCATTCTTATCCACGGCAATTAGCGGGCGAATGATCGGTGTGTTTGTGACATGATTAATGGCATACATGCTTTCAAGTGTCTGACTTGCCACTTGACCAAGGCTTTCCCCTGTAATAATGGCAAGCGCATCACGCTTGGCTCTTATTTTATCTGCAATTTTGAGCATCATTCTTCTCGTTGAAGTCATCGTATAGTTTTCTGGTACTTGTTTGTGAATGAGCTCTTGGATTTTCGTAAAAGGAACGATGTGAAGCTTGACTTCGCCTCCATAGGCAGCTAAGCATTCCGCTAGATCAATGACCTTTTGCTTGGCACGTTCACTTGTATAAGGTGGGCTAAAGAAATGAACAGCTTCAATTTGAATGCCTCGTTTCATTGCCTGATAGCCGGCCACTGGGCTGTCAAAGCCGCCAGAGAGCATCAACATCGCTCTTCCGCTTGAACCAACTGGCAGTCCGCCTGCACCTTTTACATCTTTAAATGTAATGTACGTCGCATGTTCTCTTATCTCAATTCGCAAGTGAACATCTGGCTGTTTCACATTAACGGTTAAGTTGTCTGTATTCCTTAAAACATGTCCACCAATTTCTCGGTTCATTTCATTTGAATCAAGCTCAAATTGTTTATAAGAGCGTTTCGTTGAGACCTTAAATGTATTTCCTTGTTTATACACTTCCTGAACCGCTGAGAGTGCCGCTTCTTTGATGGCATCAAGATTTGTCTCACATTTCACAGCCAGGCTAAAGCTTTGAATGCCAAATACACCTTTAAGCTGTTCTGAAATCGGTTCAGGATCTTCTCCGTTTAGCATGATCGTAATGCGGTCTCTGTCAGATGCATACTTTAATGCTTCAAAGTCTTTTAATACAAACCGGATATGCTGTCTTAGTTTTTCGATAAATTTCTTTCTATTTTTCCCTTTTGTTGAAATCTCACCAAAACGGACTAAAATATGGTCATACTTCATGTTGTTATCTCATTCCTTTTAATTTTTTCACACTTTGTGCGATCGATGTGATGATTTGCGGCGCTAGCTCTGGTCCTTGTCCATATGTCAAACTGATTCTCATGCTGCTTTTGGCTGCTTCTTCTGATTTTCCCATCGCCAGCAGGACACGGCTTGGTTCCTTTTTCTTAGCAGAACAAGCAGACGTTGTCGAAACGTAAATGCCTTCTTTTTCGAGCATATGCAGAAGGACTTCGATCTGAATACCTGGCACTGAAAAATTCACAATGTGCGGTGCGCTATGCGTCAGCGGTGTGTTTATGACGACGCCTTCTATCTTTCCAAGCTGCTGCTCTAGCTCCGTTTTTAAGGCGATCATCTCATCATGATGCTTGTTTAAATATTCAAATGATTGCTTTATGGCTTTTGCTAAACTGACAGCTCCAGCAGGGTTCTCAGTCCCTGAGCGAAGGCCTAGTTCCTGCTCTCCTCCTGTGATAAAAGGGGCAAGCACTACACCTTTCTTTAAAAAGAGCGCTCCTGTGCCTTTTAAGCCATGAATTTTGTGACCAGACATCGTTAAAAGATCAATATCCATCTCTTTAGGCAGCGGAACCTTGCCAATTCCTTGTACGCCGTCGACATGAAAAATCGCCTCTTTGGCATACTTCCGAATGATGCTGGCCGCTTCCTCTATCGGCTGAATCGCGCCTGTTTCATTGTTTACATGCATGAGACTGACAAGCACTGTATCAGGGCGAAGCACTTCTTTTAAATGCGTCATATCTGCACGGCCATGCTCATTTACTTGAATATAGGAAATATCAAAGCCAAATAATGTTTTCAGCTGTTCAAACGATTCAATGACAGATGGATGCTCAATCGCTGTTGTGACAATATGTCTGCCTCGGTTCATCTTGGCAAGAGCAGCCCCTTTGATGGCAATGTTATTTGCTTCTGTTGCACCTGAAGTAAAAATAATCTCATATTGTGTAAAACCTGTATAGTGAAGGATTTGTTTTCGCGTTTCACTTAATAGACGGCTCGCATCAACTCCAAGTTGATGCAGCGAAGACGGATTCCCAAAAAAACGCTCACTCACTTGCTGATGTACTTGTAAAACCTCTGGATAAGGCTTTGTTGTAGCACTATTATCAAGATAAATCATATCTTAAACTCCTTACAAAAAAACTTAAAAAATAAATGCATTTATATGTTACCATAATGAAGTCAGACAGAGAATTTTCTGAAAATGGCAGTTGACAACTTTTTATTTTCACTATATCATCCATAGTGCAATTGTCATATAAACACCTAAATTGTCAGAATATTTAAATTTGACACAATACACTGATTGAGGAGGGACTATTTTGAATAATAGTTTAAGTATAAAAGAAACATTTGCTATTGGACTAATGCTTTTTGCATTATTCTTTGGTGCAGGAAATATGATTTTCCCGCCTGTTCTTGGACAATATGCTGGTGAAAACGTATGGCTTGCCATCGGGGGATTCCTACTTACAGGCGTAGGTCTTCCACTATTAGGGGTTATTGCTGTCGCCCTTACAGGTACCGGAGCCAAAGGTCTTGCCGATAAAGCACACCCTAAATTCGGGACTATCTTTACCGTTATTCTGTATTTATCCATTGGACCATTTTTCGCCATTCCGCGAACTGGTACGGTTTCGTATGAGATAGGATTAGCTCCATTTCTCTCAGGTGCCCAAGCCACTTCATGGGTACCACTATTCATCTTTACCGTAGTGTTTTTCACTATTTCATACTTGCTTGCGTTAAATCCTTCAAAGCTGGTTGATCGTATTGGTAAAATTTTGACACCGATCTTATTAACTGTTATTGCTATTATTGTCATTAAAGCCATTGCTACGCCAATGGGAATGATCGGTGCTCCAGATAAAACATATGAGGCAAATCCGCTTTTCACTGGATTTTTAGAAGGCTATAAAACAATGGATGCACTTGCTTCTATCGTATTTGGAATCGTCGTGGTGACAGCTGTTAAGGACAGAGGCATCACAGAGCGAAAATCTCTTGCAGCAGCTTGTATTAAGGCAGGACTCGTAGCAGCTGTTGGACTGGCACTCGTGTACATTTCACTTGCTTATGTGGGTGCTTCAAGCCCCGATGCCACGGGAATGGTTGGAGCAAATGATGGCGGCAAACTGCTTTCACTTTCTGCCAACTTTTTATTCGGTTCTGCTGGTAACATTGTTCTTGGCGCAGCCATTTTATTCGCTTGTTTAACGACTAGTGTTGGACTTATTTCATCTTGTGGAGAATACTTTTCAAAGCTCTTCCCTAGCCTGTCTTATCGCACAGTCGTTCTGATCGTCTCTTTATTTAGTACACTGGTTGCAAACCTTGGACTCGCACAGATCATCTCACTATCTGTTCCAGTTCTTGTGACCATCTATCCACTGGCCATTGTCATTATTTTATTATCGTTCCTTGACCGCTGGATTAACGGCAGAAGAATCATTTATATCACTTCTCTCATCTTTACTGGTTTCTTTGCCATCATTGATGGATTATTAGCTGCCGAAGTGAATCTAGGCGGATTGCCTGGCATCTTGAAATCAATTGTTCCGTTTTACGATTTAGGCATTGGCTGGATCATACCCGCTATTATCGGTGCTTTGATTGGTGTACTTATTTCCATGTTTACCAGCCCACCAAAGCAACTTGCCTCATAACATCACAAGCCAAAACATCCCCTTCCAAAGAAGAAGGGGATGTTTTTTTATTGTTCTTCATATACTAAAATAGAAAAATTCATGACTTTTGTACGAAAACACATGTTGACATCAGGCGTACATCCTTTATAATTAGTGATTGTTAATGATGAACGGTTACCTAGCAACTAATTAACAGAATATTTCAACATAATAATGGAGGCTTTAAATGCAATGAAGGCAACTTTGTCGACGAAAGATACGGTTATCATAGGTTTTATGCTGTTTGCTCTATTCTTCGGCGCCGGTAATATGATTTATCCACCAGAGCTTGGGCAATATGCTGGGCAAAATGTGTGGAAAGCAATGGGCGGATTTTTATTAACAGGTGTCGGTTTACCTCTTCTAGGGATTATTGCAATCGCTTTGACAGGTCGAGATGCGAAAGGATTAGCTGATAAAGCTCACCCAGCTTTTGGAACAGCGTTTACCGTCATTTTATATTTATCTATCGGGCCACTTTTCGCTATTCCTCGTACAGGAACGGTTTCATATGAAATTGGTGCACTACCCTTTTTAGCTGGTGTACCAGCTTGGCTCTCACTTCTTTTATTTACACTGGCCTTTTTTGGTATTACGTATTATCTTGCACTAAATCCAACGAAAATTGTGGATCGTGTAGGGAAAGTGTTAACACCGATTAAATTTACGATCATTTTGATTATTATCGTCAAAGCCATTTTGACACCAATGGGCGTCATTGGCACACCTGATGTGTCCTATAGCAATGGATCATTTTTCAAAGGGTTTTTAGAAGGCTATAAAACCATGGACGCTCTTGCATCTATTGTGTTTGGGGTTGTTGTCATCAACGCCATTAAAGGACGTGGTGTAACAAGTAAAAAAGCACTCACATCTGCTTGTATCAAAGCTGGCCTAATTGCAGCTTGCGGATTAACATTTGTTTATCTATCACTTGCTTATTTAGGTGCTTCAAGTACACACGCGATTGGTTTTGTTGGAGATGGTAGTAAAATCTTGGCTCAGTCTTCTCAATTTCTTTTTGGCAGTTTAGGTAATATTGTGTTAGGTGCGGCGATTACGGTTGCCTGTTTAACCACAAGTATCGGTCTCGTGACATCGTGCGGAGAGTATTTCTCAAATTTATTACCTAAACTTTCTTATAAAATGGTCGTTACACTCGTCACATTATTCAGTTTTATCATTTCAAATTTTGGACTTGCTCATATTATCGCTTTTTCAGTACCTGTGTTAACTGCGATTTACCCGTTAGCGATTGTGATTATCGTCTTATCACTTGCTGACAAATGGCTTGGTCATAGAAGACCTGTGTATGTCCTTACTTTGATTTTAACTGGCTGCGTCAGTCTGTTTGACGGCTTAGCAGCGGCGAAACTGCCGATTGGTCCTGTGAAAGATCTCTTTCAAACGATCTTGCCGCTATATGACCTTGGCATTGGCTGGATTGTACCTGCCATACTCGGAATCGTAATTGGATTTGTTATCTCTCTATTCACTTCTTCTGCTTCAGAAGAACGCCAAAAGCAAGCTTCATAACATGGAAAAAGCTGAAGTCCCAAAATGGACTTCAGCTTTTTTATTGATGCTGATATTCTTTTTCTTGCTGAGTTAAAAGCTTCTGAACGGCTCCAGGTGATGCTTTTTCGACAGCTGCTGCTGCCACATCAAATGAATCGTTATAATCATAGGCATAAAATCTTCGTTCTGCCTCTTTTAATTGCTCTGAAAGAATGTGGTTTTGACTTCTAAACCGGTTGCCGTATTGTATAATCCGTTCAATTTGATCCACTTTACGAAGCATGTCATGTGTTTCATCAACCACTTGTCTGACTGTTTCAGAGGCTTCTTTTAATTGCTGGTTCACTGCTAGCATATTCAGCGGCAAATTCTCTAACTGCTCCTGCACTTGCTGAATCATCTCCTGCGCTTTTTCAGCACGGTCTTTGATGTCAGCAGGTACACCTGGAATGTTGCTTTTGTGCAGCTGGCGCACTGTATCTGTCAGCATTGTTTTAAGTTCAGCCAATGTTTCTCTTGCCTGTAATTCTTCTTTTCGTAACGATTGAAGGTGATCTTTAAACGCTTCATGAAGCGTTTTGGCTTCCTCAATAAAGGCCTCAAGCTGATTGATTTCATCCATTAATAATGTGTATGCGACATGGTCACGATCAAGCTTCTCTCGTATTTGCTTCATGAGCTTTTCAATTTCTTCTAATCGTTTTTCGAAGGCTTTCTGCTGATCCAGCTCTCCCGCTGTCAGCTTGTAGCTTTCTTTCACAAGAGCCGTTTCTGCCTTAGTCTGCGTGTGGTCTTGTTCAAGTTTTTCAAATGCTTCGGTCAGCTCAGGCATTTTGCTCTTGATTTCCTGACCTGCTTCTACTTCTGCTTCTAGCTGATCATACAGCGTCTGAATCGCATCATCAATCATTTGCAGAATGCTTGATGCTTCATCTAAATTGAGTTCATCAATCAGCAGTTTCTCCGCCCGGGTCAGCTGTTTATTCAAGTTCTCCAGCTCTTTTGTGATCTGGATGTGCTCTAGCTTGTAGCCTTTGTCTGTCATTTCTTTATAACCGTCTTTCAGCTTCGTTAGCTGACCTGGCACCGTTTGTTTGCAGTCTGCGATGAGCTTCGGTACATCATTGATATATAATTGCAGCTGATCGAGTCTGCGGTCTTGCTCAAGCAAAATTTTCCTTGCTGTCATGTAGTTTCCGTTTTCTGTTTCTTCCTCGTACTGCTTGATCCCTTCCCAGGCCTCATCTAAGTCCTGCTCCATTTTGTCATAAAGGGTGCCGTATAAATGGCTGTAAGCAAGTAGATTTTTTCGTACCGTTTGATATTGCTCTTTGACCTTCTCGATGTCTTTTCGGTTTTGCTCTTCACTTGTGACAAGGTCTGCAATCTCTTTTAAAATGTCTTCGATGTTTGAATCAGCAGCCGTGAGCAGATCTCCTATATGTGCAAGAACTTGCTTCGCTTTGGAGAATCGATATTTATCAGAATACTCCTCTGCATCGTATAATAGCTCCTCTACCTTTGGAAGATGGGCTGTGACGATATCGTCCCACTCTGCACGCCATCTTTCAAAAAACTGCTCTGTTTCTCCGGTCATTTTTAAATGTTTGATTTTTGAAATTTCTTCTACAATTGATCTGTTTAAAATTTCAATTTTCCATGCTTCCAATCGGTCAATCTCTTTATATATATTTTTTCTGAGGAAATAACCGACTGAAAACAAAGCAAGCAAAATGACAATTAAACCGATGATAAACTCCATAATGAGCCCCCTTGTTGTGATCTAAGTGATGTCAGGGTAGTGTCCCGAGTAGACCTGAGAACCCTTTCGTGTCCGCTTTGCATTTGTTTTTTATAAGCAGGATTGTATTTTTGCCAATACGATCCATTCACGGTTTTATGTATGTTTTTTCAAGAAAGTCATTCAGGCTTTCTATCATTTGATCACATGTATTGATGTGACCTGTTTTTATGTATGCGGAAGCTGTCGTTTTCATTGTTATTATGATACCATGTAACCAGCATTTTTGGTCATGATTTTTCATTATTTTCGCTGATAAACATGACGTTTTTCAAAATATCGACAAGAGGTGACGACATGTTGAAACAAGATGCACATTTACATACGCCATTTTGCCCGCACGGTACGCTTGATCCTTTTCATTCTTATATTGAAAAAGCTATGAAAAAGGGATTTGATTCCATCACCTTTACCGAGCATGCCCCGCTGCCTCCTTCGTTTCGAGATCCAACGCCTGAGCAGGATAGCGCCATGAAGCTTCGAGACCTTGAAGCCTATTTGACGAAGCTGGATCAGCTGAAACAGGAATATAAAGGACAGTTAATAGTAAAAACTGGGCTTGAGGTCGACTATATCAAAGAGTATGAAGAGGAAACAAGTGCCTTTTTAGACTGCTACGGCCCTGAACTAGACGATAGCATTTTATCTGTTCACTTTCTTCCTGCTGGCAATGATTATATTTGTCTTGATTTTGATGAGCACGCCTTCAAGCAGCTGATCAGTATCTATGGCAGCACCGAACACGTCTATCAAAGCTACTATGACCAAATTCATTCTTCTATTCTATCATCTTTAGGTCCATATAAGCCAAAGAGAATCGGTCATATCACCCTTGTCCAGAAATTCAAACAACTTTTCCCATACGAAATGTCGCCAGAACTATGTCAAAGGGTCACCCTTTGTCTTGAAGAAACGGCAAAAAAAGGCATGTCCTTAGATTTTAATACATCAGGTCTTCGTAAAACATATGCCAGAAGTATCTATTTAGATCAATGGATGATCGATCTTGCAAAACAGAAAAAAATTCCGCTCATATTCGGGTCTGATGCCCATCAAGCGGAAGATCTCGGGTATGCGTATGATCAATTTGAAGACATCATGAGTTTCAGGTGAGGATCAAGTGCGGGTTCATTTGGTTCTAACAGATGATGAAGCGACCGGCTCAGTTCCTTATAGTACGTTTGATAAAAGTAAGGCTCGTTTGGGTTGATATAAAGCACCTCTGTTAAATATTGCGGCTGCAGATATGGCATCATCAGAAGTGATTTTAGCTGGATCATAAATGATGAGAGTGACAGCTGCTTACAAATCACATGGGTGCTTTTTCCTTTTTCAATGATGAGCTGAAACAAGTATTTTTCCTTTGTTAAATAGGTGGACATGATTTCCCTGATCAACGTTGAATCAATGGTCACTTCTCGATAAACGAAACGGGTTAATTGACGATTTTCATGCTGATAAGATAAAATATCAAAAACCACATGAAGTAAACATTCTTTTGCATGACGGGTTTCCATGTGCTGGATGTGCGATTCAATCATCTGAATATAGCCTTCATAAAAATCGGATACGAGCTGCTCGAGCAGCCCTCCTTTTCCTTGAAAGTAATAAGATATATGGGCAACGTTGACGTTTGCTTCCTTCGCAATCTCACGGACAGAGGTTCCAGAAAATCCTTTTTGGTTAAAAAGTCTGATGGCAGCTTCAATAATACGGTCTTTTGTTTGCACGGTTGTTGATGTTTTCATCCGCTCACCCCTCTTCATGTGTACATACTTCAAGGTGAAGGCGGAAGTTCCTTTAATCATTGCTCGACAAATCCCACATGCGAAGCGCAAGTTATGTATTTTTGAGATAGAAAGTAGGAGATTTTCATGTTTCATGTCGAAAAACAGTCTGGCGATCCATCGAAAGACTATCAATTACTCATCAAGCAAGTAGAAGCGATTACGGATGGTGAACCTGATCTCATTGCCAACCTAGCCAATGCTGCGGCGCTGCTTTATCACTCGCTTCCTGAGGTCAATTGGGCAGGATTTTATTTAGCAAAAGGCGGAGAGCTTGTGCTTGGTCCATTCAACGGACTGCCTGCATGTGTACGCATTCCTTCTGGAAAAGGGGTTTGCGGTACAGCATTTGCGACAGGTGATGTACAGCGTATCGCTGATGTGCATGCATTCCCTGGTCATATTGCATGTGATGCCGCATCGCAATCTGAAATTGTGATCCCGCTTAAAGTAAATGGACAAATCATTGGGGTACTCGATATTGACAGTCCAGTGAAAGATCGTTTCAAAGAAGTGGATGAAACGTACTTAGTTCAATTTACAGAGGTTCTCCAAAATGCGTTATCAGCATCTACTGATGCGTCATGATGCGTGAAAAGCAGACAATGTGTCTGCTTTTTTCTTTATCGGTAAAGCCGGCCGTGTTTGACATTCTCCTCTTTAAATAGGTTGACTTCTCCTATCTGGCGTCATATAATAGAGTTTGTGTGAAATATGGCAGCCTTTTTGTTCGGCTTTTTTGTATCATTTTGTTCCTTCTATATGGAGGTGCATCTTGTAACTCCCTGCTGCTGGAGCGAGGATGCATGAAAACATAATGACGGAAAAGACAAAGAACAGACGGTTTTTATTTTTCACAAATAAAAACAATAAGGAGGAGTCACATTATGGCTCGCTATACAGGTCCAAGTTGGAAGATTTCCCGCCGTTTAGGCATTTCATTAAGCGGAACAGGTAAGGAACTTGAAAAACGCCCTTACGCTCCAGGCCCACATGGTCCAGGACAACGCAAAAAACTATCTGAATACGGTTTACAATTACAAGAGAAGCAAAAGCTTCGTCACATGTACGGTGTCAACGAACGTCAATTCCGTACACTATTTGACAGAGCTGCTAAACTTCCTGGTAAACAAGGTGAAAACTTCATGATCCTTCTTGAAACTCGCCTTGACAACCTAGTATACCGTCTTGGCCTTGCTCGTACGCGCCGCCAAGCTCGTCAGCTAGTAAACCATGGTCACATCCTTGTTGATGGAAGCCGTGTAGACATCCCATCTTTCTCTGTGAAACCAGGTCAAACGATTGCTCTTCGTGAGAAATCTCAAAACCTTGCAGTTGTGAAAGAATCAGTTGAAGTGAACAACTTCGTACCTGAATACCTTACTTTCGATGCTGAAAAGCTTGAAGGAACTTTCACTCGTCTTCCAGAGCGTTCTGAATTAGCGCCTGAAATCAGCGAACAACTAATCGTTGAGTTCTACTCTCGTTAATTTCATGACTCTCTCAGAGAGTGATCAAACAAACCCTAGAGACCTTGATTGTTCAAGGATTTCTAGGGTTTTTTGTTCGGTCTTTTGTATGATACTCTCTAGCTACAAATAACTTATTTGCACACAAGAAAATTAGAACACCGATTACTCTTTACTCTTTTTCGTTTTCCTCTTACAATTACATTTACTGGATAACTCCCAACTTAAAACAATAATATAAGGAACGTTAAGGAGGAAAACAATTTGTCGATCATTTCATTTATGTTAGCACTTATGCTCATTTCAATTGTTATCTATGCGGTTTTGAGAAAGACAAAAGTTGTCGATGAAGCGCCTGGAACTATCGCTGAAATTCTCCTCATTTTACTCATCTTTTTTTCGATTAGTTTTGTCATCATCATTCCAAGTTCTGTACTTTATGTTGTTTCATTAGGAGTGAATTTTCTTTTTGGAGAATATATTACCTATGCATCCTTTCTTTCATTATTGACCTTCTGTCTATTCGTCAGTGGGATTGTTCTTTTTTGGTCGATCTTTTTAGTATTCATTGGTAAAGGAATTTCCTCTTTGCTAAGATTTCCTCAATGGTTCACGTTTATCTTTGAATTTTTACTCTCATGGATCGTTGTGCATTTCTCAATTAAGTTTGTACTTAATATGAACATAGTCAATGTCTCCATTTGGGAGCACGGCACACTCATTTTATCTTTCTTTGTCAGCTTCTTATTTATTGGTATTGATCTCATCTACTCAAGTATTGAACAACGAAAACAGCCGCTGGATGAACAAGCAAAAAGCTCCTAGAGACGATTCTAGGAGCTTTTGCTTGCCCAATTTGTGATCAGCTGCTCAGTTGTCAGGACAGTCGCAAATTCGTCATGCAGTGTTGCAAGTGAAAGGCGATGGATCGTTTCTGGATCATAGTATGTACCGGTTTGATCTGTTAAACCAAAGGCGGCTGTTGCATCTGACATGAGGTATGTATCAAAGCCTAGGTTTCCACTCATTCTTGTTGTGGTAGATACGCAGTGCGGTGTTGTGAGTCCAGCAATCACAACAGTGTCGATCTCGTTTGATCTTAGTTGTTCCTCTAAGTTTGTGCCTATAAAGCTGCTGTTGACTTTCTTTTGTATGACCGTTTCTTCATCTAGCGGTTTAGCGATCTCTTTGAAGGAGTGCCCTTCATTTGCTGGATGAAATAAGGAGTGCGGCTGATCCGATGTATGCTGAATATGAATGACTGTCCATCCTTTTTCTCTCCAAAACGTCAATAGACGACTGATGTTCTTCTCTGCATCTAGGTTATTCCGTTCTCCCCATTTTTCGTGCTCGAATGCTTTCTGTACATCGACCATAATCAAAGCCTTTTGATGATGTTGCACAAATACCCACCTCCGAAGATTCTCGTTCATTATATGTAGTGTAAGGAATGGCGGTTGATTTGTACATGTTTTTATTTGGCTATGTACGATGTTTTGTCTGTTTTTGCAGTAAAAAGACAAACCACACACTGGCTATTAAGTAATAGATACCAATGATGGATGTACAATTAGATATGACTTCTGCCCATTGCACTGATTTGACGATTGCCATCCAGATCATATAGATGATCAGAAATGAACATGGGAAATAGAGAAAGTAGCCTAAGAAATATTGTTTGAGTTTTTGCGTCATTTGAAACTCCTTATCAAGATTATCTTAATTCATCATCCAGAGGAACAATCACTTCATCTAACAATCTTCTCCACGCACGTTTCATTTCAGGCCCGTATTTTAATGGTTTCGCATCCGGATGAATTGCTTTGTATTGATCAAACTGTTTACTATCAATGATGTTCCCTATATTCGGAATAGGATCAGTTCCTATCATATATTGAATAGATGATAAATGGAGTTCGTTCTCATCCACGAACCACGTTTCAGCAAATTCTTTAATATGGGAATTTTTCTTTTTTGTAAAGAATGTTCGTTTGACCACTAATATATCTTCATCTGGATTCACCTGTTTATTGTCCATTTCATTGAGGATCGCTCGATACACCTCTTTTACAACTTCAGCTTTTTTCAATTTTTGAAGTGCCTTTTCGATTTCTTGACGGATATCATGATTATTGGCAGAGTAATTTCCTAACAGTTGATCAATAAAGGCAGAGTCAATGTCGTATAGCTTAACAGAATTCTCACCATAAAATTCAATATCCGAGAAGTTGGGTGTTTTCTCTTCTTTCTCTTTCGTCCCTTCTTCTACTAGTGAGCCTTTGATTGTATTGTATATACCGATATTTTCTTCGATCACCATCACTTGTTCTCGCAAGGCTTTTGATGCTTCCATATCATCGTTGTAATTGTCATACGTCACGAGAGCTTCATAAGCATTACTCAGCTCTTGGAATGCTTTAACAAATTCAACACGTTCCTCTACTGGCGAATGCTCGTCCAATTCAGAAAGATTGATATCAAGTGACTTTAAGGTTTTATGTGCCTTTTTAAATCGTTTCAATGATTCTTCATAAGTTGGGTACACAAGATTCGTTTCTTCCTGTTCGTTAGAGTATGTCTTGGTCGCTTCCTCTACATTCCACTCCATCGTCCACGGCTTTCTAAACGTCATGATGAGCCCTTTTGTTTTACCAGGATATGTACGATTTGTTCGCGAGAAAGCTTGAATTAAACCCGCATACTCTAGTAGTCGATCCACAAAAAGAGTTTGTATGGTCGGCGCATCAAAGCCAGTTAAAAGGCGATCAACCACAATCACTAAATCTATATGCTTACCAAATTGTTTAAACTCCGCTTTTTTTCGGGCTAATCTGTTGTTAATGTCCCCATTATACCGCTCAATATCTTGAATCGACCAAGCGGTATCATAAGATTGATTATAGTCTTTGATGATGTTTATCATATCTTCTTGATCTAGTTTTGAAGTTTCTTCATTATCATTTAATGAGTAGGTGATCGCGATTCTAGGAAAATCCTTATCCTCTATCGTTCGCCCTTTACGAATCGGATGACCTTCAAACTCTTTTGCCATCCAATCAGGATCTTTCGTCATCCTTTTTATCGCATCATAATATCGTTTGGCCATCGCAATAGAGTTTGTTGTCAAAATAGCGGACTTTTGCGGTCGTCCGTTTTTGAAATCAAACTTTGTATAAGCATTATCCGGTCGAAATATCTTATGGATGACCTTTTGAATATGCTCATCACTTTCATAGATAGTGGATGGCAAATGGGATTCCTTCTCCATCCCATCCATTTGATCAATATACGTATTTAATTCATCATCACTAAGATGAGCGTATTTGTCATTTTGACGAAGCCGAGAAAAAATATGATTGCTAAGAGAGTTTGGTTCAATCGTATCTTCATGTTCTACTTGGAATCCTAGAACTGCACCATCATCTAAGGCGTTTTTAATCGTATATGTATGAAGCTCTTCACCGTATTGATCACGAGTCGTACGAGCTAACTGCCCTTTTGGTTGTTTTTTATTAACATCGAAAATAGGTGTTCCAGTAAAACCAAACCAAGTAGAATTAGGGAACGTTTTCTTCACAGACTCCATGCCCTCCGCACTTAATGCTCGATGGCATTCATCAACAACAAAGACAATATGTTGTCCGATCAGTTTTTGAAATCGGTTCTTTCCATCTTGCTCTTCTTGTTTTTTTGCATAATTGATAGCATTATCTAGTTTCTGACGAGTCGTAATAATAATGGTATTTGAATTGGCATCCGCTAATAATGTCTCACTCAGTTCTTTTGCACTGCCAGTTCCAACAATTAAACTATTAGACTTTGCCTTACCTGAAGAGATACCTGTATTAAATTCAGACGCAAACCTTGTGAATTCTGTCGTTGTTTGATTGTCTAAATCTTTTCGATCAATGAGCATAATCGTCCGGTCAACGCCAGGTTTCCTTGCTAATAATTTGGTTGCAACGAAACTCGTTAATGTCTTTCCTGACCCTGTGGCATGCCATACATATCCAGATTCATGCTTCATCGCCGCCGTAAACAATGCTTCAATTGCGTGTATTTGATATGGATGTAAAACCATTAACGCTTTTTGATCATTTTCTTCGCTCACAACGGTATATTGAGCGATCAATCGATGGGCATCTGGAATGTTCAATACTTGTTTCACAAATTCATAGAGATTGTTAACTTTACTGTTATTTTTTGTCCGCCAACTAAAAACAAACTTCTTATGCATATCTTTTGGCAGAGCATTGGCAAAATAACGAGTCGTTTGTTCATTTGAAATGACAAATAACTGAAGAGTGGAAAAAATATTATTACGAAATAGCCCTTCCTCTGCATACTTCTTCACTTGATTGTATGCTTGAAACACACCGTCTTTTGCCGTAACCTTTTTTAATTCAATTTGCACAATGGGTAACCCATTGATTAATAACGTCACATCAAAACGACGGTCGCGTTCGTCAATGCTCTCTCTTTTTTTCGCAATTTGATGAACAACTTCATATGTAGAAATGCCCCCACCGATATCATGATTTGAATAAAGAACGAGTGACATCGAACCTAGGGACACATCATCTCGTTCAATCGTAATGCGAGCAATCCCATTTTCACCTTTTAGCCACCTTGCTGCATCAAAAGGTGTTTGCGTTTTATTTAAAATTTCCGTTTTAATTTTATCAAATTCCTTATCAGAAATCGGATGTTCCCCAATTTCTGATAAGTTGTTTTGTGTGATGATCTTTCGTAAGTTCTGCCATAAGTCGGATTCTGATTTTAAATCCGGACGATAGTTCCATTGATTATGTCCTTCGCCCATTACCTCAATTAACTGACGTTCTATTTCTGTTTCATCTCTATGTTCATTCTTCCCCATTTTATTTCCCCCTTTTGCTTAGACAAACATCTTTTGTAAAAAGGCTTTTTTGGTTTGCTTTAGAATATCTAGTTCTTTTTCTTTTAAAGTGATTGTTTCGTCTATTTTCATGAAAAACTCTCCAATTTTAGTTTGTTCATCTATAGATGGGTACACATATTCAAACTTCAGTACATTTGTGAGGCTAATTCCAAACACTTTCATACCTGTACCTACTCTATAACCATGTTTTCTAAAGGGGTGAGAGTTTATTAAATAATATAAAAACAAAGAGTTAACTTGTTTTTGCTTAGGTCGTAAAGCTATAGTGTGTAATCCAGCCACTAATTTATAAGGAATATCCTCATAAACTAGTGCAGGAGTTGCTATTCCTTGATAATCCTCAGATGCATCTGCTAGTACTAAATCACCCTTTTTCAACAGCTCATAGTCACCTGCTAGAATATTAGGTAGTTCATTTTTCCTCCCCACAATATTCGCAATTTTTTTATGAATATCACCATAATGGATGTATCGAAATCCGGTATCATTAAGCGTCTCCACGTCACGAGAAAGTGAGTATGATTTTACTCTATCCACAAGAGAAATTAATCTACTCTCTCTCCACTCCCCACTAAATCCAGTAAAACGAATTTCCGGTACCAATTCTCCTTCTTTCGGAAACATTTTTTGTAAGAATCCTTGTTTCGTTTGTTTTAAAGTGTCTAGTTCTCGTTCTTTTAGAGCGATTATTTCGTTTAACTTCTTGAAAAAGCATCCAATTTTCATCTGTTCTTCAAAGGATGTACATAAGATTGTAATTTTGGAGATTTCATTTTTATTAATTTTTTTAGGGAAAGCGATATGCAATGTTTTTCTCCACAGCTCTTTTTGCGTTGTTGGAGCATGAATATTGGCTTGTAAAAAATATGGATTTAATACTTGGGTTTTAATTAATGCAAGACTAACATAATAAGCGATAGGAACATCCTCATCTACGACATTCGCGGTTCCTATATCACCTATTCTAGTCATTAACAAATCATTTTTTTCAGGCCTTATTCTAAACTCTTTATTAAACGCTTCTTCACTTATATACTTTGAAGATTTAAGGCTTTTTATATTTTCAACACTTAAAAACATAATGCCTTCTTTTGTATATTTTGGGGTTTGATGTGTACCATCATACACATCTGCAACTTCTCCTAACTTCCACTCTTCCCATTCCCCACTAAACTCCTTAAATCTCACTTCTGGTATTTTCTTACTCCCCACGTTTGAACACCTCTAACGCACCTTTCATCCATTTTGCATTTTCCTCATCAAACTGCATAGAAGAAATCATTTCATATAAGTTAGACTCTAGTTCTTCTTTTTCTTTTCGAATCTCTTGGATTTTTGTTCCAATGGCGGTCATATCGACAGGCTCTTCTTCTTCAAATGTATCGACATATCTTGGAATATTTAAGTTGAAATCATTCTCTTTAATCTCTTCAAAGCTTGCGACATGTGCATACTTTTCTACATCTTCTCGTTTTTGATATGTCTCTACTACTTTATCAATGTGGCCAGTTGATAATTTGTTTTGATTTTTTCCTTTGGTAAATTCTTTACTCGCATCAATAAATAGTACATCGCGCGTTGTACGGTTCTTCTTTAAAATGATGACAGTGGTTGGAATACTAGTACCAAAGAATAAGTTTGCCGGTAAACCGATCACCGTATCAATATGTCCATCTTCTAGTAATTTTTTACGAATGACGCCTTCTGCTGCGCCTCTAAAAAGAACACCATGTGGCAGGACAATCGCCATAGTTCCAGAATCTTTTAAATGATATAAGCCATGCAAAAGAAAAGCAAAGTCCGCTTTTGATTTCGGTGCCAACTTTCCATAGCGATTAAAACGTGAATCATCTAAAAATGTATCGTCTGCTGACCATTTAGCTGAATATGGCGGATTCATTAGAACTGAATCAAATGTATATGGCTCATCGGTTGGCCAGTCTTTATTTAGTGTATCCCCGTTACGCAAGCGCATGTCCTCGTAATCGACACCGTGCAAAATTAAGTTCATTTTTGCTAAATTATAAGTTGTCGTATTCAGTTCTTGCCCATGATATTTTACACTTTCTGGATAATTAATGTAATTACGAACATTTAACATTAAAGAACCAGATCCCATAGTAGGATCGTACACACTGAATAATTTTTTTTTCTCTTGTCCCATTGCCACAATACGCGCCATCATGATAGACACTTCATGTGGTGTATAGAATTCGCCTGCTTTTTTCCCTGCTTCAGAGGCAAATTGACTGATTAAATATTCGTAAGCATCCCCAATGACATCTCCATTATGACCAATAACATCGACATCATTTAATTTTTTCAGTACCTCTGTAATGGTGATATTTCTCTGTTGATCATCTGACCCTAGTTTTTTCGATTTCAAATCCACATCATCAAACAAGCCACTAAATTGAAGATATTTCGTCGATAAATCAATGAATGCTTTATTCAAATCATTCAACTGAAATATATTCTGTTTTGCCTGACTCGCTAACTCACTAAATAAATACGTTGGTTCGATATCATACCCTATCGTATCGACTAATGTTTCAATTAAGTCTTTTTGAATATCCTCATCTGATAACAACTCTTTGTATAATTGCGCTTGTTTATCCTGCGTGTCATACTCTTCCAGTGATTCATCTGCAACTTCGACCACTTTTTCTAATAATCGATCAGATAAATATTTATAGAAGATCAATCCTAATAAATAGTTTTTATACTCTGAAGCATCCATTTTGCTTCTAAGGTCATCTGCGGCACTAAATAATGTTGTATGTAAGTCAGCCATCGTCATTTCCTCACTTTTCTTTATTGATCATGTTGTTTTAATACTTCTAAAAATAGTTGTTCTTCTAATTTTGCTTGTTTCTTCATAAGCGCTTGACGCTTTCTAAAATGAAAATAGGCTTTTCCTATCACTTGTTGCTTTTCAATAGAAGGAAGATACACTTCTAACCCACGAAAAATGCCAGGTGTTAATTTTGGAACCGTACTTCCTTGCATAGAAACTGCCATTTGTTTTTTCATAAATTGAGATTCATTTAAAACATAACATAAATACTGCTTATCTAGTTCTTCAGTTTCTATGATCAGCTTGGCAAAGTTTTGGTTCATGACTTTACCTTGAGTCTCGATACTGACAATTCCTGCAATCGAACTAACGAAGCTGAAGACAACATCACAAACATTTGTTAAGTACGGATCAACCGTTAATAATGTGCTTTCTTTTTCATTTACAATGGAGTTTAAATAAGCACCATCTAAATCTTTCATTAAATCTTCATAAGAATATGTAGATAAGTCAGCATGATCATGCTCGTTTTTTCTTGATTGATTTTTCCCCATTTTGATCGTTATGATTTGTTCAAGCTTCATATCCCGCCCTCATTTAGTAATTCGTACGAATTACTTTTTAATATATATTCATCGTACCATAGTCTCATTTCATCGACAATCATTTCGAGTATTCACACAGATTACTTTTAATTTATCGACTAATCAATAGTGACTCCAGTTTCTTCATTAATAATAATTACTGGTGAAAATAAAGAAAACCAACTTCCATTATTGGAAGCTGGCCATGTTTATATTAATTCGTATTCTGTCCTCCGCCATTCAATCCTTCTTTCACATAGCCTTTGACTTGGCTTGAGGTTAATAGACCGATATGTCCAACGCCGTGGATGAGGACGTTTCTTGCGCCAATTAAGCGAGAGAGGCTGTTGACGACGATGAGATCGGCTGAGCTATAGACAGAAGTGTAAAGAATTTTTTGATTTGGATCGGTGCCTGGTAATGCTCTGAGTGAAACGAGTCCGTTTGCTCCACCAAGTGTGACGACGTTTTCAATTTTATCTCCCCCGTCTAGGTTCTTAATATAGTATAACGTGTTCGCACCGCCCATACTATGAGCCACAATATCTACTTTTTTGGCGCCCGTTTTGGCTAGTACATCTTTGACGAATCTAGAGAGCCTCGGGCCATTGTTCAGGTTATTACCTGTTTTGTCTATGAAATCGATTGCAAAAAGTTGGTTTTGATCCCATCCCTGTGATACCAAGTATCGTTTGATCGAAGCAAAGTTATAAGACGCACCACCCATGCCGTGTACCATTACAACCGGATTATGCTCAGCCGCTTTGGCCTCTTTCGGCTGGATGAAGGCTATTGAACCTAGCACTAAGGCAAAGGCAACAAGAATTTGCAAACTCTTTTTCTTAAATCGAATCACTTTCATTCCCCCTTATTCATCTTATTCGACTCTATTTTATACAAGAAAAATATGTCAGAAAAGTGAACAAGGTAATGTTTATGAGATGATTTTACAGAAATATAAATAATCATAAAGCACCTTGGACTTTTTTAAATTAAAACAAAAAGACTACGAGCCCCTCTATCTTTCATATATAATGTGAATAGACAAAAGGAGGTTCTGCTAGATGCTGTTTACTCAAACACCTGCACTACCCTATTATGCGGTGATTTTCACATCAAAACGAACAAATGTCGAGCAGAAAGAATACGCCGTGGCTGCTCAAAAAATGGAAGAATTAGCGAAAGAACTAGACGGGTTTCTTGGAATAGAAAGTGTACGAGATGAACATGGTGTTGGAATCACTGTCTCTTACTGGGATTCATTAGCAGCCATCAAAGAATGGAAAGCACATACAGCACATCAGCGTGTTCAAAAAAAAGGAAAAAAAGATTGGTATGAATCCTATACAACCCGAATTTGTAAGGTAGAACATGCTTATACAAACGAAAATTCACTCCTTGAATAAGAAACAGACAAATGAGAGAAAACCGCTCTGTAAAAGCTTAATTCCTACTTCTGAATAAAAAAGAAAAGCACCTCAATGTATATGAACATTTGAGGTGCTTTTCATGATACTTACTGTTTCATAAGGATTTATTTATACGTCACAAGGAAATATTTCTTTTTCCCTCTTCTTAAGACCGTAAATTGGTTTTCAATTCGGTCATCTGCTGAAAGGACATAGTCTTTGTCGGTTTGCCTCTCTCCGTTGATGTAGACGGCACCGTTTGTGATATCTTCACGTGCTTGACGTTTTGATGGAGACAGTTTTGATTCGACAAGAACATCAACAAGTGTTAATTCTTCTGCACTGTCTTTCTCCATTGATGGCACATCTTTAAAGCCTACTTTCACTTCTTCTGCTGTAAGAGATTTGATCTCGCCTTTAAATAGCGCATTTGAGATGTTGACAGCCTGTTCTAGTGATTCACGGCCATGCACAAGTGTTGTGACTTCTTCTGCCAAACGGCGCTGTGCTTCACGCTTTTCAGGGGCTGTTTGCACTTTTTCTTCGTACGATGCGATCTCTTCTTTTGATAGGAACGTAAAGTATTTTAAGTATTTCACGACATCACGGTCATCTGTGTTAATCCAGAATTGGTAGAATTCATATGGTGATGTTTTTTCTTTATCTAACCAGATGGCGCCGCCTTCCGTTTTCCCAAATTTCGTGCCGTCTGCTTTTGTCACAAGCGGCATTGTGAGACCAAATGCTTTTGCGCCTTCTGCTTCAGACTTACGGATCAACTCAAGTCCAGATGTGATATTTCCCCACTGGTCACTTCCGCCGATTTGCAGCTTACAGTTTTCATTTCTGTAAAGGTTCAAGAAGTCTAACGATTGCAGAATCACGTAGCTGAATTCTGTGTACGAAATCCCTGTTTCAATACGGGAGCTGACGATATCTTTTGCGAGCATGAAGTTGACACCGAAGTTCTTCCCAATATCACGAAGGAACGTGATGACATTCATTTGACTGATCCAGTCATAGTTATTGACGATGACAGCTGGGTTGTCACCTGCTTCAAAATCAAGGAATTGAGAGAGCTGGCCTTTGATTTTCTCTGACCACTGTTCGACGATTTCTGCTGGGTTTAGTGAACGTTCTGCTTTTTTGAAACTTGGGTCACCAATCAGTCCAGTTGCGCCGCCAACAAGTGCAATCGGATGATGACCTGCTTCTTGGAATCTGCGCAATGTTAAAATTGGCAGTAAGTGACCAATGTGCAAGCTGTCAGCTGTTGGATCAAAGCCGGAGTATAGCTTGATTTTTTCTTCTGCTAATAATTTTGTTAAACCTTCTTCATCTGTTTGTTGCTGAATTAATCCTCTGAACGATAATTCTTCCATCAATTGACTCATATCCAAATCTCCTTTTTTTACAATTCAACATAAAAAACGCCCCTTCGAATGAACGAAGGGACGATATATATCGCGGTACCACCCTGCTTAAAAGACAAAACAACACGTCTTTTCACTTACACTGATAACGGACAGATCCGTTCTTTCACTAATCAGGCAACATGCATGCTCCTTTTCGTAAAAGCGGTTCGTGAGGGTAATTCGAATATCTCTTTGTACTGACTCGCACCAGCCGTCAGCTCTCTTGGACAGGGAAAGATGATTCTACTGAATCTCAGTCAAAACCTTTTCATATTCAACTAAAGTCATTTTTAACATACTTTTGATATCAAGTCAACTGACGGAAGCGATTAATCTTCCATTGTCGAGAGATCACCAGCAGGTAAATTCAGTTCCCACGCTTTTAGCACACGTCTCATAATTTTACCGCTGCGTGTTTTTGGCAGTTTGTCTTTAAACTCAATTTCTCTCGGTGCTGCATGTGCAGCGAGTCCTTTTTTCACAAACGTACGAATCTCTTCTTTCAGCTCATCTGTCGGTTCGTATCCGCTTCTAAGCGCTATAAATGCTTTAATAATTTCACCGCGCACAGGATCTGGTTTTCCGATAACACCAGCCTCTGCAATGGCCGGATGTTCCACCAGTTTACTTTCTACCTCAAATGGACCGACCCGCTCTCCTGACGTCATAATGACATCGTCGACACGTCCCTGGAACCAGAAGTATCCATCTTCATCCATATAAGCTGAATCTCCTGAAACATACCAATCTCCCGGCATAAAGTAAGATTCATATTTTTCAGGATTGTTCCAGATCGTATGCATCATAGACGGCCAACCTTTTTTGATGGCAAGGTTCCCCATCCGGTATGGCGGAAGTTCATTTCCGGCATTATCTACAATCGCAGCTTCAACGCCTGGAATTGGTTTCCCCATTGACCCTGGTTTGATATCCATGCATGGATAGTTACAAATCAGCTGTGCACCTGTTTCTGTCATCCACCAAGTGTCATGAATTCGTTTACCGAATACAGCGTCTCCCCAGCGGATCACTTCTGGATTAAGTGGCTCTCCTACACTTAACACATGACGGAGTGAGCTCAGATCATATTTTTGAATGAGATCGTCTCCTGCTCCCATCAGCATTCTGAAGGCTGTCGGCGCACTGTACCAAACGGTCACACCAAGCGATTCAATGGTTTCGTACCACGTATCAGGATTGAACCTGCCGCCTAAAATGACATTCGTCGCTCCATTCAGCCACGGAGAAAAAATACCGTACACCGTCCCTGTTACCCAGCCTGGATCAGCTGTACACCAGTAGACATCTTCTTCTTTCAAATCAAGTACCCATTTACCCGTCTGGCCTTGCTGCACCATTGCGCCATGAACATGGAGCACACCTTTTGGCGTACCAGTGGACCCTGACGTGTAATGAAGCAGGTATCCATCTTTTTCATCCATCCACTCGATTTCAAGTTCCTTCGCTGCCTGTTCAAATGCTTCTTCAAAGTGAATCGTCCGCACATCACCTGCATCCTCTTTTTCACCGCCGACAATGATGACGGATTCAAGCTTTGGAAGTTCTGCAAACGGAATCCGCTCAAGCAGATCAGGCGTTGTCACAATCACTTTTGCCTCACTATTTTCTAAACGATCTTTGACGGCACCTTCCATAAATGCCTCAAATAACGGACCGACGATCGCACCAATTTTGACAGCACCCAGCAGTAGAAAATAGAGCTCAGGTGATCTTGGCATAAAGATAAACACGCGATCCCCTTTTTGCACATGTGCCTGTTCTCTTAATAGATTTCCTGCTTTGTTTGTCTTGATTTTCATATCCCTGAACGTATACTTTTCATCCCGCTGTGAATCTTTGTAGTGAAGCGCCACCTTGTTTTTACGAAACGAGTCCGCATGTCTGTCAATCGCTTCATAAGCTGCATTTACTTTTCCTGTTTCATACCAAGAGAAATTTTTTCTCGCTTCCTCCCATGAAAATTCTTTGTATGCTTGCTCATAATCATTTAAATGATAGTCCCCTTTTACTGATGGTAGCGTTTCCACTTTCATCAAACAGTCCCCCTTTGCATACGTTTACAATGACCATTATAGTATAGATGACTTTTTTTCTCAATTTTTAAAAAACTTCTGATGAAACCGTTTTAATTATTGCAAGATTTAAGATAGAATAGAGACGACTCACTAGAATTTGAGGCGGTGGATACGTGGAGCATCCTAAAACTTATTATTCAAAAACCATTGAGCGAGAAACAGGTTCCATCCTGATTGAAGGACCGGTACCTGCATCAGAGCTTGCGAACTATATGTTTCATGAAGGACTAACGGCATTTCGCACGCCTGAGGAACAGAAACAAGCACTTGTTGAAATAGCAGATCTTCCTGAAGGACGTATTATCATTGCTAGGGTGGATGAGCTTGTCGTAGGCTATGTCACGTATTTGTACCCTGATCCGCTTGAACGCTGGTCAGAAGGCAACATGGACAATTTAATTGAGCTCGGTGCCATTGAAGTCGCTCCCCCATTCAGAGGCTGCTCACTTGGCAAGCATTTACTGGATGTGAGCATGATGGATGAGCAAATGGAGAATTACATTATCATTACAACTGAATATTACTGGCATTGGGATTTAAAGGGGACAAAGAAAAACGTGTGGGAGTACCGCAAAATGATGGAGAAAATGATGAACGCAGGCGGTCTTGTCTGGTTTGCAACAGACGAGCCAGAGATTAGCTCACATCCAGCCAATTGTTTAATGGCACGGATCGGAAAAAATGTGAGTCCTGATTCGATCGAGCGTTTCGATCGTCTTCGCTTCCATCAGCGCTTTATGTATTAACGTTCAATTCGTTTTTTTGGCAAAGGGGATTGGTAAACATGATGATTGAACAAATTATGGAGCGTGATGTGATCACGCTGCGCAAAACCGATACGATTGAAGAAGCCATTCAAAAAATGAGTGCACATCACATTCGGCATATTCCTATCGTATCTGAGCAGGGATCTGTCATTGGGATGGTGACAGATCGGGATATTAAAAATGCCAGTCCAAGTATTTTTGAAACAGAGAAAAGGCAGCTTTTTATTCAGCGACCGGTTGAAGACATCATGGTGCTAGAGACGATTACCGCTCATCCGCTTGATTTCGTTGAGGAGATTTCAAGTGTCTTTTTTGAACACGGAATTGGCTGTCTTCCCGTTGTGAGACGTGGCAAGCTTGTAGGGATCATCACAAAAACAGATTTACTTCGTACGTTTGTAAGACTAACAGGTGCAGATCAGCCTGGATCACATTTAGAGGTTGAAGTAGCGCAAGTGACAGAGGGTCTTGCAGACATTACGTCCATTTTAAAAGAGCAGCATATTCAAATGCTGAGTGTACTCGTGTACCCACATGCCAATGAAGCCTCTAAAGTGCTCGTCTTCCGCCTTCAAACGATGCATGCAGATCATGTGATGAAGCTGATTCGTGCAAAAGGCTATAAAGTGCTCTGGCCTATGGAGCAGACGATCAAATGAAGGAAGCGACCTTTGTTTTTTCACCATCTTTTCAAACGTACCAGTTTCACCAAGATCATCCCTTCAATCAGCTTCGCGTCTACTTAACTTATGATCTTCTTCAAAAAATGAAGGCATTAACGGATGATGAGATTGTCGCACCTCGTATGGCGACGCTGGAGGAATTAAAGCTCGTCCATACAACAGACTACATTCAAGCAGTTCAGCGGGCAAGTGAAGGAAAACTGTCCACCGCAGAGGGGGAACGTTATGGTCTTGGCACTGAGGATACCCCGATGTTTGCAGGGATGCATGAGGCAGCTTCTCTCCTAGTTGGCGGGACATTAACAGCGGTTGATCAAGTGATGCTTGGACATTCGCAGCATGCGCTCAATCTTGGCGGCGGGCTTCACCATGGATTTAAAGGGCGTGCTTCTGGCTTTTGTATTTATAATGACAGCTCTGTGGCCATTCAGTATATTCAAAAGACATATGGCGCTAGAATTTTATATATTGATACAGATGCTCATCATGGCGATGGTGTACAGTTTAGCTTCTATGATGATCCAGAGGTATGTACTGTTTCCATTCATGAAACAGGGCGCTATTTGTTCCCTGGAACTGGACAAGTACAGGAAAGGGGTCATGATAAAGGCTATGGCTATGCATATAATATCCCGCTTGACGCATTTACAGAAGACGAATCATTTTTAGAAGCCTATCGAACAGCAGTGACAGAGATTGCTGCTTTTTTTAAACCAGATGTCATTTTGACGCAAAATGGAGCAGATGCCCACTATTATGACCCTTTGACGCATTTATCTGCTACCATGAAAATATATGAGGAAATTCCTAGAATTGCCCATGAGCTGGCGCATCAATATTGTGATGGAAAATGGATCGCTGTGGGCGGAGGCGGCTATGATATTTGGCGTGTCGTCCCAAGAGCATGGAGCCGCATTTGGCTTGAGATGAAAGGCATTACACCACCAGATGCACTTCCTCAGGAATGGATTCGGGCATGGGAAAAACAATCGCCTGTTCCGCTTCCATCCACATGGCTAGATCCTGACGATTTATATCCACCGATTCCAAGAAGAGCAGAAATTACAGAAAAAAATGCACAAACGGTAGAAAAAGCACTCATGCCTGTTCGACGAGAAAAGAAAAAGGCATAAAAAAAGCAGGCGTCCACTGATCAAGTGAGCCTGCTTTCTTTTTTATTTCGTCGATTGTCTTTCTTCGATTCTATGTGGCAATTCAACAATTTGATCTTCTACTTGTTCTTTGTTCATGAGCTTTGTCAAAAGTCTCATCGCAACAGCGCCAATATCGTAAGTCGGCTGAACAACTGTTGTCAATTGAGGGCGAACCATGAGGGATAGTCTTGTGTTATCAAAGCCAATCACTTCTAAATCTTCAGGAATGGATACGCCTCTGTCCTGCGCTCCATGAATGACACCTAGCGCCATTTCGTCAGTAGCTGCAATCACAGCCGTCGGCTTGTCAGATTGCTCAAGCAGATTAGCGAGTGCTTCAATACCAGAGTCATATGAGTAGTCTCCTTCAGCAACAAGCGCTTCGTCAAATGCGATACCAGCTTCTTCAAGCGCACGCTTATAACCAGCAAGCTTTCTCATAGAATTAATTGGTTCTGACATTGGTCCAGATACAAACGCAATTCGTTTATGTCCTTTTTCAACCAATAGCTGAACTGAATCATAAATGGCTTGTTCATAGTTAATGTTGACTGATGGTGTTTGTGCCTGCTCTTCAACAGATGCTGCAAGTACAATGGGTACAGGAGAGCGCTTAAATTCTTCCACATGCACATCTGTAATGTTTCCGCCCATAAAAACGATTCCATCTACTTGTTTGCCAAGCATTGTGTTTAACAAATGAAGTTCTTTATCAGTATTTTGGTCTGAGTTGCTCAAAATAATGTTGTACTTGTACATCGTCGCAATATCTTCAATTCCTCGTGCAAGCTCTGAATAGAAGATACTTGAAATATCAGGGATGATGACCCCAACTGTTGTGGTCTTTTTACTTGCAAGGCCTCGTGCGACTGCGTTCGGACGGTAGCCGAGACGATCAATTGCTTCAAGCACCTTTTTTCTTGTTGTTGGTTTTACGTTTGGATTACCATTAACAACGCGTGATACCGTTGCCATACTTACGTTTGCTTCTCTTGCTACATCATATATTGTAACATTATTCACATAAATCACTCCTTCAAATACACTTCATATCTATAGCATTCACCAATTGGATAGAGACATGTCAGATACGAGGAAAATAATATCCTATTTGTCATTAAAACGATGAAAAGAGACACATAATTTTTCAATCTACATCAAAATGACATTCTTTTATGAAATTATACACGTTTTTTCTTCATATGAAAACGTTCCCTTTCTTTTTATAACTAAATTAAACAAACTTTAATGAGCTTGTTACCTGTAAATTGAATCATATTTCACCAAAAATCGTTGCGAACGTCAGCTATGACAATGATCTTAGCAGATTCTATCGAATTTTAAAAATGAAAACATTGTGAACAAGCGTATTTTTAGCTTGCAATGTGCTCTTTTCCTTTCATTGCCAATTTTGATCGTATTTTTTCATGAAAAAACCGCCGGGCTGTCATCCGGCGGCTTTTCTATTTATGGTTACGCGTGAATGTTGACAAGTGGTCTTAACGCATCTAACCATTTTTCGAATTGTGGAATGTCCATTTGCTGCGCTGAATCAGATAGGGCAACAGATGGATCTGGATGCACTTCTGCCATCACACCGTCTGCTCCAATCGCAAGAGCTGCTTTAGCTGTTGGAAGAAGTAGATCTCTGCGTCCTGTTGAGTGTGTCACGTCAACAAAGACTGGTAAATGTGTCTCTTGTTTCAAGATTGGCACAGCCGAGATATCTAGTGTATTTCTTGTGGCTGTTTCGTATGTGCGGATGCCTCGCTCGCAAAGGATGATTTGGTCATTTCCTTGTGCGATGATGTATTCAGCTGCATTGATGAATTCTGAAATTGTTGCTGCTAAACCGCGTTTTAAAAGAACTGGTTTGTTCACTGATCCAGCTTCTTTTAAAAGCTCGAAGTTCTGCATGTTACGTGCTCCAATTTGGATGACATCGATATGCTCAATCGCTTCTTCAATATGAGCAGGATTCACGATTTCACTAATAACTGCAAGACCGTATTCATCTGCTACACGTTTTAGAATTTTTAGACCGTCTACGCCAAGTCCTTGGAAGTCGTATGGACTTGTGCGAGGCTTAAATGCGCCACCACGAAGAAGTTTTAGTCCCTGCTGTTTCGCTGCTGCCGCTACTTCTGCAACTTGCTCGTAGCTTTCAACGGCACATGGTCCAACGATGAAACGTTGTTTTCCGTCACCGATCGCTTCTCCATTGATATTGACGATTGTATTTTCAGGTTTTTTCTTACGAGAAACAAGAAGTGCTTTGCTGTGGTCATCTTCTTGTAGCTCTAAACCTGCTTTGAAAATTTCTTTGAAAATATGTTGAATCGTTGAATTTTCAAATGGGCCATCATTTTCTTCAAGAATTTGATTAAGCATTGTGCGCTCTCTGACAGGGTCATAACGGTTGACACCTTGCGCTTCTTTTGCCTTTCCAATTTCTTTTACAATGTTTCCTCTTTCATTGATCAGTTTTAAGATTTGAAGATTTAGTTCATCTGCTTGCTGTCTCAATTGTTCCAATTCATTGTTGCTCATTTTTGTCATCCTTTCCTCTGCCCGCTCTCGCTTTTTATTTTTAATCTCTTATAATAGGGTTTATTATAAACAAAGATTTCGGAATTGTCACGAAAAAATTCTTTATTACCCAAACGCTTTTAAGCGATAAAGTATTATGTGTAAGATTATAGCATACTTTTGATGCAAGTAAACCTTTTTTATAAAAAAACGTCAGCAATCGCTGACGTTTTTCTACATGTTATGTTCAAGCGCTTCTTTTGTAATGCTTGAGTGAGAAGCATGCCACTTTACTTTGCCACCGCTAAAGATGAGTGCCTGTGGGCTTTCGTGCTTGATCCCTGACTTTTCAGTCACATAGGATGAAAGCTCTCTTGTGTTTTGAATTTGCAAGAAATAAGCAGGAACATCCTCATGTTCTGACGCAAACGCTTCAAACTCTTGAAAAGCAGCTTGGCTGATTGGACATGTCAAACTGTGCTTAAAAAAGACAAAGGTTCCGTCTTGATTCGTTAGTTGATCAAACTGTTCTTCTGTTTCTATGAGTTGTTTAGACATGATGTGCTCCTTCCTAACTTAAGCAGCGAGTTAGCCTTTCGTAGATTGTTCTACTTTTTCTTTGACATCTTTGATGCCGTCTTCAATGTCTGCTTTTGCTTCTTGTGCTCTTACTTTTGCTTCATCTGCTACATCTGAAGCTTCATTTGCAATATTTGCTGCAGCATCTTCTGCTTCGCTTTTTACTTGTTTAGCTTTTCCAGCTGTACGATCTTTTATGTCTTTTACTTTGTCTAAAATCTGGTTTGACTGCTCTGCTACGAGCTGAGACAATTCAGATGTTTTGTCTTTCGCAATCGTCACATATTCAGTGCCTTTTTCCTTTGCATCTGTTGTAAGACGATCTGTTTTTTCTTTTAGGGCATTCGCTTGGGTGTTCAAATCATCGCGAAGCTCTTTCCCTGACTTTGGTGCTAAAAATAATGCCGTTGTTGCACCGATAATGCCACCGATAAGTGTTCCGATCAAAAAGTCTTTGCTATTGATTCCGTCTTTGCTCATGATTATTCCTCCTATGCGAAAATGGTTGTTTATTGTTGTTTACGCTGTTTCCATTTTTTATAGATTTCAAGTGCTGCGTTACTCCAGCTTACCACATCCGTGACTTTCTCTTGATTTCGTTCAACGGATGAAGAAACCGCACCAGCTGCCTGCTTTATGCTTGTATTAAATTGGTTGATCGAGCCACCAATTCCCTGCACCGCATCCACAACTGTGTTAAGTTTTGCCGATTTGTCTTGAATATCTTCAGCAAGCTGATTGGTCTTATGTAGCAACTGTGCTGTCTCTGTGGTGATGCCTTGCATCTGTCCTTCAAGACCTTCTAAAGTTGATGCGACATTCTTTAATGTCAGCTGTAAGGATTTCAATGTTTTGGACAAGTAGATGACAAGAATGAGGAAAGCGATTGCGATGAGTGCAACGCTTAAATAGAGAATAATAATCATCTGATACCTCCTTTGCTGCGGGCATATTCAATTCAATACCCTCTCGTTGTATCATTCAAACATCGCCTAGAATGACCGATTGAATAATAATTCTACACTTATTCGCCAATTCCTGTCCACAGCGAACGAAAAAAAGCGGCACATCTTGTCACATTTAGCCCCTTTGTCACATTTTATTCAAAATAAAAAAGCGCCGATTGAATCGGCACTTTTTGACAGGCAATTATACTGCGACTTTCTCATAAGCACGAAGATACTTTTGAATATCTCCTGCTCCCATAAAGACCAAGATCGCATTTTCATGTGCTTTCAGCACAGATGTCTCTTCTTCTTCAATCAATTGGGCTTGCGGAATTTTTTCCCGCAAATCTTCAATGCTTAGTTTCCCAATGTTTTCACGAGCTGAGCCGAAAATATCACAGAGGTATACATAGTCTGCTTTTTTCAGACTGTCCGCAAATTCACTTAAAAATTGCTGTGTACGAGTGAAAGTGTGCGGCTGGAAGACTGCTACAATATCACGGTCTGGATACTTTTGGCGAGCTGCTTCGATCGTGACTTCAATTTCAGTCGGATGGTGCGCATAATCATCAATTAAGACTTGTTCACCGACTACTTTTTCATTAAAGCGTCGTTTCACACCGCCAAATGTCGTTAAAGCACCTTTGATGAGCTCTACATCAATGGCCTCATAGTGGCATAATGCAATGACCGCTAATGAGTTAAGGACATTGTGGTTTCCGTAAGCAGGGATGTAGAAGGTATCATAAAACGTATTACGTACAAATACATCAAATGTCGTGCCTTCTGTGTTTTTCACAACATTTCGTGCTTGGAAATCATTTTCTTCATTGAATCCGTAGTACACAACAGGTACTTTTGCTTGGATCTTGAGCAGATGCTCATCATCACCGCAAGCGATGATGGCTTTTTTCACTTGAAGTGCCATGTTTTGAAACGCATCAAACACGTCATCAATATCCGTGAAATAATCAGGGTGATCAAAATCAATATTGGTCATGATCGCATAGTCTGGATGGTAGCTGAGGAAATGTCTGCGGTATTCGCACGCTTCAAATACAAAATACTCGCTGTTTTCTTTTCCCATTCCAGATCCATCACCGATTAAGTAGGAAGTTGGTTTTGCCGCTTGCATCACATGTGCAAGCAGACCTGTTGTCGATGTTTTACCATGAGCACCAGTAATTGCAACGTTTGTGAATGAATCCATGTATTCTCCAAGAAATTTATGATAACGAATGACAGGAATCCCTTCAGAAAGAGCACGCTCAATCTCAGGATGTGTATCTGGGAATGCATTTCCTGCAATCACCGTCATCCCTGGCTGAATATTATCTGGGTCAAATGGAAGAATTTTAATATTTCGTTCTTCTAATGCTTTTTGTGTAAAGATATGTTTTTCGATATCCGATCCTTGGACAGTATACCCAGTATCATGAAGAATTTGGGCCAGTGGACTCATACCTGTCCCTTTTATTCCAACAAAATGATAAACAGTCATAATTGTACCTCCAACAAACGTCTATCTGACTTACAGTATATGACGCTCATTTCAATTTGCAACTTGTGATTTTTGTCTCTAGCTGATCACAAATCGCAGCTCCAAATAAAGATTTTTTTCCGATCTTCCTATTCTAATCAATATTAACTATGATTAGTATCCGACAACTTTCCCATTTCTAACACCTGCTTTCGCTCATTTTCGTTAAAAAGCGTTCAGACAGGCATGCGAAAAGCGTCCAATTCAAAAATTGCACCTATGTGCTATCATACCATGTTTATCAAAAAAATGAAGTGGTTTGTTTAGATCAATTGTTCTAAATCACTCAGTGTCATGAGGACCTCTCTTGGCTTACTGCCTTTTGCTCCAGAGATCATTCCTTCACGTTCCATCATATCAATCAATCTCGCTGCTCGATTGTAGCCAATTCTAAATCTTCTTTGCAAACTGGATGTACTTGCACTATTTTGCTCGATGGCGAATCTGCATGCGTCCATAAACAATTCATCTTCGTCTGTAATGGCAGAGCCTTGGAGCATCAATTCTTCCTGTTCAAAAAGGAACACAGGTTTGCGCTGTTTTCTCACATGCGCTACCACTTCATCAATCTCTCGATCTGATACAAAGTTCCCTTGCAGCCTTGTCGGTTTGCCAGAGCCATTTTCTAAGAACAGCATGTCTCCTTTTCCGAGAAGTTTTTCAGCACCTGCCATATCAATAATGGTTCTTGAATCCACTTGGCTTGAAACAGAGAAAGCAATTCTTGTTGGGATGTTTGCTTTAATGAGGCCTGTAATGACATCAACAGAAGGTCTTTGCGTCGCAATGAGTAAGTGAATCCCGCATGCTCTTGCTTTTTGGGCAATTCGGCAAATGCTTTCTTCGACTTCATTTGGTGCGACCATCATTAAATCAGCCAACTCATCAATGACAACGACGAGATATGGCAGTTTTTCACCCATTTGTTTTTCTTTCACCAGTTCGTTAAATCGTTTGATTTCTCTCACACCAGAGTGTGCAAACAGTTCATAGCGTCTTTCCATTTCATCTACTACCCATTTCAGGGCAGCTGTTGCTGTCTTGGCATCAGTAATAACTGGGCTCACAAGATGCGGAATGTGATTATACGGCGCCAGTTCGACCATTTTAGGGTCGATTAACAGCATTTTCACTTCATCAGGTGAGGCTTTAAACATTAGGCTCACGAGAATGGTATTAATACAGACACTTTTCCCTGAACCTGTTGCTCCGGCAATTAAGCCGTGCGGCATTTTTTGCAAATCAACCACAACGGGCTGACCGGAAATATCCAATCCGAGCGCTGCCGTTAATGGAGATGGGTTGTCTCTAAAGGCACTGCTTCTGATCATTTCTCTCAAGAAAACCATTTTACTGTGAAGGTTCGGCACTTCGATTCCAATCGTGTTCTTCCCAGGAATCGGCGCTTCGATTCGAATATCTTTTGCAGACAAACTGAGTTTGATATCATCTGACAGGTTTGTAATTTTGTTCACTTTCACGCCTGGTTCAGGATGCACTTCAAATCTTGTAACAGAAGGACCTTGCGTCACATGAACAACACTTGCTCTGACATTGAAATTTTTCAGTGTGGCATTGAGCAGTTCTGCCCGTTCTTTCACCCATGTTCCGTCCTCTTCTTTTTGTGCTGGCGGAACGTCTAGAAGGGCTAAACTCGGAAATACATATCCTTGTGCATCTGCCGTTTTCTTCTGTCCTTGCACGCGCTGATCACTTTTTAACATCATGACGTTAAAAGGAACGGTGGAGGTTTGACCGCTTGAGCGCTTTGGCTGTGGAGAAGACGGTTTTGGTTCTTCACGTTTTATTTCAGGCGTTTCTTTAGGTGTTTCCTCAAGTTCTTCTGCCATATCCCCGGCGATCTCTGCTTGTCCAGAGTCAGCAAATTCATCTGATGCTTGTTCAACTGGCATGACTTCATCATCTGTTAATTTTTCTTCCGGCAGAGAATCATCATCTTGCGAATCCTGTATGATCACCGGTTCTTCTTGTTCAAATGCTGCCGCTGACACGTCTGTTTGACTTTCTTCTATCCATGCAGCCTCTGTTGTTTCCCCCATAGCCTCTACTTCATTCTCTTCCAGCACCGCAGTTTCTTCTACCGGGCTTTCTATCTCCATGTCGAGTGCTGGTGATGCGCTTAAAGCTGTTTCAAATGTAAAGCTCTCTTTTTTCTCAGTATCATCTTCAAGCGGAATCATCGGCTCTTCTTGTTCAACGGTGACTGCCTGTTCTTGCTCCATCTCTAGAGGCTCGTTAGATGCTTGAGCTTGCTCCATATGTAAGGATGCTTCCCGGTCGTCTTTGGTCTGTGACAAAGCTTGATCTTGATCCTCTGTCTCACTGAAAGGCTCGTCATATAAACGTTCCATCGTTGATTGAACGTGATCTTGATAAGCGAGTTCCTCTTGCAAAGTAAGCGGCGTCGTGACAGGTTGCTTCTCTACTTGTTCTGCTCTTTGGGCTGACATCATGTCTTCCATACGTTGTTCTTTTCGTATAGACGGGATGTTCATTTGCTGTCTTACATTCCGTTCACGCTCTGCTTCTTCTGATAACAGTGTGACACGCTGTGACGTTTCTTCTGCCGATTTCATTTTGACAGAAGATGTGTCTTCTTTGGCTGCTGCATGTTTTGGACGCATATCCTGGTGGTAGCCATAGATAGGTGAAGGGATTTGCTCTGGTTTAAAAGGCTTTTTATTGAGATCAGGCTGCACTGTTTGTTTTGGCTGATAGGTCGTCTGCTTTGCCTTTGGCTGACTTGGCCGCGTGCGCCTTCTTTCTTGCTGCTTTGCTGCCTCACGTGCAGGTTCATCTGGAACGAGAGGAAAGCGGAAATTGCCTTTTGGATATTCATAATACACTTTCGTATCTTCAACTTTTTTATATTCTTTATGCTGTTCAACAGCTGGCTGCTTTGGTGCAATCGGACCTGTTTCAGGCCTCTCAGCTTTTTCTTCTTTTTTTTCTTCTCCTAAAAATACACTAAAAAATTTATCTAACCAACTCATCATTTATCACTCACTTTAACTCCCCTTACGTTTTCTTGGGCGATTTTTAGTATACCATTGCTTTTTCATGCAGAAAAGCGAGAAAAGTGCTACGCTTTGCTGTTCATGCTGTCTGTAGATGAAAAAAAGTCACTAAGTACGTACTTAGTGACTTTTGGTATAACACATTCTTCGCTCATTTGTACCCGTTTATGGGAGGTTACGCTTCAAATGGTTCGCCAGCTTGGCGGCTTCCTTCTAGAACAAGGATTCCTTTTTCAGCAGGCGCATTCGGAAGATCTAATTCTTTTGCAGAACAAATCATTCCGCTTGAAGGAACACCTCTTAGTTCAGCATCTTTGATCACCAAACCGCTCGGCATCACAGCACCGACCTTTGCAACCACAACATATTGACCTTGATCAACGTTTGGTGCACCGCACACGATTTGTAAGGTTTCATCGCCAACATCTACTTGGCAAATGTTCAGTTTATCTGCATTCGGATGTTTTTCTTTTTCCTTCACATAACCGACCACAAACTTAGGTGATAGATCCACTGTTAATGTTTCACTGACACCGTTGCGGTTTAAAATTTCATTGATATCTTGAACAAGCGTTTCAGAAAGCGGTACAGATCCATTTTCTTCAATTTTCATGTAAGTAGATGCATTGAAAATATTAAAACCTGTTGTTTCTTTTGTGTCTTGATTGAAGATTCTTACGACATCTCCAAACGTTTCATGACCTACTTCTTCTCTTGTTACATCTTTCAATGAAATAAGGAGTGTGTCGCCGACACCTTCTGCATTATAAAAAACGTTCATTCTTCAAAATTCCCTTCTACTGCTGTTTTGGTCTGCTTTTTGCAAGAATAAAGATCGGTTCAAGCTTGCCTTCGTCATATAAAAATGACAAGGCCGTAATCGGAACCGTGCCGCTGGCGAAGAAGCTCATCGACATTTGCCCTAAAATATCATAGCCTGATTCATTGCGTACATCTGCAATGATGAACACATCTTGATGGGGAACGGAAATGGCCATTTGCCCCTCTACTTTTTGCGCATATTCTTGTAAAATCGATTCATTTAAAATTCTGCTTGCATCGTACCCGTCGTTTGCACGGAAGAAATAAAAACGGTTGCCCGCCACTTCATCCATTTTCACCACAGTCTTTAGTGAACGGACGTTAAAACTTGCGGTTTCTCTGATTCGTTCTTTTGTCCAGTTTTCCTTTTGCAGCATCTTCTCGTCAATTAATCTGTAGGTGCTTCCAAGGTCAAGTGCATAGTAGATTCTTGTCTCTGCTGTATGCTCATCAAAAACGAGCGGAATCTCATCACTTGATGTTTCTGGAAAGGACGTTGAACGAATGACCGGATAAATGTGCTTTTCTTTGCCTGAGATGTGCTGCGCTTCACCTTTCATTGCGCTGAGCGCCTCTTTCACATAATAAACGATCTCATCCAGTGTTTCATCAGGCTTTACTTCCCACTTTGCAATAATCGGCGGGAGCTCAAGCGTGATGCCCTTTCCTGTATGTTTATCTTCCACACGAAGCGTATCTTTTTCCCTGTCAAACTGGTGGGTCCAGCTGTCGCTCGTCAGACGGCTTTTCAATTGATTGGCAAGCTGTCTTGATGTCATTTTCGCCATGATAAGACTCTCCTTTCGTTATTTAGAAAGAGAATCTGTTAAAAATGCTTCAATCTCTTCCTTTGTCTTACGATCTTTGCTGACAAAACGGTTGATCTCTTGTCCGTTTTTAAAGACTAAAAAGCTTGGAATTCCGTAAATTTCCCACTCTGCACAAGTGTCGATGAACTGATCTCTATCCACATAGAAGTATTCAAATTCTGGATAGTTTGCTTCAAGCTCTGGCAAAAACGGCTCAATAAATGTGCAGTCCGGGCACCAGTCAGCTGAAAATAGTAATACGGTTAAGTCTTCTTGAATCACTTTTTGTAATTCTTCGTTTGATTCAATTTTTTTCATGTTTGATTCCTCCAGTTTGTATACTTAAATCTCCGAATTGTATATAGCCTTTCTTTCTCATCCATTCTGATACTACCAAACTAATCACTGCCGGGCCAACGATATGCAAGAGAGCAATTGCAAGGAAAACGGAAGGATGAAATCCCATGACTGTGAGTGTCATGAGCTGGCCGACAAGTCCGCTCGTTCCCATACCCGCTCCTGCCGCATTATTGACCATCCCAAAGCCAATGATACCAATTGGCGCAAGAATCAGTCCTGCAATCGTCGGCGGAATGAGAATGAGCGGATTTTTCACAATGTTCGGCAGCTGTAGTTTTGATGTTCCAATGCCTACCGCAGCAAGACCGCCAAAACGATTTTCCCTAAATCCTGCAGCAGCAAAGCCGACCATCTGCGCGCAGCAGCCAATCGTCGCCGCACCAGCAGCAAGACCGCTTAAATCAAGCATCAGCGCAAGCGCAGCACTTGAAATCGGTGAGCTAAGAGCAAGTCCAACAATGGTTGCAACCAGCATGCCCATGATGAGTGGACTTTGGTCAGTCCCCCATACGATCAGCCTGCCGAGCCCTGTCATCACCGCCTGAATCCCAGGGCCGATGAAAGCAGCGGTGAGAAAACCTGTGATAATGGTCACAAGCGGCGTTAAAATAATATCAATTCTTGTCTCACCACTGATGAGTTTGCCTAATTCCACACCAATAAGAGCAGCCACGAAGCTTCCAGCAGGTCCCCCAAGCTCTGCTCCGGCGGCACCTGAAACAACACTTGCGAAAATAATTAAAGGAGAAGCGTTTAAGCGATAAGCAACCGCTACGCCAATTGCTGGTCCCATCAGCCCCATTGCGAGCGTTCCCATTTCCACGATGAGAGGAAATGATAACATGCCGCCTGCTGTTTTTAAAATCAGCCCTACCACTAATGTAGCAAATAGACCTAAAGCCATATAAGAGAGTGCATCAATAAAATAGACCTTTGGCGAAAGGGAAATACCCTTTCTTTTTAAATAAGTCATCAACGTCGTCTTCCTGCTTTCTCATAGGAAAGACGAAGAGGCCTGTCCTTCCCATTATATGTAGTCTTCTTACGATGAAAAATAGTCTCTACCATGAATATCATAATCATATTTTTTTTGCTTTATCAAGCACTTCTTGTGTAACATGAAAAGAAACAGGGCAAACCTTTACTAAGTTTGTGCACAAGGAGGAGATTGTTATGCAATTAACGGTTTATTTAGCTGGAGAAATTCATAGCCAGTGGCGCGATGAAATTAAGGAAAAAAGCCAGTCTTTGAAACTACCAGTGACGTTTGTTGGTCCAATGGAGAATCATGACCGATCAGATAACATCGGAGAAGATATTTTAGGCGGGCAGCCAAATGCCATCTTGAAAGACGATGCGGCTTCTGATTTGAACAATTTCCGCACCGAACTATTATTAAATAAGGCAGACGTTGTCATCGCCCGCTTTGGTGAGAAATATAAACAGTGGAACACGGCAATGGATGCTTCTTCTGCCATCGCCAAAGGAAAACCCCTTATTTTGATTCGTCCTAAAGAATTACATCATCCACTAAAGGAACTATCAAACAAAGCAAATATCACTGTCGAAACAGTGAATCAAGCAATTAAGGCGTTGTCATACGTGTTTGAACAAGAATAAGAAAAAGGGCTAAAATGAACTTGATTTTAGCCCTTTTTCTTCTTTTCAGCGTGATAGAAAATCTTTGCAGCCCTAGGAAGGTCGAGTACCGGCGCGGAGCGAATTTGACATTCGTGAGCACCGGCACGCAGGACTGACAAAGAATGCGAGGATTTGTCTACACGCTGAAGGCTGTGCTCTTAAAAGAGGCAGCCTTTTTCTTATCGTTTACACTTGTTGATAAATCGAATCCACCGTGCTTTGATCACAATTTTTCACAAGACGAACAATTAATTCTTTTGCCGCTGCATAATCATCCACATGCAAGACAGAGTGACTTGTATGAATGTAACGCGCACATACACCAATAACAGCAGACGGTACACCTTGATTTGAGATATGGACACGTCCAGCATCCGTACCGCCTGGCGATACGAAATATTGATATGGAATATTGTTTGTTTCGGCTGTATCGAGGACAAATTCTCTCATGCCTCGGTGCGTAATCATCGTGCGATCATAAATACGAAGAAGTGCACCTTTTCCAAGCTGGCCAAATTGTGATTTGTCTCCCGTCACATCATTTGCGGGACTCGCATCTAGAGCAAAGAACAGATCAGGCTGAATCATATTCGCAGCTACCTCAGCCCCTCTGAGCCCTACTTCCTCTTGGACGGTTGCGCCTGAATATAGCTGACATGAAAGAGCTTCGTCTTTTAATTCTTTCAATAATTCAATGGCAAGTCCGCACCCATAGCGGTTATCCCAAGCTTTGGCTAAAATCTTTTTTGGATTGGCCATTGGGGTAAAGACCGTTGCAGGAACGATTTGCTGCCCTGGGCGAACGCCAAGCTCTTTCGCTTCTTCTTCACTGTCTGCACCAATATCAATCAGCATATCTGACGGTTTTACTGGTTTGCTTTTTTGTTCTGGTGTCAGAAGGTGAGGAGGTGTGCTCGATACAACGCCCGGAATTGGCCCGTGATCCGTATGAACATCCACACGCTGCGCAAGCATCACTTGACTCCACCAGCCGCCAAGTGTTTGAAAACGAATCATTCCGTTTTTCGTAATGGATGACACCATAAAGCCGACTTCATCCATATGACCAGCCACCATAATCTTCGGCGCGTTCTCTGGGCCTTTGCGGACACCAAACACTCCGCCAAGACGATCCTGTATGAGTTCATCGGAATATTTCTCAAGTTCCTTTTTCATAAAAGCACGCACATGGTGCTCATTACCTGGAGTTCCTTGTAGTTCTGTTAAATTTCGGAAAAGCGACATTGTTTCTTCGTTCATTTGACAGTTACCCTCATTTCTATGTAATGACCATATAAATTCCTATAAAAATAACACTCACTTTATACTATAAGAATTCTTTCGGTTTTCCAAGTATCTCTCCAGAAATTTTGAATATGCTTTCAAGTATTCGGATTTCTTAACATCGCTGGACAAGTTTTGTATAATGGAAAAAACAGCAATACGGAGGTGCAGCACGTTGAAGTTAAAACATGTTCTGATTGGTGCGAGTATTGGCGTAGCCGCTGCAATTGTTGCAAAGAAAGTCTTTTTCCCGACGTATATCTCGTCTGAAAAAGCGTTAAAAATTGTGAAATCCGCTTTTAAACAGCGCGGTCCGATTGATGGCTCTTGGATTTATACTGTACCAGAACCGTATACCGTAAATGGTGAAACGATTGATGTGTACAAATCTGGCATTACACGCTCTGCCTTTGGCGAGCTGGAACAGTATGAAGTCATGATTGATGCAAAAACAGGCATGATCGTTGATGTCATTGATTCTGTTGCTTAATAAGAAAGCTTCGCAAAGACAAGTCCTTGCGAAGCTTTTTTTAGATGGCTTTGATTTTTTTGTATACAGGGTGCCACATGGCGTCTTGCACAGCCTGAATGAGGTCATCAGGGGTTTCTTCCGCAATTCCTTCGTCAATCGCTGCTTGTGCCACACGGACAGCCACTGTCGCTGAAACCGTTCTGAGCTGATCAACACTTGGAAGCATCGCAGCACCCGGTTTTCCGACATTGACCATGCTCGCAATCGCTTCAGCACTCGCAACAAACATGCTGTCTGTCATGAGGCGAGCTTTACACACAATCGTTCCAAGACCAAGCCCTGGAAACACAAGGGCATTATTTGCCTGCCCAATTTCATATGTCACACCGCCATATTCAACGGGATCAAACGGGCTTCCCGTTGTGACAAGCGCACGTCCTTCTGTCCATTCAATGAGATCTTCCGGCTTTGCCTCTGAAAGGGGTGTCGGGTTAGACATCGGTAAAATCGCTGGCCGCTCTACATGTGACGCCATTTCTTTCACTATTTCCTCTGTAAATGCCCCACCTACAGTTGAGGTACCAATTAAGATCGTAGGTTTCGCCTGCTTCACGACCTCTAACAAATCAATTGAATGCTTTGGACCATTACGTGCATAATCCTTCACTTCATCAGAACGTCTTGCATACGGCTTTTGGAATGGCTGAATGTCGGGTGAATCATCTGTGAGCAATCCCGTTTTATCAATACACCAGAAATGATCATATGATTCCTCTTCTTTGACACCATCTCGCACGATGGCATCACGAATTTGCTCGGCTATACCAATCCCTGCTGTACCTGCTCCAAAGATCACGATTCGGTGATCTTTCAGCGGAACCTTCGATGCTTTTGCACAAGCCAGAACGGCAGCAAGTGAAACGGCTCCAGTTCCTTGAATATCATCATTAAATGTACAAATACGGTCCTTATATTTTTCCAAAATGGCGCGCGCATTTTTTGTACCGAAGTCTTCCCAGTGAAGAAGTGCATTTGGAAAAGTCGCACGGGCAAGCTCAACATATTGATCAATAAACTGATCATAGCGCTCTCCTCGAACGCGGGAGTGCTGATTTCCCACATAAAGCGGATCATTTAAAAGGCTTTCTTGGTTGGTTCCAGCATCAAGCACCACTGCCAGTACACGGCTAGGATCAATACCTGCTGCGGCTGTATAAACAGCCAGTTTTCCGACTGAAATCGCGATTCCACCAACACCCCAGTCACCGATGCCTAAAATTCCTTCTGCATCTGTTGCGACAATGAGATCAATTGATTCATCCACTCCGTAAGATGCAAAAATTTCTTCCATTCCTTCTAGGTCATCAATGGATAAATAAATTCCTCTTGGCTTTCTATACTCGTGGCTGTAACGCTGAATCGCTGTTCCTACGGTCGGTGTGTAAACAATCGGCAGCATTTCTGCCAAATGCTCATTTAATAATTTATAAAAGAGCACTTCATTTCTGTCATGAAGCGCAGTTAAATAGACATTTTTCCCAAGTGCGTCTGGCTGTGCTTTGAACTGTTCATATGCACGCTTTGCTTGATCTTCTAGTGTTAACACCTTCGGCGGCAGAAATCCCTTTAACCCAAGCTCTTCCCGCTCTTCCTTTGTAAATGCGACCCCTTTGTTTAAATAAGGGACAGACATGACTTCCATCCCTCTTAACGGTGTCTCGATGACATCACCATGTACACGATAAAATTGATTCACCTGCACTCTTCCTTTCACAAGTTCATTTTGTCGTTATTTTGTGTGAAAGGCGAAAAAACATACAGATGATCTTTTATCTTCCGGTTTCTCTTTTGACCTCATGGGTCATTGCCCCGTCTTCATTCCACTTTACAGCACGGTAGATGGCATCATGATAAAACAAGTACCATGCATTGTTTTCTTCGGCAAATGCCTGCCATTTTTGCTTCGCCGGGATCGAGGTCATTGGATAATCATCGTATGCCAAGACCCAAAGCGGGTTTTTATGAGCGTGTGTCGGCATGATATCCGCTAAATGAATAGCTGTTTCTCCCTGACTTGTGAGCGTTAAGATGCTATGCCCATTGCTATGTCCACCTGTATGATGCAGGCGAATGCCTTCTGTTACTTCGATGCTATCTTCAAATGTCATGACTTGATCGGCAACCGGCTCCCAGTTTTCTTTCCAATATGTATTTCTTGAGCGGATGTTCGGCGCTCTCATTTCGTCCCATTCAATTTTGGACGTGATGATTTTGGCCTGCTGAAAAACAGACACGAGCTCATCGCCTTCACGTTTTGTCAGCCCGCTTGCATGATCAAAATGCAAATGAGTCATTAAGACGTAATCTATATCAGATGGGCGCAAACCGAGAGTCGCAAGTGATTCTTCTATTTTCGTTTCCTCTGTGACACCATAATTGCGTTTTTGTTTCTCTGTCAGCTTCCCTGACCCGATGCCGGAATCTACTAACAGATGAAGACCGTTCCACCGTATGAGCATTGGATCACACCGTAATTCAATTTGATTTCGATCATTCACAGGGTATTTTTTTGACCATAATGGCTTTGGCACCACGCCAAACATGGCACCGCCATCCATGTGTGTATCTCCCCCATTTAACCAGAACAGTTCCATTTCACCTATTTTCATTGTCTCCATTGCTGTCATCCCTCCTTTTTCTATCGTAGCAAATACAAAGGAAAATCGCATGTGCTAATCTTTTTATCAAAAAAAAGCTGACCGCAATCGTTCGTTGCAGCCAGCTTTGTTCGCTTGTTATTCAGGGAATTTTACTTCTGATCGATAGATCGGTTGTCCCATGGAAGAGAATTTCTCTTCATATTCTGTCATGACATTTCCTTCGAGACCATCCTCATGTAAATCAAGGCTCACATATGTTAAAAGGAGTCCGTAAGACGAAAAGCTTTTCAAGGAATATTCAAATAGTCCGCGGTTATCGGTTTTGAAATGTAATTCACCGCCTGGACGGAGGATCTGTTCATATCGCTTTAAAAAGGCTTTAAACGTCAACCTACGTTTTTCATGCCTTGATTTTGGCCACGGATCAGAGAAGTTCAAATACACCCGATCAATCTCATTTTCCGCAAAGACATCTGTCAGTGTCTCTGCGTTGATGTTTAGAAGCTTTACGTTTTCTACATCTGTTTCTTTGATTTTATCGACTGCCGTCACAATGACACTTTTAAATAATTCAATGCCGATATAGTTTATCTCAGGATGAAGCTTGCCCATTCCGGCAATAAAACTCCCTTTTCCTGTACCGACTTCGATATGGATTGGATGATCATTTCCAAACAGCTCATGCCATTTCCCTTTGTATTGTTCAGGGTTGGCTAAAGCAATATGAGCATTTTCAGCTAAGTAATCATCCGCCCATGGTTTATGTCGCATTCTCAATTTGATACACCTCTATTTTCTTTACATTTTATCAAGATACCATGAAACATAAAGTGCCGCAAGACAGCATCTTATCCGCACATATGAAAAAGACCAGCTGCTAATTGGGCTGGTCTGCTTCATGTATAAAATCAAAGCTGAATGCACAGTTTAACCACATAAATGACACGCTTGAAAGGAGCATACGTATGGGATTAAACCGCCAACATCAGCTTCAATTAATCAAAGATATTTTAACTGATCACCAGCTGGATTGCTGCGGAACTGTTGCAGAATATGAACAGGTGGGACGCGTGATTCAATTAATGCTGGCAAAAGAAGATTTGGATGCTGACGTTCGTCAGCTGCTAACAGATATTTATGATTACAGCCAAAAAGGTACCTCTGTCAGTTCAATTGATGCACATATCGAAGCGCATCAATCGCATCTATCTGACTGGGTCGAGAACATTCCACTGTCTTAATGGATGTTTAACCGTTTTAAGAGTGCATGTAGCTCGGCTTGCACTTCTTTTTGCGCCTTTTCATTTCCTTTTCTTTTATGCCAAACGACAAACGATACGGTTTCAGCCAGCACATACCATGCCATGCGTTTTCGCAAGTTGTCGGTCAGCGGAGCACCATACATAGAGAGCCAGCTTTCCCAGTTCTCTTCTTCAACATAATGGTATAAGAGCGGTCCAAGATCAATCGCTGGATCCGCAATCATTGCTCCGTCCCAATCAATTAAATAGAGCTGGTTTTCATCTGTCAGCAGCCAATTATTATGGTTGAGGTCACAATGACATACGACCTTATCCTCGAAATGAACTGCATCCACATGTTTCTCTAAATACTGGATGGCGCGCGTGATATCATGTGAGTCAATCTGCTCTTTTAAGATCGATGCCTTGAGATGCATCAAGATCGATGCCGGGTCAAGCGAGTGCTTTTCTAATCGTTTCAGCATATCGAGCAGCTCTTTTGATGTATGAATTTTTCTTAGCTGCTCCGCTACAGGACGGTCATTCATGTCCTTTGGCTTCAGCTCTCTGCCGCTCAGCCAGTGCTGCGCAGTAATGACATCCCCATTTTCCATCCGTTTTGTCCAGACAAGCTTCGGCACAATGCCTTCAGCTGACAAAACCGCAAGAAACGGTGACGTATTGCGTTTTAAAAATAGCTTTTGGTCATTGTGTGTTGCGAAGTACGCATCTCCCGTAGCGCCTCCAGCAGGAGAGATGTGCCATTCGCTACCTAATATTTGTCCCAACCAGTTCATATCAATTTTCAACCCATCATTTCTTAAAATATTTTAAATCATGCTTTTTTAGTCGACAAAATTCAGCCGATTGAGATCAATTGGCTGTTTATTTTTTATTTATATGATCATAAAAACAAAAAGGACAGCTATTGAGAATGAGATGCTAAACAATAGCCGTCCTATAGATTTTATCGCTACCTTCTTATACTCGTCAAGCAAAACTAGAAAAACAGGACAAGAACCTTATGAAAAGGGAAGTCTTTTTTCATGTTTCTTTTGCTCGTGCGCACACTGGCTGCTTCTTAGCCACGTAATTTTAACGATCGCTCACTAGCCTTAACAAACACTGGAGTGGCGCCAATCACTTCTCCATCAGCGTGAAATAGGATTTTTTCATCTGCCTCCAAGTAGGCTTCTTCATGCTGAAAAAGGGTGACTCCCTCCATTACAAGGTGCTTTTTAAAAACCATTGCACTTAAAAATAAGAGGACTTTCAATGGATTCAAATCCGTGACAACGATTGTTTGAAATCCTGATTGCCTCGCACTTGCTTCCGGCGCTGCTTCCAGCCCGCCTCCATAATATGGGTGATTACATACGATCACAAACCACACTTGGCGAAAAACTTTTCTCTCATTTTCAATAAAAAGAGCAAGGTCAAACGGTTTGAAAGACCATAACGAATGTAGAAAGGACAGCGGGTAGATGATAAACCCGAGTTTGAGTCGGTTGAGCCACTTTTTCCCTCTAAAATGGACCGTTCTCTTCAAGACATGCGCATCAAAACCAACACCAATATGATTGAGAAAAAGAACAGATTGCGGACTTTCTGCATGATCTTGAAAGGAGCCGAGAGAAAATGTTTTCGTCAGCATCCTTTTTTGTTTTCTCACTTCTTTGATCACATCGTGACGCTGGATGCCCAGCCCCTTCGCAGCATCATTCCAATGACCTGCTGGGACAAAGCTTAGCTGCACATGATCAATTTCTTTCAAACCATTCAGTACTTCATGAAATGTGCCGTCACCGCCAATGACGATCAGCCGTTTCAATCTGTCGTCTTGCATAGCGCTAATTTGTCTCGCCAAAACTTCGGCATGTCCTTCATGCTGGGTAAGAAACGATCTGTATGAGATCTCTACCTTTTGTAATTCTTTCTCTATGCTTCTCCAAGTGCGGAGTCCTTTTCCTTGTCCTGCTACTGGATTGACGATAAAGTACCATTCATTCATATATTAGCTCCACTCAGGTCTCATTTTTTGGTGACCTTGATATGCCTTTAATCGAGCCATTCCTGCCTTCTTTTGCTGTCTGATTCACCATAAGCGAGCAATGCCTTTGTCGCTTTGAATTGCTGGTGCTTTGTCGGCGCCGTGTTTTTCCGCTGCTTGTCAAACCAATCCTCCGCTTTCTTCTTATCGACAACCTCCATCCCGAATGGAACTTCGGGCAAATCAATATACGAGGTGCGGCTGATGAGGATTTTTTTCACAGGAAGCTCTACACCACTTTGCTGTAAAATTTTTGACACAACAGTTCCAGAGCGAAGAAGGCTTGCACAAGGGTTTAAAACGGATTGAACAGCCTTTCCCGTCGCCCGCTTTTCCCAAAAACGTTCCTTCGATCCAATATATACACTGTCTGGCTCTGCCTCTAAGAATGATAAGCAGATGACTTCAAGCGGTGTAATGAGCACTGGACACAATTCCATCTCAGCTTTTTGAATGAGCAGCACCGGCTTGTACATCACAAAATAAGAATCTGGCAGCTGCCTTGCAAGCATCCGCAGCTTTTCATCATAGCGAATGTGATGGGAGACAGTTGAAATATGAGAGATCGTCGAGCTGGCCCATTTTAACTGAACATCGTAAAGATGATCTTTAAAAAAGTGAATCAGCTTCGTTTCATCGGTAGGAACGTTTGTAAAGACACCTTGTTCTATATCTGTTGGCTCGTTAAAAAGACTCAGGTCCCGTTCCTTTTTCATATCGGCTTCTTTTTGCTTTCTTTTTAAGGAGAATTTCTTTCTCTTTTCTTCCTCTTGTTCAGGTGCTTGCTCGATGGCTTGGTCAGCCTGCTTTTGCACCTGCTCTTTGGAAGCCTTTTTTAACTCGTCCCATCTTTGTTTTTTCAATCGAATAAACTGATTGATGTAATGATGCGGGTCTTGTTCATATCGTGATATATAATCTTGGATTTTAATAATTTGCGCCATCTGCTGCTCACTCCAACCTCTAGAATCATTTATGTAGTGTAAATTGTTTGATCGCGTGATAACGCGGGGTTTCTTTTAGACGGATTTCAAATAAAGCGATACTAGAAACCTCCATCGAATATGGTTCTTTCCGTAAGGGTGCTTGTTCTATATAGGACTGTTCCCTATTCCATTTGCGCGCAATCGTCATATGTGGATGAAAGGGTCTCTTTTCGACAGGATGACCTGCTGCCAAAACGGCTGCTTTCACCTTTTCTCTTAGATCCATCAAAGGCTTACTTTCACTAGGCTTTGCAAAAAAGACTCTCGGCCGTTCCTTTTGGCCAAATATTCCTACTTCATTCAGCTTGAGCGGGAAAGCAGACACCTCAGGAGACAGCTGTGCAAGTAGCTCAGAAATCTTATTTAAACGGTCCTCTGGAATCGCACCTAAAAACACAAGGGTGACATGATAATCAATGGGTGCTGTCCATTTTTGAAAGGAAAGTCCGCTCCTCTTGTCTATATCCGCTTTCATTTGATACGCGAGTTGTTCAGGGATTGGAATCCCGATAAAATAATGACGGCTTTCGGCCATATTTTCACCTGTCCTTTTTAACAAACTTTACGAATCCCCATTGATGATAGTATAACTAAAGTAATGCGGAATGAGAAGAAAGGGTGTCACATGATGAAGGTTGCACAAAATATAGCTGAATTAATAGGTCATACACCACTTGTAAAATTACAGCGCCTTCAGCCAGAACATGGCGCTGCTATTTATTTAAAACTAGAATCATTTAATCCTAGCGGAAGTGTAAAAGATCGGGCTGCTTACAATATGATCCTTGAGGCAGAAAAACAAGGAAAGCTCACAAAAGGGGCAACGATTATTGAACCAACAAGCGGAAATACAGGAATTGGCTTAGCGATGAACGCTGCTGCAAGAGGCTACAAAGCCATTCTGATCATGCCTGATACGATGACCCAAGAAAGAATCAATATTTTAAAGGCATACGGCGCACAGGTCGTCTTAACCCCGGGGGAGGAAAAAATGCCAGGCTGTATTCGCAAGGCAGAAGAATTAGCTGCTCAAATTCCTAACAGCTTTATTCCCATGCAATTTGACAATGGTGCGAACCCCGATGCTCATAGAGGGACAACGGCTGTAGAAATTATTGATGCAGTGCAACAGATTGGACAGCCGCTTGCCGCTTTTGTCGCAACTGCTGGAACGGGCGGAACCATTACAGGCACTGGAGAGGAACTCAAAAAAGCATTCCCGGAATTGACGATACATGTGGCAGAGCCAAAGGGGTCTCCTGTTTTATCAGGCGGGAAACCTGGCAAACATAAGCTTGTTGGCACAAGTCCAGGATTTATCCCACAAATTTTAAACGAACAGGTGTATGATGAGATTGTGCAAGTGAGTGATGAAGATGCTTACGACATCACACGAAAGCTCGCCCGTCTTGAAGGTATTTTAGTCGGTCCATCATCTGGCGCGGCATGCTATGCAGCCATTGAAGCAGCCAAGCAAATGCCAAAGGATCACATTGTCATTTGTATGACAGCAGACACGGGTGAACGTTATTTATCAAGTGATGTGTTTCAAGATTAAAAAAGGAACAGGGCGTATGCTCCTGTTCCTTTTAGATTGTTGACAAAGGGCTAAAATGAACTTGATTTTAGCCCTTTGTCTTCTTTTCAGCGTGATAGAAAACCTTTGCAGCCCTAGGAAGGACGAGTACTAGCGCGGAGCGAATTTGACATTCGTGAGCACCAGAGCGCAGGACTGACAAAGAATGCGAGGGTTTGTCTACACGCTGAAAGGAACAACTCAGACCGTCTTGACCTCAGTCTGTTCGCCTGTCACAAGTAAAACTTGTTCATCAGTGAGCGGGCATAAAGAGAGCGTATTTTGATCTTTCTCTATGATATGCTGCGCGGCTTCACCTAAATAAGGATTGTTTATATGCGGTACCGGATAGCTGTTGATCTCATAGAATCCTTCAAAGGAAGATAATTCTAGCGCTTTCTCCTGATCATCCATCAGTGAGATGTATTCAATGCTTGGCGCCATGATAATACTCCCCGCGGATTCTCCGATATACAGCTTGCCTTTACCGATCTCTTCTTTCAATACACGATCGAGCCCGTGCTTTCTTAATTCTTGCAGCAAATAAAAGGTATTGCCGCCAGATACATACATGACATCATTCTTTCCAATGATCTGTGTGATCTCCTGAACCGTTTGCTCGGGCAGCTGAACAGTCTCTACACGCATTTCTAATTGATGAAAGGCTTCTTTTGCTGCATCGACATAGTGCGTGACTTCTTCCACTTCACTGGCTGCCGGAATGAATGTCACACTTTTTCCTTTTAAGGTGTCGCCTGCAAAGTCAGACAAGAGAGAATAGCTGTCTTTGAATGAAGAGCATAAGAACATTTTTTTCACGGTGAAACCCCTCTTCTCTTTCCTTTTTTATTTCGCCAATTCATACATGGCTTGTGCATATAGCGCAGTTGCTCGTAGTAAATCATCGATTTCGATATATTCATCCTTTTGATGTGCACAATCAGGTCTTCCTGGGAATAGAGGGCCAAAGGCAACGCCTGCTTCTAATGACCTTGCATACGTTCCTCCCCCAATCGCAATAAGATGGGCAGGATCTCCTGTTTGTTCTTCGTAGACACGCTGTAATGTTTTCACAAGTGGATGGTCTTTTGAGACGTGATGAGGAGGACTGTCATCAAATTTCTCAATCGCTGCCCCTTTTATTCGTTCAATCCCTTTTTTGACTTCCTCACCGTCCGCTGTTACAGGATAGCGGACATTCAGCCCAAGCTTCGCTTCTTCGTTTTGCGAATAGCGGATTGTGCCAACATTCAAGGTCAAGTCACCACTAATATCATCTTTACAAGCGATGCCGAGTTTTTGTCCTCTTGTGTCTTGATCAAATAAAGCATTTATTTGTGATGTAAAAGCGAGCCCTCTTTCATCTAATTCATGCGCACATAAGAAATTCGCCATATGAATGCCCGCATTTGTGCCATTCGCCGGCTCCATTGCATGAACTGATACACCTTTTAATGTGAATGTCAGTCCATCTGCTGTATGGTTTGTCTCACCGGTTAGCTGATTTTCTGCAAGATAGGCTGCAAAAGCCGTTTTTAAGGCTTCAGCATCATGATCATTTGCTGCTGCCACAATCGCGCGAGCCTCATCTGGGACCATATTAAGACGCATGCCTGATGTGAATTGCTTGAGGATGTAACGCTTGTTTTCTTCTGATTGTTCGTATGTAAAGGATACGATGGCATCTATGATCCCTTTTTCAGCATGAATAATTGGAAAATCAGCATCTGGCGCAAACCCAATTTGCGGCATCGCCTCATGCTTGAAATAGTGATCGACGCATCTCCAATCGCTTTCTTCATCTGTGCCAATGATGATTCGAATCTTTTTCGACAGCGGTAGACCGGCATCTTTTAACATTTTCAATGCGTAAAACGCCGCCATGGTCGGCCCTTTATCATCAATGGCTCCTCTTGCAAAGATTTTATTTTCTCTTATGTCCGCTGAAAATGGCGGGGTTGTCCAGTCGTCTCCCGCAGGCACGACATCCACATGGCATAGCACACCGACGATATCTTCGCCTTCTCCATATTCAATATGACCAGCATAACCATCAACATTTTTCACTTTGAAGCCCTCGTCCTGCCCTTTTTTGAGCATATACTGAAGAGCCTCATCCACTTTTTCACCGAACGGTTTTCCTGCTATGCCGCCTTCTTCATCCAAGACACTTTCAATTTGTAAAAAAGATTGTGTATCCTGAATCAAATTGTCTTTTTTTCGTATGACTTCTGCTTCCCAATTCATTTTTCCATTCCTCCTTGAAAAAAGGTTGCAATCCACCCTTAAAACGAATATTATATTAAGTGTTTTGTAATAATGTTCGTAAATGGAGGATTTTATGTTTCAGTTAAAAGAGAACCAAACCAATATAAAGAAAGAATTACTCGCTGGTATGACGACATTCTTTACGATGGTATATATTGTAGCCGTCAATCCAGGAATCCTTTCAGATGCAGGCATTCCTTTTGACCAAGTCTTTACTGCAACCATTATCGCTGCTGTTGTCGGTACACTCTGGATGGCACTCTTTGCAAACTATCCGATTGCCATTGCACCAGGTATGGGGCTGAATGTCTATTTCACCGTCACTGTTGTCGGTGGTGGGGGTCTCAGCTATCAAACAGCATTTAGTGCGGTATTTGTTGCTGGAATACTCTTTATCATTTTATCGTTAACATCCCTTAGAAAACAACTCATTGAGGCGATTCCAGATAATTTAAAGTACGGGATTACAGCAGGTATCGGACTATTTATTGCATTCATTGGGCTAAGACAGTCTGGAATCATCACTGCTGATCCACAAAATCTTGTGAAGCTTGGCAATTTAAGCTCACCTGTTGTCATTTTGACACTCGTTGGTTTAATGATTTCTGTCATATTAATGGTTCTTCAAGTGAATGGAGCGCTGTTTATCGGCATGTTAGCAACCACGTTAATTGCACTTGCAACAGGTCAGCTTCATTTTCCTAAAGTGCTAGTGGATACCCCAGCACTGCCTGAAGGAATGCTGATTACAAATCCATTCGCTGCGTTTGGCGATGTATTTTCCCATCACTTGTATGCTGTTGTCTTCTCCTTTTTACTTGTGACGATTTTTGATACAACTGGAACAATGATCGGGGTTGCGGAACAAGCAGGTTTAATGAAAAATGGTCAGCTCCCAAAAGTACGCAGAGCCTTACTTGCTGACTCTGCTGCAACGACAATTGGCTCAATGTTTGGAACAAGCCCAACCACAGCTTACATTGAATCTTCATCAGGAGTGGCTGCTGGCGGAAGAACTGGACTGACCTCTTTAACCGTTGCTGCATTGTTTATTGTGGCTTTGTTTTTTGGTCCGCTCGTTCAAGCCATTTCGTCTTTGCCGTCCATCACTTCACCTGTCTTAATCATTGTCGGCTGTTTGATGATGAATTCAGTGTCACGTATTCGCTGGAATGAGCTTGACGAAGCATTTCCTGCTTTTCTTGTGATTCTTTCCATGCCGCTGACATCTAGCATCTCTACAGGAATTTCACTAGGATTTATTTCATATCCACTTGTGAAGCTGGCAAAAGGAAAATGGAAAGAAGTGCATATTCTTGTGCTCATTTTTGCCGTCTTATTTTTCGTGCAGCTCTTTTTCTTAGAAGGATAACCAAAATAAAAAGACACATTTCTCATTTGAATGTGTCTTTTTTGTATGAATGATTTTTTATTTTGTAAATTTTCTGTGTTTATTTTTTGCTCTTTCTTAAGTGGCAATTTTCTTTATACACCTTGTGTTTATTGGGTTGTAACCGGATTCAAATCATGATATATACCATAATTTCATTCATGAAGACAAGTTTAAAAACACGTAAAGTTGACTTTTTGGTGGAACTAGATGCATAATAACGTGTATAATAGAATAAAACATTAAGAAACACGAACATTTACCATTGTTGCATGTCCTTATGTCGCAGTTTTAGTGTAGTAAGTTGTGGTTAGTCAAGTCCATCCGATCTTATTGATAGGGAGTGGTTTTTTGAAACCTTCAACAAACCGTATGATGACTCGAATAAAATCAGTTTATATGTTCATTCAAGAGAAAGGTCTTGTGACGACACAAGAGCTGGTTGATGAATTCGGGATCACACCTAGAACCATCCAAAGAGACTTAAACGTGCTTGCCTATAACGATCTTGTTCATAGTCCAAGCAGAGGCAAATGGGAAACAACGAGAAAAAAAGTAAAAATATCATCATAAGCGAATAATGAACTTCCATATAACAAAAAGAACCGGCGATATGCCGGTTCTTTTCATTTTGTTGACAAAGGGCTAAAATGAACTTGATTTTAGCCCTTTGTCTTCTTTTCATTTGCTCTATATTAATCACGATTGATTAAGCTGTCTAACTCTTCTTCCGTCAATTCACGGTATTCTCCTGACGCCAAATCTTCGTCTAATGAAACAGCTCCCATCGAGAGCCGTTTTAAAAAGATCACTTCATTGCCCACTGCTTGTGCCATCAGCTTCACTTGATGGTACTTCCCTTCAGTAATCGTTAAACGGATTCGTGTATCTGCCTCTTGGTTGGCATCTACTTCAACCTTCGCTGGCTTCGTTCGGTAGTCGTCTAAAATCACAACTCCCTCTTCAAGACGAGTGATGTCTTGATCTCCAAGCGGGTATTTTAGATGAACTTCATACGTTTTCGGGACATGCTTTTTCGGAGATAACAATTGATGAGCAAGCTGGCCGTCATTTGTAAGGAGGAGGAGACCGACTGTATCCTTATCCAGTCTCCCCACAGGGAATGGCTCCCTTGCAATATCCTCTGGCTCTAGTAAATCAACAACCGTCTCATCTCGCAGATCCTCCGTTGCTGAAATGACACCGTCTGGCTTGTTCATCATGAGATAAATGAATTCTTTATACTCTACACGCTCTCCATGCACGAGCACTTCATCATTTGTTGGATCGACATGATCTTTCACCTGCTTCGCCACTTCTCCATTCACTGTGACAGCTCGGGCCTTGACCAGCTTCTTTACATCTTTCCTTGAACCAAAGCCGGTATTGGCCAGCAATTTATCAAGCCTCATGCTTCTCCACCTCTTCTTAACTCTTTTTTCTTAAAAATGATGGCATCCGGCTGCCAAGTACACGCTCTAACAATCCAACTTTATAAGATAAGAACATATACACACCGCCGCCAGTGATCATTGAAATCAAAATAACAATACCAGCTTGTATGATTCCACCTTCATATGAAATGACTTGACTTACAAGCTGACATGTCACATAAGCCACTACAGCCATGATTGCCGTTAAAATACCAATCAAAATAAACCGTTTAAAAATCCTGCGGAACGAATAGCCTGCATGGCGCTTGATCATGATGAACATATACAAGATCGAGGCACTGTAGCCTAATGCCGTTGCAAGCACAGAACCGTTTCCTTGCAGCCAGCTAATCAGCGGGATATTGAGAACCGTTTTAATGATAATCCCTAACAAAAGACTGACGATCGCAAATTTTTGTTTGTTAATCCCTTGTAAAATCGCTGCGTTAATGGTGAATAAAGAAAACAGTAACGCAACAGGTGCATACCAAAACAAAATAGAAGTCCCAATCTCAGGATGCACAGACGGATAGAAAAACCAATAAACTGGTCCAGCCAATGCCGAAATACCAAATGAAGCAGGCAGAACGAAGAATAAAATGACCTGCATCGTTTGATCAATTTGTCGATTCAGCAGCTTGTAATTTCGCGCTGTAAAGGATTCCGTTATGGTAGGAATCAATGTTAAACCAAATGCAGTTGCAAGTGACACAGGAATCATGACAAGCTTCGGTAAATATAACGTCACAATAGACAGAACCGCTGTACTAATATCCTGATGTCCTGATGCAATCATCGCTCTGTTAATTGTATTTGTATCAATATAAGAATAAATCGGAATGGCAAGCCCAACAAACACATAGGGTGCTGCATAACTGAACAGCTCTGTAAACATTTGCTTATAAGATAATCCAGAATAGTCCCCTGTATTCGGCTGCATTGCCAAAAGCCGATCTTTCCGCTTCAGCCAATATAAATAAAGCGTAAATAGACCGCCAAACGCACCAATGAGTGCGGCAAATGTGGCATAACCAACCGCAATAACAAGACCGCCGTCAAGCACTTTTAAAATGATAAACGTCGCTGTTAATAGGAAGATGATTCTGACAAGTTGTTCGATGACTTGGGAAACAGCTGTCGGGCCCATCATCGAGTGCCCTTGGAAAAACCCTCGCACAAGACTCATAATGGGTACAACCAATAGACCCAAACTGACCATCCGAATCACATAAACCACTTGATCGACCGTCAAACCGCCCGTTTCATTCGATCCTCCAAGCTGAATCTTGGCAAAGATCGGTGCGGTCAAATATAAAATAGAAAAGGCGATAATACCGGTGACAAGCATGACCGACATACCCGCCCTGAACATTTTTCTTGTTGTCTCATAATCGCCGATTGCATTATATTTAGAGACGAATTTCGATACCGCTGTTGGAAAACCGAGCGTAGCAATACTTAAAAAGATCGTATACTGATTGTATCCATATTGGAATAGCGCACCACCAGTCGCGCCGACCATTGCGCTAAATGGAATTAAGTAAATCATACCAAGAATACGAGAGAGATAAGTCCCTATCGTTAAAACCAACGTACCACGAAGCAGTTTATTAGACATGCGCTTAACCACCATTTTTCTAATGAATATTCAACTTAACTATTTTAACACATCATTTCATCGCACAGGTAACAAATCCAATACAGAAGTCACAAAACCAATCAATTCATATTTCAGCCTTCCCCAATCTTCGTTATAATAGAGAAATGACTGAAAGTAGAAAGAGGAATGTAACATGAAACATTATGATGTCATTGTCATTGGCGGTGGACCTTCTGGACTGATGGCCGCGATTGCATCGGCAGAACACGGTGCATCGGTTCTGTTAATTGACAAAGGAAACAAACTTGGCAGAAAACTCGCCATTTCTGGCGGTGGACGCTGCAATGTGACCAATCGCCTTCCAGTAGAAGAAATCATCAAGCATATTCCCGGAAACGGCCGTTTTCTATATAGTGCATTTTCTGAGTTCAATAACGAGGATATTATTTCGTTCTTTGAAAATCTAGGTATTGAACTAAAAGAAGAAGACCATGGACGTATGTTCCCTGTCTCAAACAAAGCACAATCTGTTGTGGATGCCCTATTAGATAGGCTCCGCGTGCTCAATGTGACCATTCGAACGAATGAAAAGATTAAAACCGTTCTGTATCAAGACGGACAAGCAGCTGGAATTGTTACAAATAATGATGAAAAAATTTCAAGTCATGCCGTTGTCATTGCTGTTGGCGGGAAAAGTGTGCCACATACAGGCTCTACTGGCGATGGCTATGCATGGGCAGAAGCCGCTGGTCATACCATTACAGAGCTCTTCCCAACAGAAGTACCCGTCACGTCAGACGAGCGTTTTATTAAGGACAAAGTGCTTCAAGGTCTTTCATTAAGAAGTGTGGCCGTGAGTGTTTTAAATAAAAAAGGAAAACCCGTCGTCACTCATGTCATGGATATGATCTTTACACACTTTGGCTTATCAGGTCCTGCCGTTCTGAGATGCAGCGGATTTGTTGTGAAGGAACTGAAAAAGCAGCCGGCCGTCCGTCTTCAAATTGACTTATACCCAAAGCTCAATGACGAGGAGCTATTCCAAAAGCTTCATCGTGATTTAAAAGATGAACCAAAAAAAGCCATTAAAAATGTCCTGAAATCTTGGATGCAAGAGCGCTATTTATTGTTCCTTTTAGAACGAAATGGCATTGATCCGCAGGAGACATTTTCTGGTCTGGCTAAAGATAAACTGCGCGCTTTTGCTCATGATTGTAAACATTTCATCGTCCATGCTAATGGGACGCTTTCTTTAGATAAAGCCTTTGTTACAGGTGGCGGCGTTTCTGTCAAAGAAATTGAACCGAAGAAAATGGCATCCAAAAAAATGGCCGGTCTTTATTTCTGCGGAGAAATTTTAGATATTCACGGTTACACAGGCGGTTACAATATTACGTCAGCACTTGTGACAGGCAGGTTAGCTGGCATGAATGCCGCACTAGAAGTAAAGGAGAGATTTCAATGATTAGACGCGCACTTCCAATTGTCCTTGCAGTTGTCATTAGTTTGACAGCCGCTTTCTTTATGAAGCTGTCCATTACCCCGTTAAAAGTCGCCATTGTTTTAGCGTTTACGATTTTCGCTGTTTGTTTAAAAGAATATGTCTACCGTCTGCGCAAACGAATTGAAGAAAAGTCATCTTCACATATCGATGGTTGATAAATGGAAGCAAAACATGTTACGGTAAAATAGAGGTCGAGTGAGAAACTCGCCTCTTTTTGTTTGAAAATAGTTGAGACAGGGGATATTAAACAAAATCCTCTGCTTAAACGTGTAGAACAACAGGAGAGTGAGATGGTGTGAAAAACGTATCAAGTGTATTTTGGATTGTGATTGCTATCACATTTATTGCTGTTCTATGGGGAGCCTTTTCTCCAGAATCACTGCAAAATGTGACAGATCAAATTCAAACATACATTACAAATGACTTTGGCTGGTATTATTTATTAGTCGTATCACTGCTTGTCGGCTTTTGTCTATTCTTTATCTTTAGCCCTATCGGAAAAATTACATTAGGTAAGCCAGGTGAAGAGCCTGAATTTGGTCTTTTTTCTTGGTTTGCGATGCTATTTAGTGCTGGAATGGGCATTGGGCTTGTTTTTTACGGAGCAGCTGAACCGATCAGTCATTATGCGATTCAATCACCAACGGGTGACACTGAAACTGCACAAGCCTTCCGTGATTCCCTTCGTTATACTTTTTTCCACTGGGGACTTCATGCATGGGCGATCTATGCCATTGTTGCGCTTTGCATTGCATACTTTAAATTTAGAAAAGATGCGCCTGGCTTAATCAGTGCAACACTGCAGCCAGTTTTAGGAGATAAAACGCACGGATGGATCGGAAAAACCATCGATTGTATTGCTGTGTTTGCGACAGTTGTTGGTGTTGCAACGAGCTTAGGATTAGGCGCAGCACAAATCAATGGTGGATTGGATTATCTATTTAACATTCCAAATGCCTTTAGCACACAATTGATTATTATCATCATTGTGACGGTGCTCTTCCTTGCATCTGCTCTTAGCGGTATTGGTAAAGGGATTAAATATTTAAGTAATATCAACATGGTATTAGCAGCTGTTCTGATGTTTTTCTTACTTTTGGTAGGTCCAACAGTTTATATTTTAAATTCATTTACTGACTCTATTGGACAATACTTATCCAACATCGTTCAAATGAGCTTTCGCTTATCTCCAAATGACCCTGAAAAGAGAGAATGGATTAACGGATGGACGATCTTTTATTGGGCATGGTGGATCTCTTGGGCACCATTTGTCGGGATCTTTATTGCACGTGTATCACGTGGACGAACCATTCGAGAGTTTTTAGTTGGTGTGTTAGTTGCTCCATCTATCCTTGTATTTCTTTGGTTCTCTATTTTCGGTGTTTCTGCGATGGACTTACAGCAAAAGAATATTGTCGATGTTGCAGGCCTTTCTACGGAAACCATGCTTTTTGGTGTACTAAATGAATATCCGCTGGCAATGATCACATCGATTCTAGCTCTTATTTTAATTGCGGTATTCTTTATCACATCAGCAGACTCAGCCACTTTTGTGCTTGGCATGCAGACAACCTATGGATCATTAAATCCATCCAATAGTGTAAAGATCAGCTGGGGTATTATCCAGTCAGCAGTTGCGGCAGTGCTCTTATTTTCAGGCGGTCTTGAAGCCTTGCAAAACACAGCCAAACTTGCTGCTTTACCGTTCTCTGTTGTCATCATTTTAATGATTGTATCTCTGTACAAATCATTAAATGAAGAACGAAGAGCGATTAAACAAGCAAATAAGTACAATAAACCAAGAAGTCCAAGAGTAAAAAAAGCATAATCATCACAAGAGAAAAGTCGTTCCTCATCCGAACGGCTTTTTTTCTCGTTGAAATAATTGAAGATTGTCATGACATTGTGTATTCCGATAAAATAGTGTTGAATCATCACTTTTCTACATAATGGAGGTTTATATGACGTTACCTACGTTCAAGTACAACCCAGACCCAGTTTCATTACATGTGATTAAAAAAGAGCAGACGATATGCCCCGTTTGTGAGAAAGAACGAGATTATGTATATCATGGTCCTTTTTATTCTGTTGAAGACGTTTCTGGCATTTGTCCTTGGTGCATTAAAGATGGATCAGCTGCTCAAACATATAATGGAATGTTTCAAGACGATGTGAGTTGTGATGACGTCGATCATGAAGAATATATAGATGAACTGATCTACAGAACGCCGGGTTACCGCGGATGGCAGCAGGAATATTGGTTAAGCCATTGCGGGGATTTTTGCGCGATTGTGCAGTATGTTGGATGGAAAGAGATTGAGCATTTAGAGGAAGAACTCTCAGAGGATATTGAAGAGATTTGCAGTGGTGGACATTTCACAAAAGAGAACCTGAAACAATGGCTCGTGAACGGAGGAGACTTGCAAGGCTACCTCTTTCAATGCGTTCACTGCAAAAAGCATCGTTTACATATTGACGCTAGTTGATCATGTCAAAAGGACCTTTATTTTAGCCCTTTTTCTTCTTTTCAGCGTGATAGAAAACCTTTGCAGACTAGGAAGGACGAGTACTGGCGCGGAGCGAATTTCACATTCGTGAGCACCAGCACGCAGGACTGACAACGAATGCGAGGGTTTGTCTACACGCTGAAAGGACCTTTCAGCAGGTCCTTTTATTTTTTATATAAAATGAGCGCTGAAAAACAGTAGAGCTGCTCTCCTCCTTGCTCACAGATCACCGCCACATTGTATTTGATGTCAATAATTTGGTCGTCGTCCATTCCTTTTAAAAAAAGATTGATTTCGCTTTGCAAATCTTTCTCGTGTTCTTCATCAAATACAGCTACCTTCAGCACATATGCCACTCTCCCTTCTCTTGCTACTCTATTTTTATGCAAATAGAGACGGACATATGAACAAAAAAAGCCTTCCATCTTGTCGATGAAAGGACTTCTTTTTACAGCTTCGGTTTTGTTTCTCCTGTCCATGCAAGCATGCCGCCAACGACATTGGTTGCTTGATAGCCTTGGTCTTCTAAGAAATAGCAGACATTCTCACTGCGTTTACCAGAACGGCAAATAATATAATACTCTTGCGTCTTATCAAACGCATCTAGCTTCTCAGGAATATCGCCCATTCGAATATGGACTGCCTCTGGAATCATGCCTTCTGCTACCTCTTCATCCTCACGCACATCGACGAGTTGAATGGCTTCTTCTTGCTCTAGCTTTTGCTTTAATTCTTCTATTGAAATTTCTTTTACTGACACGAGTCTCATCTCTCCTTTTATTCACGGTGACACCATTATAGCAAATCATACACATCACTGCGTATTCACCCGCTTGGATTGAAGGAAAGACGGGAATCGTTTCTTCACATCAACTGCCGGCTGCTCGCTTTCAAACTCTATCTTTTTAAACACTTGATAGGCTAGCCACATGTGGCCATATGCGAGAATGCTGATGCTAAAAAACGGTACGATCCCTGGCAAATAAGCAAATAGGATAAAGAGAATAGCCGAGAAAACGAGCATAGAGAGCGTATATTGCAAATACGAGATGCCAAGCAGAAGGGAAAATTTCAAATAAAGACGCTTTTTCCAATCATAATGAGCCAGCAGCGGAAAGATATAAAACAAGCTGACAATAAACAGAAAACCAAAGATATAGATCGCAAAGCGAAGCACGTGTAAAAACCAACTCGTTGGATAAATATAAGCAAGGTCTACATAAATAATTGTCCCGATGATGACTAGCACCACTCCAATGACATTAGAGCGTACAAATTCTTCGCGGTATACTTTCCAAAAGGTTTGAAAGACGCTGACTTGCTCATGCCCTTGTATCCACTTTCTCATCACAGAAAATAACGCTGTTGTTGCAGGCATGAAGCCAAAGATTCCAAGCCCAAGTAAAGTGAACAAAAGCCATAACAAATTCGTATAGGCAAGTCTCATCACCCACTCACACATGCGCAACATTCTGCTCATTGATCCATCATGATCCATCTCTCTTCCCTCCTCTCTTTCTCGTTACACCGTCTCTTTTTGAAACAATTCTTCTATTTCAATCGGACGTTTTTCTGCAACTGAGCGCCACATGCCTTCGCCAAGTGCAATGGAATAAGCTCCCGCCTCTGCTCCTGCCGAAATGTCATAAGAAATGAGCGGATCTTTTCCTAAAAATAAATCTGCTAATAATAGCGGATCTCCGCCCCCATGACCACCTGATTGCTTCACAACTTCAATCGTTTCTTTTCCACCAAACATCGGGTAGTATGCAATTGTCTGTTCAGGGAATTGAAAAGGGATTCTCGATGGCACATGAAACTCATTTGTTTCAATCCGTCCCTTCGTCCCGTTAATCGCAAGCCGGTATCCTTCATATGGCGCTGAAAATTGAATCGAGTAACTTAACAAAGCCCCCTGATCATAAGCCACTGACGCCACATACGTATCCTCAATATCAATTTCTTGGTCAAAAATACAGGCATCCGGGCGATAATTTGAGTATTGCTTTGACTGCTGCTCACCCGATTCAATATGGTCATCCTCCACCTTTGTGCGCTCTACCCGCGGATTCCACCTTGCTTCATAATGACAGGTATCTCTTACATGACAGGTTCCACAATATCGATTCTCTTCACCCTGCAAAGGATTCCAAGGACTTTCATCCCCATAATAATTCAGTGCGCCATAGGCAAATACTTGCTTCGGCTTTTGATCAATCCACCAGTTGACCAAGTCAAAGTGATGGGTCGATTTATGAATAGACAGACCGCCTGAATATTGACGCGAGCGGTTCCACCTTTTAAAATAACTGGCTCCGTGATACGTATCAATGAGCCAGCTTAACTCAACAGACGTGACCCTTCCAATCTTTCCATCTAAAATGAGCTCTTTTATCTTTCGATGGAATGGATTGTAGCGATAATTAAAGGTGACGGTGACCTTACCTTTGCTTTCTGACTCTTTTTCCATCACCTGTTTAGCGTCTTTTGCTGTTGTGACCATCGGCTTTTCCGTTATGACATCCAGATCATGATCCAGTGCCTGCAGGATATATGTGACATGTGTATCATCTCGCCCCGCCACAATGACGATATCTGGTCTTGCTTCCTTCACCATCTGACCAAATGCATCCTCATGAAAAAATGAGACGCCCCTTAGTGATGGAAAACGTTCCTGACAAAGTGTATACCGCTGCTCATCTACATCTAAGAGCCCTGTAATCCTGTAATGCTCGTTGAAATCCTCGGTGAGCGGTTTGATAAACATATTGAAAGCACGGTGACTGAGCCCGCAAACGGCGACCCTTTTCACATTCCCCCACCCCTTTTTTTATTGGTTTTCACGAAGCTGCTTCATGAGAGACAGTGCCTCTTTAGATTTCTCCGCATACACAGGTATGAAGGCGACCATATCTCGGTGTAATCGAAAGGTATAGCCATTTAGCTGCTTCGTTCCTTTCTTGATTTGGACCGCATAATCGACTGTATTTCCCGTCTTTGCATCTTCCACCGTATATGGTCCTGCCCCTTCGCCATCTACCCGCATCTCTTCAAGCAGCTGAAAGCTTTCAGGATCATCATATGTTCTAAACATTTCTTCCGGGACAAACATCACGTCCCCCTCTTTTGCAGTTATTTCAACAAGAAGTTTTTCAGGAATTGCAGGGAAGATGTGAACGTCGTATGTCTCCTGATTTGGTTGAAAAGCTTTCTCCACTAATTGGTCTTTCATTGCTTTTGACATGTCAGAAAAAATAAGGACATCAATCCCCTCTGTTTTCCCCTGACAGGCGGACAAATAAAAGGCAGCGATGAAGCTGAGGAGCCATGCCGCAGCCCTTTGATACCGCCTCATACCTTTTGAAACACAGACAGCTTTTCTAGTTCAGTTAACGCCATAATAAAAGCGCCTGCTCCATGCAAATCATTCGTGCTCCGCTCTCTGCCAACGTAATAGTCATAAAATCCCGCAGATGTTCCAATACAAATATCGTTCACCGTAAAATCGCCGTTGTCTTTTTCCTTCGTTTTATATTGAATCAATCCTTGATACGCTTGGACCACATGATCAACATATCGAAGACTGACATATCCTTCATTCATGGCTTTTGCCATCGCATATATGAATAGACATGACCCTGAGCTTTCAAGCCAATTGTCGCTATGACTTCCTTTATCAATGATTTGATGCCATAAACCCGTCTCGTCGTCCTGATATTTTGCCACACTTTCCAGCATATCTGTCAGTGTGTCCTTCCACACTTTTCGTCCTTCATGTCCTTCTGGTAAATCTTCGATCATATCGGCTAACGCAAGGACATACCAGCCAAAGGATCTTGCCCAAAATTCTGGGGAACAGCCCGTCTGTTGATCAGCCCATGGCATCACTTTCCGTTCATCCCATGCGTGATAGTAAAGGCCCGTTTTTTCATCTTTGGTATGCTTTCTCATGAGATGCTCTTGATGGATGACCATGTCCACCAGCTCCGATTCTCCTGTCAACTGGGCATACTTTAAAGCAAAAGGCCCACCCATATAAAGACCATCTAGCCACATTTGATAGGCATAATTGTCTTTATGCCAGAAACCGCCCTCAGACGTGCGATTCAGCGTCCGGTAAAGCCCCCGAAGCTTTTCTGCTGCCTTCACATACCGCTTCTCTCCCGTTCTTTCAATCAGCGGGAATAAAATGAGCCCTGCTTGAATGGCATCAAGCTCGTCTCTGCGGAATAACAGATTCCCATGGTCATCAATGAGTGAGTCAGCATAATTTTTCACATAATCAAAGTACGCCTCGTTTTCTGTTGCTTCGTAAAGTTTCATCACTCCGCAAAGGAAAACCCCTTGATGATAGTGCCACCTTCCAGCTGGCGGAAGTTCAATCGGTGTATACGCTTTCATTATTGTTTGTGCTAATTTCTCTGCATGCTCAAGCGGTGATCCCTTTTCAATCGATAATGTCATTGGTCTTCATCTCCCCTTTTAATAAATCCCTTCTTCTCCAAACTTCTTCGCTAAACGGTTCGCCATCATGACCAAAATAAGTCCAACGGCTGCTTTAAATAAACCAACAGCGGTACTATAGCTGAATTGTCCTTGCTTCAGACCAGCTGTATATACATAGGTATCAAAAATCTCTGCAACTTCCCTGTTGGTCGCATTGAGTAATAAATAGACATGCTCAAATCCAAGCTCTAATGTATCACCGATTTTTAAAATGAGCAGTACAACAATGACACTTTTAATCGCAGGAAGGGTGATGTGCCACATTTGTCTGAGTCTGCCGGCTCCATCCATTTTTGCTGCTTCATATAGCTGCGGATCTACTGCTGTAATCGCTGCAAGATAAATAATGGTTGACCAACCCGCTTCTCTCCAGATTACCTGCAAAATGTACATGGGTCTAAACCATTCTTGACTAAGAAGGAAGTTAATCTTTTCTCCTCCGAAGAAAGCAATCAATTCATTGATTAACCCGCCATCTACCGTTAACAAAACAAAAGATAAGGACACGACAATCACCCATGACATGAAGTGAGGAATATAAATCATTGTCTGAACAAATTTCTTAAACAGTGCCAACCTGACCTCGTTTAAAAGAAGGGCTAATAAGATTGGAATCGGAAAGAAAATCACGACATTCATGGCAAATAAAATGAGCGTATTTTTTAATAAGATGAAAAATGTTGGTTCTGTAAATAAGCGAATAAAGTGTTTGAAGCCAACCCACTCACTGCCAAGAATTCCGAGAAACGGCTGGTAATCTTGAAAGGCAATGATCAGCCCCCACATAGGGACATATTTAAAGACAAGAAAATAAAGGAGCCCTGGCAAAATCATTAAATACAGAAATTTTTGACTAAGTAATTGATTAAGTAAGCGCTTTCTCTTTTCTTTTTTCAAAGCTGCCGCAGGCACACCCTTGGCAGTGACATCCTGTGTTTTCACAGATAAAGCCTCCCCTCATGCTGATGCATGTGTTAACTGTATCTTAAGGATGAAAAATCCGTCTACAATCATATCATCAGATCATATTTACTCAGGGGAAGCTACTCAAAACGTTACATAAAACATAAGAAAATGATCCTAATCTCAGAAAATGATTATTGACAAACCTACCAGATTTTTGGATTAATAAACTAAGGGGAAAAGATTGTTTCGTTTGAAATGGGGGGTTTTATGAAAAGAAAGCAGTATAAATTTTATTACAAGCTGGTGACGTTTTTTTTCGTGCTTAGTACAATTCCTGTTATTATTGTCGGTATTTTTTCTTATCAGCATTCGCAAAAAACTGCACTCGAAAATATTTCAAATGAAAAGCTGGACAGCGTCAAACAAACGCAATCCAATATTGAGCATATTCTAAAGACAGTAGATCATTCTCTCACTCACTATGTCAGTTCGCCGCCTCTCCTTCAAACACTGGCAGAACCTTTAAATCCAGACCAATTCCAACTTTATAATCAAGTCCAGCAAGAACTGAATTACCTGCAAACCTTCGACACCGATCTCTCCAATATTACACTTGTTAGTAAAATGGAAGATTGGTATATGAACAATTCTGGTCTTTATCATGTCTCAAACGGAGATCAAGAGAAAGCGTTAACCTCTTACCTCAATATTCCGAGTCATTCCAGCTGGGCACTTGAAGAAAATAATCCACTTGTCTCAACAAAAGAAGGAAAGACATCCTTTTGCAAATACAATGTGAATTTAATCAAGCAGCTTCCGATGAACAGTGTCCAAAAGAAGGGGATCGCCGTCGCCAGCATTCCAAGCTGCGTGATTGCTGACAACATGCCTGACTTCTCTCAATCTGATAGTATGTTTGTCATTGATACAAACGGAAAAGTGCTGCTACATAATCGAAAAGAACAAATTGGTGACTCGTTAAAAAATCAAGATTTCGTCAAACATGTCCTGTCACTTGAAGAACGATCCGGACAATTTGATATGAAAATCGATGAACTAAACTATCAAATTACGTTTCAAAAATCAGATTATAACGAATGGACATACTTATCCTTTGTCTCCATTCCAGAACTAAAGCAGCAAACAAAATCAATCGGGTGGATCACCTTTATTATTTGCTTTATTTTGTTAGCGCTTTCATTATTATTTTCATGGTTTGGCTCTAGACACTTTTATAAACCGATTCGCTTATTATACGAATCCTTTGCACGTAATGAGTCGTTTTTGCATAAACAGCCTTTCCAAAATGAATTTGAGCTCATCGAATCGAGCATTAAACAAATGAAAGATCAAAACAATGATCTAGAGGAACGGATTGAGCAGCAAGTGACCCACTTACAGCAATACTTTATGGTACGGCTGCTGCTTGGCAAACTGACGGAAGAAGAGATTCACAACCGATTTCAAAGTCTAGGCTTTCCTCGTGACTGGTCCCATTTGTCCATGCTTGTGACCCAAATCGATACACTAAAAGGAACGCCGTATGAAAAAAAGGATGCAGACTTGCTTTTATTTGCGATAAATGGACTGATTGAGCAGATTATTCCGCTAGAGGAGCACCTTCAGCCAACCGTTGTCAATCAGCATCAAACGACGATTGTTCTCAATCAATCGAAGTCAGAAGAGGAATTTACTGAATATTTAAATCAATTAGCCGAAACAATTCAGCAGCGGATTGAGGAAGAGCTGGGCTTGTCGATCAGCATTGGGATCAGTCGCTCATTTAAAGAGCTCTCTATGGCCAAACATGCTTATATTGAGGGAAAAGAAGCCTTAAAATATAGGCTCAAGGCAGAGAAAAAATCCATTCTTTTATACGAGCACATTCAGCAAGGAAAGACGTTTAAGACTCATTTTCCAAAACAGTTGCAGCATGATTTATTTGATGCCATTAAAGCAGGCGATCAAGGCAAGGCAGATCACTATTTACATGTGCTTCTGCAATCCATTTTTTCTAAAAATGCTGGACCACATGAGTACCAGATTGCTCTCGCTCGTTTTTTAAACAATCTCATCGAGCTGATGCATTTGCTAGGCATTGAATTGTTTGAAGTCGAAGATAATAAAATGCTCTATGATACGATCTTTGAGTTTAAAACGTTTGAAGATACAGAAGCGTGGCTGAAACATGAGATCATTCGACCCATCATTGATCAGCTCGGCGCGCGTGAAGACTCTCAATATAAAAATATCTCAGAGAAAATCATTCATATCATTCATCAAGAATTTGACTCAGATCTGACATTGGATGAAATCGCTACACGCCTGCACTACAATCCAAATTATTTAAGCAGTATTTTTAGAAAGGAAATGGATATCTCCTTTAGTGAATATCTCTCGTCTTACAGACATCATGTCGCCAAAAACTGGTTGGTGGAGACGGATATGTCGGTGAAAGAAATTTCGGAAAAGCTAAAATACAAAAATCCGCAAAATTTCATCCGCTCCTTTAAAAAGCTGGAAGGCACGACACCTGGGAAATACCGTGATCAGAAAAAAGGCACATAAAGCAAAGTCCCGCTCTCACAAGAAGCGGGACTTTTTTATTTAAACTGTTCATTTAGAATGCTGTCTTCCAGCACTGAAAGCGGCTCGCCATACACTCGTTCAATATGGGCTGCCCCCCAATCACATAACGCATTCAAAATTCGCTCAAGTGACTGTCCGTATTCACTTAATTCATACTCCACTTTAGGCGGCACTTGTTCATATACAATGCGGTTAATCACACCGTCATTTTCAAGCTCTCTCAGCTGCTGTGTGAGCATTTTTTGTGTGATGTTTGGCATGAGGCGCTTCAGTTCACTCGTCCGCTTTTTCCCATGTGTTAAATGACATAAAATCACACACTTCCATTTCCCGCCGATCACTTCAAGCGTTGCCTCCACAGAGATATTATATTTCTTCTTTTCCAACGTCTCTTCACTCCTTTTGATGCTGTACAGGCACTTTTTAGTACCTATATTACAAAAAAGTACGTACTTTTTTTTCTGTCATCTATGTTAGATAATAACTCTTGCCGATCGGCTTCGTCTATTAAAATGTCATGAAAGAAGGATGTGAATCACTATGCAAAACAAACAAAATCACTTTGCCCTTCTCGCACTAGCGATTAGTGCATTTGCTATAGGTACAACTGAATTTATCTCTGTAGGTCTTCTGCCGATGATCTCAGAGGACTTTGGCGTGAGTGTCAGTCAGGCCGGCTGGACCGTTTCTTTATATGCGCTCGGTGTTACCTTTGGCGCACCAATTCTAACCTCCCTGACTTCCGCTATGAACAAAAAGACATTGCTTTTGCTCATTATGCTCGTCTTTTTGATCGGAAATACACTCGCCACGATTGCCCCGACCTTTTCTGTACTCTTAATCGGACGAGTGATTTCAGCCCTATCACATGGCGTATTTATGTCGATTGGCTCGACCATTGCCGCAAGCCTTGTGGTGAAAGAAAAGCGGGCAAGCGCCATTGCCTTTATGTTCACTGGTTTAACAGTCGCTACTGTGACCGGTGTGCCATTCGGTACGTTTCTTGGTCATGAGCTCGGCTGGCGGACGTCATTTGGTGTGATTGTCATGATTGGCCTAATCGCACTGATTTCTAACTATTTCCTTGTTCCGTCTCAATTGAAACAGGGCGTGAAAACAACGTTTAAGGATCAAGCAGCCTTATTAAAGACGAAAAGAATTTTGCTTTTATTTGTCATTACTGCTACAGGGTATGGAGGAACTTTTGTCGTCTTCACCTATTTATCCCCTCTCTTGCAGCATGTGACAGGTCTTGCGCCTGGAACAGTTGCCTTGATCCTGCTGTTATACGGGATGACCATCGCCGCTGGGAATGTCATTGGCGGAAAAGTAGCGAATAAACAGCCAATGAAGGCACTGATTTATATGTTTATCATTCAAAGTCTCATCTTGTTTATCCTTAGCTTTACTGCTGGATTTATGACACTCGGGATTGGAACTGTGATGCTGATGGGACTGTTTGCTTTCATGAATGTACCCGGCCTTCAAGTTGCCGTCGTTGATTTTGCAGAAAGGTATACACCTGGAGCTGTCGATGTTGCTTCCGCTCTGAATATCGCTGCCTTTAATGCAGGTATCGCCATTGGTTCATTTTTAGGCGGTATCGTGACAGATACCCTTGGGCTTGTGCATACCGGCTGGGTTGGCGGCATCATGGTGCTCATAGCGGCCATACTCACGATGGTGAGTCATCAAATCGAACAAAAAGAATACAAACAAACCATTTAAAGGAGTCTTTCAAATGAACGATTTACAAAGTACAAAAACATTAAACAACGGCGTCCGCATGCCAGGATTTGGTCTTGGGGTCTTTCAGGTTGAAGAGGGCACGGAATTAATTGAAGCTGTTAAAACAGCCATTCAATTAGGATATCGCAGTATTGATACAGCTTCTATTTACGGCAATGAAGAAGGTGTTGGACGAGGCATACAACTTGGTCTAGTAGAAACAGGCCTTCGCCGCGAAGACATCTTTGTGACATCCAAAGTGTGGAATGCCGATTTAGGATATGAAGCGACACTAAAAGCATACGAAGACAGCCTGAAAAAACTTCAGCTTGATTACCTTGATCTGTATTTAATTCACTGGCCAGTTGAAGGAAAATACAAGGAAGCATGGCGCGCGCTTGAAACGCTGTACCGTGAAGGAAAAGTCAGAGCCATCGGTGTGAGTAACTTCCAGCCGCATCATCTAGATGAATTATTGAAAGATGCGGACATCATTCCAGCGATTAATCAAGTCGAGTTTCATCCAAAACTCACGCAGGAAACGCTGTTTACGTATTTGAAAACACATGGCATCCAAATGGAAGCCTGGTCACCACTTATGCAGGGAGAGCTGCTGCACCACCCGCTGATCACGGAGCTTGCGGGCACATACAGCAAAACACCTGCTCAAATTATTTTGCGCTGGGATGTGCAAAAAGGCGTCATTACGATTCCTAAATCAACGAAAGCCCATCGTTTAAAAGAAAATGCCGATATTTTCGATTTTGTCCTATCTGATGAGGATATGAAGCGCCTGTCTGCCTTAAATGAAAATAAACGAATTGGTCCTGATCCAGACAACTTCGACTTTTAATGAAAACACCCCCGCTTTTTACTAAGCGGGGGTCTTCATGTTCATCATTTTGATTTTTTAAAGGAAGCTTCATATTCTTCTATGATTTTATTTCCACCATTTGATTTCCACTTCTCTACATCTTTCTTAAATTGTTCTTCGTTGATATCACCAAGAATGAACTTATAGGTTGCATCATCGATGATTTTCTTCAATTCATTTCCTCGCTCTGATGCCGTTTCTGAATACAGGCTTTCAGCAGGGTTAGCGACAATGATGTTTTTATTGTCTTCTTCTAGCTCTTCATATTTTGTACGAACTGCATCGCCTTTATTTTTCAAGTAACGTTTATCAATCCCTACGAGGCTGACAAGCGGCTGTACATCTGTCTGCCAGCTTTTCACTTGGCTTTCTTCCCTCACAAATGTATTTCCATCTTGTTTGTTATAATGCTTTCCATCAATCCCATACGTCATGAGACCATATACGTCTTCTTCTGCAATGCGGTCAAAGAAAGCCAAAATTCTCTTTAACTCTGCTTCAGATTTGACGCTTGTTTTAGGGAAGGCGAAGATGCCATTATGGCCGCCTGATGCCCATACACGTTCTTTGCCATCTGGGCCTTTGATTCGGTTGATAATATCCACTTCCATGTTCTTATCTGTTGCATCATCTCTTAAGTTCACTGCATCTACCATATTTCCAACATAGATACCCGCTTTTCCTTGTGAGAACAATTCTTGCTGCTGCGTTTTGCTTGTGACTGGGAAGTCTTTGTTTATATAGCCATTGTCACGCAGCTTTTTCATATATTTCATTGTATTCATATATTCATCTGTCATAAAGTCTGGCGTAAACTTGCCGTTTTCTTCTTTCCAATCTGTTGGCATTCCTTCATAAGAACCGAGCGTTTTAAATGCACCGTAAATCAAATCATTACGGTCTGTAAAACCAATTGTATCGTCCTTACCATTTTTGTTCGGATCTTTTTCAGTAAATGCCTTGGCTACTTCATAAAGGTCATCCAGCGTTTTTGGTGTATCCAAATTTAAATTTTCAAGCCAATCCTTTCGAATGACAATCCCTTGTCTTGAAAGTGGTCTCTCTCTATAAATGCCATAAAGCTTCCCATCGATAGAGGCATTTTTATTAATCAGTTCGTTCATCTTACTTAAATTTGGATAATCCTTTAAGTATGGACCGATTTCCCAGAACATGCCTGATCTGAACGCATTGATAGCAGATGAATTCTTAATGTCTTGAATCGTCACAATTTGCGGGAGGTTCCCTGCGGCAAGTGCTGAATTTAAACGGTCTTCTTTCACCGCATCAGGCACCCACGTAATATCAAGCTCTGTATTTGTGAGCTTCTCAATCTCTTCTAACACTGAATCTTTCGGCGGCTGCTGATGATATAAAATCGCCATCCATGTCAGCTTCACCTTTTTGTCTAAATCAACCTTTTCATCTGATGAACTTGCCCCTTTACTTGAACAAGCTGACAGAATACCACTTGCGGCAAATAACAAAACAAAGGCAATCAGCCATAATTTCTTTCTCCCCATAAGATCCCTCCGTTATTCCATCTTTTTAACCCTTTACAGAACCTAGTAATGCCCCTTTGTTGAAATGCTTTTGAATAAATGGATAGACAAGCAGAACGGGAATGGTCGCCACGACGATGACCGCCATTTTAATGGTTTGGTCTGGCGGCGGTGTTGATGAGCCCATATCTGACATATCTCCCTGCATACCGCTTGATACAATGACGATTTGTCTTAACAGGACCTGAATTGGCCATTTCACCGAATCGTTTAAATATAAAATGGCTGTCATGTACGTATTCCAATACGTCACGGCATAAAAAAGTGAAATCGTCGCAATAGCTGGCAAAGAAAGTGGCAGCACGATTTTAAAGAAGATCCCTAAATCGTTACAGCCGTCCATCTTCGCTGATTCTTCAAGGCTTGCTGGTATGTTTTGAAAGAAGTTTTTCAAAATGATCAAATTGAATGCATTGATGGCCACTGGCAGAATGAGTGACCAGTAAGTATCAAGCAGCCCAAGTGTTTTCACGACGATAAACGTTGGAATCATCCCTCCGCTAAACAGCATCGTGAAGACAACGAGAAACATGAGGGTTCTTCGGCCCTTTAGCTCCTGACGAGACAGCCCATACGCCATGAGTGAGGATAAAAACATGCTGACCGCTGTTCCAACGAGTGTCACAAGAATGGATACAATCAGGCTGCGATACACAATATCTGTAGAAAAGATATAGCGATAGGCCTCTAGAGAAAACGTCGTTGGAAACAAAATAAACTTCTTTGAGATGACCTCTTCTACTGTCGCAAAAGAGGCGGCAATGACATGGATGAACGGGAGCACACATATTAATGCGAACATGAGTAGAAAAGAGTAATTAAATACATTGAACAATCGGCCTTTAATAGAACGATCTATGTTCATCACGCCCTTTCTTTGTAAGCGTTATCATTTCGTCTGAACATAAGCTGCAGCCTTTGACGATATCGTGATTAAAATGTAACAAACGGGGGAAGAAAGCGTCTATAATCATCATGACAGACCACAGAGATGATCATGCCATTCGTGCTTTTAGCCTCATCAATGAAAAGAAAAAGATCATGAGCTAATGTCATGATTATGCCCTATGCCTGATCGTTTTCTTTCAGAATTTCTGCCGTATTGACATCTGGCCTGTAGCCTAACTCCTGCTTCGTTGACTGAGTAGACCAAGGTTTTCCTTCGTTTTCTGATACAGCATAATAAGTCCCGAATGGAACTTCCGTTTCGATGGCGGCCTTGATCATGCCGAAAAGGTCTTCATGTGAAAGAAGCGTTCGTTTCGTTCTTTTTTTAGTGTGCAATCCTTCCACCTCATCTGTCACGACGGTTCCAATTCTCAAATTGATGACAGACATACCTGTTTGATCGTGAAACAAACGCCCTAGCTGTTCGGAAGCAAATTTTAAAATGCCATACACATTTTTCGTTGCTGGTACATCATCAGTCGTAATTTCTCGCCCTAGTAAGGAGTGCCCATCTTTTTCATAGCGATCTGTCACATGATTACTGCTTGCAAAAATGACTTTTGGAATGCTTAACCTTGCCGCTGAACGAAACATATTATACGTGCTTATCCAAAACACATCATTCATTTTTGCAAACTCCTTTTCATTCATCACATCATGCGTCATGTCTATGTTTAAAAGATGAATGATCACATCTGTATCTCTTGGAATGGCTTGAAACAACTCCTCTTCAATTGCCGCATTTGCAAAAATGACTTCTTCTACACATCTTGTTTGATCAATGATGGTCAGGTCATACTCCGAAGAGAGCTCTTTAGTTAATAAACGTCCGATGACACCACATCCGCCAATCATGGTGATTTTTTTCATCTGTTTCCTCCTTCATCTTCTATCGGAGTAGTATGTCCATGCCATCTATTGATTACAGCCACTTTTTCAAAAAACGTGTAGCCTCGTGGCGCATAGCAGCCGTTTCAAAATGACCTGCATGTAAACCTACAAGCTGATAACGTTCCTTTAAGGAAGCAGCTTGATAGGCTTGACTTAATGTCTGTTGAATTCGTCGAACACCTTCAGCAGGTGTAAGCTGATCATGCTTTCCAACTAAGCTTAAATGCGGTCTTGGGAAAATCATTTCTTGGATGTCAGCTGCTGTAAAGTGCTTAGCTAAGCTCGGTACATAATAGTAAAAACCGTGTCTATCTAAATGATTCGTTTCAATCAATGTGTGATGATCAACCTGTGCGCAAAGATCCACACACACACTGACCCTCTCATCAAGTGCTGCCGTCCACCATGAAAGAAGGCCGCCCATTGACATCCCAAAAACAGCTAAACGCTCTGGAAGCACATCAGAGCGGGACAGCAAATAATCAATTGCACACATGCTCTCATACAGCATCATGCCCCACATCACTTTTCCTGTTAACAGCATTTCTTTGAAAATTTCACTTTCTGTTCTTCCCCTTCTTTCACCAAATCCCGCGTGATCAATCGCCAACACACTATAGCCTTTTGAAGTGAATTCTTTTGCGTATGAAGGCGCTTGCAAATAATGAGCCCCCTTCAATAACTCTTCTTTCCCATCCACATAATTCCCACCATGAGAATGCTGAAACAAGACAACTGGCCTTTTTTTCACTGTATCTTTCGGCTTCACAAAATAAGCCGGAACTTCCTCCACCCCATGAATAGAGAGAATGAGTGTTTCTACTAAGTACGATTCACGTTCCTCAATCTTTAACGTATACGCCTCCACACGATGGCGCTCCGGCATTTCCCCTAATAAACTGAGCAGTTGTTCACGTTTGCTTTCCTTTTCCATTGACGTCACTCCTCATTTTCTTGATCAACTTGTTAAATACGAGATTGATGGAGGAATTACCTTGTTTTCGACAAAATTATGTCCCGGGAAATAAACAACACCCATCGGCTGGATACCGATGGGTGCGTTCATTAGTTCGCGACAATATTGACAAGTTTTCCAGGAACCGCAATCACTTTACGGATTGTTTTCCCTTCAAGCTGTTCTTTTATCCGTGCATCATTTTTCGCAAGCTCTTCTAGCTGCTCTTTTGTTGCATCAGCAGGAACCGTTAATTTTGCTTTCACTTTTCCATTTAGCTGTACGACAATTTCCACTTCATCATCGACAAGTTTTGACTCATCATATTGCGGCCATGCTTCATAAGAAATAGACCCTTCATGACCAAGTTTATTCCAAAGCTCTTCCGCTACATGCGGTGCAATCGGAGAAAGAAGTTTCACAAATCCTTCTGCATATTCTTTCGGCAGTGTGTCAGCCTTGTATGCATCGTTGATGAACACCATTAATTGTGAAATCCCAGTATTGAAACGTAAGCCTTCATAATGATCCGTTACCTTCATGACGGTTTCATGGTAGCTGCGCTCTAATGCGCCGCCAGATTGCTCTGTCACTTTATCACTGATGGAGCCATCTTCATTTGTAAACAGACGCCATACACGATCTAGGAAACGACGAGCACCATCAAGACCTGTTTCAGACCAAGCAATCGATGCATCTAAAGGTCCCATGAACATTTCATACAGTCTTAATGTATCTGCACCATGAGATTCTACGATATCATCTGGGTTGACAACATTCCCTTTTGATTTACTCATTTTTTCATTATTTTCACCAAGAATCATTCCTTGGTTGAACAATTTCATGAACGGTTCTTTTGTTGGAACAACACCAATATCATACAAGAATTTATGCCAGAATCGTGCATATAGCAGATGAAGCACAGCATGTTCTGCTCCACCAATATACACATCAACCGGAAGCCATTTCTTCAGCTTTTCAGGAGATGCAAGTTCTTCTGTGTTATGTGGATCAATGTAACGTAAGAAGTACCAGCAGCTACCTGCCCATTGTGGCATCGTATTGGTTTCACGGCGTCCTTTTTTACCTGTCACTGGATCGACGACCTCTACCCAATCTTTAATATTCGCTAAAGGTGATTCACCTGTTCCGCTTGGCTTAATCTCAGTCGTCTTAGGCAAAATCAGTGGAAGCTCTTCTTCTGAAACAGCTGAAGATGTTCCGTCCTCCCAATGAATAATTGGAATTGGCTCTCCCCAGTAACGCTGACGGCTGAACAGCCAGTCTCTTAAACGATAAGTGACTTTCTTTTCACCTTTTTGATGTTCTTCCAGCCATGCAATCGCTTTTTCAATTGCTTCTTCTTTCCCTAAGCCGTTTAAGAAATCAGAGTTGATGTGCTTTCCATCACCTGTGTAGGCTTCTTTGTCAATGTCTCCACCTTCGACAACCTCTTTGATTGGAAGATCGAATGTTTTGGCGAATTCATAATCACGCTCATCATGAGCAGGAACTGCCATGATCGCTCCAGTGCCATATGTGGCTAACACATAATCTGCAATCCAGATCGGCATCTTTTCCCCATTCAATGGATTGATGGCATAAGCACCTGTGAAAATGCCCGTTTTCGTTTTAGCAAGATCTGTTCGCTCTAAATCACTCTTAGACTGAATTTCTTTGATATATGCTTCAACTGCTTCTTTTTGAGCAGCTGTTGTAATTTTTTCAACTAGCGCATGCTCTGGTGCAAGAACGGCATATGTTGCACCAAATAGTGTATCAGGACGTGTTGTAAACACAGTAAACTGTTCGTCATGTCCTTCTACTTCGAAGTGAACATGTGCACCTTCAGAACGTCCAATCCAGTTGCGCTGCATGTCTTTGATGCTTTCAGGCCAATCAATGTCTTCTAAATCTTCTAACAGCCTGTCCGCATATGCTGTAATTTTTAGCATCCATTGCTTCATTGGACGTCTTTCAACAGGATGCCCTCCGCGCTCACTTTTCCCATCAATGACTTCTTCATTTGCAAGGACTGTACCGAGTGCTGGGCACCAGTTTACAGGTACTTCATCAATATACGCCAATCCTTTTTCGTACAATTTCAAGAAAATCCACTGGGTCCATTTATAATAATTCGGATCTGTCGTGTTAATTTCTCGATCCCAATCATACGAGAAGCCCAATGATTGAATTTGACGGCGGAAATTATTAATGTTCTCTTCTGTAAATGCAGCTGGATCATTTCCTGTATCCAGCGCATATTGTTCCGCTGGAAGACCAAATGCGTCCCATCCCATTGGATGAAGAACATCGTAGCCCTGCATACGTTTCATACGTGATAAAATATCCGTTGCTGTGTATCCTTCAGGATGCCCTACATGAAGCCCTGCTCCTGATGGATAAGGAAACATATCTAGCGCATAAAACTTTGGTTTATCTTCCGAGTCAGATGTGGCGAATGTTTTATGTGTCAGCCAATAATCCTGCCACTTTTTTTCAATTTCCCGATGCTGAAAACTCAATGTGAAAACCTCCTTTAATATGTACGGCTTTATCTGCTCAGATGACCACTGCAAGAATTCAGATTTTTCTAAAATCACCAAAAAACCCTCATCCCTGGAAAGGGACGAGAGATTTTTTGGTTCCCGCGGTACCACCCTTGTTAGCGTCATGAACTGTTCATACGCTCACTTAATATCTTTAACGCAGACATGCGACAGAAGCTTTAACGCAACTGCAACTCTGAGGCGAGTTCAGAAGCAGATTTGATTGACTTTCACCAGCCGTCAATTCTCTAAAGACAAATACTGCTTTCCTACTACTCCTCTTCACTGTTCTTATCGTAACCGTCATCTAAGTAGTATTTTATAGAATTATGATCATAAGTGCAAGCAGGTTTGTATACAATGGGAATGTACCCTAGACTAGGGTAAAGTGAGGATATTATTCGTGTGGAGATCGGTTATGACGGTTGGAGCCTGCATCCTGTGAACGTTCTTCTCTCACAAAATCGAAGCTTCGCAGAACTGCTTCTCCTCCGTAACCTGAAATAATGGATAAGATGATCAAGTGCAGACTAGATTCGGGATTTGAGGATAAGACAAGCAGTGTAGCAGCAATCATCCCAACGAGCCAATCTTCAATAAACCCTAGATAAATAAACTTCTTTGTCATTCTGGGCTTCTCTAGCCTGCCTTTTTTCTTTACGTGACCGAGAATGCCCATGACCCCTCCAATGGCGCAAGCAATAATGACTTGTTGCAGCATTTTCATCACCTTCCTAAAGCCCTTAGAATAGTAAAGCGACTTCAGGCTGTCCAGCCCCCTGTAATGCCATTCTGCTGTTCCGTCATAATCCATGTAAAAGGTCTATTCTCTCTAACGAAGAAAAAAAGCTTGTTTCTTCCATTATATGTGAATGACCCAAAAACAATCTTGATGCATTGGAATCATTTTCACCTAATCCATATTAACTATTTTTGTCATTTTATGAATTATCCTCAAATGATTCCTTCTTTTTCTAATGAAAAGTCTCCTTACTTACTCTATTCTAATGGAGGACAAACTATGATGACAAATTTAACAAAGCGATTGCAATCATTGAAACAGAACATATGTTATGTTACGTTTAAAAAGAATTCATTTGGTTTTAAAAAAACCATCTTAAATGTCTGATAGCAGCAACAAAGGAGGGTAATATGGTCAGCTCGAACATCTTCGGCTTGCAAAAACAGCTTGAACTCATAAAAAAAGCGCTGGATCATGCGCGGATTGGTGTTGTCATTACAGACCCTTCTTTAGAGGATAACCCTATCGTTTATGTGAATCATGGCTTTACACAAATGACTGGATATAAACCAGATGAGATTCTTGGACGTAATTGTCGATTCCTCCAAGGAAAAGACACAAATCAAGAGCAACTTGCCTTAATACGTCACGGAATTCAAAACAAAACACCTATTACCACACAGCTCAAAAATTATAAAAAAGACGGTACTTTTTTTTGGAATGAACTCAATATAGACCCTCTATACATTGAACAAGATGACAAAACATTTTTTATTGGCTTTCAAAAGGACATTACAAAGCAGAAAGAATATGAACAACTCCTAGAAGATTCCTTACAGGAAGTCACCTCTCTGTCGACGCCAATTGTCCCAATCAAAAATGGTGTTTCCGCTCTTCCACTCATCGGAAAATTATCAGAAGAACGCTTTGATGCCATCGTTGCGAAGTTAACTTGTATATTAGAAGATTCAAAGGATGATTATTTAATTGTCGATCTTTCTGGTTTAATTGATGTCGATGATTCCGTTGCAGCGCGAATTTTCAAACTGCATCACCTGCTGAACTTAACTGGAACTGAACTCATCATCACTGGGATCAAACCACAGCTTGCGATGAAAATGAAAGACTTAGATACAGACTTCCAGAATACGATCACTTATTTAACGGTAAAAGAAGCAATCAAAGGATTGCCATTAGCTGAAAACCCTGTATAAACAGGGTTTTTTTAATTGAACCGCTCCCCAAAATGGAAAAATGAGGTATGATAGGTATAAATAGCGATATAGGGGGGCTGCCAGATGATGATGTTACTCATCATAGGTCTTTTATGTATTTGTTTCGCCATAGGATATGCCGTCAATTATTTATTACTTAAACACCAAAATCAACAAATCTTTTCAAAAAAACTCTTCTATCCTTTTTTGACCATTGGTCTTGTTTTTTCTATTATGTCATTACCGTTTGCCGGCACAGGTGTTCCGAAAGCACAAGCAGATCCATCTTCTGAACAGCTGCTGAAAGAGCAAAAACAATTAGCATCTGACATTTCTCGTCTAAAGGAAGACAAAGAAACGCTGACGGCCTCTTTAGAAGACGTGACCAAAGAAAAAGAAAAGCTATCCAAGAAATTAGAAACCATCACCTCCGAAAAGAAGACAGTCAAACAGCAAGAAAAAACCATCCATGAGCTTGAAGAGAAAATAGACAAGCTAACCTCTACAAACGAAACACTCAAAAAAGAACACCAGAAAGTAAACAAAGACACCACGTCATCGGCCCAGCGATCTGCTCCTAAAGATGATGGGTCGAATACTGGCGGTCATGAGTCACAAAAAGAAACAAAAAAAGAATCTGCCGCCTGTAATATTAAAGGAAGTGTCAACGGCATATATCACACACCGAGCAGCAGATACTACTCACGGACAAAAAACGTGACCAAAATGTTCTGCTCCGTAGAAGAAGCTGAGCGTGCAGGTTACCGGGCACCAAAGCAATAAACATCTTTTGACGATAAAAAAACCTCCTGTCAGCCCAATATAGGTACAGGAGGTTCTTCTTTAAATTTCTCTTCTTAATGCTGTTAATACATTCGTTTTTGTCGCCTTACGTGCTGGATTGAGTCCAGAAATAATGGCGACTCCTGCACTAATCACTGTTGCTGTGACCACAAGGCTTAGCGGAATATAGGAGAAGGTGATCGAGAATTGATCACTGGATCCCCCTTCAGACATGGAAGACAAAATTGCTGGAATGATTAAATTCACTGCAAAACTAACGATGTACGAGATGATGATCCCGATGATCGATCCAATCACCCCAATATAAGCACTTTCCATGAGGAACATTCGCTTAATAATGGAAGGATTCGCACCGATGGCTTTCATGATCCCAATCTCTTGTGTCCGCTCTGTTACGGCCATTGTCATCGTATTGAAAATGCCGATCGCCGAAATAATGACCGCAATACATCCAACAAAGATGAGTCCAATTTTAAAGACTGTAAAGAACATATCCATTCCTTCAAGCTGATTCGTCACAGAGATGACTTGATAGCCGTCATCTGTCAGCTTATCTGTGAGCGCACCGACATTGTCGAACTTATCAGCATAGACAGACGTCATTTTTTCGACATTTCCTGCATCAGGAGACAGATCGAGCACTTGACTAAATTCTTTTTCATAAGCATTCGGAATAAGAATTTTATGATCCTGCTGCCACTCCAAATTCGGTTTCTTCAATACACCGACGACACGGAAATCGAACGTCTTTTCTTTCACCACTTCATTTTCTTCATTCAGTTTTGGTACCTTGATTTGAATGACTTTGTTTAAAATTTCCTTCGTATAGCCTTTTGGCTCTTCCGGTGTATCTTCACCATTTGATGTCTGATTCATTTCTTTTTCATAGTCTTTTCGTTCTTTTTCCGTCCAAAGTTGTTCTGCCATTTGATACCCAACTACAATTTCATTCGCCGATGTTGGGACTTTTCCACGGTCTAGTTCAAGGCCTGCCTCTTTTTCTTCTTTCATATCTGTCAGTACAGCCTGCGTATCACTTGAGCGATTATCGAGCTCGACGTGAACCGATGGAATGATTGACGTTCTTGCAACGACAGATTTCGCATGATCATATTTCTTTAAATCGTCAACCTTGACGTCACCTTTTTCTTTGCCTAACACTTTAATTTCTGTGATAATTTGTTGTTTCATGATTTCATCTTGAGCCGATTTTTGCAGACCAAAACCAACTGACGCTAGAACGATTAAGAAAGAGCATGCCATTGTCGTTGCAAGTATGGTCATAAACACACGCAATCTATTTTTCTTCATATTTCTTCTGATGAATTTGACCTGATCTCTAAATTTCAATGGACTGATCCCCTTTCTTTAACACACCATCATGAAGCTGGAACGTTGTGTCTGCGATTGAAGCGACTTCATCGTCATGTGTAATGATGACAAATGTAATTCCTTTTTCACGATTGAGCTGCTGGATAAAGGCTAGAATTTCTCCTTCAGTTTCTGAATCCAGACTGCCTGTTGGTTCATCCGCTAAAATAATAGACGGATTAAGGATCAAGGCTCTTGCAATACTCACACGCTGCTGCTGTCCACCTGACAGTTCATTAGGATAATGCCCTGCGTGATGTTCAAGACCAACTCGTTTCAGCATTTCCTTTACTTTCACTTTTCGCTCAGACGGCTTCACACCTTTTAAAGTGAGCGGAAGTTCAACGTTCTCATATGTTGTTAAACTCCCGATCAATTGAAAGCTTTGAAAGATAAAGCCAAAATGATCTAACCGAAAGTCTGCCCATTCTTTCTCATTAAAGCCGGTCACATTGGTGCCATCAACCATAATTTGTCCGCTTGTTGGCGTAATATATCCCGATATTAAATTCAGTAAAGTTGATTTCCCCGAACCGCTTCGTCCGACGATACATGCAATTTCGCCTCTTTTAATAGACAAGTCAATGTCTTTGAGCACAGGAATCTCGTTCTCCCTGCCCTTTTTCCCAATTTTAAACACATGATCTAACGATTGAATTTGAATCATCTCTACTCCCCTGCTCTCTGTTTATCTTTTTCGATAGATTAAGAAATAACTCGTCAGTGCGCCTACAGCTCCACCGATGCACATGCCAACAAAATATCCAATTAATGAATCTGAAGAGAAACCAACCCAGCCAAACCCTAAGACGCCAAACACGATCACCATAATTTGAATTGGGCGATCCATTATTGAATAAAGGAAGAATCGGCCATTTCGTTCAATTGGATGTTTAATAAAGCTAAACAAGCCAATAAGGTAAAATAGCAACATCATGACAATTGGAATGATGTATTCTTCACCATTGAACCAAAGCGGATATTCCTGATAAAAACTGTTAGCTGTAATATAAGTAATGGGGGAAATGGGCGTGATCAAAAAATTAAAGATTTTATCCAGCCACATCCCGCTTGTTTTAAAGATAAAATCTAAATGAAGGATTGGTAAACCAATCACTAAGTAAGGTAAAATAGCTGTACTGAATCCAACGATTGCTTGAGAAATAGCACTCCCTGTTAAAGCACCTGCTGCAAAAAACAAACTATAGATCATCAAGGCTGACAACAACGCAGAGAAATAATGACTGTTGAATCCAGGTGTCTCTATTGGCCCAAGACCTAATTTTAATAAATAAATGAGAAGGTATGAAACAGCATGAACACTTGCAATAATTCCAGCACCTAAGAAAAACTTTGTGTGAAAGATGGAACTTCTACTAAACGGCAAGGATACGGTAAAGTCCATCTGCCCTTTATTTCTTTCAAATCCTAGCTGAATCACAGCAAAAAATATTCCCATGACCCATGAAAGTGAGAGAAATGCGTCCGTCTTAAAAATATAAGTGAATGTTGTTGTATCCATTAGACATTCTCGGTTTTCTAAACAATCTTGAAAGGATGAGTATTCCATTAAAAAGGATAATGGCGTCGCAAATACCGCAACAAGCATCACTAAAATGAATGTCAGCTCAGACTGCTTCCATTCCTTATATAACAATTGCCGCTTTACCATCTGCGTTTCCCTCCAAACTTCGCAATGAATACTTCTTCTAAATTTACAGGCAGTTCATGCCAGACTTTTGGTTCAAGCGATTTCAAATACTCTTTTGCTTCTTCATCTGTTTTGAGTACAAGTGCTGTATAGAACACACCCGCTTGATCTAAGATGGCAACGCCTTTTTTTCTAATACTTAAGTTCATATCCTCTTCAAATGCCATCTGGATTTTAACGTAGTCATTCTTTAATTCGTCTAAATCCATAACACTTGTGAGCTGATTTCCTTCCAAAAACCCGATTCGGTTACACATACGCTCAATATCCTCTAAACGGTGAGATGTAATTAAAATCGTTGTTTGTCGTTCTGCCACCTCGTCAATCATCAGCTGAAGAACGTCATTTCTTGTGACTGCATCAATCCCGTCTGTCGGCTCATCTAACAAAATGACTGCTGGTTTGATGGCAAAACTTAAAATGAGGGACAGCTGCTTCTTTAAACCTGTCGACAATTCACGGTATTTCACTTTTTCCGGAATCTCATACCGGTTCACCAGCTCATTGGCATATGTCACGTCAAACTTTGGATACAGTTGTTTTAACAGCTTCACAAGCTGTCCATAATTGTACCGGTCAAAGTAGGGATTTACGACTGGCATATACACAATATTTTGCTTCACTAACGGGTGGTCTTTTACGAGTACATCTTTAAAATAAATCTCTCCTTCATCTGGAAGAAGGATTTGCTGAATCAAGCGAAGAAGTGTTGTTTTACCAGAGCCATTCCGGCCAAGCAGACCAAAGATCTCTCCTTCGCCTATCTTGAAGGAAACGTTGCTGAGTACTTCGCGTCCATTTAATTTCTTTGATACATTTCTGACCTCAATCAACTTGTTTTCCTCCTTTTAGACTTGAGCTGATCTCCTCCAGCCACTCTTTGAGTTGATGAATATCAATACCGGCATAATGAGCTTCAATAATGAGTTGCCTTAATTGCTCCTTCATCTCTAACACCTTCCCTTCATTCAGCTTTAACTGTGCACCTTCTGTCACATACGTTCCACGGCCTCTTAATGTTTCAATAATTCCTTCCCGTTCAAGCTCTTTATACGCTTTGCTGACGGTGTTTGGATTCGCAATAATAATGGTGGCAAGCTCTCTCACAGAGGGCAGTTTGTCACCTGGTTTCATCACGCCTTTTAAGCACAAAATTTTTAACTGCTCAATGATTTGTTCATATATTGGTGCAGCGCTTCTTGGATCTATTTGAATCATGATGGCTCCCTCTTTTCTCATTCATGCTTTTGCAGTCCTATCGCTTGATCATGTCCTTGCATTAAAGGGACCGAATTTGGAATAAAATCTTTTTGAACTTCAAAACCAATGAAAACGAGAACGAAAAAAAATGTACATGCTAACGCAACAGCCAGCACCATCCACTTTAAATTGATTGGTTTTTTTTCTTTTTTCATGGTTAAACACCTTTCTTCACGTTTAAGTGTCTGTAGTGTATTAGTTGATGTAGTACACTTAATACAATATAGACACTTAATTGAAAAGTCAAGAGACTCTAGAAAAAAATAGGCAGACGAACCAGATAAAATGACGAAGCTACTTAAAAGCTTTCGGAAGCCAGGTTTGCTTCTGGTTTAGGGTGTTCAACACGTTCATAACTTTCATAATCGCCTGAAAAAGTGCATAATAAAAGACCCCGAATATTGAGGTCTCTACAATGTTTTAATTAGATACTATTACTTTGTTTTTGGACTTGCTTTTTAAACAGGATTAGCACCCACCATACTAATAAAAATATATAGCCTATAACTGTAAAGATAGACCAAACTGCACCCTGTCGCAATTGACTAAATAAGTGTTCAAATTCATTCATTCCTTCTACTCTACCAATGCTATTTATCAGGCTAATAATCGGAATTGTAACAGTAAATACAATGGTTAGAATGGACAATCCCCTATGTTTATTTTTCACAACACTGAATATTGCGGTTCCTAATGTTGCTAAGAAAAACAAGTAATATAATGCCCAAAACCAATCAGGAAGAGTCTCCAACATTTCTTCTACCCCCTTGAAGATATTTGCAATTTCTATATATAACATACTTTAACAGAACAAAAACCTATTACAAATATATATCCAAAAACAACAATCTTTGCGAAAACAGCCAAAAAATAAAAACAGACCCTTAAAAGAAGGATCTGTTCATCATTCGTTCTCGTATGAAATACCTAAAATCATTTGGTTTTGCAGACTTTGAATTTGTACACGCGTTCTGTCTAAACGTTCTCTTTGCTGATCATTGGCGACATCTTTTAACTTTTCTAATTCATTCACCGCATCCTCAAGCATGAGCTGCGCTTTTGAAAATTCTTCTACGTTATAATGTTCTTGGCGAGAGCTCAAATCAAACTGTTCGCTTGCAAACTCAAGAGTCTCAGTGCTTTTTTGGACAAATTCATCGATTGATTTTCTAGTTGCCATCTAGCCATCCCTCCATTTCATCATTGCTCTCGCCTATTTTGCCCACGTAAAGCTTTTTCACTAAAGAAAATGTTGGACAGATTCAATTGTCCTCTTTCGTGATTTTTGTTAAACTTTAAGGATGCCTATTATTATGCAAGGAGGTTACTGACTTGGATCAGCATAACCCTTTTTTATATTCAAACAGCGAAAAACGTTATCACACATGGAATTATCATTTGCGTGAGCACTTTGGTCATAAAGTATTTAAAGTCGCATTAGACGGCGGCTTTGATTGTCCAAACCGTGATGGTACTGTCGCACATGGAGGCTGCACATTTTGCAGCGCAGCAGGATCTGGTGATTTTGCAGGGAACCGGGCGGATGATCTCATCACTCAATTTAATGAAATCAAGGACCGGATGCATACAAAATGGAAAGATGGAAAATACATGGCGTATTTCCAAGCTTACACAAACACACATGCGCCGCTTCCTGTTTTAAAAGAAAAATACGAAACCGTCATGAATCTGGATGGAGTGGTTGGTTTATCGATTGCCACAAGACCTGATTGTCTGCCAGATGACGTCGTGGAATATTTAGCTGAGTTAAACGAACGGACGTATTTATGGGTTGAACTTGGTCTACAAACTGTACATGAGCGGACAGCGATGCTCATCAACCGTGCCCATGATTATGAATGCTACGTAGAAGGTGTAGAAAAACTGCGAAAACATGGCATTCGAGTCTGTTCACATATCATCAACGGTCTTCCTCTTGAAAACCCAGATATGATGATGGAAACAGCAAAAGCTGTCGCTGATTTAGATGTGCAAGGAATTAAAATTCATCTACTTCACCTGTTAAAAGGAACACCGATGGTAAAGCAATATGAGAAAGGCAAACTAGAGTTTCTCAGCCAAGAGGAATATGTCCAGCTTGTCTGTGATCAGCTGGAGATCCTGCCCCCAGAAATGATTATTCATCGTATTACAGGCGATGGTCCCATTGAATTAATGGTAGGTCCAATGTGGAGTGTGAATAAATGGGAAGTGCTCAATGCCATTAATGCTGAGCTTGAAAGACGTAACAGCTACCAAGGTAAACGCTTCGTCAGATTGGAAGAAGCGGCAAAATGATTTTAAAACGGATGCTCCCTTTTAGTAAAGAGCTGTTAGAACGTGCTTGTCAAAAAGGCGATATTGTCATTGATGCAACGATGGGAAATGGCCATGATACACGCTATTTAGCTGACCTTGTCGGGAGAGATGGACAAGTTTTCGCATTCGATGTACAGAAGGAAGCCATTGAGCAAACAAGCAAAAGACTTGGTGAGCACTATCCAAACGTTCACCTGATCCATGACGGACATGAACAACTTGCTGAGCATCTGCCAGCGGATGCTTATGGTCACATATCTGGTGCAGTGTTCAATCTTGGGTACTTACCAGGAGGCGATAAAACCGTCACGACTCAGGCCCATACGACCATTGAAGCGATCAAACAGCTCATTGATTGGTTAAAGCCTGGAGGTCTGATCGTTCTTGTGATTTACCACGGGCACCCTGAAGGAAAAAAAGAGAAGGACATCCTCCTTGATTATTGCAAAACACTCCATCACGAAGAAGTACAGGTGATATCTTATCAATACATGAATATTCAAAACGACCCGCCCTTTGTGGTAGCCATCGAAAAAAAACTCAAATCCTCTTAATGGATTTGAGTTTTATTATTTAATAAGCGTATTGGTCAATGATTTCTTCAAGCACTACTTCTAGCTCTTCTGCATCTGCAAGCTCTGATCGAGTAAAGCGGACACGTACAAGCTGTTCTCCGTCATTATACATTTCTTCCAGCCAGCCACGCAGCCCTCTTGCTCTGCGGTCAACTTCAAAAATGAGATCTAGCCCCTCTTCATCAATGAAGAAAATCACCTCTAACTCATCAAGCATTTGACGATAATAATCGGAAGTCGGTATGAACTCAAACTCTTGAACAAAGGGAAGGCGGCGCCTGAAATAAGTTGCTTCTTCGCAGTCTGCTTCATGAAGGTGAAAGCCTAAGTTTCCAACAGCTTCAAGCACACGATTCACCCACGGGTGCGCGCTTACAAAAATGCGGTCATGATCAGATTTATCAATACCACCTTGAATATCAAGGTCTGTCACAACAGCCACCTCTACTTTACCTACAGTCATTGGTGTATCAAGAGGAAGGTAAAAAGAGAAAGTAAACTGATGAGCTTCCCCTGGCTGAATCGTGAATGATTCAGTCACTCGGACAGAATGGATCGTTGTGTATTTTCGCTGCTCTTCATCATCTTTTACGATGGTGTACCATGTATTCAACTTTAAATCAATATAGCGAATATCTTGAGGCACTTTTCCGCCCTTCACATGGACTGTTCCCTTTACTTCTTCTCCCGGTTCATACGCATCTTTCTCCAAAATTGTATCCACTTTTGCTGCACCGATTCCTACACTTGCTGCAAACTTTTTAAAAAACGACATATTCGACCTTCCCCTTTTTTAAAATTTCCAACAAATATACGCCATAAGAAGGAGATACGATTCGCTTGATTCATACTTTTCTCCTACTTTTCGTACACTAAGAATAATATCGGCAGCAAATAAGAGGATTGTAATCATAAAAGAACTGTACATGGTCCAAAGCGAAACAGTTCAAAACAAAAAAGCTTGTAGAAAAACATTTTCTACAAGCTGATGAGCTTATTTTATACGTTAAGAAGATTTCATCCAAGGCATTTTCTGATAGGTTCGATAGGCTCTGCCATTGATATAGAAAAAGAACGATGTTTTCCCGCTTGATTTGATCAACCGCTTTGCCAGCTTGTTCATCTCTTTTTGAGCTGTCACTTTTTCATCAGACAAATAGACCGCAAGTAACCCTCTATTGATTAGTTTGTGAAAATTCTCGTGTGGAATGCCTTTCAGCTGTTCATCCGCTTTTTCAATAAAATGCTGTAGTCTATCCATCATCTCATGATGAGAGTTGTAGTACGAGCAAAAATTTAAATCGCCTTCCAGCCTGTCCTCTTCTTGGTCGATTAAATAGTCCAGTAAGATGTGCAGACCTTGAATATAAGGGAAATAGCTTTCGTAAATTTGCTTCGCCTGCTTCTCTGTAAAATCAGGCTGCAGTGCATAAGCCACAAGACAGAAAATACCCAGCGTTGATCCTGCACATGCGGAAAACTCATACCACTCCATCTTCGGTAAATCCTTTTCATACTGGCGGAACCATGACTCTAATCGAGGTTCACGCTCATGAGGAACCACATGCTTATGTACTTGTAAATCACTATAATAATCACACAGCGTATGTAAATAGGGCTGAATGATCGGATAATGCGCTAGACGTGACAGCACATCTTGGCACGTCCTGACTAGCGCATGCAAGTACCCATGATCCTCTTGATCATCACGGAATTGATAATACGGCTTAAGCTCCGCATGAATATCGAGTGCATCTCTCATCGCTTGATGCAGCATATGAAAATCCTTTGGATCAAGTGATGTACTGCGGTCACATAAGTTATCTAAATAATCGCTAATCGTTTGGTACGCCACAATGAATTCAATACACGTTTCCTTCGCTTCACCTGCAAGAAGAGATAAAATTCCCCCGCCTTCACAGTGGAAGGTTTTACTGGATATGCTCGCTAGTGCCTGCGTTCTCAGTTCTTCATTTTCAATCATTTCTGCATGAGCCCGCCACTTTTTTAGCTCCTGATGAACTAGCGGAAAAATATCTTTATACACCTTCGTCATCAGTGCAAAAGGACGTTCTGGTACTGACAAATCAATCCACCCCCAACTTAAGCTCACAATCAAATATATTGATCAGTAAAGGCTCTTGCCGCCTTAAACACTTCTTCTCGCTCGGGCTCATTAAAAATTTCATGATAAAGCCCTTCCCATTCACGGTATGATTTATTGGTTGATTCAATGCCATTGAACCATTTCATCACTCTTGTTTTATCTACAATCTTGTCATCGCCTGCCTGCATGAGCAGGAGTGGAATCGACCGAAAAACATTCGTAGGCTGCATCGCCGCATCGATATTTTTCACCAGTTCTCGATACCAGCGAACCGACACCTTCGTCACATAAAGCGAATCATTCGAATCTGCCTCTATCACATCTTGATTCCGTGTGGCAAGTTCGATCGACAGCCCAGATTCGACTTTAAAAGACGGCGCCAGCACATTTAGCCCTTTTGACGCAAAATCCATCAGCTTCTTCGGTTTAAATTGCAGACCTAAACAAGGTGATGATAAAATAAGGCCATCAATCTTCGTATGGGTATACTGCTTGAACCATTCAATCGAAATCAGTCCCCCCATACTATGTCCAAGTAAAAATGTCGGAAGTCTGAACGACTTCGCATGTTCAATCCATTCATCCACTGTATCAATGTATTCTTGAAAAGAACGAATGTGGCCTCTCGCACGTGTCGATGTCCCTTGCCCAGGCAGGTCACCCATGACGACGTGATAGCCTGCATTTCGCCACATTTCGATCAGCCATTTATATCGGCCATGATATTCACTAGCACCATGTACAATGACAATTGTACCAACCGGTCTTTCAGCATGCCAAGTCCACAAAGTAAACACCTCACAAATGTTGTATTAAGAAAGGAAGTCGAAAAAGTGATTTATCCATATCATCAGTTTACACCTGAGATTCATGAATCGGTCTTTGTTGCAGAAAACGCCACCATTACAGGTGATGTCACAATTGGAGAATATTCAAGCGTTTGGTTCCAAACGGTCATTAGAGGCGATGTAGCTCCTGTCAGAATTGGAAAAAACGTCAACATTCAAGACTTATCCTGTCTGCATCAAAGTCCTGGAAAAACACTTCTTATTGAAGATGGTGCTACCATTGGACACCAAGTCACATTACATAGCTCTATCATTCGAAAAAATGCCCTCATTGGCATGGGATCCATCATTCTCGATGGTGCGGAAATTGGCGAAGGAGCCTTTATTGGTGCAGGTAGCCTTGTCCCGCAAGGAAAAGTCATCCCAAAAGGTTCACTCGCTTTTGGCCGTCCAGCCAAAGTCGTTCGCCAGTTAACAGATGAAGATATCCAAGACATGGATCGTATCCGCAGAGAATATGTAGAAAAAGGACAATACTATCGTTCCCTTTTATCGCGTTAACATCATACATGTATCTTCACTTTATCATGTTTTTTTCAGGATATTAAGCAATAACTGTGTACCGCTTGTTATTTTACCCTTTTCCACTACTTTCTATCATGACAAAAAAGGTTTTCAGCACAAAGCTGAAAACCTTTTTCATTAGCTAAAAATAACTTCTTTCGGCTGGTGATTCAACTGCTCTGGATCAATGCTGCGCTCTACATAGATGCTATGCCAGATCATAAAGATCAGGACAGTCCAAATCTTACGGCTATGATCTGCTTTTCCAGCACAATGATCATTTAATAAATCAAGAACATATGCCTTGTTAATGTATTCATCTGTCTGACTGTTTTTAATGATATCTTTCGCCCAAGCGTTCATCTCATTTTTCAGCCAATGACGAATTGGCACAGGGAAACCTAGTTTTTTACGGTTTAACACATGGTCCGGTACAATGCCTTCTGCTGCTTTACGCAATAAATATTTCGTTGTACCGTCTTTCGTTTTCAACTCTTCTGGAATTTTAGAAGCTGCTTCAAATACGACCTTATCAAGGAATGGAACACGAAGCTCAAGAGAATTCGCCATTGTCATCTTATCTGCTTTCAGCAGGATATCCCCGCGCATCCACGTATGGATATCAACATATTGCATTTTGTTAATATCGCTGTAGCCTGCACTTTCCTCGAAGTATGTTTTCGTCACGTCACGATACGTGATGTTCGGATCATACTGCTTTAAGAGGTTTTTCTTCACTGGCTCTTCAAAGATTTTCGCATTGCCGATATAACGTTCCTCTAATGGCGTACAGCCGCGAACGATAAAGCTTTTCCCTTTCATTCCTTCTGGCATTAAACGAGCCAGACGAAGAAGAAGCTTTTTCAGCATGGATGGTACAGATTCAAAAGGCTTTAGAGATAGCGGCTCACGGTAAATATTATATCCACCGAACAGCTCGTCTGCTCCCTCACCTGAAAGAACAACTGTGACTTGTTTTTTCGCTTCTTTTGCCACGAAATACAATGGAATCGCCGCTGGATCAGCCAAAGGATCATCTAAATGCCAGACGATCTTTGGAAGCTCATTCATATATTCCTCAGGAGAAATCACAGCACTAAAGTTTTGCAATCCCAGCTTATCAGCTGTTTCTTTTGCTACATCTACCTCACTGAATCCATCCTGCTGGAAACCAACAGAGAATGTCTTCAGTTCAGGGTGAAATTCTTTTGCGACCGACACGATGAAAGAAGAATCGATCCCACCTGATAGGAATGAACCAACAGGCACATCACTTCTCATGTGGACTTTTACAGAATCATAGATAGCATCACGTACTTCTTCTACTAATTTCTGCTCTTGTGTTTGTTCAGGTTTGAATTGAACTTTCCAGTAAGTCTTAAATGCAATGTCTTGGCCTGGACGCAGTGTAAACTGATGACCTGGCTCAACTTTGTGCACTTTTTGATCAAGTGTATTTGGCTCAGGAACGAACTGAAAAGACATGTACTGCTGCAAAGCAGTCTCATCAAATAAAATGTTCTCATTCACAGCCATTAAGCTTTTGCGTTCAGAAGCAAAGTACACTTGGTCATCCATTTGTGTAAAATAAAGCGGTTTAATGCCGAAAGGATCTCTTGCGCCATATAATAACTGCGCTTCTTTATCCCAAATTAAAAATGCAAACATCCCGCGAAGCTTCGATGCCGCTTCTTCTTTATAGTGGCGATATGTGGCAAGAAGGACTTCCGTATCAGAATCTGTGCTGAACGTATAGCCTTTTTTCACAAGCTCTTCTTTCAGCTCCACATAGTTATAAATTTCTCCGTTGAAAATAATCCAATATTTTTCATCTTCATAAGAAAGCGGCTGCTTTCCGTGTTCAACATCTATAATACTTAAACGTCTAAATCCAAATCCTACATGCTCATCATGAAAGTACCCCTCATCATCCGGACCTCGATGAACGATGAGACGATTCATTTGCTTAATTAACTCTTCCTGCTCAGTAGTTTCGGACAATGGACGGTGATTAAATACACCAACAAACCCACACATATTATTGCCTCCACGTTATGTTATTTCTTAAAAGTAGACCTATAATTAGACAGTATTTTGTCCAATTTTGTTTCACATTTTTACGCTTTTTGTAGAATTTTTTTTAATCAAAAGGAAAACCGCTTAAAATAAGCGGTTTTGTATGTTGTTATTCTCCTAATGCTTCCTTGCGAAGCGTGTCGGCTTTATCCGTTTTTTCCCATGGAAGATCCAAGTCATGACGGCCAAAGTGTCCGTATGCAGCGGTTTGTTTATAGATCGGACGACGTAAGTCAAGCATTTTAATAATGCCAGCTGGACGAAGATCAAAGTTTGCACGTACCACTTCAATTAATTTCTCTTCAGAGGCTTTTCCTGTTCCAAATGTATCAATTGAAATGGAGACAGGCTGTGCAACACCAATTGCATAAGCAAGCTGCACTTCACATGAATCTGCAAGACCAGCTGCTACGATGTTTTTCGCTACATAGCGAGCCGCATATGCTGCCGAACGGTCAACCTTCGTTGCATCCTTACCAGAGAAAGCACCGCCACCGTGACGAGCATACCCGCCATAAGTATCAACGATGATTTTACGTCCAGTTAAACCAGCATCCCCTTGAGGTCCACCGATAACAAAGCGGCCTGTTGGGTTGATGAAGTATTTTGTTTCTTCATCGATCAGTTCACTTGGAACGACAGGGCGGATGACATGCTCTTTTAAGTCGCTTTGAATTTGTTCAAGCGTCACTTCTGGTGCATGCTGTGTAGAAATAACCACCGTATCAATACGAACTGGTTTGTTTTGTTCATCATATTCAACTGTTACTTGAGTTTTTCCGTCTGGACGAAGGTATGCAAGTGTTTCATTCTTGCGTACTTCTGTTAAACGGCGAGATAATTTATGTGCAAGAGAAATCGGCAGTGGCATAAGCTCTTCAGTTTCGTTGTTTGCAAAACCAAACATCAAACCTTGGTCACCTGCACCGATCGCATCAATTTCTTCTTCAGTCATTGTTCCTTCACGTGCTTCAAGCGCTTTGTCTACACCTTGCGCAATATCAGCAGACTGTTCATCAATTGATGTAAGAACCGCACATGTTTCCGCATCAAAACCATATTTCGCACGTGTGTAGCCAATTTCCTTAATCGTGTCACGCACCGTCTTTGGAATGTCGACATAAGTAGACGTTGTAATCTCACCGCTTACTAATACGAGACCGGTTGTTACAGAAGTTTCACAGGCAACACGTGCATTTGGATCTTTCTTTAAAATTTCATCCAAAATGCTGTCTGAAATTTGATCACAGATTTTATCTGGATGTCCTTCGGTCACTGATTCTGAAGTAAATAAACGACGATTTTGACTCATAATGGCTATTTCCTCCTGTACAAGACCACATCATCCCAAGATGAGGCCTCCAATATGATACGGAACTCGTTCCCTCTTATATTTCAACATGTTTATATTAGAGATGTTATTGGCAATTTGTTCATATGATATCCCAAAAATAAAAAAACCATTTCCTTCATTGCGAGGAAAGGGTCTGAGATCGCATGCCTTTCACTCTTATCGCTCAAGGTGTTCTTGTACCTTGCATCAGGTTAGCACCTTGGTTTCTCAGCATGTTCATGCCTTTTAATAAGAAACCGGTTGCTGGGCTTCATCGGGCCTGTCCCTCCACCAACTCGGGATAAGAGTATCCGTTCAATAAGATATCTTATCTTAAACCCTTGCGTCATGTCAATGGTTCATAGGAATTATCTCCCCTTTTTTTCACCTCATCATTAGCATCACCAAAAAGCATATTTTCATAGCAGAAATGAAAAAACACACACAAAAATGTTTAAATAGTATAGACTATTATTATCAATGTGTTATACTAATCAAAACAAACAAATTCAACGGTAAAGGAAGGGTTTTTTTATGAACTCAGTGGATTTAAAAGAAGATTTGCAGTCATTGCTCTCATTAGAAAATACGCACCAAAATTTATCTGTTCCGAAACTTGTTGAAAAGATTTTGGCACGTAATGAAGGCGTTTTAACTTCAACTGGTGCTGTCCGCGCCACAACGGGTGCCTACACTGGACGTTCGCCTAAAGATAAATTCATCGTAAAAGAAGAAAACTCTGAACATAAAATTGATTGGGGTCAAGTGAATCAGCCGATCTCGAAAGAGGCATTTGATCGTTTATATACAAAGGTTGTGTCATACTTAAAAGAACGTGATGAACTATTTGTCTTTGATGGTTTTGCCGGTGCTGACGAAAAATACCGTATGCCAATTACAGTTGTAAATGAATTCGCTTGGCACAATCTCTTTGCAAAGCAGCTATTCATCAGACCTGATGGATCAACACCATCATCAAACGAAAAACCTTTCACCATCTTATCTGCACCTCACTTTAAAGCAGATCCTGAAACAGATGGCACAAACTCTGAAACGTTTATTATCGTTTCTTTTGAAAAACGGACGATTCTGATCGGTGGAACAGAATATGCAGGAGAGATGAAAAAATCCATTTTCTCTGTTATGAACTACCTGCTTCCTGAACAAGATATTTTATCAATGCACTGCTCTGCTAACGTCGGTCAAGAAGGCGATGTTGCTTTATTTTTCGGCCTTTCAGGTACTGGAAAAACGACGCTTTCTGCAAGTGCAAGCCGCAAGCTGATTGGAGACGATGAGCACGGTTGGTCTAACACAGGTGTCTTCAATATTGAAGGCGGATGCTATGCAAAATGCGTGAACTTAAGTGAAGAAAAAGAACCACAAATTTACAAAGCCATCAGCTTCGGATCAGTGCTTGAAAATGTAGTACTTGATGAAGAAACACGTGAAGCAGATTATGATGACACATTCTTTACTGAAAATACACGTGCGGCTTACCCAATCGAAATGATTGATAACATCGTGAAACCAAGTATTGCAGGTCACCCATCTGCCATCGTCTTTTTAACAGCTGATGCATTCGGCGTTTTACCTCCAATCAGCCGTTTAACGAAAGAACAGGCGATGTACCACTTCTTGAGCGGTTACACAAGTAAATTAGCGGGAACTGAGCGTGGTGTGACGTCACCAGAAACAACGTTCTCTACTTGCTTCGGTTCACCATTCTTGCCACTTCCTGCTCATGTCTATGCTGAAATGCTTGGTAAAAAAATCGATGAGCACGGCGCAAAAGTATTCCTTGTGAATACAGGCTGGACTGGCGGCGGCTACGGTACGGGCAAACGAATGAATCTTGCTCATACAAGAGCAATGGTGCAGGCAGCGATCGAAGGCGATCTTGACAACGCTGAAATGATCACTGACGACATCTTCGGGTTACACATCCCGCTTCATATTCCAGGAGTGCCAGATGAAGTGCTTCAGCCTGCTAAAACATGGGACGATCAAGAGGCTTACAAAGAAAAAGCAAACTTCCTTGCAAATGAATTTAAAAAGAACTTCAAAAAATTCAGCCATGCAGCAAGTGATATTGAAGCAAAAGGCGGACCACTCGTCTAATCAAAAGGAAAAAGCTGAGGGATTGGGACTGACCCCCTAAGATGAGACAAATAAAAAACACCTTCAAGTTTGAAAACGGATCGTTGTGATCCGAAATAAAACATGGAGGTGTTTTTTCTATGGGGACAAGAGTGAGTTATCCGGTTGAAGTTAAACAGAAGGCTGTGGAAATGAGATTGGCAGGCGTACCTATGAAAGAGATCATGCAGGAATTGAATATCAAGAATAAGACGCAGGTTCAGACATGGGTGAGATGGCATAAAACTGGGGATACACACAGGTTCGAACAACCTGTTGGAAAACAATATACCTATGGAAAGGGTCCAGAGTACTCTTCTGAATTAGAGAGACTGCGGGCAGAAAATCGCTATTTGAGTCAACAGAATGAAGTTTTAAAAAAGTACAACGAATTGGAAAGGAAGTTGATAAGGAAACGTCAATCAAACTGGTAGAAGAATTGTGCAAAACGATGACGGTACAGGACATCTGTGTCCATTTAGGCATCTTACGTACTTCGTATTATAGATGGAAAAAGAATTTGACTCAGACTCATTCTAAAAGACAACTAGAGAAACAGATCGGCACGTTGTGCCGAAAGCACAAATATCGATATGGTTATCGGAAAATCACAGCCATACTAAAAATGAGAATGCGTATTAACCATAAAACTGTTCAACGTATCATGCAGAAAAACCAGTGGCAATGCCGGGTTAAAATGAAAAAGCGTAAGAAGAGTGGGCAGCCTTATGCCGTAGCCGGTAATATACTGGATCGGAATTTTCAGTCTGATCGCCCTCTTGAAAAACTAGTCACGGACATCACGTATTTGCCTTATGGACAGAAACAATTGTACCTTTCCAGTATATTGGATTTATATAATGGAGAAGTGATTGCTTTTACGATTGGTGATAAGCAGGACACAGACTTTATCTTAAACACACTTAATCAGCTCCCAGCACTGCCTGAGAATTGCGTGTTACATAGCGATCAAGGTTCTGTGTATACATCTTACGAGTATCAGAAAGCTGTTCATATAAAAGGCATTACCATGAGCATGTCCCGCAAAGGGACGCCCGCTGATAATGCCTCCATCGAATCGTTTCATTCCTCACTAAAGTCCGAAACGTTCTATCTTAACAGGATTGATCGCACTACGACCACCATCGTAGAACGCACTGTCAAAGAATACATTTATTATTATAACAACATTCGTATTCAAACGAAACTAAACAACCAATCACCGATAAACTATCGGCAATTGGCTGTATAAAGGTGTTTTGATTCCTGTCTCAAAAACGGGGGTCAGTCCCATTCATTCCCTCAGCTTTTTTAGTTCGTTGAATGCAATGACACAAGACGGTACGTCACCTTCGTGATATTGTCTGTGAGCTCCAGCTTTTCAACATGTGCTGTTCCCGTTTTTTCTCCGTCTTTCGTTTTACGCACCTCAAGCGGAATATTTAATGGATAAATGCGGTACCCTTCCTTCATGAGCTCAAACACATTTTCTTCAATTCTTGTCTCTTTTCCTTTTGTGACAATCATTGTATTAAATTCAACAGGCATTCCCATAATGAAAATCCCCCTACTTTCTATATTTCTTTCTACCGTTTATTTTACCACATTTCCGCCTTTTCGGCTGTGCATCCATGTCGTCAACCGTCTGACAATCTCCCGGTTATGCTGTGGCGGGAAATAATGATGATATCCGTGAAAATACCATGTTTCCACAGACTTGCCATGCTGACGCAGGGCATCTTCTAATAAATACGCATGCTCAATGGATACATTCTCATCCAGCTCCCCATGAATGATTAGGACAGGTGCTTCAATTTGGTACACATGATTCAAAGGCGTTCTAGCCTCATATGCTTCTGGTACCTTATGCGGAGGACCTCCTATCACACGCTTCATCATTCTTCTCATATCCACACGTTCTTCATAGGTGAGCTTCATATCACTTACGCCTCCCCATGTCACAAAGGAAGCGGCCTCATGCTTCATTTCAACAGCGGTCCATATGCCCATAATTCCGCCGCGGGAAAAACCAAAGATATGAATGCGCTCCTGCTTCACCTTTTGATGATGTTTCAACAGCTGAAATGCAGCAAATGCATCTTTCCGATCTTCTCCGGCAAAATCCTCGTTCCCTTCGCCTCCTTGATTCCCTCGGTAGAAGGGCGCAAAGACGACAAACCCTTGCGCAGCAAATTGCACAATTCGGCCAGGTCTAACCATTCCCACATTTTTAATGCCTCCCCGTAAATATAAAAAACCGTCATAGAGACCTTCTCCGGCCGGTTCAGCGAGCAGCCCCTTCATCCGAAGTCCATCGGCCTCATATGTCACTGTATATAAGTGAATATGCGGATGTGGCGACGGGAACCTTCTCTTTTCCACAATCACTTGAATTCTCTCCTTTTCATTCAGTGTTACGTCAAATGCTTGATAATGGCCTCTGCGACGAGCTGTCCTGATTTTGTCACCATCGGAGTGCCGCCGCCTGGATGACTTGTGCCGCCAACAAACCAAAGTCCTTCAATATCCTTTGATTGATTATTGATGCGAAAAAATGCCTGCTTGAACGAGTTTGACGACATGCCATAAATGGCCCCATGATACGCTCCCGTTTTTTGCTGCAAATCAAGCGGGGTTTGTACCGCTTCAAATTCTACAAGCTGGTCAAGATCAAAGAGACCCTTTTCCTTTAGTTTTGTTTTCATATGCTGGCCATATGTCTCCTTTAGCATGTCCCAATTTTGTTCTTTTGTCACATATGGCGCATTGGCTAATACAAACAAGTTACTTCTTCCTGGCCCTCCGCTTAAAGCTGGCTCTGAATGACCTGAATAACAGATGTAAAGCGTCGGATCATGAGGAAGCTGTTTTTTCTGAAAAATATCCTTGAATTCTTGTTCATAATTCTCTGGAAAAAACACGTTGTGATGAGACAGTTGTTCATAGACTTTAGGGACGCCCAACAAAAGAACAAAACCTGATAACGATGGCTCAATGTTTGCCAGTTTTTGATTTCCAAAGCTCGGGCGGTCTTCTTCATCAATTAATTGACGATAAACAGTCAGTGCATCTGCCCCCGCAATGACTTGATCTGCCTCATATAACTGCTGATCTGTTTCAACTCCTTGGATTCGCTTATTCTTTACATGAATCTTTTTGACTGGTTCATTGAGATGAATTTGGACACCCAATTCCTTTGCCAGTGTCTCAAATGCCTCAACTAAACGATACGTACCGCCCTTAATACCATAAATGCCTTTTTCTCCTTCTAAATAAGCCATCATATTAAAAATAGCAGGTGCCTCGTATGGAGAAGAGCCAATGTAAGTCGCATACCGGCCAAACATCGCCAATGTATGAGGATGACGAAAATATTGACGCAGCAAGCGCTGAACAGATGTAAAAGGTTTGACAGCAAGAAGGGCTTTCATTAGCTTGACATCCGCTTTATCCTTCCAGGTCAATAATAAACGATTTAAAAACTGATCCTCTGCCATTTGAAAAAGCTTCTTCGATTCCTGTAAAAATGCCCGGTATTGCTGTGCATCCTCTGGACTAAAAACTGCAATTTGTGATTCCATTTGCTCAATATCTGGCGTAAACTCGACCGTATGTCCATCTGAAAAAACATTTTTAGTAAGGGGGAAAATCGGATAAAACGTCACATAATCCTCCATTCGTCTATGACAGGAGGTAAATACTTCCTCAAAATACGCCTTCATTGTAATGGTACTCGGTCCTAAATCAAAAGAGTAGCCAGACGCTTGATGGCGTTGTAATTTCCCGCCTAAAGAAGCTTCTTTTTCTAAAATGGTGACCTGGAAACCGCGTGACTGTAAGCGAATCGCAGCCGATAACCCGCCAAGTCCGCCGCCAATAATGATCACTTTTTTCATTCGTACCTTCTTCCTTTCCATTCATAGCCTTCTTTTTTCAGCCCAATTTTCATAGAAGCAAAACCAATGGCAATCAGGCTCATGATACTGACAGGCAATAAAAAGGCCATCGTAGACGTTCTTCCATTTTCGATATCAATGACCGCTTTAATGGATACACCCAGCCCGTAGCAAAGAAGGGCTAAACAGAGATTGACCACATCAAAATGAATCAGTGCGATCATAAAGCAAATAACAGGAACTACATAAAGGACGGAGTATAAACAAAAGACACTGCTTAACAAAGCAATGTTTCGATTCACTCCCGGGAACAAATTTTTCCGATATCCTTCCCATACTTCCTGTCCACTCTCATACATTCTCATGTAGACAAAAGAATGAATACTTGCCAGTGTGAACGGAAAGCCCTTCGCTTTCACTCGTTTAGCCAAAGCCATATCATCCACAAGAGAATCCTTGATCGCTTCATGACCACCTATTTCGTGATAACAGTTCTTTTCAATGGCAATAAAGCCGCCATGTGCTGCAGCAAAAGCGGGATGTTGAGATGTTCTGACCCACTTCACTGGCAGATGACAGCCAATCGTAAACATCATCATAGGAACGACAAGATGCTCAAAAGGCGTTCCCGTTTTTTGCTCTGGGAAACCTGAAAGCATGCCCGTTTTTTGTATGCATAACTGCTTGTACACCGCTTCAATAGCTCCTTGTTTTAAGCGGACATCTGCATCTAAAAATAACAGCCAATCAGAAGATGCTGCCTCAGCAAGCTGGGAACAAGCATATGATTTTCCAAGCCAGCCGCGCTTCAATACTTGACCTGACTGCACGCGAATCCATGGATATGTCTCTGCGAAGCCCTCTGCAATCATTCTCGTCTGATCTGTCGAGTGATCATCCAGCACGATCAACTCTTTCGGATGGAGACGCTGATCAACAATCGACTGAAGGCAGGCTTCCAGCCGTTTTTCTTCATTTCTCGCTGGAATGAGGATCGATAATGAAATGGGTTCATCAGGTGAAAGAGATGCCGGCTTGAGTACAGGAAATTGCTTCATATTCCAAATCGTAAACATCAATTGGCAGAGCAGCAAAACACTGATGACAATTAAGAAGACCGCCATGTTTTCACCCACTTTTTAAAGGAATCAAACGCATCACTAGTTGACCGGCTTGTCCTTGTCACCTGCCTAAATTGTTCGTTTGTTGAAAAATCTGGATCAGTAATAACCTGTGCTTGATGTGCGTTTAACTGTGTTTCAAGCAGGTCTCCGAGTAAACTTGTTACTTCCTTACTCCGAAGTGATCCGCCAGCTACTAGGACATCTTCTCCAAATTCAACCGATACCGTCGGTTTTTGAAATTGATTAAATGTATAATGCAGCGTCACAGGTTTGATGACGACCTGCTCAAATTGCCTGACTAAAAAAGAAGCTCCGCCTTCCAGTTCAAGCGGCCTTATGTCTTGGTGCATAATTTTCCCCTGCGGGAAGAGCCACACAGCCCCGCCAGCCTCCATCTTCTCCTTTGCGGTCATTAATGCCTGCTTGACACTTTTCAGCTTCTCTTTATGAACTGGAAATGCACCAAGTTTTTGAAAAAAAGCATATTGCTTCAACTGCTTCTCTTCCATCATCATGGCATGATCCAGCTCAGACATTTGTTCTATTAAAAGAAAAATGATCAGTCCATCCCACCATGAACTGTGATTAGCAAGATAAAGAACAGGATGCTTCTCCTTTGGGTCAACCGTACCTTTCATCATGACACAGCGAAAATGTTTGTTCAGTAAATATCGTTCAAGATAAAAATAAAAGAGTCGTCTAAACGATCGGTTTTTGTCGCTTTCTTTCAAATCGAACCCTTCCTTCACACAAGATGACAATGATCAGTGCTAAATAAAAAATGACATCCAGCCCGCCCTTTAATGCTAAAAGACCAAAGAAGAACACCATGGCCTGATAAATACGCCCATTCCAGCGCAATGCCTGCTGATCAATTGATACGAGCGGGAACAGAAATGAAAGTCCTGCTCCAATGATACCCCAGCTGACAAAATTCTCAAAAGGGATACCAAAGAAACCTCCGCCGTCATACCACACCCAAAACTTTCGTTCAGCCGCTACTGGATCTAATATGAGATCAAGCAGTACAATCCATATACCCGTTTCGACGGCTCGTTTCCACTTCGATTGTTGTCTTGATAAAAAAAGACTATTTAAAAACACCCCAACCCATGCAAAAGCGATCGTCAAAGGCACTCCCGCCACAAGAAATCCAAGCGTCGGATAATAATCATAGGCCCCAAATGGAAAATTAGTTGTGATCCCCACCCATTCAACTGTAAACGTCAACACACCCACAATGGCTGCTCTTACGATTACAAAGCTCCATGCCCCGTAAATATTTCGGCCAATCTCAATGACGCAGCAGGCGTAAAGCACAAGAAAGACACCATTCGCAAACTGAAGCCATGCCGGCACTTCAAAAAAGACCATTAAAATAAGACCTACTACATACCAACCAACAAATACCCAACTCAATCTATACACGAAACCGCTCCTTTATTTCTGCCAAATTCAAGAAAGCATTCATGCTTCTAGTATAGAAAAAAAGACACGTTCTATAAATAAACAATGCGCTTCTTATTTCATCTAGGCACTCACCAAAAATCCCTTTTGACATACTTTAATTAGTGATCTAGAACAAAGGAGGCGAATTACTCTTGAATCGTTCCATTAAAGTCAGACTGGCATTCATATTCGTTGTCCTGCTCTTTATTCCATTTGTCGCCTGTAAAAAAGACCAAGAGCAGACCGTACAAGTAGCCGAGGTGACCCATTCGGTCTTTTATGCACCGCTTTATGTCGCCCTATCCGAAGGATTTTTCAAAGATGAAGGCTTAGAGGTTGAATTAAAAACCACTTGGGGCGGCGATAAAACAATGACAGCTCTCTTATCCGGCGGCGCTGATATCGCTCTGACCGGATCTGAATCTTCTATTTATGTGGAAGCACAAGACACGAAAGACTCTGTCATGAACTTTGCACAGCTGACACAAACAGACGGTACATTTCTTGTTTCAAGGGAAAAAATCAATCAATTTTCTTGGGATCAATTGAAAGGAAAAGACTTTCTCGGACAACGGAAAGGCGGCATGCCGCAAATGGTCGGTGAATATGTCCTGAAAAAAGAAGGCATTGATTTGAAACAAGATCTTCGCATGATTCAAAATATTGATTTTGCCAACATTTCAGGTGCTTTTTCCTCTGGAACTGGCGATTTTGTACAGTTATTCGAACCGACAGCTTCCTTAATTGAAAAAGAAGGCAAAGGGTACATTACCGCCTCCTTTGGTGAGGCTTCCGGCAAGGTGCCTTATACCACCTTTATGGCAAAGAAGAGTTACTTAGAAGAAAACAAAGAGACAGCTGAAGCCTTTACCCGTGCCATTTACAAAGCGCAAAAATGGGTCAAAACAAAGAGCCCAGAGGAGATTGCCAAGACAATCCAATCTCAATTTCCTGATACAGACCTTGATGTCTTATCAACAGCTATCAAACGTTACAAACAGCAGAACTCCTATGCAACAGATCCCCTTCTAAATGAAGAGGAATGGAACAAATTACAGGAAATCATGAAGGCAAGTGGTGAACTGCCGGAATTTATCCCGTACAAACAACTTGTCGATTCATCCATTGCCAAGAAGGTCACAGATCACAAATAGAACAGGAGGTAGCACATGTCTTTCCTTCAAATTGACCATGTGACCCACACATACTTCTCTTTAAAAGAAAAAACAACGGCCATACAGCACATCAATATGGAGATCACTCAAGGTGAATTCATCTCATTTATTGGTCCTAGCGGCTGCGGGAAAACAACCTTGCTTTCCATCATCGCAGGCATTACGCCACCCTCTGAAGGTCGAATTTTAATCGAAGGAAAAGAACCGAATCAACAGGAGCATCAAATCGGTTATATGCTCCAGCAAGATTATTTGTTCCCATGGAAAACGATCAAGGAAAATGTCATTCTCGGGTTAAAAATTGCAAAACAAGATTCACATGAAGCCACCTCAGCTGCCCTTAGCTTACTGCCAAAGCTTGGACTCAATGATGTCGAAGAAAAATACCCGAAGGAGCTGTCAGGCGGGATGAGGCAGCGTGCGGCTCTCGCCCGAACGCTTGCAGTTGATCCCGGTCTGCTTCTGCTAGATGAGCCATTTTCAGCACTAGATTACCAGACGAAACTGACATTAGAAGATCTCGTCTTTCACACATTAAAAAACTACCAAAAAACGGCTGTTCTTGTCACGCATGACATCGGCGAAGCCATTGCGATGAGTGATCGTATTTTCTTATTCTCAAAGCATCCCGGCTCTATCCAGCGAATGTTTACCGTTCCCGATGATCTGAGGACGCTCTCTCCTTTTGAAGCGAGACAGACAGCAAGTTTCCAAGAGCTCTTTCAAACGATTTGGAAGGAGCTGAAGACAGTTGAAACACAGTGATCTTTTACATGAAGCCTATCGAAAAAAAGTTCGAATGGAAAAACGCATGACGCGAGTCTACCAGTTGATCATTTTCGCCAGTTTCTTTTCACTTTGGGAGCTTGCGAGCCATTTCAGACTGATTGACCCGCTCATTTTCAGTTCACCATCTGCCGTCTGCCAATTGTTTGTACAAAAATTATCAGATGGTTCATTAATTAATCATATGAGCATTACGCTATTTGAAACAGTGCTCGGCTTTCTACTTGGTACTTTTTGCGGCATTGTATTAGCCGCCGCCTTATGGTGGTCCACCCGTCTTGCAAATGTACTTGATCCTTATTTGGTTATTTTAAATGCGATGCCGAAAGTCGCTCTCGCCCCCATTTTAATTGTTGCCCTTGGACCAGGCATGATCAGCATTGTCGCGATGGGTGCCATTATCAGTGTGATCATTACCACCATCGTCATTTATACAGCCTTTCAAGAAGTCGATGAGAATTATTTAAAAGTCATGAAAACCTTTGGCGCGAAAAAAAGAACGGTCTTCCGTGAGGTCATTTTACCAGCAAGTATTCCAACGATGATCTCTGCCATTAAGGTCAATGTTGGTCTTTCTTGGGTTGGGGTCATTGTGGGAGAATTCCTTGTTTCCTCAAAAGGACTCGGCTATATGATCATCTATGGCTTTCAAGTCTTCAACTTTACACTCGTGTTCTTAAGTCTTTTCATTATCGCCGTCTTCGCCACCATCATGTATCAGCTTGTTGAATGGCTGGAACGCCGTTTTCTGCAAAAATAAAAAGCGCAGGGTCATTTCCCTACGCTTTTTTTAACGAATCAAACCGTTCTTTTCTAAATAAGCCATACTTTTCCTTAAGACATCATCTTTCATAATAAAACTGAAATTTTTATTTTTTGCGATGGATCTTGGTAAGTCTGCGAAAAGAACGGGTCCTTTCGTTTCAAAATACGTGTCCTGCTTGACGAGCCTTTCAATATCGGCGAAATAAATATTTTTGACAATGACTTTCTCTCTGCCAAGCACCTGATATTGACCAATATACGTTAATTCACGAACAACAGCACCCGTCTCTTCGTGAATCTCTCGTATAGCGGCTTGATCTGCTTCTTCATTTGGCTCTACTTTCCCTCCTGGAAACTCGTAGCCTCGATCCTCATGTTCAGTAAGTAGCCATTTTCCTTGATAGCGGCAAATAGCCCAAACATGCTTAGGATGACTTGAAAAAGGCTGCTCTTCAAAAGAGAGCTTGACCGTATTATGATAATAATCTTTAAATACATGCATCTGAAATCCCTCATATCCTGTCCTTGCTTCTTGTAAAACATCATACCACAGATCACATTTCTCTGAAGAATTTTTATGAAAAGTGAAACAAACGAGTGCTTCTATCTCGTCTGTATGTAAAATAAGTATTCTTGCTAAAACCTTTTTATCATCTCCATCCTCATCCCATTTTAATCATGAAACCTTTTGCCCATGATGACGTAAATCAATAAGTGTTTGTCCTACACAGACGAGGAGGAAACCACCATGAGCATCACAAATGGATCAAAACAAGAAAATAACAAAGCATGGCCAATGAGGCCACATGAGAAAGAAGACGCTTCTCTTGAGGCAGTGAAGAAACACCTCATGAAAGGACAAAAGTTAGATTTAACAAAAGACAATCCAAATGTAGATCAAATTCATATCGGACTTGGCTGGGACTTATCTGGTCAGCCAATTGATTTAGATACGCAAGTGTTTCTCTTAAATGAAGAGGACAAGCTTCTGTCTCCAAAACACCTGATCTATTATCATCAGCAGCAAAGCTTAGATGGAGCTGTTCGCCATCTAGGTGATCATCAGGTCGGCGGAGGCCATCGGGACAATGAGATCATTATTATGCAGCTGAGCAGAGTCTCACCCGATATTCAGAAAATCGTCGTAACAGCCACGATACATGATGCACACGAGCGGGCACACCATTTTGGACAGGTGACCAATGCCTACTTGCGCCTTTCAGATCAAATCACACAACAGGAGATTTGTACCTTTCAGTTAACAGAGGATTATTCATTTTGTACATCCATCATTTGTGCTGAACTAACGAGAGTTGAGAACGAATGGAAAATCACCGCAACCGGACAAGGTACGACCCTTGATTTAAACGACCTATGCCGCATCTACGGATTCACATCTTGACAAAGGAAAGGAGCTGGCACAAATGGGATTTCATTTCAACACGATCGAAGAACTGACCTTACAAGCAGAAGGCAACGGGATCTTTTTTGCCAAAAAAGGCGCGATGATTGCCGATCAAGGTACATTTCAATACCGTAAACGATTACTTGGGACGAATAAAGGAAATGTTGTCAGCCAAGTATTTAATCATATTAGCAGAAAATTAACAGGTGAAAACCTTGAGATGATGGAAGTGAGTGGACAAGGCACTTGCTACTTGGCTGATTCTAGCGAGCATGTGACCGTCATCAATCTTGAGCCGAACGGTCCTTGGCAACATGTTAGCGTGGAAAGTGAAGATTTACTTGCCTTTACTGAAGAATGTCACTATGGCGTGACACCAGTAGGCGTTGGGATTTTATCACAGAAAGGGCTATTTACTTCAAAGCTCTCGTATCAAGGTCACGGGGCGCAGGTTGCCATCAAAACAAATGGAAACCCGCTGATTTTGAAAGCACCTTGCCGTGTAGATCCTGACGCCATTGTCGCTTGGACGGGCAAAGCACCGAAAGTCAAATTAGATGTGAACTGGAAAACGTTCATTGGACAAACATCAGGCGAATCCTACTTGTTTGAATTTCATGAACAGGACCAAATTGTGATTATCCAGCCATCTGAACGAACATCTGGAATGCGGATCGGGATAGATGATAACCGGTACAAACCCCAGAGTCAGAGTACCTCACACGAAATCACCAACTCACAGCAGGAAAATAGAGGCGGAATCAGTGATCTAATCGGCGGTATCTTACAGCCTCGAAAATAAAAGCATGTAGAATGTCTCTACATACTTTCAGATCGTTGACAAAAGGCTAAAATGAACTTTCTTTTAGCCTTTTGTCTTCTTTTCAGCGTGATAGAAAACCTTTGCAGTCTAGGAAAAACGAGTACTGACGCGGAGCGAATTTCACATTCATGAGCACCTGACAAAGAATGCGAGGGTTTGTCTACATGCTTTTTCACTTCATCAGTCCATTGGTCTCAATAAAGTTCTTTGTCTCTTCGTTACCGAGATCATGAATCATGGAGTAAATTTCTTTTCTTTTCCTGTCCATTTCGTCGTTTGGACTATCATAATGATATTCAAGAAATGGAACATGCGCCCGAAAGAAACCTTTCCAATCTGTCATATATTGTTCATCAAAATACTCTCTTAACTGCAAGATTTGGTCATCATCTGCTTCTATCTGAAATTGCCAAGCAGCCGCGTCTCTGTGCTGTGAGATTGATCCGTCTTGAACGGATACATAGTATGTGTGTCTCGCCATCTGATTCATCCTTTTTCCTTTAGTATGACCAGATATGAAGAAATTACGGCTTTTTGCGCAATTTATTTTTAATCATGTCTAACACATCAATAAACAACTGTGGAATGGGAATTCCGAGAGCTCTGGCTGTTGAGACAATCTGGTACGATTCATAAATAATATAAAAGATGAGCGCTAAATCCTTAATTGTCCCCCCAGTCTTCAGCATGACATCAAAGAAATGTGCCATGGATATTAAAGAGATCGTCACAACCTTTCGAACAAGCCTGGTCAAAAAACGCTTCATCGTAAGTTGTCCAATCACAGATTCTCTTAGGCTTGAACAAATTAATTCTATAGCCATGAGTGTCACTAATATCATGAGTAAATATCCTGCTCCACCAAACAGAAAGCCCATTGCCGACAAACTGACTGTAAACAACGAAAAGATGCCTAAATCCTTGCTCACTTGGCATCAACATCCTTTCATAGTGGAACTTCTTACCTCAATAGTATATGCCGCATTTGATGAATAGCTTGGACGACAAAAAATAAAGGCATGGTTAGCTGTTCAAAAAATTCGTGAAGCGCATAAAAAGAGCCGCCTGTGACGGCGGCTTTCTTGGTTAAACTCTGACATCAATAAACGTAGCGTCTGAATCTTTGGGCTGAACAGCTTGAGGCTGCTGCTGCACTTGATCGAGCATCACCATGGCTTGGGCTGTGTTCGTGGCAAGCTGTGAATTCAATAAACTGATATTAAGTGTTTTTTGAATACTCGCCACTTGCTGGCTCATCATTCCTGCAATTGAGGACATCTTCTCCCCTCCCTTCCCTTTTCTCTTCGGCTGAAAGCCCCATCAATTCAATGGGCTGTCTGTCACAAATCCACAAAAAAAGAATGCCGATCTGTTTGATGATCGACATTCCTTTCACATTCGCTTATCCTAAGTATGCTTTTAGCATCCAGTTGTGTTTTTCAATGGATTGATGAATTGCAAGCAGCATATCACCTGTTGTTTCATCGCCAACTTCTGCAGCCAGCTCCATGCCTCGCTTAAGTTCTTCTGCAATATTAGAGAAATCATCATACAGATTTTTCACCATTTGCTCGGCTGATTCATTGCCTTCCGCTTCTTGAATGCTAGAAATTTCCAAGCACTCTTTCATTGTCGCAACAGGTTGTCCATTTAATGCGAGCATACGCTCAGCCAAATCATCGATATAAGTGGCTGTTTCTGTATATAATTCTTCGAATTTTTCATGGAGTGTAAAGAAATCTTTTCCCTTTACATACCAGTGATAGTTATGTAATTTTACGTAAAGCACAGTCCAATCTGCTACTTGTTTATTGACGACGTTTAATAATTTTTCAGACATGTTGATTCCTCCTTATGTAGTTGCGTTTAGTATGGGATTACCCTTTTTTTATTATACTGAAACCTGCCATCATTTTCTTCTATTTTGACCGCATGAAATATATGTTAATATGGAAATAAGGAGGGAGTTAGATGCTGTTACTTGGGATTATCAGCTTTATCATTATCTCAATCGTTGTCTTTTTATCACTGTGGACGACATCAAAGGCTTATGATTACAAGCATAAAGTCGATTCACCACAGGATGCTGAACCAAACCAACGTCCTAACCCAAAATAAAACCGCTTTCAATGATGTGAGGTATCTTCTTCTTCAGTAGATGAACTCTCTTTTTTCACATCACCTACATGGATGTTTGTCTTCGGCATATTATGCTGCTGTTTAGCTGTCACATGGACTTGTATGATATAAAGGCCATCTTGTTTGAAAGCTGTATGCAATTCATATACACCTTTCTCCTTTTTCTTTGGCTGAATCATCTTGCTGTTATCCTTGTCGCCATCTTTCCACACTTCAAATTGAACATCATCTGCATCATCAACAGGCGTATCACCATATGTGACAGCTGCTTTTACGATAACGTTTTCATTTTTCTCCACTTGCTCCGGTCCTGTTAGTTTGACTTCTAATAGCTCAGGCACTTCTCCCTTGTCATTGCTCGCTGCCGAGTTTCCACATGCACTAAGTAATGCGAGCATCAAAATGATTCCTACCATTTTCCGCATTCGTGTATCCCCCTTTTTTACTGACATGTCCATTTTAACAAATATCCCCTATTTTAACAGCTCTCGTTTCATTTCATATAAAAAACCGGACATTCAATATGTCCGGTTCATCATCTTACTGATTATCCAAATACTTTTAATAGCTCTTCTTGATCCTGAGACAGCCAGAAACGCATTAAACGTTTTGCTCCTTCAAGATCATGAAGCTTCGCTTGACCGCACTGCTCTTCATTTGCAGCAGGAATTTCTGTTACTTCCACTGCATCTTTGAATGTTGCATCAAGCAGTTCAACGATCTCTCTTGGTGTCGGTGCACCGCTGACAACTAAATAGTAGCCAGTCTGGCAGCCCATTGGAGAAATATCGATGATATCAAAATGATCGTATTTCTCTGAGTGTGTTCTAATATTAAACGCAAGTAAATGCTCTAATGTATGAATCGTATCAGGTTTCATTGCCTGCTTGTTTGGCTGACAAAAACGGATATCAAATTTGTTCACTTCCCCATCTGATCCCACTTTATGAACGCCGCAATGACGAACGTAAGGTGCTTTTACAGCATTATGGTCAAGTTCAAAGCTTTCAACTGAAGGCATTAATCACCACTCCTATAATTGCAATTTCCTATATTATAACATATTGTTCCGACCAGTTTAGTTTATAAAACTTCCCTTCCTTGTTCTTTTTTCTTATACTGTGAAAAGACAGACAAGGAGGAACCTTTATGAAACAAATTTTTATCGGCATCATTCGCTTTTATCAAAAATGCATTTCCCCTCTGACACCGCCGAGCTGCAGGTTTTACCCCACTTGCTCAAACTACGGGCTAGAGGCGATCAAAACGCATGGTGCTTTAAAAGGCGGCTGGCTCACGATTAAGCGAATTTTAAAATGTCACCCGCTGCATCCTGGAGGCATGGATCCGGTCCCGCCTAAAAAGGAAAAATAACTTACTTTTCTTCATAACCGTTGACAACTAAGTCAAGCTTACCTGTCCCAGGATCAATGACAAGACCATGTACAGGCACATTAGATGGAAGAAGCGGATGATTTTTAACGACAGATACACTGTCTTTCACACTTTCTTCAACTGAGCTAAAGCTTTTGAGCCACTGTTTAAAATCGATTCCTGAGTATTCCAGTACTTCAATTCGTTTTTCTGGAATACCACGCTCAATGGCTTTATTTAAGAGTGTTTCGCTGTCTATTTTACTCATCCCACAATCGTGATGCCCAATGACGTACACCTCGTCAGCATTCAATTCATAAACAGCCACTAAAATGCTTCGCATAATACTTCCAAATGGGTGAGAAACAAGAGCGCCAGCACTTTTGACAATTTTAATATCGCCATTTTTCATGTTCATGGCGCGTGGAAGCAGTTCAACAAGTCTTGTATCCATACATGATAGAATGACAGCTTTTTTCTGTGGAAACTTCGTTGTTGTAAACTCTTCATATCGCTTCTCTTCAATAAATTGTTGGTTATATTCGATGATTTCGTCTAAAAGTTTCATAAGTTTGTCCATTCCTTTTTCTTTTTTTAAAAATAAATATAGCACAATGTTTTAAATTTCGTCACGTTTTGACGTCTATTTTTTTAGAGGAAACATCTTCTGATGAAAATTTTTTATTTTCCTCTTTTCAAATCGTAATTATTACGATACAATAACTCAGGACATTAAATCGTAATCATTTCTATCTAATAGGTTGAGAGGAGACATTCTTAGATGAAAAAAATCTTTTTTATTTTAACAGCTGCTTTATTAGCGGTCGGTCTTGCCGCTTGCTCAAGCAGTGCGGGGACAAATGCTTCAAAAGGAAAAGCAGACGGGAAATTAATCATTTACACGACGATCTTCCCTATTCAAGATTTCACTGAAAAAATTGGCGGCTCTCACGTGAACGCTCAAAGTGTGTACCCTGCCAATGCAGATGCACACAGCTTTGAACCAAGTTCAAAAACGATGGTTGAAATGGCTGAAGGAGATGCCTTTATTTACAGCGGAACAGGTGCTGAAGCATTTGCTGATAAAACGGCTTCTACGTTAAAAGACCAAGGCGTGAAAACAGTGAAAGCAGCCGAAGGCATCAAGCTATTATCAACACAAGAAGAACATGCTCATGAAGAAGGGGAGGACCATGATCACGATCATGAAGGTGAAGATCATGATGGACACGACCACGGAGATAAAGATCCCCATGCATGGCTAGACCCTGTTTATGCACAGCAAATGGCAAAAAACATTAAAGACACACTCGTTTCACTAGATCCAGATCATAAAGACGAATACACAAAAAACTATGAATCACTAAAAAAAGAATTACAATCGTTAGATCAGGAATTCAAAACAACGTTATCTAAAGCAGAACATAAAGAAATTCTTGTTTCTCACGCTGCATACGGCTACTGGGAAAAACGCTATGGCATTGAGCAAATCAGTGTACTAGGACTCTCTGCTTCTGAAGAGCCTTCCCAAAAACAGCTTGAAAATATCGTACAACAGGCAGAAAAGCATCACATCAAGTATGTCATTTTTGAAAATAACGTCAGCAGTAAAGTATCAGATACGATTCGCAGTGAAATTGGGGCAAAAAGCCTTACACTGAAAAATCTAGAATCCATTACAGAAGATGATGCTAAAAATGGCGAAAGCTATGTCAGCTTAATGAAACAAAATTTAAACACATTAAAAACAGCTTTAAATGTTGAATGAATTCATGAACCCCGTGCGATCAGCCGGGGTTTTTTACTGCACAAAAAAACACACCATGATCAGGTGTGTTTCTTTGTTTACATTTGATATTTTTTCTTAAACTGCTCCGCTCTGCCGCCTTTTTCTCCGAATTTCTGGCGTCCTGTATAAAATGGATGCGTATCAGAGCTTGTCTCTACTTTAATGACAGGATAAGTCTTCCCATCTTCCCACTCTACGGTCTCATGTGATGTCTTTGTTGATCTACTTAAGAAGCGGTAACCGCTGTTTACGTCCATAAATACAACTTCATGTGAGGTTGGATGAATATCTCTTTTCAATGTCAAAACTCCCTTCATCATTAAAACGTAATGGTTACGTTTTATAGTTATATTCTACTCCCCCTTTTACAACTTGTCAAAAAACAAGCTTTCTTAGTCAGGAAGAATAATCTAAAAATGGTGGAGAATAATAAACACCATCAAAAGAGATGCGATAAGAAAGGCGGAGAAAAAATTGACTGATCTCGTTTTAGCTAGAAGTCTGTTCGGCACAACAATGGGCTTCCATATTATTTATGCCTCGCTTGGCGTAGGCATCCCGCTAATGATTTTGTTAGCTGAACTCATCTTTCAAAAAACGAAGGACCCGCATTATGCCATCATGGCCAAACGATGGACAAAAGCGCAGGCTGTTCTGTTAGGGGTTGCCATTCCAACCGGTACCATTGCTGGTACGCAGCTTGCCCTTCTATGGCCTGGTTTTATGGAGGTCATCGGAAAAGTCATGTCACTGCCATTTCAAATAGAAATTTATGCTTTCTTTATTGAAGCATTATTTATGTCTATTTATGTGTACGCAGCAGATCGTTTATCACCAGCCATGCGCATCATTACCGTTATTTTCGTTGTCATTGGTGCAGCAGCTTCAGCGATTCTCATTACAAACGTACATGCTTTTGAAGGAACACCCGCTGGCTTTCAAATGGTCAATGGAGAAATAACGAATATCGAACCTTGGAAGGCATTTTTCAATCCTAGTTTTGTTGTAACTGCTACTCACGTCGTACTGTCTGCTTTTACAACAGGCGCTTTTGTCATTGCTTCTGTCGCTGCATTTAAAATGTTGAAAACAAGAAAAAACGAAAAGCTCTATACCTTTCATCGAAAAGCCCTTTTTCTTGGACTGATTGTTGGTGGACTTTTCTCTTTTCTCACAGCCTTAAACGGTCACGAATCAGCTCAGCTTCTGTATGAATATCAGCCTGAAAAATTAGCGGGTGCTGAAGGTTTATTTGAAACGCAATCACATGCGCCTCTGGCCATTGGCGGTTTTACTGATGCCAATACGCAAGAAATCAAAGGAGCTATCGAAATCCCTTGGGCACTTAGTTTTCTTGCAGGAAATAGCTTTGATACTGTGGTTAAAGGGTTAAATGATTTTCCTAGGGACGAGTGGCCGCCTTTATTTATTCACACATTATTTAACGGAATGGTCATTATCGGCTCATTGCTCATTTTCTTTGCTGTGTTAGCACTGTTTTACCGCAAAATTTTAAAACGCGATCATTATCCAAAATGGCTGCTTGTCCTTTATTTATTTGGCGGGCCTCTTAGTCTTTTGGCGATTGAATTTGGCTGGATCTTTGCCTGTACAGGCCGTCAGCCATGGGTGATTTATCGAATGCTCAAAACCTCTGAAGTCGTCACATCATCAGGATCTATCGGTACACTTTTCATCCTTTTTGCCATTGTCTATCTCATTTTAGGCATCGCAACTGTGATTGTACTGACGTACTACTTTAGAAAACATTCAATTGAAGAAGACTTACGGTTAACAGAATCTTAAAAAGGGAGCGATCTTGATGCAAATGGATGTAACAACTGATGCACTCATTGCAATCACCATCTTATGGGGATTCGTGTTTATCTATGCAGTGATGGCATCAATGGATTTCGGTGCAGGATTTTGGTCAATGATTTACATGAACAAAGAGCAGACAAAGGCCGCAAATATCGCAAATAAGTATCTTTCTCCAACTTGGGAAGTAACAAACGTCTTCATTGTGGCCATCGTCGTTGCCTTGTTTAGCCTGTTTCCAGGTGCAACATTTGTGCTAGGCACTGTTCTATTAATACCCGGCAGCATTATTTTGTTGCTTCTTGCACTGCGAAGCGGATTTCTCGTCTTCTCTCATTCACTGCCTAAAAAATATAGAAAAGCCGTGACATATATTTCAGGAATTAGCGGCTTTATTATTCCGTCCATCCTCATCATGGTTCTCCCCATTACACATGGTGGATTCATCTTTCAGGAGAATAATGTCTACTCATTAGATTTAGGATTGGTCTTTACAAGCGCAAATGTCTATTCTTTCGTAGGTTTTGCGATTTTCAGTACCCTTTTCCTCTCATCTTTGCTTTTAGCTGATTTTTCTAATGTTGCAAACGAAGATGAGGCTTATAACATTTATAGAAGAGGAGCACTGATTACAGGTCCACTTTCTCTCATGATGGCTTTCTTTATCATGCTCACACTGAGAAGTGAGGCCAATTGGCTGTTCACAAAAATGATGCAGAACATCCCGATCCTGCTTGTTTCTCTACTCATGTTTTTGCTTGCAGGTTTGGCTCTATTTTTACCAAACAGCCGCTTTAAACATCGGAAAGGGAGACCACGTTTAGCGGTTATCGCCATTACAATTCAATATTTCTTAGCAAGCTATGTGTATGGACATGCGCATTTGCCCTATATGGCCTATCCTGATATTACCATCATGTCTGGGTTTACAGATCCCGTCACATTTAGGGCATTATTTATTACGTATATTGTAGGGTTTATCATCCTATTCCCTGGGTTCTACTTCTTCTGGAAATTGTTTATGAAAGATAAGCGTTATATTCGTCAGGAAGATTAACATGAATGAACGCCCCTTACTTCGGTTACATTATAGATGAAAGACATACTCAAAAGGAGGTCATCTGTATGAGTCAAAAAATCCTTTGTGAAGTAAACAACTGTTCCTACTGGAATACTGGAAATCGTTGTGGTGCAGATGCAATTTATGTCGTCAGCCATACAGGAAATACGGCTGAGAAAAGTGAAGAAACTGACTGTAAAACGTTTAAACCTCAAGACCTTTAAGTCTCATTAAAGGAGGGTCTTCGCTTTGAAAAACGATCGGCTTACTCAAACGTTTCTTGAAGAAATTCAGGACGCGGACGAGGCTGCATTTTATCAAGCAGCTCACTCCTTTTTAAATCTTTGGGATTATGAATACGGACATGTTTCCGACATGCCCAATGACATGCATCAGTATATTGGACAGCTTGCTTACGACAGCGGGCTTGTAGAAGAGTAAGAAAGAGCGGATGACCGCTCTTTCTTTTTGTTCAGACAGGAAGGAAAAACTTTCCTCAACTATACAGTGGTTCTATTGATGGTGCAAATGGCGATTCATTCGTTTTCATTTCACAAAATCATGTTTTGTAAACACATCAATTTTATCTGAGAAAGAACGAAGCGCTTGATAATCAACTTCTACACCCATACCTGGAGAACGCGGTACTTCAATAAACCCATTTTCAACTTTAATTTCAGGAAAAATGATATCCTGCTCCCAATATTTCGACGATGCTGAAATATCCCCAGGAATCGTAAATTGCGGAAGTGATGCAAGTGCCACGTTTTGCGCGCGAGAAATGCCTGTTTCAATCATTCCACCGCACCATAACGGAATCTGCTGCTCCTTGCAGAACGCATGAATTTTAAGTGCTTCAGTCAGCCCTCCAACTCGTGAAGGCTTCACATTAATAATCTGACAGCTTCCAAGTTCTACAGCTTTTCTCGCATCATCTAAAGAACAAATACTTTCATCCAAACAGATTGGTGTTTTTAAATGCTTTTGCAAATGCCGATGATCGACAATGTCATCTGCGGCTAAAGGCTGTTCAATCATTAATAAACGAATATCGTCGAGCTGCTTCAGTTTGCTAATATCTTTTAATTCATAAGCAGAGTTTGCATCCGCCATTAACGGAAGGTGAGGGAAAGACTCTCTTATCTTTTGTAGAAGTCCAATATCTTGTCCCGGCTTAATCTTCACTTTCACACGCTGATAGCCTTGATCAACAAATTGCTCGATTTGCTGAATCATATCATCTATTGGTCCTAACCCCGCAACGACACCAGATGGAATTCTATCTCTAGTACCGCCTAAGACGTCACGCAAGGACTTATTTTCTCGCTTCGCATAAATATCCCACACAGCTGCCTCAATTCCCGCTTTGGCCATTCTATTGCCTTTAAAATGGTACAAGCTGTCTGGTATGTCCGAAGGATGTGTAAAAGATCGGGTGAGCACGTTCGGGATAAAGAAAGCCCTCAGCATGTGATAGCAGGTCTCGATGGTTTCTTCTGTATACCACGGAGAAGAGAAGGCAGATACCTCTCCCCATCCAGTTAATCCTGTTTGATCTTTGACCTCGACAATAATAAATTCACGCTCTGAAATGGTCCCAAGGCTCGTTGTAAATGGCTGTTTGAGTTTCATCGTGACATGATATAAGATCACACGTTCAATTTGAATCATCTAAAAACCCCTTTGATTTGAGTCTGTGCCTCTGCAATTTATTCGACGCATTCCTTGGCAGCTCATCCACAAAGTGAAAAGCGGCGGGCCATTTATACTTGGCTAATTGCGACTGACACAAAGCATAGAGCTCATTCTCCGGAATCTGCTCATCTGTCACAAGGAAGGCAGCAGGTACCTCTCCCCATTTTTTATCATATATACCCGTCACTCCGGCTTCCTTTACATTTGGATGTGTTAAAAGAACTGCTTCAATTTCTGCTGGATAAATATTTTCTCCGCCAGAAATAATTAAGTCTGACCGCCGATCAAGCACAAATAAGAATCCGTCCTCATCTACATAGCCAATATCACCCGTTTTCAGCCAGCCCTGCTCAAATGCAGCAGCTGTTGCCTCTTGACGATGAAGGTAGCCTTTCATGACATTTGCACCTTTTACCATGATTTCACCATGCTCAAAAGGACGACACGGACGGTCCTCATCTTGAATCTTTAATTCACACCCAAAAAGGGGCTTTCCCGCTGATCCAAGCTTTTCCACACTAAATTCTGGCGCAAGTGTCACAATTTGCGAGCAGGTCTCCGTCATACCGTACGATTGAAACACAGGAAATCCTTTCTCCTTACTCTCTTGAAGCATCGCATAAGGCGCAGGGCCTCCGCCTAACAGCAGGCAGCGCAAAGAAGACGGACATTCTTCAAGTCCACTTAATAAACGGGACAGCATGGTTTGAACAACTGACAACATCGTCACTCGATGCTGTTCAATAGCATTCTTGACTTCATCGACATCAAACTTTTGATGAAGCACGACAGTCATACCGTATATGACAGATTTAAATATAGCGGATAAACCGCTTATATGAAAAAGAGGCAAGGCAATGAGCCAGCGGTCGTCCTCCCTGATCCCTAAATTCAATGCCGAGGAAACAGCACTATGAAAATGATTGCCAAACGTTTGCTCCACCCCTTTAGGGCGTCCTGTCGTTCCAGATGTATACATAATCGTCGCCGTCTCATTTAAATCAATATCATGTACGACCTTCTTTTCCATATCATGATCTGCATCAGGTAAAGTCTCTATTGTATAAACAGGTAAATCACCATGATGCTCATTTGCATATGCAGGCTCTGTTAATAAAGCCATGACTTTCGCATCTTCCAACTGAAAACGTCTCTCTGCTTTTGTTAACTTATTGTTCAATAACACAATCTTGAAGCCTAATAAAAAACAAGCGTGAACAAGCATGACCATGTGAGGATGGTTGTTCATTAAAATCGCAACCGTATCCCCTTTTTTAAAAGATACACGTGTCAGTCGATTCGCAAGTTGGCCTACATCATTCGCTAAATCACGAAATGTCCACTCTTTGTCTTGATAAATGAGTGCGACCCGGTCTGGCGTTAAATACGCACGGTGCAGCAGCCAATTGGGTTGCTTCATCATGACACCTCCTTTTCATAAAAGAAAACAGCTCAGTCTGATGCACTAAGCTGTTTTCATCCATATCATTGAATCAAGGGAAACGAGGGAACTGACCGAAGTCTGGCTTCCGTTTTTCCTTAAAGGAATCGCGTCCTTCTTTTGCTTCATCTGTTGTGTAATAAAGAAGGGTTGCATCTCCTGCAAATTGCTGAATACCAGCTAATCCATCTGTGTCCGCATTAAATGCAGCTTTCAAGAATCGTAAAGCGGTCGGGCTCTTTTCTAGCATGTCCTGACACCACTTCACTGTTTCTTCTTCCAGCTGCTCTAATGGTACAACTGTGTTGACAAGTCCCATATCAAGCGCTTCTTGTGCATTGTATTGACGGCATAAGTACCAGATTTCTCTTGCCTTCTTATGACCCACAATACGTGCAAGATAGCCAGATCCATAACCAGCATCAAAGCTGCCCACTTTTGGTCCTGTTTGTCCAAAAATCGCATTGTCTGCTGCAATCGTGAGGTCACACACGACATGAAGCACATGTCCGCCGCCAATCGCATAGCCCGCAACCATCGCAATAACTGGTTTTGGAATGACACGAATTAAACGCTGTAAGTCTAGGACGTTTAGACGTGGAATTTGATCGTCTCCTACATAGCCGCCATGCCCGCGTACTTTTTGGTCTCCACCAGAACAGAATGCTTTACCTCCAGCACCTGCAAGGACAATGACACCAACTTCTGAATTGTCACGAGCACGTGAGAATGCATCAATTAATTCACTTACGGTCTTTGGTGTAAAGGCATTATGTACGTGCGGACGGTTAATGGTGATTTTTGCAATCCCATTATATGTTTCATATAAAATTTCGTCATACTGACGCTCAGTTTGCCATTCAATAGCCATCAATATTTCCTCCTCTAATCTTGCGATAAAATAAACTCACTTACTATTTTACCAAAAAAATGTGGTTGTTCCACATGAACTGTATGCCCGGCATGCTCTGCTACTGTGAATTGACTGTATTCAAGCGCCTGCTGCATACGTTTGGCGATGTGACAAAACTTTTTATCAAGTGTTCCGCAAATGAGTAAAACAGGCTGTTTTATCTGCTTTAATGCTTGCCACATAGACGGCTGCGAACCGGTTCCTATACCTTCTAAGCTGCGAGCCAGCCCGTTAGGATCGGCTTTTAGCCTTCCCTCTCTCAGTTGCGTTAGCCTGTCCGCTGGCAAGGATTTCTGCGAAGCAAACAGCGGAATGTTCTCCCAAAAATCCACAAACTGCGCTAATCCTTCATGTCTGATCTTTTGAGCTAGCTGATGATCATGATTCAGCCTCTCCATCCGCTCTTTAAAAGAGTTCAGCCCTGGAGATGTACTCTCAAGAATCAGTTTGTTTACACGTTCTGGATAACGGGAGGCAAATGATAAAGCAATACGCCCTCCCATAGAATATCCGAGAATGTTCACTTTGTGAAGCTTTAATTGATCTAAAATCTCAGCAAGATCTGCCAGCTGTTGGGACATTCCATATCTTCTTATACTCTTTGGTGAGTCTGTGCGACCATGTCCAAGCAAGCTGACCTGAATCAATCTCGTATGTTTTTCTGTATAAGTATTCAAAAAAGCCCAAGAAGCTGCACTCCCTGTAAAGCCATGTAAACATAACGTGGCATTTTCAGCAGATGGATTATGGTCTATCACCTCATACGCCACTCCATCGTGCATTCGTATTATGAGTGAAGGCATTCTTTTTTCACTTCCCTCAATATCTCGTCCATCATTTGGCGATGTTTGCCCACGCGAGAATGCCGGTCAGTTTCAATCTCAATTAAATGAAGCCCTGGTTCTTGGATATGCGCCAAGTACACATCTTTTAACTCTTCTTTCGTTGTTGGCTTCGAATAGGTTCCCCCATATAGCTTTGATGCATACTCAAAATTCAACCCAGTCGGCGTACCAAAGAGCTTTTCATAATACGGTTCATCGGATGCCTGCGGAAGGAAAGAAAAGATTCCTCCACCATCATTGTTTAACAATACAACCGTGAGCGGAATGTCCATTAGCTTAGCTGCAAGAAGACCGTTCATATCATGGTAAAAAGATAAATCGCCGATGACTAAAGTGATGGGTTGTTTCAAGGCTGCATATGTTCCAAGAGCTGTGGACACAACACCATCAATACCATTTGTTCCGCGATTCGCCATCATCCGAAACGGTTTTGACTGCGTTTCAAAAAAGGTATCGACATCTCGAATAGGCATACTATTTCCGATAAAGAGCACACTCTCTTTTGGCAAAAGGTGCTGCAGCTGACGATACACATTTCCCTCAAATGTCAGGTCCTCATCATTGTATTGATTTACATGCATTCTAAAAGAAGAATTGACACTCTGCCAGCGTCGTAAATAAGATGTATCCTGACGCTTTTCCGCTCTCATCAAGACTTCTTCTACAAAAGAGGCTGCATGACTTTCAATCATGTATGATGCGCTTAAACCAGGATCTCGATAACCACCCGCAGCATCGACGACAATCTGCTTCACTTCCGCATGCTTTTCTAGCCACTTAAATAATGGCTTAGACACAGGCATCGGTCCAAAACGAATGACCATTTCAGGCAAGAGATGCTGCTGCAATGCCTCATCTTTTAACAAAGAATCGTATGCATCTATGATGTATTCTTCACTTTCATGTCCATTTCGCAAAAGAGAAAGCGGGTCAGCTAAAATTGGCAGATGCAAAGCTTTTGCAAGACGTAACACTGACGCCTGCTCTTCCGGCGAGTGAAGTTCACCAGCAACAATGATTCCTTTTGCCGCTTTGTTCATGATAGACACTAATTCTGACATAACCCGATCATCCGGACGAGCTTGACCTGCTGCTAAAACTTTATTCGCAGCTCCTTCTTCTCTATCAAAAGGATCAATAGACAAGTCAGGTAGCAATGGTTCTCTCAGCGGCACATTCACCTGAACTGGTCCCTTTGGCTCCTGCGTTGACACATGACTTGCCCTAGCAGCAGCAGTCTGAACATAACGCAGCATTGTTTGACCTTCTTCTGGCAAAGCTAAGTCTGTGAACCATTTAACAAACTTACCGAATAAGAATTGCTGATCAATCGCTTGAGGTGCCCCAACCTCCCTCAATTCGTGCGGCCGATCAGCAGTTAAAACAATCAATGGTACTCGGGAATAATGCGCCTCGACAACAGCTGGGTAAAAGTTAGCTGCTGCCGTACCTGATGTACAAATGAGCAGCACTGGGGTTTGACTCGCTTTCGCAAGACCCAGTGCATAAAAAGCAGCAGACCGTTCATCCACTAACACATGGACATTGATTTCTTGATGAGCAAGAGCGAGCATCGCAAGCGGTGTTGAACGGGAGCCAGGACAAACAACTGCCTCATTCACACCACTTTGCACAAATTCATCCATTAATCTGCCAATATATCTTGTCATGATTTGATTATTCAATAGGACGACCTCCAAGAGCAGACAGCATTGGTCTTAATTTCACTTGCGTTTCTTCATACTCTTGTTTTGCAAGGGAATCCTCTACAATTCCACATCCAGCAAACAAACGAACTTGGTCTTCCTCAATAAGACCTGATCGAATGGCGACAGCAAATTCTCCATTGTCCTTAGAATCAATCCATCCCACTGGCGCCGCATACCAACCGCGTTTCAACGGTTCGATTTCACGAATCACCTCTACCGCTTTTTCCTTAGGATATCCTCCAAGCGCTGGTGTTGGATGAAGCTGTTCAATTAATGAAAAGAGTGAACAGCTGCTTTTAATTTCTCCCACAATGGGTGTAAATAAATGCTGAATGTTTTTCGTTTTATAAAGACTTGGTTGATTTGGCTTATGCACATGATGGCAGTTTGCTTCAAATGCCTGCTCAATCATATTCACGACAATTTGATGTTCAATCAAATTTTTCTCATCATGAAGCAGTTCCTCACCTAGTGCCTGATCTTCTACTTCATCTTGACCACGTACAATGGAACCTGCCAAACACGATGAAAAGACTTCACCACCGCTTTTTTTCACTAAACGTTCAGGCGTCGCCCCGACAAATGCTTGTCTTCCCTGCTCTATAGCAAATACATAACTCGTTGTTTGATGTTTTAGTAATTCTGCTAATAGTGGAGCGAGTTCTATTTGATTTTTATAGTGAAGCAAGACTTCTCTTGCTAAAACAACCTTTTCATATTCGTTCACACGAATGTGTTCTGTCGCTTCATGGATTGCTTTCATCCATTCCTGGACATCTAACTCTTCCATATGAACAAGCTCAGCTTGTCCATGATTTCTGACAGGCAATGCATCAAAATTAGAAGCTTTCTGTTCTAACTCTTGAATGAGCTGATGAACATTCCCGTCCACCTCGTTCCATTCATTGATCGTTAGAAACGTGCCTTCTTTTGAAACAGTCAGCATCATCGATGGCACAAAAAAATGAGCCTCGCCAAATGCTTCCCAGTGACGCGCCTTCTCTTCGTATGGATCAAATGAAAATCCTCCAAATAAAAGCGGACCAACTGCCGCTTGCTTTAACTCCTTCTCATCATGAAAATGGAACATATGCTGTTTCAGCTGCTCCCATTCTTGATGGACGATATTGAATCGTTCTTTGCCTTGCTCTGATGATTTAATCACGGCCGCTCTGCCAAGTCCAGAAAATATCATTTGGCTTTCTGGATCAGACCAAAAAAACCGCTCGCCTAAAAAATCCGCTTCGCCGCTTTGGAAAAAGGCAAGAGGATCCAGATCGTCAACTCTTCTGGAGTAGCTTATCAAAACAGCATGGTTGACGTTATTCGCTTCTTCTAATGTCGCAAGCGCTTCCTGCCGGAAAGTACTTTGCACTGTTGTCACCATGATACATTCCTCCAAAATCCATGAAATAACATATAAAAATAAAACCATCATGTAAAAAAATACATGAACATTCGAGTATGTCGAATGACCTGCTTTTCTATTATAAACCTTAACAGATGAACTTAGTAAAGAAAACAGCTTTTAAAACCTCGAATCCTTATTATATCACGCTTTCAAGATTTTTTCGCTCCCGCATATTGAAATGAGAACATCCCTTAAAAAATGGTAAGACCTGTTCGAAGATCAAGCTTTCTCTCTAGATGGGAACGATTAGCAAACATCTTTTTCTTGTTTCATCGCATCAATATATTGACACCTTTTTGAACTTTGCTAAACTGGAATTTGGACGTGTACGTATTTTTTTATTTAAAGGAGTATATTTTATGCAGCATCAATCGATATCAGATCAGCTTTCACCAATTAAGCCTGATAAAAACTGGCGGATTTGGTGGAATTTACTACGACCGCATACATTAACAGCGGCATTTATTCCCGTTACTTTAGGAACTGTCCTAGCACTTCCGAGTGGTCAAATACATGTTGGGCTATTTTTAGCTATGCTATTTGCATCGATGTTTATCCAAATTGCAACGAACATGTTTAATGAGTACTTTGATTATGTTCGCGGATTGGACAATGAGAAATCTGTCGGTATCGGCGGAGCGATCGTGAGAAACGGTGTAAAACCAAAAACAGTTTTAGGCCTCGCTTATGCCTTATTCGCGCTTTCTTTATTACTTGGGATCTATATTTGCATGATGTCTAGCTGGTGGATTGCACTCATAGGACTAATTTGTATGGCAGCAGGCTATTTTTATACCGGTGGCCCTGTACCAATTGCTTATACACCATTTGGAGAACTTGTATCAGGTGCTTTTATGGGACTAGGCATCATTTTAATTAGTTTCTATATCCAAACAGGAACATTGACATCAAAAGCTGTGCTCATTTCATTACCCATCTCTATTTTAGTTGGTGCCATCTTACTGTCGAACAATATCCGTGATTTAGACGGTGATAAAGAGAATGGACGAAAGACACTTGCTATCCTAGCTGGACGTAAAGCGGCAGTCAACATCCTACTTTCCATGTTTGTGATCTCATATGTACTCATTTTTGTTTATATCTTTATGGATATCGTGGGTCTTTGGAGTCTTCTTGTCTTACTCAGTGTGCCAAAAGCTTATACAGCCATTAAAGAATTTAAGCAAAAAGAAAAACCAATTGAATTAATGAATGCCATGAAGTCGACAGCACAAACCAATACGTTTTTTGGTTTCCTGTTAACGATCGCATTGATCTTACAATATTATCTCGCATAACACGAAACGCCTGCAGCCGCAGGCGTTTTTTATTGAAGAATTGCTTCAAATTGGCACAAGTCTTACATAAAAATTTGCTCATACTAACAATATGTTTGATATGAAAGGGTGATCGCTTTGTTGTCTAAAAACGAATTACATCAGTTGAAGCAGCGACTTCTCGATGAAAAACAAGAAATTGAAGCCAAAAGCCATGACGATGAACAGAAAGTATCATTTCCTTATGATTCAGTGGGCGAACTGTCAGCCTATGATAACCACCCTGGCGACCAAGGGACAGAACTATTCGAACGCGGAAAAGACATTGCCTTAAACAGTTTGGAACATGAGCATCTTTCCGATATCAATGAAGCACTCCAAGCAATGGCAAACGGCTCTTATGGTTTGTGTAAAGTGTGTAAAGCCCCTATTCCTAAAGAACGCTTAGAAGCCCTTCCCACCGCCGTCACATGCACAGAGCATTCAAAAGAACAGACCGTTTCACAAAACCGTCCCATTGAAGAGGACTTATTAAGTCCGCCCTCAGGGCAATTTGAAAATGAAGAAAGTGCTGCATATGATGGTGAAGATGCCTACCAAGACGTAGAACGCTATGGGAACTCTGATACCCCATCCGATATGGAATTTCCTCCATTGACATACGATGATGTGTATACACAATCAGAAGATGAAGATGATGTGGAAGACTACGAAGGGTTCGCAGCTGCTGATATTGAAGGTAAAGCAAGGAAGGTCTATCCAAATAAAGCACACGAAGCTTATGAAGAAGCATTAGATGAAGAAGGCGTCATGACAGTGTTTGGTGACTTGAAGCCGTATGAAGAAGAACCTTATACTAAAAAAAATGATTAGTCCCCACATATTGGGGGCTTGATGTTTATATCATGTAATAATTGGGAAATAAGTTGAAGAGTGAATTGATTGGGAGGAGATTTCTGGATGGCTAAAAAAAGTATCATTTGGGCGGTTATCGTCTTCTTTATTACATACGCATTATTTTCTATTGCAGGGTTCCTGTTCCCTATCGACAGAGAATGGTATGACGCACTAAATAAACCTGAATGGACACCTAGTGGTGGTGTCATCGGTGCGGTCTGGGCTGTCTTATTCGCCCTCATTTCGTTATCTGCCGCCATCATTTATGCAAAGTATGGTTTTCAAAAAATCACATTACCATTTTGGATTCTGTTTCTTTTAAATTATGTATTCAATCAAGCCTTTAGCTTTTTTCAATTTACACAAAAAGATTTATTTGCAGCTACGATCGACTGCCTGCTTGTAGCACTGACAGCACTCGCACTTGTCATCGTCTCACGTAAACTAAGCAATGTTGTCCCAATTTTATTGATTCCTTATGTTTTATGGGGATTCTTTGCGACATACTTGTCTTATACGATCTATTCCATGAATATGTAAGAAAAGACCGCTATGATGGCGGTCTTTCGTTTTGTGGAAAATAAAAAAGAGGTCTTTATTAGACCTCTTTAAAAAATGACCCGTACGGGATTCGAACCCGTGTTACCGCCGTGAAAGGGCGGTGTCTTAACCGCTTGACCAACGGGCCAGAAAAATGGCGGAGAAGGAGGGATTTGAACCCTCGCGCCGCTTGCGCGACCTACACCCTTAGCAGGGGCGCCTCTTCAGCCACTTGAGTACTTCTCCATTTGGCTCCGCAGGTAGGATTCGAACCTACGACCGATCGGTTAACAGCCGATAGCTCTACCACTGAGCTACTGCGGAAAGTCATGGTGGGCCTGAGTGGACTCGAACCACCGACCTCACGCTTATCAGGCGTGCGCTCTAACCAGCTGAGCTACAGGCCCATGAACGATATGCAAATGGAGCGGGTGATGGGAATCGAACCCACGACATCAGCTTGGAAGGCTGAGGTTTTACCACTAAACTACACCCGCAAAAATATGTATGGGGCGATTGATGGGAATCGAACCCACGAGTGCCAGAGCCACAATCTGGTGCGTTAACCACTTCGCCACAACCGCCATACTGATATTTATTTGTAAAAGTGGCTCGGGACGGAATCGAACCGCCGACACACGGATTTTCAGTCCGTTGCTCTACCAACTGAGCTACCGAGCCATGTATTCATTTGAAAATGGCGGTCCGGACGGGACTCGAACCCGCGACCTCCTGCGTGACAGGCAGGCATTCTAACCAACTGAACTACCGGACCATTAGAGAAAAAATTTGGTTGCGGGGGCAGGATTTGAACCTGCGACCTTCGGGTTATGAGCCCGACGAGCTACCGAACTGCTCCACCCCGCGATGATATCATTTTTTAAAAATATGGCGGAGGAAGAGGGATTCGAACCCCCGCGGGCTTTGACACCCCTGTCGGTTTTCAAGACCGATCCCTTCAGCCGGACTTGGGTATTCCTCCGTATAGATGGTGGACCTTGTAGGACTCGAACCTACGACCGGACGGTTATGAGCCGTCTGCTCTAACCAACTGAGCTAAAGGTCCTTTATAGCGGCGGAGGGGATCGAACCCCCGACCTCACGGGTATGAACCGTACGCTCTAGCCAGCTGAGCTACACCGCCATGATATAAAATAATCTTTTAAAAAGTGGAGCCTAGCGGGATCGAACCGCTGACCTCCTGCGTGCAAGGCAGGCGCTCTCCCAGCTGAGCTAAGGCCCCATAAAAGATGGTCGGGAAGACAGGATTCGAACCTGCGACCCCTTGGTCCCAAACCAAGTGCTCTACCAAGCTGAGCTACTTCCCGATCTTAATGGCGCGCCCGAGAGGAGTCGAACCCCTAACCTTTTGATCCGTAGTCAAACGCTCTATCCAATTGAGCTACGGGCGCTTATTTTATAATGCCGAGGGCCGGACTTGAACCGGCACGGTAGTCACCTACCGCAGGATTTTAAGTCCTGTGTGTCTGCCAATTCCACCACCCCGGCGTGGATGGTATAAGCGGAAGACGGGATTCGAACCCGCGACCCCCACCTTGGCAAGGTGGTGTTCTACCACTGAACTACTTCCGCATTACAGGATTTCTTTATGTTGTTTGGCAATGCGGGTGAAGGGACTTGAACCCCCACGTCATAAAGACACTAGATCCTAAGTCTAGCGCGTCTGCCAATTCCGCCACACCCGCATGAAAATGGTGAGCCATGAAGGACTCGAACCTTCGACCCTCTGATTAAAAGTCAGATGCTCTACCAACTGAGCTAATGGCTCGCTTTTAAAGCGACTTGTCTATCTTACCATATGAAAGTGGTGCCGGCAAGAGGACTTGAACCCCCAACCTACTGATTACAAGTCAGTTGCTCTACCAGTTGAGCTACACCGGCTTTATCTATCCTAACATTATGTAAGAATAAATATGGTGGAGGATGACGGGCTCGAACCGCCGACCCTCTGCTTGTAAGGCAGATGCTCTCCCAGCTGAGCTAATCCTCCACTATGTAGGAATCTCTCGATCCGACAAAGATTATTATATACAGGTTTTACTCATTTGTAAAGGCTATATTAAAAAAATTTTATTTCATTTTTCATGACGTATTTCTTTTAACAGATGATGTTGATGTTACCAGTCAAAATAGCTTCAATTCAGCGATTAACAGCTGTATTTCTCTTCTCTATATTCTCTTTAAAAACGAGTAAATCCTTTAAAAATATCAGTAGCCTTTCAATTTTTATACTTTAATGATATAGATATTTCTTTATTTCAACTGGTAAACGCAATGAATGTTTTGATTTCAATAAAATAGACTTATACAACTCCATTTAAATGAATGAATTTGTATCAGGCATCTATACACCTGCTATTCTTTCTCTCTATTACTTTTCTCCATACTTAAAAGTGAACATGCTTCACAGACTTTCACGTTGATTTAGAGCATCTCCACACTTATAGTGAATTAAAACAACCTGATTTATACAACATATGAATCAAGGTGATCTTCTTTCAAACAGCACAAAAAAGACCAGTTCCGACTGGAACTGATCCTTTGAAAAGCTTGGCGGCGTCCTACTCTCACAGGGGGAAACCCCCAACTACCATCGGCGCTGAAGAGCTTAACTTCCGTGTTCGGTATGGGAACGGGTGTGACCTCTTCGCTATCGCCACCAAACCTGATGGAGAGAATGTTCTCTCAAAACTAGATAACAATGTTCATTTTTCACATTAGAATATAGGTTAAGTCCTCGATCTATTAGTATCTGTCAGCTCCACGTGTCACCACGCTTCCACCTCAGACCTATCAACCTGATCATCTTTCAGGGATCTTACTTCCTTGCGGAATGGGAAATCTCATCTTGAGGGGGGCTTCATGCTTAGATGCTTTCAGCACTTATCCCGTCCGCACATAGCTACCCAGCGATGCCCTTGGCAGAACAACTGGTACACCAGCGGTGCGTCCATCCCGGTCCTCTCGTACTAAGGACAGCTCCTCTCAAATTTCCTGCGCCCGCGACGGATAGGGACCGAACTGTCTCACGACGTTCTGAACCCAGCTCGCGTACCGCTTTAATGGGCGAACAGCCCAACCCTTGGGACCGACTACAGCCCCAGGATGCGATGAGCCGACATCGAGGTGCCAAACCTCCCCGTCGATGTGGACTCTTGGGGGAGATAAGCCTGTTATCCCCGGGGTAGCTTTTATCCGTTGAGCGATGGCCCTTCCATGCGGAACCACCGGATCACTAAGCCCGACTTTCGTCCCTGCTCGACTTGTAGGTCTCGCAGTCAAGCTCCCTTGTGCCTTTACACTCTGCGAATGATTTCCAACCATTCTGAGGGAACCTTTGGGCGCCTCCGTTACATTTTAGGAGGCGACCGCCCCAGTCAAACTGCCCACCTGACACTGTCTCCCTGCCCGATAAGGGCAGCGGGTTAGAAGGTCAATACAGCCAGGGTAGTATCCCACCGATGCCTCCACCGAAGCTAGCGCTCCGGTTTCCAAGGCTCCTACCTATCCTGTACAAGCTGTACCAACATTCAATATCAGGCTGCAGTAAAGCTCCACGGGGTCTTTCCGTCCTGTCGCGGGTAACCTGCATCTTCACAGGTACTATAATTTCACCGAGTCTCTCGTTGAGACAGTGCCCAGATCGTTGCGCCTTTCGTGCGGGTCGGAACTTACCCGACAAGGAATTTCGCTACCTTAGGACCGTTATAGTTACGGCCGCCGTTTACTGGGGCTTCAATTCGCACCTTCGCTTACGCTAAGCGCTCCTCTTAACCTTCCAGCACCGGGCAGGCGTCAGCCCCTATACTTCGCCTTACGGCTTCGCAGAGACCTGTGTTTTTGCTAAACAGTCGCCTGGGCCTATTCACTGCGGCTTCTCGGGGCTTTAACACCCTAAGAAGCACCCCTTCTCCCGAAGTTACGGGGTCATTTTGCCGAGTTCCTTAACGAGAGTTCTCTCGATCACCTTAGGATTCTCTCCTCGCCTACCTGTGTCGGTTTGCGGTACGGGCACCTCTCACCTCGCTAGAGGCTTTTCTTGGCAGTGTGGAATCAGGAACTTCGCTACTAAATTTCGCTCGCCATCACAGCTCAGCCTTCACGGGAAACGGATTTGCCTATTTCCCAGCCTAACTGCTTGGACGCGGATATCCAATACCGCGCTTACCCTATCCTCCTGCGTCCCCCCATTGCTCAAATGGTGAGGAGGTGGTACAGGAATATCAACCTGTTGTCCATCGCCTACGCCTTTCGGCCTCGGCTTAGGTCCCGACTAACCCTGAGCGGACGAGCCTTCCTCAGGAAACCTTAGGCATTCGGTGGACGGGATTCTCACCCGTCTTTCGCTACTCATACCGGCATTCTCACTTCTAAGCGCTCCACCAGTCCTTCCGGTCTGACTTCACTGCACTTAGAACGCTCTCCTACCACTGTTCGTAAGAACAGTCCGCAGCTTCGGTGATACGTTTAGCCCCGGTACATTTTCGGCGCAGAGTCACTCGACCAGTGAGCTATTACGCACTCTTTAAATGGTGGCTGCTTCTAAGCCAACATCCTGGTTGTCTAAGCAACTCCACATCCTTTTCCACTTAACGTATACTTTGGGACCTTAGCTGGCGGTCTGGGCTGTTTCCCTTTCGACTACGGATCTTATCACTCGCAGTCTGACTCCCAAGGATAAGTCATCGGCATTCGGAGTTTGACTGAATTCGGTAACCCGGTAGGGGCCCCTAGTCCAATCAGTGCTCTACCTCCGAGACTCTTACCTTGAGGCTAGCCCTAAAGCTATTTCGGAGAGAACCAGCTATCTCCAGGTTCGATTGGCATTTCACCCCTACCCACACCTCATCCCCGCACTTTTCAACGTGCGTGGGTTCGGGCCTCCATTCAGTGTTACCTGAACTTCACCCTGGACATGGGTAGATCACCTGGTTTCGGGTCTACGACCACGTACTCATGCGCCCTATTCAGACTCGCTTTCGCTGCGGCTCCGCATCTTCTGCTTAACCTTGCACGGGATCGTAACTCGCCGGTTCATTCTACAAAAGGCACGCCATCACCCGTTAACGGGCTCTGACTACTTGTAGGCACACGGTTTCAGGATCTATTTCACTCCCCTTCCGGGGTGCTTTTCACCTTTCCCTCACGGTACTGGTTCACTATCGGTCACTAGGGAGTATTTAGCCTTGGGAGATGGTCCTCCCGGATTCCGACGGAATTTCACGTGTTCCGCCGTACTCAGGATCCACTCTGGAGAGAACAACATTTCAGTTACAGGGCTGTTACCTTCTTTGGCGGGCCTTTCCAGACCTCTTCGCTTATATCGTTCCTTTGTAACTCCGTATAGAGTGTCCTACAACCCCAAGAGGCAAGCCTCTTGGTTTGGGCTGTTCCCGTTTCGCTCGCCGCTACTCAGGGAATCGCATTTGCTTTCTCTTCCTCCGGGTACTTAGATGTTTCAGTTCCCCGGGTATGCCTTCTCATACTCTATGTATTCAAGTATGGATACTACTCCATTACGAGCAGTGGGTTTCCCCATTCGGAAATCTCCGGATCAAAGCTTGCTTACAGCTCCCCGAAGCATATCGGTGTTCGTCCCGTCCTTCATCGGCTCCTAGTGCCAAGGCATCCACCGTGCGCCCTTTCTAACTTAACCATTTCTTACTTTAGAAAGAATCACTATGTGTGATGAACTTTGCATTGCATTCAATGTGAATGTATTACTTATTGTTATCTAGTTTTCAAAGAACAATCCTGTCTCGCTAGAGACATGTTTGAAGGAATGATCCTTCAAAACTAAACAAGACGAAAAACGTACGCTGCTCCATATATCCTTAGAAAGGAGGTGATCCAGCCGCACCTTCCGATACGGCTACCTTGTTACGACTTCACCCCAATCATCTGCCCCACCTTCGGCGGCTGGCTCCATAAAGGTTACCTCACCGACTTCGGGTGTTGCAAACTCTCGTGGTGTGACGGGCGGTGTGTACAAGGCCCGGGAACGTATTCACCGCGGCATGCTGATCCGCGATTACTAGCGATTCCAGCTTCACGCAGTCGAGTTGCAGACTGCGATCCGAACTGAGAACAGATTTGTGGGATTGGCTAAACCTTGCGGTCTCGCAGCCCTTTGTTCTGTCCATTGTAGCACGTGTGTAGCCCAGGTCATAAGGGGCATGATGATTTGACGTCATCCCCACCTTCCTCCGGTTTGTCACCGGCAGTCACCTTAGAGTGCCCAACTGAATGCTGGCAACTAAGATCAAGGGTTGCGCTCGTTGCGGGACTTAACCCAACATCTCACGACACGAGCTGACGACAACCATGCACCACCTGTCACTCTGTCCCCGAAGGGAAAGCCCTATCTCTAGGGTTGTCAGAGGATGTCAAGACCTGGTAAGGTTCTTCGCGTTGCTTCGAATTAAACCACATGCTCCACCGCTTGTGCGGGCCCCCGTCAATTCCTTTGAGTTTCAGTCTTGCGACCGTACTCCCCAGGCGGAGTGCTTAATGCGTTAGCTGCAGCACTAAGGGGCGGAAACCCCCTAACACTTAGCACTCATCGTTTACGGCGTGGACTACCAGGGTATCTAATCCTGTTCGCTCCCCACGCTTTCGCTCCTCAGCGTCAGTTACAGACCAGAGAGTCGCCTTCGCCACTGGTGTTCCTCCACATCTCTACGCATTTCACCGCTACACGTGGAATTCCACTCTCCTCTTCTGCACTCAAGTTTCCCAGTTTCCAATGACCCTCCCCGGTTGAGCCGGGGGCTTTCACATCAGACTTAAGAAACCGCCTGCGAGCCCTTTACGCCCAATAATTCCGGACAACGCTTGCCACCTACGTATTACCGCGGCTGCTGGCACGTAGTTAGCCGTGGCTTTCTGGTTAGGTACCGTCAAGGTGCAAGCAGTTACTCTTGCACTTGTTCTTCCCTAACAACAGAGCTTTACGATCCGAAAACCTTCATCACTCACGCGGCGTTGCTCCGTCAGACTTTCGTCCATTGCGGAAGATTCCCTACTGCTGCCTCCCGTAGGAGTCTGGGCCGTGTCTCAGTCCCAGTGTGGCCGATCACCCTCTCAGGTCGGCTACGCATCGTCGCCTTGGTGAGCCGTTACCTCACCAACTAGCTAATGCGCCGCGGGTCCATCTGTAAGTGACAGCCGAAACCGTCTTTCATCCTTGAACCATGCGGTTCAAGGAACTATCCGGTATTAGCTCCGGTTTCCCGGAGTTATCCCAGTCTTACAGGCAGGTTACCCACGTGTTACTCACCCGTCCGCCGCTAACATCCGGGAGCAAGCTCCCTTCTGTCCGCTCGACTTGCATGTATTAGGCACGCCGCCAGCGTTCGTCCTGAGCCAGGATCAAACTCTCCGAGGTATGCAGGATGCATATCACACATGCGTTGCTACACGATGTAGCGAACTTAGCATGTGATCATTTCCTGCCTCGTCAGCGTTTGACTGACTACCTATGATGTATCATAGGATTTTTTTATAAAAACTCGAATTAACAGGTACGTTTTGTCTTGTTTAGTTTTCAAAGATCATCTTCGTTATCGCTCAGAGGCGACTTTATTAATATAACATTCTATCAAGATGAAGTCAACAACTTTTTTCTTGAATGTTATTTCTCAACCGCGCTGTTTCAGCGGCGAATACAAATATAACACCTTTTAAAAGAAGAAACAAGTATTTTTTCTAAATAATTTATTTTTCCTGATCTCTTCCTATATATTCGTACAAAAAGGACTTAACTCCATAATTCACTATTGTTGATCCTGTAGGTCTTTAGTATATTTATAATAGATTGAAATTTAATAACCGCAGGGGGAGCTTCGTGCTGAGAGTGAACAATTCGTTGTTCTGACCCTTTGAACCTGTCAGTTAATACTGAAGTAGGAATGTGGAATCACTTGCATACATGCATTGTATTCAAGCCGATATGTTTTTCTATGAATCACACACTCATCCTGACATGGTCTCTCCTTGCACAATTCGTGAAAAGGGGATTTTTTTATGCAGCAATCAAATCAATTAGTACGACTGATGGAGATCGCCATCATGACTTCTCTTGCACTTGTTTTAGATTATTTATCAGGTCTCTTTTTAAGAATGCCAAACGGCGGGTCAATTGCACTGATCATGATTCCTGTCATTCTCATGTCCATTAGATGGGGCGTATCTGCTGGATTTATCATCGGTGTGTTAATCGCAGGACTTCAGCTGATGAACAATCCTATTATTGCTACACCTGTACAAGGATTTCTCGATTACTTTGTCGCATCTGTTGTGATTTGTTTAAGCGGGCTATTCTCAGGATCAATTAAAAAAGCCATTCAGGATAAAAAGCGAAAGAAACAATTCTTCTATATTATCCTAGCTGTATTTGTCGCCAGTTTCTTCAGACTGCTGACGTTCTTTATTTCAGGTGTTGTTTTCTTTTCTCATTATGCACCAAAGGGAACGCCAGGCTGGGTGTATTCTCTAGTTTATAACAGCACATATATGATTCCTTCATTTATCATTTGTAGTATTGTTCTTTGTTTACTCATCCCTAGTGCGTCTCGTTTGGTTTTTCCTCGACAAAAATAACCCAGCTGTTTCAGCGGGTTATTTTTTTTATGCATAATTTGCTGCTCTATTGAATCTATTAATAGTAGAAGATTTCATGCTGGAGGTACGACAATGAATCCTTACTCCATTATGCTGTGCTGTTACATCCTCAGTCTCGCCTACTTTTTGGCCAGTTTCTATGAGGCATTAAAAATAGCAGGTATGAAAGGTAAAGTAGAGGCTTCTCCTTTTATATCTTATATTTTACTCGCCACCCTTTTTACTTTTTTCTCTCATTATTACTGGAAGCTGACGATATAATTTGTTGAACATGATCGCTTAGGACAGACAGTTCCCATCCATACCCTATTTCTTCATGGTTCTCACCAGCCAGCTCGAACTGGCTGGTGACGGCAAAACTAGGTTGAAGTTTTTGATAAAATTGCTTCGCTGAATTTTGCTCAAATACCCAGAGCAGCATATTCTGATAGCCTTTCTCTATTAAATAATCCACACCTTTTGCAATCAAAGCCATACCCGCTCCTGATTTCTGTTTTCTCTGCAACAAATAGATGGCATAAAGCTCACCATCATATATTGAATATCTCTCATCACGCTGTTTTCCGAAGGAAGCAAAACCAAATACTCCGTCAGCATCCTCTGCGACAAACGTGCCTTCAAGCGACCTGCTTCTCCAGCTCTCTTCCCGCTCCTCTACATTTAAAGCATCTAAATACTCTTGTGAAATAATGCCGTGATAAGTCGTTTGCCAGCTCTTCACATGAATTTCGGCAATTTTAGGAATATCATTATGTACTGCATGTCTAACCTTCATCTGCACACCCCTTTTAGCCATTTCTTACTCTATGTTTCATATGATAAGTTGCTATTTTATAAAATTCAATCCTTAATGGATATTCGTTGACATTTTGTCAACACCCCTATATATTGGGTACGACTTCTTCTATTGAAGAGTTGAACTTTATGAAAAGGGTGAAGAAAGAGATGGAATTTAAAACAACTGAGCTTCGGCAGTTTTTAAAAGAACAACTGCAAATACGTTCTCTTTCATTAAGAGAACTCAGTACACAAACAGAAATTGATAAAGCCACACTGTCTAGAATCATGAACGGAAAAAGAACACCGACTTTGAACCATTTACAGCGGCTTTCAGATGCTCTACACATTTCTTTAGATCATCTATTGGCCACGGCTGGATTTTCAATTAAAAACGAAAGAGTTCACGGTAATACGTTCATTCAAGCCGTAGAAGAGATTGAGCGAACGCTGAAAGATCATGATGTCTATGACGGGACGTTCAGCGAGAATGAATTGAAACAGAAGTTAAATGAATATGAGACCTATAGTCAATCAGAAGAGGGAAAAGAAACGATCTCAGCAAAGTTTGAAAAAAAGATAGATACGATAAGTGGTGTTGGGCCATTTCTTGATCAATTGAAAAGCATGTACTGCTCGTTCATGAGCGGACGGGGGACTTCTCGAGAATTGATGTTGATGGGAGGCGCATTACTTTACTTCATTATGCCCGTTGATTTAATACCAGATTATATTTTTCCGATCGGCTATATTGATGACGCTGCAGCGGTGCAGGTCGTATTAAACCAGCTGACAAATAGGTCATAGCAGGTGACAGAGACATGAAAAAACAGAACAGCATTGACTTCGCATTATTATTCACTGTCATTTGCTTCTTTGTGATCAGCCTACTGGCTGTGTATAGCGGATCGGGACAGTATGAAACGCAAGATATGTTTTATTTCGTCAAAAGACAAGTTTTCTGGTATATCGTCGGCTTTGGCCTTATGGCGGCAGTTGCTTACTTTGATTATGAACTGCTTGAGCGGTTATCTTTTCGATTATTTGCAGGTGGTCTCTTCCTCATCATTCTCGTTCATTTTTTTGGCACGAATCAAAATGGCTCCCAAAGATGGATCAGCTTGGGGCCCATGAAAGTGCAACCATCAGAATTTATGAAAATTTTTGTCATTCTTCTGTTAGCGGCTATTTTAAATCGATACAAACATCAGCGCTTTTCGTTTAAAGAAAGCATGATTCCTACAATGAACATCATATGCTGGACCGCTGTTCCTTTTTTCCTGATTTTAATTCAGCCAGATTTGGGGACGGCACTTGTGATCTTGTCTATTGCTTTTACACTGATACTTGTGTCAGGCATTTCAAGTAAGATGATCGCTGCATTAATCGCTTCTTTTCTCGCGCTTCTTGCATTTTTGACCTACTTGCACAATGAACATTTTGAGCACTTTACAAAAGTGATTAAACCTCATCAGCTTGATCGCATTTATGGGTGGCTCTCCCCAGATGAATTTGATTCGACATATGGGTATCAACTGAAACAAGCAATGCTTGGCATTGGGTCAGGGCAATTATCAGGAAGCGGGTATACAAAAGGAAATCAAGTACAAGGGGGAAATATCCCTGAAGCCCATACAGATTTTATATTTGCAGTCATTGGCGAGGAGTTTGGTTTTATCGGCGCCTCCCTATTGATCTGTTTATATCTTATGATGGTCTATCGAATGATTCATGTGGCAATGCATGCGAATACCCTTTATGGGCTTTATATATGTGCTGGAGTGGTTGGGCTGATCGTTTTTCAAGTCTTCCAAAACGTTGGGATGACAGTAGGGCTAATGCCTGTGACTGGTCTTGCCCTTCCTTTTATCAGCTATGGAGGCAGTGCGCTTTTAACCAATATGATTGCCATTGGCCTTGTGTTTAGTGTCAATTTGAGGTCCTCATCCTACATGTTTGGACGTAACTGGGATTGAAGGTGATGTCATTGATTCTTTCTCACCTAAAAAAAATCGACCACATTCTTGCTGGGACGATTGTTTGTCTTTGTTTCTTTGGATTACTAATGGTGTACAGTGCGAGTTATCCTTTAGGCGAAATAAAATATGGACAGGGTAGCTACTTCTTCATGAAACAGTGGCAATGGCTTTTGATTGGATTCTTCTTTTTCATCGCTGCGGCCCTGGTTCCATATCAAGTTTACCGTAAATGGATTCGGTGGTTTGTGATGCTGTCACTGTTATGTCTTATCCTTGTCCTGCTTCCAGGAATCGGCGTTGTCAAAAACAATTCACAACGATGGATTCAATTAGGCTCTCTGATCATCCAGCCGTCTGAGGCTGTGAAATTAGTGATGATCATCTATTTTGCCTATGTATATGCAAGGAAACAAGCGTACATTACATCCTTTAAAAAAGGAGTACTACCTCCACTTCTTCTTTTAAGTCTAGCTTTTTTATTGATTTTAAAACAGCCAGATTTAGGTACAGCAGTTTCTATTTTATTGAGCTGCGGTATCGTCTTATTATGTGCTGGACTTAAAACACGCCACCTCATTCTACTAGGTTCGACGGCTGCGGCAGGGATCACTTTTTTTGCTGTGACCGCTCCTTATCGTTTGAAACGGATCACTTCTTTTCGTGATCCTTTCATGTATGAAGATGGAGATGGTTATCAGCTGATCCATTCTTATCTCGCCATGGATTCAGGGGGACTGACCGGGAATGGTTTAGGCGGAAGTATTCAAAAACTAGGATTTCTTCCTGAAGCCCATACAGATTTTATTATGGCCATCATCAGTGAAGAGCTGGGAATCATGGGGCTGTTGTTTGTGATGGGTGCCTACCTACTCATCATGTATCGCGCCGTTCGAATCGTTCAAGGTTTACAAGATCCATTTGGAAAGCTATTAACGATCGGGCTTACTTTTCAAATTATGATTCAAGCAGCCTTTAATCTAGGAGCTGTCTTTGGGCTTCTCCCCATTACAGGCATTCCTCTTCCCTTTATTAGCTACGGCGGATCTTCATTGGTGTTCATGATGATATCTGCAGGCATTCTTGTGAATCTCTCTTCATCTATCAAAAGACACCGGCATGTGCCCCAAGTAAAATAGACACCCTCTATCAGAAGGTGTCTTTTGATTTTTATTCTTCTATTTGACGATCAGCAATTTCTTTTTTTCTTGGCTGTTTGATTTCATTCGTCAGTTCTTGGATGCTTTGTTTCACATTGCCTTTGCCAGAGAAATTCTCAATAATTTCTTTAACATCAATTCCAGAGGAAGCTTTCAGACTTTCTTGAAGACTGGACATAAGGTTTGTCGCATAGCCGGTCACTTTGTTGGCGCCGCTGCCTTCCCCGTTACCACCTGTATCAACAACTGTAATTTTATCAATGTTAGAAAGTGGAGCAGATACTTGTTTCGCATATTCAGGTAGCATTTTCACAATCATATCAAGAATCGCCGCTTGGCCATACTGTTCGAATGCTTCTGCAATTTTCTCTTTCGCTTCTGCTTCCGCAAGTCCTTTCAACCTAATGACTTCTGCTTCTGTTTCCCCTTTTGCACGATCGGCTTCCGCTTTGGCAAGCCCGTCAATCCGAACTTTCTCTGCTTCTGCTTTTGCCATTGCTTCAATGCTGTATTTCTTCGCATCTGCTTCTGCAAGACGCTTCGCTTTTTCCGCCGCAGCCGACTGCTCAACAGCATAACGGTCCGCATCTGCTTTCTTTTTCACTTCAGAATCGTATTGACGCTCACGACGCTGGATCTCTTTTTCTTCTAATTCAATTTGCTTCTGACGTTCAATGATTTTGACTTGCATTTCTTGTTCAGTTACGTGCTGACGATTACGAGCTGTTTCAAGATCGTACGCTTGGTCAGCGCTTGCTTTTGCTGTATCTTGTTCACGTCTGAATTCTGCTCTTTTCAGCTCATTGATTTTTTCTGCTTCAGCGATTTCAGTGGCACGCTCAAGCTCAGATTTCTTCGCATCTTTATCTGCTTCTGCACGTTTGATACGTGTCTCTTTATCTGCTTCTGCTGTCGCAATATCTGCATCGCGTTTCACTTGAGCAATTCTAGGTTTACCTAGTGATTCTAAATAGCCATTTTTATCACGGACATCTTTGATTGTAAACGATACAATGACAAGACCCATTTTCGCTAGATCTTGAGAAGCGACACGCTGTACTTCTTGAGAAAATTTCTCTCTGTTTTTATAAATCTCTTCAACTGTCATTGACCCTAAAATGGAGCGAAGGTGTCCTTCTAGTACTTCTCTTGCTTCATTTTCACGATCTTCTTTTGTTTTCCCTAAAAACTGCTCTGCCGCAGTGGCGATTTCTTCAATTGATCCGCCAATTTTAATGATGGCCGTTCCATCCGCCATGACCGGTACACCCTGTTCAGTATAGACTTCAGGCGTTGAAACATCTAGCTTGCTAGATAGTAAGCTGAGCGGCTCTGCTTGTTGAAAAACAGGGAGTACAAAGGTACCTCCACCTCTTACAATCTTAATCTTGTTTCCACCTTCATCCACGTGGACATTTTTACTTCCGAGGTAACTTCCTGTGACGATTAATGCTTCATCTGGACCAGCTGTCCGGTATTTCGAAACAAATACACCAATAAGTGCAATGAGAATCACAAGCACAATTCCAATAATAATTAATATGGTTGTTCCTGGCATAGCATTCCCTCCTAGATTTCTTCATTTGGTATAACAGATAACACGCCTTTGTTCACTTCGACGACCAGCACCCGGGTTCCATATGGAATCTCCTCTTCGTCGAAACTGACGGCAGGCTTTGAGATTTTTCCGCTGTTACTAATTAACAGCACTTCTCCAAACCCATCTTTTGGTACAGATACAATGATCTCCCCAGTTCTTCCTTTTAGGTCGGCCTCCGTATATGAAAGAGATTCTTCAGCAGAGGAAAGCGGGACTAAGACAAATACATGTAAACAAGTAACGAGAACCACTGCGAGGATGGCAGATAATACGGCGCCAAGTCCACTTCCTACAATTGCTGTTTTTTCAGAGATAAATCCTCCAGCCGAGAAAAAGGTAAGAAATGCGAGGATCAATGTTGGTTGAAGGAACGGGACAGGAATCGCTTCAAACAATCCATCAAATACATCGCCAAAAAAGACGAAAACAAGCGTCAGGATTCCTGATACCATCAATATGTATAAGTACAGCGTCTGAAGAGGCAGCCCAAACACATCCATCTTCCTCACCCTTTCTTTATGAAATGAGCAGCCTTTCATTCATTTAGACTATGCTCACATCCAAGTGTATTCCTTCTAACAGGTAATACGAACCACTTTTGTAAAGGTTTCATTTTTCATCACAATTCATTAAAGGATTTCTCGGATAGCTAAAGAATGATTGTCTTGTACCAGTATGATAAAATTTGATCTTGAGGTGAGAGAAATGAGTTTATTACATGAAGCAAGACAAGAATTGTGGCAAGAGCTGCAAGGATTGAGCGAAGAACAATTAAATCAAAAATTATCTGATGATACTTGGAGTATTCAAGAAGTTGCAGATCATTTAAAGAAGATGGACCTAGTTGCAGCAAAACATCTAGCTGCCGAGGGGAAAAAAGCACCGATTAAAGAATATGAGCCAAAGCCGGTGGAAATGGCAGAGGATCGTTCAAAAAAAGCCATCGCGCCTAGTATTGTTGAGCCAGAGCGCAAGCATGTGACACCTACACATTTAAAAGATGAACTTGATACAGCTCGTGAAAAATTAAATCAAATTTTATCAACGTTTACAGAGGAAGATTTCAAACGCGTGATTGCACATCCTGTATTTGAAGAACTTTCATTAAAGCAATACCTTGATTTTATCGGCGCACATGAAAAGCGCCATATTCATCAAATTAAAGAAATTAAAGAACAGCTATAAGATGTAAAAAAGACTCCCTTTTGGGAGCCTTTTTTCATTGTTACACTGTTTTAGGTGTTAAATCAAAGCAGCGAGCGTAAATCCAGTTGTATGCTTTTTCGTTCAGGTCTCTTGGGTTTCCAACTGTTTGCGGATCTTTCATTGCTTCTTTAGATAAACGGTCGATCATATCTTTTGGTACACCTTGTTCTTCTAATGAAGGAACTTCTAGGTCTTCCACTAAATCATACATCCAATTCACTGCTGCTTTTGCAGCTTCCTCTGTTGTCATTCTGCTTGTATCAATACCGAATGCTTGCGCAATTCGAGCGAATTTCTCTGGGTACCCTTTCCAGTTATATTCCATGACAGGTCCCATCATTGCCGCTACACATTGGCCATGTGCGACTGGAATAATCCCTCCAAGCGTTTGGCTCATCGCATGGGCTGCGCCAGCTGATTCACTGCCATAGGAAAGTCCGGCAAGCATCGCAGCTTGTGCCATACCATATCTTGCTTCCAAATCCTCTCCATCGGCAAAGGCACGGCGAATATAATGAGCAGCATATTCAATGGCCATGAGCGCTACCGCATCTGTAATTGGCTGAGCAAACTTCATCGTATAGCATTCGATCGCGTGAGCAAGCGCATCGATACCCGTCATTGCCGTCACATGCGGCGGCATAGATACATGAAGCTCAGGATCAATCACTGTTAGGTGAGCTGCAATGAGCGGTCCACCTGTGTTGAATTTGAATTCCCTTTCTTCGTCAGTGATCACTGCCCACTGCGTGACCTCTGAACCTGTACCAGCCGTTGTCGGAATTGTGGTTAACGGAGGGATTCTATTTTCAAGCGGTTTTTTCCCCTCAGCCGCTTCGTAATCAAGAACTGATCCTTCATGAGTCGCTTCCACACCGATAGCCTTCGCTGTATCCATTGAGCTTCCGCCGCCTACTGCGACTAAACCATTACAACCTTCTTTTTCATATAACGCAGATCCTTCATTCACTAAACGGACTGGCGGGTTTGGTTCTACTTTATTAAATAGAACCACATCAACTTGCGCTTCTTTTAATGAAGCAATCACTGGATCTACAACACCTGCTTGATAAATACCAGGATCTGTCACAAGCAATACCTTTGAAACGCCGTATGTTTTCACTTCTTCCCCAACATGTTTCACTGCCCCAATGCCATGCTTGATGACAGTCGGAATTTCAAACGTATGGAATTTTTGCATGCTTTCAATTTTCATATTTAAAGTCATATAGTATCTCCTCCAGATAAGTGATATTTATTTAAACCAATGAACCGCTTCTGGTTTTGTATTTCGATATAAATGTTTTAGTTCCGTATATTCTTCAAGGCCCGTACGTCCTAATTCACGCCCAAGACCTGATTGTTTATACCCACCCCACGGTGCTTGGGCAAAATAAGGGTGGAAGTCGTTGATCCATACCGTGCCTAATCTTAATTGACGAGCCACTCGTTCGGCTTTGCCAATATCAGAAGACCACACCGCTCCTGCTAAACCATAAATCGTGTCATTTGCCAGCTCGATGACTTCTTCCTCTGATCGGAAGGATTCGACAGTGAGGACTGGTCCAAACACTTCTTCCTGTACAATTCGCATCTCTGATGTACAGCCTGAGAAAATCGTCGGCAAGTAGAAGAATCCTTTTTGAAGCTCCTCTGCATCAGGTCGTTTCCCACCTGTTTCTAATGTTGCGCCTTCGTCTAAAGCGATGCTGACGTATTTTTCTACTTTTTCTCGATGCTCAGCTGAGATGAGCGGTCCGCTCTGGGTTCCTTCATCAAAGCCGTTGCCTAGTTTGATTTTTTTCGTACGCTTCACCAGTTCTTCTAAAAATTCATCGTGAATGGATTCTTCCACTAACAAGCGTGAACCTGCTGAACACACTTGCCCTGCATGGAAAAACACAGCATTCATTGCCTGGTCAACCGCTACGTCTAAATCAGCATCTTGAAAGACGATATTCGGGTTTTTCCCGCCGAGCTCTAGGGCGATTTTCTTCACATTCCCGCTGGCTCCCTGCATGATTTTCTTACCTGTTTCAATACCGCCTGTGAATGAAATTAAATCGACTTGGTCATTGACAGCCAGCTCATCTCCAACAGTTGCTCCAGGTCCAAGCACTAAGTTGGCAACGCCTGCTGGAACACCCGCTTCTTCCATAAGTTTGAAAACTTTGATCGTGGTTAATGGTGTAATTTCACTTGGTTTTAGTACGATGGTATTTCCAGCTGCAAGGGCAGGAGCGATTTTCCAGCTCGCTTGAAGCAATGGATAGTTCCAAGGAGTGATTTGACCGCATACACCGACAGGTTCTCTGACTAATTCGCTTTTTGAGTTTGGAATAGGCGATGCAATGATTTCCCCGCCATCCTTATCAGCAAGCCCCGCATAATATTGGAACACGTTCGCAATATCGTCCATATCTGCTTTGCTTTCCTCTAATGTTTTACCCGTATCAAGTGATTCTAATTTGGCTAATTCATCTAGGTCTCGCCTAATCAATTCAGCAATTTTGAACACAATATTTCCTCTTTCAAGTCCAGGCATGTTTGCCCAATCACCTTGATCGAAGGTTTTTCTTGCTGCCTTAATGGCTAACTGCGCGTCATTTCTTGATCCTTCACTGACTGTCGCGATCACTTCTTGATTAAATGGATTGATGATATCTCTTGTGTCGCCACTCTTAGCGCCAACCCATTGTCCATCGATAAATAGTGTTTGACTCATAGAAGGAACCTCCTCTGATTCTCTTTGGTAAGTTTGTTAAATAAAAATTTAACGTTTTGAACATAATTAACTTAACATGTTCAAATTTTTCTGTCAAAGGGAGATATGTTTCATTTATTTTGACATTTTGCATTCTTTCGTTAACATATAGTCCATAAAGATTTTTTTGAACGTATTGAATTCACTTAATAGAAAGCAGGGACAAGATGAAAAAGCAGGAACAGCCACAAGCAGAAGAACGCATTTTAGCTGCTAAAGATCTCGTCATTGATTCCATCGCTGAAACAATGGATCTCTATGGCATTACTAGAAGTGCGGGTATTCTATATGGGACGATGTATTTAAATGAGGAAATGACGCTGGATGAAATGCGTGAAGAGCTGCAAATGAGTAAGCCTAGTATGAGTACGGGTGTGAAAAAACTGCAAGACATGAATATTGTCAAAAAGACCTTTCACCGTGGCCGAAGAAAACACAGCTTTGTTGCTGAGAAAGACTTTTTTAAGTTTTTCATGAACTTCTTCCCGCAAAAATGGGAACGAGAGGTTGAGGTCAATCTAGCAGCGATTGAAGAAGCGCAAGAACGCCTTCAAGATGTAGCTCGTGATGAGCAGGCGGCGGAACATGAAAGAGAGGAAGCGAAACAGCTCATTGAACAGCTTGAAAGCTCAAAAGCCTATTATGATTGGCTTAGACGATTAGCCCACTCGGTTCATTCGGGAGAAATCTTTGACTATATTCCGATTGATCAGAAAGAAAAATAGCCGGGGTGTTTGTGTTTTACAGCTTGAATTTTACAGGAGGATTGATTATAATAAGTTATGTCGTAATACTTCGGGGCATTAGCTCAGCTGGGAGAGCGCTACGCTGGCAGCGTAGAGGTCAGCGGTTCGATCCCGCTATGCTCCATTATCATTAATATTATCAATGGTTTTCGGTTTTTTCTAAGACAATTTTGTGTAGTAGTCTTAGACATTATCTAAAACGTGACGGACTGACCACTTCTCTACTATTTTGTGAGGAGTGGTTTTTTATGTTAATTAGATTTTTGATTGATGAGTTTATCGCTGAGAAACGCTATGAAAACGTAACAGAGCAAAGTATTAAGACTTCCGAGTACAATTACAAACATTTGGAGGGTTTCCTTATTGAGCAAGTCAAAGACATTTCTCCTCGTGTTGCCAAACGTTATATGATTTTTTGCAAAGATAGTGGCGATAAGCCATCCACCTTAAATTCACGTCTGAAGAGAATTAAAGCGTTGTTTAATTGGGCAGTGAAGGAGAAGTTATTGAAGAGAATCCTTTTACAGAGGTAAAAAAAGTGCGGGAAAGCATAAACTTTGAAACAGGACAAATGAAAATTTTTAGGAAAGCTAGGAAAGAAGCCAATGTACCTCTCGCAAGTCCCCTACTTCGAGAACTGTCCCTATGGAGAGTATATTGCGAAGAAAAATTTAGCAAACTTTCTTCTAGTGTCTTCGTTAGCCAGACTAATCAACCTTTAACAGAAAATGCTATCAAGTGCTTTTTTAAACGTCTTGCTCAGGCTATGGAATTCCCTGAAACACGTTGTTCTGCACACTCTTGTCGACATTACTCTGCCAAGACCTATATTCAATCTGGCGGTGACATCGTGTCCTTAGCAAGGATTTTACGACATACCAGTATAAAAACAACTGAGCGTTATCTGCATATGTTTTCTAATGAATTGAAAGAGAATAACGAAAAGTTTAATCCTTTAAACAAGTTATTTTAAGAGTATACTTGTGACCTTTCTTATGGCATGAAGAGCATTTGTAACACTACGTCTATCACATTTTAATAACCAAAAATCCTACCTCCCAATAAGGAAATAGGATTTTTTTTAATGCAGTTTATGTGAATCGTTACAGGTCATAACAGCTTCAGTTGTTATGAACATAGCTGCTACAGAAGCTGAAAACCTTTGTATAATCATGTATTACTTATATTCAATTAGCCATTAACCACTTCTCACGATATAGCTACATTTATAATTATAAAGTAGTGATAGAATCCAGAAATTTGGTTAATATTCATCAAACTTTTTTAATAAAAAATCCTCATGCCTATTGAAGATTCAAGAGACATAAGGATTATAGTCATGCACTCAGCACAATTCAACGAAAGAAATGAAAATCACGTGCTATCCATTGCACCACATTCGGCTCATAAAGTCATTAGGTGTTATTATATTAATGATTATGCCATGTTTGAGTATTTATCATTGCGTGTTACACCTCAAAACAATGATACCGAAGCATGTTCTAATAATAAAACAAGACCTATCTCGTCATGAGTTAGGTCTTTGCCATTTCAATTATTGGCATCATTCTCTTTTATACATAAGTCATCATTTATTTTAATGACTATTATGACAAACAGTTTAAGAATCAAGTAGTAATCTATCTCGTATTGTTTCTCATCATTAGTATTTGTTCCATGTAAATACTTATTTCGGATATCATGACCATTGGTAAATTTTGATTTATTGAGATAATAATCTAGATAATCTTGTTCATTTCTTGAAAACAGGCTGGTTTCAAAATCAACAAGATTGCGACTACTTAACTCTTCTATCAATATTTTTATATCCTTAGGGTAATGCCAATAACTCATTACTTCTTTATAATACAGTTCCTTAAGAACATATATGACTTTCTGGTCAACAAACTCAATGTGTCCCATGTTACTCTCACAGATTAAGTTATTTTCAAATAACCATTGCATTGTTTTCAATTGATACTCTTGAAAATCATTTCTAGTTAACTTTTCAGAAATTATCAAGTTGAAAAAATTCTTATATTCCTCTTCTCTTTTTGGTAAATAGAATATGCTACTCTGGTCAGAAAACAATAAGAATGAAGCTGTTTTATACCAGTAACTGGAAGAATAAACATACTTCTTTTTATTAAACGACTTAATATCTTTAATTTTAAAACTTGAAGATGACATTTGAATTAATTCCTGGTCTATTATCCCATCTTCAATCAAAGCATTATACTGTTTAAAAATTCTATCTATCTCAGGGAGAATAGTTCTACACTTTTCGAAATGGGATGCTCCGCTCGACGGCATTTTAACTATAAAATCATTAATTTGAAATTCTTCGTTTAAGTAAACATCAAAAAACCATTCAATCATTTCTTCCAATCTTATACCAAGAACATTTAATACATTAACATAGCTATATATCTCAGCATTAGACAACATTTCTTTGAAGCTAAAAGAGTATGATTGGTAATACAAGTGTTCTGCTTGTGGTCTAATTACTGACTCTAGAATACCGCTTTCACTTTTTTTTGAATCAAATTCTAATTTCATATTTCCATCAACAAATCCAAATAGATAAATAAAATTATTCCAAAGCGTAGGATAATCAGTATTTTCTTCAATCCACTTTCTACTTACCTTGATGTCTACTGTTCTATCATTCATATTAATTAATATAGCTTCATCTTGGTCCTTCGGATAAGAAATCATTACTCCCGATTCAATACCTGTTCCGTTATTAAAGATTTTTTCTTCCTCTTTTTCAGCATTTCTCTTGGCATGCAATTTGATTTTATCAGGTATACTTAACCCCTTATTTGTTGGGAAATTAATGATTGTTCTCAATACATTTATATTAACTAGTGGTGAATCAATATATTCATCAATCAAACTTAATATATCTGTTTCATTCAAAGATGGTGGCAAATATAAATCATTTTCTTTTAGATACTTTGACAGAATTGTCTCTGCATTCCTAGAGTCAGATATTAGCACATCTTTAACTGCTTCATTAAAATACTCAGTCAATCTCTTAAACTTGAGTACTGTATAAATATATACATTTTCCTTTTCAAGAAATCGTCTAAAATTATTAATTTCAATTCTTTGATATAACTTGTAACCATCAAGAACTTCAAAGAAATCATCTGTGATATCAAAGTCAATTTCATCATATAGGTTGATGAAAACATCCTTATGACAGCCTACGAAGATACCGATTTTTTGTCTTATTTTCTTCTCATAAGTTTTTATATCAATACTTGTCTCTTGAACGATATGGTCACTAAACCTTTCAATGTTTATGTATTTTAAAACATTATGAAAGTCTAATAAATCAGCAATACTCCATTCAGAATCAATAGCCTCATTATTAACTTTTTCTACTATTTTTTCTAGTTCCCTACCACAAGCCATATCATACTCAGAATAGAATTTAATCCCTGACATATGTTCTCCTTTCTGACGTCTCTATCATTTCCTTTTAGATTATTTAACTAAAGTTCATTCTACCTCTTTTACATTAATCCCCTTCTTACTTGTTTCTATTATATACATTGTTCCATGGACGTGGAGAAGGAATAATGTATACACGTTTCGAGGTTTACTTTAGAAATACTTATTGTTTAGGTGTTTTTATTTATTTGTCGAAAAGCATCAATTATCCTTCTCGTCTCGAAGATTTTCTGTACACCGTATCGTTTGAGTTGAGGTACTATCCTCTCTTCCCCTAACGGAATAACTGTAAAATGCGGAAAATATATCCTCTCCCTACCTTAAACAAGAATAGTAGCCATACAACTGAAGCCTCTCCGAACCAGCATCCTCCAGGTTAGTTTATGGGTATATAGAAAATTATAGAATATTTTTGGATTTTGTGTAATTTTTTTGTTATAATTAGCACGATTGTTTTAGATAAATTTACATGTTAGGTAGTGTTTTTTTGCGACTAAAAATATTTCTACCCACTCTCCATTGCTGATTGACCTTTCTGAGAACCATACTACTATTCAGGTATTTAGAATTGGAAAAACCGAAGCTATCGAACTATATCAATCTTCCAGTTCCCAGTTTGATGAAGATGATATAAAGAACATGAAGCTCTTAAATTATGCGGATTCATATGTCAACGAATTCTTCTTTGCTGATGAGATAATTGTTGTAGAAAGAAATACTGAATATGTTGTATTTAAGCACTTTATTAAAGAGCGTGATTTGAATATCCATGTCATTAGAGCAAGAGGCAAGGTCTGAAACTGGAGCAGTTCTTAAGGTAGAGCAAGTAGAATTTGTTATGTAAAGGAACTAAGAATTATATATCTGAAGCAATTTTCTTTATTTTGTTAAGTAGTTTAAGGACAACTAATACAGATGTCCAACTATAAACTAAGGGTGAAGATAGTGAAGTTTTTTAAAGTGGACAGTTTAGTATCAGTTAGACCAACAGATGAAACGTAGGTATTTTTAATACCCGATTCTTGGAACGATTGGTGGGAATATAAAACGTTGTATTCTATGTACATTTCACATAATGGAAAATTGGAATGGATTGGCTCTACTAAAATTGGAAATAAGGAACTGAAGTACGTAGATAAAATAATAAGCGTTGATATACCAGAGGAGTTTGAGGACATAGGAGAAAATTACTTCTCGTTAGGGCAAGATGCAGAATTCTATAGGAAGCTAAATGAATTGGGTGCAGATGTTAGGGAAAAGATTTTGGATAGTTTGAACGACTTAGCATTTAATCAAGAACTTTTTAATGAAGTACGTTTCTTCCATATCGTTACAAAATCAATTCTACGTAGTGTTTCAAGTACGTCAGTAAGGGGACAATACCATCGTTTAGCTCAAGGAAACTCTAAACTTACAAGGTACAATTTTACTTATAAATTACCTAGACCAAACTTATCTGAAACAGAAGAGGACTTTTACAAAGATGCCTATTTAGCAGTAGATGTTAAACCTAAGAGTTCTCCTCCTACAAATTTACATGTAATCATAGGAAGAAATGGCGTTGGTAAAACAAACCTAATGAAGAGCCTCGTAACTTGCTTATTAAATACTGATTATGGGGAAATAAAGTATGATGTTGATACTCAAGACGAGAGGTTATTTGCAAACATCATTACTTTAAGTTTCAGCAGCTTTGATAATAGTGAATTTAATTTTATAAAGGATACTGACACAAAGGGTATTCCCTACTTTGAAATAGGGTTGATGAAAAACAGTGGAGATATTAGAGTACCAAAAACAGTAAAGGATATGTGTGAGGAGTTCAAGACATCTTTAAAAATTATATCTAAGAATGCAAAGACAACAAGATGGAAAAAAGCAATACGTGTACTGAATAGTGATTCAATCTTTTCGGGACTTGGGATAGAGTACCTGATAAGTCCAGAATACTACGGAAAAATTGAGCCTATATTCGAAAAATTAAGTTCTGGTCATATGAATGTTCTATTAACCATAACAAAAATGGTAGAAGTCTTGGAAGAACGTAGTATCTTAATAATGGATGAACCTGAAACTCATCTCCATCCACCATTAATTGCAGCTCTAATGCGTTCTGTTACAGAGCTACTTATTTACAGAAATGCAGTTGGTCTAATAGCAACCCACTCACCTGTCATAGTTCAAGAAGTACCTGCCAGATGTGTAACTATAATGAATAGAACCAATAAGTTCATAAGCCTTACGAGACCTAGACTTGAAACATTTGGAGAAAACGTAGGAACACTGACTCGTGAAATATTTGGCTTGGAAGTTAATGATTCTGGTTTCCATTTACGATTAAAAGAGGCTGTGGAAGAGTTTGATGACTTTAATGATATTTTAGAGTACTTTAATAATCAGTTAGGAGCAGAGGCTAGAACTGTAATTAGAAGCCTACTTATAGCAAAAGAGAAGAGTGAACATCAGTGATAAAATTAGAAAGTCCATCATTAAACTATAGAAATGTTCTCATAAAGTGTGTGCAAGGAATCCATGACAAAGCGCTACAAAAGAGAGTCTACGATAACATAGATAATTTTAAAAGTAGGTCTGAAACCTATGTAGAGCTAGCTAATGGGAAAAAGCTCTTTCAGATTGATGGGGCAGAAAATGATAGTTTCACCTACCCAAATATGACTTTTTTATATAGTAAACTTAGGGACTCACAACACTCTAGACCATACTACGATTATATACTCGGGACGTCACTTCTTTGCCCATACTGTGGGGTGCAATCAAGCAACACCTTAGACCACTATTTGCCCAAAAAGCATTATCCGATGTACTCTGTCGACCCAGTAAACTTGTTACCGTGTTGTTCTGATTGTAATTCCAAGAAGTTAGAGCACAAACAACTCGAAGGCCAGGAAACATTTCATCCATATTTCGACACTCTAGGTCATGAAAAGTTTTTATTTGCAGAGCTGGCAAATAAGGATGACAATCTAGCTTTTAAATATTACGTAAGTAAGCCAGATACATTTAGTGATGATGAATTTATTAAGATGGAAAATCTATTTAACTTATTAGAATTAGACAATTTCTACAGTGTACTGGCTAGTGGAGAAATTCACTCACAGATATACCAATTAAAGGAACTATACAGAATTGGTGGAGATGAAGCTGTAGCACAAAGCCTGAATGATCTATATGTGACCAACTTAAATATAGGAGTTAATTCTTGGAAAACCGCTTTGTATGAGGGGGTAAAGGGAAATACTTGGTTCTGCAATGAAGGCATCCATCAGTTTAACTACATCTCACAGGCAAGAGATGAGACATTAGCAAGCGAGCAAGATTTACAAATCCCAACTTCTAAATAAGCATACTGTATAACATAGATAAGTTTAAAATTAACAAGGTAGTGAAAAGAACCGCATTTAAGTAACAAAGCGGTTCTTCCACATTTAGACCTTATTATATAGGTAAGGAACTCACTTACAAATAGGAACGTAAGTTATTTGCTACTTCATCGACATCTAAATGCAAATATTTAGTTGTTACTGATAAATCACTATGACCCAACGCTTTAGATATCACCGCAACATTTGTCCCTTTATCAAGCAATGACTTTGCAAAACCTCTACTTAAGGCATGAGGATTGATATTCTTCAAACCATACATCCTAGAATACTTATGCAGCCGCTTCTGGATGTTATTATGTGTTGGTGAGGTTGCTATAGCATCACCGTATTTTGTAATGAATACCAAGCCGTTACATGACCACTACAACATTTTTTATTGACCATTATCCCTTATTAAATTACAATTCAATTAGAGTTGTGGTCAGTAGGAATAAAATGTTGATTTTTCATGGGGCATTAGCTCAGCTGGGAGAGCGCTACGCTGGCAGGGTGAACGACATCACCCGAAGCAAACAGACGTTCTCTGAAAAAGACTGATTTAATAAGGTTCTATGATGAGCCTTTCTGAATAAATATTTTCATTTCTGAACAAAACTGAAAGGGTTGGTCCCCAATCCGTCCCCATAAAAAAACAGACCATGCAGGGTCTGTTTTAATTTTGCCTATACGTTTTGAGAAGTTGTGTTTCGATCGATCATAGTCGTGTTTCGATCGATTTTTTGTGGAATGAAAGTTGTATTTCTATTCGACTCCTCCATTGTTGTATTCCGATTTGATGCTGGTTTAATCAAGCTAGATGCTTCATGTACACCTGCACCTAGAAGGATAATAGAGCTTATAACAATCATTTTTTTAACACTCATAAAGACACTCTCCTTTTTGAATATTATGTTGGGCTTGAAATGCCTTCCTGTAATATTCTGTTGCTTTCTCAAACTTTCCTCTTTTTTCATGAATAACTGCAAGGTTTTTAGTGAATTCTTCTACGAAAACAAACAGCTGCTTTTCTTCAAATGTCTGTAGCATAGCTTGAATCTCTTCCTCATCATTACTTTCATATGTTGTTCTTATAGAACGTATTAATAAAATTTCGTGCTGGTTCTCTTTATGAGAGACAAGTTCCAAAGCTTTATCCACTAATTTGGATGCTTCATCATTTTCTCCTGTCTTATATAGCGCCCAACAAAGGTTAACATATATGACCGATTTTACATCGTCCACATCATCTTCTGATATTTCAAGGGACTCTTGATAATATTGGATAGCCTTTGCATAATCTTGTTTTTTTTCATAATTGTTTCCTATATTTAAAAGTGCCTTGGCAATCAACCTTTTATCCGCTATTTCTTCGGCGATGGAATAGGCTTTATTCAGATGTATTAATGATTTTTCATACTGCTTAAAATCATCATAATTTCCTGCGATTACAAATAAGCATTGAACTTTTCTAATCTTGTATAACTCATACTGATCGTATATTTCAAGCGCCTTTATGATGTGATGCATAGAAACATGGGTTTGTTTCATAATATAATAGGCTTCAGCCACCTTGAAGTGAAACTCCGCTTGCTCAATATCATCTACAACCAGTGCGAGCTGCCGCTCAGCGATCTTGTAATATTGGATGGCCTGTACATATTCTTTTATACTGAACTCATACATTCCGCGAAAAAATGCGTTGTAATACTGCAGCATGCCGGATAATTTATGATTTGAATTCTCGATTTTATCCACTAGGTCTGCAATCGATAAAGACCGTTGCTCTGAAGGTTTAATATAATCAAGCATAAGCTGGTGGCGAAAGCACATCAATTGATAGTAAATCAGTAAATCCTGGTCTTCTTCCATTCGTTCAATTTCTTGTTCTACCTCAGCTTTCAAAATCTCTGCATCCGGTACACTAAATTGACGAATCATTTTATACCATTCATTTATTTTCACACCAACATGTGAAGAAAGAACCTTCTCCATCCCCTTACTCCCCTTCCACAAAATTCCCTTATATTACATATATTATTACATACAGGAATTTACAAAGCACCGAAAAGAAACCGCAAATAGAACAAAAAAAGAGCTCCTGCAAAGGAGCCGTGTGAGTAATACATGAATCATTCGACTTTCATCCTTCTATAATCAGCAGGACTTACTCCTAATTGCATTTTGATAAACTTGGTAAAGCTTGACGGTTGTTCAAATCCGATCTTTTCTGCAATTAGATAAATGGGGTCTTCAGTCGTCTCCAGTAATCGCTTGGCGATCTCCAGCATTTGCAATTTAATAAATTCCTGTGCCGTCTTTCCTGTTTCCTTTTTCAGCATATCCGAAAGATAATTCGGGGAATATCCCATCGCTCGTGCAAGTCCTTTTACGCTGGGCATGCCTATTTTTTCAATCGATTCCGTTGTACATTGTTCCTGCAGCAACTGTTCAAATTTAGCAACGGAGTCTTTGACGATGGCGGTTCTTGTTATAAATTGTCTCCCGTAAAAGCGTTTGGCATAGTTCAGCAACACTTCCAGATATGATATAAGAAGATCGTTACTGTAGATATCCAGGTTTCCACTATATTCAACTTCAATATGGCTAACAATACGGTCCACAATTTCATTTTCCTGATCTGATAGGTGCAAAGCTTCATTCGCCTCGTATTCAAAAAAGCTGTATTCCTGCATTTTGTGCCACAGTGCATTGCCTCTGATCAAATCTGGGTGGAAGCATAGCATCCAGCCTTCTGATTTCTCGTTACTGTTTCGGTCCCCCTTAGCGAGAATTTGTCCTGGCGCTGCAAACATCAGGCTGCCCCCATCAAAATCATAATACTTTCGTCCATAAATTAGCTCACACTCAGCATTATTTTTCAAGGAAATCATATAGAGGTTAAGCTTGTATGAGATATTGTATTCAGATTCACGAGAATTGATCGTATTGTAATCAATCAGTGTAATTAATGGATGCTTGGGTGTCGCACAGCCTAGAATGTCGTGCAATACAGAGATTGAATCGATATTTATCATGAGCCACAATTCCCTTCAAACAAAACTCAAAGCGAGCTTTGTTAATTAAATTCAAAATTAAATTTCATTATACACCTGAATTCACGCCCTATACATAGTCAAATCAACGAAGAACTTGTTCCAATTACGGATTTGATTTTGATCTGTGATTAAGACAAAATCCTCAGTAATCTGGATATGTAATCACAACTTTTTTTCATTTATAGTACAGAATAGAAACATCAAAAAAGACCGCCACGTGGTCCAAAAAGGAGAATGATGCATTATGAAAGATTTTACATTCTACAATCCGACTAGAGTAGAATTTGGTAAAGATAAAGAAAATTTGATTGGCGGTTACATGGCACCTTATGGCGTAAAAAAAGCGCTTTTAGTTTACGGATCAGAGCGAATTAAAGCATCAGGCTTGTTCGATAGAGTTGTGAAATCGCTTAGCGAAAACGGGATTGGTTATGTCACTCTAGGCGGAGTCAAAAGTAATCCCGTCATTAGTAAAGCCAGGGAAGGCGTAGGTATTGCCAAAGAGAATGGTGTAGATGCCGTACTGGCAGTAGGTGGGGGCTCGGTGCTGGATACTGCAAAGGTGATTGCCGCTGGAGCTGTATATGATGGTGACGTATGGGACTTGTGCAGCTATAAGAAATATCCCGATGCTGCACTGAAAATATTCGATATTCTGACCTTGTCGGCTACTGGCAGTGAGATGAATGCTTCGGCGGTTATTACCAATGAAGAAACGACTGAAAAATTTGGTTTCTCTAGTCCGGTTGCTTTCCCTACAGTGTCGGTCATTAACCCAGAACTTCAGGAAACGGTTACTAACGAATACCTGGCTTACTCTGGCGTTGATATTTTGTCCCACTGTATGGATTTATATTTTACTGCCTCCTACATTCCTGAAATGACAGCAATTCATATCGAAAACATTATCAGAACAGTCATTCGAACCACAGAAACCTTGCTGAAGAATCCAAGAGACTATGAAGCAAGAGGCGAATTTGCCTGGGCAGCTGCTCAAGCTCTAAACAGAACAACCTTCACTGGGGTAGAAGGAAATCGCTATGATTCCCATTTGATCGAGCATTCCTTATCTGCATTGTACGATGTGCCTCATGGCGCTGGCCTTGCAGTTGTTTATCCCGCATGGATGGAATGGCACCATCCAATGAACCCAACAAGATATGAACGATTCGCACGCCATGTCTTTGGCCTGCAAACAGCAGAAGAAGGCATCGAGGCGTTAACAAACTGGTTTGTCAGCATTGGTGCTCCTGTCAAACTTGAGCAAGTTCATATCACAAAGGATAAGATCGAAGAGATTGCCTCTCATATTTATCGAACCATTGAAATGGCTCAGATGCAATCCCTTTATCCAAAGGAAACTATTGTAGCTCTGCTGAATCATATGAAATAAACTAATCTTAGAATTAGTAAGGATAGATGCGACACAATCTTTATACAGTTTGCAGATTTACTAAATTTAAAGTCAAATTAAAAAGCCCCTCCAAACGGAAGGGCTTTTAATCAGCCGATTACAGTGCTATCTTGTACACCATAGCCATCAATTTGTATACGCCAAATGACGTCACCTTTATAAACCTTACTTGACACCTTGTTAACTTCTCCAGTCCAAGTGAAAACATTTCTTGAACCTTTTTGTGCTTTGTAAGTTTTTGAACCGTAATCACTGCTTCCATCTGTAACAGCCGCAGTGAAATAATCAGTTGATTTGTATTTCACTTTATTGTCTCTGCATTTTTCGTAAATAATATTTGTTTTTAATGTCAAAACAGTTGTTCCACCATAGTAAAAAGTAGCTCTAACAGCTTTCCCACTTGTACCACAGAAACTATCTGCTTTTGTGCTAATAGGACTGGTGTCTTCCACAGTTGTAACGACTTTTACACCGTTACTGTATGTCTTTTCGGTTTTACCTTCAAAATCAGTTGATGGAATATCAGTAGTCATTACCTCTTCAGTAATCAGACTATTTAAAAATGGTACTTTTTCTTTTTGTGTTTCTTTCTGAGCTGCAAAACTAGACGATGGAGTGGCTAAACCTAAAATCAAAACAACGGCAGACAATAACATAAAGATTTTGGCTTTCATTTTGTTTCTCCTTTCCGTTTTACATTTAAATACATAGCAAGTATAATCATACATAAATAGATATGTAAATGTGTACAATGAGTTTTAAGGAAGAATTAAGAAAGGTGGTTTTAGTAATGAATGTCGAGGCAGATTTAATGCGGACTATTGCACCACTTATCGGTTTGGTATCTCTTGGAGTCACACTTCTTACTTTTGGAGCCTTTGTTTTTTTGGGATCAAACATAGTGAAGAAGGTTTTCAGAAAAACATCTCCTGAAAAATAAACATCAAAAAAGCCTCTGACCTTTATGGCCAGGGGCTTTACTTTGTTCATTTTTTCAATGCTTTTTGAAGAGCTGCTTTAGTTTTTGGACCATATATGCCATCTGGGGTTAACCCATGCATCATTTGAAATCGAGACACTGCATTCGCAGTCTTGGGTCCGTAGTACCCATCGATTCCATTATTGATCGCTCCCTTATCAGGATAAAAATAAATCGATGCTAAGGCTTGTTGTACAGCTTTTACAGCTGACCCTTTTGTAAGAGGCTTCGTCACTTTTAAAATACCTGCAGGCAAACTGTATGTTTTTTTGACCTTGTTGGTTTTAGATGTTGATCTCGTTGATATGGTTTTGATAGATGTTTCTTTCACAGGTTTAGCTGTTGTCATTTGACTTGATGCTGATGCAATACCAGCTTTGAAGCCATCCCACCGATTTAACAGCTTACGCGGACACTCTTTCCCGCTCCAATGCTTATGCGGCACCACGTTTGATAAAGGAATTCCTAAATCCCCCATCAGTTTTCGAATGAGCCATTGGGCGTTTTCAACGGCTTGTTCAAAGTTACCGCCTGCATTTTCACAAATTTCAATTCCAATTGATTTCATATTGCCGGTTCCCCTGCCATCTCCTGCGTGCCAGCCATTTTCGTTTAAAGGTAAATGCTGATAAATGACCTGATCATCGACCGTGTAGTGCCAGCTAACCCCGGTACTTGCCCGAGCAACAAATGCTGCATGATTTGCCGCATCAGCCCCCCGTCCAGTGTTCGATGTATTATGCACCGTAATATAGAGCGGCTTCATCCTGTTTCCTGGTCTGTTGCGATTTTGTTTTGGGATGAGTGCTTGAATGATCTTCACCATATTGTTTCTCCTTCAAAAATTATTTTGTTAACCCTCTTTGTTTCAGGGCATCTTTTTGCAATTGACCTTTATAGGTCACATAATTATTTTTAAACCAAGCGATCACGGCAGTGACCATTGTGAAAATTGTGGAACCTGCCACATATAGTGCCTCTCCTGCGGTTTGCACTTGCTCCTCGCTAATCGGCAGCACTGTTTGTCCAAACATGACAAGCGTTTGGTTGATAAGCGCAATAAAAAGAAGCACTGTGCGAATCACAGTGCCTTTGTCGAATGTTTTCATGATGTTTTCCTCCTATTTTAAATTCCGTTCAATTTTATCGAGCTTGTCGATCACGACGTCATACTTCTCACTAAACTTTGCTAACACATCATTTTGCGCCTCGATTTGCTCATTGAGTTTGTTTTCTCGTTCTTTTGTAGTGTTGAGAACATAAAACAGAATCCAGCAAAAAAGAACGGCGAATGGGCCTTGTGTCATTAAGTTTTGAACGACATCTACTTCCATTTGAATCACCTTCTTTCCGGCAAAAAAATAAAGCCATTAGGCTTTGTATATTTCTCCAGTTATATTTTGATAGTCTTCTGCCGAGATCCAGCCAATGCTTACATAAAATGCAATGTCCTCTGGGCCGTAACACTGCCAGTCCCAGAATTGTTTGATATCCGCTACAGTTGGAAACATCATTCTGAAGCACCTACTTTTTGCATAGCTAATAGCTGCGTTAATTGTTTTGATAACAAAGCATTTTGTTTCTTTAAAAGTTCGATATCACTTGGCGGGAGAGGGGCCGATTTTAAGCTGTCTATATACTCTTGGGTCGCTGATTCATACCATTGTTGTTTTTTCACATCAAATGCTGCTTTATAGAAGGATGGATTATTAGGTGGAGCAATTGTTGTACATTGATCTGGCACTACATAATTTCCTTCGTCATCCACCTGAGACACTTCTATAGGTCTGACCAATTCGTATCGATGATTGTATTCATAGACTTGTATCATACTATCACTTCCTTAATTTAATGGGATGACCGTGTCTAAATAGTAGCCAGTTACCGCACTATCATTTGCTGATAATAAACCAGTTAGCTTTAGCTCTCCTGTTTTGTATATAAGTAATTTACTATGACCCGTTGTACCTGATACGGGAACTGATACTACTAGTCCTTTATCTGGTAAGCCTGTAATTGGAATACTTCCACAGATAACTTCTCTATTTGCTTTTAGGTGACCTCTCAACAATAATAAATTTCCCCATCTAGTATATTCAACTGGTCTTTCTCCAATAGAAGAACCATTACCTAAGGTTACATTTAGCCACTTAACATTTTCAAAATCAGCATCAGTCACTAGTTTTTTCCATCCTTTAAAAACACCATCAGTATGGACTGTTCCGAACCAATGAGTGTTGTCGTAACTTCTGCAGACATGAATGGTCTTTCTACCATTTACAGTTTCTAAGATATCGATATTAAACCAAGAAGAATCATTATCGACAGGCATATTTACAATATTAGATCCTACAGCAAAGTAAAAGCCGGATGGCAGCGTTAAAATATCAGTTCCTATTGACATTGAAAGTCTTAATCCCTTTGAATTTAATAGGTTATGGTCATTGAGACGTTTCCAACCGCTCCACTCTTGTTGTGTACCCGTTACATCAGTTGTTGAACGGTTAATATAGACATCTCCTGTATTGTTTGCACCGATGACCCATCCATAGGTATTCTCACTAAAAACAGACAAAGCCCTCATGGAACTTCTTGTCGGAAGATCTGGATGTGATTCATGAATGTACCATGAATGAACTCCCGGCAATTTTATCAGCTTATCTAAAATACTAGGATCCTCCGCATTAATTCTTTCAAAAGCTTTTCCATCGTCAGCAGTAATTTTAGATAATTGTCCTGCATCCCATTTATTTTTTTCGTTTTGAGTAGGCATTTGCAGCCAATTGATCGCAATGTCATTCACATGATAGTAAAAACAAAATGCATTACCTGAAGTGTCGATTGCGATTCCTACACCGATATTATTTTGACCTACTAGCTGAAAGCCTCTTAATGCAGCATTTCCTATAGCTGGAGAATCGACTACTCCAGAACCACCTGGCGCATAAAATGAGCAAGCCCCTAGCGCTTTAATTCCCTCATAGATACTGCCACCAGCAGGGATATTAATCAATTGGGACCCATTATCATTTGTCAGTTTATATAGCTGTGATTCATTCCATTTTTTCTTTTCTGAACCAGATACGTGAGGAATTGGATCTCCCTTATGAAGGTTGAATTGTTCTAGTAGTTCCTGATCATTTTCAATCAAAATTTTCACTAAATCGTTAAAGAGATCTGCATGAGCTTTATCACTCGTCTTAAAAGGTTGAGGTGTTTTTATGATTGTTTCTCCTTCCAAAAAACATTACGAATTAGGTGATGTTATGATAAAAATCAGTTATTTCACTTCGTTCTTAGATTTGGAACCAAACGTGATGAATTCATTAGGATTCAAGTCATTAGAACAATATTGAGTACATATTTTTTCAAATATCCTGATTTTTATAATATTAATTTGTCACGTCTGCCCTTACCTATGATTGACGCCACTCCAATAAAGTGGATCGATTGCATGGGTCTATTCCCTTCCTTTATTGTAAAAACAACAGAGTCAAACTCATTCTTTCTTCCTGCAATTTGACCCAATAATTTTAACAACATGTATTGTGCATTGAGTTTCTGTTCTCGTTCCTTTGTTGTATTGAACACATAAAATAGAATCTAGTAAAAGTGAACGTCATTAAGTTTTGAATGACAGCTTCCACCGATTTGCACACACACTTTATTTTTCAAATAATCCTACCTTAGCTGTGACAAAGTAACATAAGCCCTATTTACTGTAATAGTTCTTCCAGTGTTTTTGGGTGTAATATAAAATGTTAACTTATCCCCCGCTTTAAACTTTTGTTGAAGGTACAATACACATATACTTGATGAGATAACAGGATTCCAATTACCTAATCGTTGAAATTCTGTACCATTCACATAACATGACAAAATGCTATCTGATCCAACAGGAATGTTATTGCTATTAAGATAAAGCCTAATTAAATACAGACCATTATTTTTCAGTGTAATTTCAGCTCGCGAACGATTATACTCTCCTAAATCGTCTGATCTTGTATCACCAAAATTCAGTTTTGTTGGAACATTTTCAACGGCTGATACAGAAGAATTATCGAGATCATACGTATCAACAAAAGAAGTATCATCCATATCCTCCTTTGTTAAAACACGTTTCCAGCCTTGCCACCCCAAATTTAAATCAAGATAATTTGTATACATGTAATTGTTATAATCTATTGCTATGACCCATCCAAATGTACCTTTTCCATTACTATCTTGAGAAGTAAAATGATACATACCACGACATGATCTTGTAGTTGGGCTGTTTAATGCTTTACCTGTGGCATAAAATGTACCATGCTTCGGGCCTAAAGAAACAACCTTTTCAAGTAAATCTTCACCATCTGAAACAGATAGAATCACCCCTCCATTATCTGAAGTAATCTTAGACAATTGCCCATCATTCCATTTATTTCTTTCAGCATTTGACGGGAGCTTTGTCCAGTTAATAGTAGTATCTGCAGCATTATAGTAAAAACTATAAGCATTACCAGCAATATCTACAGCAAAGCCAGTACCAATGTTATCTTGGCCTACTGTCTGTAATCCTCTCAATGAAAGATTTGATGGGGAATCTTCGACTCCAGAAGCTGCATAAAAAGTACACGTTCCTTTTCCTTTTATCATATCAAAAATCCTAGCATCAGCTCGCACATTAATTAAATGACTTCCATTATCCGCTGTAATTTTATAGCCCTGAGAATCGTTCCATTTTTTCTTTTCTGCTTCAGATGCATGTGGATTTATATCTATCATATGTTGATTGATTGACTCTAATAGACCCACATCATTGTCAAGAAAAGCCTCAACCATGTCATTAAATAGATCAGCATGGGCTTTATCAGTTGTTTTAAAAGTGCGTGGTGTCTTAATCTCCATGATCATTCTCCTTTCAAATCTATTATCACTATACGCTTCCTTCCACTATATAATGTTATCTAATCCCTCTGTGAATCATCACATTTCTGCTTTTTTGTATTAGCTGCTGTATTCTCGCATCATTTGTATGTTTTAAGAACTGCTCTAATATCGTTCTCAAGTAGTGCTTTGAACATGTCATTGAAAAATCAGGTATGGTCAATTTATTTCTATTCAGTTTTCACTCTTGATGCTTGTTTTATTTCTTGCAACTGCTCTAAAGTGAGCATCCTTTGCTCGTATCCTGCATTTAGATCTTCCATCGAACAATCACCTAATTCAACTGCTTCTTTAACTAATTCAGGTGTCACCCATTGGAAATATAATGCCATAACCCAATAATTCATGTTTCACTCTCTCCTTTAATGAAAAGGATCTCATTTTTTAGCACCTTTAGTTCATTTGTTAGAAGATCACATTGGTGTTCAAGCTGTTTTCTCACTAGCTTTTCTTTGGCTACTTCTTGTGCTAGATAATCTAGTGGAAGAGGTGGTTCATACCTCGGGTTGGCTTGGGATTCCTCCCACCATTTTTTCAACTCTTCTACCGTTGGCTTTGGCACATCTAGATGCCACTCGTTTAAATACGAACCATCGCCATCATTTCTTAGTTCAAAATCTTTTTGCGGGTCCGCATCGGGGTATTTATACTTAATGGCTTCATATAAAATCATCTGAATCCTCCTACACTCTCGGGAAATTGCGGCCGCCTAATTCCGTAATATCGAAATAGTTGTACCAACCTGAATTATCAGATATATAACGATCAGAATTTCCCGCATAGCCTATATACATGTAAATTTCAACGTAATCTCCTTTATTAGCTGGAACATTCGCAGCCCCATATAAACCTATATCAAGTTTTGCCGTTTCAGAGGGTGTGGCAGGGAGATGTCTATAATGAGATATATTTTTATAATTTTTACCATTTAAAAAAATAGACAGCTCAAAATTTGCATACATTTGAACCGTCTCAATATAGACTCCAGCGTTTACTAGATACATTCCGTTTTCCGGACAAATAAAACGACTATTTTTTATATCAAAATGATTGTGACTATCTTTGATTTTTCGATTAAAAAGGATTTTTTGTCGTTCAGCATTATTAAGCAACTGCTTACCAGTTGTACCAATGTTCGTATGAAGAAAACCAGAGATTTTGTGCCACTCTGTCCACCCTGAGGCTATATACCATTGTCTAAACCAAATACCAGTACTAGTAAAATAACTAGTTGTTTCATTACCGTTGCCATAATAATATTGTATAAAACGATACTCATTCATTTTTTCGTTCTTCACAAAACCTAATTTTGTAGGATATCCGGTATCATTCGCTATAGCCATCAACGTAATCCCATTTGGATATTGCTCACCGCTGACTGATGCATCTTGAATGGCTTGGTCGCCTGTTAAAATAAACAAGCTTTCATTCGTGATCCCTGCTATTTGTTGACTGAGCGCATTGTCATTCTCCACAAGTGTGTTGACCATCCGGTTAAATAAGTTGGCATGGGCTTTGTCAGAGGTTTCAAACGGTAAAGGTGATTTTATGTCCACTTCTTTTCCCCTCCATTAATAAATATCATCAATCTCAAAAACAAATTCGATGTCGCCGTCTTTTTGTTTGTCTGTCATGGTGCGGATGGCGGTGAATTTGCCGGCCTCGTCGACAAGGGCTAGTTCATTGATGACTTCGCCTGCTAGTTCTCCTTCAGCAATGGTGCAGGTGTAGCGGATTTTTGCCGGTTCCATGAAGGTAAACGAGTCAATATTTTTTTGAATCAGTTCTTTTTTGAGTGCTTGTTCGGTTCCGTCAAGAGAGATCGGTTTTCCATCCTTTGTTCCTCCATTTCCGAATGCCATTTTGACGACTTTTGTGAGTTTTGTTCCTTCTGCTCGTGCCTTTGCCATTTGTTGACGTGCATATAGTGTGGTTACGGTTAATTGATCAGCCATTGTGATCCTCCTTATAGGTCTATTTTTTTAGAAGTTGCTGCTAGCATTTTTGATCCATCAAGCGGAATGGATCCATCGAGAATCCAATAATGCTCCTTGATCAGTAAACTGCCGCCTTGTTCATTTTGAACATGTACCGGTAAGCGGAACGTCATCCTCTTTTTCGTTTGATGTGAAAGCTGGTTCTTTGCGCGCAAAGTCAGCGTAGCTGCTTGCTTCGTTTCATGCGATGCTCCAGTCATGACATAATTCAGACGATATGCTGTTTCTTTCTCTTGTTGAAGCGGCATTCTCATCTTTAATGAATGCCTAAAGCGAGCAGGGACCTCCGTAGTACCTCGTATCCCACTGAGATAGAACGTTCCATTTAATACGAATTCACCATTGAGTAAAATTGGAATATGATCGAAAAAGCCCACTCTGCTTCGCAGTGTGAGCCGCTGGTGATGATCATTTGTTTCATGAACATCGGTATGATGAATGGCGGTGAACGTATACGCCAAATGTGCTGGCTTTAACGTTTCGAGTATTTCGACGATATATCTTGTGTTTTGCAGGTCATCCAGGTTGACACGCAATGCAAAATGATAACGATTGGTTGTAAGTCGGATGATCGCACTCGGATTTTTAAGAAATCGATTCACAGATTTCTCTAATGAAAGATACGTAATTGGTGGAATGTTCGACATCATATTAAGTAATCGCGCTCTGCGCAGCTCAATCGAATCATCTGACTCTCGCTGCACCTTGAGCATTCTTTCCCACCGATTCAATCCCCACGTCGCTGTTAAAGGGAAAAATTGATCCGTTACATCAAAAATGGATTCATCCAATTGTTCAAACTCTGGCGCCTCCGTTTTTAGTAAATGATCCACATCATAAATCTCTGTGAAATAAGGCGGCAAGTAGTTTTTCATTTCATCAAGTTTGCTCAATAACCTTCACCTGCCTCAGACGTGGTATCTCAATGTCCTGTAATACTAAGTTTTTTGACTCCCCATTCAATAAGACGTTTGCATAATCGGACACACTCTCTGAATGGTACAAAATATCATTTAAGGCGGACATTCGAATCGTACTTTTTTCAAATGCGATTGATTTTAACAGCGCTTTGACCTTTTCTTCTATTTCTTTTTGCGCACCCTCAAGTGTCCAGTCCATCTGAAGTTCGACGGACACTTCTACGTCAATATCCAGCCACTTGGCGCTTTCCACAGTTGCTTTTGAGCCAATAGGAGCTTGCCCTTCTCCTTCTCCCGGTACAGGATCGATATACTCCTGGACCCTTTTGACAAGAAGCTCAGATGCTACATCTAGATTGCCATCTGTGATGACAATTTTGACCGTTCCCTCTCCATTCCATAGCGGGAAAACTTTCGCTCTGCCGACACCAACCACTTCCTCGGCCCACTTTTTGTAATGTGCTCTGTTGGCACTGACAGCCTCTCGCCTTGCGCGTATTAAATACCGATCGTATAATGACGCATCATCTTCTTCCTCTTGCCCTGGTATCACCAATTCCTTCATGATCATCGACTCTAGACCCGGAATGGTATCAAGCGATAGCAGCGGCTGACCTGTTAATTGCCCATTGCCGACTGTACCTGTTGTCTCGCATTCTAGTGTACCGTCCTTTGAAAATTGAAAATAAACATCTTCAATAAAGAATCTTGATCCTGCTGGAATGTTTACGTTCTCTGGTTGAATGGTTACGGACCAGACCGCTTTGGTGGCTGGCTTTCGTTCAATCCCCACTTCTGCTGCTCGTCGATCTAAAAATTCCCCCTGTGCTGTATCAGCAAAGACAAGCTCAAATACTTGATCAAGCCAAATATACGACTGAGCCAGTTCAGCAGCAGCAGGTGCCAAGGCATTCCAAATGACGCTGTTTTCTCTTTTATCTATGTCATCTGGCAGCCTGTCCAGCATTCTTTCCATCAACGCCTCATACGTTTGCTCCTCAAACATCTCCCTCCATCACCTCCTCTATTTCTAATGTGCCTTCATCTGTGACAATGGCTAGTTTGACTTGAAAAGCATCATTTTGCTTCGTGACTTCTATCTCTTCAATATGATCAATCCGCTCATCAACGACCAATGCTTCTTCTAGCAATCTTGGAATCTCCATTTCTTTGTATTCATCTGTTGCTTCTGTATCGGTCAATAGCTCCTGAATTTCAGCGCCAATGTCGTGACTGTAAATGGGATGTGCATAGCGCTCTGTTCGCAATGTCATATAAATAAATTGTCGGATCGCTTCAATGCCTGTAATGGCTTCATTTGTCAGCCTACCATTTTCAAAATCTATGCGATACGTCGTCGAGGTTTCTACCTCTTCGTCTTCTTCTGTTTCCTCGATTTCTTCCTCTGGTGAAAGTGCCACATTCATCACCTCCCTTACAATTTGTCGATGATGTAAAAGGACTGCCCTCCTGCCATTGCAAGTACCATAATGCTGTCTCCCTTTTTCAACTCATCATCCTCACCCTTATTTAAGCGTTTAGGCCAAATGAGCAGTTCTTCTGGAATGATCAGCTTACTGTTCTCATTTAATCGGATGTGAAGAGGCGAAGCCATTGTGACCTCTCCAATCACCAGATCAATTGGAGAAGCTGCATCTACTGCATTGACAGCGAGTCGTTTAATTGCTTCACTTAATCTCATGCTTGATCACCCTTTGGCATGGAATTTTTCTCAACGACGTCAATTGTCATGGTGTGCTTCACTCCATTGAATTCATGTTTGTCTTGATCGATCCAGTAGGTTTTTTTGATGTTGATTTCAGGGATTTTCAAATAGATTGGCAGACCGCTTTGCAGTTCAGGGATTCCGAGTGCTTGTATGCTTTTCACTTCTTGTTTGACGCCTTTTTTTTCAGCTAGGCGTACTTTCGCTCTTTTTTGAAGCTGCGGCTGGTTGATTTGACCTGTGACCGTCTCCACATGCTGTAAAATGCCGTACTGACTCTGACCCGCTTTATCCTGTTCGATCACCACAATATCTGATTTGCTACCTTTTTTCTTATTCTTCCCCTGTTCGTCTACAGACGTGCGCATCTTCACACGTGTTGCTGTCTCTTCAATGGAGGTGCTGTACTGATAACCGATGAGGTTGACGCCTGATTCAATGACCCACACGTCCTCTGGATCGGGCCAAGCTCTCAGCCCCATCTTGCCTTTAGCAGAATAAATTTGATAATTTCTACCGGTTTGCCGCTTCGTTTCTTTCAATGCTTTTAAAATGATGTCATATAAACTCGTGTCATTTTTAAAAACGAGAGACTTCATGACATGTCCTGTATTTGCGATGGATGTCATAGGAATTTGAAAGTCTGCCCCGATCCGCCTCAAAATTTGATCTGCCCGTTGATTTGAAAAAACATATACATCTTGGTTTTTCACTAAATATTGGAGCATATCGTATGCGGTAAAGGTCAGCTTTCCTTCAACAGGCGTCCTAGAAAACACGATGCCTCTGAACAGCTCTTTTCCTTTCCATTTAAAAAGAACCGTGTCTCCTTCTGAGACACGGTAATATGTTTGACTGCCTTGCTTTGTGATAATATTCGCCTGAATAGAGCGAGGGGCCTGATACCTTTGCCCCTGAAGTGTCACACTCTCTGTGACAAGCTCATACATCGTGCCGCTTCTGATGGCAAAAAGCTCAATCAATGTCAGCCCCCCTATTGTGGTATTTTCAATTTTTGCCCTGGAAAAATCCAATGTCCCGGCTGTTTAATATTGCGTTTACTTCGTTTGATCATCGCTGCTTTATTGGCATTCCAAATACGCCGCCATTTTGTACTATCGCCATAAAAACGGCCTGAAATGGCCCAAAGAGTATCTCCTTTTTTGACAGTGTACAATTTTGGTGGTGTTTTTGAGGGTCTTTTCTTTTTGGTTTGTTTCGCTTTTTTCTTTCGTTTGATTTTCCTAGGCGATGCGGTTTTATATTCCTTTAACTCGATCGTAAATTCACGATCCCCTATGTCATAAGACCCTTCCTTGTGTGTGAAGCTCTCAATGCTGCACGTCATATTGATTTTAGTCCCTGTCACAATTAGTCGCACAGACTTCTTTGAACGCATCATTCGTTCAATTTTCGCTATTGCATTCTCTGGTGATGGAATGCTTTTATATTCAGCAATTGGCGAATATTTCTTAGGAAATAATGAGGTGAATGATACTTGTTTAGCCGATGGTACATCAATAAAAGTCAGTTCTCCAAAGGAGGAGACCTTCACTGTTTCATTTTGTACATTATTTGTGATCTCAAGTTCGGATGGAAGCACAGGGAATCGCAACTTCTCCTTGCCTTGGGAAATCCACAATTGATACACTGATTTACCCATCGATCACGACCCCTTTCGTTCCTGTCTGAAGCTCTACTTCCAGTTCGTCTACAAGCATTTGTCTAATTTTTTCGACAAGCGATTGCTGATCCTGTCCATTATGGAAATGCTGATCACCATTGAACTGGATGGTGATTTGTTTATTTCCTGACGTTGTTGCAGTCCCAGCTGACTGTGCTGAGGTGACTTGCTGCATCTGTGATTCTGGTAAAGGAGCAGATGCATTTGATGGATCATAGACTTGCATCCCAAGTGCCTTTGCTGCCTGCGTCAATAAATATCTCCCGCGAATGCCTCTTTCTTCTGGAATAATCCATTCGCGTTTGTTTCCTTCACCGACTCTAGCTACCTGCTCCTGAGTAATCAGACCGCCATTGGCGTAGCCTTTATAAGGACCGCCTCTTCTCATACTCCGTAATCCCGGTGTATTGAAGACTGTTCCATATCTGCCCTTAATGTAGTTAATGGCTGCTACGGCATTATGAATTGGGTTCCAAATATCATTCATGCCCTTGCCTTTATTGGAATGGAAGGTCGTTCCAATGGTTTGCATTAACCCTTTAGAAGGCGTTCCCTTCTTGGCGTTGGAATCCCACAAGTTGATGGCTTTCGGGTTACCATTTGATTCGTGCTGAGCGATTGTCATAAGACCTGGAAGCCAACTCATCGATGTGCCAGTCGCCATCAGAGCTGCCATGAGCCATTGCTGAACACTAAGACCTGAAGCACCCATACCGCTGAACGCTCCGATTAATGAACCCGCTTGATTTTCAGCAAACTTTTTCACATCAACTGAATCGAGCCCTTTGACGACACCAATCGATGCGAATTTCCCTAAATTCATCATGACACGTGAAGGAGAATGAATGTCTAGTTCTTCTCTAAACGCCTGTTCCACTTTCTTCGCCATTTCTTTGGCAGCTTGTGTGACTTCACTTGCTTTTGAACGCATGCCGCTATTGAAGGCGTCGATCATTCCTGAACCCCATCCTGGTGATTCTTGTTTGGCTTGCAGGAATGGTTGTTTGACGTGTTGGTCTACGTATTGGCTTGTGCCAATTGATGTGGCATTTTGACCTGTTGCAAAGCCACTAACAGTTCCAGAACCCCAAGTTGGTGATGCTGTCATCACTTGTTGGTATGGTGCTTTTACACGACTTTGCAAAAAGCTGTCAGTTCCTGTTGGTGTCATTTGCTGGCCAGTAGCAAATGCCGATACCGTTTGTTGTCCGTACTTTCCTGAATCTGATGTCATTTGATTAAATGGCTGCTGAATGTTTTTTTGCTTCCATTGATCAAGTGAAACCACCTTTTGATTCAGCCCTTGTTCAAAATCATGATTAAATTGCTCGCCTATGCTGGCAGATTGGATGTTTCCATTCATTGAAACCGTTCCACCAATCGAACCGGCAGAAGTATTTGGAGCTGCTGGAGCATTAGGCGTTATTGGAGCTGAAGAGCTAGAAACTGGACTTGCTGCTCCGCTGCTGCTTGGCACAACAGACATTCCAAGATGAGAAGCAGCCTGTGCAAGCAGCATCTTCCCGCGTCCCCGGTTATTTTGAGTTGGAATGACAAATTCGTTACCTGCTTCACCAATCCATGATAAGGTAGGTTGGGTGATATAGCCGCCTGTGGCTTTTTTATCAGGATCTCCAAATAAATGTTTTACTACAAAATTAATGCCATCGCCCGCTTTGTCAAAAATCTTTTTAACCCAGTTAAATGCTTTAGAAAAACCATCACTTATGGCACCAGCCACTTTTACGATCGGTGTCTGAATATTATCTTTAAACCATTTGGATAATCCATTCCATATATCTGTCACCACTTTATACGCTTCTTCAAACTTCTTACCAATGCTATCTTTGATGGTTCCAACCGTTTCTACAAGCGGATTCCATACATTGTTCATAAACCAAGAGGATACTGCTCCAAAAATTGATTGAATGGTTTTCCACGCATTTGATAATGCTGTCCAAATCCCAGTAGCGACTGTAACAACTGTGCTGCTTAGCGGTGTCCACACATTCTCAATAAACCAGCCTGCTACTGCACTGAATGTTTCTTGTATCCACGTCCAGGCATTGACTAGACTTGACCAGATCGTGGTTGCTACTGTAACGACTGTGTCGCTTAGCGGTGTCCAGACGTTTTCGATAAACCAGCCCGCAACTGCACTGAATGTTTCTTGTATCCATGTCCAGGCATTGACTAGACTTGTCCAAATCGTGGTTGCTACTGTAACGACTGTACCACTTAGTGGTGTCCAGACGTTTTCGATAAACCAGCCTGCAACTGCACTGAATGTTTCTTGTATCCATGTCCAGGCATTGACTAGACTTGTCCAGATCGTGGTTGCTACCGTGCCAACCGTGCTGCTTAATGGCGTCCACACATTTTGGATAAACCAGTCTGCGACTGTAGACCACACTTCAACAATTTGATCTTTGATTTCAATGGCTTTTTGGCCAATCTTCTCAAATCCGCCGCCATCAAACCATTTTCCAATTGTTTCACCGATAGATTCTCCGCCCATACTGCCAGCGATGCCGCCTACTAGGCCGCCGATGGCTGTGCCTACTCCTGGTACTACACTTCCAATAGCTGCACCTGCTGCTGCACCTGCCATCCCTCCGGCGATGCCGCCTCCAGTCGCACCGATCTTTTCACCAGCATTCTCTTTTTTCATACCGATTAGATTTGTTGCACTAAGTACACTGCCTAGAATAGGTACTTTCTTTAATAATTTGCCGCTCCCTTTACCGATATTTTTCAACGCATCCCCTAATTTACTTGGAGGTCTTCTATTCATTTCGGTTCTTGTTGTGGCATTTGGATTTCTAGGTTGTCTTGGTGATTGACCATTTCTATTTTTGGTTTTAGTAGATCCTCCCCTGCTTAAACCTCTTGCACAACAGGGACAACAACTATTGCGAAACAAACCTTTACCACCTCGCGGCTGAGGTTTATTGTTGGGAGCTGCATTTGTTGGTGCTGTTGTTGGCGCCGTTGTTGGCGCTGTTGTTGGCGCCGGAGTGGTACTGTTATTTTCACTTGATTGATCACTTGCACCTAAGAGTCTATCTAATCCAGTTTTCACCAATTCATCTAGTTTTTTTTCAGGATTAAACTTAATCTTCTCTTTTATTCTTCCGATTACATCTTGCTTGTACTCTTCCATTTTATTTTCAACCCAAGGAAGTGCCTTTTCGTCCCAAAACTTTCTAGGACTTAATTTTTCTTTCACCTTGTCTGCAACATCACCTGCATATTTTTCAATTTCACTTAATCCTTTATTAGCAAGGCTCTGGAGCCAACCCTGTTTAGGTTCATCCGTTTTAACCGACGGACTAACAGCCTCAGGTTCTTTTTTTATGTTTTGTTCTTTCACAACTGACTCTGCCTGATCTCGTTTTTTCAACTTACTCTTTGCATTGTCTTGAACAGATACTCTGATTTCGTGTTTAGCCATTGTCAAGCTTTTGAGTGTCTTTTTGATTCGTTGAATGGCAGCGGTGGCTTGGTCAACCATGTTTAATCTCATATAGTACGTTCTGTTCATGAGCTGAAGGATTGATTTTTTGATTGATGACATTTTTCCTGACAACTGATCATTCAGTTTGAACGTCAGCAGGATTGGACTTGCTTGTGATTGTTTTAAGCGATCTATACTGGATTTAATGACATCTAGTCCTTTTGCTTGAATGGATATGACCATTTGTTTCGGTATCATGTTCAGCTGGTTTGTTAATGATTTGAGATCACGATAGATTCCTTGATCTAGCTTCATGGATAATACAGAAAACCTTCTAATCGATAAATTGAGGTTCCTTAGCTTCTTTTCATCCATTTCCAGGCTTATTTTCACCGGTTTTCTAAATGGTTTGAGCTGCTTCTCAAACGTTTGAAATCGTTTTTGAATGCGCAACAGCTTCTTTGATACTTTGTCTTCTAATTCAAATCGTGCAGTGAGCTTCGCCAGTTTATTTCCCTCCTTTCTTTGCTTCTTTTTCTAGCATGTCGAGTTTGTAGCTAATGAGTCCGAATAAGAATGCCTTAAATTGTCTTGGTGCTTCGTATAAATCGAGGAGTTCTGATGGGGAATAGTGAAGCTCGTGCATGGCGTAATATAAAAACACCGCTTCCTTATCCCCATCTTTTATTAGTTTTTTGCTGCTTCTTCTAAATCTTCAATTTCGTCTTCAAATCCATTGATTTCAATCGCTTTGTTTAACCAGTTTGCATATTCACCGCCGACAGATAAAACACGTTTTGCAACTTCAACTGGATCTTGTGTGCTGTAGGCTTCTCTTAATTCCTTTGAGCGGAAATCTGGATAAATCGTCGATTCAATGGCAATTCGTGCGTAGAAGCGCTGGCTGTCTAAGTCTTTCACACGACCTCTGCCTTTGACATTTTTGAACGTGGTGTTTTCTTTTTCCAGTTCATCAATACGTTCCGTAGTAATCGCTTTGAAGACAAAAGGAATGACATTCCCTTTTTTATCAACAAAACGCTTAGAAATTGGCACTTTGACCTCTTCCGCTTCTACTGTTTGTCCTGGCATAAAAAATGAAAGATCAAATGTTTGTTTTTCGCTCATGTTTAAAAACTCCCTTTTGTTTGTTTTTTGAATACAAAAAAGCACATCCATTTTTTGAATGTGCTTTCCAATCTTTTCATGTATAATATAACTCGTACAATTGAACGGCTTGCTCAAGGGTGTCTGGCTCATCCCCGATAGGAAGGGGGTGATGCTCATGTCAACGTTCCAAGCGATTTCCCTAATGCTTTTATTCGGGATGTTTATCCTTGCTTTGTTGACGTATATAAACAAAAAATAGACTCCCCTTGAGCTTTGGTAGGTGAAAGGGAAAGTCTATCCTTAAAACTATCTAATTGATAAGCCAGCCCCTTGAAGGGCCTCATTGTACATTGCCGGGATGTTAGCGCATCCTGGCTTCTTTTTATTGTATGCAAATCGCTTTGCATGTAAACATAATTTTGTGTATCATTTATTGCAATGTGCATTACAAATGCATTCATTTTTCATTACATTTGCATTATAGCATATTTGGTTTTTATTTAGCTAATTAATTAGCTAATTTCCTCCGCATTTCTTAGAAAGAATTCTTCAGCTTTTCAGGCAGATCAAAGTCTTCAAATGTAAATGGAACTTCTTCTTCAAGTGCCTCTGAATCGACATCTAGTCCAGCAATTTTAGCTGAATCAAAGTTGACATCGAATAATGTCACACGCTCTGTGCCTCGGCCTGATGATTTATCATCAATTACCGCTTGAAGAGTGAAATAAGGATCTTCCCCTTTTTTCACATAGTTGAGCATGAGTTGAACGAAACGTGACGTAACTTTATAGAATGTTGCTGTTCCTGTTCCGTTTGCCCCAGTTGTTTTATGGCCAGTCATTCGGCGGCCCATTACGTTCACTTCTGATTTATTTTTCTCCACGTTTGCTTCAAACGTTTTGATAAAGGCAAGCTCCTCACCTTCTAAGAAAAGACGACCTTCTTTACCTGAGATTGTATTTTGCGCTTTAAAAGCCATCTTACTTCACCTCCACATTGAAATAGAATTTTTCTGCTGCGTCTACTGGCTGTACTGCTAAATCGATGATAAATCCATCACGATCTTCATTGAGGCCAATGACGATGTCTGTTTCTGAGTTAAAGCCTGTAATACCGCTGCCATCTTGAAGTTGTGTGAGATACTGTGTAATCAGTGTTTTCACAAGCTGCACTCCATCATCAGATGCTGGAATGTCATTGCCATTGGCTTTGCGTAATTTAATCAAATTTTTCAGTTCAAATGTTAAATCATTGTTGATTGCATCTAGCACACGGATGATTTTGTTTTTCGCCATTTGCTGGTTCTTTTCAACCGTGAAGCTTGTCAAAGAGTTAATATCTTTTTCAACGCTCACCGTGCGGTCTCTTGCATCGAAAGTGAAAAGAAACTCTCCTTGTGATAAACGGTATTCTACTTGATCATTATCAAGACGCTCTAATGTATCGACTGCGCCTTCGTATTCAACAAAGGTCAGTGACTGATTAAAAGTCGCTCCTGCACTTGCTCCTGCGACCCAAGCTGTTGTTTGAGCAGGCGCGAGTTCTGTTCCGTCTTCTAAAACAACACCGCTTGTGACATTGATGATACCTTCTTGATCAGCTGCATAGTTAGCCACAACGCCTTGCACCTTACGTCCTTGCTTATTACGTAAACGCTCAATAAATGACGCGAATGTTGCTTTTAATTGCTCACTATTATCGACTGGGAGTGCAATAACATCAAAGTATTCCGTTTCAGCTGCTTCTAGGAAAGCTGTATAATCTGCGACACTTGCCACACCGTTTTTCCCGCCGCTTAAAGCCGCTCCAGCAGTAATGACCGCTTCGCCTTCACCAGAAAATTGAACGTATTTGTTTTTCACAAGATCTTTGACATCTGTGACCACCTGTTTATCGACAATATCTGTTCCAAGATAGGTGATAACGTCACGTTTTGTGCTGTCGAGTACATTTTCTGCCACTTGAATGGTAATCTCATTTCCTTTTTGACCACCATAATTGGCTGTGACCACAAAGTTTTCTGCGATTTCCGCTTTGGCTGGCTCTCCTTCGTTTAGGCGGTAAAGCAAGACCGTTTGCGCTTTTTTCTTCGCTTCACGGAAAAGAAGAAGTGACTTATCATCAATGTTAAGCCCGACCTTTTTATTTAAGTCTTCCATATCGGAAACGGAAATAAAGGTTTTTGGTTCTCCCCAGCTCATGACAAGAGGAAGTGCAACTGTTCCTCGCTCGCCTAAAGTAATTCGCTGCTCTGCTGTTGTTTTAAAATTAAAGTAAATGCCAGGACGCTTTTTCTCTGTACCTGGTGTAAAAGTGCCTCCGTTCATCCTTTAAACCTCCTTGGACAAAAAAGCATCGATATGCTTCTTTGCTTCTGTTTTTGTAATTGGTTGATGTTTGATATAAAAAAGAGCACCTTCAAGGATTTCTGGTTTTACCCCAAAAAGATCCTTACTGTGCTCTTTTAAGGCTTCAAATGAAAAGCCAAATTCTTTTTCTTCGCCCGCTGTTTGATCGAGCTGTGTTTTTTTAGTCTTGCTCACGTTTGATCACCCCATCTGAAAAATTGATATCTTCTAGGCTTGGCTGTTTATCTCGGTTGTACCAATAGCTGCTATCCCACGTCAGGACAATCGCTGCTACACCTTGATCTATGATTCTAGTTTCCACTCTTTTTATGCGGACATAATCATCAAGCACCTCTCCATCTTCATTGATCATCTGAATGATTTGACGATCAGCAAGCAATGCATCGACGACTGTTTCCGCCGCATCATGCGCTTTTTCTGTATTCATATGAAACACTTTCACTTGCAGCGAATAAGATTTCATAAAAGTAGACACTGTATCTGGACCACTAATGACAGTCACTGGCGGCACATAAACAGATGGCACTTGAAAACGCTCTGGCAGAAGACGATCATACATTTTCACTGGATAGCGTGTGTATATATAATGCATGATTGCCCCGACTTCTTGATTCATTCCATCACCTCCCAAAATGTCGATCGATCCAGCTTTGAAGCTTTCGATCCAGCGAGTGTTCAAACATTTGTTCATAGAGCATGACGGCATGATCCCAGTACCCATTTCCTTCAATCCATTGAGATGAAAGCATCATGCCAGTACTGGCATTCGGATCATATTCAAAGCGGCTGCCGTTCCATCTGCCAGGCACCCATCTTCGTTCTCCATTTGAAGAAATGGCATGTCCATCATTCACGTAAGAGGCATAATCGAGCTGTGTCCCTACTTCTAGCGTGAGCCCGCCTCGGGAAGTGAGAAAGTGATTCTCCTTGTCACCTTTTTGAAAGGAATTGAGGAGACGGCCTGTATCAACAGCCTTTTCTTTGATGATTTCATCTTGAATGATGTCTAAAAACTGTAAGCCCATTTCCTGTAACCACTCTTGATATTGCGCCGTTAAGCCGCCACTATTTGCCTGTTGGAGCTGGGATAGCAGCCGGTCAAGTCCATCAATTTTCATAGGTTTTCCTTTCTGACGGCCATCACTTCCATGTGATGATTTTTCACTCTTTTTGGCTGCTGCAATTTGAGTGAGATGCCGTTCCACACCATTTTGTCATGCAAGCGAATGTCGCTTGCTAAAGGGAAATGGACGAGATAGGACTGATAGATGACTGTATTCGGTTCTTCTTGCACGAGTGACTGGATTTTTTCTACAACATAGCAAGACACATCTCTCATACTTGGTGTATCAGGATAAGAGATGTCCGTTTGCAGATCCCCTGCTGGTATACCAAATTTGCCGCGGACCGCCTCCTCATTCTCTAAGTGAAAAAGATCACAGCGATCCGTTAATAGAGAATCATAACTCATAATGATCTCACCTTTAAATTGGCGCTGCCGCCAGTTAGTGAAGGTTCAATATAATCAACAAGAAGAGCATACACATAAGGTCTGCCTTTTACTTTGTCCGCTGCCTTTGCATATGAATAATCACCCATTTTTTCTGAAGTCAAGCCTTTCATCATGGATTCATCATCATTCAGCATGGCAAAATACTGGGCCATTTTTAATAAGGCGATCCTTGCTTTTTCAGGAATGGGCTGATATTTTTCATGTGTAAAATCGTGCCCGACAATTTGAAATACCGCTGCTTCTGCTTCAATAATATCTGCCGCTAGTCTCTCTACAGAACGATTTTTCACGCGATCAAATACAGAATAGGCTTGTAGTTCCTCAGCAGAAATGATCATAGCCTGCTGTCACCTACTCTTTCACTTTCATTACTTTGGCTACAGCATCCTCTTCCTCAAATTTGCTGTCGAGCTTCGCTGTCAGAACAATGATAAACTTACGGCTACGAATATCTTTTTCTACTTCAATACGAATATTGCGAGAAAACCCTACGATAATGTTTTTCGGGTGTGTCAGTAAAATATCTGATACGTCTGTTCCTTCTTCATCATATGGCTGCATATTGGCAAGACCTTTGACCGGAACACCGAATGCAGAAGAAAGTCCGCCTTGAATCGCCGCGTCTCCGAGACCTGTCTGACGGTTTGCTACTTGGTCTTTCCACTCGACCTCTAAACTTGGGGATGTATAAAAACGGAAATCCTGAGGTACACGTAAATATTTTGACGGCATCGCTTTATAGGCTTGTTTGAACATTTGACGGCTAATTTCCGCTCCATTCGCATCGACAATATGAGAAACTGCCTGTTTTCGTACGCCATCCATTTGAGCTAAAAATGGATCTTGTGATGTTGTATCACCGTTGACGATCAGTTCTTCAATATCGACTGCCGCTCGTTCCGCCAGCATTTGCATAATGGTCTGCTGAATCCCGTCTTTTTCAATGTTGTTTTCAATGCTGTCGTACGTCATATGGATCTCAGCAATGACTTCTTTTGCATTGAGCTGGACAGTGCTTGTCGCTGGGACAACACGGTCTTTTGCATCAAGCGCTTTGCCTTCTTCTGCTGGGCGTAAAATGCGCTGACCGAAGCCGATTTTTTCGATTTTTTGTGAATCACTTTCCATTGGAATGATACGTGCATCATTTAAAACGGTTGGTGTATTTTGCATCATTCTAATGAATGTGTTGGATTGGGCTGCGTTCATGAGACCGCCTGTTTTTAAGCTGGCAAGTGTCATTTCAGCCTTGCGAATCAACTCTTGATTTCTCACACTTTTTCCTCCTTATTTAGGCTTATAGTAAGCCATCCCATATGGGCTTTGTCATATCATTTTGTGTATCGTGATTTGTTTGTTTAGAAATGCCCCGCGCTTTTTCAAGCATGTGTATCCGCTCTGAAATAGGCAGTAGCTGTTGCTGAAGCACTTCCTGAATCGCTGCTTTTTCTCTGCCTGCTGATTTCTCTAAGGAAGAGAGCTGATGACGAATTGGCGCAACCACTTGCTCCAGCACTTTTTGCACAGGTTCTTCTTCACCTGTTTGATCTGTCCCTTGTTTATCCGCTTGTAAAACGTTGTCGATGGCCATTTTTGCTTTTTCTAGTTCGCGTACTTGATCAGTCGTTAATCCGGCATCTTGCTTTTGAACGGATGCTGGTCTTTCGCCAATCGTTTGGAGGACATCATTTGTTTTCAACACATCCTGCACAATTGGAATCAATTGTTCAAGTGCCGCTCTTACGCTAGACTCATCACCATCACTTGACTGCAACGTTTCCAGCAGATGATCTAAAACGCTCCAAAATTGTTGTGGCATATTTGCACCTTCCTCTTTCAAAAAGAAATTTTTCAGCAAAGAAAAAAGCCCTCTCTCGTTCGTTTCTTGAGATAGGAGCTGATCGTGTTCCTCTATTGCGATGATGTCTGCTGTTCCAGCCATTGAGTAGCCTGTAATATGGCCTTGCTGAATTTGGTCCCAAATATCTTGTGATGCCTTTGTCACAAGTACCCAAGATCCTTTTTGAATCAGCTCCCCGCCTACTTCAAAATCCGCTGGGGCAATGTATGATTCGACGACTTCGCCAACACCGTCTTGAAAATCATGCTGTTTATCAATGTGACGGGCATCTTTCATAAAACCGTGTGCTGCTCTTTCAATTTCTTTGGCCGACATAAAGTCTTGATGTGCATCAGGTGTATTCGGTTCATACACGACGCCATATACGAGGCGATGCGCATCATCTGCCTTCGTCAGGACACTGACTTCTTTTTGAAAGTCAGGCTGCTTTTTCTTTGCTTTCATCAAGAAAAATTTCTTGTGGTTGGCGGCCTTGTCCACATAGGAAACATGTGTAATTTTTGCGTTTTTTAATTCCCTTGGCATATGTTCACCCCCTTTCAAAAAAAGCTCACGTCCTTCTATTTCTCCAGCTGGTTTGACTCGGATGGAGACAGCCCATCAGCTGTTTTTATGCGGCTTTCTAAAGGTCGGTGGTAGAATTCTTCCGGCCATTCCTCTAACGTCTTACCAAGAATACGCCCCGCAAGATCTCGTAAATCATTTGGCGATACTGCCCCAGCCTGAATAAATGGTGTTAGAACCTTCGCTATCTCTAATGGATCTCTAAAGTCAGGACCATTTAATAGAAAGCGGACATGCCATATATCTAAATCCGGGAGAAAAAGAGTATTGAGTTTCCCTGCAATAAGATGCCGCTCTGGCTGAAACACTTGCTCCTCCGTTGTTTTTCGCGCGGTATCTGCTGTAGCCTTGTTATAATCTTGTGACTCTCCTGTGTAAATAGGCGGCAGACGAAAAGCGGAGCGGATTTTGTTTCTCGTCTTTTCATCGTATTCTAAAAAGAGCGCATCCTCTTGCAGGATTTCCGCCAAGGATTTAAAATTCACTTTGACATTTGATACATCTTCTTCACCTGTTAATCCTTTTTCTGTCGGAAGCCCTTCTACTTCGAGCAATAAAAACTTATGCGCATGATCAGACCCTTCAATATCATCCATATAATCTTGTAGCTGCTGATAAGAAGTCTCTGACAGCATGCCGTTTTCAACAATGATGGCACCAGGTACATGCCTTCCTTGCTTAAAATAAAGATAATTCAGCTCTTCTGCTTTTCGTGCGCCATACATATTGACGATGTTGCCAATCCAGCGGGGAATCCCATACGTCCCACTGCCAATTTTAAAATGAATGACTTCTGTTGCTTGAAGTGGTTCTGGTGTAGCATCATCGTACTTGCCTGTTTCATAATTTAATATGCGCGGATCACCATACTCCTTGAAAAAGACTTTCTTCTCATTGATGACCTGCACATATTTTCGGAATCGTTTCTTGCGATTCATCGTCTTTAATTCGCCGTTTTCTGTGTAGCGGAATTCGACGTCGACTGGCTCACTCAACTTGCAAATGCGAATATGGAGTGCATCCAAATACTCGATTCCTGCCGGCTTTCCTTGTCCATCCCGCAGCACCTCTAAAAAGCCATTTCCTGTTTTCTCCCGGTCTTCTAGGACATAACCAAGAATCACGTCAGCAGACTCATCATAGTTCATGTATTTCGTAAACTCTTCGAGTCTTGTCCATTCCTTCTCGGCTGTCTTCTTTTTGACCGGTTTCACATCTTCCGCATTAAAATCAAAGGCGTATTCCACCCCAAAGCCAAAGCCTAAAATGTTTGTTCGATACGCATCTATACATTGCTGAAGAATCGTTGAGTATTCTGCCATGCTTTTTAATTCATTGATATGGTAGGGCGGCGGGACAATGTCATCTTTTTCGTATGAAAATTCATCCTCATACATTTGTTTTGTATGATCAGACATGTTGGCCTTCATAATCGTTGCTTTTAATTGTTTCATTGTATGGACCTCCTCTCCCGGTTTGGACGGACACGCTCTGAAGCAGTCTGTTTCAAATCGGTCACCTCATAATCATCTAGCGCATACCAAATGGCGGATAATGTGTGTGGGTCGATTTGAAATTCATCTTCCTCTAAGCGGCCGTTCTTATCTGCCTTATAGGTTAGTGATTGAAGTTCATAGATGGTATAAGGGCAAGCATCAGAACAAATGATTTTCTTAAATCGTTTAATTTTCTTTGTATATTGCAAACGTGACCCTTGGAACTTATGCGCAGCGACCATTTGAAATCCGCGCTGCCGAAAATAGTGAATCGTTTTAGGCTCTGCTGCGTCTGCCTTAATGAGTTCCTTTGATTCAACAAATTCTTTCAAATCAACAGCTGTTTCATCATCTGTTTTCCCGCGGTCGTAATATTCCCAATAAATATATAAGTACTTTTTTTCATGATCGACAGCTAACCGAATGAGCGCATTGTAGGATTCGACAAATCCAAAATCCATTCCCGCTCGTTTCAGCGGTCTTTCAATCTGCCCGATCGCATCTAATACGTCAGCATGCTGTCTGACCTCAAATTGCGGAAACACTTTTGTGCCATTGATACCGAAGTATCCTTTCCTTGCAATTCGATAAAGGTCTGGATCGTATTCTTTCAGCTCATCCAGCTGCTTGACATAGCTTCTAGGAAGAAATAGATTGTCTTCTGCTGTTGAGTGGTGATAGTACGTATCTTTTATCACGATGGTTCGCTGTTTGTATAAGGTTTCGTCATCAAGGACAAATCGTTTCAGCTGTTCATCTCGAAAGAAATGTCTGTACGTCCAATTATCCTGACCAACGGGATTCGTCGATAACATCATATAAAGAGGTAAAACCGGATGTCTCAGCCTTCCAAGCAGTTCTTTAAATCCTTCATAAGAAACCTCGGAACACTCCTCAATCCAAATAATTGAGATGTTGTTGATCGACTTCAATTTCTCAGGCTTGTCCAGTCCTTTAAATAAAATGCTGCTCCCATTGCGAAAAGTGAGAGCAAGCGGTGAACTGCGGCACTTTACTAGATGATCGATGCCAAGATCGCTGACGATTTCTTGTAAAAGAGAGTAGGTCGACTCCCGGTGCGTATCATACACTTCTCGAATGACAAGTGCTGTTCGTTTTTCCTCAAGCAGTTTTAAAATCAGCTTTAAAGCAATGTGATAGCTTTTGGAGGAGCCATAACCGCCTACTAAAAACTGAAACTTTTGATTCCAATCGAACAAAAAGTGTTCAAAGTGAGGATTGACTTCTTTTTCAATCAACGGCGTCATGAATCGTCCTCTTTTCTTTTGATCATGATATGAAGATCTTCTTCTTTTTCCTCACGAACTGCTTTTTTTGTTTTTTCGATTGTCAGCTCAATTTGCTTCAGCCTTAATCTTCGTTCATCTTTTGCGTGAGCGAGCTCTTCAAACTGTTTAATCAGCCGTCTTAGTTCTCCCATTGCACGAGATTGGGCATTTAAAAAAGTAGCATGCCGATCCCATGAAAATTGAAACGAAAATTCCTCTGCCGTGATCTCTGGCTCTGGATGAATGCCTTCGCCTGTTTCTTCCTCTAATGAAGAAGGCAAGTACGTCGCCTTTTTCAGTTCTTTGATCATGTCATCTTGATCTGCTACATGCATGATGCGCTGCGCTCGAATAATGGCTGCGTATTGAATTTGAATTTGATCCCAGATGATATCAAGAGATGTGCGCCCATCCATTTTTTCCATGATTTCAATCGTTTCATCTGAAAGAAATTGATGAAAGATCGAGTGCGCCTGCTTTGACGGTGTTTTTTGTCTTTGCCAGCCGTATCGTCTTTTCCATGATTTAACGGTATGGATGGAGACGTTGTAATGATCGGCTAGTTGCTGGTACGTCATCCCTTTCATATAATCCTGCTTAGCCTCTATCCGTTTATCTTTCATTTACATTCACCTGCCGCCTCCTTTTAGTTCGAATGATTCCCTGAAGAGAAATCATTTGTGCCGGGCTAGCAAACATTCGTTTGGTCTTTCTAACTATAGGTGGCAACTGTAAGACAAGCTTTTGAAGATTGATGTGATGAAAGAAAAAACGCCTATTCAGCAGCTCTGAATAGGCGTTCTTGTACTTTTTTGGACATTTTGGTCCGAGCTCTTTCCATATGTTTTTGGACTGTTCCTTTTTTTACATCTAGCATGATCGCAATCTCGCTAAATGACAGACCCTGCGTTGTGTGCATAAAAAACACGTCTTTCTCTCGATCTGTTAAAACAGACAAAGCTTCATCGATTCGCTTTTTATCCCGCTCACTTACCTCTCTTTCTTTCTCTTGAATGAGGGTGTATTCATGTGATAAAGCCTCTAATACCTCTTGATTAGCAAGAATGGTGCGCTGATACACAGACCGTCTATCTAATCCTCTGCGTGCGCCTGGCTCTCTCCCGATTTGAAGCCATTCCACCACGTATTCTAAATCACTGACCATACTGGCGATCATTTTTTGATCATGTTTGTCCTGATCTGACATCTGTTTCTCTTCTTTGTCTTTCAATTGTTCATATCGTTTTCTGGCATCTTTTAAACTTCTTTTATATTCAATCAGTAAATCTTGCATCTATGCTCTCTCCCTTTTTTAAGAAAATAAAAAACGGACACCAATCAGCCCCTTTCTATAGGGTCTTGATCGGTGTCCGCAGGCTTTCCGTCTTGGACTTATTCAGTTGTTCTTGTTCATCAGACTAGCTGATTTTAAAACCAATCTCATGATCGACTCTTGCAAAATGCCCTTTTGCTGTTTGAATAATCGTTTTTCCATGCTCAGGTACATCCATCATATAAGCCGTTCCTACGTTTCCATCTAACACAATGACTTGAATCTTTCCTTTTTCCATTTCACCGACAAATGTCTGGTTTTCTTGAATCATGAGTTGTTTTGGCTCGTTCATATGCTTGTCTCCTTATTTGGTGGTGAGGATCTCATATCATCACCCATCGTATTTAAAATGATTTCCATTCGAGGACGCATGCTATAAAACTGTGAAACTCTTAATTCTACAATCTGTAAAGAGGCGTCATCGGTAACGGCATGAAGTGCTTCTTGTATATACTGCAAATTTGGTTGAAGAATGCTGATGTGTACCGGGCGTATCAAGCCTTTTTCAGCAGATGTACGCGTGTCTTGGCTGTTCGCTAGATCAATGGGCATATTGTAAAATGAGCGAATGTCGAGTGATAATGCGCCTTTTATTTTGCTTGTGCATTGCGCTTTAGCGGCTGTTTGAATTCTGTTTATCAATGTCTCTTTTGTGCATAAATGTTCTTTTTCAATGATAAAATGAAGGACCATGCTACGATCTCCCGTCATCCTTCGCCCACTGCCGAATGTCTTGTTCGTTTTGACCCGCATTGAGCAAACATTTCAGGAATGTCATGATTTGCTTCAATCGATTCATGTCGCATTCATCCTTTCCTTCTTCTTGTCATCAACGGCTTTTTCTGCCATGAGGGTCATGTATGTGCGTTTTTCTTCTGCCGTGGGGAAAGCAAAAATAGGCTCTTTTTGATGAAAAGTGATCCAGCCGCCAGCTTGTACTAGGCAATGCTGTGCTTCTTTTCGGGCATCAAATGTCATCTGATGTCTCATCATCATCAAATCCTTTCTCACGGTCCTCGTCCTCTAATCGATAACCATTTCGGGACATTTCATATGGCCAGTAACGTTTTGGATAGCCGAAATCATTCATTTGTGTCACCATCGGATGTTCGATATTCATTCTGTTTGTCTCCCCTTTTTAAGAACGGTCTTCCTCAAGACTATTACTCTTTTTGTGTAACTTTTGACCAAAAAAAAGCTCTTGAACACCGATATTTAGCAAATCTGCAATATGCTTGGCTATTTCTAAGCTGGGCTTTGTTCGGCCCATTTCTATATTTGCATAGCCACTCGTGTACTTATATCCAAGTTTTTTCGCCATATACGTTTGTGTTTTTCCTTGTAATATTCGTTCTTCTCGTAAATTTTCAAGTTTCATGTTTCCACCTCTTACTCATTATGTGTAAGTTATATTCATTATGATAATATACACAAAACGGGTAAGTCAATCATATTTTTATTCTTTTTGTGTATTTATTTATCTTTTCCGTGTAATTCATGATAAAATTTACACATAATATGAAAAAAGGTGTTTCCGATGGATAATTTGACTGGAAAGATTCTAACTGAATTAAGAGAGAAACATGGATGGAGTAAGTCTACCGTTGCCAAAAAACTCGGGTTAAAGGCGATGTCGACCTATGCTAACTGGGAGTATGGATTGAGAAAGCCAGATGGTGAAATGATTGTGAAAATCGCCGAGTTATACGGGGTCTCAACAGATTATCTTCTCACAGGTAAAGACAAAAACGCCTCTGATGACGATCTTACAGATGATCCTGATTTGCAAATTGCGTTTAAAGCTGCCTCCGATTTTTCTGAAGAAGCACGAAGACAAACCATCGACTTTATTAACTACATTAGAGAGAAAGAGAAACAAAAAGGCCGTCAGCCAAAACAGACAGACGACAAATAAAAGATCTCTTTTCATAAAGCATCACATAGCTGGGTAGATACCCAGCTTTTTTTATGTCTCTTTTTCCCCCTAAAAAAGAATGACATATGAATAAAAAATCATGTGTTTTTTGGGCAAAATCGTCTTCCCCTACATAATATGTGACAATTTTCACCAAAAATACTCATTTTTCCACTTATTTTGATTGACATATAATTCTATTATTATTAATATATGTATATACCAAAAAAAGGAGTGTTACCGATGAAAAAATTAATGAAAGCTTGTACATTGTCTTTAGCTGCTTTAGGTGCTCTTACGTTCTTCCAAACAGAAGGTGCTCATGCAGCTGCACAGCCTAAAGAACCAGTTATAGCAAAAGCTCCTATTATGAATAAAGTGATTACGGTGAACCGCACACTTACTGTAGGTTCTTCAATCGCTGTTTCACTTCCAGCAAGTCAAATTTCTGTCTCAGGCGCAACGTATGCCATTCAATTAGACCAAACTGCTCCAAACTTCACTTGGATCCGTGCTGTACAACGCGGTTCTGTTACAGTGTCTTACTATAATTCACTAGGTGAGCTTGTTATTAACTATATTACTGTTCGTTAAGCGATTTTTTTCATATGAAAAGGCGATGACTATATGTTCATCGCCTTTCTGTGTTTTTACTTAGGATGCTTACCAGTGCTTGCCAATCTCTATCTATTATGTTAACTTTTAATAAAAATAAGTTTACATATTGAGAGGGGCTTATGATGGGAAAAATAACGTCTTTGTCTTGGGAAACGCTCGTGAAGAAAGCCATCAATCATGAACCGATTACTATGGAAGAAGGTCTAAAAATTCTTGGAGCAGACGACGCAGAGTTGCTGCCTATTATGCATGCAGCTTATCAGGTGAGATTTCATTTTTTTCAAAAAAAGGTGAAGTTAAATATGATCTTTAACGCCAAAAGCGGATATTGTCCTGAAAACTGCGGGTATTGTTCACAATCGGTGATTTCAACAGCTCCTGTTGAGAGGTATACAATGCTTGACCAAAAAAACATTGTGGCCGGTGCGCGTGAGGCGTTAAAAAGAAAAGCAGGGACTTATTGTATTGTAGCAAGCGGGAGAGCACCTTCGCACCGTGAATTAGATGAAGTCACCGCAGCAGTAAAGGAAATTACTGAGACGATGCCTTTGAAGGTGTGTGCATGCCTTGGGTTATTAAATGAAGAAAAAGCGAAGCGGCTGAAGGAAGCGGGTGTTCATCGGTATAATCATAATCTCAATACACATCAAGATCATCATGCTCAAATTACAACGACCCATACGTATGATGACCGCGTATCGACCATTGATAAGGTCAAACAGTCAGGGATGTCACCATGTTCAGGGGTTATTATTGGAATGGGCGAAACCAATCAACAAATTGTCGAAATGGCTTTTGCGCTGAGAGCCCTTGATGCGGATTCGATTCCCGTCAACTTTCTCCATGCAATTGAAGGAACGCCTCTTGAACATCAAGAACGCACACATCCGATTAAAGCGTTGAAGGTTTTGGCACTGATGCGATTTATCAACCCGGCTAAGGAAATTCGAGTATCTGGCGGAAGAGAGTTTAATTTGCGAACGCTTCAGCCTCTCGCATTATATGCAGCAAACTCTATTTTCGTAGGCGATTATTTAACGACAAAAGGACAGCAAGTTCAAACCGATCATCACATCATTGAAGATTTAGGTTTTGAAATAGAAGAATGTGCGCTTTAAAAAAGTCTGCCGATGGATCGGCAGACTTTTGACGTTGAGATTAGAATCTTTTATGGAAATCGACAGTACCGCTTCCTTCTTCGCGGTCAAAGCTGCCAACAAAAGTCCAGTTAATATAGCCGCCGTCACCATTGTTGACAAACGTACCATCTTCAAATACCCAAATACCAAACGTAATGCCGTCATATTCAACACTATCATAATAGACAACATTGTTCAGTCCGCTAAAGTCATGATCTTGGCTTAAGTTTTGAACAACTACGTTGTAATTTTGACCTGCTTCATAGAATGCACTGTATGCCGCATTTTTTACAAATCCATCACGATTTTGAGATGATTTTACTGCTTGTTCAATTTTATCGGCAATGGCTACTGGATCTATCGAGACACTTCCATCGACACCTGTTGTCGTAGCAGCTTCAGCCTTTTGACCAAAAGTCGTAAGAGATAAAGGGACAGCAACCATTGACGTAGCAATCATAGAGCTAACAAAAAATTTACTTGTTTTCCTCATTATTTCTAACTCCTCCTTTAATTGGTATGTTTATGTACTACCCTTTTATTTGTCAATTAAACACTAATTTAAGAAAAAACTTCTTTTTCTACCAATTAAGAGGCCATTTTTACTGTTTAAAAGGGCAAAACAACAAAAAAACTACTCTTTTAAAAGAGTAGTTTTCCATCATTACATAAACAGGATAAATAAAATCAGACCTAGGATGATTCGGTAGATCGCAAAAGGCACAAGTTTGATTTTATTAATCAGTTTTAGGAAGAATCGAACAACAAAGAGAGCCACAATAAACGCACTCACAAAGCCCACAATAAAGAATGGAAGCATGTCTGTTGTTAAATATTCGGCATTTTTAACAAGTGTTAAGAGGCTTGCTCCCGCCATAATCGGCATGGCCATAATAAACGTAAAGTCAGCCGCCGCGCGGTGATTCAGACCAAGAATAACACCACCTGCTATTGTAGAACCCGAACGCGAGAAGCCTGGCCATAGTGCTAAACATTGAAATAACCCGATATACAGCGCTTGTCTGTACGTCATATTATCCACAGAGCTTGTTTCTGTTTTACGTTTATTGATCCAATCAGCGACAAGCATCAGCACAGCCCCTAAAATCAAACCGACAGCGACCGTTCTCACATCAAACAAATATTTATCAATATAATCTTCAAATAAGAATCCTAAAATGACGGCTGGGACGAGTCCAACAGCAATTTGAGCAATGGTCAGCTTATGTCCGCTGCGTTTTTGTTCTTCTGTGATATTTTTCTTTAAGCCTAACAAGTTCAAAATACGATCTTTAAACACGATCATGACAGCTAAAATAGAACCTAACTGAATCACGACTTTAAATGTGTTTGCAGCCTCTGGCGTAATGATGTCTTTTGATTTTAGCCAAAGATCATCAACAATGATCATATGCCCTGTAGACGAGACAGGTGCATACTCTGTTAATCCTTCGACAATTCCTAAAACCAGTGCCACGAATAAATCCCATAGATTCATGATTTTCTTTCCTTTCAATTCTGATCTTTTGAAGGCAAACATCTATGTCCACATAAAGACAAGCTTTCTTTTTCGAAAGCTCGTCTTTATGATACTATATTTTTTTCTAAAAAAGATTATGACATCAAACCTTTTCTTCTTTATACAAATTGGATCGCATTTTGAACCAATCAAACAGGTGGGTCGTGATCACTTTCAGAACGGCATACGTCGGAATCGCGACAATGATGCCGACTACGCTGAACAATTTACCTGCTGTTAATAGAACAAAAATAATCGTAATCGGATGGATATGAAGGTTTTTCCCCATGACCTGAGGAGAAATGAATTTCCCTTCAATAAGTTGAACCACTGTCCAGACAATGATCAGTTTCAGTAGCATAATAGGTGATGTGACAAGTGCAATCACAATCGCTGGTGTAATGGCAATTGTTGGCCCAAGGTAAGGCACTACACTTGTACATGCCGCAATAATCGCCAGAAGCAGCGCATAGTCAAGTCCAATAATCAGATAACCGATTAAAAGAAGAACACCGATACAGAAGCTGACAATGATCTGTCCAAGAATATAAGAGCTTAAGCGATGGTTCATTTCGTGAAGCACGATATGTGTATGCTCTCTAAACTTATTCGGAATAAATTTCAAGAAATAGTCAGGCAGTTTTTTGCCGTCTTTTAATAGATAAAACAGAATGAACGGAACCGTCACGATCGAGATGATAATTTCAGTAAGCGCCCCTAAGAAAGTGCCGACTCCGGTAAAAGTACTTTCCAAAATCTTCGTCGCTTGACTTGACGCTTTACTCACCAATTCAGAGACGTTAAAATTCATCGTTTTCTGCGCCTGATTAATGAAGTTGCTTCCTGTTAGTTGTCGAATCTGTTCTTCTACTGTATCAACGTATTTCGGCAGATTATGAAACAGACTCATCGTTTGTGCTTGTAAAAAAGGAATAATAGATACAATGGTCACTGTAATAATCCCAATAATGACAATATATAAAAGCAAAATCGAAAAGATCCGTTTGACCTTAAATCTCTCTAATAAATTCACAATTGGATTTAATAAATAATACACAACCCCCGTTAAAATAATCGGTAAGGCAATGGTTTTGATGAGTACAATGAGCGGTGTAAAAATAAAAGATGCCTTCATGAAAACAAGGATATTCAACCCTATTAATAGCAGGATGAGTAAAAAGAGAACAAACTTGTTATCAAGAAAAAATTTTCTAAATCGACTGCTCCACATTTGCATAGAATTCATATCTTTCCTCCAAACACGGGCTATTTTATTAGTAAATTGTACACTACTTGATCATCATTTTGTGATCATTGTTTCAGCTTTTCTTCCAGTTTCGCAATGGACATGGCCCATCCAATCAAAATCGGTTGTCCGATTAATCTCATCCATAACAAGGCTTGTTCTGTGCTCTCTTGCCCTGGAAATGGAATCCCTTCTCTCGCAGCAAATAGGTTCGCAGGGAAAATGAGCACCAGATAGACAGCGATCATTTTTGCTGCCACAATCCTTACGTTTGGAAGAAGCAGTAATACGGCCAGCAGCCATTCCAAGCATGCGGTGGCATAAATGATGCCATAGGGAAATGGCCATCCAGACATCATGCGGGCAAAGCCGCTTGGCTCTATCACATGAAAAACACCGGCTGCTATAAATATAAGCGCGAATGCGTATGTACTTCCTATATGTAGGGTGCGCTTCATGTTCGTTTCCTCCTCCCTCCTTCTCAAGTATTACCCGAATGAAGGAGGAAACTATCCACTTTTCGTACATTTATATTCTTTATGTAAGACGCATCAGCTAAGGTAAAGGTTTCATTCGCTTTTCAATAAAAAAGAAGATTCTTTCATACAAACGCTTTCAAAGCATGTATAATCAGAGAAAAGCAGAAGGAGGGAATGTCATGATTCGATTTGCTGTCATCGGAACGAATTGGATTACAGATCGATTCTTACAGGCTGGTGAAGGAGTGGCGGATTTTACATGTACGGCCGTCTATTCTCGGTCTGCTGAAAAAGGACAGGCATTTGCAGACAAGTATGGCATTGATACCGTCTTTACTAATTTACAGCAAATGGCGGCAAGTGATGCGTTTGATGCTGTGTATATCGCAAGTCCAAACGCCCTTCACAAAGAGCAAGCGATGCTGATGATGGCGCATCAAAAACATGTATTATGTGAAAAACCATTGGCCTCTCACCGGAAAGAGGTTGAAGAAATGATTGCTGCTGCGAAAAAATATCAGGTGTGCTTAATGGAAGCGATGAAGACAACATTTCTGCCGAATTTTCTTCAAATCAAACAGCATCTTGATCAACTAGGCCCCATTCGGCAAGTGATCGCTCATTACTGTAAATATTCCTCAAGATACGATGCCTACCGAAACGGTGAGATTCCAAATGCTTTTAAGCCGGAATTATCCAATGGCTCCTTAATGGACATCGGCGTGTATCTTGTCTTTCCCATCATTTATTTATTCGGGCTGCCACATCAAATCACCGCGAGAGGCTATACACTTTCTTCTGGAGTAGATGGGAGCGGTTCATTACTTTTACAATATGAAGGACATCAAGCACTTCTTTTCCATTCAAAAATCTCAACATCTCATGTATCTGCTGAAATTCAAGGGGAGGATGCCACGATGGTGATTGATCAATTCCATCGCCCTTCTCGTATCATCATCCATGATCGAAATGGACAGCAAACCGATATTTCTCTCAAAGATGATCAACCGGCTATGTATTATGAAATCGATCACTTCATTCAATGCATCAAGCAAAAAAAGGGACAGTCGCCAGTCAATACATTTGCCTTATCCGTTCAAACCATGTCCGTCATGGACGAGGCGAGAAGACAAATGGGCATTATCTATCCAGCCGACAGACAAATGTAATGAGGCATTGAATGAACAAAGGGCGTTTTACAGCCCTTTGTTTGTTCGTGTGAATCTAGTTTGCCGCTAATACATCGGCAAATGCTTTCACATATGGCGGAAGGTCCGGCGGGCGTCTGCTAGATACAATATGACCATCTGTCACAACGGCTTCATCAAACCATTCCGCTCCAGCATTCGTCATATCATCTTTAATACCAGGTGTACTCGTCACTTTTTTACCTTTCAGGATACCAGCTGAAATGAGCACCCATCCGGCATGACAGATTTGTCCGATCGGTTTGCCCTTTGCATCAAACGTACGAACGATGTCTAATACTTCTGGATATCGGCGCAGTTTATCCGGTGCCCATCCCCCAGGAACGAGAACCGCATCATAATCATCTGCTTGAATGGAATAGAAGTCTGCATCTGATACAGCTGGCACTCCGTACTTCCCGATATATTCATGATCTGCTTTTTCGCCTACGAGATGGACAGTTGCCCCCTCTTCTCTTAATCGCAAAACGGGATACCATAGCTCTAAATCTTCAAAATCATCACTGACTAACGCAATGACCTTCTTATTTGATAAACGCATAACATCTCTCCTTTTCTTCGGATTTCCTCTATTGTACGAGATCATCTCTTAAAAAGAAAAGCGGTTCCCCTTGAGGAGAACCACTTTCCATTATTCACTGATCTTGAATTTTTTAATTAAGTCACGCAATTCTTCCGCCATTTGGGAAAGCGTCGTCGAAGAAGAACTAATCTCTTCCATTGATGCCAGCTGTTCTTCTGCTGATGCCGCAATATCTTGAATACTTGCTGAACTCTCTCTCGATACATCTGCAATTTCATTCACTGCTTTAGAAATTTGCTCAGATCCTTTTGAAAGCTCACGAACTGTCGTATTCATTTCATTGATTCTTGTCGCAATTTCCGCTGTTTGCTGATTGATTTGTGAGAAGCTTTCTTTTGTTTGGTCTGTAATTGATAGGCCATTTTTCACTTCTTCATTCACAGATTTGAACATATTTTGAGACGTTTCTATTTCAGAGACAATTTCTTTGACGAGTTTTTCAATCTCTTTTGCAGAATCTGATGATTGAACTGCCAGTTTACGGACTTCTTCTGCTACAACCGAGAAGCCTCTGCCTGACTCACCCGCACGTGCTGCTTCAATGGCTGCATTCAGTGCCAGTAAATTCGTTTGATCTGCTATACCGTTAATGACACCTAAAATGTTGGTGATATCTTTTGATTTATGCTCTAATCCGTTGATCACACTTTCAGCTTCTTTCACTGAATGATCAATCGTTTTCATTTGGCCAACTGTCTGTTCAACAAGCTGTCCGCCTGTTTCTGCGACTGTTTTTGATTGAACCGATGATTCTGTAATGACATCAGATGTTTGAGCAACTTCATTTAGCCCTTCGTTCATTTGTTTCAAGTGGGCTGCACTTTGTTCCACCATTTCACTTTGATTTTCGTTTCCATTCGAGAATGTTTCAATGGATGATGTAATATGTTCGGTTGCTTTTGTCGTTTGACCTGCACTTGCCGTCAGTTCTTCAGACGATGACGCCACGTTCTCAACAGATGTCTGTACAGCTTGGATGACGTCTCTGAGTGACTCACTCATTTCATTAAAACTTGTACCGAGCTGACCAATTTCATCATTTGATTTAACATCAATTTTTTCTGTTAAATCTCCTTCGCTAATCTTCTTAGAAGAGGAGACAAGCATGGAAAGTGGTTTTGTAATAGAACGGATGATAAAGAAGATGAGAATCCCGCCAATGATGAGCGCACCAGCTAATATAATAGCCGCCATGTTGAAGACTGGCTGCGCCGCTTCTTCTACTTCATTGACAAACATTGTACCGGCAATTTTCCAACCAGTCGCTTTGTTTGTTGTGAACTCCATTTGCTTTTCTTTTCCTTCAAACATATAACTCATTGAACCTTTGTCTTGTGTATAAAGCTTGTCTACCCAATCACCTGTTAATTTTGTTCCTGCTTTTTTTGTTGGATGTGCCACGTATGTTCGATCTGGGCTGCCGATAAAAGCATGACCCTCTTTACCAATATTGATACTATTAGACTCTTTTACTAGATTTGCAATGTCCAGGTTCATGGCAATAACACCAGAACCATCCTCTAGTTTTTTAGAAATCGTCACAACAAGCGTACCAGTTGATGCGGTTGGATATGGAGCGGAAACAGACAGCTCACCGTTTTTCGCCCAGCCATCTTTGTACCAATCCCGCTCAGTTGCGACATAATCAGCAGGCATTTTTTGATTTGGATATCTTGAAAACACTTTTCCATCACTTGAAGCAACAAAGATGCCTTCTGTGTCATCATTCATGCTCATGAACTGCTCAAAGCGTCCTTGAATATCAGTCGTTCCTTTTTGCCCCAGCTTTTTCTTCGTAATCCATTTGCTAAAGAAATCGGCTGCGTCTGTTTTTACTTTTACAACCTTCGTAATGTTTTTGTCCAGCTGTTCTACATTTTCCTTTGCACTTTGCATGATTTGATCATTTAAAGAGGTGCTCGCCGTATGATATGAAGAGAATGCCAATACGATAATTGGGCATAAAAGAATAAATAAGAAAGAGAAAACGAGCTTTTTTGATATCGATGGTTTTTTGAAATACTGTATGAAATTCATAAAAAAGAAAACTCCTTTTAGTAAGATAGTATATATATCGGAAGTACTACTAGGTTCTTTACTTTTTTAACTTATTAAAGTCTAGATAAGTCCAAAATACCCAAATTATGTGCAAACAACGGAAAAACACCTGACGTCAAAACGTCAGGTGTTCCAGATTATTGACAAAGGGCTAAAATGAACTTTATTTTAGCCCTTTGTCTTCTTTTCAGCGTGATAGAAAACCTTTGCAGCCCTAGGAAGGACGAGTACTGGCGCGGAGCGAATTTGAATTCGTGAGCACCAGCACGCAGGACTGACACCGAATGCGAGGGTTTGTCTACACGCTGAAACCCCTAACGTCAAAACGTCAGGGGTTCTACTATGACTCTTATATTTTAAATTGTTTGATGAGCTCTCTCAGTTCTTCTGCCATTTGAGATAAAGTGGCGGAAGATGAGCTGATCTCTTCCATTGATGCCAGCTGTTCTTCTGCTGAAGCCGCAATATCTTGGAAACCTGCGGAACTTTCACGTGAAAGCTCTTTGATTTGATTGACTGCTTGTGAAATATCGTTTGAGCCATGAGAAAGTTCTTGGGCTGATCCGTTCATTTGTTTCATTTGTTCTGTCATTTCTGATGTCTTATGGGTGATTTTCTCAAAACTCACTTTCGTTTCATCTGTAATGTTTAATCCAGATTGCACTTCACCTGCTACTTGTCTAAACATCTTCTGCGACTTTTCAATTTCATCTACAATTTCGTTCGTTAGGCTTTCAATTTCTTTTGAAGAGCTGCCTGATTGCTCTGCCAGCTTGCGGACTTCTTCTGCGACCACAGAGAAGCCTCTTCCTGCCTCACCTGCACGTGCGGCTTCTATCGCTGCATTTAAAGCGAGGAGGTTCGTCTGATCTGCAATGCCGTTGATGACTCCAAGAATGCTTGTAATGTCCTTAGATTTCTGTTCTAGCCCTGCAATCACAAGCTCTGCTTCTTTCACTGCTTGTTCAATCGTTTGCATTTGACCTGCTGTTTTTTGAACGAGCTCTCCACCAGCCTGAGCGGTTTTGCTAGACTCGATAGATGATTCCATCATGTGAGAAGTCGTGTTGACCATATGTGATAAACTGCGATCCATGTCGTTTAGCTGGACAGAGCTTTTTTCAATCATCTCATTTTGATGTTCATTGCTGTTTGAGAACTGTTCAATAGATGAGGTAATATGCTCAGTTGCTTGGGCTGTCTGTCCTGCGCTAGCCGTTAATTCTTCAGATGAGGCAGCAACATTTTCAATTGAATTCTGGACGGCTTGAATGACTTGTTTCAGCTTTGCCGACATATCGTTAAAGCTCTGTGCAAGTTTGCCGATTTCATCATGTGTGCGCACCTCAATATGCTGGGTAAGATCCCCCTGACTGATTTTCTCAGCCGATTCAGAGAGCTCTATGAGTGGTTTTCGGATTGATTTAATAATAAAATAAATCGCGATTCCACCGATGACAATCGCAGCAGCTAGGATGATCATGGTTAAGTCAAGCACTGGCTGCGCGGCTTCTTTCACTTCGTTGACATACATTGTTCCCGCAAGCTTCCAGCCTGTCGCTTCATTTGTGTCATAAAACATTTGCTTCGGCTGTCCGTTGAATTCATATTCGAAACTGCCTTTTTTATTGTTATACATTTTTTCGATGAAATCGCCTGTCAGTTTCGTCCCGGCCTTTTCCGTTTTATGAGCAATGTAACGTTGGTCTGAGGTAGCGACAAACGCATAACCTTCTTGACCAATTTTGATGCTGTTTGTATCTTTCACAATTGTGTTCAATCGTACATTTATGCCGATAACACCAGAACCATCTGCTAACTGTTCTGATATTGTGATGAGCAGGTCATCTGATGACTTGTCTGTAAAAGGATCTGAAATGATGAGTTTGTCATCTCCCATTGATTGTTGAAACCATGGTTCATTTTTTGCGCTTTTGGCACTGCCTTTATGAATCTCGGAATATTCAGTTAGTTTACCATTCTGATCTGCAACAAATACTTCTACGACATCGTCGTCTGTTTCCGATAGTTGCTCTAATTTCACCTTAAGTAAATCCTTATTTTTAGAGGCCAGTTCCTTTTTTTTCACCGATTTAGATAAATAAGAAACAATATCAATTTTAGGCTGTACATCTTTATTGATCAGTTCATTTAATTGATTCACACCATTTGCAGCGCTAGACATAATCTCATCATTGAGAGACTTAGACGCCACTTCATAGGAAAATGCGGCCAACACAAGAATGGGCACTAGGAGAATCGCTAAGAATGCAGTAATTAATTTCTTTGACATCGTAAAGTGCTTAAAAAAGTTGATTTTTTTCATGACTCTACTCCTTTTGGTTTATGATTTGGGATCACCCCCCTCTATTCTTAGGTAATACGGATTATTTTTCAAGGTGTAATGTTCAAAAAACCACCAAAATAAGCATATTTACCTATTTCTTTCGATTTATTCACTTCAAAAAAAGAACCCCCTAGCTGGAGGTTCTTTTCATTTGGTTTATTCGACTTTAAATTTGCTAATCAAATCACGTAATTCTTCTGCCATTGAAGAAAGGGTGGCAGAGGATGAGCTGATCTCTTCCATTGATGCCAGCTGTTCTTCAGCTGAAGCGGCAATGTCTTGAATATTGGCGGAGCTTTCACGTGATACGTCTGCAATCTCACGGACAGCCTCAGAAACATGTGCAGATCCTTTTGACAACTGGACAACTGTTCGATTCATTGTTTGGAGCTGATCTGAGATTTCTTTGGTCATGTCGAAAATATTGTGGAAGCTGACTTTCGTTTGTTCAGTAAAGCTTAAGCCTGATTGAACTTCTTGATTTACTGCTGTGAATACTTCTTGTGATACATCAATATCTTGAACGATTTCTTTGATTAAGTTTTCAATTTCTTTCGCTGAGTTGGCAGATTGAACAGCAAGTTTTCTTACTTCTTCTGCTACAACGGAGAAACCTCGACCAGATTCGCCAGCTCTTGCTGCCTCAATTGCTGCATTCAGCGCAAGTAAATTCGTTTGATCTGCGATGCCATTAATGACACCAAGAATCTGGGTAATATCTTTTGATTTGCTTTCCAGCGCACTGATGACATTCTCTGCTTTTTTCACTGATTGATCAATCACGTTCATTTGAGAGGCTGTTTTTTCTACTAGCTGTCCGCCTTCTCCTGCAATCTCTGTTGATTTGATGGATGAAGCGGTAATTGATTCAGCCGACTCATTCATGTGCTGAAGGCCTCTGTTCATTTCTTCTAACTCTTCTGAGCTTGATTCCACTTTATCATTCTGGCTTTCGTTACCAGTAGAGAATTGTTCAATGGCTAATGTAATATGCTCTGTTGCTTTACTTGTTTGTCCTGCGCTTGCGGTCAGTTCTTCTGATGAAGAAGCGACATTTTCAACGGAGGTTTGGACGGCACCAATGAGGGATCTTAATGAGTCAATCATCGTATTAAAGCCTTTACCAACTTGTCCTATTTCATCATCTGATTGAATCTGAAGTTTATCACGTAAATCACCATCGCTGACCTTTTTCGAGAAACGGGCCAGATTGGATAATCTACTTGAAATAGAGCGGACAATAAAGAAGATGAGGGTTCCTGCTACGATCAGTGTCACACTGAACACAATAATGGCTGTATTGAAAACGGGTTTAGCTGCATCCTCTACTTCTGATACGAGCATCGTGCCGCCGATTTTCCAGCCGGTTAGTTCATTGGTGACATAAGCTACCTTTTTATCTGTTCCATTGAGTGTATAGCTGCCGTTTCCTTGTTTGTTTTTAAAAATAATGTTCGCCAAATTCTCATTGACTTTGCTTCCTGGCTTTTGGGTTGGATCTGCTAACACGGTTTTATCCTTCTCCATGATGAAAGCATATCCTTTTTGACCTATTTTGATTTCTTTTAGCTTTTGAATGAGGCTGTCAATTTCCATATCGAGACCAATCACCCCTGAGCCATCTTTCATTTTTTGGGCAATGGTGATGACCATTTTACCTGTAGATGCTGCGACGTATGGCTTCGTGATGACTTGTTTACCATCAGCACTCATGGCCTCTTGATACCACGGACGCTCTCTCGGATCATAGCCTTCAGGCATTTTTTGAACTGGGTATTGCATGAACAAGCCCTTTTCTGAACCTGCATAAATGGCTGAGACATCTTTTTCATTAATTTTTCCGTATTGCTTCAATTCTTTAATGGTAGCTTTTCTATTTTTTTCTTGAAGATTAACCGCTTTGAGATCATCTGTAAACAGAGTCACAGCCTCTGCCTTGTTCCCAATATTCTCATCGATTAAGGTATCAAATGCATTGACCTGACTCATCGCACTGCCCATAATCTGTTTGTCTAACTCTGTTTTTGATGTAAAAAATGCACTGATTGTGAGTGCGACGGTTGGCAGTATGAGGACTACCAAAAAGGCAATAACTAATTTTTTAGAAATGGATGGTTTTTTGAACCATTGGATCATTTTTCCCATTTTCTCTTTCCCCCTTTACTTCTCTAAAGTTATTATCGGATGAAAGGTTTATTTTTAGAGGGCTGGAAATGACGTTTAAAAATAAAAAAAATACCCAGACAATTCTGGATATTTTTTCATCGTTTTTTAATCAATTTTAAATTGACTTGTCAGCTCTTTTAGTTCCTCAGCCATATTGGCAAGTGTGACCGAAGAGGAAGAAATTTCTTCCATAGATGCCAATTGTTCTTCAGCAGATGCCGCAATATCTTGAATGTTCGCCGCACTTTCTCTTGAAACTTGACGCATCTCTTGCATGGCTTGTGACACAAGTTTCGATCCGCTTGATAGATCAACCGCTGTATCATTTAATTGAGTGAGCTTTTTCGACATACCTTCTGCCGCCTCATAGATGTTTTGGAAGCTTTCTTTTGCTTCTTCTGTCATCCCAAGTCCTGCATTTACTTCTCGGTTGACAGCTTTGAACATCTCTTGAGATTTGGAAATTTCCAACACAATTTCTTGGATCAGCTTTTCAATTTCTTTCGCTGAATCTGCGGATTGGACTGCTAGTTTTCTGACTTCCTCTGCTACGACAGAGAAGCCGCGCCCTGATTCACCTGCTCTTGCTGCTTCAATGGCTGCATTGAGTGCAAGTAAATTCGTTTGATCTGCGATACCATTAATGACATTTAAAATGCTCGTAATATCTTTAGACTTGTATTCTAATTCTTTCATGACTTGTTCGGCTTCTTGTACAGATGTGTCGATATGTTTCATTTGATTCGCTGTGCTTTCAACGATACGTCCGCCTTGTCCAGCCGCTTCTGTCGATTGAATGGAGACAGCAGTCACTTCTGATGAAGTTTGTGACATACCTTGTAATCCTTCATTCATTGCGACAAGCTGATTCGTGCTAGATTCTACTTTCTCATTTTGTGCTTCATTCCCATTTGAGAATTGTTCAATCGACATGGTGATATGCTCTGTCGCCTGACTTGTTTGGCTGGCACTAGCAGTTAGCTCTTCTGACGCTGAAGCCACATTGTCGACAGATTGCTGGACCGCTCGGATAACTTCACGCAAAGATTCACTCATCTTACTAAAGCTTCTTGTGAGGTCTCCTATTTCATCCTTCGATTTGGTTTCGAGGGTTTCCGTTAGATCCCCTTCACTCACCTTTTCTGAGAAATCAACAAGCCTTCTAAGTCCAATTGTGATGGAACGAACGATAAAGAAGATCGCGATGCCGCCAAGGATAAAAGAAGAAATTAAAAGAATAATGGCAGAATTCCAAACTGGCTGTGCTGCTTCTTCTGTTTCTGATACAAACATCGTTCCAGCAATTTTCCAACCTGTTAAATCATTTGTCACAAAAACGAGGCGTTTTTGCTCTCCTTTATTCTCATAAGTTGATGTTCCTTCTTTGCCGCTGTAAAGGATTGATGAAATATTTTCTGTCACTGCAGAGCCTGATTTTTCTTCTGGGTGAGCTACAATCTGTTTGTTTTTATTTGCAATAATTGGATATCCTTCTCGTCCAATTTTAATATCTTTGATTTTATCGACGATATCTTGAACATCAATATCAATCCCAATGGCTCCCGACCCGTCCTTCAGACGCTGAGCGATTGTGACAACCATGCCGTTTGTTGTGGCAGAGATGTATGGATTGGTGACCACAGGTTCGCCTTTTTCGTCCTGCATCGCCGCTTTATACCAATCACGAGTTGTTGGATCATAGCCTTTTGGCATGTCCACTTTAGGGAACTGAATAAAATCACGATTTTTACTTGCTGCATAAAATCCAACTACATCATCTTCATTGATTTTACTGTATATCTCAAAATGCTCATACAGTTCGTCCTGGTTTTTCTTTTTAAAGTCTGCAGCACTGGATGTTTCGGTAAACAGTTTGACTGCGTTCTCCTTATTCAAAAGCTTTTGCTCGATCATGTCATTCAGCTCATTGACTCTTGCGTTGGCTCCGTACATGATTTCATGATCTAATTCTTCTTTGGCAATCTGATATGAAATCGTACTGAGTGTAATGATAGGCAAGACGAGAACAAGTGTGAATGAAATAATCAGCCTTTTAGAAATCGATGGTTTTTTCAACCATTTTATGATACTTTTCATGTTTTTCCTCCTTTTAAACGTTATGTTTTATATCGGACAGCTTCATATTATTTTCATGTTTTTCAAATAAAAAGGATGTCTTTTTGTTTATTTCCACAAATTGATTCCTTGCCCAAGCATCCCGCATACGCTAATACAAAAGGGGGCGCTTTTCATATGATTATCCTTTCAGGACAGCCAGTGACAAATGAGCAGCTGGCATCGTTTCAGCTAGAAGGACAAAAGCGGATCATTTTGATGCAGTTACAAGCCTCAAATGATACGTTCCGTTATAGGCAGGCATCTGATTTGTTATTTGAGGTGACTTTAAGATCGAATATCATGAATGCGGCAAGAGATTTGAATAAGAGCGGTGCCTCATTTGCTATCTTTCAAAGGTCCCGTGCGAATGACGCCTATTGGCGTGTATCAGAGGCCGGAGCGTTAGAACTGCGCTATCAAGTCGAGCCATCTACGGGGATTAAAGACATCTTTGAAAATGGCTCAAAATATGCCTTTGAATGTGCCACAGCGATTGTCATTGTGTTTTATATGGGAGTCTTGCAAACGGTAGGAGACGAGAAGTTCAATCGAAGACTTAGAAGTTTAACGCTGTATGACTGGCACTATGATACATTATCCATTTATACAGAGCGCGGAAATGATTTTATTTATGGGGATTGCCTATATTTCGAGAATCCAGAGTTTAGCTATCAACAGTCTCAATGGCGCGGAGAAAATGTGATTTACTTAGGGGAAGATCAATATTATGGGCATGGGCTTGGGATCTTAACAGCTGCAGAGATTATCGATAAATTAAATGCCAGAAGACGACCTGGGGCTGTTCAGTCCGCTTATTTACTGCCGCAGACTACTAGGATGGATGTTATTTATCTCAGGCAAATGTTTGGTAGCTAAAAAGGGCCTCTTGTCTATAGGTTATGACAAGGGGCCTTTGTATGCCTTGCGTTTGCGGTAATCATGAAGCGTGCCAAGCATTGTGTTTGCTAGGATTTCCATTTCTTCTAGATCGTTTCTTGTGACTGGAGGGTCGTGCTGATTCCATTTCACATAACGAACGAAATAGTAATGACAAATGGGGGTAAGAACGGCAGGGGAGTGCGGAAAATCATCAAATAGAAATTCAATTTGTCCTTTTTTCCGATATGAATGTTTTAAGATTTCCATCCTGTCACACCACCCATCATCAAATTATATCTGCGTGAGTTCATGCATGATCTCTTCAACGGTTAAAATGGAATGAATACGGCCAACCCCCTGACCTGCCCAAAGAGCCATTTGTTCTGGGTTTCCTGCAGCAGCTGCCGCTTTTCGCATCGGTGTTGTCCATACATGCTGTATAGGATAGGGAAGAACCCGGTCTTCATTTCGTCTTTCTTCCTCCATCCACTGATTGACAATACCTCTGGCTTTTTTTCCAGAGAAAAGCCGTGTCATCGCTGTTTCACTGCCTTCTGCCTGTAACAGCGCCTTTTTGTACACATCTGCCGCAGCACTTTCTTGACTCGCTAAAAATCGTGTCCCTATTTGAACCGCATCTGCTCCAAGAGCTAGTGCTGCTTTCATAGTGGTCCTGTCTGTGATACCTCCAGCGGCAATCAATGGGATATGACAGACAGACCTGACATCACTGATCAGGCAGAAAAGTCCCTGCAGAGCATCTCCCTTTGAAGGTAAAAAGGTGCCTCGATGCCCTCCTGCTTCGCTTCCTTGCAGAACAATGGCATCCATTCCTTTTTCTTCTAAAAGCAGTGCTTCTTTTTTTGTTGTAGCTGTTCCGATGAGAAAGATCCCCTTTTGTTTCAGGTGATGAATTGTTTGTTCGTTTGGACAGGCAAATGTAAACGACACAGCTGGGACTTCTTCTTCTTGAAGAATGTTGATTTTTTGTTCATAGTCCTTCCATAATTCTTCTTCGCTAGGGATTATCTGTGCTTCTGGTATGACAGGCAGCCGATCTGTCCAAAATGATACATCTTCTGTTTTCGTTTCTGAAATGGGTTCAGGGACAAACACATTCACTTGAAATGGACGAGATGTCAGCTGTTTGACCTGTCTGATTTGCTGCCTCATCTTTTCAGGCTGTACATAACCACTTGCTAAGCTGCCGAGACCGCCATATTGTGAAACAGCGGCGACAAGCTGCGGCGTCACCGCTCCTCCTGCCATTGGTGCTTGAATGATGCCATGTTTAATTTGAAGTAACGCTGTGAATTCTCCCATCTTCTCCCCCGCCCTTACTCGTTAGATGACACCTGTACATAAAAGTGACGATGTCTCGGTCCATCAAACTCACAAAAATAGATTCCCTGCCACGTTCCAAGCACAAGATCACCATGATGGACAAGAACGTGCTGAGATGCTCCCATATAACTAGCTTTCATATGCGCTGCTGTATTGCCTTCCATATGACGATCTTTTGAATGTTCCCACGGAAAGACTTCGTCAAGCCGGCGCAACATATCTCGTTTGACGTCTGGGTCGGCATTTTCATTAATGGTGATTCCAGCTGTCGTATGTGGACAATAGACCATAACCGTTCCGTTTTGAATCCCAGTTTCCCGGACATATTGCTGAACTTCATGGGTAATGTCTATCATGTCATCGTGTTTGTCTGTTTGTACGTTGATTTTTTTCATTTCACTGGCTCCTTTTGATCATGTCTATAAAACCATACCCTTTTTATGTGAAACCAATCACTGCCGGTTGGCAGAAACAAATCTTCTTACCTAAAGTTTACCAAGCAAAAAAACCTCGTCAATAGCTCCGAGGTTTTTAGGAAAAGTGAACCTTTTTTACTTCTATGGTTCGAATATGATGATCTTCTGCATCGACAATTTTAAATTCACAGCCTTCTGCTTCAATGATATCTCCAATGTCAAAATCAATTTTATGCGTCATCATCCAGCCGGCAATTGTATCAACATCATCATTTTCAATCGCTAAATCCAATAAATCATTTACTTCATCGATCAAGGCTTTTCCATCCATGACATAGTGGAAGTCACCTTTTTTCACAATATGCGGGGTTTCATCTTGATCATATTCATCTCGAATCTCACCCACAATTTCTTCTAATATGTCTTCAACTGTGACGAGACCTGCTGTTCCGCCGTATTCATCTACAAGCACCGACATATGAATCCGTTCCTTTTGCATCAAAATCAGCAGTTCTTGAATCGGTGTACTTTCAATGACACGAATGACAGGGCGCATTAAGTCTTCAATGGACACCTCTTGATTGAGAAAACTTGCTTTAAATACGTCTTTGCTATTGATCACACCAATGACATGATCTTTGTCTTCTTTAATGACAGGATAACGTGTATACCTTTCGTTCAGCATATAATGCGTCACGTCTTCCAGGCTCTGTTCAATTTCAATGGCAGAGATTTCGGTGCGCGGGATCATGATCTCTCTCGCCACTCGGTTATCAAATTCAAATATTTTATTGACATATTTGTATTCAGATTGGTTGATCTCTCCCTTTTCGTAGCTTTCAGACAGGATGAGACGCAATTCTTCCTCACTGATCGCCACTTCATGTTCTTTGACAGAATGAAAACCAAATAATTTCACAATGCCTCGTGCAGCCCCATTTAATGCTTTAATAAACGGGTACATGACTTTATAGAAAAAAATAAGAGGTTTTGCCGTCACGAGACTGACGGCTTCTGCCTTTTGAATGGCAATCGTTTTGGGAGCAAGCTCCCCAACGACAACATGCAAAAACGTAATGATCACAAAGGCAATGATAAACGATATGATGTCTGTCAAAGCGGAATGAAGCCCTGCCTTTTCAAAAAGCGGATGCAGGAAATGTTCCACTGTCGGCTCCCCTAACCACCCTAAGCCTAATGCCGTGATGGTAATACCAAGCTGACAGGCAGATAAATATTCATCAAGGTTGGTTGTCAGTTTCTGAACATGAATGGCTCTCTTATCACCGCTTTCAATCAGCTGATTGATTTTTGAGCCTCTAATTTTCACAATCGCAAATTCAGTGACAACAAAAAATGCTGTCGCAGCAATGAGTAATAGGACTAAAAATACGTTTAAAATATACAAAAAAACCCTTACCTAACACGGGTAAGGGCTCACCTCCTCTGGCGTCAATTAATCATTACGGCCATTTAGGAAGATCATTACAAAACGGAGCAATTCAAACAGGGAGACAAGGGCCGCTGCTACGTACGTAAGAGCTGCGGCATTTAACACCTTGTTCACGCCTCTTTCTTCACTGCTTCTAATGATTCCTTCTGAAACAATGATATTCTTTGCACGAGAACTTGCGTTAAACTCAACAGGCAATGTCACTAGCTGAAAGAACACAGCAGCTGAGAACAGAACGATCCCAAGCCCGATTAAGTTAAGGCTGCCGAGCAATAATCCACCTAGGAAAAGAAGCGGGGCAACACCAGATGCAAAGTTCACGACAGGGAAGATCTTATGTCTCAAGACAAGCGCACCATAGGATTCCTGATGCTGCAAGGCATGTCCAACCTCGTGTGATGCGACTGAAATGGCCGAAATGGAATGGCCATAATACACTGGTTCAGATAAACGAACCACACGCTGCGTCGGGTCGTAATGATCAGTCAAAGTTCCTCTTACCGGTTCAACGGGTACATCGTATAACCCGTTGCGATCTAAAATATATCGAGCGGTTTCAGCACCTGTTTTCATACTGGCAGCTTCAACCTTTGAATACTTTTCAAAATTATTCTTTACTTTAAATTGTGCCCAAAAAGACAATCCCAATGCGGCAAATGTTAAAAAATAAAAAAACAGCATGCTCATCAGCTTCCTTTTTATTTTATATATTTATTTACAATTTTAATGACTTTTATGTAACGTGTACAGCAAAAAGCACTAGGTCTTTTTAAGGGGAATCACTACACCAATGAAAAAGAAGAACATTCCGATGCATGCTGTATAAAATGTCATCGTTCCATATAGGTCTTGAAAAAAACGAAGCCACGAGAAATCATTCATAAAATGGTTCACCGCATTTAAATCAAACACGAGTAAAATCACCGCAGATGATAAAAAGTGTGCGCCGATAAAAAGAAGTACGGTCTTTTGAACAAACGACATTCGCATTCCCTCCTTCTTCTCTCTTATTTTAAGATATGGGTTCTGTTTCAATACATGACGATGATGAAAAATTGTTTCCTAATCGGGCATACTGATATTAGCAGTCTCCCTGAAAGGACGAGTTCGATGAAATCAAACCGTATCTTCATTGCCTGGCTAAGATGGCCTCTTTATGTTCGCATTGCGATCATCATCTGTTTCTTGCTTCTCTTTTTTGGACAATTAATCGTCATACTTGAACCAAAGCAGTATCATACGATCTTTGATGGGATCTGGTGGGCTCTCATTACAGTCGCGACGGTCGGCTATGGTGATTTTGTGCCGCAAACCATGCCCGGACAAATCGCAGGTATGGCGCTTATTCTGATCGGGGCAAGCTTTGTCACGGCTTATTTTGCCACACTCGCTGCCGCTGTGTTCAGTAAGCAGCACCATTATGTAGAAGGAAAGGTTGCTTTTAAGGGGAAAGGACATGTCATTATCGTTGGTTGGAATGAGAAAACGAACAAACTGCTTCAATCGTTTCAAACCATTGATCCCGCCATGCCGATTGTACTCATTGATGATTCCTTAAAGGAAGGACCTCTTTTAGAGAATGTCCATTTTATTAAAGGCCATGGTACAGAGGATGCCACACTTCGCAGAGCAAGTATTATGAGTGCTGATACATTGATGATTACCGCCGACCAGCATGAAAATGAAGTGACGGCTGATATGCAGAGTGTCTTAACCTTGCTTGCGGCAAAAGGATTAAATCCTTCGTTATATTGTTTAATTGAAATTTTAACCGATCGCTATGTGAAAAATGCTGAGCGGGCTGGCGCCAATCAAGTCATCCATACTTCTGATGCCGTGAATCATTTAATGGTGGAGCATTTTCTTTTAAAAGAACAGCTCATGGCGTTAAAAATCAAAAGAAACATGACCCTCCATAAACAGATCACCATCATTCCAGTACCGGCTTCATTAGCTGGAGAGACATTCTTAACGGCACTTCATCACTTTTTAGAGCATCATGTGATCATTGTAGGCGTACAAAAAAAAGAAGGACCCATGATGAATCCTCCTTTTGGATATGAGCTTCATCCAGATGATGAGCTGATCAGCTTTTAAAGCAGTGCATCTTCTAATTCTTTGACGAGTGAAAAGCCAATTTCAGCGTAAGCCTTTGACACATCCCCGTCTTTCTCTTTCGGTTCTTGGAATTGGTTAAAAGATGCCCCTACATTTCCAACCATCGCATGGTCATCTAATTTATCTTGATAGACATGCTTTAAGAGAAATGGATGTCCCATTTTCACCACAACGCCTGGCTGATCCAGCTGTCCTTTCTCGGCTGTAAACGGAACTCTGAGAAAGGTATAGCCGTCACGGTTGTCAATTTTATAATCAAAATATCCATGATCATAATCCCAATTCCCATTAATGACATATCCGAGCGGCTTCATGTTTTCTTCTAAATGGTACAGTGAAAAGCTTTCACCAGTCAGCCTAGATGGTACATGAATCATACAGAACCCTCCTTTTTGTATAGGGTTCGTTAAAGAGAGGAATTCATACATTTGCCTTTCGTGATTTGCACATTGTTTGTAAAAGCAGCATCAAATAAGGTCTGGCTGGATGATGCATTTGTCTCGTTCGCACTGCCCGCTCCTGATGTTTCTTTCGTAGTACTCATTGGACAAATCCGTCCAACATTCCCAAAGTTAACGATGGCCTGCCCGGAAATGTCATGGATATAAATATGATTTGTTCTCATCGCTTCATCAACCTCCTCCATTGATTATTCTATGTACAGAGCTTAGGGAGGCTTGCACTGACACCATGAGAACATAAAAAAAGGCACACCTTATGAAAAGATGTGCCTTAGCGTGTAGACAAACCCTCGCATTCGTTGTCAGTCCTGCGCACTGGTGCTCACGAATGTCAAATTCGCTCCGCTCCAGTGCTCGTCCTTCCTAGACTTCAAAGGTTTTCTATCACGCTAAAAAGAAGACAAAGGGCTAAAATACAGTTCATTTTAGCCCTTTGTCAACAATCTGGGGCACACCTTATGAAAAGATGTGCCTTTTATTCTTATGATTGTTTGAGACGGCTCTCAAGTTCTGCCTTTTTCTCTTCGAAGCCCGGTTTTCCTAATAAAGCAAACATGTTCACTTTATACGCTTCTACTCCAGGCTGGTCGAATGGATTGACGCCTAGTAAATACCCAGACATCGCACATGCTTTTTCAAAGAAGTACACGAGATATCCGAATGTATAAGCATCCATTTCAGGAATTGTCACAATCAGGTTCGGTACTTTTCCATCCGTATGAGCAAGCATTGTGCCTTCAAATGCTTTTTTATTGACGAAATCAACCGTTTTTCCTGCAAGATAGTTTAACCCATCAAGGTCTTGTTCTTCTGCTTCGATGACAAGTTCATGTCGTGGCTTGTCTACATTCACGATGGTTTCAAACAAGTCTCTTCTTCCTTCTTGTACATATTGACCAAGTGAATGAAGATCCGTTGAGAAGTTCGCAGATGAAGGATAGATTCCTTTTTCATCTTTCCCTTCACTTTCGCCGAATAACTGCTTCCACCACTCCGCAAAGTACTGTAAGCCTGGCTCATAGTTAATCAGCATTTCAATTGTCCGTCCTTTATTGTAAAGAACATTACGGACAACCGCATATTGGTAAGCCGCATTTTCTGAGAGCTCAGATGAAGCGAAGTCTTCACTTGCTTTCGCAGCACCTTCCATCATTTGATCAATGTCTGCACCGCTTACAGCGATTGGCAATAGACCAACTGCTGTTAAGACGGAATAGCGTCCACCGACGTCATCAGGGATGATAAATGATTCATAGCCTTCTTCAGTTGCTAATGTTTTGAGTGCGCCGCGTGCCTTGTCAGTTGTCGCATAGATGCGTTTTTTCGCTTCTTCAGCACCATATTTTTCGATAAGGAGCTTTTTAAAGATACGGAACGCAATGGCTGGCTCTGTAGTTGTACCAGATTTTGAAATCACGTTAATGGAGAAATCGGCATCTTCTAGCAGATCCATTACATCTGTTAAATAAGAAGAACTGATGTTGTTTCCAATAAAGATGATTTGCGGTGTTTTGCGTTTGCCTTTTGGCAAACTATTATAGAAAGAATGGTTTAAAAACTCAATGGCCGCACGTGCGCCAAGATAAGAACCACCAATTCCAACAACGAGTAATACATCAGAATCAGATTTAATCTTTTCTGCACTTTTTTTAATGCGGGCAAATTCTTCGCGATCATATTGCTTCGGTAAGTCAACCCAGCCTAAATAATCACTGCCAGTACCCGTTTGTTCATGAATATTATGATGGGCCACCTTCACAAAATCTTTTAAATATGTAAGCTCATGTTCTTGAAAGAAAGGTAACGCTTTCGAGTAGTCAAATTGAATATGTGTCATCGCTTGTAAGCCCTCCATTACGTTAGTTCTGTCCCTTTCACTTTAGCGGAACTAGCTATTGAAATCAAGTGATCGTCATTGGACAGCAAAAAGCCGCTCCTCATGAAGAGAAGCGGCCATCCAAATTATAGAGAAGCTTTCAAAATCGCTAAAATGTCATCACGGCCAAGTTTCATAAAGTTACCAAAACCACCATATTCCATTTCTTTTGCTGCGATGTCAGCAATTTTGTCCAGTTGATCTTCACCAATATCATAATCCGCTAAACGGCTCGGTGCACCGAGGCTTGTCCAGAAGGCTGACAGCTTGTCGATTCCTTCTAATGCGATGTCACGATCCGATTTTCCTTCTGTCTCAATGTCAAACATGTTCAACATGAGGTTTTTAAAACGTTCGACATTGTGATCAAGTGTATGACGCATCCAGTTTGGGAAGAGGATCGCAAGTCCACCTGCATGCGGAATGTCATAGACTGCTGATACAGCATGCTCAATCGTATGTGATGCCCAGTCGCCAAAATAGCCCATTTGCAGCGTGCCATTTAAAGCAATTGTTCCTGCATAAAGGATGGTTTCACGGTGCTCATAGTTTTGTAAGTCTTCAAGTAGCTTTGGTGCTGTCTCAATGACTGTTTGAAGAACAGCAAAACACATCCGATCTTGTAGAGGCGTGTTTTTGACATTATGGAAGTATTGTTCAAATACATGGCTCATCATATCAACCATGCCATACACCGTTTGATTCTCTGGCACAGAATATGTGTGCTCAGGATCTAAAATTGAAAAAGCAGGGTGCGTGACTGAACTGCCCCACACGTACTTTTCATTTGTTTCCCAGTTCGTGATCACAGAATCCGGGTTCATTTCTGAGCCTGTCGCTGCAAGTGTCAATACTGTGCCAAATGGCAGTGCTTTTTGAGCGGTCGTTTTCTTTGAAATAATATCCCAAACATTCCCGTCATATTCAGCTCCAGCTGCAATGGCTTTTGTACAGTCGATGACACTTCCCCCACCAACTGCTAATAAGAAATCAATGTTCTCATTTTGGCAAATGTCGATCCCTTTTTGCACTGTAGTGAGACGAGGGTTCGGTTCAACTCCTGACAGTTCAAATACGTCAGCCTCTGCTTCATTTAAAGCGCTGATGACCTTATCATAAAGACCATTTTTCTTAATACTGCCTCCACCATATACAAGAAGCACTCGCTTTCCATAACGAGCGAGTTCGCTTTTTAGTCCGTCTAGTTGTCCTTTTCCAAACATCAATTTCGTTGGATTATAGTAAATAAAGTTTTCCATCTGTTCTACATCTCCTTAAAACATTTATATCCAAAAACATGAAAGACTACTGTAACATATGTACATGCAGAACTCAAAAAAGATAACTGCTTAAAAGCAGCTATCTTTTCCATGTTCGATTATAAAGAAGCGTTTAAAATAGCTAGAACATCTTCTTTGTTCAGCTTTTTAAATTGGCCAAATTCACCACGTGCCATTGCACGGTCTGCAATCAGATCAATTTTCTCATCGTTGATGTCATAGTCAGCTAAACGATTTGGTGCGCCTAGACTTGTCCAGAAAGCAGAAAGTTTTTCGATTCCTTCTAAGCCAACTTCTTCGTCTGTTTTGCCCGCAGGATCTACATCGAATACACGCACTGCTAATTGCTTGAAGCGACCTGGGTTTTCTTGAATGACATGCTTCATCCAGTTCGGGAACAAGATCGCAAGTCCGCCTGCATGAGGGATGTCATACACCGCGGATACCGCATGCTCAATATTGTGAGATGCCCAGTCTCCGCGTGCGCCCATTGAAAGCATTCCATTCAGTGCAATGGTGCCTGTGAATAAAATCGTTTCACGAAGCTCATAGTTTTCCAAATCATTGATCAGCTTCGGTGCTGTCTCAATGACCGTACGAAGAAGTCCTTCACACATACGATCTTGGTAAGGTGTATTCTCCGTGTGATGGAAATATTGTTCAAATACGTGAGACATCATGTCGACCATGCCATAAATCGTATGGTTTTTTGGCACAGTAAATGTATTGACTGGGTCAAGAATAGAGAATTTAGGGAAGACAGCTGGACTGCCCCATCCGTATTTCTCATTTGTTTCCCAGTTTGTGATGACGGAGCCAGAGTTCATTTCAGAACCTGTCGCGGCAAGTGTTAATACTGTACCAAATGGGATGGCTTCCATTGGGACATGCTTACGAGTGACGATATCCCAAGCATCTCCATCGTATTTCGCACCAGCTGCGATCGCTTTTGTTGCGTCAATGACACTACCGCCGCCGACTGCCAATATAAAATCAATTTGGTTCTCTTTGCAAAGCTCGACCCCTTTTCTGACCGTTGTTAAGCGCGGGTTTGGCTCAACCCCAGCAAGCTCAGTGATTGCAGCTCCTGATTCTTTTAAGATGCTGACAACTTGGTCATAAAGGCCATTTCGTTTAATGCTGCCTCCACCATATACAAGCAATACGTTTTTTCCGTAGTGTTTTAGTTCATCTGAAAGGGCTGATACTTCTCCCTTTCCAAAAATTAATTTCGTTGGGTTCCAATAAGTAAATCGATCCATGTGATCTCCTCCTCGCGCTACATTATGCGCTTCTTTCATTCCAAAAGTAAAGTAATTTGCTTTCATCCATTTTCTTACGCATAGTTTGGCTAAAAATCTGCAAAATATAAATGTATTGATACTGTAGCGAAAGGAGGAATCACGATGAGTGCTATTCAGCGTATTGCCCTCGTGCTCACGATTATCGGTGCTATTAACTGGGGACTAATCGGCTTTTTTCAATTTGACTTAGTAGCAGCGATCTTTGGCGGTCAAGGTGCTGCATTATCACGTATTATTTATGGTCTTGTTGGAATTGCAGGTCTTGTCAATCTTGGTCTGTTGTTCAAACCTAGTGAAGAAGCTGTCCGCCGTGACGAGCCAAATCCAGAGGTCCGCTAATGAAAAAGACATAAAAAAAGACTGCCTATGAGGCAGCCTAAGGCACCGTTTGAAGCGGTGCTTTTTTTATTTCTTGATAAGGTCTTTACGGTTAGATTGCTCAATCCACTCTTCAAGTTTATCTTTAAGTGTATTGAAACCTTGTGGTGCAGCAGCTTCTTCTTTCGCTTGCTGTGGTCTTTGTTTCTTTGATTTGCTTTCTTTTCTTTCTGGTGCATCTTGTGTCGCACGGATAGAAAGGCTGATTTTACCAGCATTTTCATCAACAGAAAGAACTTTTACTTGTACTTCGTCACCAATTGAAAGGTGCTCGTTGATGTCTTTTACAAAGCCATGTGTTACTTCAGAAATATGCACAAGTCCTTGAGTTTCTTCATCTAATGCAACAAACGCACCATACGCTTGTAATCCTGTTACTTTACCAGTGTAAACACTGCCTACTTCAAACTTTGTCGCCATGATAACAACTCCTAAATAAATGTTTTAATATTCGTTTATACGCAATTAAAAACTATATCACAGAACGGTCTTTTACGCAAAATATTTTTTAATTGGGTTTAGATCAGTTTAAAAGGGGGAATACCTGAAAACAAGAATGCTTTCTAGTATTCCCCCCTAATTTGAGAGGCATGAGTCCAGATGGATTGATGCCTTTTTTTATTTTAAGATAGCAGGTGCTTCTTCTTTCACTTGTCTATTCTGTAAAAAACGCTGGATTCTTGAAAGTGATTCCTGCAAGTGATCGAGTGATGACGCATATGAACAACGAATATGTCCTTCACCACTTGGACCGAATACATTTCCAGGGACAACCGCTACTTTCTCGCTAAGCAGCAGCTCCTCAGCAAATTGTTCTGAAGTCATGCCTGTGCTTTTAATGGACGGGAAAGCGTAAAACGCTCCGTTTGGCTGGTGGCAAGTGAGTCCAAGTTCATTGAGAGAGCCGACAAACAAATTACGGCGCCTTCTGTAGCTTTTCTTCATTTTCTCCACATCTTCAAGTCCATTTTTTAATGCTTCTTCTGCGGCATATTGTGCCATAGCTGGTGCACACATCATAGAATATTGATGTATTTTCAGCATGGCATCACGGAGGACTGGCGGTGCTGCCACATAGCCTAAGCGCCAGCCCGTCATAGCGAATCCTTTTGAAAAGCCTGAAATCAAAATCGTTCTTTCCTTCATATCTTGAATCGCCGCCACACTCGTAAAAGCTTCATCGTACGTCAGCTCTGCATAAATCTCATCTGTGATGATTAAAAGATCATGCTCCTTTGCAAACTGAGCAATATCTTCAAGCTCTTCTTTCGAGTAAACAGACCCTGTTGGGTTTGATGGAGAGCATAGCAAGATGGCTTTTGTTTTCGGCGTCAGCTTCGTACGAAGATCAGCAGAATCGGCTTTAAAATCTTTTTCAGCCGATGTACTTAAATAAACCGGTACACCGCCCGCAAGTGTCGTCAGAGCCCCATATGCGACGAAACAAGGCTCTGGGATGATTACTTCGTCCCCGTTGTTTAAAATGGCGCGAAAGGCCAAATCAAGCGCCTGGCTACCGCCAACGGTAATAATGAGTTCTTCTTCAGGACTGTACTCAATGTGAAACCGCTTATATAAATAATGACTCAATTCTTTTCGCAAAGAGAGCAGCCCAGCATTTGCTGTATAAGAGGTCAGTCCTTGCTCTAAAGACATAATACTGGCTTCTCTCACATTCCAAGCTGTCACGAAATCCGGTTCGCCGACCCCGAGTGAGATAACCCCTTCCATTGTGGCTGCCAAATCAAAGAATTTCCGAATACCTGACGGCTGAATGCTTTGTACCGTTTCAGATAAATAAGATTTTTTCATTTAAGGAGACACCACGATTCTTTTGTCATCGTCCCCTGTTTCAAAGACTTTCCCATCATGCTTATATCTTTTCAAAATAAAGTGGGTAGTGGTTGAAACAACAGAATCAAGTGTCGATAATTTTTCAGATACGAAGCGGGCGATATCAGACATGGATCTTCCTCTGATCACAACAGATAAATCATACACGCCTGACATTAAATACACGGACTCCACTTCTTGGAACCTGTAAATGCGTTCAGCAATTTCATCAAAACCGACGCCTCTTTTTGGGGTCACTTTCACATCAATCATCGCTGTAACGCCTTCGTGTCCGTCTACTTTTCGCCAGTCAATCATGGTCGAATAATCAATAATGACTTTTTGATCTTCGAGCTTTTGAATAATGGCTTCTGCTTCTTCTGATGTCACACCTGCCATTTTTGCAATTGTATTTAAATCGGCGCGGCTGTTTTCATCTAAAATCTCTAATATTTCAGTTTCTTTTTCGGTTAGTTTCATTGATTTCACACCTCTGATTGTAAAAAGCTAGTTTTAAAAAATCTTCTGAACATTATAGCACGTTTTTCCCATTATGCTAAGCAGGGAAAAGATTCTAATCGTAGCTTAAAATCCACTTTTTAGGGTACAATACAGTCACCTAACAGAGAGTGAGTATCAAATATCGGAGTTGATGAGTGTGAACATTGTACAGCCATCCTATATGAAAAGTAAATTCGGTTTAGATATCTATTACGAACACTATCCAAATGAAGGTAAGAAGACATTGATTTTGATTCACGGCCTTTTCTCATCTACCTTCAGCTATCGAAAGCTCATCCCGCTTCTGAAACAAGACTTCAATTTAATTGCGATTGATCTGCCTCCATTCGGGCAGTCCGAAAAATCAAATACGTTCATTTACAGCTATCGCAACATGGCAAAAATCATCATTGAACTAGCTGGTTATTTACAGATTCAGCATGCGATCCTCGTGGGGCATTCCATGGGGGGACAAATTGCTTTATATGCTGCCTCTGAGCGTCCCGACCTATTTGAAAAAGCCGTTCTTTTATGCAGTTCAGGGTATATGAATAAGTCCAAAAAGTCGCTTGTTTACAGCACTTATATTCCTTATTTTTATCTCTATTTAAAAAGAAAGTTGTTCAAGCAAGGTATTATGAAAAATTTAACCGCTGTTGTGCATGATCATTCGATTATTGATCAAGAGATGGTGGACGGATATTTAAAGCCTTTTTCAGATGACCAAATTTTCAGAGGTATTTTTCGTTTAATTCGGCACAGGGAAGGCGATTTAGCGTCGGATGTCTTAAAGAAAATGGAGACACCTGTCCTGCTGATTTGGGGGGAGGAAGACCGGATCGTTCCTATTCAAATTGGCGAAAGACTGCACAAGGATCTGCCGCATTCAACCTTTCACGCATTAAAAAAAACCGGGCACCTCATCCCTGAGGAAAATCCGGTCTTTGTGTCTGATCAAATTGGTCATTTCAGCCTGTCTTAAAACGAGCAGGAGCTACCTTCTCTTATGATAAAAAGCTGATTTGCGATATGCTGACAGCTTTCCATCGGAAGAAGCTGATCAAATGAGTGATGGTAAATGGCTTGAATGTCTTTCGCGAAAGATAACGGGTCTTCTGCGTCGTATAAGGCACTGATGACGTCAGCAGGCTCCGTTTCGTAAAAGTCCTCTCCATACTGAAAAGGGTCCCATTGCTTAATGATTTGAATCATCTCTTCTACAGCTTGACTATCTTTCATGGGGATCACCGCTTATAATAAATTTTGTGATGTTTATTTTAGCACAACCAAGAGTGGTTGAAAAACGGCTAGAGGTGGGTTTCATGAATTTCGACGAACAGATCATACGTAAAGGTTCAAAATCAGTCAAATGGGATCAAGCAGAGTCTTTGTTCCTGACAACAGATGCGCTGCCAATGTGGGTAGCAGATATGGATTTTAAAGCGCCCCAAGTCGTGCTTGATGCTTTAAAAGAACGATTAGATCACGGTGTATTCGGCTATGCATTTCAGGATCAGGAAACGCAGCAAGCAGTAGCTGACTGGCTCAAAAGAAGACACGGTTGGACGATACAAACAGATGCCGTCACCTTCACACCAGGTATCGTGACAGCACTTAGTTTTGCCGTACAAGCCTTTACAGCTCCGAATGATGAAGTGGTCATTCAGTCACCGGTGTATACGCCCTTCTATCAAATGATTGAAAGAAACGGACGTATCGTCTCAACCAATCCTTTAAAAATAGAAAACAACCGTTACATGATGGATTTTGATGATTTAGAGAAAAAATTAAGCAGACCAGAAGCAAAGCTGATGTTTCTTTGTCATCCGCATAACCCTTCAGGGAGAGCTTGGTCAAAAGAGGAATTAAAGCGTGTAGGAGACCTATGTGTACAGTACGGTGTCACCGTCGTGTCAGATGAAATTCATTCGGATCTGATGCTTTACGGACAGTCGCATGTGCCTTTTGCCAGCCTTTCTGATGAGATAGCTAACATCACGGTAACGTGTATTGCACCGAGTAAAACATTTAATTTAGCTGGTCTTCAGGCATCTGCCATTATCATTTCTGATGAAGAAAAAAGAACCCTTTTCACCAATGAATTGCAAAGAAATGGATTGTCCAAACTGAATGCCTTTGCGATTCCTGCCATGGAGGCGGCCTATCGCCACGGAGATGAGTGGCTTGATTCACTTGTTCTTTACCTCGAAAATAATATGAAGATCGCAATGGATTATATTGATGAATATCTGCCGAGCATGCGTTATATGAAACCAGATGCTTCTTATCTATTATGGCTGGATATTCGTGATTATGAGCTCACTCAAGCAGAATTGAAACGTAATCTGCTGAAAAAGGGCAAGGTCATACTAGAGCTCGGAAACGTATATGGGCACGAAGGAGACGGCTTTATTCGAATGAATCTAGGCTGTCCTGCCGGAACAGTGAAAGAAGGTCTGAAGCGCCTTCATCAAGCGTTCACTCTATCTTCCGAATAAAACCATTTCTATCAAAAGAACATCCTAACGGGTGTTCTTTTTAAAGAAAAAAACCCTCCTATTATCATATCTACTTTGTACATGAAATGGTATAATGAGAGGAATTACAATTATTTACGAGGAGAGCATTTAAATGGAAATGTTCAAGGATTTTCTGCTCCATGTATCTTTTATTCTATTTCCAATCTTTTTATATCATGCACTATGGCTAAGCCGGACCCCTGCTCATTTCCCTAAAACGAATAAACTGCTCATCACCATATTTGCATCCATTTCATCAGCACTATGTATTATGTATCCAGTTGGTTCGATTTTAGATTTGCAGACTGGGCTTCAATCGATTCCCCTTGTACTGGCTATTTTATACGGGGGATATACCGCCGGAATCGTCGCTATCTTAGTAAGTTCAACCGTAAAGTTCGTGATGTATGGCTCTTTTTTATGGGTTGGATTGATTGTTGTACCGATTTACTTTTTCATTCCTTTCCTGCTTTACCGGAAATGGCGCCAATATTCTAAGCAGAGAAAACTGTTATACGGAGTCCTAATTGCGTTATCAAAAGGGATGTTTATTTACATTGGACTGCTTGTGGTCAGCTTAATTGAGTACAGCCCTGCATTCATTATGCAACAAAAGCTGCTCGAATTATTTTTCTCAACTCTTTACTACATATTCTTTCTTGTGCTGAGTATTTATTCCATTGAGTTTGTGAAAGAGAATGCGCAAATGAGAACACAGCTTGTCCAATCAGAGAAACTGACGATTGTGAGTGAACTTGCAGCAAGTGTCGCCCATGAAGTCCGCAATCCACTGACGGTGGTGAGAGGATTTATCCAACTGCTCTTTTCAAGTGACAATACGAAAGAGCCGTCAACCAATAAAGATTATAAAAATCTCGTTTTATCTGAACTTGACCGTGCGCAGGATATTATTACGAGCTATCTTGATATTGCGAAACAAAATTATTATCAAATTGAGTCTCTCAATTTATCTAAATTACTTGAAGAGTGTGCATCGCTGATGACATCCTATGCGAATTTTAAGTCGGTCACGATTCATCAATCGATTGAACCAGACTTATACATCCAAGGTGATGAAACGAAAATCAAACAAGTCATGATTAATTTAATCAAAAATGCAATCGAAGCAGCGCCCGAACACGAAGGTAAAATCGAACTGTTTGCTTCAAAAGAAAATCATCGAATCTGCCTTTATTTCGTTGATAACGGTGTAGGCATGTCAGAAAGTCAAATGAAAAAGCTTGGTGAACCCTATTACACATTGAAAAATAAAGGAACAGGGCTTGGGTTGACAGTGACATTTTCCATCATTGAAAATCATCATGGAACGATTCGTTTCAAAAGCTCATTGCAGTCTGGTACAACAGTCACCGTGAAGTTTCCTGAAGATACAAGAAGAAAATGATCAATCCATTTTTTTTGTCCTTTTTTCATCGATCTGCTCCTGCTTCTTAGAAGCACGAACGATCAGACGAAAGCAAATAAATGCAGCAGCAAAGAAAAGCACCGTCGTGATTGCCGCAGGGATATACTCCCTTTTATCTTCAGGAAAATACAGTAGAAAGAATATGATGAACGACATGTTCCGCTCTTCCCCCTTTTGCTCGTTTACTTCACTATATTGGCTAAAAGAAAGGAAATACCTTCTTATGCGAAGGAAATGGAGGAATTTCATATGACAGACATTCAGATTGGACAAATCGTGAAAGGTTTTTACAAAACAGGTGTTTACATTGGGGAAGTGACAGCCGTTAAACCATCTACTTATCTCGTTCAAGTAAAAGCGGTTTTAACACACCCCACTCAAGGTGACCTGCATCATCCAAAAGAAGCGGACGTACCTTTTTTTCAGGAAAGACGGGCTTTGGCCTTTAGGGAACAGATGAACATCCCTCATCATATGGTCAAGCCTTATGATGGCGACATCCCTGATTATCAAGTATCGCTGAAAGACGCCGTAGACAAATTGAAAAAAGGGCTCAGTGCGGATGATTCCAAGTGGGCTGAAAAATCAAGAGCGTGCCTCTCTTCTCTTGAAAAAGATTATTTTCCAGAAGACGCCCGCTAATCTGCCGAATCAAAAAAGTGAGAGAAGTCAATGAGTTCACCAATTTTGGTTGTTTGCGGATTTTCCACATAGGATCGATCTTTTTCAAAAAGGGTGAACAGCTGATAAGTGGTCATGGCATCATCGAGTGCTTTATGATGCTTACCAGCTCCTTCACTGCCGTACTCCTTAGCTGCTTTCCGAAGTCCTGTGAGTGTTCTATCCCCAAAAAAGGTTTTATATTCAAAAGCCAGATCCCTTTGATTCCCCTTAAAAGGAAAACCAATATGATTGAGCATACAGTTTTGCTTCAGTACCTTCATGTCCATATTTCCCCATGTGATAATCTCACAGTCTTCTCCCCCATCGAGTGACACGAGCTTCTCGATAAACGCCTCAAAAGAAATCCCGCTTTCTACATCCTGCTGCGTAATGCCAAGGAACGATTTACAGCGCTTTGTCAGCTTCGGGAACTTTTTCGGTTTGACATAGCTTGAGAATGTGTCTATGATCGTTTCATTTGATGCTTTGACGACACCGGCTTCAATGATTTCCGGGAAAAAATTTTGCGGATGATATTTCCCATCAGGCATCGTAAATTCAAAATCGACCACAAGCAGCGTCTTCTGTTCCATCAGTCTCACCCCACTTTCTCGTCTGTTTTCCATCCTGCTACTATTATATTAAGACGGACTTTGAAATCACTTCATTTTCGTGAAAATAATGCAGATTCACTATGCCCAACCTATTCATCAGATGAAAGATCGTTTATTTTCCTTTATAATTATTAAGGAACACGAAATAAATAAAGAAGGTGGTCTTTATCACAAACAGGAAGAAAAACTTGTACATCATGTGGTTTGTGAACTTTTTTGTATCTGCCAGCATTACAATGATCGTCCCTTTTTTATCACTTTACATAGAGTCTCTTGATAGCAGTTATTCGAATGAATTTGTTCAAAGATGGAGCGGCTATGTCTTTGGGGTTACGTTTTTAACAGCCTTTCTCATTTCTCCAATTTGGGGACGGATTGGTGACCGGCATGGCTATAAAAAGATTTTGCTCATTAACGGCATTGGGATTGCAACAAGCATTTTATTAATGGGGCTTGTTCAAACCGTTTATCAACTATTTGCGTTAAGGCTTTTCATGGGGCTTGTGACAGGCTTTATTTCGACTTCGATGGCACTGATTTCTGCACAGACCGAAAAGGCAACAGCCGGTAAGACCCTTGGTACAATGCAGATGAGTAATGTCGCCGGAGGGTTATTCGGTCCATTAATGGGCGGATTTATGGCAGACAGTGTCGGATTCATTTATACATTTTTCTTAACAGCTGCTGTCATATATGTATCAGCGATTGTCATTATCTTCGGTGTGAAAGAACAGCCGATCCGTTCAAAAGAAGCAAAACGGGTTTCTTACTCACGGAAGGATGTCCTTGTCCATATTTTCAAACAGCCTTTACTTGTCGTCACCATGCTGCTCACATTTATTACGCAAGTCGGGAACTTTAGTATTCAGCCGCTTTTAGCCTTGTACATTCATGATTTACACGGCCCAGTCAACCTTGCCTTTTATGCAGGACTGGCGTTTTCTGCAACCGGGCTTGGCAATTTGCTATTTACACGGAAATGGGGAGACCTTGGAGATCGTATTGGTCACGATAAGGTGCTGCTTGCCCTTCTCATCCTCTCCTCCATTTTATTTATCCCGCAAGCGATGGCAGATTCCTACGGGATGTTAGTGATCTTCCGTTTCTTATACGGGATGGCACTAGGCGGCATCATTCCTTGTACGACGGCCTATATTCGCATCAAAGCGCCTGCCTCTATGCAAGGGGAAGTGCTTGGTTACAATGTCAGCTTCCGCTTTCTTGGAAATGTCGTCGGACCCGTCATAGGCGGTATTGTGGCGAGTCATTACGGAATTCCAGCTGTCTTTTATGTTACCGCCGGCATTTTCCTTTTCGGGGCATTATTTTTATGGGCGGTCCGCTCACAATCAAAGACAAAAGAGAGGAGTGTCTGATCCATCATCAGATACTCTTTTCTTCTGTCTAAATGCCTTGTTTACTAGACTTCACGTCTATTCTTTTCTAAAAATAACCTTCTCGTAATCGCAAAAGAATGGTACGATATGGCTAGAAATCCGAAGAAAGTGAGTGACCTCATGTTTCGTGCAATCATTGGATGGTTATTACTTGTTGCCCTCATTCCATTATTTGTTCTGACTTTTTATCTATCAAAGGAAGAAGCCGCAAGTGTAAAACCTGTTAACGAAGTGCTTGATCAAAAAATCAAGCTGGAAAAGGTAGACTTTTCCCAAAACAGTTATATGTATGATCGAGATGGTTCTCTTATCTCTGAGATCGTATCAAACGATGAGAACCGTGTTTTCGTGAAGTACGATAAAATTCCTGATTCCGTCAAGGAGCTGTTCCTCCGATCAGAGGACCGCAACTTTTATGACCATAAAGGCATTGACTTTATGGGCGTGATTCGTGCCCTTGCCGCAAATGTGAAAAACCATGGCATTAGCCAAGGCGCTAGCACCATCACACAACAGTTATCCCGTAATTTATATTTAAGTCATGAACGTTCATTCAGCCGAAAGTTTACAGAACTGCTCTATTCCTATGAGCTCGAGCGAAAATTTACAAAAGAGGAAATTCTCGAAAGCTATTTAAATACGATTTATTTCAGTAACGGGGTTTACGGTGTCGGTTCTGCGGCTAATTACTATTTTGATAAGCCGCTTAGTTCTTTGACGCTTGCACAGATGGCATTTATTTCTGCGATTCCTAACAACCCTACGCTGTATGACCCATTGAAACAATTCAAACATACAAAGAAACGCCAGGAACGACTGCTTGGTATTTTAGAAAAAGATGGTGTCATTACTAAGAAGCAATACAAAAAAGCAGTGAAAGAAAAAATCAGCTTGTCCTTAAGTGAAAAGAAAAATCTTTACCCTGACTATGTAACATACGCCAATGAAGAATTTACCGATCTGGTGTCTGATCAGGAAGGCTTTACAAAACGATTGAAAAAAGCCAAAACAGCTGGCGCAAAAAAGGCAATTCAAAAAGAATTATCAGAAAAGGTCAGTGCATTGCTTCAAGATGGTGTGAAGATTTATACAGCACTAGACCCTTCCTTACAACAAAGAGCGGTTTATCAGCTCAATGCACAATTGCCTTATCAAGGTGTGGAAGGCGGTTCAGCAGTCATTAACCACCAAACCCATCAAATTGTCGCACTTGCTGGCGGGAAGAATTATAAAAAGTTTGATTTCAACTACGCCTATCAAGCGCAAAGACAACCAGGTTCCGCCATTAAGCCGCTGTTAGATTATGGCCCTTATATTGATCAAACCGGTGCCACGGCATCAAGCAAAATCAGTGCCGGCAAGTTTTGCAGTAGCGGATATTGCCCGCAAAACTATAATCATAAAACGTATGGAACTGTAACACTTGAAACAGCCTTTAAGAACTCTTACAATACACCAGCGATTCGTATGCTTGATACAGTCGGTGTCAAAAAAGGCTTCAGCTATTTAGAAAAGTTTTCATTCGAACATATTGTCGCAGATGATTACCGCCTCCCTTCTGCACTTGGAGGATTTACAAAAGGCTTCTCGCCGCTAGAAATAACCGATGCATATACCGTGTTTGGCAATCAAGGTGCCTATACGCGAAATCACTCCATTACAAAGGTCACAGACTTAAACGGCAAAACCCTTTACAAGTGGAAAGAGTCGCCGAAGCAAATCTATTCTCAGCGTACAAATGAAACAATGCGCAAGCTGCTTGCCTCTGTTGTGAAAAGTGGAACAGGGAAAAAGGCGAATTTCAATTCTCCTTACATTGGGGGAAAAACAGGCACATCCAATGACTACAAAGACATTTGGTTTGTTGGCCTGACAGATCAATACACAATGGGTGTATGGGTAGGAAGAGATAGAGGAACCGTTGAATCTATTTATAGTTCAAGTCCGCACTTACGTATTTGGAAACAAACTATGCAATACGCTAGATAAACAGGAGGTTTGATTGCGATGCATTCAACACAACCCTCTCACTTCATTTTATTTGACGGTGTCTGCAACGTGTGCAGTGGTGCTGTTCAGTTTATCATCAAGCGCGACCCGAATGAGCGGATGATGTTTGCTTCTTTACAATCAGATACAGGGCAGCGTATTTTAAAAGAAAACGGCTTGCCTTTAGATGAGTTCAATTCATTCATTTATATTGAAAATGGGACCCTTTATATGAAGTCAACAGGCATCTTAAAAGCGGCGCGGCATTTAAAAGGGATATACAGATGGAGCTATTTACTCCTCGCGATCCCTCGACCAATCCGTGACTGGTTTTATCAACTCATTGCAAAGAATCGCTACAAATGGTTTGGTCAAAAAACATCCTGTATGATGCCTACACCTGATATTCAGAAGCGGTTTCTTCCATAAAAAAGCATCCTCCATCATCGGAGGATGCTTTCTTTCGTCTGATTAAGCTGGCAGACTCGCCATCACACTGTTATAAAGCTTAATAAATAAGTACAAAATGCCGATCAAAAACGTGGCCCAAAACAGCAGATTAAACATCATAAACCCAATTAAATTCAGCATGGAAAGTGATTGATAAATGCGTACCACAACCCAGATAAAATAGACGAGACTTGCTAAAACAAAAAGTCCAACAAGCAAAATGAGCTGCTGCGTCAATAGAAATGCAAGTAAGCTGGCAAACAAATAGACAACCGATGCAATCCGAATTTTCTTTAAGTTCTCCCCTTCAGGGTCCTTTGCAAAAAAGAGCAGTGCCAACTCTAACACCGTATCTGCAATGAGCTTTAAAGCAGATAAAATCATAAAATAAACAAGTGCAAATGCGGCAAATAAAGCAAGACGAATGCCCTGTTCAGAGAAAAATTCCAGCATTCCTTTTAAAATTCCTGCTTGGGTCAAGAAGTCAGTCGTGATACCTACTGTAAAAATAGAAAAGGCAGAGCTGAATAGCAAAATCGAAATCAGCGGAAAATATCCAGTCAAATATGTATTTTTCATAAATAGATCCTTTCTCATAAGCTCATTTTTATTATGGCTCACTTAAAACGGATTGACAAGATGCTTTCCAAGTAAACTGGAATCTAAATCAAATTTGTGATTTTGCACGTACATTCCTTCACAAACTTACATTTTCCCGTTAAAGTATTACTATTACGAAAAAATTGCGCGTTAGGGGTATACTCGTGAAAAAAACTTTAAGACTGCAAACACGGCTGACGATCTTTGTCTGTATTGTTGTCCTGATCTCCCTCTGTATCACATTCTTTACGATCTGGTCAGAAACAGCCAAAAATATTCATCAGCAGGAACGTGATATCGCCCTCTCCACTGCCAAAATGGTCGCAGAGGCTCCGATCACAGCAAAATCATTGGAAAAAGATCAATCATATACAGCACTGCGAAAATATACAACAAGTGTTCAGCGTATTACCAAAACCGAATTCGTTGTCGTCATGGATATGAACGGTATCCGCAAAACACATCCGAATCCGCAAAAGATTGGGAAGCGGTTTGCTGGCGGTGATGAAAAACCGGCATTACAGGGTAAAGAACATATTAGTACCGCATCTGGAACACTTGGCAAGTCCATGCGTGCCTTTGTTCCTGTTTATAACCAAGATGGCAAGCAGCTCGGGGCTGTGGCAGTTGGGATTACATTAAAGGAAATTGATTTAATTATTCATCAAAGCCTGCTCCCGCTCTACTTTGTCACATCACTTAGCCTTTTATCTGGCATTATCGGCGCACTCATTGTGGCACGTAAAGTAAAGAAGATTATGTTTGGACTAGAGCCAGATGAAATTGCCACATTATTAAAAGAACGAAGCGCTATGCTAGAATCAACAAAAGAAGGCATTCTTGCCGTCGATCAGCACGGTAAAATCAAGCTGGCAAATGCAGAAGCTAAACGTCTTTTTCATAATATGGGCATTATGGTTGACCCTAGAGAACAAGATGTACAGGCCCTTCTTCCTTCAAGCGGCTTAAAGCAAGTAATCGAAACACGGAAACCGCTGCTTGATCGCGATGTCAGAATGAACGGACTGGAGCTGGTCTTTAATGAGGTGCCGATTACGGTAAAAGGAGAAATTGTCGGAGCAATCGCAACCTTCCGTGACAAAACAGAAGTCAAACACCTGGCTGAGCAGCTGAGCGGGGTGAAGATGTATGCCAATGCACTTCGTGCCCAGTCACACGAATTTATGAACAAGCTTCATGTCATTTTAGGATTGGTCCAGCTAAAGAACTATGATGACCTTGGCACCTATATTAAAGATATTGCAATTTATCAGCAGACAGAAACAAATGAAATCATCAACCATGTGAAAAACTCAGTCTTAGCCGGGTTTTTACTAGGAAAACAAAGCTACATCAGAGAACAAGGCGCATCTTTAGAAGTCAATTGCAGTACACAGGTACCAAACTCGGAGGACCCGGCAGTCACACATGACCTTATTACGGTCATCGGTAATCTGTTAAATAACGCACTCGATGCCGTTTCCCATACAGAGAACAAAAATATCTCCATCTCATTCAGATATGTCCAAGAGCAGCTTCATATTGAAATTACAGACACAGGGGTCGGTCTGACAAAAGAAGAACAGGACATTATGTTTGATCAAGGCTTTTCAACAAAAGGAGAAGACAGAGGATTTGGCCTTTATTTTGTTGACCAAAGCATCAAAAAACTGAACGGACATATGATCGTCACAAGCGAAAAAGGAGAAGGAACGACCTTTAGTCTCCGTATTCCATATAAACAAAAGGAGGATTCACATGATTAATGTGTTGATCGTAGAAGATGACCCAATGGTCGGAGAGCTGAATAAACGCTACTTGACCCAAATAGAAGGATTTGAATTAAAAGGGATTGCCACCTCATTTCAAAAGGCACTAGACATCTTAAAATCAGAAATCATTCACCTTGTATTGCTTGATATTTATATGCCTGGACAAAATGGGCTCGCCCTATTATCAGAAATTCGTCAGCAAAATCATTCCGTTGACGTCATCGTCATTTCAGCTGCAAATGAAGTGGATGTCGTACAGCAAACGATGCGAAACGGAGCTGTCGACTATTTAATCAAACCTTTTGAGTTTGAACGCTTCCAATCAGCACTGGCAGAATATAAAAGAAAACATGCCCTATACCAAACGATGAATAGCATCTCTCAAAATGATTTAGACGCGAAGCTTTTTCATAAAAAAGCAGAGGCGGAAAAAGTCCTGCTGCCAAAAGGCCTGACGAAGAGCACACTCAAACTCATCTGGACAAGCATTCAATCATTCGGTCAGCAGGCTTTCACGACCGAAGACCTAGCCAATCATACTGAAATCTCCCAAGTTTCAATTAGAAAATACTTGAAATTTCTTGAGGATATCGAAGTGGTTGATGTGGAGATGGCATACGGGACAATTGGCCGCCCTGTTTTCCAATATAAACTGAATACAAGCAACATGAATTTGATTCAGCAATATCTTTAATTGGACACATCTGACCTTTCACAAAGGCCAGATGTTTTTTTATGGCATACGATGTCACAAACCCCTTGATATCAGTGGTTCCACTGTAGTAGAGCACATCATAAAAGCGGCATTATATCATATTTCAGCACATAAAAAGACATCGAATTTAGCCTTTTAACATTTTTTTAAAAATAAAACAAATTTCTATTTATTTATTCGATGGGAAATGATAAATTATGATTGATTAGTTCAACGAGATATAAGTCTGATGTCTTACATCTTCTCTCCTGTTTCCATCGATTTTAAAAGAATGCAGGATAAAATACCCTTTTCACAAGGATAGGAGAAGGCAAGAGTCGGTCTTTTTTCGCGAGACTTTTCTGAAACTTTTAAATTTTATAGGGGGTTATGTTTTGAAGAAGCGCAAAATTGGACTTGCATTGTCCTTAGTCGTAGCAGCAGGAACCATCCTTGGAGCATGCGGCAACTCTGGCTCAAACAGCGGTGAAAACAAAAAAGATAAAGATCAATTCACTGTTGCAATGGTAACTGATGTCGGTGGTGTCGATGACAAATCGTTTAACCAATCTGCTTGGGAAGGTTTACAAGCATTTGGGAAAGACAACAATTTAACAAAAGGTAAAAACGGCTTTGATTACTTACAATCAAAAACGGATGCAGATTATCCAACAAATTTAAATACACTTGTTAGACAAAAATTTAACCTAATTTATGGTATCGGCTATAAAATGGAGAGTGCCATTTCTAAAATAGCTGATCAGCGAAAAGATTCCAAATTTGCAATTGTGGATGCAGTTGTTGATAAGAAGAACGTAGCTAGTATTACATTTAACGAAAACGAAGGGTCATTCCTTGTAGGTGTTGCAGCGGCTCTTTCTACAAAATCAAACAAAATTGGTTTTGTTGGCGGCGTTGATTCTGAATTAATCAGAAAATTCGAAGTTGGTTTTCGTGCAGGCGTTGAAGCAGCTAATCCAAAAGCAAAAGTTGAAGTGAAATATGCTGGTGCATTTGATAAAGCAGACATCGGTAAAGCAACAGCTGAAAGTATGTACAAATCTGGCGTTGACATTATTTATCATGCAGCTGGAGGTACTGGAACGGGTGTCTTTACAGAAGCAACCAATTTAAAAAAGGCAGATCCAAATCGAAATGTTTGGGTCATTGGTGTTGATAAAGACCAGTATGACGAAGGTAAAGTACCTGGAACAAAACAAAGTGTCACTCTTACTTCTATGATTAAGAAAGTAGACACAGCGGTACAAGACTTAACAACAAAAGCAAAAGAAGGTAAATTCCCTGGTGGCGAAGTCATCACGTACGGTCTGAAAGAAGGCGGCGTTGACATCTCTCCATCTCAAGAGAATCTTGATAAAGATGTATTGAAGAAAATCGAAGAATGGAAACAAAAAATCATCAAGGGTGAAGTGAAAATCCCTGCAACACGTGATGAACTAAAAGATTTTAAAGCTTAATTTGTGCATCGGGATAAGCGCGTCTTATCCCCTTGCCTCTCCTTTACCTCCTCTTGATTCGTAAAAGGTGGTAAAAGAAAAGCTGCAGCCTTGTTTTGCAGCTTTTCTTTTGCTAGTTTTTATCTTCATCAGCACCCTAAAAAAGGAGCGGTTAAACCTGTGGATTATGTCATTGAAATGTTGAATATACGCAAAGAATTCCCTGGCATTGTAGCAAATGATAACATTACGCTGCAGCTAAAAAAGGGCGAAATTCATGCGCTGCTTGGTGAAAACGGCGCTGGAAAATCAACGCTCATGAACGTGCTTTTCGGACTGTATCAGCCTGAAAAAGGTGAAATCAAGGTACACGGAAAACCGGTTACAATCTCAAGTCCAAATGATGCAAGTGATTTAGGCATTGGAATGGTCCATCAGCATTTTATGCTAGTTGATACATTTACTGTGGCTGAAAACATCATTTTAGGAAAAGAGCCAAAGAAATTTGGAAAGATTGACAAAGAACAAGCCATTCAGCAAGTGCAGGAACTTTCTGACCGTTATGGACTGAAAATAGACCCTGCCGCTAAAGTATCTGACATCTCAGTCGGTATGCAGCAGCGAGCAGAAATCTTAAAAACACTATACCGCGGCGCTGACATCTTGATCTTCGACGAACCAACAGCCGTCTTAACACCTCAAGAAATAAAAGAACTCATACAAATTATGAAAAACTTAATCAATGAAGGCAAATCCATTATTTTAATTACCCACAAACTAAAAGAAATTATGGATGCCTGTCATCGCGTGACCATTATCCGAAAAGGGCAAGGTATTCGTACACTTGATGTGGAACACACAAACAAAGACGAGCTTGCCAGCTTAATGGTCGGCCGCGAAGTCTCATTTAAAACAGACAAAAAAGCAGCCTCCCCTGCTGAAGAAGTCTTGCAAATTCAAGATCTCACTGTCAAAGATACGCGAGGAATTGAAGCCGTGAAACAACTCAATTTATCAGTGAAAGCCGGTGAGATTGTCGGAATTGCGGGTGTAGACGGAAATGGTCAATCTGAATTAATTGAAGCCATTACAGGTCTGAAAAAATCCGAATCTGGTACGATCATGCTAAACGGGAAAGCCATTCAAAATCTCCCGCCTCGTAAGGTCACAGAATCTGGTATCGGACACATTCCTCAAGACCGTCATAAGCACGGACTTGTCCTTGATTTTTCAATTGGAGAAAATATTTCCTTACAAACGTATTATCAGCGTCCATATTCGAAGTTTGGCTTGATGAATATGAAAAATATTTATCAAAAAGCAAAACAAATCATTGCTGAATACGACGTACGGACACCTAGTGAATATACAGAAGCACGTGCGCTATCAGGGGGTAACCAGCAAAAAGCCATTATTGGCCGTGAAGTGGACCGAAATCCTGATTTATTAATTGCCGCACAGCCGACACGCGGACTTGACGTCGGAGCCATTGAGTTTGTTCATAAGCGTCTGATTGAACAAAGGGATGCAGGCAAAGCCGTTCTGCTCATCTCCTTTGAGCTTGATGAAATTATCAATGTCAGTGATAAGATTGCCGTTATTTTCGAAGGCAGCATTATTGCCATTGTTGATCCAAAAGAAACAACAGAGCAAGAACTTGGTCTGTTAATGGCTGGAAGTACGCAACAGGAAGTGGGGAAAGAAGCAAATGTCTAATCGCTTAACAAATCTGCTGATTCCGCTTATAGCCATTGTACTTGGTCTTTTCGTTGGGGCCATCATTATGCTGGCAAGCGGTTATAGTGTCATCGAAGGTTATAGCGCCCTTTGGAATGGCGTATTCGGTGAAACGTATTATATGGGAGAAACCATCCGACAAGTCACGCCTTATATTTTATCAGGACTTGCTGTTGCCTTTGCCTTTCGGACAGGCCTCTTTAATATCGGGGTAGAAGGTCAACTTCTCATTGGCTGGATTGCATCTGTATGGATAGGAACAACCGTCCATGCACCTGCGTATATCCACCTGCCTCTTGCACTGATCACTGCAGCAGCTGCTGGTGCATTATGGGGCTTTATTCCTGGGTTTTTAAAAGCACGTTTTTATGTTCATGAAGTGATTGTCACTATTATGATGAACTACATTGCACTTCATGTGACTAATTTTATTATTACAAATGTTCTTACAGATCATAAAGATAAAACAGATAATATTAATTCGACTGCCTCATTACACTCTGATTTTTTTGAAAAAATCACTGATTTTTCAAGCATGCATAACGGAATCATTGTAGCTGTCCTATCTGCCGTTATTATGTGGATTATTATCCAAAAAACCTCTAAAGGGTTTGAATTGCGTGCTGTTGGTATGAATCAACACGCATCCCAATATGCTGGAATGAATGTGAGAAAAAACATTATATATTCCATGCTCATTTCTGGTGCCTTTGCAGGTCTTGCAGGTGCGATGGAAGGGCTCGGAACCTTTGAATATGCATCAATAAAAGATGCCTTCACTGGCGTTGGTTTTGATGGAATCGCTGTTGCCTTATTAGGCGGAAATACAGCTATTGGTGTCGTCTTAGCGGCATTATTGCTTGGTGGATTGAAAGTCGGTGCTTTAAACATGCCGCTTGAATCTGGCGTACCGACTGAGGTCGTTGATATTGTGATTGCGATCATTATTCTTTTCGTTGCCTCAAGCTATATCATCCGTCTTGTCATTCAACAATTGAAGAAAAAGGGGGGAAAATAAGTGGGATTTCTGCAAATTCTTGAAATCATCGTCCCGGCTACACTTGTATATGCTGCACCACTTATTTTAACCGCTCTTGGAGGCGTCTTTTCAGAAAGATCAGGTGTCGTCAATATCGGTCTTGAAGGTTTGATGGTCGTCGGAGCATTTTCTAGTATTATCTTTAACTTAATGTTTGCTGATACGTTTGGTGCCTTGACCCCGTGGCTCGGTCTTCTTGTTGGTATGGCCATTGGCGGCGTGTTCTCACTCATTCACGCTGTTGCCACTATTACGTTCAGAGCAGATCAAACGGTCAGTGGTGTTGCGATTAACATGCTTGCCCTTGGTGCTACGCTGTTTGTTGTCAAACTGATTTATGGAAAAGCACAAACGGATAAAATTACAGAACCTTTCTATAAAGGAGATATTCCCCTTTTAAGTGACATTCCGATCATTGGTGATATTTTCTTTAAAGATGTGTATTATACGTCCATTCTCGCATTAGTTCTTGCGGTTGTCGCTTGGTTTGTTTTATTTAAAATGCCGTTTGGCTTGCGACTTCGTGCAGTCGGCGAGCACCCAATGGCAGCTGATACAATGGGAATCAAGGTATACCGGATGCGCTATATCGGCGTCTTCATTAGTGGTCTATTTGGCGGTCTTGGCGGAGCTGTGTATGCATCGACCATCGCTCTTGACTTCTCACACGCCACCATTACAGGACAAGGCTTCATTGCGTTAGCCGCCCTTGTTTTCGGGAAATGGCACCCATTTGGCGCTATGGGCGCTGCTTTATTCTTTGGATTTGCACAAAGCTTAAGCATCATTGGCTCTCTGCTTCCGCTGTTTCAAGATATCCCGAACGTGTACATGCTCATTGCACCATATGTGCTGACGATCCTAGCTCTTACTGGCTTCATTGGACGAGCAGACGCACCAAAAGCACTTGGTACCCCTTATTTAAAAGGAAAACGATAAATAAATACCATGTATGATCAATCCCCTGAAGGACAAACTATCTTCAGGGGATTTTTGTATGATAAAAACGACAAAACCCCCGTTTATTTTACTTTTATTACACTTAATTTAGTTTAATAAATAGATGAGTGTCACAGAATCTTCTACAATTGAGACAAATAGCATTTGGGGGTGTTTATGTGGCTAATACACAACAATTGAAATCGATTACAAACGATTCTGACAATAATAAAAGCGTTTTCCGAAAAATTTTTTCTTGGAAAATTGGTGTTATTGATCTACCTGTGTATATAGTACTTGCAGCGATTATTTTAACTGCCGCTTATTTTAATAAAATTCCAGCAAATATGCTTGGTGGTTTCGCTGTTATTATGATTTTGGGGATTTTCCTAGGAGATGTAGGACAACGTATTCCAATCTTAAAAGATATTGGTGGACCGGCGATTCTTTCTTTATTCGTACCATCGTTCCTGGTCTTTTTTCATGTTCTGAATCCAAACTCGTTGGAAGCGGTTACGTCTCTGATGAAAACGTCGAACTTCCTATACTTTTATATATCTGCTCTTGTAGTAGGTAGTATTCTTGGGATGCAACGAACTGTTTTAGTACAAGGCCTTATTCGTATGTTTGTTCCTCTTGTTGCAGGTACAATTACAGCTGTAGCTGCTGGAATTCTAGTGGGTCTTCTAGTTGGTTACACACCGCATCATTCGTTCTTCTTTATCATTGTACCGATTATTGCCGGTGGTGTCGGTGAAGGAATATTGCCATTATCAATTGCTTATTCACAAATTCTTGGTGTATCAGCAGAGTCATTAATTTCTCAATTAATTCCGGCTGCTGTCATTGGGAACGTCATTGCCATCATTTGTGCTGGCGCAATGAAAAAGCTTGGTGAAAAACGTCCTGAACTAAACGGGAATGGACGACTTGTTAAATCAAAAGAAGCAAATGAAATCTTTGAACAGCCTGACATGGATACTAAAGTTGACTTCAGCTTAATGGGTGCAGGTGTACTTGTTGCTTGTACAACCTTTATCTTTGGCGGCTTATTAGAAAGTTTTGTTCATATTCCAGGTCCAATCTTAATGATTGTTCTTGCTGCATTAATCAAATACTTAAACGTGATGCCTCAGCATTTGCAAAACGGCTCACAGCAGTTCTACAAGTTTGTATCGAAAAGCTTTACATGGCCTCTAATGGTTGGTTTAGGAATTCTATACATTCCACTTGATGATGTAGCCACTGTTATTTCGATTCCTTTTGTATGTGTATGTATTGCTGTTGTTCTAGGCATGGTTGGTTCTGGTTACTTTGTTGGTAAATTCATGAACATGTATCCAGTTGAATCTGCCATTGTGACTGGCTGTCACAGTGGATTAGGCGGTACTGGTGATGTTGCGATTCTTTCAGCTTCTGGAAGAATGGGCCTTATGCCTTTCGCTCAAGTCTCTACACGTCTTGGCGGAGCAGCAACCGTTATTTGCGCAACAATCTTACTCAGAATGTTTACTTAAAAAAGAAACACAGATAATTGACAAAGGGCTAAAATGTACTTTATTTTAGCCCTTTGTCTTCTTTTCAGCGTGATAGAAAACCTTTGCAGTCTAGGAAGGACGAGCACCGGAGCAGAGCGAATTTGACATTCGTGAGCACCGGAGCGCAGGACTGACAAAGAATGCGAGGGTTTGTCTACACGCTGAGCATGTCCTTTTCGTAAGGGGCATGCTTTTTTTATATTTCTTTTCTCCCATACATCCTCATTCATCAGCTAATACAATTCGTATATACTCCCGAGGCTGAAAAGGATACTTTTTCGCCTGAGGATAGGTCATATGGAGGAGTTGCTCAGAAAATAGCGGCCATTCACTCCCGGCCTGCCACCTTTTTTGATCATTTCGTTCAATCAAGAATGCTCCTCCTAAAATCGTGCAGAATATGCTTAAGCTGATGGCGATCTTTCGTTTCATTTGATCAGCTCCTTTAAGAAAAGCATGTACGAAATACAAAACAATATACAACGAGTTTCATTTTTGATAAAATATTTTTTGTGGTCAAAAGAACTCAAAACAAATTCAATTTGTCGTAAATCAGTTCAAACCAATGCACTATGTCTGTATTTACGCTATAATTTTAATTACCAGTTCTTTAGAACGTGAATTTATATTGATCAAAGGAGGTTCATTTTCTTGCAGCTTATTCACTTCGCCATCCTATCACCTTTTTTACTTGCCTTTGTCGTCCCTTTTCTCTTTAAATACGTAAGGCGTATACATACAGGATGGTTTGTTCTCATCTTGCCTATTCTTTTATTTACCTATTTCATCCAAATGCTCCAGATCACCTCGAATGGACGAACGTTGTTCTCACAAGCTGAATGGATTCCCTCTCTAGGGATGAATTTCACTGTGTATGTAGATGGTCTCAGCCTGTTATTTGCTTTACTCATCACAGGTATTGGTGCACTTGTGGTACTGTACAGTATTTTCTACTTATCAAAGGAAAAAGAACAGCTTGGCTCTTTCTATACGTATTTATTAATGTTTATGACCGCTATGCTTGGTGTTGTTCTCTCTGACAACATGGTCGTACTTTATTTGTTCTGGGAGCTAACAAGTATCTCTTCCTTCCTCTTAATTGGGTATTGGTATAAGCGTGAGCGTTCTCGTTACGGAGCAACCAAATCACTGCTTATTACTGTGTTTGGCGGATTAGCTATGCTTGGCGGCTTCATCCTCATTTACCTGATCACTGATTCATTCAGTATTCGCGAAGCAGTCAATCAGCTTCAGCTCATTATGGCATCACCTTATTTCATCCCTGCGATGGTTCTCATTTTACTAGGGGCCTTCACGAAATCAGCGCAGTTCCCATTTTATATTTGGCTGCCTGATGCTATGGAAGCACCAACCCCTGTAAGCAGTTATCTGCATTCTGCTACTATGGTCAAAGCCGGTATTTATCTGGTTGCCCGCTTTAGTCCGATTTTTGCTATATCAGAGGTGTGGTTTTGGACCATTTCGATTGTCGGACTTATCACACTATTCTGGGGATCTTTCCACGCCGTTCGGCAAAATGATTTGAAAGCCATTCTGGCCTTCTCGACAGTGAGTCAACTCGGTATGATTATGCTCATGCTAGGAGTAGGCGCAGCTGCCATTCATGAAAACAACCCTGCCTTTTTTGGCGCAGCCGTTCTTGCTGCTATTTTTCATCTCATTAACCACGCGACTTTTAAAGGAAGTCTCTTTATGGCAGCAGGGATTATCGATCACGAAACAGGTACACGTGATATTCGCAAATTAGGTGGATTAATGACCATCATGCCAATTACCTTTACAATTACGTTAATTGGTACATTCTCGATGGCTGGACTCCCGCCTTTTAATGGATTTTTAAGTAAAGAGCTATTTTTCACAAGTATGATTCGGATTTCTGACATCAGCTTTACGGATGTTTCAACATGGGGGGCTGTCTTCCCTGCTATCGCATGGCTCGCTAGTGTGTTTACGTTCATCTACAGTATGATGATCGTCTTCAAAACATTTAGAGGCCGTCTGAATGTCGATCAATTGGAGAAAAAACCGCATGAAGCACCGATTGGTATGCTGATCCCGCCAATTATTTTAGCTGCACTTGTGGTCACGTTTTTCTTTTTCCCTAATATTCTTGCCTATTCTGTCATTGAACCTGCCATTCAAGCGATCATTCCAGAAGCCATTCAAACAGGAAGCCGCTTTGCCGTAAAAATTGAAGCGTGGCATGGATTCCAGCCAGAGCTTTACATGACAATTGGTGTAGTTGCGCTCGGTACCATTGGCTATTTAACGCTGTCAAAATGGCGCCCAATGTACAACATATTTAAGGAAAAATGGTCATTTAACGCTTTGTATGATCGTTCACTTATAGGTGTAGAAAAAGGGTCATACCGCCTAACAAACAGCTATATGACAGGATTCCTTCGTGACTATCTTGTCTATGTATTTGGTTTTATGATTATCGTGCTGGGCAGCGTGATGTTCTACAAGCAAGCCTTCTCATTTCAAACTGAGCACGCTGCATCAATCGGCACGTACGAAGCCATCCTTTCACTTGTGATGGTCGCAGCGACAGTCACGACTGTATTTGCTCGTTCACGCTTAACAGCTATTATTGCGCTAGGTGTTATGGGCTACACGCTGTCACTATTCTTCGTGATTTTCAGAGCACCTGACCTTGCGCTGACACAACTCATTATTGAAACCATTTCTGTCGCGCTGTTTTTACTTTGCTTCTATCATTTGCCAAAGCTGAGTCTGAAGCAAAAAACACGAAGATTTAAATTAACAAATTTGGTCATCTCATTAGGTGTTGGAGTCGTTGTCACCTGTCTTGCTTTCGCTTCAACAAGCCAGCAGTCTCTTGACACGATTTCAACGTACTTCATTGAAAACAGCTACAAACTGGCTGGCGGAGACAATATTGTCAATGTCATTCTTGTCGATTTCAGGGGCTTTGATACACTCTTTGAGATTACAGTGCTGGCCATTGCGGCACTCGGTATTTATGGATTATTGAAGGTAAAAGCACAAGGAAAACGGAAGAGAGGCGTACGGCGATGAGAAAGATTGATACGAATGATATGCTCTTACAAGTCACTACTAAAATTACAGCATTCATCATCTTGCTTTTCTCACTTCACCTATTTCTTGCAGGACATAACAATCCTGGCGGAGGATTCATTGGCGGTTTGATGAGTGCTGGTGCTGTTGTCCTTCTGCTTTTAGCCTATGACCTTAAAACAGTCAGACGCATTTTACCATTTGACTTTATTTATGTGGCTGGTGTCGGTTTGCTCGTTGCCATCCTAACAGGTATGGGATCTTTTCTGTTCGGAGCACCTTTCCTATCCCATGCATTTGATTATTTCCAACTGCCGTTTCTAGGGAAAACAGAACTGGCGACAGCAGTCCTGTTTGATATCGGTGTGTATTTAGTTGTTGTTGGTGTCACCATGACCATTATTCAAACGATTGGAGAGAAGGAATAATGGAATTTCTAATGTCTATTATCGTCGGAATCATTTTTATGGCAGCGACCTATTTAATGCTTTCAAAAAGCCTTCTGCGGGTCATCGTCGGTACTGCCGTTTTAAGTCACGGCGTCCATTTGCTTCTATTAACAATGGGCGGCTTAAAAAAGGGAGCACCTCCTATTTTGAAAGAGGGGCTTTCATCCTATGTAGATCCATTGCCACAAGCATTAATTTTAACAGCCATTGTCATTGCTTTTGGTGTAACATCCTTTTTGCTCGTGATGGCCTTCCGTGCCTTCCAAGAGCTGAGAACAGATGACATGGATCAAATGAGAGGAAATGATCAGCATGAATAATCTCGTGATCCTGCCTATATTAATACCATTACTAGCTGCTACATTATTGATTTTTATGAATAAAAACACCATGCTGTCGAGAGGCTTTAGTGTATTTGCATCTCTTTTAGCCATTATCTGTAATGTCTATTTGGTCCAAACGATTTTCACAAACGGCATACAAACCCTTTATTTGGGTGGCTGGAAAGCACCGTTTGGCATTGCTCTTGTGGCCGATCAGTTTGCTGCACTTCTTGTTTTGACCGCTTCCATTGTTGGACTTGTCACAGTTCTTTTTTCCTTTCAAACGATTGGGAAAGAAAGAGAGCGGCTGTTCTATTATTCTGGTGTCCAATTCTTGTTAGCTGGCGTGAGTGGTGCCTTTTTAACGGGAGATATTTTCAACCTGTTTGTCTTCTTTGAATTGTTGCTGATGGCATCTTATATGCTCATTGTTCTGGGTGGTTCAAAGCCTCAGCTTCGTGAATCACTGAAATACATTGTGTTTAATATTATCTCATCGGCATTATTTATTGTTGGCGTAGCGTGTTTATATGCAGTCACAGGCACACTGAACATGGCTGATTTAAGTGTGAAAATAGCTGAATCTGGGCAAACAGGGTTAATCACCGTGATTGCCATTCTGTTCCTGATTGTATTTGGCTTAAAAGCTGGGGTCTTCCCGCTTTATTTCTGGTTGCCAGGGTCTTATCATGCACCGCCAGCAGCGATTTCAGCTTTGTTTGGCGCACTGCTGACAAAGGTCGGGCTATATGCGATTGCCAGGGTCTTTACGCTCATCTTTATACATGATACAGGTTTTACACATACACTTATGGCTTGGCTAGCCGCTCTAACGGTTATATTCGGTGTCATTGGCTCTATCGCCTATTCTGATGTGCAAAAAATTGTGATTTATAACATTGTCACAGCTGTTGGTGTCATTTTGTTTGGAATTGCGGCCAATACACCGGCATCACTTCAAGGCGCCATTTATTACTTCATTCACGATATGGTGATCAAAGGAGCTCTATTTATGCTCGCAGGGGCACTGTTTGTGTATGCTGGAACCAATCATCTGAAAAAAATGGGTGGGCTGATTCAATCCCAGCCTCTACTCGGCTGGATGTTCTTCATATCGGCTTTATCACTTGCGGGTATTCCTCCGCTAAGTGGATTTGTTGGCAAGCTGAAAATTGTTGAAGGTGGTTTTTCTGCTGGGTACATGACGTTCTCTATCCTTGTTTTACTGTCCAGTCTTCTTGTCCTTTATTCTGTTATGAGGATTTTCATGCTCGCGTTTTGGGGAGAGGATCAGGATATGCGAAGAAGAAAGCCATCCATTAGAGGAATGGTGTATCCTGGGGTACTGCTTGTTATCTTATCGCTTGCGATTGGATTAGGCACAGAATTCATTGCACCTTATATCAATCAAGCTGCGGAAATGCTTTCAACACCAGAAAAATATATTCAAGCTGTGCTGAAGGAGTAGATGAACATGGCCTTTCAAATATTATTAAACGCTCTCCTCGCCTTTACATGGATGTTTATGAATGATACATACAGAGCTGCAGACTTTGTATCAGGCTTTGCACTAGGGATGATCGCCATTTTTATGCTACGGCGATTCTTCCCGCAACGTTTTTACGGCTATGCCCTTTATGCGATTTTCAAGCTCGTCATCATTTTTATCAGAGAGCTGCTTCTTGCCAATTTGAGTGTACTCAAGACGGTGTTATCTCCAAAGCTTAAGATCAAGCCTGGTATTTTCGCCTTTCGTACAGATTTAAAAACAGATTGGGAAATCACCATACTGGCCAATATGATTACATTAACACCTGGTACACTGGTCATCGATATTTCCGATGATCGTTCGATTTTATACATTCATGCGATGGATATTGAAGATGCTGAAAAAGCCATCCACGATATTCGGGTATCATTTGAAAAAGCGATTCAGGAGGTGAGCGGTAAGTAATGGAACTGATCTTGCAAATGTCACTTGGAATTCTTGCGCTGTCTACTTTGCTTTTTGTGATACGGGTCATCAAAGGACCTTCTATCCCAGATCGCGTTAGTGCGCTTGATGCGATAGGAATCAATTTAATTGGGATGACAGCCATCGTGTCTATCTTACTGAAAACCACTACGTTCTTTGAAATTATTTTACTGCTCGGTATTCTTGCCTTTATCGGCACTGTCGCTTTTTCCAAATTCCTTGAGAAAGGGGAAGTGATTGAAAATGATCGTCATCGCTAAAGCGATCGTGATTTTCTTTATTCTGCTTGGCGCCATCCTCTGCTTGATTTCAGCCATTGGTGTCCTTCGCCTGCCGGATGTTTACACACGTATGCATGCTGCATCAAAAGCATCGACACTTGGTGTTGTTCTCATTTTAGTTGGTGTGTTCTTTCATGAATGGTTTCTTGCAGGGATCATCTCTGCGAAAATCCTGCTTGGGATTGTCTTTATCTTTCTGACCGCACCAGTCGGCGCTCATTTGATCGGAAGAGCCGCTTACAACACTGGTGTGAAAATGGACAAACGAAGTGTCCAAGATGATTATGGCGGTTTCCGTAACTTTGTCATTAAACGAAAAGAAGACTCTTATTTATAAATGAAGAATATGACATTCAGGTCTTGTTCACTTTACCTGCATGTTCATAAAAGGGTATTAAAAAAAGCTTCCGCTGCACCGGGAGCTTTTTTATATGCGATCAATGACAGCGAGTGTACATCTTGACGTACAGATATGACGGTCTCGATCATCTTTTATATCGATTTGGAATACCATTGTACGCCGTCCAACATGTACAGGAACAGCTCTAGCTGTCACCACTCCATCACGTACAGATTTTAAATGATTGGCATTGATTTCAATACCTGAACAAACCTGCTTCGTTAAATCCAAATGAGCAGCAGCACCCATGCTTGCCACTGTTTCTGCTAGAGCAGCTGATGCTCCTCCGTGCAGTAATCCAAATGGCTGTTTTGTTCGGTGATCGACTGGCATTGTCGCCACGCATCGTGACGTATTGCATTCCACAATCTCAATCCCCAGTGCCTCAAGCAGTGTATTTGAACCACTCACATCCATCAAGGCCCTCTCCCTTCACACGTTTACAGAACACTTTCCGATTTTGCAATTAACACCGCTTCCGTTCGAGATCCAACATTCAGCTTATTAAAGATGGAGGTCAAACTGTATTCAATCGAGCGTTTGCTCAAATGAAGCACATCGGCGATCTCTTGGTTTGTGTACCCTTTTTCCACTTCTCTTAAGATTAAACATTCACGCTCTGTTAACAGCTCATGATCCGTCTGCTGCGCCTGTTCTGGCTTCTCTTGCTGCTGTGAAATTAATTTCTTTAAATAGGATAGCTGAATGACAACTTCTCCTTGCAATGTGCGGTGTATGTATTCAATGATTTTGTCTTTTGTCTCTGTTTTACTTATTGCACCATGCAATCCAGCTCGAATGGCCTCTTCGAAATAATCATCTACTTCATATCCTGTATAAATGATAATTTTCACTTGTTGATTCGTTTCTAGAATTTGTTTGGCAATGTCCATTCCATTGATATCCCCGAGATTTAAATCCATCAAGATCACATCATAGATGGAAAAGTCATGCGTCTTTAAAAAGGCGCCTTCTGCATCAGGACTTAAACAATCGACTGATAGCTGCTGATCTGATTCTAATATGCTTTTTGTCCCTTCCATGACAGCCGGATGATCATCAATGACCAATATCTTCTTCATGTCTTCCTCCCTTTAAATCACTCACTTCCATTTTATATAAAAGACTTGGCAGATGCCAAGTCTTATTCCTTAAGAAATCGTTACAATTCCATTTCAATTTTCACCTTGAGCCCTTTTTCAGGTGCTGTGTGAATTTGAAGCTTTCCATTTAGAGCTTTGACTCGTTCCCTTATGCCAGAAAGACCCATGCTCATCGTGTGCTGATCAAGCTGGCTTGCATCAAATCCGACTCCATCGTCCTCATAATGGAGAACAACTTGATCTTTAATACAAATGAGCATCACTAAGACTTGGCTGGCCTTAGAATGCTTCAACGCATTGGATAACAGCTCCTGCACAATCCGGTAAATATTCAGCTGTGAGTCAATATCAATGTCCAGTTCTTTATCAAAGCGGGTTGTATTCAGTCTAATATGAAATGGCGCTTCCTCTTGAATTTGCGAAGTCAGCTTCGAAATTGCCTTCACTAACCCCAAATCATAGAGGAGCTGCGGTCGAAGTTCATGACATGTTTCTCTAGTGGTTTGAATCACCTTAGACATTTGTTCATTCCATGAGATCAATGAATTTTCAATAGATGTTGGGCATTGGTTGTTTTGGAAATTGGTTAAGAACATCTCGGACTGTCTCTTCAGTGAAATCAAATCCTGCAGCACAGAATCATGAAGATCCCTCGCTAAATCTGAGCGCTGCTTCTCTTCCATGGCGAACATGACTTTCTTCAGCCAGGCGGGATTGGCTTCCCGCTGTTTCAAATCCTCAAGATGCTCCATCAGTTCTTCGATCTTGACGACATTTTCTAAACTGACACTTGTGTAAAATGCCAATGTTTTCAGCCATGAGATTTCATCGCGGGTCAATTTCGGCGTCTGTATATTGGATAAGCAGCAAATCATAAACGAGTGACCGCCCCGCTCTCCAATTTTCATCATAAACCCTTTATCAAGCTCGATGATTTTCCCAACTTCACCTAAAATATCTTGAAATTGATCCACGTATTCTTTCCATAATTTACTATCATTTGTTGATTCATCAATTTCAATCATTTCTCCATTAGCCTTCACCTCTAGCACAAAGGCTTTATTCACAACGAGCACTTCTAAAATGGTGTATTTCAAATGATACAGTACTTGATGAAGTGATGACGCCTCACGAATAAGCTGCGTAAATTTAAACACGCTGTCTTGGTAATTATACTTCTCTGAAAAACGTTTCAAACGAAAACGGAAATCTAAAATTTCTTTAAAATAGAAAACAGCCAACATGAGTGTATATGTGATGAATGCGAGCTTCAGTGTGTACTTTAAATCTTCTGGTTTTTGCAGAATATAAAACGTGACAACAACTAAAATGGTCGGTGTAATGGCAATAAATCCATAGTATTTAAGTCTACTAATCAAGAAATCCATATTGTAAAGTTTGTTCGTCATGAATTGATACACGAGTGAAAAAGGAATGAGCAATACAAAAGAAGTTAAGAAAAAGGGATCTACAACATAAATACGAAACAAAACATATGGAATTGCAAATAAAAATATAAACGGACAAAATGCTATGATATTAATCATGACAAAAAACTTTAAAACAGACCCCTGCTCTGTCTCTTTATATTTCTGCATTCCATTAATAATGACTTTGAATGACATGATAATAGAAGCAAAAAAGAATAAAAGATTTAAACTCGGCATGTATCTGGCTATCGCCGAATCAATTGGAACAAACAGCTCTATTACTAGATTAGTTATAGGAAGACTATATAAAATATAAATTGTTTTTCGAGTCGTTATATGCAGGTCAAACTCTTTGAAATATTGATAAATGAAATGAATATAAAAGATAAATACACTTGATAAACAAAATGTGATGACATAATGGCTAAATCTATCACCAATACCCGAAGTACCTGCACTAAGATATCCGATACAAATCGTTAATAAAAATAAAACTAAAAGAAATGCTGATTTTCGTTGGACCTCTTTGTTAATACGAATGATAAAGAAGATACAAAATAAACATATTGAATACAGGATGAGAGGAATTATATAGACAAATAAACTTTCTTGACCAATCAATGTCTTATTTTTTAGGGTGATCATTTGGTTGCCTCTTTGAATATCAATTCTTTGCACATTCCTAAGCTCACCATTGATCAAATGATCTTTATTGTTAGCAGATTCTCCATTGATTTTAAGTATAATATCTCCTTCTTCTAATCCTGATGTGTAGGCTAAAGAAAGATATTCGACTTTGACAACTTCTGCTTGACCATTCTTGTTCTCCGCAACACGTGCTCCATTAAAAATATCAAATACATAAATATATGAAACATAGATCACAAATAAAAAAGACAGAAAAACCAAAAAAGCAGATAGTTTCGTATAAGTTATCTTCATGTATAAAACATCCTTAACTGGAGAACTTTTAAATCATTTTTAAATGAATAGTATCATTTATAGTACCATATATAATCTGCAGACATTTGCCCTTTTTTTATGCCTTGAATGATTGCTTTCATCGTTTCCTCATCTGTGTGAATTAAACTTGCATTCCCTAAGTCCAATTCATTCACAACACTAGGATTTTTCACTAAATATGCAATAACATTTTGAATGTTCAATCATTGCCCTCCTTTGTCATATATGCATATAATTGTTCCTTTTTCGTTTTAGGCAAATCAAGTTGTGCAATTCCTTGCTTCATTTTTAACAGCATAATCTCTCTCATCGATACCATGTACTGAGTCAAACCAGCTTCAAGTAACTTTTGCTTCAGTTGAAACGGCTTTTGCTCTGACTCATCCAGCCGGTTAGAAAAGAAGGAAAGAAGCTCTAGACTGACATCGTTAAAATGTCTTTGTAAATAACTAAATGCCAGCGTTTGTTTTTTTTGAAAATCTCCGTTTGCTTTTGAAAATAACGCAAAAAAATCGTTACTGATTTGTTCAGCAACACCATAATATATCGAATAAGATTCTACAGTGGCATTCATTTTTCTTGTCGCTAAATAAACACCCAGTACGCTAGAAAGAGCTGTTAAAGATCCAGATTTTTTCCTTAAAACCTCTACACACTCTTCTTCTGTTCCATACAAATGACTCAAATCCTCATGCTGCCCTTCCATAGACATTTTGATGAAGTGGAACAGTTTCTCTATTAGTTGAGAATTATTTTCACAAATTGATGTGATGAATTGGATACTCACCGTATACAAATATGTAGAAGCATTGATGGCCACTCCTTGGTTGACGTTCATCCAAGGATACGAATCATTATCCTGATCTTCAATATCATCTAATATATCGGCAGATAAGATGAGAAGTTCAATCCCTGCTGCCAGTTTTGTAATCGCTTGCTTGTCTTGTCCGCCAAATGCCTCATAATGTTGGTAAGCCAATTGCCCAAAAGGAAATTCATTCTTTATATCTGTAAATTCGAGAAGCAGCTTTTGTAAATCATTTTGCCTGACTGCATGTTGAATAAAATCAGACATTTTCTGCTTGATTTTTGTATTCTCTAGATAGTTTAGCATACTCGATCTTGATCCTCACCCTCTCGCCTCTTATTTTACTAAAAAGAAATAAGCAAATGTCCACTGACATCACTATTTAACAATTATATAATAATATATCCTTTTTTTGTATGTATTTGGATAAAAAAAAGACTTGATGGTTATCAAGTCTTTAAGAAATTTTCACATATTCATATTTGTCGTATTGATCAATGCTTTTGTTAATGTTATGAAGAGAAGCCGTTGTTTCTCTAATTTCGTTTTCAAGTTTCCATAATAGTTGTTTAAGTTCTTCGATTTCATACTTTTCCATCGATTCCACTCTCCTTTTTTGGAAGATCAATGTATTTGTGTATGTTGATTGGGTCATAAGTATTTGATCTGTTACTAACAGTGTAAATGCTATTGAGTATTTTTTCACCGAAAAGTATGCACAAAATGTGTGCGTGATACCGCAAAATTCAATAGGTCTTTTTTCATCATTTTCAGACTTTTCAAATGATACTTTTATCTCAATTTCAAAGGAAATACGTCATTTTTGCGACATGAACAGGCATCATTCGTCACAATTCTCACGATGAAGAACATACGATCCCCTCTATTTCCTCGGTTTTTCATGTTATAGGTCAGACGACAGGCTCTACTGTAGACACCGCAATTTTTTGGCGACATTCACCGAAATTGACCGCAAAAGTACCTATTTTTATGATGAATATGCAAAGGTAGAAAGATCATTTTGATTCTTTATTCGGATTTTCTTCATACATTTAGAACAGATATCCGTCCAAATTCACTTCAATGAGAGAAGAGGTGACCATGTGTTTTACTATGTTCCTTATCCGCCTTTGCAGGTTCCCGCAATAGGGAACGCATACCCGCGAACACCCATGACTTTTCCTCCAGTAGATGCTCATGCGTTTCAAAAGGCTGCAAAGGAATCAACCCGTCTCGTGGCTGATGCATCCCTCATTACACAGCAGATTTCCGGTTCGCTTTCGTTTGGACAGCGAATCATGGAAGCTGCTGAACGTGCTGACACCGCAAGTGTGATTCGAATGCTGAAGCAGATTGGGGTGAAAAGCAATATCGATATCCGCTTTAGTCCAGAAGGCATCCGTATCTACTTATCCCTCTCTTCCAGCAGGCTTTTTCTACTTTTACAGTGGGGATAACAAAGAAAGAAGCCGCTCTAGTGGGAGCGGCTTTTCTTAAGATTCAAACATTTTATGACACCATTCAATGGCAACTATATAACAGCCGTAGGCTTCCTGCTTAGGGAGACTTCCACCTAACATCTCATCATCCCATTCATTTCGTTCAATCCGTTTGGCAATGTCTAACACAAGGAAATAGTCATTTTCATAGCCAAGCAGTGCCTCACCTACTTCATCCGAAAGAGGCAGTTCTTTCACAAGTTCAGTAATGTCCGCCCTGACAAGCGTATCAATGAGTGAAAACATACCTGTTAGCATATAAGAAGCGGGATGCTCTCGTTCAGTCCGACTAGCAATGAGTTCACACGTTTTGGCACGAATGAACGACATTTTGATGATTTCCTTTTGGCTTGAGTTGGCTTGGACATTCAGTTCTTTAAATGAAAGGATAAAGATCCATCGCCGTATTTCATTAAACCCAAGCAGAATAATCGCCTGACGAATGCTCTTGATTTGATAAAGACGTCTCATGCCGCCAGAATTCAGCATTTTTAATAATTGATATGAAAGGGAAAGATCACTTTCTATAAAGTGCGTCACGGTCTGAATATTCGGCTGCTCCTTGCTCAGCTCATTCAATAGCTGATGGTATGCGTGGAAGCTAGTCGATAAGGCTCGTCCCGAAATGACGTGCGGCTCACTAAAGAAATATCCTTGAAACAAATGGAAGCCAGCTTCTAACGCTTCTTCATATTCTTTTCGCGTTTCTACCTTTTCAGCAAGGAATCGAAGTCGATACTTTTTATATGTATGTAAAATGTCTCTTCGTTCTTCACATGTTGTTTTCAGAAAATCAATTTTTAAAATATCAATGCAATAGAGGAGTTCATCGAGTAACTTGTCATGAAAATGTGTTCCGCTCAGAAAGAAATCATCGAGCGCAATCGTGTATCCCCACTTTTTTAATTGCTTACATCTCATAATAAGTGCCGGGGTAATCGGTACATTTTCTAATATTTCGATCACAAGCTGATGTGGATCAAAATAAGTGAGCAGATCAGACGAAAGCAAGCTTTCGGTGAAATTGATGTAGCATCGTTTTCCTTCTGTCAGTGTTTCGATGCCAATGTTTAAAAAACTATTGATAATGAGGTCCGTTGTCGCTTGATCACCATCTTCAGCGCTATATGTATTGGTTTCACTATCTCTATAAAGCAGCTCGTATGATACGACTTGTTCTTTTCTGTTAAAAATAGGCTGCCTTGCAACAAACACCCTCAACTGCTCCATTCCTCCTTTATGCAATGACAAACAAGATGTGCTTTCAGTATACCAAATGATTGCCCATAAGGTTCATTTTGAATCGTCCAACATGAAAAAAAAGAGACCATCTGGCTTGATGATCTCCTTTCCCGGGGTAATCAGCTTTCATAAAGCTCTTTTTTGATTTTATTTTTCACATCATGGATAAACTGCATCTTATTATCCCAGCATTTTTGACTCAAATCGACTGGGTATTCTTCTGGTTTGCTGATTCGTTTGTATTCTTCCCAGAAGAGTCCGAGACTGTCCTGCACATATGCTTGAATCGTTTGGATATCTGGATTATCATACACCAGCTTCCCTTGTTCAAAAATTGGGACATGGAGGTCCTTCGCCACAAAATTTGTCACAAATTTGCTGATAAATGTATGAACTGGATGGAACATTTTCAGCTTATCTTCACTTTGAACATCTTCTTCTTCAAGGGCAATGTAGTCTCCCTCAGAGTGATGATTCAATTGATTGATAATGCGATACACTCGTTTACGGCCTGGTGTTGTCACTTTCTCTGGGTTAGAAGAAATTTTGATCGTGTCATTCATCTGACCGTTTTCTTCAATCGATACAAGCTTATATACAGCACCAAGAGCTGGCTGATCGAATGCGGTAATCAGTTTCGTTCCAACACCCCATACATCAATTTTTGCACCTTGTGCTTTTAAGTTCATAATGGTGTGTTCATCAAGATCGCTTGATGCAATGACTTTGGCGTCATGGAATCCAGCTTCATCCAGCATCGTTCTCGCCTTTTTAGACAAGTAGGCAAGGTCTCCGCTATCAAGTCTGACCCCAATAAAGTTGATTTTATCACCGAATTCTTTCGCTACCTTAATCGCATTTGGAATGCCTGATCTGACCGTATCATATGTATCCACTAAAAAGACACAGTCTGTATGTGTTTCGGCATATTTTCTAAATGCAGTATATTCGTCGCGATATGCTTGTACAAGGGCATGGGCATGTGTGCCTGATACGGGAATATTGAAGCGTTTCCCTGCACGGACATTACTTGTTGCCTGAAATCCGCCGATCAGTGCTGCTCTTGCTCCCCACATGGCTGCATCCATTTCATGCGCACGTCTTGTTCCGAATTCTAATGCTGTCTCATCTTCAATGATTCCTTTAATACGAGCCGCCTTTGTTGCAATTAGCGTCTGGAAGTTCACGATGTTGAGCAGTGCCGTTTCAATTAGCTGCGCTTCAACAAGTGTTGCCTCGATGCGCATAATAGGTTCATTCGCAAAGACAATTTCTCCTTCTCGCATTGAATGAAGTGTCCCTGTAAAAGACAATCCGCTTAAGTATTCAATGAAATCGCTTTTATAACCGAGTTCATCTTTTAAATATGCAAGGTCGCTCTCGGTGAAGGAGAAGTCCGATAAATATTCAATCGCTTTCTCTAAACCAGCAAATACAGCGAAGCCGTTGTCAAATGGAAGCTTTCTAAAGAAGAGTTCGAAGACTGCCTTCTTCTCATGAATGCCGTCTCTCCAATACGTTTCTGCCATGTTAATTTGATAAAGATCTGTATGTAGTGATAAACTGTCGTCAATAAACCGATGCTCCAACTTCCATTCTCCTTCCCTTACTTAACCACTTTCGCACCAAGCGTATGCTCAAAGTGAGAAAGTGCCCACTCGTGCCCCGCTTCATTAAAACTCGCTACGGCATTCTCATGAATCACAAGTTCAAAGCCTTTATTGTACGCATCAACAGCTGTATGAAGTACACAAATATCGGTACACACGCCGGCTAGGTGAAGTTCAGTGATGCCACGCTCGCGCAGTTTCATTTCTAATTGAGTGCCTGCAAAAGCAGAGTATCTTGTTTTTTCCATATAATAGACATGATTTAAATGTGTTGACGTGTGAAATAGTGAACTTAGTTTTCCGTAAAGTTCAATTCCTTCTGTCCCGCGAATATTATGGGGCGGAAATAACTTTGTCTCTGGATGATATGGATCTTGCTCTTCATGATGATCGACGGCAAAAACAACAAAGTGTCCTTCATCAATAAATGAAGAAGTGATCTCTGTGATCTTCGACTCAATCGCCTGTCCAGGCTTTCCGCACGTCAGTTTTCCATCGTCTGCAACAAAATCAACTGTATAATCAATACAAATCAATGCTTTGCCCATCCGCATCTCTCCCATATGCTCTTTTGAATCATTATAGCTTATTCATTTCACTAGGGAAACCTATTCAACAGATTCACGAGAAAAAGCTTTTTGAAAAAGCTCATCTTCTATATAGATATGCTCTTGATTGATCGCATGCGGCACCTCTATCACAAGCCCAAAAGGTGAATGTGACTCGTGATGGTTGACCACTTTAAAAGAACAACCAGCGGCATTTGCCATTTTGACATATGGAGAATAAGAAGCATATGACAATTCACCATTTAAAAGAACAGTGGCCTCTCGGTTTGCCTTCAATACTTGCTCTACCTCTTGATACGATTTATGTCTCGATACTTGCCCTTTTGTCAGAGCAAGAAGAGCACGTTCTCTTAATGAGCCGAGAAACATTCTTCGTTCATCGGGTTTTGTTTCAGCATGTCCAAATATCCCTTGCTGCAAATAAAAGTCTACGGATTCTTCTTTCATTGCTGTGTTCACTCCTGGTTTCTGAATTTACATTTCTGTGACCCAGTGCACAATTTTTTGTGCAAGTTCACGGGCTTCGTCTATTTCTACTCTTTTGTTTAAAGATTGTTCTAGTGCTTGCTCAAGCTGCGTTTTTTCGTCTTCATACGCAATAGAAATACTCCATTCTATGTCAGGTACAGCGACAAGCGTTTTATATTCTTTTTTATTTTCATGTAAATATACATTGTAGGTTGTTGGTTGCCCGCTTGTCAGATGCGCTTTTCTTATTTTCATTTGAGGTGTTTTCCCCCCTTTTTCTTTTTCCTTCTTCTATCCATTGTACCATAAAAAAAGACAGCTTCTGAAAAGGAGACCCTTTCAAAGCTGGCTATGCGTTAAAGCTCTTTTGCTGGCTGATCAGGTTTGAATCCCAAACAAATGTGACGTTCGGATTGTTGAAAAATTGAACAAAGTCTCCTGCATTATAGGTGCCTGAACCACCAGCGGAATGATCCACACTTTTTGGCGAAATGGCAAACACATCGCCGAAATGTGCAGAACCGTTTCCTATGACACGGTCAATATGAATGGGTCCAACAATTGCTGGCATCTTTCCACCACCTTTACTACCCTCATCATATGCCTAGCGGAACAATACGTGTCTATCCAACATAAAAAAGACAGCTGATATGTCATATGATCAGCTGTCTTTTATGCATTAAATGATTGAGGCTGGCCAAACAGTGTAAAGTCCCAAAGCATGGTGGCATTCGGATCGCTTGTCAGGGACATATAATCACCTGAATTAAAAGCTCCCGCTCCACCGGTCGAGTGATCTACAGCCAAAGGGGCAATGGCGAGAACGTCACCAAAAGTAGCCGAGCCGTTTCCGCCTAAAGACTCAATATGAATGGGTCCAACAATCGCAGGCATCTTCCTTCTCCTCCCTATTCGCTTATGTGAGTTATGTTATGCAAAAAGGGAAAAGTGGTGCATCTGCCCTAAACGTTTAAATGCTGTTCTTTTCGAGAGCGCTGACGCAGCTGAACCAATCTGACAATATTGAGTGTGATGGCTTTCAGCAGCGCATAGACAGGGACGGCAAAAATCATACCAAGGATTCCGCCAAAACTTCCTGCCCCAATTAATAGCAAGATAATTGTTAACGGATGTGTGTTGAGACGTTTTCCAATGATCAATGGAGAAATGACGTTTCCATCGATCTGCTGAACAACAAGAATGACAATAACAGTCACAACCGCTTTTCCAGGCGAATCAAGAAAAGCAATGAGCACAGCTGGTGCAGCACCAAGATATGGCCCAAGATATGGAATGACGTTTGTCACCGCAATAATGATGCCGAGAATGAGCGCATATTTCACACCAATTAATAAGTATCCGATAAAACAAGCAACTCCGACAAATAAACAAACAACGATTTGCCCTTGTATGTAAGCAGCAAGCGTATCGTTTAATTCTTTAAAAATCTTCAATCCTTCCTTACGGTAAGGCATTGGCAAAAATTGAACGAGCTTGTCCGGAAACTTATGTCCGTCTTTTAGCATGTAAAATAAAATGAATGGAACGGTAATGACAGCGAGGGCAATATTCGCAATCACGCCAAACACCGCCGACATACTGGAAGCAATATTTTCCGGTAAATCTTTTAATGTCGAAACGATCGACTGTTCAAACTTCGAAACAGACACATAATCTTGGTTCATCATCCACGTAAATGTTTTAGAATGCGAGAAATCGTTGATAAATTTCTGCATGTCCGTGACATACCCTGGGAAGCTTTTGACAAGTCCACCCACCTGCGTGACAATGACAGGTCCAGCAGCATTGACAACAAACGTGATAAGCCCGATGAATAGAAGATAAATAATCAGAATGGCGAGCGTCCTAGGTATCTTCTTCGACAAAAATCGCACAATCGGATTAAAGATGAAAAAGAGAATACCTGCCAGTAAAATAGGAACAAACAACGTTGAAGCAAATAAAATGATCGGCTGAAATAAAAACGAAACTTTTGTTGATACGTACACAATTAGTAAAACCAGTAATATTTGGAATGTCCAAAAATGAACTTTAGATTTTAACAAAGATGCTCCTCCTGTTACGTATTGACCTTATTAAAAAACTACTATTCAACCCACCTTCTGTCAACTGCTTCTTGTTTTAGAACCATATTTTTTGAAAAAAAAAGAACAATTGGTATATCATGCACTTTTTCCAGATATACATTCTGTAAGCATTGAAAAAAGCAGACACCTGTGCGTCTGCTTTTTACACTCTTTCACTGTGATCAGGCATCACCGACACGATTTGCTGGATCCGCACATAAAACACTGATTTTGCCCCCGCCTCAATCACAATATGATCCGGCATCACTTCCTTCAACTTTCCACGTACTGTATCTTTCACTGTTTGAACAATCAATCTCATACCGACTACTTTCTGCAATGTTTGATAAACATATGGATCAACTAATGAAACAAGCTGTGGACTTCCTTGTTGTGCCATGCTACCTGCCCCTTTACTTGTGTATTTACCCACAGCGTATGCAATGACCCATGTGAGTGTCACTCAGCAAACCTACAACATTATTACCGTATTTTTACATTCCGTATTTTTTTACAATTTTTAGAAGTATAATAGATTGGTGCTGCCAACATCTTAAATTATTTGAAGAGGTGAATGATCTTGAAAAAATTAATCTGTATCGTTGCTGTCATGCTCTTACTATCCTCTGCAAGTTATGCGCACGCAGGCACAATTGGAGATGCACCTGGTACACCAGGGAAGTGGTTTAAAGGAGAAGAACCGGTACAAAAAGACCTGTCAAAACCCCCACTTGTTTTTGTTCATGGCATAAACAGTTCTTCCTCCACATGGTCTGATCGAAACGATATGGCAAAACAAGCTGTTCTGAACGGATACGAAAGCGCGTTCATAGATTTATATCCAGATCAGGACATGAAAAAGAATGGGAAACTATTAGCAGAAAAGTTAAAAGAAATCTATGAATTTTTCGGCAGAAAACTGATCATAATCGGTCATAGTAAAGGCGGAGTGGATACGCAGGCTGCACTCGTGTATTACAACGCTCATCCATATGTAGAGAAAGTCATCACACTTGGCTCTCCACATTATGGGACGCCGCTTGCGGATTTAGCCTATAGCAAAGGCGGAAGCTGGCTTGCGCAAATCCTTGGACAAAAGAGCGACGCGCTCTATTCTCTGCAAACCGGGATGATGGCAGCTTTTCGAAGTGAAACCGACCGGTTGGAGACGTTTCCTCATAAATATGTGACCTATTCTGGTTCAGAATGGGGAACTTTTGGCGGAGTGCTTTATTTAGGCGGCATGTATTTAAAAAGCTTTGGTGCAAACGATGGCGCTGTGACAGTCAGCAGCACAAAGCTAGCATATGCAAACAATATTTTAACAGGAAAGTGGGACCACTTTTCGATCAAAAACGGCACAAGCATGTTCCCCGTATTTCAGGCACAGCTGCGTGCAAGTACCGCAAGCGCTGAAAGCGAAGACGAACAAGAGCAAGAACCAGTCTCTTCGGAGCTAAATACAAACGTTTATGTGAAAGGTGGAGAAAGTGAAAAGGATAAAACAGAAGCGTTCTATGTAGAGGAAGGAACGAATGGCCTATCGATTCAGTGGTTAAATGAAAGACAGGAAGCCAATCCGGAAATCGTTGCACCAAATGGAGATGTCTTAACCAATTTGACGACATCCGAAGCATCATTCCCATATGAAGGCGCCTATTCACACCATGTGCAAATCAATAAACCCGTTCCAGGAAAATGGACGATTCGATCAAATTCAGGAAAAAAGGATCCTTATTTGCTACTTGTATCCTTTGATTCACCATTAAATGAAGAAATCAAAATCGCTGCAGCGAAATCAGGAGATGCATCGACACATTCGAGCAAGCTGATTAAACGATTAAGCAAAACTGTAGAGACCATTTATTTTAAAGATGCCGAGAAGGATCATCCACTGAAAACGAGCTCTTCATCAGCCGTTCAATTGAAAAAAGAAGGTGCTTATTCCGTCACGGTTCATTACACAGGTCTCACTGCGTCAGGGACATCGGCATTTAACCGTACTGTGATTCGCACATTGTATGTGGATCAGCACGGAACGATTCATGGAGATATTCCATATTAAACAGAGCGTTTCATGGGCTGAAGCGCCTGCTGCACCTTCTCATCCAAATCAGCAATTTTTTTGAGCGCAAGTGATTCATCTATTTGTCTGTAATGATGGTGTCCACCAGGCTCTTCGTCCATTTCATCTGCTTTCTTCACAATTTGCTGGAGTGTGTCCTTATGCAGGTCGCCCTCTGGCAAATATGAATCTGTGTGAAGCAAAATCGCAAGGGCAATCTCTTTGGCTGCTTTTGGTTCCTCGCCGAGCCGTATGAGCAGTTTATGTGCCCGCTCTGCCCCTTTAATGGCATGAATATCATTTCGTCTATATGTCTCGTAATCCCATTCTCCGCCTGCTGTATACCATTCATAGTGGCCGATGTCATGCAAGAGTGCTGCTTTCACAGCAAGATCCGGGTTAATCCCCGCCTGCATCGCCAGTTTGAATGCGTGATAAGCACAAGCAATGGCGTGGGCTTTTCCTGAACGATTTAAATATTTTTGAGCGACTGGATGGGTGTAAACATCCATTAATGTAACCTTTCTCATGGAAACCCCTCCTTATCTATATTTTTAGCATCCTAACATATTCTGAAAAGAAACTCAAATGTTCTGTCATATTTCCGATGAGTCTCAAAATTAGCTTATGCTCGATAAGCTGTCTTTGCTTGTACAATACGAAAAAAGCAGCCGTTATGACTGCTTTTTTTCATACTCACGGGCATCGTATACACAACCGCCAGCTGGGTCATCTCCTAGAAGGTCGAGTAAAATACCGGCCACTTCATCTGGGCTCTTTAGCGTACCTGTTTCATGTAATTGCTGAAACCGCTCAATTTGTTCAAAGTCCTGTTTGGAGGATTTCCGAATCTCTCCCTGCATATCCGTATCAATCGTACCGGGTGAAAAGGAAAACGTGGTGACAGGATATGCTTCGTCCTGTTGTTCCTCATGTAAAGTCCTCATAAACATATCAAGCCCTGCTTTTGAGCTGCAATAGGCACTCCATCCTTTGTACGGATTTTTAGCTGCTCCAGAAGAAAGATGCACGATGGTTTTCTTCCCCTCAAAGGATTGTGTCTCCCTCACAAACACATGACTGAGCAAAACAGGGACGACAAGGTTCAGCATATAATGCTGATGAAGCGTATCCTCTCCGCCTTGCCCTGCACGCTTGATAGGAGTCACCATTCCTGCATTATTGACAAGCAAGACGTCATCAGCGTCTGCGAGAGTTTGCGAGGACAAGATGCTCTGAAGCCATTTTGCAGCCGATTCCTCCTCTGTGAGATCGACCTGTGAATGCGTGAGGTGTGGATGGGATATTGGCGACTCACTTCTTGCAGCGGTGTACACGTTATCCCCGCGTGAAAGTAGCTGTTTGACAAGTGCTAAACCAAATCCTTTTGATCCGCCTGTGACGATTGAAATTCGAATGACAATCTCCTCCCTTGATAACACTATTTTAAATAGTGAATCGGTATCACATCAAGCAATCTGCATAAAGAAAAGCCTGCCCTTTTCATAAGGCAGGCTATTTCTTTTCCGTCTTCACATTCACCTTTGGAATCAGAATGATCATGACAATGATGCCAAAGGCGATCAAGATGCCAAAAATGATTGGCAGAAGCGCCGATCTCTGCTTTTCATGATCATCGCCAGAAGGCGTTGATACAGCCGAATCGCTGAAAGAGATATTCATCTCTTTCATCATACGAGCTGGCGTTTTAGGCGGATTTTCTTTCAGATCACTAAAAAGCTGCGGCGCAAGTTGACCACCAGAGGTCTTAGGCGGGTCAGCAAAGTGAATGTCCGTTTTGACTTTAGATGTTGTTTTGCTTTGTTCGTATTTCGTTTGATCCCTCAATATACTCGAATTAATATTGAGGTTCTTTTCTTGATATTCATTCGGCTTGACATTCGTATCCGTATCTTCACCTGTAGCAGCAAAAGCAGCAGGACTGAGGAGAAAAAGGGATATGACACCAAGTGCCATCCCTTTGACGAATAGATTAAGCCTCATGAGTGACATCACGTTCCTCTGTTTTGTCTTTCCATAGCGTCTTCACTAGTGGAATGACCATGAACAATATCGTTAAAATCAGTAGCCCTGTGATGCCCATACCGAAGTTGTCTCCATTTCCATATTGGATGGACAGATACACGTCTGTCACTGGATTTGTAAAATGGAAGTTTGGCATGACCAAATCAATTAACGGTGCAACAAAGAAGAAAATAAGCGCTGTTGCTGCCATCCATCCGGCAATTGAACCGAAAAGGAAAGCTGTGCGAATAAAGGCAGAGCATGCCACTAGCAGCAAAATCGTAAAGATCGACCATTGAATGGCTTGGTCATCAGCTAGTTTGTAAATGTTGAGTCCAAACAGGCTGATCATGAGCCCGACTAGCAGATTTAAAATACCAAAGAGTGCACCTTTGACCAGCATTGGCGCTGACGCATAGTACGAGCTAAAAAAGCCAATCAACAAACTGCTGATCATGACAATAACCAAAATGACTACTGGGGGTACAGTCTGCGTTTTTTCTTCTGGCACATCGCCGCTAATTTTCAGCGGATTAGCTAAATGGTTATACACATAGTTGCTGTTGCCTTGATCGTCTAAAGTGTTGCCTAAAATACCCTTCAAATCTTGTTGAACAAGCTTCGTAGAATTGACATTCTTACTCCAGTTTTCGTTCAGCGTATCCGCTTTTTCTTGAACGGTTGTGACACTTTCTTCGATATTATTCGTATAATCTGCCACCCCTTTTTGGCGGTCGGTTAACGAACTCATATTTTCAGAAAGACGAAGCACTTCCTGACCAATTGAATCCTGTGCACTCACAACAATCGAACTGCCCGCAAGGTCCGCCGTATACACCGCATCTCCTTGATCAGCCATTTGTTCAGCTACTGTGTCCGCACTTTCAGAAATGGCATTTAACTCCTGTTCCATGCTTGCCTGCTGAGTCGAAATGTATTCTGCGTAGCCATCTGAGAATTTTTGCATCTCATCAATAAAGGTAGACACATCATCATTTGACGTCAGCATTTGATTTTTGAGTGTATCCCAGTTTTCCGTTTCTTCTTTTTTGATGGAAAGGATGGACTGGATTTCATCTCCTTTTGTGTCTAGTAGAGATGAGTTGTTTGTTGGTTGATATAGATTCCCAAGCATCATCTCTAGCTGAGACAGTTGATTGGAGTATTCCATTAACTTTTTGGTGCTTGTTGAATTTGTTTTAAACTCTTGATCAAATATTTTCGTATTCAAAGTGTTGCCAATCGGCGAGTTTACTCGTTTCAGCTCTTGCACTTTGTTTAAAATAGAGGATTCCTGATTTTTGATTTCATTCGGAATGACGTTATATCGATCTTGTAACCTCAGAATCATCTTTTCAAGCTTCTCTACTTTTTTCGTGAGGCTTTCAAGCTCCTTACTCATTTGACTTACTTTGTCTTTCAATTGGTCGTTATGAGCGGCCGCTTTTTCTTGAATCTTCTTTTTCACTTCTTCTAAACGATTAGACAGTGCTTTTAGGTCATCTTTTGATTGATTCGTGCCGCTGTTATCTGGCTGAACAGCATCCTGACCGTTTTCACCCTCTTTATCATCTTCATTAGTAGGAGGTGCAGTCTGATCTTCTAATTGATCAGCTAGATCGTTCATTTCCGATGAAATTTGCGAGAGTTCATTTGTTTCATCATCTAAGTTAATGCCAATCTCTTCTGGGTTCTCGTTATCTTGATCTGATTGCCCGTCATCATCAGGATCAGCTGGCTGCTCGGGTGCGTTGATTAGCTCTTGCCTTTTTGCTTCTAGCTTATTCTGCAAGGCGATGATCTTACTTTTATAGGCCTCTAAGTATTGACCTTCATAATTCTTCAACAGTTCTTCTTGAGACGCCTTCACAAGGTCCGTTAAACCCGACGATTGCTTAGGGATTGCGTCTTCTCTTGCCTTTTGAACAGATTGAATTGCGCTGTCCGTTGTTTTAAGCTGACTTTGGACCCCATTGATATCGGTTTTGAGTCCTCCCATTTGATCGCTAAAGCTGCGGGCATTTTGGTTTTGAATCTCCGCAAGCTGTTTGAGTCCTTGCTGGATTTGTTTTTTGCTTGTCGATTGCGCTTTGATCAAGAGATCCTTTTGTTTGTCTTGATACTGCTGATATTGATCGACTACTTTTACGAAATCCTTCAGCTGGCTTTTCGCTTCTTCTGTTGTACTTAAACCGTCTTTATACTGTTTTTGTGAATCGGCCATCGCATTTTTTAGTTCTTCTATTTGTTTCTTCTGCTGCTGGACGGCATCAGATAGTTTGTTTGAATTTGGCTTATAGAAGTTGTACATCGTGTTTTGGAATTCGACCTCTTTGCCAACAATATGCTCAAACTCTTCTCTGACATTGCCGATTTCCTGTGATACAAAACTCCAATATAAAGTCGACATTTGTTCATTCATTTTCTTTTGAGCATTTTCTAGCTCTCTTTGTACTTTTTCTTTATTCACTGCATTGAGCTGATCTTGGATTGAGAATTGGATAGATGCCTTCTCAGGATGATCCTTATCATAGCTCAGCACATTTTTAGAGAAGTCAGATGGAATATAGAGAACTGCATCGTACTTTCTATTTTTCAGGCCATTTTCTGCCGCACTTCGATTGACGACTGTCCATGTGTAATCTGGACGCTCTGATAATGCCGCCACCACATCCTGTCCGAAACGAGCGGTATTTTCACTTTCGCTCGCCCCCATATCCTCATTGACCACTGCAATGTTACGTGTGGCATTCTTTTTCTGTTTTGCCGGATCATCCCCAATGAGATGGAAAAATAGAACCGGCAAGACGAGAATCAGTATCATGGTCGACACGATTTTGATGGAGCTTTTTTGCTGCTCTGTCATTGAACACTCTTCCTTTCTACCGCACATAAAGGAACCTGGATTTTCTTCTCTTTCCCGTTTTCAACCAAATATCCGAATCCTGGCTGAATCTCTGGTTCTTGTCTTGCATACGGAAGCGGTATGATGTTTTGTTCTGATTTTTTCATGAGTAACATGGCATGACGAACTTGTTTGATTTCGTTTGTGAGTGCATCATAGCCTTTGCTAAATTCGGTATGATTCCCTGATGCGATCAGGCTAAAGCCTAGATGTGCATATGACTTCATGAAATCAGCCAATTGGTCTTGAAGACGCGGATCGATCGTCTGCTGAAAACGTGTAATGCCATCAATCACAAGCACAATTTGAGAAAACGACAACTGATCAGTCTCTCCACGGCGCACAGCTTCGACGTACACCTCTTCACGTCCCTTGAATAAGCGGTCTATTTCCTCTGCCCATTCGGTGATATCATCCTTTGTTTCAAGGTAATCAATGTTCTCTTCTTTTGCGTAATGAGAGAGACCCCGATCTATCGAATCAAAGACGGCTAGCTTCTCAGGTTTTGCTGCTAATAGCTGATCAAGCATCAGTTTTGTCACATTTGTCTTTCCTCGCTGCGTTTGACCGATGATGAGGCAGTGTTTATTCTTCTTCAAGTCAAAGTAAACAGGTGCAACAGATTCCTCATCTAGTCCGACTGGAATGTCATACGGCTGTTTTTGTTCTTCTAAGCGACTCTCTAGCTCCCAAATGGTTAGTTTATCAGGAAGCATTGGTACAGGTTTTGGTTTTTCAGCTGATGCAAAGCGATCATGAAGAAGCTGGATCTCTTGTTTTAAATGCTCAAACAATTCGAGATCGTTCTCTCCTTCAACTGGCAGGAACATTTGGGCAAAGTAAAGCTCTTCTTTGTTGATAATGACTCGTCCTGGAATCGGCTCTAAGCTGAATTTCGGTCTGCCAATAATGGAGTATGCCTCTCCTTGATCCATTAAGTAATGGACAATCTTTGTTTTCAAGTTGTTCATAAGCGATTGACGGACTGCGTTGACACGAGTCGCTGTGATTAAGAAATAAATGCCTAACGATTGTCCATCACGGCTTAACTGAATAAATTCAGATTCGAGTTCATGCATTTCGTCTTTCACAATGTCAAAGTTGTCAATCACGATAAATATGAATGGAAGCTTTTTCTCATTCAGCGCATTGTACATTTTGATATGACTCATTTCCTGCTGTCTAAATAAACGCTTGCGATATTCAACCTCTTCACGAAGACGCTTCATCGACTTTTGAATCTTTCTCATTTGATCCATTAAGAAATAATCAGCCGTATGCGGAAGTTTGGCAAGCGGTAGCAAGGTGCCGTTACCGAAGTCATAAATATATGCATGCCATTCTTCAGGTGAATATCTTTCTGCGAAGCTCATAAGCAGTGTGGTTGCAGCAAGTGATTTGCCGTAGCCGGATGAACCGAAGATGCCAATATTTCCATCCTCCATCATTTGATAAGAAAGTGGATGCTGGCTTTGCTGATCTGGCTCATCGACAAGAGCGAAATGGAAGACGTGCTCTTCACTTGATGCATAACGTGTTTTTGGAATCCGTTCTTCAAGCGGTGGAAGCCATGGACTCGGAAGCTTTTCAATTCCAAGCTCCTGCTGCATACGTTCAATTTCATCCACAACAGCGGAAATTTCCGTCACTGTCTCTTTTTTCACAGCCGGCTCTGTACTTACCCCTGATAATGGGATCAGTCCAGTGTCCGTTACAATGGCGATGTCATCTTCTGATCCGTAGCCATCTTCCATATACGGTGCACCGCTCCACGCTGATTGGAATAATTCATAGATTTCATTGTTCCCCACTTGTAAATATCCACGACCTGTCACGGTAATCGACGCTGCATCACTATTTTTCAAAATTTCCTTACTGTCTGATGCATCTTGTACCTTTAATGCGACTTTAAAGCGGGAGTTACTCCAAATTTGATCATCAATGACCCCGCCAGGCTTTTGTGTCGCTAAAATGAGATGGACACCGAGACTTCGTCCAATCCGCGCGGCACTGACAAGCTCTCTAATAAAATCTGGCTCTTCACTTTTTAATTCAGCAAACTCATCAGAGATTAAGAACAAATGAGGCATCGCCTGTTCCGCCTTTTTCTCTTTATAGAGTTTCGTATAGTCATTGATATGATTCACATGATACTGATCAAACAAGCGCTGTCTTTTCTTCAGTTCACTTTTAATAGAGGCAAGCGCTCTTTCACTAAAGTTTTTGCTGCCTTCAATGTTTGTGATCGTACCAAGTAAGTGCGGAATATTTCGGAACGGCTGCGCCATTCCGCCTCCTTTGTAATCAATGAGCAGGAAGGCCACTTCATGCGGGTGAAAGTGTACAGCCAAGGATAAAATATACGTCTGTAAAAACTCACTTTTTCCTGATCCCGTTGTTCCCGCTAACAGACCATGTGGGCCATGTGCTTTTTCATGCAGATTCAGATCGACAATATCGTTTTTTCCTTTATAACCGATAGGCACAGATAATGACTTTGCTGTTTCAGATGTCAGCCATTTTTCACGAATGCCAATGTCATCTACCTGTTTGGCATGAAACAGATCAAGGAAGGAAACCGTTTCTGGAATCGAGTTGGTCATCCCGACTTGATGATCTAATGTTCTTAAGGTTCTGGCAAACAACTCATTGTCCGCTCGCTCATGTGCATCCAGCTGAAATGGAATTCGTACGGCCTTCTTATGCTGAATGAGAATATCTCCTTCTTCTTCGTTAATGTAACGAACAAGCGTTGAAATATTTTCAGCCAAGCTTTCCTTTGTTTCTGCCGCAAAGATAATTGAGATGCCTAAATCCGTCCGGCTGCCTTCTAGGTATTCTAAAATCACATGTTCCGCAATGAGTTCATGGTTTGTCACGATAAACACAAAGTGAGGCGTAAAGATTTTTTTCTCTTTTTCCTCTTCCAGATCACGCTCTCGTAAAATTTCATAAATAGAAGACAAGAGCTGATCACGTGTTTGTTCGTTATATATAAACCCTTTCCCGTATGTATGAGGAAGTTGGAAGTGCGGCAGCCATTTCATCCATTCCCAGTTCTCATACTCCTGTTCATTAAAGATAAAAACAAATCTCAAATCATGATAGCTGTGCGAGAAAGCAAGCTGGCCGACAAGCTGGTGAAGCTCATTTTTGACAATTGCCGGTTTTCCTATTAATCCGGTTGGACCGTCCGCAAGACCGAACGTAATCGGTACATCTTTTACCTCGCGATAGACGTTTTGCATATGCTGGGTTTGTTCCATTAAGTCATCGATGTCACGATTGGCCATATCGCCGCCGCTCGTCGATAATTCATAACTTGAAGGAACTGCACCTGTCCCTAGACGCAGCTGTAAAAAATCATCACTGACAAGCGTCTTTTCCCAAATACGCCCGCTGATTTCTGACGTCAAATATTTCATTTGTTCAAAAGACGGGTAATGATACGTTAAAATAAATTGTTGACGGTCATACAGCTCTTGCAGCTCTTTCCGCTTATTTTCTAAGTAAAGCGAGTAAACGCGTTGCCGCTTCTCTTCTCGTCTTTTGCGCTGTGATTTCTCTTTAAAATATTGAACGGACGAAGTAATTAACGTCATAATAAACATCGCCATCGACACGACAATAAAGATGCCTCGCGGCTGTACAAGGGCCACGATCCCCATGACAATCAGCATGACAAGCGGCGGAAGAACTACGAGCCAAAGTCCTCTGCCATTATTTTCACTCTCCTGTGAAGGAAAGCTGAAAGACACCCGGTCATCTGGCAGATCGTAAATCAAACGTGGTGTTCGTCTATATAAAGGATATTTTTGTTTCGTTTCGGTACTCGGCGGCCTTGTTTTTTCTAAACGTGTTTGAAATGGTTCAAATGCTGTTACTTGCAATAAATCATCATCTTTCAATGACAGCGTCAAAAAGTTCCAAAACAGCTCATCCCCAGCAAGAAGCTGCTGTGGACCGTGCAGCTGTTTCCCGTTCACATAGATCGTTTCATCTTGGGGAATCACATACCAAGTGCCTTCTATTTTTTCCAACGTGAAGGATTTGGCATCTTGAAACATTGAATGGGCTTCTTCTTTCCACACATCCGCTTCATCTATTTCTTCACTTGAAATAGTCACTTCGACTCTATTTCCTAGGTAATAAATGGTTTGATCATGATGTGAATCCATCAACATGAGTGTGAGTGAACCAACCTGATATGGTTCATGTGGAAGTAAGTGACCTTTCTTTTTTTCGCCCTGATAAAGAGAAAAGCCGTCATTCGTTTCATCTGGAGATAAACGAATCAATCCTTCATCAAACGAAAGGGAAGGAATCGTTACTGTATGCTCTATTTCAGGTCCAATCACAGCTTCCCGGTTGAACTGCTCATCTAAACGGACAGTTTGATAATCTTCCTCATAAAAAACCCATAGAAGACTCAAACGCTCCACCTCCTCATCGGACAGCACCAACTGTCAGTTGTATCGAAAGAATTATTTTTTCTCATCTTTTTTCGTCTGAGAGGTTTTCTTTTTTGCATCAGATTCTTTCTCTTTTTTCTCCTGATCGGCTTTTGACTGCTCTTTTTGTTCAGCTGTTTCATCTGTTTGGCTTGCATCTGAGGAGTCATTGGTGCTCGTCTCCGTTGTTTCTTTTTCTTCATACTTCGCCATTTCCTTAATGATTGGATCTAGCTGTTTTTGTTTTTCTTCAGCAGATAGGCTGTCGTCATTTTGAATTTCATTGCGGTAGGCGACGAGTGCTGTGAATATGTATCGGTCGTCCCCGAGCACCCTTGCAATATCCAGAGCTTCCTTGCTATTGCCTTGTCCAATATGAATCCAGAACAGGAAGTATTGCGGGTCTGTCTGCAATGTGTACGTATCCGTGATTTCTTTTTTGTGCTGGTCAAGCAATAGATTCCCTTGATTCGTTTGCACATACGAAATGGCCAGTTCATATTGAAGAGAGACTGGCATTTGATCGGCTTTGTATTTTTCGAGCGTATCCACCACTTGGCTGTACTGTTTGTTGAGATAATACTTGTTCGCTTCCACATACGCTTCTTGTTTCGGCATGGCGAAAAAGAACGTGTAAATGGTATACACCAATGCAGGAATCAAAAGAACAAGGAGACCAAGTCCAATGTATCGTTCGATCTTCCATTTCTTTTTTGGAATGGTTAAGAGCGTCTTTTCTTTTGCTTCGATGGCTTCTATTTTTTGTTGAATCAAAGCAGACAATTCTTCCAGTGACTGTGTATCACTTATTTCCTTTGCCTGCTCAGATAATTTCAACGTATCATGATAAGCCAAATATTCTTGAAACTGATATTCATGGTCCACCACTCGAAGAATGACGGCTTTGACCTCTTTTAACAGACGATGTTGGTCGGTTTCATATGGCGGGATGCTTTCTTTGACCCCGTAATGCAAAAATGCAGGCGCTAAGCCTTGATGAAAAACAATGTTTTCAGGAGAAACAATAGGATGCAGCCGCTTCACGTCGTGTTTGCACACTGCATCGACAAGCTGGTATGAAAAAATCCATTTGCTTTTTTCATCCTTTGCATGGATGAAACGAAATTCCTGATAGGCAGGAGGCGGTTGAATGGAAATGATGACCTCACCTTCGGTTAATTGGATCTCTTTTTTAAATGAAGGATTGATGTCTTTAATCGGTGCCGCTTCTAAACCGTCTAAGAGTTTAATTGTCTCTCTTTGAAAAATGAAGGTGTAAGTGCCTTCCTCTTTTTTCATGACTGCTTCTAATTGTTCTTCTAAATAGGAACTCTTTTTATCTGCCATTTACAAAAGTCCTTTCATAGTATTTCCAGCCTGTCTCCTGTGGTGATTCCACAGTCTGACAGCTTATATTCGCCTGAAAACACAGCTTTCTTATTGACTACACGCACCCATCCGCCATCTCGTTTAGGTAGTGAGATTTGTTTTGCCTGCCAGGCGATATGGATGACTTGTTTAATATGTAAATAATTTGATAGTCTCAAATCAAACACACTGCCATCATAGTTTTTTAAGTCGATGGTAATATCGATATACACAAATTTCCACCTCACAAAATAGAAAGAGCGCCGGCATCAACTGACAGACTCGGCGCTTTTTCTGCTTTTCACACTTAGAAAGGAAATCCCTTTGATTAGCCGCGGATTTGGCTAGCGATGTCTTGGTCAGTGCTTTCAAGTGTATTTGCAGTTTGATCAAGCTGATTGCTGACATCTGTTAATAGATCAGACATTTTGATGAATGAAGGTTTTAGCTGTTCGTATTGATCAGCGAATGCTTCACTAGAAGCACCTTCCCACATTCCTTTTAGGTCAGAGATCATTCTATTTAGACGATCAACTTGGTTTAACACTTCTTGACTTTCAACACCATATTGCTTAGCGGTCGCTCTTAGTTCTTCTGGGGTTACGCGAATAATTCCTGACATATTCCTCATTACCTCCCGTGCATAGCCGCCATATAATGGGCTAATCCACTTATTTTTTGACGTTATTATTATAAAAACAGAAATGATACACAGTCAAACAAATCTGTTTTTATTTTACAAAATGAGTCTATGGAATTACTGTTTTTTCGCTCTTTATCTAGTATTTAACAGTTTTTTGGTCATATATTCTTAATAAAAGGGCGTGCACTTCCATGAATCTTTCCGCCTATTGATTTTTTACTACATTATTATTGTACTATTTCTTTTTGTGATCAACGCATGACCAATGTGCTCATTTCTCAAGCTTTTTGTTTTTTTAATGATTATGGCATTTTTTTGTTGATTTACGTACCTGATTCTCTTCATAATGTAAGTACGTGAAATATTCGAAAAAGCAGGGGTTTTTTATGACAAAAAAGACAGATCCATTTAAGTATAGCCTTGATCGTTTAGAGGATGTGGCAGACCAAATTAGTGATGTGCTCAATTGCCCTATTACTATAGAAGATACTCATCATCGATTATTAGCCTATAGCACACATAATGATTTCACTGATCCCGCCAGAACTTCAACCATTATCTCCCGCCGTGTACCGGAAAAAGTCATTAATCGGCTTTGGAAAGACGGTATCATTCCTACACTCCTTAAAACAGATGAACCGCTTCGCGTACCTCAAATTGCAGAAGTCGGTCTATCCAGCAGGGTTGCCATTTCCATATGGAAAGACAAAGAGGTGCTCGGCTTTATCTGGGCAATTGAATCCACGCAGCCTTTTTCAGATGAAGAAATGGACCTTCTCAAGATGGCAGCACATGCCGTGAAAAACAAATTACTCAATTTACAAATTCGAAAAACGAAAACAGAAGAACGCAATCAGGAGCTATTTTGGAAGATGCTCACAGGACATATTCATGAAAAGGATGAGATGCTTGATCTCTTCTTGAGACTTGGGATGAGGTGTCCAGACACGTATGCGATTATTATTTTTCGCCTTCGTGATGAACTCACAGAAGATACGGAAAAGAAGCTCTCCTATCTGCTTGAAACAACGCAGCAAGTGCAGGTGCTTTTAACGACTGTTGATTTTAACGAATTCATTATTCTTGTCTCGCCAAAAACAGAACATCCGCTTCAAGATATTAAACAATTCACAAGCGGCATGCTAAAGCAGTTGTCTGATCGGTATCAGCTCCATGACGTTCAAGCGGCCATTGGTGGAATTTACGATCACATTACTCATATTCAGCCATCCTATAAAGAAGCACTGGCCGTCTTAAAAACAAAAGAACGCTTTCCTGTGGAAACAGAACAATTAAACAGCTTTTCTGAACTGGGTATTTATCAATACTTAGATGTGCTTGCTGAAAAACGAAAGGGATCGTCTTATTCCAGTTACTCTTTATCAAAACTTGAGGATTACGATCTCAGGCATCATTCCAACCTCGTCGAGACCCTTGAACGATTTATTGATTGTGACAGCAACGCCAATATCGCCGCAAAGCAGTTAAATATTCATATCAACACACTGAATTACAGACTGAAGCGGATTACGGACATTGCAGAAATTGATTTAAAAAACATGAATGAGAAAATGACTATTTATCTTGATATGAAGCTAAAAAACGTCCCTTTGTGAAATTTCACAAAGAGGCGTTTTTTAATTTTTTCATTCAACCGAAGAATTTTCTAAACTTTCAGGATACACTAGACATACAATATCAATAGATAAGCATAGGAGGAATTGATATGATCATCGGCATTCCGAAAGAGATTAAGAACAATGAAAACCGGGTCGCATTAACACCAGGAGCAGCATCTCAATTGCTTTCAGCTGGACACCAGATTTTAATTGAAACGAACGCTGGTTTTGGAAGCGGTTTCACTGATGACGATTATGTATCTGTTGGTGCAGAGATTCTTGATCAAGCGAAAGATGTGTGGGCATCTTCTGATATGATTATGAAGGTAAAAGAACCATTACCTGAAGAATATGCTTATTTCAGAGAAGGTCTGATCTTATTTACGTACTTGCACCTTGCAGCAGAGCCCTCCTTGGCTGAAGCATTAAAACAAAAAGGTGTAACAGCCATTGCTTATGAAACGGTAACGGACGGAAAATCACTCCCTCTATTAACGCCAATGTCTGAAGTAGCAGGTAGAATGGCTGCTCAAATTGGTGCTCAATTTTTAGAAAAGCCAAAAGGCGGAAAAGGCATTTTGCTCGCCGGCGTGCCAGGAGTATCGAGAGGGAAAGTCACCATTATTGGCGGCGGTGTCGTTGGAACAAATGCAGCGAAAATGGCGATCGGACTTGGCGCAGATGTCACCCTTATTGATGTAAATGCGGAACGATTACGTCAGCTGGACGATCAGTTTGGTCATCAAATGAAAACGTTAATGTCTAATCCTGTTAACATTGCAGATTCAGTGAGCGAGGCAGACCTGCTCATTTGTGCGGTTCTCATCCCAGGTGCTAAAGCTCCAACCCTTGTCACAGAAGAAATGGTGAAACAAATGAAGCCTGGTTCTGTCATTGTCGATGTAGCCATTGACCAAGGCGGGATTGTGGAAACAATCGATCATATCACAACACATGATCAGCCTACTTATGAAAAGCACGGCATTTTACATTATGCTGTTGCCAATATGCCAGGAGCGGTTCCGAGAACATCGACAGTTGCTTTAACAAATGTCACGGTCCCATACGCACTGCAGATTGCAAATAAAGGTGCTGCAAAAGCGATCAAAGAAAACAAGGCGATTGCTGAAGGCGTCAATGTGATGAATGGACATATCACCTATGAAGCTGTCGCTCGTGATCTCGGCTATGATTATGTGCCTGTTAGTAAAGCCCTTGAAACCTCTTCCATGACCGAAGCTTAATATCTAGCCCGCCCTTTTCAGGGGCGGGTTTTATTGTTAACCTAAAATAAAAATAAGTTGACAAAAGAACCTCTTCCCCTTAATCTATTTGTACAGATAAGACAGGGGGAAATATCATGCAAAAGAAGACAAGAACAGCTGACTTTGTGCTCGTCGGGATGTTTGCTGCACTCATGGCTATCGGAGCCAATATCACATCCATTGTGCCATTTTTACAGGTCGGCGGAATCCCACTTACGATGCAGCCGTTTTTTTGTGTGCTTGCTGGTCTTTTGCTAGGCAGACGACTTGGCGCATTGGCCATGATTGTCTATGCTCTTGTTGGGATCGCTGGTGCACCTGTATTCGCACAGTTCTCGGCGGGTCTCGGCGTTATTTTAGGAAAAAGCGGTGGCTTTGTGTTATCATACATTCCTGCTGCATGGCTTGCCGGATTCATTCTTGAAAAAAGACAAAACCCTGGTTTTGGCCGCTTTTTATTTGCAGCCATTGCAGGAACGACCGTGATGTATGTGATCGGGACAACTTATACGTACATCGCATTAAATGTATGGCTGAACGCACCAATCTCTTATCAAACCACATGGTTCTTCATGATGTGGTTTATGGTAAAAGACTACGCGCTGACCATTCTCCTTGCGATGCTGGCACCTAAAATTTATCGATCAGTTTCAAAAGCCACATCCTTTCGAAAAGAACAAACAGCTTCCTAATATCAGAAAAGGCTCCTCTACTCTATGAGTAAGGAACCTTTTTTCATTTATAGCATAATTGCCGCAAGCCAGCCGAACAAGACGAGCGGGATATTATAAAAGGCGAATGTTGGGACACATGTACCCCAAATGTGGTGATGCTGTCCATCCATATTCAGTCCAGATGTTGGTCCGAGTGTACTGTCGCTTGCAGGTGAACCTGCATCTCCTACCGCCGCAGCTGAACCAATAATCGCAATAGTCGCCATCGGGCTGAATCCTAAGTGTAAACAAAGCGGGACAAAGATCGTCGTAATAATCGGAATCGTTGCAAATGATGAGCCAATGCCCATTGTCACTAGCAGACCCACCAGTAGCATTAAAATAGCCGCTAAGCTTTGGCTGTTTCCGATAAATTGAGAAGACGCCTTGACGAGAGATTCAATATCTCCTGTTTTCGTTAAAACATTGGCAAATCCAGCTGCAACAAGCATGACAAATCCGATAAATGCCATCATGTTCATGCCAGATGTAATCAGCGCATCTGCTTCATCACGTTTCATCATTCCCGTTACAAACAAGACAAGCAAGCCTGCAAGCGCACCGAAGATCATCCCTTCGACTCCAAGGCTTTGAGAGAGATATAACTGAACAATAAGTGATACAAGGATCGCAAGTCCAGCAAAGAATAAGCTCTTTTTTGTATATGCTGATTTTTCTACATCCGTAATGTCACGATTCTCATATGTTTTTGGCTTACGATAGACAAAGAGTGAAACGATCAAGCCAACAACCATGCCGCCTACAGGAATCAGCATCGCATACGGAATGTCTGCTAAATTCACTGTTAAACCTGCATCTTTCATGTTGTCACGAAGCATTCCGTGAAAAATCTGTCCAAAACCGACCGGAAGTAAAATATATGGTGCAGTAAGTCCGAAAGTCATCACACATGCTAGCAGTCTGCGGTCAATTTGAAGCTCGTTAAACACCTTTAATAATGGCGGGATTAAGACCGGAATAAAGGCAATATGAACAGGAACAACGTTTTGAGAAAAACAAGATACAATCAAAATGACCAGAATAATGAGCACTTTTGATAATGTTTTTCTTCTTGAATCGCCTTCTTTTCCAAGAAGCTTCACAGCTCCTTCGACCATGGCATCAGGAAGACCCGTTTTCGTCAGTGCGGCTGCGAATGCACCTAATAGTGCGTAACTAATCGCCACTGTCGCATTTCCGCCAAGACCGTCAGTGAACGCTTGAACTGTTCCCCCTAGACCTAATCCACCTGCAAGTCCGCCCGCTAAAGCGCCAAGTGCCAACGCAATCACGACATTGACCCGCAGCAAGCTTAATATCAACATTAAAACAACCGCTAAAACAACTGCATTCATGGTGAAACCTCCGAAATCCTTTAGTTTACTAATGTAGTAGATAATTAAAGTACCAACGTATGTTACCATAGAAAATTTACTTCGTCAAATGGCGTATGTCCTACATAAAAAGCTCTGCCAACTGGCAGAGCTTCTGTCTTTATTTCTTCGGTTCAAATCGTTCCACAAATGTTGCTAATGATCTGACCATCACACCTGTTGCTCCTGTTGGTCCAAAGCATGAAGGCTTTTCTGTCGTGGCAGTTCCTGCAATATCTAAGTGTACCCAAGGGGTGTCTTCAGCGAATTCTCCGATAAATGCACCTGCCATGATCGCATGGCCATCACGGCCTGGTGAGTTATTCAGATCAGCCATTTTGCTGTTTCTTACTCGTTTTTTATCTTTTTCGGTGATTGGCAGCTGCCAAATCATTTCCCCACATTCTTCTGATGCCTCTTTAAACTGGGCATACAGTTCATCGTTATTGGTCATCACGCCTGTTGTTTCATTCCCAAGTGCCACAATGACACCGCCTGTTAATGTCGCAACATCCACAAGCACAGAGGCTCCATGCTGCTTCGCATAGGTCACACCATCTGCTAAAACAAGCCGACCTTCTGCATCCGTGTTAAGCACTTCGATTGTTTTGCCGCTTAGTGAGACAATGACGTCATCTGGCTTCATCGCATCTGCTGAGACCATATTATCTGTTGAGGCGATGACCGCAATGACATTTTGCTCTGGACGAAGTTCACCGATGATTTCCATTGCGCCTAAAACAGAGGCTGAGCCGCCCATATCTGTTTTCATCCCTACCATACTTGCTCTTGGCTTTAAGGAATACCCACCTGTATCATACGTAATGCCTTTACCGACAAGGCCAATGACGTCTGTCCATTCTTCCTTGCCTTGATATTTCAATACAATCAGCTTCGGTGGTTCTGTTGAGCCTCTATTAACGGCTAGAATACCGCCCATTCCGAGCTCTTCCATTTGTTCTTTATCTAAAATTTCAATCTCGAATTCATATTTATAAGCAAGCTCTGCCGCATAGGATGCAAGATCAGAGGACGTAAGCATGTTCGGCGGCATGTTCACAAGTGTACGAGCCGAATTGACCGATTGTCCGTAGACTTCGCCCACTTTCAAACTTGCCTGAATTTCGGCAGCATCATGATCCGTTGTTGCATAAACAAATTCGATAAAGCGATCCGGTTCATTCGTTTTATGTTTAAAATCTTGTAATTCATATGTAGCTAAAAGGCAGCTTTCAGAAAGGGCATGGGCTGCATCTTGAACAGGCAGATCCTTTCCTGTGAATGTATCAAGCAAAACCGAAACTGCTTGCTTTTTATCTTGATGAAGCTTTTTAAATAAATGCGCAAACACTTCCTTTGCCTCTTCAAACGTGTAATCTGACTCCTTCCCAAGCCCGACAAAATAAATGCGTTTAATGCCGGTTTCAGGGGATGGGAAAAATTTCGAAAGCTGATTTCGCTTAGACGAAATATCACCTTCTTTTAATAATTCAGTGATTCTTCCTCCATGTAACTCATCCATTTCTTTTGCTTTTCCTGATAATTGGCTCTTTTGAAAAAGTCCGATGGCCAGTGTATCTTTATGTTGCAACTCATTTGTCGAGAAAAACATATTTATCACACGCTCCTTCAATGAACTCCATATTTCACATTGGAACTTCTATTATATCAAAATTTATGTGCTGATACGATCATTGCCAGCCTGTCTTCCCTTGAAGAACATTTATATTTTGGCACGCGGAAGGGCATCATGAAAAAGCGGCAGCGATCAATAGCAACCTGTCCATGGTCTCCTCGTTCCACATCTACTTTCTTTAATGTTATAATGAACATGGACTTGGCAACAGTTCTTACTGCCATCATTTTTTTATCTTACTAGGGTAAATACTTTATCATTTCGCACGTTATTTTTTCTTAAAGAGAGGATGTTTCTTGTTCATGAGCGTACTGACGAATTTTCCGCTGCTTGCCAGCCTTGCAGCCATCTTTTTTGCACAATTTGTAAAAGTACCGATTCAATTTATCATTTCTAGACGACTAGATTGGTCGCTCATTACAAGCACAGGCGGAATGCCAAGTTCACACTCCGCAGCAGTAACAGCACTCTCAACAGCAGTTGCTTTAGAGCACGGGCTAGGAACATCTATTTTTGCCATTTCCGCCATCTTTGCCATTATTACGATGTTTGATGCGACAGGTGTTCGCAGACAGGCAGGAGAACAGGCAACTGTCCTAAACAAACTGGTCACAGATTTTAACCGGTTTGTTGCCGAGGCAAAGAACTTCCCAAGTGCGGAAGAAAAAGAGAAGCAAAAGAAATTGAAAGAGCTTCTTGGGCATAAGCCGATTGAAGTTTTCTTCGGCGGCTTAACAGGAATCTTGCTCACACTCATCTTAGATTATTACTTCATGTAGAAACGAAAAAGCTTTGGACCTTTTGAGATCCAAAGCTTTTTTATTCTTTATTGGCTTGAAACTGCTGCCGGAACACTTGCATCGATTCCGCTTCATTCAACTGATTTAAGTCTTTTTCTGTCAGCGTCCCTTCACCCTTTTTAATCACATAAACGTCCAGCACTTTTTTACCCCATTCTCTATACACATCATCAACCGTTTCATAATATAAATCAAGCTTATGACCTTTAATCGCTTTCCCAGTATCTGCGACTACACCATAGCCATAATTGGGGATAAACAGGACAGTTCCTATCGGAAAGACAGATGGGTCCGCTGCCACGGTTGAATATAAATCACGTTTTACTTTGACGCCTGAATATGTAATGCCATATGCATGATGTTCTTTCGTCTTACCTGTTGATTCTACACCTGCTGTATAACCTGTGGCGACAACTTTTTGCTTCGGATAATCGTTCCAATTAAATGCTTCTTCGAGAGAAACAGCACGCAAATCGTCACTTTTCACCGCCATCGTCTGCCTTTTTGGATGCTTTAAAAAAGAAGATACGTGCTTACCGGCATCGGTCTCTTTCACCCATGCAGCTAAATCACTTGGTTCTACGCCAGATATGCCCGTAAAGCTTGTCATCAAGGCAAGCATAAACAGAACTGTCATGAACAATCGTTTCATCCATGTTTTCATTTCTATTTGTCACTCCTCTACCCATCTATTTGTTTCCAAACAAAATGGAAACTATGCAAAGGAGAAACAAAAAAACCCACTTGCGTATGGACAAGTGAGTTAAAACATTTGATAGCCTCTTTTACGAAGGGCATTGATGACAAAACCTGAGGCAATGGCACCAATCAGACCACTTAATAAAATAATGATATCTGCCGCAGCAAGAGAAACGATGCGGTCTCCTATCCCGGAAAAAGCAATGCCTGGTTCTCTTACATAAGCAATCATCTTTTGATTATTGATAATGAAAAGGCATACAATTGGATATAAAATTGCCATAATCCATGACATTCTCAGCAGCATATTCAGCAAAAAGCCAATGCCGAAGAATAACACGAAAAATAAAATAACTGAAATGATAACGACTGGTAAACTGATCACTTCATCTCCACCCCCAAATATCCCATCATTAGTTTAACTTGGAAATAGAGATGAAGTCAATCAATGGAAAAAGCCGTAAGATTAATGCTTCTTTCCTGTCCCTTTACATTCCTCACATGTTTCTGATCCGCCGAGCAATAACTGAAAATACCCTTTTCCTGAACAATACTGACAAGTTGACTTTTTTTCTTTCGTTTGTGCATTCATATTGCTCACTCCTTAATCTAAATTTTCTGATAATTCATCATAACATATTTTTCTGTCCAGTACCAAGTGAGAAAATATTCCGTCAAACATTAAAAAACGTGTACCACAAGGATACACGTTTTTGTCTATATCGATTTAGAAGAACTTGAATTTTCCTTTTTTCAGAACAAGTCCTGGTCCGCCAACCATGAATAATGAACGGTTGTCGATGATTTTTTTCATTGCAGAAGCTTTTGTTCCTTGAAGTTTTTTACCAAACGCAACACCTACAGCGTCGTGTTCACCAAGAGAAGCAACTGTTCCTTTGATGTCTGGCTTAAAGCTTTCAAGCGTGCCACCTTTTACTAGTGCTGCAAGGTTTTTCGCTACTGTTTCACCTTGCTGCATCGCAATTTGTGCAGTAGGTGGGTATGGACGATTAATTTCTTCATTGATGATTAATGAGCAGTCACCGATGATGAATACATCTTCATTTTCTGGTACTCGAAGATCTGGAGACACTTTTACGCGGCCGCGCATGTTTTCAAATCCAGCTTCTTCAACGATTGGGTTACCACGTACACCAGCAGCCCAAACAACTGTTTCTGCTTTGATTTCTTCTGTATCATCGTCTTTTCCAACAATGATGCCTTCAGGCGTACATTCTTTGATCGCTGTACCGATTTTGAACTCAACACCTTTACCTTGAAGGTAGTTCATCGCATAGTCGATCAATTCAGGATCAAATCCTGGAAGAGCTGTTGGTGCAGCTTCTACACAGATAATACGCACGTCTTTTTGATCAATATCATACTCTTTGCAAAGCTCAGGTACACGGTTTCCAAGCTCACCAAGGAACTCAATACCTGTGAAGCCTGCACCGCCGACAACGATTGTCAGACGCTCTGGACGCTTTTCAGCTTCCGTATTATATGTCGCAAATTGAAGTTCAATGTGCTCACGAAGCTGACGAGCAGAGTTGATGTTAGAGATTGAGAATGCATATTCTTTCAGTCCTGCAATACCAAATGTTTCAGGAACAGCACCCAGCGCAACAACAAGGTAGTCATAAGAAAGTTCGCCATCTGATGTCACAACTTTCTTCTCTTCCTTATTAATGCTTTCAACTGTTGCTTGTACAAAGTTGACACGGGAACTGTTAATCACATCTTTGATTTGATAACGACAACGGTCATGATGAAGAGTACCTGCACTTGCTTCATGTAACCATGTTGTTTCGTAATGATAATTATGCTTGTTCACAAGAGTAATGTCCGCATCATTTGTGCCAAGCTGTTTTGTTAATCTTGTTACAGTCATTAATCCGCCATAACCTGCACCTAATACAACGATTTTCGGTTTATTCACTGGAATCACATCCACCTTTTTTAAATTTGCTGTAAAACGGATAAAGAATTACATATCGTTATTCTCAACCGCTTTGCGGCATTTTATGAAATTTAAACAAAAAAATAAGTATGTGAAAATCTGAACTTTCACCTACAAAAAACGAAAGCATTTGACCGTATCCGACAAAAATTCATAAAAAATTAATATTTAGTTCCCTTAACAATAATAGCGAGTTCTGCTCCTTTTTTCAAGGCTTTAAACTGAAAATCCTTAGGATAAACGGTCTTTCTCTCTTTTTTCCCCTTTTCACAGCATCGGCATCAAAAAACGACAAGTTTTTCAAAACAAGTCAAACGACGATATGTGGTATGATATGATATAGTGATAACAATTTTCATTTGGGAGGATTAAGGAATGCAAGAAGATTCTAAGGTATATGACATTACCGTTATCGGGGGCGGCCCAGTCGGATTGTTTACTGCGTTTTACGGGGGCATGAGACAGGCAAGTGTGAAAATCATTGAAAGCCTTCCTCAGCTCGGCGGTCAACTATCCGCTCTTTACCCTGAAAAATACATTTATGATGTGGCTGGTTTCCCAAAAATCCGCGCACAAGAATTAATTGATAATTTAAAGGAACAAATGGATAAATTTGATCAAACCATTTGCTTAGAGCAAGCTGTGGAAACGGTTGAAAAACAAGCAGACGGTATCTTCAAACTCGTTACGAATCAAGAGGTTCATTATTCAAAAACGATCATCATTACAGCTGGTAACGGTGCATTCCAACCGAGAAAGCTTGAGCTAGATACAGCAGAATCATTTGAAGGAAGCAACCTGCATTACTTCATCAATGACTTGAACCAATTCGCTGGCAGACGTGTTGCTGTTCTTGGCGGCGGAGACTCTGCGGTCGACTGGGCACTGATGCTTGAGCCAATCGCAAAAGAAGTGTCGATTATTCACCGTCGTGATAAATTCCGTGCACATGAGCACAGTGTAGAAAACTTGCACAACTCGAAAGTCAATGTGCTGACACCATTTGTTCCAACTGAGCTCATTGGAGAAGAACGCATTGAACAAATTGTGCTTGAAGAAGTGAAAGGCGATAAAAAGCAAGTACTAGATGTGGACGACGTGATCGTCAACTTCGGTTTTGTTTCCTCCCTTGGACCAATCAAACAATGGGGCCTTGAAATCGAAAAGAACTCTATCGTGGTCAAATCCACGATGGAAACAAACATCGAAGGCTTCTATGCGGCAGGAGACATCTGTACGTATGAAGGAAAAGTCAAATTAATCGCAAGCGGATTTGGTGAAGCGCCAACTGCTGTGAACAACGCCAAAGCTTACATGGACCCGAAAGCTCGTGTACAGCCGCTTCATTCCACAAGCTTATTTGAAAATAAATAAGAACGGATCAAAAAAAGGAGTTCCATCTGCGGAACTCCTTTTTTGTTTATTTAAAAATCCCAATATAGGCATTCGCCATTCCAAGTACCATTGCAGCGAGTAACACCACAACAATTCCTGCCACAACCAAAATCACCCGATCCTTCACACGTTCCTTTTTCGGAAGCGGCTTGTCTATCCCGCAAGATGGACATGTTTTTGAACGATACGGAATCAGTTCATGACAGTTCCTGCAATTGATTTGTTCACTCAAACCTCAGCAACCTCTTTTCTGATGACAGTTTATGTTTGGTTCTCATGATACTCTTTTCGAGTAGAAATAGCCAGTTGTGAGGACAAGCTGTAACAAAATTGAGCGATTTACAAATTGTTTGAGAAGAAATCGAATCAATGAAGATTTGATCTGTTCAACCGATATAAGAAGGAGAAGATCGTCATGAAGGATAGGTGGAAAGATGATAAAGCGTTTCATGATTAGTTTAAGCTTGTTACTGATAATTGGCGGCTCAGTAGAAGTGTTCGCAAAAGACTATAACAAACATTATGCTCAATTCGCTGCAGGATTGAATATGGATGTTGATCAGCTAGAACCTTTTTTAACACATGTGTCTACTTCGATTTTAGATGCTGGTTTGAGTGATCAAGAAATCAAACAGATACTCACCAACGTTCAAAAAATGAATAAAAACAATGAAACAAAAAGAATGGGCATCTTTGAAGTGGTGTATCTTGGAGAACGAGCCAAGATAAAAATTGAGGTTGAAGTCCATGTGGAAGATGGCAATAAAGAAGTGGTGATTTATTTGTTTAGCACTGAAGAGTTGGTGGATGTCTTGGATAAAGAACCATTGAAAATAGAAGAAGCTATATGAGGAAGAGACGCTGAATGAGTGTCTTTTTTTCATTTTTTACACCTTCATTGATCCCTTTCTATTGACCCTCACGTAACGTCATACTTTATAGTGAATATCATAAGGAGATGTGTTGAATATGAAAGTAAAAGAAGTCGCTGAATTGTTTGATATTAGTATTCGTACACTTCATCATTATGATCAAATTGGTTTGTTGGCCCCAAAAGAAGTCACGGATGCTGGTTACCGGCTTTATTCAGAAGAAAACCTTGAAACACTACAGCAAATATTATTTTTCAGAGAACTGGGATTTAACTTAAAGGAAATAAAAGAAATCATAAACAATCCGTCATTTGATAAACATGAAGCATTTATATTACAACGAAAAATGTTGATGGAAAAACGAAATACACTCGATAGAATGATTGAAAATATTGATAAGACGCTAAAACATATAACGGGAGAAATTCACCTAACAAATAAAGAGAGGTTCAAGGGAATGAACATGAAATTCAACCAATATGAAGAAGAAGCTCGCTGTCGCTGGGGGAATCAGTCCATTGATAACGTGAACTTCAAATTAAGTCGATTGTCGAAAGATGAACAACATGATTTATCTTTGAGATGGGATAGAGTTTTTCATAACTTAGCATCCCTCCGCAACCTCACTCCTCAATCCAAAGAGGTACAAGCCGCCATCAAAGAATGGTATGAATTTTTAAATAATCACTTTACTCAATACTCCCTCGAGGCATTTTATGGATTAGGTCAACTTTATATTCAAGATGAACGATTTACAAAAAATATAGATCAATATGGTGAGGGCTTGGCTTCATTCATGAGTGAAGCCATGAAAGTATTTGCTGATCAACAGAAAAGAGGTCCCAGCTGATGAACATCATCATTGAAGATACAATCGCTCAATACGAAAAATTGTTTTCGCTAAAAGAAAATAAAGAACACTTTTTTCGATACAACATGATGAGGCCTTTTGAAAAGATGTGGAATATGATAAACGTTCCGTTAAAAGCTACACAAAAAAATGGCTATGATGTCATCATGGCAACCAATATGCTTGGCTATCTTGATGTATCACAAACACAAACTGGTAAACAAGTGTTAAAAAAACTACAAGAAATTCAAGCTCTTCAAATGGCAAATACCACCTTGAACTATTGTATGAATTTTATCAAAAAACACAGCCTTCATATAAATTCTGATGAATTGAGATTTGGTCTATATATAGCTGATCCGAAAAAGCTAGAACAACAAAAAGGGTATTGTGGCTTTGGAGGAATTCCGGGATTTATCCAATGCTCAATATATCCGAACTCTTATAACATCCCACGGATCCCCGCTCTAATTGCGCATGAATTCCATCATAATATTCGTTTTTCCTATTTTGAATGGGATTACGGAAATGTAACGGTTGGAGATTACTTAATTATAGAAGGTTTAGCTGAATCATTTGCAAAAGAACTTTATGGTGAAAAGATGCTAGGACCTTGGGTCACTTCTTTTGATCAACAGGACTTAGAATATTCAAAAGAAGTGATTAAAGACGCTTTATATACGAAAGGGTTTGCTGAGGTCAGTAGTTATATGTTTGGTGATAACATTGCAAAAGAACAAGGATATCAACCTGTCGGATTATCACCCTTTGCAGGCTATGCAGTAGGTTATCAAGCTGTACAATCTTTTATGAAAATGAATAATGTAGGAATTGAAGAAGCAACCGTACTTGATACAAATGAAATTTTAAAAAATTGCGGATTATTTTTCACCTAAACATTTTAATGAATTTCAAAGCAAATCGGTGTAATAATGAATTCTAATTATCGTACGAAACATACTGTATGCTCATGCTATATCTAATCATTTCAAATAGACTTGTTGAAAACCTTGTTAGAATTTTAAGCACCTTTAAAAAAGAACATAAAAAAACCTCCTCAAATTTATAATCTAATTGAGGAGGTTTTTATTCAAAATGGATTTACAGAATTCATTGATACTGAAATTCTAACACTCTTCCGGCGTACCGGTATTGGTAGCTGTTCTGAACGAAGAACCGCATCCGCATGAAGCAATCGCGTTCGGATTGTCAATCGTGAAACCGCCGCCCATTAGTGATTGTTTGAAATCAATGATGGTTCCGTTCATGATGTCAAGGCTTTCGGAGTCGACAAGGACCTTGATGCCCTGCTGTTCGAACTGCGTGTCTTTCTCAGAAACTTCATGGTCAAAGCCCATTCCGTATGAAAGACCGCTGCAGCCGCCGCCTTTTACGCCCACTCGTAGGAACGCATTTTCTTCTTCATGTTCTTTCATCATATCTTTAATCTGCAATGCAGCAGCTTCTGTAATCGTTACTGGTGTACTCACGATCATCCCTCCTTTTGACTGGATGTTTCTTTTCAATTATAAACGTGATGTTGCCTTTTCTCAAATAAATGGTTTAGAAATAGAATGTGCCGTCACAAATTGTTTCAGCAGGTCCTGTCATCAGCACATGGTCATTGTCTTTCCAGCGAATGATGAGGTCTCCGCCAGCTAGATGAACGGTCATATCCGTTTCTTTTTTCGCATGTCCATTCACAATCGTTGATACAGCCGCAGCACATGCTCCTGTTCCGCACGCTTGCGTAATCCCTGATCCTCTTTCCCACACGCGAAAATGCAGTTCCGTTTCACTGACACGTTCCACAAATTCTACATTGACGCCTTCTGGAAACATGTCATGCTTTTCAATAATTGGCCCAAGTGAATCAAGCGGCGCCTGTTCAATGTCTTCTAAATAGAATACGATATGGGGATTCCCCATTGAAACAGCTGTTCCATTTAAGGTCGTCGTGCCAAAATCAAGCGGTTCATTGATCGTTGTACTGGCCGGTTCACCAAGCATTGGCATCGCTTCTTTTTCAAAACGAGGTTTACCCATATCTACTGTCACTAACTGAACTTGACCATCCTGCACATGAACGGTCGCCTCAACGAGTCCTGACAATGTCTCAATCTTAAACGTTGTGTCTGTTACGATTTGATGCTCATATACATATTTAGCCACGCAACGCAGACCGTTACCGCAGTTTTTGCCCTCTGATCCATCATTGTTGAAAATGCGCATCTTCACAGGCGCAACATCTGATGGGCAAATGAGGATCATTCCGTCTGAACCGATACCTGTATAAACAGAAGAAACCTGAATTGCTATCTCTGACAGCTGCTCTTCTGGAAGCTGTTCCTTCATCTGATTGACGTATATATAATTGTTTCCTAGTCCGTGCATTTTCGTGAATTGAAATGATGTCATGAGCGTCCTCCAAAAATGTTGTTTCTTTATAGTATAAAAGGAGTCGATTCAGGAGACAATCTTATCATCCCCCGTTTTTCATACATAGAAGCTCTTTGCTGCCATGGCAAAGGGCTTTTATTATGCATATGTCTCTTTTCTCTCGTGTGATGCTTCATTTTGATGATATTTTATTAGCATAACATATTGGATGCGCTTTCTACATTTTCTCCTGAAAAATGGAAACTGAATATATGAAAAAAATGCACCTCATGACCTATGTGGTGCATTTAAAACATGTCGTTTTCCTCTATAAAAGCATAAATACGCTCAACTAGCTGCTCTGCATTTTCTCCAGAAACAAATTCTCCATTCACAAGGGCAAATGGGGAGTCCATACATTTGCCGCAGTAGCTTAAACAACCGTATTCCATTACATCTAAGTTTGGGTCTTTTTCAAGTTTCTCTTTTGCTTCTTGAGACCCTTGTGCAAGATTACTTACACAAAATTCGATCAGTGGAAACACTGTGCTTCACCTCACATTTGCCTTACTATCCTACCGAAATTCCTTCTATTAGTCAAAACATGAGCTTCAATAAATCGTTACGCCTATTCCCCGTAAAATGTTTTACTATTTAGGACTAAGTAATGAATATGTAGGTTATTTTGAAACAATTATTGTGGTTTCACAGTAAATTCGATATAATTTTATTTGGTATTTTAACTTAAAGTTTTTTAGTATAAGTGTTTTTCAATGTCTAGGGGGAAAAGGAGAATCGTCATGAAAAATTTAGTCTTGATCGGCGGAGGTTACGGGAATATGCGGGTTCTCCACCGCTTATTGCCAAATCAATTACCTGATGATGTTACTATCACATTAATTGATCGAAATCCTTACCACTGTTTAAAAACAGAATATTATGCACTTGCTGCTGGAACGATCTCTGATCATCACATTCGAGTATCTTTTCCAGAGCATCCGAAGCTGGATATTCAATACGGGGAAGTAGAAAAAATTGATATTGAAAACAAACAGATCTTATTTAGCGACCGTGAACCGATTCCATATGATGATACGGTAATCGGACTCGGCTGTGAGGACAAGTATCACAATGTCCCTGGTGCGAAAGAACATACATACAGCATTCAAACCATTGATCAGTCAAGACATACGTATAACAAATTAAACAATTTGAGTGCAGGTGCAACGGTTGGTATCGTCGGTGCTGGACTTAGCGGGGTAGAGCTGGCCAGTGAACTGCGTGAAAGCCGTTCTGATTTAAACATCATTCTTTTTGACCGCGGAGAACTGATTCTTTCCAGTTTCCCAAAAAGATTAAGTTTATATGTACAAAAATGGTTTGAAGAAAATGATGTAAAGATCATTAATTGCGCCAATATTACGAAGGTTGAAGAAGGAGTTGTGTACAACCATGACGATGCCATTGAAGCAGATGTCATCGTGTGGACAGCAGGAATTCAGCCAAGTAAAGTCGTGCGAGATATGGATGTTGAAAAAGACGCCCAAGGCCGTGTCGTCTTAACTCCTCATCACAATCTCCCTGGAGATGAACATGTCTATGTCGTAGGTGACTGCGCAAGCTTGCCGCACGCACCAAGTGCACAGCTTGCCGAGGCACAGGCAGAGCAAATTGTGCAATCTCTACAGAAACGCTGGAAGAACGAGCCGCTTCCTGAGGCTTACCCGCAGTTTAAGTTAAAAGGCGTACTCGGCTCTTTAGGGAAAAAAGCCGGCTTTGGCTTAGTAGCGGATCGCCCGCTTGTTGGTCGTGTTCCAAGACTCTTAAAATCTGGACTTCTTTGGATGTACAAGCACCACAATGGATAAAATGATGTGAATTTTTTCTCAAAGCTCCTTCTAATGAAGGAGCTTTTATTATGAAACGGCATGTGCCGATGGATGGTTCACTTGGATAGGAGCAAGCGCAAGGATGCAGTCTTTACGAAACGTTCTGATCGTCTTCTTCGATAAACAATACGCTTGTATGAACTGTTCAGTTTGACGATGTACAATGATTTTTCGTTTCGAGCACTCTCCATTTTTCTTCATATAAATCATATCAATCGGTATTTGTTGATGAAGAGATTGTTTTAGTAAATAATTCATGATGCTCACGCTCCTTTCTTCTCATTATATACGAACAAACGTTCTAAATCAACCTAAAAAAGGAACATTTGTTCGATTATTTTTTCTAAAAAAAGAACAGCTCATTCACTGCTCTCTTCATACCCGTATTTCTCCATTTCTTGATAAATATCTTTTAATTTCGGATTGCCCTCTCCTACAATTTGATCCTCAACAAGGACAAGCGGATAAAAGAATTCATCATCAAGAATTCGTTCAGATAATTCTTTTTGGCGTTCGTTTTCAGGCGGGTGCTCAATATCGATATATGTGATGCGAAACGGCTGATTTGGATATTTTCGTTTTAATGCTACATCTAGCCACTCAAATGTATCTTTTGAAGAAGGCAGATTCACGCAGCTAGCGCACAGGACATCTCTTCCATATACATAAAGGTCAACGGTTTTGTTCATTTGACAAGCCCCCCATTCTTTCTTTATTTTAGCTGAATTTTCTGTATGAAAAAAGTCAAAATCACTTTTTGTTTCAAGATGAGATTGTGCTATAATGAGAAGGAAACTTTGAAACCAATCAATAGATTTTTATCGTCCAGATGAATATAATGGTGATATGTTGTGAAAGGAGCGATTATATCTAATGACTGAAGTCGAAATGAAAGACCAAGTACAGGAAGTACTGGACAAACTTCGTCCATTTCTATTACGTGATGGTGGAGACTGTGAGCTTGTAGACATTGAAGATGGCATTGTGAAATTACGCCTTCTTGGTGCATGCGGCAGCTGCCCAAGTTCAACCATTACATTGAAAGCCGGTATTGAGCGCGCATTATTAGAAGAAGTACCTGGCGTCGTAGAAGTTGAACAGGTTTTCTAATTCATATATGACATGAAAACGGCCCTTACTGGGCCGTTTTTTAATTGTTGACAAAGGGCTAATTTTAGCCCTTTGTCTTGTTTTCAGTGTGATAGAAAACCTTTGCAGTCTAGGAAGGACGAGTACTGGCGCGGAGCGAATTTGACATTCGTGAGCACCGGAACGCAGGACTGACACCGAATGCGAGGGTTTGTCTACACGCTGAAACGACCCAATCAGGGCCGTTTTTTAATTAGGATAACTTCTCTCTAAACCATTCTTGAATAAAGGTCAGTCTTTGAATACGCTGCCCAGGGTGGCCGCTTCTCGATAAATCATGAGAGGCCTTCGGGAATTTGACTAATCTCGTGTCTTTTCCAAGCTCCTTTAATGCCACAAAAAGCTGTTCTCCTTGATCGACTGGGCAGCGGTAGTCTTCATCACTGTGCAGGATCAGAAGCGGTGTATTCACCTGTTTTACATACTTTAGCGGCGAACGATCCCATAGCTTATCAACAGAGTCATAAATATCCCCATCAATCTGCCATTTTGTAAAGAAATAACCGATATCACTGATGCCATAAAAGCTAATCCAATTTGAGATGGAACGCTGTGTAACAGCTGCACGGAAACGGTCTGTCTGTCCGACAATCCAGTTGGTCATAAAACCGCCATAGCTGCCGCCTGTTACGCCAAGCCTTGTTTCATCAAGAAAGTCATAGGCTTCGAGCACATGATCAACAGCCAGCATGACATCCTCATAATCAACATCACCATAGCTGTCTCTTACTCGGTCTGTAAACATCTGTCCGTATCCATGACTGCCATGAGGATTGATGTACACAATCGCATACCCTTCAGCGGCGAGCATTTGAAATTCATGAAAATACGTATGACCGTACATCGCATGCGGCCCGCCATGAATTTCTAAGATTAATGGATATGTCTTCCCCTCTTCCATCTGAGCAGGCTTCATCAACCAGCCATGTACAACGTCTCCTTCTTTTGACTGGAAAGAAATTGGTTCAGGTTCGGATATGACATGTTCCTTTAGAAAGTCATCATGCTCAAACGTGATTTGCTTGAGTGAGGATTCCCCTAAAGTCAGCTCATACAGTTCACTAGGCGAGACAGATGAAAGACGGCTGATCAGCATTTTTGATTCGTCTGGATGAAGACTGAAATTCGTCACATGTTCTGCCTCTAAACGAACGGGATAGGCTAAGCCTTCAATAGAGAAATAATAAATTCCGGTACTCCCTTGATCAGAAACAAGCGCATAAAACCCCTGACTATCCTTTGTCCATTGTGGAAGCTGATTGGCCTCACCCATAACACTATCCCCTGCCATACAGTTTCCTACATACATATCGAGCATTTCTGACAATTGAACGGTCTTTTTCTCCTTCAGGTCATGCAGCCACAATGACAGGATGGTCGCATTTTCAAATTCACGTTCGTGTCCAATGTACAAAAGGCTTTCTCCATTTGGAGAAAATGATACAGTCGTGTAAGCGCCTGTTGATTGGGTGATTTTCTTGGATGTACCGTCCTCTAAGGAAAGGAGACAGATATCACTTATGTAAAACGTCTGAGGATTTGATTGAATATACGCAAGCCACTTCCCGCAAGGAGAGATGACATGATTCACATGATGATGGGGCTCACTCGTAACCACCTCTACCTCGCCGGAACGGACATCGATTTTTACAATTTGCGTCAGACGCCCGTCTAAAAAGCCTCTGCCATCTGCTTTATAAGTCAAATCATCATATACGGCCGGAGCAAAGTCATCGCACTCTTCCTTTTTTTCATCATGAACAGATTCTTCTTGTTTTAATGAGACCGCTGCATAAATAAAAGCTCCATCCGGTGAAAATACAGGTTGAGAGACGCCGTAAGGAATATTCGTTAAGGTACGAATTCCGCCGCCATCGCTCTGAATAAGTGCGAGCTGAGGGACTTCCTTTGGCTTCTGCAAAATAAACGCAAGCTGCTTTCCGTCTTTTGACCATGTTGGCTGATGATGCTTCCCATCATCAAATGTCCATTGAGACAGCTCCCCTGTCTCTTCATCTCGAACCCATAAATGAATATTGTAATCATCCTTTTTTTCATTCACCGTTACTTTTGTAAAAACAGCCTTTTTTCCATCTGGTGAATAAACTGGATGAGAAACAGACACGATTTGTGTTAAATCCTCTGCTGTTATCAATTTCTTCATCAATTGATCGCCCCCTTTTATGTATCAAAAAATAGTTCGCTTCTCTAAATAATAATCCCTGCTTTTGTTATGAAAAACAAGAAAAAGAACGTGCGTCTTCACAGCACGTTCTTCATTTGATTCACAGAATGATGCTCGACGACGACACCTTCTACCGGCACCGTCAGCACATCCACTTCACAATGCGGGAAATTTTGAGCAAGCTGCTTTTTCAGCGCTTCTCCCTTCCCTTTTTCCACTAAGGTCAAAATAGTCGGCCCAGCACCACTTAATGCCGTTCCATACGCGCCTTTTAATGAAGCAACGTGCTCCACCTTGGACAACTCTGGGACAAGCATCGTGCGGTATGGCTGATGAAATAAATCTTTATTCATCATTTCCCCTACAAGCGGCCAGTTCTGCGTCATTAAGGCGGCGACAAGGACGTTACTCACTGCACTCGCACTTACGGCCTGTTTATAGGAAAAATCCTCTGGCAGGACATCACGGGCATCCTTTGTGAGCACTTCATAAAAAGGAATCACGACGACGACATCTACATCCACATGCTGCACTTTAACGGCATGTGTCTTGTCTTCTTCATGAAGACCGATGAGTAAACCACCGAATAAAGAGGCACCCGCATTATCTGGATGACCTTCTACCTCACTTGCAAAAAAGAGCTTCTGATCATCGGTCATCTTTAATTCAAGCAACTGATTGGCGAGCTCAATAGCGGCGACAATGGCAGCAGCGCTGCTACCCAGCCCCCTTGCTAATGGAATATCACTCCACACTTTGACATGAACAGGCGGGAGTGTTTTTCCAAAGTCATCTGCGACCTTTTTAGCTGTTTGGTAGATCAGGTTATCGGTGCCTGATGGAATACCAGACACGACATCTGTTTCTGCTTCAAACAGCCAGCTATCATGGTCATAGACCGATAGCTTTAAATAGCGGCTGAGCGCCATTCCGACTGAGTCAAAGCCTGGTCCTAAGTTGGCAGTGCTTCCCGGTACTGTGATTGAAAAAAGCATGGAGGCGTTACTCATACGCGTGCGGCCTTTTCTAAATGTTCCAGAATTTGATCTTCATCTGCATCCAGCGTGACCGGTTTGATGTGTGAAATATCAATCGCCGTATTCGGATCTTTTAATCCGTTTCCTGTCAGTACAGCGACGACTTTACTGCCTGGCTTAATTTCTCCAGATTTCACTTGTTTGAGTACACCTGCAATTGATGCACAAGAGCCTGGCTCTGCAAACACACCTTCTTCACGTGCGATCAATTGATAGGCATGAAGAATTTCTTCATCTGTCACTTCATCAATTTTCCCGTTTGATTCATCTGCCGCTGCTACAGCTTGCTTCCAGCTTGCAGGGTTTCCGATGCGAATGGCTGTTGCGACTGTTTCTGGCTGCTCAATGACTTCATTTCTAACGATGGCTGCAGCTCCTTCTGCTTCAAAACCACGCATGACTGGCAGTCCCGTGCCTTTTTTCTCATGATATTCTTTGAAACCTTTCCAGTACGCTGTAATATTCCCCGCATTTCCAACAGGAATCGCCAGTACGTCCGGTGCGGAGCCTAGCTGCTCACAGATTTCAAATGCCGCTGTTTTTTGTCCTTCAATTCGGTATGGATTGACGGAGTTAACAAGTGCAATCGGTGCTTTTTCACAGATGCTGCGGACAATTTTCAGCGCATCATCAAAGTTGCCGTCAATGGCAATGATCTCTGCTCCGTACATGACAGCCTGCGCCAGCTTACCGAAAGCAATTTTTCCATCTGGAATGATGACAATACATTTCATATCAGCGCGCGCCGCATAAGCTGCTGCTGCTGCAGACGTATTCCCTGTCGATGCACACATGATCGTATCATTGCCTTCTTCTTTTGCCTTTGCGACGGCCATGACCATCCCGCGATCCTTAAAAGAACCTGTAGGGTTGACGCCTTCTGTTTTCACATGAAGTTCAATACCAAGCTTTTCAGATAGCTTTGCGAGATGAATCAGCGGTGTGTTTCCTTCATTTAATGTTAGTTTAGGTGTGTGTTCGTTTACTGGTAAAAATTCTTGAAATTCTTCAATGAGTCCATTCCACTTCATCAGCTTAAACCGTTCCCTTCTACTCGGTACGTGCTCTTCACTTGAACCACCACGTCGAGATCGTTTAATGTTTGCAGGATATTTGAGAAATCTTCTTCTGATGTCTGATGTGTAATAATCACAATTTCAGCCAGCTCATCATGCCCTTTGACAGGAAGCTGAAGGATCTTTTCAAAGCTGATGCCTCTTTCAGAAAAAATCGATGTAATGCGGGAGAAAGCTCCGACTTGATCTCTCACATGTATTCTTAAAAATTGCTGAGCAAATACTTCGGATGATGATTTGATTTTCTTCTCAAATTGCGGTGCAATAAATCCACTGCCATTCACACCAAGACGCATGTTTTTCATAACAGCGACTAAATCTGAGACAACAGCTGTTGCCGTTGGCAGGCTGCCTGCTCCAGGCCCGTAAAACATCGTTTCTCCGACAGCACTTCCGTAAACATAGACAGCATTAAATTCATTGTTGACGGAAGATAACGGGTGATGATCAGGAAGTAAAGTTGGCTGTACGCTGACCTCCACTTTCTCTCCGTCCCTTTGGGCAATTCCAATCAACTTCATTGTATAGCCAAAACGTTTACTGAAATTAATGTCCTCGTCCGAGATGTCCGAGATGCCTTTCACTTTCACATCCTCTAAGTCTACATTCATGGAAAAGCCGAGTCTTGCCAGAATGGCCATCTTTCTTGCCGCATCCAGTCCTTCTACATCCGCCGTCGGATCTGCTTCTGCAAAGCCAAGATCCTGCGCTTCTTTTAATACATCTTCATACGCACTTTTATCGACATTCATTTTTGTTAAAATAAAGTTCGTTGTCCCGTTCACGATTCCCATCATTTTTGTGATGCGGTCAGAGGCTAAACCTTCCTCTAGTGTACGCAAAATCGGAATCCCACCTGCGACACTCGCTTCATAGTAAAGGTCACAGCCGTTTTCTTTTGCTACATGTAAAAGCTCTGTGCCATATAGCGCCATTAAATCCTTATTGGCTGTAATCACATGCTTCTTCTCATTTAGTGCATCTATTAAATATTGTTTTGTCTCTTCAATGCCGCCCATCACTTCAATAATGACGTCGATCTCTGGATCTCGAATCACATCGTATACTTCAGTTGTGAAGACCTCTCTTGCCACATCCACATCTCTTTTTTTATCGGGATTGCTCACAAGCACTTTTTGTATTAATACCGGACAGCCGATCTGGTGCATTAATTTATCCTGATGATCTTGAATAATCTTAACGACACCGCTCCCCACTGTTCCTAATCCTAGTAGTCCAACTCGAATTGCCTTCACCTGAAATTCCACCTTTCTCCGTAAATGTCCTCTCTAAAAAGACATTTGTTAACCTAACACAGACATTCAATGTACACACATTATAAAGGGGTATCCTCATTTTGACAAGGTAATAAAATAAGAGAATATGAGAATGAAACCGCTTAACAGCTATTTATATCAAGATTCTATATTTTCAAAATATTTTTGTGAGAAAAGCTCCCGAAGCCGGGAAGCTTGAGATTACGCCTGAACTGGCGTTTTGGCTTGCTGATCTTGCAGGACAAGCGCAATATTTTCAGCACATAATTGCATCATGTTTTTTCTCGTTTCAACACTTGCACTTCCGATATGAGGAAGCACTGTCACATTTGGTAATGTCGTTAACGGGTGATCTGGGCTGACTGGTTCTTTGCTAAATACATCCAGACCTGCTCCTGCAATTTTTCCTGTCGTGACAGCATCATATAAAGCATCTTCGTCTACCGTCTGCCCTCTGGAAACGTTGATGAAGTAAGCCGTGTTCTTCATCTGCTCAAATGCTTTCTTATTAAACATTTCTTTCGTTTCAGGCGTTAAAGGCGTCAAACAAACGATGAAATCAGACTGCGTAAGCAGCTCATCAAATGCGACATAGGCCACACCTAGCTGCGCTTCTGCTTCTGGCTTTCTTGAACGATTATGATAAAGAACATGCATATCAAAACCTTTTGCCCGTTTGGCAAGTGCGGTTCCAATACTGCCCATTCCGACAATCCCTAACGTTTTATGATGCACATCAGCACCGGCTAGAAGAAGCGGCCCCCAGCCTGTCCAGTTCCCATCCTTAATCCAATCACTCGCTTCGACAATTCGTCTTGCTGACGCCATCAAAAGCGCAAAAGCTAAATCAGCCGTCGATTCTGTTAAAACGTCCGGTGTATGACATACCGTGATCCCGTGCTTTTTAGCTGCCTTTAGATCAATATTGTCATAGCCGACCGCGAGATTCGCGACCACTTTTAGATTTGGAGCATTTGATAAAAGTGCCTCATCTACTTGATCTGACAGCATCGTGAGCAGCCCATCTGCTTGAGCCGCTTGTTTTTCTAACTCTTCTCTTGGACACGGCTCATCCTCGCTCGTCCACATGTCAATATGAGCGACTTCTTTTAATGGTGTAAGTGTTGTTTCATCAAGCTTTCTTGTGATATAAACATAAGGTTTCGTCAAGAAGAACACTCCTTTGGTTGATTTCTTTAAGCATAACGAAAAACGCCTCAAGAGAAAAGAGACGTTTCGTCTGTTCACTGAAACTTCAAATCAGCGGATTGATGAATCCATCCAACAGGAGGAATGAGATGCCCACCGCTGCGCATGGCACTCAATTCTTGAAACACCTTGAGAAAATATTCGTAGCGGTTCGCATCATTTAAAACGTAATCTAATCGTTCTTCATAATAAGATTTTTCATTTTCTCCTGACATATAATAACCTTCGACAATTTCAAAATAATGAAGCGGAAACAGAAGACGGCTGTACAGCAGACGCTTTGAAAATGATGAAAGAGGCGTAACCTGCTCATATTGCTGCAAAAAGGAAAATCCCTCTTCAATTAAATCCTCCTTATGCTTGACAAAGGTTTCTCTTAAATATTCCGCAATATCTCTTGTTGGATGGTCAAATACCCAGTCAACAGGTAAACGAAGCGGCTGCTCATGTGGCCAGGTCATACGTGAAAAGCGTTGATGACAAACAGTTCCTGAATCACATTCTTTTGGTTCATCATCAAGCTCTGTATCCACTAAATATTGAATGGCATTTTCCGTTAATCCGAGATAATACGGAAAGGATTCAATAAATTTCTTTTCAAATCGTTCAAGTGGTTTTTGATGCATTTGCTGCATCCAAAAGCCTTCCAGCTGGTCTAACCGTTTTGCCCATAATTCCTTCCAAGCTCCGACACGTTTTGTTTCAGACACCTCATAAGGAAACCCTCTCCCCCTGACATGAAAGGCCGCCAGCTCTGATGCGTGCTGAAATGAGCGGCTTGTGACCCGCGGTGCTGCCTTTAATAGAGCGTACAGTTCTTTTCCATGGGTAAAAGTCGGTTTCTCTTCGTTTGTTAATTCAAACACGGCAACGTATGGGTCACCGTCATTCAGTAAATACTGACTGATATGATAAAGCTCTGTGAGTTCTTCTTCTCGCAAATGAGACACGGGAACAATGATGAAGAGAGCTTTCGCCGTTTGAAAGCTCTGATAACTGCCATATGGCATAAATTGACGCACATCAATACCAAATGTGTGATAAATGGTTTCTTTCATGATTTCACCTGCGTTCATAAAATCAGTCTCTTATCATATCGTAGTCGCAGGTTGAGGGATTTATGAATACTATTTACTATCCGAAGCTATTTCACACGTTGTGGACAAATTACGAGGATTGGGTGAGGAACATGCCGCATCATCATGAGATGAACGAAGTAGAAAAAACAGCAAGACGCCGTTTACAAGAACGAGGCGTAACCATTCAAGATATAGCAGACCTTGTCTTCTTTTTACAGGAAAAATATCATCCTGGCTTAGACATGACAGAGTGCATCCACAATGTGGAACGTGTCATCGCAAAACGTGAAGTCCAAAATGCCATCTTAACAGGCGTTGAACTAGATGTTCTCGCTGAGCAAAAAAAGCTGACAGAACCGCTGCAATCCATTCTTGAAACAGATGAAAGTCTATATGGTGTGGATGAAATTTTATCCTTTGCCATCGTTAATATTTATGGCTCCATCGGCTTTACGAATTACGGATATATCGATAAAGAAAAACCAGGGATTCTTGGGAAACTCAACGATAAATCCTCAGGCGAATGCCACACCTTTTTAGATGACATTGTCGGTGCTATTGCTGCGGCAGCATCAAGCAGACTGGCACATAGTGCGAGAAATGCAGAATAAAACACAAAAGAGGACGTGCGTCTGACGCTTGTCCTCTTTTCATTAAGATAATCGTTCAATCCACTCAGATAATGAATCAATGACATAGGTTGGCTGTTTGTCATATTTCTGAAGCAGCTCTTTTGTCGTGACGCCTGTATGGACAAGCAGTGTATCCATCCCTGCATTCATCCCTGCCATAATATCGGTATCATAGTTATCGCCCACCATGAGCGTCTCTGACACATCTGTCCCGAGCACCCGCATGGCCTGTTCCATAATGATAGACTCTGGCTTCCCGATAAATGTTGGCTGCACTGTTGTCGTAACCGTCAGCACAGATGTTAACGATCCATTTCCAGGTAACAGCCCTCTTTCTGTCGGAATGGCAATATCTCCATTTGTTGAAACAAATTGTGCACCTTGACGGATCGCAATGGCTCCTACCGCTAGTTTTTCATATGTAATACTGCGGTCTATTCCAACGACAACGAAATCAGCGTCTTCTTGACCAAACGACAGTCCTTTTTCTTCGATGGCCTGCTGAATGCCTTCTTCTCCGATCACATACACCGAGGCATCTTTCTTTTGTTCTGCGATATAGTTTGCCGTCGCCATACTGGTTGTAAAGACTTGGTCTTCCGTTGCTGGAATATCGAATGAAACCAGTTTTTCTGCTACTTGCTTCGGCGTGCGTGAAGAGTTATTCGTGACAAACAAATAAGGGATGTTCAACTCATTTAACTTGTGAACAAATTGCCCCGCCTCTTCGATCTTTTCTGTTCCTTTATACATCGTCCCGTCTAAATCAATTAAATAGCCTTTGTATTTCATGCTGCTTACAACTCCACTGGTTTATTTAAACGCTGATACTGGTCCAAGCTCCTGCTCCAAGTAAGTGCGAATTCGATTCGGGAAGACTTGCAGCGCCTGTTCTACCTCACTGATGACCTGCAACAAATCGTGATGAACCACTTCTTGGTATTGCTGAACAAGTGTTTTACGGCACGAGACCAGTTTTTTCAGGTGAGTGCCTTCTTCTGTTGGTACAACTTTTTCGTCCACAAGAATATCCATGATGTCGTCATAGCTTCCTGGGTCCCGCATGATAAAGCCGTCAATCATATCATTTCCTGTATCAAGAATACATTCGACGAGCAAATGAACAATTCGTTCCAGCGCTTTTTTTTCTAAAGGGCTTGACCATGTTTGATGACTGCGCATCAAATTATATTGCTCCTCAAAAAAACGTAATGTCTCTTCAATCTTCTTTCTGTCTACGAAATACATCATGACGCTCCCCTTTGCGTTATTTTCTAATCCGCTTTAAGACAAAATAGGCACAGCCAAAATTACAGTATTCATAAATGTATTCATCGAGTGTACTGATTTTTGTATCGAATGTGGCCTTTTGGTTTTGGTCATCAAAGAACCCCTTCAGCCTAAGCTGGTTATAGCCCCAATCCCCCACAATATAATCATACTTATTTAAAATATCTGAGTACCTTGCTTTAAACGCTTCCTCATCAAAGCCGTCTTTGATTTCTCTGACAAGATCAAAGGTAGCATTCTGAATGACGATCATCTTCTCACCTCTTTTTAAACGATCCACCTTTAATGATAATTCATTGGAACAACTCCATCAATTGCTAAAGCATGTTTTTTCCGATTTAGCCGAAGCTAAAGAAAAAAGGAGGTCACATTTATGATGAAACAACTGACAGCCACTATTCTCCTATGCATGCTTTTAGGCGGGTGCGGCTTTCAATCCGGCATGAACCGGCAAGTGGATGAAGATTCTTCCAGTAAGACAATTCGCCTGTCTGATCGTCATGAAGGAAATAATTCCAACATGCCAGAAGCAGATACGAATCGAGCAGGCTATGTTCGTTATCAGCGCCAGCAAGTAACCGATCAGAAGGAAAGAACCCCTGCTTTAAATCGTGAGCATCTTGCCCACGTGATTACAAGTTTAGCCATTCAGCTGCCAAATATAAAGGATGCAGCAACACTTGTCACAGACGAGGATGCCCTCATTGTGTATCGAACAGGCAACAAAAAACGAGATGAATCAGCCGATCAAGTGAAAAAAACAGCGGTTTCTGTTCTCCCTCGTTATTATCATGTGTACGTCTCTGATAACCCAGAGCACTTTCAATCCATTGCCAATTTTTCACGTCTTCAAACCAACTCACGTGATTTTGATCAAATTTTAACGAAAACGATTCAACAAATGAAATACTCTCCTCAAGGCGGAGATATTTCAACGAAAGAAGATGCCAATGGCATGACGAATTCCGATCGGACCATGAGACGAAACGCACCTTACGGCCAAAATTAATACGAGAAAAAACGCCAGAGAGCTCTGGCGTTTTCTTTGTTATGCTTGCGCCTGACGCTTCTTAGACGCTTCGTTTACTTGTTCGTCTGCATGATAAGAAGAACGGACAAGCGGTCCAGCTTCACAGTGGCTAAAGCCTTTTGACATGGCAATTTCCTTCAGCTCTGCAAACTCATCTGGATGGTAGTATTTTTGCACTTTCAAATGCTTTTTCGAAGGCTGTAAATACTGACCAATTGCCATGATGTCGACGTTATTGGCAAGAAGATCATCCATGACTTCAATGATTTCTTCCTTCGTTTCACCAAGTCCAATCATAATGCTTGATTTCGTTGGAATGTCAGGCTGCATTTCTTTTGCACGACGCAAGAATTCCAATGAACGATCGTATGTAGCCCGTGCACGAACTCTTGGTGTTAACCTGCGAACTGTTTCAATATTGTGATTTAAAATATCAGGGCGTGTATCCATTAACGTTTTCAAATTATCATAATTGCCACCCATGTCTGAAGGGAGAACTTCAATTGTTGTGAATGGACTTTTTCTTCTAATGGCACGAACAGTTTCAGCAAATACGCCTGCTCCGCCATCTTTTTGATCATCCCTTGCAACCGCTGTTATCACAGCGTGCTTTAAATTCATCAAAGCCACTGAATCTGCCACGCGTTCTGGCTCTTGCAAGTCTAACTCAGTAGGAAGTCCGGTTTTCACCGCACAGAAACGGCATGCGCGCGTACAAACAGATCCGAGGATCATAAATGTAGCAGTTCTTCTCACTGCCCAGCATTCGTGAATATTCGGACATTTCGCTTCCTCACAAACGGTATGCAGGTTGTTTTCCCGCATCATTTTTTTCAAACCGGTATAGTTTTCATTCGTATTCAGCTTAATTTTAAGCCAGTCCGGTTTTCTTACGTGCTCTTCCTTCTTTGCCAATTCCATCATCTCCATATGAATTCGTTAAAGGTGCATATACAATCATCTTCCTGCTATATACGATGGATGCAGCTGTTGCCGCAAAAAAATGAATCTTCGGCCTAAGGCCTTTTCTTTAGACACTTTAACATAGTACAGATTGAACAACAAGGGAATGAGCTGCAAAAATACCCAAAAGCCTCCTAAAATAACAGAAGAAAATTACTAACATTTTCTTCTTATGAAATAACGTGATCAAACCACACTAAACGGTAGAAGGTATGTTCGAAGAAAGGAGATGGACGTTTGTGAAGGTGGTTTTAGCGATCATCATCGCTCTTTCAATGATTCCCGCATCAGTCCATGCACAAGGGGCAAACAAGCAGCCCGATGAATTAAAACAGCGAATGGCACTGTATGAAAAGATCGCCATCACCACACAGGTCCCGTGGTATGTACTTGCTGCGGTTGATCAGTATGAACACAATATACGCAAAAGCAGAAGAGATTTACCAAAACAAACAGGTGTGATTGGCATCTACATTCCCCGGGAAATGTGGATGGGACCAGAAAATCCCAATAAGCAGGATACCTCTCCATTAAGCATTAAAGTGTTCGACGGTATTGGGCTTGATGGTAATGGGGATGGAAAAGCGGAAATCGATAACGATGAAGATGTCCTGTTCACGTTTGCTCAATACTTGCTCCATTACGGCAGCAGCATCGATCAATTAAAAATTGCGCTGTGGGATTATTACGGACGCGATCAAACCGTTGGAATCATTTCATCTTTTATGAAGCTCTATAAGCATTACGGCCATCTTGACCTTGGAAAGCATGCATTTCCTCTTCCGGTTGGCGCTGACTACAGCTACAGGAGTACATGGGGTGATGCGAGAGGCTTTGGAGGCAGAAGAATTCATGAGGGCACTGATCTTTTTGCTCATTACGGTCTTCCTGTTCGTGCGACATCGTACGGCGTGATTGAAATGAAAGGCTGGAATCGCTTTGGCGGCTGGCGGATCGGCATTCGAGATATTCACAATCATTATCATTATTTTGCCCACTTAAATGGCTTTGCAAAAGGACTCAAAGCTGGGCAGATTGTAGAACCTGGTCAAGTCATCGGATCAGTCGGAAGCTCCGGTTACGGTCCACCTGGCACAGCAGGAAAATTCCCGCCGCACCTTCATTACGGCATGTATAAAGACAATGGACGAACTGAATGGTCGTTTGATCCTTATCCTCATTTAAGGGCATGGGAAAGAGCCGAGCGGAAACGTCGATAAATAAAAGGAGAAGTTTAGCGATACCGCTTGCTTCTCCTTTTGATATGTATCAACATTTCCCCGGTCATCACTTGTCTACTGTTACTGCTTATGCTTCTCTTTCAATCCTAAAACTAAAAAAAGAATACCCATGAGGAAAAAAAGGAGATACACAACTGTTACTTCAAGTGGAATCATGTCAAACATCCCTCTAAATAAGTCGACACTCAAACTGTCACTCCCAGCTAATAATATCGATGCTGACATATACTTAGCACTAAATACAATGGCAAATACTAAAAAACAAAACCCGCTTACATGAATTTTCTTCATATCAATCAAATCCTCTTCTCACTTTCATAACAGACGATCGTGAAAAATCAGTCTTCAGGATAGCTTCCACTATTCAGAAAAGGAAAACAATGAACATTTATCATGGCACGTGATCCGTATGGAATCAAGTGGTTAATTAGGATAAGATGAACAGATCACATGAAAAAAAGTCTAAGCATGGCAGCCAATGAAAGATTACTTCACAAAGAGTTAGGGGGTTGTTTTTTGAAAAGAGGAATGACTTTTACCATTCCAAATGAATACGGAGTCTTCCTTGGAGAAGTGCTAAAACCGATCGACATCACCAAATTCAGCTGGCGAATCGATACCGAAGACTCGAATATACTGTTGATGGCCAAAAAGATGAAGAACTTTTTCCTGAAGGTAAAACAGAAATGGACGGTATAGAACTCAAACACCTCATTGAAAACAAGACGTATTATATGATTTTCGCCGATTTACAAGCATATCCAAAAGGGACATTGACTCATATTAAGACCTATGAAGAATTTATTGAAAGCCAATGCGAGCTTGTTCTTTTAGTGGCCGATTGCTCCTATGTCACGATCTATTGCAAAAATAAGGGAACACTCGAATGGCTATACAAGAATGCAGTTGAATGTGGATTTGAAGACGTGACCTATATCACCGATGAAAATGATGCAAGGACAAGACTGTCTGTTTCGTAACAACAAAACGTTCATCACAAAAACACTATATGCAATCACAGTGTATGAAAAAAACAGCCCAATCCGTCCATTGGGCTGTTATTCTTTCTTCTCCTTTTTTTCTGGCAGAACAATCGATGGAGCGCCTGAATTTGTTCCGCTGCCATTATAATAATCTGGGACATCTCCTTGAACGGCTTGAATGGAGACAGGCACGGAGTTTTTGACGACGATGGTTTCTGAGGCGAATGGGATGATGACTCTCACCTTCACCTCAATGAGCACACTAATATCAATCAAGGCATTGTTGATGCCATAAGGCTTAATGTTTTTTTCAACGTCCGTATGCGGGTCACCAATGACACTGAAGCGTACAGGTACTTTTGGTCCTAGGTTGGCGATAAGTGCATTTCCGGACGCTTGCCCAAGCGGAATGTTATATATAATGCCGTCATGTCCATCTGTTTGATCCTTTAATGCTTCTTTTGCCTCTTTTTGAAAATTCCCCTTTTCAATGTCCTCTAGATTTTTTTGAAGGTGACGTGACAGGTCAGCCATTGCTTTCGATGTTGCTTGCGCATTGAAGTCGATAGTTGTCACTTTTCCGTTCTCACTTGTATTCATCACAACCATATCTTTCATATTCTCCTGATCATCTGCAAAATCCTGAACAGAATATTGGATGAGATGATTGGCGATTCGTTCTGTTTCTAGTTCAGCAATGTGAATCAAAGTCGGTTTAATGGAACGATTGATGAAGAATAGGCTAATGACAGTTGAGAGCACAAAAAATAATATGGCAAGCAGCATAACATAACGAAATGGCAGAGGGCCCTTTTTATAGGGGCGATAACGGCGGTTCAATCTCAATAAAAAATCCCCCCTTCTCCATTACAAGTGTATGCAGACAGGCGGGGGGATAGGAATCATCTGTTCATTTTATTTCACCATTTTTAATAATGCATCTCTTCCAATTGTGCCAGCATGAATGCCGAGCGACTCAGCGGCATATGTCACAGATTCTAAAGGTGCATCCAGCAATTGCTCGATGGTTCTTACACCGACTGCTCTTCCTGCGATGATTCCTCTATCTGCAAGCTTTTCATTTAGGAGCCCGACATCAAGTGCACCGCACATAATATAACCATGCTCATTTGTCACTGCCATGAAATTGGTCTTTGGCAGTTTGACGGTGACGGCTGTAAAGGAATGGCCATCAATTGTAATAGGTGTTAAATTCACCATATCCCTTCACTCCCTTCAACACAATCTATGTGAAGGGAGGGCAAGTGTTGTTAGGCTGGAGCGGATTTCACTTTGCGTCCTTCAATCGCCAGCTCAGGACATCACGTAAAAATTCCGGCATGAAATATTCAATGTGTTCATGGTCACGTATATGGGGAAAAAGAGAGCCAAGTGTATACATATCCACTGTGCCAACTGTATAGGAATCATCTTCTTTGACGAGTTGATCGTTTACATAGACCTCTTTTACTCGTTTGGCTTCGCCCTCTTCTAATGAATAAGTCAAACCGCTGTATAGCATTTTCCCCATCAGTTCGCCTCTAAATCCAAAGCCTTTGATGCGTAGTTGTTCCATTTTTTCTTCACAGCCACGAGACACTGTTTCGATCAATTGCTTCCCAGTAAGTGTCACCCGAATTGGATTAATGGGATGCGGGCATATCCGGTGAATGTCTTCTCTTGTGACGATGCCAGCCTCTAATGAATCAAGCACCATCCCAGCATTCATCATGCCGATATCTGCCACGCACCATTCTTTAATGGCATCTGTTAAAAGTTGCGGAAGCTGGGAGTCATCAAACCACTTTGTTTCGAGCTTTGATTTAATGGATGTCACTTTTTCCTGCATGAGTGACTTCGCTCGTCTTTCTGCTTTCTGTAAAGTCGTGATCGCTTCATCGGATTCACTGATCAGCTGGTCCACTGATTGCACCGTCGCTTTTTTCTCGATGAGCTCGCTACTCGCTGTGTCAATGGTCAGCTCGACACAGCCAATATAATGCCCATACTTTTCAGCACATGCAAGAAGAACGCCATTATCCATCTCGCCCTGTTCTAAAAGATGATGCGTATGTGAGCCTAAGATGATGTCGATTTCCGGGAAGTCATGGGCTACCTCTCGATCATGGATGATGCCTAGATGGGAAAGAAGAACAATGACATCGGCTTGTCCTTTCACTTCTTGTAGCATCTCCCGTATGCTCTCAAATGGGTCTGTAATGTCCCAGTCCAGCTTTTCATAGACAGGTGTATACGCAATGGTCACCCCTAAGACGGCGATCTTCAGTCCATTGTTCAACGTGATCACTTCATAAGGCTTTGCCCACGATGGTCTTTTGCCTTTTTCAAATAAATTAGATAAAATCACCGGTAATTGCGCGTCTTTGTACAATTGGTCGAGCTGCTCATGAGGCAACGTAATGCCTTCATTATTACCAATTGTGACTCCATCATAGCCAAGCTGATTGAGGAGTTTGACATTCACTTTTCCATAATCCGCTTCTGATACAAGGTTTACTCGATCCATATGATCGCCAATATCAAATAAGAGCATCTGATCGTGAACTTGACGCTTTTCTTCAATATAAGCTGCGATTTTTGGCCAGTTTTCAAAGTGGCTGTGCAAGTCGTTTGTATGATATAACCATAGCTTCTGCAGCATGTTGATCTCTCCCTCAAGTTGTCACTGAACCGTCTCGTTCAAATTGAAAGCCCCAGCTCTCTTTTAACTAAATAAATCTAACTGCTTCGGCGATAAGCTTGAATACGTCAAATCCAGCAAATCAATCATTTGCTGGCCATTCACTGCCGCATCTCCGCCTGAGTTATTATTAAATACGACATATACATCTTTCGATTGTTGATGTAAGATGTCGATGTTCTTTTTCCATTCCTTTAGTTCAGCTTCATTATATAAATATAAGTAACGAACTTCACGCCAGTTCTCATGATCTGCCGGGTGAAGCCAGCCTTGTTTATTTCTTCCGTGGAAACGGACCAATGTTTTGTCACGGTGTGTGGCTTTTATGACTGGCGGTATAGACCCTTCTCCGACTTGCGGTTCATCACAGACGGAATGAATCCACCCTTCTTTCTCCATAAAAGATAAGGTTTGTTCATAAAACTCGTCTGAAAACCAAGTTCGGTTTCGGAATTCGAGTGCACAAGGAATGTCCCCCATCTTCTCCTTACACCATCTTAAATAGTGGACGTGCTCCTTTTTGCAATCAAACCATGGTGGAAATTGAAACAGAACCATCGCCAGTTTCCCTGCTCGAATGAGAGGAGTCAGTGAAAGAATAAAGGCGTCAAACATTTCTTCCTTTGAAGCAAACGGGATCTCGCCTCTTTGATGCCCGGTCATTCCTTGATATGCTTTCACAACAAATTGAAAGGCGTCTGGCGTATCTTTTATCCATTTTTCATGGTTCCGCTCAGGCTGAACAGCATAAAAGCTTGCATCCAGTTCCACAATGGGAAACGTTGATGCGTAGTGAAACAGCTTTTGAGAGCTGCCGATTCTCGGCGGGTACAGACTGTCATGATCGCCCCAGCCAGTTAATCCGATATATATCATCTATCTCACCTCTTGCCACTTGCTTGTCTAAACGGATTTTCCCATTGAAAGTCTTTGTTTCTTGGGATACCCATCTTTCTGAAAGAAATTCTTCTGTCTACAACATATCATATTTACCCATTTTTCTGAATGAAGATGACTGATGTGACGTGATTTTGCCCTGCCATCTTTTTTGTGATATTACATCACAACTTTCTATCTAAATTGAATGGAGCTGATAACATAAAATTGATATCAGAGACTTTGACAGCGATTGTCCATTTTTTTATTCATCTTCACCAAAGGCTTCAGCTCTAAAAAAAGGAGAATGAGTGGATATGAACATTGTCGATCATCATGTTGAAGCATTGCAAAAAGTGGCCCAAAGAATTCATCAGCCTGTCTATTTGATCAATCAGTATGGACGTATTCTTTTCACCTCACCCCAAGGTATGACAAATCCAGATTGGATACAAATGCTCCGCTTGTTTCACAGTACGCAGCAACATTATTTTTCTATGGTTCATTCAAAAGAAAGCGTTTCTGTTTTTCCTATCTATATAAACGAACAAGCTTATGATTATTTAGTCGTTCCCGCCTTCATTCATCCTCAAGACGACATGGAGCTACATTTGATAATTGAACAAGCTGTAAATGCCATGTCCATTTCACGCATCAAACAACATGCCATCAAGCAATCGACAGAGCGAGCCAAAAATGAATGGTTTCGCAAATGGATGGAGGGGACGATTTCCTCAGAGCAAGATGTCACCCGCCTGGCACGCATGTTTGGATTAAACACAACGATTCCCTATTTATGTATCGTCTCTCAACTTGATCAGAACAGTCATTTCAGTTGTTTCCTTAAGCAGCAAACCCTTGTAGATGATGTGTTTGCTTTACTTGAAAGCACCCTTTCGCACTGTCCATTTCCCGCCTTTCTTTTTGTCAAAGGAGATATCGGCATCTTCCTTATAGAAGAGACTGGCGGGCGGCAGGCAATGAACAAATCGATCTGCTCTTTTTTAAAACAAATGCAGATCCTTATTAAACAGCATGTGAATACCACCATTTCCTTTGGTGTAAGCTTAAGCGGTTATCTTATCACCGATCTGCCAAAAGGATTCAGTGAAGCTGCCCATGCTCTGCAATCAGGCCAGCTCTCATTACGAGCTGAATATATTCAGTTCTATCAAGCAAAAGATGTGTCAGATTTACTGAAGCTCATCCCACCAAAAGATTTAACAACATTCTATGAGCGGTACCTCCACCCATTATATGAACAATCACAAGTCGATCCAAACCTTCTCCACACCTTATCTGTTTATGTCGAAACACATTGCCATATTTCAGAAACAGCCAAACGTTTATCTGTTCATCGCAACACCGTGATATATCGACTGGAGAAATGTGAAGAACTGCTCCAGATCAGCCTAAAAGATCCTGATGCAACATTGCGCTTGCGATTAGCTTTGCGGATTCAAAAGCACCTTTCATCCGATTCCAATTGAATCTTTTTTTCTTACGCCTCATATATTTTGGAGGAGAAATGTGAATGACAAGGAGTGGTGTCAAATGGATGAGGAGATTCGTCACATCCCGCAACCGATTCGAGACGATGGGGCCGGCGCAACCGATTTAGGCCCGCGAGACGTTCTGCGCGATATGGAGAACCCAGATATGTTCGTTCCCCCTAAAACGGATGCGGGGACGATTCCTAATTTAAAATTTTCATATTCTGATACACATATGCACTTGAATCATGGCGGCTGGTCGAGGGAAATTACCGAGCGAGAGCTGCCTGTTTCAACAACGATTGCTGGTGTGAACATGCGGCTTACGCGCGGAGGTGTTCGTGAGCTTCATTGGCATAAGCAGGCGGAATGGGCATATATGATTTTAGGCAAAGCCCGGATCACATCTGTAGATGCAGAAGGACGGAATATGATCGCTGATGTAGAAGAAGGAGACTTGTGGTATTTCCCGCCCGGTATTCCGCACTCCATTCAAGGTCTTGAGGATGGCTGTGAGTTTCTCCTTGTGTTTGATGATGGTGCTTTTTCTGAATTTGATACGTTCACCATCACAGACTGGTTTGCTCATACACCAAAAGACATTCTTTCTGCTAATTTCGGCGTGCCAATCAAGCTGTTTGACCGCATTCCACATAAACAGCGCTATATGTTTCAAGGCTCTTCACCGGCATCCATTGAAAGCCAAACAGTCTCTGATCCATACGGCGGCATCAAACCGCCATTTACCCATCAACTCCTTCGTCAAAAACCAATCGTGACCTCTGGGGGAACAGTGCGAATCGTCGACTCACGCAATTTTCCAGTATCTAAAACCATTGCTGCTGCACTTGTGGAGGTAAAACCTGGCGGGATGAGAGAAATGCACTGGCACCCGAATAATGATGAGTGGCAATACTATTTAACCGGTACAGCCAAAATGACGGTTTTTGGAGCAGGCGGGACAGCTCGCACCTTTAATTACAGAGCAGGTGATGTTGGTTATGTTCCTTTCGGGATGGGGCATTACATACAAAATATTGGGCAAACGAGCCTTTGGTTTCTAGAAATGTTTAAAAGCGATCGATTTGCTGATATTTCATTGAACCAATGGATGGCCTTAACCCCTCCTCAATTAGTGAAGGAGCATTTGCATGTAGACGATGCATTGATTCATGCGCTGCATAAAGAAAAATCACCAGTCGTGAAGTATGAGCGATGACGAAAAAAACCGATCCATTTGTGCTGATCGGTTTTTTCTATGCTGTCTTTACGATACGGCATGGGAATGTTGCTGCGCTTTTTTCGCCCATAAAATAGAAGCAATGAAACTCATACAAAGCACCAGCGTTCCAAACATAAATGGCAGCTCAATATTCACATCAAATAAAATACCCGCAAGACTTGGCCCGACGATATTCGCAAGGCTCATAAAGGATGTATTGAGGCCGCCTGCTACCCCCTGCTGATTCCCTGCCATTTTAGAAAGTAATGTATTGAGAGCTGGACGAACAAACGAGGTGGCCGATAAAAACAAAATGGAGCCCGTAAAAATCAGCCAAAAGGAAGGGGCAAAGCGGCAGGCGATCAGCATAAACGCCGCAGCTAAAAGGGCATAACGGACGACACGCATTTCGCCAAATCGTTTCACAAAGGTATTCACTAAAGCACCTTGAACGATGACACCCGCAAGTCCAGCTACCGTAATGACAAATGCAATATCCTTCGGTGTAAAGCCATGTTTTTGGTCCACATATAAGCCAAAGATCGATTCAAAATGAATGATTCCGAAATTCAAAACAAAGGCCAAGATAAACAAAAAACCGTATGGTGTTTTTAAAGCCTGAATCATCTGCGTAAAAGGATTGAAATGAAGCTCTTTATTCAATCGTGCTTCTTCCTGCTTTTCCTTTGTTAAAGTTTCAGGTAAGAACAAGAAAGACAACAGCGTCGACAGGGCTGCAAAGGAACCAGCGATGAGGAAAGGAAAAGCAATCCCAAACTCAACCAAATAGCCGCCTACGCCTGGTCCAATGACAAAGCCTAACGTCATTGCTGCACTAAATAGCCCCATTCCTTTCCCTCGATCCTTCTCACTTGTGATATCAGCGATGTATGCAAACATGGCGGGCATGAGTAAAGCTCCGGCAGCACCACCAAAGAACCGAGACACAAACAGCATCCAAAGCTGATCAGCAAATGCAAAAATAAACTGGGCAATCGTAAAGCCAGCAATCCCGGCAATAATCAATTTTCTGCGTCCAAATCGATCAGTCAGCGCTCCAGCGACGGGTGATAAAGCAAATTGTGTGAGGCCAGTTGCAGCAACGAGGAAACCAAGTGTTTTCCCAGTTGCGCCAAAGGCTTCAATATAACTTGGCATGACAGGAACGATCAGACCAAATCCAAGCATGGCAATAAAAATATTGAGCATCAAAATGTACAATCTGCCCATTTTTTTCATATTAAAACCTCTTTCTTCAAAATAAATGAAAATGATGACAAAAATGATAAGAACTTCTTCAGTATAGCGATATCGCTCTCTATAAGTCTAGTTTTTCAAAAAACAGCGTTTTTTCCCAAATAAAAAATACCCGCTGGTGGCGAGTATTTTGAGAATCCCTTTTTTATTCAGCTTGTTCATAGATGGAAAGAGCCGCCTGTAACCCAGCGCCACAATTGATGGCTGCGCCGTATTTCATCAAGATGGCTTCAAGGCCTGCTAAAACAAATAGAATATTTTCCTTTCGGCAGCTATAGCCCATTGAGCCAATTCTCCATATCTGTCCTGCAAGAGGCCCAAATGAACTCGCAATTTCAATTCCAAAATGATGAAGAAGATCAGCCCGGACCGCTTCTCCGTCGATATCACTTGGAATGACGATACACGTCACGACCGGCATTTTGCAGTCTGGATCACCAAATAATTCAAGCCCCATCGCTTCAAGTCCTGCCATTAAAGCCTTTTCATGAAACAAGTGGCGTTGAAAACGTTCCTCCAGACCTTCTTCTAGCACAAGTCGAACCCCTTCTCTCAGTGCATAAAGCATCGTTGTCGCTTCTGTATGATGATTTAACCGCCTCGGGCTCCAATAATCTTGCAGCTGGCTTAGATCAAAGTAATTGCTTTTGATTGGAGAAATGTCTACCTGTTTTTGCAGTTCGTCCTGTGTTGCAATCCCTTTTTCTACTTTCTTTCTCGATTGTACGACGTCTGCCACTCGTTCATTATATGTGATCGGTGACATCCCTGATGGAACAGACAAGCATTTCTGCGAGCCCCCAATTGCCGCATCGATTTTCCATTCGTCTACCTTGACCTCGACACCACCAATTGTCGCCACAGCGTCTACAATAAAAAGCGCATCAAGCGCTCGGCATGCTTCACCAATTTTCTCAAGCGGCTGTATTCTTCCGGTAGATGTTTCACCATGAACCATCGCAACAATTTTCGGCTTGACTTGATGCATCTCTGCGATGATGTCGTCTTGCTTAAAAACCGTTCCCCATTCACATTCCATTGTATGTACCTCAGCACCATAGCGCTGTCCAATTTCAATCAGCAAATGACCGAAGCGTCCAAAGACCGGAACGAGCATGACATCTCCGGGCTCGATCACACTGGCAAGCACAGCTTCAAGTCCTGAGCGCGACGTCCCATCAATTGGATAAGCCCATTCATTTTCTGTTTGAAAAAGTGATCGTAATAAGGTCATCGTTTCATTCATGATCTCTGTAAATGCAGGGTCAAATTGACCAAGAATTGGTGTACTCATCACCCGAAGGACTCTCGGATCTACTTCGACAGGTCCTGGTGTCATAATGGTTCTAGAAGGTGTATGCAGTTCTTTCACGTTATCCATCCTCTCCCTTGCTGTGTCCATCCTTATATGCCCACTTATACAGCAATGCTGATAAAATAGCAATCTCTTTTCTTACGAATTGGTTACATAAAATTTACGATAAATCCATTTATTTCTTTATGGCAATATGATAGAACTAAAGAGTATACATTCCCTATGAAGGAGGAAATAGAATGAAAAGATCTTTATTTGGAACTGTGGCCGCCGGAATCATGATTTTCGGTACATTTGCCGCTCCGCTGCCTCCCGCTGCAAATGCTCAAGGCTTTACTCTGAATGAACCGAGTCAAACCATCACCTTTTCCCCGTTACAGCTACAAACCGAAACATCTGCTCAACATGCGAAAACAACCGCTTCAAGTCAAATTGATTCCTATTACCAATCTGCTGCTGGCAAATCTGGACCTGCTCTTAAGAAAGCATTACACGATATTATTGATGATCATACGCAGCTATCCTACAGCCAGGTTTGGGATGCATTAAAGAAAACGGATGAAGATCCAAAAAATCCAAGCAATGTGCTTTTGCTCTATAGCGGTATCTCCAGGTCAAAGCAAGCAAATGGAGGAAACGTGGGACAGTGGAACCGGGAGCATGTGTGGGCTAAATCTCACGGCAATTTTGGGACGAGCCAGGGACCTGGTACAGATCTCCATCACCTTCGGGCAACAGACGTACAAACGAATAGCACACGAGGAAATTTAGATTTTGATATAGGCGGAAATGAATACAAGGGAGCGCCGGGCAACTTCTACGACAGCGACTCATTTGAACCTCATAGCCGGGTGAAAGGAGATGTAGCAAGAATGCTCTTTTATATGGCCGTCCGATATGAAGGCGATGACCGTTTCCTAGATTTAGAATTGAACAACAAAGTGAATAATGGAAGCGCCCCTCTTCACGGCAAAATGTCTGTCCTATTGAAATGGCACAAGCAAGATCCAGTCGATCAAATCGAACGGAATCGTAACGAAATCATCTATCAAACGTACCAGCACAATCGCAATCCTTTTATTGATCACCCTGAATGGGTAAGCGATATTTGGGAATAAAAAAGAGAGGCACTGCTATGAACAAGCAGTGCCTTTCTTTTTTTCAAGCGGACAGACGAGACAATAATCAAGACTTTCCGATTTTTTCTCAAGCTTATAATACATACAGCAAGTCTTTCGATTTGATGTGTCTAGCAAACTTTCATCTAAATTTAAGCTGTGCTGGAACGGATTTTGCTTCGCTCCGAAAAGATCACCCGATGCCTTCTTCAGAAACAAATAATCCTCCCGTACGCGCTCTTTCATTTTAGGCTCTTCCGTTTCTCGCATCATGCTACGGTAAAGAGAATTGATACGTACCGCTACATTTTCCCATAAAATCGAATACGGAAGTCTTGAAGTACGTTTCAATACATCTAAAAGAGGTGTGACACACTGAGTAAATAGCATGCGGACGACCTGCTCTCTCCACTCATGACGATCTCCTTCTAACTGAACAAATGAACAGAGCGTTTCATCTAGCTCAATTTTACGATCTTCTCTAAAGACACACGCCTCTGGTGAAAACCGGTAGACAGCATCATACATCGTCATCAAGTACAAAGTAGAACTAACAGCTAAATAGGCATAGCGTTTTGAAAACATGGACGCCGCCACTGCTATATTCGGTGCATGCATCGCTTCCTTTTCAGCTTCTAATAAACGTCTGATAGATGCTTCTGAAAAAAGCGCAGCAAGTGTGCGATCAGATGTCATTGGTCCATTTGTGATGTGTACCCCGAAATCAAGTAATTCTCTCTCAACCCACTCTGGCTTCATATCAAAACCCCCATCTTTCGTTTAACGATTTCGCTGTTGATATAACAAATAAATAAAGAACGGTGCACCAATTGCCGCCGTAAACACACCTGCCGGGACATCTAACGGGAGAAAAGCCGTTCTCGCAACTAAGTCTGCCAGCATGACGAGAATACTTCCAACAAGCGCAGATGCTGGAACAAGCGCAATAAAGGAACGACCGATGATCATCCGTGCAACATGCGGCGCCATCAGTCCAACAAATTCAATACCACCTGCGAATGCAACGGCAATACCGGCTAATGTCACACTCATCAGTAGAAAGAATAACCGCTTCGCCTGAACCTTGACACCGAGACCTGTTGCAAGATCATCTCCAAGCTCCTTCACATTCATCGTTCTTGCCAGCACCATGACAATCGGTAAAATAATCAATACCCAAGGAAGCATTGCGATGACGTCCTTCATTGTAGAACCATATAAACTGCCCGTCAGCCAGATGTATGACTTGGTCGTGGTCATCGTATCGCTGAGCACAAGAGTAAACGTCACACACGCCTTCATAATGGCGGAAATCCCAATCCCCATCAAGACGAGCGTGATTGGCTTGACGCCTTTTTTCCATGAAAGCAAATAAATCAGGCATGATACCGCAAAAGCGCCTGCAATGGCCCACAACGACTGATAAGCAATAGGCACAGTACCCATCCAAAAGACGATGAACATAATGGCGCCAAACGACGCACCGCTCGTAATTCCTATGATGTCAGGCGATGCAAGCGGATTTCGAATGAGACCTTGTAAAATAAGCCCCGATACCGCAAGTGCCGCTCCCACTAAAATCGCAAGCAGGGTCCTTGGAATCCTCAACGTATTTAATACAAACGTATTTCCCTCACCTTGTCCGAAGATATGCAGCAGCACATCAGTAGGCGGAATAAAGCGGCTGCCCATACAAAGGCTCAGAATAAATAAACCAAAGGCAACGCCTGTCAATAATAGTAAAATCAAAAACGTCCGCTTTGAAAATTGAAATGAAATGCGCCCGCCCTTTGAACGCACTGTATATGTTTTAGCCACCTGTCTTCAACCCCTTGCGCACGAGATAAACAAATAGAGGCGCTCCTGCAATTGCCGTCATGACACCAATCGGTACTTCCTGCGGCATGATCAGAAAACGAGCGGCAAGATCTGCGACAAGTAAAAGCGACGCCCCTACAACGGCACAATACGGCAGTACCCAGCGGTGGTCAGGTCCAACAAGCTTTTTCACAATATGCGGCACAAGAAAACCAACAAATCCAATGGATCCTGCGACAGCGACGGAACCTCCTGCTAAAAAGACGACAAGTACCCCCATCGTCATCTTCAAAAGCAACGTACGCTGGCCAAGCCCTTTCGCAATATCATCACCCGATAAAAGGACATTGATCGAGCGGCCAAGAAGCAGCGCCACCACAGTCGCCCCAAGAATATAAGGCAGCACAGGCAGCAGCATATCTATACTTCTTCCTGACACTGAACCAGCCATCCAGAACAGGATGCTTTGAATGGACTGTTCATTCACGATTAAAAGTCCTTGAGTAAAGGACGCAAACAGAGCAGATATCGCAGCACCTGCGAGTACAATTTTGACCGGTGTCAGTCCGTCTCTTCCAATGGAGCCTAGAAGAAAGACGAGCATACCTGCAATGGCAGCGCCTAAAAAGGCCGTCCACATATAACCTGTTAACGACTCGGTAGAAAAGAAAACAATCGAAATCACAATAAAAAAGAGTCCACCTGCATTAATACCTAAAAGATCTGGTGCAGCCAGCGGATTTCTCGTCAATGCCTGCATGAGTGCACCTGAAATCGCTAGACTTGATCCAACAACCGTCGCAATTAAAGCTCTTGATAATCTGGATGTCATGACAATCACACTGTTTGGATCTGACTCATCAAACTGAAGAAACGCATGGATGGTGGCTTTGAGGGAAATTGAGGTTTGCCCAAGAGAAATACTGAGCATAAAAAAGACCAACATCAACACGATGAATCCAGCAAATAGCAGTGCCTTGCTCGAATCCTTTTTTAATAAACTTCTCATCTGATTCCCGCTTTCAATCTGTTATGGAAAAAGGAGAAAATGGTTTTTCACATTTTCTCCTCTGCTACACTTATTTATCAAGCCCTAGACGATCATAAATATCATCAAGCATCATGTTTGCAGCGGTGATACCGCCAGCCATGTTCCAAGTGATTTCATCAACTTTATGCACTTGCTTCGCTTTCACTGCATCAAGCTGCTTCCATAAAGGATGACTTGTCCACTCTTTATATGCTTTTTCAACTGCTTTATCCTGATCATCCATGAAGTAATAGATCACATCTGCATCCATTTGTGGAATGCTCTCTTTGTCTGTAAGTGTAATGATATCTTGCTTTTTATCTTTGACATTTTTAGGACCTTCAAAGCCTAGCTCTGTTAAAATTGAACCTGCAAACCCAGTTTGATAGATTCTTGCATGATCTGCACGGAAGTTCACCACAGACACACTCATTGGCCAGTTTTTAATGTCTTTCTTTGCTTTTTCTTTGAAGTCAGCGACGCGGTCATCCCACTTCGTCAGCAATTCTTTTGATTTGTCTTGCTTGTTTAACGCTTCACCCATTAAATTCACTGTGTCTTTAAAAGTGAACACTGTTTCTGTTGCAACAGTTGGAGCGATTTCTTTCAGCTGATCAAAAATTTGCTCGTGACGGATTTTTGATGCAATGATCAAATCTGGCTTCAGCTTTTCAATTTCTTCTAAGTTTGGTTGTGTTTCCTGCCCAACAATTTTGACACCCTTTAAATCATCTCTTAAATATTTATACGTAGGTGCTTCAAGCCAAGATTCTACAACACCCACTGGTTTAATACCCATAGCGACGGCTGCATCTGTTGCTCCTTGATACAACGTCACCACACGTTTAGGCGATCCTTTAATTTCAGTTGAACCGATAGCGCTTTCAACGGTTCTTGTTTTCTCATTACTATCTGACTTGCCTTCGCTGCTATTACTGCCACAAGCCGCAAGTAATACGATGGAGAGCACAACTAATAGCGACCAAAAAGATTTTTTGAACATGTACCTCACCTATCCATTCTATATGTAGTCATATCGTTTGATAACGATTCTCATTATCACAATTTGATTTTATCATAGAAAAAGATGGTGTCAATGTAAAATATAAAAATAACAGATAATAATCTCCCAATCATAAAATGGAGTATTAAGGAAAATATAATTCTTTCGTCTCTTTTTTGATGACATCTATTTTCCTATAATGAGGTTGTAAGTAAATACAGATTTTGGAAAGGAAATGATCTTAATGAAATGGAAAAAAACTATGACTGGTGTCGCTCTTTCTTTTGGGTTACTTCTTTCTTCGTATGTTCCAGCAGCTAGTGCTACTTCATCTACACAAGCAGACAGTACAGATCTCGTTGCTCGTACAAGTGCAACTGTCACAACCTGCCCTAGTGATATCTTAAGGAAATTCCGTAATTCAAACAAACCTTACTTATGTATGTACTCTGACACAGCTATTTTTGCCAACTCTTTCACAGATGCAAGTGGCGTGAAATGGTACTTTAAAGGAAGCTCTGGACTCTATGCTTATTACGAGGGCTAAAATATAATCTAAAAAGCGTAAACACCGATAAGGAGATGTTGTGATCTTCAGCAACGTTTCTTTTATCGGTGTTTTTTTACATTTACAATGAATCGATATCACGTAAAGGGAACGTCTTACTCTCAATAATAGCGACAATTTGTTTTAACGCTTGGTTCGCTTCGGGAATAGGAAAGACAGGAAAGACGTGATTCATTTTTGGGTATTCGATATAGTTGATGGGAACACCCTGCTTGTCTGCCATCTCTTTGAATTTCCGGGCATCTGGGAGAAAGAATTCATGAGTGCCAATAAAAACAGAAATTCGTCCTAACGATTTGATTTCTCCATAGATCGGGCTGATCAAATGATGTGTTTCATCTGTATCACCTGCATAGGCTTTGCCCGATTCGATCAGTAAATCTAGGTTGAGCATTGGCTCTTTTGGAACCATTTTAGCGATATCAGGATTACTTAATGTCACATCAAGCCATGGTGATAATAGAATCAAGTTTCCAGGCTGCGGAAGACCTTTTTTTGCTAAGTATTGAGCAAAGGCGAGCGATAAACCGCCGCCAGCAGAATCACCCATGATGACGATTTTTTCTGGTGTTCCTTTTTCTAAAAGAGCTTGGTAAACTGGGAGAACACTCTCGATTGCATCCATATATTGATGATTCGGTGCTTTTGGATAAACTGGCACATACACCGTACCATTTAATTGCTTCGTCAATCGATCCAAGAAACGCCAATGCCATACGAGCGGCTGCTCAATATAGCCTCCTCCATGTAAAAATAGCACCTGATGATCATCTGGCTGCACATCTGATTTCAACATGTACGTATCGACTGAAAACGTGCTGCTTTTGGTGATGTGATATTTCTTTTTCAACTTCTCAGGCAGCACATAAGGTAATTGATTCGCCATTCTTCGTTCTTCTAAATACCCCTCAACATTCAGTTTCTTCTTTGTAAGTACAAGTAACCATTCAACAAACAAACTTTGAATACTTCGCATACGATCGACCCCTATAGATAGAATGATGACAATCAATGTCTAGGAAAAGAATGGTTTCTCTTTTTCTAAAGCATAACATAAGAACTTGTGAATCCGTTAACTGCTTTGGACAGAATACTTTTTCTATACATCTATTCATTTATGAACACCTGTCTATTTATATTATATTTTCTAGATACATCATCATCAATTGTCAATCTTTCAATCATTGTTCATTAATCAACACATATTCAAAAACTGTTCATTTAAACACAAAAAAGACGAGTGTTGACCACTCGTCCTTCTTCTTCCTCACTTCACTTCCTCATGCTCATGAGCAGTATCTCTTTTGCTCGCGATAAAGAGTGCACAGGTCATCGCAAGAATGGCCAGTGCCCACCAGAATGTCGATACGGCCTGTTCATGATCAATGATAATCAAACGGATGACAGCTGTGATGCCAATATAAATAAAATAACGCAGCGGAAAATGAAAGTTGGATTTAAAGTATTTAATAATTAAGGCGATAAACTCAAAATACATAAAGAAGATCAGCAGCTCGCCAAGCATTCCATAATAGCTTTCTCCTTTGTTAAACACTGTTTTATAGACGAATTGTACGATGTACCATGTTTCACTAATTAAGAGTACGCTTAGCGCAATCGCTAGAAAGAACAGGCAGATATTCAGAAGGGCTTGCAGAAGATCAGGTACCTTTTGGAAATTGTTGAATCGTTTCATCAGATTGTTTCCCCATTCCATGATGTTGTTTTTGCTCTCTACATTTTGGTATTCCAAAATCGCAGCACGATGTAGTAGGTATCGCGTTTTTCTACACTTTCAAACTGTCCATGCATTCGGGACATCATCCGCTTGATGCTTCGTTCCCCGAGTCCATTGCTTTCCGGGATGTTGTCTGTCTTTTTTATCGCATTGCTCACATGGATTTCAAAGACATCTTGGTCGGATAAAAAAGTAATCTGAATGTCCTTTTCAGGATCTGCGTATTTACGTAAATTTGACATCACATTATCAAACACTCTGCCAAGTTCCTCGACGTTTACGTTCATATAGCTATCCGGCATTTCGCCTACAATATGGACCGTGAAATTCTCCTGATGCAGCAGGGCGACCTGATCTGATAGAAGATCATAAATCACTTCTTTCACTGCAACGGTTTCAAGCTCTGACTCGTGCTCTTTATCTAGCAGGAAATAGGCAAATAGATTGTCAGACAGATTCTTTAATTGCAGGGCTTTTCCATACGCACTCGCTATATATTGCTCCTTGCGGGTATCCGCTAGAGCCTCCTCTTTTTTCGCAAATTCCAGATTCATGATGAGTGATGTCAGCGGGGTCCTCATATCATGCGACATTTCGGTCACTAAACTGCGGCTCTCTTCCTGCAGATCATCAATGGCGTGAAGCTTGTCCAAAAAGGCTGTTCTTAAATCCTCAATGCTCTTTGCAATCATGGCCAATTCATCATGCCCCTTCACTGTCATCTCATAATCGAGCTCACCGCCTTCAAGAATATGAATCTCTTCACGGATCGTTTGCAAGTAACGCAGACTTCGGCGAATGCCAACAAGCACAATCAGGAGAAAAATGAGTGTTGCACCAAGCAGTTCTAGTGTAAAGGCGAGATCGTGATATCGAGAAGAGTAAAATCCGTCTACCATAACCCTACCTTCTCCGTCGCTAAATTGAACCGGGTAAGAATGACGCTTTGCGTAGTCGGTCACCTTTTCTTTCCCATAGGCCGATTCGTCAGCGGCAGAGTAAATCGAGTCATATTGAAGCACTTCATCCTTGTAAACAGTGAGATTAATATAATCTTCTTTTTTCACCCACTCACCGAATGCTTTTCGATCCGTTGAAGTCAGCTCATGTTCTGAAACGTAGCGGCTGAATGTTTGAATGTATCTAGCAGATTCTTCCTTATAGTACTCATCCGAACTTAAATATCCTTCAATCAGGTGATCAGTGATCTTTTGCAGTGTCAAAAAGACAACACCACTTACGATAGCAGCGACCAAAATGAGCAGTGACAGCTTTTTGGTCAGCGTATATTTACGATGTGCCAAACCGGTATCCTCTCCCCCATTCTGTTTTGATATACACGGGACGAGCCGGGTCATCTTCAATTTTGGCACGCAGCTTTCGGATATGCACCATGACCGTATTGTTTGAACAATAAAAATAAGGCTGGCCCCACACGCTTTCATAAATATTTTGAGCAGAGAATATTTTGTTTCGTTTGTTCATGAGCAGTTTTAATATCCGATATTCTAAATCAGATAACTTGATTTGCTGCCCATTTTTCCACACTTCATTAAATTCTTCACTCACCTTCAGGCTACCGCCAACTAAATAGGTTTCTTCCTGTTCCTTTTTTTCCTGATAGATGGTATATCTGCGCAATTGCGCCATGACCCTAGCGTGAAGCTCCTCTTCTGAAAAAGGTTTTGTCATATAATCATCTCCGCCAGCGAGTAGTCCTTCGGTTTTATCCCATGTACTAGATCTGGCGGTCAAAAATAAAATTGGCACATTTGAGGTGGCTCTTATTTGCTGGCACGTTTCGATCCCAGAGATACCTGGCATCATAACATCCAAAATCACCAAATCAAGCGAATCATCTACAACATACAATGCCTGCTTGCCATTCATGGCTCTCAGCACCTCATACCCTGCACGTGTCAGAGATTCCTGCAAAAGATCACCGATATCCTGATCATCCTCTACAACTAATATTCGATGGGTCATGTCTCAATCACCTCATCCTTCATGATGTTCATTCTTATATGTTATTACTATATATCATCTAGCTATGTGAAAAGATACACCATAAATCTTAAGTGTTTATGAATATGATCAATTGCCATCAAGTTGTCACATTTATTTTCAAAAAATTGGATCTTCATAAATGATTAAGAATTGACCTGTATATTGATTCATTGAAGGATTTATCTTTAGATCCAATACACGAAAAGGAGCATAGATATGAATGTAAACAAGGTAGAACACGGACAACCAATGAGTCTCAAAGAACGGGTGCATTTCTTGGACATCGTACGAGGATTCGCCTTAATGGGGATTATTTTGGTCAACTATTTTTTGATTGTGGATTCGGTCAAGGGATTTGAGATGGAGTCTAATGATGGTTTTCACCACATTGTGAATTGGTTTGCCTCGGGGAAATTCATTACGTTATTTTCTTTTCTATTCGGGGTTGGTTTTATGATATTTATGGATCGAGCCGCTCAAAAGGTGGACAGCCCGAACAAGTTGTTTGCTCGCAGATTAACCATTCTCTTAGGGATCGGTCTTCTGCATGTCACGTTTGTATGGATTGGAGATATTTTAACCTATTATGCTGTCGCGGGCTTTTTACTGCTTTTCTTTTACAAACGCACAGCCAAAACCATCCAGTACTGGCTCATCACACTCTTTGTGATTCAATTGCTCACGCCTCTTTTCACCATGCTGCTCAATACCATCAGTACAGGATCATCAGGCAAGCCGGATTTTGCCGATTTTGAATTGAACAGTCACAACAGTCTGACTTATTTAGCATCGATAGGTGACCGGTGGACGGATATGTTCACGATGGCTTCGAGCTCATTTTCCACCGTCTATTCCATGTTCTTCATGTTTTTACTTGGTGTGTATTTTGTGAAAATGTCGTTTTTCAAAAACATGGAGACGAAAAAAGCGATTTGGAATCGGATCTGGATGATTTGTACAATTGCTTTTCTTATCACACTAGCCAGTACGATTATGACGGCGGTCAACTCTTTTGGAAATACGCCATGGATGAACATTGTCTCTGCACTTGAGCAAAATGGGGGATTGACTGGCAGTATGTTTTATATGAGTTCACTTGCGATGCTGTTTCTGCACATTCCTCAGCTGCGAGGTGCTTTAATGGTGTTCACCAAAGTCGGACGAATGTCCCTGACCTGTTATTTGCTTCACTCCATTATTGGAACAATGCTATTTCTCAAGTACGGAGCTGGACTTGCCGATCATCTTTCACCGGCTGGCACGTTCTTCATGGCAATTGGCGTGTATACCTTCCTTGTCCTTTTCAGTACGTTATGGTTAAAGCGATTTAAGTCTGGACCGATGGAATTTATCTGGCGTCAGCTGACGTATGGGAAGGTCAATGACCAATCGAAAACAAATACATTTCAGGCAGCGAAGTAGAAGTAATAGAAAAAGGGCGAATTACGACAGTTCGCCTTTTTTCATGTGTTGAGTTTTTGTGATTCAGATACAATCCGTTCATTTTATATATTGATCCATCATTTCTTGCAATTGAGTCAGATAACTTTCTTTTAATTCATCGGGGTATTCAATTTTCACATGTTTCCCAAATGAGATCAAATAGTGAGTCATATACGATAATTCTTCTTGGTTGTACCCACCCACTATATAAGGCGTATCATCAATGGTCTCCAATCTCATATTCGGATAATGATTCTTCAAAAACTTCTCTTTCCCTTGTTCCGTTAATCGACATTTAAAAGAGATATCATGATAAGTTTTTTCGTACTCGAGCTGCAGTGCTTTTAATTCTTCCTTCGTAAAAGTGTCTTTCGTTTCTTCTTCGATCATCATGTCCATCATACAATCACATCTGTAGATGCCCCACTTTTTATTCTGAACATCATATGCTTCGGTAAACCAAATCCCATTTCGATAAAACAACTCAAGAAATTGTAGCCTGATCCTTTTATGTTCATATTGAGTGTATGTCATCTTCACGATTTGATCTTCCATCATTGCCTGCAATATCAAATCCAAATGATTTTGTTCACTTACTGGCGCAACATGATAGTAATGAATGACATCCAACGTCTCCGTGATCCTTTGTTTTCTCTCATCAGACATTGTAGCAAACAGTTTTTGGCGAATCTGTGAGTATGACTTTTTAAACGGTGTTGCTGACAACAGATCTAAGGCTTTAAGAGCGAAAAAAATGGCTTGAACTTCATCTATTTGAAAATAGATCGGAACCAATGGAGATTGATTCACGAGCCGATATCCTCCATGTCTGCCATTTTCAACATAAAAAGCTAAGCCCATGGACTCTAGCTCTTCCATATCTCTTAAAGCCGTACGTTTAGAAATGCCAAATTCAGTTTCTAAATCTTTTAATTGAAATGAATATTTATCACTTAAAAAAATAAGCTCTTGGTTTAAGCGTTCTGATTTTTTCATTTGATTTTCCTTCTGAAAAAGGTGACATGTTTTGTCACCTTTATATTTTATACTCAGTTTATCAAAAGAAAAGGAGCATGCATATGAAAACATTCATTATTAACGCACACCCTGATTTCACTCATCAAGAAAATTATTCAAACAAACTGCAAACACTATTTTTAAAGCAGTTTAAAGAAAGATTCCCTCATGAGGAGCCAACAATTTTACATTTATATGGAACTGAAATTCCTCGTATCGAAAAAGAACAGCTACTAGGTATTTGGGATAAGCAAGCATCTGAACAATCATTAACAGCTGCGGAGGAAAAAATCGCCGCTTCTTCTGCTGCTTTATTGGCTCAATTCAAAGCACATCATCGAATCGTGATTGTATCACCTGTTCATAATTTCAATGTGACGTCACGTATGAAAGATTATATAGATAATATTTTGATTGCTAGAGAAACGTTTAAGTATACAGAAGAGGGTTCAGTTGGTCTGATGACTGATGATTATCGTGTACTTTTGCTTCAAGCAAGCGGCTCAATTTTCACAAATAACGATCGGTACACACCACTGGAATTTTCACATCATTACCTAAAAGAAATATTTCAAAACTTGATGGGGTTTCATCAATTTCATATTGTCCGGGCACAAGGAACAGCCGTTTTAGATCAAAGGACTATCTTACAATCTGCATCTGATGATATGACGAAAACCTTAGATGCGTTTTATGCACCTCGTTAACTTCTATTTTTTCAAGACCCAGAACGAAAAATTTTGCTCACTTGTCATCAATCTTACTTTTTCGTTTTGGGGTGACTCCTATCTGCTAGTACAAATATTATTGATGACTAATGCTGCCGTTTCACTCGGATGGCTAAGAGGGAAATGGTGGCCATACGGAACAAAATCAACCTTCCCAAGATGTGATGGCGCAGAATAGCCTCTGTCATACTCCCCCCAAATCATGTGAAAATGATCCTTTGTGACTTCTTTAAAGTCACCTTGATCGGTTTTCAGTAATAAATGGTTAAGCTGAACCGTCGTATTTAAAATTCTAGGAGAAGTAAAGCTCTTTCTGATTTTTTCAATATAATGTTCAGGGATGCTCTCCGTGCTTTCAAACAAACCATTTCTTAACACATAACGCTCTATCAAATGAGTCGTTGCCAATCTTAATGTCCATTTGTTCAGAAATTGAGGAACATGAAGTGATTTTGCCTTTTGTTTAGCAACAGGCGGCTGAAGTAAAGTGATGGAATACTTCTTATCTATGTACTTTTGTGTCAAAGCTTCTAGAAGAATATACGCACCGAATGAATGGCCGATTAGATGTGCACCATTCGTCGCTTTTTCTATTACTTTTTTCACTACATTTAAATAGATATCTAGAAGATGTTTCTCTCGTTTAAATGGAGAACGCCCCAAACCAGGAAGGTCCAAGATCCATACAGGTTGACCTGTTTTCTCATGAAGCTCCTGTGCTAAAGGAAATAAATCTTCTCCATCACTCAATAAACCATGTAATAAAATAAACGGCTTCCCTTCTCCTTGTAATTGGTAAAGGGTGTTATTATCGCATAATGTTCGTTTAAATAAATGTTGGTGCTCACCATTTTGAGCCATCATTCGATAATCTAGATCAGCTACTACAGCAGGGAAAAATGTCATGACACTCGTCTTCTTAAACCAATCTTCTCCCATTATTTTTTTCACTGAAACATTTAAGAACGTTCGTTTTGTCATAAAATTCAATCCGTCAGAAGGAATGTTTGTGAGTTTACTTACACCACTATTCATGATAGCTTTCATCAGTGGCATTGGGACAGAGATGCTAGGTGCCTTCATATTCATACTTTCTGACATCATACTTAATAGTCCAGCAACGTTCTGATCGTGCTCTTTGTCTTCAACAAGTGTATATGTTTGAATAGCCGGCTGCTCCAACTTGAAAACCTGTACAATAAACTTCGCAAACTCATCGTTTGAAATAAGTGGTAACCGATAGTCCTTACCTCCAGGAATCACCGGCATAAGCCCTCTTCGCATACTCTTTACAAGCAAACCTAATCCTGCAATTTGCTCTGTACTCCCTGTTTGACTACTACCAACGACAGTTGGCGGATTAATGACAGAAAGCGGATAACCTACTGCTGATGCCTGTTGACGAATAAAAAGATCTGCTAAAAACTTTGTTCTCTCATAAGGATTTTTTATTTTCAAGTAATCGTTTCCTTCTTCAAACACGTCGATGGCAATCTTGCTATTTTGATCATCAAAGGGACTCATATAACCGACAACATGGATAAATTGCTGCAAGCCTTTCAATTGATGAATACTTTTAGCTAATTCACCAATATATTTGGCGCCATTTAAAAAGACGGAAGCTGCCTCTTTACTTGTCGCTTGAATATCCATAGGGCCTCCTGCGTGAATGATCACATCCGTTTTCAATACCCTCTCCTGATCTTCAGGACTTAGACCCAAATCGACTTTTGTCAAATCACCTTCAACAAAGTGCATCACTGCCTCTTTTAAAATACCTCTTTCTTGAAAAGTGCGTGTTGCTTTACTTTTCGATCTTACTAAAAGAAGAATGTTCACATCCTCTTTCGCTAATTCCTCGACTAATTGCTTCCCAATAAAGCCCGTTCCACCAATTAAAAGTACTGTTTTCATATGAGGTCTCCTTTTTAGTACTAATCAGTACTAATTTGATGTAAAAAAAATGCTTCTTTATCGAAGCAAGTTAAATAAATGATCTGCTGTTTTTGTGATGACAGTGGCATCTTTCAATGTTTCTGAAATAAATAACGCTCCTTCAAGATTTGTCATAAAAAGTGATGCCACCTCATCAATCTGAATCGAATCTCTGAATTCCCCGTTCTCTACACCTTGTTTCAGTAATAGAGAAACTTTCTTTTGTAATCCTGTAAAAAAAAGACCTATTTTTTCTTTTATTTGTGTGGCCTTTGCAGGACTTTGAATATAAAGAGTAATAAATGGACATCCGCCCTTATACTCTCTCGACTGAACTCCTTGTGATAATTGCTTTAAAAACAGTTGAATACGATCTTCAACTGAAAATTGGGTCTGAGAAATTACGTTGTCTATTGCAGCTTGATACATATCAATCCAATAATCAACAACCCCTTCTAATAATTCCTCCTTATTAGAAAAGTGATAATACACATTAGACTTTGACACTTTGCTTACACGAACTAATTCATCCATACTTGTATAAGCAAACCCTTTTTCTAAAAATAAAGTTGCAGCTACTTCAAGTACACGTTTTTGATTCATTAATTTTATCTTTGTCATGATTAGAACTATACAGTACTAATTTGAATGTGGCAAGTATTTATGATCATTTAGAAAAAAGGTTGATTCTACAAAAAATATAATGGCTTTAATGATGATGTGATTGGAGAGTTGGGTCTGACTTCACGAACTAATAATCTGTCATTCCAGGATGAACATTGTATACTTCTCCACATTTACATAAAAAAACAACGCCATGAAGGTCTTTAATTAAACAAATGGTATCATAACGATATCACTCGAGATTAAATGCCTTCAAAAAACGTCGTGTTTCAATGACTTTATTAACCGATTGGCACGAAATGATTTATTAATATACCGCTCAACCCTTGATATAAGGGCATTTCTTCAAATGTTTTAAAATGGATTATTATTTCAACTTGGCTCAAACCTTAGCACGGTGTTGGCATGGACAGAAGCCGTATAAAATTAGATTTTTACATGTATTTACAAATGAACAAACCCACAAGCTGCAAACTTGTGAGTTTGTTCATTTTCTAATAAAACTTTATCCCGTGCCAAATCCCAAACCTTATATCCATTTGTAATTTGAATCATACCATTCGAATCAGACTATTAATAAGTATCCTTATTGCTTTTTGGACCAATTTTACTTCATATAAAATACCCGAAAAATTTGATAAGCTTATTTGGGATTAAACATAATAACTTTTAAAGAGGTGTGACAGTGAAGGAAGTACAAGAATTCTTAAGAAAATATCATCAAGAAATGAAATGGGAAATCAATAATGATAATTATGAAATGACACGTGCATCACTTTTAAATAATTACATGTTTTTAACGACAGAACTCGCTGAAGTTGCAGAAGAGCTTAGAAAAGCATTTAATATTGTCAACAAAAATATTATGCAAGGGATTAACGAAACAGGGGCATTCGATCTAGCAAAAGAAGAAATTAAAGAAAATCCAGGCAGAGAGTTTGCCGATTGCTTTGCCTATATTTTTAAAATTGCTAATTACTTTGAAATCGATTTAGAAGAAAGCTTTTACTCGAAAATGGATGAAGTTAAAAACAGAAAAAATAAAGATATTAGTCTTAATAGAAAGTAATGGTATGGAGATAAAGAATTTGTAGTATGTAGAATTAAAGCATTATCATTACCTAAAACGTAAAAAAGAGAGAATGGGATATCCCATTCTCTCTTTTTTAGCTACTCTTGGAAATAAAAGATTAACGGAACTGATGAACTGATTACAGTAAAAAACCCCTTTGTAATCCATGTTGAATTCCACCTTCCCAATCATTAACAAGATGATCTCTAACCATCTCAAATAAATGCATTACTACATCTTCGTAAATCGGATTCTTTACATAAGTAGGAAGATATCTGTATTCTCTATCGGTATTTTTCTGTTTTCTAAGTACATATATCTGGTCAACCTTAAATTTCTGTAAGTTAACGTGTTCAGTAAGTTTAAGCCATTCTGCAACAACAATATATTTTGCATTTGGGTTTCGGGTTTTAAGTTGTTCAGCAGCTGTAGAAGAACCCTCTAACATAGTCTTGTCCAAATAGGTTTTACACTCGATTGCAATTGCGGGCACCTCAAGTACGTGAGTTTCAACTACTTCTGACCCTTCAACAGACATATTAGCTTGTATACTAACTCCAATAACAAAATCATGATCTTTCTTTTCAATTTTAATATTAGGTTGGGTTACCATATCTCTGTAGCTAGAAGGATTTATAAACATATCCTTAAAAGAGTGAGATTTTCCAACAAGAGCTTGGTTATTAAATTCTTTTGCTAAATCCTTGAAAAGGTAGTAGATAAACTCTTCTAAAACTGATGAATGTAAGTTTGACCTTGAATCAAACTTTTCTGCATAATGTTGTTGGTCTAAGAACTCCTTATATTCATGAAATAACCTAACTCTTTCTTTAACAATGTTAGCATCCTCCTCTTTTCTTTCTGAGTAAGGTCCTAACAATTTCTCATTATTCTCTCTCCACTCGTTGTATTTTTCACGGATTTCAACCAAATACTTTCTTGAATCTTGATCTCTATATTTACTTGGATGAATTTCTTTTTGCGATAAATTAGTCCCATGTACGTACACTTTTTTTATCCCCCCGAACTTGACTTTCAAACATGAGATAATTCACTACTTGTAACAAGTAAGTTATTTGCAACTGCTTTAGCTAATAATGGTGGAACTGCATTACCTATTTGGTTATATTGACAAAGATAAGATTCATCAAATCTGCCCTCTCGTTGTAGTAACTTTTTACTGACAACTGTTGGTTTACCTTTAAACACGTACCAATCAGGGAATGTTTGTATTCTTGCACCTTCACGAGCCGTGAAATTTCTATGCTTATATGGATGAACAAAGTTTGCATAAAAGGAAGCAGCAATTGTATGACATGGCTTATCAGGATGCATTCTTCTATTATTTTGGTCGTAGAGTTTATCAGATATAGTCCCGATCTCGTTTCTTTTATAAGGTCGTAAATGCTCTGGTACGTCAGCAATGGAATTACCAAAAGTCATTGACTCGAACCTCTCAACCATTCTCTTTGAATGGTTCATTGCCTTATGATTATATACTCTATTACAATCTCCTCTTAAAAAACTCTGATAATCATTCATCGGTTCTTTGTCGTACTCCATTTCTTCACTTCCCTGACGAGCATCAATTTCTGGAAGGTCTGAAATAGCATCCCAAAGTGTAGGAGTAATCTGCAAGTTTGAATTTAATAAATCAATTTCATTAGGTAAAATATGAGTTTGCAGCGGAAATGGATTTTCTAGCTTGGATAAGGAACCAATTACAAACATTCTTTTTCTTATTTGTGGCACGCCATAATCAGTTGCATTTAGAACATTGACATAAACGTGGTATCCTAGACTTTCCATTTCCCTTATAATAATATCAATAACTTTCTCTTTACTTTCTGTCTTAGCCTTGAGTAAATTAGGGACATTTTCCATTACTAAGTACTTTGGTTTAAATAATGAGGCTACTCTAATAAATTCTGTGAAAAGTGAATTTCTTGGGTCTTTTGGGTCTCCTGCCTTTCTATTACTTATTGAGAAGCCCTGACAAGGTGGACCACCAATAATTATATCTGGTTCATTATTTTCAAATGTTTTCAAGAGGAATTCATTTGAGTATGTTTGGATATCACCATTTAATAGAATTGCATCACGATGATTAGTCATAAATGTTTCTCCTGCCCATGCATCCACTTCAATGCCACCTATTATTTCACAACCTGCAAGCTCAAATCCTAAACTGAACCCACCAGCTCCAGCAAATAAATCTAAAACTTTCATATATATTAATCTCCTCCGTAAAAACAGAACACATGATTTCTTTTAATTAATATTATAGCATTTAAACAGAGATTTTTTAATTGTTTCATTTACCCCAGTATTATTTACTCTACTGAATGAAAATTATTTCTTTAATTATAATTCATCAGTTTGAAATTAGAAATTAATGTTTATATTAATTATAATTGAATTTTGGCACCTAATTTTTACATTATTAAAATTATTTTATATTGGTGATAAACCAATGAATGAGAAGTTAAAAATTTTAAGTCATAATGATCCATTACTCGGAAAATTAATTAATTTCATGGGGCAATTAGAAATAAAAAATCGAGGAAATAAATATTTATCTTATTAAGTCTATCATTGGTCAACAACTCTCTCAATTAGAGCAGCTGAAACTATATTTGAACATTTAATTAATTTAACATAAGAGACAATCACACCAGAAAAAGTAATTTCGCTCTCTGATGAGGCACTTAGAGAAATCAGAATATCATATCAAAAAATGAAATATATAAAAGATTTATCTCAAAAAGTGTTAAGAAAAGAAATTGAATTAAATAATATTGATAAGTTGAGTAACAATGAAGTGATTACTCAATTAACTAATGTAAAGGAATCTACATATACACAAATTGAAGTAATTATAAGAAATCACGTTTTGCCCACTTTTGGGCATAAAAAACAATGACTATTCATAGACCTGAAATAAAAAGATGGTTTGCAAAATTTGGTAAAATAATGAAAACAACAGCGGACACTTATCTTGATATTACCGAAAAAATAGAAGAAGACGAACTTCAAAAGTTCGCCTCCTATACTAAAAAACAAGGTCAACTTGGCACGAACACGTCACCAAGTTGACACAATAAAAAATCCTCTCAAATCCGCATTATATATGGGTTTTCCGGATATTAACCAATCGAACCTTCCATCTCAAACTTAATTATTTTTGGGAATCACATGAAAACATACGTTCTCTTGTTGGCGTGATTCCTGCGGTTTATATTTGTTTTACGTCATATAAAATAATAAGCCGTCATATGTTTGTGGGTGTTTTGTGGGTGTACCCACATAAATATACTAATGAAGGAAGTGAAATACATGAACATAAATAAATTAAGATCATTCCTTTATAAAACATCAAAATACCTGGGTGACGTCAACGCCGTTCAAAAGGGTACTATCGGAAAACGTATCATGCGACGTGCTGCGGGTAAAGCATCCGGCAAGCTAATGAAAAAGATATTCAAATAAGATAGTCCAGGGTGGTGATTTCATGAATGATCTTGAGAGGAAGCTATACAGGATCATCTATAATATGAGCAGGTTTCGCAAAAACCCCACAATTGAGGACTTAAAAATAAAAACAGGTAAAGACGAACAATCTATACGAAAAGCCGTTAAAAATCTTATTTCAAGAAATGAATTGACATGGGATAAGGAAAAGAAGGAATGGCGGTTCAAATAAAAAAGAAGCCCCTAAAAAGGGCTTTTTTTAATGGAATTTATCATAACCGATACTTGATGTGTGTCCTCTGATAGCTTCTTCATGGTTTTGTGAAAAGGCGAAATAACCAAGCGTGCTCAAAGTGCCAATAATGATGAGGGTTGCTACTACTGACTTAAATTTCATAAAGGCAATCGCTCCTTTTAATTAATTGTTGGAAGTAAAGAACCTTCTCATAGAAGTTCGACGCCTTGTCTTTATCTCCTACTGATTTATATTTCCTTGCTGCATCTTTCGATAATTCTTCAAGAATTGCATACATTCCCCGATCGGTTAAATATTCGGTATCACTCAACACTTTATCATAATCATCTTTGACATAAAGCGCCTTATAAAAAGTGAACACTTTAAGCATCACGTCATCATTTAATTTTTCAGCCAGTTCTATTCCCTGGTTAAGGGCATATAACCCTAAATCGTTTTCCTTCTCATGAAAATACGACCTTACAAGCACGCTTAATGGATCAAGTATTCTGTTAAAATGCTCATATCCTCGCTCTTTAAAAGCATTGATTGAATCATTTAAGTATTTTATTGAAGCAACAATTTCATCATTGTGGAAATAACTTAACGCCAAATTATAAAGCGCTGATCCTACTAATCTTTTAGTGTCGCTTTCCGTTGCTTTTTCTAGTGCGTGTTCAAAATGAGGCTTTGCTTTTTCGGGGCAACCCATATCAATATAATTTAATCCAATGACAAAGGAACATTGTATCTGTCTAACGGTATAAGTTTCTTTTTCTCGATAGCATTCTATTGCTTGGGCTATATGGTGCATAGACATGTGGTTTTGTTTCATGTGGTAATAGATTTCAGCCATCTTGTAATTGAACTCGGCACGTTCAATATCATCACTTACAAGAGATAGCTTTTTTTCTGCTCGTTTGTAGAAGGTAATTGCGTTGAGGTATTCATAGTTTTCAAATTCGTACATGCCGTAGAAAAAGTTAAAATAATAATCTAGCAAGCCTGTTAATTTCTCTTGATCCTTTTTTATTTTCATTGCTAGTTCTCTAAAGTTGGCACGCTCTTTCCCATTTTCCAATGGATTCAAATAATCCAACATTAATTTATGTCGGAACTCCATGAGTGAGAAATATAATAATAAATCCTGGTTTTCTTCCATATCATCGAGCAAAGATTTTATTTCTTCTTTATATGCTTCGGCGTCCGGTACGTTAAATCTTTGAATATGGTAATACCATTCATTGATTTTCATACCGACATGAGAAGAAAGAACTTTCTCCATAAGACCCTACCCCTTCCTTGCTATTCCCTATAATGACATATATTATCATTTTCTGAATAATTCCACACCGAAAAGAAACCGCAAAAGTTAGGGTGTTTGATATGGTATAGCCTTATTCGGAGCAATTTTGATTAACTAATATAAAAAAAGAGCCTAATTAAAATAAACGGCTCTTTTTTAAGTCATCAGCTATTAGATGTTTTCGTGTTCTTTCTTTTAATAAAATAAATTACTGCTGCGATTATGACTACAGGTATAACCACAAATAGACTAACCCCAATAATCGTATTCCAAGGCATATTTACTATCTCCTTTCATAAAGATTTAATGCCATTTAGACCATGTTTTAGAAGCTACATCATACGCATTGTTTGACTTCGTCACCACAGATGCTTTTGTCCACATAGTTGTATATGCTGGAATAATAGAATTGTAACGGTGTGTTTTATCCATTGCATATCTTTTGGCATTAGCAACCTTTTTATGACTCACTTTTCCACCATATACTTTACCGATAGATGGAAAGCCTCCACCCCACCCTATAATACCGAATGAATCATGATACGTTTTAAGGGAGACTTGTTTTAGTTTTCCACTGTTTCGAGTCGCTATTATATTCCCACGATACGATGATGTACCTGCAAGGAATGCAATATTTTGATACATTGTACCTTTTACAGTCACTTTTGTTCCATATTTCTTTTTAGAAACAGTGAAACTTTTTGATGATTTAATCCCTTTAGTGGAAATTTCCTCGTTTTGTTCCTGACGTTCAACAACTGCTTGAGTTAATAAAAATAAGGTATCTTCTTTTGATAAAACATCACCTTCATCATAACCCTCACTAATTGCTGTCTTTTGATCAATAATATCTTCTTCACTTAGAGCCTTGTAGTTTTCTATGTCTTCATTTGTTACAATATCCGTTGCTTTTTCAAACGTTAAATACTGATCGTTAGTTTCTTCTGCGGTTGCTACAATGGGTGTGATCGCAAACAATAATAGGACAGCAACAAAGATTTTCAAACTTGTTATAAATCTCTTCATTTTGTTTCCCCTTTGAATTGTATTATTAAAAAATTACGACCTAGACTCGTAATTTGATAATCAACACTTTAACGATCTTCCAAGTGTTAATTATAGAATATTATGGTATTGAATACAATATATTACTTAGATCGAATTAATCAAAAGGGATTTAAACAAATACATAAAATATATATGGGAATATGTATGTTTTTTTATAGGTGCAAATGCTTTAGATATTTAACTATACTTCAGAAAGTTTACTTATTCGATGTTACTAATCAACATACAAAAAAATCCCCCATCCTAAAAAGGACAGGGGTTTTACTCATTTCAATGCTTTTTCGAGCTTTGCTTTAGTCTTCGGACCATAGATGCCGTCGGCGGCAAGACCGTGCATCAATTGGAATCGCTTGACCGCATCCGCTGTTTTCGGTCCATAATATCCGTCAATCCCGTTGTTTTTTGCCTTTTTATCCGGGTAGTAGTAAACCGCCGCTAGGGCTTCTTGTACGGCTTTTACTGCTGATCCCTTTGTAAGAGGGTTTGTAACTTTTAAAATGCCAGTAGGCAGGTTGTATGACTTTTTAGCAGGCTTGGAAGCTGCTGTTTTGGATGGTGCTGCTGTTGTTGGTTTAACAGTCGGCTTTTTATTTGTGTGAGCAACGGCGATCCCGGCTTTGAAGCTGTCCCAACGATTAAGCAGCTTGCGGGGACATTCTTTCCCGCTCCAATGCTTATGCGGCACAACGTTTGCTAATGGAATCCCTTGATCCTGCATTAACTGGCGAATTAACCATTGAGCATTTTCGACCGCCTTCTCAAAATTGCCGTCTGCATTTTCGCAAATCTCAATTCCAATTGACTTCATATTGCCCGTTCCTCTGCCGTCTCCTGCGTGCCAACCATTTTCGTTTAACGGTAAATGCTGATAGATCACATTTTCGTCTACAGTGTAGTGCCAGCTCACCGCCGTGGATGAGCGTTTCACAAAATTAGCGTGACTTGCTGCGTCTGCGCCCTTTGACGTATTGGCTGTGTTATGAACTGTAATATATAAAGGCTTCATATAGTTGCCTGGTCGATTTTTATTCCCTTTTGAAATGAAGTCTTGAATGATTTTCACCATTGTTCATCGTCTCCTTAAAATTGTTTTTGGTATTAAAAAAGAACTGCCTGGGCAGCCCTTTATTTTGTTAATCCTTTTTGTTGCAGCGCTTCTTTTTGGGCTTTCCCTCGACTTGTCACATAGTTGTTTTTGAACCATGCGACAAGGGTTGTCACTAAAGTAAAGATCATTGAGAAGGCAAGGTATAACGTTTCTGTTAATGTGTTTACCTGGTCCTCACTGATCGGCAAAACAGGTTTTCCAAACATAATTAACGCCTGGTTGATTAGTGCAATAAAAAGAAGCACCGTGCGAACGACCGTGCCTTTGTCAAAGTTTTTCATATTAATTTCCTCTTTTCGTTTTATTTTTGGTTTCTTTCGATACGATCCAATTTCTCGATTACCACGTCATATTTCTCACTGAATTTTGCTAGTACGTCATTTTGTGCGTCAATTTGTTCGTTTAGCTTGTTCTCACGCTCTTTAGTTGTATTGAGGACATAAAACAACACCCAACAAAAAAGAACCGCAAACGGTCCTTGTGTCATCAAATACTGCGCCAAATCCATTTCCACCATACTCACCTACTCCCGCCATAAAAAATAAGCCTATACCTCGTACGGCTCACCTGTGATCTGCTCATATTGTTCAATCGTTAAATACCCTTTTTGAATACCTTCTTCTAAATCTTCAATACTACAGTCATCAAAAGACATAGCTTGTTTGACCATTGCAATTGTAGCCCATTTATAAAAAAGAGCTAACACCCAAAAATTAAGATTCATCTGTAAACCCTCCCTTTAATTTAAGGATTTCTATTCGCATTTCTGCAAGCTGCTGCCCTAGCGTTGCATTCATTCTATCCGACTGTTGACGCCCTATTTTTTCTAGGGCAAGTTGTTCCCCTAGAAGTAGGAGTTGCCTTTCAACGCTAGATAAGGGCTTTTCATCTTTCTTGGCTAGGTATTCATTCCATGCGACTTCTAACGTTTCATCTGACGGGATAGGATCATCTAATGACCACTTGTCTATGAATTGTCCCTCTCCATCATCCCGAACCGAATAATCCTTACCTAGTTCTGCATTCGGGTATAAATGTTTAATCGCTAGCGCTTTATTCATCTTTTCCCTCCTATCTCAATTGAGACATGGTAACGTAAGCTGTGTTTATTGATACTGTTTTGTTGGTCCCTCGTGGTGTTATATAGAAAGTTACCTTATCCCCGGCTTTAAATTTTTGTAATAAATAAAGCACGCACGTACTTGATGATGTTGCTGGATTCCAGTTTCCAAAACGTTGAAATTCTGTTCCATTCACATAGCACGATAAAATATTATCCGATCCAACTGTAATATTTGTGCTAGTTATATAAAGCCTGATCAAATATAGACCACTATTTTTCAGTGTGATTTCAGCACGAGAACGGTTATACTCTGATAAATCGTCCGCTCGTGTCGCCCCAAAAACAAGCTTGGTCGCTACATTTTCAGCAGCGGAAACCGATGAATTATCTTGATCATAGGTATCAACATAAGTGCTGTTCGCCACATCTTCTACTGTTAGTATTCTTTTCCATCCCCGAAATGTCCCGTCTGTATGAATTGTTCCAACCCAATGTGTATTATCTGCGCTGCGGATGACATGGAAGTTCTTTCTAATACCTGTTGTAAATACATCAACGTTAAACCAAGATGTATCATTTGTGGTCGGCAGATTCGTAAAATATTGACCTGCGCCATAATAGAAGCCAGGCGGTAAATCAAACAAATTAGTTCCTCCGATTGTGGTTGGCACTGCTTGTCTAAATCCTGAATCTGTCGTCAATTTATACATCTGTGCTTTTTGGGATAACTCGTCTGTGTATGATTTTGCGTCACTCAAAGCCTTATTAGCCTTAGTTTGAGCGCCGGAAGTTGTTTCTTTTGCGTCCCACGCTTTTTGTTTATCTTCGGTCACATGTATTTTTTGATCTGTTGCATGATCGTCCGTATATTTTTTAGCTGCTGCAAGCGCTTTGTCTACTTTATCTTGTGCGCCTTGTTTGGTTTCAAGCGCTTCGAGATCGTCAAGTTTCTCTTTCATCCTGTCTAGCTGCTCTTGAAGCTCTTGAGTGGTTGTATCAATCTTCCCTTGCATATCGTCAGTGCGCTTTTTTATATCTGCTTCAAGCTCCGCTGCCATACGTTCAATTTGTTTTTTCAACGATTGAAAATCATCAATATAAAACTCCGCTGCCGGGGCAATGTCCTGGTCAATTAAATTTCGTTGTATATCGAAAGTAAATTCGTGAATGGACAAGGCTTGCCCGTTCCGATAATACAAGTTTAATGACGCTTGGACCTTGCCGTATAGCTTGATTTCGTCATTATCTAAGACGTATTCAGCTATTCCCTCAACCTTGTCTATAAGAGTGATATTCCGAATGTTTTTCGATCCATTTGCAAATTTTAGTACGAGTTTTCCGTCAACCGCTGACAACGGAAGTGGCACACCATCTTTACGCATTTGAAAGACTAACTTTGCTGTGCCTATGTCCTGGGTCGAAAAAACAATTTTTGAATCGTACACGCTTTGATCATAGGCGTCAACCACGAAAGGCAGCACACCATTTTTAAATAACTGATTGGTCATGTTCTACCACCTTTTCTTTTTCCTCTAGCTGCTGCACTTTTTCATTAAGTTCCTTGATGGTCTTTCTCATTTCTTCAATCTCGCTAGGGTTTGTTGTTTGTTCTACAGGAAAATCAACCTTTTGACCGTCTGCATCTTCCAAATAAACATTTTGGAAGTTTACGCCCTCGAGCCGAATAATTTTTTCCCCTTCGCTGCTGTAACCCGTGATTGACTCATTTCTTGATAGAATGACAGAATCAACCTCTATTTTTTCATTTCCCATAACTAAAAACATCATGCCACATCCTTTGCGTCTGTGATTGTGTCCGGCGCATTATCAACAATGCCGCCTATGGTCCAATCTCCCCGGCAAACATTTCCGTATCTAACAACTCTTTTCGCTGAATCAGTAATATAAATACCCGCCCTTGCTAGGTTACTAAGGGAAGATAACGACCTACATGTGTTTCCTGCAAGTAAAATGTCACGTGCGCCATTTGCGATCCGTATCGCTTCGTATTCACCATGCTTGTTGTAGCCTGCACCAGTGACTAAATTGCCTGTTATGGATGCAATTAAAACGCCCGACTGTTCAATACCATAGCGTCCAGGACGTCGGATATTATTTCCGTTAATCACTAGAAGGGTAGACTCTCCAAACGCTGCAATTCCGTCCCGACCGATAAAGCTGATCTGATTATCTCCTACGTTGACACCTACACAATCATTCATTCTCACCCCGTCACCGGAAGTATTAGATAATTGATTGGCAACAACAACGCCATTTCTAACAGAATCTAATCTAATTGCCGCTTGATTCGGTCCATCTACTCCGTCGATAATATTTCCAACAATATTCACGTTTCTTACAAAACCATCTTCACCGATCCCACGTACATAAATCCCTTCATTGGCACGTGTTTTCAAAATGGTGTTATTGGAAATAACCACATGATAAAACTTCTGTGATTTTGAAAGCTGTTCAAATTTATCGTTCTTTGTATGTGCGGGATTGGTTGGATCAATTGCACTTACAGTAATGCCAAAACGACAATTACGAAGCGTATTTTCGGTAATAGTTGTATTCAGCCAGTTATATCCACGCACTGCCCATCCATCAATATCATCAAACGTACAATTGCGAACCGTAATATTTTCGTGCCAATAATTAATTGTGGACGAATGAGAACCGACGCCTCTTGTCCATGCTTGCGTACCCGCTGTGCCGGATGCCCCAAAATAACAATTATCAATTAAACCATCTTTACAGACAGTAAAATCATAAGCTCCAAACGCTCCGAAAACTTCCTTGCGCTGCGCTAGGTCTATTTGAACCGCTTCGGAGAAGTACCTTGTTCCATCAGGATCAACAAACCCGATAAATTTTGAATCAACAATTTTGAAATGACGACATGCGTTAAATTCCACAGCGTGGTAACTTTGCACGTCTTTAAACGTCGCTTCTTTAATCAAAATATTACTGGCGTGTCCGAATGAAAAACAGTTACTTCGCATTGAAATTTTTGTTCCTCGGCAATCCCATAAGCCGCCTTCAATTACAATATTTCCGTTTCCGTTGTAAGCATAGTATTCAGTCGATCCATCACCATTTGTCATCATATATCTACCATAATAATTTAAAAGGGTCGCACCTCTTGCACTTACTAACGTATTTCCCCAATTGATCAATGGCGCACCTAATTTATAAGTGCCTGGGGGAATATATACCCTTACGCTTTTACCGCCTTTCGCACGATCAAGTGCAGCTTGTATACTTGGGGCAGAATCCTTTTTCCCTGTCGGATCAGCTCCAAGTAAAATAACATTTATATCCGGCAAAAAATCAAAGCGTTTATACACTTGATCAAAGTCATATTCAAGCCGATCATTCAAAGTCGGGTGAATGGTCGCATCAAGTGAAACCCTTCCGTCCACAACCTCTTTTATATCGTTGCCGTCATGATTGACGATTAGATTAACAAGTCGTGACCAATAACTATTGAGCCAATGTGCGACGCTTTTCCCTCTGTGGATGATGCTTGACGCTTCGTGGGCTTTATCGCTTGCTTTATGTTCTTTGATTTCTATGTCCAGTTGATTCAAAGCGTTTTCCGTGGACCTTGCGTTTTGCGATAGGTTATCTTCAAACTCTGCATTCTTGCCAATTTTAAAGACTTTCAATAAATTAAACCTTCCCATTCTATCAGCTCCTTCCATAAAAAATAGCCAACGGTTTCCCGTCAGCTATCTAAGTAAAATGAAATATTAATTTGTGCGCCGTTTGGTAAATCGGCAGCCGTTGGGCTGATCCTTTGACCACCTTTAGCAAGCATAATATTCATGCCGCTTGGGTTGGTAGTATCAACGGTTGCGCCTGCCGTAATCCCCTTTAGACTTAAATCAAAATCAACTCCCGCCCTGGGACTTTTCGGTTTTATGTCAATTCCTATATCAATATCAATGGTATTCCCTATCTCGTCAATTTCCGCACCGTCAACGCTGCTATCATCAATTGACCAGGTTTTCGTAATACTTGAATATGACAAACTCAAATCCTGGGAAACCTTCATATTGATATTATTCAATTGGCTTTGCGTGCTGCTTGCTATGCTCTTTTGTGCCTCAAGCATTTCTGCTATTTCTTTTTTGATTAAATTCCGCTGCTTTTTCATTGCGACGGTCTGCTCTAGTTGATAGTCAATAATGTCTTTACGATAGTTTGTCAGCGTGACAGACGGCTTTAAGTCCAAATTAAGAGGGTTGTATTTGATCTCCTGTACCCTTACCTCTCCTTCAAACAGGATGCCGTAAGCTGTATCGGCAATGACTGGAATAATAGCTCCTTTGGAAATATTGTCCTCAATCGCTTCGAGCTTCGGATCATACACTTTTTCAAAATCCAATTCTATTGTTAATTTTGGATAAGGATCAATTTTCCCTTTCAGAAATTTTTCCATGTCTTCTCTTTTTGAAATGGAATCCTCGTAAATTGTTTCTGCTACTCTAGGGCGACCATCTACAAGAAAAAGTTTTTCGTCGGGGTGAATGTATGTCACAGGTGGGAACATATACTTTTCATCATTTTTAAAGGTCCGATAAAGTCCAATAAAATTCCCGTTAGGCACGCTCACCCGGAAACCCGTTTTCATTTTTTTCGTGTTCGGGTTTTTGCTGTCCTTTCCCTTAAACGTTGCAACGACCGTATGCTCTTTATCCTCAAGACCTCGGATCACGTCAACCGTTTCAACCACATGACTTTCTTTGCCCGTGTCTTTGTACGTGCTGAATGTTTTGTTTGTCTTTTTATCAATGTTGAACGTGATTTTCCCGCCTAATTTCTCTTTGATCAGTTTCACGCTGAAGCCTGTTCCTTTGAATTTAAAAGAGAACGTTTGTCCAACATCCTCCGCATACATGGCGTTTAAATCACTGTTTGTTTTCCATTTCCCCGATTTACTATCATAGCCTTTAGTTTCCTCGCTTGCTGTGTCCTTTTCTTCTTTTACCTTGCCATAACCTTTTATTCTTGTGTAAGACTCGGACAGGCTGCTTTTGACACTGATCGTATTCATATTCGCCCTGGTATCTAATTTATAATTGATCCGCTTTTTGATTTCTTTATACACGTAAATATGATCGTTGTTTACATCAAGTTCAACAACAAAAGCCGATATAAGATCGTTCATCAGCTCTAACGACTTTTTCTTGCCGAATCCTTCTAGTTTGGCTTTCAATCCTTTAGCATCCGGCATGATGGTAAAGGAAAGACCGCTTCCTTTTAAAGCGTGTTTAAGTGCTGTGTCTATATCTATTTCTCCGTTAATTTCTTCATCCACCTGGTTATATGTCAGACGAACAATATACATATGATCAGCCACCACATTTCGGAATGACACGCCGTTTTCTGTGCGCTTTTCATCCTCGACAATAATGTATCGCTGCGCTTTATGCTCGATCTCATCTATAAGCAAAATGTTGTCATTTACAAGCATATCGAAAGCCAGTTCAGTCTCGGGTATTTGCAAACATTGAAATGACAATTGCTTTGTGCCGTCTAATTTATCCGAGACTTCGGGTTCTACATGTTCCAAAGGTATTTTATTTGTTGGATCGTGCTTTGACTGTACAAATAATTGATTCATCATGTCACCTACTTATAGTAAAAGCGCAAGACAAACCGCATATCAATACTGGATGCGCCTTCGATCTCAAATGGATTAAAGCCAGGGCGCAAACTCGGAAAGCGACCGGACGTATCCGCCATTTTCCCATCAATCATGACATATTGTCTTGTGACAATAATTTTTTGCTTTTTTGAAACTGATCCCTTTATCGTTAACGCCTCTTTCGTAGCATCATTGCGTATCTTCACGTCCTTACCTGTTAAATACAGGGTGACGCTATAATCAAAGTCAATCGGATCAATTGTCACATCAGAAGCGTTATAGACTTTAAACGTCTTGGACGTAAAGCTATATTTGAGATTGTCTTGACTCGGCAAATTCATGCCGATATGAAAATTTTCACCGCTCAAATTCAAAAGCTTTTCAGTATTAAAGACGGTTTCGCCAAGCCCAAGCCCTGCGGTGAATTCCACATCAACTTCTTTATAATTTTTCCCGTCATCTTTTTCGATTTCTATTTCATCATCACACGTCACCAGGTAACGTATACCAGGTGAAAAAGAACAACTAATGTAATAGGGTTCTTCTCTTACTAGCTCCCTGGTGAGCGCTGCCCTGTATCTATTAAATTGATCCGTGCTTTTTGCTTTAATATAAAATCGTGCTTTGATCTTTCTTTCTTTAAAACGGACTTTTTTCGACGTTTGTTTTAATCCTGGTCTATTTGCCACTACTGCCGTTTGACGTTCGATAGAAGCCGACACAGGCGTAAATTTTACGCAACGTAAAAAGGGAAGGCGCTTGCTGATCAATTGAAGCCCTTCCCCGTAATCCGTATAAAATTCATAGCTCAAGTCGCAAACCCTCCCCTACGCTGCCTATTTTTGAGTAAATCCATATTGTACTTGTTTAGTCCCTCAACATTAATCGTGGTGTCTTTCATGGCGATTTGTGTCAACAAGCCGATCATTTGATCAAACTTGTTTTCTAGCTGCTTAATAGCCTCGGCACTATCATTTTGAACAATCACATTTGTTGATCCTTGCCCTGGCTGCTCGGGCTGATAGCCAACCATTCGATTAGCTTGAGCAAGCACCTGCATAGCTCTGTTTCTTCTGAATTGCCTTAAAGGTAAAATCATTTCCCCTTTGTGGACCTCTGCCGTATGATTTCGGGTAATGATACCGCCTTTATCATAGCCAATGTACTTGCCGCCTTTTCTCATGTTGACTAAACCAGGATGCTTGTTAATTCCGCCATACCGACTATTCAAATAGTTGATAGCCGCAAGAACCTGGTGTACAGGATTTTTGATATTTCCGTAACCCGGCTCTTTGTTTGCTGCAAATGTGCTTGGTATAAATTGCATAAGTCCCTGGGACGGATGCCCCGCTTTTGCGTTGCTGTCCCAATTGTTTACAACTGTAGGATTTCCGCCCGATTCTTTCATGGCGATCGTTTCAAGCGCCTTTGAAAAAGAAGGGGAAATACCTTTAATTGCAATAGCTTGAGCAACCCACTTTTTGACGGCTGCGCTGCCTCCCTCACCAGGAACAAAACCAAAGTCTTTGATCTTGTTTTTAATAAAGGAAACCGCTTTGTCCTTGATAAAAGAAAAGCTGCCTTTAACGATCTGACCAAAGCCCCCTGCCATGCTCGGGGTCGTGATCCCCATTTTTTGAAGTAATGTATTCAGTAGCTTGCTAGGCTTTGTAATGAAGTCAGACACATCAAGTACCAGGTCTTTCACTTTACCGAAAAGACTAGAAATGAAATTGCCGCCCTTGCCTGTACCATCTTTATAAAATGGCACGCCATCAAACAACGCTTTCGTTTTAGGTCCTGACAATACTTCCGTGCCTTTAGGCAGGTTCATCATTGTGTCAGTTGAAGGAGACAGCCCCATTTGACCGCCAGGCGTGATAAACAGTTCTTGCATCCCTCCGTCGCCTAGAATGGCGGGTCCCCCTGGGTGTCCGCCTGTCCCTTTTGCGTATTTTGGCGGTGTCCATTCCGGTATTTGATTTTCTTTTGGAACGCCAACTTTACCAAGAACCCAGTTAACGCCACCTATTACGCCATTCACAACAAAGGAAAGTTTGTCATTCATTTTATTTGCTAATGCCTTGACGCCTTTTAGCGCCTCCCATGCCATGTTTTTAATTCCATTACCGATTTTACCCGGCAATTTTTTGGCTGCGTCTACAATGTCCCAAAAACGTTTGATCATGCCATCTTTCATGCTTGTTGCAATTGAAACGGCTTTGTCTTTAAGCCAAGTGACCATTTTCCCGGTGTTTGCAGCTCCATTTTTAAAGAAACCGACAATGCTAGACCACATTTTCGGGAAGATGCCTAAAAGCCCTTTTCCTAGCGATTTCGCAATCCCGAGAATCTTTCCGAAAAAGGAAAGTTGAACAAAATTCCATATCGAAGTAATCGAGCCGAAAAACACATCTTTAATGCCTTCCCACATCTTACCGAAGTCTCCCGTTAGCAAACCCGAGAAGAATTTTATGACACCTTGAATCACTTGCATTGCGCCCATGACAACCCCTTTAATGTTGCCCCAAACGCTTTTGATAATGGCAATAATTGCGGGCATAACAAATTGAACAACGGACCATATATTTTGTAAGGCTTGTGTAATGACACCGCCGTTTTCTTTCCAAAATGTTCCCCACACTGCGGCAAGCTGTCCGATAAATGACAGAATGCCGCCCAGGGCTTGTTTTACAATCGGCGCCATTGTAACAAATACATTCATCAAAATGCCGCCTATTGCCTGGAAAGTCGGCTGCATACTCTTAAATGAATTTTTAACAGTATCTATTACGCCTTTCACTGTATCAGTGGTGCTGACAATCATATCAACCACGCCAGGCGGGAAAAGCTGCGATAATATGCCGTACCCTTCTAAGCGTTCAGCGCTTCCCTCACCTTGCAATATGCCCCAAATACCCGCCATTGCCTGTTTTACTGTATTGCCAGCGCTGGACATTTGTTTCATGATCGGATCAGCAATATTAAATGCCTTCTCAAGAAATGTAGCCGCTGCGCCTCCTATTGGCTCTAATGCTGACAGTGCTTGACGCCCGATCTTTTTAAAGCGTGTGCCTAGATTGTCTTGCAACGCCGCCCCTGCTTCGTCAGCTTTGCCCTTTACGTCACCGATTTTCCCATCAATGCCGCCCAGGGCATACATGGCGTCAGCCTCTAAGTCCTCCCATTTTGTCCCGAAAAGAGCCACGCCGATATTGTTAGCGTCCACCTGGTCTTTCATGCCTTTCAACTCTTTTAAAACGGCATTTGAAACATCTTTAACAGTTCCTTTACCTTTCAAGAAATTTTCCCATATCTTTTGAGTTGGTTTGGACAAATCCATCATGGCGGCATTGGTAGATTTTGAACCGTCTTTGACTCGAATTTGAAACTCTTTCATAACGTCGTTGACGTAATCCAGGTTATATACGCCCGCTTTTGTTCCATTGACGAGTAATTGAAAATATTCTTGTGCTGAATAACCCATTTTCCCGAATAACGTTGAATACTCGGACAGGTTATCGAACATTTCGTTTGAAAAATTCAATCCGTTTTGCGCTCCATATGTCATGAGATCGAACGCATCACTCACAGACACGCCAAAACCTTTCATAATGTTGTTTCCTGCTCTCGCAACTTCGTTTACCTCGGAATCAAAAGCATCAGCAAGAACCAGGGCTTTTTTGGTTACGTCAGTAAGGTCCTTGTCTGCAATACTTCGGATATTTTGTTTAATTTGAAACAGACCATTCCTGGCATCATCCAAATTCTCTCCGAAGCCTTGTGACCACACGTCTTTTGCTATTCCTGTGAGCTTTTTGGCTTCATCACCCGTCAAACCTAGCTGCGCTCTTAAACGCCCTTGTGACGCTTGTATATCAGCCGTCATTTTTGCACCAAGCGTGCCAACGGCTGCCGTTAATGCTCCAATGGCTGCCGTACCCGCCACCGCTGCCGTAGCAAAGCCGCCCTTTAAAATGCTTGAGAGTTTGGAAACCTCTTTACCCGCTGCCGTTACATCATTAGATACATTTTGATGACTTGTTGCTAAATCGTCGGCGCTGTTTGCTGCTTCTGATTCGGCACGCTCAAGCCGCTCCACTTGACTTTGTGCAAGTCTTAAAGCGTTTTGCATATTGCGGTAACTTGTTATTTGAGAGTTTAAGCGTTGTGCGTATTTCTGCGCTTGGGTTGATCCCTCGCCGTATTGCTCCACTTGCTTTTCATATGCTTGTCTATAGGAATCTACAATTCTTTCTTGAATCTTCAATTGATCCGACAAACCCGACACCTTACTTTTACTTTCGCCGAGCTTGTCATCTAATGCTTTAAATTCGGCTGCGGTTGCTTTGGTTGCGGACTGTGCCGTTTTAAGCTGCTGCCTCAAGGCTGTGACGCCTTTGTCAAACCCTGTACTATCTAACGTCGTATTAACGACTAATGAACCTATCGGACGCCCTTCCGTAGCCATATGGTTTACCTCCTTTCCTTAAAAATTCAAAAATAAAAGAAGGCTCAAAAGCCTCCTGGTTTTAAAATCTGATCTATTGGAACGCTGCCCGTGCTTTGTCCTTTTCGATTCGCAAGACGTAAAAATCCGTTCAAGTCCATGTTGTCTATCTCATGATATTTGTACCCTTCTTTCATCAAATCTTCGTAAATATCATCTAATGAATCTAGGTAATCTTGCCACGTTTCTAAATACTCTATTTCTGTGCTTTCACCGCTTTCTTTTTCAAGCCGTCGTTTCCCTTTTTCTGTCCTGTCACTTGCAGGATGACATCAGCAATGGTTTGAAATGTTTCGTCAGACGGGATGTTGTCTAAAAAATCATCATATGAAAACTGTTGCCCGAATACGTCCACAACATAGGCAATCATTTCATCTAGCATTGTTGTTGCGTCTAAATTTTCTTGTTCACCTTGAGCTTGCAATTCAAGCGCACGTCTTAATTGACGAGCTGACGGCATATCCTTTGTGTACGTTTTTTCTTCTTTTGTTTGTGCATCAATCATTGTTAATTTCAACATATTAAACACCTCGTATATTTTTTAATGAATCCAGTTTAACCAGGTAAAATAAATTACCTGGCTATCAGAAAACACTATTTTTTTGTTGTGGTGCTTGATGGCGCTTCCGCTGTTCCATTGTCACCATCAGTGCTAGGGGCGATCCCTTTAAAGACAAAATCATAAAATCCCTTTTCAGTGAATCCAGGGCTTGCGCTGTGCGCCATGATATACGTCCAACCATCAAATTTCCGGGGCATGAATTGTCCTTCAATAGTTGGCGTAATAAATTCGACTTTATCCTCTTTTGTTTTACCTTCATTAGACGGAATTCCAAATTTACCTCGCAAAAGCCCAACATACCAAAAACCACCCTTTGTTTTCTGCCGGAACGTGATAGCAACGAAAGGCGGGTCAGTATCTTTTCCGTATGCCTCAAGCCAGCCGCCAATTAATTCAGCGCCTAGCAATTTATTTTTCATTTCTGTTGTAAGATCAGCCACGTTTATTTCTAGCTTTGCTTCGCCAACTCCCGAGCCTTCTTGATCAAATACCCCATCATCCCCGTAAAGAACGGCAATTTCCGAGCTTGGTTCTAATTTTGATTCAATTGCCCCAGGTACATTTATTACTTCGGTTGCTTCTTTGGCGGCGTCATCCTCAAAAACGCCGACCCTAATATCTCTCAATCCTGTTGTAGCCATTTATTTCATCCTCTCAAAGTGATTTCTATTTCTTTGTTTGCTCTGTACCGCCTGGCATAGCGATACAAATTTATATCCGGGTCTTTATCAAATGCGGAAGCGTATTGCTGATAATCAGCCGAAGCCATCAAACGATCAATAATCGGTTGTATTTCTTGTGCTTCCTTAATTGTCCCGGTCCATAAATCTATTTGTATATCAACGCTTATGCCTGTCGCTTGATCATCCTCATACGCATTACGATAGCTTTCAAGCTCATTAATACGAATCATAGGGGCTTGATTTACTTTTTGATCTGTTTCCGGGACGTCCACAAGAAAGACTTTTTCATCCGGCACGTAGCTTGTCAGATCGGTTGATTCTGTCAAAATCATTTCTACTTCTTGAATTGGCAGCATCATAGCCCGAGCAACCCCCTATAAACACTTTGCATTTTTGATAAAACGAGTTGTTCATATTCGTTGATCGTGCGCTCGATAAAACTTTGCGGGCGCTGCTTAATCGTTCCGAAGTTTGTAAAATGCAGCCTATAAGCCGTTTCCTTACCATAGCCAACGGTTGAATATATTTCCCCGTCCTCTCTTGGTTTGGAATAGAAAACATCTGATTTTAAATGCTTCTTATTGCCGCTATTGCTATCAAATGGCGTGTTCTTTTCCAAGCCATCCGCCATCATCTTTGCTCCTGCAATTACGGCAGCCTTTTCCGCTTTTACATTTTGACGAGCCATCTTTTCAATGGCTTTATATGTTTCTTCTAAACCAGTAGCTTCAAGCGCCATCAACTCACCTTCTTTACAAAGACATTGATCAAGTCTTTGTCCTGCTCGTTCGGCAGAATATCAATGACTTGATAAAGCTCGTTGGTCAAGTGGTCCTGTACGTGCATAGCGTTGGAAATGGTTGATACTTGTTGATAGCGAATAACAAACGTCAAACTATCCTCTAGAACCGTGCCGGCCGTTGATAACTTTTCTCTTAATTTTTGATCTCGCCGTTCCGCCCAGGTGGTGAAAAGTCTTTCTAGTGTGGTCGTGTTCTCCCTGGATATAGGGTCTTTTGTATTTTCCTTTTTCACAAAAGAGATCGGCGTATTTAATCGTCCGTAGTCCATGAGGGGTATTCTCCTTTGAATTGTTGGATGTAAGACATAACGCCGAATGGCACTTCTTGCAAATTCTTGTTTGATACCGCTGATCGGTTTTCGTACCTATGTCCACAAAGCATCATGACCGCATCATCAAAACAAGGGTTGTCATTAAAAAAAGCGTCCCTCTCTTTCGATAAGGTGACGCTATCTTTAATAAACTTTTCAGAAGCCGCTTTTATGGTTTCTAGCATTTTGTCATCCAGGTCATGAGTGATCCTTAAAGCGTGTTTTAGTTCTTCAAGGGTCATATTTCTTCACTCCTATTCTGTAGCGCCTGTTTCAACTGGCGGCTTGATTGTTACATAAAAGCCTGCGTTTTTGTCTGCTTGCTTTACGTCGAAACGAATAGCAAGGGAAAGGACTTGACCATACACCGCATTTTCAACCCACTTCGCAACAACGTCTACACGATTGGCAAAGAAGGCAGCTCGTTTTAAGTCACCGATAAACATGTTCATATCACCGGCTTTCTTGCCGAGTAATGTATCATCAACAACTTTGATCGGGCTTCCGAAAAGCGTTTTGCCGGATGGTGAAGAAATGTTACTTTGCAAGATGTATTGACCGTTTTTGTCTTTTAGCGTGTCTAGGAATTGAAATGCGGATGACGTCGAAAGAACATTACGGGCATAGGCTTGCTTTAAATCAACATTTAAAATCTTTTTAATGTCGTCCGTTCCTGTAACTGTTTTAGCTGTAAACGTTTTTAAGACACCCGCAATTTTTGTATTTCTTGTGTTTCGTTTGACCTGTTGCAAATGATCCGCTACAAGTGCCGTTAAATCAACGCCGGAATCATCAATTGATTCTTGAGAGATAGCCAATTGACCACGATACGTTTCAACTTTCCAATCAATTTTATTGAATTTTGGGTTTGCTAACTCTGGATTTTTCTCAAGTTCCGCAACCGACACAAGTTCGGTTTCTGTGTTTTCTAAAACTGGATATGAGCCGGATGGTGCTGTCACGTTGACTTTATTCACAAATTCAACTAAGTCAACAATATCTTCCGGCGTTTTCTGCGGTGTCGTAATAACCTCAATCGGGATAATTGCCGCCGCTCCTTCTGTTGTCAAACCGTCCCGGACTTCACCTCTAGTACGCAAGAACGTTTCAAAGCTGCGGCGTTGTTCTTCGATTCCTTTATCCAGGCGCACTTGAGGCGTACCTAATGGAAATGATCTTTCTTCGCCTGTTTTTCCTTCACGTGCTCCCTCTGTGATTTCCTCCGCTTCCATTCCTGCCAATTCTTCTAATTCTTTTAGCTTTTCTGTCATTGTCTCAATCTCTGCTTTTAAAGAAGTGATTTCATCTTTAATCGTTTTTGCTTCTTCTAGCTTGTCTTCTTCCGCTCTTTGATGAGCTTCTTTGATTTTTGTATTAATAGCCGTTTGTCTCTTTGTGATCTCTGAACGTAATTCCTGGATTTTCTCTTTTAACATGTGTACATGCTCCTTTTCCAAATAAAATAAGCACCCGCAATGTACGAGTGCTTTCTAAAGACTTAATTCAATTAGATCAAGCTCTAACTTGATTTTTTCTTTTTCTAAATGGCTGCTTTGATGCTGCTTTAAATGCCGTTGTGCAATTGATACGTCCGTATCTTCATAAGCTGGATAAGTGACGATAGAAACATCAGTAATCCGTGAAATATTTGTTAAACTCCGCAACGGCAGCCCCGATTTTTCATCACGTTTAAAGCTGTCGCCGTTTTTCGCAAGATGAAAACCGAATGAACAATTTGAAATGTTGCCAAGTCTCAAGTTTTCGTATAGATCGTTTGCATATTGCGTGTTAGGTAGAGACAATTCAAAACGCAAGCCAATATCATCCACAGATAGTTTCAGTGTTCCGGCTTTGGTTCTTCCTAGAATCTTTGACGGATCATGATCAATAAGCGCCCTTACATCTGACATATCAGCATTTTGCAGCGCTCGTTTTTCAATGGTTTCAATGAAGCCGCCCAGGTTTCGGCTGCGTGTACCAAATTTCAATGCATAACCTGTGATCATCCTGCCTTTATCGGTTTCTTCTGTAGCCTTTAGTGAACCCTCTTGAATGGCTCTAATCTCCTTTTCCAATATCATCACCCCCTTTATCAAGTGAAGGAATAGGAAGCCCCTTCGCCTTTGCTTTTTGGATTTCGTCCATAATGTCAACATCCACATAGTTCAAACTCATAAAGCGCCTATCCCCATTTTCAATAGGCGCAATCCCATATTCTGCTAATGCGTCGTTTTGCGAATAAATGCCGTTTTGAAGTAATGCAATGACGTTTTCTCGCTTTGTTTTAGCGTCTGTTTCCTTAAAACGTCTTGCATCAAACTGAAAACGTTTGGTCCTGCTTTCCGGGTAAAAAAGCATTTTGAAATTTAACTCCGCTGTAATGGCAGCAAAGTAATTTGAAAGGGTGTTTGTCAAATAATCCAGGTTCGCTTGTTCTAGTGAAGTGTTCACTTGCTCAATTCCCAACTTATGAGGCGGCAGCCCGAACACTTTCGCAATTTGTTTGGTTGAATGCGTGTAGTTGTTGACGATCTCAAGAACCTTTGTACTGATTTCTAGCTGCTTAAATTCTTCGTTTTCGCTCAAAACCGCTATTCTTTGTTGATTTCTCACACCTGAATTAACTTTCTCAAATTCATTACGCAAGTTTTCCCTTGCTTCGGGCGACGGTACGCCTTTTTTAAGCGTTACAATGCCGCTCAAATTTGTACCACGTCTGAAAAAGTCCGTGACAAGCCTTTTGCCCGCTTCCTGGCTTTCAAGTTCATGCTTGAGACATGATAAGAGGCTCTTTCCGTTTACCCCATCCAGTGAGGAAAATTTGATATGCAGCACGTCAGACGGTTTCAAAGTAGTTTCTTTTCCGTCAGAAGGATAATAACGATAAACAATATCGTTTCGTCCCTTTATTTGATCAACCGAGACTTCACTATTTAACATGTGAATAAGCTCCCAGGGCGTGCCGTCTTTATCCCGTTTGATATAAGCAAACGATTGACCGTTTAAAAGCGCATTAGCGACAAGAATATATTTAAATGAGTACCCCGAGTAATATTCGTTTGGGCGCTCGTTGATAAGCTGAAACAGGTCACTATCCTTTTCTTCTATTCCGTTGTTTCTTATCATGATGGGGCTTGCTGCTATGTCTGACGCTAAGACGTGAACCGCTGTGAACACATCACTATTTTTAATAGCTGTTGCCGGAACATAACTTAAACCATCTAAGCCCACCAAAATTTCATTAAATTCCCTTTGTCCTGCGCTTTGTTGATTGATTGATCTAAAGAACGCCAATTTCCTCTACCCCCTTTCTGTTTCATGGTTGAGAAGAATGGCGACAAAGACTAGCAAAATACCACTAGCCGCAATCCCCAAAATCATCCCGACCATATAAACGGCGGTATTGATGAGGATTAGCCCTAACAAAAACAAAAGAGTATGAAGGTTCGATATGAAGAACCGCCATACTCCTAAAATTAGATTATTGAATTGTTTCGGCACTCTTTCCCCTCCTTCTATATTCCAAAATCTTCACTTTGATAGTAGGCGTCCCAATCCGTTTCGTTTTGCTCGTAATGGTACATTGCTTCTGTATATGCATTCATAACGGCAGCGATTGGGTCAATTTTTTCCCGGTTCAAATCCTTGTCGATCTGCACCGTATCATTGACCTTTTTCAAAATGGCGTTGTTTATTGCCAAGTTGAGTAATGGGTTGTTTGTATGCAGGAGACGCTGATCCATGACGTTGAGTCTAAAGTTTTTCGTTGGCTCTGATAACGTTCTTACCCCTTGCCTTACTTCAAAAGCAGGGTAGCCATATTTTTCAATTTCATTGAGGAATAACGAAATGTTATATGGATCATAAAAGATGCCCTTTACTTGCAAATCATTTTTCGTTATGTGATCGACCATGTAATCAATCACTTGTTGTAAATTAATGATGCCGGACTCTTTGTCTGTTATTGTGCAATACCCTTCTTGCTCAAGCCGCTTGTAGTCAATTTTGTCACGCTGTATCTTGTTTTCTAAACCGCCTTTACGCCCGACAAACGAATGACTATCAACATAAAAGTTTTCCTCGGCGTCCTCTAAAGGATAAATAAAACCGAGTGAAGATAAATCTTCCGACCTGGACAAATCCACACCGATATAAACAGGCTTCCCGTAAATATCCGGCTTTTCCTCAATGGCACAATCTTTCCAATCGTCGCCATTAAGCAAACTATCCGAAGAAGCAGAACGCCACAAATTGAAGTTCTTAACAAGCGTTCCGTTCAGATCGTCTTTTTCCTGGGCTTCTTTCAATTTTTTGCGTAAGTTCTTGAGCAATTTCTTTTTCATGCTTTCAACTTCAAGCAACGGGTTACTTTTTATCCAAGTGCTTTCGTCGCTTATCTCTTTTTCGTCATCTTGTTCATAGACAACGGCAAAATAACTTTCGTTCTCTTTCTTTCCGCTCAATATATCCGTCACATACGGATATTCTTGAGCATACATAGGACCATTCAATTTGAAACCGGCTGTACTAATGATCAAAATGAGGCTTTGATCTTGTTGCATTTGTGAGGACTCTAAAACTTCTAACATTTTAGTATTTGTAGCCGTGTGAAATTCGTCAAGAATGCCAAGTAATACGTTTAAGCCGTCAAGGTTATCTGTATCACGAGATAACGGCATGATGATGCTATCCTCTAACAAGAAACGGATTTCATTTTGAATGATCTTGGTCATTTTCTTAATTTGTTTTGATTTATTCCGCAACTTTTTAAGTTGCATGACAATCATGTTAAAAACCGCTTTTGCTTGTTTACGAGAGTTTGCCGTCGTGTAAATCTGTCTATCATATCTAGGCGCATCACCGAAAAGCAATTCATATAAAGCGATCCCGGCAACAAGAACGGATTTACCGCCTTTACGTGCCATGCTGATATATGCTTTTGTAAATCGTCTATATCCTGTTTCTTTGACTCGCCAAGCAAATATCATATAGACAATGAATTTTTGAAAGAGTGCTAATGACGTAGGTTTTCCCGTTGAAATATCCGGCAGCATTTCAAGAAACTTTACAACCTTCGCCCCTTTTTTTGGCTTGTACTCGTATGGATAGTTAGGGTCTTTTGATTTTTCAAGATCCCGCAAATGTCTTTTACAAGCCTGGATGACTTTTTTACTTGCTACAATTTCCCCGTTTACTACTTTTTCAGCGTAAAGAGTACCGGGGTCATTTTTAATCGTCGTCATCCTGCCTCATTGCCTCGAATATATCGTCTTCTTCGCTGTCATCACCTAAACCGACTAGACGTAATCGGGCATCAAGTGCAAGACCAAGTTGTCCTGCAATGGCTCGAATTTCTTTCGACATTTGCATCATGATTTCAATAGACGGGTTTTTCTTTTTCACTTCAAACCCCTTACTATTCACTTCAAAAACGACTTGTCCCTCTGCTGCCACATCATCTAGTGCCTGTCGATACTGTGCGTAACTATTACAGTACATAGCCAACAAAGTGCGATCCAGTTCTGAAATAGGCAGCTCGATAATATGCGGGTAAATTCTGATCCATTCGTTTTTTGCCATTGTTGACAGCCAATAAGGCGGGTTCTCTTTCAATGGCGAAATGCCTTTCAATTTTTCTTCATGCTGCTGCCGCTGCTCTCGTTCTTCGTTTGATATTTGCCCTTTTAATGTGTCCGTCATTTGTTTTCGTCTCGCCAATAAAAACCACCACCTTTCAGCAAAATCCAACCTATTAATTTTAGGCAAATAAACAAATGAGAAATACCGCTCTATCTCAACGCCTGTAAAGGACCAAGCCATTTTATGAATGAGTGAAAAACCGCAAAAAACGGGAAAAATCAAAATTCCATTTCAACACTTTTTTTAAAGTTGAGGGGACGCCGATTTCCAGGAATCAAAAAAGCCCACCCCGTTCAACGTCGGGGGGACTTAAATCAAAATAAATTAAATGAAAATGTCATCACTTCTTAAATGTCACTTGGTTATGATGAAACTGGCAAAGCACTTCAAGATTGTTTAAATCATTGCGCTCTATATCATCATGAAATACCTCTCTAAGCTCTTTATACTTATGATGGACCACTAACCTATTGGACATGTTTACACGTCCTTCTGCGGCACACACAGCACATCTGTAATGACTCTCACGTAACTTTGCTTCTCGAAGTGATTTCCATTCTCTGCTTTGATAGTATTTGTAATGCGCTTCGTTCTCCCTGTTGTACCTCACATCTTTGTTGTATTGCTTATCAGCATAGCCCTGGTGCTTTGTACAATAGCGTTCGGTCCAGTCTATATATTCACGGCATGACGGTGCGTTACAACGTTTTAACGGCATTTGTTATCCCTCTGTGTCAATGTCATCAATCTTTATAAGATCGAATGTATAGTTTTGATCCAGGACTAGAAGACCCGTTTGTTTAGCTTCTTCTACTTCTGCTTTCAAAGCTGTCTTCGCCTTATCACTTAAAGCGGAGCGGCTTTTGATAATTAATATACGCATGGTTACACTCTCCTTTTTATTTGTTCTAAGCCGCCCCTGTTTGTTAGCCGCCATTGATTTTGTAAACAGACAGGGACGCTTTACAGCAAATAGAAAAACACCGCCATGAAAGACGGTGCTTCAATTATTTAATATAAAATTCGCTAGTGTAGAACGTACCAATCGTTTCAACGTGGTTGCCTTGCTTGTCATATCGTTCAGCGTCCACCTTAAATCGGTATGTCCCTTTTTTGTTCCCAAATGATTCCTTGATACTGAATTCATCAAACAACTTTTCGCCTGGGTTAAGTGGATTCGGGGAATTGGTTTTAATCGTTTCCCATTTACCGTTAACCTTGCGCTGCGGAATAAGATTCGGACCTGCGATATAGTCATTGTCATTCTTGACAGCTACACGCACGACCTTGTCCTCTCCTAGAATATGATTGGCTTTTGTCGGATTAGCCGACACTCCTTTTAATGATGCCATGTAATTCAACTCCTTTTATTATTTGCGCCTCTATCCCATTCCTCAAGACGCTTGCGACTACACAACCAAAATCCCAAAAGGCAGCCGTTCCCAACAAATAAAAAAAGCACTGCAATTATGCAATGCCATGCTTTAAATGCTCTTGTACAAGTTCAGCAGCTTTAGAAAAGGAAATATCTTTAACACCAGGAAAGGTAAACTCGGCTAAAAAAGAAACTTGATTCTCAAGCACGACTTCAGCTTGAACGGTAATAGTTACATTTTGTTCATAAACGAAAGTGCCTTGTTCGTATAGTTTTGTTGCATGCCGCTCCATTCTATGAACGATAATCTTCAAATCAATTACCTCGCTTTCTCTTTATCAAACTATCGCATACTATAGTTGACAAGCCGTTTAAAAAATTTCTGACTCATTGATATGAATTACTTCAATAGCATTTTTCTTTAACCATTGAAATTCATAGCAGTTGATTATTGGATTTCGATAATAGCCCGGCAGTAAAATTAAAATTGTTTCGCTAGGATTTACCCCGTCTATCTTTGCCGGATTCATTGAAACAAATTGCGGATATTTATATTGTGGGAATCTTTTCTTCAAATCTTGCCATAGTGCTCTTGCATGCCTTGTGTTTATGCCTACAACAAAAGCTCTTGTACGTGGTTTTGCACATTCTTTTAAGAGTTCCAATGCCATCCCTCCATATAAAAAAGCGACCTCCAAAATGGAAGCCGTTTTATTAATCTATCGCATAATACAATATTACAACCTTTTTTCTGTCATGCTGCGCCAACATCACGCCAATAATAAGCCAGTTTTACGCCAATAATAAGCCAAAAATAAAAACACCTCTAAACGGGTGCTTTAAATACAACTTCATTGAGAGCATAAGCCAAGTCTAGGAAAGTCTTTGCTTTTAACCTTGTATATGATCTTTCACTCATGCCAATTTCGTTATATACCTGGTAATCGAAAACAGGTTCTTGCTGCATGTAACGTTTTATAATGATCTGTCTCTCGTTATAAGGAAGACGATTGACCGCTCTTTGTACCTTCTCAAGAAAGACATTTCGTTTCTGTTCCCATTCAATCCGTTTAATTGCTGTGCTTTCAGTAGATGAGCGGAAAGCGTTGGTTGTGGCGGGAGGCACTATGCTGAATCCTCCTGTTATCTTCGGCAGCATATCGTCCGGGACTTGAAGAAGATATAAGCGGTAGTTGTCGAGAATCCTTTCAATTCTTTTTCTCGTTTCCTTTTTATCAATTGCAGGCGGTTCACCCAACATCAGCAAATCCCCTTTCTCCCGCTCTCAATTCCTCTACCTTTTGAGCGATCTTTTTCCTTGCTCTCTCTATATACTTTTGAACCGAGCCTTTCGCTATACCATGAAGTGCGGCGCATTTGCTGAAAGATACATTGTGACCAACAACGGTTATAAAAATCTCTTTCTCCTTATCCGTCAGCGTAGACAAGACATAATCGAGTAATTCCTTTTCATCTTCATTTACTGCGAATGGAGCGGGTTGAGGAACATGATATTTTGAAGATAAGGCGTCAAGCAACCCGTTTTCAGCAAGAATTGTACGTTGATAATAGGAACGGCGATCCACGTCACGCCTTGCCCCTGGTTCTCTTCCTGTTTCCATCCACTCGACCGCATACTCTAAGTCATAGATCATTGAGCGGTATGTTTTCTTTTCTCCTTCGTCTGTAGATGCTGTTAAACTCTTTTTAGTTTCTTTTAACGCTGCTTTATATTCCTTGATTAAATCTTTCAAAATACCACCCCCTTTTATTTGCTTTTAAATGCCCCGCCACGCCCTCTTTTATATGTTGGGCGGTAAACACCCATAAGCTCTCTTATTTCTTTTTCTGAAAGCTCCTGCGTGCGATTTTGAGCACATTTGTTCCTAGGAACGTCAGTTCTTTTTGTTGGCATAGATTTATAACCCGCTTTTATAAAAGCAGCTCTCAACGTTTTCATTTTGGTTGCTCCTTTTCTGAAAATAAAAAAAGGGACACCAATCACACAGCGCTTTGCTGTCATGATCAGTGTCCCCCGGCTTTCCGGTAGAACGGTTTTATTAAAATAGTTCGCCTTCGTTGAAGTTAACACGAGTTACCTTGTTGTCATGTGTAACGATTTTTATTTCCCCGTGAGACGGCAGCGGTGCAAATCTCGCTTTACCATCTGATAAAACAAGTACAACAGGCTCTTTTCCTGTGTCAAAAGTCTCAATATCTATAATTTTACTTGGAATGTCTTGTAATCTCAAGTCTTTCATTGCCTCCTTAATTTATATGCATGATCGCTAAAGCGGACAGCGATCCGAACACAATATAAAAGATTAGTAGTCGTTTAACGATAGCAAAATCCATCAATACCCCTCCTGCTGCCGCAAATGATTGACGGCGTTCTTTTTCATGTACGCATCTTCTATTTCTTTAGGGGTAAAACCAAGTGCTTTTCCTAGCTCGTTAAATTCATTAAAAATTTTTCTATAGTGGTGATAAGCCATAACAAAATCATCAATTTCCGTAAATAGGAATGCAACGCTTTTGAAGACACCTAGAAACGCTTTTTCTACGCTCACTTCTTTGATGATTCTACTCAATAAGTTCACATTACAAATACGTGATGAATAACCAATACTATTTCCAATGCTCAAGATGAAATGCAGACAGTCCACGTATTCTTCTAAGAGTGGGTTGTTTGTACCTGTCGTTCCTTCTCCGTTGCATTCTTCACATTTGATATATTCGTGTCCTCCGCTGCCTTCTGCTTCCTCTGCGACCCTTTCGTAATTTATATCGCCAGTTCCCATGCAAAGAGAACACTCTATCAACTTTTCGGTGCATGGTTGCAGGTCTTTGCTCCAAAATTTAAAGCCTCGCCACTCGTTAGCACACTCCCCTAGCTCCACTTGTAACGCCAAGATAAGTCCGGGCAGAAGGTCTTGACCTTCTAGCCCTTTTTCTTCAATGATTTTCCTATCTAACTCTGCTTGCATTTCAAACATTTTTAACATTCTTAAAGGGTGCATTCTGCTATCTCCTTTAGGTCTGCGTATTTTGCTATATGACCACATTTATTTTCCCAAGTGTGAACACTTCCATAAAAGCCATCTTCGGCATGTTGCGTGAGTTGTGTCTCGCCCATTTCGCATCTGCATGAAGGGCATTCCCAAAGTACATTCAATCCTCTAAATCCGATCAAGTAACCATTTGAATCACGATCGGGAATAGTTATTTTTTTGGTGTTCATTCCGCTCCTTCTTTCTCTGAATTACTTTTAATCATCTTTCTTTTTGACATAGCCCTATACTTTTTAAGCTCATTAGGATAATTTGATGCTTCAAGATATAGACCATAATGAAAAGGGCAAATATCAGCGCCGTTTATTGTTTTGCTGCATTCTTCGCACAAAGGTAAATCACAGCTCATGTCATTACCGTTTTCTATGCTTTCTTTAAATAGCTTATAGTCCCTAAAAAAGATCGCTGTCCTATGATATTCGACTATATAGTCACACAGCCGCTTCGCCTCTCTTGTTTTACAAAAGGCACAAGGGTTACTAAAGATCGTTGGCTCGTTCATACTTCATGGGGAACGTTAAGTAAATATTGCTTTTCTAATTCCTGGTCATTCATTTTCTCGTAAAACTCCCGTGAATACCCTCGCCCGATAACTGTTAACCATTCAATTAAAAATTGTCTTTGATCTTCTGTTAACCGCTCTTTTCCGTTGCTCATATGCCCGATTCCTCCAATTGAATTTTTGTATGATAGTGCTTCAAATGATCATTCATTCTCGAATGAAATTTCGGTTGTAAGTAAAAGAAAAGTTTTTCTTCTTGATCCGTCATTTTTATCACTGCCTTTTCGTAAACAAGAAATTCGATCAGCAATATCAAGGCGTACTGATTGAGCTTTATCGCCTCTTTATACCAATCTTTGACCGTCATGCCGATTCCCTATATTCCAGGTTAACGAATTTGTTATATTCTTTAACGAACGCTAGTGAAACCGTACCGACTGGACCGTTACGCTGTTTAGCAATAATGATTTCAATAATGTTCTTATTCTCTGTTTCTTTGTCGTAATAGTCATCACGATAGAGAAATGCGATAACATCAGCGTCTTGCTCGATCTGCCCCGATTCTCTAATGTCTGACATCATAGGGCGCTTCTCCTGGCGTTGTTCAACTCCACGTGAAAGCTGACTCAATGCAATGACAGCAATGTCTAATTCCCTTGCCATTTGCTTGAGCATACGGCTTATTTCTCCGATTTCTGCTTGTCTGTTTCCTCTATGGACTGGATTGCCGACGATCAATTGCAGATAGTCAATAATGATCATCATGTCCTTGCCTTCAAATTCCCGTTTCATCTTGCGAGCCTTTGCCCAAATGTCATTTATCGTCATGCCTGGTTGATCAAATATTCTAAGAGCGGCACAATCTAAAACCCCGTTCACTTTGCTTAATCTGCCCCACTCATCAGCGTTTAAATTACTCGTGCGGATGGATTGAGCGTTAATGTTACCGATGCTTGATTGCATCCGTTTTATTAATTGCTTACGTGACATTTCAAGCGAAAAGATGCCAACCGCTCCGCCTTTACCTAAATTAAGCGGGTTTTCCATGAAATTGCTTGCTACATTCAAACAAAAGGCGGTTTTTCCTACGGATGGACGAGCGGCGACGATTATAAATTCTTGCCGCTGAAAACCTGACGTCATTCGGTCCAATTCAGTAAAACCGCTAGGCATACCAGTTACATCACCTTTAGGCGTTTCTAACTCTTGATAGATTTCAACTAGGTCATTATTGATAGACCCGTCGTCGTCCGTGCCTGTCGCATCCTCTAAACTCATGAGAGAGCTTATACCCTCTTGTATGGTTTGGCTCGTATCGTCGCTGTTGGAAGATTCTTTAAGTTTGACACCAACTTTCGCAATCTCTCGTTTTTTCCAATAATCAATAATTAGATTTTCATAGAATGCTTGTTTTGCTGTAGTGATTGAGGCGTTCAACAATTCAGTTAAGTATTTTCTTCCACCAATCCCTTTTAGATTTTCTCGTCCCACATGCTCAATAACTGACACTATGTCAATAGGATCACCTTTTTTATCAAGCTCTTGAAAGGCTTTGTAAATGGATTGGTTTTGCTGTCGATAGAAATGAATTGGCTTGAGCTGTGAATATTTGATCAAATCCGGCTCTTGTAAGATTGCGCCTAGATATTGTTGTTCCGCTTCGTCGTTGAAATAAAATATGTTTCCTGTCATGACGGTTCACCTATTCCAAGCAATTTTCGTATCTTTGCTTTATGCTGCTCGATCTGTTCTAGTTCTTCTTGGGTTGGTTCAGCCTTGTCCAGTTCAGAAAGATAGCTTTGAGTTTCCTCAACGTTCGGTATGGCTGCGGACCGATCTGTTCTTGTTTCTTTCGCTTTGATTAGATCAGCAACTTTTGGCGGAAACTGATTGTATTTCACATAAACGATCAAATTCGCCTCGATCCGCTCGTAATTCTCGGGCTTTAAGATTCTAGCCCATGCGTCTAGCTTTGTTTGATCAAACTCAAAATGCTCATAATATGTCTTGATTAGTTTAAGTAACTCTAATGTTTCTGCTTTAGTCATCTGTCAAATCAAACTCCTTTTCATTCACAGCCGCTTTTCTCTTTGCTGCTTCTCTTTCGCTTTTAATTCTTACGGTCAATTTATCGAATTGCTTTCTAAGGCTTGCAGGACTCAATATATTTGATTTCCAAAAACTATCTTTTTGCGTCCAGTTAATCAAATATTTCACCTGTGCATCTGTCCGCTTGTCGATCTGCCTAATTAACCTAAAATCACTCGCCCATTTTTCCAGGTTCGGTTTTTTAGCTTGCGAATTATTTTCGAGGATTCTTTGATAAAGCAAATTGGCATTCTCCATGTCACAAGGTTCGTACTTGTGACGAGAATTATTTATCTTCTTTTCATTCTTATCATTCTTTACATTCTTGTTTGTGGTCATTTGATGGTCATTTGATGGTCTTTTGATGGTCAGACTGTTGTCGTTTTCGGAAGCCCCATCTTGATAAATAGCCCAATTATCAATGCTTACAATGCTGAATTTGTTGGTCTTTTTTATTGTCAAATATCCCATTTCTTGAAGCTGTTCCAACCAACGAAAAATTGTCTTTTCTCCCTTTACCCTGTCCTTAGATTTAAGACCGGTATTGTACATGTCCATCAAAGCAAAACGACCTGTCACAAAATCACCTGGCTTTAGCTTCACTTTTTGTCTACCCACTATCTGATCATGTTCCGTATGTGAAGCCTCTGTTAGACATATTAGCCATAACCTTAATAACTGCGGATCATTGAAAATTGGGTTACTTCTAATCTTCCTATGCAACTTGATCCAACCGACCATTTGAAATCACCTTACTTTAGAAAATTTACATTTTGTCTGTATGCTGCCTCACCCATCAAATAGCGGAAACCTTCCACGAATCCAGTTACAAAAGCATCTTCAATTTCAAGACTTGCTTTTGCTGCGTGAGCGTCATCAAGGTCATTCAATAGCTTTACAAGATCGTTTGCATGAGATAACCATCCTTCTAATTTCTCGTACAAATCATCTACTTTCTCTTGCGTGTGTAAAGTAGCATCAGACCATTCGATCTCTGTTCCTTCCGTTTCATGAATTGTTTTGGCAGCAACAAATTTTAAGACGGAAACCATGCCCGCATCATAGAATTGAGCCTCTTTATCTTCTTGACGTCCGATATGCTGTAACTTCGCTCTAACTTTAGAAACGGTTGCAGGTGTACCCATTAATTTCATTTGAAAAATCCCCTTTTTATCTCAAATTTGATTATTGTATTTTTTTGTTAATCATGTTAAAGTCGAATCAATATGGGGAAGCTCCTAAACTTCCCGTACCTTCCTTACTTGCATGACCCTATAATGTACAAGTAAGAAGATTGACTGATCCCGAGCGGATCAGTTTTTTATTTTCCCACGCTATCGCCGCTCCACAATGCATCAGTACGCCCTATGAAATGTTCGCAAGCTCTGCAATACGCTTTTGAACCTCCATAATGTAATAACGAATCATACATTGCGTGCTGATCTTCTTCCAAATCTCCATTGGAATTGTAATAGACGGTAGCTGAACCCGTGACCCTTTCTTTAGTAAAAAAGCCCGTTTCACTCTTGCAGCTTGGACAAACGATTTTATTAGTCATGCTTGTACCTCCTATAAATCTATTTAATGTGATGAAAATCATGAGCGGCATGACTCCTTATTCCCCGAAAAAACCGGCAATAATGATGATGCTAATGAATGTTAAAATCATGAAAACAGCTTGTCCCGTTGACTCTTTTTTTGCTAGAATCAGATTCCCTTGAATGCTCAAGTCATCATTTTTTTTGACTAATATAGGAATGACAAAATCGGGTACTTTTAGATGAGTCGCTGCATCCTCAATTTGCATGGTTTGGTTTTTGCAGGCTTTGACGGTATGCAATAACTCGATATGTTTTGGTAGACTCATAGTTTTTCAGCCCCCCAATTACCCGTACGAAAGGTTGGTGACGGTTTTAATTCCTCCCGATAGATAATAGGGTGCTTTTCTATATACGCTTCGAGTTCTTCTTTCGTCATTTTCCATACTTTCACCGGACCAGGTGCATAAGGATTTTTTGTATTGATGTTCATTTTTATTTCCTCCTATCAATTCGGATTTATAAATATAATTTGCGTCATTCCCCACTTGAGGGGAACAATCGAAACTTTATCCCCTAGATTGTTCTTTCAACCAATTTATTAAAAACTGTTCGCATTCTTTTGCGGGAAAAAGCCATTTTGTGCCGACTCGATATTTTGGAAACCTCGGGTCATAAAAAAATGTTTCTTTTATGAAGTTGAGACTCATGTTTGTTTGCTTACACAGTTCTTTTGTGTCCCAAAATGTAACCCTGTGTTCAATCGCTTCGAGTCTTTTTGAAAGCTCTTTTGACACCTGTTCTTCTAAGAGGTTTTGATCAATTTCAAAAGTGATCATTAATCCCATCCACCCCTCTCGGATATTCCTAATATTTTGCAAATGTGTTTAGCGTGTTCTTGTGCTTTTCTTCCCGTTTTTTTACCGTTGATGATGTCGCTGATATAAGGGGCAGACACACCCAACATTTTTGCTAACTGCTTTTGCGTCACACCTTGCACATACATTTCCGACTTAACTCTAGCGGCTGTGAGAAATTGCATTTAAAGTCTTGCCTCCTTCCAAAAAATATAAAAAGCTAATTAATTAGCTAAATTCCATTGACCTTTTTATGCGTATAGTTTAATATATACCCATAGCTAAATAAGACTTTAAAAAGCCTATAATTGTACATTTCATTGCTCCCCAGCGTCTAAAATGTATTATTCGTAGGTCGTATTTTTTATTGTCTTTTAGCTAACTAATTAGCTTATGTCACCAATATTAAACTATAAGCATAATTTAATCAAGTGTTTTTTATGCTTAAAATTTAATTTTGTTTGACTAGCTCATAAGGATGGTTGATATGACGGTTTTTGACAAAGTGAAAGAGTTATGTAACGAAAGGAAAATTTCAATCAATGAGTTAGAAAATTCTTTAGGATATTCAAAGAACACACTATACAGATTAAAAACTCAAATTCCTGGGGCTGATAAACTCCAAAAAATTGCAGACTATTTTGACGTGTCAACAGATTATCTTTTAGGGCGCACAGAAGTTAAAAGAAGTATTGAATTAACGGAAAAGGATGAGAAAGACATACAAAAGGAATTGCAAAACATTATAAACGGACTTGAAGGAAATAGTTATGCAGCGTTTGATGGTCAAATTCTTGATGATATGGAAGAAGAAGATAAGGAACTTTTAATCGCTAGTCTTGAGAACACTTTGAGAATAGCAAAGAAAATAGCAAAACAAAAATACACTCCTAAAAAATATAGATAAGGGATGATATTTTAAATCATGGGCGATATTACTGAAATTGTTTCAAAATTACAAAGTAAATTTAAGTCATCTGATCCTTTTTTCATTGCAAACAAACTTAACATCATTACAATTCATGAAGATTTAGGGAATACCCTGGGATATTACAGCAAACATTTTCGCACAAAATTTATTCATATCAATGAAAAAGCAAGTGAAAAATGTGGTTACTTTGTTTGCGCCCACGAACTAGGGCATGCTTTACTTCATAGTGAATCTAATACTCCTTTTTTAAAAAGAAACACTTTCTTTTCAACTGAAAAAATTGAACTGGAAGCAAACTTTTTCGCCATGCATTTACTGTTTTCTTCCGTTCAAAGGGGTATTACTTATTGTGAATTCAAAGAATATGGCATTCCGAAAGAACTTGTACAAAATTACCGTAGTATTTTTTTAAGCAAAAAACCGAACAAACGTTCTTAAAAAATCTGAAAATAAAAGCAAGGAGTGAACTATCTTGGCTAGTTTCAGACAACACGAAAACGGTACGTGGGAATATAGAATTAGATATAAAGATAAAAGAACGGAAAAGTATAAAGAGAAATCAAAAAGGGGATTTAAAACAAAAAAAGAAGCTAGGATTGCTGCGGAAAAAACGGCAAACGATCTTGCATATGTTGGTTTTGATTCAACAAACGAAACAGTCGGGGGGTACTTTCCCGTTTGGTTAGAAGTATATAAAAAACCATCCGTAAAAAAAACTACCTACTCTTTACAAGAAAGAACTATCAGAATCAATATTCTACCTAGATGGGAACATTATCGTTTAAGAGATATTGAACGGAATGAATATCAAAAATGGTTAAATGAATTGATTGAAAAGTATAGCGAAGGAACTATAAGAAGAATTCACAGTATAATGAACTCAGCTTTAAATGAAGCTGTACATGATTTTAGAATCCTTCGAGAAAACCCGTTAATCAATATAAAAATACCTAAAAAGAAGGAGGAGAAAAAAGCATTAAAATTCTTTTCTCTTTCACAAACTGAAAGATTTTTAAATCAAGTAAAAACACCTGTTAAGAATGCAAAATATTCACAATCAATTCAGTATTACGTCCTTTTCACTTTAATTGCAAGAACAGGTTTACGGATTGGAGAGGCTCTTGCATTAACATGGGATGATATAAATTTAAAAGATGGAGAGTTAACAGTTGATAAAACTCTTATATATCCCTTGAATACTCAACCTTACATTTCAACACCTAAAACACAATCTAGTTACAGAACAATAAAACTTGATGATCACACAGTATCGTTATTGAAAAAACACCGAGTTAACAGACACGAAGTCGTTTTGATGTACACCAATTATGTTCAGCCGGAAAATAACATTGTGTTCTTTCAACATGAGGGCAAATGGTTAAAAACAAATGTTGTGAGAGAGTATTTTAAAGAAGTCTGTAAAAGGGCGAATCTTCCCGTTCTGTCTCCACATGCTTTAAGACACAGCCATGCTGTACACCTTTTAGAAGCTGGCGTGAATATTAAATATGTATCAGAACGGTTAGGGCATTCTAGTATAAAAACAACCGCAGATAAGTATCTCCATGTCACCAAAAAAATTGAGGACCAAGCAATGGAAATGTATCTGCGGTATGTTCAATAATTAAATTTTGTGGGTGTTTTGTGGGTGCTTGATAAAAATGTAATGCCTAAACACCTTTAATCCCCGGTATATCAACGGTTAACCTATACTACCTTCCATCTCAAACTTAATCAAACGGTTCATTTCAACGGCGTATTCCATTGGTAGTTCTTTTGTGAATGGCTCGATGAAGCCCATGACGATCATTTCTGTTGCTTCTTCTTCAGAAATTCCGCGGCTCATCAAGTAGAATAGCTGCTCCTCTGATACTTTTGATACCTTCGCTTCGTGCTCTAATGAAATGTTGTCGTTTAAGATTTCATTATAAGGAATCGTATCAGATGTTGATTTGTTATCCATGATGAGTGTGTCACACTCGATGTTTGAGCGTGCACCCTCTGCTTTGCGTCCGAAGTGAACGATTCCGCGGTATGTGACTTTACCGCCTTGTTTGGAAATCGATTTCGATACGATCGTTGAAGATGTGTTTGGTGCAAGGTGAATCATTTTCGCACCTGCATCTTGGTGCTGACCTTTACCTGCTAGGGCAATACTTAATGTCATACCACGAGCGCCTTCACCTTTTAGGATAACCGCTGGGTATTTCATTGTCAGCTTAGAACCGATGTTTCCATCAATCCATTCCATTGTTGCATTCTCTTCACATACTGTACGTTTTGTCACAAGGTTGAAGACGTTGTTTGCCCAGTTTTGAATCGTCGTATAACGGCAGTAGCCGCCTTTTTTCACGATGATTTCAACAACCGCACTATGAAGTGAGTTTGTTGTGTAAACTGGAGCTGTACAACCTTCTACGTAATGCACATGTGCGCCTTCATCAACGATGATCAGTGTACGTTCGAACTGACCCATGTTCTCAGAGTTGATTCGGAAGTATGCTTGAAGTGGTGTATCTACTTTTACGCCTTTTGGTACGTAGATGAATGAACCACCAGACCATACAGCCGAGTTAAGCGCAGCAAATTTGTTGTCAGTCGGAGGAATGACTTTTGCCCAGTGCTCACGGAAGATGTCTTCGTTCTCTTTTAATGCACTGTCTGTATCTTTAAACACAATGCCTAGATCTTCAAGATCTTGCTTCATGTTGTGATACACAACTTCAGATTCATACTGAGCAGATACACCTGCTAAGTACTTTTGCTCTGCTTCAGGGATACCAAGCTTATCAAAGGTTTGTTTGATTTCTTCTGGTACTTCATCCCAAGAACGCTCAGAGCGTTCTGATGGTTTTACGTAGTACGTAATTTCATCAAAGTTTAATGCATTTAAATCTCCGCCCCATTGTGGCATCGGCATGTTGTAAAAGTGCTCAAGAGATTTCAAACGGAAGTCGAGCATCCACTGAGGCTCTTCTTTCATACGAGAAATTTCTTCAACGATCTCTTTTGTCAGTCCGCGCTCTGAACGGAAAATGGAAACGTCTTTATCAGAAAAGCCGTATTTATATTCACCAACATCTGGCATTTTTTTAGCCATCCATTTTCACTCCAATCTTATGATTTGCCGTTATCTTCGGCAGATGCGCCTTTTTCAAGCGCCTTCCAGGATAATGTTGCACATTTGATGCGCGCTGGGAATTTTGCCACTCCCTGCAGCGCCTCAATGTCACCAAGATCAATGGAATCGTCGTATTCTTTTCCTAGCATCATATCGGAGAAAATCTGAGACATTTTCAAAGCTGTTTCAATATCTTTCCCTTTAATCGCCTGCGTCATCATAGAGGCAGATGCCATCGAAATCGAGCATCCTTCTCCTTCAAATTTCGCATCGATGACTTTTTCGTCTTCGATTTTCATCGTGAGACGAATGCGGTCACCACACGTAGGGTTGTTCATATCGACGACAATGCTGTCGTTTAACACACCTTTGTTTCTCGGATTTTTATAATGATCCATAATCACTTGTCTGTACAGTGTGTCTAAGTTTACATTAAAAGACATTCGTAAAATACTCCTTTGTCTTACGGAGCGCTGCCATGAGCTCGTCAATCTCCTCTTCTGTATTGTACAGATAGAAGCTTGCTCTTGCAGTCGCTGATACACCAAGCCATTTCATGAGCGGCTGTGCACAGTGATGTCCAGCACGAATGGCGACACCTTCCGTATCTAGAACAGTTGAGGCATCATGAGGATGGACGTCGTCTAAGTTAAACGTCACAAGTCCAGCTCGGTGCTGCGGTCCGTAAACCGTGGCACCTTCAAGCTCCTTAAAGCGCTCAAGTGCATAAGTCGCAAGCTGATGCTCGTAACGGCTGACTTCCTCCATTCCGATGTCATTTAAGAAATCAATCGCTTTTCCGAGCCCAATTGCTCCTGCAATAATCGGTGTTCCCGCTTCAAATTTCCACGGCAGCTCTTTCCATGTAGAATCATATAGATCCACAAAGTCGATCATTTCACCGCCAAACTCAGCAGGCTCCATATTATTCAAAAGGTCCTTCTTCCCGTAAAGAACACCAATGCCAGTCGGTCCACACATTTTATGCCCAGAGAAGGCGAAAAAGTCGCAATCCAAGTCCTGAACATCAATTTGCATGTGAGGGGTGCTCTGGGCACCATCGACGACGATAATTGCACCGTGATCGTGAGCAATCTTTGCGATGTCTTTAATTGGGTTGATGGTTCCTAATACGTTTGAAACATGTGTGACAGCAACGATTTTCGTTTGATGTGTGATGGTTTGCTTCACATCTTCAAGCGACAGCGTGCCGTCTTCCTGTAACGGAATATATTTCAATGTGGCGCCAGTTGCTTTTGCTGTCTGCTGCCAAGGGATGATATTCGCATGATGTTCCATATGCGTAATGACGATCTCATCGCCTTCTTTAAGGTTTGCTCTTGCATAGCTGATTGCCACTGTGTTTAGTGCGGTTGTTGTACCTCTAGTAAAAATAATCTCCTGGACAGAAGAAGCGCCAATGAATGCTCGAACTTTCTCTCTTGCACCCTCGTATGCGTCCGTTGCTCTTGTGCCAAGGGTATGAACACCTCGGTGGACGTTCGAGTTGTAAGACCGGTAATACTCATTCATTGCATCAATGACAACTCGTGGTTTTTGAGATGTCGCTGCACTGTCCAAATACACCAAATCATGTCCGTTCACTTGCTGATGAAGGATTGGAAACTGCTCACGAACGTCTTTGATATTCATTATTTTACTTTCCTTTCAATCACAGAAACGAGCTGCTTTTTAACTCCTTCAATCGGCAGTTCTTTGACGACTGGATTTAAGAAGCCATAAATGACAAGTCTTTCTGCATCTTCTTTGGAAATCCCACGGCTCATGAGGTAATAGAGTTGAATTGGATCAACACGCCCAACAGAAGCAGCGTGCCCTGCTGTTACATCATCTTCATCGATTAAAAGAATTGGGTTAGCGTCACCGCGTGCTTTCTCACTCAGCATGAGAACACGAGATTCTTGCTCTGCATTTGACTTCGTTGCGCCATGCTCGATTTTACCAATTCCGTTAAAGATAGAAGATGCTTGATCCTTCATGACACCATGCTTCAAGATATACCCTTCAGAGTTTTTACCGAAGTGGATGATGCTTGTTGTGAAGTTTTCCGTTTGATTCCCGCGGCCAACAACAACTGATTTTGTATCACCGAATGTACCGTCGCCCATAAGCTTCGTGATGTTTTCAGACACGACATCTCCATCATTCATCAGACCAAGCGCCCATTCGATTTTACTGTCACGGCCATTTGCCATACCACGTCTATTCACATAGACTGTCACACCTTCTGCAAGGTTATCCACTGCACCGTAAGTGACGCGGGCATTTGCACCTGTGAAGACTTCAGACACGATATTGAAGATCGCTTCTTCTGGTGTTGCCGTACTGATGTAGTTTTCGACATATGTCACAGCACTATGATCGTCTGCTACAACGATGACATGGTTGAACAACGTTGTTTCGTCATTTTCATGAAGATAAACGGCTTGAATTGGTGCGTCAAGCTCTACGTTTTTCGGTACATAGAGGAAAGCTCCGCCATTCACTAAAGCAGCATGTAGAGCTGTTAGTTTGTGCTCATCCACTTTCACTGCATCTGTCATGAAATATTTCTTCACTAGGTCTCCATGTTCGCGAATCGCTGAATGGATATCAGTGAAGATCACGCCTTTGTCTTTTGCTTCCGTAGAAAGAGACAAGTATGCTGGCGTTTGATCACGCTGAATGTAGACTGTCTTATCTGTGTCCTCTAAATCAATAAGAGACTTCACTTCTTCAGGAAGCTCTTCTAAAGATCCAAATGGCGCACTTTCGACTGTATGCTGTTTGAAATTGGTTAAATTCCATTTAGAAATATTCGTTTTGTCAGGCTTTGGCATTGGAAGGTCTTCTGCTTTTTCAAGAGCCTGTAAGCGAAGGGAACTCATCCATGCCGGTTCCTGATGCTTCTCGGAGAAGCTTTTGACATAATCTTGATCTACTGATAATTTCGTTTCTAATGTCATCAATAATCCTCCTAACGCTTACGCTTCTTGACCAACAGTTTCGTCTTCAATTCCTAACTCTTTTTTAATCCAGTCATAACCTTCTGCTTCTAGACGCTGCGCGAGTTCTGGTCCGCCAGATTTCACAATACGTCCTTGCATCATGACATGAACGTGATCTGGTGTGATGTAGTTCAATAAACGCTGATAGTGAGTGATCATTAAGCAGCCGAAGCTTTCGCCGCGCATTTTATTAATTCCTTTAGAAACAACTTTCAGCGCATCGATATCAAGACCAGAATCGATTTCGTCAAGAATGGCGATTTTTGGTTCAATCATCATTAATTGAAGAATTTCGTTGCGTTTTTTCTCCCCGCCTGAGAAACCTTCGTTTAGGTAGCGCTGTGCCATATCTGGGTCCATTTCAAGGAATTCCATGTTTTCGTCCATTTTGCGGATGAATTTCATGAGAGAGATTTCATCGCCTTCTTCTCTGCGTGCGTTAATAGCCGAACGAAGGAAGTCTGCATTTGTCACACCACTAATTTCAGATGGATATTGCATTGCAAGGAAAAGACCCGCTTGAGCGCGCTCATCTACTTCCATTTCAAGAACATCTTCGCCATCAAGCAAGATGCTGCCTTTTGTCACTTCATACTTAGGGTGGCCCATGATAGCAGCAGATAAAGTAGATTTACCTGTTCCGTTTGGTCCCATTACTGCGTGGAATTCTCCACCTTTTATTTCTAGGTTTACACCTTTTAAGATTTCTTTCCCTTCAATCTCAACGTGCAAGTCCTTAATTGTTAATGTCGAAGCAGTCATATATCGATACCTCCAAAATAATCATTATTCTCAATTTATTCTCATTCTAATTTTATAACAAATTAAAAGTGAATACAACACATTCACGACAAGCGTGAGAGGATGCTCTCAAAATTCTAACAAAAAATACAGGTAGATAAAAGGATTTATGTCGAAAAGACAGTTTTCATAAAGAAAGGACGGGAAACTATTCTCCCCGTCCCTTAGCTATTTAATAGCCTTGTATATTCATTTTTGCGAGCTGCCTTTTCTCATCTCGATAGGACTGCTCTCGTTTATATTCCACTTTCATCCTTAAGTCATGGTCTCTTTCGTACTCTGCATAGCTCATGCCATGAGCTTTATGCATGGCCTTTTCCATCTCGGCGGTATAATCCAATCCCAGTGTACTATGGTCCGAACAAATAATAAACCATTCCCTTCTTTGAGTGTAGCTTCATTGTATCAAAGGCACGCTGCTTCACTCAAAAGGGATATAACACGCTATGCTGGCATATTTTCTCACACAACCGGCTGAGAACGACTCAACTCCCTGAGATGGATAAATACCATCTTATCCTTCCCTTAATGCGTCTGTCCTCCAAATTCATCGATACATTGCTGAACAACTGTTATGCCTTGACTTAGCGCAGCACCCCCGCCAAACGCTGCCGCCACACTGACGACCTCCAGCAAATTCTCTTCTGTTGCGCCTTGATCGAGCGCTCCCTTTGTATGATAGATCATGCAATATTCATCCTGTGCATGAATGCTGATGCCGAGGGCAATCATTTGTTTTTCTTTTTGTGTTAAGGAATCGCTCTGGAAGCACTGCTCCGTAAATTCATTGAATTTCTTGCCAAACACCGGCATTTTCTTCTGAAATTCACCCATTGCCGTTTTATAATCCGTCAGTGATTGCTGCATCGATCCGCTCATATGTTGTTCATTCATCTTCATTCCATCCCTTCAGGTCATTTGTTCGTTTTTATTATGAGCGAGATTTGAAAAAATACACAAAAAAACCTCGCTTTCATGAAAGCGAGGTTGCAGATGATTGACAAAGGGCTAAAATGATCTTTATTTTAGCCCTTTGTCTTCTTTTTTCAGCGTGATAGAAAACCTTTGCAGTCTAGGAAGGGCGAGTACCGGAGCAGAGCGAATTTGACATTCGTGAGCACCGGAGCGCAGACCTGACAACGAATGCGAGGGTTTGTCTACACGTTGAAACCTCGCTTTGATGAAAGCGAGGTTTACAAGTTGTTATTCAGATACAGGCAATACTGCACCATCATACTTTTTGTCGATGAATTCTTTGATTTTATCAGAGTGAAGAACTTCCATTAATACCTTGATCTTCTCTGATTTTTCGTCACCTTTGCGAACAGCGACGATGTTTGCATACGGGTTGTTTTTCGTTTGCTCAAGTTCAATTGAATCTTTTTTCGGATTCAATTTATTTTGGATCGCATAGTTAACGTTAATAAATACTGCATCGCCTTCACTGTTTTCATAAGCTTTTGCTGTTAGTTCAGGAGCGATTTTTTTGAATTTTAGGTTCTTCGGGTTTTCTTTGATGTTTTTGACTGTTGCGTTGATTGTATCTACTTTTGGATCAAGCTTGATCACACCAGCATTTTGTAATAGGGCAAGCATACGTCCTTGCTCAGCTACGTTGTTTGTCATGATGATCGTGCCGCCGTTTGGAATATCTTTTACTGATTTGTATTTCTTAGAGTAGATACCGAAAGGCTCAAGGTGAACGGCACCAGCACTTACTAGGTTGTAATCTTTGTTTGATTTATTTTCTTCGTTTAAGTAAGGGATGTGTTGGAAAAAGTTTGCATCCACTTCTTTTTCAGCTAATGCTTTGTTGTACATTTTATAATCGCTCAGTACTTTCACTTTTAGATCGTAGCCTTTTTCTTTTAGAAGTGGTTTTGCTTCTTCAAGAATCTCGGCATGTGGTGTTTTTGAAGCGGCAACCGTGATGGTTTTGTTATCGCTTGCGTTATTTGATGAACCGCACGCAGCTAAAATGCCTGCAAATGCTAGAAATAGTGCACTTAAAATCAATTTCTTCATGAATAATTCCTCCCTTAACGTTTATCAATTTTATTTGTAATCAAATCACCGATTATTTGAATGATAAAGACGATGATCAGAATAAACACAGTGGCTACAAGTGTGACATCTGTATTACCAGATTGGTATCCTTCCACATAAGCAAGGTCACCCAGTCCGCCTGCCCCAATTGCTCCTGCAATCGCAGTAGAGCCAATCAGAGCAATCGCTGTTACGGTAATACCTGAAATAAGGGCTGGCAATGATTCTGGCAGCAATACTTTGAAAATGATTGTTGACGTTTTCGCTCCCATAGATCGTGCTGCTTCAATGACTCCTTTGTCTACTTCACGCAGTGCAATTTCAACAAGACGTGCGTAGAAAGGAGCTGAGCCAATGACAAGGGCTGGTAATGCTGCATTTGGGCCTAAAATTGTATGCATTAAAAATTTCGTAAACCCTAGTAAAAGAATAATTAAAATGATAAAAGGAATCGATCTGAAAATGTTGACGACTGCGCCGATGACAGCATTGATCGGTTTATTTTCCCAAAGACCGCCTTTTCCTGTAAGGAAGAGCAGTAGGCCAAGAATAATACCGATCACAAAGGCAAATGCCAATGAAATGAGTGTCATATAGACCGTTTCACCCGTCGCGTTCCAAATAACCTCTAGATCAACGTTCGGAAACCATTTCTCAAACATGTGTCATCACCTCGATTTCAACCTGTTTGCTTTGGATATAGGCGATGGCTTTTTCAACTTCGTTCTCGTCTCCATTAATATGGATAAAGAGTGTTCCAAACGCGCCTTCCTGCGTTTGAGAAATCTTTCCTTGCAGGATGTTCACATCGACCTTGAAGGATCGAATGATTTCCGTGATCAACGGCTGCTCGGCAGAATCTCCGATAAAGGACAACCGGACGACCTGACCTTCTTTTACTCTCTCTAGGACGTGCTCGATCGTTTCTTTTGCTTCTTCTGGTTCAGCAAGCTGTTTCACGAATCGTTTCGTCATTTCTTCTTTCGGCTGTCTGAAGACACGTAATACTTCGCCTTCTTCGACAATACGGCCATTTTCCATCACCGCCACACGATGACAAATTTTGCGAATGACGTGCATTTCATGTGTGATCAATACAATGGTGAGCCCTAGTCGTTTATTAATATCGGCTAAAAGCTCAAGGATGGAATCTGTTGTTTGTGGATCAAGCGCAGATGTGGCTTCATCACATAGCAGAACTTTTGGATCATTCGCTAATGCTCTCGCAATCCCTACACGCTGCTTTTGTCCGCCGCTGAGCTGAGAAGGATAGGCATTTTCTTTTCCTTCTAAACCGACCAATTTAATCAGTTCGTTTGCACGAGCTCTCCGTTTTGACGTTGGTACACCTGCGATCTCGAGCGGGAACATAATATTTTGTCTCACTGTTCTTGACCAGAGCAAGTTAAAGTGCTGGAAAATCATGCTGATTTCTTGTCTTGCTTTCCGAAGTTTCGCATTCGATACTTCATTGATTCGGTTGCCTGCCACTTCAACGATTCCTTCTGTTGGCAGCTCCAGACCGTTTAATAGGCGAATCAGGGAGCTTTTCCCTGCGCCGCTATACCCGATAATTCCGAATATTTCACCTTTATCGATATCCAAGTTGACGTCTTTCACGGCATCAACATTTCCGCTTTTTGAATGATACGTTTTTGATACATTCTGTAAATGGATCACAGTCTGTTCACCTGCTTTCTTGCTGAATCTATAGGTTGCCATCACATAAGTTCAATTATTCTTCCGACTGTTATGACGCTAGCCTGACGCCAGGTCAGTAAAAAAGACCTAACTGCAACGCAAGCAGAAAGGCCTTTTATATCAAATACGCCTTTCTCTCATCTTTCAAAGCGTTGCGGCTTTGAGTGAATTGGCACCAATTTCAGCTATGCTGACGGTTGCCGGGTTTCATAGGGCACGTCCCTCCACCTCTCTTAATAAGAGAAAATATGTTGTTTTATGTGATGTTCATGTTTTTACTAACGTAGAATATCATGCTATCTGAGATATGTCAACGCTGTAAATCGCTAATTTCCAAGTAAACGACTACGTTATCATTTTTCGAAAAAAACCGTTCGTCAGCCAAAGTACTGCTTCTAGTCGAAGAAGTGCTCGAAATGAGCCTTTCACTTTCACTTGTCCTCTGCTGATCAGCTGCTGTAAGGACATGTCTCCATCTAATAATTGCAAAATCTCTTTTCGCTCACCATAAAAGATGAGATCCGATAACTCAATTGCAGGTAGTTTCTTCACTTCACCACGTTCATCCACAATCAATGTACAAGAGTCCGTTTCCGCCTCAAATGTAATCTTCAAGGATGATGATGAGAGCAACGGCTTTAACAATAATCGCTGCCCTGCACTTCCATGGGCTTTCACATTTTCCACATGTATAACCTCCCTGTCATTTGGTTATACATAACATTTCTCTACAAACATCGGCTTGTCCTTTATAAATAGCTCGACAAATTTTCAAATGAATTGCTTGAAATATGACAAAAAACCGCTTTATTTAGCGGTTTCAATCATTTCATGAAGATATGGAACGGAGTGAAAGGCATAGCCTTTTTGCACGATTTCACCCTTTTTAAACAGGAGAAAGCAAGGGACACTTTCGATCTCAAATGCTTTCGCAAAACTTGGCGAGTAATTTAAGTTATTCTCATAAAAAGGAACTTCCGGCTGCATGGCATCAACCACTGCCAGCATCTTCTTTGCCAGCTGGCATGTTCCGCAAAATGGTGTATATAAGTACAAAAGAAATAAATCGTCCTCTATCTCCTTGAATTCATGCTCTTCAATCTCTTTCATATACGTCACCCTTATAAATATTTCGAATGAACATCAATGTTTGCAGCTAATAGAATAGATGCAATATGGGCTGACGGTGAAGCGGCCACTTCGCGGTACGTTCTGTCGACAAAAAGATGCAGTGCTTCAGGGAATTCTTTTCGAAATTGCTTCCGCAGTTTGTCGCCAGCATCGTCACTGTCTGCTAATATGTAAACGTCTTTCCCGAATAAATCGTCCACAAGCTGATCCAGCTTCGATGTACTGATCGTGCCATTGGTGCAAATGATGGTAACAGGTTCACTTATGACTTCTTTTAGCTTCTGTTTATCTGATTTACCTTCTACAATGATGACCTTTTCTATCTCGACATTCATCACGATCACCCGGCCCTTTTGACGTTGATTCACTTCTTCCTTAGATTACAATCTTTCATTCAGGTTGTAAAGATTGGGCAATTGATCAACAAAAAGACTGCAGCACTCACTGCAGCCTTATCTGTGATCAGCACCAGCCATTTTCATCGTCACAGTCTACATATTTTTCAGTCCCATGGGTCAATGTATCTGACAGACGATAAAAACGGTTTTGATCATAGGAATAACCTGATTTTAATTCATATTGATTTTCACTAATCATCGTACCAATCTCTTCGTTTTGATGGTAAAGCACCATGCCACTCTCTTTGAATCGTCCAGTGACATGCTCTGTTATATCCACCTGTTCTTTTTGAAAAGACAAATTGGACACCCCCTATATAGGTAGAGTGTCCAATTTCACATGAATTAGTCTTCTTTTGTCATTTCTTCATATTGCTCAGCTGTCATTAGGTTCTCGATTTCAGATGCATCCGCTGGCTCTACTACGATCATCCAAGCTTTTTCGTATGGAGAGTCGTTGACGAACTCTGGGCTGTCATCAAGTTCATCGTTTACTTCAACGATTGTGCCGTTAATCGGTGCGTATAGTTCAGAAACTGTTTTGACTGATTCTACACTTCCGAAAGGCTCGTCCGCTGTAATTTTGTCTCCTACTTCAGGAAGCTCAACGAACACGATATCGCCTAGCTCAGATTGAGCAAAATGCGTAATACCGATACGCACCTTATCTCCTTCTACTTTGACCCATTCGTGTTCTTCTGAATAACGTAAATCTTTTGGTGTGCTCATTTCATACCCCTCCAGTCTTTTCTTACAATCTATATTGAAGATACCACAATCTGAATGAAAGTTACATCATTTCCAGACGCTTTTAAATGTATCTTCATTAAATCCAACTGTCACTCGTTTGCCGTCTGTTGTAATTGGACGCTTGATCAGCATTCCGTTAGACGCAAGTAATTCAAGCTGCTCGTCCTCTGACATTGCAGGAAGTTTATCTTTCAGCTGCAGCTCTCTGTATTTCTGACCGCTCGTATTAAAAAATTTCTTCAGCTCTAAACCGCTTTTTTCGTAAAGGGCTTTTAATGTTTCTTTATCAGGCGTCTCTTCGACGATATGTATGCTGTTGATGTCTTTATTGTGTTCTTCCAGCCATTTCTTTGCTTTTCGGCATGTACCGCAAGATGGGTATTCGTAAAAATCTAAAGCCACCATTTTCACCTCCTGCAAATAGTGACAACATTTTATCACAAAACATATGAAAAACCTAAATGTATGCTTACAAAAAGGTGCGGCATGATATCCGCACCTTTTCAGCCGTCTTATACGATATATTTCTCTGCTTCAAAGATTCGTTTCGCCACCTCACGCTTTTTCGCAATGACATTCATTGGCGTGAATCTTGTCAGCTTGCGAAGGGCTGACAGACTCATACGGAGTGAATCTCCTTCTTCCATGGCAATCAATGATTCTTTCGCATGAGCTTCAATTTTTAAAAAGGCTTCCTGCGTGAAAATTTGTGTATACGCAAGCTTTTGTGCATTTTTTTCTGTGCCTGATGCTGCGATTGCTTTTTCCGTACGCAAGACCGCCGACTCAGCAGCAAAGAGTTCATTGACGATATCTGCTATATTCACAAGGATTTCTTGCTCTTTGTCTAATGCTTTCCCATATTTCATCGCCGCCATTCCAGATACCATCAAGGCGATCTTTTTCGCATGGGCAAGTAAGTATTTCTCTTGATCAAGCGGCTGATCACCCGGCTCTTCCGGCATCATCATCATTAGCTCTTCCTGTAGGGTTTGCGCTTTTTGAAGAAGCGGAAGCTCTCCTTTCATCGCTTTCTTCAAGAAGGTGCCTGGCACAAGCAATCGGTTAATTTCATTCGTTCCTTCAAAAATACGGTTAATTCGTGAGTCGCGATAGGCTCTTTCGACTTCGTATTCTTGCATGAAACCATATCCGCCGTGAATCTGCACACCTTCATCCACAATATAATCGAGCGTTTCAGAGCCAAGCACTTTACAAAGAGAGCATTCAATCGCATATTCTGCAATGGATTGCGCAATTTGTTTCCCATCCTTTTGCTCCTCGTCACTTAACAGACCCATTCTTTGTTCAAATAACCCGACTGTGCGGTATACAGCACTTTCCATGGCATAAAGCTTTGCCGACATGTTGGCTGCTTTTTCGCCAATTAAGCTAAATTGAGAAATTGGTGTTTTAAACTGCTTGCGCTGATTAGCATACTCTGCCGATAATTGAATGACTCGTTTTGATGCACCGATTGTCCCTACAGCCAGTTTATAGCGTCCAATGTTCAAAATGTTAAAGGCAATGACATGACCTCTGCCTGCTTCACCAAGCAAATTCTCCTTTGGCACTTCGGCATCTTCAAGGATTAACGTTCTCGTCGAGGACCCTTTAATGCCCATCTTTTTCTCTTCAGGTCCTGTTTTGACTCCAGGAAAATCCTTTTCTACGATGAAAGCAGAGAAGTGTTCACCATCAATCTTCGCATACACGACAAACACATCGGCAAATGCGGAGTTTGTAATCCATTGTTTTTCCCCATTGAGGACATAATGTGTTCCAGCTTCATTCAGGACTGCCGTTGTTTTCGCACCTAGCGCATCAGAACCTGACCCTGGCTCTGTTAGGGCATAGGCCGCAATTGTTTCTCCAGAGGCGAGTCCTGGCAGGTACTTTTCCTTTTGCGCTTGATTGCCAAACAGCACGATCGGCAAAGAACCGATCCCGACATGGGCGCCGTAAGAAAGAGAGAAGCTGCCTGCTCTTGCAAATTTTTCAGTAATGATGGCTGAGCTGATTTTATCTAACCCAAGCCCGCCAAATTCCTCAGGAACATCCGCACCAAGCAGGCCAAGCTCTCCAGCCTTTTTCAAGAGACGAACAGAATGCTCGAATTCATGATTTTCAATTTGATCGATGTGCGGAACGACATCTTGTAAAATGTAATCTTCTGTTGTTTTCCCGATCATTTGATGTTCATCAGAGAAATCCTCTGGTGTAAAGATATGCTCATAATTCGTCTCATCTATTAAGAAACTGCCACCCTTTTTTACATCTTCCATTGCTTTCATCCTGTTTTCCCCCTTTAGATCAATTCAAAAATGCCTGCTGCTCCCATGCCCCCGCCGATACACATCGTCACAATACCAAATTGTTCATTTCGCCGTTTCATTTCATGAATGAGGGACAGCGTGAGTTTCGTTCCTGTACAGCCTAGCGGATGTCCTAATGCAATGGCGCCGCCGTTGACATTTACCTTCTCTTCATCGATCCCTAAATGACGAATGACTTGAATCGCCTGAGAAGCAAATGCTTCATTTAATTCAAACAGCCCGATGTCCTTCAGCTCTAGACCAGCGATTTTCAGCGCACGCGGAATGGCTTCAACCGGCCCAATTCCCATGACTTCAGGTGGTACACCACCAACAGCAAACGCTCTGAACTTGGCGAGTGGCTGAAGAGAAAGAGAAGATGCTTTTTCGCGATCCATCATCATGACACATGCCGCTCCATCACTCGTCTGCGAAGAGTTTCCTGCAGTCACTGTGCCTTTTGTTGAGAAGGCAGGTCGTAACGTTGAGAGAACCTCCTCTGTTGTGCCCGCTCTGACACCTTCATCTTGTGAGAACGTAAATTGGCGTTCTTCTAGTTGATTCTGCTCTCCTACCCGTCTTTCTGTCACATCAACGGGAACAATTTCATCTGAAAATTTCCCTTCTTGAAGTGCCTTTGCTGCCTTTTGATGGCTCCTCACCGCAAAAGCATCTTGATCTTGCCTTGTGACCTGATACTTTTGCGCCACTTGCTCCGCTGTGTGGCCCATGCTCATATAGTATTCAGGCGCTTGCTCTGCCAAAAGAGCGTTTGGACGAATGGAGTGACCCATCATTGGGACTTGCGACATCGATTCGACGCCTCCGGCCAAAATGGTTTCTGCCTGCCCAAGCATAATTCGTTCACCTGCATAAGCAATTGACTGCAGACCAGAAGAGCAATAGCGGTTAATGGTGATAGCAGGTACTGTATATGGCAAACCTGCTAACGCCCCAATATTCCGGGCCACATTCAGCCCTTGCTCTGCTTCTGGTGTCGCACATCCGATGATTAAATCATCGATTGTTCCATCATAATCACCGGCACGCTTTAGCGTTTCTTTTACACACAATGCGCCCATATCATCAGGTCTGACATATTTTAATGATCCCTTTTTGGCTTTCCCTACTGGTGTTCTTGCGCCAGCTACAATCACTGCTTCTCTCATTTTGACTCCCCCCTAGTTACGTAAAGGTTTTCCTTTAACGAGCATGTGCTGCATGCGTGCCTGAGATTTGACTTCCCCTACAAGACTTAAAAAGGCTTCTCTTTCAAGCTCTAATAAGTATTGTTCATCCACCTCTGTACCAAATGGCAATTTGCCGCCAGAAATGACATGCGCTAGTTTTTTCGCAATGGTCATGTCATGGTCTGAAATGTATCCAGACAATCTCATGTTTTCAGCAGCCAGCACCATTGCTGCGTAGCCTGTTTCCCCCATCACGGGCACCTTTCGCTTCAGAGGTGCACGATAACCCGCTTCATCAAGAGAAAGAACGAGTTGTTTCGCATCATGGATTAAATGATCACCATTCATGCTGATCCGGTCATTCACTCGGAGCATCTTCATATCACGCGCTTCCTCTGCTGATGTAGATACCTTTGCCATCGCAATGGCTTCAAAGGTTTGTAGCGTAGCATCTTGGATTGCAGTTGCTGATGGCTTTTCCGCTCCTTGCAGATGGCGAATATAGAGTTCTTTGTTTCCGCCTCCGCCCGGTATGAGCCCGACCCCCGCTTCGACAAGCCCCATATACGTTTCACTGGACGCTTGGATAGCGGCTGCTGGTAGACAAAGCTCCGTCCCTCCGCCAAGTGTCATACCAAATGGTGCAGCCACAACTGGACGGTCACTATACTTCACCTTCATCATCGCCTGCTGGAACCTGCGAATGACAAAATCAATTTCAAAGAAGTTGTCGTCCTGTGCTTCCATTAAAATTAAGGCGAGATTCGCACCAACACAGAAGTTCTTTCCTTGGTTACCGATGACCAGCCCTTTATAATTCTTTTCCGTTTCATCTACAGCACGATTGATCATATCAATGACATCAAGCCCAATGGCATTACTTTTCGAATGAAATTCAAGCAAGGCAACATCATCCCCGATATCGATCAAGCTTGCACCCGTATTTTTAAAAATGACATCGTGTTTCTTTTTCAATCTAGCTAACGAAATATTCTTGTCGTTTCCCTTTTCCTGTTCATAAGCACCATTCTGATAAAATGCACGGTCTCCTTCGGCATTTTCTTGATAGAATGTGTCATGTCCTTCTGAAAGCATATCTTGCACCCACGACGGGATGCTGTGCCCTTCCGCTTCCATTCGACTGACGGCTTTTTTCACGCCAATCGCATCCCACAGCTCGAACGGGCCATGCTGCCAGCCAAATCCCCATTTCATGGCGTTATCGATGGACTGAATATCATCCGCAATGTCGCCTTTTAGATGAGCTGAATAAAGAAGAACAGGTGCGGTCATATTCCAAAGCAATTGCCCAGCACGGCCATCTTGATAAATAAGCGCTTTCAATTTCGCTTTTGTCCCCTTTTGCTGCTTGGCAATGTCAATGCCCGGATCCTTTAGCTTTGTCCGTTCTCCGTATGTGAGTGTGACAGGATCAAGCTCTAAAATGGTCTTTCCGTTTTTTTGATAAAATCCTTGCCCTGCTTTGCTGCCGATCCACCCTTTTTCGAGCATTCTTTCCATAAACTCAGGCAGCTGAAAAATATCTTTTTCCTTTCCTTCTACCTGTTCATACACATTGCGGGCTACATGAGAAAATGTGTCGAGCCCCACCACATCAAGTGTGCGGAAGGTCGCACTTTTCGGTCTGCCAATAAGAGGACCTGTGACAGAATCGACCTCTCCGATCGTGTATTTGTTCTCAAGCATTTCACGCACTGTGACAAGAAGCCCATAAGTGCCAATTCGGTTGGCAATAAAGTTCGGTGTATCTTTTGCTTCGACCACACCCTTGCCAAGTACATCTTCACCAAATGTTTTCATATATGAGAGTACTTCTGGATCTGTTTCTTGAATAGGAATTACTTCTAACAGCTTTAAATAACGAGCTGGGTTAAAAAAGTGAGTGCCTAAAAAGTGGCGTTTAAAATCAGCTGATCGGCCTTCTGCCATTTTTTCAACAGAAATACCGGATGTATTGCTGGATACGATGCTGCCTTCTTTGCGGTGTTCGTCGATGAGAGAGAATACGTGTTGTTTAATGCTGAGCTTTTCAGTGACGACTTCAATGATCCAGTCAGCATCGTGTAATAAGGAAAGGTGATCTGTGAGATTTCCGGGTGTGATGTATGATAGGTTTTTGGCTGAAGTAAGAGGTGCTGGCTTTTGCTTTAACAATTTTTTCATTGCGTCTTGGCTTAATCTATTCCGAACACTAGGGTGATCAAGCGTTAGCTTTTTTGCCGTTTCTTCCTTTGTCAGTTCATGTGGCACAATATCTAGCAATGTTACTGGTATCCCGATATTGGCTAGATGTGCAGCAATGCCTGAGCCCATGACACCTGAACCAATGACAGCCGCCTTGCGAATATGTTTGCCCATAAATATCCCCCTAAACATTTTGAATGAACAGTCATTCATTTTTTGTCCAAAAAAAAGCAATGCCTCTTTCTTTATCTTAAAAGATTTTCCGAAACAGTTCAATAGCAGATTTCAAAAATTTACACATTCTCATGCGTCTTTCTTTACAGCGTATGAATTAAAGACGAGGGGGAATTGTAAGAATGGAGGTGATGTCCACATGTCTCGTTTGCAAAAGAACCCATCAAAAGCAGGCGTAAGTGCTGCAAGTGTGAAAGGAAACGCAGGTCCATCACAAGAAGCAGACCTAGGCGGTAAAAAGACCAGTCAAAATCAGCAATATAAAAAGAAATCGTAAGGAGGAACACATCTTGAACAACCAGCAAATGAATATGCCCCCACAGGTAATTTCAGTAAAGGATTCCTTGTACCTAGAGGATATGCTGAACTGGAATTTGATCGCGATGAAAAAGGCCCACTTTATGGCCGAGCATTGTCAGGATCAAACATTGAAACAAGAACTCAATCAAGTTGGTCAAATGCACCATCAGCATTACACACAAATACTTCAACATTTAGGCAGCTCAGGGCAAGGCCAGTCTTCTGGCTTTATGCAATAGGAGGTAACAGACATGGAACAGCAAAACCAACAAAAAATCGGGAATCCACAAACGCCGGTTCCAACAACGACAAACATGAACGATCGCGACTTTGTCACAGACCTTTTGTCGACTGAAAAATATATGACAAGCGGATATAACACAGCGCTCAATGAATTCAGCCATGAATCTCTTTACCAAGATATTCAGCGAATTGCGCTAGAAACACAAAAAACGCAAAGACATTTATATGATGTCATGTTCAAATATGGCTGGTACTCTGTCGAAGCCGCTGACCAGCAGAAGCTCCAGCAGGCACATCAGAAGTTCCAGCAAACACTGACAGATCAATCACCGTACGGATCATCACCCATGTCATAAAGAAAAACTGCCAGCTCGTACTGGCAGTTTTTTAACGGTCTTTATTGGCACGATGAGCTTCATTTAATTGCTTGATCCGCTGAATCGTTTCTTTGATGTCTTCTTTTGCCTCTGGATACGTGTCATTAAAATGCTTGGCTAAAGGCGGCATGCTTTTGGCAATATGAGAATAGATGATCCACTGCGAGACATCTCTTTTCAGTTCCTCATTCGTTTCACCAAGCAGCAGCTCTGTATATTTATCAAGCAGGCCTTCGAGCTTTTCATCTAATTCATTTCCCATTTGTATTCCGCTCCTTTTTTTCAGAAAAAAGCCTGACTCTGCGTGTAACAGATGTCAGGCTTTTCACATACGATTATCTTGCAGCAAGAAATGTCTCAGCTTGTGCCTGTTGGACAATACAGCGTCCTCTGCCGTGCGGAATACATAACGGTGTTCCGAATAAAGGATCTGTTGTTACTTGGCAGTTCATATCAAAGACATTTTTCACAAGATCACAGTTAATGACAGTTTCCGGTCTTCCTTCTGCATAAATTGACTTGTCTTTAATGGCCACAAGGTGATGTGCATATCTGCAAGCGAGATTGAGGTCATGCAGAACCATGACAATCGTGCGCTGCTCTTTTTCATTTAAATCAAAAAGAAGATCCAGGATTTCAATTTGGTGCGTCATGTCTAAATACGTTGTTGGCTCATCTAATAGAATAATATCCGTCTCCTGTGCCAATGTCATCGCAATCCATGCACGCTGCCTTTGTCCACCTGATAATGAATCAACCGTTCGATCAGCAAGGTCTTCCATCTTCGTTGACTTCAGTGCACGATTTACCGCTTCTTCATCTTGCTTTGACCATTGCTTCAGCCAATTTTGATAAGGATATCGCCCTTGCTTGACGAGTTGATGTACCGTTAACCCTTCTGGCGCTTCCGGTCCTTGCGGAAGAATGGCGAGCTGTTTCGCCACTTCCTTTGTTGGTAATTTGGCAATGGAATGACCTTCAAGCAGGACAGAACCACCCATTGGCTTCATGAGACGGGCCAAAGAGCGAAGTAGCGTGGATTTACCGCATCCATTGCTGCCAATAAATACTGTGATTTCACCCTTAGGGATTGACACATTTAGTTCGTCTATGATCATTGTTTCTCCGTAACCTAAGCTTAAACCTTCAGTAGAAATGGCACTCATTCCGCTCAAACGCTCCTTTTCTCATCCAAATTTTTTATATTGAATATCGTCTATGTAGACGTCAAAGATCACTTATCTCAATTTAGTGTATCAGATTTAAGTGATCTTGAAAATCATTTTCAATTAAAAAATGAGAAAGTCTCGTTTACTTTTTCTTTTCGAATGCACGTTTTGTCCCATCTTCGAGCTTGATATCGACTCGTATCCGCTGATAATCATCATCTAAATTAAAAGCAGATAATAATTCATTGACATATGTTTCATTCAGCTTTGCACTAGGAATCGACATATCATTGAGCTTCATCTTCATTTCACGTAAAGCTTCTTCCCCTTCATAGCGGACACCATTCATATGATCTCGAATTAGTGCTTCTTCTCTTCCACCAGCTTGACGATAGGTAGCTTCATATAATTCGCTTTTTTGTCCATATTGTACGTGCAATTGCAAATGCTGAAATGGCAGTTCCTTCATTTGAACAGCTGACAGACTTTCAGCTTCTGCTTCATGTGGATGTTGTATTGGTTCGATTGAACGACAGCCAGACAGCATAAAGAACAGCACTCCTAGCAGTCCCGCCTTCTTCCAGCACATCATGTGTTTCCTCCTATTTCATAGCATCGTTTTTTATTCTTCTCCAAGCCCCTTTTCGTTATTCAATAAAACAGCAGACTATGGTAGATTAAAACAAAAAGGAGAACCGGATGATGAATAAAACAGCCATTGTGACTGGTGCCAACAGCGGTTTCGGAAAGCTCATCACATTGCGTCTTGCTCAGCAAGGGTACACTGTGATTGCTGGCGTAAGACAGGAAACCAATGCGAAAAAGCTTGCCGAAGAAGTAAAGAACGCCGCTTTATCCGAATCGATACATATTGAAGCATTAGATGTAACAGATACACAGTCCATTCAAGCATTTCAAAAAAGGCTTAATGCCTATGCTCCCATTCACCTGCTTGTGAACAATGCGGGAACGGCCTATGCTGGTTTTGCTGAAGAGGTGCCTGTTGATCAGTACCGTGAGCAATTTGAAGTGAATGTCTTTGGTGTGATGGAAATGACACAAGCAGTCCTTCCGTTGATGACGAGCGGTGCAAAAATATTGAATATGAGCAGTATCAGCGGACTCATGGGAATGCCCGCACTCTCTCCATATGTATCGTCAAAGTTTGCGCTAGAGGGCTATACAGAGAGTTTGCGAATTGAGTTGGCTGCGTTTGGCATTCAGGCCGCTTTGATTGAGCCGGGTTCTTTCCAAACGAACATTTGGAACACCTCCATGAATGAGCAAATGACACCACCCGCAGAAGGTTCTAAATACACAACTATTTATCAAAACATGATGTCCTATATAGAGGCGCAAAAAAACAACTATGGTGATCCCGGTGAAGTTGCAGAGCTTGTGGTTTCGCTTGCAGAGAAGAAGCGGCTAAAGAAGCTAAGGTATCTTGTGGGGAAAGGTGTTCGGCTTTCATTCATAGCAAAGCAGCTCCTGCCTTGGAATGTATGGGAAAACATTATTTTACGGACACTATCTTCAAAAAAATAGGCACAAAAAAACAGGTGGATCGATTATCCACCTGTCAGCGTGTAGACAAACCCTCGCATTCTTTGTCAGTCCTGCGTGCTGGTGCTCACGAATGTCAAATTCGCTCCGCGCCAGTACTCGTCCTTCCTAGACTGCAAAGGCTTTCTATCACGCTGAAAAAAAGAAGACAAAGGGCTAAAATAAAGTTCATTTTAGCCCTTTGTCAACAATCTAACAGGTGGATCGATTATCCACCTGTTTTCTTTTATTCGTTATCAGACTGCCCAAGGGTAATATCAAGATTTTTATTCTTTCCATCACGGATGACAGTCATTGTCGTTTTATCGCCAATTTTTGTTTCTTTATAAAGGATTTCTTTCAGCTGTGAGCTGTTCGCTACATCTTTTCCTTTGAACTTGATGATGACATCTCCAGACTTCAAGCCTGCTTTTTGTGCAGGAGATCCTTTTGAAACATCTTTTACATAAATGCCTTTACCGATTTGTTTATCAAATAGGCCAAGTGTATTTTCCTGATACGTTTCAGGCACTTGCTCAAGGTCAATCATTTGTACGCCAAGGTAAGGACGTTCGACTTTTCCATTTTTCAACAGCTGATCTACGATCGGTTTTACATCGTTACTTGGGATCGCAAATCCGAGTGATTCTACTCCGCTTTCGCTAATTTTCAAGCTGTTGATGCCGATGACTTGACCGTCTGTATTGATCAGCGGACCGCCACTGTTTCCAGGGTTAATGGCTGCATCTGTTTGAAGCACATTCATCTCAACAGTTCCAGATGATGTATTGGCTTCAACGGTACGATCGAGACCACTAATAATCCCTTCTGTTACTGTACCAGAGAACTGCGCACCAAGCGGGTTCCCGATTGCGATGACTTTGTCTCCAGCACGAAGCTTAGAAGAATCTCCAAAACTTGCAACTTTATCAATGCCGTCAGCATTTATTTCCACGACAGCTAAATCTGTCATTACGTCACTGCCGACAAGCTTCGCATCTTTTGTTTTTCCATCGTATAGTGTGACCTTTAATTTATTGGCACCCTCGACTACATGGTTATTTGTGATAATGTATGCTTTTTTGCCATCTTTTTTGAAGATGACACCAGAACCCGTTCCAGCTTCTGCTTCAGTTGAATCACCGCTAAGACCGAACGAGTTTTGTGTAGATTGATAGTTTGAGACCCCTACAATCGTCGGCTCTAAATCTTCTACCATATCAGCAACATTCGTCGCATTGGTGATTTGTTTTGTTGAGAAATTTTCAGATGAAGCCGGTTCGCTTGATGCTGTTTGGGTTTGAGTGTTTGCCGCTGTATCTTGTGACTGCGGTAAAAGCGGTGTAATGCCAAGCACAAGACCGCCACCAATAATCCCTCCAAGAATCGGACTCAACCATGCAGCCTTCCGTTTTTTCTCCTTTTTAGACGAACGGTCATCAATCACTTGAGGAGATTCGTTTGACACCCTCTCCTGAGAGGCAGATGCTTCGTTTTCATGATGGTGAAAAACGAGTTCTTTCTCTTTTTCTGGTTCTTCTATTTGTTTCTCATTCTCTTGATGTGTGTGTTCTTGATCATTCATCTTTTTCTCTTCATCTTCTCTTCGGAAATCCATCGCTTGCACTCCTTTGCATCATTTTCATGAAATGCTTCATTCATATGTCTAGACAGGACTCATGTCCTCTTAATGGCAATATCATTGAAAAATTCTTTATGACAATATGTCAAATTATATAATACTTATTCATAGAAAAAAAGCAAGGTGTGCACATTGGTGAAAAGCACCTATTCATTAGCCTTTTGTCTATGCCCTTTTTTCCCTTGAGCTTATCATAAACAAACATTATGGGATAATGATGAGAAGAATATGTGAAATTGTGAAAAAAGCGTGTTATTGTTGACATGCCGCCTTTGTATCCCGTTATAATGACGTTGAGAGGATGTGGAAGACTTTGTCGTACACCATTTATTTAGTTGAAGATGAGCAGAATTTAAATGAACTGTTAACCAAATATTTAGAGAGTGAAAATTGGAATGTTTCCTCTTTTTTAACCGGAGAAGCGGCACGCGAAGCAATGAACAAGCCCCCGCATCTATGGATTTTAGATATTATGCTGCCTGATACAGACGGCTACACACTCATTAAAGAAATCAAAGCAGCCTCGCCTGACGTACCGGTCATTTTTATTTCGGCACGTGATGCAGATATTGATCGTGTGCTTGGCTTAGAACTCGGGAGCAGTGATTATATTGCGAAACCCTTTCTTCCGCGCGAGCTGATCATCCGTGTGCAAAAGCTGCTGGAGCTTGTATATAAAAACAGTGACACACCGCAGCAAAGCGTCACACCCGTTTCTTCCTATATCATTCATGAGGACGTAAGAGAGGTGTATGAAGGAGATCAGCTGATTAACTTAACGTCTAAGGAATTTGATTTGCTGCTCTTATTTACCCATCATCAAGGACATGCCTTTTCCCGGGAAGATATCCTCGTCAAGATCTGGGGGCACGATTACTTCGGGACAGATCGTGTGGTCGATGATCTTGTCAGACGGCTGCGCAAAAAAATGCCTGACTTAAAAGTCGAGACCATTTATGGATTTGGCTATAGGATGCTAAAAGGATGAAGAACAAACCACTCGCTTTTCAAATTTGGGTTGTCATCTCTGGCATTTTACTCACCATCTCGATTGTCCTGATCATTTTATTTTCAAATACATTACGCAGCTTCTTTACGAATGAAATTTATAAAAACATCGAAAACGAGCAGCAAGTGTTAACAGAATACCCTCTGAATCGAGACGGCTCACCAAAGTCGACACCAGAAAACCGCTCGGTTCAGCACATTCTGATTCCGTCAGATGAATTAAATCAAATGGCTCAGTTTTTCCCGCATGCCTTTATTGAAAAAGTGCAGTCCTTTGTTAAAAAACAAAAAAGCGCAACAAAACGCTATTCTGAAGAAGTGAATGGTCAGCATATCTTTTTTGTGATCAAAAAAGTCTCAACAGGCAATACACAATATATTCTCTTGTCATATGCACCCGATTCTTATCGAGATGACTTGTCCTTTACACTGTTTAAACAGCTGATTTTCATCTTAGGAACGGTTATTTTACTAAGCTGGATTCCATCGATTTGGCTCGCCCGCTACTTATCACGTCCAATTGTCGCGTTTGAAAAGCACGTCAAGCGCATTGCACAAGAAGACTGGGACGATCCTGTGATTGTTGACCGGCAAGATGAAATTGGCAAACTGGGGCATACGATTGAAGAAATGAGACAAAAGCTCATTCAAAAGGATGAAACAGAACGAACGCTTTTGCAAAATATATCACACGACTTAAAAACACCTGTGATGGTCATCCGCGGTTATACGCAGTCTATTAAAGATGGAATTTTCCCTAAAGGAGATCTTGAACAAACGGTGGAAGTGATTGAAGGCGAAGCGGAAAAGCTTGAGAAGAAAATCAAAGATTTGCTGTATTTAACAAAGCTTGATTATTTATCAAAACAACATCCGGCGCATTCTCCCTTCCTTGTGAGTAATACAATGCTGGAAGTGGTTGACCGTTTACGCTGGTCGAAAAATGAATTGCAGTGGAACGTGGACTTAGATGATGAGGCTGCACTTGAAGGCGATCCAGAACAATGGAGCAAATTATTTGAAAATGTATTAGAAAATCAACTTCGCTACGCAAAAAGTAAAATTGATATTCATATGAAGCAGGAAGAGGATCAAATTCGCATCGTCATTCGTAATGATGGCCCTCCAATTGAAGAACACATGCTATCCAGCCTATACGAACCTTTTAGTAAGGGAAAAAAGGGCGAATTCGGCATTGGATTAAGCATTGTCAAACGAATTCTTTCAATGCATCAAGCGTCCATATCAATTGAAAATGATGAACTAGGTGTACGCTATACGATCACTGTTCCAAAGAAGAGGCTGTAGGTTTTACACCGCAGTCTTTTTTAGATGAATGAATACCCATTGAAATCACGGTATGTGGCTTTGATTTTCTTGCCAGCTTGATACATCCATTTCTTTTCAATGGTTGTCTCTTTCGGCATTTTGACTTTTTCTACTTGAATTCCTTTTGTTTTCAAGCGTCTAATCATATCATCAATTTCTCTCATGGAACATCATCCTTTCACATTTTTTGACCGGTTGGTCACCTTACTTTATAATATAAAGAATTACACTGTAAAAAACAAGTTACAATCTGATTAATTTTTGAAAAGTTTTGTCGTTTATGACCGATAAGTCACATCTCTTTGCGCACGTTTCCTAAGACATTTGTCTCTCGGTAAGAAAGGATGACATTCATATTGAAAAAGAAAGAAAAAATGATTATTGAGGCTGGTATGAAGTTATTTGCCAGCAAAGGCTATAATACAACGTCTGTTCAGGAAATTGCAGATGAATGCCACATGTCAAAGGGTGCGTTTTACCTTTATTTCAAATCGAAAGAAGCACTGCTTATTTCGATCTTGCATTACTATTACGATAAGGTATTTACCCGGATTCACGAGGTTCAAACAGAGGGCGGCACACCAAAAGAGGCCTACCGGAAACAGCTCACTGTCTATTACGATAATATTTTGCAGCAAAAAGATTTTATTAAAATGCAGCTAAGCGACAGGGCGCTCCCATTGAACGAAGAAACGCAGCAGCTCGCAAAGCAAATTCGACTTGCGACGATTCAGTTGCACATTGATAACATTAAGCAAGTGTATGGAGATGCAGCCATTCCTTATATGGCTGATCTATGTTTAACGATTGAGGGCATGAGTCACGTTTACTTTGAGCTTGCCATTTTATATGATTTTCAGCTCGAAGCAGAGGAGCTTGCCGCAACAATGATTCACCGTATCGATGATCTAATAGGCGGTATGATGAAGCGAAATGACCATCCACTCATTTCTGTGGACCAAGCAAGCGACTGGTTCGGCCCGATTTATGAACGATCATTTGACCCGCTCACAGAATCTCTATTAAAAGAATTAAGAGAGCTGGCTGAAGCACATTATGAAGTGAAAGACGAGCCAGATTTATTTGAAGCGCTTGGCATTTTAGAAAATGAGTTAAACAAACAAAAACCAAGACAAGTCATCGTCAAAGGCATGCTTTACCAATTGAAATTATACACACCGCTTCAGCCGGTCTCAGGCTCCTTATTACGCATTCTAAAAGAAGATCATTTATAAAACCCAGGGCTTGGTTGCCCTGGGTTTATGATTGTGACAAACAATCAAACTTCTTTTCTGTGATTTCAGGGAGTTTCCATAAAAAAACCAGAGGCACAGAGGCCTCTGGTGTCTTATTTTGCTTTCGGTGTCACCATTTCTTCTGGTTTCACAAACTCTTCAAACTGCTCTTCTGTTAATAGTTCTAATTGAAGGGCAGCTTCTTTTAGTGTTAATCCTTCTTTGTGCGCAAGCTTCGCAATTTTCGCTGCATTTTCATATCCAATGTGCGGGTTGAGTGCCGTCACAAGCATCAATGAATTGTTTAGGTTTTTCTCGATCGTTTCTAGGTTTGGTTCAATTCCAACGGCACACTTGTCATGGAATGAGTTCATACCGTCAGCAAGCAATTCAACTGACTGCAGGAAGTTATAGATGATGACCGGCTTAAATACGTTCAGCTCGAAGTTTCCTTGGCTTGCGGCAAAACCGATCGTTGCATCATTCCCCATGATTTGTGCGGCAATCATTGTTAAAGCTTCACTTTGAGTTGGGTTGACTTTTCCTGGCATAATGGAGCTGCCTGGCTCATTTTCAGGAATGATCAATTCACCAATTCCGCAGCGAGGACCACTTGCAAGCCATCTCACATCATTGGCAATTTTCATTAAGTCAGCTGCAAGTGCTTTAAGCGCACCGTGTGCATATGTGATTTCATCATGGCTTGTCAACGCATGGAATTTGTTTGGTGAAGAATTGAACGTTTGACCTGTTAACTGGCTGATTTCTTCTGCCACGTATTTACCAAACTCAGGATGTGCGTTAATTCCCGTACCAACAGCTGTTCCGCCAATGGCAAGTTCTCTCATTTTTTCAGTAGATTCTAAAATCATTTCTTTTGAACGATCAAGCATGTACACCCAGCCGCTAATCTCTTGGCCCACTGTAAGAGGTGTTGCATCTTGCAAATGCGTACGGCCAATTTTCACGATCTCTTGGTATGCTTTTGCTTTCTCATCAAGCGTCGCTCTTAACTGGTCAATCGCAGGCAATAGCTTTTTGTACACAGCTAAAACAGCTGCCACGTGCATAGCCGTTGGGAATGTATCATTTGAGCTTTGGCTGCGGTTGACATCGTCATTCGGGTGAATGCTGAATTCACTATTTTTATCTTTCAAGTAAGCAGTTGCTCTATTTGCAACGACTTCGTTCATGTTCATGTTACTTTGTGTTCCACTTCCTGTTTGCCATACAACAAGCGGGAAATGCTCGTCATATTTTCCACTGATAATGTCATCACATACAGCAGCAATCGCTTCTGCTTTTTCACTTTCTAAGTTGCCTAGACGTTCGTTCGCAATCGCTGTGCTACGTTTCAAAATTGCAAACGCATTCACAACTTCCTTTGGCATTTTCTCAGAACCGATTTTGAAATTTTCTTTGCTTCGTTGTGTTTGTGCACCCCAGAACTTGTCCTGTGGCACCTTGATTTCGCCCATTGTATCTTTTTCGATTCTAAATTCTGTCATTATGTATCCCTCCATAGCTTCATCACTCAACTCTATTCTATACAAAAAACGAAAATCCTTTAAGCGTTTTCAATTAAAATTTTATCTTTATTTTAATTTTAGTTCAATATAAACACGAACATCTTTGGAATATTTGTATTTTGGATTTGTTTTTCCGTAATCTTTTGACGTATAAGTCACCTCATAATGCTTGTCAAACGACTGTAGAATAAGGTCGATCTCCTCTTTTGTTCCTGCTAAACGAATTTGCGCCATCTTCTTTCCTCCAACACCGTGATTCTTTCATATACCACAAAATAATGTAACACAGAATATTGTTTTTTCAAGCAGGTAATGCTAAGAAAAAGAAATTGAGGTGGGTGATCCATTTGAATCAAACTCCATTGAAAGAGCACTTATACGATAATCTCTCTGTCATTCTCCCTCAGTTAAAGGACATGGATGATTTGATCCATGAGAAAAAAACATTGCCTCATGGACAGGTTGTCTACTATTTATACATTAAAGAAATGAACGAAGCGATGCAGATTCAAACCTTCTTAAAACTGCTATTGCAAGATCATGCAACTCTAACAAAAGAGAAGCTAGAATCCAATTTATCAATGATGACAACTCGTACGGTGGAAACCTCTGAAGAACTAGTAGATGCTATTTTTCAAGGACATTGTGTCGTACTGATTAATGGATTTCAGCACGCTTATATTTTAGAAACGCACGGAACGAAGAAACGCAGTTTAGGAGATGCTACGTCTGAAACCGTCGCAAGGGGGCCAAAAATTGGCTTCATTGAAGATTTAAACACGAACTTAGCTCTCGTCAGACAACGTTTGAAAAACCCTGATCTCAAAACAGTTGACATGAAGATCGGCGAAAAGAAATACACCCAAGTATCGATCATGTACATTGACGGTATCGTTGAGCCCTCTGTTTTAAAAGAGGTAAAAAAGCGTCTCAAACAAGTCACCATTGATGATATTCAAGACTCAGGCGTTCTTGAGGAGCTCATTGAAGACAATGTGTATTCTCCTTTTCCGCAAATTCAAAACACAGAACGGCCTGATAAAGTCGCATCTGCTTTAAACAATGGGCGCGTCGCCATCTTTGTCGATCATTCGCCTTTTATCTTAATTGTGCCTGCTTCCCTCGCGACGATTATGCAGTCACCTGATGATTATTATGAAAGATGGATCGCCGCTTCTCTTATTCGTTTGCTACGTTTTACGTCCATCTTTCTCACATTGTTTTTATCAGCCATTTATATTGCCCTTGTGTCCTTCCATCAAGGTCTTTTGCCCACAACTTTAGCTATTTCCATCTCAAGCACACGAGAGAATGTCCCATTTCCTCCTATTGTGGAAGCACTCATCATGGAAATGACCATTGAGCTGCTGCGAGAGGCTGGGTTAAGGCTTCCTAATCCACTTGGACAAACAATCGGACTTGTGGGCGGAGTTGTCATTGGACAGGCAGCCGTACAAGCCCATATTGTCAGCTCCATTATGGTCATTATTGTCAGCGTCATTGCACTTGCATCCTTTACCTTTCCTCAATATGGGATGGGGATGTCATTTCGTGTCCTTCGCTTTGTGTCCATGTTTACTGCAGCTACATTCGGTTTATATGGACTTGTCCTGTTTATGCTCGTCTTACTCACTCATTTGACAAGACAAAAAAGCTTTGGCACCCCATATTTTTCACCAGATTTTGTGTTCAGTTATAAAAATGAGGACAATTCCATCATCAGATTGCCTTTGAAAAATCAAAAGAAAGGGGAACGACATGGTCAATCATAAAGAGTCGATCACAAGCTATCAGGCAAGTGCCATTATCGCCAATACCACGCTAGGCGCAAGTATGATGATTCTGCCAAGATCAATGGCTCAAGCTGCGCCTACACCTGACGGCTGGATTGCACTCTTACTCATGAGTGTGATATACATTGTGTTCATTTTTGTCAATGTGCTCATGATGAAAAAGGTCTCCTTTTCTTCCTACTATGACTATACAAAAGAAGGACTTGGGAAATGGATTGGCTCACTTGCCAACCTGTTGATTATTATTTACTTTCTCGGCGTTGCCAGCTATGAAGTACGAGCCATGTCTGAGATGGTGAAATTCTTTCTACTTCAAAACACACCTGTAGCCGTGACGATGATCAGCTTTATTTTGGTTGGTTTTTATCTTGTGATTGGGGGGATTGGTGATTTTGCCCGGCTATGTCCTTTTTTTCTGATTGTCACACTCATCATCTTATTTGTGGCCTTCGGACTTAGTGTACAAGAGTTTGAGCTGGATAACCTCCGACCAGTTTTAGGAGAGGGCTTCTCCCCTGTCTTCAATTCCTTTAATGCTTCGGCCATTTCGTTTGTCGGTATTGAAATGATGCTCTTTATGCCTGCCTATATGAAGACGCAAAAACACACCTTTGCATACGGAACCATCGGCTTTTTGATTCCTGCGATCATCTATATTTTCACCTATATTCTTGTAGTTGGTGCGCTCACGGTGAAAGAAACGGCGACTCTGACGTGGCCGACCATTGCCTTATTTCAATCATTTGATATTCAGGGGATTTTTATTGAACGGATTGAATCCTTTTTGCTGATTGTTTGGCTTGTCCAGCTTTATACGAGCTTTGTAGGATATACGTTTTTTGCTACGATAGGAGTCATCAAATTGACTAAATTCCCTAAAAAAATCGCGCTCGCCTTGATGGGCATTGTGATCTTCTTTGCCGCTCTTTTCCCAAAAGATGTTGATACGGTCCGAGACTATTTAACCTACGTAAACAACTTGTTCTTTCTTCTATTTGGTATACTCCCGTTTCTTTTATTTATCATCGTATTTTTCAAAAGGAGGCGGAAAACAGCATGAAAAAGAAAGCGGTTCTTGCGCTCTTCTCACTGATTCTATTATGCGGGTGCTGGGATAGTACAAATATCGAGGAGCTCAACATGGCAATTGGATTTGCTGTAGATAAAGGAGATGACGGACATAAATTGAAGCTGTCTATGCAGGTGCTCGTTCCGCAAAAAATTGAGCAAGAATCAAGCGTGAAAGATCCGACGAAGATTATTGAAACAAGCGGTGATTCCATACACCAAATTTTTCGTACGACGGCCCTAAAAACACACCGCATTTTTGCTCAGCAGCTGAGGGTTTATTTGTTTTCTCAAGACCTTATCAATGAAAATAATTTCGATTTGGTCATCAATCAATTCATTCGGGACAATGAAACACGAAGAGGAAGCCTTGTCTTTATGGCTTCTGAGAAGCCTGGAGATATGTTGAAAATCAATGACGACGGCCAGCCTGCCGCTTCCACCTTATACGATATTTCTTCGAATACAAAAACGACCATTCGTATGTTCAAGCCCGTTTCCTTAGGAGATATTTCTTCTGCTATGCAAAACAACGTATCCTTTGCCATTCCGAAAGTCAGTGTCAGTCAGGGCAAATTAATGCTGGATGGTGCCTCGATTATTCAGAACAAACGATTTCTCACCAACATTTCTCCTTTAGCAGTGCAGTCTTACAACCTGTTGACTGGAGACGCTAAAGGCGGAGTGATTGAATTCCAATATGAACATAGCATTTATTCTTTTGAGATCTTTAAAATCAAACACAACATCGACACCCATAAAGCAGCCAGTGGCAAATATGAATTTGATGTGTCAGTTGAACTCGATGGAAGATTGTCTGAGGATTGGAATGAACGAGAAAACGCATTTAATGAAAAATACCTCCAAGAAATTGAGAAAGTCGTGGCACATCGACTGGAGGAAAATGTGAAAGATTTTATCGGGGAATTACAGCATGAGATCAAAGCAGATATTTGTGGATTTTATCAAAAAGCGAGTATTGCCTATCCGAAGGAATTCCGAAAAGAAGCAAAACATTGGGATGACATTTTCAGTGAATCGGATATTCGTTACAAGGTAAATGTGAAAATCCGTGACTTCGGGACTAAGGGCGCAACACAATCCTTATAGAGTATGTTAAAATGGTAAGAAAAAAAGGGTGTCAATCATGAAACGAGCTTTACTTTCGGCCGGCATTCTATTTTTGATTCTAGGAATACTCCTGTTAGTCGTGGTATTCATGCAATCAAAAGAAGATTTCTTCATTGAAGCCGACAGCTTTTCAAGCACATTTTTGATCGTGATTTATTATGGACAAACCCCTGCGCTCCTTCTGATTGGAGGCGGTTTATTTGTTGGACTTTCACAGATCATTGATTTGCAAGAGAAAAAAGCGGCAGTGGCAAAGGAAAGCGTCAAACTGCTTTCCGAGATGAAGAAAACCCTGGAAGACAAATCGGCCGAGGAGCAGGAGGCTTTTCCAGTTCCTGAGCTCCATCAACTATCCGAACGTCCAATCACAGGACAGAAGGACTAATTTTGCGCATGTTCCAGCAGCTTTCATTTGAAAGCTGTTTTTTTATTGAATCAGCTTATGGCGATGTGCATACACGGCTGCTTGTGTGCGGTCTTCTACATCAAGCTTGGAAAGAATGTTGGTAATATGCGTCTTGACTGTTTTGATGGTAATAAACAATTCCTCAGCAATGACCTTATTCGATTTCCCATCGGCAATCAGCTTTAATATTTCCATTTCTCTTGCGGTTAACGAATCGTGCAAAATGGACCCATTTGATGAATGGCGGAGTTTGTTCATGACCTTTCCAGCTACTTTTGATTCAAGTCTTGGTTCGCCGATACTCGCAGACCTGATGGCATCAGCAATTTCTCCTGCTTTCGATGTTTTTAAAAGATAGCTTAATGCACCAGCCTCAATAACTGGATACACTTTATCATCATCAATAAAGCTCGTCAGTACAATAATCCGAGCATCCTCTATTTCCTGACAAATTCTTTTCGTTGCTTCGATGCCATCCATGCCTTCCATGACAAGGTCCATTAAAATCACGTCTGGCTTTAATTCAACCGCTAGTTCTACACCTTTTTGTCCATCTGACGCTTCACCGATGACTTCAATATCCGCCTGTGCCTCTAAAAAAGCAGCAAGACCCATTCTCACCATTTCGTGATCGTCAATTAAAAGCACTCGAATCATCGAACGTTCTCTCCTTTTCCTTCATCAAAAATGGGAACCTTCACATCAATTTGTGTGCCTTTTCCCTCAAATGACATAATCTCTGCGACACCGCCTACTTCACTTGTTCTTTCTCGTATCGATTCAAGTCCGTAGGAAGCAGTCTTCACATGATCTGTTTGAAAACCAATCCCGTTGTCGATAATTTTCAACTGAACTTGACGGTTCCGAATAAGCAGACGTACTGTCACCTTTGTCGCCTTTGCATGCCTAAACACATTAGAAAGGGCTTCTTGCACAATTCGGAACAGATGGTCCTCCACCCCTTTAGACAGCGGAGCATCATCTTCTATTTCCCAATCAATATCAATTGGCTGCTTTGCCTGAAATTCATTGAGTAGCTCAATCAAGCCTTTTTTCAAGTCTTTTCCTTCAAGGGTGATCGGTCTTAAATGCAGGAGGAGTGCACGCATCTCATTTTGTGCATCGCCAGCCATTCGTTCCACAAGACGCATTTGCTTTAAAATCTTTTCATCCTTTTCCTTCATCCCCTCAAGAATCGCAGACGTCATCATCGAAATGGCGAATAGCTGCTGGCTGACTGCATCATGCAGCTCACGCGCTAGACGCTGACGCTCTTCTGAGACAACCGATTTTTTCATTTGAACCTGCCATTCAGCTCGCTCATTTGAAAGCTTTTGTAAGGAGGCTACTTGCCCTTCCACTCGTTTCGCCATTTCATTTAATTGATCTGCCGCCAAACCAATTTCATCATCACCTAGAGAAGGCAGTCTATAGGCAAAATTCCCATTTTCAAACTTCAAAATCGACTCTACAAGCTGATCCAGCCGCTTCTTATGCTGATAGCCAAACACATGCCCCGCTGATACACCAATGGCGAGACTAATAATGAGTAAAATACAAAAAAACGGGATGCCGAACCACCGCGTAGACAGCAAAATCATAGGATCAAGCTGGTAATAAAAAAACATTGGGAGTGTCGTCATGATGACAACACCAAGCGAGATACCGACTGCAAGACGAACAGATTGCCACTGGATGCCTAAATGCAGTTTCCTCATAAGTACCTCACATCCACATCCCCAATCAGGAGAGAAATGGAGATTTTCACTTTTCGCTTGCTCTCATCATAATCATTTGTCATGACATACACTTTACTGCCGAACCCGCTTCTTTTTTCATCAATGATTTTCATATCACCAATCGCAGCCGAAGCACTCACACACACTTCAATATCCTGAGGTACATAAATATCGACATCTCCGATGAGCCCACTAATGACGATGGTGCTTTCTTCCTCTGCAATGATGGCCTTTGATAAGTCGATTTTGACATCGCCAATAAAACCTGAAATGGTCAAATCACTTAATTGAAATGGTTTTTTCATCAGCCTGACTTCACCGATAAAGAAATCATGTTCTTTGCGCGGCTTTGCCTGGCTTTTTGTTTTCTTCTGATCGCCCTCTTTTTCAAGATTTACTTTCAGTGAAGGCTTCCCATCGTCTGATGATTCCTTTTTATCGACATCAAAAACAGGTTTGTTTTTCAATAAACGATAGCCCGCATAGATCAAAAAGGCAGCAAATAAATACCCAGTCAAACTAAACGTGATATTTAGTAGAAACTTCAAGAAGAGAAAGCCTGCAAAAATATAGGAAACCGAACCGAGCCAACGTTTAGATCGAGAGTGCAGCCAATAACCAGCTAGAGCAAAAAACACTGGCCAAAATAGGTCTGCCCCAATCCCAATAATTTTGAGAAAAAGATTAATACCGAAAATCACCACAATGATGCCTAAAATTTGATTTCTAGAAAAACGCAGTTGACTCGCCTCCTTCCTTTTTACGTTTGTTTACCGCAATTTTAAGTTTCCGCTTGTCATCTCAATATCGACTAAGTGTGTCCCTTTCCCATGCGTGCCTGTAAAACCTCGGCCTTCACTATCCGCTTGGTCAAAATCATACGAATGATCAATACGTCCACTCGTTTTTTTCACTTGGACTTTGAAATCTCCCTCATCTGGCAAGTTAAATTTCGCACTGCCTGATGTCATGTGAAAGTCGACTGGTGAATCAATTGTATCAAAGCTTGCTGTTAGCCTGCCGCTTGTCATGCCTAATTGCAGCTTTCCTTTTACATCTTGAATATCAGCACGACCAGAAGTGGCACCAATATCACTTTCCTTCGCATCAATATGAGACACTGAAAGTCTGCCAGAAGTCGCTTTGATTTCCACACGATTTGCTGAGAAGTTCTCAGCTGTGAGGTTTCCGCTCGTTGATTTGAGCGTCACATCTTGAAGAGACAGCTTCCCTTCGCCATTTACTTCGCTCACGCCGATTCCACCTGTTATTTTCACATCTTTATGATAATCTGTTGGAATTTTGACTAAGAGTTCTCCTTTTTCAAATGCAGAGAAAAACAAAAATCCTTTATTTTCAGCACGGACTTTGAATGTTCCACCTGTTTGTTCCGCATACATTTTCCCTTTTCCATTCACAACCATCACAGAAATATCCGAACGATCTTCCGGCTCCACCTTGATGCGAAATCCAGAAAGAGAGATATCTAATTGTTCAACCTCATCCTTTTTCGCTGAAGCTGTTGTGACCGCTTTATCACGAGAAAAGCTCAAATGAAAGAGATCTCCATTTTTGAAAAGCATCCCAATCATCAAAAAAACACCAACAAGTATACAAATTAGACCAATGAACCGTTTCATTTATATCATCCCTTTATCCTTTGACCTTTTTATTATAAGGAAAAGCGAAACAGAAAGAAATCAAATAACGGAAGAAAAATCCTGTTTTTCTTCCGTTTTGACACATTTCCATTAGTTTGCCGGCTGTTTCTCAAGCTGCTTTGATCGCTTAAGCTTTTGCCATTCCTTTTCAACCTCATCAGCGTAATCAAGATGAGCATAAGCACCCTGATCGGCAAATTGTGCATAGCTACCCGCTTTTGTCTCCATTTCCTCTATACGGTTCTCCATGCGTAGAAATTCTTTATAAGCACTTTCACTATCAACCTTATTCATAGATTCATTCATATGCTGCTTTGCCTGTGCGGCATTGGCTCTTGCAATCAGCGCTTGCTTCTTGTCTTTAACATCACGCAGCTTTGTTTCTAGATGCTGCAACTGTTCTTTCAGCTCTTTCAGCTGTTTAACAGATTGCTGATAGGCTTCTTGATATTCGTTGTGCTTTTCTTCAAAATACTTCATTTCAGTCAGTGCTTTCCGTGCAAGTTCTTCTTCTCCTGCATGAAACGCCAGCTCCGCCTGTTTCTTTCGCTTATCAGCAAATTCTTCTGTTTCTTCTGCTTTTCTCAAGAAACCTTGCTGAATGGTTTGCTGTTTGATAATCGCATGTTTCGCTTTGGCAATATCGTCCTCCATATCACGAACATATTGATTCAGCATGACACGCGGATTCTCCAATTTATCTAAGCCTTCATTGACTGTTGCAACAAACATATCACGTACTCTTCTTAATACCATTTCATATTCCTCCCTTTATTTTTTCTTTAAAAAGTCTTCCCATTCTTGATCAAATGACGTGTGCATAGATTCTTTCATGTTCGGTGCCGTGTTTGGCTCCATATATGTTGTTCTGCCGGATGATTCCTTTGCAGATTCACCATTGATCATCTTCCAGCCAAAGTAGAGAAGTACTCCAGCAAATGCGATTCCGAGTAAAAATGGCAGCGACTGTGCGACAAGCAATACACCGATAATAGAGAGTATGACCCCTGTTGTTTTACTGCCCTTATCATATTTTTTGACACCTACATAAATGAGCCACGCCCCAATCAAAGTCGGGATCAGCCCGCCCAATGAACCACCAAAGAAGATGGATAAACCGATAAACATCAGGATTGAACCGATGATGGTTTTACTTGTGATTTTCATCTTCATGCCTCCTTTCTTGCTCCTTGCTTTAACTATAGTCAAAAAAGGAAGCCGGCAAAACGTGTCGTAGATTGATCTTTGATTGCGACCAGAGTCGTAACATGGCTCAGACTGAACGGTTGAATCCATAGAAAAAGCACTCTTCGACTAGAAGAGTGCTCAGATTATTGACAAAGGGCTAAAATGAACTTGATTTTAGCCTTCGTCTTCTTTTCAGCGTGTAGGTAAACCCTCTTCGACTAGAAGAGTGCTTTTCCTCATTTAGAACGAAACACATCTGCACTTCGTTCATATTCTACATCCGCTTCACCAAGCCGATGATTCACAATACGGGCGGCAGCAAATAAATAGTCGGATAGACGGTTTACATATGTGAGCGTAACTGCTGGAATTTCCTCCTGCTTTGCGAGTGTCACAATATGCCGCTCGGCTCTCCTGACGATTGTTCGCGCTACATGTAAGAGGGCAGCACCTTCCTGGCCGCCAGGTAAAATAAATTTAGTCAGCGGTGCGGCTTCTTCTACATACACGTCCATTCGCTTTTCAAGGACTGTGACAGATTCTTCTTTTAACTTGCCTTCTTTCGGTGGTTTCACCGCTGCCAAATCACCGCCGCAGTCAAACAGTTCATGCTGAATGACCATCAGCTCAGATAGAATATCTTGAAACAATTCGCCATGCTGCCTTAAGTTTGCATGGGCTAGTCCAATCAAACTATTCGCCTCATCTAATGTACCGTACGCTTCTACCCTTGCGTCATCTTTATCAGCCCGCCCGCCAATCAAGCCTGTTTGACCTTGATCTCCGGTTTTTGTATAAAGTTTCATTGAGGTTCCCCCTTATCCATTGCTTGTTCCTTTTAGTATACCCTGAAGTGGAAAAGATGTATTTGTTTTACTAAAGTCACTGTGATTTAAATATAAAATCATGAATCCCTAAAAAAAAGCGAACCAACCGGTTCACTTTTTCATGGCATTCAATGTATGAAGAAGATGCTTCACTTTCAGTCTGACTCTTTCATGTAAATGAGCAGTATGCTCCTTTTCTTCTGCATTGGCAGCAGCGATACAAAGATGATGTACCTGGATACTTGTCTCTTGTTTAATGAAGTGCATCAGCTCGCCCATTAGCTGGACAGACGCACCATCTGATATCGTTCCTTTCAGCACAAGCCAAACGGACAGCTCTCCTTCTTGATGCATCCCATAAAGAAGGACATCTTCATCATCATCTTCAGCGGCGTATTGCTTTGGCCCATCAGATTGACCAAGAAATAAGTACCCTTCCTCAGCATCCAGCATGTCATGGAGTGCTTCAGTTCCCGTGCCAAGGGACCGTGTCCAAAAGAAACCCCCGCTTTTCTCATGTGATGAAAGGATGCGCAATGGCTGATGAGTAGAAAATGTCATTCCGTTTGCGCCATATGTTTTCCACCCATCCGCTAAGTTCAGCCTTGAATGTTGAGAGATGGACGCAGGTTCAATCACTAGCTGAGGGTTTGCCCGCAGTGGATGTTGGAGAGGTGTTACATCTGTTTCATACACCCGGTTCACCCGTTCGGTGGTCAACACATGATGCGGTTCTCCCAGCATGTCCGTCTTTCCTTCATTCAGCAAAAGCAGACGGTCACAATACAAACTGGCAATGTTCACATCATGAAACACACCGATCACCGTTAAGTTAGAGGAAGTGGTCTCTTGTTTAATCAAATCGAGTAACTCTTTTTGATAGGCTAAATCAAGAAAACTGGTTGGTTCATCCAGCAATAAATAGTCAGGGCACTGAGCCAGCGCTTGGGCTAAGTAAACCCGCTGCTGTTCTCCACCGCTTAACTCGTGGATGGATTGATCCTTAAATTGAGCAATATCTGTTTGGTCCATCACCTTGCTGACAATCTCGATATCTTCTTTTGTAACAGATTGTAGCCATCCTTTCTGATAAGGATAACGCCCAAACTGGACCGTTTCTTCCACTGTAAATGAAAAGGCTTGATCGGTCTTCTGGGGGAGAACCGCCAATTTTTGCGCAAGTGCCTTGGGCCGGTAGGATTGAACTGGATGGCCATCTAGTGTTACTTGGCCGCTCTCAGGTGCTAAAATACCTGCGATCATTTTAAGTAGCGTCGTCTTACCGCTCCCATTCGGACCAAGGATGCCGAGGAATTCCCCTCGCTCCACTTCAAAACTAACGCCGTGAATGACCTCTTTTTCACCATATCCTCCTCTAACTTCCTTCACTTGAATCATAGATGCGTCCCTCCTCTATATCTGCGGATGAGGATGATGCCAAAGACAGGAGCACCAATTAACGCCGTAATGATGCCAATAGGCAATTCAGTCGGTTCAATGATCGTACGGGAGAGCACATCTGCTAAAACGAGAAAGGAAGCACCATTCAGCATCGACAAAGGCAGCAAATGACGATGATCCGTAATGGATAAAAGACGGATAAAATGCGGAATCACCAGTCCTACAAATCCGATCGTTCCTGACACAGCCACCGCACTTCCAGTCAGAATGGAACCAGCAAGCAACACCACATATTTGCTCCGTTTCACATGCACCCCTAACAGTTTTGCCTTTTCTTCGCCATATGTCATCACATTCAAATCTCTTCCCATCAAGATCAGTGCAAATGTACCAATGAGGAAAAAAGGAAGGAAAAGAGCAATGTATCGCCAGCCTCTCATAGACACACTGCCTAGAAGCCAATGAATAATCTCTTTTAAATCATCACCTGTTAACGCAATCATTAATGAAATGAGGGCTCCTAAAAAAGAGCTAAAGATGACCCCCGTCAAAATTAAAGAAGAAATGCTCATTCCTCGGTGAACCATACGGGCAAAAAAGAGGACGAGACATAGTGTGACAAGCGCTGTTGTCATACTCAAAAAAGGCAGTGTAAAACTGCCAAGCAAAGGAAACTGCAAACTGAAAAACAATGTGGCTACAGCTCCCACAGATGCCCCTTGAGATACCCCAAGTGTATAAGGGTCAGCGAGAGGATTTTTTAATAAACCTTGAAAGGCTGCACCAGATAACGCCAGAGCTGCTCCGACTAACGCCGCTAATATCACTCTCGGCAGCCGGATATTCATCATAATATTGCGGTCAATTGCATCAATAGTTCCGGCCTGAATTCCAAATACTTCATGAACAAAGATCCGAAGTATAGAAGGAATGGGAATCCCTAAACTGCCAAATGAGATTCCCATTCCAATGCTCACCACAAGAAGTAAAACACTTGCTGTGTATGCGATGATGATTTTATTTGAACGTGTCAGGATAGATGCTTTTCGCAAGAGCCTCCACTCCTTCAACCAATCGCGGTCCCGGTCTTGATGCCAGATCCGTATTCAATTGAAAGACTTGTTTTTCTTTGACTGCTTTGATCGCCTTCCAGCCGTCTCTTTTTTTCAGATCAGCTAAACTTGCGCCATCAATCGTAACTATGGCATCAGGATTTCGTTTAATAATTGATTCTTCCGTCATTTGCACCCAGCCTGTTTGGTCGCCAGCAGCATTTTTTGCATGAATGACAGACAACATTTCGTCCATAAACGTTTGTTTACCTGTTGTATAAATTTCAGGCGCACCTGATACTTCGACAAAAACTGTTTTTTGTTTGTCTTTGGAGATGGATTCTGCTTGTTTTTTGATGTCATTCAGTTTTGATTTCATCTCATCTACAAGCTTCGTTGATGCCTCTTTTACGCCAGCTGCTTCACCAATCATATGGATAGACTTATACACATCTTTGAAAGAGGCTGCATCATTAACAGTCAGCACTTGAATACCTGCATCTTCAAGCTGTTTAAATCCGTCTTTTGAACTCATTTGTGATGCATGTGCTAAGACAAGATCAGGTTTTAAGGAAATAACCTTCTCTACATTGAAATCAAGACCGCCAATCTTCTCCACCTTTTCTACTTCCTTTGGATAGTTGTCAAAGTCTGATCTACCAACGATTTTATCTCCAAGGCCAAGGGCATAGGCAACCTCTGTATTACTTGGAATTAACGAAACAATTCGTTTAGGCTGTTCTTTGATTTCAACGGTTTTACCAGCTGCATCTTTGATGGATACAGGAAATGCCGCAGCCGCTGTCTCTTTAGGCTTTGAACTGTTTGTTTTTTGGTCCGTTTCCGCACCTGCACACCCTGCTAAAACACCGATCACAAGTAACAATGATAGCCAAATACCAGTTAACTTCTTCATCAATAAACCCCCTGCTTTATGTACTGCTTGACGTCATCTCTTTCGTCAATTCTTTTCTAATTTCGGGAATATTATACTACAGTGCAGATAGGTTGTATATGTGATTCCGAATACGTCTTGTCTGTCCTTATAAAAGAAAAACAGCCTTTGACGTGGCTGTTTTCACTTCCGCTATTGGTTGATATGTTCACCATTAATGACAACTTTCTGAAATGAAGGAGATACTGCATGTTCCAATGAAAGAGGGTACGTGACATCGTCAATGACACAGTCTTTCATTTTAAAGTGTGTGACCGGGGAATGTGAGTATGCGGCGATCTTCACGCCATATCGTCCTCCGCTGCTTTTTAACCCTTCTACTTCAATATGACGGACTACAGGCCTATGCGGACCGGCATCCCCTTCCTCATACATCATGTCGATACAGACCACCTCATGCTTTAAGCTTTTCACTAGATTGTTTTTAAAATAGATGTGTTCAATGGTACCGCCCCTGACAGAGTTGGTCTTAATGCGCAATGCCCTGTCTAGGTTCGGACTGTCCATGACATTATCCTCTGCATATACATACTTGACGCCTCCAGAGATTTCACTCCCGATCGTTACTCCGCCATGACCATCACGCATCGTATTTCTACGAATGACGATGTTTTCAGATGGAACACCGATTCTCCGGCCGTCCTCATTTCTGCCCGATTTAATGGCAATACAATCATCGCCATTATCAAAATAACAATCTTCAATGAGCACATGTCGGCACGACTCTGGATTCACACCATCTGTATTTGGGCCATGACCGATGATATTCACCCCACGGACGATGACGTTTTCACTTAACACCGGATGGACTTGCCACATCGGTGAATCCTTTACTGTTACTCCTTCAATGAGAATGTTTTGGCAATTGTATGGCTGGATAAAGCTTGATCTTAAATAATGGCCTTCGCCAAACACTCTTTCTTCCACTGGTATTCTTTTTTCAGCCATTTCAAAAAGAAGCTGACGATCCCGATCTTGAGAGGGTTGACCATTTGTTCCATACTTCCAAGGCCACCAGTGGTGTTCATCCCCCCTCCCGTCCAGCGTGCCTGCTCCTGTAATCGCGATGTTTTCTGCATGATGGGCATAAATAAGTGGTGAATAATTATAAAGCTCAATTCCTTCATATCTTGTTAGAACAAGCGGGAGATAATCACGTGTATCTTGGCTGAAGGTCACATAGGCGTTTTCATGAAGATGAAGCTCTACATTGCTTTTCAATTCTAGAGCGCCTGTCAAAAATGTCCCTTCAGGAATCAGCACACGCCCTCCTTTCAAACGATGTGCATCATCGATGGCAGACTGAATAGCATTTGTCGAAAGCTCTATCCCTTTGTTATCTGCACCATAATGAATGACATTGAATTCACGATCTGGGAACTTTGGCGCTTTTATCTGCTTTAACACATGATCTATGCCATTTGTTTCCTTGTCTTTTTTCCCTTGCTTTGCTAAACGTGCGAGTCCAATTCCTGTTAGTACTGTTCCTGCTGTCACATACATCAAATTCCGTTTTTTAGACATTTCCTCATCCCCCAGACGTCTTAAAGTGTCACACCTGTTTTAAAAATGGCCAGCTCTCTAAAATTGTTTTTTTCATGATTTAACAGCTTTCCACTCGCCACATCAATCACCGTGGCAATGAATTTCTCTAGCACCACATCTTCTGGTACATCTTCAAGCAATTCCCCCGCATTAAAGTCGATCCAATGTTTTTTTGTTTCATATAAAGCGGTATTGGTCGATACCTTCATCGTTGGAACAAATGTGCCAAACGGTGTGCCTCTGCCTGTTGTAAAGAGGACGAGCTGACAGCCAGACGCTGCGAGAGCAGATGAAGCAACCAAATCATTCCCGGGCGCACTTAATAAATTCAATCCTTTTCGTTTTAGCAGCTCCCCGTATGTTAAAACATCCTTTATAACGGAAGTACCCGCTTTTTGTGTGCAGCCGAGAGATTTATCTTCTAATGTCGAAATTCCTCCTGCTTTATTTCCCGGGGAAGGATTTTCATATACTGGCTGTCGATGATCCATAAAGTATTGTTTAAAATCATTGATCATCTGCACAATATTGTCGAATGTCGCTTTTGATTCCGCTCTCTCCATTAAGATCGTTTCAGCCCCGAACATTTCCGGTACTTCTGTTAAGACGGTGGTTCCGCCTTGAGCCACAATAAAATCGGACAGTCTGCCTAAAAGTGGATTTGCGGTAATGCCTGAAAACCCATCTGATCCTCCGCATTTCAAGCCAATTTTCAGCTCAGATAACGGAATGTCTTCACGCTGATCTTCTTTCGCTGCGTCATAAATTTCCTTGAGCAAAGCGACACCCGTCTCAATCTCATCCCCTACTTCTTGGCTTCTTAAAAATTTCACCCTCGTCTGGTCATACTCCCCTAATGTAGCTTTAAAATCCTCAATATCATTGTTTTCACAGCCAAGCCCTAGAACGAGAACCCCTCCAGCATTTGGGTGTTTTACGGCATTTTGAAGTATTGTTTTTGTGTTTTCATGATCATCCCCAAGTTGTGAGCATCCATAATTGTGTTTTAATACTAACGCCGTTTCAAAAGGATGGATGCTTCCCCCCATTTCAGCGGTAAATATTTGAATGATTTGATCGGCAATGCCATTGACACACCCAACTGTTGGGACAATCCAAAGCTCATTTCGTATACCACTTGCGCCATTTTTTCGTTTATACCCTTTGAATGTCAGATTCGTTTTTTCATAGGGGTTTTCTGTTAAAGAAGGGCGGTATTCGTAATCGAGCTTACCTGATAGATTCGTTTTGATATTGTGCGTATGCACCCATTCTCCAGTCGAAATCGCAGTGGATGCATGACCAATGGGATAGCCATATTTGATGATATTCTCTTTTTCTTTGATCTCAGCCAATGCAAATTTATGACCTTTAGCAACGGTTTCTTTTAAAATGATTGTATGACCTTGGTGCTGAAGCTCTTCGCCTTGCTCAAGCACTTTTAAAGCGATACCAACATTATCTGAAGGATGAATCACAACAAAGTCCCTCATGCCTTCTCCCCCTGACTTTCATATTGAAGTATTTGGTGAACAGCAGCTCTCATGCCATTTTCATGTATGCAGGTGAGCTGCTCGGCTACTGCATCCTTCAGCCCTGCGATCCTTGTCAAATCCATCCCCCATAAAACTTCGTTTGAAAGAAGTCGATCGACCATTAATTCATAGGAATGGTCCACTTCCTCCCATGCTTCCTTCATGAATGCCATCACAGACTCATCATCCTTTATTTGATCTGCATGGACTTGATAAAAATAAATCAAACTGCTCAGTGAGAACATAAGCTTCGTAGGCAACTGTTTTTTTAGCTCTATATAATCTAGAAGAGACGGGAGAATACGTGCCCGAAATTTAGATACACCATTTAAGGCAATATCGAGTAATTGATGTTTGACAAAAGGGTTGCAGAATCGATCCCAAACGGATTGTGTATAAAGAAGCAGCTCTTCTTCAGGAAGTGGCAAACTTGGCAACACTTCCTCCTCAAGCATGCGGCGAATGAACACACCAACATGCTCATCATCCACCGCTTTTTTGACAGTGTCCAAGCCACACGAATATGCAATCGGCACCATCGCTGTATGTGCACCGTTTAAAATGCGAACCTTGCTCATACGATAGGGAGCGATATCTTCCACAAAAAGTACGTTTAACCCTGCTTCTTGAAAAGGAAGCTCTTTTTGAACAAACGCAGGTGCTTCAATGACAAACAAGTGATAATATTCTGCCGTGACAAGCAATTCATCGATATACCCCTCTTCTTTTTGAACAGTCTCCGCTGCTTTCTGAGAAAATCCTGGGACAATCCGATCAACTAACGTATTACAGAACGTGTTGGCTTCCTTGACCCAAGCCACAAAATCAGGCGGAAGATTCCACTCAGCTGCCATTGTGATCACATATTCTCTTAATCGATCACCGTTTTGTTCAATCAATTCACAAGGTAAAATGATCAAGCCCTTTTTCTCATCCCCAGAAAAAGCTTTGAAGCGGTGATACAAGAAGGCTGTCAGCTTTCCTGGAAAACTTACTTGCGGCCGATCTTCTAATCGGTCCTCTTTTCTTAACACAAGTCCTGCCTCTGTTGTATTAGAAAAGACAAAGCGCACATCAGGACTTTCCGCTACATGTAAAAAGGCTTCATAATCTGTATATGTGCTGATTCCCCTGCTGATGGATTGAATGACGATCCGTTCGTTCATTTCTTTTTGGTCATGAAATCCTTGAATACATAAAGTGTACAAACCATCTTGTTCATTTAGAGCGGTCACTGATCCTTTTCGAGGAGGAACAACCACTGCTCTTCCTTTAAAATCTGTACAGTCGTTTAGCTTCTGGATCTGCCAATTCATAAATCCCCGCATAAAGTTCCCTTCGCCAATTTGTAGAATGGTTTCAGGATATTCAGCCACTGGGTACACATCTTTGGATAATCGTCTCAAACGCTTTTCCTCCCCGCATTTTTTGCACACGTGAACATTTTTATTTAAAAGATGCTGATTACTGCACCTTTTTTACTGAATCTCTAATCATCAGCTCTGTGTGGACATACACTTTTTCCAGATGATCGTCTTCTTGTTTTTCACCGTTGATGACTGAAAGGATGGCTTCTGCTCCAAGCGCACACATTTTTTCAATTGGCTTTTTGACTGTTGTGAGGGCAGGCGTTGTATAAGATGAAAATGAAATATCATCAAAACCGATAATAGAGAGATCATCAGGACACCTTTTACCTTTTGCAAACAATGCATTCATCGCACCAATCGCCATGTCATCGTTTGAGCAAAAAAGGGCAGTTGGCGGATCATCAAGAGTGAGTAAGGCTTCCATTGATTCATAGCCGCTCTTCATATGATAGTCGCCTGTGATCATGTATTCCTTCTTCATGGGTACATGATGGTCAATGAGTGCTTGCAAAAAACCAGCTTTTCTTTCCTGTGTGGATTTAAACCCTTCTTTCCCTTCAATAATGGCAATTTGTTTATGCCCCTGCTGAATGAAATAGTGTGCAGCTTGGTATGCCCCTTCACCATCATCTGCTAATATATTCATCACTTGATTACTTTCTACACGGCGATTCAGTACAATAATGGGAATGCCCTGCTTTTTCACATGATGGATAAACGCTTCATCATGCTCGCTTTGGCTCATGAGCAAAATACCATCATACCGCTGTTTATGAATGGTTGTGTAATCGTGAAAATCGTCAATTCCTCTTACAACCAAATGATAGTTTTCTGTTATCACACTGTTGACGCCTTTTAATGCATCAACAAAGAAACTTGAGGATGTGCCTTCTGTTAAACTCGTAAAAAACAGACCAATTGTAAATGATTTTTGCGAGACAAGGCCTCTGGCATGGACATTCGGTGAGTAATTCAGCTGTTTTGCAATCGACAAGATGTTTTGTTTTGTTTTCTCTTTAATAAAAGGACTGTTATTCAAAGCCCTTGATACTGTGGTATGAGAAACGTTTGCCAATTTTGCTATATCTTTGATTGTGACTGTCATGCTATTCCGCCTTTTATGATTTTTTATCATCTTATCATAAAAACGCTTTCATATTCTTGCTTTTTGTTCATATCATCTTGCTTTTATGCGGAAGCTCATTTGCCCGTTCAAATTGAAAATACTGCTTTGCATTTTCATAGCTGATTCCTTTTACCATTCCCCCTAGCAAATTGAGATCATTAGGCGCTTCACCTTTTTCCACCCAATCTCCAATGATGTCACATAACAGTCTACGGAAATATTCATGTCTTGTGTACGACAGGAAGCTTCGTGAATCTGTCAGCATCCCAATAAATCGGCTGATCAGTCCGATACTGGAGAGTGCCATCATCTGCTCTGTCATTCCCTGCTTTGTATCATTAAACCACCAGGCTGTTCCATGCTGCATTTTCCCAGGGGTCTTTCCATCTTGAAAACTTCCAGCTATCGTTGAAATCACCACATTGTCCCTTGGATTCAAGGAATAGAGGATGGTTTTTGGCAATGCATGTGCTTGTTCTAACCGATCTAATACGCGGCAAAGGGGTTTTGCAATGTCTTCATCATTCATTGCATCATATCCGGTATCTGGTCCAAGCCGCTTAAACATTTTTGAATTGTTGTTTCTGAGCGCATTGATATGAAGTTGCATCGCCCATCCCCGCTGAGCATATGCCTGACCGAGTTCAATGAATGTGTGCGTTTTAAATTGAATCTTCTCCTTTTCCGTCAATGGATGTCCAGACATTCTTTTATGAAAAATGATCGTAGCTTCTTCTTCCGTCGTGTCTTCGTACGTCATTTCATTGATGGCATGATCTGAAATCAAACAGCCCTGTTCATGAAAGAAATCGATTCGCATATGAAGTGCTTTTATGAAGTCTTGATAGGATTCGATCTGGATAGATGAAACCTCCGCCAGCTGATGAACATACTCGATAAACAAGTCATTTGTGATATCTAATGCCTTATCTGGCCGAAACCCTGGCAGCACTTGCACAGAAAAGCCTTCTTCCCGCAGTTGTTGGTGATAAATCAACGAATCAACCGGATCGTCTGTCGTCACAACCGTTTCAACATTTGATTTCACAATGAAATCTCTCGCACCAAATCCGTCTCCTTGCAACTTTTCATTTACTTTTTTCCAGATGATGTCTGCACTTTCTTCATTCAAAAGTTCTTCAACATCAAAATATCGTCTTAGCTCTAGATGGGTCCAGTGATAGAGAGGATTTCCAATCGTCATCGGAACGGTTTTCGCCCATGCTAAAAATTTCTCATAATCTGAGGCATCTCCTGTGATATGTGTTTCAGGTATCCCATTTGCTCTCATGGCGCGCCATTTGTAATGATCTCCGTAAAGCCATGCTTCGGTTATATTTTGGAACGTTTTATTTTCATAGATTTCTTTTGGACTTAAATGACAATGGTAATCAATAATCGGAAGGTTCTTTGCAAACTCATGGTATAGCTTTTCCGCCGTTTGACTGTTTAATAAAAACTGCTCATCTAAAAAGGCTTTCATCAAACTCCCCCATCTCTTATAATGATAAAAATGATTTTGTTCACGTTAACAATTTTATTGTAATCGTTTACAAAATCGATTTCAATCCTAAAACAAGAAAAAACGATCTCCTTTAGAAAAGAAAATCGTTTTTTGGCTATTTTACAGATGGTGTTTTCTTTAGGATAATCGCAATAGTTGTTCCTTGACCTAATTCACTTTCTACTTGAATATCGCCATCGTGTAGCAAGACAAGCTCTTTTGCAATCGCCAATCCTAATCCTGTTCCATTTGTTGGATCATTCGTATTTGTCCCTCTATAGTAACGATTAAATAAATGATCCACCGTTTCTTGCGCCATTCCGCGTCCGTTATCTTTCATTTCGATCCGAACTTCATCATTTGTTTCAGATAGAATAGCTTGAATAATAGTACCTTTCTGGTTATGCTTCACTGCGTTCGCCAGCAGGTTCTCAATGACTCGTCTAAACCAGGCTTTATCGATCTCAAACATGACACCCTCTGTTTGATCTTCAAAGGATGACATATAATCTTCAGAAAGCGTGCTTCTTGAAAACTCGTCCATAATGGAGGCTAAAAATTCACCAAGCTCAACAGGTTTTCGATTAATAGGCAATGCACCATTTTTCAATCGATACGTGAGGTTTAAATCCTCAATCAAGGTCGACATGTATTCTGATTTCTCACGAATGACTTGTCCCATTTCCATAACTTCTTCCTTGGACCATTGGTATTGATCTGATTCTAGCATTAATCCATAGCCGTAAATCGTGCTAAGAGGCGTTTTTAGATCATGAGACAGCCCTGCGATCCATTCTTCCCTTGTGGTTTGAATTTTTCTTCGGTTTGCTTCATTCTCTTTTAACGTATTGGTGAGCTGATCCATTGTTTTGAGGATATCCTCAAACAGCCGGTACTCCCGCTTAATACGACCCTTTTTATTTTTACTTACTGGAATACCTTTTCTATTTGTTGGCTCCTGCAATTTATTTCTTGATAAGAAAATCAGCCAGCGGATAATGTGATAGATCGGTAGCCCATAGCGATACGAGTACCATAATGTCATAACGATAATAATCGTAAGCGCAAGACCTGCAATCAAAAGCGTTGTATATTGGTTTAAAGCCTCTGTCTCTTTATCATAAAGCTCGTCTGGGCTGTATACTTTGTTTGGCACCGAAACAATCATATACAGATCTTTATTCACTCTGATATAAGACAGGTCACTTCTAAACTCCCAAGGCTTTGATTGATACTTGAGCAGTTCAACATCCGTTACGTTATTTTTCAAATTATTTTTGGCTCGGATACCTTTTAAGTATTTTCCTTCTTCATTAAACAGATGCACCGATCCATTCATTCTTTTCAAAAATTCTTTTGTTTCAACTGAATATTGAGACAATGCAGCCAGGTTTTTTTCATGCTGCTTGAGATAATTGGCTACCTTTGTGCTGTTCGTTTTAAATCCATATAAGACGATAAAGCTTTCTTGATCAATCTCAATTGGCCAGAAGTACATCTTGTAATCTTTAAATTGTCTTTTTTCAAAGATCTTGATCATTTCATCCTTTTGATAGGATGTTGGAATATTTTTAGGGAGTTGATAGCTATAGACATTGCGTTTTTTGGAATCAATCACTTGCAGCCAGCCATCACGTTTTTCCACTGCTTGTTTGAGCTGATCATCGGCTTCCATTTTTCCATCCTCGTTAAAATAAAGCCAGCTCATGAGTGTATCTCCATCTGCCTTCGTTAAACCAGTTTCAGTCATATTCTCATAGCGCTTTTGAAAATAAAGATTTTCAGAGAATGTTTGCCCGATCGTCAGAATGACGATGACAATAAACATTTGTCCGACAAAGTGAAAGAAAAGTTTTGTTCGTAAATTCATAAACTATTGAAGAACCTTCACAGGTTGGGGAATGAACTTATAGCCCATACCACGGATCGTCACAATATATTCAGGCTGGCTTGGATCTAACTCTATTTTTTCTCTCAGCTTTCGGATATGAACCATGACGGTGTTGTTGTCACCATATGACGGAACACCCCATACTTTCTCATAGATTTGATCTTTTGAAAGTACCACATTCGGATGGTCACAAAAATACTTCAGCAAGGACAAAAGCTGAGCTGAGCAAGCCGTCACCTTTCCCCTTACTTTTAACTCGGCTGCATGAGGATGGTACGAGAAATGAGCATATTCATATTGACTGTGCGCTTCTTCCTGCTCCTCCTGTAAGGAGATATAAGTTCGGTTTAAGTGCGCCTTAATTCTAGCTACTAGCTCTAACGGATTAAATGGCTTTGTGATGTAATCGTCTGCACCTTGTGCAAATCCAGTCAATTTGTCTACATCAGACGTTCTTGCTGTTAAATAGAAAATCGGTGCCTTCGTCATTTTCCTGATGTCAGGCAGAACATCAAAGCCTGACTTACCGGGCATCATCACATCTAGAAGTAAGAGGTGGATGTCCTCGTTTTTGACAATATCTAATGCTTCATCTGCATGATAGGCTTTATAAATATGTTGAAACCCTTCTTTTTTTAATACGCGTTCAACCATTTTTACAATTGCTTCTTCGTCATCTGCAATCAATATTTTTGCTGTTTCCACGCATCTCTTTCCTTTCTAGCTATGATCTCTAACCGTATATTACCATTGTCCAAAGTAAAAAAGTACCTCTTTTCTGCATAAAAGCGAAAAAAGATCAACTGGAGAAAATGGCATAACAAGGTAATATCAAAAAATGCAAAAAAACCCGGTCATACATACCGAGTTTTTTGTCCATCTATTATCCGTTCACAGCTTCAAGCTTTCTTTCATGATTCATTAAGTCATATGTTAAACAGATCGGCTTATTCGTTCTCGGATCAAGAACAATTTCTGCATCGATGTGGAACACCTGACTGAGCACCTCTTTTGTCATGACCTCATGAGGCGTACCATCTTTAATGACTTTCCCTTGATTGAGGGCAATCATGTAATGTGAAAAGCGTGCAGCATGATTCAGGTCATGAATCACCATCAGCACCGTTCTGCCCTGCTCTCTGTTTAAGCGTTCTAATAGCTGAAGGATCTCCAGCTGATGAGCAAGATCTAAATACGTCGTTGGTTCGTCTAATAAAAGCAGCTCTGTTTCCTGAGCGAGTGCCATCGCAATCCATACCCGCTGACGCTGTCCACCGGAGAGTGCTTCAATTGGCCGGTCATGAAATGCAATCATTCCCGTCTCCTCAAGTGCCCATCTGATGATTCGTTTGTCCTCATTTGATAAACGGCCAAATCCATTTTGATGTGGGAAACGTCCGTATGACACAAGCTCATAAACGGTCAGACCACTTGGTGCTTCAGGCGTCTGCGGTAAGATGGCCATTTGTTTTGAAATTTCTTTTGTTGGTGTTTGATGGATAGCCTGGCCATTTAAATAAACAGCACCTTGATGGGATTTCATAATACGAGACATTGTTTTTAAAATCGTTGACTTCCCGCACCCATTCGGCCCAATTAATGTCGTCACCTTGCCTTTTGGGATGCTGATATTTAAATCGTCTACAATCAAACGGTCATGATAGCCAATACAAAGCTTTTCTGTTTCAAGTGATTTCATCTGTTGTACTCTCCTTCCTCATTAGTTCGTTTTCATCAATAAGTAAATGAAGTAAGGTGCGCCTAAGGCAGAAACGACAAGTCCAACGGGCACCTCTGATGGAGCAAGTATGACACGCCCAAGTGTATCTGCAAGTAATAACAGCAGTGCACCAATCATAGCGGACGCCGGTATCATTCCTTGATGTTTCGGTCCAACTAGCTTTCTTGCGAGGTGTGGTGCCGCTAACCCTAGGAACGATATACTCCCTGCAACAGCGACACTCGCACCGGCTAATGCAACTGCAATCAGCATGAGAAAACTTCTTTCTTTATGAACTGAAATCCCTAAGCCATAAGATATCTGATCACCCAAATTCATGATATTTAAGTAGCGTGCCCTCACCATCGCTAATACAAGAAAAATCAGCATCCACGGCACGACTGATAAGACATATGTCCAACTTGAGCCCCAAATACTTCCTGACAGCCACACAATGGCTTGGTTAAAATCATTTGGGCTCATCTTTAATTGAATAACCACAATCGCTGCCGAAAATGCAGCATTGATCCCAATACCAGTTAAAATCAATCGAACAGGCGTAATGCCCTTTTTCCACGCTAGCACATAAATGAGGAATGCAGCAAAGGCGGCACCTACGAAAGCGAAAAGCGGCAGTACAAATATTGAAAAATCACCTAAGTTCGACATCGAACCCTGAAAGGCAAAGATAAACAAAACCACCGCAAAACCTGCACCCGCATTTACACCTAGAATGCCGGGATCAGCTAAACCATTTTGAGAAACACCTTGCCAAATGGCTCCTGATACAGCGATAGAAGCGCCAACAAGTAAAGCGATGACCATCCTCGGAAGTCTGAACTCGAATAATACAAGCTCATCCATTTCACTTCCGAGTCCAAAAAATGTTTTGAATGTATCCATCGGAGAAATCCTTATCTCTCCGGTATTTAAACTTATTAGGAACACAGCCACGATCGCTAAAAAGATCATGACCATCGTTCGTTTGTATTTCTTTTTCTTTGCCTGCTGCACCATTTCCATTTAAATTCCGCTCCTTTCACGTCTCGCTAAATATAAGAAGAAAGGAACGCCTATAATGGCTGTAATGGCACCCACTGGCGTTTCAAAAGGCGCATTGACAAGCCTTGCCGCAATGTCTGCATAAATGAGCAAAATAGCCCCTAAAATAGCTGAGCAAGGGATAATCCAGCGATAGTCAACGCCGACCAAGAAACGCGTAACATGAGGAATCACAAGCCCGATAAAGCCAATAGAACCTGCAACTGACACGGCTGCACCTGTTAAAAGGATCACGACCAATATGCCAAGTACCTTGACTGTTCGTGTATATTGTCCAAGCCCTTTTGCTAATTCATCACCTAAGCTTAAAACCGTGATGGAGCGGGCAAGAATCATTGCGATGATCAGTCCTACAGCCGCAACTGGAATGATGATCTTAATATTGCTCCAATTCACACCAGCCACACCGCCTGCGTACCAAAAACTCATATCTTGCGCGACGTCAAATCGAATGGCAATCGCTGAGGAAATTGAGCTTAAAAGTGCGCCAACAGCCGTACCGGCTAATGCGAGCTTCACAGGAGTAAGTCCCCCTTTTGAAAGGGTTCCAACCCCAAATACAATAGAGGCGCCAAGTGCTGCCCCCAAAAATGACCAAAGAATTAATGTAAAAGAAGATTGGCCTGGGAAAAAAGCAAACGCAATGGCAATCGCAAATGCAGAGCCATTTGTCACACCCATGATTTCAGGAGACGCAAGCGCATTTCTTGTCATGCCTTGCATGATGGCACCCGATACTGCTAAAAAGGCACCGACAAGTGCGGCACCAACTGTACGCGGCAGCCTTAGTTCCCTAATGATTTGATGTGAGGTTTGTTGTGAGTCAAAATGAAAGACGGCTTCCCATACCGTGTGTAAATGAATGTTTGCCGCTCCTAGCGATACTGATAAAAAAAGACCAAATGCTAAAGCAATGATTCCTATGATGACAACAGCTGCTGTACCAAAAGGCTTTGTCACAATATCTATCGCATCATCTTTAGCTGACAGCTGTTTATTCGATTGTGAGCCCAAAACCAGTCTCTTCCTTTCCGTTCATATCTATTCGTTATTAATGATAATGATTATCAATCTCGGAGTCTAGTATATCACTTTCTTCACGTTTTGAAATCCTTGTTCTGATAAATTTCTTTATTTTCATCAAAAAACCGGGAGAATTTCACCATTTTCATTTTGGTCATAAAATAGCCGATGCATTTTTTCTTCTATCATGTTAAGATATAATCGCGAATGAGAATCATTATCATAAGCAATTGAATAGGAGCGAACTTTAGTGAAAAAACGAACTGGACTTCTTTTGATTTCCTTCATGACCCTTATGATTTTTACTGCTGCTTGCGGCAGCACTTCCAATAAAGAATCGGGAGCCAAAAAAAATGACACGATCACCTATCAAGATGTAAAGGGTGAAGTGAAACTGCCTCAAAACCCACAACGTATTGTGCTTCTGGCGGAAAGCTATTACGGGGATCTCGTCACACTCGGCAAAACCCCAATTGCTGCCACTGCGCCCATCTTTAAAAACCCTTTCTATAAAGGAAAAACAGATGGAGTGAAAAATATTGGAAAATCTCCCTCTGTTGAGAAAGTAGCCTCTTTGAAGCCGGATATGATCATTGCTTGGGGAGAAGATGAGAAATTTGATCAATACAAAAAAATTGCACCTACAGTTGCCATTCAATACAATCAATATTCGTTTAAAGACCAGCTAAAAGAATTCGGTAAAATGACAGGTACATCAAAAAAAGCAACGGATTGGATCACAAAATGGGATGCGAAAATTGCTGAAGTGAAACCAAAAGTAACAAAAGCTGTAGGAAACAAAACCGTTTCGATCGTATCACCATTCGATAAGGGCATTTACATTTTCGGTAACACTTTTGCACGCGGTGGTGAAATCATTTATGACGAGCTGAAATTAAAAGCTCCGAAGGCTGTCCAAAAAGAAGCCATCGACAGTGGTGTCGGTTATGCAAACATTTCTCTTGAAAAGCTTCCAGAATTTGCAGGTGATTATATTTTCACAAGCCCATGGAGCGGTTCAAAAAGTAATGGCGATCAAGTATATAAAAGCAGCATCTGGGCATCACTTCCTGCTGTCCAAAACAAACGCGTATTTGAAACAGATACAGTCGGTTACTTCTTTAATGACCCTGTGTCACTAGAAGGTCAGCTCGAATTTATTGTGGATCGATTAACATCTGCCTCATAAAAAAATACGTTTCTCCAATGCTGGAGAAACGTATTTTTTAAACTGTACCTTTGGCAAATTTTTTGGACATGAATGGGTAGAGTAAAATGCCAACTAAGAACAATCCAATACCAAGACCAAATGTTTTTAAATCAGCTGTGCCTGAAATAATGACCCAAGCGGAATACCCCATGGCCACAAGCGCAATGATCCCGTCTCTTGTCCGGTTTCCTTTTTGGAGTTCATATGTGTCACCTTGCATGATGACCTTAAAGCTGTAGATCGACGACACGATATACGGAATGAGATACGCAAGTGTCGCTGATGTTGTTAAGAAAGTAAAGGCTTCATTAATCGTACGTGACATGACTGAGAAAATAAACAGCTGTGACATGATATTTGTGACAGTCAAAGCAAAAACAGGACTACCTTTTTTGTTTGTTTTTGCAAACACTGCTGGGAAATCGCCAGCTTTTGCTGCTTGATAAGGGACTTCAGAACCAAGCAAAATCCAGCCAAGCATCGAACCAAATAAACAAATGATCGCAAGAAGTGCCATGACAATGCCGCCAGCCGGTCCGATAATGAGCTGAAGCACGTCTACGAATGGTTTATCAGAACCTTGCAATTGATCATGCGGCAGAACGCCCATTGTAATCAAGGTAATAATCATATAAATAGACAGTGCAATTAAAAGTCCTGTAATCGTCGCACGTTTGACATCACGCTGCGAGGAAGCTCTTCCTGATAAAATGACAGCAGATTCGATGCCGATAAATGCCCATAGTGTGGAAATGGCCGCATGATGAATTTGGCCTCCAAGTCCGAGCACTCCTTCACCACTTGCTGCTTCAACAGGGAAGTAATAATGTTCAAATAATGCGGTTTGGAATGCAAATAAGCCTGCGACAATAAAAAGGACGAATCCAAGCACCTTTGAAAAGGTCGTAATAAAGTTCAGCTTACTTGCTGCGCTTAAGCTTGTAATTAAAATCGTATGAGTCCCCCATAGAAGGATTGTACATACGATAAACGTTGTGAGCTGACCAAGTGTGATCGCTTCTTTTCCAAAAGTAAAGATCTCCGTTTTCACGGTTAAAATTGGGAAAAAGGTTGTTAAATAACCAGCTAGGCTTGTAATAATGGCGACATTACTAATCCAGCTTGCCACCCAATATCCCCAAACCATTGTAAAACCGGCTGCTTTTCCTTTTTTCGGATCTTTAAAAAGCGCTCTTGCATAGCTTTGTGGTCCAGCTGTCAGCTGCGGTTTATGAATGGACAAATGTCCAAACACAAAGGCAATCATCAGTACGCCGCCACCTGTGACAAGCCATGCCATCGTCACACCTAAAGGACTTGCATGCTGGGCAAGTGTACTAGGCAGCATAAAGATGCCTGAACCTACCATATTTCCGACGACAAAAGCCGTCAATAACCAAAAACCCCATTTTTTTGTCTGTTCCATTTTCGTACCTCCGTTATATTCACTTTGGACCAGACCCGGCAGTATCTTCATTGATATATTTGTGAAGCAATGACTTGCATTCTTTATGTTCATGTTGGGTCACTTTCTTACCAGCATACCCTTTTCTTAGGCAATCAGAACATAAAAAAAAGCCTGAACAAAAGTCCATGCTTTTCAAAACATACACCTTGATCTCCGGATAGCCCTCCACGCTTCAAAGACGTGGCAGTCCTGCATTTGTTCAATGCAGACCCAGCATAAAGAAAGTTGGAGCTCTCTCTACACTTCGGCGCTGATGCCTTTTTTCTCATGATCAACGATTCCATCTCTCCCATGAGTGACTCATCATCCGCGCAACCTCTACCTCACTGAGACATAGCGTGAGGATTTCTATTCATTTTTACTACACGAAGGTTATCAAACATTCTCATATCTGTCAAAGGGAAAAACATAGAAAAAAGGCAGAGAAATGATTCTCCGCCTTTTTGTCAGCTTATTGATGGTTGTTTTTCTTCTTTTGGACAGCTTCCTGAAGCGGATCGCCTGCTAGTTCTTTACTTGCTTCTTCTAACAGCTGATCAACCTGCTGATGGTCTTTCTCGCTTTTCGCCTTTTTATCCTTTTGGAAAAATGACATCGCTATTTCCCCCCTTTTCATAAAATGCCTTTGCCTGTTTAATTTGTGCTACAGCGCTCAGCATTATACAAAGAGGAGCAGTTCATTCATCGTGAAAGGTCTGTCTCATTTTTTGCAAATACGTTAGAAAGGTCTTTAAGTCTTCCTCTGTGAAGTCTGACATCATATGCTGAATCACCTTTCCAAAAAGACGTGTATGCTTTTCGTAAATAGCCAGCCCTTTTTCCGTGGCTTCTAGCCGGACAAGGGAATGATCGTCCTTGTCCCGTTCTCTCTGAATGTAGCCTTGCTCACATAATTTATTGAGGGCTATGGAAGCGGCACCTGGGTTGAGAGAGAGTCTTTGTTTGAGCTCTTCAGCATGTGATACTTTTCCTTGTATCAATATAGAAAGAGCATATATCTGTGGAGGCGTGATGTCTTTTTCTAACTCAAGTAACTTGCGGTTTAATTTACGGCTGACTTCATAATGTACAAGAACAATTTCTTTTAAAATGTCTGCATTACTCATCCGAATCGCATCCTTATCGTTAGTGTCAACATGACTTCCTTCTTATTATAGAATGTTTTTCCAAACAGCCAACTATTTTATCCCATTTTCTTTAGAAATAAGCCTTGCTGAATGGATTCACCCTTGATATAGTGAGTACTTGAACAAAAAACAGAACAGGAGTACGCATCATGACAGGAAAAACACATATTATGGGCGGAATTGCCGCCTCCACAGCCGTCGCCTATTATTACGGATTCGAACCAGTGACGATGGCTGCTGCTGGATCAGTAGGTGCCCTCATCCCAGATCTATGTCATACGAAAAGCAAAATCGGCAGGAAATTCCCGCTCCTTTCCACACTGATCAGTAGTGTGTTCGGTCACCGCACCTTTACACATAGTTTATTATTTCTGCTGATCATTTATTTTATTGCGACAACATACATTCCAAATGACAGCCTCAGTACCGGGTTACTAGTTGGGATGGCAAGCCACCTCATCCTTGATGCAGGCACAGTGAACGGTATTAAATTTTTGTTCCCTGCAACCATGAAAGTACGTCTCCCCTTTTATGTCAAAACAGGCAGCACAGGAGAACAAGTCGTACTAGCTGCTCTGACCATTGTCACCTGCTATTACATGGCTGTCATTTGCGGAATATCCATCCCATTGCCGTTTTAGAAAAAGAAAAAAGAGTTTTGCAAAAAAGCAGGATATGAATTGATCATTCCTCATTTTTTTAGTAGTTTTAAGATAAGTGTTTTTGCCTTGCAGCTGAATACAGAATGGTGAGGAGTTACATAAATGAAAGCGTTTTTCAAAAATCACTGGTTTTTAGTGTACTCCATCCTCTTTATGTGGATGAAAACATACATCATTTATCAATTCGGATTTCATATACGAACGGCCAATCTGTTTCACGAATGGCTGCTTTTGATCAATCCACTTAGCTTTTTGCTCCCTTTGTTTGGGATTGCTCTTTTCTTAAATGAAACGAAACAAAAGGTCTTTTTATTGACCACAAATTTTATTTTGACAGCCATTTTGATATCGAATACGATCTTTTACGGTTTTTATATTGATTTCATTACCATTCCTGTCTTATTTCAAGCAAAGAACATGGGAGATATGGGCAGCAGTATGACTGAATTGTTTCATCCGCTATTTATACTCATGCTGATTGATTTTGTGGTGCTGGCATGGCTCTTAAAACGGAAACCGTTATCACCAAAAGCGTCTTTTAAGACAATCAAAACATACTATGTGGTTTGCTGCAGCTTGCTATTGTTCCATGTCAGCTCAGCTTTGATGGACCACCCTCGATTTTTGACAAGCTCATATGATCGAGAAGTCATTGTACGAAACCTTGGGCTGTTTCAATTCCATTTGTATGACGGTGCCGCTCAAACAGCACGAATTGGACAAAAAGCCTTTGCTGACGAAGATACACTTTCAACAGTGGCAAACTACACAAAAGCTGATTACAGTGCACCGAATGAAGACTACTTTGGACTTGCTAAAGGCAAAAATGTCGTGTTCATTTCACTTGAATCAACGCAGCAATTTGTCATGAATCAAAAGGTGAATGGACAATACATCACACCATTTTTAAATGAACTTGCCAAAAAAAGCTTCAATTTTGATGAATTTTATCAGCAGACAGAGCAAGGCAAAACGTCGGACTCAGAGTTTATCGTCGCAAACTCCCTCTATCCATCTAGCAGTGGCGCTGTCTTTTTCACAGCGAGTGACAACGAATATGACACACTGTACAAGCAATTGAAAAAAGAGAATTATCAATCCGTCCAATTTCATGCGAATAATAAAACGTTCTGGAATCGTGATGTGATGTATGAATCTCTTGGGATTGACCGCTTTTATGATGTCGATTCATTTGATGTCAATGAACAGAATTCGACTGGCTGGGGCTTAAAGGATATCGACTTTTTTGACCAATCCATCGATTATTTAAAAAAGCTGAAGACGCCTTATTACAGCACGTTTATTACCTTAACCAATCACTTCCCATTTGAAATTGATCCAAAGGATCAGTTCATTGATGAATACGATTCGACTAGCACCATTTTAAACCGCTATGTGACCACCGTCCGCTATCAAGATGAAGCCATCAAAAGGTTCTTTGAACGAATGAAAGAAGAAGGACTATATGAAAATACAATGTTTGTCCTGATGGGAGACCACTATGGCATTTCAGAAGCACATCATGAGGCAATGGCAGAGCTGCTGAAGCAGGATGAAATCACACCGTTTGATGCGGTTAAACTGCAGCGGGTCCCTTTTTTGATTTACATTCCTGGGGTGACAGACGAGGCCCCTCAAACCATTTCTGAAACAGCCGGTCAAATGGATGTCAAACCGACACTTCTTCATTTACTCGGCATTGAATCAAAAGATTCTATTCAATTTGGGAATGATCTTTTCTCAAATGAACGGACACCGTTCGCTGTGCTGAGAAATGGAAACTTTATTACGGATGATTATCTTTATACAAAGAACACGTGCTATGATCAAAAAACAAAACAACCTGTTGAAGAAGATGAAGTATGCCAGCCTTATATAGAAAAAGCCAATAAAGAGCTGTCTCTATCAGATAAAGTGATCAACGGGAACTTACTACGTTTTTATCAGCATTAAAAGCTGCCCTCTGGCGGCTTTTTCTTTTCTCTTTTCCTGAAAGCCTATGAATGGTCAAATAAGTTTGATTATAATAAAGGATACACATGATGTTGAATGATAAAGAGGTGTGATCATGAAATATTTATTCTTAACCTACGTCACCATCTGTTTGCTCCTGACTGGGTGTCAAACGGAGTCGACGTCATCAGATCAAAGCAAAAAAACAGAACTTGTGATTTCAGCGGCGGCAAGCCTGCAGGATGCTTTGAAAGAGATTGAATCTGCCTATGAAGATGATCATCCAAACGTGACACTCACGAATAATTTCGGGTCATCCGGCGCATTGAAACAGCAAATCGCTCAAGGAGCAAAAGCGGATCTCTTCTTCTCAGCAGCTGAAGAGCCTTTTGATGACCTTGTTCAATCTGGCGACATTGATCAGGATCATACAAAGGATGTCATACAAAATGAGCTTGTCCTCATCGTGCCAAAAGAAGGTTCCTCTTCTATCAAAACCTTTCGCGATGTTGATCACACAAAAGGAAAGATAGCGCTTGGCACACCTGAATCTGTTCCTGCTGGTACATATGCAAAAGAGATTTTCACAAAACTGAATATATGGGATCAAGTGAAACAGAACGCTGTCTATGGCAAGGATGTTCGTCAAGTATTAAACTATGTCGAAACAGGAAATGTGGAAGCTGGTGTCGTGTATAAGACGGACGCGCTCGTTTCTCGCAAAGTAAAGATAGTAGATGAGGCAAATCAAGACATGCATTCCCCCATCATTTATCCTGTTGGCATTGTTAAACAGACCGATCACATGAAAGAGGCGAAAGCATTTTTTCAATATATCCAATCAGATCCAGCCGCAGCGATTTTTAAAAAGTACGGCTTTCAAGTGAAATAATGCCGATGCTGACCGAAGATTTTCTTTCACCTATCTGGCTGTCCGTACAAGTGGCTGCTTTCAGCGGGTTATTGGCTGTCGTTTTAGGAACGTCCATTGGTTTTTGGATGGCGCGTACATCTTTCAAAGGAAAAATGATCGTGGAAACGCTCCTCATGATGCCGCTTGTCCTTCCGCCAACGGTCGTAGGATTTCTGCTGCTCGTTGCGTTCGGGAAGAACAGCGTGATTGGACAAGCGATTGAATGGATCTTCCATCAGCCTGTCATCTTCACTTATTGGGCAGCGGTCATTGCATCGACAGTTGTCGCATTCCCGCTCATGTATCAATCAGCGAAAGCTGGATTTTCTACGATTGAGTCAGACATTGAAGGTGCTGCAAAAGTTGATGGTGCGCGTTCTTTCCAGGTCTTTGCCTATATTACCGTCCCACTCGCACTGCCATCTCTTCTCTCTGGTGCAGTTTTAAGTTTCGCAAGGGCGTTAGGGGAATTTGGAGCGACTTTAATGTTCGCTGGCAACATTCCTGGGAAAACGCAAACCCTCCCAACAGCCATCTATGTGGCGATTGATTCTGGACGAATGGAACTTGCGTGGGCTTGGACGATTTGTATTGTGATCCTGTCTTTCCTCATGCTGTTGGCTGTGCGCCGAAGCAGGAATTAAAAAATCCCCTTCTCAAAAAGAGAAAGGGATTCAGATTGTTGACAAAGGGCTCAAATGAACTTAATTTGAGCCCTTTGTCTTCTTTTCAGCGTGATAGAAAACCTTTGCTAGTCTAGGAAGGACGAGTACTGGCGCAGAGCGAATTTGACATTCGTGAGCACCAGCACGCCCTGACAAAATATGCGAGGGTTTGTCTACACGCTGAGGGGATAATTTTATTTATTCAAACCCAACCGTCATCGTTTCTGGATTAGACCCGACACGTTCGTTATTATTAAGTGCATTGATTTTTTCCATGTCTTCTTGTGAAAGCTCGAAGTCAAAAATGTCGGCATTTTGTTTAATGCGATCTTCATTGATTGATTTTGGAATGGTGACAACGCCGCTTTGCAGATCCCAACGCAAGATCACTTGAGCCACAGATTTGTTGTATTGTGCTGCAATTTCCTTTAATACGTCATGATCCAAAAGCTTTCCTTGCATCAGCGGAGACCATGCTTCAATTTGAATGCCTTTTTCTTTCGCATATTGTCGTAATTCTACAAGTGTCAGTTTTGGATGAAACTCCACTTGGTTCACCGCTGGAACAACCTCCGCATCTTTTAACAGCTCTTCTAAATGCTGCACGTAGAAGTTGCTGACACCAATCGCTCTTACTTTTCCATCTTTATAAAGCTTCTCAAGCGCACGCCATGTCTCTTTAAATGTATCTGCATTTGGTCCAGGCCAATGAATCAAATAGAGGTCTAAGTAATCAAGACCGAGCCGGTTTAAGCTTGCGTCGCATGCAGCGAGTGCTTTGTCATATCCTTGATCTGTGTTCCATACTTTTGATGTAATGAACAATTCTTCTCTTTTCACGCCAGATTCTTTAATGGCTTTCCCTACGCCTGTCTCGTTTTTATAAACGGCAGCCGTATCAATGCTGCGATAACCGTTTCGTATGGCTGCTTTGACGGCATCAACCACTTGGTTGCCGTCCTCCACTTTGAATACACCTAAACCAAACCATGGCATTTCTACTCCGTTATTTAGTGTTACGGTATCATTCAAGCTTTTGACCATGTTAACAACCACCTTTTCATAGATTCCATCTTTTTCATTATCTCATGTTGCGTTTGAAAACTCTATTATCAGGCGTTTCTCTTCGCTTCAATCGCTAGTAGCAAAGCACCTGTCATACCTGCCTTGTCCTCAAGTCCAGGAGAGACAATGTATGTATCAAGCGGCGGCATGTCGACATAATCATTGACATACGCAGCCAGCTTCTCTCGAATGAGCGGAAATAGCTGTTTTTGCTTCATGACGCCTCCACCCATGATGATGCGTTCTGGGCTTAATATCAGCGTGTATTGCATTAATGCCTGTGCTAAATAATCTGCTTCAAGAGACCAAACTTCATCTTCTTCGGTAAGCTCTTTAGCCGGCTTTCCCCACCTTGCCTCAATAGCTGGTCCTGCCGCCAGTCCTTCTAAGCAAGTACCATGCGCCGGGCAGACACCTGCAAACTGATCTGATTCATGCTGCCTGACCAGGATGTGTCCCATTTCTGGATGTGAGTGACCGTGGAGAAGCTCATTTTTCACAACAGCCCCGGCACCAATCCCCGTACCGACCGTGATATACAGACAGCTGCTTAGCCCTTTGGCGGCCCCTTTTGTCAGTTCACCTAATGCTGCGGCATTGACATCTGTCGTAAAGGACACCGGTACACCTAATTGTTTCTCCAGCTCAGGTATCAACGGGTAATGCTTCCATTCCACTTTCGGCGTATTCATGATGTAACCGTAAGAAGGATCGTTTTTCTGGACACAAATCGGTCCAAAGGAACCGACCCCTAATGCTGCAATTTCATGTTGCTGAAAAAATGGAATAAGTGATTGGATGGTTTTTTCCGGGTGCTCTGTTGGAATGGTTAATTCCTCGATGATATCCCCATGCTCATTGCCAATGGCACAGCAGAACTTTGTCCCCCCAGCTTCAATCGCTCCGTAATATGTCATCCTGCATCTCCCCCTGCTCGTCTCTTTTTTTCATCATAAAACATAGGGGAGAAGATGACAACATCATGTATTGGTCAGTAAGACTGCTTCCATGTCATTGATATACTCCCTTAAATGATGGGCAATATCACGATTGATTTCGCCATTTTCATATAAGGTTTGGATTTCATTACGAATCGTCTGTACGGCTTGGAAGTTAAGCTCTTTCTTCTTCCGGTCAAACGTACGATCCTTTTGCTGGAAGAAAGAAGGACCATGTTCACAGCGGAAAATCACTTGATTGTAAAACCCAATGACTTGATGACACGTATGTTGATTGTCTTCGGTCATATGGTGCTTAATAGAATCCACCGCAGCTTCAGCCGTTTTCTTGCGGATTTGTTTATACGATTCCTCGTTTTCTAATATGCCGCTCGAAATACGCTGATGCGGACGCCACAATTGAAGCCATTGTAGTAAGCGCAGAAACTTCACTTTTGAGAAACGAATTTTAAAGGAGTTGGAATAGAGCATTTCCAGCTCATGAAATCTTTCCTGCAGCTCATATGCTTCTTCTTTGTCGATTTTCTCTTCCTCAATCAACTGCTGAAGTTTCATCTGTTCTGCTTTAATACCATGCAGTCTGATTTTTCTCTCTTGTTTTCTCATACCAAACTGGTACGGTTCCCGCTGAATATTTCGTAGCTTCATTCGGAAATCATTGATGAGTGCAAGGGAGACTTCTCGATTGTCCTCATTCATTCCTTCTTTTAACGTTTTAATGGCACTTCTCAGTAGCTTCCGTTTTGCGTGCTGAATCTTTGTATCTAAGTCCACATCCACTTGCTTATCTTTTTTCTCCGATAAAATAGGCAGTAGCACACTCGCTAAAATGAGTGTACATAAAATGACGCCTGCTGCGAGGAAAATAATTAAATGACGCTCAGGAAATGGTGATCCGTCTGCAAGCGTAAACGGGATGGAGAAAGCACCCGCTAATGTAACAGCACCACGAACACCAGAGAATGTCATCAGCATGGAAGCACGCAGTTTCGGTTTTTTCGTGTTCTTCTTTTTCGATACACTCCAGTTCCCTGCCCAGAACAGCCATACCCATAGGAATCTGAGAATCATCAGACAGAATGTAATGATTAAAATGTAACTGATGACTTGCATATTATTAAAGGCTTCATCTTGGAAAATGACGGTTGATACATCAGGAATTTGTAATCCAAGTAAAACGAAAACAAGGCCATTTAAAATAAATAAAATAATATTCCACGTGTTTGAAGAAGCAATTTGCAGTTTTGCTAAATTCGCTTCCATTCGGTCTTGCTCGATGGCATGTGTCACACCACCGGCAACAACGGCTAAAATGCCGGATACGCCAATTTCTTCAGCTGCTAAATAAATCACAAACGGCGTGAGGATTTGCAGGATGATGTGCATTGTGACATCGTCCATGCCTAAACGGCGGAGAAAATAGCGGAAACGAATGATAAAAAACGACAGAATAAATCCGGTCAATAATCCGCCAGCAGCAATCAGAACAAAGCTAAAGGATGCCTCTGCAATGGAAAATGCCCCTGTAACCGTTGCTGCAATAGCAAATTTAAAAGCAACAAGTCCTGACGCATCGTTCATCAGCCCTTCGCCTTCCAGCAGTCTCATGATCCCCTTCGGCATATTCACACGGCTGGAAAGGGCACTTACAGCAACTACATCTGTCGGTGATAAAATCGCTGCAAGCGCAAATGCAGCTGGAAGTGGTATGCTTGGAATCATCCAATGGATGGTATATCCTGCGACAATGACTGTCGCAAATACGAGCCCTAAAGCTAATAGAAGAATGGGCGCTCTTAATTTCCACAGCTCGTCCCTTGGGGTACGCTTCCCATCATTAAATAACAGCGGTGCAATGAATAAAACGAAGAATAGCTCAGGATTTAAAGAAATATGTAAACCTGAAGGAAAAGCTGCGACCAATATCCCTAAACCCACTTGGATTAATGGAACTGGAATAAAGGGCAGAAAACGATTGATAATATTAGATGATGCAATGAGTGCTAGTAGTACGAGCACTGCCAAAAAAATCTCCACTAGTACATGTCCCTCCCATTTCATTTTTTCGATTTTTTCCGTCATGTTTTGCTTACATGCAAAGATGTGTTCATTTCTTTCTGATCCATCCGTTCGGTCATGAGCGTTTTTTTAGTATCCCGCAAAAAGCGAAACCAACACATAACAATCCATCTAGGCAAAAAAAGACTGAATCTACATATTCAGTCAAATGACAACATTTTCATCTCGTGTATTGTTCCAATGATGAATAAAGAACCTACTTTTATTTTACACGAAAACAGCTTGACCTGCTGACATCAAGCTCGAATAACACATAAAAAAAAGAGCGACATCGCCCTTTTCTTTACCCTTTATTTAAAAAATAAGACCTAGCGGGAAGCCGCCATTTGAATAAGTAGGAACAAACCCTGCATATGACGAGGATGACAAACAGCAGATATAAAGCAAGCTCTCCTTGCGCTAAGCCGAGTCCCACGAGTAAGCCGCCAAGGGCTGCCCATACTGCGTAAATCTCTGCTTTTAGCACAAGTGGTTTTCGTCCTGCTAATAAATCACGCACAATGCCGCCGCCGCTTCCAGTCAAAATGGCTGCCACAATGACCGCACTGAGCGGGAGCTCTCTTTGTACAGCAAATAATGCACCTTGAATCGCAAAGGCTGCTAAACCGATCGCATCCGAGAAATTCCCCCACGTGCTCCAGTGTTTGAGCAAAAGCTTTGGAAATAGGAACACGATCGTAATGGATACAAGGGCAATGGTAAACATTTTGCCCTGTGACCATAAAGCAGACACCGGAAGACCAATTAATAGATTCCGAATCGCTCCCCCGCCAAATGCTGTGACAATCCCTAAAATGTACACACCAAGAATATCGTACTCTTCTTCCATTGCGACAATCGCACCACTAATGGCGAATGCCACAATGCCAATAATACTTAACACTTCCCATGCCATTTTCCGCTTATCTCCTTACCATTGTCTGATCATCTAACACTCTCCCCTTAATGTATATCTGACACAAATGAAAAGCAATACAAATTTTCTTTAAATTTTATCTTTTTGCAAAAATAAAAAATAGCCTGCTTTTAAGCAGGCTCAGATTGTTGACGAAGGGATAAAATGATCTTGATTTTAGCCCTTTGTCTACTTTCAGCGTGATAGAAAACCTTTGCAGTCTAGGAAGAACAGCTACTTTCGTGGAGCGAATTTGACATTCGTGAGCACCAGCGCACAGGAATGACACCGAATGCGAGGGTTTGTCTACACGCTGATAGCCTGCTTTTAAGCAGGCTATCTCCTCAATCTTCTTTTGCATTTAAAAGCAGCATACTAATGATGATCAGAATAAATGCAATGAGAGCTAAGAGTGGAATGGTGATAAAACCAAACCAGTTCAGATAATCAACGGAACAAGGAATACCGCTTAGACAAGGACGAATCGATGCAAAGCCTGGAATCTTTTGTTCCATATAATGATAGATGGAAAAGCAAGCACCAATTCCGGCCAAAGGGAGAACGTAGTACTTCACTTTGACATCGCCACGGAATGTAGCAATTCCAAGTAAAAGCACAAGCGGATACATGAAAATGCGCTGAAACCAGCACATATCACATGGAATAAACTTCTTTACTTCGCTTAAATACAGGCTGCTCATCGTCGCCACAATTGAGACGATCCAAGCGCTGTATAAGTAAATCAGTTTATTTTTCATGATTTTTTCCCTTTCAGCTCTTGATCAATTAATTCTTTGATTTCATCATAGTCATAAAAGTTTTGGACTTGTTTATTGTTAATGAAAATAGTTGGTGTTGCATTTACTTTGTATTGATTCACCAACTGATCATCTGTGTTTAGCTGTGGCTGATATGTTTTCTTTGATAGGTTATCTTTCAGCTTGTCCGTATCAATTTTCGTTGTCTTCTTCGCCAATTCGGTGAGCTTTGCTGGCGTTACCCATTCTGCTTCACTATCTGGTTGTGCGTTGTAGACCGCTTCATGAAATGCCCAGAAGTTTTTCGGATCTTCTTTCCACACTTCTTCAGAAGCCAGTGCTGCTAATACCGCACCGTCCCCATGAACAGGCAGTGGTAAGTTAATAAATGAGAAGGATACATCGCCATTATCTATGTAGTCTGCTTTCAATTTTGGGAAAATGTCAGTCTCAAATGATTTACATGATGGACATTTGTAATCCCCAAACTCGACAACTTGCACTTTTGCCTTTTGATCTCCCATGACAGGCTGTCCTTTAATAGACGGCTTACTGTCGACTGTTTGTGCTTCTTGGCTGTTGTTGTTACCGATCACAACGAAAATACCGATGAGAAGAGCTGCAATGATGGTTAATATAACTGCAAACTTGATGGATGAAGATTGATTATTTTTTTTACTCACAAAAGCACCTACCTTATCTTTTTCATTCATTCCTTCACAAAGAAAAAGGATAACAGCTCAGGAAAATGCCATTATCCAACTTCTTCTATTTTAACAAGAGGGGGTCTATTATGAAAGACGCTATTCATGAATTTTTCCTTACAATTTTATTTCATGACCCTCATCGCATTTAAAACAGCCAGTACAGTGACACCAACATCCGAGAAGACGGCTTCCCACATCGTTGCAATACCGAATGCACCAAGTATGAGAAAGACGGCTTTCACCCCAAGAGCAAACGCAATATTCTGCCATACGATGGCTCTCGTTCTTTTAGCGACAGCAATAGCTTCCGCTACCTTCGATGGCTGATCTGTCATAATCACAATATCAGCCGCTTCAACTGCTGCATCTGAACCAAGTCCACCCATGGCAATACCTATATCCGCTCTTGCCAAAACCGGTGTATCGTTTATGCCGTCCCCAACAAACAATAACTTTTCTTGAGATGCTTTTTTCTCATACATGTCTTCGATTTTGGCGACTTTATCCTGTGGCAATAATTCAGTGTGAACCTCGTCAATGCCGATCTGCTGTGCAACTGCATTTCCTACTTGCGCAGCATCCCCTGTAAGCATCACAGTTTGAATACCCGCAGCTTTTAGAGAAGATATCGCTTCAACTGCATCGTCTTTTACTTCATCTGCAATCAAGATAGATCCCGCAAACTCACCGTCTATTGCTAAATACACAACCGTTCCGCTTCGTTTTTCTTTTTCAAAAGCAATGCCCTCTCGTTCCATAAGACGATGGTTACCTGCCAATACATGGGCTCCGCGAATTGTCGCTTTGATCCCATGACCCGCAATTTCCTCGTAAGATTCGATCTGGCTCTCATCAAGAGACGCTCCGTAAGACGCCTTAATCGATTCTGCAATCGGATGCGAAGAATGCGCTTCTGCCAGCGCTGCAAAAGAAAGCAATTCCTCTTCTGACCATTTCTCATTCGCTGCTTCGATATGAGTGACTGTAAAGTTCCCTTTTGTCAAAGTACCTGTTTTATCAAACACCGCATAGCGGACAGAGTTCAAGGCTTCTAAGTAGTTACTGCCTTTCACTAAAATGCCTCGTTTTGATGCGGCACCAATTCCGCCAAAGAAACCTAATGGAATGGATACAACGAGAGCACATGGACACGAAATGACAAGAAAGACAAGTGCCCGGTACACCCAATCAGACAATTGAGCTGATGGGATGAGAAGCGGTGGTACAAAGGCAAGCAATAAAGCTAGCACGACCACAGCAGGTGTATAATATTTAGCGAACTTTGTGATAAAGTTTTCTGTCTGCGCTTTACGGCTGCTTGCATTTTCGACTAAATCCAAAATCTTCGTAACCGCTGACTCACTGAGCTCTTTTTGCACTTCAATTTCAAGAATGCCGTTTTGGTTCACAAATCCAGCAAGCACTTCTTTGCCTGCTTCCACATCTCTTGGAACAGACTCCCCAGTTAGTGCAGAGGTATCCACAAGAGAATAACCGTCTATCACACGTCCATCCAAAGGAATTTTTTCACCTGGTTTGACGATAATACGGTCACCAGCTTTAACTTCTTCAGGCTTTACCTTTTTTGTTTCTTGCCCCACTTTGAGGTTTGCGTATTCTGGACGGATATTCATTAATTCGCTAATTGATTTTCTAGAGCGGTTCACAGCTGCCCCTTGGAACAGTTCTCCAATTTGGTAAAACAGCATGACTGCCAGTGCCTCAGGATACTGCTGAATCACAAAAGCACCTACTGTGGCTATGGTCATTAAGAAGTTCTCATCAAATACTTGACCACGCACAATATTTTTCAGTGCTTTCAAGACAACATCTCCGCCAACTAGTAAATACGCGGCGAAAAACATGATGAACTTCAGTAAGCCATTGTCAGGTATAAAATAAGCCGCTGTTCCAATGACTGCACCACCAATTAATTTCAGTACAATCGTTTTTAAATTCTTTGTTCCATGATCGTGATCGTGGTGATGTCCTTCTTCTTTTGGTGATACACTCACATGAGGTTCAATGGACTGAACGGTTTTTTCAATACGCTTTGACATCGTTTCTTGTGCATCAGCATGTGTCACAGTTAATGTACCCGTCGCAAAATTAATTGAGCAGGCTTCAACCCCTTCGAGTTTGCTGACACCTGTTTCAATTTTACGTGCACAGTTTCCACAATCGAGACCGCTTAATACGTATTCATCCTTCATCTTTTTCATGTTCTCACCTTTTTCTATATAAGTAGCCTTCCCTGATTCAATCAAACCTATCAGCTGCTGTAGATATTATATATGAGCACATATTCATATATTGAATTACCCTTATTATATGAGGAGTTCTTACAAACTGTCAATCATTTATAAGCAAATGTTTGAGATTTTTCGTATTCAAGGATGTCATGTGAACTTTCAATAATCCATGCTCGTGTCCCCTCTTCTTTGCATAACATAAAAACGATCGCTTGATGGGAATATTCAGCATTTCTCTTTACAAAAGAAGGACATACGGTTAGAATAAGATAAAAGTTTCCTTAAGGAAACAAATTAGCGTTAGAGAATCATTTCATCCTTTAGTCAAAATTATTAAATGTATGCATATATTTTTAAGAAACGCAATTGATGATCGAAAGGGGACGCAAGAGATGTCAAATGCTTTAACAATCGACCGCCTGTATGTCTCATACCATGGACAGGATGCACTAGAAAACGTCTCTCTTTCCATACAGGAAGGAACGATGACTGGAATCATTGGTCCAAATGGTGCTGGTAAATCGACTTTATTGAAAGCATGTTTGGATTTAATTGAAAAGGATCAAGGGGACATTCGTTTTTTTGAACAACCCTTTAAACAAGTGAGAAAACAGATCGCCTATGTACCGCAAAGAAATGATCTAGACTGGACGTTTCCTATCCATGTGCTGGATACCGTACTGCTTGGCACATACCCAAAGCTCGGATTGATCAAACGACCGAAAAAAGAAGACCGTGCCTATGCGTACCATTGCTTAGAAAAGGTTGGGATGCAGGACTTTGCCAAAAGACAGATTGGGGAATTATCTGGCGGTCAGCAGCAGCGTGTCTTCCTTGCACGAGCACTCGCTCAAAACGCACAGCTCTTTTGTTTAGATGAACCATTTGTCGGAATTGATATGGCAAGTGAAGAAACGATGATCCGCATTTTGAAGGAATTACGAGATGAAGGAAAAACCATTCTGGTCGTCCACCATGACTTAAGTAAAGCCGATGATTACTTCAGCCATCTCGTTCTTCTAAATAAAAAGCTGGTCAAAGCAGGGCCTGTCCATGATATTCTTCGTCCTGAGGTCATGCTCCAAGCATATGAAACACAGCTGCCATTTTTAAAATCAGCAGGAGGAGACGCGTAATGGAATTCTTAACCGGACTTTTTGAATATGCGTTTTTACAAAAAGCGTTATTTACATCCGTTATGGTAGGGATCATCTGCGGCGTCATTGGCTGCTTTATCATTTTACGGGGAATGGCTTTGATGGGAGATGCGATTTCACACGCTGTACTTCCAGGTGTCGCCATCTCTTATATGCTCGGCATTAACTTTTTCTTTGGTGCGGTTCTAACTGGTGTACTGACAGCCATCGGCATCGGATATGTCAGTCAAAACAGCCGTATTAAAAATGATTCGGCCATCGGGATCGTATTCACTGCTTTTTTTTCCATTGGGATCATTTTGATTACATTTTTAAAAAGTTCCAGCGATTTATATCATATCTTGTTTGGAAACGTACTAGCCGTTCGTTCATCTGATATGTGGATCACGCTTGGCATCGGCATTTTCATTTTGCTGGCTGTCATTGTTTTCTACAAAGAACTGCTCATTAGTTCATTTGATCCAGTGATTTCTTCCGTTTACGGTTTACCGAATCGCATGATCCATTATTTCCTCATGACCTTATTGACCTTAGTGACCGTGGCATCCCTGCAAACTGTAGGTATTATTCTTGTTGTTGCAATGCTTATTACACCAGCTGCCACCGCTTATTTACTGACAGACCGGCTATGGATCATGATTTATTTATCTGCTTTTTTTGGAGCAGTTTCAGCCGTCGTAGGACTTGGGCTCAGCTTTACGTATAACTTGTCGTCTGGTGCTTCCATTGTACTGGTCGCGACCATATTATTCGGCAGTGCCTTTATCTTTTCACCGAAACAAGGGATATTGTGGAGATCCTTAAAATCGAAGCGAAAACGAACACAGTTAAAAAAGGAAGCGTCAATGTAAAAGGAGGACATATATGAAGAAGGTATTAGCAATCCGTTTGACCGCAGTATGTATTGCCCTTTTGGTCATCGCAGGCTGTTCTACTCAGCAAAAAAGTTCCGGAAAAGATGACGGTAAATTAAAAGTTGTCACGACCTACTCCATTCTTTATGACATTGTGAAGGAAGTAGGAGGACAGCATGTCTCTATTCACAGCATTGTTCCCATTGGTACAGACCCACATGAATTTGACCCACTGCCAAAGGATGTTCAGTATACGACGGATGCAGACCTTGTTCTATCTAATGGCTTGAACCTTGAAACAGGGAATGGCTGGTTTCAAAAACTGCTTGAATCGAGCGGCAAGGACGGGGATGATGCACCTGTAGCCGAGCTGAGTAAAGGCGTCAAAGTGAAGCATTTGTCTTCAAAAGGGCTTGAAAGCCAGCAGGACCCACACGCATGGCTGAATGTCGAGAATGGGATTCTTTATGCGCAAAATGCCAGAGATGCGCTCATTCAAGCAGATCCTGAGCATAAAGAGGATTACGAGAAAAATGCTGAAACCTATATCAAAAAGCTTCAAACGCTTCACGATGAAGCAAAAGACAAGTTTGATCAACTCCCAAAAGACAAAAAACTCCTTGTCACAAGCGAAGGGGCATTCAAATATTTTGCGGACGCGTATGGACTGAAAGCCGGCTACATTTGGGAGATCAACACAGAAAGTGAAGGAACACCTGGACAAATGAAGCGCATCATTCATTTTGTCAAAGATCATCAAGTTCCTGCCCTTTTTCTTGAAACAAGTGTAGATAAGCGCAGCCTTGAAAGCCTATCTGAGGAAACCGGAGTTCCGATTAAGGGGAAAGTATTTACGGATTCTATTGGCAAAGAAGGTGAAGATGGGGACAGCTACTATAAGATGATGAAATGGAATATTGACACCATTTATAAAGGACTGTCATCATAAGAAAAGACAGGTGGAGTAAATCCGCCTGTCTTTTTTGTCAACCTGCTATATTCTCCGGGTGTTTTTTCGGCCAAATGACGTAGCTGATGCTAATGATGAAATCAATGGTTAAGACCATCCCCCACACACTGACAAGCTGCATCAGAGATTCCGTTCGTTCTGGTGCTTGGATGAGATAGGTCAATCCATATAATAGCCCCGCTCCGATGACATAAGAGATGAAATGACGCGTCCAGCCCACCATTTCATACAAAGACCGCTCCTTCCCGTACTTTGGTTTTCCCTTCGGCTTAGGGCCTCCTGCAAAACGATAAGCAAACCGGGCATCCGCCCATTTCACCATTTGATGTCCAAAGGCAAGGCTCACACCAATATAGACAGCCGCAAGCCCGTGAATGACGCTCGCCACAGCCCCTTGCTTTAAATCTATATAAGTAGCCGCAAGAAGGATGAGATCTAAAATCGGCGTACAGACAAGAAAGAAAGCACCCCATTTTTTCTGTTTAAACACATAACGCAGTGTTAAGCCCATAAGAATAAACAGCCAAAAACCAATTTCACATGCCACAATCAATAAACCGACCAATTTCCCCCACATCCTTTTTAACACAATTGTATTAAATAAAAAATAACACAACTGTGTTAAAAAAACAATAGCTGTGCTAAAATCAAGGTATGCCAAAAATCGTCGATCACCATAAACAAAAACAAAAGGTCGCTCAAGCTGCTATGAGAGTGATTAAACAAGAGGGATTGGAAAGCGCTTCTGTACGAAAAATAGCCGTAGAAGCTGGCATTTCAGCCGGCTCTATGCGTCATTATTTTTCCACACAGCAAGAATTATTTCTATTCTCCATGAATTTAATTCAGGAAAGAGTGAAGGAGCGAATTGCTAAGCTTCCATTAAACGGTTCAACAGAGGAAAATGTATTCACTTTATTGGAGCAGGTTCTTCCACTAGACGAAGAACGAATATTTGAAATGGAGGTGTGGCAGGCTTTTACAGTCAAGGCACTGACTGAACCAGATTTACAGCCGCTCAATGCAAAGATGTATGACGAGCTTTTTCAAACCGTTCAATTTTGCTTAATGAAATTGAAAGAGAATGAGCTACTGCTAGATCATATCGATCTTTTATTAGAAACTGAGCGGCTTTATGCGGTCATCAATGGGCTTGCATTGAATGGAATCGTACAGCCCCATCGTTTACCGCCTCAGCTTATGCGCTCCGTGCTGCAGATGCATCTTCAATCCATCACAAAAAAAGACATGCCCTCCTTATAGAGAGCATGTCTTTTTAATCTTCCATAAAAATTCGTTTCGCCTCGTAATAGAGCACCTGTACAAATTTCTTCACATTGATACGTGTGTGCTCTTCTCTTCCACTTGTCTCTTTTGTGAGTTCACTCATTTTCTTACGCACAATGGTAAAATCGAAAAATTTTGATGCATAGTTTTCAAAGGTTGGGTGAGAAAAATCGGTTAACCCGAGCGAGGCGATGTGTTTCAATGATTGGTTGATCGCACGTCTTACCCGCTGTTCCGCTGCTTTTGCTTCTCTTGCGATGTCTGCTGATGTAAAAGGTTCGTTTAATTTATCCTCTGTGATGCCAGTGAAAATTACTTTTAATGAAGGAAAAGAGTCGTGCTGATCGGCATGTAACGCTAAATACTGATCTGTGAAAAGAATCATATCTAGTAAATCCTTAGACCCCTTTTCACCGACAATCCCAAGCTCCGCGAGCAAAAACTGACCTGCCTCTGCAAGACTTTTCCCGCGCTGCTTCGTTTTTGTCTGTCCGCGCTGCTGGAACTGCATGACCGATTTGAGCGAATGCTGAATATTTTCAATCGAGTGCTCTAAATGCAGCCGCTCAATCATGAGATGGAGCACACTTAAGACCTCTACTCGATTGATCGGCTTTGTCACATAATACTCGACACCGAGCGTATATGCCTGGCCGATGAGTTCCTTTGTTTCTACCTGTGACAGCATTAAATATTTCCCATGAAATTCATCCTTGATCGCTCGAATCGTCTCAAGACCGTCCCTTTCCGGCATCAGAAGATCAATACACAAGATATCAATATGCAAATCATTTAAGTAGCTCGCTGTTACTTCAGCACCATCCTCTGCTTCCCCTGCCACAATGCCAAGCTCTTCATCTTCAATGAGCTGTGCCAGTGAAGAACGAACAGCTTCATCATCATCAACAATAAAAAATCTCATCTCCCATTCCCCTCTTTTCTGCTGACTTGATCAATTGGTATCGTTAAAGTGAACATCGTTTGTTGATTTGGGATACTCTTCATTTCAACACTTCCGCCAAGCTTCTCGGCTGTATCTTTTACATAGGAAAGACCGATGCCGCTTGATGGGTTCCCGGCTTGGTCGTATTTTAAAGTGAAGCCCGGTTTAAAGATCACATGATGGTTACGCTCTTTAATGCCTGGCCCGTTGTCACTGATTTGAAAAATCACATCATTTTCTTTCCGCAAAATGGATAGTGATACCTCTCCATTCACCGGAATGGCTTCAACGGCATTGGATACAATGTTATTTAATAAAGATAGAATGGTATACACATGATAAGCAGGGTGCTGTCCTTCTTCATCATAATGAAAAACGATGTGTTTTTTAAGAGATTCCGCGTAATTTTCATGGATACGAATCACAAGTCCAGCGATATGAGCAGGACTTGCATACTCCTGAAAGTTTTCCTCATGAATCAGTTTTGATAAGGCAGAAAAAATCCGCTGATTATCCTTTTTGATTTCGTGTACCTCACCTGCAATTTGCAGGGCTGTTTTTCCGAGTTTTTTCAAATCTATTGATTCCGTATCCTTTGCATGATGCAGAGATTGATACAATTGATATGAAGTAGCTGTAATGTGCTCAGCATGTGCAAGGGTTTTATAAAAATATGTAGATTCCGTATAAAGATTCGACAGCAGCATCAACAGATGTTCCTTTTCCTTCTTCATTTGGCGCTCTCTCGCCTGTTCTTCGTATAATCGAATCATCGTATAACAAGCCAATACGAAAAAGCTTCTGAAAATCGCCAATACAAATAGTTGAAACAGCGTTCTCACTGTTAAAATTTCATCAATGGCTCCCCTGAGTGCAATCATTTCGACTACACTTGCACATAGTTCCATGATGATCCCTGTCGCCCCAATGAGCCAAGGCTTATCACGGAAACGTCTGACCTGTAATACATAAAAAAGCGTACCATAGACGACGTAATACAGCAGGGAAGGAAATCTTAAAGAAACGGCCTCTTCCAGCGCTAAGTGGCCTGACACAGCGGTATCAAGAAGCACCCGGAATGCAAACACTGATCCCCCCGCAATGATGCCGCTTGCCCATGCCGGGAATTTTTTCATTTGAAGCAGGATAAAGAAAAAGACAACGGTTCCAAAGCTGACCCGAAAGCTATCCTCAAATGGATAAAATTTCAGCTCTCCCCCAATCGGAGTCAGAACAATGAGCATGATAATTAAATAAGGCTCTGTATTCAACCATTTTTTCAGTAGATTCAAACGCAGTCACATCCCTAATAATTGACGATAGTATACTATGTGAGCTTCAGAAAAACAAACAGTCCATGAAAAAACGCACACCGGACATTTGTCGGTGTGCGCTTCTCATGATGCCGCTTAATCTTCTAAACGATCCTTTTCTAAAAGTGATGCACCAGCAATACCTGGTTTCGTCATTTCAAAAGGATTTAAGATGACATCAAGCTCTTCCTCTGATAACACATCATTTTGCAGACAAAGCTCACGTACAGATACGCCTGTAAGAATCGCTTCTCTCGCAATTCGTGCAGCAGCTTCATAACCAATATGCGGATTGACCGCCGTCATGACACCAGCACTCTTTTCTACATATTCTTTTAATCTAGATTCATCTGCTTTTAGGTCACGCAAGCAGTTATCGACAAAGGATTCAAATACATTTTTCATCATGCTGAGAGACTGTAGTAAGTTGAATATTAAAACTGGCTCCATGACGTTCAGTTCAAGCTGACCAGCCTCTGATGCAAGGCAGATCGTGTGGTCATTTCCAATGACTTGGAATGCCACTTGGTTCATGACCTCAGGCATCACTGGGTTGACTTTCCCTGGCATGATAGATGAACCTGGCTGTCTCGGCGGCAAGTGCAGCTCACCAAAGCCTGCTCTAGGACCTGAAGCCATCAAACGAATATCGTTTGCCATTTTGGACATATTCATCATACATACTTTCAGTGCAGCAGATACTTCTGTATAAGCATCTGTATTTTGCGTAGCATCGACCAAATCTTCTGCTCCAACTAACGGCAATCCGCTAATGTCAGCTAGATAACCAACTACTTGGCGAATATATTTAGGATCAGCATTCAGTCCTGTTCCAACTGCTGTTGCGCCCATATTGACTTCATATAAATGCTGTCTAGACTGCTTGATTCGTTTAATATCACGAGCAAGAACCTTTGCATATGCACTAAACTCTTGACCAAGTCTGATTGGAACAGCGTCCTGAAGATGCGTACGTCCCATTTTGATGACATGATCGAATTCTTGCGCTTTTTCTGTCATGACTTGATGCATGTTTTCCATCGTATAAAGTAGTTTTTCAATCATATTCAATGTTGAAATATGAATCGCTGTTGGGAAAACGTCGTTTGTTGACTGCGACATGTTCACATGCGTGTTTGGACTTAGCTCAGTATAAGCGCCTTTTTCCTTTCCTAGTAGTTCAAGCGCTCTGTTTGCAATGACTTCATTGGCATTCATATTCATTGAAGTGCCAGCCCCGCCTTGAATTGGATCGACAATAAATTGATTATTCCATTTTCCTTCAATAACCTCATCTGCGGCTTGAACAATTTTTTCTCCAAGACCAGCATATAGTCGCTTTGTATCCATATTTGCAAGTGCGGCTGCCTTTTTGACAATCCCTAATGCTTTGATGAGTTCCTCATGAACATGGTAGCCAGTAATTGGAAAGTTCTCTACTGCACGTAATGTTTGAATTCCATAATACGCTTGAGTGTCTACTTCCTTTTCACCTAGAAAGTCTCGTTCGATACGAACTTGCTTGTCCTGTAGCTTCGTCATTTGAAAAGATCTCCTTTTACGCTGCTTTTGTTTGTTGTTTTAATTCCTCAATATACTTCTTCGATTTCTCTTGATCAAACACTTTTTCCCACTTAGACATGACAATGGCTGCAAGTGAGTTACCAAATACGTTAACAGTTGTACGAACCATGTCAAGGATACGGTCGATCCCAACGATGAAGGCAAGTCCTTCAAGTGGAAGTCCCATTGCTCCAAGTGTTGTGATCACAACAACGATCGATGCACCTGGTACACCAGCCATTCCTTTTGATGTGAGCATTAAGATTAATAGTAACGTAATTTGCTCATAGATGGAAAGAGGCATGCCGTACATTTGTGCAACAAATATGGCGGCAATGGATTGATAGATGGCACTTCCATCTAAGTTAAAGGTATAGCCTGTTGGGATAACGAACGACGTGATCGCTTTCGGGCAGCCGAACTTCTCCATTTTGTCCATTAATCTAGGCAATACAGCTTCTGAACTTGCTGTTGAGAATGCAAGAATGATTTCTTCTTTTAACACTCTAAATAGTGTAAAGACGCTTGTTCCAGCTAATTTTGCGATAATGCCAAGTACGACAATAACGAAGAATGCCATTGTGCCGTAAACGACAAGTACCAGTTTACCTAGCGGGAGAAGCGCTCCGACCCCGAATTTGATCACCGTCACACTGATGAGCGCGAATACACCAAATGGTGCAAACTTCATCACTTTATTGGTCACCCAGAACATCGCTTCGAGGATGCCCTCAAAAAATCCTAACACTGGTTTTCCTTTGTCTCCAACTGCTGCAATTCCTAATCCGAATAACACTGTAAAGAAGATTGTTGGTAATAGATCACCTTCTGCAATGGATTGGAACACGTTTGTTGGCACAAGATGCACAATCGTTTCAGAGAAACTAGCTTTTTCGGCAGAAGACTTAGATGTCTCTTCATATTTAGAGATATCGCCTTTCTCCATGTTACTCATGTCAATTCCTGTACCAGGATGGAAAACGTTTGCTGCAAGCAGTCCAACTGCTAATGCAATCGTTGTCACAATTTCGAAGTAAAGAATCGTTTTCCCACCGAGTCTTCCGATGGTTTTCATATCGCCTACACCTGCAACGGCTACAATCAATGCAGCAATAACAATTGGAAGAACGATCATTTTAATTAAGTGGATGAATATATCGCCAATCGGCGTTAACACATTAATAACGGTTTCATTTTGATAAAATAGTGCTCCTACGACAACACCCAAAACAAGTGCGATGAGTATTTGAGAAGCTAACCCTAACTTTTTCATACGTGGACCCCCTTTTTTTGATAACGCTTTCTTTGTTGCCTAATCGCATCTTAACGATGAACCTACAAAAAACGACAAAAAGGAACAAAAAGAAGTGAATTTTTTATGAAAAATCTTTTAAAAGGTGGGTTTTTCCACAAAATTGTTAAAAAAAGACTTCGCTTTTGGCGAAGTCTCAGGTTGTTGAGAAGAGCTAAAATGAACTTTATGTTAGCTCTTTGTGAAAGAAATCCATTGAAGTCTAGAAAGGGCGAGCACCGAAGCGCAGGACTTACACCGATGAAGTCTCATGTTGCATATGATCAGCTGGCGGCTCATGAAGAGGAGAAAGTTCGACATAAATCGCATAGCCTATCAGTACAAAGGCTACATAAATCACAGCACTCAACGTCCACACCCATTTGACATTCAGCTTCATTTTGCCACACCCTCTCTGACAGGTTTCAATCGCTGTAATCTTAGTGCGTTCAGCACAACCGATACAGAACTAAAGGCCATTGCCGCTCCTGCAAGCCATGGTGCCAGGAACCCAAATGCGGCGACTGGTATGCCAATACAATTGTAAGCAAGTGCCCAAAATAGATTCTGTTTAATGTTTCTCATCGTTTTTCTGCTAAATTCAAGTGCATCTGCAATGGCATGGAGATCTCCAGTCATGAGCGTAATATCTGCCGCTTCCATGGCAACATCTGTACCTGTTCCGACAGCCATCCCGATATTTGCTGTTGCAAGGGCAGGGGCATCATTGATGCCGTCTCCAACCATCGCCACTTTTTTTCCTTGTTTCTGAAGCGCTGCAATATGAGCCGCTTTTTCCTCTGGAAGAACTTCAGCAATGACATGATCTATGCCTGCCTCACTCGCAATCGCTTCTGCTGTGCGTTTGTTATCTCCTGTCATCATCACGACGTGAATCCCTTGCTCTTTGAGACGAGCGACCGCTTGAGAAGAAGACGATTTGATTGTATCAGCAACGGCGACAATACCTGCTGGCTCGCCGTCAATGGCAATGAGCATCGCCGTTTTTCCTTGTTCTTCAAGCTCAGTCACAACTGCTTCTAGTGCTTCGCAGCTGATATGATGTTTCTTTAGGAGCTTCCGTGTGCCAATCAAAAGCTCATGTCCTGCAGCTCTTGCTTCAATTCCATGACCAGGATCTGCTTGAAAAGCTTCTACCTCGACCGCTTGGAGACCCCGATTCTTCATGCCTTCTGTGATTGCTCTGGCAAGTGGATGCTCTGACTGCTGTTCTGCCGATCCTGCTAACTGAAGCAGCGTATCTTCTGTCCAATTGGCAGACGCGATCACATCTGTAAGACTCGGCTCCCCTTTTGTCACAGTCCCTGTTTTATCTAGCACTACTGTATCTAGTGATTGGGTTACCTCTAAGTGTTCTCCGCCTTTAAACAGAATACCTGATTCAGCTGCCCGGCCGCTGCCTGCCATAATAGAGGTCGGTGTAGCAAGGCCAAGCGCACAAGGACATGCGATGACGATGACTGCTATAAAGGTTTCAAGGGCTGCTGTCACATTTCCTGGATCAACAAAGATATACCAAATCAGAAAAGTGAGCACAGCCAATCCTACAACAATGGGGACAAATATCCCTGAAATTTGATCTGCCATTCTTTGAATTGGTGCTTTTGAGCCTTGCGCTTGTTCGACAACTCGAATGATTTGTGAAAGAGCCGTTTCTTTTCCTACTTTTGTTGCTTTCACTTTCACAAATCCATTTTTATTGATGGTTGCCCCGATGACTGTATCTCCTATGGCTTTATCAACTGGCAGACTTTCTCCTGTAATCATCGATTCGTCGATCGCTGTTGTTCCTTCGATGATTTCTCCGTCTACCGGGACTTTTTCACCCGGCTTGACGAACACAAGATCATTCGCTTTCACTTCAGAAATAGGAACGGTCATTTCTTTCCCATCTCGCTCTATCACAGCTTCTTTCGCTTGTAAGCCCATCAGTTTTTGAATCGCTTCTGATGATCTCCCTTTCGCTCTTGCTTCCATTAACTTTCCGAGCACAATCAACGTAATCAGCACAGCGCTCGTTTCATAATAGAGGGCCGCTTCATGTGTGCCTTGAACCGCTGACTGAATACTTTCATATAAACTATAGAAAAAAGCAGCCGATGTCCCTAGTGCCACAAGGACATCCATATTGGCACTTTTATTTTTCAACGCTTTATAAGCACCTACATAAAAAGGCCAGCCGACAATGAACTGGACGGGCGCTGCTAATGCGAGCTGAACCCATGGATTCATAAACGCTTCTGGCAGCCAAATAAACGATGTGAAAGAAAAATGACTGACCATTGCCCAAAGAAGAGGCATTGACAAAATCATCGAGAACAAAAAGCGTGCCGTTTGTTTCTCAATCGCTACTTGGCGATGGTCTTTTTTCCCTTCCTCTGCATGCTCTTCGGCTGGTTCAATTAATGAATACCCAATGGATTTCACAGCCTCTTTTATGTCACTTGGAGATACTTTCCCTGGATGATATGTCACCTGAAGTGACTCAAGCGCAAAGTTCACTGATCCTTGATCAATACCATCCATCCGGTTGACTTTTTTCTCAATTCGGTTTGCACAAGCCGCACATGTCATTCCCTCTATATCAAATTCGGCTTGCTCCATCACCACATCATAGCCAAGAGATTGAATTTTTTGTTTTAGATCCTCTGTTGTGAGTTGTTCTGTTTCATACACAATGTGGGATGTTTCAAGCGCAAAGTTCACACTGGCGTCGTCCACACCTTCCAACCTGTTCAAGCCCTTTTCAATGCGGCCTGCACAGGCGGCGCAAGTCATTCCCGTAATTTGAAAATCAATTTCTTTTTTCATTTATCTCACCTCTCCACATACTCCATGGGGGTATTGTTATTTTTAAAAAAATACGTGCTGTCTTATGCAGCACGTATGCTCATTTTATACGACATCATATCCCTGTTCTTCAATGACATCAGAGATCTGGTGTAACGTGATTTGATCTGGGTGAAAGGAAACCTCCACCTGACCCTTATCTAAATGGACTTTCACAGATTCAACACCTGCTAATTCTCCTACATTTCCTTCGACTGCTTTCACACAATGTCCGCAAGACATGCCTTGCACTTGTAGTGTTGCTTGTTCCACTTCTCATCGCCTCCATCAATCATTTTCTATTTTTACTATACCCTAGTAGGGTATCATTGTAAACATAAATGATCCGCTTTTTGCTACGATTTTGTCAGCTTCGTGAAGACATTCATTAACTCCTCAATGGCTTCATCCCCATTACCGCTCTTAATGGCATCCGCTACGCAGTGATGTGTATGCTTTTCCATTAATTGAAGACTCACTTTTTTTAATGCTGCATTGACAGCAGAAATTTGATTCACGACATCTATGCAGTAACGATCGTTTTCAATCATTTGCTGAATCCCTCGCACTTGACCTTCCACTCGTTTTAAGCGATTGATTAATTGCTCTTTTTCCTTCTCAGCTCTAGGCGAAGCGATATGTCTTTCTTCTTGTTCTGTCATCTGATCACCTTTTTTCTATCATACTTGTGTTACATTCAATTAAAGCATATCTTCACCTGAAAAGGCAAAGATATGCTGTGATCACCGTTTGCTTATCCTAGTTTGTTAGTTGTTCAATATCTTGCAAAAGGCTGACCGATTGCTGAAGCTGCTTCATGAGCCCTTGTTGATCCTCTAAAATAGCTGCAGCATTGAAGTTGTCCATTTTCAATTGCTGTAAATAGGTTTGAATCTCCTCTGACAGCACTTTATTTTTCTCTATGATTTGTGCATGCAGGTCTTCTGCTATTGATGGGGCTGTGAGGTCATTAAATTCTTGAATGTCTGCTTTCAATGATTCAAGTTGCTGCGTCAAATCTGCTCTTTTGGCAGCATCTTGTACAGCTTCTTCCGCAAGCTGTGGAAAATCCTCTGTGAATTGCTGAATATCTGTCACATACTCATTTGCCTCTGTGACATATGTCGTTGTATCGTTCACTTGGTCTAACAGTCCTGAACATCCACTTAACAAAAACGTACCGGTAAATAGAAACGCCATCACATATTGTTTCAAGATCCATCATCCTTTCATCTGCTATGTTGAAACCCCTCATTTGTCCAGCTTCCAACCACACAGATGCAAAAAGACCTTAAAAAAAGCCAGACCTTTGCCTCATGTGTGATAGGCAAAGGTCTGGCTAACATGTTCATGCCGGAATGGCCGAGAAACAACGGATGTTTCTGTAATGACGACCAAACCGTAAAAGCTACTCCCCTTTAGGAAACCGTTCAAATGTTATGTTTATCATATCTAAATGAAGGACAACAGTCAATGAGAAGCAGGCGGAAGATCCTGCTTTTGGTATAGCATATAGTCCGAACCAGTTGATGCATAAATCCGATTACGTCCTTGGCGTTTTGACATATACAAGGCTTGATCTGCCTCAAATAGAAGCGTTTCTAATATAGAGGGATCATTCGCTGTATGGGCGACGCCAAAGCTTGCTGTCACTCTTACTTTTTTCTCATCTGTCTGAAAGAAACTCACTTCAAATGAATGTCTCATCTGTTCCGCAATATGACATGCCTCTTCAAATGAATGATGCGGCAGACAAATGGCGAACTCTTCTCCACCATATCGGCCAAATAAATCATCCATCTTCAAATGCTGCTGACAAATGGAAACAACATGACGCAACGCCTCGTCTCCAATATGATGTCCATGCGTATCATTGATTTGTTTAAAGAAATCAATATCAAATAGCAATATCGCAGTATCCTGCGCATCCTCTTCCAATAACATCTGCGTTCGTTCAATAAAGGAAGACCGATTGAAGATATTCGTCAAACCATCAATATATGCTCGGCGCTCCAGCTCTTCCTGCAATAGTCGCTGCTCCGTAACATCGCTGATCACAATTTGCCTGCCCTCGACTTCGCCTCTTCTATTAAAAAGAGAAGAAGCAGTGAGATGATAATAGAAGGGCTGCTCTTTTTCCCACATTAAATCATACTGTGAATGATCCTGCGGAGAACGTAGCCACTGTATAAACGCTGGCTCTTTGATGATCCCTGAGAATATATCATCGATTTTATAGCCGATTCCCTTTTTAGCGAGCACAGGAATGATCAATGCAGCCGCAGGGTTATAATCAATCAGTGTTCGGTATCGATCCAATAGAAGAACACCTTCTGACATATGTTCAAACACACGCTCCATCGCAATGGGAGAGAGCTTAAAGAGATGAAAAGACATAATCGCCCATAAGTAGAGTGCGTTGGTTAAAAACATCACCACTGGTACTGGGTCAATGTGAAAAGGCGTGACACCTAATAAATAGATAAAAGAGGTCGTGATCGGCAATAATATTCCAACGAGCAAGATCAGCACCTGTTTCAAGTATTCTTTCTTCACACGTAAAAACCAAAGCAGCATAAAAATAGCGAGCATAGAACAGCCAAATGTATAGACCCCATGAATGATATACCAATAACCAATGGTAAAATCAGCTAATAAAAACCCGTCTACTGTATTCATCGTGATGCTTCGGTAAAAGAGTGAATGAAAAGAGTTGGTGAACACCAGAATGGTGGTTAAAATTGGAATCAACAAGAAGAGAAGCACGCGGCGCTTTGTTACATATTGATGGAAACCAGTAAACTGCAGCACAATCATCAGGCTGAACGGTGCAATAAACGGAAGACCTATGTATTGAAAACTAACCCAAAATGTAATTTCTTGAGGGGTGCGCGCCAATAATTCAAATGTATGTCCAAAAATATAAATCGCAGTTGCTCCAGACATATACATAAACAATTGACAGCCAATATACCGATGGCGATTTGCATGAGCAATGATTGATAATATTACGGACAGAATGCCAGAAACACTCATGATCACAATAAAATGTAAAACAATCGAATCCATGTAAACGCCCCAATTTCAGTTATTAAGAACTAGTCTAATCTTACTATATATGAGGACGTCTCAAATGGGAAGATGTGATTTTGATTTGGTTGGCGGTTTTTTGGAAAGTTTCGAATGTTTTCTGTTTACGAGGCCTTATCCTTTTCACTATTTTTTATGCTTCACTTGGAGAAGCATATTGTGATAGGAGAAATATCAATGTCTAATCGTTTTCATAAGTTTCATCTATTAGGACAAATCGATTTATAGCGCTTTCTCAATAGATTCTAGATTAAAGGTATCTTCACTAAAAAACTATAAAAAAACACAGCAGCATAACCGCTGTGTTCTGCATCAATAGCTATTGGGTTGATTGCATTCATGCTAGTAACTCATTTTTATTGTTTTAGTTGTTTTTCATCTACAAGACGATCGACTTCGTTGTCTGCATTTTCAATTTCAGCATGTACTTCATCAATCGTGTTCACTACCTCTTGCATGAGTTTGAGTTCGGGATCATATTCAGACAGCATTTCATCTGTATTATCAACAATGAATTGATATTCCTTTCCGGCACGGAGTGTGTGCTTATGAGCCGTCTTAAATGTTGCTGGAACGGCTTCTTTTTTCTGTGCTTTATTGATTATTTTTTGCGCTCTTGCAATAGATTTATCAACTTTTGACATCCATACTTTATCCCCCGCCACGGAATTTCTTAAAAGGTCTTCATAAACGATGATTTCATCTTCAAGGGCATCCATATGTGCGTCATACCAATCAACATAGGCTTCTTGCTCGGCTTTTGTTTCTTTTGGTTTTGACGCAGCATTCGCTTCTTTACGACTTAATTCTGATGTTGTTTCTGTTTTACCACACGCTGCTGTTAGCGCTAATACGAATACTAAAAGGATTGTTGCAATGATCGACTTTTTGTTTGTTTTCAAGGTCTGTTTCCTCATTTCTTATCGTTTTTTGAATCGCTTGCTACTTTTTCAACTTCGTCGTCTGCTTTCTTCGTTTCTTCAAGGGCTTTATCAAGTCTGTGCTCAATCACATTGAGTCCATCTACCGTATTTTCATCGATTGTCTTAATCGTTTTAGGTGTTTCATCAATTAAGTATTGATACCCTTCGCTTGCTTTGACCAAATGCTCATGTGCTTTTTTGTAAGCAGCAGGTGCGTTCTTTTTCGCTTTTACGTCATCGACAACTTTTTGCAGAACATCTAGTGATTTTTTAACGTTTTTAGCCCATTGGTCGTCGGTAGGGTCAGCCTCCATCATACGCTTTGCGTATGTAAGCATAGCATCTTCAAGATCGCTTCGATTTGATTCGTACCAATCAGCGTATTCTTTTTCTGAGGCTTTTGTGTCACCGCATGCTGCACCAAATGCTAAAAGCATGACTGACATCATAATTACTGCCAATATCGATTTTTTATTTCCTGATTTCATAAGTACTTATCCTCCTAGTTTACTTTCAACATTTTTGTTGAGATTTTTCCAAATACCGAGTTTGTTCGCAATTTTCTGCTTTTACATTGAACAATTTGTTCTATCTTCTTCATTTAATTAAATAAATTTTCGTAAGAATATAGTAATGGTTAAATATCCCTACATTTCATCATCGGCTAAATGAAGATGTTTGTTTAGAAATTAATTCAATTTTTATAACATAAAAATACTATATTGGAAGATATCCTATGTTTTTTAAACAAACAACTATTATTAAATAAAAACATAAAAAAAGACGCTATTCATAGCGTCTTTTTTTTTTGAGTAATTAGATTTTCATGATACCAGACCCGCACCAAGAGCTTTTAAAACCCTTGATACGACTGCATTCTAAAAGTTTTGATGGAGACGGTGGGAGTCGAACCCACGTCCAGAGACATCGATTACTTAAGCGTCTACGAGCGTAGTCAACATATTTACGTGTTCACTCATCCTCATGCCTGCTGACGGGCGCTTGGAGAGCTAGTCTGATGGATCTCTTCTTACGTCCTCAGACGAAAACGTAAGCGTAGCCTACTTTATTGGGCTCCTCACAGACACATAGGCGATGTCAGGAAGAGCTCGCTGCGCTTATTAGGCAGCTAGTGCTAAGTTTTGGTTAAAACTTTTAGTTTTGCCAGTTACATTTAGGTGCGTGTTAACGAGATCGCCTCTCGGCTCGCAGCCTAAGCTCGAACCATCCCTGTCGAATCCGTAACGTCCCCTTGTAAAAGGGATATACGGGATGGAAACGTTCTTTCGCTTAACTGCTTCCGTATATGACTATTATAACAATCTCATCGCTCGAAACAACTGGTGGTTTCTGTAAAAAGACGACGATGATTGTTTACTGCATAACATATTGTAGCATAATGCTTCCGCTCTCAGCAAGCCATCTGCATGCGTCTAGAATTGCTTTTGCCGGTCACGGAAAGCACGCTCGATTTCACGTTTCGCATCTTTTTTCTTCAGATCTTCACGTTTATCATATTTTTTCTTCCCTTTACCGACTCCAATTAGCACTTTGGCAAAGCCATTTTTCAAATAGAGTTTAATGGGAACAAGTGAGTAGCCCTCTTCCTTTGTCGCACCAATCAATTTACTGATTTGTTTGCGGTGAAGTAGCAGCTTTCTCGTTCTGAGCGGATCATGGTTATAACGGTTCCCCTGCTCGTATGGGCTTACGTGCATATTGTGAAGAAACACTTCTCCCCGTTCGATTTTGGCAAAGGAATCTTTTAAATTCACTTTTCCTGCTCGAATGGATTTGATTTCAGTTCCTTGTAATACAAGGCCGGCTTCGTATGTTTCTTCTATAAAATAATCATGATTGGCTTTTTTGTTTTGGGAAACAACCTTTCCCTCTCCCTTTGGCATTGGCGTACACCCTCCTTTTGACACAGACACGGTCCAAATCGTACGGATTATTTTATCAAACAATCCAGCTTTCGACAATGCTGATGCCACGTGGTCAAAAAGCAAATAGAGCATGGTGCCCTATTTGCTTTTTGTCACGTTACTTTTTCTTTTTGCGCTTTTGTTTCGGTGCGTTATCAAAAACGCGTTTTTTCTTTTTCTTCTTTTTACGACCTGTGAACCAGTCGCCGCCTTTATCCTCTTTGCCTTTTTCCCCAGAGGCCTTTTGACCTCCGCGTCCTTTTTTGGCTGGTGGATCTGTCCGTTTTTTGAACTTGAAGTCTTTTGGTGATTTACGGCGAGTGCCTTTCATCCCGACGATTTCAAAATCAATGGAATGCTCATCTTTATTCACACTCACCACTTTGACAGTAATTTCGTCACCGATGCGATATACATTCCCTGTCCGCTCACCGATCATGGCAAAGTGCTGTTCATCAAAACGATAGTAATCGTCTGTCATGTAGCTCACATGAACAAGGCCTTCTATCGTATTCGGCAGTTCAACGAATAGTCCGAAATTCGTGACGGAACTAATCATACCATCAAACTCTTCACCGATTTTATCAAGCATATACTCTGCCTTTTTCAGGTCATCTGTTTCGCGCTCAGCATCAACAGAGCGGCGCTCCATTGTAGATGCATGATCTGCGATTTCTGGCAACAATTGACCCCATTTTTCAAGGGTCGCTTCGTCTGTCTTTTTCTCTATTAAATAGGTTCTGATCAGCCTATGCACGATTAAATCCGGGTAACGGCGGATCGGCGACGTGAAGTGTGTATAGAATTCGGTAGATAATCCAAAATGGCCAATGCTTTCTGGATCATACTTCGCCTGTTTCATAGAGCGAAGCATCACAGTTTGAATGACGACTTCTTCTGGTTGATCTCTGACAGCATCGAGGACACTTTGAAGTGCGCGCGGGTGAATGTTCGTTGACGTTCCTTTCACAATGTAACCAAACGTCGTCACGAACTCTAAAAAGCGCTGAAGCTTCTCAGGATTTGGTTCTTCGTGAATTCGGTAAATGAACGGAACATTCATCCAGTGGAAATGCTCGGCAACTGTTTCGTTTGCCACCAACATGAATTCTTCAATTAATTTTTCGGCAACTGAACGCTCACGAATGACTACGTCTTTCGCTGCGCCTTCATCATCTACAAGCACTTTTGCTTCCTTGAAGTCAAAGTCGACTGCTCCGCGCTCCATTCGCTTGTCACGCAGAATTTCTGCAAGCTTCTCCATCTCTTGGAACATTGGTACTAACGGCTCGTATTTGTCTAAAAGCTCTTCATCTTGGTCAACTAAAATCTTATTCACATCGGAATAGGTCATTCTTTCCGTCGTTTTGATCACACTTTGGAAAATTTCGTGTTTGACGACTTTCCCACTTCGATCAATGATCATTTCACAAGAGAGTGTGAGACGATCAACCTTCGGATTCAATGAGCAAATGCCATTTGACAGGCGATGAGGAATCATTGGAATAACGCGGTCGACAAGATACACACTCGTTCCGCGCTCATAGGCTTCCTGATCAATCGGCGAATTCTCTGTAACATAATGAGAAACGTCTGCAATGTGCACGCCGAGCTTATATTTGCCATCATCGAGCTTTTGCACGGTTACGGCATCATCTAAGTCTTTTGCATCTGCACCGTCAATCGTCACAATCGTTTCATTGCGCAGATCACGTCTACCTTCAAGGTCCTTTTCATCAATCGTTTCAGGTGTGTCTACTGCCTGCTGGAGCGCTTCTTCCGGAAACTCACCTGGCAGCCCGTGTTTATGAATAATCGACAAAATATCGATGCCAGGGTCATTTTTGTGACCAAGGATTTCAGTCACTTCACCTTCTGCGCTCATTCTACCTTCTGGATAGCTTGTCAGCGTGACAACGACTTTATGACCTTCAACCGCTCCGTTTTTAGCGGATTTCGGAATGAAGATATCGTTTGTGATTTTTTTATCATCAGGAATGACAAAACCAAAGCTTTTCGTTTCTGTATAGGTACCGACAACCGTCTGAGTATTACGCTCCAGAATACGGATGACCGTTCCTTCTTTTTTGGTGCCATTTGATTTGTGGCTGACACGAACCATGACGGTGTCGCCATTCATTGCTGTGCCTAGCTCATTTGGCGGAATGAAAATATCATCCTGTCCAAACTCTTCTGGTGTCACAAATGCAAATCCTTTTGCATGCGCAGACAGCTTCCCTTTTACCAAGTTCATTTTTTCCGGTACACCATAGCGGTCGCTGCGGGTACGGACGATCAGTCCCTGATCCTCTAATATCACAAGTGCTTTGACGAGCTCTTTATAATCATCTGGATTGGTAATTTCCATCATGACTTCTAATTCCTGTACCGTTAATGGTTTGTACGCCTCTTCTTGCATAAACGCAAGTAATTCATCCATAAATTCTTCTTTTTGCACACTCTAACCCCCTATATATTTAAATTGACCAATCGAGTGATTCTAAGAATGCATATACATCCTGATGAACCTTCTCCCGCTCTTTATCAAGCGTGATAACATGGCCCGATTCTTCATACCACTTTAAATGTTTTTCATCTGTCTCTACTTCGTTATAAATAATGTTGGCACTGTCTGTATTAATCATATGATCATGACGTGCCTGAACAACAAAAGTAGGTGAATAAATCATGTCAACATTGTTTCTGACATCTGCAATGAGTTCTTGAAGAGCCTTGAGTGTACCCATTGGTGTTTTCTTGAACTCTTCCATCTCTTGCTCAATTTGACCCTCTGACTTACCCTCGAATTTTTTATAGTTACGGGCATAATCTAGTACACCCTGGTACATGACTTCTTCACTTTTTATGTACATAGGTGCACACATAGGTACAATTCCCTTTACAGGTACAGTGTAACCTAATTTCAATGAAAAAACTCCTCCGAGGGATAGTCCGCAGACCGCAATTTCCTCATAACCTTCGTCTTTTAAAAATTGATAGCCTTCTTCTACATCTTTCCACCAATCTGTAGGACCTGTATGAACAAGCTCCTCTGGCGGTACACCGTGTCCTTTGTATTGAGGTGCATGGCATGTATAGCCTCTTTCATTCAAATAACGCCCAAGCATACGAACATCGGCTGTATTCCCAGTAAAACCGTGAAGAAGAAGCACCGCCTTTTCTCCACCTTTAAACGTAAATGGTTTTGGTGTAACAACTTTCATGATGTGACTTCCTTTCCTTCTGATATGGTTTATATTTTCCACTTGTATGTATGAAACAAACACAAAAGAGTGCTGATAATAAAAAAAGGTCTGAAAAAAGATCAGACCTTCTGTTACTCGCGCCTACACGCCTAAATATGCCAATGCAAGTGTTAAGATGAAGAAAAGCACTGACAAAATGACAGTTAATCGGTGAAGAATCAAGTCAAGACCTCTCGCTTTTTGCTTACCGAAAAGCTGCTCGGCTCCACCTGAAATAGCGCCTGACAGTCCTGCACTTTTACTTGATTGTAATAATACAACGATGATAAGTGCGATACTGACAATTACGAGTAATGTGATAACAAATGCGTGCATGAAAACACCTCCAGACAAACTGGTACACATAACTTTATTTTACATGAAAACAAGGTGCATGTCACGAAACATCAAAATAAAGATTTCCTATATATTGTCGACTTTATATGTCATTTTGATTCAATTTCGCTCCAATGGATTGTATGCAGCATTTTTATATGCAATTTTTGAGGTTAAAAAGCGTTTTTAGCGAGTTGCTTCTTCTTTTAAGAGCTGTTTTAATTCTACTAACAACCGTTCAGCTCCTTCAGGACTCAGCACGACGTTACCATTTCCATAGCTTTTGTTGTATTTCGTTATTTGGCCAGTTAATAAACAGCTCTTATCTGCATCATATTTTTTCAGCATAATGGTTTGATCTTCGATGAAAATTTCTAACAGCTGCTCTTCTTTTATATTGAGTACCTTTCGCATTTCTGAAGGCAGAACAATTCTGCCAAGCGAATCGATGTGTCTTACCATTCCAGTTCTTTTCAATGAAGCCGCCTCCTTAATGATCATACAATGATTTTATTCATTGACTTTTGTCAACATCTTCATAGTAAAATAAATCTTCAAATTTTTTATCAAAGTAATGAATCATTTTACCAATGACAAGCTGTCCTGGCTTACGGTGACCATTCAATACCCTGCTGAGTGTGGCAGGAGAGATGCCAATTTCATCTGCGAGCTGATTTAAAGACATATCGTTTTCGATCATATACTGCATCACAAAAGCCCGCCTGATCTGAATCTTTTCGACCATCATTACAACCTCCTATAGGATCAATATGTACAACATGTAGGATTCTCACATCTCTCGGATTCATTAACTTATGTCAACACTTTTACGCCCTTTCTATTTCCTTTGGTCAATGATCATACTAAAATAAGTCATATACTGAAATGTGAGGTTCGATGACATGAATCACTTTGGTGAACAATTACGCATTTTAAGAGAGAATAGAAAGATGTCTGTCAATCAACTCGCCATGTATTCAGGCGTAAGCGCTGCCGGTATTTCTCGGATTGAGAATGGAAAGCGTGGTGTGCCAAAGCCTTTAACCATAAAAAAATTAGCACGCGCTTTGAAGGTGCCTTATGAGGATTTAATGCTGCTTGCCGGTTATATTGAACAGGAAAAAGTGCATGAAATGAAACCGAAATATGAATCCATATTAAAAATCTATCAAACGGCGCTTCAAAAGGATGTAGAACATCTCCCTATTTTCGATGGAGACCAATGGGAAACACTCACCGCACAAGACATCAGCCAGCTGAATCAATACTTTCTCACGCTCATTAACCAAAAAAAGGCGAACAAATAGCGGGGCATAAACATAAGATACATCCACCATTAACTAATGTCAATATTTTCATGGTACACTTATTGCCAATAGTCAACAAATCGAGTACACTAGAGATAAATAATCTTTAACCATGTGAGGTTTTGAGTTGATGAACTTCGGTGCATATTTAAGAGCATTACGTGAGAAAAGGAAACTATCGGTGAACCAATTAGCGATGTATTCAGAGGTCAGCGCTGCTGGTATTTCTCGGATTGAAAACGGGAAACGCGGCATTCCGAAACCTCCTACAATTAAAAAACTAGCAAGTGCATTAAAAATACCTTATGAGGACATGATGCAGGCTGCAGGGTATATTGAAGAAGCATCTTCTGCCTATGTCATAAAGGAAGAAGAAACGGCTTTTACCCAAATAAAAGAAGCAGCAGAGCAATATGAACTTGATGATCTTGAAATATTTAATGGGGACATATGGTCCACCCTTTCTAAACATGAAATAGAGGATTTAAACCGCTATTTGTTATTTCTACTAAACAGCCGTTCGTCATCGTAAAATGTTTTGATCATTGACAAGCTTTTTGCGCCGATTTTTGACAGAATTACGGTATAATGGGTTCAGATTGGAGTGAAGAAAGATGAATCAATCTGATATGTGCCCACGGTTTGAAAAAGCAGTTGAGTTATTAAGTAAACGCTGGGTAGCACTGATTGTTTTTCAGCTTCTCTCAGGTTCGCAGCGCTTTAGTGAAATCGAAGCAGCTCTGACCAATTTAAGCGGAAGGGTTTTATCTGAGAGATTAAAAGAGCTGGAAGCAGCAGGCATTGTAAAACGGGAGGTTTTTGCTGAAACACCCGTGCGTATTGAGTATTCATTAACTGATATGGGGCGCTCACTTGCACCCGTTTTTGAGGAAATTGCGAAGTGGTCCTCTGAATGGATCACACTTGAATCATAAATGTCTCCTGATGTGAGCCGCCTAATCATGATAAAAAAACCTCCCCTACAGATGTAGAGGAGGTTTTGTCTTTTCAAGCATTTATGCGGACGTCATGTTTTTTTCAGCTAACGCCTTGCTTTCTTTTTTCTTGTTGGTTGGGCTTAAATAGCGTTCAAGCCAGCCCATGACAAGGTCGGCAATAATGGCCATGAGCGCAGTTGGAATAGCACCTGCTAAAATAATGGCTGTTCCGTTTGTCGCGTTTGATCCTCTGATGATAATATCACCAAGTCCTCCAGCACCAACAAATGTCCCAATCGCTGTAATACCGATTGCGATCACAAGTGCGGTTCTTAAACCAGCCATAATGACAGATAAAGCAAGCGGTAATTCAACCATTCTCAGCACTTGCCATTTCGTCATGCCCATCGCTTTCCCCGATTCTAAATAGGCATGCTCAATGCTGACAATACCTGTGTACGTGTTACGGATAATCGGCAGAAGCGAATATAAAAAGAGTGATAAGATGACTGTATTTGCACCAAGTCCTAATACAAGCATCAACACAGAAAGCATCGCTAACGCTGGAATGGTTTGAATGACATTGGTTATCGCGAACACCCAATTGCTCAGTTTGCGGTAATGCGCCACAAAGATGCCGACTGGTATTCCGACAATTGCCGCAAACAATACCCCATACGCTGACATGAGGAAATGCCGGTAAAATTCTTCTAACACATATGAACCGTTCTGTTGATAATACGCCCATAATTGCTGTAGTGTGTCCATCAGCTCTGACACCTCCCAATCTTACTCAAAGTAATTGTGTTTCTTTAGAAAATCTCTCGCAACAGTCGCTGGTTCTTTTAGTTCTCCATCGACTTGATAATTGAGCTCTTGCATTTGTTCGGTATCGATTTTTCCAATCAACCTGTTGATCACCTTGTCCAGTCCTGGATTTTCTTTTAATAATTTCTCAGGGACAACTGGTGATGCATCGTATGGTGGGAAGAATCGTTTATCATCTTTTAAGATTTTGAGATTATACGCTTTGATCCGGCCATCTGTTGAATAGGCAAGCACAATATCCATTTTTTCATTTTTCAATGCGTCATAGACTAGACCGATCTGCATCGGAAAAGTGCTTCCAAATTCAATTCCGTATGTTTTCACAAATCCTTCGTAACCGTCACCTTTCTTTTTCAGCCAAATATTATCCACACCGAAGCGATAATTTTTGGCATTCTTTTTTAAATCAGAGACTGTTTCTAGGTTGTTTTCCTTCGCCATCTTCTGCGTCACAGCAAAGGCATACGTATTATCAAACCCATAGGAATCAAACCATTTGTAATCATAGCGTTTTTTGAATTCTTTCTGGACGATTTCCATTGCACGCTTTGGATCTTTTTCTGCATCCATTCCTAGCGTACTTGTTAAATCCGTGCCTGTATATCGTGTTGCTGAAATGTCGACATCCCCGTTTTCCATTGCTTTTTGCTGGACCGTATTTGAGCCTAAATTCTTCACAATGGTTGTCTTTTTATCTGTGTAATGCTCAATGATGTCTCCCACCATATAGGCCATAATTTCTGATTCTGTAAAGTTTTGCGCACCGATTCGCAGCGTGCTCCCTGAAGAGCCGGCTAGTCCAGGAAGTGAACAGCCACTTATGAATAGCAAGCATCCGGCAAGCAGTGCACTGATCCATTTTGTTTTTCGATTCTTCACATGAGCCAACTCCTTATGAAACTTCCTTCAATCCTTTTAAGCCTTCTGGTGTTACTTTTTTCTCAAGCTTCATCAATGTAAGGTCAATGATGACCGCTAAAATAGTGACAGGGATTGCACCCGCAATAATGTATTCCGGCTGGTAAAGCTGAAGCCCAATTAAAATGTAGTCACCAAGACCGCCTCCACCGATAAAAGCAGCAAGTGTTGTCCACCCAATTAAATAAATCGTTGAGGTTCTGACACCTGCCATAATGACCGGAACAGCAAGCGGCAGTTCCACAAGACGAATTTGTTCCCATGTCGTCATGCCAATTCCTTTTCCAGATTCAAGCAAGTTTTTGTTCACACCTTGAACACCGGCATACGTATTTCTTAAAATAGGCAAAACGGAATAGAAAAATAGCGCAACGATCGCAGGTATTTTTCCAACTCCCAAAATAGGAATAAAAAATGCAAGAATCGCTAAACTAGGGAGTGTTTGAAAGATATTCACGACGCCGATGACAAAACCGGCGCCTCTTTTCATTCGTGTAAGAATGACGCCTAAAGGAACGGCCACGATAATGCCTAACACAACGGCAATTAAAGAAATGTATAAATGCTCCCACATTTTTGTGAGGAGTTCCCCACCATTTTTCTCAAGAAAATCGATGATTTGATCCATGTGTACACCTCCCTTAGTTCATTTCAGTGACAGCCTCCGGGGTATCTTCTCCCCAAATAGAGTCATATACGACATCTACAAGACTTGCACGTGTGACGATGCCTTTTAAGTGCCCTTTTGCATCGACAACCGGTACATATTTAATGCCGCGTATTAAGATCTTTCGGACAGTATCTCTAAGAAGTGCACCTTCTTGTACTGTATAAAATTCTGTATTTAAAATATCGCCAACGAAGGCTGCTTTTCTGCGGTTTGCATCGATGGTTTCAATGTCGATATAGCCTTTCAGCACATGATTTTCATCAACGACAAGCAGGGAATCAACCCGCTTTTCTCTCATAATAAAGATGGCATCTGTCAATGTTTTTTCGACGGTAATTGTGACTGGGGACGTGTTCATCATTTGTTCCACACGTTCCATATTCGGGTTTGACTGAAGTAGACGTTCTTTCCCGATGAATTCTTCTACGAATTCGTTCGCAGGATTACGTAAAATATCATCAGGCGTGCCCACTTGGACAATCTCTCCATCTTTTAAAATGACAATGCGGTCTGCAAGTTTAATCGCTTCATCCATGTCATGTGTGACGAAAACGATTGTTTTATTTAACGTTTTTTGCAGTTTCTTAAATTCTTCCTGCAATGAATCTCTTGTAATTGGGTCAAGTGCTCCAAATGGTTCATCCATCAGGATTAAAGGGGGTTCTGCTGCGAGTGCGCGAAGAACGCCGATACGCTGCTGCTGTCCTCCACTGAGTTCATGAGGGTAACGCTCTAAGTATTCCGGCCCCATGTCGACGAGTTTGAGCAATTCACGCGCTCGTTCTTTTCGTTTTTCTTCTGGCCACTTCAGCAGCTTCGGCACAAGGGAAATGTTTTGTGCGATGGTCATATGAGGGAAAAGTCCAATTTGCTGAATCACATAACCAATTTCTCTTCTTAATTGGACTGGATCTTTTTTCATAATGTTTTCTCCCTCGATGAATATGTTTCCTGAGGAAGGTTCAATCAGTCGGTTAATCATCTTCATGGTTGTCGTTTTACCACAGCCACTCGGTCCAATAAAACAAATAAATTCTCCTTTTGCTATTTCTAAATCAATATTTTTGACAGCTTTTTTTCCGCCTTTATACGTCTTAGATACATTCTCTAGTTTCAGCAAATGAGACACCTCCAATTAGTCGGATATATATTTTCAGAAAATTTACACCTTATTTATTATAGTGCAAACTTTATAAAATAAAAAGTTTACAATGTGTTTGTATTGCATAAGATTTATTTAAAATTTTCAGTTAACGGCCTGATATGTAGCGATCCCTCCTTTTTCCTCCAACTTACGAGCAAATACTCAATATTTATTGTTTTCATCAACAAACAGGTATATGATATATTGTGTTACAAATTGTCAGTCGTGAAGGGATGAAGCGGGGAATGGACAAGCAAGCGTTAGGCGCCATTCAAAAAGCACAGGATCATTATATTGAAAAAGCTGCCGAGAACATGAATGCCTTTGGTCTTTCTGCCACAGTGGGTAGAGTGCTTGGTATCATTCATATGAACCGTAAACCAATGACGCTCGGTGAGCTCTCAGAGGCGACCGGCATGAGCAAAACAAGAATGAGTCAAGTCGTTCGAGAAATGCTTGATTTGAATATTGCTGAAAAGGTTTATGAAAAAGGAATACGCAAAGATTTATATGACGTTGAGCAAGATCAATATCAAACCTTTATTTCACTGTTTGCAGCCAATTGGTCACGTGTTGTCAGCAAAAATCGCAAGGCACATAAGAAGACATGCAAGGAATTGCTGGAGCTGCTTGAACAAGATGACCTGCCAGAAGAAACAGTAGATAAAATCAATCTTCTTCTTTCAGAAATCAAGGAAAGTCTCGATTATTATGACTGGATTAGCCGTTTAATTGAGTTCTTTGAAAGTGAAGAAGTATTTCAACATGTGCCAAAACCTTAAAAAAGCTGTTTTATTTTACAATTTTGTAGAAAAAAACAGCTTTTTTATATACACTTATGACATCAGCATTGGGAACATCCCTTTGATCCCTGCGCCAATCATCTCAACTGCCACAACAGCTAGAATCAATCCCATTAATCGTGTCACGACATTCATCTCTGTTTTCCCCATTTTTCGCATAATGAAACTCGAATAATGAAATGCATAATAGGTCATGGCAAGTACGACCACAATGCCAATAAGAATCGCAAGCAGATGAAGCGTTACTTGGTGGCTTCCTGGGGTTAAGCTCATGACGGTCGCAATTGTACCAGGTCCGGCAATGATCGGAATGGCGAGTGGGGTCACCGAAACATCAGCCTTCTCTTTGCTCTCTGCCTTTTCATCCGAATGAGGGTTTTGAACATGTGATTCTTTTGCATTTAGCAAATTGTAAGCGATACCAAAAATAAAAATACCTCCGGCGATACGGAGTGCATGGATATCAATGCCAAACAATTTGAAAATGAGCCTGCCTGCCAAAAGAAAGGCAATCAAAATTATAAAAGACACAACAATCGCTTTTTTGGCCGTCTGGGATCGTTCTTTTTCTGAGTAGCCTTCTGTTAAAGTGATGAAAAGAGGCACGTTTCCAATGGGGTTTGAGACAGCAAATAGTGACACAATGACATGAATCATAAAGGAAATCAACAGACACCCTCCTTTTTTCATAGTGTCTGCTAATCTGATGCGAATATTCCCTTGTTCTGTTAAAACCTGGTTTGTTTTAACCGATGATAATAGAGGTTTAACGAAAGGGGAATAGAACATGAAAAAAAACATCACGATCATTGTCTTGTCTGTGATCATCCTAGGTGCAACTGGCTGGATTGTGTGGCAGCAGCAGTCGCTCACCGCATCAGAGAATAAACACCAACAAGAAATACGAAAGAATGATGAGCAGTTGACACAATTAAAGTCAGAAGGAACGGATATGAAAGATGAAATAGATGGTCAAAAAAAGGAATTGTCCACCGTCACAAACAAGCTGAAGAAAGAAAAGAAGGCGCATCAAAAAGAAATCAAACAGCGTAAAGCACTTGAATTGAAAATAGACCAGCTTCAAAAAGAACTGGCATCAGCGAAAGCAACGGCTCAAGCGAATAAGCAGGCAGCACAAACGACTAGGAAAGCAACTGTCAAAAAGGACCCAAATGTCACCCATCATCCTCCTTCTCAATGGGTGCAGGATCAATATGATTGGGGTGTTAAACAAGGGTATATCAAAGAATAGAGAGGATGAAATGATTTGATACAGATTCGGCCATTGTCTCATGATCAATCTGTTCCTATGGACCTTTTACTATTAGCTGACCCTTCAACTGAAAAAGTCCTTGCCTATGTACAATCTGGTTCTTGTTATGTGGCTTTTCATAAACAGGACATGATTGGTGTGTATGTTCTGACGCCTCTGTCTCAGCAGACAGTGGAAATCATGAATGTCGCCGTGAAGGAGTCATGGCAAGGTAGAGGAATTGGGAAGCAGCTGATCCGCCATGCTATTTCAGAAGCCAAGGCAGCTGGCTTTCATACAATTGAAATTGGCACAGGCAACTCTAGTATTCAGCAGCTCGCCCTTTATCAAAAATGCGGTTTTCGTATGGCGTCTATCGATCACGATTTCTTTCTGAAGCACTATGATGAACCGATTTATGAGAACGGTATTCAGTGTATGGATATGGTGCGGTTGTCACTCGTTCTTCAAGCAGACTGACTTCATTCAGCCTGCTTTTTTTATGTTCTGCTCTTTTTCACTGCATGAATCACATATTGAATCAAGAAGTAGAGAGCGGCACCCGCTAAAAAACAGACCACGCACCCAAAGAGCGTTGCCTCTGAGCTGAATTGATACTGTTCAATTTTCATGATATAAAATGGCATACCAAATAAAGTTGGACTTGATTCAACATGATGAACCTCTAGCAGCATTAAAAATACTGGCGTCATAAACACAGCAAACACATAAAGCATCGCAAGCGTTAAGCCGCTAGAAAACGAATGAAATACTTTAACCATTTAGTTCTCTCCTTTCATCTCTTTTAAACTGGCGATGACATTTTTCCCGTCTGGGCAAGCTGGATGCAGCATCACTGTATTTAATAAAGAAAAAAGCAGCAATGGATGCGTCAATGGATGCCCCCACATGAAGAAAAGCACACCCGAGCAGATCACTGGAAACACAGGACCAGCAAGTGCCACCATCACATTAAAACCCGGCCGTGAAAATTTCTCATGGACAATCGACACGTGCTTCCAATCGATCATCACCACATAATCAAAGATGGGTTTTTTTTCGATTTTGTTGCACACCATCACCATCAGGATATGACCGAGTTCATGAATGAGCACAACTGCTATTAAGCAAAATAAAAGCGTCATCATCGCACAATCGGCCTCTTTAGCATGGCAGCATATATGAAGATGAAGAATGCGGCTGAACAAGCCATATAGGCAGTTGAGAGCAGCTGGATATTTGCTGAAAGCCACTGGACTAAAAGCATATCCAACATACTGAACACAGCAATCATCATCACGATCACAAACAGTTTATTAAATTCACTAATCTTCACGACAAACCCGACACATGCCGCCATGACAGTGATCAATAAAATGGACAAACTCGCCAAACCGTGCCCTTCACTTTCGACCCCTATCATGAAATAAGCAAGCCCGATATAGACAAAATAAATCAATATATTCATTGTGTAATAAAATAAAATTCTTGATAATAAATAGGCACCCTTTGATGTATTTAACATAAAAATGGCTCGCTGATGGAGATGATATTCCCTGCCAATCATCAGAGGAAGCATAATAAGGATCTCCTTTAAGGCAAACTGCACAATAAAAGCATACAGCCAGCCAGTCTCTGCCGGAGTAAAGATCAATGGGAGACCTATCGTGAAACAGACAAGAAACAGGAACAAAATACCTTGTTCTTTAAACACAGCTGATCGGCTAAAATAAACAAGCTCCTGCCGCAGATGTGTGAAAAATGAAGAATCCGATCTGATTTTTTGGTAAGAAAACGACTTCACCTCTACCTTTAGCTGCAAAAACATCCGATTGACATAACAAGCCGCCAAGCCCTTCAGCCAAAACCACCCTGCACATAGAAAGATCATCAGAAATACAAGATAGATAGACGGCCATACGTGAATCATCTCAACCGCTTTTTGAAAAAGGAGAAACACGAAAGCACCAAGCGTCACAAATCCGAGCGTTTGTAGCAGTAAATGCTCTTTTGTTTTTGATATAAAATGGCTCACACCAATGCGTATCAGCATCCAAGAAGCAAGCGTACAGAGCGCCAATCCACAGCAAGTGATCCCTACCACAATGATCCAATACAAAGATAGTGTAACGCCGCTAATGATCAGCCCTAATAGGATGGGTAAAAAAAGCAGACCAAGCATGATGAAACAAAACAGCACCGGAAAGAAATACACACAAAGGACAAATGAGACACTTTGCATCGCACTATTCAAAAAGAAGAACTGATACTCTTGACGCTTCATTTTATGACGGGAAAAGACAATACCTGCTCCCAAAAGTAGCAGGGTCATTTTTACAAATTGAAGGTATAAAGCAACTGGTTCGCTCTCCCCTACTTGCATAAAAAAACGCAGGCTCATGACAACGTATATGGAGTAAATCAACAAGAAAAAAACGGCTACTGAAAGAAGCTGTAAAGGATATTTTTTGCCGATCTGCTTGATTTTCGTTGTGAGCATGCCCCATTCTATTTTATGAAGAACGTGTCGTGTCCAAGTCATTGAGCAACCTCTCCACATGCATATAGTAATCTTGATTCACTTCTTTATAAATATCCTCAAGTGCTTGATGAGGGAATGTTTTGTTTGTTTCTTGACGTGACATATCCAGCTTGATATCACCGTTTCTTAAGATCATGAGGTGATCATACAATGTCTCACCAAAGCCCAAATGATGGGTAGAAATGAGAATGCCTGCACCTTGATCTCTCAGCTTCATGAGCACCTTTTTTAAGATGATCATCATATCTGGATCAAGTCCATTTGTAGGCTCGTCGAATACATAATAATCACAAGGCCTGAGGAGCTGTGAAATGATTTGTGTTTTCTTTTGATTGCCATGAGACAACTGGGCAATTGGCTGATCCATATAAGGTTTCAGCTCAAAAAGATCGACGAAGGCCTCTTCTCGAGGTCCATTTCGTTTGTCTGGAAGCTGGAGTAAATGGAAATATTCTCTCGGCGTTAAATAATCAAACAAAGCATGATCATCAGGAATATAGGAAACATGTTCTTTCAAAAAGGAGATATGTGCTGAGGATTGAAAATTCAGCTGTTTACCATGCAAAGAGACAAAACCCGTAAATGGTGTCAGGCCAAACATAGACTGAATCATCGTGGTTTTTCCCGCACCATTATGCCCCAAAAGCAGAAGCATACGTCCTTTCTCCACATTTAACTGAATATCGCGGAGAGAAAAGGTGCGGCTATACGTTTTTTCTGTTAAGTGTAATGTCAGCATCATGTCCCTCCATTTATTTCAGATAGAACAGATGACCCCGCATCTGTTCTCACCATCTGTTAAAAGCCGCATTTGATTTTAATGTACATGCCTAAAAATTTGAACTCTCCTAAAAATTTCGAGCCTTTTCCAAATGTTTTGCATGCCCAAATCAAAGCGGCAACTGTCACAATGCCTAAAATAGCGGCAAGGACATAAATCCAAAATGCATTTTTCTGTACGTTCTTAGAAGTTAGAATTCGTTGCTTCCTTTCATCATATGCCGCCAGTAGGTGAAGGACATACATGTACACGCCTACTGGAAAACGAAGGCTAAAAGGATTCAGCATCTCATCACCCCCTAATATATGTAAAATGATACCACCCCCATGCAAATAGCATAAGTTCAATTCAGATCATATTTTTAGTAGAGTTTTCATGATTTATTGCTTATAAATCGTCAAGCTCATCGTTTCGCCTCTGACTGAAGGATGATTTTTTACAAAAATAGGATATGACAAAGGAAGCAGAGCTAATTCGCTTGAGCCAGCTTTGCATCTTTATTTCAACATAAAAAAGCGCTGCGATACGCTCTTTTCAAAAGAGCGCACGCAGCGCGTTGCTTTACATTACTTATTCAAGTTGTAGAATGTAGCAATGCCGTGGTATTGAGCTGTTTCAGCCAATTGATCTTCGATGCGAAGTAATTGGTTGTATTTCGCCACACGGTCCGTACGAGACGGAGCACCTGTTTTGATTTGTCCAGCGTTTGTTGCAACAGCGATGTCTGCAATTGTGCTGTCTTCTGTTTCACCAGAACGGTGAGAGATAACAGCTGTATAGCCTGCACGTTTCGCCATTTCGATTGCATCAAATGTTTCAGTTAATGTACCGATTTGGTTTACTTTGATGAGGATTGAGTTACCAACGCCGTTTTTGATTCCTTCAGAAAGCTTCTTCGTATTTGTTACGAACAAGTCGTCTCCTACTAGCTGAACCTTGCTGCCAAGACGCTCAGTTAATAGTTTGTGACCTTCCCAGTCGTTTTCATCAAGGCCGTCTTCGATCGAGATGATTGGGTATTTCGATACCATATCTTCATACCAGTCAACCATTTCAGCAGATGTTTTCACAACACCTTCGCCTGATAAATGATATTTACCGTCTTCTTTGTTATAGAACTCAGAAGATGCAGCATCCATCGCAAGTTTGACTTCGTCACCTGGTTTGAAACCAGCTTTTTCAATCGCTTCTACGATTGTTTGAAGTGCTTCTTCGTTAGATCCAAGGTTTGGAGCAAATCCACCTTCGTCACCTACAGCTGTGTTTAAGCCTTTTGCACTTAATACAGATTTCAGGCTATGGAAGATTTGTGCGCCCATGCGAAGTGCTTCACGGAAGTTCGGTGCACCTACAGGCATAATCATGAATTCTTGAATGTCTACGTTGTTATCCGCATGCTCTCCGCCGTTGACGATGTTCATCATCGGTACTGGAAGCGTTTTGGAGTTGAATCCACCAAGGTATTGGTAAAGTGGAATTTGTAAGAAATCAGCAGCCGCACGTGCTACAGCGATAGATACGCCAAGGATTGCGTTTGCGCCTAATTTCCCTTTGTTTTCAGTTCCGTCAAGCTCGATTAACATTTTGTCAATCGCTACTTGTTCAGTGACATCAAAGCCTAAAAGCTCTGGTGCAATGATTTCATTTACGTTGTTTACAGCTGTCAGAACACCTTTTCCAAGGTAACGGTCTTTGTCTCCGTCACGTAGTTCTACTGCTTCATATTCACCAGTAGACGCACCACTTGGTACTAGTGCACGGCCAAAGCCGCCAGATTCTGTGTAAACTTCTACTTCAACTGTTGGGTTACCGCGAGAGTCTAATACTTCGCGTGCATATACGTCAACAATGTATGGCATCGTTATTTCTCTCCTTTTGAATCAATTTGTTATTTTTGAATCAATGATGTTCCTGTCATCTCTTTTGGTTTTTCAAGACCAAGTAAGTCTAAAAGCGTTGGAGATAGATCGGCTAAAATGCCGCCTTCTCTAAGCGTTGCCCCTTTTTTCGTTACGATGACTGGAACAGGGTTTGTCGTATGTGCAGTATGCGGCTTTCCTTCTTCGGTAATGAGCACGTCTGCGTTACCGTGGTCTGCCGTGATGATAGCATGTCCGCCTTTTGCTAGGATTGCGTCGACTACAGCTCCTAAGCACTCATCTACTGCTTCAATGGCTTTGATTGTTGGCTCAAGCATACCTGAATGCCCCACCATATCTGGGTTAGCAAAGTTCAGAATGATCGCATCATGCTTGTCCGCATTAATGTCTGCAACAAGTGCATCCTTTACCTCATAAGCGCTCATTTCTGGCTTGAGGTCATAGGTTGCGACATCTGGTGAATTGATTAAGATGCGGTCTTCTCCAGGAAATTCTTCTTCACGCCCACCGCTCATAAAGAACGTCACGTGAGGATATTTCTCTGTTTCAGCAATCCGCAGCTGCTTCAATCCATTTTGAGAAAGTACTTCTCCTACTGTGTTATCCAAATTCACTGGTTTGAAAGCCACATAGCCATCTACCGTTTCACTGAAGTGTGTGAAGCAGACGAAGTGTAAATCCTTCGGATGTGCTTCTCCGCGGTCAAACGAGCGGAAATCTTCATTTGTGAATGTGTTTGAAATTTGAATCGCACGGTCTGGACGGAAGTTATAGAAAATCACAGAGTCGCCGTCATTTACTTTTGCTACCGGCTCACCATTTTCTCTCGTAATGACAGATGGAATAACGAACTCATCGTAGATTCCATTTTCATAGGAGTCATCAACGACATCATAGATGTTTTGATAACTTGGGCCTTCACCATACGCCATCGCGCGATATGCTTTCTCCACACGATCCCAGCGTTTGTCACGGTCCATTGAGTAATAGCGTCCAGAAAGTGTTGCGACTTCTCCGACACCGATTTCTTTGATTTGTACTTCAAGCTGTTTTAAGTACACTTTCGCTGTCTTCTGACCAACATCACGTCCGTCTAAGAAGCCGTGAATGTATACTTTTGTTAAGCCTTCTTTTTTCGCTAGTTTCAGCAAGGCAAAAAGATGCTGGATGTGGCTATGCACACCGCCGTCTGACAAGAGACCGAATAGATGAAGGGCCTTGTCATTTTCTTTTGCATAAGTCATTGCATCTAGGAACGTTTCGTTTTTCTCAAATTCCCCATCACGAATGGCCACATTCACTCTTGTTAAGCTTTGGTACACGATGCGTCCTGCACCGATGTTCAAATGCCCAACTTCAGAGTTCCCCATTTGACCTTCTGGGAGACCCACTGCCTCACCTGAAGCCGTTAAGGTTTGATGCGGGAATTCGTTCCAGTAGCGGTCGAAGTTCGGTTTCTTTGCTTGGGCAACAGCGTTACCGACTGTTTCGCCTCTTAAACCGAATCCATCTAAGATGATTAATGCAGCTGGTTTCTTACTCATATTGACCTTCCTCCAATAATTGAACGAAAGACTGAGGTTCTAAGCTTGCGCCGCCTACCAAAGCACCGTCAATATCGGATTCTGCCATATATTCTTTAATATTCGCAGGTTTCACGCTTCCGCCATATTGAATGCGAAGGCTGTCTGCCGCTTCTTGACCAAATTCGCTTGCAACCGTTTGGCGAATGTGCGCACAAACATCGTTTGCATCTTTTGCTGTAGAAGATTTACCTGTACCGATCGCCCAGATTGGCTCATAGGCAATCACAGATTCAGCGACTTGCTGCTTCGTTAAACCAGCTAGTGCTTTTTTCACTTGATCAGCGACAAGTTCGTTTGTTTTGCCTGCTTCACGCTCTTCAAGCGTTTCACCTACACAGATGATTGGAACGATGCCATGCTTGAATGCAGCATGTGCTTTTTTGTTCACTGTTTCATCTGTTTCAGCGAAGAATTCGCGGCGCTCTGAATGACCGATCACTGAGTAGCCGATGCCAAGATCTTTAAGCGCAGCAGGGCTGATTTCACCAGTGAATGCACCGTTTTCTTCAAAGTGCATGTTTTGCGCACCAATTTTAAGGTCTGTTCCGTTAGAAAGGCTGTTCAGCTTTTCAAGGAAAAGGGCTGGTGCACAGACAATAGATTCCACTTTGTCAGGAGATGGAATAGATGACTTGACTTCTTCAACGAAGCTTACAGCTTCACCAAGTGTTTTGTTCATCTTCCAGTTCCCAGCTATAATTGGTTTTCTCATGATTGACACTTCCTTATAGCAGTTTTGGTCTTATTTATCGTTTAATGCAGTCACACCTGGAAGTTCTTTGCCTTCCATAAATTCAAGTGAAGCGCCGCCGCCTGTAGAAATATGGCTCATCTGATCGGCAAGACCAAATTTCTCAACAGCTGCTGCTGAATCTCCACCGCCAATGACAGAATATGTATCTTTTGCTTCTGCCAGTGCTTCTGCGATTGCTTTTGTTCCTTTAGCGAATGCATCGATTTCAAATACACCCATTGGTCCGTTCCAGACAACAAGTTTGCTGTTTTTAATGACATCAGCATACTTCTCTCTTGTCTCTATTCCAATATCAAGTGCTTCTAGATCACTTGGAATTTCAGAGATTGGCACAATGCTTGTATTCGCATCATTTGAAAAGTCGTCGGCTACCAGAACATCTGTTGGAATCAGGAAGTTCACGCCTTTTTCTTTTGCACGGTCCATAAAGGATTTCGCTAAATCTACTTTGTCTTCTTCTAATAGAGATTTCCCTACTTCGTGGCCAAGTGCTTTGACAAATGTATAAGCAAGTCCGCCGCCGATGATCAGGTTGTCCACTTTATCAAGAAGACTTTCAATCACACCGATTTTATCCTTTACTTTTGCGCCACCGATAATCGCTGTAAATGGGCGATCAGGGTTTGAAATGGCTTTTCCTAGAACCTCAAGCTCTTTTTGCATGAGGAAGCCTGAAACAGCCGGAAGATACGCTGCAATACCAGCTGTGGATGCATGTGCACGGTGTGCAGCACCGAACGCATCATTGACATACACATCGGCTAAATCAGCAAACGCTTTTGATAATTCAGGATCGTTCTTTTCTTCACCAGGATAGAAACGAACGTTTTCAAGCACTAGCACATCTCCTTCTTTTAAGTCAGAGATTTGCTTTTTCACGTTGTCGCCGTAAGCTTCATCTGCTTTTTTCACTTCTTGTCCAAGAAGCTCTTGCAGACGTTTTGCTACAGGTGTCAGACGCAGTTCTTCAGTAACTTGACCTTTAGGACGACCCAAATGACTAGCTAGTAGTACCTTTGCGCCTTGTCCTGTTAAATACTCAATCGTTGGTAATGCTGCGCGAATACGAGTATCATCCGTCACTTTTCCGTCCTTCATTGGAACGTTAAAATCTACGCGGCAGAACACAACTTTACCTTTTACGTCAATGTCTTTTACTGATTTCTTATTCATGCTCGTCAGGAGATCCTCCTTTATTCTGGTTTCCTTACGCATTGGACAAGTCTCTCTTTATCCTTTTCCCATTTTGCCCTCATCAAAACGAGAAATCGTGCAGAACGGATAAATACAGAGAAAAAGGGAAAGGGATGCTTCCCCTTCCCTTGTCCGTCTTCATTATATCGTGTCTCTAGGAAAGAACCAAGTGAGTTCCTTCAGTGTGAGAAATTAAAGACCTTGTTTTGCAATGTAAGCTGCAAGGTCAACAACGCGGTGAGAATATCCACTCTCGTTATCGTACCAAGAAATGACTTTCACCATGCTGCCTTCCATTACCATTGTAGAAAGAGCATCGATTGTTGAAGAGTTTGCATTACCATTGTAGTCACCAGATACTAATGGCTCTTCGCTGTAGCCAAGGATTCCTTTAAGTTCTCCTTCAGCCGCTTCTTTAAGTGCTGCATTTACGTCTTCAGCTGTCACATCTTGATTTAATTCAGCAACAAGATCAACTAAAGAAACGTTAGGTGTTGGAACACGCATAGCGCCACCGTTTAATTTACCTTTAAGTTCAGGCAATACAAGTGAAACAGCTTTCGCAGCACCTGTAGAAGTTGGGATGATGTTTTCCGCAGCTGCACGAGCACGACGGTAGTCTTTGTGCGGAAGATCAAGAATTTGTTGGTCATTTGTGTATGAGTGAACAGTTGTCATCATACCGCGTTTGATACCAAATTTATCGTTAAGTACTTTTGCAAATGGAGCTAAGCAGTTTGTTGTACAAGATGCATTAGAGATGACATCGTGGCTAGCTGCATCGTATTTGTCTTCGTTTACACCCATAACGATTGTGATATCTTCTTCGTTAGCAGGAGCAGAGATGATGACTTTTTTAGCGCCAGCTTCTAAGTGTTTAGCAGCGTCTGCACGTTTTGTGAAGAATCCAGTAGATTCAACAACGATTTCTACGCCTTGTTTACCCCAGCTTAATTTCGCAGGGTCACGCTCAGCTGATACTTCGATTGTTTTACCGTTCACTACTAAGTTCGTACCGTCTACAGAAACCTCTGCATCTAGTTTTCCGTGAACAGAGTCATATTGTAAAAGGTGTGCAAGCATGTTAGCGTCTGTTAGATCGTTAACCGCTACTACCTCAACTTCAGGATTGTTTAATGCTGCACGAAATACGTTACGTCCAATACGTCCAAATCCGTTAATACCGACTTTTACTGCCATGATGTTTCCTCCTTTTATAGGTCACAATGTTTTATATTGAGGGATCTATTGACTCCCTTAATAACTCTTTTGCGGCTCCTTCGTCTGTGACGAGAACCGTTCGGCGGGGTTTTTTGAAATAAGCTTCAATGGCCCCAGCCTTTGATGATCCACCTGCAACAGCAATGATGTGTGGAATGCTTTCTAAATCATCTAGCTGCATGCCGACGGAGTGCACTTTGTGGACGACCTCGCCATCACGATTAAAGTAATAGCCAAAAGCCTCTGTCACTGCGTCATGCTCATCAATCTTTTTTAAATCTTCAGCAGGTGTGTTTCGTCTCATCGCCATTGTTTTTGCTTCACCGATTCCATGAATAAGCATCGTGGATGATTTAATTGTTTGAAGCACTTCTTTGACGGACGGCTCTTCAATAATGGAAGAGTAAGCACCTTCTGACAGCTGTCCTGGAACAAACAGCAGTTTGTAAGTACCGGAAGCTTTTTCAGCCATGTGGGCACAAATGGTGTTTGCCTGATTTTTTACATTCTCCCCAAGACCGCCTCTCGCAGGGACAAACATCATGTCGCGATTTTTGGCATCAGGGGTCATCATTTCGGCAACAGCTTCCATCGTCGTTCCGCCAGTGACGGCGACGATATTATTTCCAGTAAACCTTTTTTTCATACATTGGACAGCAGCTCTTCCCATTTCTTGCTTCACCCACGGGGATTCATCGCTGTCACCAGAAACAATGATGACTTCTTCCAGGCCTAATTTCCTCTTTAATGTATTTTCCAAAAAGGTTAAACCTAAAACGTCCTTCATCATTCCTTCAAGCATTTCAAGCAAAGCATGACCTTCAGTCGTCAGCATCATACCGCTCGTTTTAACATCCAGCAGATTTTGTTCCTTTAAGAACTGAACTTCAGCTCTTAAGATACGTTCACTGAGACCAAGACTTGTCGCAAGACTTCTGCGACCAATTGGTTCAGCTAATCTGATGTACTGCAAAATGTCGTAGCGCTTTTGCATAACTGTGAGAAGATCTGGTAATAATTTTTTTTGAGCTTCCAATAAACGATTCATGGCTAACGACCCTTTCTTTTCACGTTGGACTAAAAACGTCCCACTGTGACAAAAAACGTCCCGCCACAGCCAAAAAAAATCAATCCCTGCTTTCTTTAATTATTTTAACAGGATAATCTTGCATTTTCAACTCTTACAAACACATTTAGACAAAAAATAGACACATTTTGACCGATAACCTGCTTGTCATCTAGCTTTCCGCTATTTTATTTTTTTCAAACTATTTATTTTCTTCTATATTGAATGCATTTGTCTTTGAAAAGGTGCAGGCGGTCAAAAGCCGCCTGCTTAAGTTTTCGGTATCGTTTCTTTCTCTTCATTAAACCGTTTCGCATCTTCCTTCGGTTTAATCTTGAGGTAGTAAATGATGTAGCAGGCGGCCATAAATGGAACTCCGCAATAAAGACCAATCCGCTGATCCTCAATAAAGAATAAACTGATAAGAACAATGCCAAATGCGATAAAGCCTGCTAATGGCACGAATGGATAAAAAGGCGTTCGGAAGACAAGATCCTTTACATCTCCGCCCTCTTTAATGAATTGTCTCCTAAAGAAGTATTGGGATAAACAAATAGACATCCAAACCACGACAAGCACCATACCCGAAATGGATATGAGCCAGACATATACCGTTTTTGGTGCTACAACACTCGTGAGCAGTGATAGAGCGGATACACCCATTGTCACCAATAAGGCATTGATCGGGATTTTACGTTTGGATAATTTTTTCGTGAAAACAGGTCCTTTCCCGTCTTTTGAAAGCGCCCAAAGCATACGTGATGATGCATATAGTCCAGAGTTTGCTACAGATAAGACCGCTGTGATGATGATAAAATTCATGATATCTGCAGCGTATGGTATGCCGACCTTGTCCAACACCACAACAAACGGACTATCCACTGCGCCGGCGGTCTGCCATGGCAGAAGCGCTGCAAGAACCGCAATCGATAAAACAAAAAAGACCATCGTCCGCCAAATAATATTCCGAATAGAGCGTGGGAGTGTTTTTTCTGGATTTTCACTCTCCCCTGCTGCAATCCCTACAAGCTCTGTTCCTTGAAAGGAGAAATTGACTGTGACCATGGTTAATAAAATCGCAAAAACACCATTAGGAAAAAGTCCGCCATGATCCGTCAAATGGCGAAATAGGGGGGCAGGTTCCCCACCTTTCAAATGAATCATTCCGAAAATTGCGCCAATTCCAATGATAATAAACAATAAGATCGCAGCAACCTTGATGGCTGAAAACCAAAACTCGGTTTCAGCAAAGCTGCGAGCTGAGATGGCATTGATGGCAAATAAGATGACGCTAAAGGCAAGACACCAAAGCCAAACTGGGATATCAGGAAACCACCTTTGGAGCAAAATGCCTGCTGACGTAAACTCCAGTCCAATTGTACATGCCCAGCTAAACCAATAAAGCCAGCCGATCATAAAGCCTGTGGACGGACCTATATATTTGGTTGCATACTCCTGAAAGGAACCAGCTGTCGGCATCGCCACTGCTAATTCACCAAGACAGAGCATCACCAAATACATGAGCAACCCGCCAATGATAAACGAAAGAATGGCTCCCCCTGGGCCTGCTTGATGAATAATGAGTCCTGACCCAAGGAAAAGGCCTGTTCCGATAACCCCGCCTAAGGCAATCATAAAAAGATGTCTGCTTTTCATGGAACGCTCTAGTTCATTATGCTGTTCTGGCTTCAAATCCGCTTCCCCACTTTCACTCTTCTATTCATCAACCTTTGACAAAATTCGCCGTTCATTGAAAGAGAAAGGGAGAATTTGAAGGCTTCTCCCTTGATCATTTATGCTTGAAATAACGCTTGGATATGAGCAATTGCCCAATCCAAGTCTTCTTTTGAAATGGTAAGCGGCGGTGCAAATCGAATCACTGTCTCATGGGTTTCTTTGCATAACAGCCCTGCTTGCTTGAGCTTCTCACAATAAGGTCTAGCTGCCTCAGTCAGTTCCATCCCAATAAATAGTCCACGCCCGCGTACTTCCTTAATCACAGGACTTTGAATGCGTGATAGTTTGTCTTTGAAATATTGCCCAAGCTCCAGTGAGCGCTCGGCAAGCTTCTCGTCGATTAAAACATCTAGTGCAGCAAGTGATACTGCGCACGCAAGAGGATTCCCGCCGAAGGTAGACCCGTGAGACCCTGGATTAAATACACCTAAAATATCACGGTTTGCGACAACACATGAGATCGGGAATACCCCACCGCCAAGTGCTTTACCAAGAATCAGCATATCCGGCTCAATGTCTTCCCAGTCGCATGCAAACATCTTGCCGGTCCGCGCTAATCCCACTTGAATTTCATCTGCGATCAATAACACATGTTCCTTCTCACAGATCGCTTTTGCCTCTTTTATAAAGCCCTCAGGCGGCATGACAATGCCCGCTTCTCCTTGAATCGGTTCAAAGAGAAAAGCCGCTGTTTGCGGAGTGATCGCTTCGCGTAACGCCTCAATATCTCCATAAGGGATGAGCTTTATGCCTGGAAGCATCGGACCGAAACCTCTTTGATATTCTGCTTCCGAAGACAGTGACACAGCCGTCATTGTACGACCATGAAAATTCCCGGTACATGCAATGATTTCTGCGCGATTCTCTTCGATCCCCTTGACATCATAGCCCCATCGTCTCGCTGCCTTTACAGCCGTTTCCACAGCCTCAGCACCCGTATTCATCGGCAATGCCATCTCTTTATTCGTTAATTTGCAAATCTTCTCATACCATGGGCCAAGCTGATCATTATGGAAGGCCCTTGATGTAAGTGTCACGCGGTCAGCTTGTGTTTTAAGCGCTTCAATAATGCGGGGATGGCGATGTCCTTGGTTCACTGCAGAATATGCACTGAGCATATCCATGTAGCGGTTGCCCTCAGGATCAGTCACCCACACTCCCTCAGCCTCTGAAATCACAATTGGCAACGGATGATAGTTCGCCGCACCGTATTGTTCTGTTTGATGAATCAATGCTTTTGTCTGTGTCATCGTGTATTCCTCCTTCTATAAGCTTGCCTCTTTTGATTGGGTTCATCTTCACTCTTATGTTATGCAAGGATCATGCCAACTTAGTGATCGCTCTGTGCCTAGGATTGTTCTCATCTTTAACGCAAAATAATTTTGCATATGCAAATTTTTTTAGAGGAAACCGCAAAATTTTTCATGTAAAATAGAGGTAATGTCTGGAGGTGGCGCAAGTGAAAAAAGATCAGCATACCGCAAAGCTTGAAAATGAGATTGATCTATATAAACAAATGCTCGATTTAATTGATGTTGGGGTTCACGCCATTGATGAAAATGGTAATACCATTGTTTATAACAAAAAAATGATGGAGATCGAATCTTTAAAACGTTCTGATGTCCTTTATAAAAATGTCTTAGACCTCTTTGTGTTTCAGGATGAGATGCACAGTACACTTGTCCAAGCGCTGCGAACCGGGAAACAGACGGTTCATGCAAAGCAGACGTATCACAACTACAATGGAAAAGAAATCACAACGATTAACCATACATACCCGCTCGTTCGAGACGGTTTGATTCAAGGAGCGGTTGAAATTTCGAATGATGTCACGAAACTGGAACGGCTCATTCATCACAATATGAAGAAAAAAGGAAACACACGCTTTACATTTGATTCAATCATTGGGGAGAGTCCTGCCTTTTTAGAAGTAATTGAACATGCGAAACGAGCCACACGTACCTCTTCTTATGTGCTGATTGTTGGTGAGACAGGGACGGGGAAAGAGCTATTTGCACAAAGCATTCATAATGGCAGCAGCCGTTCATCTGGACCATTTATTACGCAGAATTGCGCAGCACTGCCTGATAACCTCATTGAAAGTCTGCTTTTTGGAACACAAAAAGGGGCTTTTACAGGGGCAACAGATCAGCCCGGTCTATTCGAACAAGCACAAGGAGGTACACTGCTTTTAGATGAGATCAACTCATTACACCCAGCTCTTCAAGCAAAACTATTGCGCGTCTTGCAAGAGAAACGTGTGAGAAGGTTAGGCAGTACAAAGGAAATCGCCATTGATGTGAGAGTGATTGCTAATATGAATGAGGACCCTGTGGATGCGATCGCAGGTGGACGAATGCGAAAGGATTTATTTTACCGGCTTGGCATTGTCACCTTGTTTATCCCGCCACTCTCTGAGCGAAAAGAAGACATCCCCACATTTGTCATGCATTTTATTCAAAAATATAATGAACTGTTTCAAATGAATGTGAAGGCGGCTGATGAAGAGGTACTTGCCCTGTTCCAAACGTATCATTGGCCGGGCAATGTAAGAGAACTGGAGCATGTGATTGAAGCTGGGATGAATATGATGATGGACGAAACATACTTAAGCATGCATCACCTTCCTTACCATTTCCGTTTCAAGCAAGGAGAAGGACGTCCTAGTGAACACATGCAGATGAGTCCGCTTAATCGAGCAGCTGCAACTGATACGTTTGTCTACACGAGCTCAGATCATACAACTGATTTCCAAACCCAAATGGAACGATTTGAAAAACAATACATCGTCCATTACTTAAATAAAATGGACGACAATATTTCACAGACTGCAAAGATATTGGGCATGAGCAGGCAAAGTCTGCAATATCGAATGAAAAAATTGCATATTTCTCTTCAATAATAGAGCTGTGCCGTTTTTCGGCACAGCTTATTGAATATCTGGCTTTCCTTCCTGTTCTTGCAGCACATCACCAAGAAGTTGTTCTACTTTTTCCAAATGTGTAAGCATCGCCCTCTCCGCTTCTTCTGGCTGCTTGTCCATGACAGCTTGATAAATACGTTCATGGTCTTTGTAAAGCTGACGTATGGACGCTTTTCTTGAAAATAACACGATTTTTCTCGTTTCCCGCATCGTTTCAATTAATAAGGATGAGACCTGATTCATTAACGCCGCCAGTAAATGATTCTTTGAGGCTTTAGCGATGGCAAGATGAAATGTAAGGTCTGCCTCTTCACCAATTTCTTTATGCGCTTCTGCACGCTTCATTTGTTCAAGTGCCTCATGCAGTCGATGGAGGTCCTCGTCTGTCCGCAGCAATGCTGCCTTTTTGACAGCACCTGATTCAATGATTGATCTCACTTCAAGAAGCTGCACGATATCCTGCTGCTTCATCAAAAAAGCAGGAGATAAACAAAATGTGAGCTGCTCAGGATCGAACTGCTTCACATATGTGCCTTCTCCTTGCTTCATCTCTATTAATCCGATCGCTTTCAAAGCGGACAGCGCCTCTCTCACAGCGGAACGGCTGACTTGAAAGTTTTCAGAAAGTGCTTGAACCGAGTCTAATTTTTCGCCCGGAAGAAGCTCCCCCGTTCGAATGGATTCGACTAATGCGTCCGCAATTTCTTCATATATTTTTTTCGTTTTGATTTGTTTATATTTCAATTGGTCTCACCTCATCACTGTTGTCTACCCTATCGGCTCATGCCCTATCTTATACTTTACCCCAAAATTCAGATCACACGTCTTCCCTTTTTTCAATTCTCAAGAAATCTTCTATCACTCTTCCACTCATCAAAAAAGAAGCACGTGCCATTGTTTCTGGCATGTGCTTCTTTTTAATCATATCGCTTCCGCAGCGTGGAAGACGGAAGGTTCATTTGTTCACGATATTTGGCAATGGTTCTGCGAGAGACGCGGATACCAAAGGTTTGCTGAAGCTGCGTCATGATTTGCTGATCCGAATACGGTTTTTTCTTATTTTCTGATTGAATCAGCTCTGCAATGTGGGTCTTCACTGTGTAGCTGGATGCTTCTTCAAGCGAATGCCCTTCTAGTTTCGCTTGGAAAAACTGTTTCATTTCCATTAACCCATAAGGAGTCTGCACCATTTTCCCTTTGACTGTTCGACTCACTGTCGACTCATGCACTTGTAATATATCTGCAATCCGCTTCATCGTAAGCGGTTTCATTTTATGCTTCCCTGTCAGGAAAAAATCAGTCTGTTGTAAGATAATCTCACGAACGACATTTGTCATCGTTTGTTTTCTCTGCTTCAGCGCTTGAACAAGCCAATTGTACTGCTGATGCTTTTCCTTTAAATATGCATATGCTTCATGCCGCTTTTGATCTTGAATCATGGCGAAATACCCTTCATTCATTTCAATGTCCGGAAAAGCACGCTGGTTCAGCTCGAATGTGATGTGACCTCCCGCAGCTGTAATCAACACATCTGGTTCTATATACACATCCTGGTCTTCATAAGAGAAATGAAGGCCTGGTCTTGGTTCGAGAAGCGACACCTCATCTTGTATGGCTTGCAGGGTTTTCAACGGCATACCTGTTTTAGCTGCGATTTCCTTCCAAGCCTTCCTTGCGAAAAGAAAGAAATGCCCTTCGATGATCAGCTCTGCTTCATACCAGCGATCCTTTTTTCGTCTAAGCTGGAGCAGGATGCATTCTTGCAATGATCTAGCGCCAATACCGGCAGGCTCTAATGATTGAAGCTGATGAAGAACGGCCTCTACTTCTTCTGCCGAAGCCTGTAACACAGCGGCCATTTGGTCAACCGGTTCATTTAAATAGCCATTGGAATCAATGGACTCAATCATGAATTGAAAAATCCTTTGATTCTTTTCACTTAAATTCAAATCAATGGCCTGTCTTTTTAAATACATTTGCAGGCTTTCTTTTTGATGCGTACGATACGGCTCTGTCATTCGATCTTGCGTTCTTTTATGATAAACTGGTTGATAGCTGTCCGTGTCTTTCCGCTCAATCAGAGGGTTCTCAAGCGCTAACTGATCAAGATACTCACCCAGCTCTGCACAATTCAATTGCAGCAGCGTAATCGCCTGCCTGAGTTCTTGCGTGAGTACCTGCTTTAATACTAGTTCTTGTTGCAGTTTAAGGCTCATTGTCTCCCCTCCCTCTCATCATTTTACATGAAGATTGACGGACCGTATATACGAAATAGGAGTGATTTCCATGTCTGAACTTTTTTCCGTTCCATACTTTATTGATAACTTAAAACAGCACATTGCCATGAATCAACATGAAGACAAGATTCATGCCATGAACGCTTATTATCGGTCGGTGGTTTCTACACTTGTGCAGGACCAATTGACGAAAAATGCTGTTGTCTTGAAGCGAATTCAGCATCTCGATGAAGCGTACCAAAAGGTGAAAAAAGAAAGCGAATAAATGGACGAAAAACAACACCCTTTCTCATGATTGCAAAGGGTGTTTTTCATGCAGGAAAAGCTTTTGATCCAGCTTCGATTTGTACATCATCAAAAAGCCGGACCGCCCTACAGTATAAATGATAAAGGCAAACCATAGTCCGTGATTGTGCCATATCGGAATGACTGCCGCCTGAACAGCCACAAACAAAATCATCGCAAACAGCATTGAATTCCTAACAGGAGCAATTTCTGTCGCACCTGTGAATACACCGTAAATCACCAAGCCAAAGCAAGCAGCAAACGGATAAAGAACGAGCCAATCGGCATATTGCAGTGTCACATCAAGAAGCTGAGGCAAATTTGTAAACAGGCTCAAAATCGGTACTTTAAAGAAAAAGTAACCTGCCGCAATGACACATGCCATCACAACTGCCCATTGTCTCGAAAGGGTTAATGTTTTATCATAAAGCGCTCGGTCGTTCGCACCTACTGATCTACCGACAAGGATGCTGGACGCATTGGCAAATCCATCGAACAAATAGGCCATGATGTAGTGAATTTGAAATAAAATGGCATTCGCCGCCAATTGCTCTGTTCCGAAAGAAGCTCCCTTTGCTGTAAACATGTTGATCACAACAAGCAGACAGATCGTTCGGATAAATAAGTCTTTATTCACATGAAACATTTTCTTTACTGCACGTGTGTCCATCACCTGCTGGATAGACGGCATCCGAAAACCGTTTGACGTATGCTTCAAGATGATCCAGGCCCCTAACACAAAAGCAGTGAGTTCAGAGATCAAAGTCGCCGCTGCCACACCTTTGACGGCAAAAGAAAACGCATGAACTAAGATCAATGCCAAGATCATATTCATGACATTGATCAAAATTTGTAAAGAAAGGGCTTCTTTCATTTTTGCCATCCCCATCAGCCAGCCGAGTATGACGTAATTCATCAAGGTAAATGGCGCTCCCCAGATCCGAATATGAAAATAGTCCGCTGCATATTCGCGCACATCAGCAGCAGGAGAGATGATCCATAATGCGGATTGAATAATGGGCCATTGAAGAGCAATAAAACAAAGCCCGACGATAGTAGCTAGCAAAAAAGGCCTTAGAAAAGCAAGAACACCCTGCTCCTCGTTCTGCGCTCCGTTTGCTTGGGCGGCAAAAGCAGATGTACTTACCCGTAAAAAGCCAAACAGCCAGTACAATGTACTAAAAATGAGACTGCCGACTGCGACGCCCCCTATATAAGCGGGGTTGGCAAGCTGACCAACAACTGCTGTATCGACAGCTCCAAGTAATGGCGTGGTCATCGTTGAAATGGTTAAAGGGATCGCCAAAGCTAAATATGCTCGATGGTTCACGATGCCACCTGCCTTTCATGAAAAATAGCCTCTCTTAAAAGAGGCATTGAGGGAATGAAAAAGTTAACGAACCGGCCTGCCAATCGTTCGAGACAAAGGGTGGCTGGCGAGCGTTGCCTCCTTCATTTTCAGCACAGCTTCGTGCTCTGATAGAAAGAAATCATCCTTCGATTGAAACTGAGCCACAAGTTCACCCTGATCAAGAATCGCTAATTGATCACTTAAATGATAGGCCGCTGTCAAATCATGTGTGATAAATAAGTATGCAAGCTTCAGCTCTTTCTTTAATTCGACTAACAAATCTAAAATGACTGCCTGGGTAACCATATCTAAGCTACTGACTGATTCATCCAGCACAATGAGCTTTGGCTGAAGCACCAGTGCTCTGGCGATGTTGATCCGCTGTAGCTGACCACCGCTAAATTGGTATGGGTACTTGGACAAATCCTGCTCACTGAGCCCTACTCTTTCTAACCAGTGAATCAGTATATGCTGACGTTTTTTACGGGTCATTGGTTCATAGTTTTCAAGCGGCTCAGATAGAATTTGTTCCACTGTCCACCTTGGATTCACCGCTGAATATGAATCTTGAAATACCGCTTGTACATGTCGGCGGAAATGCTGATGTGTCCGCTGATCTGCACGAATGATATCCTGACCTTCAAACAGAACTTGTCCGTCCCTCGGCTGCTCTAGTCCAAGGATGATGCGGCCGAGTGTACTTTTCCCTGCACCACTTTGACCTAATAACCCTAGACAAGTGCCTTCTTCAATGGTCAAATGAACGTTTTTCAGGACAGGGGCTCTCCCTTTTGTCCTCATCAGAAACGATCGGTTGCCATATGAATGACTAACTGCTTTCACTTCTATTAAATGCAACGGTCTTCTCACCTCAAATCGTGCAAACAGCTGGAATGGATGGACGAGCTGCTAAAAGTTTCTTTGTATAATCATGCTTCGGGTGTTCAAAAAGCTCAAGAACTTCAGCCTTTTCAACGATTTTTCCTCGTTTCATCACCACGACCTCGTCTGCCATTTCCGCAATCACACTAAGATCGTGGGTAATGAGCAAAATCGCCGTTCCGTATTCATGACGAATTTGATTCAAGTGCTCAAGCACCAGCTTCTGATTGTGTACATCTAATGCGGTTGTCGGTTCATCTGCGATGATCAGAGGTGGATGCATACAGGCAGCCATAGCAATCATGACACGCTGGAGCATCCCCCCGCTTAATTCAAAAGGGTATTTACTCAGTAATTGATCTGGATGCAGCAGGTTCATTTTCTCTAAGGCTTTAATTGCCTGGACCCGTGCCTGCCTTTTACTGACAGCTGTATGCCGGCGGATTGTTTCAATCAATTGATGTCCAATCGTCCATACAGGCGTAAAGCTATTCATTGGATTTTGCATGATATATGAGAGATCTTTGCCACGAATAGACCGCATATGCTGTTCACTCAAACCAATCAATTCTCGACCTTGTAGAGTGATACTGCCTGTCACTTCCGTTGTTTTTCGATCAAGCATGTTTAAGATCGACATACTTGTCACCGTTTTTCCGCATCCACTCTCACCAATTAATCCAACAATTTGACCGCGCTTTACCTCAAATGCTACTTCCTGAACGAGAGAAATGGTTCCTTGCGGCGTTTTCGTATGCACATGCAGGTTCTCTATGTTTAAAATAGACTCTTCCAACTGACTCATTCCTTTACACACGACGTTTGATGCCATATTTCTCTGAAAGGGCTTCTCCCAGTAAGTTGAATAGAATGACCACAGCCATAATCACAAGGCCCGGATAAAGCATCAGCTGAGGATTTGTTTGAATATAAGATTTTCCTTCATGGATCATCGCTCCCCATTCAGGCGTAGGCGGCTGAACCCCTAAGCCTAGAAAAGACATGGCGGAAATGTCCATAATCGCCCAGCCCATTTCAAGTGTGCCCACAACTGCGAGTGGCGGCAGTACATTCGGAATCATATGCTTTCTCATGATATTCCAATGGGAAGTACCGCTAATCTTCGCAGCTGCAATAAAGTTTTGTTCCTTTAAACTAAGCACCATCCCTCGAAAGACGCGAGCGTAATACACCCAGTGCACAAGCATCAAAGCCAGCACCACTTGAGAAAGCCCCGGTCCAAAAATACCGACTAATCCGAGGATCAGTACCAAATTCGGAAATGCCATGACCCCGTCGCACAATCTCATCAAGACGTGATCGATCCAGCCGCCTTTATATCCAGATATCAGCCCTACGATTAAACCGATAGATAGAGAGGAAACAAAGATTAACAACGCACAGCCTAGTGAAATACGAGCACCATATAGAATACGAGATAAATTGCACCTTCCCAATTGGTCGGTGCCTAGAGGATACTCCCATGAAGAACCCTTTAGCTTCATTGCAAGATTAACAGCCGCCGGGTCATGCGGAGCGATCCATGGTGCACATACCGTCACAATGAGCAGGAGACCGAGCAGCACCACACAGATCGAGATCATCTTTTGATGATAGAAGAGGTGTTTTACTTTTGTCATCATGGCTGGCGGCCTTCCTTTCTAGAAATACGGGGGTCAATGAGCAGCTGAAGGAGATCAACCATCAAGCTACTTAAGATAAAGATACACGCCGCCATCAACACATAAAATTGAATGACCGGCAGATCCCGGTTAAAGATCGCTTCTATAAAAAATCGTCCAAATCCAGGCCATGAAAAAACAGCCTCTACAATAATAGTCCCTGTGAGCAGCTTGCCAAGATTCACGCCAAGTCCTGTCAGCATCGGTGATATCGCCATTCTGAAGACATGTTTGAACATAATCGATTGTTCCTTTAGCCCTCTCATTCTCGCATATTGAACAAAAGGCTCGTGAAGCGTCTCACTCACACTCGCTCGCAATAATCTCGTATACATCGCAATTAATGGCACAGCCAGTGTAATGGATGGCAGTACAAGATGTTCCCATGTACCAACACCTTCAACAGGTAAAAGATCGAGTTTCACTGAAAAAAAGAAGATGAGCAAATATCCCAAAACAAAGGTCGGGATAGATGCTCCTAGGAAAGAAATCATCCGGCTCACATGATCTACAACGCCGTTTTTTCTCAACCCGCTGAAAAAGCCTAGTGGAATACTGACACAAATTGCGATCAGCAGACTAGTGAACGCCAATTGAATCGTCGCAGGTATTCGATAGATCACCTCATCAAGCACAGGCTGATTGGTCATATACGACCGCCCAAAATCAAGACGGACGACTTTTTCAATCGTATGAAGGTACTGCATGTAAAAAGGTTCATCTAAACCAAATTCACTTCGTTTTTGGGCTAATACCTCATCAGTAGGCTGAATATGAGCCGCTGCTAAATATGCCTCCGCTGGATCAACTGGTGACAGATGAATCATGCCAGTTGTGAACAGTGTGGCTAGTAGAAATACAGGAATGATGGATAACATTCGTTTGATGATATAGCGGCTCATTTGCTTACCTTCCTTCTGTTACTTCAGCTTGATGCCTGTGAAAGGATGTTCATCTCGATTCGCAGGGAAATCAAAGTCCTTCACATCTTTTTGATAAACAGCTGTCTTTTTAAAATAAGAAATTGGCACAATCGCCCCTTGATCTTGCAAGGATGATAAGACGGACGAATAAAGTGCTTTACGTTTGTTTTCATTAGTTGTTGATGGAATCTCCGTCATTTCTTTGATCAGCTTATCTTTATTCGGATACGCTGAGATCGCCTCTTTGAATCCAAAACCATCTGATGAGACAACGTTCATAAATGTATGCGGATCATACGGCGCTCCATAATTGCTAAAGAAGTTCATATCAAACTTGTTCGCTTTAAACCGCTGAACCTGCGTCGCCAGCTCGACACCTTCAAGTTTGACGCCGACCCCAATGGCTGCCCATTCTGCCTGCAGTGTTTCAGCCATTGTTTTTTGAATCGATTCTGCTGAGTCATACATCATACTAAACTCAAGCGTTTTTCCGTCTTTTTCGCGTATGGTTTTTCCTTTCGGAAGCGTCCAGCCTGCTTCATCCAGTAAAGCCTTCGCTTTGTCCACATCATATTGGAAAGATTTCACCCGGATGCCTGACGTATATGGCATGTTGGTCGGCAAGATGTGATCTGCTACATCCTCTAAACCAGAGGTCACACCTTCCACCAATGATGTTTTATTGATCGCATACTGAAGAGCGTGACGCACTTTCTCATCTGACAGCTGATCGATTTTTGTGTTCATGACAAGCTGTCTTGTGGCTACAGGCTCTGACATCTTTGTTTCATACTTGCCGCTCGCCTCTAATTGTTTAAAAGCATCGAGGCTAATCGTTCCTTCTCCATAAAGTAAATCTACATCGCCTTTTTCAAATGCCATCACTCTTGTTTCGGCATCTGGAATGACCTTCACTTTGATTTCTTTGACCTTTGGTTTCTCTCCCCAGTAGTGGTCATTTCGTTCAAAGATCGCGTAATCATCTTTTTTGTACGTCTTTAATACCCAAGGACCTGTCCCCACTGGTTTTTCGATTCCTTTTGATGTATCTCCGTTTTTTGGAAAACCTGCTTCGCCTAGGAAACGAACGGGGCGCACAACAGCTAACTCTTGAACAGTTGGATAATAAGGCTCAGTTAATGTGAGTTTAAACGTTTGCTTGTCCACTGCTTCTGTCTTTTTGATTTTCTTTATGACACCTAACCAGCTATGTACTTCTTTGTTTTTTAAAATCGCATCAAAATTCTTTTTCACAATATTCGCATTAAATTTAGATCCATCTGAGAACGTGACATTGTCTCTAAGATGGAACGTATACACCTTACCATCCTTTGAAACATCCCATGATTTTGCCAATTCAGGTTTAAGCTTTCCATTTTTTTGATAGCTCACCAATGGTTCGTAAATCATGGATTGGGCAAACAATTGTGATGGATTGTATATGTGTGGATTCATTTCGCCAATATCTCTTGGCCATGCCATAGTGATCATATCGGGATGATCCTTGTCTCCACCTGCTCCATTATTTGCTTGAGAACAGCCTACTAGTAAGAAGATCAGTAGGATAGGTAATATTGTATTTATTTTAATTTTCGGAAAATTTCTCCAAATAGACATAAGTTGCTCCTCCTAATTGATGCTGATAATCATTTTCATTTTAAGGAGGAAGTACCCTGTTGTCAATATCATATTTGAAACGAAATGACAATATATATTCCTTATTATTCCACAAATTAAGGGATTTGTTAAAAAGAGAGGCAGGCTGCCGATGAACGAGCAGCCTATGAGGAGGGTAATGCTTTCTTTTGCAAGACGTTGTACAGTGTATCAATGACAAGCTCCTGTTCCGCGTCTGTCATACTTGTACCAGATGGCAGGCAAAGACCTGTCTCAAATAACAACTCAGATGCAGGGACTTCATCGGCTGTTGTATAAAAAGGACAACCATGAAAGAGCGGCTGCTGATGCAGTGGCTTCCATACACGTCTTGCTTCGATCTGCTTTTGTTCTAAAGCATCTATCATCTCTACTGGAGACATCTGTACATGATGATCAATGGTGAATGTGGTCAGCCAGCGGTTTGATGTGGTTTCTTGATATTCTGGCATAAATTGAAGGCCTTCAATATCGGCTAAAGCATCTTGATAACGCTCGAAAATGCGGCGTTTTTGCTGAACACGCTCCTCTAACACTTCCATTTGTGCAATTCCTACACCTGCGAGCAGGTTGCTCATCCGATAGTTATATCCCTCCTCTTGATGTTCATAGTGTAGGGCATGTTCTCTTGCCTGTGACGCGAGAAATCGGCTTCGGTCGATGGCTGCTTCATCATCACTGACAAGCATTCCGCCTCCTGATGTTGTAATGATTTTATTTCCGTTAAAAGAGTAAACACCGAACCTGCCCATTGAACCGCTTTTTCTTCCTTTATATATACTGCCTAACGATTCAGCCGCATCTTCAATGATTGGCACATCATATGCCTCACACACCGCTATGATTTCATCCATTTTCGCACTTTGTCCGTATAAATGAACGACAATAACCGCACGGGGTCTTTTCCCAAGTCGTTTTGTTTCAGCGAAGGCTTTCTCTAACGCCAGCGGACACATATTCCATGTCTCTTTTTCTGAATCAATAAAAACAGGCGTCGCTTGTTCATATAAAATAGGATTTGCACTGGCAACAAATGTGAGAGTGGAACAAAAGACCATATCTCCCTTTTGAACGCCAATGAGTTTTAAGGCAAGGTGAATGGCTGCTGTCCCTGAAGATAATGCCGCTCCACTCTTCACCCCTGCATAATCCGCGACCACTTGCTCAAATTCATTTACAAGCGGTCCTAATGGTGCAATCCAGTTGCTCTTAAATGCCTCCTCTATTTTCTTCTGTTCTTTTCCACTCATATGAGGAGGAGATAAGTAGATTCGTTTCCTGTCTCTCATGATTTCCCACCTTCTCTTCGATCTTTGATCTCAATTGCAGGAACGCCTACGGCGACTTTCTGATCATGTATATCTCGGGTCACTGCCGCTCCTGCGCCGATCACTGCCCAGCTTCCAATGGTTCTGCCAGGTATGACAGCAGCCCCAGCTCCAATATGAGCACCCTCTCGCACAGAGACACAGCCGGTGAGCACAGCTCCCGGAGAAAGGTGCGTAAAAGATTCGAGAAAGCAGTCATGCTCCACGATAGAACCGGTGTTGATAATGGCATGCTCACCAATTACTGCATCTGCTTGCACAACAGCCCTTGCCATCACAACCGTTCCTCGGCCAACCTTCGTTGACGAGCTCACAACTGCCTCTGGATGAATCAGTGTGGCAAATGCCCTCTCTTCAAATGCGAGACGTTCTTTGATCCTCTGTCTGATTTCGTTTTGCCCAATGGCAATCAGCCATTGCATATCAGGTATTTCATCTCTTACCTTTTGACTCATAGAAATCGGACCATACAAAGTGCCGTTTTGAGGGTCAGCCTCCTCAAATCGATCGTCTAATACAGCGCACAATGAGTAATCAGGATGCAAAAAAATCAACTCCTGAATGACCTTGCTGTGTCCGCCAGCCCCTATTAAGCCAATGGGCTGCTCTTTACGTATCGGTTCCTTTGAATTTTTCAGCTGTTGCATGATTTGGCTGCTGCACCCCTTCTGTTTTGATGACTTTCAGCAAGGTCATCCATAAGATTTTCATATCGAGCCAAAACGATTGGTGCTCTACATACCAGAGGTCATAGGTGAATTTCTCCTCCCAAGAGAGAGTATTCCTCCCATTCACCTGGGCCCATCCAGTGATACCAGGCTTCACAAGATGACGCTTCGCTTGCTCCTCTGTGTACATTTGTAAATACTCCATTAAAAGCGGTCTTGGTCCAACGAGACTGATTTCCCCTTTGAGTACATTGACAAGCTGCGGCAATTCATCAAGACTGAGCTTGCGAATAAAGGCGCCGGTTTTTGTTAATCGAAGATGGTCTGGAAGCAGTACGCCATGTTCATCGCATTCCTCGGTCATCGTCCGAAATTTATAAAGCATAAACGGCTGTCCGTACAGACCAGGCCGCTCTTGTCGAAACACCACAGGCGCTCCGATTTTCCACCGAATGAGTCCATAGATGAGAAGGAAAAGAGGACTCCCTGCGATGAGCAATGTCAGTGCCACGACCACATCTATTATTCTTTTCATCATTGCTTCTCCTTTCCACACTAGCGGGAGACAGCTCGTTCAATAGCAGCTTGTTTCACCTTACGCATGAGCTGTATCCGCTCTTGTTTTGTTCCTGCAAATTGATACAAATAGCCTAAGTAGAGAACGAAACATATTCCGCCAATACAAAATAGCTCCCACCATCTCGTCACATCATACACAGCCTGAATGCCGGCACAGATCCCCCATATGAACAGAGCCCCAAACAGCGGAACGACTGTATGTTTGTAAAAGATGGTACTTTTCTGTTTCGTGATCTTGGCTGTATACAATGGGAGAAAGACGATATTTTTCATCAATAAAACAACGGCCCCTGCTGAGGCAATGCCATATAACCCAAACTGAAGTAGGTGAGTCAGTCCATAGGCGAACAGGACATTGGAACCGCCTAATATGAGTGTCACAACCGCCGGCACTTTAAATCGGTTAAAGGCAGTCGGTACATAGGTCAGCGGTAAAAACATCAACGTGAAACACAAATAAGCCGCATGAATCATCAGCAGCCATTTCAGTTCCTCAAAGGCTGGTCCAAGCCATAACAGCATGAGCGGACCGGCAAGACCTCCTAACAGAGCCGCGGGGAATGCCACAAATAAACCACTCCATTTCATGGCATTGGCGGCGTATTGAATGAGCCCCTGCTCGTCTTGATTTGAATATAATTTTGTGATCGTTGGCGCAAACACAACCGCAAGTGTCCCTGCAAGGGTGCGCAATAATAATGGGAATTGTAAAATGGCGGCATACTGTCCAGTCGCTTCTGCCCCAATCAGTAAGTTGGTCATCAATAAATCGATTTGTAAAAACAACAAAATGCCCATTTGCTCAAATGAATGCCACACCCCTGATCGAACCAGCGTGAGACTTGAAGATAAAGAAACGTACCGCCACTTAAACGAAAACCAAGGAATGAGTTTCTTAAAATAATAGAGACCCATTCCCAAAGCGGCGAAACTCCCCATAACGGCTGCAAGCGGAATATGCCAGATGGCTGGTGTCGTCACAGTAAATAACAGTACAATCACAAGCGCCCTGCCAAACATCTGAATGGCCTGTCCAACACTCGATACATATAATTTGTTCGCATAAAACGGTGCCGCCCCAATACCAGACATGACGAAATTGAGCATAAATAAAAGACCCCCTAACACAAAGGCGATCTGTGTATCTTTTGCAAGATGAGCAGGCACATGAAGCCAGTCAACCAGCTGCTGAGACATGAATAGACAAAGTAAAAAAAGACAGATGGATAAAAGAAGAGAACTGACAAAATAGGAAGCGAGATAGCGCTGCGCTTGTTCCATCTCTCCTTTATGAGCCGCAACAGAAAAAAAACGCACCACCACAGCACTTAATGAAGCCGTAATGACCGATAAATAGTTGATCATATTTTGCGTCAGATGAATCAGACCAAACGCTTCCACTCCAAGTGTATGAACAATGTAAGGCGTTAAACAAACAGACATCAGCATCATCAAGAAAAACGTCATCACATTTGCACTGACATTGTAAAGAAACGCACGGTTCATGGTGATTTCACGCAGTGTTTAAGGGCCTTCATCCAACTTCCTCTCCCTTTTGTCTGCTTGTTTTCATATGCTGATGAATGGCCTTTTTCACCGCTTCCTCCGTTGGTTCCTTCAAAAGGGTCATAAACGGCAAGTGCGCTACCCATTCATATCCTTCCATGACTTTATGATCAAACGACCTGATGACAACACACGGTGTATGTGTGATCGCACAAAAGATCATGCCATGCAGTCGATCTGTCACGACAACTTGTGCCTGTCTCAACTGCGTCCATAGCGTGGATAATTCCTCTAAACGAGTCGTTCGATTCACTCGCTTACCAATGGTCGTTGTGATAAAACCAACTTGATCATACGTTTCTTTGATATGCTCCTGCAGTTGTTCTCGTTTCTCTTTCGTGAGATACGCCTCCTTATCCTCACGCAGACAAAGTAGCACACCTTTACGGGTTTGACTCTTTGATGTTTCGTCTAATGTCAGGACCATATCAGGCTGTTTCCACACCTCTTTATTAGGAAAATGCTTCTTCATCCATTGATAGGTGGTTTGATCTCTTGCCATCAAGAGAAGCCTCGGGTGTTGCTGATATGCTTGAATAGCGCGGCGTTCTTCTCTTTTCCCTCTCTTTGTTTCTGTAAAATGAGCAGTAGCGGGCAGCTGAATGACGGGATAAGACTTAAAGGCGTTCATGATAAATTGTCTTGTCCATTCTTCATATCGATATAAATCGCCCATGTTGCCCCCGCCGATAATACAGACAATGTCCTCTGGGTGCCGTGCGTGCTTCAGCGGACGTGCTAGACGATACATCTCCTGCATGTCTACTTCTATGATTTGATAGTCTGGAAAGTGCTTTTGTAGAAAACAGCAGCTGGCATAGGCAATCGCGTGATCACCTAAGTTGTCATGTGCCGGCAGCAGCGTGAGAATGATTTTCTTCTGATGACGCAGCTCTGGCAGTCTTTGGCGGCTCAACCTATATTGAAGTGGATACTTGACCTTTAAGAGCAGCCACTCTGCGGCATGTGCTTTTAATTGCTGCAATGTCACACTCATCACCCCGATTTTCTCGTTTGATATTCAATCCATTTTTGATAGCTTGAAGCTGCGGCAGAGAGCGGATACACCCACTGCATCCTAGCAAGGAATAAGATCATTCGCTTTCGCACAGTCAGCTTCGATGGTTCCACTTGTTTCACAGCCTTCTGAAAAGCTTCATGTGTCACCATTTCACGCATATGACCAAGCTTTTTTTGAAAGGAAAGGGAATTTTGGCTCTTCCATTCATTGAGCATACAATGCAGCGTATGATTCACGATAAAAAAATAAAAAGCCTTCTCATATGGTGTCAGCTCATCATGCTCTTTTAAAAACAAACGCTGCGCGTCATAAAACGCCAGTCCATGCTGAAAATACTGCTTTTGATATCGCTGGACAATGGATGACAAATGAACCCGGTAATAATAAAGTGGCTCATGAACAAAGGCAATGACACGTGATAAAGAAAAACAGCGCAGCGTGACATATTGATCTTCAATATTCTCAAGCTCACCTCTCAACGGAAAACGGATATGATGCTTTTCGATAAACGCCCGCCGATACAGCTTATTCCATGAGAATCCTGTGATCTCACCATGTAATAACGATTCTATTAAACTTGTCTTATCGGCTTCCTGCTGCGCTAACAGCGTCGTCGGTATGATCCGTTTTGACTGTTCAAACTGAATCCAATATTCACTGACAACAAGATCGGCACCGGTGTTTTCGGCTTCTTGATATAAAGCCTCACAGTATTGAGGAGCGAGAACATCGTCTGAATCAACAAAGGCAAGATACGTTCCTGTTGCTTCTTCTATGCCCCTGTTCCTCACCGCTCCCAGCCCTTGATTGGTTTGGTGAATCACCCGAAATCGCTCATCACGCGCAGCAAACGCTTCAAGGATGTCTCCACTGTGATCGGTAGATCCATCGTTAATGAGGATGACCTCTATATCTGAAAAGCTTTGGTCTGCAATCGATTGAAGACACTGCTCCACATATTGACTAGTGTTATAGACTGCGACCAATAGACTGATAGCTGGCATGACAGCAAGCCCCACCTTTCTTCAAATCTACTTTGTAAAAATCGTTCGGTACGGTAAAACAGAAGAATCAAACGGCATCAGCATGATGCTGTACAAAATATAGCAAACCGCAATTCCGATATACATAAAGAAATTGGTTCGCTGGTCAAAAATCCGTGTGAAATAAGGTAGTAAAATGAGCTGATACAGACCAAAGTAAATATGAAATCTTGCATAAATGACATCCTTCGTTGCAAGGATGCCAAACAAAAATCCAAGCAAGCAAAAATTCACAATATAATCACTCTCTGGCGTCAGCTCACGAAGTCGTTTTCGACAAAAGAACGCAAGCAATAACGGTAAAATCAAGACACCAATTTTCGTCACATTCATTCCATTCGTATTCGTTGTCAGCCACTCCTCGTAATGACCATAAGAACTCCCTTGCAGCATCACCACAAACACGGAGACAAAGCGGTCATACAGAGCGGTTAAACCTAGAAAAATCATGCATAACACAAGCATCATCCAAGACCATGCCTTTGTTCTGACGATGAAATAGACTGGAATCATAATGAGTGCCGAGGAATGAAATAGCGCGCATACAAGCACGAGCGGAAAATACCATTTCCACTGACCTTTGATGACAAACTGGATGGCATAAAAAAGAATCGCTGCCACCATATACTGCCGCATGCCATTAAACGAAGCGTAATAATGAAATGTGCCGAGAAATAGCAGCATACTAAGCTCAAATGGCCGTCCATATCGCACAAGTGTTTTGATAATAAAAAAATAGGTGATGATCCCAACTGTGATATACATGATTTGCGGCTCATGTGACAGTTGATTGAGCATCCATAAGATCAATGTAAAGCCCGGATCAGTGGCGGCCTTGTCTACACCGAATCCGAAAATATGCCAAGGCTTGTCATAGTTGACGGAGAACTCATACATTTGTCCATAGGTTACAAAATCAGTTCCTACTTTGTAGCGTATGCCCGCCACAATACAAAGAAATAAAAATGGAAAAAACACCAGAAGCTTGTTCGGCCGCCAGCCGCTTTGTATGGTATCATCAGGTCTGCCATAAAATGCAGCAAAGCTCGACCATAAATAGACCATGATCATGTTCACCAAATAAACCGCCATCTGCCAATCCTTCCTTACAATCCATACACATTCATCACACGGGTGATGTTCTGTTTCACATCAAATCCTCTAAGGCCAAGCTGAGAAATAATCGTCTCCTGAAGAGGAGGGTCTGCATGGTAGGCTTCTAGTATGGCTTTCATCCACTCATGTGCTGAATCTTGCAAGGATTTCCGTTTCACAAGCCCACAACCTAAATCGACTTCCTTTGTGATATGATCTGAAATCACACATGGGAGTCCAGATGCCTGCGCTTCCACTAATACGAGAGGAAGACCTTCAAACAAAGACGGCATCACAAACACATCAAATGCTTTCATATACTGCGGAACCTCTGAGACAACGCCCGTAAACACAATGTCTTCCATTAATCCTGCTTTCACTGCATACGATTCAACCACTGGCCGGAGCGGCCCATCTCCGATGAGAACTAGCTGAAAGGAGACCCCTTGTTTTTTCAGTGTCTGCGCTAATTCGATGAAAAAAACATGGTTTTTCTGCTCATGAAATCGGCCAATATGTCCAATGATCAGTTTTCTCTCGTGAAGATGGAGGTCTTTTTTCATCTTCATCTTCGCTTCTGGCTCCAACTGAAAAAAAAGGTCCAAATCAATCCCATTTGGTAAAATGTTCACTCGTCCATCGTGCATTCTTTTTTGTCCAAATAAAAAGACACCGGCATCTTCACCGCATGCAACGAGCTGCGTAGAAAAGGCAAAGATCAATTGACGGAATCCTTTGAGCAACAAATGATCAACCCGGCTAGGAGACTGTTTCCAAGCCGTATTATGTGAATGGCAAATGCGTATCTTCACACCTGCCAGTTTCGCAGCAAGGGCAGAAAAGCCCGTTTGAAAATCTGTATGTGCATGCACCGCCTGATAAGGTCCCGTTTGCTTGATCGTCTTCGTCAACGTTTTGACAAACGTCCATGGAGAGGACGCTCCAATACTTGGGACATAAAAAATCCGCCCGCCAAGCTGACGAATTTCCTCATCGTAATCACAGACATCCTCCCGGTGGGTAATGAAATCAAATTGAAGAACATTCCGGTCGATTGCACGATAGATATTCATGATCATCGTTTCTGCTCCGCCTCTGTTCATTCCGCCCACAACATGAAGTACACGCTTTGGCTCACTCATCCCGAATCGTCCTCCTTTTCACCATAGATCCTCCAAGTTTCCGCTGATGATAAAACCTCATGATCTTTGGTGACATACAGGCACGGATGACCGGCTTAAGCGCAAAGAGATAATCAAACGGCGACAATTTTAATTGCTTGCATGCTTGTAACACAAGCCAGGCATTGTCCATTGAATATCGGAATTTCCGGCGCTGAAAGGCCGCTTCATCCTCCCTTACAAGGTATAAGGGCTCTTGCAGATTAAAGCCTTTTCTCCCCGCAGCAAAAAAACGAATCCAAAGATCGATATCTTCCATCCGTCTAGTTGTTTTTACAGAACGATAGCCATTTAAAGCCTTGTAGGCAGACGCTCTCATCATAATCGTCCCATGACAAAAAGGCGTTCCTCTTGCTAGCACCCTTCGATCAGGCTCTGAGACAAGGGCTCGAACGCCCTTCGCCCCTGACTCATCAAACACCGTCATCGCCGTACCAACCACATCATATTCTGGATGTGCTTCAAGGAAATGAACCTGTTTTTCTAATCGTGTAGACACTGATATATCGTCGCCATCCTGTCTTGCAATCAGTTCTCCATTCGCTTCAGTGAGACAACGATTTAAACTGGCGGCAAGTCTTTGATTGTGTTCGTTTTGAATGAGGCGAATTCTATCGGGATCACGCATGGTATAGTGCAGCACTTTTTCATAGGTGCCATCTGTTGATGCATCATCACATATGATGAGCTCCCAGTTTTCATAGGTTTGACGGAGAATCGATTCAATGCTTTCTTCTACTGTCTCTTGGCAATTGTAAACACCCATGATAATCGATACTTTCGGCTGACGCATGCTCACATCACCTTCTCTTTTTGGTCCATATACGTTGTGTAAATTTCCTCCATTGCACTTACCGTCTGCTCCTGTGCAAATGCGTGAGCCATAGAACGTCCCGCTTTCCCCATTAGGTGAAGCTGGTCCTTTTTATGGTAGAGCTGTTGTAAATAAACGGCTAAACCATTCACATCATGCGGTTTGACTAAAAAGCCGTTCACTCCATGTTTGACGAGCTCACAATGCCCTCTATTTTCTGTTGCAATCACCGGCTTTTCAGCAGACATTGCTTCAAGAAGATTCATCCCAAGTCCTTCTCTCAAGCTGGTTGATACACAGACATCGCTCAGATGCATCCAATCTTCGATGTGTTTGCAAAATCCCGCAAACTGTACATGTTCCTCAAGATTCAGCTGACAGACCAGCTTTTCATAGGACGACCGACTTGTCCCTTCTCCAGCAAATACAATTTTCACATGTGGTATATTCCGATACACCTGCGCGCAAGCTTTGATGAGCATTCCTTGATTTTTATTGTCATTTAATTCACCAGCACACAGCACGATAAAATCTTGCGTGGTAAAACCATATGCTTTACGAAGGCGGTCTTTTTCTTTGTCATCAACTGGTGCAAATCGCTTCATATCGACACCCATACCGGGAACATAATGTACAGCCGCCTTCTCTTTTGACAGACGATCGGCTCTTTCATAGTCTTCTCCATTAATGGTGATGAGTGCATCCGTATATTGAACGAGCCATCTCTCAACTGGATAATAAAGCAGCCAATTTTGAAGCGGTGCCCCCTTCCAAAAGTGAAACCCATGCGCTGTGTAAAGAACTTTCGTCCCTTTTTTGCGTGTTGTTTTCGCCGCTAGCCTGCCAATGACACTCCCCATCGGTGTGTGACAATGGATGAACTGATAATGCTCTTTTTCTAACAGCTTTTTCAGCTCCACATAAGCAAGCCGGTTGTGCAAATGAAAAGGGGAACGCTGAATCGGAATGGAATGCGCTTGATCCACATACGGTAGCTCCAGCTGGCCATTTGCCGCTGTATGCACTTCCCATCCTTGTTCCTGAAACCATCTGAAATACGGGAGATGGAACGCCTTAAAATGATAATCAACCGTTGCGCAAAACAAGACTTTTTTCTTCATTAGCAAGTGGCTCCTCCTCTCGTTGCATCGGTTCAGGCAATACATCATGCGACTCAATGGCGGCAAACAAGGCCTGTCTTAATTGATCGTCACTCATCATATTAAATTCGTGAATAAAGCGGTTCAGCACATACGGATCACCATCCAAGGCATGCCCGATATGGATTTTCGGGAAAATTTGCTCCTGTGCTTTTTCATGCTGGTTGAGCAACTCCTCGTACATTTTCTCTCCGGGACGAATCCCCGTAAATGTGATTGGAATCTGGTCTGTGGTGTAGCCTGAGAGGTGAATGAGGTTTTCTGCGAGGTCGACAATTTTGACTGGCTCCCCCATGTCTAAAACAAAAATCTGCCTTCCTTCTGCTAGTGCACCAGCTTGAATAACAAGCCTTGATGCTTCTGGTATCGTCATAAAATATCTTGTCATGGCTGGGTGCGTGACAGTCACTGGCCCGCCTTTTTCAATTTGTTTTTTAAAGATCGGAATGACGCTCCCCCTGCTTCCGAGTACATTCCCAAACCGGACGGCGACAAATTTCGTTTCACTGCTTGCCCCCATTTGCATAATCACCATTTCAGCAAACCGCTTTGTCGCTCCCATCACATTGGCAGGGTTGACCGCTTTGTCAGATGAGATGAGGACAAATGTTTCAACTCCGTGCTCATGTGCAGCTTCTGCCACATTTTTTGTCCCAATGATATTGTTTTTCACCGCTTCTTTCGGGCTGATTTCCATGAGCGGGACATGTTTATGTGCGGCGGCATGATAAATCATATCCGGCTGAAAATGACCAACGATTTCACTCATTTTTTGTTTATCTTGAATATCCGCAATTTGTGGATATAGGCTAATGCTGTCTCCATACAATTCTTTCAGCTCTAGTAAAATAGAATGAATGCTAAATTCTCCATGTCCCACAAGCACAATCGCCCGAGGGGAAAATACACAAATTTGACGACAGATTTCTGACCCGATAGACCCGCCAGCTCCTGTCACCATAATCATTTTTCCTTTTAGGTGAACGGATAGACGGCTTGTATCTAATTGAATCGGCTCTCTTCCAAGCAAATCCTCTGGCTGTACATCCCGCAATTGATTCAGCGCGTGGGTTCCTTTTAAAATCTGTTCCATTTCCGGCATAATCTGTGTTTTGATTCCAGTCGCTACACATTCCTTATATAGTCCTTTTAATGTGTGACTGCTTTTGGATGGAATGGCGATAATGATTTTTTGAATATCCATCATCGCAACAGCCGTTTGAATATGTTCTTTTCCCCCAAGAACAGGCAGCCCCATAATTTCAAGCTTATGCTTTGTTTTGTCATCATCAATGAAAGCGACCGGCTCAATATGTACATCACTCGACTGCTGAAGCTGACGAACGATAATGGTCCCGGCTGATCCAGCGCCAATGATTAGTGCCCGCTCCTTTTCAACTTGAAACCGCTTGGCACCATCATGAAACAGCCTGGATGCCATACGTGATGCACCGATGAATAACACATGGAAAAGCCAGACAATAAATAAAAAGCGAAATGGCCATGTCTGCACAAAAATGTACAGCATCGTCATGGAAAATAAAAACGAACACGCAAAGGTCTTCATTAAAGAAAATAGCTCTCTAACCCCTGTATAGGCCCATACTTGCTTGTACACGTGAAAAACATACGAAAACAAATGGTGCCCGATAAGCAGACTGAGCGAAGAAATGACGAGCATTTCAAATGTATATACGGTTAACGCCGCCTCTTGGACAAATTGAAAGCCAAAAAAGACGGCAACTAAGATGAGATATGAATCTAGTGCCACGATGATTGATAATCTTTGGGCGTAAGTCAACGCTCCTCCCCCTTTTTAAAACATCACTATTCTTACGTAAAATGGGCATCAAACCCGTCCTCACATCCCACTACCGATGACGAGCATCTAAGGCATATGTCATGCCCACAGCAGGGTCGAGTGCCTCCGTTGTTAAAGATTAGGAGACATCACCTATCAATCTCTTTAATACATATAGTGCCTTCCCTTTTTCACTTTCTTGCCATTTAGCATTGCCCCAAGCAGTTTCCCTGTCGTACCCTCTAATACTTCTTTTGATTTCTTCACAGCGGCAATCTTCGTTTTACCGCTTAAAACCACAAGAATGCTTCCATCCGTCCGGTTCGCTAATATTTTGGCATCGGCTACAGGCAGAAGCGGTGTGGAATCAACAATCACCATGTCATACTGCTGCTCAATCTCGTAAAATAGCTGCTTCATCACAGAGGAGGAAAGCAGCTCAGCGGGATTTGGCGGAATGGTCCCACTCGGAAGCAGCTCTAAATGCTCAATCGGTGTAGGCAAAATGGCTTCTTCCAAACTGCAATTATTTAATAGCACATTGGTCAATCCGGTGCGGGGGCTTAGATCAAAATATTCATGAATGGCAGGTTTACGTAAATCAGCATCCATGAGCAAGACCCGTTTTTTCTGCTGTGCAAAAACAGCTGCCAAGTTTGCAGCCGTAAATGATTTTCCTTCCTTCGGCAAGGAGGATGTGACCAATATCGACTTCAGCCTCGTTTGAATCGACGTGAATTCGATGTTCGTTCGGATCGTTCGGAATTGTTCCGCAATGACAGAGTGAGGATTTAATACAGAAATACAGGATAAATCTCTTTTTTCTCGTTTTTTCCTCTTAAAAATCAATGTTCTGTCCTCCCGTTATGACGGACTGCTTGTCTTTTTTTGCCCTCCTGTCTGCCTGCATCTGATAGACACTGCCGAGCGACGGCAATCCGATCTCTTCTCTTATTTGATGTGTTCGTTTCACCGTATCATCGAGTAAATTCATTAAGAAAATGAGTGTCATTCCCCCTAATACAGAGGCGCCTAGTGCCAGAACGATGTGAACGAATTTACGTGAGTTCATCAGTATCGTGTTGGACAGCTTGGCTTCAGACAAAACATTAATGCGATCCATATTCATGGTTTTTTTGATTTCTTCTTGCAGCACCTCTGTGGCTGTATTCGCAATGGCTACTGCCTTCGCGCGGTCCTCATCTTGTACAGAAATATTTATGACCTCTGACTCATTTTCTGTACTTGTGGCAATTTTGTGTTTTAATCCTTCCGCCGATTCTGTAAGATTGAGTGTTTCTTTTACTTTTTCAATAACGATTGGACTTTTTAATAGGACTTGAAAGGTACGTGTATATTGAAGGTTCATCTGAATATCGTTTAAATTCGCTTGTGCATCACTGCTTCGTTTATGAACAAGAATTTGAGTGGTTGCCTGATATACAGGAGTCGAGACATAGAACTGATAGTAGGCTGAAATGCCCGTTACGATCAGGACAATCAGGATCAGAAGGGCCATTTTCTCTTTTATGACAGAAAACAGCTGCTTAAAACCTATATTCTCATTCATAGATACCTCCCGATTTCATCATAAAAAGGTTATATATGGTTTCTTTTTGTTAATGATTGGATTATAAAAGATAATACCCGCAAAGAAAAATGTCATAATAGGTCTTATAGTTCTTTTTAAAGAACGAAATCGTTCGTTTTCTTTTGTTTACTTCCTGTTTCTTACGTTTTTGAATTTTATAAAGAACAATTTATTTCTTATAATGAACGAAAAGGTCGCAGAACGATTCGCCGGGGAGAAGGGAGATCATATATCGAATGATAGGAAAGGTGATACGCATTTACCGAAAGAGGAAAGGATACTCAATCCAGCAGCTGGCTGAAGATGCCCATGTCTCTAAATCGTATTTGAGTAAAATTGAGCGTGGTGTCCATCGTAATCCATCTGTCCAGTTTTTAAAAAAGGTATCCTCATCACTAGACATTGATTTACAAGAGCTGTTTGATGCAGAAACGATGATGTTTCATTACGCTGAGGGCGGTGAACAGGAGTGGCGGGATCATATCGTTCATGCCGTCCAATCCGGCATGCCTAAAGAAGAACTGTATCAGCTGCTCCAAACCTACAGAAAGGAGCAGGAAGGAAAGACGTTACATGTCCATCATAGAAAGCTGACCGACTCAAATATGTCAGAATGGAAGCGTCTCATGAGTGAAGCAAAGGCCATTGGCTTAACCATCGAGGAAGTGAAAGCGTTTCTTACCAATATGGGAGAACACCGGGCGTAAGCCACTGAGATCAAACCAATTTGCGGGGAGAGGCGCTTGTCGCTTCGATGAAATAGAGCCTTTTTATATGAAAAGGCTCTTTTCAGTTTATGGACAAAGGGCTAAAATGAACTTATTTTAGCCCTTTGTCTTCTTTTCAGCGTGATAGAAAACCTTTGCAGTCTAGTAAGGACGAGCACCCGAGCGCAGGACTGACACCGAATGCGAGGGTTTGTCTACATGCTGAGAGCCTTTTTGCATGAAAAGGCTCTGTTTTCTGTTATTCTTCTTTTTTGGTTCGTGCTTTTTTCGTAATATCATTGTTCTTCCAATAGGCCCATAGTGATGTGATGCCAAGAAAGGCTAACGTAATGAATTGCTGCACACCTTCTTCATCAATTGGAATTGGGCTTTTTCCTGCAGCAGTGAGAGCGCTGTTCACAAGTGCCAATAAAAGCAGCACAAGCCTCGCAATAGTGCCTGCACTAATTTTTTGAACCTTCAACTGTAACCCCTCCCCTTATCCTTTCATACGGGCGATACTGCTCGTTCCCTCTCATATGTATGCAAAAAGCGAATGAATAGAAGAACGAATCAAAAAAAGAGACATCATTCCTAGATGCGGAATGATGCCTTGATTTATGTGCTGTTTATTTAGAGAACATCTTTTTTGCTTCATCCATTGCCATTTTGTTGCCTAGAGCTGAATAATCTAACCATGGCTGATCGGCAATCGGATACACTTGGTTTTTCTTCACGGCTTTTAGGCCTTTCCAAATCGGCGTCTGCTCTAACTGTTTGAATGCCTGTTGCGCCTTATCATCACGGTTCACGACGACAAAAATAGCATCTGCATCAAAGTCAGGAAGCACTTCTTGAGAAATGACTTCAAATGGACGTTTGCTGTCCAGTTTTTTCACACCATCTACAGGTGTCAGTCCTAAATCATCGTATAAAATTGGCCCCATCGGACGTTTCATACTAAATACTCGAAGCTCTTTTGCTGTTACACGAATCGCCATCACTTTTCCATTTCCAATCTTTTTCTGGATGAGTGATTTGACTTCTTTTGCTTCTTGATTGTAGTCCTTAATATATTGATCGGCTTCTTTTTCTTTATTGACGAGCTTGCCGATTTTTTTCAAATGATCACGCCATGTGCCATCATTTAAATTAAACACTTCGGTTTTGGCGATTTTCTTGTATTTTGATAAGTCTTGTCCAGCCAGTTCTTCATCGACGTAAATGACATCTGGTTTTAAAGCAAGCAATGACTCCATATCAGGATCTGCTGCGATGCCCAGCTTTTTCGTTTGGCTAAGCTGCTTTTTCGCATGTGGAAGGAAATCTTTTAAGTCTCCCCCTACAACAGAGCCAGCAGGTTTTATCCCGAGTGCTAATAAGTCATTTGTTAAATGAATCGACAAGGACGCAATCTTAGGTGTTCCGTTTTCATCTTGATTTGTTGTCTTCTTTGTTTCCTGTTGACCACAAGCGGCCAGAATCAAGAAACAGAGCGTTAAACCAAACACAAGTACTTTTTTCATGATGAGTTCCTCTTTCTTATTTTGTTTTTGTTAGTAAATAGAGAAAATAAGGTGCTCCGATAAAAGCCACAACCACACCTGCAGGGATGGCATTTGGGGCAAATATGGAACGTCCGAGTGTATCAGCACTGACCAAAATCAACAATCCAAGCAAGGCGCTCACTGGTAAAAAATATTGGTGCAGTGAGCCGACAAGACGCCTCGCCAAATGAGGTGCAACAAGGCCAATAAAACCAATTCCGCCTGTCATCGATACACTTGCACTCGCTAGACCAACAGCTAAGGTGAGAAGAAAAAGTCGTTTGCGCTCTACACGTACTCCGACACTTGAGGCGACGGCATCACCTAATGTTAACGCATTGAGTGTGCTGGACTGCATGAGCGTTAGCGGGACCAGACAAACAATCCAAGGCAGGAGCGCAAGTACATGAATCCAGTCTCTTCCCCATACATTTCCCACAAGCCACCTTGAAGCGAAGGTGTATGTATCTTCATCCAGTTTCAATGACAAATATAAAGTCAATGCACTAAACCCCGCAGCTACGGCAATTCCAACAAGGATCAGCCGGATAGGCACAAGCCCTTCATGCCTGTCGTACGCAAGAAGAACGATGACTGCCGCCGCAAGCAGACCTCCACCAAACGTAAAGAGCGGAATGAGTAAAGATGGATTTCCTTCTAGTACGTGAAAATACGTCACAAAGATGATTAAGCCGAATGCGGCTCCTGCATTCAGACCAATAATCCCAGGGTCGGCCAGTGGATTGCGGGATAAACTCTGCAAAATACCACCTGCGATGCCTAGACCTATTCCAGCTAGTATCGTCACGACGATTCGAGGCAGACGATAATCAAACAGCACCGTCTCACTTTGGAAATCTCCAAAGCCAAATAACGTTTTGACGACAACGAGAGGACTGAGTTTCAGCGTGCCGGTATTTAAACTATACAGCACGACAGCCGCACTCAGACAAAGCAAAACGGCTGTCACGACAAGAGCACGCCGTTTCTCTTTCATGACAGGTTCCTCCCTTCTTTTCTGGCAATATATAAGAAGAAAGGAACACCAACAAGTGCCACCATGACGCCAATGGCAAGCTCTCTTGGCGGATTTACTGTCCGGCTGGCAAGATCAGCGAAGACGAGAAGCATTGCGCCTAAAATCGCTGACATCGGAATGACGAAACGATAATTGACCCCAACCAGCTTTCGTGCAATATGCGGAATGACAAGCCCGACAAACCCAATAGACCCAACCGCCGATACAGAAACGCCTGCCAGCAGAACCGCAGCTGCCATACCTAGTATTCGCACTTGCCGGGTTTTCACCCCTAAATTCGCAGCTACATCTTCACCAAGTGATAATAACGAGAGGGATCGTCCTAATAACATCGCCCAAACGATGACAATGAGAATGACTGGAGCAAGGATCATCAGCTGCGGCCATTTGACACCTGCCACACCCCCTGCATACCAAAAAGCCAGATCCTGACTGAGATCAAAGTAAATGGCGATACCCGAGCTTAGCGCATGCAGCAATGCGGCAACAACAGCTCCAGCTACAGTGAGCCGAAGTGGAGTCAGCACGCCGCCAGCCGCCCCAATGGCAAAGATCAGCAGTGTACTGAGAACGGCACCAAAAAAAGAAAATAACATCAATGCCGAATAAGGCATTCCTGGAAAAAAAGCAAAACAGAGAGCGACTACAAACATCGCACCGCCGTTAATGCCTAATATCCCCGAATCTGCCAGCGGATTTCTTGTAATGCCTTGCATGAGCGCACCTGCCACAGCAAACGCCGCTCCAACAAGCGCCGCTCCTAGCACACGAGGAAGCCTTAATTCATGAATGATCTGCTGCTCTGTCACATGAGACTGATAGTCAAACACAGCTGTCCAGACCGTTTGCAAAGACAATGACTTTGCACCATAGGAAACAGCCAAAAACATAGCCGCCAATAAACCAATGACAGCGAGAAAAAACAATAAAAAGAACAAAATAGGTGATGATCGTTTTTGTTGAGATGTTCGCTTATCCGGCAAAATCGGTGTCATCCTTTTCTTCATTAAAAGTCAGTTTGAAAATGAGAATCATAATCATCAAAATTATAGCCGTCAGCCTCTGAAAAATCAATGTACGGCTCATTTTTTTAATTATTGAAGGTATTGGTAGACGGCAAATAAGAGAATTCTTTCCTTCTGCTTTTTCTCGTTCTGAAAGACCTATCAATTTTTACAGTATTTTAATAGGAAAATAGTTGACATTCCGCATGAAAATCCCCTAAAATTACAAAAGTAAGTCAATTGTTATAAAAATATTACAAACAGATGTCAAAGAAATAAAGAATGACCCGTCATGAGAGGAGAATTGAAAGTTGTGTCAGTAAAGGGAAAATGGAGTATCATCCTATTTGCGCTTGCCATCGTCATTGGAGCAGTTGCATTCTTTCAAAATCAGCAAGCAAGCGGTACAGAGAAGAAAAATGTGAAGCAGGATACGAATTATAAAAATGTTGAAATTGTCACTCTTGTAAATGACGGGAAGTTTATGAGATATGCGGTGAACTATCCACTTTTTCATCAAAAAAAGCTAGATGACAAGATTCAAAGCTATGCGAATTCAGCATTAGGGCATTTCAAAAAGACATTTAGTGAAGCAAAGGACATTGATGAAAACAAACGGTTTGAACTGAATATTGACTATGACATGGTGCACTATGCAAAACAATCTGCGGCCATTTATTTTACGACCTACACGTATACAGGTCAGCAAAATGGGACCACTCATCACGTCACAATCAATTTCGATTTTCAGAAAAAAGACTTTCTTGACACAAAAGATTTATTTCAACCAAAAAAGGACTATTTGAAAAAATTATCCTATATTACATACACGGAGCTTAAAAAAGATAAAACCTTATCTAAGGATCTATCACTCCTTCAAAAAGGAACAGCCCCTACTGGTCAAAACTTCAGTCAATTCGCCTTAAAAGAGAAATATATAGAGTTCTATTTCCCAGCTTCTCAAGTAGCCGCAAAGGACTTAGGTCCACAAACGCTGGCGATCAAAAAGACGTTGCTAAAAGATATCTTGAAGCCGGAATATATGAATAAGACCAAAAATCAGAATGAAATCAAAGAACCGAATCCAAAAAGAAAAGCCGTCAAGCTGCCGCAAAAGCCAAAGCTTGATCCGAATAAAAAAGCCATCGCACTCACATTTGATGATGGTCCAAACCCAGCCACAACGTCAACCATTTTAGCAGCGCTGAAAGAAAATAAAGGACACGCCACCTTTTTCGTATTAGGAAGCAGGGTTCAGTATTATCCTGGAATGCTTGCCGACATTTTAAAGGGCGGAAATGAGATCGGAAACCATTCATATAACCATCCTTTATTAACGAGACTCCCTCTAAAAGAAGCGGTCAAACAAGTAAAAGACACGCAGAAGCTGATTGAAAAGGCCAGCGGTTATACTCCTACGCACTTTAGACCGCCATATGGAGGAACAAATCCCGACATCAATCAAGCGGTGGACATGAACGTTTCATTGTGGGATGTCGATCCTGAAGACTGGAAAATTCGCAACAGCCAGCAGATCACAAGCCATGTTCTCTCACATGCAGCAGATGGCAAAACCGTACTCATGCACGATATTTATGACAGCTCTGCTCGAGCAGCAGTGAAGATCATACATGAACTCACCAAACAAGGCTACCAGCTTGTCACAGTCAGCGAACTTGAACAATTGAAAAAAGAACGAAACGAACAGACCCCTGTGCAGTAAACACAGGGGCTTTTTTTTATGACTCTAACAACTTCTTTCTTTTTAACAATGCTTGAAACGTCTCTTCAAGCTCACGAGAAGGCTCGATGCTTAAACGACTGAGCACTTCAGACAGCTGCATATCAATCAGCAAGAGCTCTTCTTCTTTCTTTGTAGCAGTTGGCTTTTCTTCCTTTTGTTTATATTCTTCATAGGTGCCATCAAAGCGTTCAATGGTACCCTCATGCACATGAAGAATACGAGTAGCCACCTGCTCAATGAGCCTCCTGTCGTGGGAGACAAACACAACTGTGCCCGGGTAATCTTTTAAAAGTCCTTCAAGCGCTTCTACTGCCGCAAGGTCTAAAAAGTTCGTCGGTTCATCAAGCATCAGAACATTGGCATCACTGACGAGCAACTTTGCAAGCATCGTCTTCACTCGTTCCCCGCCGCTTAATACGTTCGTCAGCTTATACACATCGTCTCCCCGAAACCCAAGTCTCGCTAAAACGGTGCGAACGATCGTCTCATCTTGAATCGCCTGTTCCAGTGCATTTTGTAAGATCGATTCATCTAGATTCAGTCCTGAAAGATCTTGGCTGAAATAGCCAATCTTCACGGCTTCTGAACGAAAAATCCCGGGATGTCCGTTTACAAGCATTCGGAGAAATGTCGTTTTACCGCTCCCATTCTTCCCAATGATCGCGACTTTGTCTCCGCCTCTCACTTCAACATTCGCCTTTTTCCAAAGGACTTTATCTCCTGCCATGCCATCTACATGTTCGACACGAAAAATGGAGCGGCTTGCCACTTCCTTCATGGTGTGCTGCGTCATTTGAAGAGGCTGGACTTCCTTTACCTTCTCCACCTTTTCTAATTTCTCCATTCTTGTTTCAATAGATTTGGCTGTTTTTTGAAGCTTTTTTTGCTTGTTTGCATAATAAGGCTTTGCAATTTTAGGCCCCGAGGATTTCAGCTTTGGAGATGGCTTTGTCGCTTTGTCGGCTTTTTTCATTTTCTTTTGCAGTGCATGTTCTAACTGTTTTTTCTTTTGGGTATACACCTCGTACGCCTCCACGTGCTGGCGATGTTCGAGTTCTTTTTGCCGGGCAAAATCGCTGTAGTTGCCTTTGTATAGTTTGAGCTTCCCATCTTCCAATTCCCAAATGTCTGTACATAACGCATCTAAAAAAGCACGGTCATGCGAGACGACAATCAGAGCACCTTGATGATGACGAAGCTTTTCTTCTAGCCACTCAATATGCTCCGTATCTAAATGAGTCGTGGGTTCATCGGCTAATAAAAGGGCAGAAGGCCGGCTTAAAGCTCTTTCAATATAAGCTTGTGTCATCTCTCCGCCACTTTGTCTGCCATCTCCTGTCTTTAGTTGAGGAAGCAGCGTACAAGTTGTAGTGTGTGCAAATGTGCCGCTGTCTGGTTTTTCCCTACCCGCTAGTACATGGAGCAATGTCGTTTTCCCACTGCCATTTGTCCCTACAAGGCCGATTCGGTCCCCTTGATGAATGGCGAGCTCCTCTATATCAAATAACAAACGATCCTTTCGAAATACTTTTAATTGGTGGGCTCTCAGTAACATCCAACCCTCTCCTTTCGTATCAGGAGACATGAAAAAGCCTCCCATTCTCAGAATAGGAGGCAAAATGGTGTACAAAAATAAGCGTATCGATACAGAATGACATGCGGTTCAACAAATGAGCACACATATCCCCCGTATCCATCACTTCAATCTTTGATTCCCAAGCTGTACCATCCTATTCCGAAGCTAAAAAATGAAAACGCAGCAAACATAGCAACACATATCGTTTGCTCACTGCCTTCGTTCTTTCATTTTGCTTACAGGTCATAGGATTAGTACTTCATTGCATTGGGTCACCCTTCCGTCGTTTGTTACGTATACGATAAAAGATTGGTTATTTTTTGTCAAGTGGGTTTCCTATTAAGACAGACTGGCCAACTTGGGTAAACACCTTACCTATTGCATCTGTTTCGCTTGCATAAACTGATCAATGACACGTAATGCTTTTTCTGTTCCACCTGCTGTTTGGAAACTTTCTTCAATCTTTTCAATCCCAGCACGGTATGTGTCACTTCCGAGTACACTCTCTACAGTATCTCTCAACTGCCTTGCTGTCAGCTCGTCTTTATCGAGTGCACGAGCAGCAGAGAGATCCGTCAGTCTTTTTGCCACCATCGGCTGATCTTTGTCAACCGGGATGACAACCATTGGAACATGATAATGAATACCTTCATTGACACTGTTCATCCCGCCGTGGGTCACAAACACATCTGTCAGTTCAAGGACTTCAAGCTGCGGCACATAAGGCTCGATGAAAAAATGAGATGGCGCTTCTTTTAGGAGAGACATGTCGATTTTTTCACCAGTTGCGAGAATCACTTTTCCATCAAAGTCGGCAAAGGCATCAATACACATATTAAAGAATGCTTCAGTATCTCCAAGAACCGTTCCCATTGAAATAAAGACAACCTTCTCCCGCTCAAGCGCTTCTAATGGGAAATCGTGCTGGTCAGCACGTTTTAGAAAACTCGGTCCAATGAAAACAAACGAATCATCCAATGCATCAACAGACGGCTGAAAATATTCACTTGTATACACCATATTCAGTTCGCCGCGGTTTTTCATGAATTGCATCAAATGCTTTGGCTGAACGCCAAAACGTTCATGTATTTCTTCTAACAAATGAGCCGCCTTCTCATCTTTTCTGTATAGCGGTGTATCAAAATGCGCCTCCTGCAGCACAAAAGAAGGATTCGAACCGATGCCTGGAATCTGTAAGTAATCCCGCACAAGCTCACCTGCTCCAAACATATCAAAATAGACCAAATCAAATGAATGCTGTTGAGAAAGAGTTTCCACCACTTCTAAAATGTCTAATGACGTTTGTAGCATGGCATGAAAAAATGGCTGCATGGACTCCAAATCGTCTTCCTCCACACTTAATGTCCGAATATAATCTGGATGTATATGTATGTGAGCGCCTAAGCGTTTGATCCGTTTTTGATAATGTTCAGTTGTGACCACATGCACTTCATCACCTCGATCAACAAATGCTCTTATCATCCCTAACATTGGATTCACATGTCCTTCAGCTGGGAACGTAATCATTAAAACCTTCGCCACAAGAATCCCCTCCTTATTGTCAATTCTCTTCCATGTTAATCTTATACAGTGATCAGGCTCAACAAATACGCCTGAAAAGGGCAGAAATGAGTCTTATGGCTAGTATTTTAAGAGGATAGCAGAAAAAAAGACAAAGCCTCCTAACAAGCACTTTGTCTTTTTCACATTTTGGTTTGAGCAGACTGTTTTTAGACAGAGACCAGATCTGCATAGATAAATTCCTTGATTGAGCAGTACATGACATGTCCTTGCTTCACCGCTTGATTTTTATTCCATACACTGCTGTTCGTAATATCAAGTTTTGGCTCTCTTCCATCCTTTGTTGGTACAAGTAAGTATTAGTGCACTTGCTTTAGCTTTATTCCCAATATATAGCGGTATTTCACACTGTTATTTTAATTATTCCTTTGTAACTGTGTTTCGATATTTATTCAAAGCATGCTGAATATACATTTCCTATATTGAAAAATTCAAGCAGCGCTCTTTTTGCTTCAGGACTAGCATTTTTCGCTGCTTTATTTACAGCTGCTTTTACAGCATTCCCCTTACTTTTTCCCGCCTGTCTGGCGGCCTTATACGCTGGAATTAATGTTTTAACAAATTTTGTAGCACCTCCTGCAGCTTTTATTGCGGACTTGACTTTTGCAATTTTTGCTATTGGTATAACATTGGTTATAATGGCAGTTCCAACCGCGGAAATACAACCAACTACACCCATAGTAACAACCTCACCTTGTCGTTGAAGAGGGATATTAGAGTTCTCTTCCAACCATTTAAATACGGCTTCATCCCCTTTGGCTATAACGCTGTCAGGTAAAGCTTCAATCGCCAATAAAACCTCTAGCAACTCTTGATACTCTTCATCCACTTCTGATTTAGGACTAATTGCTGTTGCATTCGCAGTAAAAATCGTTGACAATAGCATGAAAAGAGCTGTTATGAAGCATATTACACTCTTCTTATGAAAAATAGTTTCCATCCAATATACCCCTTCCTTGTTTATTTTTTGAATACGAGGTAAAAATATCATATTATAATAATTGTTTCAATTTTATAGATTCATATTGGAGGGATATTTTGTGAAAGTCTTGGAGAAATACAGTTATTTAATCATCATTCTTTGTCTGGCGGCAATGATATTCACAAACTTCACTGTGAATGACAACACAATAAAAAATACTGTATCTGTGATTGGATTTATCATTGTTCTTCTTACAATTATACCTGCGGCTATTTACAGGAAAGGCCAAAAAGGCAGGTAACCCCTTTATAGCAATCAACCCCATTCTTATGTTAAGAGTGGGGTTGATTTTATTATACTCGGATAGATGTTGCTGGCTTGCAGCCAAACCATTTTATCACTTGCTTATCCTAACTTTATTAGAAGAAAACGATCAATTCGATTAAACATAAAAAACCCCTCTTCATATGAAGAGGGATTCATGAAAGACCTTTATCATCGTAAGCAAGGTCAAGTACGCGCTCGGAGGGATTCGAACCCCCGGCAGACGTGGTACCGGAAACCACCGCTCTATCCAACTGAGCTACGAGCGCACGATATGTTTTTTGAACGTCAGCATATCAAATTATAAGGGAAATGCTGCAAGAAAGCAATGATTAATCGCTATCCCTGTCGATGCATTTTCTTCATTCCCATACATATACTCATATGATGGTTTGAAGTGGAAGAGTTTTGGGGAAAATGGATAGGGTATTTGATTTTAGGTCAGCGTTTTGTTTGACCTTTATTGACCAAAAATGTATCATTGAATTACATACTTACCTAAAAGGTGAAGGAGGAACATTATGAATTTAATACCTACAGTCATTGAGCAAACAAATCGTGGGGAAAGAGCTTACGACATTTATTCTCGTCTTTTAAAAGACCGTATTATCATGCTTGGTTCTGCGATCGATGACAATGTTGCCAACTCCATCGTATCACAGCTTCTCTTCTTAGAAGCCGAAGATCCAGAAAAAGATATTTCTATCTACATTAACAGCCCTGGCGGTTCGATCACAGCTGGTATGGCCATTTACGATACGATGCAATTTATTAAACCAAAGGTATCAACTATTTGTATTGGTATGGCTGCATCTATGGGTGCGTTCCTACTTGCTGCTGGTGAAAAAGGTAAGCGTTATGCCCTTCCAAATAGTGAAGTGATGATTCACCAACCACTAGGTGGTGCGCAAGGTCAAGCAACAGAAATTGAAATTGCGGCAAAACGAATCCTTTCTTTACGCGATAAACTGAACCAAGTACTTGCTGAACGTACTGGTCAGCCAATTGAAGTCATTGAGCGCGATACAGATCGTGACAACTTCAAAACAGCGGAAGAAGCACTTCAATACGGACTCATTGACAAAGTCTTGACCCGTAATTCAGAAGAACAAAAATAATCACAAAACAAACCGTCTGCTCTTTGAACAGACGGTTTTTTGTTGTGCATCTGTTTTAAGATAGCTCCGTCCATTTCTGCTGAAGAGACGGTGTTTGATAAGAAGCCATCTGTGAAATCAATTCTTCCGGTTCTCCAGAGGCATGCAGCAATTGAAGGTGTGATTCATTCGAAAAACCTTCCTGTACACTAAACGTCACCATGTCGAGGAGCGGTTTGAAGTACTGATTCACTTGATACAATCCGATTGGCTTTTGATGGATACCAATTCGCGCCCAGCAAAGCACCTCAAATAATTCTTCAAATGTACCAAAACCACCTGGCATGGCAATAAACCCATCGGCCAGCTCGCTCATTTTCGCTTTTCGTTCATGCATTCCTTTGACTTCAATGAGTTCAGTAAGCTCTTGATGCACAACCTCCCCTCTAAAAAGCCCTTTTGGCATGACTCCGATCACTTGCCCGCCGTTTTTTAATACCTCATCCGCTATAGCGCCCATTAAGCCAATTCGTGAGCCACCGTATACAAGACGGATTCCTTGCTCTGCCATATAAGCCCCTAGCTCGACAGCTTTTTGTTTGTAGATGTCATTCACACCTGGATTCGAACCAGCAAACACACAAATCGTTTTCATCAAAACAGCTCCATCTCTCTCTATGATTTCTTCACCCACTCATTCTACTATAATTCATTGTAAAGAAACAGCCGCTCCATCTATATATAGTGTAAAATCAGAAGGTGAACACCATATAAGGAGCTGTATAAAGAGAATGCAAACAACTGAAATGGAAAAATGGATCAAAGATTTCTACAAAATGAGAAATTGGACAGAATACGGGCCGTTTATCAGGTTAGGTTTCCTGATGGAAGAAACAGGAGAACTCGCTCGTGCAGTCAGGGCGGTCGAAATTGGACGCGATCGACCTGATGAGAAAACACAGGAGGTCGCCGCGTTAAGAAAGGACCTTATTGAAGAAATGGGGGATGTCTTAGGAAATCTACTAGTTCTAGCTGATCTCTATGATGTAACAGTAGAAGAGGTCTTCTCTTCCCATCAACAGAAACTTACACAACGGTTTTCTAGTGAAAAAGAGCAGGTAAAAAGCACGTGACCGACATGTCACGTGCTTTTTTTAGCCTTTTATAGCTGCTGTGGTGAAATATCATCCGTTCGTTCAAAGAAATGCTGCTTTCCAATGTGATGGAAAAGACCGGTACGATGCAAAAGCTCTTTTGGCTGTGATTGAAGCCCTACAATCATCAATTTTCCATTGTGATGCTTTAATCGATTGGAAATGTTCATCAGAACCGCTTCTGCTGAGGTGTCCATATAATTCACTTTGTTCATAAGCAAAATGAGTGTTTTCGGCTTTGTCTGAACATGATCCAAAATCGAATTTTCCAATGAATCGGTTGTACCGAAAAAGAGTGGCCCTTCAATCGAATACATACTAATCCCTTTCTGATCGGTCTCCCTTTCTAAGGCAGCCGCCGTTTCGATTTGAGGAACAGCGACATTTGTGTGGATATTCGTTGTCTGGCTCATTTTTTTGATAAAGGCGATAAACGCTAAAATGAGACCTGCAGTCACGCCAATAATCAAATCACCGATGACCGTCAGCAGGAAGGTCACGACGAGCACAAGGGAATCCGCATTTTTGACTTTGACAATATTGATAAACTCTTTTTTCTCACTCATATTCCACGCCACAAACATCAAAATCGGTGCCATGGCAGCAAGCGGAATCATCGATGCATATGGTGCAAATAACATTAAGATGAGCAAGACGACGACACCATGCACAACTCCTGAAATGGGGCTTGCTCCGCCATTTTTAATGTTTGTTGCCGTACGAGCAATCGCTCCAGTCGCTGGAATCCCTCCGAAAAGCGGTGCCGCCATATTGGCAATTCCTTGCCCGACGAGTTCTTTATTGCTGTCATGTTTAGAACCTTTCATATTATCAGCTACCATCGCGGACAAGATGGACTCCACGCCGCCCAAAAGCGCAATGACAATAGCCGGCGGTAGCAAATAAATTATTTTTTCAATCGTTAATTCAGGGAAAGCGAAAGTTGGCAGCTGACGAGGGATTTCGCCATATGCAGAGCCGATGGTTTCAACTTGTCCTTGAAAAAAGAGAACAGCTATAAATGTTGAAACGAGTAGACCTAATAGAGCACCAGGTATTTTGGGAATATATTTTTGTGCCGCCAAAATCACGATGAGCCCAACAATCGCTGTGAGAATGGCGAGACTGTTTGCGGTACCGAGATGGACCACGATCTCTCTCATATTGAGGAAAAAGCTTTCATGCTTTTCAACACCCTTTAATCCGAGGAAGTTGGCAATCTGTCCTGAAAAAATAATGACAGCAATGCCAGCAGTAAAGCCGATGATAACCGGACGAGGAATAAATTTCATGAGCTTTCCTAGTTTGAATATTCCGAATAAGACAAGCATACAGCCTGCCATAAAACCAGCAATGAGTAAGTTTTCGATACCGTACTGGCTGACGATCCCGAATAAAATTGGAACAAATGCCCCGGTCGGTCCGCCGATCTGATACTTTGAACCACCAAACAATGAAATCAAAATGCCGGCAACGATGACTGTGTATAATCCATATTCTGGTCCGACACCAGATGCAATGGCAAAAGCCATGCCTAAAGGAATTGCCACAACGCCCACGACAAGCCCAGCGATTAAATCGCGTCTAAACTTTGATGAATCATAACCTTCAAATCTTCCATAAAAACGCATGGTATGTGTTGGCCTCCTTCAAGTATGTGTAGATGATTTAGGTATATTGCGGGTCGATCTGTTTATCTTTTATAACGACATCCAGCTTTCCTGTTGCCGGATGAATCACTAGTCCATGAACAGCTACATCACTTGGCATGAGCGGGTGCTCTTTGACTAATTTCACACTTTGAGATACGCTCTCTTCCACTGAATCAAAGCCTGTCAGCCAGCCCTTTAAATCGACACCTGCGCTTTTCACAATGCTCAAACACTTTTCCTCAATTCCCCGTGCTTTTGCCTTTTCAAGTAAAGGGTCTGCCGCAAGGCCTGCCATTCCGCATTCATGATGTCCGACAATGCATACTTCCTCTGCTTTCAGCTCATAAATGGCTAGTAAAATACTCCGCATGACACTGCCAAATGGATGTGTGACGATGGCTCCTGCATTTTTAATGATCTTCGCATCACCGTTACGAAGCCCCATGGATTGGGGTAATAATTCCAACAGGCGTGTGTCCATACAAGTTAATATAACCAATTTCTTCTCAGGAAATTTTCCCGCCTTGAAAGGCTCATACTGTCTCTCTTTCACAAAGTCTTCATTGTGCTGAAGAATCTGTTCTAATGTTGATCCCATCCTGTCATCTCCTATCTTTTTTAAGTGATTGTAACGCCTTACCTGGCCTCCTTTTCCCTTGTGTGTTCTCAAGCATAGAGAAGAAAAATGATAGAAAAAAAAGAAAAAAATGAGAAAACGATGAGAGAATATGTAAGCATTTTCTCTATTTTGCTCTTTGTTCCGCTTCAGCACAGGGGAGAGGCGGCTTTTGCTTTCAAACAATGGCTTTCATTTCAACAAAAGACGATGAAATGGTTTAGTAGAAAATGACCATCCCGTTTAATACACTGCAAATATAATAAATTTTCTATCAAAAAGTCTCGATCTATTTTCCAGTTTGTCAGATTATCTCTCGAAACATCTAACATTTTTCTATGACTCATCTACTAATCCCTCGTTTTTCTACATCATAAAAAGACATCAGCATTTACTCTTTCACTATAAAAATCTCTCCTTTTCAGTTATTTCAGTATATTAAATATTGAGCAGCTCATATTCAAACGTGTACTGCCAAAATAGTTGCTTTATAATAAAAAGAGAAAGATGACCATGTGAAAGGAGCGAGTTGTGATGATGAAACCACATATTTTTGTCGCCAAACCCTTACCTGCCTCTTTTGAAGACATGCTAAAGGCACATTGTACATACGAGGTATGGCAGTCAAAGGATCCGATCCCAAGAGATCTGTTATTTGAGAAGCTGCAGAAGGCTGATGGCCTTTTAACATCTGGTACGAAAATTGATCAAGATTTATTAGATCACGCACCCCAACTCAAGGTGGTGAGCAATAATTCAGTCGGTTATGACAATTTTGATCTAGAAGCCATGAGACAAAGAGGCGTGATTGGTACGCACACGCCTTATACACTCGATCATACCGTTGCTGATCTTGCCTTTTCTCTCATTCTCTCTTCTGCGAGGAGAATTGCCGAGCTTGATCGTTTTATCCGTAAGGGAAAATGGACAAAATTTGTTCAAGAGGAAGATATATTCGGCATTGATGTCCATCATCAAACGCTTGGGATCATTGGGATGGGACGAATCGGTGAGCAAGTAGCCAAACGAGCCGCTCATGGTTTTGATATGAACGTCCTCTATCACAACCGGAGCCGGAACGAGAAAGCCGAATCGGCATATGGCGCTGTATATTGTGCACTGGATGACTTGCTGAAGCAAGCTGATATCATTGTGTTAATCACACCACTGACGGATGAGACGTACCATATGATAGGAGAGCGGGAATTGAAATTAATGAAGCCGACAGCTTTATTCGTGAACATCTCCCGCGGAAAAACCGTCGATGAGAAAAGCCTCATTCAAGCACTGCAGGAAGGGTGGATTAAAGGAGCTGGTCTGGATGTGTATGAGCAAGAACCGCTTCAGGAAGATCATCCTTTCAAAGAGATGGACAATGTCACCCTTGCCCCGCATATCGGTTCCGCTACTGAAACGACAAGAGATCTTATGCTGAAACGAGCCATTCATAATGTGCTTCATGGAATTGACGGCAAAGCCCCTGTTGATATTGTGAAGGAGCTTGCCTCATCTTAATTGAAAAAAGGCGCAGGGAACTGCGTCTTTTTGTTTACGTCATCTAGAGACAGTAGGTCAAAAATCCTCATTTTTTCCAATCTCCTGATTCTTTACATTCTCTTCATATGCCGGTGCTATAATATGAGGTAGACAAGCATCAAGAGGACGGCATCCTATTTCCTTTTGAGGAGGATCAAGATGAAAAAAATAAGTTCGATTTTTACTCTGTTCGCTCTGATTGCTGCCATTCTGTTTTCTGGATTTATCCCGCAGCAAGTCCATGCAGAAACACCACTTACACCCACAGCCACAAATGAGACTGCTTCCGTACAGCTTGCACCAGACCTTCGTACCCTTGCCGTCATTAATACCTTTGATGGTGTAGCAGATTACTTAATCCGCTATAAACGACTACCTGATAATTACATCACCAAATCACAAGCGAGCGCCCTCGGATGGGTGGCATCAAAAGGAAATTTAGCTGAAGTCGCGCCGGGCAAAAGCATCGGTGGAGACGTATTCTCTAATCGGGAGGGACGCCTTCCATCCGCTAGTGGCCGTACATGGCGTGAAGCCGACATCAACTACGTCTCCGGTTTCCGTAATGCTGACCGCCTAGTATACTCAAGTGACTGGCTCATTTATAAAACAACCGATCACTATGCGACATTTACGAGGATTCGTTAATCAATGAAAAAGACAGCCCTAAGTCAAAAGGGCTGTCTTTTTTCATATTGTTTACGGAAGCAGTTTTTGTACGTACTCCTCAAACGGTTGTGAGAGTGGTTTCTTCGATACTTCTTCCTGTTCATGTATCGTGACATGATCCTCTGTCACGATCACACGACCTGTTGGTGTCAGTTTGGATGCAAGCAGCCTTTTGTTAAAAGGAGAGGCTTCATTTTCATAAATCTCATGCCGCAATTGCACAAGTGTATCTTCACCGACTTCTTTTAATGTGAAAGCATAACCTGTTTCAGCACCTGCTCCCCTATCCAATTGGAGTAGATGGGTTCCTTTTTCTGTTTCCTCTGCGTTCACGCGAAAACGAAGGGACGGTGCTTCCACCCATTCACCTGTAAAAGGGACGGGCTGAAGGGGTAAATTCACACCAAATCCTGCATCAATGAGGTAGCGCTCATGGTGATGTTGAAAGACGATGGCTACATGCGTCCCATCCAGTGCCCACTTCTCTGCTTCTTTGTTATATACGGTCCCTTGAACGAGCTGTACAGCGAGACCTGCCTCTTTTAAGACATAATATAAGAGCGGATTGAGGTCATAGCAAAGCCCACCTCTGCTGCCTTCCAGAAGATGATGCTTCAAACCTTCTTGATCCAAAGCATAGGCGTGTTTACCCACCACAGATCTATTTTCAAAAGGAAAGGTATAAGCCATCTTCCTTAGTAAATCTGGCAATTGATCAAACGTAATGGACGCGGCTTCATATCCAATTTTCTGTAAAAAGGCTGATTGAATCACAGCTTTCCCTCCTAAAAAAACTGAGCCCTTGAAAGAGACTCAGTTTTCTTGATTGATAAAATCCGTTAACGCATCGATGGCTTCTTGTTCATCTGCTCCATCAGCTATTAGTTTGACGGTGACCCCAGAGCTAATCGCAAGACTCATCAGTCCCATAATACTCTTCGCATTGACCTTTTTCCCATCTTTCTCTAGAAAAATATCAGCACCAAAACGATTGGCTTCTTGAACGAACAAAGCAGCCGGACGTGCCTGCAAACCCGTTTTCAGCTGAATTGTGACCGTTTTTTCCACCATATGATCTGCCTCCCTTTTTTATTTCCCTATTTGAGTGTAACAGCTTGTCCGTTTCTTAATTGTTCTGCAATTTGATCTAGCTTTCTTAAACGGTGATTAATGCCTGATTTGCTGATCTTGCCGCTTTCCACCATTTCGCCAAGTTCCTTTAGTGTGACTTCTTGGTAGTCAATACGCAGTTGCGCAATTTCACGCAGCTTATCTGGCAGGGCGTCTAGTCCAATCTTTTCGTCAATGAATTGAATATTTTCAACCTGGCGCAGTGAGGCACCGATCGTTTTATTCAAGTTTGCTGTTTCACAATTGACGAGCCGGTTCACAGAATTCCTCATATCTCGGACGATGCGCACGTCTTCAAAACGAAGCAATGAGTTATGAGCACCCACAACACTTAAGAATTCCGTAATTTTCTCCGCTTCCTTCATGTATGTGATAAAGCCTTTTTTGCGTTCAAGTGTTTTACTGTTAAGATGGAATTGATTCATGAGCTCACAAAGGGCATCATTATGTTCTTTGTATAGTGAAAAAATCTCAAGGTGATACGAAGAGGTTTCTGGATTATTCACAGAACCTCCTGCTAAAAAAGCACCTCTCATATAGGAACGCTTGCAGCATCTTTTCTTCACAAGTTCTTCTGAAATGTTGCGTTCAAATACAAATTGTTCACCTAATATCTTTAGGTCCTCTAAAATGGTTTTCGCTCGTTCTACCAGTCTGACAATATACACATTATTCTTTTTTAATCTCATTTTTTTACGAACGAGCAGCTCGACAGTCACATCGTATTTCTTTTTCAAAAGGGTATAAATACGTCTTGCAATGGCTGCGTTCTCTGTCTGTATATCTAAAATCAATTTTCGATTAGAAAAAGATAATGAACCGTTCATACGGATGAGGGCAGAAAGCTCTGCTTTTGTGCAGCAGTCCTTCACTTCCAGATTAGTCAGCTCTTTTTTTGTTTCGGATGCAAATGACATCCTTGCCACCCCCATTCCTATTTTTTCTGATGCAGCAAATCGACAAGCAGCGCAGCTACTTTCAACGTATCATGACGAATCACATGCTGGTCATATGTAATGATTTCCCCAGGGATGACTTCTAGTCCCATGGCTTTGAGTACATCTGTGTCGAATTGTACAGGCTGCGCCTGTTCTTCTGCATATTTTGCTTTGATTTCTTCTGGAATTTCTTTATTGTTCACAAATATCGTATCGATAAATGGTCGGTCCATATGATCGTTTAGTGCCTGCACATGATCAGCTGCACTGTAGGAAAGCGTTTCCCCCGGCTGTGTCATGACATTGCAAATATACACTTTTTTCGCCTTAGAACGAATCACTTCTTCGCCAATATGCGGTACAAGCAGATTGGGCAAAATACTGGTATACAAGCTGCCAGGTCCAAGGACGATCAAGTCGGCTTCACGAATGACTTGAATCGATTCTGGGAGCGGCTCAATCGTATCGGGTGTGAGGAACACTCGTTTAATTCGCTCACCATAGGTTGGGATTTTTGATTCTCCCGTTACCACTTGCCCGTTTTCTAATTCCGCATGAAGAACAACACTTGAATTCGCTGCTGGCAATACTTTTCCTCTCACATTTAAGACCTTGCTCATTTCTGTGACGGCATGAAAAAAATCACCGGTTATATTCGTCATAGCCGCAAGAATGAGATTGCCGAGAGAGTGGCCTGTTAAGTCATTCCCTTTATTAAAACGGTGCTGAAATAAATCTTCTACAAGCGGTTCGACATCAGAGAGTGCCGCAAGTACATTTCGAATATCGCCTGGAGGCGGAATATTCAAATCATGTCGCAGTCTGCCTGAGCTGCCTCCATCATCAGCTACCGTCACAATGGCGGTAATGTCCACTGGCTTTGTCTTTAATCCTCTAAGTAAAACAGATAAGCCAGTGCCTCCGCCAAGAATGACCACCTTTGGAAGTGTCGTCATCTATTTTCTGCTTCTCTTTTCAATGTCCCGGTGAGTGACATGTGTATAGTAGTCATTTTTAAAATACTCCGATAAGTAGTTCGCTAGCGTCACTGATCGATGCTGTCCGCCTGTACAGCCAATGGCAATAACAAGTTGGCTTTTTCCTTCTCGTTTATAGGACGGTAGCATAAAGCTGAGAAGGTCGATTAATTTCTCTGTGAACTTTTGCGTTTCACTCCACTTCATGACATAGGAGCGTACTTCTTCATCGTTTCCAGTCTGTGGACGCATGCTCTCAATATAGTAAGGATTCGGCAGAAATCTCACATCAAATACAAGATCAGCATCAATCGGCAGACCGTATTTAAAACCGAAGGACATCACATTCACTGTAAACACCTGCCCTTGGCTCGTGGCAAAGTGTGCAACAATTTTTTCTCGAAGCTGTTTGGGTTTTAAATCCGATGTATCAAAAATCATTTGAGCCCGGCCTTTTAACTCTTCTAACAGATCGCGTTCCATCTCAATTCCTTCGAGCGGCAAACCTGTAGTCGCAAGGGGATGAGAACGTCTCGTTTCTTTATATCTTGAGACAAGCACCTTATCGTTTGCATCTAAAAATAGAATCCTTGGTGTGATCCAGCCGATATCACTCATCTCATCTAAGGCAGCAATTAAGCTATCAAAGAATTCGCGTCCGCGCAAATCCATCACAAGGGCCACCTTGCTCATCTTTGAATTGGATTCCTTCATGAGCTCTAGAAACTTCGGTAAAAGTGATGGCGGTAAGTTATCCACACAAAAGTAACCTAAGTCTTCAAAGCTTTGGATGGCAACGGTTTTCCCCGCACCTGACATTCCTGTAATAATCACAAGCTGAATATCATCTTGTTTGTGCGTATTCATGCCTGCTCCCTCTCCTTCTTTATGAAAACGGTTCATTTATTAGTCTCCTTGAGGATCTAATCGATAAGCAATCAGCTCAAAATCTGGTGTATACGTAAAAGTGCCGTGGAGAAGTCCTTTCCCTTTCAACATGAAGTCAAGAATATGGGAATCTCCTGGAGCCATCGGCAAGCTAGGCACATCTTTTACATCATGCCATTTTAAAATGCCTTCTTCCGACTCTGATACGTTTTTTCCTGTAAAGGAATCTGCCATAAAGGTGAACATCATCCACTCTTGAACGATTTGATCGCCTTCTTTTATGATAAAGGTAAACACGCCTTTTAGCTGCGGATTTAAAATATAAATGCCTGTTTCTTCTCTAAATTCTCGAACGACTGAATCCTTGACCGATTCTCCGCTCTCCATTTTGCCGCCAGGTGCTACCCACCAGCCTCGTCTTGGCTTTTGCAGCAAGAGAACTTGATCATCGTGATGCAGCACACAATTGGTTACTCGTTGCATCAGCTGTCACCTACTCTTTTATGTCTTTTTCTTATTATACAGGTTCATCATGGCTCCCACAATGAACATGCCCGTTCTTCACTGAAAACAGACAGGTTTTCGTATGAATATGGTGACGGGCACTTTCTCTATTCTTTATTTTACAACATCTAACGGTTCTCCATGCGTCATTTGTGAACATCTCGTGAATTTCTGATTTTAAGCAAAAAAAAAGGACACGGATTCACATCCGTGCCAAACATGTATTCCTTATAAAAGGGGGTCAATTACTAGTTTCATCATAACGGATAATTGTTTCACCCGTGTTACATTCCAGTTAAAAGCCCGTGACGCAATATTAAGGATTTACGACAGCTGTTTATTTCATTGCTTTTAGCTTTTCAGCAAGCTCTTCTACATAATGCTGTGCACTCTGTGCTGCAATACTTCCATCACCTGTTGCTGTGACGATTTGACGAAGTGTTTTCTCACGAATGTCTCCAGCTGCGAAGATTCCTTCAACTTTTGTTTCCATTCTTTCGTTCGTCTCAATGTAGCCCTCTGCATTTGTAATCCCTAGATTTTCAAATGGTTTAGACAGCGGCAGCATACCGATGTAGATAAAGACGCCATCTGTTTTGAAGTCTTCTTCCTCACCTGTCACGGTATCAATTAATGTCACACTGCCGACTTTCCCGTTTTCTTCATTGATTTCTTTAACGGTTTTGTTCCACATAAAGTCGATTTTTTCATTATCAAATGCACGTGCTTGTAAGATGCTTTGGGCACGAAGTTTGTCGCGTCTATGGACAATAGTGACTTTAGATGCAAAGCGAGTGAGGTAAACACCCTCTTCTACTGCTGAGTCTCCTCCGCCAATCACGACAAGCTCTTTGTTTTTAAAGAAGGCTCCATCACATACCGCGCAGTATGATACGCCGCGGCCGCCAAGTTCTTTTTCGCCTGGTGCACCGATTTTTTTGTATTCAGCACCTGCCGCAATAATGACAGAGCGTCCTTTGTATTCTTTGGAACCAGCTTTGACGATTTTGTACTCTTCACCATCTACAATTTCTTTAATATCGCCATACGCATACTCGGCACCGAATTTCTTTGCATGCTCAAACATTTTATTTGAAAGTTCCGGCCCTAAGATGCTTTCAAAGCCCGGATAGTTCTCGACATCTTCCGTATTCGCCATTTGGCCGCCTGGAATTCCTCTTTCAATCATCAGTGTTGAAAGATTTCCCCGTGATGTATAAACAGCGGCTGTCATTCCGGCAGGACCCGCTCCAATGATGATCGTATCGTAGATTTTTTCTTCTGACACAACTGTCACTCCCTCTTCAATTGCTGCTAGCATTTCTTATTAGAATGCCCTTGGGTGATGCTTCCATTCATGACAGAGAGCATCATTTCCACTCTTAGCTTTTATTCCTTACCCATATCCTATTAAATCTGCGGGTAATAAGCGAATCATTTGCTCATATCTTCAAAAAAAGAAAAAGCTTCCTTAAACTGCTGTTTAAGGAAGCCTGTTTACGGTTATATAGTAAGTAATGATTTATTCAACGACTCTTCTTACAACGCCATTGAATGCTTTTTTCCAGTAAACGTTGCTCATAGAGTCAACTGAAACACCGCGAGAGCTATTATCGTTCAAGAATGTACCGTTTCCTAAGTAAATACCAACGTGTCCATTTACTTTATACGTATCAAAGAACACAAGGTCTCCGCGTTTCATGTCAGATGCACTTACAGCTCTTCCTTTACCTACAAGCGTATCTGTTGTTGTACCGCCAACTGGTCCAAGGTTGATGCCTGCTGATGCAAATGCCCAGCGAACGAATGAAGAACAGTCAAAACGACGTGCGTCAATATCGGCTTGTGATCTGCCGCCGCCCCATTTATATGGAGATTGTCCTACAATGGTAGAACCTGTGCTGATCGCACCTTCGATTCCGCCTACGTTATTGCTGACAGGTGATCCACCGCCAGAAGATGGCTTTTTGCTTGGTGAACTGCTGCTATTGTTATTTGAAGATCCACTGTTATTTGAAGAAGAACCGCTGTCGTTATTAGAGCTGTTGTCTTCTGCTTGAACACTAGCTTGACGCTGCTGTTGTCTTTGTGCTTTTTCTTCTTTTGCTTTTTGAGCAGCTTCTCTTGCTTCTTTTTCAGCTTGTTTTTGAGCAGCGATTGTTGCGTCTTTTTCAGATGCAATGCTGTTTGCCTCAGTGTTTAACTCGCTGATTTGAGAAGAAGCACTTCCTTTTTGCTTTTTCACTTGCTTGAATAGCTTGTCTTTCTCATCAAGCTGTTTATTTAAGTCTGTTTGAAGTGTTTCAAGCTTTGCAAGCGTCTTTTGAACATCTTCAAGCTTTGTATTTAATTCGTTTTCAGACTTTTGTAATTCTGCTTTGTCTCTTTCTTGTTCTTTAATGATTTCGCTGTCTGCGTTGATTAATGTAGATACAGCACCTGCACGGCTGATGAAATCGCTAAAGCTTTTTGCTCCTAGTAATACATCTATGTATTTCGTAGAACCACCGCTTTCTTGAAGCGCACGTACACGCTTTTTCAAGAATTCGTTTCTTTCTTCGATACGTTTTTCTGTATCAGCAATTTCTTTTTTCAGTGCTTTGATTTCTTTTTTTGTTTTTTCGTTTTCTTTTTGTTTTTCTTCGATTTGATCACTTGTTTTTAAAGCTTTTTCGTCAATTTCTTTTAGCTTTAGCGCAAGTGCCTCTTGTTTTGCCTCAAGCTTTGAAAGCTCTTCTTTTTTCTTTTGAAGATTCTTGTTTACCTCTGACTGCTTGCTGTCTAGTTCTTGTTTCTTTTGTTCAAAGTTCTGTGCATTTGCTTCATGAGTAAATGGAATAAATAAACCGCTCGCTCCAATCACCGAAGCTAAACCGAAAGTAATAAACTTTTTCACGTATAGTTCCTCCTTTGACAATTTCCCAAGCGACATGAGAAAGCAGCAAATTCTCTGCGACCAATCTGTGCTTCCTGTGTCTTTCTTCCTGATGATTCAGTCAGATGTTGACCAGATTGTTTCTATCACTAGGTGTTGCATTATGTATAGTAAAATATTTAAATATATGTCTTTGTTTTAATCCACGAGTTTCATTATACATGACACATCGACAAAATGAGCTAATATTTTTATTACATTTATGTTTCAAATAGATGTCGAGATTGTCATACTTCGCCAAATCCTAGCAAATCCCACCTTTTTATCCAAGAAAAAAGCATGACCTTTTCGGCCATGCTGCTGTTATCTGAATCTATTTACCTATTCAAACCATGAACGCACAAATAATATTCTCATATTTTGACAGCGTTTGAACGCTGATCTGAAAAGAAGCTGCGATCTCTTTTTTGCTGACAGCTGATTCTTCTTGTTCATTCATCCATAGATAATAAGAAGCTGCTGCCCATGCAATGGCATTTTTCTTCTCTACGCCTGAAGCGCGTGCTTGCTGAATAATATGGAATAACCAAAAATATGGCATGTGGCTATCAGGCTGCACCGCTTCTTCCAAAGCAGATGCCGCCTGTTTTGCGAAGACCGCATCTTCTGAAAACGATCGTTCTTCCATTTGATCTTCATATAAAAGTAACTCAATAAACTGCTGTTCAAAGGCCGTTTTCGCAGCGCGGGAATCAAGAACAGATTGCAAGACGTCACGTTCACCTTTTTGTTTGCTGACATAGTAGGCAGTGAGTCGTTCCTCAATTGAAACCATTGGCTCAGACTCCTCTGGTTTATCTTGCCACGGCTTGATTTCATCTGCATCAATATCTTCTTCCACCATCTTATCCCAGACGGTTTGCGCCAGCGTTTTGTGGCCCGTATAATAGGCTGCACTTGCCAGCCAGTATAAAAACGTACTATCACCTTGGAAACCTGTTTTATACAAAGAATAAAGCCATTTAAATGCCCATTCAAATTCTCCAACAAGGGCAAATGTTGCGCCAAGCTTATAACGCTGTTCACTTAATATTGGATACACGTGCGTTAATTGCTTCGCTAACAGATTGACCTTTTCTTCTTCTTTTTCATAATGATAGAAAACAAGCTGATTACAAAGGGCATGCAGATTACCGGGATTTTCATGAAGGACCCGGTTCAACATTTCTTTTGCCTGATCGATTTGGCCAGAATAAAAATAGGCCAAAGCGAGATTATTATACGCTGACCAAAACTCTGGATACTCAACAATCATCTGTTCCAGCATCTCGATTGCTTCATCCAGCCTGCCGCTTTCTAGCAAATGGTTGGCTTGATCCTGCTTTACAATCAGATCATCCTGATCATAAGGAAAATCTTCATCAACATCGTCACTCATATCAAGCAGATCGAGGAGATCGTCATTTTCATCTGCAAATTCCCCGTCTTCTTCCAGCGCAGCATAAGCAGTGGCGCATCTATATGCCTCTTGAAACAAACCGAGATTCGCATAATTATTGGCTTTAAAGTAGTGACACTCTGACATATTCTCATCCAAGTGTTCAAGGATAAAATCAAGCAGTTCATTTGATTGTTGGTAATGACCCATTTCAGTATAAATAATGGCAAGCTGCGACAGCATTTCTACATTTTCAGGCTCAAGAACGATGGCCCGCTGTATCAGCTTACTTGCCCTAGACAGATTTCTTTCTCTATATGCTTTTAGACCTTTATGAAAAAAGTAATGCCCATCTTGGAATAGCTGGACGACTTGTGTGTGATTATTTTGAGAAGTGTATTTACTCACCGATACCCTCCATTTCGAACAGTGTACCGTGTGTAGTATAACATACTTCATGAGTCGTCACATAGAACAAAAGGAAAGGAAGGATTTGTTTTTCATTTAAAAGCAAAAAGCCGGGGGTACCCCCAGCTTTTCATTCCCCTTGATGGCGCTTTTTCAATACCTTTAATACATCATCGAGAGGCAGCTGCTGTTCACGTAATAACACAAGAAGGTGATACAGGAGATCTGCTGTTTCCCATTTCAATTCTTCTTGATCACGGTTCTTCGCCGCAATGATCACTTCAGAAGCTTCTTCCCCTACCTTTTTCAGGATTTTGTCGACTCCTTTTTCAAAAAGATAGGTCGTATAAGCTCCTTCTGGCATTTCCATCTGCCGTTTCGCAATGACCTGTTCCAGTTCATTTAAAATGGCAAAGCGGTCTTGTTCTCCCCTTGGCTGTTTCACGCCATCTTCTGAAAAACAGCTATAGCTGCCTGTATGGCAGGCTGGGCCGCTTGGTGTCACTAGAACAAGCAGGGCATCTTGATCACAGTCATAGCGAATAGATGTAACACGCTGGGTGTGTCCAGATGTAGCTCCTTTGTGCCAAAGCTCATTTCTCGATCTGCTAAAAAACCATGTTTCCCCTGTCTCTAATGTTTTTTCATAGGATTCTTGATTCATATACGCCAAAGTAAGAACTTCCTTGCTTTGAGCATCCTGTACAATGGCAGGAATGAGACCTGCATCATTAAAGATTAATTCGTTTGCCTGTTTCATCTTACCTTCACCCCGTGTTCTTTCAAATATGTCTTCACTTCTTGAATGGAGGTTTCTTTATAATGGAAAATAGAGGCTGCGAGTGCGGCATCAGCTTCACCTTTTGTAAAAGCCTCCAGCATATGCTGCGCATTGCCAGCACCTCCTGAAGCAATAACTGGCACTGTGACTGCTTCTGATACAAGCCTCGTCAAACGATGCTCAAAGCCCGTTTTCTCACCATCGGCATCCATGCTAGTCAGCAAGATCTCGCCTGCTCCTCTTCGCACGGCTTCTTTCGCCCAGTCACTCACTTCTAAATCCGTTTGACGGCGTCCTCCGTGCGTATAGACCATGTATGCTTGTTTCTCTTCATCGTATTTCGCGTCAATCGCAACAACTATACACTGTGAACCAAAAAAGTCGGCTCCTTCTGTTATTAGCTCCGGTCTTAAAACAGCCGCTGTGTTCACAGACACCTTGTCTGCCCCCGCTCTTAATATACGCTTCATATCATCAAGATGGTTAATCCCGCCGCCCACCGTGAACGGGATAGCGAGAGTGGATGCCACTTGTTTGACCACATCCACCATTGTTTTTCGGCCTTCATGAGAGGCAGATATATCAAGAAAGACGAGTTCATCCGCACCTTCCTCGTCATAGATCTGCGCTAATTCGACCGGATCACCAGCATCCTTCAACCCTAGAAATTGGATCCCTTTGACCACACGCCCTTCCTTTACATCAAGACATGGAATGATTCGTTTTGTCATCATATGCTGTCAAGCCCTTCAAACGCTTCTGCTAAAGTAAATTGCTTTGTGTACAGCGCCTTGCCAATGATTGCACCAGACACACCTGTCTGCTTTTGTGCTGACAGCTTTTGCAGATCACCTACTGCACTGACACCACCTGAGGCAATGACTTGTTTGCCAGTTGCTTCTGCTAATCGAACCGTACTTTCCACATTTGGACCAGACAGCATGCCATCCATTTGAATATCCGTGAAAATGAAGACCTCTGCGCCTTCCTTTGCCAGTTCCTTACCGAGTTCCTCCGCCTTCACTTCCGACGTTTCAAGCCAGCCTTCAGTCGATACAAAACCGTTTCGTGCATCAATGCCAATGGCAATTTTCTCTCCATATTGCGCCAGCATTTTTTTCACAAAAACCGGGTTTGACACCGCTGAACTGCCAAGAATGACTCTCGATACGCCATTGTTTAAATAAAATGCAACATCTTCTTCTGTACGAATGCCGCCGCCAATTTGGACATTCACATCTAATGAGGAAGCAATCGCCAGCACATGCTCGTGATTCACGCGTTTCCCTGCTTTTGCGCCATCTAAATCAACAAGATGTATCCATTTCGCTCCTTCATTTGCAAACCGTCTCGCCATGTCTAACGGTGAATCTCCATAAATGGTTTCTTGGTCATAGTCTCCTTGCACAAGTCGTACACATTTGCCATTTCTCATATCAATTGCTGGATATAATGTAAAATCACTCATTTGCTCACCCTCTGTTCGTTTGCTAATTGAATAAACTGTTTCAGCAGTGCCATTCCTGTTGTACTGCTTTTTTCAGGGTGAAACTGCGTTCCAAACACATTCCCCTTTCCAACAATGGCAGGTACTTGAACGCCATAGGGCGCACTTGCCAATAGATCTTCTGGATTCATGCCGCTCACATAATAAGAGTGAACAAAGTATACAAATCCTTCCGGCACACCGTCAAATAATGGTGACGGCTGATGAAATGTGAGCTCATTCCAGCCCATATGAGGCACCTTCAGCCTTTGTCCATCCGAATCACGATCCTTCAAAAGAACGACACGCCCTTTTAAAAGGCCTAACCCTTTTGTTTTACCTGCTTCTTCACTTTCTTCAAACAACAACTGCATGCCAAGGCAAATGCCAAATAACAGCTTTCCTTCCTGCACGACTTGGTGGATAAACGCCTCAAGTCCTGTCTCTCTTAACAGCTGCATCGCATCACGAAACGAACCGACGCCTGGCAAAATATACGCATCTGCCTTTTTCAGCTCCTCTACTTCAGAAGACACGATATAAGAAGCCCCTGCTCGTTCCAGTGCTTTTGATACGCTAAACAAATTCCCCATTCCATAGTCAATGACGCCAATCATTAGAGCATCCCCTTTGTCGACGGAATCCCTTTCACACGCGGATCAATGGTTGTTGCTTCATCTAAGGCGCGTGCCATCGCTTTAAAAATGGCTTCAATCATATGGTGGGTATTGGTTCCATAGTGAACGATCACATGAAGATTGATTCGTGCTTCAAGGGCAAATTTCCAAAGAAACTCATGAACCAGCTCCGTATCAAAGGTGCCGACCTTCTGACTCGGGAAATCAGCTCTCATTTCCAAATGAGGACGATTGCTTAAATCAACGACGACTTGGGCAAGTGTTTCATCCATTGGAACAAAACTAGAGCCGTAGCGCTTAATTCCTTTTTTATCCCCGAGCGCTTCTTTAAACATCTGTCCAAGCACGATGCCAATATCTTCTGTTGTGTGGTGATCATCGACATCTGTGTCTCCTTTTGCATTTACAGATAAGTTAAAGTGCCCATGCTTTGTGAATAAGTCGAGCATATGCGTCATAAAAGGGACATCTGTTTGAATATCTGCTTTTCCTTCACCATCAATCTCTAGCGCTAACGAAATGTTCGTTTCATTTGTCTGTCTCGCTGTTTCCGCCTGTCTCATTCTGATTCCTCCCGCTTTCTCGCTTCAATCGATCTTGCATGTGCTTCAAGCCCTTCTAATCTTGCAAAAGCCGCAATGCTTTCGCTATGTGTTTCAAAAGCTTCTTTGCTATATGAAATGATGCTCGTTTTCTTTTGGAAATCCGTGACGCCAAGCGGACTGGAGAATCTTGCTGTCCCGTTTGTTGGCAGCACATGGTTCGGTCCTGCGAAGTAATCCCCTACCGGCTCTGGGCTGTAACGCCCTAAGAAAATCGCTCCAGCATGCTTGATTTGACCAAGTAGTGATTCTGGATACGCCGTCAGCACTTCTAAATGCTCTGGGGCTAACTGGTTCACGATATCAACTGCACGATCCAAGGATTCTGTCACGTAAATATGGCCATAGTCTTGAATAGATTGTGCTGCGATTGATTTCCTTGGCAAAGTGTCCAGCTGCGCTTGCACCTCTGCTTGCACTGCTTCAGCCAATCCTTTAGATGGTGTCACCAAAATACTAGATGCCAATGCATCATGCTCTGCCTGTGAAAGCAAATCAGCTGCCACCTCATGTGCGGTTGCCGTTTCATCTGCTAAAACAGCAATTTCACTTGGGCCCGCAATCATATCAATGTCTACTTGACCAAATACTTCCCGTTTGGCAAGTGCTACATAAATGTTTCCTGGACCGGTGATTTTATCAACAGGCTGGATACTGTCCGTTCCATATGCAAGAGCGGCTATCGCCTGAGCACCACCCATTTTGTACATTTCTGAAATGCCCAGCTCATTCGCTGCTACTAGTACAGCGTCAGACAGACGACCGTCTTTTCCTGGCGGTGTCACAAGGACAATTCGCTCAACGCCGGCAACAAGTGCCGGGATCACATTCATTAAAACAGATGATGGATAGGCGGCCGTTCCGCCTGGGACATATACACCGACCGCATCGAGCGGTGTTACTGTCTGACCTAGCATTGAGCCGTCCTTTTGGTGATAAAACCAAGAGGAGGTCAGCTGACGCTCGTGGTATGTTCGAATATTTCGGATCGCTTTTTGGATGATTTGGATCATCTCCGGGTCCAAACGTTCGTAGGCTTTTGTCTTTTCATCCTCCGTCACAAGTGGCTGTTCAATAGAGACACCGTCAAATTGCTTCGTGAAAGACCGTACCGCTTCGTCACCATTTTTTCTCACTTCTTCGATTATTCGCTGAACAGCCAATCGCTGCTCTTCCGTTCCTGTATCTAGAGAACGCTTGAGTGAGAGAGTGTCTGTCTCACCTTCTTGTATGTAGGTGATGTTCATGATGTTTCCTCCCCTTCTCCTTCGATGATTCTTGCCAGACGCTGCGCCATTTCATCGATTACCGCATCCTTCATTCGATAGCTCACAGGATTGACAATAAAACGTGACGTAATGTCACAAATATGTTCCGTTTCGACAAGCCCATTTTCCTTAAGTGTTTGACCGGTGGAGACAATGTCAACAATTCGATCGGCAAGTCCGATGAGCGGTGCTAATTCAATGGAACCATTTAGCTTAATGATCTCCACCTGCTCACCTTGTTCTCTAAAATAAGAAGAAGCGACATTTGGGTACTTTGTAGCCACACGCGGCGCGACACCGCCCCAGCTGGCTCCCGGCAAGCCCGCTACAGCTAAATGACATTTGCTAATGTTTAAATCGAGCACTTCGTACACATCCCGTGCTTCTTCAAGCATGACGTCTTTCCCTGCAATGCCCACATCTGCTACACCGTGCTCTACATATGTCGTCACATCCATTGGCTTCGCTAAAATAAAGCGAAGATTTTCTTCCGGTACATCAATGATTAATTTTCTTGAATCTTCGAATTCCTCCGGCAGCTGATATCCAGCCTGTCTTAATAGCCCTGCTGCTTCTTCAAATATCCGCCCCTTTGGCATTGCCATTGTCAACACTTTACCCATTTTGCTCTTCCTTTCTAGCGCCGATAAAATAAGTCACTTGCTCAAATGCCTTGGTCATGGCATCAATATTTTCAATACCCGCTAAGTCTTGGAGAACAATCCTTTTGCCCTTTGTCCGCTCTTTTTCTGCAAAATCAAATGCTTCAAGCCGCTGTTCTTTACTAAAAATCACAGCCTCTTGGGGCTCATTTATTTCTTTTGCGTCGAGTGCCTCAAGAAGACGGTCTAATCGAAGTCCGAAGCCTGTAGCGGGTGCGGGTGCATCAAAGTGAGCAAGCAATTGATCATACCTTCCTCCACTTCCGATCACAGACCCAACGTGATCTGCAAATACTTCAAACAAAATCCCCGTATAGTAGCTCATATGACTAACCATGCTTAAATCCAAACGGATATATTCTGTACAGCCGTAATCTTCAAGTGTCTCCCACAGCGCCTTTAACTCCGCAAGTACTTCTTTGCCCTCTTGTGACACCACAATTTCTTCAGCCTGCTGGGTCACTTCTTGACCGCCGCGCAGCTCTAAAAGCTGGAGTAGCCTTGTTTTATCGATGGATGAGAGCGGCAATTGTTTGACATGCTGCCTGTATCCCACATAATTCTTTTCATATAAAAATCGGCGCAATACGTTCGCCCGCTCTGTATTCCCTAGTACATCTAAAAACAAGGTCTCAGCCAAAGCCACATGCCCGATCGCAATTTTGAAGGATTGAAGTCCAGCATTTTTTAATGCAAACACGACAAGCGCTATGACTTCAGCATCTGCACTAATCGAACCATCACCGATCAACTCAATACCGACCTGCTCAAATTCAGAAGGTCTTCCCCCTTCTCTTTCCTGTGCCCGAAACACGTTGGCTGCATAACCGACTCGAAGCGGATACGCCTGTTCGTGAAGCTTTGAAGCCGCCACTCTCGCAATTGGTCCCGTCATATCAGGTCTAAGCACAAGGGTTTGACCATTTTGATCAAGAAGCTTAAACAGCTGCGTATCTGTAATCGCCGATTGAACACCGACTGTATCGTAAAATTCAAGCGTTGGCGTTTCCATTAAACGATAACCCCAACCATTGATGACCTCTGTTAAAGAATGCCTAACTCTTTTCTTCGTCTCATACAATCCTGGTAATGAATCTCGCATACCATATGGTTTTTCAAACATGAACATGTTCCGCACCTCCAACACATTAAAACAAAAAATTCCGAATCCTTTAGTTCGCTAATATGATAATATGCTAACAAAATAAAGTAATTAAATCAATCATTTTTATTTTCCCCTTTTTTTCCTTAATCATTTGTTCATATATTACATTAAAATGACACCTAATCCTTTTTGATCTCTTTGCTTTAGGAACATGCTATAATACTTAAAAATATTGAATAACACAGGAGATTACAGTGAAATTCATCCAGACATTAATCTTAACTTTGTTGTGCGCTTGTCTTGTTTATTTCGGCTTTATTTACGTTTCACAATTCGACCAAGTCAAGAAAACAACGTCACCGCAAGAAGCCAAAGAAAAAGAAAATGATACCGCACTAGCCGCAGAAGAAACACGTACTACGAAAAAAACAGAAACGACACACTCTAGTTTAAAAGGAAATAAAAAAGCCATGGACGTCATCCTCTTTAATCAAATGGATGCACCAAAGCTTTATAACGGATGCGAAGTCACGAGCTTAGCCATGCTTCTTCATTACAGCGGCTATGAGCATATAACGAAAAACGCATTGGCAAACGAGATTAAGCGTGTCCCGCTCAATTATGAGAATGGCTTAAAAGGAGACCCTCATGACGGGTTTGTAGGCGATATGGAGAATGGACCAGGTCTTGGTGTGTACCACGAACCCATTTATCAGCTTGCGAAAAAATATGTAGGTAATCAAGCCGTTGACTTAACCGGCAAGCCAGTCAAAAAGGCCATCTATCAATCACTTGAAAAAGGTTATCCTGTCTGGGTCATTACCACTTCGACCTTCGCCAAAACAGATAACATTGAAACATGGAATACACCAAATGGGAAAATAGATATCAGCTTTAATATGCACAGCGTGGTCATCACAGGCTATGACAAAGATCATGTCTACTTAAATAACCCATACGGAGAGAAGAATCAAAAAGTCGATCGTGAACAGTTTGAGGATTCTTGGAAACAGATGGGCAGCCAGGCGATTATCATTAAAGCATAAACCACTTCTCCCATTGAGAGAATTTACACATGCATCAAAAACATCCTCCATACGAATGGAGGATGTTTTTGAATGATTTATTTTGTTAGTATTTCCTTCAGACGGTCTTCAAGCTTTTCAGCCGTCATCGCACCCCCACCAAGGCTGATGTATTCATCCCCTTTTTTTAGTAAAAGTGTAGGATAGCCATTCACGTTCAATTGCTGAACCTTTGCAAAATCGGCATACGCATCATTGATCGTTTCTGTCTCCTTCATTCGTTCAACTAATACATCAGGGTCAAGTTGGTGTTTCATAGCGATATCTCTATAAGTTTCTTCATCACTTAGGCTTTTTCCGTCTTGATAAAAGGCCTTTTGCATAGATGAAGCCAAATACAATGCACGCTCTGGTGCGATGGATCTTAATGCAGAAAATCCAATTGCAGCAGCCTCAGAGTCTAAAATGAATGTTCCGTTTTCTAGCAACTCTTCGTAACGGTCTCCAAATTCGACACCTGTCAGCTGACTGATACGCTCATTTGCTTCTGAAATGTGTGGATAATTCTTTATCGGTAGACGACGCTCTCCTACAAATAAACCGCCCGATACAAGTGTCAGTGGTATCTCAGGGTGATTTTCGTGTAAAGCACGGATGCTGTTGGAAAATCCATAACACCAGCCACAATACGCATCCCATACATAGATGAAAGATTTTTCTTGATCATTCATAAGACAGACTCCTCACTCATCGTTTTTTAGCGACAATGAAACGCATGTTATTCTACTTATTCTGCTTCAGAAACCACAGTAAATCGTTCTCCAACATGAGCAGCTTGTTCTATCTCATCGACAAGTGCAACGGCGTAGTCAGCATAACTCACATAGCTGTCACCCTTTGAATTGACGATAAGATGGTCTTTGCCTTTCACATAAGCACCTGTCCGTTTGCCTGCTGGATTAAAGAAGGCTGCTGGACTTAAAAATGTCCATTTTAATCCTTCGGTCTTTTGAAGATCTTTTAAGTTTTCTCCTTGGTGTGAAGCAGTAGCAAAGTATTCCTTTGGAAACTCCGGTGTGTCCATCAGTCTAGTTGTTTTGGCCTCATCTACAAATAAACTTCCAGCACCTCCCACAACGATTAAACGCGTTTCTGGTGTCTCTTTCAAGAGATGAATGAGTTTTTTCCCTGCTTCTACATGAAGGTGCTCTTGTCCTGCTGGTGCACCAAATGCGTTTACGATCACATCAAAACCTTTGACGTCTCCTGCCTCTAAGTGAAAAACATCCTTTTCTAAAACAGCTGCTGATGAATTGGTCACTTTTTGTGCATCTCGAACGATTGCCGTTACTTCGTGCCCTCTCGATTGAGCTTCTTTTAAAATGTGTTGTCCTGCTTTACCTGTTGCGCCAATGATTCCAATGTTCATGTAAATTCCTCCTACAATATATTGTTATTTTGATCACTTAAGATGTAACCACTATAGTTACAACAGAGGTAAAAAAAATTGAATAGATCATCCAATTTTTTTGATTAAAACCTGCGTTAGTTCACTTAATTTGATCTCAGCAAGCACTTGCTCCATCGCACTTTGAGCACGGCACAAAATTAATTCTAGTACAGCTTGAATATTTGCACCGATCGGACAGTCAGGGTTTGGGCTTTCATGAATTTGAAACAACTCTCCCTCATCCACAACTTCAACCGCTTTATACACATCGAGCAGTGTCATGTCATCTTCACTGCGATTCAATTGAGAACCGCCTTTGCCAAGACTCGTTGAGATTAGGCCTGCTTTTTTGAGCTTACTCATGATACGGCGAATCACCACTGGATTTGTATTGACACTTCCTGCGATATCCTCCGATGTCTGTAAAGAACCTTTTTCAAGTGATAGCAAGGCCAGAATATGGACAGCGACAGTAAATCTGCTGCTGATTTTCATGTTTTCTCACCTCTGTTGTAATCATTATAGTTACACCAAGTTAGAATGTCAACAAAAAAGTCTGCCGAGCTACTCAGCAGACGAAGATTGACGTGCTTCCATTTCCTCTTTCGTATAAATCATCCGCATTGGATTTCCTCCAACAAAGGAGCCTGCCGGAACATCTTTGTTCACAAGAGTTCCCGCCGATACAATCGCACCATCACCAATTGTCACTCCAGGTAGAATCGTTGAATTTGCTCCGATTAACACTTCATCACCAATATAGACTTCCCCAAGCCTATACTCTTTAATCAAATACTCATGGGACAAAATGGTCGTGTTATAGCCAATCACACTATTTCGACCGACAGTGATTTTCTCAGGAAACATGAGATCGACCATCACCATTAAAGCAAACGCCGTATCCTCCCCGACTTTCATTCGAAGGAAGGTGCGATAAATCCAATTTTTCATTCCCATAAAAGGCGTATACCTTGCCATTTGAATAAAGATAAAGTTTTTCACAACCTTGAGAAAGGGGACCGTTCGATAGACTTGTCTAAGCGAATTGACCCCTTTGACAGGATAACGATCTGTTTTTCTCAACTTAATCAGCTCCAACAATCGCCAAGAGATCACTCATTTTCTGCAGCATATAATCTGGGCGATGCTTTAACAGGGCTTCTTCTCCCTTAATAGACCAAGCAACACCTGCTGTTTTCGTCCCTGCCGCTTGACCAGATAAAATGTCGTGATAGTTATCGCCAACCATGATCGCCTCATGCGGATCACTGCCGAGCTTGGATAATGCCAGCTGGACTGGTTCTGGATGCGGCTTTTCATTTTGTACATCATCAAGTGTGACAATGACCTCAAAAAATGGCTCCAATCCAGTCAGCTTTAATCCCATTAAGACCGTATCACGGATTTTTGTTGTCACAATACCAAGCTTAAACCCTCGATCTTGGAGGATTTTCAACGTGTCTAACACCGTCTCGTACTCCGTCACAAGCAGGTCATGCTGTTCATGATTAAACGTTCGATACATCTGAATCATGTCATCTGTCAGATTCGGATCCATTGCAGAGAATGTATCAAATAATGATGGACCAATGAAATGAAGGATATCCTCACGGCTGTATTGACCAGGGTAATAATGATCAAGCGTATGCTGAAATGAAGCAATAATTAATTCATTTGTATTAATTAATGTGCCATCTAAATCAAATAGCACTGTGTTAATAGTTGATTGGTTCATATAGCTTCCTTTCTAACAGCTGCATGTTCCCGCCTCCGCCAAATATAGCTGATGGCAGCTGTCAATAAAATAGCAGAAATAAGTCGAATAAGAAGAAGCGGCCAGACTGGAATACCTAAAGGAATGAAAATGAGTGTATCTTCGACCACCGCATGACACGCCACAAGGAAAATGAAAGCAAGCGTTAAATCCTTTTTGCTGACACCGTCCTCTTCCACTGCTTTCATCATGACGCCTGCCCCGTAGGCAAGACCAATGGTCAAACCAGCCACCATCGTCATAGACGTATTTTCTTTCATTCCAAGCATTCTCGTAAAAGGAGACAGCCATTTAGACAGCGTATGGAGCCACCCTAAGTCTCTCATGAATTGAATGATGATCATGAGAGGAATGACAATACAAGCCAGCTGCAGCACACCAAGAACAGCTTTCTGTAAAGCAAGAAGTACGATCATAAACCAGCTAGAAGGCACATCAGCCGACTGAGCAGCTGTCAGCAAACCATATTGCGCCGGTTCCTCGCCTCCCTGCCAAACGAGGTGAATGACAATTGCTGACACGACGGCAAGACTGATTCTCACCAGCAAAATGACAGACACCCGCAGCCCAACCTTCGCCGCCACTGTTGATTCGATGATCAAGTTGTGACAAAAAGAGAGCATGACCGCTAAAATGAACACTTCCTTCACAGGCAGCTCTAATGTCAAGATGGCTGCAATACCCGCATACAAGTTCAGCATATTTCCTAAAACAAGCGGAATAGCCGCTTCCCCTGAAAGACCAAACAGGCCCATAAATGGACGGATGAATTGTATAATCCAATCCATCACAGGTGTATGCTGCAAGATACTAACGAGAATGGTAACCGGAAAAATGACTTTTCCAAGTGTCCAAGTTGTCGATAACCCTGCTTTCAAGCCGTTTTTCCATGTCTCCCCCATCTCTTATCCCCCTTGCTCTTAATTTGATGAGTTGTTCTCTTTATACGGTATAGATGCATATCCCTTGATTCTTCTAAACACAATCAGCAAAACAGCCACTGCAAATATGGCAATTGAAATCATCTGTGCAATTCGAAGGTGCTCAGTCAGCATTAAGCTGTCTGTTCTCATTCCTTCAATGAAGAAACGACCGATTGAATACCAGATTAAATAAGACAAGAACATTTCGCCTCGACGCAATGATGTTCTACGTAATAAGATTAATATCAAAACGCCTGCGATATTCCATAATGATTCATATAAGAACGTAGGGTGATAGTAGGTCCCGTCAATGTACATCTGATTAATAATAAACTCAGGCAGGTGCAAATTTTCTAAAAAGGCTCTTGAAACAGCCTCACCATGCGCTTCCTGATTAATAAAGTTCCCCCAGCGCCCGATGGCTTGCCCTAGTAAAATACTAGGCGCTGCGACATCGGCGATTTTCCAAAAGGACACCTTCCTCACTTTAGTAAAGACAATCGCTGTCAGCACCGCTCCTATCAGTCCGCCATGTATGGCAATTCCGCCATTCCAAATCTTGATGATTTCATTTGGGTGCTGCTGATAATAATCCCATTCAAAGGATACATAATAAATTCGTGCACAAATAATGGCGATAGGAATGGCAAATAAGATGAGATCAATAAACATATCTTTATTGATGCCTCTTTTTTCACACTCCCTTAATGCGAGCCAGAGTCCAAGCAGGGCTCCGACCCCAATAATCACACCATACCAATGAACCGAAATAGGTCCGAGCTGAAAAGCAATCGGATCAATTGGTTGAATTGCTTCATTCATATAGACAGCTCCTATTCATCCTGGCCATTGTCTTCAATGACATCGGCAAGTTTACTTGTAAATTGTTCCGCTGCATTATGTCCCATTCGTTTCAATCTGAAGTTCATTGCAGCTACCTCGATGATGACCGCTAAATTTCGTCCCGGACGTACAGGGATGGTCAGCTTTGGTACATCTGTATCGATGATCCGCATTTTTTCTTCTTCAAGTCCTAAACGGTCATACTGTTTGCCTTGTTCCCAAAGCTCAAGGTTCATAACAATCGTAATTCTCTTATAGCTTCTGACAGCGCCCGCTCCAAATAAGGTCATCACATTAATAATGCCTAATCCACGGATTTCTAGAAGGTGCTCAATCAGCTCTGGTGCGCTTCCAACTAACGTATCCTGATCCTCTTGCCTAATTTCCACGCAATCGTCTGCAACCAGCCTGTGTCCTCTCTTCACTAATTCTAAAGCCGTTTCACTTTTACCTACGCCACTTTTTCCAATTAACAGCACACCTACACCATATACATCTACGAGTACGCCATGAATCGCAGTCGTTGGTGCAAGCTTGCTTTCTAAGAAGTTCGTTAATCGACTCGAAAGTCTTGTCGTTTTTAAGCTTGAGCGTAAAACCGGCACTCCATTTTCGTTTGATGCTTCGATCAATTCCTTTGGTACTTCACGATCTCGTGACAAAATGATGGCAGGGGTAATATCTGTACAAAGAGACATCATTCTCTGCTTTCGTTCGCGTTCTGGGAGCTGTTCAAAAAAAGAAAGCTCTGTCTTCCCTAAAAGTTGAACTCTTTCTTTTGGGTAATATGTAAAATATCCAGCCATTTCAATACCTGGTCTGGAAAGATCACTGATTGTAATGGGACGATTAATCCCTTCTTCCCCACTTACCAGTTCAAGATGAAATTGTTCCATTATGTCCTTCGTACGAACTTTCGGCACGCTTCTTCCTCCTTTTATCGCAGGCGTTTCAGAAATACAGCTCTATTTTATCACTTTCAATGATGAACCCAAAATAGTATTTTATCCTGATCCTGTTTCATCACATTTACTGGTATAGACAACTATACTTAAAAAAGGTAAACTGAATCTAATGACGAGAATAAGGGGGCACAATCATGAGCAGTTCTTTATTGCTCTCCAATATTCATATTGTGACAAAGACAGAAATCATTGAAAACGGTTTTGTCGGTTTACGCGATGGCAAGATCGACTATATTTCAACATCACCGCCGACAGGAAATTATGAAAAAGTATATATTTCCCGGGAAAACTTTTATTTACTCCCCGGAATGATTGATATTCACATCCATGGGGGATATGGTGCAGATATGATGGATGCGACACCAGAAGCCATGAATACACTTGCTGATCACTTACCCGCAGAAGGAACGACAAGCTTTTTAGCAACAACCATTACACAAAATCATCAAGAGATTGAGCAAGCACTTAAAAATGTCGCACAGTGGAGACCCTATAATAAAAAGCAGGCTGGAAGTCAGGCACAATGTTTAGGCATTCATCTAGAAGGTCCTTTTATTTCTAAAGATAAAGCTGGAGCGCAGCCTGCTCAATGGATTACACAGGCTAACCTTCCTCTTTTTGAGAAATGGCTGAGTGCATCAGATCAGCTGATTCGAATTGTCACTTTTGCACCTGAGGAAGATACTGATTTTGCATTTCTTTCCCTGCTAAAAGAAAAAAATATCATTCCTTCTATTGGACATACAAATGCTCCTCATGACATGATTGAACTAGCAGCAAAGCACGGCGCGCGTCATGTCACGCATCTTTATAATGCGATGAGTTCATTTCAGCATCGTGAGCCAAATGTTGCAGGGGCTGCGCTTACAAACGAAAAGCTTTTGACTGAGCTGATTACAGATGGCATTCATTCACATCCTCTTTCCGTAAAGCTTGCGTATTTGGCAAAGGGAAGTGAACGTTTGATCATGATTACAGACTCAATGCGTGCAAAAGGACTTGGAGAGGGAACCTACGAATTTGGCGGACAGACTGTGACAGTCAGCGGTGAAAAAGCATTGCTGGCAGATGGAACACTTGCAGGATCGATTTTACAAATGAAAGATGGGGTCAAACGTATGAGACAGATCACACAATGTGAATGGACAGAAATTGCTCAAATGACCTCAACAAATGCAGCCACTCAGCTCGGGATCGATCATCAGCTCGGTTCGATCGAAGTTGGAAAACTGGCAGATTTGGTCATTTGGGATGAATCTGGCGAACTCATGATGACGATCTGCCATGGACAAATCGTTTATGAAAAAAAGGAGGCCACACACTGATGAACATCATCGAATTTGCAGATAAAGATCAATTAGGAAAAGCAGCAGCTGCTTTCATTGCACGTACCATTGAATCAAAAACAGATGCGGTTCTCGGTCTGGCAACTGGCGGTACACCAATTGACACTTATAAAGAGTTAATTCAGTTGCATCAAACAGAACAATTGTCTTTCAAACAAGCAAGAACAGTGAATCTGGATGAGTACGTGGGAATTGATCCAAATCATGAAAATAGTTATATGACTTACATGAAGCGTCATTTATTCGACCATATCGATCTCCCATCAGATCAATATTTCCTCCCCAATGGTGCTGCTTCTCACTTGGAAGAAGAGTGCTTAAGGTATGATCAGCTCATTGAAGATTTAGGGGGCATTGATCTTCAGCTACTTGGCATCGGACAAAATGGACATATCGGGTTTAATGAACCTGGTACTCCCTTTGACTCAAAGACGCATGTCGTCCAATTAGATGAACACACTCGCCAAGCCAATGCAAGGTACTTTTCTTCTATAGATCAGGTACCTACACATGCCATTACAATGGGAATTGCAAGCATTCTTTCAAGTAAAAAAATTCTCCTTCTCGCATCAGGAAAATCAAAAGCGGACGTGATACAATATTTAGAACGAACAGAGATTCACCCAGACTTCCCTGCATCTGCTCTGAAACTTCATGAAGATGTGACGATTTTTATTGATCGAGAAGCTGGTTCACTACGCTAAACACGAGAGGATTTTCACATGTTTATTGATAAGCAGTCACCTATCCCCATGTACCATCAGATTATGGAGAACTTGAAAAAGCAGATTGAGGATGGAACGTTAGCACCTGATACACTCATTCCTTCTGAAAGAGAATATGCCGAACGCTTTGGTATTAGCCGAATGACTGTCAGACAAGCCTTATCGAACCTTGTGAACGAAGGATATTTATACCGGCAAAAAGGAAAAGGAACATTTGTTAGCCGAAAGAAGTTTGAACAACCGCTTCAAGGCTTAACAAGCTTTACAGAAGATATGCGTCAACGTGGGCTCAAAGCTTCAAGTCAGTTGATTGATTTCAAAAAAGTCGCATGCCCAGAGCACTTGCTGCAATCATTACAGCTGTCGAACAGTGAAGATGTCTATGAATTAAAACGAATCCGCCTTGCAAACGATGAACCAATGGCTATTGAAACGAGTTATATTCCTGAAAAATTTGCTGGCGAGCTCACAAAGGACCATTTAACTGGATCTTTATATGAATATATAGAAGCGAACACAGGTCTAACCATTGCCCATGCCAAGCAGGAGCTTGAAGCCAATGTTGCTTCAAAGGAAGAAGCTAACGTGCTGTCTATTTCATTAGGGGACCCTGTTCTCTCCATTGCAAGAACAACTTATTTTCAAAATGACCTTCCATTCGAGTATGTCATGTCCGTTTATAGAGGGGATCGATACAAGCTCACTCACACAATGGAAAGATAAAACTGTGCTCCTGAAAGCACAGTTTTTTATTTCCTAAGAAATGTTGATTGATCATCATTTTTTGTATTAATTTTCCATATAGGCGAGATCGCTTTCCCTTCGAAACGGTCTTTTGCGACAGTGTACCAATAATATTCTTGATTTGGCTTTAACCCTTTCCATTCAAAGGTTGCTTTTTTACCACTTTTCACACCTTTGACTTCTCCAAGAAGAACGTTTGTGTAGACATTCAATTCAAAATAATTGGTTTTAACGGATTTCATTTTTGGTGTTAAATCGACATCAATTGAAAATTCATCTTGATCTCCATACGTTTTTGGATCATAAAAATGTTCTTGATTCAAGTAGGGTGAGTATGTGGTGAAATGAAGCTTATTTTTTTCTTGATCCGCAGTGATCAGCCGCATAAAACCTTGACCGCCTTCAGGACCTGACTGGTAATCTGCAAGGATTTGATATACTTTTCTGTCCACTTTTCCATCATGATCATCGTCAATCTCATCTACTTTTCGACTGGCTCCGTGGTAGTGGCCACTAAATACTGCGACAATATTCGGGTGACGCTTTACCACTTGATGGAAGATCAAATCTCCAATTGGGCTTCGATTGCCGCTCACTAACAAATACTCATGGAAATTTAAAATGACAATGCGATCTGGATGTTCAGAAATGACTCGATTTAACCAGTCAATCTCATTTTGCTTGATCCCCCAGCCCATATACACCATCATATAATCATTGCCACCAGCAGAGATAAGATCATAATGACCTCGATTGTTTTGATAGGATTCACCGTAATATGGCTTGTCTTCAAAGCGTTTCGCTCCAAAGTATCTCCCATATTCCCTATAATGGCCGTCTTTGTGTCTGACATCATGATTACCAGCTAATACACCGTAAGGAATCTGATGCTGATCTAACACACGCATAAATGTATCGGCACGATTCCATTGCTTATCCTTTGAATCATCCACAATATCACCTGTATGGAACACATATTGAATATTTAATGGGTCCCTTTGATCTCTGATCCACTCGACCATTTTTTTGAAGATATGAGGATAACTTCTGGCATAATATTGAGTATCAGACATCCACACCATCTTATAAGGCTTTAACGTCTGACTGATCTCATCTTGTACAAGCAAATCAAACGTTTGATTTTTCATATACTGTCTGACTGACAGCAGCCCTTTTAGGTAAAATTCCTTTTCATCCTTGGCAAAGTGATGAGTGATTTTATCCCACTTTTCTTGCTGATGATTCCAAGCGTACATCGTTACCTTTCTCCCTGATAATGAGCTTCCTTTCCATACAGCCTCGACAACATCCTTTTCACGTACATCGTGATGAACCTTGATTTGAAAGCGATGATAAGGAAAATGCTGTAGATCTTTCGTTTCCACTGATTTACCATCAGCAAATGCAATGCGATTTCTTTCTCGATTAGAAAAAATCATTTCCCCTGTTTCATTTAAATGTTTTGGCGGCTCTGTTTCCGCTGCATATTTGAAAATCTTCATGGACGGATGCAGCGATGTATATTGATAGGCACGGTAAAAGGAGTAATCTAACTGATCATTAGTAGGATCATTGGTTAGCACTGTTTGCTTAGATGATTCCTTTTTTGTCCTATCTGACACTCTCTCTGGCGTTTCAGGGTGTTCATGTACCGTCTTAAAAACCTTTTTCAAAGTTGATTTGTTTCCAGCGGCATCTTTTGCTTTTATCTTCAATGTGTGTTCTCCAGGTTCTAATTCGCTAGAGGACGTTTGATAAGGCAAAGAGATCGGTTTTCCATCTAAAAACGCCTTCATCTCCGCTATGTCACTCCAACGATCCGTCACCTTTGCCTTTAACGTAAAGACGCCTTTATATTGGTCATTTGCCTGTATATTACTCTTGATTTTCGGACCCGTGTTATCGACTTTCACACGTACAGATTGAGATTCGTCTGCGGTTTTAGCCTGAACAACATGTACTCCTTCTTTCAGCCTTCTTGTATCCCACTGAATATAGCTTGAAGCATATGCCTGCTTCGGGATTTGAAACTGAAATGCTCTTACCTTCTTAGCGCTGCCACCGTCGCCCATTTTCCATTCCTCATGCTGGCTCGCATTTAGAGGCAGAATTTGAGTTCCATTCGATAAAATCATCTGGACATTTTTCAATTCAAAATCATCGTGATTTTCTCCAGGAAATCGGTCAAACGGCGATGACTTCGTCCCAGCATGAAATGATATCGTTTGTGGACCTGCCTTTTCTAAGTGTTTTTCTGGTATTGGTATCGTATAGGTGCGATACACTTTTGTCGAATCATCAAAAATGGAAAGTAAGTGCTTACCTATAGACACACCATTCTTAAAATATAAATTTGTCCCTTTGACATCAAATGCAAGATATGGATCTGCTTCAAGTGCAGGGAATACTTGTCGAATCGGTTTTCCATCTATCATTAATTTTATGCTTTTTTTCTGATCTGCTGTTGCTTTTAAGTGAAATACGCCAGAAACCGTATCTCCTTCTTCTACATTCAATCGAAGGCCGTGAGCTTTGCTTACTTGTTCCACATCAATTGTTTTTTTCATTGTCATTGCTTGATTTTCGCCGTCAGACGCTTCAATCTGATATTCCAATCGATCTTTACCGATGAGCTCAGGTGAATAAATAATATAGTGAAACAGCCGATCATTATGATCCTTTTGAAGCAGCACCTCTTTAAAATCTTCATGACGATTGGTTCGATATCGCAATTTGACCGTTTTGACGGACTGATCATCCTGCACATCTGCTCTCATTTCAATGCCTTCAGTTGGTTTTATCGGTTGATTGTCTGTCATATCTTCGATCACAGGTTTATGAACATCTTGTGATATTTCTTTTTTTTCAGTTGGAATTTGTGCTTTTAACACTTTTCCGGGTGTTGGCTCTTCCTCCACTTTCGAGATCAGCTTCATTTGTGTCGTACCATCCATTGGATACTTGAACAGTAACGATCTGTGCTCGCTAAACAATGAAGGCTTTAAACGATAGGATGCCGACGATACCTCTTCTCCTATATTTGTTGTGATAGAAACAAGGCGGGATTTAGAATTGGACAATCCTTTACTCTCAATGACCGATAGTTGCTCGCCCTCTTTTAAATGGCTTTTGTACATCGCATTAAAGTCCGCTACCGTTAAATGCTCCTGCCCTTTTTTTCTAAGCCAAAATACGTACGGCTTTCCAGGAGAAATGGTGATAGTACTTGTGTGAAATGAATATATATCATCCATCTCCACGCCTTGTGATGGATTGCGATAGCGAAGCTGGTAATGTCGAAGTGAAATGGGTGCATGAGTTGTGTTATACACCTCGATGAATTCAAAAGCATCCTTGCCTTTGCGGTTTTTTGAATTCACGACGATTTCTGTCATCAATAGCTCAGGAATTTGTGAGAGATCCTCTTCAAATCCGTTTAAGTGAACTGCTTGTTCGGTTGTTTTGATGACAGACTTCTGCGTCAGGAATTCTGTATAGTAATGAACTGTTGGATTCCACAATTGATCTGTCGGGATTTTCGCTGTGAATTCTGGTTTCATCCCCGGCAATCGTTCCATTGGGATCAATCGATATCCTAGCTCATCACTCTGTTTATAGTACAAGTTTGCAGACAAAATTTGCTCTGACTGACTAATAGATGCCCTAAATTGAAGATCACGTTTTTTTCCTTGAACCGGACGGACATCTACTTGAAATTGATCAAAGATAAAAGGTGAAAAGGGCTTATTTCGTATGTTCACTTGTGTTTGTGTCAAAGATCCTGCTGAAGCAGGCTGACTGAAACAAAAAAGAATGCTCAAAAAAAGGAAAAGAATGATTTGTCTGCTCACATTCACCATCGTGCACCGCCTCCCTTCGGATATTGTGTCTCCTGAAGACGGTTTTTATGACAGATGGAACGGGGAAACGATATAAATTCACACAAAAAAACCGTTAGCTTTTTTTCGCTAACGGTTCCACGATTCCTTTCTGTATGAGCAGATGGAAAATGGATAAAATGACAGCCATCCAAATGGCCGTTCCAAACCCATCAATGTTAAAACTATCTCCCATAAAGCTTGAGGTCATCATCAGTGTGATGGCATTAATGACAAAGAGGAACAATCCTAGTGAAAGTACTGTCACTGGCAGCGTTAAAATGATCAAAAACGGCTTCACTAAAATATTGAGCAAGGACAAAATAATACTTGCTACAATCGCTGCGCCAAAGCCTTCAATATACACACTACCAAGGCCTGGCAGAATGCCTGAATCAAAATATCCAGCAATGACGATTAAAAGTAATGCATTGACGAAAATACTAACGATCCATCTAAGCATTTAGTTAGTGCCTTCTTCCGGAACAACAAAATACCAGATGAAGTAGATCAAGAAGATCGGCATAAATGCTGTCATAAATCCGATGATCACCGTTAAAATACGAAGCAGGGATGCATCGACACTTAAGTATTCAGCAAGTCCACCGACAACACCCGCTATTTTTTTATCTGTCGCTGAACGATAAAGCTTCTTCATGTAGAATCACTCCTTGTCTGATTGGTGCTTTACTTGGATTGAGCCAGTTTTTGTTTCTGCAAAAATGGATATATTGTGCTCCGCCTGTTGATTAGCTTTGATCATTTTCTCTTTTTGCAACGTTTCATTTTTCTCTTTAATCATATTTGCATCAAGCAGCTCATGAGAGATCGATCCGAGATTGCTTTTCAGCTCCGCAGTCACTGCACAAGCACGCGGAATCTGAACGTCCACACTGCCTGTTGTCGTTTTTGCATAGATCGAACGGCATTTCTCATCTGACAGCTGAACAGCAATGTTCCCATTGAAGCTCTGTGCATCAATTGATTCACTTTTCCCGCGCAGGTCAATGAGCCCATTAATGGTTTCTACTTCAATCATACCACACTCGTGATCAGCCAGTTTGATTTGTCCATTTGCTGTTTCAATTCCGACTTTTTCTGCTTGTAAAGAGGCAAAAGAGACGACGCCATTTGTTGTTTTTGCAGCCAGTTCTTTTGTCTTTAGCTTTTCCCCGCGAATCGGTCCATTAAACAGTTTGACTTTGATTTTATCGTATTGGATACGTGGTACATACAGGGTGACATTGACCTTCATGGTCTTCTTTTCAGTTCGGATAAAAAATTTGTCCCCTTCAAGCCCGCAATCCAGATGTTGAAGAAATTGCTGTCTTGCCTGCTCTCCATCCTCTGCACGGTAAATTTTCGCATGACACTCTGCCCGAACATCCCCATCATCCCAAGGCATCAAATTGAGACTACCGTTTGCCAATTGAATATCTAAATGAGACAGTGCCGCGTCTTTGAATTGAAAAATGTGTTCAACGTCGACGGACTGTCCAAAGTTCAAATCAAGATCTACATCTTTGACCTTTTTCACCGCCGAATCTAACCATCCAAACAGCTTTGCACCGAGGTTTTCAGTACCAGTTCCTTTATTCTCTGTGCCAGCTTTTTCTTCATGAAAGGTATGATCAGCCGTTGATTTTTCTAGTGAAATGGACTGATTTTCTTCTATTTTTTCAAGCAGCGTAATCGCTTCTTTTGCAGATAATGTCCCGTCTTCTACTAATTTTAAAATGCGTTCTTTTTCATTCATAAAAAGCCCTCCTACGATTTGATGGATTGAAGCACTTTAATACCTTGAATGATATTCCAAATGACAGAGATCAAAAAGCCAATGGCGACTAAAAAGGACAAGATAAGTACAGTGAACACTGGAACGAGTGAGTCGCTTGCCTGTGTCGTCAATAAAAAGGGGATAGATCCAAAAACCAGCAGCACACAAGCTGCGACTGGCAAAACATGTGACCACAATGCACGCTGCGAATGCCGTTTCGTTTCCTTTTGATCCACTACAAAATATGCCACGATCGGTACAATAAACGGCATGAAAAATACACTAAAATAACAAATAGATGCAATGATCGACTGATCTCTGTTCATATATATTCGCTCCTTCATGATGAAAATTCCTTTCTAACTCATACGTTTATGGCGTATAAAAAGTTTCAAACTCATTCGATTTACATATGACCTTAGACACAAATTATTTCTTTTTGCACCTAAGTGTAGATTCTTCATGGATTACCCTTTAAAATATGTTGAAAAGATGGTGATTATCATTATAGGGGGTAATTATTTTGACAGATCATCATAATGCTAACCACACGGCACAAACGCTTTTAGACCTTATACAGAAACAGAAAAGCATGAACAGCGATATGATCAAGGAGCTAGAGGCCATTCATCCGTCTCATCCGAAGTATGGTGATATCCGTTATTTAAAAGTACTGCTCGATAGTAGCAGCACTCATATTTTAAAGGATTTAACGCACCTCAGTAACTTAATGCCAAAGGAAGATGTGCAATAAAAGGAAAACCCCTCTTTCGGAGGGGTTCAGATTGTTGACAAAGGGCTAAAATGAACTTGATTTTAGCCCTTTGTCTTCTTTTCAGCGTGATAGAAAACCTTTGCAGTCTAGGAAGGACGAGTACTGGCGCGGAGCGAATTTGACATTCGTGAGCACCGGCACGCAGGACTGACAAAGAATGCGAGGGTTTGTCTACACGCTGAAACCCCTCTTTCGGAGGGGTTTTTCTTTATGAGGATGTCACACTTTCTGTTTCTTTGACTAACTGTTTCATTCGCTCACGATCACGCTCTAAAATCGGTTTTAAGTATCGACCGGTGTAAGAAGCTTCTTCTTTAGCAATTTGTTCAGGTGTTCCTGAGGCAATAATCGTTCCTCCACCAGCACCGCCTTCTGGTCCTAGATCAACAAGGTAATCGGCTGCCTTAATAATATCAAGGTTGTGCTCAATGACCAATACCGTATCCCCGTTTTCGACCAAGCGCTGGAGCACTTTTAACAACCTAGCAATATCATCCACATGAAGACCGGTTGTCGGTTCGTCTAAAATATACAAGGATCTTCCGTTTGAACGGCGGTGAAGCTCAGATGCCAATTTCACACGCTGCGCCTCTCCACCAGACAATGTCGTGGCAGGCTGCCCAAGTGTAATGTATCCTAATCCAACATCAAAGATCGTTTGCAGCTTCCGCTTAATTTTCGGGATATTCTCGAAAAATTGAAGTGCGTCCTCTACCGTCATTTCAAGCACATCGGAAATATTTTTCCCTTTATACGTGACCTCTAACGTCTCGCGGTTATAACGTTTCCCGTGACACACTTCACAAGGCACATATACATCAGGTAAAAAGTGCATTTCAATTTTAATAATGCCATCTCCACGACACGCTTCGCAGCGTCCACCTTTCACGTTAAAGCTGAATCGCCCTTTTTTATAGCCTCGTACCTTCGCTTCATTGGTTTGCGCAAAGACATCCCGCACGTCATCAAATACACCTGTATACGTAGCAGGATTGGATCTTGGTGTACGGCCAATTGGAGATTGATCAATATCAATGACTTTGTCTAAGTGATCCATTCCTTTGATTTCTTTGTGCTGTCCTGGCTTCGCTTTTGCTCTGTGCAGTTTTTGGGCAAGGGATTTCAATAAAATTTCATTCACAAGTGTACTTTTCCCTGATCCTGACACACCCGTCACAGCGGTAAAGACACCTAAAGGAAACTTCGCATTCACGTTTTTAAGGTTGTTTTCTTTTGCCCCTTTAATTTCAATGAATCGGCCGTCAGGCTTTCGTCTCTCAATCGGAAGCGGGATGAATTTCTCACCAGATAAATATTGTCCAGTCAACGATTTTGGGTCTTTCATGACTTCTTGTGGCGTTCCAGCTGAAATCACTTCTCCTCCATGAACCCCTGCACCTGGTCCAATATCAATGAGATAATCAGCGGCAAGCATCGTATCTTCATCATGTTCTACGACAATCAGTGTGTTTCCGATATCGCGCATGTTTTTCAATGTTCCAATCAATCGGTCATTATCCCGTTGATGCAGACCAATCGATGGTTCATCTAAAATATAAAGAACGCCTGTCAGTCTTGATCCAATTTGTGTCGCCAAACGAATCCGCTGCGCCTCCCCGCCTGATAATGTGCCAGCAGACCGGCTTAATGTCAGATAATCTAATCCGACATTATTTAAGAAGGATAAGCGCTCTTTGATTTCACGTAAAATGAGCTGGGCAATCTGCAAATCTTTCTCAGACAACTCAATTTTCTCATAGAAATCAAGGGCATCAGATACAGACAAATCGGTCATTTCTCCGATATGTTTGCCATTGATGAGAACCGCAAGTGTTTCTTTTTTCAGGCGATATCCTTTACAGGTCGGACATGGCTGATTGGCCATATATTTTTCCATCTGCTCCCGAATATAATCGGAGCTCGTTTCCTTGTAGCGCCGTTCAATGTTACGAAGCACACCTTCAAACTCGATTTCATTTTCACGGACCTGGCCAAAATCATTTTCATATTTAAAATAAATCAGCTCAGAGCCGCTGCCATATAAAATTTTATCAAATAAATGCGCCGGAATATCTTTTACTGGAATATCCATGTCAATTCCATAGTGTGTACATACCGCCTCAAGAAGCTGCGGGTAATATTGTGAGCTTTGAGGCTCCCATGGGGCAATGGCATGCTGACGTAAAGTCAAATCCTTATTCGGAATCACAAGCTCTGGATCTACTTCTAGTTTAGAACCAAGCCCATCACAGCTTGGACAGGCACCGAAAGGGCTATTAAACGAGAACATTCTTGGCTCAAGTTCCCCAATAGAGAATCCGCAGTGCGGACAAGCATGATGCTCACTAAATAACAGCTCCTCTTGTCCAATCACATCAATCATCACACGACCTTCACCAAGTCGGAGTGCCGTTTCAAGAGAATCAGACAACCGTGCAGCCACGCCTTCTTTCACGACAATTCGATCAATCACCACTTCAATGGAATGCTTTTTATTCTTTTCAAGCTCGATCTCTTCTGACAGGTCCTCCATCTCGCCATCAACTCTGACTCGAACGTAACCCTGCTTCCGAATTTGATCAAGTACTTTCACGTGTGTTCCCTTACGTCCAGATACGATCGGCGCAAGCACTTGTAGTTTCGTTCGTTCTGGATACTCTAAAATACGGTCTGTCATTTGCTCAATCGTCTGTGATGTAATTTCGATCCCATGAATAGGACAAATCGGTTTTCCGACTCGAGCATATAATAGACGCAAGTAATCATAAATTTCTGTAACAGTCCCAACGGTTGATCGAGGGTTCCTGCTTGTCGTTTTCTGGTCAATACTAATCGCTGGAGAAAGCCCTTCAATCGCATCTACATCTGGTTTGTCCATTTGACCGAGAAATTGACGTGCATAGGCTGACAGTGATTCAACATACCTGCGCTGACCTTCTGCATAAATGGTATCGAAGGCAAGCGACGATTTTCCCGAACCAGATAAACCTGTAATGACCACTAGCTGATCGCGCGGGATATTAACATCAATATTTTTAAGGTTGTGGGCTCTTGCCCCTTTCACCTCTATTCGTTCCATAGCCATCTGGCATTCATCCTTCCGCTTTTAGCTCTAGCAATAGATCTCTTAATTCTGCTGCTTTTTCAAAATCAAGCGCTTTTGCTGCATCTTTCATTTCCATCTCGATGTTTTCGATCACTTTTTCTCGTTCTTTTTTGCTCATTTTTGACAACTTTGGTGCTGCTTTTGTTTCGTATTCTTCCGAATCCTCATGTACTTTTGTTGCCTTGATCACATCTCGAATCTTCTTATGGATCGTTTGCGGAGTAATACCAAATTTCTCATTATACGCTTCTTGCTGCTCACGTCTCCGCTTTGTTTCTTGTATGGCAATGTCCATTGATTTCGTCATATTGTCTGCATACATAATAACCCGGCCTTCTGCATTTCTTGCAGCACGGCCAATCGTCTGGATGAGGGATCTTTCTGAACGTAAAAAGCCTTCTTTATCCGCATCTAAAATCGCCACGAGCGACACCTCTGGAATATCCAAACCTTCTCGAAGAAGGTTGATCCCAACAAGCACATCATATTTTCCGAGACGTAAATCACGAATAATCTCAATCCGCTCTAGTGTCTTAATTTCTGAGTGCAGATAATTGACCTTGATTCCGATTTCTTTCAGATAATCTGTCAGATCCTCAGACATTTTCTTCGTTAAAGTCGTCACAAGCACACGCTCATTTTTCTCAACCCTTGCATGAATTTCCCCAATTAAGTCATCGATTTGTCCTTCAATTGGACGGACTTCAATGATTGGATCAAGCAAACCAGTTGGACGAATAATTTGTTCCACAACCTCTGGCGTTTTCTCAAGCTCGTATGGGCCAGGTGTTGCGGATACATGCACAATATGGTTAATGTGCTTTTCAAACTCATCAAATGTGAGTGGTCTATTATCAAGTGCTGACGGCAGACGGAATCCGTGATCAACAAGCACTTGTTTTCTTGCCTGGTCCCCATTGTACATGGCGCGAATTTGCGGGATGGTCACGTGTGACTCATCGACAACAATCATAAAATCATCCGGAAAATAATCAAGCAATGTGTAAGGTGTTGAACCAGGCGGACGTAAGGTGAGATGTCTTGAGTAGTTCTCAATCCCTGAACAAAAGCCCATCTCTCTCATCATCTCAAGGTCATACCTTGTCCGCTGCTCAAGACGCTGTGCTTCAAGCAGTTTTCCGTTTTCACGAAGCTTTTCCAACTGTTCCTCAAGCTCTTTTTCAATATTAATAATCGCTTTTTCCATCTTTTCTTCTCTTGTGACGAAGTGAGATGCTGGGAAAATAGCAACGTGGTCACGATCACCGAGAATTTCTCCAGTGAGAGCATCTACTTCACGAATACGTTCAATTTCATCACCGAAAAACTCCACTCTGATACAATGCTCATCTCGTGAAGCAGGAAAAATTTCAACGACGTCTCCTCGAACTCTGAAGGTTCCGCGCTGAAAATCTATATCATTACGAGAATACTGAATATCCACAAGCTTACGCAGCAGTTGATTGCGTTCAATTTCCATTTCAGTTCGTAAAGACAGCACAAGCTCTCTGTATTCTTCAGGAGAACCTAAGCCATAAATACAGGACACACTGGCAATGATGATGACATCTCTTCGCTCAAATAATGAGGATGTGGCGGAGTGCCTTAGCTTATCGATCTCATCATTAATGCTGGCATCCTTTTCAATAAATGTATCAGTTTGAGGCACGTACGCCTCAGGCTGGTAATAATCATAATAACTCACAAAATATTCAACAGCATTATTCGGAAAGAATTCCTTAAACTCGCTGTATAATTGTCCGGCAAGTGTCTTGTTATGCGCAATGACAAGTGTTGGTTTGTTCACTTCTTTGATCAGGTTGGATACAGTAAAGGTCTTTCCCGTACCTGTAGCACCTAACAGCGTTTGATGCTGTTTCCCCTGATGGATGCCCTCCACAAGCTTTTCAATGGCTTTTGGCTGATCTCCTTGGGGCTGATAGTTAGAAACTAATTCAAAGCGGTCACTCACATCAAAGCCTCCGTTTCGTTACGAAATCTATCTAATGAATATATTATCATAAAAGAACACAAAAATACGAACTAAAGTTCGTGTCTGACTTGATTTTTATTTCCAATACAACCATACCCTCTCTGCCGTGGCTCATAACCCTCTAAATAAACCTTCCTTTCAGTATGGAACATTTTGGAGCGAGATATTCGATCAGCAGAAAAACCACCAAAAAGAAAGCTGCACTCACTAGAATCGTAAGCACAGCTCCTGCAATCAAAAACATTTTCTTTTCATTAAGAGGGATCACATCAATGATGTTTTTCAGCCTTCTCTCTTTTTTCGACTTCTTTCTTGGCCATAAACAATGCCCCGGCCACTAAAGAAATAATATCTAATCCTACGATAAAGTAGGTTTCTGTATAGCCTTTCATATACGAAGCAAATAAAAGCGCTGCTGTTAATGCAATGCCAACGTAATGATTATAAGTAACCTTTGAAAATAAAATAACGAGCAAGAAAGGAAAAACAAGTGCAAATATGGCTTTTGTAATCACAAAAACCCTCCCTCTACATGGTCTACTCCCTTGATTATAGTAAAGATTGGCATAATGAACAATTCACAGTTTTCAATTTCCGCTTTTTTCTTCTCGGTAGAAGACTTTTGATATAGCTGAGGAGGAAAATTAGTGAAAACGTCCCCTTTCTAAAGATAGGTCTTTACGTCTTTGACAGTTACATCCAATAAATTCTATGATGAAAATGATAGTGCGCACTATCATTTTAAAAAACAAAAAGAGACAAATGAAACCATTGGCTATTTGGATAAGGGGGCATTCCCATGTATTCAGTATTATTTCATGCGGCTGAAGAATCCGCATCACTCGCAGGGGCAAAAGGCGTGAATTTAATTAAATTAAACAATCACGGACTGCCAGTTCCAGATGGATTTATTATTAAAACGAACAGCTTTGCAAGCTTTCTTTCATATCACAATTTCCATCCAACTGATCAAAATCTTGCCCGAAAAATCACAGAAGCTTCGTTTCCTTCACAAATGGAGACAGAATTACTTTCATCCTTTCAATCATTGTTGAAAACATATCCATCCGTTGCAGTTCGATCCTCTTCTGTTGCGGAAGATCTCGAAGGCGCCTCCTTTGCAGGTCAATACGAGACCTATTTAAATATCAAAACAAATGAAGAATTCTTGCAAGCCGTCAAAGAATGTTGGTCGTCTTACTTCGCAGCAAGAGTCACAGAATATAAGGAAGAAATGATTGAGAACGAGGAAGAGATGCCGCTCATGGCTGTTGTTGTACAAGGATTGATCCATTCTGACATCTCTGGTGTCATCTTTAGTGAGAATCCTGTATCAGGAAAAACAAACGAAGTCATGATGACTGCAAGCTATGGACTAGGAGAAGCCATCGTCTCCGGCCTTGTGACACCAGATACATTTATTGTAAACAAAGAAACGTACTCTATTGAAAAAACACTAGGAACAAAAGAAGTGCAAATTGTCCCCTGTCAAGAGGGCGTCGTTGAACAACCCGTAGGTGAGGAGATGGCTGGCCAATTTTGTCTTCGAGATGATCAATTGATCCAAATCACGAAAATGACAAAACAAGTAGAAGAACTTTATGGACATGGAGTAGATATCGAATTCGGCATGTCAGATGGTACTTTTTATTTACTTCAAGCAAGACCGATTACTGCTTCTTTTTCCAATACAGCAAATGGCTCCTCAGGTGCAGCCTTTCAAATGAAACCTGAAGAGCTGCAAGACTTCTGGATCTCAATGGACGATCATATGCCTGGACCAACAAGTCCTCTTTTTTCAAGTTTGATCATACCTGCTTTAAAAAACGGGATGAAGAAAAACGGAGAGAAGTATCAAGTACCAGACCTTAATATTAAAGATATCAAGCTTTATAGAGGCCATTTGTATTCTTCACCGTCTATGCCAGAAGCGTCAGAGGAACCAGTTTTTGACGAGAGCCTATTCGAACTGTTTCCTCGTTTAAGCGAAAGAATGTATCGCATTTTAAAACAAAACTTGTTCCCATTATACGAAAAACTTGATCGGCAAATCACTCAACCGCTAACAATTGATGAAGCCATTATTGGTTTTCAAGAATTAAAAGAGATTTATCTAAGAGCGTATGACGACCATTTTGACATTGTCATACCTCAAGTCATTCTATCAGCGATCATTGAAGACATGCTTGTCTCATATACTGGCGATCAAACACAAGTCGTCCTGCTGCATGAAATGATGATAGGTGTGATGAACAAGTCTCTTGAAACAGATCAAAAGCTATCTCACTTGGCAAAAGACGTTCTTCAAGATTCCGAGCTTCTTCAGGCATTTAAACATCATTCAACGAATGCTGAACTATTATTTGCCCTCAATCACACAGATAAAGGAAAAATCTTCATTTCCGACGTAGAAGCTTTTCTCCAAGTCTATGGTTGGCGGTCTGTTAAAAGCCATGATTTTACAGAGGAAACATGGGTGGAAAATCCTGAATTTGTCTTGGACATCATTAGAAACAACATTCGGTATCAATCTGATTTTGATGAAGAATTTGCACAAGCCGTGATCAAAAGGCAAGAAACGTATGAAGAGTTTATCAGTCAAGTGACAGATGAAGCGTTTAAAACAAAATTTGAGGAACTTTATCATTTTGCACTCCATGCAGCCAATATTCGAGATGATCATCACTTTTACATTGATGCCATGTTAGATGCAAAAGCGAGACTCTATCTCTTAAAAATTGGTGAACTTCTTGTTCAAAAAGGAGCGATCCCTCATCAAGAAGACCTTTGGTATCTTTACGATGATGAAGTACTCAATGCGCTCACAACTTCGACCACATACGATTCGATCATTCAGCAAAGAAAAATTGAAATGAAGGAAAATGAATCCATCCAACCACCAGCTTATACAGGAACGCCTTCTGAAGCTGAATTGCAGCAAGTAGAAAGAATGCTCGGTTCGCTAAGGGAAAATGAAAACAACACAGACGATGCAATCTATGGAATTGGTGCATCTAGCGGCATTACTTCCGGAAGAGTCAGAGTCATTACATCTGCTGATGAATTTTCACAATTTGAAAAAGATGACATTTTAGTTTGTAAAACAACGACACCTTTATGGACGAGCTTATTTAGAGACGCAAAAGCAGTCATCACCGATTCTGGCGGCATTTTGTCCCATTCCGCTATTATCGCTAGAGAATATATGATACCTGCTGTCTTAGGTACACGGATCGCAACTGAAAAACTAAAATCTGGTGACCTCGTGACAGTAGATGGAGCCAATGGGCGTATCCAGTTATTAAATCAGCATTCACGGGCATAGTCGTCACTGTTTGGATCATATTGGCGGTCACAGATTTTATCGGTATACTTACTTTGTTGCAAACACATTCATAACCTGAGGTGAGTATGCTTGTTAAAATCAACAAATCAGCGGATCATTCGCGCAACAATGGAATTATTGTCTGAAAAGGGCTATCAAAAAACAACGACAAAAGAAATTGCGACAAAAGCGAATGTAAGTGAAGCGACAATTTTTCGTAACTTTAAAAACAAACGCGGCGTGATTGCTGCCATTATGAAAATGAAATCAACACCGACCAAAACCCTTGAAGCTGAATTTAAAGACGATTTATACACCGATTTAAAATTTCTCGGTAGCTATTTCCTTGAAGATTTGACTTCAAAAAAAGAATTTATCTATATCAGCATGAGAGAACCCGCTATGTTTAAAGATTTAACAGACCATGAAAAAATTTATCCTCAAGAATTGAGAGATATGCTGATTCATTATTTCAAAAAAATGAGTGCTCAGCATCGTGTATTAGAAGGAAAAGAAGACATCTATGCAGATATATTTATTAGCACGTATTTTGGCTTTTTCATTCAACAGCTAGAGCAAGACATTCAGCTTGTTTTAACACAAAAAGAAGACTTTATTGAGACATGCACACACATTTTCATGAGAGGAATTTCCCCTACTTAATTGGGTGAAATTCTTCTTTTTTACAAAGGTGGTAAACACATTGAATCTTAAAAAAGAGAACTTGATCATTTATTCTTTGCTGCTTGGAGCTATTTTAGTTCCAGTCAATTCAACCATGATCGCAGTCGCTCTATCATCCATATCAACTTATTACGATCAATCCATATCAAACATTACTTGGGTGGTCACGATTTATCTAATTGTCATGGCAGTCACTCAACCTATTGCGGGTAAGCTGGGAGATATATACGGCCACCGCAGCATGTATTTAGCCGGTGTGATACTCTTTTTGATTGGCTCCATTGGATGTGCTTTCGCACCTAATCTTGCTTTTCTTATTAGCTTCCGATCAATTCAAGCGGCAGGCGGAGCTATATTAACACCGAACAGCATTGCTTTAATTCGAGCAACAGTATCACATGAAAAGCTTTCTAAAACTATGGGTTTTTTCGGTTTTGGAGCGGGAATTGGTGCCGCACTTGGACCTTTTATCGGCTCTATTCTCATTCAGAGCTTTGACTGGCATTCCATTTTCCTAGTGAATATACCATTTTTGATTCTCACACTTGTGACAGGCGTTTTTATGATTCCGAAGATGAAACATACGCGTTTACAAGCCAATGTAGATATCATCGGTTCGTTATACTTAACAATCGGGATCGCCACACTCATTTTGTTTACTAAAAGCCAATTATTAAACGAATACATGATCTATGGCGTTCTAGCGGTCATTTCCATTCCTTTATTTTTCAAACACGTACGGAAAGTTACAAATCCCATCATTGATTTGACATTATTTAAAAACAGTACCTTTACGAACGCTAACCTTTCTATCATGCTTAGTAATTTTGTGATGTACGCGATTCTTCTCATTATGCCGCTGTTTATGGAGCAAAAACTCGCGCTTTCTCATACACAAAGCGGGATTTTCCTTTCGATCTTTTCACTCTGTATGTCTATTAGTGGATTACTCGGGGCAAAGCTCCATCCAATAAAAGGTGCCAAAAAAATGATTCGATTTTCATTTCTCTGTCTTACTTTATCAGGTGTTATGCTGATCACACTAAGCAGCTACCCAAATTTACCACTCCTTATCATCACATTAGTCGCTGGGGGGATCTCATCAGGTATTGGCATGACTAGCATGCAGATGGCTTCTTTAACATCTGTTGATCAGAGTTTATCCGGCTCTGCATCTGGGATTTTTTCTACCTTTAGATATTTCGGAAGTATCATTTCATCTACTTTAATTGGTATATTAAGTGGTTTTCAATCTTTATTTATCATATTAATGGGCGCAGGTATTCTTGGTTTCCTCCTCTCTCATCGTCTAAAAACGAAACCCACTTCTCATTCATCTGAACACTCTGCTTAATGACTCCCTTCGCTCTATTTAGGGCGGGGGAGCTATGATTATGTGTTACTGTAACCGATTATGGATACAATGATCAAACTGTGAAAATGATCTTTTACTCATGAAAAAATGTCATATAAATAGACGAAAAAGAAATTTCAGCTTTCATTTACCTCTACTTCCCCACCTAAAAACTTCTTTTCATATCTTCCAGCATTCATAACTTCGATTTTTTTTCACAATTTTTGTGTTATGCTTTTTGAAAATAGAGCACCAAAGGAGCAGAAGGATGAAACGAGTGAAATATTTTTTAATATGCTTGCCAGCTCTACTATTTTTCCTAGCAGGCTGCGGAAAAGACCAGCAATTTACGCCCCCTGGCAGCTCTCAATCAATTGCTGTCATTTCTCAACTAAAAAAAGCCTCCTTTTCAATCGTTGATTTACAAAAAAATAAAATTGTCTCTTCCGTTGATTTAAAACATCCTCTCACTGATCTTGTTCACATCAACAAAGACGTGATCATTGCATCAAGTAAGGAAGGACAATCTCTTATAGAAATCAATTTAAAAAAAGGAACAGCAGCGGACTATATGAATGTGAATAAAGGTCTGACTTCACTTGCGTATGATGCGGATACCAACACTTTACTTGTGACCGATTCAGAGAAAAATGTCGTTTATTTTATCGATACAGTGCACAAGAAAATTAAAGCAACTGTGAAGACCGGGACATTACCCTCTTCTATGGCGTTGTCTTCTTCTGGAACGTTGTTTGTTTTAAATGCAAAAAGTCATTCTGTTTCAGTCATTGATATTGAAAAGAAAAAAAAGATACGAACGATTTCCGTCCTAGAACGGCCATCTGGCATTCATTTTGATGGGCATTCCATTTGGGTTGGAGGACACGGTAAACCGGGCACATTAAATAAGAGCATTTTTGCTTACGACCCTAAAACAGGTAAAAAACAGCGAGAAATCAAACTAGGTGTTATGCCAGTCGCATTTTTTTCAGAAAAAAACTCTTCTACTTTATATGTATTATGTCATGGAGACCATACACTATATAAAGTAAATACCGAGAAAAACAAACTGCTTTCCTCTGTTGAGACCGGTCAAAATCCGAATTATATCACTGCTGATTCCTCATCTATATATGTCAGTAACTTAGATGACAATTCAGTATCCGTCATCGACAAACATACATTTATGTTGAAGAACCGACTGAACATCCCAGCAGGACCTTATGCTATCATGTTGGAGGAAAAGAAATGAAAGAACAGATGAATATTTTAATAGTAGATGATGAATTAGATATACTTGAGTTAATCGGATCCTTTTTGCAGAGACAAGGCTTTCACGTGATAACTGCAAATAATGGCACGGGCGCCTTACATCAGCTTGAAAAAGAGGCCATTGACCTTGTTGTATTGGATATTATGATGCCAGATATGGATGGATTCGAAGTCTGCCAGCGCATTAGGCAAACCTCTCAAATCCCCATTTTATTTTTAACAGCTAGAAGTTATGAAGAGGATCGCATTAAGGGGCTGGAAATTGGAGCAGACGACTACATCATGAAGCCTTTTAGTCTACGTGAGCTTGCAGCTAGAATTGAAACGACATTAAGACGAATTAGAGGTCTTTCTTTAAAGCGCAGTCGAATCATGATTGGTGACTTGGAGATCGATCAAGATGGCAGACAAGTCTATCTCAAGCAAGAGCCCATCAATTTAACAAGAAGAGAATTTGATTTACTTATGTTTCTTCTGCTCAATCAAGGCCAAGTCTTTTCCCGTGAACAGCTCTATCAAAAATTGTGGGAATCACACTCACCTAGTGGCTCTTTAAGAACAGTCGATACACATATTAAAACACTAAGACTGAAATTAAAGGAAGCGGAACGGTATATTAAGACCGTTTGGGGTGTCGGCTATAAGTTTGAGGAGGACAAATGAAGCCATTATCTATTAAAAGGAAAGTGCTTTTCTTAATCCTTTCCGTTATAGGCATCGTTGCTGCCTCAGCTCTTGCCCTGACTTATTACTTATACCAGCACTTATATATAGATAAACAGATTGACTCTTTAAGTTTACAAGGAAAGAAGCTGGCAGAAATCTATCACAAACACGGGAAAGACACATATTTTACTGACAGAATGAAGTGGGCAAATGACTCAAGTCAGGCAAGTGTTATTTTTACTGATGATCCTATGGAGCTTTCAAGCGGTATTCCTTTCGATACGAATACAAACGATAACCTCATTACGTTTAAAGAACGCCAAAAGCTTCTTCAGGGGAAAACAGTTGTGTTAATTAGAGAACACCCCCAGTTTCATCAAGATATTCTCGGAATTGCCATCCCTGTGTTCTCAAACAAAAATGATTTATCAGGAACCATTTTCCTCTCTATGCCTTTATCTGATGTGTATGAACCGTTTGTTCAAATTCGATTAACACTTGGCATCTCTATTTTAATTATCCTGCTTTTGATTTTCTTTATTGGATATAAAAGTTCTAATAAAGTCGTAAGGACGATCAATCAAATGAAAGAAATTGCAATGGAAATGGAATCTGGTGATTTTTCAAAACGCATGGCTGTGACCAAAAAAGGGGATGAGTTAAATCAGCTGAGCCGTTCCTTTAATAAACTGTCCTCTACCTTAGAAAAAGTTGAACAGCATCGCAGAGAGTTCCTTGCCAATGTCTCCCACGAACTGAGAACGCCTTTAAGTTATATGAAAGGCTATGCTGAAGGAATTGAAGAAGGCATTATTGATCAAAAGAAAGGCATGCAGATTATTCAAGACGAATCCACACGATTAAGCCGGCTCGTACATGACCTTCTTGATCTCGCACAGTTAGAGGGGGAATCTTACCCACTAACGATGGAGCCGATCGTCTTTGCGCAGCTTATTCATGATGTTCTTGATCAAATGACATTCATTGCTAGTCAAAAGAGAATCTCGTTCAACCGCGAACTCGAAGAGGATTGTATTATTTATGGTGATAGCGATCGACTTGAGCAAGTCGTTCGTAATTTATTGGACAATGCCATCCATTACACGCCTTCAGGAAAATCGATTTCGATTGAATTATTCGTTCACCAACAAACTGCTGAATTGAGAATTACAGATGAAGGCAGCGGAATTCCAAAAGGAGATCTCCCTCATGTTTCTGAGCGTTTTTATCGAGTGAATAAAGCCCGCACAAGAAAAGATGGCGGCTCTGGTCTTGGACTAGCCATTGTTTATCAAATTATAAAAAAACATCGTGGCACGTTCGTTCTTCAATCTGAACAAGGCCTAGGTACGACCGCTATTATACAATTACCAAGTGCAGAGACCACTGAAACTCCGCCTGTCTCCTCATAAAATAAGATGACATCTTAAACAAAACAGCTCTTTTCTAGAGCTGTTTTTATTCAACAGAAAAATAAAGAATTGGCCTTTTTTTATTAACAATTTATTCATATTTGCTTGTTACACTTTTTTCAAGTTAAGAAAAAGGAGTGACAAGCTTTTGATTAGACGCTTTCAGAAATTTGATCTTTATTTATTTTTCATATTGATTTTATCTGCCATTTTAAACATTTATAACATTTGGAACGACGATACGGTGAACGCTTATTATACAGCGGCGGTCACAAGTATGATGCAAAGCTGGCATAATTTCTTCTTTGCTTCGTTCGATCCCTCAGGTTATGTCACGGTTGATAAACCACCGCTCGCCTTCTGGCTGCAAACGATCAGTGCCAAAATTTTTGGCCTGCATGGTTGGAGTGTGATCTTACCCCAAGCTTTAGCTGGCATTGGATCTGTTTATTTAATCTACCGCCTAGTCAAACCTACATTTGGCCAGGCTGCTGCAAGACTGTCAGCGCTTATTATGGCGTGTACACCAATCGCAGTTGCTGTATCTCGTACAAATAACATTGACAGCTTACTCGTCTTTATTCTTTTACTCGCAACAGCCATGATGTTCAAGGCTGTAAAACAGCAGAAAGTGCTTTGGGCGATTGCTTCTTTTGCAATGATCGGTGTCGGTTTTAATACAAAAATGCTACAAGCGTATATGATTGTACCGGCTCTCGTCCTGTTTTACATCATTGCCTATCGAACGACATGGAAGAAAAAGTTGTTATCGCTGATGATTTCAATGATTGTTCTTTTAGGTGTATCTGCTTCATGGTCTATAGCGGTTGATCTCACTTCCAAAGACAATCGTCCTTATATGGGATCAAGTCAATCGAACTCAGCACTAGAATTAGCCTTTGGTTACAATGGTCTGCAGCGGTTGACTGGTCAACAGTCTGGCGGAGGAGGCGGCACAAATCAGGGTGAGGGACAGCCACCTTCACAGCAAGGTGATCAGCAAAATGACAATAATTCCACCATGCCTCAGCCGCCATCAAATGGAACTCAAAACAACTCAGACAGTTCAAACCAACCATCCAGTCAGGAACAGCCTTCCATGCAAGGACCACCAAGCAGTGCAAACGGCACAACACCACCTGATATGCCTTCAGGCGGTAATGGTGATGGACCGCCAAATGGTGGGGGCGGAAAAATGGGAAGTGGTTCTGGCATGTTTGGAACAGGAACAAAAGGGCCATTACGTCTGTTCCAATCTGAACTGTCCGATCAAATCAGCTGGCTGCTTCCATTTGCGCTCTTTGGTGCGATTGGTCTCTTCTTCTCGACAGCCTTTGAAAGAAGACGTCTCAATACAAAACAAAAAGAAACACTATTTTGGTTAGCTTGGCTTATACCTGTTGCTGCATTTTTCAGTGTAGCAGGATTTTTCCATCACTATTATTTAATCATGCTGGCACCGCCAATTGCTGTATTAGCAGGAGCCGGATGGGTGTCTATGACTCAATTGTTTCAAACGGGAACTGGCTTTAAAAAATGGCTACTGCCAATTGCGATATTCGTCACAACCGCATTTGAAATCTTTATCCTATCCACATTTACAAGCACAATCGGTCTTGGATTAAGCATTGCAGTCGGTATCATTGGTATTGGAACGATCCTTTCTCTACTTTTGATAAAAGGGAAAGAAAAACTAAAACAATTCATGTCTCTCATTGCCATCCTTGGGATGCTGATCGCACCCCTATACTGGGCAAGCACACCTCTTCTTTACGGAGGAAACAGTATGCTGCCAGAGGCTGGTCCTCAGCTTGCAACTTCAAGTGGCAGCATGAGTTCACAAGTCAATGAAAAGCTGATCAGCTATCTGGAGAAAAACAATACGGGAGAAGAATTCCTATTCGGGACAACAGATGCAACCACTGCTTCGCCTTACATTATTAAAACAGGAAAAGCTGTTATGGCATTAGGTGGATTTAGTGGATCTGATAACATTCTCACGCTTAATGAATTCAAACAGCTCGTTAAAGACGGCAAAATCAAATACTTCTATCTTTCTGGTATGAGAGGCGGCAGCTCTGACATTCTCACTTGGATTCAAAAAAATGGAAAAGAAGTATCTGCTTCTAAATGGCAGAACAGCTCTACATCCAAAACGAATCAGCAAACAGACAGCCAACAATCAAAACAAAATGATCAGTCAAATGGACGAATGGGCGGAATGGAGAGCGGTACTCTTTATGAACTATCCGTTGATTAATTCATCTATTAAAAGGGAGGAACGATGACTGATGGAAAAGAACATACAATACTCTGTTGTAGTCCCAGTGTATAATGAAGAACTTGTGATCCATGAATCGTATCAGCGCCTCAAGACCGTCATGGATTCGACGGGAGAAGCATATGAGCTTCTCTTCGTCAATGACGGCAGTATGGATCGAACAGCTGAACTGATTAAAGGGTACTGCCAGACCGATCCGCATGTGAGACTTATTGATTTTTCTCGTAACTTTGGGCATCAAATTGCCATTACAGCGGGAATGGATTATGCAAAGGGAGAAGCTGTCGTAGTGATTGATGCGGATTTACAAGATCCACCTGAATTGATTTTAGACATGATTGAAAAATGGAAGGAAGGCTATGAGGTCGTATACGCGGTCCGCACGCAACGAAAAGGCGAAACAGCTTTCAAAAAGTACACGGCTTCCCTTTTCTACCGAGTGCTACGTCAAATCACCGAAGTAGATATTCCTATTGACACCGGTGACTTTAGATTGATGGATCGTAAAGTGTGTCATGAAATGAAAAAAATACGCGAGAAAAACCCATTTGTCCGCGGATTAGTGAGCTGGGTTGGCTTCAAACAGATTGCGGTAGAATATGTTCGGGATGAGCGGTTGGCAGGAGAAACAAAGTACCCTCTCAAAAAGATGCTCAAGCTCTCGATGGATGGGATCACATCTTTTTCTTACAAACCTTTAAAGCTAGCCAGCGTAGCAGGTATTGCCCTTTCAGTTATTGGCTTCATTTCGATGTTTCTAGTTTTATATTTAAAGCTTTTTACAAACAGCACCATCACCGGCTGGAGTTCATTAATTGTCATTCAGCTATTCTTTAGCGGGATCATCCTCTTTATGTTAGGCATGATTGGGGAGTATATCGGCCGAATCTACGATGAAGCCAAGGACCGGCCGCTTTATATCGTCAGGGAGAGCTATGGCCTTCAGGCAAAGCCCCATCCCGTTCAATCCCCTGTCCACTTCAAGCAATATAAACAGCATTAAAAAAAGCGTGCGAGACCCTTCAGAAGGTCCTGCACGCTTTTTAATAAATTAGACGGCTGTTTCAAACCGTTTTCTGTTAATAAAGAAAGAAAGTGTAATGATTAAATAAATGCCCATGGTGACCAGCGTTTGAACAATTGGTGTATTGAATACAACGCCGACAAAAATGGCCATGATCGCAATAACGGAAAACCACGTTGTGAAAGGATACAGCTTCACGCGATATCCGCCTGGCTGTGCGACGCTTCGAGATTTCAAATGACCGACGGCAATGATAAACCAGATGAATAGAACTGTGTAACTTAAAGAGCCCATTAAGTAATTAAACGTTTGACTTCCTACAAAAAGAGAAATCAATACAGCTGCATACAAGGTAGATGTACATACAAGGATGGCTCGAACAGGCACCTGCTGTTTTGACAGCTTGGAGAATCCTTTCCATACACGGCCATCCATTGCCTGTGTATAAAGCACCCGTGATGAAGCATACAAGCCAGAGTTCATAGAAGACAAAATCGCTAGTAAGATAATACCATTCATGATGTCACTAGCATACGGTACTCCGATTGTTGCAAACACTGTCACAAATGGACTTACTTGCTCATTGTTGACTTGATTCCAAGGGATTAAGCTGACAATGATAAAGAACGGCAGTACATAAAAACCGATGATGCGTACAAACGTACTTTGAATGGCCTTTGGGATGACTTTTTCAGGGTTTTTTGTTTCTGCTAAAGTGACCCCAATCATCTCCGTCCCACCATATGAATACACGACAACCAGCATTGCTGCAATTAATCCGCCAGTACCATTTGGGAAAAATCCACCGTGATCCGTTAAGTTAGACAATCCAGGTGCTGCATGCTGTCCGAATGAGACAAATAGCATGGTAAATCCAATGATAATAAATAAGATGATGACAGCAATTTTAATAGAAGCCAACCAATACTCTGTCTCAGCAAACATTTTGACTGAGCAAACATTAATGATTGTGACTACAAGTGAAATGATTAACACAAGCATCCAGATTGGCACTTGTGGGAACCAGTACTGAATAAAGATGGCCGACACAATCGCTTCTGCTGCAATATTCAGCACCCACATCTTCCAATAGATCCAGTCTAAGAAATAGGCCGGATACTTTCCTAACACAGGTTCAATCAAGTCACGGAATGTTCTTGCTCCAGGTCGTGCAACGGTCATTTCGGCAAGTCCTTGCATAATAAATAATAAAATAAGACCACCAATCATGTATGCCAAAATGACAGCAGGACCCGCAATATCAATGGCAGAACTGCTTCCTTTAAACAGACCAGCACCGATGGCACCGCCAAGCGCAAGCATCATAATATGCCTTGATGTCATTGTTCGTTTTAACTGCACATGTTCCTTTTCCATTTTCTATAGCTCCTTTAAATTTGAATCTTCAGACAAATATGAGATAAAAGCATATAAAAAGGCCAGCCATCTCCTAGAAGAGACGACTGACCTTACAACCGCGTTACCACTCTTATTGATTCAGCCATGGCTGAATCCAACTTAAAACCCGATAACGGAGGTCACACGTAAAGACTTACTATTCATTCAGTCTTACCGCTCTTTGAGCGAGTTCAATGATTCGTTTTACTGCGTTGCACCGACCCGCAGCTCTCTTAAAAAACGGATGTTCATTTACTATTCTCAAGTCAAAGCGTTTATAGTCAAATTTGTATATTCGTCAAAGATTTTATTTTTTAAATATACTGACTAACCACGCAATTGTCAACAGCCTTTTTCAGACAAACAGCTATTAACGAATCCAAACAGCTACTTCATCCATCGGGCGACGTGTTTTGCCGCGTTTTGGCTCAGTGACACGATAACCAAAGGCTGCCATGACAGAGATGTCGTATTGACCATCCTCCAGTAACCCTTCTTCTTCTAAGATACGATGGATGTGATCGTAGCTAAATCCTTCAACTGGGCATGAATCAATGCCGATCTGTGCCGCAGCTGTCATCATGTTACCTAAGGCAATATACGTTTGTTTTGAAGCCCAATCAAATAATGTACGGTCATTTTCTAGTAGATGAAGATCGTTCTCTTGGAATTCTCTGTAGCGCCCCTTGACCATTTCAAACGTTTCGTCTGTCATTCCTTTGATTTGCTTGTTGATGTATTCTGCATATGCTGAATCATAGCGGGCATCTGTTCTTGCCAAGATGATCACAAAATGGCTGGCAGTTGGAAGCTGCTTTTGCGCCCCCCATGTATACTCTTTTAATTTTTCTCTAAATGCTTCATTTTGAATAACGAGGAACTTCCAAGGCTCAAACCCTACAGAGCTTGGAGAAAGTCTTCCTGTTTCTAAAATAAATGCAAAATCATCCTCTGGAATCTTTTTCGCTGGGTCAAACTCTTTTGTCGCATGACGGAATTCATACGCCTCAATGATTTCTTTTTTTAATAGCTCTTTGTCTCGCATATTATTCATCCTTTCTAATGAACAGGTGTGTTCCCACAATCCAATTTCTTTCCATTCCCTAATAGAAATTGTTATGATAGGAAAACAAACAACCCGAATGTGTGATGTCTATCTCTATGGTAAAAGAAAAGCTTCCATTGATTCAAGTACGCACATTTTTGTTCGTTAGGCACAAACATGTTCGTTTATGACCATTTTCGTTTAAGAAAGGAATGTTGAGATGAGTGCACCATCCAATCCAGTCAGTATTGTGAATCATGGCTGTCCCGTGTCTATCACTACAAATGTCATCGGAGGGAAATGGAAAGGCGTCATCCTTTATCATTTGACTTGCGGTCCAAAGCGTTACAACGAAATACGCCGGCTTCTGCCAAGAATTTCGCAGCGTGTCCTGACGTTGCAATTACGAGAACTTGAACAAGACGGGATTGTTCACCGTGAAGTCTATGAGGAAGTTCCTCCTCGTGTCGAGTATTCACTGACTTCTCTTGGAAATACGTTAAAGCCCATTATCTTTGCCATGCGTGAATGGGGCGAATCCTATGGGAAAGAAACGCGCCCAAAAGAAAAAAGCTGCCATCTCTAGCAGCTTTTTTAAGATGAAATCGCCGTTGGCTCTTGCTGAGGATCGTCCTTCACAAACAAGATACCAAGCTGGTGATGCTCCCCTTCGTAAGAGGCGCGTTTCTCAAACCTTGTCTGACCATTGAGACCAATGATCTCAAGCTTTGTCAGAGCACGATTGGTTTGTAGTGCTTCATAAAATTCTGAAACGGTTTTGATCTCGATTCCATTGACCTTTGTAATAATTTCTCCGATCTCAAGCTTTAAATCAGCCGCAGGGGTATTCGGAATGATACCAAGCACCATAAGCCCTTGATTCCGCTTAGAGAAAAAGAATGGTGCAGCGTTGTCATTCGCCCTCTGCTTCCATGATAAAAAGGCTCTTCCTGCAATCGCTAGAACAACAGCTCCCCACGCAATCGGCTCAAACCAAATACTTGCCGCACCTACTACAGCAACAACTAGACCGAGCATCATTATTCGGCGTGACGTAATTTGAATACTCACAATTGGCAGCGATCCTTGAATACGCTGGCCAAAGCCGATGATGTACGGGATCACAATAAATGAAAAGCTTTGATCGTGCACTTGAAGCACAGGCCACCATGGCAGAGAAGAAGTCCATTCACCTGCCGGCATCAGCAAAACAAGTGGTAGAAGCCACAGACGGTTTGCTCGCTGCTGGCCGATCAAAAGTCCTCTCGCACTCATCACCATTGCAGGCGATGTACGTAAATGCGCCGTTCGATAGGCTAAGATGCCTTCGGTCATTAACAGTAGCCCTAACAGGATCACAACGGCTGATGCATTCATCATTGAAAGCTGCGGCAGCCAAGAATGGCTCACTTGAACAGACATCAGTCCAAATGCCGCAATAAAACTGAAACCGAGTGTGTATGCAGACGAAAGCGCACTCGCCTTAAAGAATAAAGAGAAAACGATGGTCATCGCTGCAATCAGCACGATGAATCCAGGCGGAAGGGAAATCCCTAAGCCTACAGATATGATCGATAGACAAATTCCTGGAACCCATCCCTTTGAATATGTAAATTTCAGTTCATCGTAAACATCTTCTATTCTTGTTTGAAACGCTTTTCTCTCCCGCTTTACGCGGATGTAGCCATATAATAGGCTGATTAATATCATAAAATAAAAAAGAGGATGGATTAAAAACAGACCGACCGCTTTTAATCCGGCTCCCATCCACTCCGAGCTCATTATCGTTCACCGCCCAAGTCAAGCATTTTCTCTTATTCTATCAAATAAATCGATGCTTGACATCAGGTTTATTTCTCCTGATTCATCCAAAGTGTGACATTCGACAGTGAAAAATCTTTTAAATAGTGATTTACATCTACGTCTAATATGCCGCCGAGAAGCTGCATGGACCTCTTGATGTCGGTTAAGTTTATACCAAGTCTCTTATGATTATCCATTAAATAATTGAAGTATATCTCAGCACAGTCTTCATCGATCTCGTCGACTGATTCTACCGTTGTGTAATTGACCAAGTACCTGCTTAACAGCATGAGTAGACTTAATGCCTTTGTAGCCGAAAACGTCACATCTTTCGTACGACTCTTAAGCTCCTCTACCAACTCGTAATATTTTTTCTCTCTCACAATACTTGCCCTTTTCAATTGTGTACCCCCATTTACTAGTTCTTTTAAGAAAAGCGCAAACCTCGGTACAGCTCAATGCTTAAGCTGAATATCCGCAAAAAATAAAATATTTAAAATGAGTGCTACTTTTTATTGTAAGAATTATTTATGTAACATACAACTTTCAAAAGTTTCATTTTCATGACATGTTTAAATCAACAGAAAGTCTCTTATATAAATATGTTATCGGGTAAATTCGAAGGAATGTTATGTTTTTTGTAAAATAAATGAATATATTTCTCGATATAATATATTTTTAAGAATAAATTATTACATGTTCGTAACACTTATGAACCAAAAAAAAGAGGCATTTATTCGCCTCTTTATTTTTTGAGATATAGTGCTTTTAGTGCAGTTTGTAGCTGAAGATCATTCTTTTCATAAGATTTCACTTCATCTACCATCTTGTTCATCATTTTCGCTGTCTTTAAATCAATCACACCTGATTTTTCGAGATTGTATGTGCTTTGAAATGCGAGTACAGCCTTTTTCGTTTCTTCGTCAAAATATCCATCTACTCTGCCTGGGTCAAATGATAACCCTTTTAACAATGTCTGTGCTTGTCTGACTTCTTCATTGTTCATATCAAGCTGAAGCGGTTCTTTCAGCTGGAGCGGGCCGACGGTGAAGTAATCTGGTTGATGAATCGCAATCGTCGGCACAACGCCTTTTTTGTGAATCCAATTCCCTTTCGGTGTCAGCCACTTATACAGCGTTAATTTAATGTTACTCCCATCTCCCATTGGTACCGCCTGCTGCACAGTCCCTTTACCAAAGGAAACGTCACCTACCACTTCATACTTCCCTGCTTCTTTCATGGCACCAGCCAGAATTTCAGAAGCGGATGCACTTCCTTTATCAATTAAGACATTGACCGGGTATGGTTTTTGTTCTTTTCGTTTTGAAAAATATCGTTTTCGATCGCCATTCCGTTCTGCAATTTGAATATATGGCTGATCCTTTGTGATAAAATGTTTCAAAATGTCTTCCACACTTTGTAGATAGCCGCCAGGATTTCCTCTAACGTCCAGCACAAGGCCCTCCATGCCCTTTTTCTCGAGCTTATTCAAGCTTGCCGTGAAATCCTTCGCCGTATCTTCAGAGAAGCTAGAGATCGCAATATAGCCTGTTTTATGACCATTGACCTCTTTCATTGAAGCCGTTACGGTTTCAAGCGGGATTTCTTCTCGTTTGATATGGAATGTTAGCTCTTTTTCAATTCCATTTCGTCTGATTTTCAAGGCGACAGACGTTCCTTTTTTTCCTCTTATTTTCAGTACAGCATCGTTTAGGCTTTTTTCTTTCATCGACTCACCGTCAATGCTGATGATTTCATCTTTCGGTTTCAGACCCGCCTTTGCCGCAGGGGATTTTTTAAAGGCAGAGACAATGATAATCTTTCCTTCATCCATTCCAACTTCTGCCCCAATTCCTTCAAATGAGGAATCAAGTGAATCCGAAAATTGCTTTGCGGTTTGCTTGTCCATGTATACTGAATACGGATCATTTAAGGTTGAAAGCATTCCTTGTATGGCACCTTCAAGCAGCTTTTGACGATCCACTTCCTCTACATATTCATTCGAAATGAGGTCATAGGCTTTCTCAATTTTCTCCATTCCGTTTTCCTTCGCTCGATCACTTGATTGAGCTTGTCCAGCCACTGCAGCCGCTTTCGGTGACTCCGCTTGAGTCGCCTCTTTATGCGTCATAACCCCTGCACTGATGATGAGAATGACACTTGCCATGATGGATGCGATTTGTTTTTTCATATTTGGCCTCCTTCTTCAACTCTTCCTGATGACCTGAGTTATTATATGCCAGAAGAAGGGATTTCATGTAAAGACATTCTCCTAAGGAGGCTTGACTAATCATTTCAATAGGTGTAATTTTTATTTTGTTACGATCGAGAAGGAGTCTTCGCTATGTATATTATATTGACGATGCTTTTATTAGGAATTTTACTAGGGTTTGTAGGAGCTGGCGGGGCTGGTTTTGTCATCGCATTGCTGACGTTAATCTTTGATGTACCAATCCATACTGCACTTGGGACATCTTTAGCTGCTATGGCATTTACGACTTTATCTGGTGCATACAGCCACTACCGGGAAGGAAATATCCAGCTCAAATCAGGTTTGATTGTCGGTGCACTAGCTTGTATTGCTTCATTTGCCGGAGCAAAAGTGGCTCCTTTTATTCCAGAGGATAGCCTGCACTATTTAACAGCTGGTATGCTCTTTTTATCTGCTGTTTTTATGATGATCAAATTGTTTGTCCTAAAAGAAGATGCTGAGCAGCAGCCGCTTTCTTCACGCCAATTGCTGATCAGGGGCATTATATTAGGCCTTGTATCAGGGATGCTTTCAGGGATGTTCGGTATCGGATCAGCACCATTTATTCAAGTGGGGCTTTTGATTTTGCTGAAGCTGTCTATTAGACAAGCTGTTGGCACAACGATGCTAGTGATTATTCCAATCTCTATTGGCGGTGGAATTGGTTATATTTCAGAAGGCTATGTTGACTTTATCCTGCTCGTTCAGATCTTAATCGGTACCGTATTAGGAGCTTTTATTGGGGCAAAATTTACACGCCTTGCGCCGAAACCTCTCTTAAAATCCGCTGTGCTTTTAACACCTATTATTGCCGGATTACTGCTGTTATTTTAACTTCATCTACATGAAAAAAGCCGATAACATGCTGTTATCGGCTTTTTATTAGCGGATATATTGCGCTGGATTGACTGCATTTGATTTCGCGCCATTCCATAATCCTTTATGAATTTCAAAATGAAGATGCTGGCCATAAGACTGACCTGTGTTGCCCATATATCCAAGGAATTGACCTTGCTCGACTCTTTGACCTGTTGACACACTTCTTGTTGAAAGATGAGCGTATACCGTTTGATACGTTTGGCCATTGATGTTATGTGTAATGAACACCACGTTGCCATAACTCGACGAGTAGCTTGAGTTCGTGACTGTTCCAGATGCGGCTGCAACGACAGATACAGTGCCCTTTGCAGCGATATCTAATCCGTAGTGCTGTCCGCCAGAACGTCCGCCAAAGCCTGATGAGAAACGGCCTGCAGCTGGTTTAATGAAACCTGAGCTACTTGCTGGTGTATCTGACACTTGATCAGATCCTCCACTTGGTGCAGGTGCACTTTTTTCAGCAGCTGCTTGTTCTGCTTTCTTCGCTTCTTCTTTTTGACGGCGTGCTTCTTCAGACTTTACCGCCGCTTTTTGATTCGCTAAAATTTCTTGTTCATTTTCAAGCTTTCCTAGTTCATCATGTGCATGTTCTTTTTCTTTCGTTACATGACCAAGGACTTTTCCTTTTTCTTTTTGCTGTTTAGATAGGTCCTTTTTCAACGTTTCAAGCTCTTTCAAAGATGTTTCAAGTCCACTTAGCTGTTTATTTAGCTCTGCTTCTTTTTGCTCTACTAGCTCCAAATCATTTTCGTGTTCTGTAATCATGTCTTTATCTGCTTCAACGATGGTTGTAACAGCTCCCACACGACTGACAAAATCACTAAAGCTACGAGCACCTAGCAGCACATCTAAATAGTTGATTGTACCGCCACTTTTTTGCATAGAACGAATTCGATCTTTGAAAATCGCTTTCCTCTTTTCAATTCGCTCGTTGATGACTTCAATCTCTTTTTTTAGTTTTTTGATCTCTTGTTTCGTCTGTTTGACCTCTTTTTCTTTTTCAGCAACTTTTTCAGTTGCGGCACTTACTTTTTGGTCAATTTTTTCAATTTCTTGCTTTAGCTTTGATTCTTTCTTTTCAAGCTTTGCCAGTTCTGATTTCTTTTTCTTCAAGGTTGATTCAGTCTTCGATGTTTTCTCTTCAATTTGTTGACGTTTTTGATCTAGGTCTTCGTATGCGAATGCACGATTTTCGTTCCCTGGAATGTATAGCCACGTTGTTCCAATAAACGCTGCCATTCCAGCCATTATCAGCTTTCTTTTCAAAACGATATTCCCCTCCCATGACAACTGCCTGCATGAAGAGTCGACCGGATGAATTGGATCAGCCGGTCACATCTTCTATAGAATCTTCGAGTGCTGCCATCAATATAAATAGATTTATACTTTCAAGAATTTACGGATGGACGTTAAACTTCCCCACACACCGATAATGGCACCGATCAATAGAAGGATCAGTGATACTTGATAGACAAACGGATTGTATGGAAGCATTGAAATAAATGAACCTTGTACCCTTGGCGCCACCCAGCCGACAGCATAATGATATGTGCCAAGCAATACAGCGATTGGTATAATCGAGCCAAATACACCAAGTAGTAATCCTTCGATGAAGAACGGCCAGCGGATAAACCAGTTCGTTGCACCTACTAGTTTCATAATCTCAATTTCTTTACGTCTAGCAAAAATCGTAATTTTGATCGTATTGGAAATCAAGAACATCGCTGTAAATAAAAGCCCAATAATAAGTGCGATGCCGACATTACGCGCCACTCCGACAACATTAAAGAGTCGGCTGACCTCTTCTTTTCCATAAGTGACTTTATACGTCCCTTTTAGGTTTTCTAATTTCTTCGCTACTTTTGGTGTATCGTGAGGATCTGTTGTTTTCACAATAAACGCATCATTTAATGGATTTTCTTGATCAACCAGTCCCATAGATTGTCCATTTTCACCAAAGCTTTTAATCAGTGCTTTTAGTTCATCATCCTTGGATGAGTATTTCACATCACTGATTTCAGGAATCTTCTCAATTTCTGCTTTTAATTCATCCTGCTGCTTTTGATTCGCGGTTAAATCGATGAGAACTTTTACTTCTACTTCTTTCTCAGCGTTCGATGCCATGTTATTCAAGTTGAGCATAATGACAAGAAAAACCCCAACTAAAATCAATGTGACAGTGACCGCACTAATTGATGCAAATGTCATCCACGTGTTTCTTCCAAGTGAACGGAAGCTCTCACGTAAATGCCGCGAGAGAGTTTTAATCATAAATTCCGTACTCCCCTCTTGCTTCGTCACGCACAATCATTCCATCTTCGATTGCGATGACGCGTTTCTTCATGCTGTTTACAATCTCTTTGTTGTGTGTCGCCATGACGACTGTTGTTCCGCGGTTATTAATCTCTTCAAGTGTCTTCATGATTTCCCATGAAGTATCTGGATCAAGGTTTCCTGTCGGTTCGTCTGCAATGACAACCTCAGGATGATTGACGATCGAACGAGCGATCGATACACGCTGCTGTTCACCGCCGGAAAGCTGATCTGGAAATTGACGAGCTTTGTGCTTTAATTGCACCAAATCAAGTACTTCAAGCACTTTTTTCTTAATAATACTTGGCTGTTCACCAATGACTTCAAGAGCAAATGCCACGTTCTCAAAGACCGTAAGACTTGGAAGCAGTTTGAAATCTTGGAATACTACGCCAATTTCTCTTCTCACATAAGGAATTTCTTTTTCCTTCATCGAGCCTAAATCTTTGTTATTAATTAAGATTTTCCCTTTTGTTGGCTTCTCTTCACGATACATCATTTTAATGAACGTGGATTTACCAGCGCCACTGGGACCAACAACATACACAAACTCTCCTGGATGGATAGAGACATTGATTCCATTGATCGCCTTTACACCATTAGGATAGATCTTATAGACTTCCTTCATTTCAATCATGTAATCACCTAATCTTTTCTTATTCGCTGTCAAACAGCTCATCATGATGTTCTGACACTTCTCGTCAAAAAACGTTATGTATGGTCACGCACATACCCTTCGATACGCACAAGCAATTTATGTCCTTTTCATCCAAAAAGATGAAAAAATTGACTCGTCTAAATTTCAACAACTCCAATTATACGTCATGAATCGACGCAATGGTATTACATTTATATTTCAAAACTTATAAATAAAAGGTAAATAGAGCAATCAAAACCGAAAAACGTGTCTTTTTACCCTTATTTTTTAAATAAAATTTAATATAATACGTTTTCATACTATCCAAAAGTCTTTTTCTACAAATAGAAAATAAAAAAACCTTGTCGATTAGACAAAGGTTTTATTTTTTCTCTGCAAGCCATTTGGCGACTTCTTTTGCTTGTTTTTCATCTACCATTCCGCTTGGCATAGATCCTTTACCGTTCTGGGCAATATCTGCAATTTGGCTTTCATTATATTTCTTCCCGACTTCTTTCAGGCTTGGGCCGCCTCCGCCAGATAAGTCTTTTCCATGACAGCCAATACAGTTTTGCTGATAAATCTCTTCACCACTGCTCACATTTGAAGCACTTTTACTGCCTTCTTTGTCACTGCTGCTTGAATTTCCTCCACAGGCCGCAAGTACAAAAAGCATAGCGACAAAAAGAAGCGTTAATCCGCTCTTTTTCATGTATTTCCCTCCCTTACAATCATTTGGTCAACGTTATTATATCCTTGTTTACGCCCTTTTAAAACCCTCACCAAGCACCTCTTTTGCATCCATGACGATGACAAACGCTGATGCATCGATCGCTTTTACCACTTGTTTCAACTTTGTGAATTGTGACTGCCCTACCACACACATTAAAATAGGCCGGTCATGGTCGGTGTACCCACCTACTGCTGAAATCTTCGTTACACCACGATCAATTTGATCAAACACCGCCTGTCTGACCTCATCCTCATGGTCCGTAATAATCATGGCCATCTTCGAGTGACTAAAGCCAGCCTGAACCACATCAATCGTCTTACTAGAAATGAACACTCCGATCACAGCGTACAGTCCTTCTTCAATCCCAAAAACAGTCATGGCCGCCAAAACAATCAAACCGTCCATCATCGCTAAACAAGTACCTAACGTCAGCCCTGTATATTTATTGATGATTTTGGCCGCAAGTGCCGTTCCTCCCGTTGAACCATTGCCGAGGAAAACGAGCCCAATTCCGATCCCAATCACTACACCGCCAAATATTGCGGCGAGCAGTGCTTCATGGGTGACAGGAGCAATGTGTCTTGTTAAGAACACCATTAAAGGTAAAAAGACAGAACCAACGAGCGTTTTTACCCCAAATGTTCCACCTAATAAATAAAAGCCTGCGATAAAGAGCGGAATATTGAGACCCCATTGTACATATGCAGCTTCAAAACCGAATGACTGCATAATGGTACTGATTCCGCTCACACCGCCAGCAGCAATCTGATTTGGTAATAATAACGTATTAAAGCCAACCGCCACGATGGCTGATCCTATTAAAATGAGTACATAATTTTTCACTTCAATCCAAAGTTGAGAATGTTCCTGCTTCATGTCTTTCTTCCTCCGTTACTTCTGAATGCACACCTATTTTAAGCCCTCTCATTCAGATTGTAAATAACAGCCAAATGCAGTGCTAATGGATTAATACTTTATCACACAGCCGGATCAGCGTACTTGCCGTTTGGCAGAAGAGTAAATGATGGTATATTTAATATGTACATGAGAAAGAAGGGACATACGATGAAGAAAATACTGAAGATCACCGGTATTACATTACTTGCACTCATCATCTTAGCTTTTGGTGCTTTCTATACATGGAGCCGCTTTACATATGGACCATCGGAAGCGTTAAAAAAGCAGATGAAGATTGAGCAGGTCGATCATAAAAATGGGGTATATTCATTTGAAGCATCAAAAAGCGATACTGGCATCATTCTCTATCCTGGGGCAAAAGTTGAACCTCTTGCGTATGCCTATCTAGGGAATGCGCTGATGAAGAAAGGCTATTCGGTCTTTATCCCAGACATGCCATTTTCCTTCGCGATTTTTAATACGAAGAAGGCAGAGGATATCCTCAAAAGTCATCCAGTCATCAAGCATTGGTACATTGGCGGACATTCGCTAGGCGGGACAGCTGCCGCTATGTATGCAGAGAAAAATCAAAGCAAGCTGGACGGCCTCTTTTTCCTTGCCTCCTATCCTGCATCAGATGATTTGAAACAGGCTTCCTTGCAAGTATTATCTATTTCAGGCGAAAAAGATGGGCTGGCGACACAAGAAAAAATCAAAAAATCGAAAAAGCAGCTACCTTCTCAAACGGTGTACCATGAGATAAAAGGCGGTAATCATGCTCAATTTGGCATGTATGGCAAACAAAAAGGGGATCAGCCTGCAGACATTCCAGTCCTCACGCAACAAAAAGACATCGTTCAGACGATGCTGGAATGGTTAAAACCAGCAAAAAAGCTCCCGTAATGGGAGCTGCCAGATTGTTGACAAAGGGCTAAAATGAACTTGATTTTAGCCCTTTGTCTTCTTTTCAGCGTGATAGAAAACCTTTGCAGTCTAGGAAGGACGAGCATCGGCGCGGAGCGAATTTGACATTCGTGAGCACCGAAGCGCAGGACTGACAACGAATGCGAGGGTTTGTCTACACGCTGAAGCTCCCGTAATGGGAGCTTTTCATTTTTTATGCCTTCGTCGCTTCTAAAAACTCTTCAGCATCTGCCACAGCCAGTGAAATGGCCTCTTCCCAAAACGCTTTTTGAGTCAGGTCGACACCTAGGTGCTTATATGCCAAATCTTCTACAGTCATTGACGCTGTATCTTTTAATAGCGCAATATATTTCTCTTCAAATGATGCCCCAGCCTGCAATGCTTTCGCGTAAATACCTAGCGAGAACATGTACCCGAAGGTGTAAGGGAAGTTATAAAACGGGACACCTGTAATATGGAAATGCAGTTTAGACGCCCAGAAATGCGGATGGTATTCATCTAAAGAGTCGCCAAAGGCTTCCTTCTGCGCTTCTACCATCAACTCATTCAAGCGGTCAGCTGGCACTTCTCCTTGTTTGCGCTCTTCATAAAAGCGTTGTTCAAATAAGAAGCGTGATTGAATATTCATAAAGAATGCCACACTGCGCTGCAGCTTATCCTCTAACAAACTGAGACGCTCTTCTTCATTGGCCGCCTCTTTTAATGAAGCATCTGCCACAATCATTTCTGCGAATGTCGACGCAGTTTCAGCTACATTCATCGCATATTTACGATTCAACATCCGAACATCCTGCATGACTTCCTGATGGAACGAATGACCAAGCTCATGTGCTAGTGTCGCTACATTGGATGGAGTCCCTGAGAAGGTCATAAAAATACGTGATTCCCCGCTATCAGGGAAATTCGTACAGAAACCGCCCACTCGTTTGTTTGGGCGATTCTCAGCTTCTACCCAGCGTTCATTAAAAGCTTTTTCAGTAAAAGCAGCAAGCTCTTTTCCAAACCCTGCGAAATGCTTGATAATAAAAGCGGCTGCGTCTTGATAAGAATAGGTTTTTGTCTCAATTCCAATAGGCGCTCCCACATCAAACCAGCTTAGTTTATCAACCCCAAGCATGTCAGCTTTACGTTGTAAATAATCAATGAATGGCTGTTTATGTTCATCAATGACAGACCACATTGTATCGAGCGTCTCTTGTTTCATCCGGCAAATATCAAGGGGCTCTTTTAATATATGATCCCATCCTCTTGCTTCATATACTTGTAGACGAAAACCAGCGAGATGATTGAGTGTGCTTGCAAACAAATGTTCATCCTGTGTCCATGCATGTTCTAAATTATGATACACGGCTTTTCTTACTTCACGATCTGAATCATCCATCGCATTTTCTGCTTGGCCTACAGAGATCATTTGTGTTTCACCATTTTGCTCAAATGGAATGGTAATTTTGTTCACCAAGCTAGAATAAAGTTCATCCCACGCATGATACCCATCTACTGCTAGTTTTTGAATGAGTGTTTCCTGTTCAACAGGCAGCTGATCTTTCACATGTTCTCTTCGTTCATTTAATATGTAACGAACATCTGAAAAAGCGGCTGAATCCATTAATTCTTCCCACTGGCTAGTAGGAATCTCAGCAAGTGATTGATCAAACCCTGCTAGAATGGTTCCTAATTCAGCTTCCAGCTTGGCAATAGACCCTCGGAGGCTGCCCGCCTTCATATCCTTTGTATTTTGAGATTGTAGACAGGATACAAATGAACCTGCTTGCGCTAGTTTTTTATATGTGATTTCATACGTTTCAAGGACAGCTGTTAACTTTTTTTCAATTTGTGTATCTTCTTTTGAAAAGGCATCTACCTTTTGTCGTAACTCATCTAATAGCTGCTGTATGTGCTGTAAGTATGTGATAAATTCTGATGAAGAACTGCCTCCTTTAAAAAAGGCATCTAAATCCCACGTCTCTTGTAATGGTTTTAATCCCAAATTATTTCCCCCTTTAATTGCTAATTTCATCATACAAAGGATATAGAGTCAGTATGGCATATGTATTCCTTTATATTCATTATATTTTCTCACAATTAAAAAAACCCGGCAAGAAGCCGAGTTTTTATGATAATTTTGAACGTAAATACGCATCGATAAAGGAATCTAAATCTCCATCCATCACCGCTTGAACATTTCCCATCTCCGTGTTGGTACGATGGTCTTTCACAAGAGAATATGGGTGGAAAACATACGAGCGAATTTGGCTTCCCCAGCCAATTTCTTTCTGTTCTCCTCTGATTTCATCCAATTCCGCCTGCTGTTCTTCGATCCGTTTTTGATAAAGCTTAGATTTCAGCATTTTCATTGCACGTTCTCTGTTTTTGATTTGGGATCTTTCCGTTTGGCACGTCACGACGACATTTGTTGGGATGTGTGTGATACGAACCGCAGAGTCCGTCGTATTGACGTGCTGACCCCCTGCACCACTTGCACGATACGTATCCACCTTAATATCCTCTGTACGAATATCGATATCAATTTCTTCATTAAATTCTGGCATGACATCACAGGAAACGAAAGAGGTGTGTCTACGGCCAGATGAATCAAATGGAGAAATACGGACTAAACGATGAACACCTTTTTCTGCTTTTAAGTAACCGTAAGCGTTATGTCCTTTAATCAGTAATGTCACAGACTTAATTCCCGCTTCATCACCAGGAAGGTAATCAAGTGTTTCGACCTTAAAGCCTCTGCGCTCTGCCCAGCGAGTGTACATTCTGAGTAGCATAGAACCCCAGTCCTGTGATTCAGTACCACCTGCACCTGGGTGAAGCTCAAGAATGGCATTGTTTTTATCATAAGGTTCGCTTAAAAGAAGCTGTAGCTCAAATTCATTAAACTGCTTCGTTAAGTTCTTCAGCTCTTTTTCAAGCTCTGCATGAAGCTCCTCGTCATAATCTTCCTTTAATAAGTCATGTGTCATTTGTAGTTCTTCATGCGATTCACTGAGTTCATGATAGGAGTTCACAGAATCCTTTAGTGCATTGGCTTCATTGATTACCCCTTGAGCCTTTTGCTGATCGTTCCAAAAATCAGCCTCTGACATCGTCGCTTCAAGCTCTGCGATTTTGACTTCTTTTGTTTCTAGGTCAAAGAGACCCCCTAAAATCAGCTAGCCTGCTAGCCATATTTTCAAGCTCTTGTCTAATTTCTACTAATTCCATATCCTTCACCTCATAGATGTATGGGGGCTGACATGAATAGAAAGAGGTTTTCACCTCTTTCCATTACTTATTCTGTCTTCCCATGACAATTTTTATATTTCTTGCCGCTTCCGCAGTGACATGGCGAGTTTCTTCCGATATCCACCACTTTACGCACCGGCTTTTTCTTCACTGTTTTCTCCTCATCGCCTTCTTGAGGCTGATGAGCAGTTGTTTGTCCTTGAACGACTTCTTCACGTTCTAGGTTGTTTTGGATTTCTGATTTTAGCACATATTTAGCGACGTCATCTTCAATTGAAGCGACCATATGCTCAAACATCGCAAATCCTTCCATTTGATACTCACGAAGTGGATTGGTTTGTGCATATGCACGTAAATGGATTCCTTGACGCAGCTGATCCATTGCATCGATATGATCCATCCACTTCGAATCTACTGCACGAAGAACGATGACTTTTTCAAATTCACGCATTTGTTCATCGCCAAATGTCTCTTCTTTTGCATCGTATTTCTCTTTAATCCGCTCCATGATGAATTCGGTGATCTCATCTGCTTCTTTACCGAAGATATCTTTGACCGAAATGGCACCTTCATCTAAATAGTTCGTGTTGATTAATTCAACAAGACCATCTAGTTTCCATTCTTCTGGAAGTTCTTCTTTCGGCGTGTAAGATCCAACAGCCCGCTCAATAGACGATTGAATCATATTGATCACAATCGATTTCAAGTTATCAGAATCGATGACTTCAAAACGCTGTTTGTAAATGACTTCACGCTGTTGACGAAGAACATCATCATATTGCAGAAGCTGCTTACGGGAATCAAAGTTATTCCCCTCAACACGTTTTTGAGAAGATTCAACAGCTTTTGAGACCATTTTACTTTGAATTGGAGTAGAGTCATCCATGCCGAAGCGATCAAGCATCGCCATTGTCCGCTCTGCACCAAATCGGCGCATCAATTCATCTTCCATTGAGAGATAGAATTGAGTAATCCCTGGGTCTCCTTGACGACCAGAACGACCACGGAGCTGATTATCAATACGGCGTGATTCATGACGCTCTGTCCCAATAACAGCAAGACCGCCTAGTTCTTTCACACCTTCGCCAAGCTTGATGTCTGTTCCACGTCCCGCCATGTTTGTCGCAATTGTGACGGCACCTTTTTGTCCAGCTTCCTCAATAATTTGTGCTTCACGCTCATGGTTTTTCGCGTTTAACACTTGATGAGGGATGCCTTTATTTTTAAGCAGTTTTGAAATCAATTCAGATGTCTCAACCGCAACAGTTCCGACAAGAACCGGCTGTCCTGTCATATAACGCTGTGCGACGTCTTCAGCTACTGCTTTAAATTTGCCATCCATTGTACGGTAAATTAAATCAGGTCTGTCATCACGCACAACCGGTTTATTGGTTGGGATTGTGACAACCTGCATATTGTAAATGTTACGGAATTCCTCTTCTTCCGTTTTCGCTGTACCTGTCATACCAGATAGCTTTTCATACATACGGAAGTAGTTCTGGAACGTAATGGTTGCAAGTGTCATGCTTTCATTCTGCACTTCAAGACCTTCTTTTGCTTCAATGGCTTGATGCAGACCTTCACTATAGCGACGTCCTTTCATTAAACGTCCTGTGAAGGAGTCAACGATGACGACTTGACCATCTTCCACAACATAATCAACGTCTTTTTGCATCGCAACATGCGCCTTAAGAGCCTGCGCGATATGGTGGTTAAGAGCAACATGTTTGACATCAAACAAGTTCTCGATGCCAAATGCTTTTTCCGCCTTCGTCATTCCGCTTTCAGTCAGCTGTACACTTTTTGTTTTAATATCATAAGTGAAATCGTCTTCTATTTTTAACGTACGAACAAAGGCATTTGCTTGTACGTAAAGTTTCGTCGATTTTGCAGCTTGTCCAGAAATAATAAGAGGTGTTCTCGCTTCATCAATTAAGATGGAGTCAACTTCATCAATGACGGCATAATGAAGTGGTCTTTGAACCATTTGCTCTTTGTACAGCACCATGTTATCACGTAAATAATCAAAGCCAAGCTCATTGTTTGTTGAATACGTGATATCAGCAGCGTACGCTTCTCTTTTTTCATCTTTGTCTAAGCTGTTTAAGTTTAAGCCAACCGTTAAGCCAAGAAATTCAAAAATCTTGCCCATTTCCTCTGCATCACGACTTGCCAAATATTCGTTGACTGTCACAATGTGGACGCCTTTTCCAGAAAGAGCATTCAAATAAACAGGCATTGTTGAAGTCAACGTTTTACCTTCACCTGTTTTCATCTCAGAGATATTCCCTTCATGTAGGGCAATCCCCCCCATGAGCTGCACCTTAAATGGGAACATTCCTGTCACGCGGCGGGAAGCCTCACGAACCGTTGCAAATGCTTCAACCAAAAGGTCGTCTACAGATTGTCCTTTTTCAAGTTTTTCTTTAAATTCGATCGTTTTATTTCGTAAAGCCTCGTCAGATAATTTCTCAAAATCTTGAGCGAGAGCTTCGATTTCATTTGCCTTTTTTTCATATCGGCTGATCGTACGTTTCGTAGGATCAAACACTTTGTTTAAGATTCCAAGCATATAATAACGCTCCTCTATTTCATGCAATTTTTCGGCATGTCCAAAAGTTTGACAGGTCCATATTTACCTGCATTTATCATACCATACCTTCCTTGATTTCCAAAGAATTTGCAATGATTTAGCACAAAAAACCCGCCCCTAATGAAGGGAGCGGGTTTACTTTTTTAGGTCATTTTCGGATCAAAAGGAACGAATGATTAAGCGTTCGGCTCAATGAGTCCATATTTACCGTCATTTCGGCGGTATACCACATTGGTCAAATTTGTCTCAGCATTTGTGAAGACAAAGAAACTGTGACCTAACATGTTCATTTGGAGAATGGCCTCTTCGCTATCCATTGGTTTTAAATTGAAGCGTTTTTGTCTGACGATTTCTGTTTCATCAATCTCTTCGTCATCTTGAACTGCTACTTCGGACGCACCGTTTCCTCCAGCAAATAAATGCTTTTTCGCACCTTGCTCACGGAATTTACGGTTCACTTTCGTTTTATGTTTTCTAATTTGACGTTCTAATTTACTGGTTGCTAGGTCTACTGCATTGTACATATCCTCATTATGCACCTCTGCTCGAAGTGCTAGATCAGTCATTGGAATGGTAACCTCAACTTTAGATTCTTGATCGTTGTAAAATTTCAAGTTCACGTTGACTGAAGCATCAACATCTGACTCAAAATAACGCTCCAGCTTTCCAATTTTTTTCTCGACATGATCTCTTAGTGCAGGTGTTACTTCGATGTTTTCTCCTCGGACATTGTAATTCATGTAAAGAACGCCTCCTTTAAAATTAAGGATATGTAAACTTATTTCTACTTTTCCCTCCTTTTCTCCTGCTCAAACGTAAAAAAAATGTGAATTTTTATTGAAATTTGTCGAATCCTGTGGTGCTTCAGCTTTTACTTGATAGGTGATGAATATATATTCGATTGATTCTTGAAAAAGACCATCGCACTGTTAAATCTTGAAAGATGAAATAGATGTTTTCAGTGATTGAGACAAAGATTTTAAATCTTCCGCAGCTGCTTTCATTTCCTCATTCGCCGCTAGTGATTCTTCAACAGCCGCCGACATGTACTCTGTTTCCTCAGAATTTCGCTTGGCTCCTTCTTCTATCACACCAACTGTTTGAGAAATTTCTTCTGTACTAGCTGAGATTTGCTCTGTCGTGGCAGAAAGCTCCTCTGCTTTCATCGAGATATCACGGATGGATTCCAGAATTTCTTGAAAGCTCTGTTCAGACAATTGCGATACTTTCACACCTTCTGCTACATCTCGTTCCACTTTCGTCATAGATTGAGAAGATCTTTCAGTATCTTTGTTCACGTTGGCGAGTAGCTGACTAATTTGATCAGTCAGCTGACTTGATTCTTCCGCCAGCTTTCTGACTTCATCTGCAACAACCGCAAAACCTCGTCCATGTTCCCCAGCCCTTGCTGCTTCAATGGCTGCGTTTAAAGCAAGTAAATTTGTCTGATCTGCAATGGCATGAATATTCCCCAGCAGGTCTTGAATGCCGGTAAACTGTACTTGTACATTGGCCATTGTAGAATGATGTTCATTCACAGATTCCTTAATAGAACTCATTTGTTTCACAAATTGTTGAATGAGGGATGCGCCCTCTTCAGCCTTTTCAGTCACTGAAATTGAGTGACCCGAAACATCAGACGTATGTTCAGCCGCATTATGCATACCAGTCGAGACTTCTTGAATCGCCGAAGCTACTTTTCCTACTGCATCCGATTGTTCACGTGAAGCTTCACTGACCTGTTCAATCGAGCTAGACGTCTGTTCACTAGCCGAAATGGTTTGACTGATGGTTTCTTCAAATTGAGCAGCAGAATCAGCTAATTGCCTTGACCCGTTTTGCACCTGTAAGATGAGCTGACGCAAATGAGCTGTCATTTGGTTAAAAGCCGTACCGAGCTGGCCAATTTCATTTTTAGAGGTTACTTCAATTTCTTCAAGTGTGAGGTCACCATCTGCCATTCTTCTTGCTGCATGTGTGACAGAGACAATCGGTTTTGTCATACGATGAACAAACCTTGTGCCAATGACTAAAAAGCCGACTATAATCGCTGCGCTAACGAGAATAAGCGTCAGCAATAATTGGTTACTTTCTTCATTGAGCTGACTGATTTTTTGATCCCGCTGTTTCAATTGTGTTTGGGCAAATTCTTTTGTAAAGGTATGTATTTCTTGTTCGATAGGTTGTAATTCTTGACTGAGGCGGGTGTTGAATTCTTTTTGATTTTGCATATTCAATGAATTAAATAATCGATTTGTTGAGGTGTAGTAAAGATAATTTTTTTCGGAAATTTGATCTAACAGATTTTTTGCTTGTTTAACGGTGCTCAGTTTTGATGCTTCAGCTGTTTTCTTATTGATTTCTTCATATGTTTGCTCAATCTTCTGTAAATTCTCAGCATCTTGAACAACCACATACGTTTTAATTTGTGCTTCCTGCTTTTGTAGCAGTGCCTCTAATTCCAGTGAGGTCTGGTACAGCTTTACTTCTTTGGTGAGGAGTGCTTTATACGATTGATCTGTTTTGTAATAGATAAAGCTAGAAAATCCTAAAATACTGACAAACAATACACATATGACAATAAGCCCAAATAAAAATTGATTTTTTAGTCTCATAAATTCCTCCGAATGGTCTGAATTGAACAAAAATTAATGAATGACATACGGCCTCATACAGGCATGTATTTCATCCATCCACTTTCTATATTCAGGTATAAAATATGATGTAAGGAATGACTGGAAGTGATTTGAAGGGAATGTATAGAAAGCTAGTATATCGAAACTTAAAAAAATTTGGTCAAACGATCGAATCGTCTTGGCAAAGTGCTCATTTTCAATAATCGAAAGCAGAAGCGGATGTGTTGTCTCTAAATGAAAGAAGGCATGGATCAGATCATTAAAGATCCGATCCCCTTCTGTTTTAGCGAAATCCTTCTCAATTTCATCTAAATATTTTAGACTCTCTTCTATCGTATATAGAAGGTCATAATATGTGGTTAATAAAATATAGTCATCTGAACGATACGCCACAGGTCTCACCTATTTATTTCCGTTTATCGTAGTATACGCCGTCACTTGTCATGGGCTGATACGGATTTTGATAATTCAGCTGTTTTGTTTTCTTACGTTGAATGGCTTGAATATCTGCCTTGATCCCATTTTGAATCTCTGTTAATTGCTTGGCCATCAGTTGATCTGTTTGAATGATTTCTTTGATTTTCTCTTTTTCTTGAACGGAAAGCTCATGTTGAATGTCTCTCATTAGTTCGTCTCTCTCAACTAAAAAAGCATCAAAGTCTTCAACGAGTGTCTCACTTTGCGGGTTGGCCTCTATTTCCGCTGCCATTTTTAACGTTTGGTCGTGCAGTTGGTCCACAATACTCATAGAGATCCTCCAATAGAGTGATGACGCCCTTTTCGATCGGTTTGAATGACTTCCTTCCAAGCATCTCGGAAATCAGTCACATATTGCTCTACTTCATTCAGGATCTCTTCGTCATTTTGCAGATTGGCTTCAATCAGTCTACGATAGATGTAGTCATACATACTTGCCATGCTCTTTGATACATCATACGTACGATTTAAGGTGACATTTAATTCTTGGATGATGTTTTGAGCCTTTTTCAGGTTCAAGTTTCTCATTTCAGCATCTTCTTTTTGAATGCCATGCTTTGCTAGTCTAATAAACTTTAAGCATCCTTCATAAAGCATAAGCGTTAACTCGGCCGGTGTTGCGGTCTCAATAGAATTTTTCTGATAGGCGGCATAAGGGTTCTGAATTGCCATATGTTATAAACCTCCAATTATTGTCCAAGCAGTTGAGAAAGATAGCCAGATTGGTTGTTTAGCTTTTGAATCGCACTATCCATGGCGTTAAACTTTTTGTAGTAACGAGCTTCCACCATTTTTAAACGATCTTGGAATGTGCTCATTCGTTGAGTCAAAGAATCAAGGTCCTTACCAAGTCCGTATTCCTTTGATGCCATCGTTGTGCTACCAGCCTTTGTCTGAATGCTCTTTGAGAAGGCTGATAAGGAATTTTTGATACGATGAATGATTCCTTGTTCTTTATATTGCTGCTGCGCTTTATCTTTATCTTTTGAATCTACATTTAGCGAACCTGACATAAATATTTGACTAATCTTCTGTGGGTCTTCTTGAATGGCTTTTCTTAGTTTCGGTTCATCAATGACAAGCTTTCCGCCATCTTTATATTTATCTGAAGTGGCAATTCCGATTTGTGTCATGTGAATTTTATTCCCATCACTTGTCGTAATATCAACATAAAAATCACTTCTTAATTTAGACGCACCAGATCGTAAAATTGAATCACTTCTCAGCAAGCCTGACTTCGCAGTCGTTTCCCATAGCTCGACTTCTTTGTCAGACATGGCTTTTTTCTCTTCAGCTGTTAATGGATAGTAGTCTCTATTTCTTTTTTCATTGACTTTACCATTGATCTCTTCAACAAGTTCATTGTATTTATCAACAAATTGTTTGATTTTATCAAAGATGGCATCGACATCTGTTGAAACGTTCAAACTGACAGGCTTATCTGTTGTTCCTTTCAGCTCATATGTGATACCGGCCTGCGTGAAAGTATTATTATTATTTTCCATTTTGAGACCATTAATTTCATATTGCGCTTTCTGCCCTTGAGTAGTCGCAACTAATTTATTATCTCCATCCACTTGGAATCCTAATTGCGTTAAAAATGAAGCAGAATTACCATCCGCTGCCTTAATACTGACACCTTCTCCAGTCGTACGGGAAGTCAGAGCGATTGTATCCACGTAGTTGGTCCCATCAAAGATTTGACCTTTATAAGCCGTGACACCTAGTTGAGCGTTGTTCAATTTTGACACGATTGTATCAAGGGTATCTTTATCAGTCGTATTAATGGTCACTGTTTTGGGTGTCGTAGAATCTGGTGTCGTCACCTCAAATGTGAACGTACCGTTTGCAGCAGTAAATCCAGATGTGCCAGAAGATTTGAATACGGAAGCTGTCGCTAGTTGGGTCACATTAATCGAGCCAGAGGTAGCATTTGTTGATCCAGTTGCTGTGACAGCAGATTCATTGGAGCTTGTGACCTTTTTTGCGCCATAAGTACTCGGATATGTTAAATTTAGTTTGGCAATGAGATCATCTAATTCTTTAACCTTTGAATTGACCTCGCGGTAGCTGTCTCTTTGCCATTCAAGTGTTTGTTTCTGGCGTGTCATTTTATCAAGTGGTGCTTGCTCAGTTTTCATTAGCTTTGAGACGATTTCATCAATATCAAATACATTTGAAAATCCAGTAATTCGATTAACCATTGTTTTTCTCCCTTCAATTACATTCTTTTATCGACAAATAAACCGACAATCTCTGTCATTGCCGCATAGAAATCAAGCCATTCTTTGGAAGGAATCTCTCTAATGACTTCTTCGGTTTGGTTATCTACGACTTTGACATAATATTCATTGAGTTTTTCATGTAATTCAAATTGAAGATGAAATTGAGTAGGTTCAATCAGCTTATTTGCTCCTTGAAGCGTTTTCTCAATTTCTTCTTTTGAAACGACTTTACCATTTGCTTGTAAATCAGTGTTTGCATTGTCATTTTGATGATTCGTAACACGGGTTTGAAATGCATCAATCAGTGGCTCTAGCGAAGTCAACTTACCAACAGACATAGTTATTCAGCTCCTGTGCTTTAATCTATCTTTTATATCGGCTTTGAATTTTTAAATTAAATATAGATGGACCGATTTGTTAAAGTTTCATATAGATGGTGTCATACCCCTACATAGAAATGATTTTACACGGAGGTTTAAAGACGAATTGTATAAAAAAACCCTCACTTTTTTTGTGAGGATAATTGAGAAAGTAGATCAAAGGACAAGCTAGCAGCACGGCTGTTTTCTTCTTGAATAGACAGGTATACTTCCTTCCTGTGAATATCAATATGCTTAGGAGCCTCAATTCCGACTTTTACTTGATCGCCTTCAATCGCAATAATTTTAACTTCAATATCGTCGCCTATTTGAATCGATTGATTTAATTTACGAGATAGAACTAACATGAGGAAGCCACCTCTAGCAAATGTTTTGTATGATAGGCTGAATCATGCAAAATGACCTGCTTGGCTTTCATGTTTTTCCGATTTACAATAATAGGCGCTCTTAAATTGGCTGTCGTTTTTTCAATAGAAGATCCCATTGTTAAAATAACCATGACTTCCACATCATTGGCATCTTCCACCCCAAGAATGTCTACAACCGATTCCTCTAAGTCAAATTCATATTGATTGAAGAACAAAAATGGGCTGCTGACAATAAAGCCTAGTTCTGCATTTTTCAAAGATTGAAGAACTAAAAATGGGGATTCTTCTGATAAAGGTAAAATGACAAATTGTTTTTGATCCAGAAATCCTGGTATCCCATTAGAGAAGTGAATGATTTGCTCCTCTTTAATCGTCACTTCGCCATGGTATTTTGTTTGAATGATCATAATTCACGACCTTTTCCATTTTTCTTAACTATACCTTATCACCATTTTGACCTGTTTCGTCAACTTCTATTTTTAATTCTGGGTATTGTAACATATCAATATGAACTTTACCTGGCTGGTAGTTAACAATTGGTTTATGAGGTGTTGCCTCTATAATAGCTTTTTGCGGCTCCACATCAATTTTAAGTTCAGATGGCTGATAGTGAATTTTCACACTAAAAAATGAAGGAATCACACCGATGTTGAATTGTTTTGCTGGAGGACTGCCGTTGATTTTCGCAAACTCAGCAATCGCATTCCCACCATTCTCGATCTTGATGAGTTCACTTCCTTCTTCCGCTCTACGCCCCATTCCTTCTCCAATCGCACGTTTCCCCTCAGCCGCCCATTCCTCTGAACGTCTAAAAATCGACTTAATATCCATATCGGCAAATGCCTCGGTTTGATCTATGGTTAATTTCGACGGTGTCCTTGTGATATTCATGACAGCTCTTGGCTGCTGAATGTCAAGATCCGCTCTTGGCTGCTCTACTTCTTGCTTGGAAGGGGTTGTCGACATTTGCAGCTTTGCATAAGTTTGCTCCATTAACAATCTAGGGATTTGCATAGGTTCACCTCCATGATGCAAAAAAGCACCCAACGGATGCTTTTTCTTATCTTAAGAAATCGACAAGGGATGGCTGAATCACTTTAGCTGTCGTCGCTAAAGCAGCTCTATTCACAGTCTCTTGTTGAAGAAGATCAAGAATGGCTTTTTCACTTTCTACATCTTCGGCATCTGATTTAGCCTTTTTCAGCACTTCAAATTGCGAAGTCAAACGGCTCCCGACTAAGTCGATACGATTGGATCTAGCCCCAAGATCTGAACGCTCAGCACTCATCACTTCTTTAAACTGATCGATATTTCCTAATGCATCATCTGAATTTGTAAACGTTCCATTTTTTAATGAGTTTTCTAAATCAGTCAGCATTTCAATGACATTTTGACCACTGGCAGATTGCCCACCAAAAGCTGAAAGAGGATTTGAATTCACATTTAATGTGATTCCATCAGAAATGTTCGACTGAACCACGTTTGCATCTGTATAGTTTTCAAAGTTAAATGTAAACGTACCATCTGCATTCTCTACAACTGGTTTAACATTTGTATTCGTCCCATTAAAAACAAACTTACCTAACATCTGCGTGTTCATTGCATCAATGATTTGATTCTTCATCTGACCAATTTCCACTCCGATAGCAGCTAAATCTTCTGGCTGTTTTGTTCCATTGGCCGCATCGAGTACTTTATATCGTATATTTGACATGATATCAATTATTTCAGTAACACTTGTTTCAGATGTATCAATCCAGTTTCGTGCCTCATTTAAATTAGTTTGGTATTGCTCATTTCGAAACATGGCTGTACTATACTGAAGACTTTTCACTGCTGCCACAGGATCATCAGACGTTTTTGTGAAACGTTTTCCAGACTGTGCCTGCTCATTAATTTTAGAGAGTTTTTCATAACTTTTACTAATATTTCGAAGTGAATTTTGAGAAATCATACTTTGCGTGACTCGCATCAGTTACCCTACCTTCCTACGACTCCCATGCCGTTTATTATTTTATCTAATACTTCGTCTTGCAACGTCATAATTCTTGCAGCTGCATTATACGCATGCTGGAATTGGATCATGTTCGTCATTTCTTCATCAATAGATACAGCACTAGTTGACATCCTGCGTTCATTGGCTGAATTCACAAGAGCTGCTGAACTGCTTTCAAGGGTCATGTTCTTTTTAGCTTGTATCCCCATTTCGGCAATGACATTCTGATAGTAATCCTGAATTGTTGTGGTATTTCCGCCGATTGGTAGCTTTAAGTTTTGAATATTAGCTAATTTCGTAGCATTCGAACCATCACCTTGCGTTTGATTAAGAGATGCAGCAATGTTATCTGTCGATGCTAAAATCACGTCACTCACTTTGATACGGGCTGCCAAGCCTTTATTCAAATCATTGTTATTCTCAATATCGAAAAAGTCTTGTCCACTTGTGCCATTTAACGTGTACCCTTGCTTATGGACATCGTTAAAAGCATCCATAAATACTTTTGCTACTTCATCCAGCTCAGCAAGCATATCCGGGTACATGCCTTTTTCAGCTCCATTAGACATGTAGCCATATGCCTCAACAAGTGCTTTTACTTTACCATTCACTTGTAATTGATCAGCTGCGATGGTTGTCGTTCCAAATTGGAGTGAGTTAACAAGTCCTGTCGTATTATCATAGGAAAGTTGCAATTCAGATTTTTCATTGGTAATGCCATTTAAAATTGTTCCAGCAGATTGTCCATTAGCACCGATAATATCGATGTTAACGGTTCCTTCAGCAATTTCCAGAGCATTTCCTCCAGAAGGGTTGTAGCTCACTTTAATATCAACAAGTGAGGAAAGCTGATCTATAAGAGCGTCTCGCGTATCATAAAGATCATTGGGAAGATAACCATTTGGCTCAACTGTTGCAATCTGTTTATTCACTTCATCAATTTGAGTTAATAGGGTGTTCACATTTTTTGCCGTTGAATCGAGTTCAGTTTTTAAATTCTTTTGTATCGTTGTTAAAGAAGAATTTAGCAGACGGAATTGATCTACTAAAGCTTGAGCACTTGTCTTAACAACTGTACGAGCTGAAGCAGTATCAGCATTTTTCGATTCCGATAAGACTTGTAATGATTTCCAGAGATTATCAAAGGCTCTATTCAAGCCTTCATCTGTCAAATCATTCATCACTCCTTCCATTTGTGAAAGAGCATCAGACTTCGTCGCATAATAAGACAAGTTATTGTTATGATCTCTATACTGAAGATCTAAAAAGCTGTCTCGAATTCTTTCAACAGTTCCAACTTGGACACCTGTCCCCATTTGGCCGTATGTCTTGCCATCATAAACAGAAATCACTGGGTAAGGATTCTCTGCTTTAAAGGTAACTCTCTGTCTTGAGTAGCCATCAGTATTTGCATTGGATACGTTGTTTGATGTGACATAAAGCCCTGCACGCTGGGCTGTGATTCCTCTTTTTGCCGTTTCTAGTCCCATGAATGTAGAACCCATAGATATCCTCCTTTTTTACGCCTTTGAATCAAACAAAGCCCTATGCTGTTTAGGCTTTGAACTCTCAAGACCATTTTGTCCGTAATTCATATTTTCTTTGTTAGGATTCACAAGATCGAATGTCAGTGAAATAAATTGAAGTGACTGCTGAATAAGCTGTTTGTTCAGTTCGTTTACATCTTTCAGTTCCACCATGATGTCATTCAGCTTCTCATATAACGAAATAAGCTCTTCTTGATCCGTTCCTGTAGCTTTTTCGATGCATGCGGTGATTGTCGGCGATTGATCACTTTGTAAAAATTGAACTGCTGCTTCAATCCGCTTTTCTTCTAATTGTGAAATGGCCTGAATATATTTTTGCTCAAGGTTCAGAACCTCTGAAAGAGCATCGATCTCATTATTTTTCAGCATTTCTGTTTTATTCTTAGACAGCTTTAGAAGCTGTTCATGTAATCCGTAGAGACGGTGCAGTTCTTCAATCATTATTTTTACTGACATTCACGCTACTCCCTTTTGTTATTGTTGTTTATAAAAATTCAACATTTTATCTGCAATGCCTTTTGTATCTACTTGATATGTTCCGGCTTCAATGCTTTTTTTAATTTGGTCTATTTTATCTTGACGTTCTTTCATGATATTCGGCACCTTTTGCATTTCGATTGCCTTTTTAGAAATTTCGACTTTGTCAGTTGATTTTGCTTGATTCGATTGCAACGTTTGTTTCTCATATGTTTTCTTGTAAGGATTTACTGGTTGTGTTCCATATCGATTAATTTTCACGGGATTCCTCTCGCTTTCCGTTACAGTCTGTCTTGATTCTATCCATTTTATCGACCAAACTGCAACTTAGTTTAGGGAATCAGTCGTTTTTAGGATTAATGGCATAATAGGTGTCTTTTTTCCTAGATTCAATCTCCCTTTTACGCTCTTCTTCTTGGTCCATTTGGCTGATTTGCGTCTTTATATCCTTTTCACAATGGCTACACAGCTTGTTTTTTCTGATCGGTTGGCCGCATCTTTCACAAGGATAATTGATATTCGGGAATTGACTAATTTGAAGTCTTTTCAAACGGATAAATTTCAGGATTAATTCTTCATCAACTTCTGTTGCGTCTACTATTTCAGCAATGGTTGATTGTCTATTACTTTGCTTACGCAAGAATTTATAAACGATATCAAAAGAACGTTCTTCTTCTTCAAAGCATTTGTTACAAACCGTTTGGATGGTGGTTTTTAAAAATAACTGATTACATTGTGGACAGTTTGCCAATTGATTCATAACCAAAACCCCTTACGTTATATTCTTTTCTTAATATCGGTTGATTGTCATGATTTTTAACTACGAATCAACGTAAAAGAGGAAACACTTTTGGCGCCTGCGTCTTTTAAAATTTTTGCTGCATGATAGACTGTCGCCCCAGTTGTATAAATATCATCGATTAATATGACATCCTTTAGAACGATCGGGTTTGACTGCCTTAATTGGAACAAATTCTGTTGATGTAAACGTTCATTTTTTCTTTTCTTAGACTGCTTACTTTGATGTACTTTTATAAGTGGTTCCAATATAGGTCCGCCAATCATGGAAGCAAGCATCATTGACTGATTGAATCCTCTTTCCTTTAATCTCTCTTTACTCAAAGGAATTGGGACAAGCACCGGTTCTTTGATTGAAAAAGAACGTTTAAACGCTGACTGTACATCTTTTTTAAATAGATCAGCTAAAGCCGTATCACCTCGAAATTTAAATCGAGCTAGAATATCTTTCATAAAGTCGTTGTAAGCATAAACAGACCGATTCATTACAAGAATCTCAGCAAAATCCCGTCGTTTATCCCACCTTGAACAATCCTGACACAATTGATCATTTGATTGCGCTCTTCCGCATTTGGGACAAGTAGGACCTTGAATCTTCATCAGGTGGTTCTTACATGCTACACATAAACGATCTTCATTTAATAGTAGGAATGATTTCCATGTAAAAGCAGCCACAAAATGGCTCTCACAAATTGGACAAATCAACGCTTTTCTTTGTTCAACGGCAAATGATTTTCGCACCTTGGATATGTAGTGACCGTTGAAGCAGCTTCTGTCAGAATGACGAGCATCGCCGTATTTTTCTGTTTATCCACCATCTCGGATTTACTGTAGGATATTTTATCGATATCTGTTATATATTGCGGTTTCACTTGATTTAGAGAAATGGCTAATACATCTTCTATACATTTTTCACAATGACAAATCATGTTTAATTGGTTGAGATATTGATAGAGAATTTCTTTAAGTAGTATTTCTTTTGCGTTGAGTAGCATATTTTGTCTCTCCTGCCATTTGTGTTTTGTGAATATAATGTACCATGATTTAGTTGAACCCACACTATTTTTCAGAAAACTCTTTTTCAGCTGTATTATTCATTTTTACGATATGTTTCTTTGCTTGTTTCATACTTCTCGTTAAACCAAAATGAAAAAAGTATACGTCTCCGTTAAAAAAATCTGGATGTCTCCCTGCTCTACCAGAAATTTGGACAAGTGCACTTTCTGAAAAAATAGGAGATTCCGCACCTAATACGCCCACCTGAACATCTTGAATGGTAACGCCTCTTTCTAGAATAGTTGTTGTAACCAATACATCGTATCTATGATCTCTGAAATGCTGGACTTTTTGCTTCCTTTCTTGATCATCCGCAGAAACACCCTGTACATTTACATCTTGACCTTGAAGAATATGAGTTACCTTCTTCATAGTAGAAATAGAAGGAACAAAGAGTAACACTCTTTTTTTCTTTGTGATATGTTCATGCAGCCAGTTCATTGTAGATGCTGGAAGCCGATTTCTTTTTAATTTCTTTTTCCAATCTCCAACCCATTGAAATGTTGGGACAGGCAACGGTTTTTGGTGGAAGCGCAGAGGAATTTTGATCGCTTCTAATTGTCTATGAGCAACATCCTTTTGCATTTTTTTAGATGGTGTGGCACTTAAGTAAATTCTAACTCCTGTTTTTTTCATTGATTTTAAAACAGCAAACTGAAGCCGTTCATCCATTGAATAAGGAAAAGCATCGACTTCGTCTACAATGAGGACATCAAAGGCGTTTTTATATCTCATTAGCTGATGGGTTGTAGCGATCATAAGCGGTGCCATTTGAAACCTTTGAGAACTCCCGCCATAAAGTGCAGCTATATTCAGTCCTTGAAATGCCTTTCTCATTCGAGGTTCGAGCTCAAGTACAACATCGGTTCTAGGCGTCGCAATACAAACACTCATTCCGTTATTTAGCGCATATTTTATACCATGAAAAAGCACCTCCGTTTTCCCCGCACCACAAACAGCCCAAAAGAGCAGATCAAATTTGTTTTGGATTGCTTCTACTAGCCTATCGGACGCTCTCTTTTGCCCTTTAGAAAGCTCTCCCTGCCATGTTAATTCAACTCGTCTTGTTTCTTTCTTTTGTGGTCCCGTCCATTCGTAGAGAAAGCCACATTCGCTTACTTTTCCCAGCATGATGCAGGATCTACAGTATACACAGTCTTTTTTACATGTTTCACACGGAGAGAGGGCAAAGTAGCGCTTGTTTGATACACCGCACCGGCAGCAGATCAAACCACTCGCCACCCTATCGAAAGCAGGTGTTCTATGGATGAATCCTTGATTCTCCAGCCACTCCAATTCGGACTGTGTACATTGACATTCAATAGGAAGAAGGTGCCTTGATTGTAGCTTGTGACTGAGTTCCATTGCTTTTTCCAGATTCAATTTCACGCACTACCTTTCAATTCATGTTGACCCATTATGTACAAAGAGAAGGCCTTTCGTCTAATTGTAAAAATAGAAAAACAAATCCCCTTTTCCATGAGAAAAGGGGATTTTGATATCTACCTGATGATCCAGCCAAGTGCTAAAGAGCCTTCGCCTAGATGAGTGCCAATCACGGCACCAAAGTAGCTTTTATAAAATTCAACATGAGGATACTTTTCTAATAAGTGCGCAATTAATTCATCTGCTTCTTCTTCTCTATTACCATGTATCAGAGTTGCTCTCATTGGAACACCACGTGATGCATCTTCATCAAATAATTCAAAAATACGTGAAATGGCTTTTTTGCGTGTACGAATCTTCTCAAAAGGGACAATTAGCTTGTTGTCAAAATGCAAGATAGGCTTTACCTTTAAGAGGCTTCCAATAAAAGCCTGAGCACCATTTAATCTGCCGCCACGTTGTAAATGAGTTAAATCGTCTACCATAAAATAAGCTCTTTGATTTTCTTTTAGATAATTGAGATGGGAAATCACTTCTTCTGGAGAAGCACCACCTTGGATTTTTTCAGCCGCTTCTAACACATAAAAACCTTGCGCCATACAGCTAGTCTCTGTATCAAACGGATAAATGTCGATTCCGTCAACTAGTTCATTCGCTGAGGCCGCACTATTGTATGTTCCACTAATTCCGCTTGACAGATGTATACTAATCACAGCATCATATGTTTCACTAAGTTTTTCATATAATTCTATAAGCTCACCGAAAGCAGGCTGAGAGGTTGTTGGAAGATCTTTATGTTTCTTGACTTCTTCATAATATGTCTTCCAATCCATTTCTACTTCTTCACGGTATGATTCAGTACCAAAGATGACATTCAGAGGGATCATATGAATATGATGTTTATCACGTAGTTCTTGTGGTATATAAGCAGTACTGTCTGTTACAACGGCTATTTTCATTCTTAAATACCTTCCTTATCCGTTAAGTTGCTTTTAAAAAAAGAATGATCATTGTTTTTCACTAGATTTATAATACTAATCAAAAAAGCTTGCCTAATCAATAGGCAAGCCCGCTATATCCGAAAAAGACTCCTTACCTGCCTATCATTGTTCTCTAACTTGAATGTGAGAGAATTAAAAACAGGCGGAAAAGGAGTACTTGTCCGGACATTATCTCATTTCTACCCAGCCGTTTTTAATTGCTACAACAACAGCTTGAGTACGGTCGTTTACATTCATTTTTTGCAAGATGTTACTCACGTGGTTTTTGACTGTTTTCTCACTAATAAAGAGCGACTCACCAATACCTCTGTTGCTCTTTCCGTCAGCTAACATTTGAAGAACTTCACATTCACGTCTTGTTAAGATATGAAGTGGTCTGCGAATTTCAGGATATACCTCGTGCTGTGGATGTGCTGAAACGCCGCTTGTTGCTAAGCGTCGGAATTCATTTACTAAGTTATGAGTGACTTTCGGATGTAAATAAGAGCCTCCGTCAGCTACTACTTTTACTGCTTCAATGAGGGTATCTGCATCCATTTCTTTTAACAAGTAGCCTCTTGCTCCTGTTTTTAATGCATGTGTCACATAGTTTTCATCGTCATGAATAGATAGGATAATGACTTTTGATTCGGGATAAAGCTCTACTAGCTGTTTTGTAGCCTCCACACCATTTACATTCGGCATATTAATGTCCATAATGACAACATCCGGATGATAGTGTTCTACGATACGTGCAGCTTCGTCACCGTCGTCTCCTTCTGCAACTACTTCAAAAGTAGGTTCAAAATCTAAAATCCGTTTGACACCTTCACGGAATAATTGGTGGTCATCGATAATTACAATATTTACTTTAGTCACAAGCTACGCCTCCCCATGTTTATTGTTCTACACCTGAACTTTATGGTCAATATGTCTTTTGTCTCTATTTTACAATTTTATTTTGTAATGTTAACGGTACTCTAATCATGATAAATGTCCCTAGACCTATTTTTGAGTCTATGGTCATTTTACCTTCTAGTAAGTCTACGCGCTCTTTCATGCCAAGTAAACCGAAGGATTTGTTTTTATTTGTTTTCACATCTTTCATATCAAAGCCTTTTCCATCGTCTTTGATAATTAACGTGACAAAGTCTTTTGTCACTTCTACTTTTACAGAGATTTCTTCAGCTTCGGAATGCTTCAATGAATTTGTGACAGCTTCTTGGGCTAGTCTAAACAGTGCCACTTCGAACTGAGAAGCAATTCTTTCATTTTCTGTATCCCCTAGGCATTGGAACGTAATTTTGGTTTTTCCATCATATTCTTCAATTGTGTTTAAGTATTTTCGCAGTGTCGGAATGAGACCCAAATCATCTAAAGCCATCGGTCTTAAATCATAAATGATTCTTCTCACTTCGTACAGTGCATTTCGCACATTCTGTCTTAGACTTCTAATTTCTTTAAAGCCTTCTTCTGTTCCACGGTCTCTAAAAATTCGTTCAATTAGTTCTGAACGCATCATCACGTTTGCCAGCATCTGAGCAGGTCCATCATGGATTTCTCGTGATACCCTTTTGCGCTCTTCTTCCTGGGCTTCAATAATTCTTAGTCCAAAATCTTGTTTTGCCTGAGCATCTTCAAGTAAAACACCGACCTGACGTAAATCTTGGTTCAAGTAGTTGAGAACGACCGTGATCTGGCTCACAAGCGTTTCTGAACGTTCAATGACATCTTGTAAGCTTAACAATCGTCTTTCGAGATCATCTCTTCTTTCCCTCAGCTGTTTTTCGCGCTGCTGGATCATGGTCAATTCTACTTGCAGGTTATGTGCTTTTTCATAGGCTTCTCGTATTTCTTCTTCGCTGAATTTGTTGAAGTTTCTGCTGACCTCAGATAATCGATTTCTAGCATGTCTCGTATGTACTTCTAGTTTATCCCCAAAATCAATTACTTCGTTGACTTGCTGTTTAATTTGCTTGAGCTCTTCTACTAGGCTTTCATATTGTTGACGGGACTGTTCGCCGATTCTAAATACTTCGTCCTTACTGCCATCAACTGTACTTAGCATTTTCATGATGATTGAATCCAATAACTTCGGATCCATTTTAGGTGTTGTCATGGCTTTTCCCTCCCGTAACAGTGATGTCATCTTTTTTTATTATAAATATCATTGATCTGCATTTTATGTCGAATTATAATGAAAGAATGCGTATAAATCATGAAATTTTTATGACGACCCTTTTTCCGCTCCTATCATCATAACAAAATACGCTGTAAAATTCTAAAACCAATGCAAATTTTCTCTAGCCTTACAATTTGCTTGTCAGGAGGGTATGTCTTTTGCTGAACCGCTATCTCACAGTAAAAAGCCGTGGCGAGCATGAGATCGTCATTGAAAAATCACGTTTTATTTGTCATATACAACGTGCTGTCTCAGAAGAAGAAGCACAAGCCTTTATACAATCCATAAAAAAACAACATTGGAACGCCACTCATAATTGTTCCGCCTATTTGATCGGTGAACATGATCTGATTCAAAAAGCAAATGATGATGGTGAACCAAGCGGTACGGCAGGGGTGCCTATGCTTGAAGTGCTAAAAAAACGCAAGCTGAAAGATACAGTTGTTGTCGTCACTCGTTATTTCGGCGGTATTAAGCTAGGTGCCGGTGGATTAATTCGTGCGTACGGAAAATCTGTGTCTGAAGCTATTAATCATGTTGGTATGGTAGAACGCTGTTTAATGCGTACGATGCACACAACAATAGATTATACATGGCTTGGAAAGGTAGAGAATGAGCTTAGAGCCTCATCTTTTCAGCTAAAAGACATCCATTATGCAGAAGATGTGATTTTTGAAACGTATGTAGAAGAAACACAAACAGAGCAGTTCATTGAATGGATGACTGAGTTAACTAATGGAAAGAGTGTTACTAAAGAAGGCGAATTGATTTATTTAGAAAAGGACGTTGGTCCGATAAAGGAGACAGATGAATGGCACAACGAGTAAAAGTGCGTGTACGAAAGAAAAAGAGTAAGAAGAAAAAGATTTTCAAACGGATTCTGGTCTTATTTTTGCTTCTCTTCATCTGCATGGGCGGATTTGCAGTTTATAAGATTGTGAATACACTCCAGGCTGCTGACAAAACTTATGATGAATTAGAGCGTGGGGAGAAATCGAAACTCCGTGATGCTGTCATTGATATAAAGAAAAAACCTTTCTCTGTCCTATTTGTTGGTATAGAGGATTACGCCACAAATGGTGATCACGGCCGTTCAGATTCACTCATCGTCGCAACGATTAATCCTCAGGATAAAACGATGAAAATGGTCAGTATCCCCCGTGACACACGAGTACAGCTTGCTAGTGACACAACGGGAAATAAAGTAAAGATCAATGCGGCATTTGCTAAAGGCGGTAAAGACGAAACGATTGAAACTGTCGAACAATTCTTGCATATCCCAATTGACAAATATGCAACAGTAGACTTTGACGGTTTTAAGGATGTCATTGATGAAGTTGGGGGAATCGATATTGACGTTCCATTTGACTTCAATGAAAAAAGTGACGTCAAAAAATCGAAAAAGATTTACTTTAAAAAAGGAAATATGCATTTAAACGGTGAAGAGGCACTTGCTTATGCGCGAATGAGAAAACAAGATCCACGTGGTGATTTCGGGCGTAATGATCGTCAGAAACAAATCTTACGTGCCATGATTGATCAAATGGCGAAACCTCATAACATTGCAAACGTGGATAATATCGCAAAAGAAGTAAGTGATCATATAACAACCAACTTCCGCATCACAGAAGGACTTGCTCTACAGCAAATTTACAGTGGCTTTAAAGGAGACGATACTGAAACACTATCTATTAAAGGATCAGACCTTTATTTAGGACCAAATCGAACATACTTCTTTGAGCCAGATCAAACCAACTTGGCTGAGGTGCAAAATGAGTTAAGGACACATTTAAAGCTTCCTGCTGAGTCATCGTCTGAAACAGATTCACAAACCAATCCAGACTCTGGTGAAACAGGAACAACTGATACAACGACTCCTTCGAGCAATACAACAGGACAATAAAAAAACAGCCCGCTTCCAAGGAACGGGCTGTTTTTTATTGTCTTTTGACCATTCTTTTGTAGAATTTCGTAAATGGTTTAAACTCTTCGTTCACCAAACCAGTGACTTCAGCGATAACTTGCATAAACATGACCAGTAAAAAGATGATGATCAATGACAGCCAAATGGTGGCACTTGTCAGCAAAATCGCGCTTAAGCTGAAGACTAAGCCAATCATGTAAATCACAATCACTGCCATTCGATGTGATAAGCCAAAGGCCATCAGTCGATGATGGATGTGTGATTTGTCAGGTGATGAGATAGGCTGTTTATTCAATATTCGTCTTATGATCGCAAAGGTCGTATCAAAAATAGGCACACCTAAAATAATTACAGGGACAACAACACTAAACAAAGTAACACTTTTGTACAATCCTAAAAGTGACAGGACCGAGATCATATAGCCTAAAAATAACGAACCTGTATCACCCATAAATATTTTTGCTGGATGGAAGTTATAAAAAAGAAAACCGATGGTACTGCCAATGACGACAAGAGATAACGAAAGAATCAGGATCTTGTCCGCAGAAAATGCCATGACGGCAATCGTGGTTAAACCGATAACCGAAATTCCGGCAGCCAGTCCATCTAATCCGTCAATTAAATTGATCGCATTTGTAATCCCAACAATCCATAGTACAGTCAGGGGATATGCCATCCATCCTAACTCCAGTCGATCTGTTAAGAAAGGAACAGAGAAAAAGTCCATTTTTAAGCCCGTGCTCACGATTAAGCAAGCAACGAGAACTTGCACAAGAAATTTAAATTTTGCACTTAAATTATATTTATCATCAAATATACCTAAAATGACGATGAGTACAGCGCCAACTGATATAGCTGTAATTTTATTATGTAGAAACAGCCCGCCTGCTAGTGCTCCAGCCGCTACCCCAATAAAAATCGCCAAACCGCCCATTCGAGGCATTACTCTATCATGAACTTTTCGTTTATTCGGCTGGTCCACTGCACCAATCTTAATTGCAAACTTTTTGACGATTGGTGTCACAATTAAAACTGTAGCCAGAGAGACAAAAAACGCTAATAAGGCGCGTTCGTAATCCATAGGTCAGTCTCCTTCTAAATTGAAATCTGTATTTTGTATATTGGCCGCTCTTTCCATTATACAATTGAATATAGGATGATCACAAGCTCCCCCTAAGAAGAAGAAACAAATAAAAACGCACAATCCTGAATGAATTATGCGTTTTCTTTAATATTCGTTAATTCCACCATGTTTGTGAACAGTGCGTGCCAATCTTTTTTCTTTGCCCGGCTTTGTCTTAGATGTCTGCATGTCATGTCATCTTTTTTACTGATCACTTTCTGGCAGGCTTCTACGAAGAGAGCTGGATCTTCGCCCTCTACATATTCATACACATCATTCTCTTTTAGCCTTTCCGTTGATGGAAGATTTAAACCAACAACAGGGATTCCGGCAGCTAAAAATTCATACAGCTTGAGCGGAAAAACCGCTTGATTGTAAGGAGACTGTTTGTATGGCATCATCCCTACATCAATTAATTTCATATAAGCAGGCACTTCTTCTGGTGCGACTGCTCCTGTCCATAGGACATTGGGCAGTTTGAGTGCATGCTGAAAAGATGGATCTCCATTCGTTCCATCCGGACCGACAAATAAAAATGTCCAATCTGGCTGCATGCGAGCAGCTTGAGCGATCATGTCAAAATCGAGCTTCGGCTTGATCCCACCTATAAAGCCAAGAACCGTTCCCTCTCTTCCCTCTAGCACGTCTTCCCTGCTAGGAAGGTTGCTTTTTGCAAACACATCATACTCGACACCATTTTCCACTGTAAAGACATCTTTCGGTTCACCCATGAGCCTTTTTTTGATTTGATCATGTAAGTATTGTGAAGAGCATGTAATGCTGTGTGCATATTTAATAATGCGGTTTTCAGCTTTTACAATGACTCGCTGTCTCATATAAGAGAGAATGTTGTTTTTTCCGCTGATGGGCTCTCCCCACAGGTCACTGCAATCATACACAATATGTTTCCATTCAAATAAAGAAGATAAGAGCGGAAATCCCGGAAACGTATACCATAAACAGACGGCTATGCCCTGCTTTTCTTCTTGACGCAAATGCTCAAGAAGAGGAGATAATTTATGAAAATAAAACATATCTTGATAACGGCCAAAGCGAAAAAACTTGCTCTTGAGCACATCAGGAATGGTCATTTGCTTCATTCGATCCGTTATAGGCTGAAAGGGAGCTGAATGACGATTGGCAGATGGGCATACCCAGATGACCTCTTTCGTTTCTGGATCAGATGCAAGAAATTCCGCCAGTCGATGCCGTCTGTACCTTAGGCCATCGTGTCCCCATTCTCCCGTTGCGACAATCACATGTATGATCGACTCTGCTTTCACCTTTATCACCTTTTTTCCCTTCTGTTTATAAGCGCTTTTTGACAGCATTTGTGGCATAGTGCATAAAACACCAAGATGCTTTCACAAAATGAAGCTGCTCAATTTCTCTATAGACAAACCATGTTTTTTTCGCTGCTTTCCACTTGTTACTAGAAATCGAGTTTCCCACGATGCGATATTCACTGAGCGGCTCACTCATTCCATAGGCAGTAAATCCTTTTTTTAAAATAGAGAGCCATGTGGCTAAGTCCTGCCTTGTTCGAATGTTTGGCATTTCCACGTGTCCTACTTGTTGAAGATCGAGCATCACCGTCAAACAGCCGATAATCGTATTTTTTAAAGCTTCATTGTAGTTCAACTGAGCCGGAGCTGTGACGGTTTTTTGTAATGGCTCTCCATTTTCTGAAATGATGTCATATGCCGTGAAAGTAAAGGCATGATCATTTTCTAACATAAACTTGACCTGCTTTTCGAGCTTTGTCTGTTTCCACATATCATCGCTATCTAAAAAAGCGATAAAGCGGCCTTTCGCCTGTTTGATGGCGGTGTTTCTAGCAATAGCGGCTCCCCCGTTTTCCTCTAAATAAATGACGTTGATTCTGTCGTCCGTCTGACTTAATTCCCCTAACAACTTCCTTGTGCCATCTGTTGAGCAATCATCTGCAATTATCAGCTCCCAGTTGGAATAGGTTTGGGCAAGGACGGAATGAACTGTATCCGTTAAATAACGTTCCGCATTATACGCCGGTGTAATAATTGATACTAACGGTTGATTGTTCACCTAAGACTCATCTCCAGTTCATCATTAAGATTCTTTGAACACTTCAGGTAACACCACAAACATAAGCGAGATGCTAAGGCCAATGACAAGTCCAAGCAGTGCTCGTTTTTTCGCTGACATGCCTTTGCCTGCTTCATCAAGCACTTGGGCAGGATCGACAATCTTTGCCTGCTTCATCCCGAGCTTTGTCGATTCCAATTCATATAAAAATCGTTCTTTATCGACCTTGGAGTCATTGCTGACAGATTCATCTTCAAGAGCGGATAGTCTCCTTTCAATGACTTGCTGTCTTTTCGTAAATAAGGCTTTGTCCTGCTTTAAAAATGTATCTGACACTTGTTTCACTACTGCCAAAGCTCGAGCTTGATCAGCATCTGTAAACGACAACTGCAATTGTGTATCGGACTGGTTCGTGAGAATCAAACGATTTTTCACATCTTGCCTTTCTTCTTCCTTTACATCACGGAGTGCTTGATTCAGAAATGCGTCACTTTTTAATAGAGATGTCACTTCTTCCATATTGTTATACACACCGTCGTCATATTTCCCAAGCGTCAAGGTCACAGCAGCTGTGTAACTAGACTGTTCTACTGTCCCCTTGGCAAAAAAGAAACCAAAAGCAGCCAATACAACGGGCAGCAGCACAAGCCATACGATATATTTTTTCATTCGCTTCCCTATTCTTAACATAAAACCAGACATGCTCATTCTCCCAACATTGACGTATTTGCTTTTTCACTAGTGTAGCCATACAAACTCAGCATCACACGTTTGCCCACGGCTTGAAGCGCTGTTTATTTTTCATGATATTGACCGCTGCGATCACTAGACCTAGAAACACCCAGTGGAAATATAAATTCGAGACCGAACTCGGACTGATACTTGAGACGAGAAAGCTCAGCATGGCAGCAAATAGACCTTCAATGATCATCTTGGCTGATCTCGTGTCAGCCAATTGGTATTGTTTGTACAGTGAGAACATGAGATAGGCATACACTGAGATATAACCTAGCATGACGGCAAACCCAAAATTCGTCATCACCTCTAGCAGCCAATTGTGGACTTCCACGACCTGATCTGTATCAAAGATAGAAAAGTGAGCTAAGTAATAAGACACATTGCCCGCTCCGACTCCGAAACCGTATGAATTCGTAAAGAAATACCAAGCGTTTTTGATTAAATTCGCCCGGGCAATGTTGGACGGAAGTGGTTCGCTAAAAGAATGAGCGACCTGAGAAGCGAGAAACAAGTCATAAAAGACAGAATAGATTTTGGCTGAAAAAATGGCGATACAGATGATAACAAGCCCGCCTGCTGCCATGATGGACCACTTTTTTAAAAAGCGAGGCATCAACAGCCATACATAGATTGCCGCTCCAGCTAATATGCCAAGCAAGCTGGCGCGCGATTCTGTTAACAAAATGAGATACAGCGCTAAGATGGCTCCTAGTAATCCGAACGCTTTGATATAACCATTTTTCATTTGGCGCATGCACGCCACATATAAGAAAAAGCTAATAGATAAAAAAGTCGCAAAATCATTTTGGTTAAAGAAGACAGCTGTAGGATAGTGCTGTTTGTATGCTGGTCCAAGATACAATGAGGTATTCGGTAAATGGTTCAAGGTCAAGTGATTATAGAACCCGATTCCCATCACAAATACGGTCATGATTAGCCAAATACTATAAAAAGTCACGATCTGATCCATTCGCTGAATGTACATGACCACAAGAAAGACAAAACCCATTCCCATCGCAAGAAGAGACATATATTTCAGGCCGTCTGTGACCGAATGAGCCCAAAGCAGTGAGATGAGTCCGTAAAGAAACCATGCAGCGAAAAAACCAAGAATGCCTTTAACGCGAATTTGCTGCCACTGGGATATGTACGTTCCTTTGTCCCTCATCCGCCATATGAATAAAGCAAAGACAGCCAAGAGCATGATGCGGTAGAGAAAGAGACTAAAGAATCCGGCACTGATAGAGAAAAAAGCGTTATTGAGAAATGTTAATGCAATCAAAAGGTAAATGGCTGACATGAATATGTGCTCACCATTCATATAGAGCTTCATACATATAGCAGCCGCTATGAGCACCACAATCAAAACCGGAATGACCACCATCTTCTTTAACCCGATAGGCTGTGTAGATGCCATTTGTACAAGCCAAATACCTGCTGCTAATAAAATACATCCGATTATGATTTGCCATGCTGTTTGTTTCACACTCATACCCTTGTTCCTCCTAAGCAACCCATCCGATTTGAGGGATTAAGCCTTTACTTCCTGTTCATAGTAGGAAATGGTACGAGCCAAACCTTCTTGTAAAGTCACAACAGGCTCCCATGCTAAGACTTGTTTCGTTTCCTCATTTTCCAATGTACTATGCACAATATCTCCTGCACGCTGAGGCTTATAAATCGGTTCAAGATCTGATCTCGTGACTCGCTTCATCGTTTGAAACAGCTCATTCACCGTGATGGAATAACCACTTGAGATATTTAAACAAACGTTTGATTGAGCTGTTAAAGCTGCAACATTCGCTGCGGCTAGATCGCCTACATAGATGAAATCTCTTGTTTGTTCCCCGTTTCCAAAGATGAAAGGTGCCTCATGCTTTGCAAACTTGTCAGAAAAAATTGAGACAACACCGCCTTCACCAAGTGCGTCTTGGCGCGGACCATATACATTGCTGTACCGCATAATACAATAGTCCACATCATAGAGTGATTTTGCCATCTGTAAGTATCGTTCAACTGTCAGTTTCGACAAGCCATAAGGTGAACCAGGCTGCAGTGGATGAGCTGTGTCGACCGGCAGATAGACTGGGTCTCCATAGACTGCTGCCGATGAGGCAAACACCACTTTCTCCACCCCGGCTTCAGCCGCTGCTTTGATCACATGCAACGAACCTTTAATATTGACCTCTTCGTCGTAGACGAAATGTTGAACCGAAACGGCTACACTCACTTGCGCTGCAAGATGAATGATATAATCTGGTGCAATGTGTTTGATCAAATCGACCGTTTCTGATTTTGTGACATCTGCTTCAATGCATTGTACAGAAAGATGAGCGATATTTTCCTTCGATCCAGTTGAAAAGTTATCAAGAACGATGGGCTCATAACCTTTCTCTAATAAAGCCTCTACCGTATGAGATCCTATAAATCCACTTCCCCCAGTTACCAATACTTTCTTCATCCAAGTTCCCCCTATTATTGTGCCTTCGATACCAATTCTGTTTCCCATACGCCTGGGCGGCCGATGGACTGGTAAATAAATCCTCTCTCTTTCATTTCTGCTGGATCAAACAAATTCCTTCCATCAATTAAAATGGGAGAACGAAGCAGCTGCTTGATCTGATCCTTATCCATCTTCTGTACGTCATCCCATTCCGTTAAGATGAGACAAGCATCTGTATCTTTCACTGTTTCATAGAGATCATTGCTGAAGACCGCCTGCGGGCCAAGCTCTCTTTCTGCTTCTACATAAGCAATTGGATCATAGGCTTTGACAAAAGCTCCGAGCTCTCTCAGCATTGGGATAATATCTAGTGCTGGCGCTGAACGCATATCGTTTGTATTTGGTTTAAATGCGAGCCCTAAAACGGAAATCGTTTTTCCTTTAATATCACCGAACACACTCATCAGTTTGCTGACAAGATGGGCTCTTTGGTGGTTGTTTGTTTCAATGACAGATTCGATCAGCTTGAACCGGTAGCCAGCTGTCTCGGCAATTTTGAGAAGAGCCATCGTATCTTTTGGGAAACAGGAACCGCCAAATCCAATGCCTGCTTTTAAAAATTTATGCCCGATCCGGCTGTCTAACCCAACGCCTTCGCTGACTTTTTCCACATCAGCACCAACTCTCTCGCAAATGTTCGCAATGTCATTGATGAATGAGATTTTTGTGGCGAGCATGGCATTTGCCGCATACTTAATCATTTCTGCACTTTCTAGATTGGTCTCAACTACTTCTGTTTGAAACGGATCATGCAATTTTTTAATGATCGTGGATGCATGTGCGCTTGTAGAGCCAATGACCGCTCTCTCCATATTCATCGTATCTTGAATAGCTGAACCTTCCCGCAGAAACTCTGGATTGGAGACGACGTCAAATGGATATTTACTGCGTGAAGCCTTTTGAACAATGGCTTGAACAAGACGTCCTGTTCCAACCGGCACTGTGCTCTTATTCACGATGATTTTGTAGCCATTCAGGTGTTCCCCAACCGTTTGAGCCACAGCTTTCACGAATGTTAAATCCGCTTCCCCCTGAGGTGTCATTGGTGTTCCTACCGCAATATAAATAATCTCTGATTCTCGAATTGCAGCGGGAATATTGGTTGTAAAACACAATCTTCCCTCTTCTGTATTCTTCTCAATCAATTCCTTTAAGCCCGGTTCATAAATTGGAACGAGACCGCTTTTTAAGCTGTTGATTTTTGATTCGTCGATGTCACAACAAATGACGCGATTTCCGATATCAGCAAAACAAGTACCCGATACTAACCCGACATATCCTGTTCCAATCACAGCAATTTTCTTCAACATGTTTCATCCTCTCAGTAAAAGCATATTGGTCGTTCCAAACTGTTTATCTATCAGTCTTTGCACATTTCATCCTGTTTAAACGGTGGATGTTGATTGATTCAGCACCTTTTCATATTGCTGAATCAGGAGCGTAGCATTATGTGATGATGAATAATCTGTATGGACGATGTGGTGAAGATCGGTCTTCACTTGCTCGTTCCATCTATTTTCATAAAGATAAGCGTGAATCGCTTCTTTTAGCTGACTCGTTGAACGCGGTTCAATGAGCAGATGTTGATAGGTAGAAAATAGTGATGGCAGACCACCAACCCGTGTTGCGATGACAGGCAGTTTTAAAGCGAGCGCCTCAAGGACGACAGTCGGCATTCCTTCACTGTAGGATGGAAGGGCAAACAGGTCAGCTGCCATTAAATAATGTTTGACTTGTTCATTCGGCATCTGCCCAGGGAGTATAATGGATTCTCCCGCCCGTTCGGTCAGCTCCTTTGCGAGGGGGCCTTTTCCGACAAAGACGACTTTTACACCCTCCATCCCGCTGACAGCTTCCGCTAATTCAAGCAAACCTTTCTCTTTGACTAAACGGCCGACATAAACGACGAGCTTGTCGTGAAGCGGTAAACCAATCTGCTTTCTGATGGCTGTTTGATCCCCCAGTGTTCTAGAAAATGACTTGAGCGGAATTCCAAGCGGGAGGCATTGTGCATCCACCTCTGTCATGTCATGTGTTTTCTTTGCCAGCTCTTCACTCACTGTGAGAACAGCAGACGCCTGTTTTACTGCTGCTTTAAAGGCTGCAAGCGCCCCTTGACTATAGGTTGGATAGACGTTCACATCACTGCCGTGTAAGGTCAGAAGATAAGGGATGTTTGCTTCCTTTTTGATCACAGCTGCTGCGCCGCCAGACGGCATGGCAAAGTGCGCATGGATGAAATCCGGTGACAGTTCATAACGCTCCATTGTGCGCAGGACAGAAGCTGCGATTCGTTTACTCGGCTGAGCCCATTTTAGCTGTCCAGGCAGCGCTGTATAGGGCGGTCTGTAAACCGGCACGCCGCACCTCACTTCCTGCTGGGGAAGATCTTTTCTCTGACGATAGGAAGCTTTAAGCATCCGTAAGATGGGCGGATTGACAGGAGTAGGACAAATCACGCTCACTTCTACGCCCTGTTTGACCAGCTCCTGCACTTGCGTTTCATGGAAGACGCCTTCACTTGGATGTTTTTCACTAGGATATACACTTGTCAGCCATAGCACCTTCATGACGAACGACCTCTTCTCCATAATTTCCCTGCCATCTGCGGATACATTTTGACAAGCAGCAAGCTATATAAAGCCGCACTTAAACCAATCGTCAGTAGTAATTGAAGCAGTATATCCGCTGATGTCAGCTTCATCCCTTGATGAACAGTCACTGCGCAGGCGGCCATTAACAGCGTCATGACAGCAGGCTTTACGAGTGATTTTACATACACCTTCATATCTAGCTGAATGACATAAGCCATCAGCCACCTGCCGACAATGAAGTTCAGCAGGCTGACCCCTGAGTAGACCCAAGCTACAGTCAATAGACTGCCAGTATGGACTCCTGCATATAAGGCGCATCCATATACGATGAGCATGCCTGTATCCCAATAAAATGCTAAGTCAGCTCTCCCTTTTGCAAGAAGGATGGAACCATTTGGATTCATCAGCACACGGAGTAGACCGACAATGCACAAAATATTCAAAACCGGGACCGCCACTAGCCATTTCTCTCCAAACACCACTTCTATAAAGCTATCTGATACGGCAGCAAGACCAATGAGTAGTGGAAAACTAATGAGTGCAAGCATATTCGTCATGCTGAGGAAGCCCTCACGCAGCCTAGAGTGATCACGCTGACTTTTTGCGAAAACTGGGAAAGCCACTCTCGTCACAATCGGGTTAATTTTCAGCACCGGAATTGTGACGATTTGATAAGCCAGGCTGTAAATCCCTAAAGCTTCTGCTCCAAGAAACCGTCCTATTAAAATCATGTCGATGTTTGAGCCTGCCCGATTGACGAGTCTTGACGCAAGCTGGAAAGCCCCGAAGGAGAAAAACTCTTTCACTTCCCCTAATGCGAAAACGGATGCTGGGCGCCACTTCTTCCAATAAGCCGCTGCATACATGAGACCTTTTCCTGATTGAAGCAGCACTTGAGAGATCACATAGGCCACAATTGGATTGATAAAAAAGGCTAGGATAAGTAGAACAATCAGCGAAATGATCGTCGCTATCGTCTCAATCGTACTTAAGGTTTTAAAGGCTAAATCTTTCTGCATCATGTATTGGTATTGCTGACCAATTGGTGCAATGAGAAACATGATTGATAATAACTTGAGCAAGCCTTCCAGCTCAGGTCTGGCATAAAAGGTAGCAATCAAGGGACTTGCGAGGATCAATACACAAAACAAGAGAATTCCCGTCAGCAAGTTGATCCAATATAATGTAGATAATTGACGTTCCGTCGTTTGTTCCTTTTGAATGATCGCAGCACCGATGCCTAGATCAAGTAAAATCTGTGTAAATATTGTGACCGTTGTGATCATGCCAACGAGTCCAAATTCTTTCAGTGACATTACATTTCCTAAAAAGGCGAACTGTGCAATTTGGATGATGGTAATGATCAATGCGGACAAGCTTGTCCATTTTGCTCCGCCCAGCAGGCGATTTTTCATACTTGCCATTTCTCTTCCCTACTTTACTTATCTGGCTCCGTCACCAGTCACGATGACTTTTAACGTTTTTACCATAATCTTCGTGTCGAGAGAAAATGTCAAGTTTTGAATATACTGTAAGTCGTGTGATAATTTTTCACTTGGACTCATTTCATATCCCCCATTTACTTGAGCAAGACCAGTCAGCCCCGGCTTCACTGTCAGTCTTTTTGTAAAGCCTGGAATCGTCCGATTAAATTCGGCAGTAAACATTGGTCTTTCAGGACGTGGACCTACAATACTCATTTCTCCTTTTAACACGTTGATAAATTGCGGCAGTTCATCAATTCTTGTTTTTCTGATGAATGCCCCCACTTTGGTGATACGAGGGTCATTTTTTTGCGCCCATTTCGCTCCTCCGCTTTCTGCGTTGGTTCTCATCGATCTGAGCTTCCATAATTTAAAGTAGACACCGTCTTTTCCGACCCTTTCCTGCATATAAAAGGCTGGCCCTGGTGTTTCTAGCTTAATTAAAAGGGCAAACAGTAAAATGATTGGCGTACTCAACATCAATCCGATGAACGAGAACACGACATCTATGAAACGTTTTGCAAATAAATATCGAACCATATGTTCTGTTAAAGCAAAAGAGTGGTTTCGTCTCACTTCATATTCTCTGTAAAGGTTCATCGCTTTCTCTGCGCTCACTGACCTGCACCTCACCATTCAAAGTAGTTGTTGTGTAAAGAGATGTTCTATGAAAGTCAGTTTAGCAGAGCAACATTAAGCAAATGTAAATGGGCTGTTAAGTCTTGTAAAAGTGTGTTAAGAATGTGCCCTTATATCAAGTTATGCCCTTTTAAACGTAAAAAAGACCCGCATTTCTGCGGGTCTACGTGTCTTTTTTTTATTTTGCCTTTACGGATTCGATCGTCTTCAGTCTAAGCGTTCCATTTGCATCTTTTGTATAAGTTACTTTCACTTTTGATTCTTCTTTTAGGCTGTTCACTTGTTTAGAAAATGTATTTCCGAATTGAATGGCTACTTCTTTTCCATCAATGTTGACAGCAATTGTATGTCCATCAGCCAAACCGACATATGTGCCTTCTTTGGTGACTTCATTTTTCTTCGTTGTAGATTCTTTTTTTGTTTTAGATTCAGCTTTTGACTGATCGTTTGTCGTTTCTTCTTTTGTGATTTCCTTACTAGAGCTTTCTTTTGCATCTTCATCAGATTGACCTGCTTGGTCTTCTGTTTGAGCAGCTGTTTCTTTGCTTTCATCATCTGCTTTTTCACTTGCGGACTTGTCTTCCGTCTTTTCATCTGTTGCATTTTCTTTCTTTTGATCTGCTGCTTCAGTTGTTTCTTTTTTGCTGTTATCCGTATTGTTATCGTTTGACTGATTTGATGTGCCGCATGCTGTGAGCATTACACCTAGAAGTAAGACTAAAAACGGCATTGTGATTAATTTTTTCAAGATCGTCACCTCTTCATGATTTGTCGATTTGCTGTCATTGGAAGGCAAATACGTGAAAAACCCACCCTCTATGTTTCGATTATAACAAAAATAACCTGAAATGAAATGTATTTTTAACTTGACATATCGTTCATTCGATCTATTTTATTCAAAATATTGAGATACACCTGCTGCGATTCCTGAAGCCAGCCGCTCCTTGGCAGTCGATGATTTTAATATACTGGCATCAATCGGACTGGTTACGAACCCTGTTTCAAGCAAGATGCTGGGCATTTTTGAATACTTGATCACGTAGAATCCTGCTGCCTTCACACCGCGATCTCTTGTGCCAAGGGCTTTCACCATCTGGGGCTGTACCTTTTGTGCCAGCTTTAAACTATTGGCCGAAGCATACGTCGCATCATAATACGTTTCTGTTCCATTTGCACCGCTATTATCATTTGCATTGGCATGGATGCTGATGAACACATCCGCACCAGCCTGTGATCCTTTGCTTACACGTGTTTGCAAGGAATCAAATGTATCAGATGTTCTAGACATGACCGTCAGCGCACCCGCTTGTTTGAGCCTTGCTTGCAGTTTTAACGCGACATCCAGATTAACATTTTTTTCAAACAGCCCATTTCCTACCGCTCCAACATCCTGTGCACCATGACCTGGATCAATAAAGATGGTTTCACCTAACACATGATTTTTCAGCTGTGTGATCACACTGGTTCGTATGGTTGATGTTCCGCCCAACACTGTAAATGTTGAAATCTTTTTAGACCCAATGACACGACGAATCGCATCTGGCACTGATTGAGCGTCTGTAAGAAGAAGGGTTTGCCCTTGCTTGGCTGCCGTACTTGCCGCAGCTGCCGCATCGGCATATGCATAGCCGTTACTCATATACGTTTGGGTTGTCTTCATCGGGTATGTTTTCGCAATTCGGGCTGCCACTTCATACCGATTGGCTCCGCTGATTCTCACGGGTGATGGCAGCTTTTGATAGGCTGCTTGATTGACACTTGTTGCCCCGCCAATCACAATCGTCCGTTTCACCGCTTTGCTTTTTAATAGATTGGCTGTTTCCTGCCGCAGCCCTTTTGCATCGGTTAATAAAATAGGAAAGCCCTGTTTTGCAGCATATGGAGCAATCGCCACAGCATCTGCATAAGCAGAACCATTCACAATCACAGCTGTATCAACACTCTTCATTTGCTTAGCAACGTTTGCCGCCAATTCATATCGATTCTTTCCTTGTATTCGCGATACGGATAGATTCATTGCTTTTAGCTGCGCTACGACTTTTTGAGAAATGCTTGCGGTTCCGCCAAGAATGATAACACGCTTCGTTTTCAACTGCTGAAGACCTGACCTAGTTGCACCTGAAAGACTGCTAGTATTCGTTAACAGCACTGGGGCTCCTTGCTGAAAGGCATACGGCACAGCACTTAGCGCATCAGCATAAGCTTCACCGCCTACTAAAACAACTGTAGGTGCTGTCGACCAGCCTCGTTTTGCAGCGTTAACTGCCACCTCATATCGATTACTTCCCTCAATCTTCGATACATTGTGCTGCGCAAATGCTGATGGTGCATATAAACATATGGAAACCACAATCAAAACAAAACATTTGATATAAGAACGCATGAAGTCAACCTCCTTGGTTTTGAACCCTTCATCATGGAACCCAGGAAACACTTCATGTCCTTTTGAAAAAAGGCTGCCGAGAGTCGTTTCTCGAGCAGCCTAAGAGGTGTATCTTCGGCACCCCTCATTTGTATGTTTTCTTATCTAAAATAGCCTGAAACACCGCTTGAAATACCTGACGCCAATCGATCTTTATAAGTAGCGGATTTCAAAATATTTGAATCAACTGGACTGGAAACAAAACCAGTTTCTAAGAGAACACTTGGCATCTTAGAATATTTAATGACGTAGAAGGCGGCTGTCTTCACGCCACGGTCTCTTGTGCCTAATGCACTGACCATTTTAGGCTGAATATTTTGCGCAAGCTTCAAGCTGTTTGTTGCCGCATATGTTTTGTCATAATATGTTTCAGTTCCATTTGCACTGCTATTATCATTTGAGTTCGCATGGACGCTGATGAAGATATCTGCATTTGCTGACGCACCTTTGCTCACCCGTGTTTGAAGACTGTCGAATGTGTCTGATGTTCTTGACATCGTCACAAGTGCACCTGCGTTGTTTAACTTTGTATTTAGACGTTTGGCTACATCTAAGTTTAAGTTCTTCTCATATAATCCGTAGCCTACCGCTCCTGAATCATGAGCGCCATGACCTGGGTCAATGAATACTTTTTTGCCAACGACAGGGTTTTTCAATTGATTCACAACAGTTGGTGTCACTGTATTTGTACTACCAACGACGGTAAATTTGGTGATTTTTTTGCTGCTAATCGTCGCTCTTGTTACCTTTGGCAGCGTCTTTTCATTCGTTAGGAGCAATGCTTTGTTTTGCTTTGCTGCAATTCCTGCCGCAGAAGATGAAGTGGCATAGCCAAACCCTCTTCCTACATAGGTATTATTTGTGCTCATATTGTATTTTTTCACAATATTCGCAGCCACGTCATAACGAGTAGAGCCTTTGATTCGCGTTGGAGATTTTAATTGATTATAAGCTGCTTTTGTGACGTAATTCTCTCCGCCTACGACAATGGTTTGTTTCACATTGCTTGCTTTTGCAACAGAAGCGATTTCAGAACGAAGGCCCTTTTTATCTGTATATAGAATTGGGAACCCTTTTTGTGCCGCTACAGGTGCAATGGCAATTCCATGTGCATAGAATGACCCTTCAACCACAACGACGCCAGCTGGCGTTTTCATTTTTTTCGCGATATTTGCCGATAGCTCATATCGGTTTTTTCCTGAAATACGTTGTGTAGAGATGCCCATTTTCTTTACTTGATTGACCACGTTGTTTGACACACTTGATGTGCTGCCTAAAACAATAACTGTCTTCGTTTTTAAAGCCGTTAAGGCTTTTTTTGTATCTCCAGAAAGGCTTGTACTATTTGTGTAAAGAACTGGTCCATTTTTTTGATGTGCCAGCGGAATTCCTGCTGTTGCATCTGCATATGCAGTTTTCCCCACTAAAACAACTGTACTTGCTGTTCCCCATCCTTTTTTCGCTACGTTTGCTGCTACAGCATACCGGCTCCCACCATCAATTCGGGAGACCGAGTTATCTGCTGAAGCTGTTGGAACAATAACGAAAATGGCGATGAGGGTGAGGATGGCTGTTTTGATCATTGAGCGCATCTTCTAAGTCCTCCTTTTATTCTTAATAATTTGTTAGTTTTGTACCTGGATAGTAGAACGAAAGTATAGAAGAATACGAGTTTCCAGATTCAGCTCTAGCTTTGGCGCCGTATTGACTCATCCCAATACCGTGACCATAACCTTTTCCTGAAATCGTGAAATCATTTGTATTATTCTTTACTGACGCAAACGTACTTTTCACCTTTGTTGCGCCCATGACTGTTCTAAACTCTGTCATTTTCATACTTGCCGTTGTACTTTTGTTCACTGTATACGTACCTGTTTTGTTTTTCAGATGGTAATTCAGCTTGATTGAAACGGTCTTCGCACGCTGACCTTTTGTTTTTCCTGAGAATGTCAGGCTTGAAATAGATGCAATTCTCATGTCAGATGCAGCTGTTTCTTTATTTTTCAACAGCCATGATTTTAGACCAGCAAGGTCGGCAGCATTGGCTTCTTTTGCCTTAGACCACTCAGAAGCTGCTGTACTTGCAGTCAACGTAGTGCCTAATTGCTTTTTAGACAACTTCAGTGTCCACGCATTGACAGGATCTTTTGTGTCCTGCTTGGCGACTAAGTATGGCAGTGCATTTCCCCATACTTCTTCACTCGCCTCAGTGTATCCACCATTACTAGAATAATAGGTGGCTGAAATAAGTTGATTGTTGTATTTTAGAACCTTGCCTTTTGTGGCATCAACAGCTGTTGTTGAATTTGTGTACCAGTTATATCCTCCATATACTTGGAAGGCTGTTGTATCAGGTACGACTTTTCCAATACTTTTCACTGAATACGTTCTAGCGGCAACTGCTTGTGCTTTTAATGCCTCAACATGCCAGCTTGCAGGCATTTCGTTTGGCACAACACCTTTTAGATAGTCTTCAAATGGAATATTTTCATTAGTCGGCCTGATATATCCTGATTCAATAGCAAAGTTGATGTTCCCTAAGTAAGGCTTCCCTGCGATTTGAAGGACATTTTTAGTTGAATATTTCTCAGGAACAACTCTTAATGTGTTATACGTCTTAATGCCTTTTAATGAAATTTTTCCGTTAGAAATATTCAATTGGTAGTTTTGATTTTTTTTCAGATAGACTTGTTTGGCTAAAGAATTTTTTAAGCTATCTGTAATCGCACTTGTGCTACCAGCAAGATGGTAAGCATATGTACCTTTTTCTTTCAGCAATGCTTTTAATGACGCTGTGACAGAATCCGGCTTCACATACACAACGGTACTGTTAGATTTTGCAGCCAATTGCGACAAAGGCATTGCATAAATATAGCTAGAGGCTTTTGCCAAGTACACTTTATCTGCATTAATGTTTAATTTTTTAATGATATTCACAGATAATTCGTAGCGATTGGCACCGCTGATTCGTGTCACCTGTGAGGTTTTCTTGATTTGATTTTCTACTTTTTGTCCCGTACTTTTTGTACTGCCGATGATAATGACTTTACTTGGCATTTTATAAGACGGAATGGAATCTTTTTTTGTTAATAGGATTGGGTATCCTTTTCTCGATGCATAGGATGCAATTGCAATCCCATTCATGAATGAGTTCCCGCCGACAACGATTGCTTGCTTATAGTTACCCATCTCTTTGGCGATTTTTTGGGAAATTTCAAATTTGTCTTTCCCACTAATGCGTCTCACTTTTCCATACTTTTTGATTGATTTCTCAGCAGCTGTTGAAATACTTTTCGTATTCCCGACAATTAAGATGTTATCAGGATTCATTTTTTTTAACTGATTTTCGGTTGTCTTCGTTAGCTTTTCAATGTTCGTGTACAAAATTGGCGCGCCTAATTTGTATGCTAACGGCGATACAGAAATGGCATGATCAAATGCATCTCGGCTCACAATCACAACAGTTGAAGGATTTTTCCAGCCTGCAGAAGCGATACTATTGGCTACTTCGTAACGATTTTTGCCGTCATATCTTTTCGTCACAGCAACATTGGATCCTGACAGCTTGTATTCCCCAGTTGTTGAAATATCCATGCTTGTTTTGTTTCCGATATAATTAGACAATTTCACTGAAATTGTCGAGCTGGCCATGGCAGACTGAAAAGGTGCAATTAGTAGTGTCATTGTCATGAGAACGATAAGTGTAATGCCTGTTTTCTTCAATTTTGTTCATCCCGCCCATCTTTTTTTACTTCTGTTTTTCAATCTTCTGAATTTCTTTTTGACCATTGTCATTGATAAAGTAAGAGATTTCTACTTTGTCACCTGGTTTAAATTCATTTAATACATCTTTAAAATTATCCGTAAATTCATAGCTTAAGGTCGTATTCACTTTTTTTACTTCGACTGTATGTGCATCAGCCATTCCAATAAATTCAGCTTTTTCTTCCAGCACCTGAGGAGTTGAACTGCTTGTCTTGTTTTCTCCTGAGGATTGCTCAGCCGTTCCACATGCTGTGAGCACGATACCTAGTAGTAGTATTAAGAACGGTAAAACGACGATTTTCTTCATTTTTTTCACCTCATGTCTTTGTATCGTCTTATAACTTAATATTTTAAGGTAAATTTAAGGTTTTTTGAAACCTTTTTTTTGTTACAACGTCTATATCTAGGTTCAGAGTAAAAAAATAACTTGTTTATCAAGATTCGTAAACCTATAATCATGGAAGAATGATAGAAAAGGTGAGGGACATTATGAGAGCTGAGAGAAAAAGAAAGAAAAAGAAGGTTCTTTGGATTGTTTTATCGATTATTGGCTTATTCGTATTAGCCACTGGCGGATACGCGTATCATCTTTGGAATACAGCCGCATCAACTGTCGCAGGCATTCAGGAGAACTTAAAGAAGTCAGATAAGCGTGACAAAGATGTCGATTTAAGTAAAAAAGACCCGATCTCCATTTTAGTCATGGGTGTCGATGAAAGAAAGAATGACCGAGGCCGTGCAGATACATTAATATACATGACTGTGAATCCGAAAACGAAAACAACTGAGATGGTGAGTATCCCCCGTGATACGTATACAAAAATTGTCGGAAAAGGCACAATGGATAAAATCAACCACTCCTACGCTTTCGGCGGTACACAAATGGCGGCAGATACAGTAGAGGAACTGCTTGATGTACCTGTGGATTACTTTGTAAAAGTAAATATGGAAAGTTTTAAAGACATTGTCGATACACTTGGCGGGATTACGGTGAACAGCACGTTTGCTTTCAGCTATGATGGCCATTCATTTGGTACAGGAGAGATTAACCTGAACGGTGATCAAGCCCTTGCCTATACAAGAATGAGAAAGCAAGATCCTAAAGGTGACTTTGGTCGTCAGCAAAGACAGCGACAAGTCATTGAAGGCATCATTGCAAAAGGGGCTAACATTTCCTCTATTACGAAATTCGGTGATATGTTTAAGGTCGTTGAAAATAACATGAAAACAAATATGTCCTTTGACGACATGTGGACGATGATGAATGATTATCGTGATGCAAGACAAAATGTGAAACAGCACGAGCTGAAAGGTACAGGCGCACGAATCAATAATATTTATTACTATCAGCTTGATGACAGCAGTTTAGCGAAAGTGAAGAAGGAATTGAAGGATAGTTTGGAGCAGTAAAAAAGAAGACTACAGGAATGTAGTCTTCTTTTTTTATGATTGAAATGGGGCTGGTTTTTCATCACTTAAACCAAAACGATGAAGGAGTTCTTGGACAATTCGTTTCGACGCTTGTCCATCACCATAAGGGTTAGAAGCCTTCGACATGTTATCGTACTCTTGCTGGTCTTCTAACAGCTCTTTTGCCATCTGATAAATGGTTTCCTCATCCGTTCCTGCAAGCTTAAGCGTACCAGCTTTCACGCCTTCAGGACGTTCTGTTGTATCACGAAGCACTAATACTGGCTTTCCTAAAGAAGGAGCTTCCTCTTGCACACCGCCTGAATCCGTTAAAATAAAGTGCGACGCAGCAGCGAAGTTATGGAAATCAACTACTTCAAGCGGCTCAATTAAGTGCACACGATCAAGATCACTGAATTCTGTCTGAGCCGCATCACGAACAGCAGGATTTAAATGGACAGGGTATACGACTTGAACATCTTCAAATTCTTCGACAACACGGCGAATCGCTCTAAACATGTTCTTCATCGGCTGACCAAGATTTTCTCTGCGATGAGCCGTTAATAAGATCATTTTATCTGTGCCTATTTTCTCTAAAATAGGGTGTTGATACTGCTCTGTAACCGTTGTTTGCAATGCATCAATTGCTGTATTTCCTGTTACAAAGATGGTCTCTTCTTTTTTATTTTCAACTAAAAGATTCTGCTTTGCCTCATGTGTCGGCGCAAAATGAATATCGGCTATATTTCCTGTCATTTGACGGTTCAATTCTTCTGGAAACGGTGAGTATTTATTATGTGTTCTTAACCCCGCTTCAACATGACCTACTGAAATTTGGTGATAAAACGCAGCCAAACTTCCTGCAAAGGTTGTCGTTGTGTCCCCATGAACAAGTACAATATCAGGTTTTTCTTCTTGGAATAATTGATCTAATTTCAACAGTGCATTCGATGTGATTTCAGATAATGTCTGGCGTTCTTTCATAATATTCAAATCGTGATCGGGCTTAATATCAAAAGCTTTCAGCACTTGATCAAGCATTTGTCGATGTTGAGCCGTCACAGTAACTGAAGATTTAATTTGTGGATGTTTTTTTAGCTCAAGGACAAGAGGTGCCATTTTAATCGCTTCAGGCCTCGTCCCGAATACAGTCATTACATGTAATGTTCTCAATAGTCGATGCCTCTTTTCTTCTCAATTATTGTATGTTGTTCATTATACAAAAGAATAAGAACGAATCCTAATCATTCTATTCTTAATCTTTACATCACCTTTACTCTTTTCAACATGAATATTTACACAAGTTCTTTACAATTGGTTTTAAATCTTTCTCGTAAATCATTTGTCATTTCTATCATTTGTAAGTTACACTTTATGAAAGATGAAAAATGAAGGTCATGTCACATCATTTTTTTCTATATGTAAGGAAGGTGCAAAGTTCATTGAAAAAAGTACGTAAAGCCATTATACCAGCTGCAGGTCTCGGGACACGTTTCCTCCCTGCCACAAAGGCTATGCCTAAAGAAATGCTGCCAATCGTTGATAAACCAACCATTCAATATATTATTGAAGAAGCTGTTGAGTCAGGAATTGAAGACATTATTATTGTCACTGGAAAAGGGAAAAGAGCCATTGAGGATCATTTTGATTTTGCGCCAGAGCTGGAGCGCAATCTTGAAGAAAAAGGAAAAAGTGAACTTTTAGAAAAAGTGAGAAAATCCTCTAATATTGCTGATATTCATTACATCCGCCAAAAGGAACCTAAAGGACTCGGACATGCCGTTTGGTGCGCACGCAACTTTATCGGTGATGAACCCTTTGCTGTTTTATTAGGTGATGATATTGTCCAAGCCGAAACACCTGGACTTCGCCAGCTGATGGATGAATATGAAAAAACCTTATCATCAGTGATCGGCGTTCAACAAGTAGCAGACAGCGATACGCATCGCTACGGGATCATTGATCCTCTTACCCAAGAAGGCCGCCGCTACCAAGTGAAAAACTTTGTTGAAAAGCCACCGCAAGGAACCGCACCATCCAATTTAGCCATTTTAGGGCGCTACATTTTCACGCCAGAGATCTTTATGTACCTTGATCAACAAGAAATTGGTGCAGGCGGAGAAATTCAGCTGACAGATGCCATCCAAAAGCTCAATGACATCCAGCGTGTATTTGCCTATGATTTTGAAGGAAAACGATATGATGTCGGAGAGAAGCAAGGTTTCATTGAAACGACGCTAGAGTTTGCCCTTCAAGATGAAGAGCTAAAGAAAAAACTCATACCATTTATGAAACAACTTCTTGAAAAAGAAGAAGTGAATTAAAAAAAGCTGCCGGCATCGGCAGCTTTTTATTTGCTCGCTGAAACAGTCAGCGTATGCTGTTCATTATCAATGACAAACAGGTTATTTTCGCCCTTTACTGCGAACTTCGTTTTTTTCTCATTCAACCAGACATTCTGTTCTGTCAGTCCAAGTGTTGAAGGAGAGATAGGCATGATCTCGCGGAACACCATCGTATTCGCCAGACCATTTTGAATCACATAATCGGTTTTCTCAGTGGTCAGGCGCTCAATGGTATCGCCTTGCTCACTTTTGACCGAGCTAAGTGTTTGCATTCTTTGCTTCAGCACAGACTCCTCTTTTCCAAGGAAAGAAAGTAAGTACTCATACGAACCCGCAGATGCGGGTGATACGTAGGAATTGAACTGTGCTGGTCCGATGGATAACGGCTTTAATTCATCTGCGTTTTGTAGCGCATCAGGCTTCACATAATACGTCTCTGATGCAGTTTTGATTTGAACGACTTGTTTATTTTTAGCCACAGCCTTTACTTCTTGTCCAAACGATAATGTGACGTCTGCCTTTTTTTTCATGGCCCTGTCTGTATAAACCGTCATTGGATCTGCCTTAACTATGGCCTGTTGATCAATCTTTTTCATATCATTAGGGGCACCTTTCGTCTCATGGTTCGTTGACTGGGGCGCCTCTGTTTTACCTGAAGAAATTGCACCAAATGTTGCCAGTGTACGCAGCGGACGATCCGAAAACATAGAAAGGGCAAGTAAGATGGTTAAAACAGCTATTATGGTGACTTGAAACGCCGGTCCGAAAAAGGAACGTCGTTTTCCAGTGTCATTATACCTCGTGACCTTCTCTGTCGTTTGTAGGCCTTTTCGACCTTCCTTCTGTTCTGATTGATATTTTTGTTTCTCTTTCTTGGAAAGCTTGTTAAACCAATCAACAAACTCCTTATACTCTTTCACAACCTTTTTCGTATCATCAAACATACGAAGTTCACCATAATGCATCCAAGCCACCCGATCACAGATTTTTTGGATTTGACTAATGGAGTGACTGACAAAAAAGATCGTCTTTCCTTGTTCTTTGAATTCGGTGATGCGATCCACACATTTTTGATAGAAGGTTTGGTCTCCTACAGACAATGCCTCATCAATAATAAGGATATCTGGATCTATATGTGCTGAAATAGCAAAACCAAGACGGGATTTCATTCCGCTTGAATAGCTCTTTACAGGCTGATCTATAAAGTCTCCAATATCCGCAAACTCTACGATTTTTTCATAAAGATCGTCAATTTCCTTATTTGTCAGACCCATCATTAAGCATTTTAAACGAATGTTGTCTTTACCACTTAACTGATTGTTCAGCCCTGCCGCAATGGCAATTAACGATGGCTGGCCGTCCATATCAATCTCACCGCTTGTCGGTGGAATGATTTTCGCTAGAAGGTTCGACATCGTGGATTTCCCAGAACCGTTGATCCCTACAAAACCAATCGTCTCTCCTTCATAGACATCAAACGACACATCACGAACGGCAAAGAAACCTTTTTCATTTTTATTAGGAAAAAACAGCCCTTTGATCTTGTCAGACTGCTTTTTATATAATACGTATTGCTTGGATACGTTTCGAAACGAAACCTTTAGTTTCATCGTATAATCTCCTTACTTTTTAAAGAAAATCGACAAATTTATCCCTAAATTTCATATGCAGCAATGAACCGACTGTTAAAAGAAGCAGCGTAATCAGCCAGAAATAAAGTGTATATTTGACATCATGGAAGAACCATTCTCCCTTTAACAAACTATTTCTGAAACCATCAATAATGTAGAAAAGAGGATTCAGTCTTAAAATATCTCCTATCCATGCTTTGTCTCCAGTGAGCTTCTCTGAGATATTCCAAAAAATTGGTAACAAAAAGAAAAGTAAACGTGTCACTGATTGTAAAAGAAATTGATAGTCTCTTACGAGTACACTAATTGTTGAGTTAAACAAACTAAACGAAAACATAAATGCGATCATACATGTAAGGTAGTAAATATATTGTAGCCAATGCGCGTCAGGATATATGCCATAAGAAATAAGCACAATGAGATAGACACCCATCATGACAAAATAGCTGAATAAGTTGGACATAATGACCACAGACGGTAGCGCACTAATCGGAAAATTCATCTTCGATACCATATTAATGCGTTTAAACACACTGTTTGATCCATCAAGAATGGTTGGACTAATGAAGAACCAAGGGATTAAACCGGCAAGCATCCAGATGATAAATGGAACCTCCATGTCTCCAATGGCAATTGGCTGTCCTCCGCGAATACCCATACCAAAAACAAACCAATAAGCTAGCATCTGCATTAATGGATTTAAAAACTGCCACAAAACACCTAAATAATTCATCTGATATTTTGATTTTGTTTCATAAACAGCAAGTCGTATAATCAGCGGAAGTGAGCTGATTTGCTCTCTTAATATTGTAAACAATGCGTTCATTCTAATCTTCCTTAGATATTAGTTTTGGGATTGCCTCTTTAAAAAAATCACCGCTCATAATTGTAACAGATGTTGAGAAATATTTCACTTTTCAAATCGAATGAGTATATTAACTAGTAGGGAAATTCGATCAAAACAAACGCTGGTATATTCAGCTATTCTAGGTTACTAATTACCTTATTATATCATTGCTTTATAATTGCCATTAGAATATAATTATCAGGATAATTGCATTTCCAAAATAAATATCATTTTCCTATTATATATATTACATGAAGGGGCTTAACATTAATGAGAATCAAGCAATTCAAAAAAATTGTTACAAGAAAGATTAAATTTATTTTAAATCCACTAATTGAATTTTCCAGAGATTCACGACTTCGAATTAGAAGTAAATATACCTCCTATTTAGAGAAAAATCCGGTTAGAAGTAATTACATTCTATATGAAGCTTATCATGGAAAAAGTATTTCTGGAAATTGTTATGCAATTTTTCTAGGATTGATGAAAGATAGTACTTTTAAAGATTTACATCACGTTTGGGTCATTAATGATTTTAATGATCCAATGATTACAGAATTAAAGCAGAAAACTTCTAATATTTCCTTTGTTAAAGTTGATAGTGACGAATATCTAAAATATTTAGCAACTTCTAAATATTTAGTTAATGATACGTCATTTCCTTTTTATTTTATTAAAAGAGAAGAGCAAGTTTATATCAATACTTGGCATGGAACTCCTTTAAAAACTTTAGGGAAGGATATTAATAAAAGATCAATGTCTGGTCATAAAAATATCCAAAGAAATTTGCTTCATTGTGATTACCTTATTAGCCCGAATACTTTTACGTATGAAAAGTTGCTAAAATCAAATGATGTTTTTGGGATATTTGCCGGGAAAATTGCAAATATCGGTTATCCTAGAGTAGATTTAACATTAAACACTAGCAGTGAAAGTGTGAAAGAAAGATTAGACCTACCTTTTAATAAAAAAATTGTACTTTATGCTCCAACATGGAGAGGAACAATAGGTGCCGAAGAGGATACTTGCTATACATTGCATAGTGAAGTTGTGAAAATTCAGCAGGCACTTGGTGATAATTACTTAGTACTTTTAAAATCTCATTACTTTTCTTATAAATTTTTTAAACAGAGTGGTCTTGAACATCTTTGTGTTCCAAACTGGATTGATACAAATGAACTTTTATCAGCTATAGACATTTTGATTACAGATTATTCAAGTATCTTTTTCGATTTCCTACCTTTAAAAAGACCTGTCTTTTTCTATATGCCTGACTTAAGTGAATATGAAGCAGAGAGAGGTTTTTATTTAGATATAACAAAACTTCCAGGACCTATCTGTGAAAGTATAGTTGATTTAATTGACAGCTTAGGCCAACTAAACAGTTTAAATAACTTCAATAAACAGTTTGAAAGTCAATACAAAGAGTTTTTAGATGAATACTGCTCTTATGATGACGGAAATGCTACTGATCGACTCATTGACATAATATTTAAAGGGAAAAATCAAGATGAATTAATCAAGGTTGAAAGCAATAAACAAAAATTACTTTTTTATTGTGGGGGTTTCTACAATAATGGTATAACCGTTTCAGCGACTAATTTATTTGATCAGATTGATTACAACAAATATGAAGTTGTCGTCATTGATAACTCAAATTATCATAAGGATAAATGGATGAACATACAAAAGCTTCATCCTAATGTTCATATTATTTATAGACCAGGTTTTGTTAATAGAACATTAGTAGAAACATATAAACAGAATCTCATTTTCCGCCGTGGCATATACAATAACAAAATGTTAAAATACACTCCAGTAAACTCATATAAAAGAGAATTAAAGAGAATTATTGGTAATACGAAGTTTGATGTAGGAATAGATTTTGGAGGATATAACAAATTTTGGACTCTCCTTTTCGCATTCGGAGATTTTAAAGTCAAAAGTATTTTCCTGCATGCTGACATGATGAAAGAGTATAACAAGAAAGTGAACCACAAATATAAACATCGTGGTAACCTAAAAGTAATTTTCTCACTGTACAAGTTCTTCGATAGAATTGTTTCAGTTGCCGAATCGACTAACATAGAAAATCACTTGAATTTAAGCCCTTTTGTTCCTAATGCTTTAGAGAAAATGGTTTTTGTTAATAATGTAATCTCGCCTAACAAAGTACTTCAAATGAAAGAAAATAAAGAGATTATAGAATTTAATAATGAGAGATATTTAATTACTCATCAAAATGATAAAAACGAATCCATCGCTCTTAATTTATCTGGGATACCACTTCCTAATAAGGATTATATCAACTTTATAACTATTGGAAGATTATCCCCTGAAAAAGGACAAAAGAAATTAATATCTGCATTTTCACAATTACACAAACAATATCCAAAAGCTGTATTGTATATTGTAGGTGAAGGGCCTTTAAAAAGAGAGTTAAAGGATCACACAAAAAAATTACATCTAGAACATTGCGTGTTTTTTGTTGGACAACTCGAAAATCCATTTTCTTTACTAGATGAATGTGATTGTTTTGTCTTATCTTCAGATTATGAAGGGCAAGGCTTGGTTCTCATGGAAGCAATGATTCTAAAAAAACCAATTATAGCTACCGATGTAACTGGAGTACATTCCGTCTTAGAGGGTGGATACGGATTATTAGTTGATAATAATGAAACTGCTCTATTTAATGGTATGTCTGATTTTATCCAGAATAGTATGGAACAAAAATCCTTTGATTATGAAAAGTATAATAGCGAGGCGCTAGACCTCTTCTACAAAAATGTCTGTACAAAAACTACTAATTAACCACTTATATACAGAATAAAATTATATGTATTTAAAAACACCTTTGGATAATGGTCAAGTATTGAACTTGATACCTTCCAAAGGTGTTTTTCCATCTATAAGAAAACAATTAAAAGCGTTGCGAATTAAAAACTACTTCAACCACCCGCTTCGATGACTCCCCGCTCTCTAAGTAACAGAATTTTTCATAAAACGGTGCAAATGATTCTGGTAGTGTAAAGGTCGGCTGTTCTGTTTCTCTTACCCATTCAATCACGCGTGATGTTTCTTTTACAAGTGGCCCTGGTGCTTCTTGTTCAAAGTCAAAATAGAAGCCTCTCAGTTTGTCACGATATGTTTCGATGTCTGGTACATAGAACAGCATCGGACGTTTGAGATTTGCATAATCAAAGAACACGGAAGAGTAATCTGTAATGAGTAGATCTGAAATCATATAAAGGTCTCGAATATCTTCGTAATGAGACAAGTCATAGGCAAAGCCTTCATATGGTCCGAGATCAAAGTTTTCCGCTACTAAATAGTGCATACGAAGGATGATGATATATTCTTCTCCGATTGATGCTCGTAGCTCATGCAGATCAAGGTCTAAATCAAATTTGTACTGCCCTTTTTTATAAAATTGATCGTCTCTCCATGTCGGTGCATATAAAATCAATTTTTTATCAAGCGGCAGGTTCATTTTTTGTTTGAGCGCTCTCATTGTTTCTTCATTGTTTTGATTGTGAAGGAAATCATTTCTCGGATATCCTGACTCAATCATGGTCTTTTGGAATTGGAACGCACGGGTAAAGATTTCGGTCGAGTATGCATTAGGAGAAATCAGATAATCCCAATTCGATGCTTCTTTCGTGAAATTCCTTTTGTACTTCTTCGTGTTTGTTCCAGGCATATGCACTTCGTCCATGTCCATTGCCAGTCGTTTTAATGGCGTACCGTGCCACGTTTGCAAGTATGTGGTGTGTTCTGGCTTTGGAATCCATAGTGGCAAACGGCTGTTTACGACCCAATACTCGGCTCTTGCCATTGCAAAAATCCATTTCAATGACAGACGATTGATATAGTAGATGCCCTTTTCTTTAAATGGTGCTTCATGACCTTTTTTAACACTCCAGATCAGTTTATATTCAGGGTGATTTTCTTTCATATATTCATAAATAGCACGCGGGTTACAGCTGAATTGTTTCCCATTAAAGCTCTCAAAAATAACGGTTTTCTTTTTGGCGGACAGTTTACTCGCCAGTGTAAAGGTCGTTTGGAAAGTACTTGTCACAAGGCGATTGCGAACTTTTTTAATCTTACCCACTTGCTTCTTGAATTTCTTCCACTTGCTTTTTACGTAGTACTTAGCACGTGTCTTCATGGTGTAATCATTAATTCGGATGCCTAAAGTTTGTCTTTTTTTCTTTCTGTACACTTCATATCGAATCGGTACATCGTTTCTTTTATGAATTTGAACAAGTCCCTTGAGTTTGTTTGAACGATCTCCAAGCACTAAAGAAGTTGTTGTTAACGTTTCTTCCACTCCGTTAACATCGCAAATAAACTCAAAATAGAAGCGATAGACAAACCGTTTGTTTAAGGAATAAGTTAACTCCTCTAAAGGAACTTCTGCTGAAAATTGATACAGTTGTGGTGTTTTATGGTCGTCACGATATTGAATGACTTCATCTTTTTTATGTGTCATCTTGACAGGAAAACGATGCTCAACTGGTTCCTCACCATTTTTCTTCAATAGAAGCTTTACTTCTTTGATCTGATAAGGATGCTCTGCACTTAGAACGCCTGCATACCCAGATAAGGATAGCGTGCATTCTTTGTTGAGCTCGATGTGATGGAATTTCACAACTTTGAGCTCCCGTTTGATTTTCAATGAAGCATTGCCTTTGTCTGTACGATATGGAATAACATACAACAGCGCTTCTTTATTTTCTAAAAATGTCAGCTCTGGCGTTTCAATTTCCATTTTCAAACGACGTTTATAATATGGTGTTTTTTCTTCTATTTCGGAAGTTGCGCTGGTATCCGCTTCTTTTGCGTCTTCATCCTCTTCTTCCGAATCAGAATCATAAGCTGAGTCTTCAAGCTCGTCTTCGTCCTCTTCTTTGTTTGCGCTCACATAGTCCGTGACATATAAGTTGTATGTCTGGCCTTGCTCTAACGCAAGCGGAAGCGATGCTTCACTCAGTACCAATTTGAATAGATTCTCTTCTTGATGAACAAGCGGGAGGAATAGTTCTTGTTTTGAGACCCTTTCCCTCATAAACAGATAAAACTCTCTATCTGCTAATGGCATGTCATCGTAAATGCGAACGAGCATTTCCAATTTTTCATGATGATTTTTTAAACCTTCAACGACACTCTTCTTATGGATTCCCTCTTCAATCATTAATCGTTAATCTCCTCTGTTCAAAAATCTTACCGTTATTTGTATCATTATTTTACTTTCCAAGAATAGTTCCCCTGTTTCGTTTGATACGACCAACCATCAATTGAAGATGGTTTATTGGTAAGGAGCTCTCCCTCTACTTCTAGACGTTGCAAAACTTCTTGAAGTTCTTCTGTTTTAAAGCGGATGTAAAAATCCACAAATTTTGTTTGGTTGGTTTCGATGTTTTTCTTTGTTTGAAAATGACCAATTGGGAAACTGACTTGATCATTCTCATCAATTGTTTGAGAAATGATTTCAGCTCCATTCACTCGATCATATCCTGCAAAATCAATTTCCACATGATCCGCTTGGCTCATTTCGTCTGTCATCTTAAGCTGAAGATGAAGAACATGGTGTTCAGAGCTAAGACCATGCAGCACCCATTTCGTGCGATCCACGATCTTTCTCAGCTTATCTTTACGTATACGGTTTTCCAGCATCTGATGAAGTACTGTTTTCCAAGCTGACATTTCAGAAGGCACATGGTAGAAATAAGTTTGTTCTCCTAAAACCTTCTCAACATCTTCTTTATGCTTAGTATCGCCAAAGAAGACGGCATCCACTTGCTGTTTTCTTATTTGTTTAAATAATTCTCCATATTGAGAATAGATATGGTGCGGATTTTCCTCATAATGGGCTTCATGCACAAAGGCAGCATAATAAGTTGATTCCGGTTGATCTATTTTAAACAAGTGGCGGTCCTGGTCCCGGTCCTCTGTGATCATCAGTTTCAACCGGTCATTTTGTAATTGAATGCTGGATAGCCATTGTTGTTTTATATCCGTCTTCTTTGTGAATGTTTGAATTCCTGTTTTTTTATACCAATTAATGTGACGGACTGGATTCTTTTTTGCATCACCAGCATAGATGATCTCCATAAAAATGCTGCCATCGTCCTTGATCAATTCTTCTAAATAGAGAGCACCTGTATGAGGAACAAAGCTTTGAACTCTGCGTAAAGCTCCCTGCCAATTGTATTCTTCTCTCTTCACTAATTGCTGCTCTTCATTATATTGATCAATCATACAGATTGGGGAAGAAGGCAGTTCATATCTCGTCACCTGAATGGTCGATGTATCTGCGGGGATAACTGCTTCATTGATTGATTGAGGTACTTCACCCGCAATAAACTCCGAATAATACCTTTTACTTCCGCTCTCTGGCATAATGTAATGTTCAAATACATTCAGAATATCAATTTGAGGATGAAAGGTCTCCTCCAAGCGGCGAATACGTTCCTTCACATTTACATCGAAATTCAAAGTTAACATCGTAGTACGTTTATGTTTCTCAGCCAATGGCTCTATTCTTGCTTTTAAAGACTTCGTTAAGCCGTCTTCCTCATTTGGTACGTCACCTACAATAAAGTAGTAGTCCATGTCAGGAATTTCAACTAAAGTCATCGTTTCATTTTGTTCAGGTTGATCCAATGTATCTTCAACTTTTTTCTTCATCCAATTTTGAAACAAAGGAAGCTCTCCTTAAAAATCATGATAACTTGCCCATTGTATTTTACATGAAAAAGCACTTCTCACCAAAAGATAAGAAGTACTTTTTTTCGATCTATTAAAGTCCCGCAATTTCTTCCTTAATTTGAGTTGTCGAGATACCTTCTGTTCTCTTCAAGTAAACGACTTCGCAATGCTCTTTCAAGAAATCGAATTTACCTTCCCAGTCATCTCCCATGACAAAGACATCAATGTCATGCTCTTGTACATCGCGGACTTTTTGATCCCAGCTGTTCTCTGGAATGACTTCATCTACATAACGAATGGTTTCTAAAATCAGCTTGCGATGCTCGTAGCTATGATAAGCCTTTTTTGATTTTTGTAAATTAAACTCATCTGTAGAGATGGCCACTACTAAGTAATCTCCAAGCTGTTTTGCACGCTCTAGCAGCTTGATATGCCCCCAGTGTAATAAATCAAATGTACCGTAAGTAATAACTTTCTTCATTGCAAACATAAACTCCTTTCTTCATCCTTATTCGACTGCTTCAAGCAGTAATGTTTATCCGTAATCCTATTCTCATCGGTCATGTTTTTTCGCTCTTCGGAACCTCATTATATCACAATGCCTAAAAAACGTTAAGAAAATGTAAAGACAAACTATTTCCAATTTAATGGATGAAATAGTGAAACTGCGTCAATACAGTATTTCAACCTTTTTAGAGACTAGTTGTTTATTTAAATGTCACGAAATTTAAAGGATTGTAAAGTTATTGTTAATATTTCATGGAGCAACTGTGATAAAATGATGAGTAGGCGAAGAATGAATTTACAATGAACGTTTCATAGATAACAAAATGAAAAAGGAGGTCTGAACAATGCAAACAGAAGTGGTCTCTAACCTTTCTTATGTAAATGGTGACTTAGATGAATTTATTAGCTATATCAACCAGCATCATATTTCCCAAAGAAGAGGCGCCATGATTGCGACAGTGAACCCAGAGATCGGCTATGCTGTCATGAAGGATGATGCCTATCATCAAGTGGTTTCTTCCGCGGATTATGTACTGCCGGATGGTGTAGGCGTTGTGTTGATGTCACGCATGACGCAAAGTCCATTGAAATCAAGAATTGCAGGTTTTGATGTGTTCATGTCTATGCTTGATCTCGCAAACAAGCAATCTAAAAGTATCTTTTTATATGGTGCGAAAAAAGAAGTGCTTGAGGCTGTCAAACAGCGAATTGATACGGAATATCCGAATGTGGTGATTGCAGGCAGCTGTGATGGTTATCAAGCGGATAAACGGTTTGTGGCAAAACAAATTGCTCGTTCAAAAGCAGATATGGTGTTTGTTGCTTTAGGTTATCCAAACCAAGAGAACTTTATTTATGAATACCGTCATTTGTTCCCGCAAGCTGTTTGCATCGGTTTAGGCGGAAGCTTTGATGTATTTAGCGGAACGGTGAAGCGTGCACCACGCTGGATGATTAAAACAAATACGGAATGGCTGTACAGACTCATTGTCAATCCGTGGAGATGGAAACGAATGCTGAATATCCCAAAGTACGCTTTTGCCGTATTAAAAGAAAACAAAGGGAAAAAGCGCTACTATCCTGAGCAAGTAAAAGATCAGACGAAGCAGCTGTGAGAGACTGATACATGATGAATATACGCTCAATGATCATCTCATGCTATGCAGCTTTTGTTTCTTTTGCTGGATGGCTCATGAGCGGCGTGAAACCTCGTGACAATCAGGTGACGCTGCTTGTTTCATTCCAAGAGAATGCAGCTGCTCTCATTGATACTTATCAAAAACAGGCGAATATGACAATGAAGCTCACTGTCCTCTATACGAAGCATGCTTCCGTGATAGAAAAGGACGTGCCTCATGTGTCATTTCGCTATTTTCATGAAAAAAATCCCATCCATCTCATTCAATGTATCTATACGATGCTAAAAAGCAAAGTCGTCGTCACAGATAATTATTTTCTGATGACAAGTGTGCTAAGAAATAGACCTTCTACTACTTGTATTCAAGTGTGGCACGCCAATGGTGCTTTGAAAAAGTTCGGTCTTGAAGATGCTTCAAACCATCACCGTAGTTCTCGTGATCTGCAGCGTTTCAAGCGGGTCTATGCGTCTTTCGATTATATCGTTACTGGCTCAGATCACATGCGCGAGATTTTCAAAACTTCATTTGGCGTCAACGACGATCGTTTTTTGCCAACAGGTGTACCCTTCACAGATGCGTACTATGATGAGCGCCCTATTTCCTTTCAGACGGATATTTTTCCAAAAGGCAAAAAAGTGCTGCTGTATGCGCCGACCTACCGGGACTTTGCAATGGACGGTCTTGTCTTACCTTTTTCTAAAGTACAATTGCAGAGTGAGCTGAATGGCGACTATATTCTGCTCGTCAAACTTCATCCTGCGGTGAAACATTTAGCCAAAGCAGAAACAGATGGTGAGTGGATCTTTGATGTGTCCGATCAGCCGCTCTATCCATTACTCTCTGTATGCGATGTCCTGATTACAGATTATTCGTCCATTGTGTTTGAATATGCGCTGCTCCAAAAGCCTGTTTTGTTCTTCACTTACGATCTAGAGACTTATCGCACAAAACGCGGCTTAGTCGAACGTTATGAAGACATCATTCCAGGAAAGGCTTGCGTCACTCAAGATATGCTCTTAACGGAGCTTAAGCAGCTAAACGAATCAGCCAATCAAGACTTATTGAAAACCTTTGCTGAGGAATGGAACCAATATTCAAAAGGGAAATCAAGTCAGCAGCTTCTTTCCTTTATTGAACATCAGCTCCTACACAAAAAACGTCCGGCTTCTCATTAAGAAGCACGGACGTTTTTTTATTTGTTATACACGGGGATATCATAATACAGCGTATAGTTATCAAGTAAGTTATACAAACTATACATACGAGTGACCTGTTTAGAAGCCCAGCCAATATCTGTTGCATATTGGTGAGTGGCTGTCGCAGACCAGCGCATTTTGTAAATGGTATCTTGTTTGTACGTGGCATTATTGATGTAGCTGTTGCCAATGAATTTTGCCCCGCCAATAATGGCTGCCTCTGGTGTGAACCATTGCTGTTCATACGCATACTTTGCACCGAGGTAATTCGGGTTACTGTCATATGCACCAATGCCATACATGTTGTACACGATTCTATCATTAAACTTCGTACCGTTCGCTAAAATGGAACTGCCGTTGCCTGTTTCAAGCAATGCATGTGAAATCAGATAGATTTCGTTAATATGATACGTTTTTGCTGCTGTGATAAAGGCTTGTCCTTTTCCGGCAAGAATCCCTTTCCCTGCTAAAATCTTCGTATTCACTTCAGTTGGATTGAGATTTGCAGCTTCAGAGAGTTTGAGAAATTGAAAATAAGATTGAGTGCCCTCCGCGATATTCGCTGGATCTACATATTTTAATACTTCTGCTGAACTCGCATTTCTCCAGCCGAGGCTGATCTTGATCCAGTTGCCTTCTTTTCCAAGCTGCTTCACTTTTGTCCCTTTGTTCAGCTGTGCGACGATGTTGCTAGCCGAACTTGAATCAGGTGTAGAACGTACATTTAGCCCGTCTGTTTTCACTGTGGACGTCACTGGGTCTACATATGTCGCATAGACGTAGGCTGCACCATCTGTCTGCGGCGACACCTTCATTTGTTTGTTTACCATCTCATTGACTGTGAGGTTATAATTCGTCTGCATCACCATTGGACCATTTTTGATTTTGGTCGCAGTGGCTGTCCAGCCGTATTGGCTTTTCACAAAAGCAATGGCCGCATTCGCATTTGGTAACCCTGTAAACTGCTGTGTGATGTTGATTTTATATGTCGGTTTTGTCGTTGTTGTATAAGCAGCTGGTTCATTTCGTTTTTTGAAGAATGTCATGCCTTGGTCTCTTAAGGCAGCAGTCGAAATGACCCCTGTTTTGATCTGATATTGACCATAATCAGTTGCTCCCGTTTTTTGAGCGGCTGCTTTCATTTTTTGTTTGGTTAAATAACTTAAGGCTTGATTCAGCTTTGTCTGATTCACAGTTGCCTCTGTCGTAATACGGTATTGCTTAACAGCTTCTGTTAATGTTTTTGTACTGCTGGCAACTCCATTTTTTTTCATGATCTCTTGTGCCTGCTTCACTTTGCTTTGATCATATACAGGAGCTGTCATTAGGCTGTATGCTTTACTGACGGCTTGTCCCTTGCCTGTTGTGATGTTGCTTGTCACCTTTTGTGCTTTTAAGTATGCAGCACCTTTATTTACTTTTGTTTGATCTGTTGCTTGATTCACAACAAGTCGATACGTGCTGTCAGACGCTTTGCCTGTTTTTTTCGTTGTGGCGGATACTTTTTTCTTTTGGAAAAATGCCGTTGCTTTTTTTGCTTGATCATCGCCCAAAAGATTCCCAGTCACTACTTGATATGGCTGTGTAGAGGAGATCTTTTTAGACGTATAGCGCCATTTCTTTTTCTTGAAAAAAGCAACTGTTTTTGCGTAAGTTGTGTCATTTAATTGATTGAGCTTTACGATATAATTTTTCGTTTTCCCTACTCGCTGCACAGTACCTGACGCACCAGCTTGTTTTTTGATCTGAGCCGCCGCTGAGGCTGCTTGCTTACTGTCTTTGAAATAGCCTGATTCCATGCTATATACATTTTTAACAGCTCCAGCCTTCTGAATCTTTCCGCTGATTTTCGCTTCTTTTTGCAGCTGGGTCAGAAGGGTTTGCGCTTTAGACTGATTCGTTTGTGCAGCAGATGTGACGATGTAATACGGTTTGCCTGCTGCTACCGTTTGGAGTACTGCTTTTAAACCAGATTCCTTTTGAAAACCTTGCAGGATGGTATTTGCCTTACTCTGTCCGACAATATTGCCTGAGATCAGCTGATACACGGTGCCAGCTTTGTTTTCGGTTTGATATGTACTAGTGACTCCGGCCTGTTTTTGTAGTTCGGTTTGAATATTTTTGACTTTCGTTTCAGAATCAATGGCACCTGATATGACCTGATATGATGGTCTGCTTTGATTGATAGCTTCATACGTGCTATTGAGTCCTGATGTTTTCGTCAGCTCGAGCGTCAGTTTTTTCGCCTGACTTTCATCGTTGATTGGATCAGATACGATTTTCTGTAAAGGAAGGCGGTCACCTACTGGAGACACCGTACCGCTCATGCCTAACTCTTTTTTTAATGCAGCGGCACTTGCACTCGCTGCTGCTTGTGAGTCATATCCTGAGGCAGTTAGTTGATAAGTCGATGTATTTCCTGAGGTTTGATAAGTGGCTGTCCACTTTTTGTCCTTTTTCAACGTGTCAACCGCTTTTTTGACTTCTGCTTCTGTTGTAAATACTTTTGAGGTGCTAATCGTATAAATGGATTGATCGACATAGGAGGCTGCTTGCACTTCTTTGCCCGTGTGTAATGTCATACCAAAGGCAGCTGCGAGTAACATAATCTTGATGGTTTTTTTCACGTTCCCTGTCCCTCTCTTAACTTTGCATATTAGTCTACTAATCTCTTTATCGACAAAAACAAGTCTCTTTCAAGTCTTTTATGCAATAGAAAAATAGAGGACTCCCTCGAAGTCCTCTTTACCTTTAAATATGTGACACAATCAGTTCACAAGATCCTTCAATGGTGAAGTTCCCTGTTTCAGCCGGCAGGATAAAATGGGCTCCTTTTGGCAGCGGATATGTATGTCCATTATGCTCTAAGGACCCTTCCCCATTAATAACGCTGCACAGCAAAAACGGATAATCTTGCGATAGCTCTACTTTTTGATCAATTTCCCATTTATACACAGAGAAATATTCTGCTTCTACAAATGTTCTAATGGTCATCCCTGGACGAGTTTCTACTGATTCATCTGCATAACCGTCTACATGAGGAACCGTTGTGACATCAATGGCCTGCGTGAAGTGAAGTTCACGTTCATGGCCATTTTGGTCTTTTCGTTCATAATCATACACCCGATAGGTCGTATCTGAACTTTGCTGCGTTTCGAGAACCAGTGTGCCTTCACAAAGCGCATGAATGGTACCGCTTGGCACATAATAAAAATCGCCCGGCTTAATTTTCACTCGCCGCAAAAGGCCTTCCCAATCTCCGCTGTTCATCATGGTCACAAGCTCAGTTCTCGTCCGTGCATTATGACCATAGATCATTTCTGCGCCTTCTTTGCAGTCAATGATATACCAGCACTCTGTTTTCCCAAGCTCACCATTTTCATGTCTTTCCGCATAATCATCATCTGGATGAACTTGAACGGATAAGTCTTGGTTTGCATCTAAAATTTTGGTTAAGAGCGGGAAGCGATCGCCTTCTATTCCCCCAAACAATTCTCTGTGATTGTTCCATAGTTCGATCAGCGTTTTCCCTTTATATGGACCGTCTTGCACGACACTTGGTCCGTTTGGATGAGCAGAAATTGCCCAGCATTCTCCCGTTTGATCAGAAGGAATATCATAGCCAAATTGATCCCTTAAGGCTGTACCTCCCCATATTCTCTCCTTCAATTCAGGCAGTAAAAAAATTGGTGACTGCTTCATTCAGGATGACTCCTCCCTTTGCTACCCTTTGATAATCCTTGCCTAGCATGATGAAAACTAGCAAGTCTCAACTTTTATTATGACGCTATCTAAAGAGAAGTCAATCCTTTCAGTACACCGAATGAAAACGATAACAAGAAAATCAATTTACCCTTTGACAGAGCCTGCAAGAAGCCCTTTCACAAAGTATTTTCCGAGTAGAATATAGACCAAAAGTGTCGGCAGCGCAGCCAAGATGGCACCTGCCATTTGAACATTCCATTGCACAATTTGACTGCCTGATAAATTTTGCAACGCAACCATGACCGGCTGATTCTCTGCCGTGGTCATAGTAACCGCAAATAGAAACTCATTCCACACATTTGTGAACTGCCAAATGGCAACCACGACAAACCCTGTGATGGAAAGCGGCAGAATCATATGTCTGAAGATCCCGATAAATCCGGCCCCATCCATCTTCGCTGATTCAATCATTTCATCAGGAATGCTCACATAAAAATTGCGAAACATGAGTGTTGTGATTGGCAGGCCATATACGACATGGACAAGCACAAGTCCCGGAATGGAGTTATACAAGCCGATTTCACGTAAAAATTGAATAAGTGGAATGAGGATACTTTGGTATGGAATAAACATACCGAACAACATGAAGGTAAACACCACTTCTGATCCTTTAAAGCGCCATTTAGACAGCACATAGCCATTCATCGCACCTAATACAGCTGACAATAAGGTAGCAGGAATGACTAGATAAAGAGAATTCATTAAATTGGGTGATAACTTTTCAAAAGCGATTTTGTAGCTTGAGAAATCAAGTGTAGATGGAAGCGACCACATTCGCTCAAGGGTAACTTCACCTAATGGCTTTAAGCTTGTGACGATCATGACATAAACAGGCATGAGAAAAAACAAACTGCACAGTATTAATAAAGCATAAAGAACTGGGCGGACAAATCCTCTTGCGGTCATGATGAAGCCCCCTTCCGGCTAGACAGGAGATACGGCACGATAAAGACCGCAACAGAAATCAGCATGACGATCGCAATGGCGGCACCACCTGCATAATGGTTTCCTCTAAAGGTCATTTCAAACATATAAACACCTGGCACATCGGTGACAAAGTTTGCACCTGGTCCTGTCATTGAGTAAATCAAATCGAAGATCTTTAAAGAAATATGTGCCATGATAATGACGACGCTCGCTGTGATTGGTTTTAACAGCGGGAAAATGATTTTCCAGTAGATTTGCCACTCGGTTGCGCCATCCATTCTAGCAGCCTCTCTCACTTCCTCTGGAATGCCTCTAAGACCAGCCAAATACATCGCAAGTGAGAACCCTGTCATCTGCCACACAGCAGCAATGACAACTGCAATCATTGCTGCCGGTACACCAAACTCAATTTTTCCCCAGACAAATCCAGCTAAAATGTTCGTATCCGTGTACCACTTGGGCTGGATGCCGAGTGTTTTTAAAAACAGATTCACCCCAGTAGATGGATTTAGGATCCATTGCCACACAACACCTGTGACAACAAAGGAAAGGGCCATCGGAAAGAAAAAGAGATTCCGAAAAAGTGATTCCCCCTTGATCTTCTGGTCTAGTAAAATGGCCAGTACAAGCCCAGAAGCAATGACTGCTCCAATAAAGAATAATGTAAAAAAGACCGTGTTTCGAAGATCTGACTGAAAGCGAAAATCTTGAAACAGCATGACATAATTTTTCATACCTGCGAAAGAAAAATCAGGAACAAGCGAGGTCCAGTTCGATAATGAAACATATCCTGTCCAGCCAATAAAGCCGTAAACAAAAATGAATAATAAAACAGCTGACGGTGTTAAAAATAGCAGGGCAAGCAGCTGGTCTCCATTCCATTTTTTCCGAACACGTTTCACTTTTGCTGCTGGTGTTTTTGTGATCGGCGATGTGTCCATGCGCATGAAGCTACACTCCTTTTTTAAAAAAGAGGCGGTGCCTAACGGCCGCCTCTTTCATCTTTATTTCATTGAATCTTTTAAAGAAGAAACGAACTGGCTGCTGTCTTTTTGTGTCACGAAAATATTGACGGCTTGGTTCGCCTTCGTGACAAAACCTTCTTCAGCAGCTGAGCCATGCGCAAGAGACGGTGCCAGCTTTGACTCTTTAAACGCCTTCATGGCCGATTTTCCGTATTCATCATATTTTGATACGTCTGCATCCACACGTGCCGGTATTGACCCTTTCAACGGATTAAACGCATCCTGTCCTTCCACAGATCCTAAGACAGATAAGAATTTTTTCACGTTTTCTGGCTGTTTGACACCCTTCGGCAGTCCGAATGTATCCGTGATGACCATAAAGCTGCCCTCCGTACCAGGAGTAGCCACGTATCCAAAGTCTTTATTCACCTTCAAATCTAGATCATTTACAAAATATCCTTTTGCCCAATCGCCCATGACATTCATTGCAGCTTCCCCTTTTGCCACGAGCTGTGAGGCATCCTGCCAGTTACGCGAGCTATGATCGTCGTTGACGTATTCGAGCATACGTCCAAAGATGTCTGCCGCTTCCTTCACTTTTGCGTCATCCATTTTTAAATCGCCCGCCCAAAGTTTTTGATAGTCATCTGCACCTAGTACACCTAGAAGAACGCTCTCAAACAAATGAGTCGCTGCCCAAGGTTCTTTATCCCCAAGCGCAAGTGGTGTAATCCCTTTTTTCTTTAAGGCATCGGCTGTTTTGAAAAATTCATCAAACGTCGTTGGCGGCTCTAAGCCCTGATCTTCAAATACTTTTTTGTTATACCAAAGCACATTGCCTCTGTGAATATTCACTGGAACGGAATAGATTTTCCCGTCTTTGCTCACAAGGTCAATCAGTGATTCTGGAAATTTATCCTTCCAGCCTTCTTTCTCATAAAGGTCATCCAGCGGCTCCATTTTACCTGCGGCTACCCAGCTCTCATTCAGCTCTGCTCCCCCGTGTACTTGGAAAGTAGCTGGCGGATCATCTCCTTGCATCCGGCTTGTTAGAACAGCCTTTGCATTCGTACCAGCGCCACCAGCGACAGCTGCATTTTCAATTGGAATGTCTTTATTTTTCTCTTCAAACAATTGAATGAGTGCCTTCAGTCCGTCTTCCTCACCTGCACCAGTCCACCAAGAGAAAATTTCTAGTTTCTCCGCTCCGCCCTCTTTTTTTGCATCTGAGTTCGTCGATGAACTGCAAGCAGAGACGACCAGCATACAGAGTGCCAATAAAGTAAAGCCTAATTTAAACTTCATCATGGATCCCCCATCCCTATTTTGTAAGCGTTATCAAAATAAGTATACTGGCAGATCCTTGCCTTTTTTCAGGCAAACTTCTTCACTTTTTTATGAAATTCTTCATTTTTTTACGACCTGCTTTCGATATTCCTTTGGTGAACAGCCAACCATTTTTTTAAACACACGACTGACGTAATTCGGATCAGTATATCCTGCTTGATAGGTGATTTCTTTTAAACTAAGCGAACTCTCTTTCAGTAGCTTCTTCATTTTATCCATCCTACAGGTCGTCACATATTCTTTAAACGTCAGACCTGTCTCATCCTTAAAGCGTTTGGTGAAATACGTCGGGCTTAAATCAACATAGGCGGCCGTTTGCTCCAGCGTGATATGTTCGCAAAAATGTGTTTGAATGTATCGTTTCGCCCGTTCTATATCATTCACCGTCTGGGTTCTTGCTTCATACAGATCAAATAAATGTTCACAGCATTGGCGGCATTCTGTTTCTGTGGTGATAGCTAGAATCGGCACATCTGCACGAAGTCGTGATTTGAGTAAAATGAGCAGCTCTTTCACATGAGAAATGGTTGCCCCTTCTAATTGGAAGGCATCATAGTAAGCAAGAGCATCATCTCTTCTCCCTTCTTCTAGTGCCAGCATCATGTCATCGGCAAGCTCAGGCAAGTTGATCAATACGTAAGATTGTCTATCTGTATAGTAAAAGCCATAACGAACCGCACCGTCATCTTTTTTTCGCTGATAATAGGAAAGCTTCGCTTCTGCCGCACTTTTCTGAAGTTGAAGTGGATTTGAGACAGGATGACCCATGCCAACAATGACAGGGGAATGCTGCTCGCTTGTCATGGCAGCGCGAATGGCTTGCAGTACATTCGCCTTTAGATGACCAGGTGATTGACGGCTGTAAATCAAGCATGTAAACAGCTCACCGCTCACTTTGATAGGCACTGCTTGAAAAAGAGCAGACTCCTGCAATTGATTCATGAGTTGATCCCCGCCTGTCCGCTGAACAGCGATCACTAGACCTGCTTGAAAATCCTGAAACAGCCGCTCAAACGCTGTGGAGGAATAAGATTGACCGTTCAACACATGAGCTTCCAGCCATTTTGACTGCTGATTGACTTTCTCCGCCTGCCGCAGGGAGACCTCCTGCTGAATTTCTGCCGCAACAGAACGAATCGCTGTAATGGTTTCGTCTTTATCAGCTGGTTTGACAAGGTATTGTTTGACCCCTTCCTGCATGGCTTGCTTGGCATAATCAAACGTATCGTAGGCTGTCAGCATAATAAATTTAGTATGAGGACAGCTTGCCTTGATCTGTTTGATCGCTGTGAGTCCATCCATGCCTGGCATCTGAATATCCATGAGCACAAGGTCCATTGGCTTAGACCGCGCCAATTCCACCGCCTTTTTTCCATTCGCAGCTTCCCCTGCAATATGACAGTCTGGCAGCCATTCGGTCATGAACTTACGCATCGCCATTCGTTCAATTTTTTCATCATCCACAATCAGCACGTTCAGCATGCTCGTTCCTCCTTGATTGGTATTGTCAATTGAATGGTGGTCCCTTCGTTTGGCTTTGAATCAATTTGAAGGGCATCCTGCACTCCGTAAAACAAACGCAGCCTCGACATCACATTTCGAAGACCAATTCCTGTCGAGTGACCTTTACTACGTGTGTCTGGATGATCTTCTTCCTCTTGCGATAGCAATCTCTTTTTCTCTTGATCACTGATGCCAAGTCCATTATCCCGAATCCGAATCATGACAAAGCCATCATCTCGATCAATAGAGAGCTCTACAAGCCCCCCCTCCTCTTTTGGTTCTACCCCATGAATAAAGGCATTTTCGACAAGCGGCTGCAATGTAAGGCTCGGAATGTGAACAGATAGACACGACTCATCTATGGTCGTTTTGCATGTAATACGATCGGAAAATCTTGTTTCTTGTATATGAAAATATTCTTTTACCACTTTCACTTCTTGTTCTAACGTAACAGATGCGCTGAGAGGAGATAGCGAATACCGCATCAGCGTAGAAACGGATTGTATCAATCTCGATGTCGCATCAGCTGATTCTAAGTACGCCATACGTGAAACGATGTTTAATGTATTAAATAAAAAATGTGGATTCATTTGATTTTGCAGTGTTTTCAGCTTCATGTCTTTAATTTTCTGATCTAAAGCGGCCTTTTGTTTCATCTCTTCAATCATGACCTTCATCTCTCGCCGCATTCGCTCAAAGGCATGATTTAACACAGAGATTTCGTCCTTAGATGACACATGCAAATTCGGACCATCAAAATTTCCTTCTGATACTTCTTTGGCACTTCGAGACAGATGAACGATCGGTCTTGAAATTCCGCCCGCAATGATATAGGCCATCCATAAAGCGATGCCTATCGATAATGTAAACAGACATAGAGTAAAAAGCGCATACGTTTGATGTCTTTTTTGAAGGGATTGGTAGAGTACTTGATACTCAGATAATTCATCATCCAAAAGAGTCATTGTCTGCTCTTGTATATAAGAGGACACGGTTCTTACTTCTTTCACACTTGCAGCATATTCTTTGATTTTCCCTTCTTTGACATGATTCATTGTGGCATCACTTTCGTTTATGAGCGTCCGCATCATATATTGATATTTTTCAATGGAGGGGATGGCGGCATGAAGCCCTGCATCTTTGAGCAATGCTTGGTCATATGATGTCATTTTCTGTTTTGATTCAGCATACCCCTTGGCAAACGCCTGATCCTTTTCGATGGCAAAGGCGTTGACCTTTTCATACATCGTTTTTGCCTCTGTCGAAATATCATTCAGCAGGAGAAAGGAACGAAAGCTTTTGCTATATTCTGATGTGATTTTTGAACTGCTCCAATACACAAAAAAAGCGGCCACATTACCAAGGAGCACGAGAATTAAAAATGCCAATAATAATTTACTTCGTATTTTTCTCATGGCTGAACCCCCTGTGGTCTTTCTGTTTGATGAAGGGGCAGGTCTCCTCGCCGAATCACACTCGTCCCTGTGTACTGCAGCGGTTCTTGTTTATCCCCTTGCTGCAAACGAACAAGAGATTCAACCGCTTGATAGCCCATTTCATAAGGGTGCTGTACAACCACTGCATCAATTTTCCCATCATCCAGCGCTTGAATCGTATCAGGCAGAGTATCAAATGCGAGCACATAAACATCTTTAGACGAATGATATTGCTCTGTTGCTTGAATAATGCCGACACCGTCTAATGCGCTTGTTCCATAAAATGCGGTGAGCTGCGTATGATCATTTAACAATTTATACGCAGCACCGGAAGCACCTGATTTCGTAATCGCCGACTCTTCTATTCCAGCAATATGAATGCGTTTTTCACCAGAAACGGCATCTCGAAACCCCTTCACGCGAAGCTTCTGGTGAATCGCATCAAGCCGTCCCGTCACAATGCCCACATACTGTTCGCCTTTTGTATCGGCGATGAGTGCCTGTCCGGCGATAAAGCCAGAATAATAGTTATCTGTTCCAACATACACTTGACGCTTGCTCCCCTCTGCATCGGTATCGACTGTGACAACATCTATACCTTTCTCTCTTGCTTTTTGAAAGAGCGGTTTGTATCTCTTTGCATCAAGCCCTTGCGTCATAATGCCATCCACATGACCAGCAATCGCCATATCAATGGTTTTCAGGTGATCATCCAAATCAGCCTGCTTTGGACCTAGGTATTCAAGATACACCCGATGAACTTCCGCCGCATCAGCAGCTCCCTTTTGCACCAATTGCCAATATTCATTATCAAGTTCCTCTGGTACAAGAACAAAGTGATATTGATAAGTTGATACCGTCTCATCGGAAGCGCTTTCAATTTTAACTAAATCTTGACCTAATACAGATAAAAAAAGAACAGATACGACACAAAATGTGAGAAATGCGCCCATTCCGAACAACTTCGACCATTTCATTCACATTCTCCTCCTTCCATTGTTGCCGCATAAAAAAAGAGCTGCTTATAAAAGCATACTCTCTCGACCTCTATAATTCCTTTGTCATAAATAAACTGTTCGGATCTTCTTGGTATGAACCAAAAGGCGGACAATATTGAAATCCAAAACTTTCATATAATTTTCTTGCCGGTTCAAAGAAAGCAATCGCACCTGTTTCAAGGCTCACTCTTTTATACCCCCGCCGCTTCGCCTCTTGGAGAAGGTGGGTCAACAGATGCTTCGCCACGCCTTTTTGCATATGGGCTGCTGCCGTCCTCATCGATTTGAGTTCACCATGTTCACTTGATAGCTCCTTGATGGCTCCGCAGCCAAGAAGCACCTCTCCATCCCTTGCACTCCACACTGTGACATCATGTTTTTTCAGATCGTCTAACGGAAGGGCATGAATGCTTTCTGGCGGTGAATGTTTTTTCATCTCTTCTAAATGAGCTTTAATCAATTGTTCAATTTGACCATCTTTTAGTTCATCTTGTTGAATGTACATATCGACCTCCTTTATGCTCATTTTACGTGAAAAGAAGCGCCTTCCCATCTTTTATGTCAGATAAACGAACAAACAACCGGCAGTCATCAGCCGGTTGTTTATGTGAACTACATGATGGTGGAAGAAAGAACAGCCTGTAATTCTTCTGCTGTACTGCTTTCAAGCTGGCTGCCGACACCTACTGCCACGGCTCCTGCTTCAAGCCACTTTGGCACATCGACTGGATGAATGCCTCCTGTTGGGATGAACTCAATCTCTGGAAACGGACCTTGCAAATTTTTCATATAGGACAAACCGAAGGAGCCGCTCGGAAAAAGCTTTAACACGCTGTATCCATTTGCTTTTGCCTGCATAATTTCACTCGGGGTCAAAACACCTGGAACGTAGAGTGTATCGTGAAAAGATAGGTGCTCTCCGATAGTAGGAAGATATCCAGGGCTAACGATGAATTGAGAGCCGGCTTCAATGGCTGATTGTGCCTGCTCAAGCGTTGTAATCGTTCCGGCTCCGACAATCAAGTCGTGGTCATGCTGGTAAGATGCAATGATTCGCTCTGCATTGGGCGTGGTATATGTCACTTCGATGGCCCGCACCCCTTTTTTCTTTAAACGACCAATCATCTCTATCCCGTCTGCTTCACTACCTGCTCTGACCACCGCAATGAGTTTACAAGCTGCGAGCTTCTCTTTAACGCTCATACTTGCTGACTTTCCCATACCTCTCATCTCCCTTCATATCGTGTCGCCTTTGATATCGTTTGGCTTCTTTTATAAATGCCTGAAGCTCCTCACGAGTCGGCAGTCCCTCGTGATCTCCTGGGGACATGACTGCAAGTGCTCCAATGGCATTGCCTCTTGCAACCGATTTTTCATATGATAATCCGTCCAGCAGACCGCTCATCACTCCCACTGCAAATCCATCACCAGCTCCGACTGTATCCACGACATGAGACACATGGAAACCATCCACTACACCTTGGCCGGATGCACTTTTGAAATAGGCTCCTTCCGCTCCCAGTTTAATGACCACAAGCTTGACACCTTTTTGTAAATAAACATCCGCAATCGCTTCCGGCTCATGACATCCTGTGAGTCTTTGACCTTCTGCAAGCCCTGGGAAAAACCAATCTACTTGAGCAGCCATCTGGTTCACCGTATGAATCATGTCTTCTTCCTCTTCCCATAGTTGAAGTCTAAGGTTCGGGTCAAAGGAAATGGTTTTTCCTGCTTCTTTCATTTCTTTAAGGGCATGAAAAGAAAACGCTCTCATTTCACTAGACACAGCAGGCGGGATTCCGGTCATATGAAGATGTCCTGCCTGATGAAAATAAGTGGACGGGAAATCGCTTGGGTTCAATGTGCTCGCAGCAGAGCCTTTTCGGTAGTACGTCACATCAGGGTCTCCATCGATGACTTTTGATTTAAGCAATATTCCTGTTTTGGCTCCATCATTTGAACGGAGTACTGCCTTCGTATCGACCCCTTCTTTTTGAAGCTCTTCTAAAATAAATGTACCAAGTGAGTCCGCCCCGACCTTGCTCATCCAGCCTACGCTAAAGCCTAATCTTGCCAAGCCGACCGCAACATTACTCTCTGCACCAGCAAGTGCTTTTTGAAACGTATTCACTTGGTGAAGCTCGCCAATTTCTTTTGCATAAAACATCGCCATTGATTCCCCAAATGTGATCACATCCAATGCTTTCACTCATTTCTCCCCTTTCTTGGTACCGGTTTCAAAACAGTTGAAAAAGAGAGAGCATGCACGTATGTATACTCTTCTCTGCCTAACGTTTATAAAGATTTTCTCACAATGATTTCTCCATCAAGTTGAATGGTCTGGGGTGCACTCTTATCCCCTTCAAGACGCGTCTTGATTTTTTGCATCGCCGCTTTCCCCATCTCATGAGATGGCTGCGCCACCGTAGTGATGCCTGGCCCGATCAGCTTATACCATTCTGTATCATCAAATCCGGCAATGCCTATCTCCTCAGGAATCTTCACCCCAAGATCGACGAGTTCACTGATGAGCTTCAGCATGAGTAATCCATTGCCTGCTAAAATCGCTTTTTTCTGATGGTTTGATTGTAAAAAACGACAAATCTCATCTCGCATTTGTTCCTTTTGCTTCAAATTGATTTCTGCAATCATAGGTGTCTTATGTTGACTCATCGCCGTCTGTTCATAGGCTTCTTTTCGTTCTTTACGAGGACTAATCCCATCGACCGGCTCAGTAAAGAAAGCGATGTGTTCGTAGCCTTTTTCATACATTTGATGAAGTAGACGAGCCGTGATGTCACGGTTATTCGTTGTGACGGTATCGACCTTGAGTTCAGGTAACTTACGGTCAACAAGAACAATCGGTACACCGTTTTGCTTAAAGTCTTGCAAAATGTCATTGTTTTGACCGGTCGTATTAATGATCAGTCCTTCAATATAATGCGCATTCAGCTTCAGAAGCATTTCTCGTTCTTTTTCTGGACGATTATCTGTGTTGCACACCATGATGCTGTATCCATATTCATCACAAATCTCTTCCACACCACGAAGTGTCGCAACAGAGAATGGATTCGTAATATCAGCCACAATAAAACCAATGACCTTGCTCTTTCTTACTTTCAATCCTTGGGCAAGCTGACTCGGACGATAATGGAGCTCCTCAATGGCTTTTTTAATCTTTTTTACCTTTTCAGGAGAAATTTCATTTGTTCTGCCATTGATGTATCTGGATACCGTTGATTTTGAGACACCTGCATATGCTGCAACTTCGTTAATGGTGACTTTCGTTTGCTTTTTCTCTTTCATACAAAAAACTCCCAAGATCGATCTTCTCATTTGTTTCGAAACCGATTTCAAATAAACTTAAAAAAAGCATACCACAAGTTGAACTGTATCAGAAGATTTTTTTCATGAACATGAAGAAAAAAAAGCTTTTATACAATTAAAGAAAGCGATTTCAAATTAACGGTTGACGCCGCTCTCTTTTTCCTCTAGAATTTTCCTTGAAACCGATACCAAATAAAACAATCATATGTTTCAGATGGAAAGGGAGGCTTATCTCAAATGGAAAATCGTTATGCTGTACATCCTGAGCAGGTCAAGCGTTTTACAACAGAGGAACTTCGTCGTCATTTTCATATTCCGACACTCTTTGTCAGTGGTGAATTGAAACTGTATTATTCGCATGAGGACCGCGTGGTGATTGGCGGCGTTATGCCGACATCAGAACCGATCAAGCTAGATGCCGGCGACTTTTTACGTACAGAATATTTCCTTGAAAGACGGGAAATTGGCATTGTGAATGTCGGCGGCCAAGGTACGGTCACAGTCGATGGTGAGTCATTTGTGCTGGAGCATAAAGATTTCTTATATATTGGACTTGGACACGAACATGTACAGTTTGCTAGTTCATCAGGTGAGCAGGCCAAATTTTATCTTGTGTCAGCCACAGCTCATAGAGCGTATCCGACACAAAAGGCTGCGATTGCTGAATTAACACCGAATCATTTAGGGGAAGCATCCGCCTCAAACGTACGGAATCTGTATCAGGTCATTCATGCAGACGGCATCCAAAGCTGCCAGCTTATGATGGGCATCACTCAGCTTGAAACCAATAACACATGGAACACGATGCCTGCTCATATACATGACCGGCGGATGGAAGTGTACTTATATCTTGATATAGAGGAAGACGCACGTGTCTTTCATTTTATGGGGGAGCCATCTGAAACGAGACATCTCGTTGTGGCAAATGAAGAAGCCGTCATCTCACCTGCCTGGTCCATTCATTCAGGCTCAGGTACCGCAAATTATTCATTTATTTGGGCAATGGCGGGAGAAAACTATACGTTTAAAGATATGGACTTTGTCCCGATGGACCAGCTGAGGTAATGAGATGACGACGACATCATATGTAGCGTCCCTCTTTTCCCTCGAAGGCAAAACAGCTCTTGTCACAGGTCCTGGAACTGGTATTGGGCAAGGTATTGCCGTAGCGCTTGCCCGTTCAGGTGCAGATATCATCGGCACCTACCACCATACGCCGCTTGATGAAACAAAAGAACTTGTCGAACAGACCGGCAGATCATTTCATGCGATTCAAGTAGACTTTTCAGATCCTAAGTCCGCAAAGCGGGATGTTGATGCCCTTTTAAAGCAGCATTCAATTGATATTTTAATCAATAATGCTGGGACCATTAAAAGAGAAGAGGCCGCTCAATATTCAGAGGAAAACTGGCATACTGTGATGGATGTGAATATCAACAGTCTCTTTTTCCTCACGCAAAAGGTCGGACAGCAGATGCTGAAAAAAGGGCAAGGGAAAATTGTCAATATCGCTTCCCTTCTATCATTTCAAGGTGGTGTCTTTGTTCCCGCTTATACAGCAAGTAAGCATGCTGTCGCAGGTTTGACGAAAGCTTTTGCAAATGAATGGGCAAGTCAGCATATTCAGGTCAATGCGATCGCGCCTGGTTATATTGCAACCAATAACACGCAAGCCATTCGTGACGATGCGAACCGGAATGAAGAGATTCTGAAACGAATCCCCGCTGGACGCTGGGGACGGCCTGAAGATCTAGCAGGTGCCGCCGTCTTTCTCAGCTCCCCTGCCTCTGATTATATGAACGGTCATATTTTAGCCGTAGATGGCGGCTGGCTGGCGAGATAAACATGTGAAGAGAATTCCTATTTTAGGGGATTCTCTTTTTTCTATTTGCATAATTCTTCTCCTTTCGAGTCACTCTATAAAAAAAGACATGAGGGTGAGGTATTATGAAAAGTCGTATTGAACAAGATATAGAGTCCGTCATTCAGCGTGTCAAAAGCTTTGCCGGCAAAAGTGATGATATCGTGTTCCACTCTTTTTCATTTGGTCCTTCCGCTGTCTCTGCATGTCTCGTGTACGTTGAAGGACTCACAGAATTTGAGATGCTTTCCAAACAAATCATTTCACCTATGCAAAAGGAACTGACCATTACCGAGGTCGACCACACCACACTTTCTTCCCTTTCTAAAACGTTCTTTGGCATTCAAAATGATGTGCTGGAAGATATGAACCTTGCCATCGAGCAGTTATACAGCGGCAGGGCTATTTTATTTGTGGATAGAGCTACACAAGCGCTTGCGCTCCATACGAATCTTTTTCAATTTAGAGAAGTAGAGGAGCCGCAATCAGAAGTCCTTGTAAGAGGACCCCGGATTGGATTTATTGAAAATCTTGAAAAAAACACGGCATTGCTTCGTGAACGGGCAAACGATCCGAATCTAGTGATACAAAAAGTCAATGTGGGTACTCGGAATAAAAAGTCTGCCGCTCTCGTGTACGTTCGAGATATAGCAGATCCAGCACTTGTGGAAGATGTTGTTTCACGAATGAAAGAGATCAAGATGGATGATATTCCTGAAACCGGCTATATTGAACAGCTAATCGAGGACAGCCACCTCACTATTTTTCCACAGATACAAAATACAGAACGACCTGACCGGGTCATCGCTGCTGTGCTTGAAGGCAAAGTCTCCATTTTGCTAGACGGCACACCTTTTGCCCTCATCATGCCGATGACTCTCACTGCCTTGATGCAATCACCTGAGGATTATTATCAAAGGTGGACAAGCGCGACCCTTTTACGTCTGCTTCGTTATATCGCTGTGCTTTTGACTATTTTTTTACCTGGTCTCTACATCGCCCTTGTCTCCTATCACCCAGGTTTATTACCGACTCAGATGGCACTCACAATCGCAGGCAGTAGGCAGAATGTTCCGTTTCCTCCTGTAGTTGAAGCCATTCTCATGTCTTTTACGATTGAACTGCTGCGGGAAGCTGGGCTTCGTCTTCCTAGGGCGATTGGGCAGACGATTGGACTGATCGGCGGCGTCATTATTGGGCAGGCGGCTGTCCAAGCGAATATTGTCAGTGCCTTAATGGTCATTATTGTGTCTCTGACGGCACTAGCCGATTTCACTGCTCCATCATATGATTTCAGCTTTCCCTTACGCATCCTGCGGTTTATGGCCATCTTCAGTTCAGCCATGTTTGGATTATACGGCTTAATTATGTGTTATTTATTTGTGCTTTGTCACTTGATGCAGCTAAAAACCTTTGGTTTTGACTATTTTACACCTGTTTTGTCTTCGCCGTTTTCAGATTTAAAAGATACGTACGTTCGTTTACCGATAGGGCTATTTAAATCGAGACCGAAAACAGCCAAGACAAAAAATCTCAAAAGACAAGGAGATTAAACGATGTACAGAGCTGAGAAGCTATCATTGTTACAAGTCACCATTCTGTGCAGTTCTACAATGATAGGCGCTGGAATTTTAACCATTCCACGCAGTTCTGCCAATTCAGGATTCCCTGATGGCTGGATCATTGTATTGATACAGGGAGTCATCTTTGCTTTCGTTGCTTTTTTGCTAGGTTGGATTGCTGAGAAGAATGCACCTGATACTATTTTTGAGTCAAATAAAAAAGGCGCTGGTGCCTTCTTGGGCACGATCTTTAATTTAATCATGATTGCTTATTTACTAGCCATTGTTGGTTTTGAGGCGCGTGTACTCGGCGAGGTGGTTCAGTTTTTCCTTCTTCAATCGACCCCTATGACCCTGATTGTGATGATTTTTATACTTGTAGCGATCTATCATTTAAAAAGCGGTATCTTTCCAGTGGTGAAAATGGTGACGTATATTTACCCAATTACGATGGTTATTTATATTGGGCTAATGCTGTTTAGCCTGAAAATATTTGATTTTGATTATTTGCGCCCTGTGATGGCGCATGGTTTTAAAGATTTTGGTAAGCTATTCTCTCAAACCTTCATTCAATTTACAGGCTTTGAAGTCATTTTGTTTGTCGTACCGCTCATTTATAAAGACAAATGGCCGAAAGCCAAATGGGCCGCATCCATCGGGGTCATAATTACATCACTTGTGTATTCTCTCACGCTTTTTATTGTGATTGGCTCCATGACGGTTGGAGAAACGATGTCACTTACATGGCCCACCGTCTCACTCATTCAAGCGCTAGAACTTGAAGGGGTGTTCATTGAACGCTTTGATATTTTCTTACTGACGATTTGGACATGCCAGCAGTTTATTTGTATGCTTGGCTTTTTCCAATTTGCCATTAAAGGGTGTCACACAGTCTTTAAAACGACCAATGTAACAAGGTTGCTATGGCTGTTGTTTTTCTTAACCTCTGCCCTATCTCTTTTTCCAAAAAATATTAATGAAGTCTTTTATTTTTCCACTTTACTCGGCTACGCTCTGTTCATTATTTTAGCCATTCCCTTCATCACATTTTTGCTGCTCACGATACGTAAAAAATGGGGAGGTGGTTCTGCATGAGACGAAGGCGTTTACTTTTATTCTGCTTGTCCAGTCTTCTTTTTCTTCTAACTGCAGGGTGCTGGGACATAAAAGACATTGAGACATTAACGTTTGTGCGTGGCGTTGGCATCGATGAAACAGATGATCAAGGCGTAAAGCTCACTTACCAAAACCTTATACCAAATATGGGTGGAACAAAAGAAGCTGCTTCAACAGGCTATGTCAATGTTGTATCGAAGGGGAAAAATGTGCTAGAGGCTGTCAGTCATGTCGCCTTAAAGGATCAGCCGATCTACAGTGATCATCTTAAAATCTTTTTGTTCGGCAAAAGTCAGGCAGAGCAACACGATATTCAAGGAACACTCAATCACTTTATACGAGATGATGAGGTTCGAAGAAGTAGCTATCTACTAGTGACTCGTGATAATGCATCAAAAGTGCTCAATCAAAAATTAAATTCGCAGCAAAAGGTTCCAGTTGAGCATATCTTTGAAACATCAAAAAACCGGGACTATAACGGAAAAATTTTACTGCCGGTACGTATTGGGAGAGCGTCCGATTACTTTCAGATGGGCGTAAGCTTTCTTGTCCAAAGTGTGGATGCCATTAATGACGGGCTCGTCTATGATGGAGCAGGTATCATTCATGGAAAAACACGAAAACTCATAGGGTTTATTTCAGCAAATGACGTTCAAGCTTTAAATTGGATGATGAATCGTATCTCAGGCGGAGTAGTTCCTGCAACGTACAAAGGCTTTCCTATTACGTATGAAATCAAGAAAGCCGCTTCCAAGGTCGAACCTTATCTAAAAGATGGAAAGATTTCCTTTAAAGTCAGTATAAAAACAAATGGTAAACTATCTGAAGATCAATATCCTTCTGAGAACTCATTCGATGAACAGTACATCAAGCGTTATGAGCGCATCTTTTCAAAAAAAATCATTGAGCAGATTCACAAAGCTGTCCGCCACATGCAAAAAGAAGTTGGGGTTGATCCGATCTTTTTAAATCATCAGGTGCGCATCAAATATCCTGACTTTTGGGAGAAGCATCGTGACGAATGGGACACCCTATTTCAAGAAGCTGAAATTCATTACGATGTGAAAGTCAACATCTTGAACTTTGGTGCAGAAGGCGCAACGAAAAGCTTTAAATGGTAGCACAAAAGGCGGTCATCCGCCTTAGATGGCTGACAAAGGGCTAAAATGAACTTTGCTTTAGCCCTTTGTCTTCTTTTCAGCATGATAGAAAACCTTTGCAGTCTAGGAAGGACGAGGACCGGAGCAGAGCGAATGAGGGATTCGCGAGCACCGGTGCGCAGGACTGACAAAGAATGGGGTTTGCCTACACGCTGAGGCGGATTACCCGGAGGGGGAACCGCCTTTTTTACGTGCAACGATCAAAAGCTGATAGAGCGTCACTTGATCAGATAATGCTTTTGTTTGAAAGCCAAGTGACTCTCCTACTCTCGCCACTTCGTCAAAAAACAATTGAACGTTTTGATCAATTGGCACATTGATCGGCTGTTCAATCACGCGATGAAACAAATGGTCTGGAAAGAGCGCCCGCATTGTGTTTGGTGTGAAAAATCTCATATGTGTTCGATCTAAAATCCCCACATCTTGATACGTAAAATCACCTGCCAATAAAGGCAGCAGTACTTCCGCATGCATCATATTAGGTAAGCAGCAAATGATCACGCCTCCTGGTTTTAAAGACGCATGCGCTTGAGCAATCATCTGCCATGGGTCTGACACATGCTCTAACACATCAGAAAAGATCACAGCATCAAAAAAAGCTTCTTTCTCTGACCAAGGATACGCCTCCGCTTTTGTCTCAATCACTTCTTTGTAATACGCCTTTGCTATCTCTGCTTTTAATGCATCCGCCTCTACTCCGTACATGTCAACAGACTGCCGGTTGATCAGTTCAAGTCCTGTCGCCCCAGCACCGCAGCCAACATCCAGCACACATCCGGCATCCTCAGGGAGCAGTGCTGCAAAATATGGATGGGGCGTTATCAGATTTAAATTAATGCCCCATTTATCTAAAAAACGAAGCCTGTTCTCCGCAAACAATGTAGAGATGTTCGTTTCTTCATTGGCATTGAAGGTAGCATGACCGTGATGATGCACAAAAGAATCATGGACGATTTGCAGCTGGTACCCCTTCAGCAATGAGCGCAGACAAAGGTCATCATCCTCAAATGATCCATATACAAACCGCTCATCAAATAACCCTACATCCTCGATCAGCTCTCTTTTGACCAGCAAACAAAAACCAACAAGTCTGTGCACATATGTTCTTTGACCTTTTCTCGAAGCCGTATATGCCTTCGCAAAGGCAGGAAGCTCCTTCACATCTGTGTAAGATGGCTGAACGAGCTGAGGACCACTCACATAATTGGAGACAGGGCCTACCATGCCAATACGATCTGATGCAAAAAGGGCTTCTCTTAAAGGCAAAAGCCAGTTTTCGGTCACAATCGTGTCGTTATTTAAAAAAAGAAGACTATCTCCTGTTGCCTTTTTCGCCCCTTGGTTACAGCCCTTGGCAAAACCTTGATTCTTCTCGTTGTCAATCAACACGACATCTTCCAGTTGTCTCACATATTCCTTTGTTCCGTCTGATGAAGCATTATCCACGATAATGAGTTCATATTCATCAGGCCGAGTATGCTTCTTGATACTGTCGATACATTTTTTCGTTAGGTGCAGTTCATTGTACGTCAGCATCACAATGCTCGTTTTTCCTTTCATCTCATTTCCACCTTTCGCCCGCCTGTTCCATATGTATGTCATAGGCAGCACGTTCAGAAGATGAGTGATTGTCCTTTCTTGATTAAACGTTTGTTTAACAAAGGGCTAAAATGAATTTTTTAGCCCTTTGTCTTCTTTTCAGCGTGATAGAAAACCTTTGCAGTCTAGGAAGGACGAGTATCGGAGCGGAGCGAATGAGAGATTCGTGAGCACCGACACACAGGACTGACACCGAATGCGAGGGTTTGTCTACACGCTGAGACCAGCTGCCTCATGCAGCTGGTCTTTTTTCATACCGTTTCCCCTTCATCATTGACGACGGCACGGTTTCTCTTTTTTAAATCTTCTTCAATCTCTTCAAGACTTTTTCCTTTCGTTTCTGTGACTAAATATTTCACAAATAAGAAGGCACCTATGCCGATGGTTGCATAAATAAGGAAAAGGTTACTGATGCCGATTGCACTTAATAAGGTTGGGAATGTGAGCGAGATGATCAAATTCCCTGTATGCAGTAGGAAGGTCGATACCCCCGTACCGATTCCCCGGACATGTACTGGGAACAGCTCCGGTAGCATCACCCATACGACCGGACCCCAGCTGACAGCAAAAATGACGATGAAAAGTCCTAAACATATAATCGTCGTCCACCCTGCAGCTGTTGATCCCTCGAAAAAACGATTGACCACTGCTAGAACAATCAAACTAAGAACCATCCCTACATTTCCAAATAGGAGTAACGCTTTCCGCCCGACACGATCAATGATTTTAATCGCAACAAACGTCATGACAACATTGACTGCACCAATTCCTACAGTTCCTAAAATGGCTGCTGAATCGCCAAAGCCGACACTTGTGAATGTTTTTGGTGCATAATAAATGATCGTATTTGTCCCAATAAACTGCTGTAAAAAGGCTAAACCGACACCAGCAATTAAAGCGGGGCGCACCCATGGTTCGAGTAATTCCTTAAGACCGCCCTTTTCTTCACTTTCTGCTTTTTGAATATCCGCAATCTCGTCTTCAACTTCTTGCTTACTTTGTCTAAGTTTTGACAATATTTCTTTCGCCCGGTCCGCCTGTCCTTGGACAAACAGCCAGCGAGGACTTTCTGGCATAAACAAAATACCACATAACAAAAGAACAGAAGGAACAACGGCAATTCCAAGCATCAGACGCCATGCCTCTGCATCCGCTAAAACGTAGTTCACAATATAGGCAAGAAGAATACCAAATGTGATCATGAGTTGGTTTAATGAGGAAAGTGCCCCTCTTGATTCCTTTGGCGCAAGTTCAGATAAATACAATGGAACTATCGTCGTCGAGCATCCGACAGCAAGTCCTAGCACGATTCGGAATAAGACCATGACCTCCGTATTCGGTGCAAGGGCTGTTCCAAATCCGCCGATAATAAATAAAATGGCTGCGGCGATAATCGCTTTTTTCCGTCCGAATTGATCTGTCAGTTTTCCAGAAAGAGAAGACCCGAGCATCGCCCCGATTAAAATCGAGCTGACTACAAGTCCCTCTGTAAATGCATTTAAACCTAAATCCTCTTTCATAAATAAGATAGCGCCAGAAATGACACCTGTATCGTAACCATATAAGGCGCCGCCAAGTGCGCCGAAGAAATAAAGCCACCCATTCCGATTTTTCATGATCATAACCCCTCTTTTATCTATGTAATGACTGGATGTTTCTCTATGAAAAATCATTTTCCTCACTTCCTGTCATTTCAAACATTTCGATGTTTTATGACAAATATATTTCATTTGCGTATCATTGAAACTTTTTTAGATAAGGAAACGTCAATTAAGCGTTAGTGAAAAAAATGTCGCACTATATCCCGTTTTAAGGTATATTTGTTTTAGTTTGTAAGCATAAAAGAAGGACATCTTTACTATAAAATCATAGCGAGGGTTTAAATATATGGATCAAACAAGAAGTAAACGCAAAGGCAAAAAGCGTTTAAAACCATGGGTGAAAGTCACTCTTTTTATTTTTGGTATTCTTTTACTGACAACCGCTTCTGTTACCGGCTATGCCTACTATAAAGTGACAACAGCTGCGAAAAAAGCACAAGTCTCTCTAGACCGCGGTGCACAATCTGTCAAACGGATTGAAGCATTTGATCCTGGGAAAGACAGCTTTTCTGTCTTGCTACTTGGCATTGACAGCAGACCAGGCGAAACCGTCAAACAAGCACGAAGCGATGCAATGGTATTAGCGACAGTAAATCGTACGAATAAAACCGTGAAATTATTAAGTATTCCAAGGGACTCATATGTTAATATTCCAGGTCATGGTTATGACAAAATTACACATGCACACGCATTTGGTGATGCAGACCTCACGGTGAGTACAGTTGAGAATTTACTAGATATCCCTGTCGACTTTGTGATTGAAAGTAATTTCAAAGCGTTTAAGGAAATTGTGAACGAATTAAACGGTGTTTCCGTTAACATTAAAGATGAATATGTTGTGAAACAGATTCTTAAAGATACAAAGGGCAAAGTTCAGCTGCAAACGGGTACTCACACACTAGATGGTAATCAAGCTCTCGCTTATGTGAGAACAAGAAAAGCAGACAGTGATCTCATGCGCGGACAGCGTCAAATGGAAGTATTAAAAGCCATTTTCGATAAATCAAAATCAGTAACGTCTATTCCGTCTTATGACAATATCATAGATACTCTAGGCGATAACGTCTCAACTAACCTGTCAATGAAAGAACTAGTCGGTCTTTTCCCACTACTCACTTCATTGAAATCTGTTGATACGATTCAACTAAAAGGATCTGATTACCAGCCAAATGGCGTTTATTATTACCAATTGGATCAAAACCAACTGAACGAAGTCAAAACGGAATTAAAGAAACAGCTTGAATTATCATAAAAACTGAAAGCGTCCTTTTGGGCGCTTTTTATGTGTTGAAAAAGGTGTTTGCGCTTTTTCTTCTTTTCAGCGTGATAGAAAACCTTTGCAGTCTAGGAAGGACGAGCACCGGAGCAGAGCGAATTTGACATTCGTGAGAACCAGCACGCAGGACTGACAAAGAATGCGAGGGTTTGTCTACACGCTAAAAGCGTCCTTTTGGGCGCTTTTTCTTATATCCTTGATCAATTGACCATTTTTGTTTAGCCTTAAAGAGAGGAATCCACAATCCGACTCTTTCATGAGAATGAAGGAAATCGTACATACTTTGAAGAGGCTATTGCATGAATGAAGGAGGATATAACAGCAATGAAAAAAATGATTGCGATTGATTTAGACGGTACACTCTTAAATACGAAAAGTGAAATATCCGCTCAAAACCGGCAAGCATTGATTCGTGCGAAGGAAGCTGGATATATTGTGACCATTTGTACAGGGCGCGCGACTTTTGATGTAAAAGAGCTTCTTGGGGATTTGGACATTCCCATTATTGCGGCAAACGGAGGAACTGTCCATACAGAAGGGTACAAGCTCTTCAGCAGAATCACCCTTGATCAAGAAGCTGGAAGACGTGCTGCAAAGGAATTAGTGGAACGGAACATTTATTTCGAGGTCTATACAGACGATGCCCTCCTTTCCCCATTTGATGGAAAAGAAAAGCTTAAAGCTGAATTTGATATGATCAAAAGTGCCAATCCTCATGAGGATGTAGCTGATTTATGGGAAGGGGCGATGACTCAATTTAAACAGTTTGGCATCAAACCTGTCGATGACATCCGTCAAATTTTCGAGTCGAATGAACCAACTTATAAATTACTATGCTTCTCCTTTGATATGAATAAGCTGCAAGAAGCACGAGATCTTCTTTCTAAGATGCCTGAGCTCTCCTTGACCTCATCTGGAGAACATATCATTGAGGTACTGCCAAAAGAGTCAGGTAAAGGACATGCCCTCAAAAAACTTGCAGCCCATTATGGCGTAGACCGATCCGATATTTATGCGATCGGTGACAGCCCCAATGATCTATCCATGTTCGATGAAGCAGGACACAGGATAGCGATGGGGAATGCGGTGGATGTCATTAAAGAAAAAAGCACCTATATCACAAAAGGCAATCATGAAGATGGCGTCGCCTATTTTATTGATCTGCTTTTGCAGAATCAATTTCAAGAAAAAAAGACGCTTGTCTGATCAGCGCCTAGTGAGAAGTCGAGAAGTCCGATCCGAGCATTGATCGGGCTTTTTCTTTATTTTTTGATTCTAACAGCCGTCTCATATTTATCCTTCCAATACGTACTTGTTTTCATATTGGTAATGACAACGCCATTTGAAACCGTCACATGAATGACTTGATTTGAACCAGCATAAATGGCTGGCATCAACGAAGTCCCTTTAAAAAAGACAAGATCTCCTGGCTTTAGTTCCGATCGTTTCACAGGTGTACCTGCTTTAACTTGTCCCGGCGCATAGCGAGGCATATCAATTCCAAGCACTTCTTGATAGATATACTGCGTGAATCCTGCTGTATCAAAGCCTTGCCTTGGGCTCGCACCACCTTTTACATAAGGTACTTCTCCAATATACGTAGCGGCTTTTGATACGACTGGGTCTTCTTTCGCTAGTTTCAGCTCAGTTAATCGTTTCGCACCTGTCCATTTCTCACGCCAATACGATTCAGACAAATAAGAAATCGTCACACTTTCCGAACGGCTCGCATGAATAAAGCGGTCTCCTCCGATGTACATTCCTACATGTGAAATTCCTTTTTTATACGTGTTGCTAAAAAAAACAAAGTCTCCAGGTCGAATATCGTCTCGTGCTACTTTCTCTCCAACCATCCATTGCTGCTCAGCACTTCTTGGCAAATAAATCCCAAGTGATTTTTCAAACAAATATTGTAAAAAACCTGAACAATCGAATCCTACTTTTGGATCTGATGCCCCGAATACATAAGGGATTCCTAAATATTTCATCGCATCTTTCACCAGTTGATCATCCGACATCTCTTGGGAGACAGGCAGCCGTTTGACCGCATAGAACCGATCGGTCCAATATTTACTTTTGCTGACATCTGTTTTCACCACCCCTTGACTGAGTGTGATGTGGATCACTTGATCATTTCCAGCGTACAAAGCAACATGTGTCGGGATGTCTTTTGTTTCTTCAAGACTGCGAAAATAGACAAGGTCTCCGGGCTTCGCTTTTTCCCATGATACGTTTTCACCGATTTGGTATTGATCAATCACCTTTCGCGGCAAATCAAATGCACCTGTTGTTTTGTATACATATTGTATAAAGCCAGAAGCATCAAAGCCCGTTTTCGGATCGATTCCTCCTTTATGATAAGGCGTACCTATCAGCGTTTCCGCTTGTTTTAAAGGAGATGTTGTTTGAGCAGACACCTCTGTTTGAGACATAAACATGAGTCCTACAATGGCACATCCTCCAAGCAGTATTCCTTTCCATTTCATCCTCTCTTCCTCCTTTCTTTTATAGTTTCGACATGACCCCTTTCATTTTACACCTTTTTCCGTCAAAAAAGAGCACGCCTCGCGTGCTCTTTTCATCATCATTTCTTTATTTACTCGCTTCCGCTTTTGACTGCTTTTGCTGTTCAATTTTCTGCATTTCAACCGAGATCTTTTGTTTCTCATGATCTGTAAGGCTGTCACTAAATTTAAAAGCAGACATAAAGACAAAGACTAAAATTAACGCAACAAACGGCCAGCTTGCTTTAAGGAATTTCATTTTTTATCCTTCCCCTCGTTTTCTTTTAATGTTTGAACTTTATCAGAGTGATCGACTTCAAAGAAAATATGTCCGTCTTTTTCTTTCCAATCCGCATTCGTGCCATTTGTCAGCATACGGATAATCGATTTTGATTCAAGAGATCCTGCTTTGACTGGAGCAGGTGTCGCTTCTTTGATGTACATTGGAACCACTTCAAATGTCGCTTTTCCATCTTCATTCAGATGATACTGAACAATGGCAGAATCACGTGTTCTTGACCAGCCTTGGTCAAAAATAAAGTTCCCCAAGCTATAGAAAATCGCTGTTCCGTTATAGACTTCCATCGGCTCAAGAACGTGCGGGTGTGCACCGATAATGATATCAGCACCTGCCTTTGACATCGCTCTTGCCAGCTCTCTTTGTCTGTCGTTTACTTCATTGTTATATTCCTGTCCCCAGTGCGCATGAACAACAACGATATCTGCCTTTTCAGCAGCTTGTGAAATCATCGGAATAAAGATAGATGGATCAGCTGGTAGAATACCTGCCTTGCGATTTGTTGCTTTAAAATCTTTTCCATATACATCTGTAAAACCAAGGGTAGCGATTTTAACGCCATTCACTTCTTTGTATGAAATGTTCTGCTTCGCATCATTGACGTTGCGCCCTGCCCCTGTATAATCCATGTCAGCTTTTTCAAAGGCATCAATCGTGTTATTTAAGCCTTTTTCACCGTAGTCTGCTGCATGGTTATTCGCAAAGTTTAGTACAGAGAAATTCAAATCCTTTAACGCTTGTACAGAATCTTCATCTGTTTTCAAATGAATGTTCTTTTGTGCTGCCTGTTCCTTATCTGAAGCCACTGGATGCTCAAAATTCCCAGTTACATAATCTGATACATCAAAATACGGCTTCGCATAGCGGAACAGGTGCTGCTTTCCATAGCGGTCTGTTACTTTCTCTACATTTCTTCCAAACATAATATCTCCGACAAACGAAGCGGTCAGGATGTTTTCTGGATTCTTTTCTACAGTTGGTACTTGTGCTTTTCCGATAAATGTAAATAGAAATGTACAAGCAATGACAATCGGTAAAGCAATCAGTACGTGTTTATTCGTCTTTTTCTTTTGGTTCTTTGTGATTTTCAGCAGCTTTTCCTGAAAGCTCAATTTTTTATTCATCATTGGACACACCTTATCTTAAAATAGATAGTAAACATACATGATGGCAAATGTTGCACCACTTAGAAGTAATGTGCTTCCAAGGGTAATCGTAAGACCTTGCTTTTGAATCGTATTCGCAATCAATCCAGGCACGATGATTCCGATTCCGCGGAATTCTGCTATTTCAAACGGAACCACTGGATAGAAGAAATCAAATATGAGCTTTAAGGCAATTCCTGTAATCAGCATCGCCGCAAACTTTCTGCGTCCGTACAAAATCATAAATTTCGATAGACCAAAACGAACGATCACATATGTCAGCAAGCTGACAGATAAAACAACTAAAATGAAGACTGGCTGGTTAAAGACGAGTGCCAGATAACCTGGAACAACCAACCCAGCTGGTACGATTCCTGTTTTTTCTGCAAAGATTAAACTGAGTAGAACACCTAAAATTAACGAGATATAAAGATCTGATCCGAACATTTTCTATATTTCCTCCTAGCTGACAAGCTGCTTAATTTTGTATTCTTGAATTTTTTCGATTAAAGGTTCAGCGGCGCCGTGAATATTGCCGACTCCATAAACCACTCGATTATGAAGCTTTTTCTCAAGCATGTTCATAATTTGTTCTGTAGATTGATATTCAAGGTTGTGTAAGTGGTCAGCCGGAATTTTTCCATCCTCAAATGCCTTCACAATTGGATCTGTCGTTTCACCAATTAAGACAAGATCACTTGCTTCAATATAAGGAAGTACATCCTCCGCAAACTGGATCGTTCTATCTACGCGATCCGCACGACAGTTCATGATAATAATCGGTTCATCTGTTGGATACCCAATTTCCTTCACACGCTTCCAAATGTTCAATGTAGATGCTGCGTCATTAGCCGCAAATCCATTTACAAAATGTCCAGGTGTTTTTGCGTCCATTAATGGAAGAATTCTCATCGCTCCTGGATCAGGCGGCGCATTTAACATGCCTCTAAATGCCGTATCTTCATCAATTCCCAATGCTTGTGCGACACCAAGTGCAAGTGAAGCATTATCCGGGAACACCATGTACTCAAATTTCCGTAAATACTCATCGGTAATCTTGGAATTATCTGCAACAATCACTTCAGTATTGCGCTTTTTCGCAATCTCTTTAAAGAAATCTGTATATTCACTATCCGTAATAACCAAGTGCCCATTGTAAGGAATTGTCGCTGTAAAGGCTTCAGCTATTTCATCAAGAGTTGGTCCCATCACATCCATATGATCTTCAAGAACGTTTACGATCACGCCAATATTCGCTTGAAGCAGCTCTTCCTGAAAGATAATTTGGTAATCTGGATTCACCGCCATACATTCACTGACGATGGCATTTGCTCCTCTTTCAACGGTTTCTCTCATAACTTCTTTCTGCTCTCCGATATTTGGTCCTTGCGGTTTCCTTTTAATCGGTTTCTCTTCTGGCGTATCCCAATAAATCATTCTTGCATCCGTTCCTGTTGTTTTGCCGACAGTTTTATAACCTGCCTCCATTAAGATACCGGTTGTCAATCTTGTAACGGTAGACTTTCCGCGTATACCATTAATATTGACGCGTACCGGCAGGGCATCGATATTTTTCTGATGACGCTTCTTTTCAATAAAGCCAATCCCTAACATGATGACACAGGCTATAACGATTAACCACATCGCTTATCTACATCTCCTTTTTTTATGAGTGTGATATGTAAATTCAATCAACAGTATATAGGTTCAGCATAAAATCACAATCGGTATTATGTAACATAATCTTTCACTTCCTCGTATGCCAAATTCCTCTAATCAGAAGGCGTATTTGCCTATCTCACGCTCAAATGAAAAGGCCAAAAGACGGACAAAATGACGACTGAATTTCTGCTTCAAACAAGAGAAAGCGTTACCATCATACAGTGGAAAATCTTTTGTCCTTTTCTCCCTAAATTTTTCGACAATTATTAAGATGTATTTTGAATCAATGTTTTAAAGCCCTCTCATCTCTATGAAATCAGTCATATCAGCGCTTTAAATGAATAGTGCGTGTTTTAGAATATTTTATATTTTTAAATGAACAGGTTAGAAAGTCATCCTCATTGGTCAGAACGCTATGTGTTGACCTATGACAAAGGTCACCTCTCAAAAAATCAAGTCATCTGCTTATTTTCAGGTCACAAAAAATTGGGATAAGATGTCAAAGATTAATCATTTTGTTATAGACTCTTTTTACGATATTCACTCCTTATGACCTAAACAATGAAACATTATTCATTTCTTTTTATCAAGATTCATCATTTCTTAACATTTTTAATGTGATTTTAGTTGAAAGTTGTCGGTGCGTGTCATGCTTTCCCTAAAGATGACGCATAAAATCATCTTCTCGGCTTACACTATGGTTAAAAAATCTGTGAGAGGAGGCTAAAGATGCCAAATACGAATGAACAAACACGCTTACACTTTTTATCAGGTGGTTTTGAGGAAAAGATTCGGATTCTGAAAAAAGCATTTCAGCAAAGCGCTGATTTTGAATACCGGGAATTGATGGTGAATGAAACGAAATCAGTGCTGTTTTTTATTAAAACAAGAGTGGATGAAAGTAAATTAAACAACTTCATTATTGGCAACTTGCTTGGCCCTCCTGGAAAACAGGACTATGCAAAATCTCTTAGTTCACTCGAAACAGGTGACTTGACGCTGATTGTCGACAGCATTATTGCCGGAAGTATTGCCTTCCTTGATGAAAAATCCGCACAGATTAAAATATTTGCTGTCGGGCAGCCGCCACTGCGTTCCATTTCTGAACCTTCTTCTGAAAGTATTATTGCAGGCGCACATGATGGGTTTGTTGAGAGTTTAGATACCAATTTATATTTGCTGCGTTCACACTTAAATGATCGAAAACTTGCAATCCAGTATCATAAGGTCGGTACAAAATCTGAAACAAAGGTTGCGACGGTTTATATTTCTGATATTGCCAATCAAGAAAAGATAGATGAGGTTAACAAACGAATTTCTTCTATTAAAGTAGACACGCTGCTTAGCCCCGGTTCTATTGTAGAGGCGATTGAGGATGATTCGTATTCCATCTTCCCGCAGCTTATTGACACAGAACGACCTGACAAAGTGAGATCCGCCATTCTTGAAGGAAGAATTGTCGTCTTAATGGACGGCAGCCCAATGGCTATCATTCTGCCTATTACGTTCTTTAGCTTCTTTCAATCACCAGATGACTACAATAGTCGCTGGATTCCAGCTACGTTTATTCGTATTCTTCGTTATATTGCCTGTATCATCGCTGTGATTTTGCCTTCTTTTTATATAGCAGTCATCGGCTTTCATTATGAGGTAGTCCCGGATGAATTAGCGATTACGATGAAAAATTCCATTATCGGCATTCCTTTTCCGCCTTTAATAGAAGCTATGCTGATGGAGATTACGATTGAGCTCATACGCGAAGCTGGGGTGCGTCTGCCAAAGCCAATTGGACAGACCATTGGGATTGTAGGCGGTTTGGTCATTGGAGATGCGGTAGTAAAAGCTGGGCTCATTTCGAATGTTCTTATCGTTGTGGTCGCCGTGACCGCTGTTGCTTCCTTTGTTCTTCCTTCGTTTGAAATGACGTCTACCATCAGGATGCTGCGTTTTCCCCTCATGTTCATGGCATCGATGTTTGGGTTTATTGGCATTTCATTCGGCCTGTCGATCGTCCTGATGAATTTATGCCGCCTTGAATCACTAGGTGTCCCGTATTTATCTCCAGTAGCTCCATTTAACTGGCAGGACTTAAAAGACACTGTGATTCGGTTACCGATGTGGATGTATAAAAAGCGCCCTGTTTACTTAAATCCAAAAAAGAAAGAGCAAATTGAAAATTTGAGAGGATGGAAAAATCAAGATGAAAAATAAAATATCTCCATCTCAAGCTGTCTTTTTTATCATTCAATCTCAAATTGGTGTCGGTATTTTAGCTCTGCCTCATTTGCTTATGAAAGATATGGGGCATGATGGATGGATGGCTATCATTTTGGCCTGTTTTTTTATCCAAATCATCAATACCATTTTTATATATATCATTCACAAATATCCTGAGACATCATTTTTCGAAGCATTAATTCAGGTTTTTGGAAAATGGTTTGGGCGAATCTTAGTAGCTCTTTATACAGTTTATTTCGCCTCAGTCTGTATTGTCGTTCTATCTATTTTCACGAGAATTCTTGGCATTTGGGTGCTCCCACTCACACCAAATTGGGTCATAAATCTATTACTGATGATCTCCATCATTTACATTGCAAAGGAGCAGATTACAGCCATCGTCAGGTTTAACTTCATTCTAACGCCCTTTTTGCTTATGCTGTCTCTCTTAATGCTCTATTCATTAAAAGGAACCAATATCGACTATCTCATGCCTTTTTTTCAAGTGGACATTTCTCAAGTTTCACTCGGATTGAAGGATGTTGTACTATCTATGAATGGATTTGAGATGATTCTGATCATCTCTCCACTGATGAAAGGCACCATTAAAGCGCGATACAAGGTCATGACCATTGCCAATATATGCACGACACTTTACTACCTATTTATCACAGTGATTTGTTTTATGTTCTTCAGCCCGATTGAGCTCAATATCATTCCAAATCCTGTTCTTTATCTGTTAAAAACCATTTCGTTCGGTGTGATTGAACGGACAGATTTAATTTTTCTTAGTTTCTGGGTATTTGTCATTTTAGCCACACTCAGTAACTATCTCTACTTCTGTGCAAATGGCGTAGCAAGTATTCTCAAGAAAAAAGACCACAAAAAATACGTCTTTTATTTTGCCATTTTGATTTATGCGGCTAGCTGTTACCTTGCAACCGATAATTTTAGAATTCAGCGTTTTAATGATTTTACCACCATCGCTCAATATTCATTTATTTACACACTCCCTATCTTTATGGCCATTATCATCTTTATCAAACATCGCAAAGGGAAGGTGAAATCACATGCGTCATAAGTACATACTGACGTTGCTCATGTGTGTTTCTCTCATATTCATGCCTGGCTGCTGGGATCAAAATTTATTAAAGAACATCTCTCTTGTGTTAACCTCCGCTGTTGATCAAGGAGAGGATGACAATGCGAAATACTCAATCACTTATCGAAAAGTGCAGCAGTCTCAAAGTATGGAGCAAGGAAATACTGGCAGCTTTTTAACCACTCTTCTCACAACGGAAGCACCTACTTTAAGAAAAGCAAGAACCAACTTCAGCCGGATAGTGGATCAAAAAATAGACATGTCGAAAATGCGCGTGATGCTGATCGGTGATGAATTTGCCCAAAATCGTCTTCTGCCCTACTTAGATATGTTTTATCGTGATCCGAAAAGCCCCCTCCTCGCAAATCTTGCCGTTGTTCAAGGGGGGACCTGTGAAGAAGTGATTAACTCGCTGCTGAAGGAAAAACTCATCGTGAGTGACTATTTAAATAACTTGATCACAACCGCATCACGCTCCTCCCAAGTAGCACCTAAAAACATTCAAAGTATTCGATCTAAAATGCTTCAAACTGGAGAGGACTTCACACTGCCTTTAATCTATTTTGATCAATCGAAGAAATTAATCAGTGTAAAAGGTGTTGCCCTATTTGATAATGAGAAGAAGAAAGGCGAGTTGTACGGTCAAGATGCGATCTTGCTCACCGTCATGGACGGAAAAATGGGCAAGTATGCCAACTTCACAAAAAAAGTGAGAAGCGACATGAAGTCAAAAGAAAACAATTACATTACGATTCAAGTCACTGATGTAAAGAGAGACATCGAGATTCTAAATCCTGATCATCGAAACTTAACATACTCACTCAAATTTGAATTCGCAACTTCTGTCCTTGAGTACCCAAAAGATAATCTAGATACAGACAAAAAAATTGAAATGCTTAACAAAAAACTTTCAACCATCTTGACAAAAGAAGCAGAAAAAATTGTTGCTACATTACAAGAAGCAAATTCTGACGTCTTAAGCCTCGGCAGAAAATATAGAGTCAGACATTATGATGAGTATATGAAAATGAATTGGGTCACCGATTATCCAAAAGTGAAAATCATTCCAAAAATCAAAGTGAACATTACACAAACAGGCATTATTAGTTAAGAAAAGGAAGACGTCCTCTTTCTTTTCTTTTTTTATTTTTTTAAGATTGTTTTTTCAATGCTTTCGTGATAATCTATCTGTGTAAACGGTTACACACCAAAGAAGGGAGGCACTCCATTGGCTACAATTAAAGATGTTGCAAAAGCTGCTCAAGTGTCTGTTGCAACTGTTTCACGCGTGCTCAATGATACTGGATACGTCCATATTGATACGAAAACCCGTGTGACACAAGCGATGCAGGAGCTAAACTACTTCCCCAATGAAGTGGCACGATCCCTTTTTAAAAGAGAATCAAGATTAGTTGGTCTCATCTTACCTGATATCACAAACCCCTTCTTCCCTCAGCTGGCTAGAGGCGTTGAGGATGAGATTCATGCAAACGGTTTTCGCTTATTATTCGGAAACAGTGATGAAGATCGGGAGAAGGAAATGGCCTATTTACAAACCTTTAAGCAAAACCAGGTGGTCGGTGTCATCGCTGTCACAAACGAACCTGAATCGGATTTGTACAATGATGATGAACTGCCTGTTGTCTTCTTAGATCGTACCGTTCCAAATGCACCTTCTGTGTTTGCAGATGCTACGGCAGGTGGGAAAATGGCTGCAATGGAATTAATCAAACGCGGCAGTCAGCAAATCACATTGCTAAAAGGGCCCGCTCATCTTCAAACGGCGCGGCAAAGATTCAAAGGCGCACTTGATGTTCTGACTGAAGAAGGTGCTAACTTTCATGTGATGTCTAACGCTTCTTTTTCTTTTCAGGAAGCCCGAAAAAGCGCCAAGGCTCTTTTCAAGCTGTACCCTGAAACAGATGGCATCATTGCCAGCAATGACATCGTCGCAGCAGCCGTCGTACACGAAGCGCTTCGTATTGGAAAAGCCATTCCAGAAGACGTCCAAATCATTGGATTTGATGATATTCCGCAAAGCGAACTGCTCTTCCCTTCTTTATCAACGATCCGGCAGCCTGCCTATGATATGGGGAAAGAAGCCGCAAAGCTGATCATTAAAGCCATTCAAAAACAGCCAATAGATCAAGCAGTTATTCAAATGCCCGTCTCTTTTATTGAACGAGAGACCACAAGAAAGGTGGATTCACAATGAGTCAAATAGTTGTCGTAGGAAGTTGTTCCATGGATCTAGTTGTCACATCGAATAAGCGTCCCAATGCAGGAGAAACCGTCCTAGGCGAATCATTTAAAACGGTTCCTGGGGGAAAAGGAGCCAATCAAGCAGTAGCAAGCGCAAGGCTCGGTGCAGATGTATATATGATCGGCCGAGTTGGTGATGACGCGTATGGTCAGGAGATTATGAGCAATTTGCAAGCACAAGGTGTTCGCACCACCTATATGAAACCGGTTACCGAAATGGAAAGCGGAACAGCTCATATCATTTTAGCTGAAGGGGATAACAGCATTGTTGTCGTCAAAGGAGCAAACAATGAGGTAACACCTCATTATGTAAAAGGTGCTCTTTCTTCTATTGAAAATATCGGAATCGTCCTCATTCAGCAGGAAATTCCTGAAGAAACAGTCGAAGCCGTCTGCGCCATTTGCAGCGAAAAAGGGATTCCAGTCATCTTAAATCCCGCACCAGCTCGCAAAGTCTCTCAGCAAATATTAGATCAAGCTGCCTATATCACGCCAAACGAACACGAAGCAGCTCTTATGTTTGATGGACTCACCATAGCAGAAGCTTTGCGCCAATATCCAAACAAATTACTCATTACAGAAGGAAAAAATGGGGTTCGTTACTTTGATGGATCAAAAGAAGTGTTGGTACCGGGCTATCCTGTGAAAGCTGTCGACACTACAGGGGCTGGCGATACCTTTAACGGCGCTCTGGCTGTAGCACTAACAGAAGGAAAGTCCCTATACGACGCACTTGCCTTTGCCAACTTAGCCGCATCTATCTCAGTCACAAAATTTGGTGCCCAAGGCGGCATGCCAGCAAGAGAAGAATTGGAGAATAAGAAATGAAGAAAAATGGTATTTTAAATAGTCATATCGCCAAGGTGCTTGCTGACCTCGGTCATACAGATACAATTGTCATTGCAGACTGCGGCCTGCCCATTCCAGAAGGCCCGGTCAAAATCGACCTTGCATTATCCATCGGCACACCATCCTTTCAGGAGGTTACTTCCCTTCTTCTTGAGGAAATGGCCGTTGAACACATCACGATCGCCAGTGAAATCAAAGAAGCCAATGAGAGAGATCATTTATTTCTAAAGAAAGCGTTCTCACATCCGTTAGATGAAGTCGATCACGAGACATTTAAAGACATGACCAAACAGGCAAAAGCAGTGATTCGAACGGGTGAAGCCACCCCATACGCAAACTGCATTCTTCATGCCGGTGTCATCTTTTAAAAGGAGGAGCCACTTATGAACATTGAAATGCATAACATCCATAAGGCCTTTGGAAAAAACACCGTTCTCGCCGGGGTCTCCTTTGACCTCGTCACAGGTGAAGTCCATGCACTTATGGGTGAAAACGGGGCAGGAAAATCAACGTTAATGAATCTGCTGACAGGACTCTATTCCCTGGATCAAGGAACGATTCAAATCGACGGAAAAGAAACCGCTTTCAAGAATCCGAAAGAAGCCGAGCAGAACGGGATTGCCTTCATTCATCAGGAGCTGAATATATGGCCTGATATGACGGTACTCGAGAATTTATTTATCGGGAAAGAAATCTATACAAAACTTGGTCTCCTAGACACCAAGAAAATGAAAGCCCTCGCCCAAGCGCAGCTCGACCGATTATCTGTCAACCTATCTCTCGATCAAGAGGCAGGAAGCTGTTCTGTCGGCCAAAAGCAGATGATTGAGATTGCGAAAGCGTTAATGACCGATGCAAAGGTCATTATTATGGATGAACCAACAGCTGCTCTCACAGACCGTGAGATTGAAAAGCTATTTCAGGTTATTGAATCACTCAAAAAAGAAGGCGTTTCCATCGTCTACATTTCTCACCGGATGGAAGAAATCTTCGCCATCTGTGACCGAATAACCATCATGCGTGACGGGAAAACGGTCGATACGAAAGCGATACCGGACACGAATTTCCATGAAGTCGTCAAAAAAATGGTCGGCCGCGAATTAACCGATCGTTACCCTAAACGCACACCTTCTACTGGTGATACCGTCCTAGAAGTGAAGCAAGCAACGAGGAAAGGCCGCTTTCAAGATGTCAGTTTTTCCGTCAAAGCTGGAGAAATTGTCGGTGTTGCAGGCTTAATGGGCGCTGGCCGGACGGAAATGATGCGGTCGCTCTTTGGACTCGATCCCCTGGATCAAGGAGAAATTTGGGTTCATGGGAAAAAGGCTGTCATTAAAAAACCAAGTGATGCAGTTAAACTTGGCATCGGTTTTATCACGGAGGATCGTAAAGATGAAGGACTGATGCTGGATGCATCCATTCGGGAAAACATCGGCTTGCCTAACTTAGACAGCTTCTCTCCAAAGGGGCTGATCGATAAGAAAAACGAGCAGGACTTTGTTGATCTGCTCATCAAACGACTCACGATCAAAACCGCTTCATCTGAAATTTCTGCACGCAGCCTGTCCGGTGGAAATCAGCAAAAGGTCGTCATCGCCAAATGGATCGGCATTCAGCCGAAGGTGCTGATTTTAGATGAACCGACAAGAGGCGTCGACGTCGGGGCGAAACGAGAAATTTATCAGCTCATGAACGAGCTGACGGATCGAGGCGTTGCGATTTTGATGGTCTCCTCTGAGCTCCCAGAAGTTCTTGGGATGAGCGATCGAGTGCTTGTCATTCATGAAGGAACCATCAGCGGCGAATTAAGTAAAACAGAAGCTACACAAGAACGAATTATGACACTAGCTACAGGAGGGAAGTAACATGAAACCACTTACTTCAAATGGACGATTTGACAACATCATGCAAAAGCTTGGGCCATTCTTAGGACTCATCATCCTTGTTGCCATTGTTTCTATTTTAAATCCGGCCTTTTTAGAACCATTAAACATTTTAAACTTACTCAGACAGATCTCCATTAACGCCCTCATTGCCTTTGGCATGACGTTTGTTATTTTAACCGGAGGAATTGATTTGTCTGTCGGTGCCATTCTAGCGCTGTCTAGTGCTCTGACTGCCGGCTTTATTGTATCTGGTTTGGATCCGATTCTTGCCATCATCGTTGGATGTATCATCGGTGCCATCCTTGGAATGATCAACGGTCTTTTAATCACAAAAGGAAAAATGGCTCCTTTTATCGCAACACTTGCGACGATGACGATTTTCAGAGGATTGACGCTTGTTTATACAGACGGAAACCCAATTACTGGGCTCGGCTCTAACTATGCATTTCAGCTATTTGGCCGTGGATATTTCTTAGGCATTCCTGTTCCGGCGATCACCATGCTTCTCACCTTTATCGTTCTGTGGGTCTTGCTTCATAAAACACCTTTTGGCAGAAGAACGTATGCCATTGGCGGAAATGAAAAAGCAGCCCTCATCTCAGGTATTAAAGTACCACGCGTCAAAATTATGATTTACTCATTAGCCGGCTTTATGTCTGCTTTAGCAGGTGCGATCTTAACATCTCGTCTCAACTCAGCCCAACCAACAGCTGGTACGTCGTATGAACTTGATGCAATTGCTGCCGTTGTACTTGGCGGGACAAGCCTGTCCGGCGGAAGAGGGCGAATTGTCGGCACACTCATCGGGGTACTCATTATCGGGGTCTTGAACAATGGTATGAACTTACTTGGTGTTTCATCATTCTATCAGTCTGTTGTGAAAGGGATTGTCATCTTGATTGCAGTCCTACTCGACAGAAAGAAATCTGCTTAAGGAGGCAGCTGCTATGAAAAAATATGTAATCTTGATCGTGACTCTCTCATTATTCATGCTTTCTGCCTGCTCGCTTGAACCGCCAGAGTGGGCCAAATCAACAAAGGATGGCAAGAAAAAAGACATGAAAATCGGACTGTCGATCTCGACTTTAAATAACCCATTCTTCGTTTCTCTTAAAAACGGCGTGACAAAAGAAGCGAAAAAGCTTGGCATCGAAGTTGTCATTGCCGATGCACAAAATGATTCAGCCAAACAAACAAGTGATGTAGAAGATTTAATTCAACAAGGGGTCGATGCATTACTCATTAACCCAGCCGATTCCTCTGCCATATCAACGGCTGTCGAATCTGCGAATGCTTCAGACATACCGGTCATCACATTAGACCGCTCGGCAGAAAGCGGAAAGGTTGAAGCGCTTGTTGCTTCTGATAACATCAAAGGCGGCGAAATGGCAGCTAACTTTATTATCGACAAAGTCGGTAAAGGAGCAAAAGTGGCTGAACTAGAAGGTGTACCAGGTGCTTCTGCGACACGCGAACGAGGAAAAGGTTTTCATCAAATTGCAGACAAAAAGTTAGATGTCACAGCAAAACAAGCCGCTGACTTTGACCGGACAAAAGGGCTCAACGTGATGGAAAACCTTCTTCAAGGAAACCCTGACATCAAAGCCGTTTTTGCCCACAATGATGAAATGGCACTTGGCGCACTAGAGGCCATCCAAAGCTCTGGAAAAGACATTCTTGTCGTCGGTTTCGACGGTAATGAAGATGCACTCAACTCGATCAAAGCAGGAAAACTATCTGCAACAGTCGCGCAGCAGCCAGAGCTGATCGGTCAACTGGCAGTCGGCGCTGCTGACGATGTATTAAAAGGAAAAAAGGTAGAAAAAAATATCGCCGCTCCATTGAAACTAGAACAAAAGAAATAAACACTAAACCCCCGATAGCCTCGGGGGTTTTAGATTATAGACAAAGGCTGAAATGAACTTGATTTTAGCCCTTTGTCTTCTTTTCAGCGTGATAGAAAACCTTTGCAGTCTAGGAAGGACGAGCACCGGAGCAGAGCGAATTGACATTCGTGAGTACCGAAGCGCAGGACTGACAAAGAATGCGAGGGTTTGTCTACACGCTGGACCACCGATAGCCTCGGGGGTTTTAGATGTTATTCCGGTCTCTTCAGTACAAATGGCGTGCCTAAATGGGCATAATCATTACCTGCTAGGCGCGCGACTGGCTTTAATTCATTCGTAAAAATATATCCTTTTTCCGCATCATAGACGGATTCATCTAAATGCGCACACACCACCCGGCCAATGATATGATCGACTGTGATCTCCTCTTCATCATTTTGAAAGGTCAGATGTTTTTCCAGCTGACATTCAAAGCGAATGCGTGCTTCCTTGATTCCTGGTACTGACACCACGCTGCTCTTCACTTGATGAAGACCGGTACGAGTCAGCTCACTCTCTTCCTCTGGCAAAGTAGCAGCTGTTTCATTAATATCTTCAATCATCGCTTCATCACTCACATGGACAACAAATTCTTCCCTGTCGATGATATGTTTTGCTGTATCTTTCATCTCTCCTTGACGACGTCCAATAGAAACAGCGATCAGCGGAGGATGACCGCTGATGACATTAAAGAAACTAAATGGTGCAGCATTGACGACTTCTTCTTTAGAAAGGCTTGTAATAAATGCAATGGGTCTTGGAACGACGGAACCAGATAATACTTTATATGCTTCTTTTCGTGACAACTGATCCATTTGTAATGTAATCACTTCAGACATGCCTCCTCTTGTATGTAACGACATCATACCATACCCCGTTCTCTCTTCCCTTATTCCGGCTCACCGCGATGGAGAATATGATGGACAAGATGAAACAATGCCGGATTATGATTTTCTCGTTTATAAGAAATGGTCCATTCCGCGAGTAGCTGCTCACCTTCAATTGACCGATACACCACATCTAAATTAAATAAACGCCGGGCCGATGTTGGAATGACAGCAATTCCGATTCCCGCTGTGACAAGCCCAATGACCATTTGATATTCTGCTGCTTCCTGCACGATATTGGGTGAAAATCCGTACTTTTCACAAAGTAGGACAAAATGCTGATAAAGGGACGGCCATGATTCCTTTGATAAAGAAATAATCGGCTCATCACGAATATCTTCAATCGTGACTGCTTCTTTTTCCGCCAGCGGATGGTTTTTCGGAATCGCAAAAATACATTCACTTTGCTTCATTAAACGACTGACCAATTCTTCTTGCGGTGATGTAGGATGCAAAAAACCAATATCAATCTCACCATTCAAAAGCGCCTCAAGCTGCTGCGGGACAGAGAGCTGTTGCAGCTCAATACTGACAGAAGGGTACCGCTCTCTGAATTCACGGACAACTGGCGGCAGAATATCATATGTCGCTGTACCAACGAAACCGATGATAATCTTCCCAAGCTCCCCTCTTGCCGTATGCCGGGCATGATCAACGGCTTTATCAAGCTGATGCAGCACCCCCCGGACCTCATGTAAAAAAACCTTTCCAGCAGCTGTTAACTCCACCACCCTTTTAGACCGGTGAAACAAAGGAAATCCCAATTCTTCCTCAAACTGCTTAATTTGCTGACTAAGTGGAGGCTGTGTCATGTTCAATCGTGCGGCCGCTCTGCCGAAATGCAGCTCCTCCGCGACTGTGACAAAATACTGCAAATGTCTCAGTTCCATCCTTTCACTCCTCAAACACTTATTCGTGAAACATATTAAAACTACGTTAAACATATATTGGAAAATTTATTTTGTGAAATGTATAGTAAATCATATCATGAAAATATATTTTCATAAAAAATTTTACTTGCCGAAAGGAGTGCGGGGTAAATGAATTCTCAAACACAACCCCTAACAAAACGAGGAGCAGAGTTGATTGTCGATACGCTCATTGCCCAAGGTGTGACCCATGTTTTTGCGATTCCAGGTGCAAAAATTGATGCAGTATTTGATGTATTAAAAGACAGAGGTCCAGAGCTTGTGCTATGCAGACACGAACAAAATGCGGCATTCATGGCAGCAGCTGTCGGTCGTTTAACTGGCAAACCAGGCGTTTGTCTCGTCACATCAGGTCCTGGCGCATCCAATTTAGCGACAGGTCTATTAACAGCCAATACAGAAGGTGACCCTGTTGTTGCAATCGCTGGAAACGTCATCCGTGCGGATCGGCTCAAACGAACACATCAATCACTCGACAATGCGGCATTATTCAAACCAGTGACAAAATATAGCGTTGAAGTACAAGACGTAAACAATATACCAGAAGCCTTAACAAATGCTTTTCGCGCGGCACAAAGAGGTCAAGCTGGGGCAGCATTTATCAGCTTTCCACAAGATGTCGTGACCGAACACACCACACAAACACCAGTGTCTGCTCACCCTTCTCCAGAACTAGGTCCTGCACCAGATGCTCTCATCAGTTCGGCCATCGCCAAAATTCAAAATGCGCACTTACCTGTTGCAATTGTGGGAATGAAAGCTAGCCGTCCAGCTGCGGCAAATGCGACAAGAACATTATTAAAAACACTTGGTATCCCATTTGTCGAAACGTACCAAGGAGCCGGTGTTCTCTCAAGAGAGCTTGAGGCTCAATATGTGGGCAGAATCGGCTTATTCCGTAATCAGCCAGGCGACCTTCTCATTGAGAAAGCGGATGTGATTTTAACTATTGGCTTTGATCCAATCGAATACGATCCGAAGCATTGGAATTTGAAACCGCAGCAGCGTCAAATCATCCATGTGGATGACATGCAGGCAGATATTGACCATTTCTATGAACCGACGCTTGAGCTTGTGGGCAATATATCTGAAACGGTGCAACATCTAGCCCACGACAGCGTTCCACTTTCATTATGCAAAAAGAACGTAGATCTCGTTACAGAATTACAAGAGCTGTTAAGTGATATCGAAAAAGCACCAGAAAGAGAAAGTCATTTATCACACCCGCTGGATGTCATTCATACGTTGAGACGTATCATCCCAGATGACACGAAAGTGACATGTGATATCGGATCGCACGCTATTTGGATGTCTCGCCACTTCCGTGTTTATGAACCGAACACGTTCCTAGTGAGTAATGGAATGCAAACACTTGGCGTGGCATTACCATGGGCGATTGCAGCCTCCATATTGAATCCAGATGAAAAGATCATTTCAGTCTCAGGTGATGGCGGTTTTCTCTTCTCCGCCATGGAATTAGAAACAGCCGTGCGCATGAAAACAAATCTCGTTCATCTCGTTTGGAACGACAGCACATACGATATGGTGGCATTCCAGCAGGAAATGAAGTATGACCGTACGTCTTGTGTTGAGTTCGGTCAGATCGACTTAGTGAAATATGCAGAAAGCTTTGGAGCAACTGGATTACGTGTCAACTCACCTGAAGAGCTTTCAACTGTCCTTCAAAAGGGTATAAACATAAAAGGACCCGTTATTATTGATATTCCGATAGACTATCAAGACAACCCAGACCTCGCCAGTCAAAAATGGCCAGAAGTCTTTCGTGAAAAACACACAACGAACGTCAGATAAGACTTCGATACATTACGTTAAAGGAGTGAGCGGACATGGGTATGATGCACCCAATGAATCAACAAAATAACACAATACCGCAGGACAAAAAGCAAGAGGTCTATCAAGTATCAACCATGACCTCCTTGCTGGAAGCCGTATACGATGGAGATTTCTCCCTATCACATATTCCCGAGCACGGTGATTTTGGCATTGGCACATTCAATCAATTAGATGGGGAACTAATCGGCTTTGACGGCGCTTTTTATCGACTGCGCTCTGATGGAACAGCCACACCAGTAACCGATCAAGATTATTCACCATTCTGCTCTCTAGCATTTTTTGAAACGGACATCGTTCATCGAATTGATGCACCGATGACGTCCAAAGAGCTAGAGGAAGAAATCGACCGAATCTTACCGAGCAAGAATGTCTTTTATGCGATCCGCATCGATGGGTCATTCAAAAAGGTTCAAACCCGTACGGTTGAAAAACAGGAAAAACCTTACGTTCCGATGGTAGAGGCAGTCAAGTCACAGCCTATTTTCGATTTTGAAAATATTCGCGGGACGATCGCAGGCTTCCGTATACCACAGTACGCACATGGCATTGCGGTAAGCGGATATCATCTCCACTTTATTGATGATGATCGAAGCGTAGGCGGGCATGTATTTGATTACACTGTGGATCAAGTGACCATCCGAATTTCCCAAAAACGTCACATGAATTTACACCTTCCAAATACGCAGGAGTTCTTCCAAGCAGACATTGATCGTGCTGACCTTGCACAGCAAATTGCTAGTGCGGAAAGCAGCCCAGAAAAATAAAATGAAAACACCCCGGTGATGTCGGGGTGTTTTTTTATGCAAAAAGATATGTTATTTTCTTTTATTATTTCATTTCGTTACTCAATTAAAAATCAAACATTCTATTCGTAATAAAATATGATAGAATATCAACAGAAGAAAGGTGGTTATACGGTGGCACATGAATATCGCATTCCAAACTTAACATTAGATGAAAGGGATAAACAAATTCTTTCCTTATTACACGAGGACGGGCGTATGTCCTACACGGATCTAGGGAAACAAGTCGGCCTTTCCCGTGTTGCTGTACAAGCCCGTATTCAGCAACTCATTGAAGCAGGTGTCATTGAACGATTCACCGCTGTCATTAATCCAGCAAAGATCGGCATTCATGTCTCTGTCTTTTTTAACGTAGAGGTTGAGCCGAAATGTTTAGAAACAGTCGCCCTTCAGCTTGAGCAGGAAACAGCCGTCACAAGCCTTTATCATATGACAGGACCAAGCAAGCTGCATATGCATGGCATTTTTCAAAATGAACAGGAAATGGAGGCGTTCCTGACAAAGAAGCTGTACCCGCTTGAAGGCGTCGTCAGTGTTGACTGTCAAATGCTCATTAAACGATATAAAAGCCGAATGGGCATGAAATTGTAGATAGGAGTTGAACCACTTGCAATCATATCTTGAACTCATGATCGCCATGGTACGAACCGGTATTCTGGGATTTGGCGGAGGACCTTCTGTCATCCCGCTCATTCGCCATGAAGCGGTCGTCAAATACAAATGGATCAATGATGACGAATTTGGAGAAACACTCGCCATCGCCAACGCATTACCCGGACCGATTGCTACGAAAATGTCGGCATACCTCGGCTATCGATTAAAAGGTGTATCTGGCGCCATTGTTGCAACAGCTGCACATATTTTACCGACATGTCTCGCTATGGTGGCACTTGTTACACTTGTCAGCGTCTTAAGCTCTTCAGTCATCATTCAAAATATGATCGGTGCTGTGACACCAGTAATTGCCGTTCTGTTAGGAATGATGGCATATGAATTTGGACAAAAAGCGTTGAAGGGCTTCGGCATGATCTTCGGAATCGTCCTATTCCTTTTGGCATTTGTCGGTCTTCAAGTACTCTCGATTCATCCAGGAATCATTGTCATCATCTTTTTATGTTATGGTGCCTTTCATTTCAAACTGAAAGATCGCTGGACTCGAACAAATAAAGAGAAAGGAGTGTCTTCGTGATGCTGATTCTCTTTTTATTCTGGGCATTCTTCTTATCCAATCTGTTAGGGTATGGCGGAGGACCTGCCTCCATTCCGCTCAATTATGAAGAAATCGTCAATCATTTTCATTGGATGACGAACGAAGGGTTCTCCAATATGCTCGCATTAGCCAACGCACTTCCAGGTCCAATCGCTACGAAAATTGCGGCTTATGTAGGCTATGATGTCATGGGATGGCCAGGCTTTATCGTTGCACTGCTTGCCACGGTCCTGCCGTCTGCTATCGGATTGATCTTACTGCTAAAACTCATTGACCGTTTTCGCCAATCTTCTGTCGTCAAAGGCATGACTTTATCTGTGCAGCCTGTCATTGCGATGATGATGCTTTTATTAACATGGGAAATTGGCGGAGATGCCGTGAAAGCCATTGGCTGGACACAATCACTTGCCATTGCCGCCATTTCATTTTTCTTTATGACCAAATTCAAATTGCACCCTGCCTTTCTGATTGTGGCTGCATTTTTATATGGCGGATTCATTCTTCCGCATTAACGCAAAAACCGATAACACATGAAGTTATCGGTTTTTCTCATTACATATAAATAGGAGAGACAGACCTGCGTCCAATAGAATGATACTCGACACCAGCTACTTCTGCCGCTTCAAGCGTATGACAATTCCGGCCATCAAAAATGATCGGCTGCCTCATGAAATCTTTATAAGCTGAAAGTGGAAATGACTGAATATCCGCCCACTCAGTTAATATACAGACAGCATCAGCATCCTTGATCGCCTCTTCAATCGTTTGAGCAAAAAGGACTTGATCAGGCAGTTCTTGAGCTGCATTGCGAGCGGCAGCAGGATCATAGGCTACGATCTCCGCTCCTAATTGATGGAGCTGATGAGCGATCGGGATTGACGGCGCCTCTCTCATATCATCTGTATTCGGCTTAAAGGAAAGGCCAAGAAGAGCCATTCTCTTCCCTTCCAAGTTTTCTCCCATCCGCTCCTTCACACTTCGAATAAAACTTGCTCGCTGCTCATTGTTGACTTTGATGACAGCCTTCAATAGCTCAAAATCATGGGACACATGCCCTGCAATTTGGACAAGGGCATTAGTATCCTTCGGAAAACAGGAACCTCCGTAACCAATGCCTGCCCTAAGAAACGAAGCACCAATCCGCTGATCGAGTCCCATCCCCTCTGCAACTCTCTCAACATCAGCTCCCGTTTTTCCACAAATCGAAGCAATTTCATTCATGAAGCTGATTTTTGTGGCAAGAAATGCATTTGATGCGTATTTGATCATCTCTGCGCTTTTCCGATCTGTTCTCACGAATGGAATGTGGAAATCCGCATACATAGACTCTAGCTGATCTAATCCGTTCTTTGTTTCGGCTCCAATCACCAGCCGATCCGCCCGCAGCGTATCTGAGATGGCAGACCCTTCTCGTAAAAATTCTGGGTTCGATGCAATAAATAATGGCTCCTTACGACCTAACACGTGATGAATCAAATGATCAATTTGATCGCCCGTTCCGACAGGCACTGTACTTTTCACGACAAGCACTGCGCCTGGCTTTGCTTGTAAACCCATCTCCTTTGCCGCTTGAAAGACATACTGCAAATCAGCTTGACCGTCTGCCTGCTGCGGAGTACCGACAGCAATCATTAACACGTCAGCCTGCGAATAGGCTGACGCTCCATTAATGTGAAAACGAATGCGTCCTTGCTCCATATTCCGTTTGAGCAGTTCTTTTAATCCCGGCTCGTACATCGGAGGATTCCCTTGCTTCAGCTGCATGACCTTCCGCCGGTCAATATCCATACATGTCACATCATGTCCCGCCTCTGCTAAACACACCCCTGTGACAAGCCCTACATACCCACAGCCTGCAATCGCAACCTTCATGACACATCAGCTCCTCATACTCCTTATGCTTGTAATGTCATCGTATGCCGGGGATTTTCGTTCCATTCATAAAAGCATACAAAAACCCCCTGCTGAGAGAGCAGGGGGCTACTTTTATGAAACCAGGCCATTTCGAATATGAGCAATCAGATTTTCAAGCATTTCTTTTGTTGTGACATCATTGGAATTTTCACCAATATCATGAGCGTACATCAAAATCTTTAAAAACTCTTCTTGATTTAAACCCTTATTATCCATGTCTGTATCCTTTCGATTCCACTAATTTCATTATTATATGCTGTATGGTTGGTTTATGCAATACTCTAATACATCATTCGACAGCTTTTGAAATTTATGACCATTTTCATGAAAAACTTTTTTATAAATCACCATTGAGCTATAATAAAAGAATTGGAATCTTTTACTTGGTTAGGAGCGGGTCAAATGCTTCAGCACAACATCAACGAAGAAGAAATCAAACAAACAGCCGAACAGATCAAAGAACTTCTTCCTGCAACAGATGAAAACAAGCAACTCATCAAAAAAGCATTGATTACTTATAGACAGGACAGCGTATATCGGCTCAAGCAAGAGTCTGATACCGAATGGTCAGCTTATGTACATGATGTCGTGGCAGCAAGAGTCCACCTTCATGTGCTGTTTCCAGTGAGAAGCAGCTGCTCATGTCCAGCTGATGGACTATGTAAACACATCCTCGCTGTCTTCTTTTCGCTATACGCTCAAGTAGAGAGTGTGACCGGCTTTACAGAAAATTGGTCAGAGAAGGATGAATTACAGCGCAGCAAAGAACTCATTCGCCAGCACTTCCAAGTGAAGCGCCCAGATGAACAATCACTTCAGAGCTGGCTGAATTTTTTCCAGGAGGAATTTCACCTCTGGCTGAAACGGACACCGAAGCACCAGCAAACGCCACAGCATTTGTATTACGGCTATTTATCGATCCTAAAAAAACACGCACCCACTTCACCTGAATTCAAGAGTTTGTATGCGATTCATACGTCCATCGATGTGTGGTTAAGGCTCCATGAGCTCATCGATCTCGGCCGTCTTGATGCCGAAAAAGACTTTTATTCGATGAATCCATATGTAGAACAGCTCATGAACACCATTTTTGATTCAGTGGATCATTTGAGGACATACGCCCTTTCCTTTTCCCTCGATCCGTTTCTTGAAAACACACCAACTGCCGTTCGGACACTTCTTCAAATCAGCGGACCTTTCCAGCATGAACGAGTTGCGGTCTTTATGGAGATTTGGGGAACTATATTAAATAGAGGGAAATGGGTCAAAAAAGAAACAGAATTACTCAAGAGCGCCCAACAGCAGGAACAAACGGTTGAGCGAACCATTGGGCTCATGCATATGGATTATTTGCTAAAAGAAGACGAAAGACTCTTCCAGCAATTAAAATTGCTCAATGCAGATATGCTGCCGAATGTGCTCAATTGGCTAAAGGATCTCACAAATCGCAAGGACTGGAAGCGTCTCAAACTTTGGTATCAAGAGATCACATATGTATTAGAAGAATATTGTCAGCTTGACCTATCTTATAGAGAACTGCGTGGAGCCGTCAGCGATTTCTTCTTTTATTTAGACGCGTACTTTAAACAGACGAAAGATCATTTCTTGTATGAACGCTATCTCCAAATCTGTATGCCTTATGCATTTACTGAATATAGTCAGCTCTTATATGCACAAGAACGCTATGCAGAATGGATTGAAATACACAGCCTCGTTGGTTTCTCCATCAGTGAATTGGAGAAAGAACTGATCAAACAGATTGCAAAGGAAGAGCCTGAAGCACTCATTCCTTCGTACCACCGGGAAATCTCACTGCTTCTCGATCAAAAGAATCGAAGTGCTTACCGGGAATCTGTGAAAATGCTCAAAAAACTGCGTACGCTTTATCATAAAACGAAAAAAACCGCGGTGTGGGAAAGATATGTACAGCAGCTGCAAGATTCAACAAAACGGCTGCGTGCGTTCCAAGAGGAAATGAAGAAAGGAAAATTATTTGATGACACGCCATAAACAAATTGTCATTCATGCAGAACAAACCGAAGATTTCTCTTTCACCATTTCAGCGCAAGCAGAGGACGGACAGCCTGTACCGCTAAATGAAATGAAGAGGCAGCTTTTCCAATGGCACGAATCATCTTTTTACGGAACATTCTTAGAAGATGTGAGCTTTATTGGCACACCTGCCTTCCTGTTAAGTCCTTGGATGACCGTTGAATTGCTAGGGAAAAATTCATTCAATACTTTCAGCCATGTGACGTTAACGGATGAAACAGAGCCGCTTATGAAAACAGCCTCAACCATTTACGAATTCATCGAGGATGAAGATTTTGTACCAGATTTCGAGGCATGGACAAAAGGCATGCTTCGCTTTAAAGACAAAGAAGGCCTGTTAGATGGTTACACAGCTGATTGGTTCTCCTTTGCCGTACAGGATTACATTCAATATGATGATGCCTTGCAGCACAAATGGAACCGAATGACTGCTCAATCGCCTGCTCTTTCCTCCTTCCAGGGACATTTTTTAGATGAACAGGATTTCTTGGAAACGATCGGCTGGATCGATGATGAGACGCCTTTCACTGTCGGCTTGCGTTTAAATGAGCCTGATTTCGACGGGGATGATTGGAAAATTGAATTGTTTTTGCGTGATAAGAAAAACAGTGATCTGCATTTCTTTGAAGGCATCCGTTCTTTAAAAAAATCATGGCGTCCGTTTCAAGAAAAGATCACCAGAGAGTTGGAGCGGTTCGGTCAGATTGTCCCTTGGCTCTCATTTACATCTGGTACCACCCTCATGTCAGAAGAAGAAGCGTGGCTCTTCCTATCTGAAGCGAGTGAAACACTTGTGAACATGGGGATTGAGATCCTGCTCCCATCATGGTGGCAGATCGTCAAAGAAAGCACCATGATGCTAAAAGCACGGATTTCCTCCACACCACGAGGCGAATCGCACGTTGGAATGGATGCCCTTATGGACTTTAATTGGCGCTTTGCCACAAACGGTATTGAGCTGACAGAAGATGAGTTCAACGAGCTTGTTCAAAGTAAACGTCGTCTTGTCAACATTCGTGGACAATGGATTAAAATCGATCCGACCTTTATCCAGCAAATGAAGAAATGGATGGAGCGCGCTGAGAACGAAGGACTTCATATGTCGGATATTTTATCACGTGAACTCGCAGACCAAGAGGCCTCCTCTGAGTCGATTCCTGAGCTGCTAGACAGTTCGGCCTTTGCCCATATTCAATTTGAACTTTCGTCTCAATTACGAGGGCTTGTTCATCAGTTAAATGATACACAAGAGCTGCCATCCTATGAGATGAGTGAGTCCTTTAAGGGCACACTGCGCCCGTATCAGCAGCACGGTGTCAACTGGCTTCTGTTCTTAAGGTCTCATGGATTCGGGGCTTGTTTAGCAGATGATATGGGACTTGGAAAAACGATTCAAATGATCGCTTATTTCACCTATTTGAAGGAGCATCAACAAGACGCCGCTCCATCTCTCATCATTGCACCGACTTCCGTATTAGGGAACTGGCAAAGAGAGCTTGAAACATTCGCACCACATTTGAATGTCGCTCTGCATTATGGACCATCACGTCCACAAGGTGAGAACTTTACAAAAGCGTACGAATCAACAGATATCGTCCTCACTTCGTATGGTCTCTCACATTCTGACCGTGATGAATTAACAGCAGCCAAATGGAATACCATTTGCTTAGACGAAGCCCAGAACATTAAAAATGCCCACACGAAACAATCGAGAGCCATTAGGCAATTAAAAGGACAGCACCACATTGCCCTCAGCGGGACACCGATGGAGAACCGCTTGACAGAGCTTTGGTCTATTTTCGACTTCGTGAACAAAGGATATCTCGGCAGCCTGACCAGTTTTCATAAAAAGTTCGTCCTTCCGATTGAAAAAGACCGTGAAGAAAAAAGAATCCAACAGCTGCAGCAGCTGATCAAGCCATTCTTATTAAGACGAACAAAACAAGATGAAGAAGTCGCACTCAATCTGCCAGAGAAACTAGAAGAAAAAGAATTCATCCCGTTATCTGCAGAGCAGGCATCTTTATATGAACAGCTGGTCAAAGATACATTCGAACATATGGCCTCATTAACAGGGATGCAGCGGAAAGCCATCATTTTAAGTATGCTTGGCAGACTCAAACAAATTTGCGATCACCCTGCTCTTTATTTAAAAGAGAGCGGAGCAGATGTGAAATTGTTGAAGCGTTCATTAAAAATGGATAAATTAGCAGAGCTGTTAAAAGCCATACACGAACAAGGAGAAAGCTGTCTCATTTTTACGCAGTATATTGAAATGGGCAACATGATCAAACAGCTCGCCGAAAAGATGTTTGGAGAACCAGTTCAATTTTTAAATGGGAGCTTATCAAAACATGATCGGGACAAAATGGTGGAACGTTTCCAGAAAAAAGAGTTCAACATCTTAATTCTTTCTTTAAAAGCAGGAGGAACCGGACTAAACTTAACCGCCGCCAATCATGTCATTCACTACGATAGATGGTGGAATCCTGCTGTAGAAAACCAAGCAACAGACCGTGCTTACCGCATCGGGCAAAAGCGGTTTGTTCACGTCCATAAGATGATCACAACCGGCACGATAGAGGAAAAAATTGATCAAATGCTCGAAACAAAACAAACGTTAAATGATCAAATTATCCAAAGTGAAAGCTGGATTACAGAGCTGTCAACGAACGAACTAGAAGATTTATTCACGTTAAGTGCAGCCGCTCAATCATCGTAATGACAGCAAAAAGAGGACTTTTCTCAAACTTGATGAAAAGTCCTCTTTTTTTAATCTCATCTAAAGGAATGCTTAAATTTGCAGCTTTTTCAATGCAGATTTCACATTCATATACGTGTTCAACTCACGGAAGTCCTCTCTCATTTCTCCCATTTTCATCGCAAGATTTGGTTTAATACCTGTCACGATCAGTTCTGTGCCAGTCATTAAAATCAAATCGTTCAGCTTAAAGATCGCATCCGCCACAAATGAATCCACTTCTAATAGACCAGACAGATCCACAATAAAGTAATCGTCTTTGGATTGAGAGATATAAGTGGAGACTGTTGAGATGATTTTATCAAACCTTGGCGCTGTTAACGTACCAATGATCGGCAGGACAGAAATACCATCCTTCACCGGAACAATCGGGACAGAAATATTCAATACTTCATCAATGGATTGCTCAAGAAGCTCTTGCTGTTCCATCTCTTTCGTAACATCCTTTTGCAGACCAACGAAATAAAGGCGTTTCCCTTCATTTTCATCAATCCATAGAGGCGCCACACTTAACTCGTTCCAAAACATTTGACCAGATTTTTTATAGTTTTTCAACTGTACAGTGACAGCCTCTTTGTTTTCAATGGCTGCCCTAATTTGTTTGAGAGCAATCTGTTCAGTTTCATCTCCTTGAAGGAAACGACAGTTCTTTCCTAATACTTCGGTTTCTTGATAGCCTGTCATATCTAAAAAGCCCTTGTTCACATATATTAAAGGATTATCAGGTAAAGACGGGTCCGTCACCGTCAGGCCAACCTGAGTATAGTCTAAGGCTTCCTTGATTAAATGCAGATTGTCGGACTTATAAGATTCCAGCGCCATTCGTTTACTCTCCTTAACTTCCTTACAAGCGGGTTATATTCATAATTAAATTATATGATGTTCCATAGCGGGTGTAAATAGAAGTAGTTCTGAATTCCTCTTTTGTAGAATGCGCTTCATCCTATGTCATTTATACAAATACATACGATTCAATTATTTCAAAAGATGTTGAATCATATGTGCCACACCATGTTCATCATTTGTTAACGTGACGTGATCAGCTAATTCTTTTATATCCTTTCTCGCATTCCCCATTGCAATTCCAACCCCAGCTGCCCGAATCATCGATTCATCATTTAAACTGTCTCCTACAGCCGCTGTTCGGCTTAATGGAATACCGAGCTTTTCTGCCAGCCTGGTTAACGCCTGCCCTTTCGACGCCTCCTTTGCTCCAATTTCAAAGTTATGATCAGCCGAACTAACCAATGTTAATTCAGAATCATGTCCAAACGCATCCCATCCGGCTTTCAATCTGCCTTGAAAAAATGAGAAACCTAAGATGTTATAAAATGAAAGCTTCTGATCCTCACGAAACAATTCTTGATATGTATCAATATAAGCAAAACCAGACTGGCTGTATTGAACTTCAGCCGCTTGCTCAAGAACACGCTGATCCGTTTCTGGATTTGCACTCTTTAAGCGGTCCATTTCTATCGCCAGAAGCTCCCTGCCGCGGTTTGGTGTGTAAATGGCTTCATTCGTAAACACTTCATAGTAATAATCACGCTCCTCAAGCCATGATAAGATGTGTTTTGCTTTTTCTTCTTCTAGAACAGCCGAATGATATACCTGACCTTCTGGATCATGAATCACAGCTCCATTTGCACTGATGACCCACGTATTCATCCCAAGCTGATCAAAAATAGATTTCACATCAAAATACGCTCTTCCTGTTGAAACGACAACCTCAATCCCACTCGCCGCTGCTTCCTTTAACGCCTGCTCGTTTTCCTGACTCACTTTGTGCTCACTGTTCAATAAAGTTCCGTCTAAATCCGTTGCGATTAATTGAATGTTTGTCATCGGTCTCTCCTTTTTTGCCTGCATTTTCAGTTGACCTTCCGTTTATCAAATCCATCATCATTATGAAATGAGTATCCACTATTTGCAAGGGATGATCGGCTTATCAATGAATATAAGAGTACCCGGTCACGCTACATGACCGGATACGCATAAGGGGATTCACAGGGGACACATGACTGATACAAAGAAACCTTGGTTCTACTATTACGCAGTGAATATGTGTACAAGGCAAAGTCTATCAGCTATAGCTAGAGGGGGGCTGCGAGATGCTAGACCTTTGCCTTTTGCCTCCTTTCCTTTCAGCTAACCCTAGTCTACTGAGAAATAGCACAAGAGACAAAAAACGAAAATGACAAAATCGTTCTTCAAATTCTTAATTTCCTCAATCATTTTTACTTTTTACCGCTTGCGTATAAAACATCATCTTATTTTGTTTGACGAAATACTTATTTTTCATAAATTGATAAAAAACATCTGAATGAATCCAATTACTAGAAGGCATGTGAATATAGTCAGACCCGTCCCACGCAAACCAATAAAAACAAAGCCTTCCATCATGAATTGACAATTGAAATTCAAAACAGTCCATTTGATCGTCTGTCACATATTGAAAAGTGAGGGACTCCCCTTCTTCCATATACACGTCACAAAATGAGAGAATGTCTCCCCATGTATAGACCCTCACATTGCTTTCCTTTTCCTCACCAATATGTATGTTTCGAAGTTGATAGGACTCCATAAAACATCTCCTTTCACTTATATGCAGCTAGTTCTGAGTAGGCAGCGGTTTCATTTATACAGATGTTGTATGCTATAATGATACTTACGAATAATGAACGCTTGTGAGGTGATAAATATGAAAACCTTTAGGCTGATTGATTTAAAAATCGAACTTGATCCAAAGCAAGATAAAATGTCCAGCATTCCCCTTCGTGACGGCTTAATCATTAATAAAGAAGATGGCGAAAATCACTGGATGATCGAGGCACTGATCCCAAAGAAGCATAGACAAGTGTTTGAGGTGCTCTTCCAGCAGCATACAGAAGTAAAGATTCTCGTGACGATTACAAAAGAAAACAACCGCCCTGTTCATCTATCGGTCCAAGTCAAAAACATCGTTGCCTTAGAAGAAAACATATCTGTATTACTCGACGGTAAAATGATCACAAATCGTTACAGAACAGAAACCGAAGAAGTATTAAAAGACCTCGTCAAAGAGGGGCTATCAGGAGAAAAACTGCTGGATGCTTTTAAACAGAACACATAAAAAAGAGCGGGATGAGCCGCTCTTTTTCTATTGCACATCTTTCGATTGGCTTTGTTTTTTCAATAAATCTCTAATCTCGGTTAACAACACTTCCGTTTGATCTGGCGTTTCAACCACTTCTTCTTCCTCTACCTTTTTCCGTTTTAATTTATTTAAATAACGAATAAAGATAAAAATGGAAAAGGAGATAATCAAGAAGTCGACCACTGTTTGAATGAAACTTCCATACAAAATTTGAGCAGAACCGATTTTAATAGACAATCCACTAAAATCATGCCCCCCAACAATAATACCAACAAGCGGCATAATTAAATCATTCACAAGAGAAGTGACAATTTTGCCAAATGCTCCCCCGATGATGACACCGACAGCAAGGTCAATCACATTCCCCTTGACGGCAAACTCTCTAAATTCTTTCAGCATTCTTTATCACCTTCATCTTTTTTTGTCTAATATGACGTTTTTTTGTCAAAAAAGCAAGTCCTCATCCGCTCTGGATGAATGTTTCCATATAAAAAACGGTTCATCAAGATGAACCGTCAGACACATTACGATACTTTCGGACCGATAGAAAATGTCAGTTCTGCTTCACATGCCACTTCGCCATCTACTGTTGCAACTGCTTTTCCTTTGGCAACTGGACCGCGAAGACGTGTGACTTCAACCTCTAAACGTAGCTGATCGCCTGGCTTGACCTGTCTTTTGAATCGGCAGCTGTCAATCCCTGCAAACAAACCAATTTTCCCTTTGTTCTCTTCTTTACCTAACATGATGACCCCAAAAACTTGAGCAAGCGCTTCTACAATAAGCACACCCGGCATGACGGGGTATCCTGGGAAATGGCCATTAAAAAATTCTTCATTTACTGTGACATTTTTGATTCCAACCGCTCTTTTCTCACCATCAACTTCTAAAATACGGTCAACCAATAAAAATGGATAACGGTGTGGAATAATGTCTTGAATTTGCTGAGCATCAAGCATGTCTTGATCTCTCCTTCTTTTCTATATCGCTAATCTTCATTTGATTCCTATTGAAGTATATTATGAATGCAGTCATTTTTCAACGTCCAGTCCACATTTATGGTAAAAAATAACATCTATCGTTACCTATTGTCATGAAATATAATCCACTCTACACTCATCGTTTTTTCACAAATATGGTAATATATATTACATCATTGATTGAATAAGAGGGTAAAAATGAATTTTATAAGCGATAAATCCATTAAAAAACTTCTCCATTCGTGGTATACAATGCTAAAACATCGACATTTTTCGAAGGCTGAAGAGATCAAAACGTCCTTAACCAAATATAAACGTAGATTGTCAAAGAAACAGGAGCTTCATTTACATTATCAGCTTATGCTTTTTCGGCACCAGCTCTGGATGAACCAAACAGAAGACTTAGAAAAACTGAAGCATGAACTCACGCTCCACAAAGATCAAATGAATGATCAACTGCAATATTATTTTTACTTTTTTCTCGGTTTATACGAATCTTTAAAGAGCGATCAAAATGATGCCATTCATTATCTTGAAAAAGCAGAAGAAAAACTGCCCCTGCTAGACGATGAGCTAGAGGAAGCGGAGTTTCATTTCCGTACAAGTGGTGTTTATTATAACAACCGCTATTCACTGTTATCCATTCGACATGTTGAAAAAGCCATGGATATCTTTGCAAAGCACGGGGATATCCACAGCATTTATCGGTGCAAAATTGTGCTCGCACTTAACTTTAGTGATCAAAAAAAATATGAAGAAGCAGAAGCTATTTTGATTGAAATTATCGAATACGTGAAAATGATTGATGACCAAGAACTGCTTGGTATCGTGTATTATGACGCTGGTTTTATCAAGTCGAGACAGAATCGTCATAAGGAAGCACTAGAATACTTTAAAAAAGCGCTTCGGCTCCCAGCATACCGGAAATCTGCCCACTCCTATGTATCGTGTCTCTATGAAACTGTGCGTTCCTGCTTTAAAGAGAATTTAACTGATGAAGGAATGAAGTATATTCAAAAAGGGCTAAAAGAAGCCGTTGATGCCCAATTTGATCTATTAAGAATCAAGTTCCAAATTTTATTCCTTCTCTACAGCCAAGCGCCCAAGGCAGATGAACAGATTGCTACACTCGTCACATGTCTTGAACGAAAAGAAGCCTGGATTGATCTTGAAGATCTGCTTGCAGATGTCTCAGATTTTTATAAAAAAAAGGGCGACTTTGAGCGAGCCGCCTTTTTTATCATGAGAGGCTGACATCCGCCTGCTCATTATCGAATGGTATTAATGAGTCCTAGCATTTGATCGCCCATCGTAATGGTTCTTGAGTTCATCTGATACGAACGCTGTGTTGTCATGAGGTCTGTTAATTCTTTAGACATGTCCACATTCGACGTTTCAAGTGCACCTTGCTGAAGTTGAATGGCCTGACGGTTTACCCCATTCAGTGCCGTTAAAGCGCCTTGATAGTTGCCGTCGACTGAGAACAAATTTTCTCCTTCAGAGATGAGTGCTGAAGAATTATTCACTTGAACAACCCCAAGATTCACCTGCTGATTCGGTTGATTGCCTCGAGAAATAGCTGTAAGCCGGCCGTTTTTATCGATAGAAATATCACGGAAATTCGCATTTAAGACAATCTCATTCCCGTTTTCGTCAAGAATCGGATGGCCTTCGCTTGTCACCAGCTGGACTTGATTCGGATTATTTCCTGGCTGTAAATAAAGAGAGCCATCTCTTGTATACCGGATGTTACCGCCAGCATTGACCTGCAAATACTGAGATGGCGCACCAAATGCAACATCAAGGTCACGGCCTGTTTCTTTAATAGACCCTTGCAATGAGTTAATGGATGCATTGACCATCGTTCCAGTTCCAAGCCTTAAACCAGCAGGTGTCAGACGACTGTTTGCCACCTGCTCATTTTTTTCATCTACTTGATTAAACTGTTGTCTGATCAGCTCTGAAAAACGGGTGTTTTTTGCGCGATACCCTGTTGTTTCACTGTTTGCGATGTTATTACTAATGATATCAAGCTGCTTTTGCACCTCGTTCATTGACACAGCTGCATTGATCATCGTTCTAAGCATGAGAATCCTCCTCTCTCTTCATTTTTTCATTAATACACTCTTCCGATTTCGTTCACTGCTTTTTCTAAACTTTTATCATATGCCTGAACCACTTTTTGGTTTGTTTCAAATGCGCGGTAGGCTGTTGTCATTTCTGTATATGATTTCGTCACATCAACGTTCGAGAGCTCTGATACACCTTGGCTTAATGTATAGGACATTTGACCGTTATTGACCGCACTTGGAAGAGGCTGGTTATCAGCTGTACGGTATAAATCATTTCCTTCACGCGCAAGGTTTCTTGTATCCATTGCAACACGTACATCAATTTGTCCAAGGTTTTGTCCGTTTTCACTCACGGTTCCATCTGCGTTCACTTTGAAATTCTCACTTTGAACGGTAATCGGCTGACCCGTCACAGAAAGAAGGGCACGTCCATTAATCGTCAACTGATTTTGATCATTCAATGTAATGGAACTGCTTTTCGTATAACGAACGCCTTCTGGTGTATTCACAGCATAAAAAAGCGCTGACTTTTGATTTGTCTCCGGGTTGATGGGTACATTATTTTCTACTAATGCGATATCCGTTGTTTGATCCGTTGTTTTTAATGTTCCTTGTGTAAATTGAGGAATCAATTCCTGCATGTATGTTCCCGTATTAATTCCGCCAATCGCCGTTTGCTGTGGGATACTAAAGCCTTTGCCTGAAGATGTTTGGAAACGTCCTGATTCCATTCGGCTTAGCAGCATTTCTGGAAATGCGCGCATGGCCCCTTCATCTGCTTTATAGCCTGGAGTATTCGCATTTGCGATATTATTTGAAAGCATTTCTGTCCGCCGCTCTTGAGCGATCATGGCAGATGTTGCGGTGTATAGTCCTTTTAACACGTGCTCACCTCATTCAAATTCTTTCACATGACCTAAAATCATCAGTACACAATCTTCTATGAAATATATCGGCATATTGGCAGGCTTCTTTAATAAAAATCCCCCATTCTTTCTAAAAAGAATGAGGGAAATCATTAGCTGAGTTTACGCTTTGGCAGCTTGTCCATATTATCAAGCATCACGCCAGTACCAACTGCTACACAATCCATTGGATTTTCTGCAACGAAAACTGGTACTTTCAGCTCTTCTGCAAGCAATTGATCAAGCCCGTTTAGAAGCGCTCCGCCACCAGTAATGATGACGCCGCGGTCAATGATATCAGCTGATAATTCAGGTGGTGTTCTTTCGAGAACTTGTTTCGCAGCCTGAACAATGGCAGATACAGATTCACGTAATGCTTCTTCTACTTCTTTGCTTGTGACGGTAATCGTTCTTGGTAATCCTGTCACCATGTCTCGTCCACGAATCGAGATCTCTTCGTGACGTGCGTCTGGGAATACCGTTGCAACTTGGATCTTAATGTCCTCTGCAGTTCGCTCACCGATCAACAGCTTGTACTCTTTTTTAATGTAGTTTAGAATTTCCAAGTCAAATTTGTCTCCAGCCATTTTAATAGAAGAGGCGGTTACAATGTCACCCATTGAGATGACAGCGATATCTGTCGTTCCGCCTCCAATATCTACGACCATGTTTCCACTTGGCTGAAAAATATCCATACCAGCACCAATAGCTGCTACTTTTGGCTCTTCTTCAAGAAATACATGCTTCCCGCCGCTTTTTTCAGCAGCTTCTTTGATCGCCTTCTGCTCAACAGATGTAATGTTTGTTGGGCAGCAGATGAGCATACGCGGCTTAGAGAATAGCCCTTTCACATTTAATGAGTTAATAAAATGCTTGAGCATCGCTTCAGTTACTTCAAAATCAGCAATTACGCCATCTTTTAATGGACGAATCGCAACAATATTCCCAGGCGTACGTCCAACCATACGTCTCGCTTCTTCTCCAACAGCTAATACTTTCCCGCTGTTTTTATCAAGAGCGACAACAGATGGTTCATTTAACACAATTCCTTTTCCTTTGACATGAATCAGTACATTTGCAGTACCAAGATCAATTCCAATATCCCTAGCAAACATCTATATATATCCTCCTTGAAAATCTGTTTCCATAGCAAATACCACATTCTGCCCTAATTATATATTCTATCATAATTTGCAGAAAAAAAGATATTTCTTTACAAAAGTCTTTACAAAATTTGTGGTTAGAAACTACCGATAAGAGGAAGATATATATATCATGTTTATGAACAAAGAACTAAAGCTTACTGTTTTACAGGCTCACCTTCTAAAATTTCTTCTTTTTTATACTTTAACTTTGTGGCTTCTCCCCCTCGCAGGTGGCGGATTGATTTATGATAATCCAGTATCTCCTTCACTTCGTTAGCCAGATCTGGATTAATTTCTGGCAGTCTTTCTGTTAGATCCTTGTGTACAGTACTTTTAGAGACTCCAAATTCTTTCGCAATTACACGAACGGTTTTCTTTGTCTCCACGATATACTTTCCTATCTTGATTGTTCGCTCTTTGATGTAATCGTGCACACCACTCGACCTCCCTAAAATGGATGTGAGAAGTGTGAAATGAGATCCGTATCAATATTATCCATTTTCAGCGGCGCTTGTTCGTCTTAATTTCTCATCCATTAGGTAGTAAATGCCAAACACGATCCCTCACCTCAAACACTCTCTTTGTCAGGTTTGTAACAGTGTATTAGCATTGCATAGGGAATATGCTAAAAATGAAGATGGGACAAGGGATTTATCAGAAAAGACAAAACAAAAAATCATTTCGAGTGGCGAAAATTTTCACTTTACAAGCATCGGTGTAACACGTAAAATAGGAAAGGTGATTTTATTTACCTAGATAAATAATGAATAAAGGTGAGCCTATGGATACGTTAAACAGAGAGTGTTTACATCAAATACATCAAAGCGCGCGGCTGCTGTCTAAAAAAGCGAACGAAGCGCTTGCTGCTTATGACTTGTACATGTCCCAGTGGACTGTACTTTTTTGTTTGGATACATTCGGTCCTAAAACGCAAAAAGACATTTGGACCTATTTGAACGTCGAAGCACCGACGATTACCAGAACCGTGACGCGTCTAGAAGCAAACGGTTGGGTGAAACGAGTCCAAGGAAAAGACAAACGTGAGAATCTCATCGTCATGACAGACGATGCAAAAGCAAAGTTTCAAAAAATCAAACAGACGATGGAACAATTTGAAGAAGAATGTCTTTCAGATTTTACCTACGAAGAAAAACAACTCCTCCATACACTTTTACACAAATTATCAACTGAATAGGAAGTGACATACACCATGAACGAACGCATTTGGACAAAAGACTTTATCATGATTGTCCTGGTGAATTTATTTACATTCACCTCTTTTTATGCCCTTTTGACACTACTCCCCATTTATACAATGGATGAATTAAATGGAACAGAATCACAGGGCGGCCTCCTTGTGACGGTCTTCTTATTATCAGCAATTGTGACAAGACCATTTTCAGGGGCCATTATTGAGAAATTCGGCAAGAAACGCATGGCGATTTTTTCTTCAACGGCTTTTGCCCTGCTCACTTATTTATACATTCCAATTGATCAATTCCAAACACTTCTCATGCTGCGTTTCGTGCAAGGAATCTTCTTCAGCATTTTGACAACCGTAGCAAGTGCCATTGCAGCTGATATGATTCCGAAACATAAACGAGGAGAGGGTCTTGGATACTTTGTGATGTCAATGAACCTCGCTGTGGTTATCGGTCCGTTTATCGCACTGAATCAAGTCGGAAAAGTAGGATTCCATTCTTTATTTCTTCTCTTTTCGATCATCGTCTCTATCGGTGCAGCTTTCACGATGCTGATTAGACAGCCAGAGCCTGAAAACGGCGGAAGTGTCATCTTTCGATTCACTTTTTCTCACCTGTTTGAAAAAGGTGCTTTAAAAACGGCAGCAGTTGGAATCATTATCTCCTTCTGTTACTCGCCAATCATTTCATTTATTTCAGTCTATGCCAATTCACTTCACCTGATGGGTGCAAGCAGTTATTTCTTCATTGTATTTGCAGCTGCGATGCTTGGATCACGTCCATTTACAGGCAGACTGTTTGACCGAGTCGGGCCTCATATTGTGATCTATCCATCGATTGCTCTCTTTGCGATTGGTTTATGGATGCTGACCGCTACCCAAACAGCCACCATGCTTCTTTTATCCGGCGCTGTCATCGGTCTTGGCTACGGCTCTTTGGTGCCATGTCTACAAACACTTGCGATACAGCACTCACCAGCACACCGTACAGGCTACGCCACAGCAACTTTCTTTACCCTATATGATACGGGGATTGCCGCTGGATCATTTGTCTTCGGACTGCTTGTCAGCTTCACAGATTTTTCAAATGTATATCTCATTGCTGGCGTTGTCGTGTTACTCAGCATGGGCGTTTTTTATTGGAGCGAACGAAAACCGCAAGAAGCAAAAGCACAAAAGGTTTCCCTATCAGAATAGGATACTGTTTTAAACTTCACTGAAAACATGCTAAAATATAGGATATTTCAAATGAACAGATAGGTCTTTTGAAAAATAGTTGGCGTTAAGCGAAAGTATAGGTGATGTTTTGAATTACGAATTGTTTAAAGTCATACACGGGATGGCTCATCATTCTGAGTTTTTAGATCAGGCCATGATTTTCATTACGAAAAAGGCCATTCTCGTATATGCCCTCGTCTTATTGATTTGCTGGTTTTTAGGTAATCACAAATTTAAGAAGCATGTCTTCTTTTCTGGTGTAACAGGCATCGTGGCACTCATCGTCAATTTTGCCATTACGCTGTTTTATTATGAAGAGCGGCCGTTTGTGGCGCACAAAGTCGACACACTCATCCCGCACTCAGCAGACGCTTCCTTCCCAAGTGACCACACAACAGGTGCACTGGCTCTTTCACTAGCCATTCGATCCCGTAATAAAAAACTCGGCAATATTTTGCTTGTTTTTGGATTACTGACAGGGTTCTCCCGCATCTGGGTCGGTCATCATTATCCATTTGATGTATTAGGCAGCTTGATCGTATCGATTTTGGTTGTCTTTATCATGAATAAATTATGGAAGTTCTTTGACTCTCCAATTGACCGTATCGTGACATTTTACGAGAACATTGTGGGCAAAATTTTCAGAAGGAAGCAAAAGGACCAAGGATCAGACCTGTCCAACTCTTAAGCGGCTTGCGATAAAGTATAGAAGACCTCTCTTCTACTTTATCCCAGCCGCTTTTTTTATTGTTTGGTTTCCTCTGACCATACTCGAAAAATATAGGCTGACGCTAATGCCGACAAGGGAAATCATGATCAATGTCCAGCCTAATTGTTCAAAATGAGAACCCGCAATTTCCTCACCAAACAGCATGCCAAGCACGGCAGATGACAGAATGGAACCAAGGTACCTGCATGTTTGAAAAAGCCCAGAGGTCGTGCCAATCATTTGTTGAGGGCTCGCTTTTAACATCGCAGCTTGAAGCGCAACATTTCCAATCCCGTAACTGAGTCCAAGCAAAGCAAGAACCAGTCCTTTCCCCCAGAATGGCGCAGGTATAAAAAAGAAAGTCATTGCGGAAGCACCGGCCAGCATCAGCACAGCACTTGCCAAAACAGGATGCCGTTCATCGCCGCGATCTACCCACTTGCCAGTCAGCGGCGATACCATTATGCTCACGCCAGACATGCAAAGCATAAAGAGACCTGTCATCTCCACACGCCAGCCCAATTCATCCTGAAAATAACTTGGCAAGCCAAAAAAGAGACAATAGAAGAAAATATTCAAAATGATAAATTGCACATACACAAGCGAAAGCCGTTTCTCCTGCCTGAACATCCGAATTTGGATAAATGGCTCATCCACCTGATATTCCCACCATATAAAAGCACCCGCACTCACAAGACAGAGAATGCCCTGTACATACTGAATACCATCAGATAGTGATAATAAAAAAGAAAGCAAAAGGACAATACAAACTGTAAATAGCAACATCCCTGGCAAATCAAGCTTTCGGACAGTGTCTCCGATACGCAATTTTTTCTTCTTCTCCTTAGGAAACAAGGAAAGGCCTAGAAAAAAACTGATCAATATGAATGGCAGATTCACTAAAAAGATCGCCGGCCAGCTGCCGATCGTCATCAAAAACCCGCCAAGTGTCGGCCCGAGTGCTGTCATCGCTGAAGCAAAGATGGACAATACCGCTAAAGCAGAAGCTTGTCGTTCCTTCACATGATCCCGAATCAGTCCAACACCTGAAGGATAGATCGCACTGCTTCCAATCGCCTGTAGAAGCCGGATCACAATCAGCACCGCAAAAGTCGGGGCAAACGGCGCACAAATGGCTGAGACTGCCACTAGAACTAGTCCAAATAAAAATAAGGTTCTCCGGCTCATCACATGATCTCCAATTCGTCCACTCACCGGCTGCGTGACCGCACTGGCCAAATAAAAGGTTGAAATGAGCCAAGATACCGTCGTAAACGACAAACCGAACTCATGCTGAATTTGATGCAAGGCTAAAGAAATCATTGAGGAATTCAATGGATTTAACATCGTTCCAAAAGCAATCGCCGTTAAAAAGACTTTTCTGTTGTCTTTCCATTTGATCATACACCCGCCCCCTTCTTTTGACATACACGTTCTTTGTCTATCTCCTCGTTATTATGAGATTCATTTCCCTTTTTTACCCTGATCAATTCAAGTTCTCTCTCCGAAAAGCAAGACATACATTTTAAAAAGGGCAAGTGTTGGAAAAGCGCATATAAAATTGAGAATATGAGGAACAAATGGTAAGATGCTACACATATTGAAAAGCCTACTTTCTCCTTATACGGAGAACGGCTGAAAAGGAGGAGAAGCTTATTATTAAAAAAAGACGGTTTTGGGTCCCAGCCCTTTTCTCGGTTGCAGTATTACTTCTGTCTTCGTGCGGTTCAAATGAAACAAATGGGAACGGAGATAAACGTAATTCTACAGCGAAAGGGTCGCCGATTTTGGAGGATGGGAAATTTATTTTTGCAGCATCAGGTGAATTCCACCCATTCAGTTACATGGATGGAAACCAGATGTCCGGCTTTGATATTGATGTCGGCAATGCGATTAGCGACAAGATGGGTCTAGAGCCTGTACAGAAAAAATATAAATTCGCAGGCATCGTCGAAGGCGTCAAAGCAGGTAAATTTGATGCCGCCATTGCAAGTCATACCATCAACGAGGAACGAAAAAAACACGTCCTTTTTTCTCAACCGTATTACTACTCAGGTCCGCAAATCTTCACAAGACCCGGCGCAGACATTCACAGTGCAGATGACTTAAAAAACAAAGAAATCGCTGTCTCTAAAGGTTCGTCTTATGCGGATATTGCCAAAGAACATAGCGGTCAAGAACCGAAATATTACGACAGTGATGTTGTCGCTTTAGAAGCACTAGCCAATGGCAAACACGATGCAGTCGTCACTGATTTTGCCACAGGGGCAGAAGCCATGAAGAAAAAACTAAAAATTGAAGCACAAGAAAGACTCGGGCAAAGTGAGCAAGCAATTGCTGTCTCTAAAGACAATAAAGAGCTCATAAAAGAAATCAACGATGCGATTGATGCACTCAAAAAAGACGGAACATTAAGACAAATTAGCGAAAAGTATTTTGACGAAGATATTACCGTCAAACAGGATTAAAACCACGATTGTGCGCCTTTCTCTAGGCGCACTTTCTTCAAATGGAGATGATTGTTTTGCCTACCTTATCACATTTTTTTCAAACGCTGATTGATTCTAGAGGCGTTTTCTTAGAAGGAATGCTGCTCACCTTACAACTCACTGTCATCAGTATTTTCATCGGCATGTTCATCGGGCTTTTCTTTGCCTTACTAAAAATATCCCGCGTGGCCGTTTTCGGTTATATCGCAAATGCCTATATCTTCCTTGTACGCGGGACACCACTCATTGTGCAGATTTTCATCCTGTATTTTGGGCTGACAGAATTAAATATACCCGACTTTTGGGCAGCCTCTATTGCGCTTGCCTTCCATAACGGTGCCTATATAGCAGAAATATTCAGAGGGGCGATTCAATCAATCGATCAAGGTCAAAAAGAAGCAGGACGTTCTCTTGGCATGGGGCGATTTCTAACCATGAGACGTATCATTCTCCCGCAAGCGATGCGGCGCGCCCTTCCCCCTCTCGGCAATCAGTTTATCATCGGCTTAAAAGATTCATCACTTGCTGCCTTCATCAGCGTCAATGAACTCTTTAACATAGCCACCACTCAAGGCTCCAACAGTTTTGACAACATGACGTACTTACTTGTCGTGGCTGTCTATTACTTAGTTCTTGTCCTGCTGTTAACATTCGCTGTGCAAACCGTTGAGAAGAAACTATCAGTCAGTGATCATTAGGAGGAGAAGCATGACAGAATCAAAAGAGATCATTCGTGTTGAAAAACTGAATAAATACTTTGGAGAGCTGCATGTCTTAAAAGATATCGACCTCACTGTATATGAAAATGATGTCGTCGTCTTAATTGGTGCAAGCGGCTCTGGGAAAAGCACCTTGCTCCGTTGTATGAATTTTTTAGAAATAAAAAATGACGGTCAGATCATCATTGATGGCAGTCCCGTTCATCCAAAACGAGATCAATTAAACGAAATGAGGCAGAAAATAGGCATGGTGTTTCAGCATTTTAATCTCTTCCCGCACAAAACCGTGCTTGAAAACATCATCGAAGCACCGGTTATGGTGAAAAAAACAAAGAAAGCACAAGCGATAACTGAAGCCAATGTCTTATTAGAAAAAGTCGGACTAGCGGATAAAGCAAAAGTGTACCCTTCAAAGCTATCAGGCGGTCAAAAACAGCGCGTTGCCATCGCACGAGCTCTCGCCATGAAGCCCGATGTCATGTTATTTGACGAGCCCACTTCTGCGCTGGACCCAGAGCTTGTAGGCGAAGTGCTGCAAACCATGAAAAGTCTTGCCAAAGAAGGCATGACAATGGTCATCGTCACTCATGAAATGGGCTTCGCAAAAGAAGTAGCTGACCGAGTTGTTTATATGCATGAAGGACGAATTGTCGAACAAGGTACCCCATTAGAATTATTTGATTCTCCTCAAGAGGAGCGAACCAAATTGTTTCTCAGTTCGATTTTATAGGTCAAACGCCCTTTATTTTTCGTCGTTCATGCACGATTATTCTCATTTTTTACGAACTTTTCATCCATTTATATTGATAATGACCAAAAAACCATGTTAGATAAACTTACATGAATATGTTATATATGACTTTTCTCTCTATAATGAAGAATTAAGAAATCTATTAATTCTGAATGATTCGGGGGAATGCAGCATGCAAATGGGTGATACAGTATTTATGTTCTTCTGCACACTACTCGTGTGGTTAATGACACCGGGTTTAGCCTTATTCTACGGAGGACTTGTGAGAAGTAAAAACGTGTTAAGTACGACAATGCACAGCTTAACCTCACTAGCCATTGTCTCTATCGTCTGGATCGTGTTTGGCTATTCACTGGCCTTTGCGCCAGGCAATGCATGGATCGGAGGCTTTGACTGGGTTGGACTAAAAGGCGTTGGCTTTGAACCTGGTTCATATAGTGACACGATTCCACATTCATTGTTCATGATGTTCCAAATGACCTTTGCCGTCCTCACAACAGCCATTATCTCTGGTGCCTTCGCTGAACGTATTCGTTACTCAGCGGTGGTCGTGTTTACACTCCTTTGGGTCACATTTGTATACGCTCCAGTCGCACACTGGGTATGGGGTGGCGGCTGGATTGGCGAAATGGGAGCACTTGACTTCGCCGGTGGAAACGTCGTCCACATATCATCCGGTGTGGCTGGTCTAGTCGTAGCCATTGTTCTCGGGAAGCGAAAAGAAGCGGCAAGTTCTTCTCCGCATAACTTGATCTACACACTTCTAGGCGGAGCTGTGATTTGGTTTGGCTGGTTTGGGTTTAACGTAGGAAGTGCCCTCACATTAGACAGTGTCGCCATGTATGCCTTTATTAACACCAATACAGCAGCTGCTGCAGGAATCATCGGCTGGCTGTTAGTCGAATGGATGATCAACAAAAAACCAACGATGCTAGGTGCAATCTCTGGAGCCATTGCAGGCCTAGTAGCGATTACACCTGCCGCAGGTTTTGTCACACCATTTGCTTCGATTATCATCGGAATTATCGGCGGAATCGTTTGTTTCTGGGGCGTCTATTCACTTAAAGCCAAGTTCGGCTATGATGATGCACTGGATGCATTCGGTCTGCACGGAATCGGCGGTACGTGGGGAGGCATTGCTACAGGCCTTTTCGCCACTACATCTGTCAATGATGGCGGAGCCAACGGCTTATTTTACGGCGATCCAAGCTTACTTTGGAAACAAGTTGTCGCCATCGTGGCCACATACGTCTTTGTTGCAGTTGTCACATACGTGATCATCAAAGTCGTCAACATCTTCTTCAAGATTCGCGCAACTGAAGAAGAAGAATCAGTCGGTCTTGATTTAACGATGCACGGCGAAAAAGCATATCAAGATTAAAGAAAAAGGGGTGTCTCTATGAGCAAAATGTATAAAGTGGAGATTGTCACACGTCCAGCTAATTTTGAAACATTAAAGGTGGAGCTTGGAAAGATTGGTGTCACCTCGATTACCTTTTCCAATGTGCACGGCTGCGGATTACAAAAGGGACATACGGAACTATACCGTGGCGTCAAAAAGGAAAGCAATGTGTACGAACGTTTAAAGATTGAAATCGTCTTAAGCAAAGTACCTGTTGAACAGGTCGTGGAAACAGCACAGAAAGTACTGCGTACAGGCGAACCAGGGGATGGGAAGATTTTTATATATGAGATAGAAAATACAATCAACATTCGGACAGGTGAAGAAGGACCTGCCGCCTTATAGCATCCCTCCGCCATATGGCGGAGGTTTTTTTAAAGACAGAAAAAAACCTCTGTGCATTTATCTACACAGAGGATCTGACATGACATTAAGATTGTTTTGTTTCTTCTGACTGACTGCGGTCTTTAGAGGAATCAGAAGACTTTTCTTGATCAGAGGATTTCCCCTTCTCATCAGACTTATCTTCAGATTTTTCTTCAGCCGGCTCTTTTGCCTTATCGTCAGCAGCAGGTTCCTTCGTTTTTTCATCAACTTTTGGCTGAGCAGGTTCTTTTGCTTCTTCTGTCACTTCTTGCGCTGCTTTTTCAATGGAAGAAACAGGCTTATCAATGAAGCTAAGTGGATTAAGCGCTAAACCTTCCATACGAATTTCAAAGTGAACATGGTTGCCGCTTTCAGCACCATATAGATTCTTACCAGAAGCACCGATGACATCATTCTGCTTTACTTCATCGCCTTCTTTTACACTCACTTGAGACAACGATTGATACACAGTAGACAATCCATCTTCATGTTCAATTTCAACAACGTGACCGAGAACTGGATCTTTTTTCGCCTGAACGACTGTTCCACTAAGAGCAGCTGTGACATCAAACACTTTGCCATCTTTATCTGCAAGATCAATACCTTTGCTTAAGGTATAGGTGTTATTATAGTTTACAAGTGCTGCTTCTTTTTCTTTTTGATCAGCATCTGCTTCATAGAACTTTTTCACGACAGAAACATTCTCAGAATTCTGGACCGGCATAGCGACATTTTCAATTGGCTTTCCAACTTCAACGGCATCATCACGCTGTTCTTGTCCTGTTTGATTTCCATCAGATAGTTGGTCTTTCACATCTTTCGATACAGCTTGATACCAAAGAACGGCTGTTAACACGACCGCTGCGCTGACCAAGTAAATAGCAGGGAATACCCAGCGCTTACGGAAAAATTGCTGAACTTTTGTGATTTTGGAAGTACGTTTCTTTTCTTCCTCTCTCATTTTTCATCACCTCAGCAACATTCTGAACACTTTTCAAAAAATATATACACACGAAATCATTTTTCTTTTTATTTTGCGCAATCGCATCAATAATATGTATGATGAATGAAAAAAGATGGGGGTACATATGGTGAAAACTTTCAACCGCATGGCAACAGAAGATGACCTCAAAGAGATCGTCGATATCTACAATTCAACGATTGCTTCAAGAGAAGTAACGGCCGATACAGAACCTGTTACAGTAGAAGACCGCCGTCAGTGGTTTTTGAATCATTCAGAGAAACGTCCTCTCTATGTGAAAACAGATGAGGAAGGAAATATCTACGGCTGGCTCAGTTTTGAAACGTTTTACGGCAGACCTGCATACAACGGTACTGTTGAAATGAGTATTTATTTGAACCAAGACTATCGAGGAAGAGGTTTAGGGTCACTGTTCTTACAAGAGGCGCTCGAATTGGCACCCTCATTAGGCATCCGAACGTTACTTGCCTTTATTTTCGGCCACAACGAAGCCAGCATCAAATTATTTAAGAAGCACGGATTTGAGACTTGGGGACATTTGCCACGCATCGCAGAAATGGACGGCAATCGGTACGACTTAGATATTTTAGGAAAAGAATTATAAACTGAGCGTCTCTTGAAGAAAGAGACGCTTTTTTATGAAGCATGCACCAACTGCTCAAATTGCTTCGCATTTTGAAGTGATTTTCTTTTCAGAATGATACCATGTTCATCAATCAGAAGCGCTTGCGGAACAACTGTTACTCCATACAACTCCATAATTTGTGATGAGCGCATATAAACAGCTTGCTCCGGCAGCAATTGAAGAAGCGAGGCATCATCGGCTTGTTCATCTCCATTTATAACAATCACATGAGCATCATCATGTGAAGTTTGAGGCTGCACATCAGACAAAATACTTTTACAAGTCATACAAGTAGAATTCACAAATAACAGCATCACAGCTCGCCCTTTTTGCAAATACTCCTTCAAGATCACCTTTTCACCTACATGCGAATAACTGCGAAATAACGGAGCCGGGTCACCAATATCCGCTTCCTTCAATTCAATTCCATCAAGGGACTTTATTTTATTCATAAATCTCCCGATAAAACGGGCAAGCAAAAAAACGACAGCCAGCTGGGCAATGACAATTAATAACACAATGATTAATAAAATATCTGTCATTTCATTTTATCTCCTTCTATAATTGATTCATCTGCAATCTGGAATGAGTCGATCCACTTTCGCTTCAATAGCACAATTTCTTGGCTGACCGCTATGATCAAACAGACAGCCGCTGCAATGAGAAAACAAATCATTTTCAACCGCAATGAAATCATTTCAACACCAGGATGTACATAAAATAACCCAGCCACAAGAGTAAGCATCAGCAGATTACGAATCACAATCCCCCAATGCAGGCGATCGTTTTCCAGTAATCCTCCACAACCGCACGAAATATCACGATGCCCCCTAATTAAATTGAACGTAACCGCTCCAGTATAAATACATAACAGGGCTGTAAGGCCAATTGCAGGCAGGACAGACATGTTCCATATAAACAAATGAACCGTACAAACCAACTCAATCGACAAAAACACATAAAACATGGGTGCAGCGAAAGAAGGCGGCAGCAGCCGATAAGCATTGATCTGCTGAACATGTGCCTTCTGTTTCCTTGCTTTATCCAGCCATGCACCTGCAAAAATGATTCCTAGTAAATAGACGCCTATGAAATAAAAGACACTCACCTTACACCATCTCCTTTTGTTGAAATAGTTGAGATTGTGCCTCGTATAGCCTTCTGTACTCTCCGTGTAATGCCATCAGTTCATCATGGTTACCCTCTTCAATAAAAGCACCATCTTTCATGACGATGATACGGTCTGCTAAGCGGGCCGCTCCCATACGATGTGTAATAAACAAAACACCTTGATCCTGCGTATGATCGAACAACTTTCGAATGAGTGAGATCTCCGACAATGGATCGAGAGCAGAGGTCGGTTCATCTAAAATAATAAAATCACTTTCTCTAAAGAAGGTTCTCGCCATCGCAAGCTTTTGCCATTGTCCGCCAGACAATTCATGTCCCTCTTCAAAAAAGCGACCTAGCTGCGCATCATATGTGTCTTCCATTTCATTAATTCTTTTCTCTATACCTGCTTGACGGGCGGCTGAAATCAACCGCTCTTCCTCTTCTATATCATCAATACGGCCAAATCCTATGTTTTCTCTCACAGTGAATTCGTACTTCATAAAATCTTGAAAAAGCACAGCCATTCTCGCATGATAGGTCTTTTTATGGATGGTGGAAATATCCTCTCCATTGACTTTGTGCATATTCTGTTGATCTGGATCATATAAGCCGGTTAAACATTTGATTAAAGTGGTTTTACCGGACCCATTATCTCCTACTAATGCAATTCGTTCACCTTTATTCATATGAAAATGAATATGCTCAATCGCTGGTTTTTTCATATTCGGATAAGTAAAAGAGAGATTGTCTAATGTAATGGACTGGATATGCTCAATTCCCTGAAGCGACGCTGCCTCTTCCGTCTGTTCATGCATTTCCTCTTCTCTCTTTTGAAAAGCTCTCATTTCATCAACATATAGGCTCGTTTCATATAAACTAGAACATTCCCTCGTTAAATCTTGAAACCCACTTTGAATGTTTTGTACAGCTTGTAGCACTGCAACAAACGTACCCGCTGCTAATTTTTTTTGAAAAATAAGAAAGACAATCAATAAACCACAGCACACATAGGCCAATGTCATGAGCAACCCGCCTGCCATCTCCCAGCGCACTTGGCGTTTCAGCAAATTATATTTTTCATCTGCACTTTTAACGTAGTGACCTCTCCACTTTTGAAGAAGATAATTCCCTATTCCATATAAACGAACTTCCTTTAAAGAATCTCGCTGCGCGACGAGATCAGATACATACATTTCTCTTCGATCATTAGCCGTTAACAAACGATTTAATCGATAACGTGCGCCTCCAAAGAAAAGTTCAATCCATAATACAGGCAAGGTAAACAAGAACAATATGACCGCTAAGCCCCAATGAATACCGATCATATAGATAAGAAGTGATACAACAGTAATCAACGCGCTCATCATTGTAAAAATACTTCTCACCATACTGAGAACATGCTGATGACTGTTCATCACACGTTGACTTTCATTGTAAAAGGACGGGTGCTCAAACGTAATAAACGGCAGTCTTATCGCTTTTTGAAGCAATTCACCTTTCAAATGCAGACCAATCAGATTTGTTGCTTTCTGTTGACTAAGCTGAAGAATGAATTGAAGCCCATATCCTAAAATCACAATGACCATTTGCAGTCCAAATAACCACAAAACCTTTTGGATGTCACCAGAAGACGTCATAAATAAAATAATTTCATTAATCAAAGTTTGAATAATCCAGACACTAGCCAAAGGCATAAAACCAACGATCACTTGAATGAACAAAGTTAAAAGAAGATAAGAACGACTTTTTTTCCAAGTATAGGAGATTGCATATAAACAATGGTTCACTGTACTCATGAGATGCTCCACCTTACACCATTTAGTATAATTGACATATTTTTGATATTTGTAATATGATAGCTTTGCGTAACTTCATTTTGAGAGGACGATATACGATGAATTCAATTTTTCTTTTACAGCTCGCTCTTATGATTTGCAGTCTTCTATTAACGGCTGGAATTATCATCTATTTAAAACAACAGATGCAGCTTATCATCTTACCTATAGAACACGTGGGGCAGAAACTTGCGCATCCACTTCTCGAACAGCCATCACCCATTCACATGAATGATCTGCTGCAAACAAATCGTACACAACAATTACTGATCTTCACTGACACAGCATGTCCGCACTGCATTCCATCACTCGAACAATTCCTAGAAACAAAAAAGCAGCGTAAACTAAACGTTTCATTGAGTATTTTGTTGAAAAACGGGCAAAAAAAGGACCAAGAATTATATCGTGATCACGAAACAAACTTGCGAATTATTCCGGTAGACGAACAATTGATAAACGCATTCCAAATTCAGGAGTTTCCGTTCTACATCATGGTAGAAGAGAATGATACCATCTCATATGCAGCACCTTTTCCAGACGGTCTTTATTCAAGACTAGCTGCAAACTAAAGATAAATGAGGCATGTGAAGAGCATCAAACACATGCCTCATTTTTTATTATTGTGAATTTGGCTGAACATCCTTCCCTTTTTCCTCTGCAGCGATATCATTAGCTTCGCTTGAAGCGGATGTTTGTTCCTCAGCTTGTTCAAACTCACTGCGAGCTTCATTTGAAATGTCAACTTGATCACCGTGCTGATTCACAGTAACAGAAGAAGATCCCTCTTTTTGAACCTCTTTCTCTAGTTCCTTTAATTTAGAAACATGAAGCTCTAAATCTTTTCCTTGCTGAACTAAAGTCAGTTGTTGAAATAACGCCTTTCTCTCTTCTGGAGAATGGTCGCCTTGAACAATTTGCGCTGCTTGGGTCAAAAAAGAATTTGATGTATGGCCTGCTTGACGCTTATTTGACGTCTGCATAGCATTTGTTACTAATGAAATTGGAGTTATGCTCATGCGTTCACACCCTAATAAATAAGATACTTAGATTTAGCAGCCACATTTAACGCGTTCTTGGCTAGTACAAATCTCACCTGTGTCACGATCCACATAGTAACGGAAAGTTCCAACGCCTTGAAGGAAACAAGTTGGTGCTGATTGGCAAGAAGTGACCAATCTTTGCAAAATACATCTAGCAGCTGCAGGTTGAACATTGGTCATTTTGTTTAAAATTCGATCTAACATATGAATTCCACCTTCCAATTTTTATGGTAATACAATACAATAATAACCAATTGATAGACAACTAACAACATATTTTGATAATTTTTCTAATTATTTTAAACTATTTTTCTTATTTATTACAAAATTTGTCGGTTATAATTATAGCAATTGTTACTTTTTTCTTATTGAAAAATAATTTATTTATCCATAAAAAGTAAATAAAAGATAGAAAAATGGTCAATTCACTCTTCCTAAAGTACTACTTGCTCAAGTATGATATAGAGTGAATACATAAAGGAGTGAACACAATTGCAACAAACTGAGAAAATCATTCAATCTCTTCATTCAATAACAAAGTGGGGAAAGGTTGGGAGCATCTTTCTCTATATTTCAGGTGGTCTATCCATCCTCAGTGGGTTTTGGCTTGTTCTTCCTGCTGCCATTGGCGTTTTTCTCATCATGATGGGAATACATGTCCAAAAATCCGTGAAAGCAGCTGAACAATTGATTCAAGCGCCTGATACTTCTTACGAAGAATTATTGGAACAATATGCTAAGATGATGAAAATGCAAACACTGTTTGCGATTTCAAGTATTGCCGCCGTTATTCTCTCATTCATCGCGATCGTTTTGATGTTTATACTAGGCGGGCTAGCCTTTCTCCAAGAGCTTCCTACTGATGTCCAACAGTACGAAGATTATTACGAAGAAGAACTTGGTGACTTTTATTAATAGAAAGGGGTATCAATGAAATACGATACCCCTTTTTTATTTGAGTTGGCATAGACTTGATACTAAACTTGACAATCAGCCTTTATCATTTTAAAATACAAATCGTAATCATTACGAAATAAAGGAGGATTATAGCAATTATGCGCGTGAAAATCACCTTAGCCTGTACTGAAACAGGTGACAGAAACTATATCACTACAAAAAATAAACGAACGAACCCAGACCGATTGGAGTTAAAAAAATATTCTCCACGATTAAAGAAATACACCCTTCATCGGGAAACAAAATAATTTTTAAGATTTAAATCGTAATCATTACTATATAAGTGAGGCGGCATACAAAATGAGCATGTTCAAAAGGACTAAAACAAATGGATAAAAGAATACCTGTCACAGTTCTAAGCGGCTTTTTAGGAGCTGGAAAAACCACGATATTAAATCATGTTCTTCAGAATCGTAAAGGGCTAAAAGTAGCTGTTATTGTCAATGACATGAGTGAAATAAACATTGATGCGGAATTAGTTAAGCAAGGCGGCGAACTCTCTCGATCAGATGAGAAACTGGTTGAACTATCTAATGGTTGTATTTGTTGCACATTGAGAGAAGATTTATTAATTGAAGTAGAACGCCTTTGTAAGGCTGGGAATATCGATTATATTGTCATTGAATCTACAGGTATTAGTGAACCAATTCCTGTCGCTCAAACTTTCTCTTACATTGATGAAGAAATGGGCATAGACTTGACACGTTTTTGCAGATTAGACACGATGGTAACGGTGGTAGATGCAAACCGTTTCTGGACAGATTTCCAGTCAGGAGAAAGTTTATTGGATCGTAAAGAAGCAGTTTCAGATGATGATGAACGAGAGATTTCCGATTTACTTATTGATCAAATTGAATTTTGTGATGTGCTCATTATCAACAAATGTGATCTTGTATCAGCATCAGAACTAGATCGGCTTGAGCACGTGTTAACCAAACTTCAACCAGAAGCAGCCATTATTAGAACCTCTAAAGGTAACGTACAACCTAGTGATATTTTGAATACTGGTTTATTCGATTTTGAAAAATCTAGTGCTTCTGCGGGCTGGATCAAAGAAATTAATGCTGGACACTCTCAGCATACGCCTGAAACAGAAGAATACCAAATATCATCTTTTGTTTATGAAAGAAGGCTCCCTTTTCATACTGGCAGACTGAATGCATGGTTAGATCAAATGCCAGAGCAAATCGTTCGAGCGAAAGGATTTACATGGCTAGCGACACATCATGATTTAACCATTTTAATTTCACAAGCTGGAAAATCTGTGGCAATTGAACCAATCGCATACTGGATTGCTGCCTTGCCTGAGCAAGAACGATCACGGATCTTAAATCAGGAACCAGACATTCTAGATGAGTGGGATGCAGAGTTTGGTGATCGACATACAAAACTTGTCTTTATCGGTGTAGATTTACCTAAAGCAGATATTATTCGTACACTAGATCAATGCTTACTTACACCTGAAGAATTTGATCAAGATTGGACAACGTTTGAAGACCCCTTTCAATGGAACATACACACTTAAACCAGGAGGGTTTTAAATGGCAAAGAAATCAAAAATAGCAAAAGAAAAAAAGCGGCAGCAGCTCGTTTTGAAATATGCACAATTAAGGAAAGAGCTAAAAGAAAAAGGTGACTATGAAGCTTTGCAGAAACTACCTAGAGACTTTTCACCCACTCGCTTAAAAAACCGCTGTGAATTAACTGGCCGTCCTAGAGGTTACTTGAGAAAATTTAAAATGTCTCGAATTGCTTTTCGTGAGCTTGCCTATAAAGGACAGATTCCAGGAGTAAAAAAATCGAGTTGGTAAAGATTGATTTGATCTTAGCATAGTTCCTGTCAATGTAAAGCAGGACAAAATGAATAAAAATCTCTTTTTCATCCTTACTCTGTCAATTTTGAGGTACAAAATAACATTTTAAAAAACAGCAGAATCTCTGCTGTTTTTTTATGGGGCCGAGCCTTATAGGAAATATTATCCTGATGTTAAAAGAAGATTTTCAACAGTGATTATAGCATTTTCTCTTCTTTTCAAAAATCGATGATCATGATACTTTGTTGTCATTACCCGCCGATGTAGGACATCTCAACTTTTTTCTGATCTTTCTTTTGCTCTCTCTCAGCTGAATATTGATCCTGTCTGTTTGACCAAAGTTCCTTCAATATGTTCACTAGATATTCATCATTTTCTGAATTACGGATGAATTGTCTCAGATCAAAGCCCGATGATGCAAAAAGACAGGTGAATAATTCGCCACGTGCAGATAGTCTAGCTCTATTACACGATCCACAAAAAGCATCTGAAACGGAAGAAATAATGCCAATCTCTCCTGACCCATCCTCATAAAAATAACGATTGGCTACTTCCCCTTGATATCGAGGGGGTTCTGGTTTGATAGGGTATTTTGAATGAATTAGCTCCATAATCTCTTTTTTCGTCAATACATGTTTGAGATTCCATTTGTTCGTATTGCCAACATCCATGAATTCAATAAATCGTAGAATGTGTCCTTCTTTTTTAAAATAGGCTGCCATTGGTAAGATATCTTGATCATTCACACCTTTTTGGACAACCATATTGATCTTAATAGCAAGTCCAGCTTTTTTTGCAGCCTCTATCCCATCAAATACTTTTTGGATGGAAATGTGTCTTCCATTCATCTGCTTAAAACGATCTGGATTTAAAGAATCTAAACTAATGGTGACTCTATTCAGACCTGCTTTCTTTAGCTTATCTGCGTACAAAGGTAACAGCGTTCCATTGGTTGTCATCGCGATGTCTTCAATACCTGGAATTTTTGCGAGTTTTTCTATCAAAACGGGCAAATCTTTACGCATTAAAGGTTCACCGCCTGTAATACGTAATTTCACCACACCTAATTCCTTTGCAAAAAGCGCAGCAAGTCGTTCAATTTCCTCGAAGCTAAGCAGCTCTTCTTTATCTAAAAAAGGATAATCTGGTCCAAAGATTTCAGCAGGCATACAGTACGTACATCTAAAATTACAGCGATCTGTTACGGATATTCTTAAATCGCGCAATGGTCGATGTCTTTTATCCAAAATACTGACCATACTTAGCCTCCTATTCTGTAATACGCTGATGATGAGTATAGATATTAAAAGATTCTCCTCTTACGAATCCAACTGTTGTAATATTTAATTCTTCTGCCATTTTAAGTGCTAACTCAGTAGGAGCTGATTTTGATATGACGATTGATACTCCTAATTTTGCTGCCTTCAACAGAACTTCAGATGATATCCGGCCGCTAAATACAAGGATTTTATCTCTCAGTGGGATTTTATGAAGTAAACAATATCCATAGATTTTATCCAACGCATTATGCCGTCCTATATCCGTCCTAGTGATGAATAGCTTTTCTGTATCACACAGTCCAGCATTATGGACACCACCAGTATGTTGAAATAACTGACTTTCCTCCTGTAAACATTTCATTAAATGAATACAAGTTTCAGCAGAAATACTGATTCGGTCAATGGCTGTTTTTGCCGTCTTTACATCTTGGAGAAAATAAAAATGCCTTCCTTTCCCACAGCAAGATCCGATCACTCGTTTTGTAAAATCTGAGGATTGGAACTGAGTTGTGTGATGTAAGTCAACATATGCAAAACCCATACTTTCATCTATTGTAAACCTTTTAATCTCTTTTTCAAATCGAATGACTCCTTCTGAAGCTAAAAAACCGATCACCAATTCTTTCAAATGATCCGGTGAACAAACGAGTGTGACAAACTCTTCACCATTCACCAGCACGGTTAAAGGGAATTCTTCTACAACTTCATCTATTTTACATGTCATTTGACCTTTGCGATATTGGTGTATGCGTCGTTTCGTTTTAACAGAAGGATTCATGATCTGATCTTCCTTTCAACACAAATTTAGTTATATGAACCAGACGAATTGTGATATTATTTTAAAAAGTCATAAAAATGTAACATATTTCTATCTTATCAAACTTTTTGTTTGCTTTATATGGAGGGAACACAATGAATAAAACAAAAAATCGTTGGCTGATCGCTACAAGTGCTGTGGGGATTCATTTATCTATCGGATCTGTTTATGCATGGAGTGTTTTTACGAATCCTTTACATCAAACCTTTCAATGGTCATTAACAGAAATAAGCCTGACATTTAGCATCGCTATTTTATTTTTAGGTTTATCAGCTGCCTTCATGGGGCATTTCGTTGAAAAGTATGGGCCGAGGGCATCAGGGCTCTTCTCAGCTATTTTCTTCGGCATTGGGATGACTGGATCAGGGTTTGCTGTCCACATGTCTTCATTACCTCTCCTCTATTTATTTTATGGTGTACTCGCTGGAATCGGATTAGGTGTAGGCTATATTGCTCCAGTATCAACATTAGTCAAATGGTTTCCAGATCGAAGAGGACTCGCAACGGGTTTAGCCATTATGGGTTTTGGATTTGCTTCTCTGATTTGCAGTCCCATTATTCAATTTCTCATTGAAAAAGTTGATATTGCAAATACCTTCTATATTCTCGGAATCTCTTATTTTATCATCATGGTCGTTTCATCTCTTTATTTATCACCACCAACACCTGATGATGTCAAACAATTTAACGTGCTAAAAACAAGCCAAAGAAAAATTCCTCAAGATTTATCACAGCTCACCGCAAATGAAGCCATTAAAACACGGCGTTTTTATTATTTGTGGGTCATGCTCTTTATTAATATCACATGCGGAATTGCTATTATTTCTGTAGCATCACCGCTTGCTCAAGAAAGTGTTGGTTTCACGGCGGGTGCAGCAGCTACTCTTGTTGGAATTTTAGGTGCTTTTAATGGGCTAGGACGGATCGGATGGGCATCCTTCTCTGATTATATCGGAAGGCCAAATACGTATACGATTTTCTTTACTATACAGCTCATTGCTTTTCCCTTACTTCCCTACTTAAAAGAACCGCTCATCTTTTCAATCGTGATGGCGATCATTTATACGTGCTACGGAGGAGGGTTTGCTTCAATTCCAGCCTATATCGGAGATTTATTTGGTACCAAGCAGCTAGGTGCCATACACGGTTATATTCTCACCGCTTGGGCCGCTGCTGGTTTAGCAGGACCTTTATTTTCCTCCTTTATTCGTGACATTACAGGCAATTACACACAAAGTCTCATGGTCTTCTCTGGCCTATTTTTCATTGCGTTTATCATATCTCTTCTCATTCGGAAGGATATTAAACAACTTCGTGAATCAAATCTTACTGCTCCTTCTTCTGTCACGGTCCGCTCTTAAGATGAATTTGACAGAATGACAATCTACAGGTAATTTTTAGATATGAAAACGCTTTACAAAATGATAGGAGGGTGACGATATCATGGGAAAAACAAAACACAAGGGGCCTATTAAACTCAACAAAAAACCCTCACCAAAGCTATGGGCCTCTTTTGCTCCTATGGGGCTCGGAAAAGTAAAACCGAAACACATTCGAGACACGATGAAAGTGGCATGGGAGAACAAAGATAATCTCCCTTATGCGTACCGTATATTGACTCAGGGCGTTTGTGACGGCTGTGCTCTTGGTGTATCAGGTTTATACGATCAAACACTAGCAGGACCCCATATATGCACTACAAGACTGAATGTGTTACGGCTTAACACAATGCCAGCTATTGATCCAAAATGGTTCGAAGATATTGAGCGGCTCAAACAAATGGATAGCACGTCTCTTCGAAAACTTGGGCGTATTCCTTATCCCCTGATTCGAAAAAAAGGTGAGAATGCCTTTACACGCATTTCTTGGGATAGTGCATTAGATCAAATCGCCGCTAAAATCAAATCCATTGATAAACGTCAGCTTGCTTTCTATTTAACGGCTAGAGGGATTACAAATGAAGTGTACTATACTGCGGCGAAAGCTGCGCGATTTATTGGAACAAATCATATCGATAATGCTTCTCGTATTTGCCATTCACCAAGCAAAACCGCTCTAAAACGCTCCCTTGGTATAGGTGCATCCAGCTGTAATTACAGTGATTGGATTGGAACAGATGTATTGATATTTTGGGGCTCTGTTGCAGCAAACAACCAGCCGGTTTCTACTAAATATATGTACGCCGCTAAAAAGAAAGGAACCAAGATCATTGTCATCAATCCATATAAAGAGCCTGCAATGGAAAAATATTGGGTCCCTTCTATCCCAGAAAGTGCTTTATTCGGCACAAAAATAGCGGATGATTTTTATCAAGTCAATATAGGCGGCGATATTGCGTTTATGAATGGTGTCATCAAACATTGGTTTGATATGGAGGAGCAAGCGCCCCATTCCGCTCTTGACCATGAATTTATCCAAGCACATACAACCGGCATAAAAGATGTAAAGCAGCATGTCACTCAGTTAAAATGGTCAGATCTCGAAGCATCGTCAGGCTTATCTAAAGAAAGAATGAAGGAATTCGCTGTACTGCTTGCCAATGCCAATTCAGGGGTGTTTATTTGGAGTATGGGTCTCACTCAGCATCGCTTTGCAACTGATAATATATCTCAAGTCGCAAACCTTGCCATGTTACGCGGATTTATTGGCAGAAAACATTGTGGCGTTATGCCTATTCGTGGCCATAGCGGTGTCCAAGGCTCAGGCGAAATGGGTGCCGATCCATTCGTATTGCCCGGCAGTGATTTTGATGCAGAGAATATTAAAAGAATCGAGAAGATATGGGGATTTGATATTCCAAAATGGCATGGCGACACGATTGGGCAATCATTTGAAAAAATGGCTCTTCCAAAAGAACACCCGCAAAAGCTGAAGATGCTGTTTACTAGCGGTGGAAACTTTTTAGAAACGATGCCAAATCCTGAAGCGATTGAAAAAGCACTATCCGAGCTTGAACTCCGTGTCCATCAAGATATTATTTTGAACACCTCTACACTGGTAGAAGCAGAAGAGACTGTGATTGTTCTGCCTGCAATGACAAGATATGAACAGCCAGGCGGCGGTACATCAACCAGTACGGAACGCATGGTGTATTTCAGTCCGGAAATTGAAGGACCTCGCATTGAAGAAGCTAGAGCTGAATGGGACATTTATATTGACCTAGCAAAAAGAGTTCGCCCAGAAGACGCGAAGCTGATTCATTTTGACCATGCTGAAGACATTCGCCGTGAGATTGCCATCGCAAATCGGAACTATGATGGGATCCAGCATTTGCGTCATAAAGGGGATGTCTTTCAATGGGGTGGCGCATGGCTTTGCGAAGATGGGGTGTGTCCAACACCGGATGGAAAAGGACACCTGCTCCCAGCACAGCTGCCTCAATACCGAAAAACTGAAGGGCATTTCAATATCACGACAAGACGAGGCAAGCAATTCAACTCTATGATTTACAGTGAAAAGGATGCCTTTAATGGTGGAAAGCGGCATTCTATCTTGATGAATGAAGAAGATGCGAAAGAGCTTTACGTCCAAGAAGGCGATCCCGTTGTCCTTTTTAATCAATATGGATCCTACCAAGGAGTTGCTCAATTCGGAGAGCTGAAACGTGGAAATATCGCAGTTTATTGGCCTGAAGGAAACGTGTTAATACCAAAAGGAGTTTACGAAAGCTATTCCCAGATTCCAGAATACAATACCACCGCAATATTAGAAAAAGCCGAAACCTTTCATGCAAGAAAAGATCAGCACTACGTGGAGAAACGGATTGATGAATTGGAAACGACTTTAAATTGATCCTTTATGAAAAAACAGCTGGGGGTTTCTCCCCAGCTGTCTATTCACATCCTATTGACCAAAAGAGTTCGCTTCTTTTTGAAGAATATGATTCAATTCTTCTGCATTTGCTGCTGGTTGATATTGTCCACCACCAGCTTGGGCAACAGATTTTAGACTTTTTGCTTCTTTTTCATTTACATCGAAGCCAATGATATTGACGATTGTGTCAATACCTTCTTCATGTAATTGCTTTGCTGCTTGTGATGGGCTTCCGCCACATGTTTCCTCACCATCGCTGACAACATATACAATATTTTTTCCTTTAGCTTGGTGATCTTCAAAATCTTGTTTCGTATCAGTTAATGCTTTGGCAAGTGGTGTCCATCCTGTTGGACCATACACATTTAGCGCTTGTTGAAAGGTTGCTTGCTCATATGTTCCAAATCCATAAACTGCTTCGGAACTTGCACAAGAAACGGCTTTTCCTGCATTTTTATTCGTTCCTTCATGACCAAAAACACGAAGCAAGACTTGTGTATCTTCTGATAAAATACTTGCGAAACTTTGGATCGAGCGTTTTGCGATATCGATTTTCTTTTCGCCTTCAACCGATTGTGCCATGCTTCCGCTTAAATCAAGTAAAATCACCACATGAGCAGGCTCCTTTTTCGTTACAGCATGAGCTGGTGAAGAAAGAAGCAGAACAAGACTCGCTAAAATGGTTAATATAATATTTCTTTTCATTAAAAAATCTCCCTTTTTTTCATTTGTACAGAAAAAGAGAAACGAAAGCATCAATCAATCGTTTCCCTTTTCTTCAGCAAGTTATTCGTGTAGTTTTAATGATTCTGCTGTAAGGATAGAACCCATTTCTTTCCCTGTGCTTGCTTGGTAGTAATGACCTTTACCAGCTTTAGCTACTTGCTTCAATTGACCTTCATAGCCATCGTTAAAGTCTAATCCAATCACATTGACTACAGTAGATCCTTTTGAGTTATGAAGCTCTTTCGCTACTTTTACTGGATCTCCACCACAAGTTTCTTCACCATCAGTAATTAAGTACACAATGTGTTTTGTTCCCTTATGAAGCTGCTTATCCGCTTGCTTTGCACTTTCAAGAGCACGTGCAATCGGTGTCCAGCCATTTGGTCCAAGACCGTTTAGAGAGTTTTCGAAACTATCCTTTTCATAAGGCTGAACGCCATAAACGCCTCTAATGACTTCACATGATTGGGCTTTACCTGAGTTTTTGTTGTTTCCTTCAGACCCAAACAAACTCATACGGATTTTAGCATCTTTCGGAAGAGACTGAGCAAATTTAAATACCTCTTGTTTTGCTAAATCGAATTTGCGCTCTCCATCCACTTTTCTTGCCATACTTCCACTTGCATCAAGTAAGATCGTCACTCTTACATCTTTCTTATGTTTTTTGGCTGATGCTGCTTCTGCAAATACTGGTGAAGAGATTGACATTGATAATGTCAATACAGCTAAGGTTACGAGTGTAAATACTTTTTTCAACATGCTTTTCCTTCCTCCTTATGTATTTGATTGAAACATCTTAATCGTAAAATATTCTGTCTTGGAATGGTATAGGACTCGATCCCTTTTTCTCTTTCATCAAAATCACTAAAATTCTGTCAGATGTCTAGATATATTCACCTAACGACTCTTTTGTCACCCTCGTTTTCTCATTCTTTCGAGGGGCTTTGTATCGGCCATCGGTTCTTGTCGGGATGTAAATGTTTAAGATTTCCTGAGGTGCGCCTTAAGTCGCAATTTGTCACATTCTGTTCAAACCTCTTCACACATAAAAAAAAGATGCCCCCATTTTGAGGCACCTTTGCTTTTATTTCTTAGCCATATATGTGTTCAGAAAGCGATCAGCTGATTCAATTTTTATCCCTTGATAATAATGTTTCACGATCGCCTCTACTTTTTTGCCTGACTGTGCCATATAATGTGCACCATACTGACTCATGCCCACACCATGGCCATACCCTTTTGTCGTAATCACGATTTGCTGACCCTTTCGTTCCCATGTAAAGTCTGCAGAGTGCAATCCTAGTGATTCGCGAATGTCTCTGCCCGACAATGTTTTTCCGTTAATGACGGCTTTGGCTACTTGATTGCCTGGTGTTCGTTCTACAATTTCTCCCACCTGCTGCTGGCCAAGGGTCACACCAAGTTTTTGCTGAAATTCGCTCACTGTGATGGTTTTCTTGTTTTGGAATTTGGGTGATTTTTCGTCCCATTTGCTTGAGACGCTTTTCAAATAAGGGATTTCATTTTTCCAATAAGCTTCTGCATTTTCGGTTTTCCCATTACTTGTTGAAAAGAAGGAAGCATCAATTGGTTTTTCGTCATACGTCAGTACTTTCCCTTGTGTACTGGCGACCGCTTCTGTGACCTTTTTTAATTTCCAATTGTACGCTTTTCCCCAAATTTTCTTCAGTTCCTGTTTATTTTTGTACACTTGGAACATTTGGGTGTCATCTACAAGAGAACCCTGTGGAGATTTGACGGTTTTATCAATGATCATTTGTCTGACGATATACGTTCTAGCGGCGAGTGCCTGTGCCTTGAGCGCCTCTATTTCAAAATCGGCTGGCATTTCAGAAGCGACGACACCGATCACATACTCTTCTAAGGGGATGTTTTCTACCTGCTGATGTGCTGAACGGTAGACGGGAATGGAGACGGGTGATTGTTTTAATTTGACTGAACCTTTCACTTCTTTTTTAACCGATGGTTCTGCTGCTACGTGTTGGCTGGCTGCTGGTTTTCCTTGGAACGTCGGCAACACGAGTAAGGTTGGAATCATTAAAATGATGATGCAAATTCCTGCGATTGTCCATATCATTGGTTTCATATTGGCTGCCCCCATTTGTCATTGAATCTCTTTTATCCTATGGGCAAGGACAAGCTAATATGACAGCTTCTTTCATTCATTGGACAAGTCTTTTGCTGATATGTTTGTGCTCTTCATCGTTTGATTTACTGTTCGTCTTTATGAATAAAATTTAAAATGATTGGATACACTAATGATAAGCTTTTGAAAATGCAACCAGTCTATGATTCTAAAAGAAATCAGCATGCCCAAATGGACACACTGATTTCTTTTATGATTATGCGTTTAGATCTGATACAACTTGTTCTTGTGTCACATCTGCTGATTCATCATTTACTCTTTCAATGTCTGCACCGATTGCTGCTAGTTTTTGGTGGAAGTTCACATATCCACGGTCAATATGCTTCAATTCAGTGACACGTGTATGACCTTCTGCCACTAATCCAGCAAGTACAAGTGCTGCTCCTGCTCTTAAATCAGTCGCTGCCACTTCAGCACCTTGAAGTTGAACAGGTCCATTGATTATCACAGAGCGACCCTCAATTTTAATATCGCCATTCATGCGGCGGAATTCTTCAGCATGCATAAAACGATTTTCAAACACAGTTTCTGTGATCATGCTTGTTCCGTTCGCACGAAGCAATAGCGCCATCATCTGAGATTGCATATCCGTTGGGAAACCAGGATGCGGCATTGTTTTTAGATCGATTGGCTTGAGCTCAGATGGTCCAATGACTCTTAAACCTTCTTCTTCTTCAATGATCTGAATACCCATTTCTTCCATTTTCGCCACAAGTGAAGTCATGTGCTCAGGCACAGCGCCTTTTACAAGAACATTTCCTTCAGTAATGGCTGCTGCCACCATAAACGTACCAGCTTCAATTCGGTCAGGGATGATGTTGTGTTTTGCACCGTGAAGTGTTTCTACACCTTCGATTTTAATTGTACCAGTTCCAGCACCGCGAACCTTACCGCCCATGGCATTGATGTAGTTTGCCAAATCAACAATTTCAGGTTCTTTTGCTACGTTTTCTAAAATCGTCGTTCCTTCAGCCAATGCTGCTGCCATGATGATGTTTTCAGTTGCCCCTACACTTGGGAAATCCAAATAGATTTTTGCACCTTTTAAACGGCCATTTACTTCAGCCTCGATGAAACCATTACCTACTTGAATTTTAGCTCCCATTGCTTCAAAGCCTTTTAAATGCTGATCAATTGGTCTTGAACCAATCGCACAACCACCAGGTAATGCAACTCTTGCATGACCTGTTCTAGCTAAAAGTGGTCCCATGACGAGCACAGATGCTCTCATTTTACGGACGTACTCAAACGGAGCCTCAGTTTCTAGTGCATGAGATGCATCTACTGATACTTCGTTATTTTCAAAATGTACTTCTGCTCCTAAATGACGTAACACTTCATTGATTGTATATACATCGGAGAGCGTAGGTACATCACAAATTACGCTTTTTTCTGTACTTGCTAACAAAGATGCAGCGATAACTGGTAAAACGGCATTTTTTGCGCCTTCTACTTTAACTGTGCCGTTTAACTTTTGACCGCCGCGGACGATGATTTTTTCCAAGGTCTTCCCCTCCGCGTCCCAAATTCTCTATATTAATATTCAGTCGTTACGATTGGTGTGCCAACCGTAATCGTATGATTTTCGTTCATTTCCGAACTTCTGATGGCAATTTGAACATTCATTTTATCATTTGAAGTCATAATGAACTGTTCCCACTTCTCTGTGTAAGCGGAAAGCGACACAAAATTAGACTCAACGAGATACTCAACAGGTTTTGCTTGAAATTCATTTGCTATCATTTCAGCTTTTTTTTGCAAAACAACATCCATCATACCATTTACATGACCATCGAGACAAGTAAAAATCACAAATTTTTCTTGTAATATGCTTTTTGCATGACGTACGAACTGATCATATGTATGCTCCCAGGTATTCAGTGGGCGAGCACCTTTTTGCTCATATAATAAATACGACTTTTGGTTTGATTTTGTGTCGGTCTTCACGAGTAAAATTTTCGATAATGTATCATTTTTTTCATCTTTGTAAATTCCTGTGACTTTGGTGACATGTTTCTCTTTTTTTTCGGTCCACTCATACTGTCGTAGTTCGTCTTTCAAACGTTTCACTTTTTTTGAAAATTGTTCGGATGAAATGTCTATATTTGTTTTGGCATGAAGCGTCCATCCACTTACTTCGATTTGCTGGTTTTTCATACCTTCTGCTATTTGAGCGAGCGTGGATGTTTCTTCCGCCCGAACACCTTGAATCATCAGAACAAAAAAAAGAATAAATGCAAATAATGGCCAACCTTTTAAATACTTTCTCACTTGTCATTCCCCCTTGCTACAAGTGTTGCCGCAAGGAGATCAATGCATACGTGGAAAAGTCATCAAAGGCCATATTTTTGACACTTCTTTTTACGTTCCCGCAGAAGGCAGTGACCAAACCTTTTATGTTAAAACATATAAGGGATTTGTCTGGAGAAATTTAAATAATCAAGGAAGAAATTGCTGACTGCCGATGCAATAGCAATCGTGATCAGCATCATGAGCAATCTAGCTTGAATAATTTTTCCTTTTTTAATCAGTGGATCGATATTCACCGCAAGCAATGCCCACCACGTAATGGCAATAAAAAATAGGTGGATCACAATACTGACAATTGCTTGTTGTCCTACGTCTTCCATACACTTGAATCCTCCTTTTATTGATTTCTGTAAAGGAAAACTCCCTTTCATTATATCCTCCAAAATCGGAAAGATGAATCATTTGGAAAAAAGAGCTACATTTAGAGTGAATCCCCTCTTATTCTGATGCGAAGGAGATGATATACTGCGGTGGAAGGAGCTGATCATATTTGAAAGATTCTTTTCCTGACTTTGTTGATTTGTACGGAGAACTGGTTCCCTCATTTGAACATGAATGGGAAGCCATTGCTTTCTACTTTGATTATAGACAGACACAGCTAGAAGAATTAGCACAATTGTGTCATTTTCATAACATTTCTTTGGATTACTCAGAGGAAAGCCTTTATCAGTTAGAGTCATTATACTTCGATGCCTTCCGTCAGCAGCTTTTTGCTGAGTGGAAAATGCCTATTGATGCATTGGAAGCGATGTTGAGTGTGTACATGGGAGAGGTTGTCATCAAGCATCATTCAGATGCTGATTGGGTCGTGCGGCCTTATATGGACTCTCCGCACCAATATACCCTTGGCTTACGCAGAAATAATAAAACATGGCATTGCAGTACGCAATTTTGCGAGCAGTTATATCTAGAAAAGCAAGCATCTCATCCTTATGTGTCGATGTATCAATCTCTCATGTCATCCTAAAAAAAATCCTTCTTATCGCAATGATAAGAAGGATTTTCTGTTTTATTTCCCTGCTACATTTAAACGGTTTAATGCCCGTTTTAATGCGAGTTCCGCCCTGCGTACATCACTTTCATTCGGGTGGTTCAAATGCTCTTCAGCACGCTGTTTCGCTGATTTTGCACGATCTACATCAACTTTGTCTGATGTTTCAGCAGCCTGAGCAAGAATGGTTACTTTTTCGGGGCGAACTTCAACAAATCCACCGCTTACTGCAACCAATTCAGTTGATCCACTATGTTTTAAGCGAACTGCACCGATTTTTAGCGGAGCAACCATTGGAACGTGGCCAGCTAAAATCCCAAGCTCACCGCTTTCTGCTCTTACACTGACCATTTCCACATCCGCTTCATACACTGGGCCGTCGGGAGTAACGATATTGACTTGAACGGTCTTCATGCTTTTACCCTCCTAAGGACCAGATTAGGCCTCTACACCCATCTCTTTGGCTTTTTCAACCACTTCTTCAATGCGGCCGACTAAGCGGAATGCATCTTCTGGAAGGTGATCGTATTTACCAGATAAGATTTCCTTGAAGCCTTTAACAGTTTCTTGTAATGGCACATAAGAACCTTTTTGGCCAGTGAACTGTTCTGCTACGTGGAAGTTTTGAGATAGGAAGAATTGAACACGACGAGCTCTGTGTACCACAAGCTTATCGTCCTCAGATAATTCATCCATACCTAAAATGGCAATGATATCTTGCAATTCTTTATAACGTTGCAATGTTTGCTGAACTTCACGCGCGATCGCATAATGCTCTTCGCCAACAATCTCAGGTGCAAGGGCACGAGATGTTGAAGCAAGTGGATCTACCGCTGGGTAAATCCCCATCTCTGTCAACTTACGCTCAAGGTTTGTCGTTGCATCAAGGTGAGCGAACGTTGTAGCTGGAGCTGGATCTGTATAGTCATCCGCAGGTACATAGATCGCTTGAATCGATGTAACCGATCCTACGTTTGTAGACGTGATACGCTCTTGAAGCTGACCCATTTCTGTTGCAAGAGTTGGCTGATAACCTACCGCTGAAGGCATACGTCCAAGAAGGGCTGATACTTCAGAACCTGCTTGTGTAAAACGATAGATGTTATCGATGAAGAACAATACGTCTTGACCTTGTTCATCACGGAAATGCTCTGCCATTGTCAAACCAGTTAGAGCTACACGCATACGTGCACCTGGTGGCTCGTTCATTTGGCCGAAGACCATCGCTGTTTTTTCGATAACGCCAGAATCTTTCATTTCGTAGTAAAGGTCATTTCCTTCACGTGTACGCTCTCCAACACCAGCGAATACAGAAATACCGCCGTGTTCTTGTGCGATGTTGTTGATCAATTCTTGAATCAGAACGGTTTTACCAACACCGGCTCCACCGAATAGACCGATCTTTCCACCTTTGATGTAAGGAGCAAGAAGGTCAACAACTTTGATACCTGTTTCAAGAATTTCAACTTCTGTAGAAAGTTGATCGAAAGAAGGCGCTTGTCTGTGGATTGGGTCTCTTTGCGCTTCCACACCAAGTGGCTCATCTAAGTCAATGTTATCTCCCAGTACGTTGAATACACGTCCAAGTGTTACGTTACCAACTGGTACTGAAATTGGTTTTCCAAGGTCTACAGCTTCCATACCGCGCTTCACACCGTCTGTTGATGCCATTGCGATGGTTCTCACTGTATCATCACCTAAATGTAGTGCTACTTCTAAAGTTAAGTCGATATCAACTTCACTTTCGCTTTCCGCTTTATGCGAAACTTTGATCGCATTATAAATCTCAGGCAAGTGACCGTCTTCAAAACGAACGTCTACGACTGGTCCCATGATCTGACTGATGCGTCCTGTTTTCATTGCATTCCCTCCTGACAATTATTTCTATTCTAAGGCAGCTGCTCCGCCGACAATTTCTGTAATCTCTTGTGTAATCGCTGCTTGACGAGCACGGTTGTAAGAGAGTGTCAGGCTGTCGATCAATTCTTTTGCGTTGTCTGTTGCACTCTTCATTGCTGTCATCCTTGCAGCATGTTCACTTGCTTTGCTGTCAAGAAGCGCACCGAAAATCAAACTCTCTGCATATTGAGGAAGGAGAACTTCAAGAATTTCTTCTTCAGAAGGCTCAAACTCATAAGATGCGGAACGTTTATTTGGTGTCGCTGCGGCCGAAAGGTCCGTTAGCGGCAATAATTTTTTCTCTGTTACTTCTTGTGAAATGGCACTGACGAAATGGTTATAGAACATGTAAAGCTCATCAAACGCTTCATCAGAGAACATTTGTACTGTACTGCTTGCTAATTCTTTAATATCAGCAAACGCTACTTCGTCTCCAAGCCCTGTGACTTCAGAAATAACTGGAATACCACGCTTTTTGAAGAAGTCGCGTCCGATTTTACCAATCACAATCACCGCATATTCATCAGCAGATTGATGACGAGATTGAATGGCTTGGTAAGCGGCACGTAAAATCGAGCTGTTAAAAGGTCCTGCAAGTCCTCGATCAGATGTAATGACGAGATACCCTGTTTTCTTAACAGGTCTTGAAAGAAGCATTGGGTGCTTAGCACTTGTTCCAGTTGCGATTGCCGCAACGACTTCTTGGATTTTCTCCATGTAAGGAACAAAGGACTTCGCATTATTTTCAGCACGATTCAGTTTCGCAGCTGATACCATTTGCATCGCTTTTGTGATCTGACTCGATTTTTTTGTTGACGTGATCCTTGACTTAATATCGCGTAATGAGGCCAAAGATTTCACCACCTTTTTTCAGGAATCCGTGTTCATTTACGTGAAAAGAGAGAAAAAGAGAATCTTTTTCTCTCGGAAAGATTACTAATTAGTTGCTTGGTGCAAACGTACGTTTAAAGCCTTCGATCGCTGCTTTCCACTCTTCATCAGCAGGCATGTTTCCTGTTTGAGAGATTGTGTCAAACAAGTCTTTATGGTTTTCTTCAATGTACATGAATAACTCAGCTTCAAAGCGTTTGACATCAGCAATCGCTACATCATCTAAGTATCCTCTTGTCAGTGCATAAAGAATCGCTACTTGTTTTTCAACTTTCAGCGGCTTGTTCAAGTCTTGTTTTAAGACTTCAACTGTTCTAGCACCACGGTTTAATTTGGCTTGAGTCGCTTGGTCTAGATCAGATCCAAACTGAGCGAATGCTTCAAGCTCACGATAAGAAGCAAGATCCAGACGAAGTGTACCTGCTACCTTTTTCATCGCTTTGATTTGTGCAGAACCACCTACACGAGATACAGACAATCCTGCGTTTACCGCTGGACGTACGCCTGAGAAGAAGAGGTCAGATTGTAAGAAGATCTGTCCATCTGTGATTGAGATAACGTTTGTTGGGATATATGCAGAGATATCACCAGCTTGCGTTTCTACGAAAGGCAATGCTGTGATAGAACCGCCACCCTTTTCATCACTAAGCTTCGCTGCACGCTCTAATAAACGAGAGTGAAGATAGAAAACATCACCAGGGAATGCTTCACGACCTGGAGGACGACGAAGCAATAATGAAAGCTCACGGTAAGCTGCCGCTTGTTTAGAAAGGTCATCATACACAACAAGCACATGCTTGCCGTTATACATGAATTCCTCACCCATCGTTACACCTGCATAAGGAGCAAGGTAAAGAAGTGGAGCTGGCTGTGATGCAGAAGCTGTGACAACGATTGTGTAGTCAAGCGCACCATGCTTACGAAGTGTTTCAACAACACCACGAACAGTTGATTCTTTTTGTCCGATCGCTACATAGATACAGATCATGTCTTGATCTTTTTGGTTCAGGATCGTATCAATTGCAACAGATGTTTTACCTGTTTGACGGTCCCCAATAATCAATTCACGCTGTCCGCGTCCGATTGGAATCAAGGCATCAATTGCTTTAATTCCCGTTTGAAGCGGCTCATGTACCGATTTACGATCCATAACGCCTGGTGCTTCACTTTCAATTGGACGTGTTTTGCTTGTTAAAATTGGACCTAGTCCATCAACAGGCTGACCAAGTGGGTTCACAATACGTCCGATTAACTCTTCTCCTACTGGAACCTCCATGATACGACCTGTACGTTTTACGTCGTCACCTTCACGGATATCTTTGTAAGGTCCTAAGATTACGATACCTACGTTAGACTCCTCAAGGTTTTGAGCCATACCCATTACACCGTTAGAGAACTCAACAAGCTCTCCTGCCATAATGTTGTCAAGGCCATGTACACGCGCGATACCGTCCCCTACTTGAATGACTGTACCGACATCTTTTACTTCAATTTCAGATTGATAGTTTTGGATTTGCTGCTTTATCAGCGCGCTAATCTCTTCAGCTTTGATACTCACTAAGGTTTCACCCCTTCTAACGATTTTCGCCTGCAAGCTGACGTTCAATGCGGGAAAGCTTTCCGCTGACACTGCCGTCATAAATGCGGTTTCCGATACGGATTTTCACTCCGCCTATTAGATCCTTGTCAATCACGTTTTCTACACGCAGTGATGTGACTCCGGCTTTTTTGGCAAATACTTCAGATAAAGATTGAATTTCAGCTCCGCTGAGCGGTTTCACTGAATACACGATCGCATCGTCTATTTGTTTCGTACGGTTTGCAAGTTTCACAAACTCAGACGCCATTTCAGGAAAAATATTCGTGCGTCCACGGTCAATCAGTAAATACATTGTGTGCAAAACATATGTCGAAACACCTTTGAAAGCTTCTGCAATCAGATGTTTCTTTTTGTCTGCCGTAATCTTCGGATGAACAAGAAAGTCATTTAATTCTTGGTCAGCCTTGAGAACTTTTTTGATCTCATTCAGCTCTTTTTCAGTTTCGTCTACTGCCGAAGAAGCAAGAACGATGTCAAAAAGAGCAGAAGCGTAACGCTTAGAGACAATAGTCACGCTCATCGGCTTTCGCCTGCCTCTTTAAGATACTCTTGGATCAATTTCTCTTGTGCTTGCTCATCAAGTTCTTTTTCAATCACTTTAGAAGCAATTAATACAGAAAGTGATGCAACTTGCTCGCGCAGTGCAGCCACAGCTTGTTCTTTTTCTTTCACGATTTCAGTTCTAGCAGACTCTTTCAAGCGCTCTGATTCTTGACGCGCTGCTTGAATGATGTCTTCTTTTTGTTTCTCACCAATCTTTTTCGCATTTTCGATGAGTGTATGTGATTCTTCGCGTGCTTCTTTCAATAAGACACGTTGTTCTTCAAGAAGCTTTTCAGCTTGAACGTGCTTTTCTTCAGCACTTGAAATTTCATTTCCTATATAATCTTCACGCTGTTTCATAATCCCTAATAAAGGCTTAAGCGCAAATTTCTTTAAAAGTGCAAGCAGGATGAGCATAGCGATCAGCTGGAATATGATATCTCCGGTGTTTAGACCTGCTCCTAAAACTACTGGTAACTGAGACATTTAGTACGGCAACTCCCTTCTTTAAATAATATGTTAAGAAACAAAACATAAAGGAATGGCGAAGTTTCGAACTAATCTGATCTTCGCCATTAAAATTCATATTAGAACGCTTCTCACATATTAACCAAAGAATGCCAAGAATGCGATAACGACAGCGATAATTGGAAGTGCCTCAACTAAAGCTACCCCGATGAACATAAGAGTTCTTAGTTCTCTACCAGCTTCTGGCTGACGAGCGATTCCTTCAACTGTTTTAGATACGATTAGACCGTTACCAATACCTGCTCCTAGTGCTCCTAAACCGATTGCAATTGCTGCTGCTATTAAATTCATTAAAAAGCTCCTCCTTTAAAATAACGTCCTTTTTGGACTCTCAATTTTTTAGTGTTCGTCGCTGACTTTATGGGAGATATACACCATTGTCAGCATGGTGAAGATAAATGCCTGGATGGTTCCGACAAACAAACTGAATGCCTGCCATACAATCATCGGCACGATGGCACCTAATGTACCAATGATACCTAGTGCAAGGTTTTGCGAATAGAAATTAGTCGCAAGTCCTGCAAGTAAACCAAGAAGAATCTCTCCAGCGAAAATATTTCCATAAAGACGCAAACCAAGTGTTAATGTGTTTGCAAATTCTTCAATAATTTTCAGCGGTACTAAAAGTGGGATTGGTCTAAAGTAGTCTTTTGTATATTCCTTGACTCCTTTTGCTTTAACACCATAGTAGTGTGTCAATCCCATGACCATAACCGCTAGTGTCATTGTGATTGCAGGATCAGCAGTTGGTGATTTCCACCATAAGTTGTGATCGACCGTAATCGAGAATGGCAGTCCAAGCATGTTTGAAACAAATATGTACATGAGTAATGTAACGCCAAGCGCTAGAAATGGGGCTCCTGTTTTCATGTCCATCGAACTACCTATGATATTTCGAACAAAATCAACAATCCATTCCATGAAGTTCTGCGCCTTTGTCGGACGAATAGCCAGAACACGAGTAGTCAGCACCGCTATGAGAAGAACGATGATACTAGCAATCGTAATCATGAGAACATTGGATAAGTTGAACGTTAACCCTAAAAATTCTGTAGTTTTTGAACTGTGACCCAAAGAGTATTCACCTCTCTTCCATAGTAGAACGTTTAAGTTGAATGAAGGAATCTATCATAATGACAGGATATATTGTCATTAATCCTATAACAACACCTGCCAGATGAACTTCGTTAGGGTAACGCCAAGCAATCGCTACTGCGAGAATTGCGTTGGCCCACCTGGCTGTACTTCCCATTGAACGAATAGATTTTCCTTTTTTAACTGCTCGATCAAAAGCATGCATTCTCCGAATAAGCAGGAATAAATTAAAGAAAGCAAAAATTGTGCCGATAATGAAACCAAGAAACAGTGGTTTAAAACCAGGCATGGCATAGCCAAACACAAAAATTGCCAATAAATAGAACATATATTTACTCTGTCTGCGGAAAATGACGTTTGGATCGTTCATTCATCTGACTCCCGATGAAAAATATTGTAAAAAAGGTGATAAATGGTGATGAAAACTGCGTAGAAGACGCTTATGATAAGCCGTCCTATTTGAAAAAAATCAATCACCCATCGGTCTAATTGTGCAATCAGACTTGAAATCTTTAGATCTATGGGATTCTGCTTCATTCGCTGATACAAACCCTGATTATTAAAGGGTTCACAATGAGGATTAGTAGAGTGCTATAGGCTATGAAAACCTTACCATAATACCCTCGTTTAGCATACAATAGCGTCTATGATGTGTCAATCCGTTGAAAGTTAAAAAACTTTTCTATAATGAGAGAGCACACAAAATGTTCACAATTTCATCAAACTTTAGGAGAGTTGTGACATTCATGCAAAAAAACTGCTAATGTTCAGTATACATTGATTTTTCTAAGAACGATATCAACCGTTTGTCATATTTTTCAAAAAAGCCCACATGCACGTTTGCATGTGGGCTTTTCATGAATCATTCTTATTTTGTTCCATACATACGGTCACCAGCATCACCAAGACCTGGGATGATGTAACCTTTTTCGTTTAACTTCTCATCTAATGCCGCAATGTAGATATCAACATCTGGATGATGTTTTTGCATTTCTTCTACACCTTCTGGCGCAGCAATCAGACACATGAAGCGGATGTTTTTCGCACCGCGTTTTTTCAAGCTGTTTAATGCTTCTACAGCTGATCCGCCCGTTGCAAGCATTGGGTCTACTACGATAAATTCACGCTCTTCCACATCAGATGGAAGCTTCACATAATATTCAACAGGCTTTAATGTCTTCGGATCACGGTATAAACCGACATGTCCCACTTTGGCAGCTGGAATGAGCTTCAAAATCCCGTCTACCATTCCAAGACCTGCTCTTAAAATCGGCACAACTCCGAGTTTTTTACCTGAGATCACGTTTGATTTAGCGACTTGTACAGGTGTTTCTACATCTACCTCTTCAAGCGGTAAGTCTCTTGTAATTTCAAATGCCATTAATGTTGCGACTTCATCCACTAGCTCTCTAAATTCTTTTGTTCCTGTATGAACGTCACGAATATATGTAAGTTTGTGCTGAATAAGCGGGTGATCAAATACATAAACCTTTGCCATTGCTTGCTACAACTCCTTTTCTGTCATCTTCCGGTGAACTTTGCACACTTCCTACAATTCTACATAAAAAGACATCATCTTTCAATATGATTCGCAAATCCTACAAAAAAAACCCACATGCCAAAAATAGGCAAATGGGTCTGCATCTTAATAATCTAATTCTTGATATAGAGGGAAACGAGCTGTCAGATCAGATACACGCTTTTTCGCCTCTTCTAATTTCGCTTCATCTTCATGATGTTTCAGAGCCAGCGCAATAATGGAACCGACTTCTTTCATCGCTTCTTGATCGAAGCCACGGCTTGTCACTGCTGCTGTACCTACACGTACACCACTTGTAACAAATGGTTTCTCTGGATCATATGGAATTGCATTTTTGTTCACCGTGATACCAATTTCATCAAGAACGTTTTCTGCAATTTTTCCTGTAATGCCAAGAGAGCGCAAGTCGATGAGAACAAGATGGTTATCTGTTCCACCAGATACAAGCTGAATATCCTCAGATAAAAGTGTTTCAGCTAGTTGTTTTGCGTTATCAATCACGTTTTGTGCATATGTTTTGAAATCTCCGTTCAATACTTCACCGAAAGAAACAGCTTTTGCAGAGATCACATGCATGAGTGGTCCACCTTGAATACCAGGGAAGATCGATTTGTCGATCTTTTTACCAAACTCTTCACGGCATAGAATCATTCCGCCGCGAGGTCCGCGCAATGTTTTGTGAGTTGTCGTTGTCACAAAATCAGCGTAAGGAACTGGATTTGGATGAAGACCTGCTGCAACAAGACCCGCGATGTGAGCCATGTCCACCATAAAGTAAGCACCGACTTCATCGGCAATTTCACGGAACTTTTTGAAATCAATTTGACGTGGGTAAGCACTTGCCCCCGCTACGATTAGTTTCGGCTTATGTTCACGTGCTTTTTCAAGTACATCTTGGTAGTCGATATGTTGTGTTTCTTTATCTACACCGTATTCTACAAAGTTGTACTGTACGCCGCTAAAGTTTACAGGGCTTCCATGTGTTAAATGCCCACCATGTGATAAGTTCATGCCTAGCACTGTATCGCCATGCTCAAGGATTGTAAAGTATACGGCCATATTCGCTTGAGCTCCTGAGTGAGGCTGTACGTTCACATACTCAGCGCCAAAAATTTCTTTTGCGCGGTCACGTGCGATATCTTCTACAACGTCTACATGTTCACAGCCGCCATAGTAGCGTTTACCAGGGTAACCTTCTGCATATTTGTTTGTTAAGACAGAACCCTGCGCTTCCATGACTGCTTCGCTTACGAAGTTTTCTGATGCAATTAATTCGATTTTGTCCTGCTGGCGTTTCCGCTCTAGTTGAATTGCTTTGAATACTTGTGCGTCTTGCTCAGGTAAATGTTTCATCAGCGAAATCCTCTCCAATCTATTTCCATTCGATGTTTTCACCATCTCATTGTACACGGTTTTTGAGTAAAATGTAAAAGTTTTTTTTGGAAAATCGACTTCTTTTTTATGAAAACCCGAATATTCAAAGGGTGAAGCGTCTTCATCATTCAACATTATATTAGAAATATATCCGAACTATGAACTTGTATAAACGGCTCGTTCTCCGCCAATCAGCTTTGGACGAGTTTTTGCAAACGTCACATGTGCTTGTCCTAATTGATGACGGCTGAGACGGACCGGTACGGCTACCCGCTTTAAGTGCATGCCGATGAATGTATCACCGATATCAATCCCTGCATGCGCTGAAATGGATTCAACCAGCACAGGGTGTTCCATTTGCTGATACGCATGCGCCGCCATAGAACCACCCGCCTTACGGACAGGTACTGCCGCTACAATTTCTAAGTTAAGCCGGTACGCCACCTCCTCTTCCACAACGAGGGCACGATTCAAATGCTCGCAGCATTGGAAGGCCAATTCAATTCCTGTCTCGCGTCTCAGTTGATCGAGCTCTTGATAAATAGCTTCAGCAATTTGCTCACTTCCCGCTGTCCCAATGTGCTCGCCAGCCACTTCTGACGTACTGCAGCCAATCACTAAAATGTGGCCGGCTCGCAGTTCAACTGTTTGATGAAACTCTTTTAACATCTCAAGCCAATCTTGACCAATGTTCATGTTAAACGCTCCTTACAGGTGCTTTTCTTCGTAATCAGCGATTTTACCAATCCGCACAGCATGACGTCCTGCAGTAAATTCTGTTGTCAGCCAAATGTGAGCAATCTCTCTTGCCAATCCTGGTCCAATGACTCGTTCTCCCATCGCAAGAACATTTGTATCGTTATGTTCTCTCGTCGCCTTTGCACTGAATGTATCATGCGCCAATGCACAGCGGATGCCTTTCACTTTGTTTGCTGAAATGCTCATACCGATACCTGTCCCGCAAATTAAAATGCCTCGATCGACTTCCCCGTTTGCCACCATATTGGCTACAGGAAAAGCATAGTCAGGGTAGTCTACAGAACCTGATCCACATTCACAACCCATATCAATGTATTCAATCTTTAATTCATCCATTAGTTGTTTGATTTCTTCACGAATATTCGTTCCGCCGTGATCGGATGCAATGGCTACTTTCATCGGGCAATTCCTCCTAAGGGTGAGTTAATCTGTCATGTCTTACATTCATTCTTTATTTACAGTTATATTTTAACCTCTGCCTAGTCATTTGCAAACAAAAGCAGAAAAACCGTTTGCGCAACGGTTTTACAGGTTGTCCATTTATGAGGATTTGTGATCCTGTTTAAGCTTTTTAGCAAGTTGATACAATAGCGTTTCTAGTTCATCTCGTGTCTCCTGATAAATGGAGAGACTCCCTCCAAATGGATCCGACACGTCACCTTCTGATCCTGTCGCAAATTCTTTTAGAGTGAAGACCTTGTCTTTCACATGAGCATATTGCTCCACAATCAACTGTTTATGCTGAATCGTCATGGTGAAGACATAATCTGCTTCACGAAGAAGTTCTTCTGTTAGTTTAGACGATGAGTGATTCAGTGGAATGCTTTTCTCAAATAATGCTTCGACTGCTTGAGGAGAAGCCTTCCCTGCATCAGAGGCGAAGATGCCCGCTGATTTTACAGTGACCTGTAAGCCTTTTTCATCTGCAATGGAGGAAAAAAGGGCTTGAGCCATCGGACTTCTGCAAGTATTTCCCGTACAAACAAATAAGATATTCATCTTTCGACCTCCTTTTCTTCTATTATATAGCATTTCATTCTACATGTTATGTAAGGAGACTGGCTAGAGCGGAAATAATAATTTGATTCCAAAGGCTAGTAAAATCAATCCGCCAAGCGCACCGCTGTATGAACCTACCCATGACCGAACCTGTTTACCGAGTAATAATCCAAGCCATGTGAGCATCATACTAAAAAAGCCAAACAATAAAATGGTCATCAACACCCGAGAACCGTAAATCCCTAGGCTTAAGCCAACGGAAAAACTATCTAAACTCACACTTGTTGCAAAAAGAACGAGACCGGCCCCAACAGGTGCGATAAATGGCTTATCTTCTTTTCGGATAGAAGCGATGATCATTTGCAGACCCAGCACCAAAAGCAGCGCCCCGCCAATATAGGTTGCTAGGAGCCCAAGCCAGCCAGATAAAAGCTGACCTGTTAGCATGCCAAAAAGAGGCATAAACATATGAAATATCCCAATGACAAGTCCAATATAAAGGATCTGGCGGAATCTCAACTGAATCATCCCCATGCCGAGTCCAACCGAAAAGGCATCCATTCCAAGTGCAAAAGCCATGATACTGAGTGTGAGCAATTCGCCAGCTAGTTCATTCATGTAAATCCCCCTTGGACACGCATTCTCCTTTAACCTATGTTTGTCCAAGAGAGGTTAGAACTATTTGAATGAAGAGAGAGTGCGCCCTCCTGCCGCTTTTTGCAGACGGTTCATGATCGCAGAACCAACTCCCTGCTCTGAGAAGGCTTCTGAAATGATCAAGTCTACATCCGTTTCATCAAATTGTCTCAGCACACGATATAAGTTTGCCGCAACCGTTTCAGGCTTTTCTCTCCATCCACAGCTAAAGATAACATCTGCCGCAAACCATTCCTTCTTTTCTTCTGTCGTCAGCACACCTACTTTTAGTCCTTCAGCTCGGTGCTTCTGAATGTGCAGCTGCATGTCTTCATCACTTCCATGAAATATATACATTTGTGCTTCAGGTGCATAATGTGTGTATTTCATTCCCGGCGATACAGGCGCCTCGTCCTTTTTCGTCAACCCTGGATCCGTGTTGACTGTTCCTACGACCTCTTCTAACGCTTCTTTTGTAATACCGCCCGGCCTTAAGATCACTGGAATCTCGTCTACACAGGATACAACCGTTGACTCCACGCCAATACCTGTTGAACCACCATCGACAATGCCAGCAATTTTCCCATCAAGATCACTCGCGACATGATCCGCAAGTGTCGGCGACGGTTTTCCCGAACGGTTGGCACTTGGCGCGGCAATTGGCAGACCAGCTGCTCGGATGAGTTCAAGCGCAACAGGATGATCAGGCATTCTTACGCCTACTGTCGTTAAACCTGCCGTCACCTGCTTTGATAATGTGCCCGGCTTACAAGGTAGAACAATGGTGAGAGCGCCTGGCCAAAAGGCATCCATCAGCGCTGTTACTTTTTCATTTTCTATTTGCGCAAATTCATGAAGCTGTTGAACATCCGCAATGTGAACAATCAACGGATTATCACTTGGGCGTCCTTTCGCTTCATAAATTTTCTTCACAGCCTCTGTCTCTTTTGCATTTGCCCCTAGTCCATATACCGTTTCTGTCGGAAAAGCGACCACTTCATTCTGCCGCAACAACAGAGCTGCTTGTTCAATTTGTGGATAGTATGTGGATAAATCCTTTTTTAAATCCACAGACCACCTTTTTGTATTTAACATCATACAAACTCCTTTTAAAAAAGATAAAACTGTTGATATATCTCAATTATCCTTTTGAAAGTATAAAAGATGATGCTAAATAAAACAAGCGTTGTCCACAATTTGTGGATAACGCTTGTTTTACAGTGGATAAGTATGTGAATAAGTCCGGTGTTTTGTGATTAACTCGCTGTTTTTTGCAGCACAACCGCCTGCTCTTTTCCCAACGACTCTTTTGCATGCGCAGATACCCACACACTTTCTGGGATTTCCTCTATAGGCGTAAAGCCCATCAGCGCTAAAAAATCATGCGAAGAGGAGTGATTGGCTACAACATAAAAGGTGTCCACACCTTGTTTTTCCCCTAGCGTTTGAACACTTTGGAACAGAGAAACGATATGCCCCTGACCAAGTTTATCTGATATCACAAGTGATCTTAGCAATCCTTCTTGTTCATTTAGTCGTTCAAGGCCTAAACAGCCTGCAAGCTCACCGTCTGCATCTTCCATGACCACAAATGACGTACGCTCTGCAATCGTCACCCCGCCTTTTGCTTGGCCTTTTTCAAGAAAAGCATTAATGGCCGGGGCATCTTCTTCTGTCGCTATTCTTAATTGATAATACATGCTTTCACCTCTTTTTGTTCTCTTACTTCAACTCTATGAGGCAAAAACAGATTTAGACCTTTTTTAAGAGAAAAGACTAGAGACCCATTCGAACAGAAAGAATTTCACTTCACCCGTCTCTTCTTCTTTTACCACTTCATTGACAGATTCATTTGATGGCTCTGCAGCTACCTGCTCTTTATCATCTCCTTCTGGTGAGGCGATCGCTTCTCCGTTTGAAAAATCGATAAAGCAGAGCGGTGGGAATAACACACACCACCAATTGGCTCCGTCTCCTTCCCCTAACGTAATCAAAATGGCTTCATATTTCCCAGCAGGATAAACAAAGTTACCATATAGCTTTGTTGGAAATGAGGCTTTTTGAAAGCTGACCGATACGGATTGATCAATGTGTTGTTCCTTTAATTTTGCTTTGGCAATACGATTGATGTCTGGAAGCTTTGAACGAATCACACGTCTGGCTTCTTCAATGGATGTGAGGTCTTTCACCCACTCCGTTATATTGGCATTGACCTCATCTCGAATACTTCGTTTCACATCTTGATCTGCCGACCGGTCACTGTTGGCTAAAATGCGTAAACGAATGGCTTCATCTGGAATCACAACAGGCTGATTGGCAGAAGCAGCCGCCGTCTCCTCTTTTCCAAGGTTTGCAAAAGCACCACATAATAATAGAAACATATAAAGACAAATCATCATTTTACTTTTGAACATGATGTGTTCCCCCCACTTTTTCTCTTCGCTACAAACATTGTGTCCAGGAAACGCATCTCGTAAACAGCAAAAATGATTTTTTTAATAGATTATGAGTAAAAAACAACTACATGAGGTGAGCGAATCAATGTTTTTTCTGCATGCAAAAAAGCCATTCAACAACTTATGAACGGCTTTTTAGTGAGGATTGGTAATCGGACGGGTACAGTCTTCCATCCCAATCTCGGCTGATTTTTAATCCCGAATCTGTTTTGATAACTGTCATTGCACCTTTTTTCTCAATTTCCTTTTTGACCTTTCCTTTATGGTCAATAAATTGAATGATCATTTCATAGTCAAATTCAATCCTGTCATCGCTTTCATCTGAAGGTGTAAACGTAATTTTTTTCAGTTTAATTTGACAATCTTGATCTTTTGCTGCTTCTAATACACTTGGAAACATGCTGTCTTCTGTATATTCTTGATATTCATGCTCTGTTAAATAATCCTTCAACTTCTCCTTCATGTCAGATAGGTCATCCGTCCGATTCACTGTGTATTGTGCTTTTTTATAGTTTTCCCCAAATGCTGCTGCTTCTTTTTTAAAGCTCGGTTTACCGCAAGCACTCACAATCAATAGTACACTGACGATGACCAACACCATCGCATACCTTCTGTTCACACCATTCGCTCCTTCAAAACAAATTTATGTAAAAAATCATGATCAGAATGTTCATTCTTCTATATATACGTTTCCCTTTTACCATAAGTTTCATCTTTACATAATAAAATAGTCCGACTTTATTCAGCCGGACTTCCGTTTTGAATGTGTGCGCAAACCGCTCGATCCTTTCCGTTGATATCCTTGATGATATGAACATCAGCTGAAGGGAACGCCTGCAAAAGAAGCGCTTTTACATCTTGTGCTTGTGTATGTCCTATTTCTAAGACAACCACCGCTTGCTGATGAAGTACTTTGTGGAGATCACAGGCGATACGCTCATAAAACCACAGGCCATCACGCCCATCTGTCAGCGCATTGACAGGTTCATGCTTTGTGACAACCTCTGATAAACCATCCATTTCTTCTGCCGCAATATAAGGCGGATTGGAAATAAACACATCGACTTTGATGCCTTGAGCCATAATCGGTTCAAGTAAATCCCCTTGGACAAAATGAACGTCTGCACCAAGCGCTTCTTGATTTCGCTTTGCTACTTCAAGTGCTTCATGTGAAATATCCGTCGCTGTCACAGTGAGAGATTCTTTTTCAAGAGCTAACGTAATCGCAATTGCACCGCTACCTGTTCCTACATCAACAGCTTTGAGCGGCTGATCATTAGGAAAAACGCGATTCATCATATTCAATGCCGCCAGCACCACTTCCTCCGTTTCAGGACGAGGAATCAGAACGTGTTTGTTTACCTCAAAAGGACGCCCATAAAAAAATTCAACACCCGTTAAATGCTGCACAGGCACTCCACGCTTGTGCTGTGCGACGAACTTGCTGAATTGTGAATCTTGCTCCTCTGGCAGTGGATCATGAAAACGGGCAAGAAGTTCACTTCTGCTCCATCCAAGCACATGCATCAACATTAACTCTGCTGCGTTTTGGTCTCTGCCTGCTTCCGTTAACAAAGAAGAAGCCCATTTAAGGGCTTCAAAGATCGTTCGCTCTTTATTTTGCATTTTGAAGTTTTCTTGCTTGGTCTTCCATAATTAATGCATCAATGACCTCGTCAAGTTTTCCTTCTAAAATTTGATCAAGCTTTTGAATCGTCAATCCGATACGGTGGTCCGTCACGCGGTTTTGCGGGAAATTGTACGTACGGATACGCTCTGAACGATCCCCTGTTCCAACAGCAGATTTACGGGTTTGATCATATTCAGCTTGTGCTTCACGCTGGAATTTATCATAAATTCTCGCACGCAAAACTTTCATCGCTTTTTCTTTGTTTTTGATTTGTGATTTCTCATCCTGACAGGAAACCACTACACCTGTTGGAAGGTGAGTCAAACGAACAGCAGACATTGTGGTGTTAACACTTTGTCCCCCTGGTCCGCTTGATGCAAATGTATCCACACGAATATCTTTTTCGTGGATATCAATTTCAACTTCCTCAGCCTCTGGTAATACAGCAACTGTCGCTGTTGATGTATGAATACGGCCGCCTGACTCAGTTTCAGGAACACGCTGCACGCGGTGTGCACCGTTTTCAAACTTTAGTTTAGAATATGCACCTTTACCGCTAATCATAAAGATGATCTCCTTATAACCGCCAGTTCCAGTGACACTCGCTTCCATGACTTCCGTTTTCCAGCCTTGCATTTCAGCATAACGGCTGTACATACGGTACAAGTTTCCTGCAAACAGCGCAGCCTCTTCTCCGCCCGCTGCACCACGAACCTCCACAATAACGTTCTTATCGTCATTCGGATCTTTCGGGATGAGCAAGATTTTCAGCTCGTCTTCTAAACGTTCTGTTTCCTCTGTGAGCTCTGAAATTTCTTCTTTGACCATGTCGCGCATATCGGCATCGAGCTTATCTTCCAGCATGGCTTTCGCATCACTTAGCTGATCATATGCCGCACGATATTGTCTATATACCTCAACAGTTTCTTGAATATCAGATTGTTCCTTCGAATATTCACGAAGCTTCTTAGGGTCGTTCACCACTTCAGGGTCACTTAAATATTCATTTAGCTTTTCATAGCGTTCTTCAATTGATTTTAAACGGTCTAACATGGTCTTCACCTCTGTTTTGTGCGTAACAGTCTAATTATAGTATAGCGGGGTATGACAGTCAAAAAAATTTCCAAAACAATTGATTTTCTGCAATTTTTCACTAGAAAACACGATCTTTGGCGATTGGTTACTTGTTTTGTCTAACGTGAAGGAACGGATGCTCACGAAAGAGAATGGTACTTGTAATTGAAAAAAGGGAGGGCATTTGGTTTGAATACAAATGAGGTTGCAAAGGAAATTGGTGTATCTTCAAAAACCATTCAGCGCTGGGTCAAACAGCTCAACATCCCTGTCGCCCGGAATGAACTTGGACATTACGAATTTCATGATGACATTGTCCAGCTGCTCAAAGAGGTCCAACACCAAATGAACGAAGGTGTGATTCTCCATGACATTAGACTGCCGATCCATGAAGAAACCGCCCAGCAATTATCACCTGCTGTAGAAACTTCTGACTCATCAAAACGGATAGAAGCCTTAGAAGAACAAGTGAAACAGCTCCTTCAAGAGCAATCACATGTCAGTCATATTGAAGCCCGTTTCCAAGAAATAGAACGGAAACTCGCTAAGAAAGCAGATGAAGGCGTTTCCTACCAGCTCCTCCAGCACAGAAGAGAAATTGAAGAATTAACTGCAAAATTAGAACGCCTCACAGCCACATTGACAAAACCAAAACCATTAAAAGAAGAAGAAAAGGAAAAGGCACACCCCGACATGAAAAAAAAGCGTGTGCTCTTCCCTCTGTTTCATTCATTTCGCTAAGAAAGGCTGCCTATAAGGCAGCCTTTCTACTATATTATACGGTAAGTGCAATAATGATCGGTAATGTAATGAGTGACATGATCGCACTGATCACAAATGCCGATGCTGTTTCTGCTTCCTGTTTCTCAAATCGAGTGGCGATCATGGCCGCAACAGCTGAACCTGGGAAGGCAACAAGCAATACAGCTTTTGTAATTTCATCCGCCGAAAGACCCATAAGAATGGCGATAAAATACATAAGTAACGGTTGTACAGCTACTTTGAGCAATGCGATACTGAAAGCTGGTAAGCTCAGTTTAATTTTGCGGATACCGACTGTGACACCGACTGCAAAGAGCGCAACCCCTGATGTCACACTTCCAATTTCCTCTAGCATTTCATGTCCGATTTCAGGAAGTTTAAATCCTAAAAGAACAAGAATGATACTTGCTAACGGTGCAAGCGCAAGCGGCTCAGATAAACCGTGCAAAATCGCTTTCGTCGTCATTTTTAGGAAACTTTCGCCGTCTTTGGCTTTTCCTTTTGTTTTTTCACCGACAGTTGACACAATAATAGCAATTGGATCAAGCAATGCATTTACAACTATTCCGGTAATAGCAATCGGAATTGCAACTTCTTGAGCCCCAAATAAACTGCCCAAGACCGGAATCCCCATAAATGCAAAGGTCGGTTGTGCTGAGTTTAATGAGAAAACAGATGAATCTGTTAAATCATATTTAAAAGCAAATTTCGTAACTAAAAGGATAATGATATAAAAGCCTACGATTCCGAGAATCAATGCAACGAAAAATGGAATTTGACTATAGAATTTATCTTTTGGTGTTGACAGAATGCTGGCGATAAAGTGCGCTGGCAAAGCATACTTTGTAACAAGTGTACTTACACCTTTTGCAGATTTAGCGTCATAGCTGCCGAAGTTCCCTGCGAACCAACCCAGCGCGATAACGAAAAAAATCGGTGCTAGGAGGATCAAAATATTTAAAAAGTCCATCTTACTATTCCTCCTTGAATCCTTTACATGTTTCTTATTTTATAGCGGCATTGCTTACATTACCCGAAACAATGCCGCGTTACACATTTTATTATGCTCTTACAATTTTTTTATATTCAGGAATCCACATAGCATCTTTCACAGCTTGTTCGATGTTGTCAGGTGTTCTTCTTGCGACACCATCTTTAATTGCTGCTTTTGCTACTTCAACAGCTACCTTGATTGATACTTCTTGCAATTTATCAATGCTTGGAAGCAGTCCAGCGCCTGGTTTATCATGATCAACCATTTCAGCGATCGCATTTGCAGAAGCAACGAACATGCCTTTTGTGATAATTTTTGATTCCGTTACGATTGAACCAAGACCAAGTCCAGGGAAAACGAACGCATTGTTTGATTGTCCGATTTCATGTTCAATTCCGTTATACTCGACATTTTCGAATGGGCTTCCAGTTGCAACAAGCGCACGACCGTCTGTCCATTTGAATAGATCTTCCGGTACTGCTTCAGCAAGTGGAGTTGGGTTAGACATCGGCATGATCACTGGACGCTCTGTATGAGCTGCGATTTCTTTAATAATTTCTTCAGTGAATGCGCCGCCTTGACCTGATGTACCAATAAGAATGGTTGGCTTCACCTTGCGAACAGCTTCAGCAAATGAGATTTGTCCTTTTTCATCACGAGCCCAGCCTTCTACTTCATCAGAAGAACGAAGGTATGGTTTTTGGAAATCAAGCACTTCATCTTCAAACTGATCTGTTAGCAATCCTCTGTAGTCTAACGTCCAGAATGCATTGTTTGCTTCTTCTTCACTTAGACCTTCAAGAACCATTGTGTCACGCATTTGATCGGCGATTCCGATTCCAGCTGATCCAGCTCCGAAAATCATCACACGGTGATCTTTCAATTGAGTACCAGTTTTCTTGACAGCTGCAAGAACACCCGCTAAAGTAATGGCACCAGTACCTTGGATATCATCATTAAATGTTAAGATGTTGTCGTTGTATTTTTTCATGATGTTACGCGCATTTTTGTTTCCAAGGTCTTCCCAGTGAAGCAATGCTTTCGGGAAGAATTTAAGTGCTGCTTTGACATACGCATCAATGAACTCTTCGTATTTTTCACCTTGTACACGTTTGTGGTGGTTCCCGATGTACAATGGATCATTTAATAATTTTTCATTGTTAGTTCCAACATCTAATACAACTGGAATCACGCGGCTTGGATCAATCCCTGCTGCAGCCGTGTAAACAGCTAATTTACCAATTGCGATGTTGATACCACCAACACCCCAGTCACCAATTCCAAGAATACTCTCAGAGTCAGTTGCTACGATGAGGTCGATGTCGCCTGCTGTTGCATGTAAGTTTTCAAATGCTTTCTCAATACCGTCAATGTTGTCGATTGAAAGGTAGACACCATGAGGTCTTCTGTATTCATGGCTGTATTCTTGAATCGCTTCACCAACAGTTGGTGTGTAAACAACAGGAAGCATTTCACGAAGCTTGTCCGTTAGAAGCTTATAGAATAATACTTCGTTACGGTTTTGCAAATCACTTAAGTATACGTTTTGACGAAGACGATCTGGCTGAGCTAGAAATTGCTTGTATGCTCTCTCTGCTTGCTGTTCTAAAGTCAGAACAGTTGGAGGAAGTAATCCTTCTAGTCCAAGCTCTTGTCTTTCTTCTTCAGAGAAAGCAACGCCTTTGTTCAACGTTGGAATCGATAATACATCTTTACCTGTCAAAGTGGTTTCGAGGTACCCTTCTTTTGTTTTCTTCACGTTGTTCATCAAAAACTACCCTCTTTCTAAAATATAAATAAAGTGAACTATTAATACAAAGAACGATCAAGGAGAAAAATCCTTAATCAAAAAAATTATGACAAGAAATCGAACTTTTCGTTTAAATGCTTTACACTACAGTTAGTCATTTTATGCCTGCTTATACCAAAACGCAAGCGTTGAAAATTAGATAATTTTTTCGTAGCGTTATTTAATTTATTTAAGTACAAATGATGGGTGTTCAGCCAAAAACTCGAAAAACGAAACACAGCGGCATTTGCTATTTTTTTAATTGTCAAGTGTTGTACCAACATCTAGTTTTGGTACTTCATGGTGATGTCTGCATCGTGCTTCGTATGATTCCTGCGCACCTACTAAAATAATGGGATCATCATAGGATGCGGGTTTACCGTCGATCAAGCGTTGTGTTCTACTCGCTGGGGAGCCGCATACCGAACAAACTGCTTGAAGTTTTGTTACAAGCTCTGCACATGCCATTAAATGCGGAACAACACCAAATGGCTCTCCTCTGAAGTCTTGATCAAGGCCTGCAACAATGACTCGGTAGCCTTTATCAGCCAACTGAGTGACAATATCAATGATTGTCTCATCAAAAAATTGCACCTCATCAATGCCAATGACATCGGTTCGTTCTGATATGTGCGTTATTATGTCTTTTGGTGAGGTTACTGCAATCCCATCGACGGATGAACCGTTATGTGACACAACTGAGCTTGTGCTATACCGGTTGTCAATCGCTGGTTTGAATATTTTTACTTCTTGTTTGGCAAAGGTGGCTCTTTTGGCTCTCCGAATCAATTCTTCCGACTTTCCAGAAAACATACTTCCGCAGATGACTTCAAGCCAACCGCTTTGTTTCATCACATACATAAGGTCTTCTCCCCCGTTTTAAAGTTCCATCAATCCACGTAAAAAAACAGGCAAGAACGGATTCCTGCCTGTTTATTGTATCTATTATTACTTAAGACCGTATTTTTTGTTAAAGCGGTCAACACGTCCATCAGCAGAAGCGAATTTTTGACGGCCTGTATAGAAAGGATGGCACTCAGAGCAAATCTCGATGCGTACCTCTTCTTTTACTGATCCAGTTTCAAACTCATTTCCACAAGCGCATTTGACTGTAGCTTTTTTGTAGTTAGGATGAATTCCTGTTTTCATCTACTGTCATCTCCTTCCGCCCTGAATCCAATTCGGAAACAGAGTTAATATCTCAGAATAAATTCTGAAACGCACATGATAAAATTATAACAGTGTGAGTCTATGATTGCAAATGTATTTTTTCAAGAAGCTATCTTCTTGATGCAGACATATTTGCTTGTTTCCACTCTTGCGTTAAAATATCGAAAAATTCTTGGTTTGTCTTTGTTTTTCTCATTTTGCGCATGAATTTCTCAGCGAAATCAGGTGTATCTGACATTGATTTTCTCATCGCCCATAGACGATCAAGATGTTCTTTAGGCACAAGCAGCTCTTCTTTTCTTGTACCGGAACGACGAATGTCGATGGCTGGGAAAATTCTTCTTTCTGCAAGAGAACGATCTAAATGGAGCTCCATGTTTCCTGTTCCTTTAAACTCTTCATAAATCACATCATCCATACGTGATCCCGTATCAACAAGTGCAGTAGCTAAAATGGTCAAGCTCCCACCTTCTTCGATGTTACGCGCAGCACCAAAGAAGCGTTTTGGACGGTGGAAAGCCGCTGGATCAATACCGCCGGAAAGCGTTCGGCCGCTTGGCGGGATGACAAGGTTGTATGCCCGAGCAAGCCTTGTGATGCTGTCCATTAAGATGATGACATCTTTTTTATGTTCAACTAGACGCATCGCACGCTCTAATACAAGCTCTGCTACTTTAATGTGGTTTTCCGGTACTTCGTCAAAGGTTGAGCTAACGACATCCCCTGCAACAGAACGTTCGATATCTGTTACTTCCTCTGGACGTTCGTCAATAAGAAGAACAATCAGTTCTGCCTCTGGATGATTTTCAGAGATGCTGTTGGCAATTTCTTTGAGCAAAATGGTTTTCCCAGCCTTAGGCGGTGCAACAATTAAACCACGTTGCCCAAACCCAACTGGCGCCATCATATCCATAATTCTAGTAGACAGGTGATTAGGCTGTGTTTCAAGAATCATTTGACGATCAGGGAATAGCGGCGTGAGTGCAGGAAAGTGAACACGTTCCTTAGCTGATTCTGGGTCGTCCCCATTTACCGCTTCGACATGAAGGAGGCCATAGTAGCGTTCATTCTCTTTTGGAGGTCGTACCTTTCCAGACACCTTATCACCATTTCTTAAATCAAAGCGTCTGATTTGTGAAGCTGAAATATAAATGTCTTCAGAACTTGGGGAGTAGTTAATTGGTCTTAAGAAACCAAATCCCTCTGACTGAATAATTTCTAGAACCCCTTCCATAAATAAGAGATCCTCTTGCTCAGCATTCGCCTTTAAGATGGCAAAAATTAATTCTTTTTTTGTTAGTTTGCTGTAATAAGAGATTTTGTACTTTTTTGCTAACTCATACAGCTCTTTTAATTTCATATTTTCCAAAGATGAAATCGAAACATCTTTCAATATGGACACCACACTTTTCTAGTCAATGTATTTCATTACAAATGCATGACCATTGTATTTGATTAGCTTTTAATTCCGTTTTTGTTGGAATGACCTCGCTCTCATGGTAACGCTCCCACTCGTTTTATCGTAAAGATAGGAACAATGTGAAATTGAGCTTTGTCAACATAGAGAAGGATAATGAGTATATCGTCATGATGCGGCAGTATTTAAACTTGTTGAAGCTTAAAAGAAGTAAATTCGCAGAAAATTTCGCAGCACTCTTTAGTTTTACCTCATTTGCAGGGAATATTCAACTTTAAAAAGAAAATGATATATATTTGACACCTATATGAAAAGCGGGTAAAGAATACCCGCTTTCAGATTACGGACGAATGACAAGATTCGGTTTTTTCTTTAAACTGTGTCTGCCATCGACGAATCGAACAGTACCTGATTTCGCACGCATGACAACACTATGTGTTGTTCCAACAGAGCCTTTAAATTGAACACCTTTTAATAACTCGCCATCTGTTACACCTGTCGCTGCAAAAATGGCGTCATCGCCTTTCACGAGGTCTTCCATTCTGAGGACTTTTCCAACATCCAGTCCCATTTTCTCACAGCGTCTCAGCTCTTCTTCACTTTGTGGAAGAAGCTTACCGTGGATTTCTCCACCAAGTGCTTTTAACGCAACAGCAGAAAGGACACCTTCAGGCGCTCCACCTGAACCAAATAGAATATCAACACCTGTGTGATCAAATGCTGTATTAATGGCTCCTGCAACGTCACCATCATCGATCAGCTTGATTCTTGCTCCAGCTTCTCTCAGCTCAGCAATGATCTTTTCATGTCGCTCTCTGTTTAAAATTGTCGCAACAACATCTTCAATATCTTTGTTTTTTGCTTTTGCAACAGCACGAAGATTGTCAATGACAGGCGCTTCAATGTCGATGCAGCCTACCGCTTCTGGACCTACTGCGATCTTATCCATGTACATATCAGGTGCATTCAGCAAGTTGCCATGATCTGCAACAGCAATAACAGCTAAAGCATTCCAGCCGCCGCTTGCCACAATATTTGTTCCTTCCAATGGATCAACAGCGACATCCACGCGAGGTCCATATCCGTTTCCAAGCTTTTCCCCAATATAAAGCATTGGCGCTTCGTCCATTTCTCCCTCGCCGATGACCACAGTTCCCTTCATCGGAATCGTATCAAATACATCACGCATGGCACTTGTTGCAGCATCATCCGCTTCGTCTTTTAAACCTCTACCCATCCAACGAGCAGATTTTAATGCAGCTGCTTCTGTCACCCGTACTAGTTCCATCGATAAACTTCTTTCCATTTTTGTCCAAATCTCCTCTCACAGTCAAAGCCTTATGAATTTTGAAGTTCTTCTATTTCTTGGTCATTCAGCTTTTCACGCCAGATGGTTGCACCCAAGCCTTCAAGCTTCTCCTCAAGCATACTATATCCTCTGTCTATATGTTCAAGCCCTGTGATTTCGGTCACACCGTCTGCCATTAACCCTGCAACAACGAGACAAGCACCTGCTCGCAGATCACTTGCTTTGACCTTTGCACCTTGAAGCTGCGTTTGACCTGTAATAATGGCAGATCTTCCTTCCACCTTCATATTAGCACCCATTCGACGCAATTCGTCAATGTGTTTAAAACGGGCAGAGTAAATGGTATCTGTCACGACACTCGTGCCTTTCGCTTTTGTTAACAAAGCCGTCATCGGCTGTTGAAGATCGGTCGGAAAGCCCGGATACACAAGGGTTTTGATATCGACAGGCTTGAGTCCTTCATTTCTGCCAACGATCAGCATTTGATCGTTGCTTGTTTCAATTGTGAATCCCATCTCTCTAAGTTTCGCCGTAATTGATTCTAAATGAGTTGGGATCACATTATCAAGCACAACTTCATCCCCCATCGCTGCACCTGCAATTAAAAATGTACCTGCTTCTATGCGGTCAGGGATGATGGAATGCCTGCAGCCATGAAGAGATTCCACACCTTCGATCCGAATCACATCCGTCCCCGCACCTTTGATTTTAGCTCCCATGCTTGCAAGCAGTGTTGCTACATCAATAATTTCGGGTTCTTTTGCGGCATTTTCAATCACTGTTTTCCCTTCAGCCAGCACGGCTGCCAGCATGATGTTGATGGTCGCACCTACACTGACAACATCAAGATAAATACGGGCTCCGACTAATTTTTCAGCGCGCAAATAAATCGCACCCTGTTCGTTTGTCACCTCGGCTCCAAGTGCTTCAAAGCCTTTGATATGCTGATCGATCGGTCTAGGTCCTAAGTGACATCCCCCTGGCAATCCAATGACAGCCTGCTTGAATCTACCGAGCATAGCGCCCATTAAATAATAGGATGCTCGTAGTTTCTTCACTTTCCCATTAGGAAGCGGCATACTGATCATGGAGGCAGGATTGACAACCATCTCACCTTTTTCAAACGTGACCTTTCCGCCAATCTCTTCTAACAGATCTCGTAATGTGTCAATATCTGAAATATGCGGAAGGCCTTCAATGGTTACTGGAGAATCAGCGAGAATCGTGGCAGGAATCAGTGCCACAGCACTATTTTTCGCACCACTAATATGTACGGTCCCGCGCAAGGGGTCACCGCCGGCAATGTTTAACTTTTCCATATTTGTCTCCCTTCTTAAAGAAGATCACTGTTGGAGTTATACTGTTTGTGGATGTCGCGCTTTAAAAGGTCTTGTCCAAAATTTAGCCAATATCAAGAGAAAGAATACAGGTTAAACGAAATTTGTCGGAAGAAAAATAATCGAAGCTTTGCGAGGCTGTGATGTTCTCTTCTTTGCACAAAACATTTCTTAGCGTATTTAAGGAAAACTGCGGCAAACGGATGCGTATCCGTCTGCCACAATCACTTATTTATTCCAGTCTGCTAAAAATTGCTCAATGCCTGCATCCGTTAATGGGTGTTTTGTCAGCTGCTTGATGACTTTCAGCGGCATTGTGCCGATATGAGCACCTCTAAGCGCAGCTTCTGTCACATGCTGCGGGTGACGAATGGATGCAGCAATGATTTGTGTATCTAATCCATGAACATCAAAAATGGTTTTCACTTCACTAATGAGATCAAGACCATTCTGGCCAATGTCATCTAAGCGGCCGAGGAATGGAGAGACATACGTCGCACCAGCTCTAGCTGCAAGAAGTGCCTGGTTTGCACTAAAAATCAACGTGACGTTTGTTTTAATCCCAAGGTCTGTTAACGCTTTGACTGCTTTAAGACCGTCTGTTGTCATCGGGATTTTCACTGTGATATTTGGTGCAATAGCAGCAAGCTCTTTTCCTTCTTCGATCATTTCTTCTGCTTTGAGGGAAATGACTTCCGCACTAACTGAACCTGATACCACGTCAGTGATTTCACGAAGGCGGTCGTGGAACGATACGTCCTTTTCTTTCGCTACTAAACTAGGGTTTGTTGTCACGCCTGCTAAAATGCCAAGCTCGTGTGCCTCTTTGATGTCTGCGATATTCGCTGTGTCTACGAAAAATAACATAACTGTGCCACTCTCCTATCAATAAATTGTCTGAAATGTAAATTTGATTGCGCTTTCTCAAGATATGGAGAAAACCGCCTGTGACTCAGGCGGCTTTCGGTTCTCATCAAATTATGCTTGGTTAGAAGAACCAAATTCACGCATTTTGCCGATAACAGTCGCTTTAATTGCGTCACGAGCTGGTCCAAGATATTTACGTGGATCATACTCTTCTGTTTTTGCAGCAAGTGTTTCGCGAACTGCTTTCGCAGAAGCAATTTGGTTTTCAGTGTTTACATTGATTTTTGCTGTACCAAGTGAAATCGCACGCTTGATGTCAGCAGTCGGGATACCTGTTCCGCCGTGAAGAACAAGTGGAAGTCCAGTTGTTTTACCGATTTCTTCCATTTCAGCGAAACCAAGGTTTGGTTCACCTTTGTATGGACCATGAACTGAACCTAGTGCAGGCGCAAGGCAGTCAATACCAGTACGTTCTACAAGCTCTTGGCACTCTTTTGGATCAGCATAAATAACGCCCTCAGCGATGACGTCGTCTTCTTGTCCACCAACAGTTCCAAGCTCAGCTTCTACAGATACACCGTGGAAATGTGCAAGCTCAACTACTTTTGCAGTTGTCGCTACGTTCTCATCAAATGGATGGTGAGAAGCATCAATCATCACAGAAGTAAATCCTGCATGAATGGCTTTTGCACAAGATTCAAAGCTTGAACCGTGATCTAAATGAATCGCAACAGGAACTGTTACATTATATTCTTCGATTAACGCTTTTACCATTGCGACAACTGTTTTAAAGCCGCCCATGTAACGTCCTGCTCCTTCAGATACTCCTAAGATAACTGGAGATTTCTCTTCTTCAGCAGCTTGTAAAATCGCTTGCGTGAATTCTAAGTTATTTAAGTTAAACTGTCCAACAGCGTAACCTTTTTCCTTTGCGTCTTTCAACATTTCTGTCATTGAAACTAAAGGCATGATGAAAAATCCTCCCTATGTAGCTAATTTGCTTACTAAAAAAAGCTCTCCACCCTAGCATGACCAGAATTTCTCGCCATATGTAAACTTTCAAAGTCAGATCGCTTTCTTCTTCTTATCTAGAATACCAATTATTCGACAAATCGGCAACAGAATGACTTGATTCAATCATTTCCATCTAGCCATTTGTTTCGAGCGGCAAGTATTCTTTGACTGCATCACGGATTTCATCAATATCAAATGGTTTAGCAAAATGCGTTAATGCACCGAGCTCTTTAGACTCTTGAATCATATCTAGTTCGCCATAAGCTGTCATAATGATCACGCGGATGTCTTCATCAATTAATTTCATGCGTTTTAAAATCTCAATGCCATCCATTCCGGGAATCTTCATATCAAGCAGGACGAGGTTTGGTCTATGGTTTTTCACAATATCTAATGCCTGTAGTCCGTTAGCGGCTTGAAAGGTTTGATAGCCTTCTTTATGAAACACTTCATTCAGCAATATTCTAATACCGTACTGATCATCGACAATTAAAATTTTCTCATTCATCTGTTACACCCCATTGCTTTCATTTTTCGCCATAAAAAGAGCTGTTGTTAAATAATTCTGTTTGATTTTCACATTTCCTTTAATTATAATAGTTTACTTTACGACATTTTCTGAGCATTTTTCCTAATATTCTCTTTATATTCTATTATAAAATGATCTGACAGAAGGAGGAAATGAGTCTTGTTAAAAATTTTCACTACCCAATTATCAGGTATTTTTTCACGTATTGGAGATAAGCAGGCCGAAGCGATCGAAGACGGTGCACGCCTTCTTGCTCAGGCCGTTGTCAGTGGACATGCCGTGTATTTTCATGGCAAGAATGAACTGGCGGCTGTAGCCTTAGAGGCATCTGAGAGCAAGGAGCCGTTTCCGGGTGCGAAGGTTCTGCCGCTGGATCAAAAGGAGCGCAGCTTACTTCATCCAAGTGACAGGGTGCTTTTATTTTATTCAGATCCAGAAGATCAAGAGATTCAATCCCTTGTCAAAGAGCTGCACGAACAAGGTACACCTATTGTCGGGGTCGGTCCTGCACAAAAGGAGACGTCATTTATTGAAGAGCATTGTGATGTCCACATTGATTTTCAGCTCAAAAAACCACTTGTGCCTGCTGAAGATGGAACAAGGTTCGGCTATCCTGCACTGATGACCTGCTTATATGTCTACCATGCTCTATCGTTTACTGTGAAAGAAATCGTTGAGGAATATGAATAAAAAAACTGCCGAGAAGATGATATTCTCGGCAGTTTTTTGTTTTATTTTGATTCAGATGCCTGTAGTGAAGCACCAACGAAATCTCTAAATAACGGCTGTGGTCTTGTCGGTCTTGAAATGAATTCTGGATGGAACTGAGAAGCAAGGAACCATGGGTGATCCTTCAGTTCAATGATTTCAACAAGGCGTCCGTCTGGGCTTGTACCAGAGAAGACAAAACCTGCTGCTTCCATTTGCTGTCTGAATTCGTTATTAAACTCATAGCGATGACGGTGGCGTTCGTACACGACTTCGTCATTGTATGCAGCAAATGCTTTTGAGTCTTCGTTTAATTTACAAGGGTATAGGCCGAGGCGAAGTGTTCCACCTAAGTCATCAACATCCTTCTGTTCTGGAAGAAGGTCGATGATTGGGAATGCTGTTTCTGGATCAATTTCAGCGGAATGTGCTCCCTCTAAACCTAGTACGTTTCTCGCATATTCGATAGATGCGACTTGCATACCTAAGCAAATTCCGAAGAATGGCACTTTGTTTTCGCGCGCATATTGTGTTGCAATGATTTTCCCTTCTACTCCTCGGTCTCCGAAGCCTCCAGGAACAATAATGCCGTCTACATCTTGAGCGAAATCAGCCATATTTTCTGCTGTGACTTCTTCTGCGTTGATCCATTTGATTTGAACATCCGCATCAAATGCATAGCCCGCATGACGAAGTGATTCAACGACAGAAATGTATGCATCTTGCAGCTCAACATATTTCCCTACAAGACCAATCGTGACTTGTTTTGAAAGGTTTTGCACTTTATCAACAAGCGCCGTCCACTCCGTCATGTCCGCATCTTGACAGTCAAGCTTCATGTGCTCACATACAAGCTTGTCTAATCCTTGTTTTTGTAAATCAAGCGGAATCGAATAAAGGGTATCTGCATCCTGACATTCGATGACTGCTTTCGTATCAATATCACAGAATAGCGCAATTTTGTCCTTCATGTCTTGTGCCAATGGCATTTCAGTTCTGACCACAATGACGTTTGGCTGAATACCTAGACTACGAAGTTCTTTTACACTATGCTGTGTTGGTTTTGTTTTCAGTTCGCCTGCAGCACGGATGTAAGGAACAAGGGTACAATGAATGTACATCACGTTTTCACGGCCGATGTCACTCTTCATTTGACGAATCGCTTCTAGGAATGGAAGGGATTCGATATCTCCAACTGTTCCACCGATTTCTGTAATGACCACATCTGCACCCGTTTCTTTCCCTGCACGGTACACACGGTCTTTGATTTCATTTGTAATATGGGGAATGACCTGTACGGTTCCACCTAAATAGTCGCCGCGGCGCTCTTTTTTCAGGACTGTAGAATAGATTTTACCAGTTGTGACGTTGCTGTATTTATTCAAGTTAATATCAATGAAGCGCTCGTAGTGACCTAAGTCAAGATCTGTTTCAGCACCGTCGTCTGTGACAAATACCTCACCGTGCTGATATGGACTCATTGTCCCTGGGTCTACGTTGATATATGGATCAAATTTTTGAATGGTGACATCCATCCCTCTATTTTTCAGAAGGCGGCCTAACGATGCAGCCGTGATCCCTTTTCCAAGTGAGGAAACAACTCCTCCTGTTACAAAAATATACTTTGTCATTTCGTATGCTCCTCTCTTTTTTACCCTTGCATGACTAGACATGCACAGCTTCATCCTTTTAGAGTGTATCCCTAAATCTCTTGAAAAATAAGAAAGCTCCCTTTCAAATAAATGAAAGGGAGCGTAAATGAACGTATCTTTACGTACTCTTTTTTAGAGAGCCCAAAATACATACTACATAGTTCGCTCTGGAAAGTCAAGACGGTTTTGTCCTGTTTTCAGGACCGGTTTGTGAGGGTTATTTGTCTTCCTCATCATCGTCTAAATCGTCTTCATCAATTTCCGTTAAGCCGTCATCATCTTCATCATCATCTTCGTCGAACTCTTCTATCTCTTCATCGATTTCTTCATCGTCTAGGTCAAGGTCCTCGTCGTCTTCAACAAGATCAAGATCTTCTTCAAGCTCGTCGATTTCTTCTTCCTCTTCAATATCATCGAAGTCTTCTTCAACGACAGCAGCTTTTGTTTTTTTCTTTTTCGCTTTTGTTTTCACAGCTGGCTGAACTTCTTCTTCGATTTGATCAACTGGATACCAGCTGCGAAGTCCCCATCTCTGATCACCTAACGAAATAAAGCGGCCATCTATATTTAAGTCTGTATAAAATTGAGCAAGTCGATCATCAAGATCAGATTTTTGTATCCCTTGCAAACGGACCATTTCATCTATTAACTCGGAAAACGTAATCGGCGTTTTGCTGTCTCTGAAAATTTCATAAGCAAGTTCAACTAAAGACATTTGTTTGAGCTGTTCCTGTGAGTATTCTTTCAAACTCAAGGTCAGACACTCCCTTTCTATTACATGTATGTATCCATTTATCAGTGAAATAATAAGTATTTATACCTTATTCTTACGACAAACCATACCTCTCATTATAAACAAATTAGGGGAGTTTATGCCACCTTTATTGATGTTAATTTTTGATTTTTTCACAAGAGGAGCCTCTAGCGGTCAATCATTTGCGCCGAATTGGCATAATTCATGTGTGAAGCACACGTTTTGCATGCTTTTTTGTCTTCTCTTTTGATAAATACAAAGCCATTTACTCTTCTTAAAAAAGGGGATTTATTCCTTCACAAAATGTTCACTTACGACGAATTGAAACAGAAATCTATAATAAATAGACTAATTTTTGAGAGGTTGATCGAATTGCCAATGACAAAAAAAGAAGATATACAATTTGGTGTCTTGATGTGTTTTTGTATGTTTTCAGTGATGTTCTTTTATAATCTATTTCTAAATGGACGGCTTGGACATATGACATGGTTAGAAGGTGTACTCACCTATGTGATCGGTTTTGCCATCACGTTGTTGATTGAGATGTGTATTGTTGGGCCTTCAGCAAAAAAAGCAGCCAACCGTTTTGCCCCAAAAGGCAAGAAAATCTATTTTATTCTCACTCTTTCTATCTTTATCGTGTTTGGGATGGTGTGTCTCATGTCTTTATGCGGATATGTCGTTCAAAGCATCAGCACAGGATTTCAAACACAATCGATTCTATCTGATTACTTAACGATTTTCGGTCATAATGTCATGTTGGCGTTCCCTTTGCAAATGTTGATTATGGGACCGCTTGTCCGTTTTGTTTTTTTCAAATGGGTGAAATTAAAACAGACAGCAGCGGTTTAGTCGAATGGATATGTTACAGCTGGATATTCTGAATGAGTGAAAAAACCAAAGGTACGGTGAATAAAGTGCCCGCAGACACGAGTACAATGAGTTTTCTGCGGCTGTTTTCTTTTTCTTCCTTCCTTTTTGGAGACTTTGAAAGCTCTGTGGAGACCATAATCCATATGATCATCGTGACGATTCCTAAAATGCCAATAAATGTTGTGTTCATCATGATAACCTCCATTTTGGTTCTTTTCCCAATTTTACCATAGTGATCAGGTGATATGAGATCATATTGGAGAGATTTCACATTTCACACAAAAACAGACCACCTCATATCAGGTGGTCTTTCTTGGTTTCTACATATCTAGCAGTTTCCGTGAGATGACCAGCCGCTGGATTTCTTGTGTACCTTCATAGATTTGAGTGATTTTCGCATCACGCATGTATCGTTCGACTGGGTAATCCTTTGTATAGCCGTATCCGCCGAAGATTTGTACGGCTTCTGTCGTCACCTTCATGGCTGTATCACCGGCAAAGAGCTTGGACATAGCTGATTCTTTCCCATACGGAAGCCCTTTCGTTTCAAGCCATGCTGCCTGATAGGTGAGCAGTCTTGAGGCCTCAATTGCCGTTGCCATATCCGCTAACTTAAAAGCAATGCCTTGCTGCTGAATGATTGGTTTGCCGAATTGTTTGCGCTCCTTTGCATAATTGACTGCTGCATCCAGAGCACCTTGAGCAATACCAACAGCTTGTGCGGCAATACCGTTTCTGCCGCCGTCAAGTGTCATCATCGCTATCTTAAAACCTTCGCCTTCTTGACCAAGCCGGTTCCTTTCGGGTATACGACAGTCTTCAAAGATGATTTCTGTCGTTGGCGATGAGCGGATGCCCAGTTTGCTTTCTTTTTTGCCGATTGAGAAGCCTTGCGTCTCTTTTTCTACAATAAAAGCGGTTGTATTGCGCGATGAAGCATCCTGGTCAGTAACAGCAAACACAATATAATAATCCGCAATGCCTCCATTGGTAATAAAAATCTTCGCCCCGTTCAAGACGTATTCATTCCCTGCTTTTACTGCTGTTGTTTTCATTCCGCCGGCATCTGAACCCGAGCCGCTCTCGGTCAGTGCGTATGCGCCGATCTTCTGTCCTTCTGCAAGCGGCTTTAAATACATCTCCTTTTGCTCATCTGTTCCGAATGTATAGATTGGCCATGAGGCGAGTGATGTGTGAGCAGATAGGGTGACGCCTGTTGAGGCGCACACTCGTGAGAGCTCTTCAACCGCTATGACATAGGCCAAATAATCACTACCAATCCCCCCATTTTCTTCTGGCCAAGGGATTCCCGTTAAACCAAGCTCCGCCATTTGACGAAAAATAGCGGGATCATACGATTCTGTTTCATCTCGCTCTGCTGCTGTTGGCTCCACTTCATTTTTCGCAAAGTCTCTCACCATTTTTTGTATCATTTCGTGTTCGTCACTTAATTGGAACTGCATCATGAGCCACCTCACTTCATATTAGCTGTTTACAAATAACCAGCCTTTGTATTTCACTTGTTCCTTCATAAATCTCACAAATTTTCGCATCACGAAAGTACTGCTCTGCTCGGTATTGCTTCGTGTAACCGGCTAGACCAAGCAAATGGATGACTTCAGTACTAATATCAACCGCTGTTTTAGATGCAAATAACTTCGCCATCGACGCTTCCTTCGTGACAGGGCGATTGGCCTCTTTATAAGAAGCCGCTTGATAGACAAGAAGTTTTGCCGCTTCCAGCTTGGTGCCCAGATCGCCCAACCGAATGGTCGTTTCAAGGCCAGCTGGATGCTGCTTTAAATACGTGACCGCCTCAGCTAATGCGGCTTCTGCAATACCAAGGCTTTGAGCCGCAATGCCAATTCTCCCCGCATTTAAGCTAGACATGGCAATCCGAAAGCCTTCTCCTTCTGCGCCGAGCAGCTGTTTTTTTGGAATTCGAACACCGTCAAAATGAAGTGTGACTGTTTTTGATCCATGCAGGCCCATCTTCTTCTCATCTTTTCCGATCGTAAATCCTGGTGTCCCCTTCTCCACAATGAACGCTGATATATTTTTCTTAGCAGAAGCCGGGTCTGTCACGGCAAATACAAGATAGACTTCCGCTTCACCGCCGCTTGTGATAAAAATTTTCGTTCCATTTAACACATAGTGATCGTCTACCTGCTCTGCTTTCAACTGAATACTAGAGGCATCTGATCCTGCCTTCGGTTCAGTTAGACAAAAGGCGCCCAGCTTCTGCCCGGACGCAAGCTTGGGAACGTAGGATTCTTTTTGTTCAGTCGTTCCAAACGCCAAAATCGGCATCGTCACAACGGATGTATGAACGGATACAATGACACCGATGGTTGCACTTACTTTGGAAAATTCATGAATCGCCATGATATAGGTTGTGAAATCTGCCCCTAATCCGTGATACTTATCTGGGATCGGAATGCCTAAAAAGCCTTGCCGACCCATTTCAGCTAAAAGCGTTTTCGGGAACACGCCCTGTTCCATCGCTTCTATTTCAGGGAATACATGCTGGCGTGCAAATTCTGCTACTCGTTTTCTCCAAAGACGTTGTTTTTCTGTCAGCAACACATCCATCTTGACTCCCCCTATGAGTGGTCGTGGTAAGTGTAAAAACCTCTCTTTGTCTTTTTGCCCAGCCAGCCTGCGTTCACGTATTTTTTCAAAAGAGGACAAGGTCGATATTTGCTATCTCCAAGACCCTCGTGAAGGGTATTCATAATAAATAAACAAGTATCGAGCCCGATGAGGTCGGCGAGACGAAGCGGGCCCATTGGATGGTTCATTCCAAGCGTCATGATGCCGTCAATACTTTCTACATCTGCCACGCCTTCATAAAGGGTATAAATGGCTTCATTGATCATTGGCATTAAAATGCGATTTGACACAAACCCAGGGAAGTCTTCCACTTCAATTGGCGTTTTGTCTAATGTCTTTGCGGTGTCAAAAACAAATTGGTACGTGGCATCATCCGTTTGTAGCGCACGGATTACTTCCACAAGTTTCATCACGGGAACTGGATTCATAAAATGCATGCCAATCACTTTCTCAGGCCGTTTCGTCACGGCTGCTAATTCTGTGATCGACAAGGAAGACGTATTTGTCGCAAATATCGTGTCATCAGGTGCAAATTGATCAAGGGTTCCAAAGATTTGTTTTTTGATCTTCATTTGTTCAGATGCGGCTTCAATCACTAAATGCGTCTGCTGTACATCCTTTAAATCTGTTGAAACAGCCAGTCGCTGTGTAATATCACGGACTGCCTGATGTGCCAGCTTTCCTTTTTCTGCTCGTTTCGTCAGTTGTTTGGTCATAGAGGAAATGGCTCGATGAATCTGCTCCTCTTCCGTATCATGGAGCAGGACGGTATAACCTGACTGTGCAAATACTTGGGCAATACCCGAGCCCATTTGCCCAGCCCCAACGACCATCACGGTTTCTTCTATACTCATGACAATGAACGCCTCCCTTTTAATCCACCTTGATCATGATCGCATCACCTTGACCCCCGCCGCTGCAAATCGCCGCAATGCCGATCCCGCCGCCTCTTTGTCTGAGTGCATGGATCAAGGTCAGTATAATACGTGTTCCGCTTGCTCCAATCGGATGACCAATCGCGACTGCCCCTCCGTTCATATTCATTTTCCGCCGATCCAGTCCAAGAATTTTTTCGCATGCCAATGCAACCGCTGAAAAAGCCTCATTGATTTCAAACAAATCGATATCCTCTACTCGCTTCCCTGTTTTCTTTAACACTTTTTCGATGGCATAGGCTGGTGTTTTCGGAAAATCCTTTGCCTCTACTGCTACTTGCGCATGCCCAAGCACAACTGCCAGAGGTTTTTCACCTTGCTGCATGGCGTATGTGTCTTTCATTAATAGAAGCGCACTTGCACCATCATTGACACCAGGTGCATTACCAGCGGTGATCGTACCTGCCTGATCGAAAACGGGCATCAGTTTTGACAAACGTTCATATGACGTATCACGCCGCGGGGCTTCATCTTCTGAAATCAGCTGATCTCCTTTTTTATTCTTGACGGTAACGGGGATGATCTCATTTTTAAAAAAGCCGCTTTTTTGCGCCTCAATGGCTCGTTCATGACTTCTTAACGCCCAAAGGTCTTGTTCTTCTCGTGTAATGCCAAGCTCTTTCGCCGCCATGCTTCCATACTCACCCATATGAACACCTGTAAACGAACAGGTTAATCCATCTAAAATCATGGCATCTTGTACAGCACCATCTCCCATTTTGTAACCCCATCGTGCTTTTTTCAGAAGATAAGGAGCATGAGACATGGATTCCATGCCGCCTGCCACGATCACCTTGGCATCTCCCGCTCGAATGATTTGATCGGCTGTCGTGACACTGCGCATTCCTGAAGCACAGACTTTGTTGATGGTTTGCGTCGGAACCGACCAAGGGAGATCTGCATGTCTAGCTGCCTGTCTTGAAGGAATTTGACCTTGTCCTCCTTGAAGGACACTGCCCATGATGACTTCATCCACTTCATGAACATTTGAGGCTCTTTCCAGCGCAGCTTTTATCGTCATCCCGCCTAATTCTGCAGCAGTCAAACGACTGAAAGTTCCACCTAGTTTTCCAAATGGTGTTCTCGCTCCAGATACAATGACCGTCGTGCTCATTTCTTCCCCTCCTATTTGTTACCGCTTACATAAATGCTAGACAGCTCTTAAAAATTCGGCATTTATCGGCCGATGGACAGTAGATCCATCGGCCTGACACCTTTATGAAGCCTGCGTTCTCGTTTCGCCAAACACTGACTTTTCAAGAAGTTCTGCGACATCAAATGTGCCGACCTGCTCTTCTACTTCCTTCGCTTTCGTCCCATCCCCAAGCATGGTTAAACAATATGGGCACCCTGAGCTGATGATGGACGGCTGTACCTGTAAGGCCTGCTCCGTCCTCGCTGTGTTAATTCGAGTACCTGTCTCTTCTTCCATCCACATTAAGCCACCGCCGGCACCACAGCACATCCCCGATTCACGATTCCGTTCCATTTCTTTCAGTGTCACACCAGGAATGGCTTTTAAAATATCTCTTGGCGGATCATAGACCTCGTTATATCTGCCTAGGTAGCAAGAATCGTGGAAAGTAATGACTTCGTTCACTTCATGAATAGGCGTTAATTTCCCCTCTTTTACTAGCTCTGCCAGTAATTCTGTATGATGATACACCTCTGCCTCAAGTCCAAAGTCTGGGTATTCGTTTTTAAATAAATTGTAAGCATGCGGATCGATCGTGACGATTTTGGTTACGTCATTTTTTTGAAATTCTTCGATGTTTTTTGCAGCAAGCTCTTGGAACAAAAATTCATTCCCAAGTCTTCTCGGTGTATCACCTGAGTTTTTCTCTTTATTGCCTAGGATGGCAAAAGAAACCCCTGCTTCATTGAGCAGTTTTGCAAAGGCAAGAGCAATCTTTTGGCTCCTATTGTCATATGCACCCATCGATCCAACCCAGAATAAATAGTCGAAGGTCTGATCTGCTTTTTTCAGTTCTTTCACTGTCGGTACGTGCACATCTTCTCTTAGATCACGCCAGTTTTCTCTTTCTTTTCGATTCAATCCCCATGGGTTCCCTTGGCGCTCGATGCTTGTCATCGCACGCTGTGCATCTGCATCCATTTTTCCTTCTGTCAGCACTAAGTATCTGCGCATATCAATGATTTTGTCGACGTGTTCGTTCATGACAGGACACTGATCTTCACAGTTTCGGCATGTCGTGCATGCCCAGATTTCTTCTTCTGTAATGACCTCACCAATGAGAGAAGGATGATACATTGCGCTCGCCGCAGATTCTTCCGCTCCAGCTCCCCTTGCCTGTAATGCCAGCTGATTTCCTGTCGTCTGTTTGAAAGCAAGCTGCGGAACCCACGGTGTCTTTGAAGTAATGGCAGCCCCTTTATTTGTTAAATGATCTCTTAATCGTAAAATCAAATCCATTGGAGACAGCATTTTCCCCGTCCCTGTCGCCGGACACATATTCGTACAGCGCCCACATTCCACACAAGCGTAAAGATCAATCAGCTGAGATTGACGGAAGTCTTCAATTTTCCCAACGCCGAACGTTTCTTGTGTCTCATCTTCAAAATCAATTTTTTGCAGTTTGCCTGGCGGGTCCAACCTACTGACAAATACGTTGACCGGGCCAGCGATGAGATGGGCATGCTTAGACTGCGGGACGTACACTAAGAACGTCAGTAAAATAAGAAGATGCACCCACCATGCGACATAGAACACAATTGTTGCCGCAAGTGGTGACAGCCAGCCCAGCAAGAAAGCAATGCCGGAAGCAATTGGCTCAGTTGCTGATAGTGAGTGCCCATGCCAAATGATGTTCATTCCGTTTCCTAGTATACGGTCAGCATCAATCCGCCAATAAACAAAAGGACAAGCCCTGACTTAAAGCCCCTTTTTAAACGGACTAACTTCTCGACATATCTTCTATGGAACGCCCAAACCACCGCTACTAAAATGAGAAGTGTGACTACCTCTTGGAAGAACGTAAAGACACCGTAAAGCGGACCTAATGGTAGCCCGCTGTCTGGAACAAGTCCCTTCATAATAAAATCAAGGGCTCCGAACTGCACTAAAATAAATCCATAGAAAAACAGCACATGAATGATGCCGCTCTTCTTGTCCTTCAGCAGTTTCTTTTGACCAAACACATTCACCCAAACACGTTCTAAGCGTTTTTTCATGTCTTTCTGAAATTCTTCTTTTTTGCCAAGACGAATATACGCGGCTCGTGTTCGAATGAGATAAATAAACAAATACACAGCGTAAGCGGTCACTGCCGCAAATGCAATCAAGTTAACAATTAAAAGGCTATTCATCTTGCTCCCCCTTTCATTCCCCAAGACCCACTTTGTTCCGTTTCCATGTTGTACCTCTATCATAAATAATGAATGAGTATTCAGTCAATATTTTTTGCCCATTTGGGTACACTATCGTCATATGTAAAAAAGGAGGAACCTTCATGATCGCATGGATCATTCTACTCGTCGTCTTCGTCATTGTTCTACTCGTCAGGCTAGATCTTTATATAGGGAGAAAATATTTTTCTACCCATGCTTTTGAACGGTCTTTTGACCAAACAAGCGGCGATGCAGTTTTTTATCATGATGGCGAACCACTGTTTGATCAGCTGCTTACGGATATACAGCAAGCCTCTTCTTCTATTCATATGATGTTCTTTATTGTAAAGAACGACAAGATTGGGCAAAGGATTCTGCAAGCACTTAAAGCGAAAGCAGAGCAAGGTGTTTCGGTTTTTTTGCTCACTGATCGGTTAGGCTCCTATCCATTTGATCAAACATCCATTCAGATGCTCGAAAAAAGCGGCATTCAATTTTACTTTTTAAACAAACCACGTTTTCCTTTTTTCATTTATCGCTTGAACATGAGAAATCACCGGAAGATCACGGTGATCGATGGGAAGATCGGCTACATTGGCGGGTTTAATATCGGCGATGAATATGTAGGGAAAAACGGCAGGTTTGGCATTTGGAAAGACTATCATCTGCGCATGACAGGACAGGTTGTCGCAGACCTCCAGCATGTGTTTCTGAATGATTTGTACCGGTCATCTGGTATTCACCAGCTGCAATACGAGGTTTTCCCTACACTGGAACCGGGAACATTACAGTGCACTACACGTGCGACGGCAGGTTTTTCTTTAGAAGCCTTATTTCTTCACGATATTCAACAGGCGAAAAAGCAAATCACCATCTGCACGCCCTATTTTATTCCATCCGCTCCTCTTCTAAGCGCCCTTCTTGACGCACGGAAGCGAGGCGTGACTGTCGACATCATCATCCCAATGAAGGCAGATCACCCGCTTGTGAAAGAAGCTGGATTTCATTATTTGAAAGATCTGATTGCTGCTGGATGTCTTGTGTATCGTTTTTATAAAGGGTTTTATCATGCGAAAGCCATTCTCATCGATCATAGCCGCTGTATGATCAGTACAGCGAACTTTGATAAACGAAGTTTGTTTTTCAACGAAGAAGTGGATGTGGCCATTGATGATCCCGCCTTCACCGCACATGTAGAGGAAAAGATTCGTGAACACATGGAAGTGTCAGAACTGATGACTGAAGAAAAATACAAACAACGCCCACTTCTCACGCGTCCAATTGAGTGGATAGGCGCCCTGTTCTCGTATTTTTTATAAAGGAGTTGACCTATGCGTTATCGATTTGGTTATGTATCCAACGCCGTCACTTTATGGGAAGCTTCACCTGCCAAGTCGCTGACCTTTGCAAGATACAGTAAGCTCTCAAAGGAAGAGAGGACAGAGGCTCTATTGCGAACGACGAAAGCCAACCTCGTCAATACATTAAGAACGCTTTATTTTGCGATTGCCCATGATATTCAGCTTTACCGTTTTTCAAGCTCGATTGTCCCGCTCGCCACCCATCCTGAGGTGCGGTGGGACTTTGTGACACCCTTTCGCAAAGAATTTCTAGAGATTGGTCAACTCGTAAAGCGGCACGGATTACGAGTGAGCTTTCACCCCAATCAATTTACTTTGTTCACAAGTCCAAAACCTTCCATTACAGAAAACGCCGTCATTGATATGACCTATCATTATGAAATGCTTGAGGCCATGGAGCTTGAAAAGGAAGGCTATATGAACATTCATGTCGGAGGTGCATATGGCGACAAGGCATCTGCTTTACAGCGTTTTGATGAAAATATAAAGCAGCTTCCTGCACATATCAAGGCGAGAATGACGCTTGAAAATGATGACAAAACCTATACGTCATTAGAAACGCTTGATGTTTGTGAAAAGCATGGCATCCCGTGTGTATTTGATTACCACCATCACATTGCAAACAAAGATGATGATGCGGCACTTGATGACATTTTGCCAAGAGTGTTTGACACGTGGGCAAACACTGGCATACCGCCTAAAATCCACTTATCCTCACCAAAATCAGAAAAGACGATACGAAGCCATGCGGATGGAGTGGAGATGTCCTTTGTATTGCCACTTTTTCAAGCTTTAAAGTCGTATGGTCGTGATGTGGATTTTATGATTGAGGCAAAGAAAAAGGATCAGGCTTTGCTCCGTCTTGTTGAAGAACTGTCAGCGATCAGAGGCAATCGGCGGACGGGCGGAGGCACCATTGAGTGGAAATCGTAGAGAAAGGTTTACCTCTATCACAACGGGGGTAACAAAGCTATTGTGAGAAAGTATTTAACAGGAGGATATGAAGATGTCACAAATCTATTCAATCCGAATTGCTGCGAAAGCATTGAATTTACATAAGCTTATTTCTCTATACGAAAAGTGCCAGCACGCTCAACATCGTTTATATGTATATTCTAAAAAAACAATGTGCAACATTAAGAACATCGTAGAGCTAGAAACCTTTAGGCTTACTCATTTAGAATCAGACTATTTAATCGTGGTAGAAGGAAAAGAGGCACATGACCTTCTTCAGCCGTTTGAAAAAGAGAATGCTTCGTAAAGAAAGGCAGCCTTAGGCTAACAAAGGGATAAAATGAACCTTATTTTATCCCTTTGTCTTCTTTTCAGCGTAGTTGAAAACCTTTGCAGTCTAGGAAGGACGAGTACCGGCGCGGAGCGAATGTCACATTCGTGAGCACCGGCACGCAGGACTGACACCGAATGCGAGGGTTTGTCTACACGCTGAGGCCGCCTTAGGGCTGCTCTTTTTCTTATATCCATGCTTCTGTCAGCCAAACCTCGCGTGACGTTGCATTCATTTTTACTTGTGTACCGATTGGCATCGTGAGCATCGGATGCGTATGGGCACTGTCAAATTCCGCAATGAGCGGCCTTTTTGTATCTCCCAGTACTTCAAGTAAAAGATCGTGCGGCCTTTTGCCCGTTCCTTCATCATCAAACAGCTCATGTTTCCCTAAGAGGATACCAGATACCCGTTCAAACACACCATTTATCTTTAACAGAGAGAAGTTCTTTTCGACGATGGAGGCGGTTTTCATACAATCTTCAATGAGAAGGATATCGCCCTTTTGGATTTGAGGCATGAATTCACTTCCCCATATGCCATACATGGCATTTAGGTTCCCGCCGATCAGTCTGCCTTCTGCCTGCCCTTCAATGACGCACATCCAATCGTTTGGACGTTTTTCTTTTTCTCGTATTTTCTGTTCCCAATTGATCCGTTCGTCCGTCCAAAAGGGTGGTTTTTTCACCTGATATGGGATGGGCTGCGGATGAATGAGAATGTCCTCGAAAGATTGATATGTATGATTGACAAATGGTTCAAACTCTCCAAAAGACGGCACAAGTGCAGGCCCGTAAAAAACAGGCAGACCCGTTTTTTCATAAGCCGCTAAAAGAATCGCCGTCGCATCTGAATAACCAATCATGATTTTCGGATGCTTCTTCAGCAGCTCAAAATCGAGATAAGGCAGCAAACTATTCGAGTTCGTCCCCCCAATCATCGACATGATACAGGACAAATCTTCTCTCGCCATCAGCTCATTCAGCTCAGCTGCTCGTTCTTGAATCGTTCCCGAACGATAGTGATCCTCTTTCCCTGTTAATGATCCTGGTACCACAATGAATCCTTTTTGTTCAAGCCATTCCTTCGCCCGCTCATACCTAAGAGGCGAGGTGGCAGATGCTGGACTTGAGGGAGAATAAATACCTATTTTATCGCCCTTCTGTAACTGCCGAATCCCCTTCATTCCATCAGATCCTTCCTACACGAGTTTTTACTATCCTAGCAAAAAAAGCCCTTTTTCAAAAGGGCCTCGATTTAAAAATAAAGTACACTTCAATTTAACAGCTTAAACAGGCCAAATATGATGACAGTAAAACTGATGACCAGCGTCGCAAATATCTCAATACGAAAAAGAGCCCAGCTTAATAACTGGACTCATTCAATCACTTCTCTTCAATGACCAAACTGCGCTTCATGCAGTCTGCTGTATACACCGCCCATTTGAATTAAATCTTGGTGACGGCCTTGTTCTTCAATGCCTTCCTCTGTCACGACGATGATTCGGTCTGCATGTTTAATTGTCGCAAGGCGGTGAGCAATGACGAGTGTCGTCCGACCGACTGCCAGTTCGCTTAGTGCGTCTTGGATCGCTTTTTCTGTTTCTGTATCAAGCGCTGACGTCGCTTCATCCAAAATAAGAATAGACGGGTTTTTCAAAAACATCCGTGCAATTGACAGGCGTTGTTTTTGACCGCCGGATAGCTTAACGCCGCGTTCACCAATGACCGTATTCAACCCTTCTGGGAACCGCTGAACGAGCTCCTCTAAATGGGCACGTCGCACCGCCTCCCAAATGTCTGCATCATTCGCTTCTAGGTTGCCGTACGCAATATTCTCACGAATGGTACCTGAGAATAAAAAGACATCCTGCTGCACAATGCCAATCTGCTGTCTTAAAGAGGACAAGGTCATCGATTTCGTGCTCACACCATCAATGGTGATGTCTCCTTCGTCCACATCATAAAAACGAGGCAGCAGACTGCAAATGGTCGATTTCCCCGCTCCTGATGGCCCGACAAACGCAACAGTTTCCCCTTGTTTGATCTTTAAGTTGATATCCTTCAATACATGACTGTGCTCATCGTAGCCAAATGTCACGTCTCGATACTCAATTTCACCTTTCAAGCCATAAATATCACGTGCTCCTTCTGTATCCTTCACATCTGGCTCTGTTTCAAGCAAATCGACATAGCTTTTAAAACCGGCAATGCCTTTTGGATACATTTCAATCACCGTGTTGATCTTATCAATTGGTCTGAATAACACATTTGTGATCAAAACAAAGGCGATAAATCCGCCTGCCGTTAATTGACCTTGAAGGACAAACCATGTACCTGCCAGAAGGACAAACAGCGTCACAAGTCTTGTGAGAATATAGCTGATTGATCCGTTAACTGACATAATTTTATAGGAAAGAAGTTTCGCTTTTCGAAAGCGGTTGTTATTTTCAGCAAAACGCTTTTTCTCAAAATGTTCATTTGCAAAGGCTTGAACAAGACGAATACCACCAATATTATTTTCAACCCTTGCATGAAAATCTCCAATGTCATTGTTGAGTTGTGTAATCGCCTGTGTCATTTTTTTATTAAAATGAAGGGCTAACCAGATGATGACTGGCATAATCAAGAAGGTTAAAATGGCAAGCTGCCAGTTAACCATGAGCATGACGGCAAAGGCGCCAAGAATGGTCATAATCGCAATAAACAAATCCTCAGGTCCGTGATGAGCCACCTCACCAATGTACATGAGGTCATTGGTCATTCGAGACATAAGCTTACCCGTTTTGTTGTTATCAAAGAACTTAAATGAGAGACGCTGAAAATGATCAAATAGCTTTTTTCTCATATCGGTCTCAATGTTAATGCCAAGCATGTGTCCCCAATACGACACGATAAATTGCATCACTGAGCTGAGTGCGTAAATGACAAACAGCGCAAGTGCGGTCCAGGCAATGACCGTCCAGTTCCCTGTTGGTAATAATGTATCAATGAAGTAGTTCACGATCAGCGGGAAACCTAGTTCCATGAGTCCGACGGCCACAGCACAAAAGAAATCTAAAAAGAACAGACCACGATAGGGCCTGTAATAGGCAAAAAAGCGTTTTAGCATATGTAAAAGAACCTCACTTCCTCTATAATTGATAATCATTTTCAATTATAGAGGAATCATTATCGAAATACTAGATCAGGAAATGATTTCTTTCCCTGGAAACCCTCACAATACACCTGAAAACAATCGCGCAAACGATTCCTTTAAACGTTCCTTTAAGCCCCTTTTATAAAAATGAACCGGCCCCATTTGCTCACATTCTTTCATATCTTCCTCATAATGAGCCATCAATTGCTCGATCGGTTTCTTTGCCGCTGTAAAGACATTGACCTCAAAATTGAGTTGGAAGCTTCTCATATCAACATTGGCCGTTCCGACAGAGGCAAGCTCTCCATCTGCAATCATGACCTTTTGATGCATGAACCCTTTTTGATAGTGATACACCTTGATGCCCTCTTTCAAAAGCTCAGAAAAATAAGATCGTGTGGCGTATTGCGTGAGAAATCCATCATTAATCTCAGGCACCATCACACGCACATCCACCCCTCTTGTCGCCGCAATTTTTAACGCTGTGCGAATGGATTCATTTGGGACAAAATAAGGCGTCGCAATCCAAACAAATTGCTGTGCATTCGAAATGAGCGCATCGTATAAATCACTCATACTTTCCTTCATATCAGGTCCAGTCGGCACGACCTGAATGACATCTTCTCCTGTCACAGGATGCGGGGTGTGATACTTCGGATCATCAATTAACACTTCATCTGATACATACTCCCAGTCCAGCATAAATATGGAGTGAAGTGTCTGAACGGCTTCACCCTTTAACATCGTATGCGTGTCACGCCAAAAGCCGATGTTTTCATCGCGTCCTACATATTCCTTCCCGACATTGAGCCCGCCAACAAATCCTGTTTCTCCATCAATAATCACGATTTTTCGGTGATTTCGGAAATTGAATTTTTGATTAAAGAATCCGTATTTTAATGGCAGAAAAGGAGCGACCTTTATCCCCGCCTGCTTCAATCGTTTAATATCTTTTCGTGAGAAGCGAATGCTGCCAGCCGCATCATAGATGAAGCGAACCTCTACTCCTTCTTTCACTTTTTCAATCAGGATTTCCATCATCCGGTGACCGAGGAAATCAGATTTGAACATGTAATATTCTATATGGATGAACGTTTTTGCCTTTTTTAATTCTTCAAAAATACGAGGAAAGGTTTCCTCTCCATTCTTTAAAATCTCCATATCACTATTTGTATTTACATGCATACCCGTTGCTTTTTCTGTGTAATGAAAAAAAGCACGCTGATTTTCGGTTAAACGCGTCTCATCCGGCTTACTCTCAAGCTCTGATATTCTGCGTAATTTTTCTCGGTTATACATTCTCTTTGATTTAAACAAATGTCCTTTGACATAAAGCTGCCCCGAGAACAAATAAAACATATAGCCGATGATCGGGAAAAAGATCAGTACATACATCCATAACAGCGTGTGCTGTGATGTCCGGTTCTCTAGCATAAGCGAAATAATACTAAATAAAATGATGGCGATATAACTAGCTGCGTAAAGCTGAAAACCCCACGCTGGAACCGGCCACCAAAACACCACATATGCCCCGAATATCATGAAATATAAAAATAGAAATTCCAGTCTCCTCTTTTTCACATTCTCCGCCCTCATTCTGTCTTTTTCTTTTCCATACCCTTTGCACAGCTCGTCTGAAACGCACGGTCTGCTGCTTTCTTTTAGCTTTTACAGACTGGAGCGTTTTGATCCGATATAATGGAAAATATGTGAAGGAAAGGATGAATGACTTATGCGTACACCATCTGCTTTAAAAAAGGGAAGCCACATTCGGGTAATTGCTCCAAGTCGAAGTGCCAGCATTTTATCAAAAGAAGGAATGGCTCAGGCGAAAAAACGTTTAGAGGCATTAGGGTTCACTGTTTCTTTTGGACAACACGTGTTTGAATGTGATCTGCATTCCTCTTCTTCTATTGAACACCGTTTATCTGATCTACATGAGGCATTCTCAAATGATGAAGTCGACGGCATTTTGACAGCAATCGGCGGCTTTAACTGCAATGAGCTTTTGCCTTATATAGATTATGATTTGATTCGTCAGCACCCAAAAGTTCTTTGCGGCTACAGTGATATTACCGCACTTGCAAACGCCATTACCGCCAAATGTGACATGGTGACGTACTCAGGTCCTCATTTCTCCAGTTTCCAAATGGAACAAGGACAAGAGGAACAGACAGCCATGTTTCAAGCGTGCGTGATGAGCAGCGAGCCATCTGATGTCACCCCTTCTACAAAGTGGAGTGATGATGCGTGGTATCTTGATCAAGCAAATAGGCAGTTTCATCCGACAACATGGGGGATTTATCAGGAAGGAACAGCTGAAGGCACCTTGTATGGCGGAAATCTTTGTACACTGAACTTACTGCAAGGGACACCCTTTATGCCTCGCATCAAGGATGCCATCTTATTTGTAGAAGATGATGACTTGGTCTTTCCTGAAACATTCGCCAGAGACCTTGCCTCGCTTTTGCAGCATGCCGAATCCATTAAAGGGTTAATCATCGGACGTTTTCAAAAGAAATCCAAGATGACAGAGGAACATTTGAGGTTCATCCTAGATAAGCACCCAATGCTTCAACACATTCCAGTGATTTACGATGTCGATATCGGACATACACAGCCGGTCTTCACCTTGCCGATTGGCGGGAGTGCCGAGCTATCCTGCGACGGCGGACAAATACAATGGCGTGTTCATGCATAAATAAAACCTAAAAAGCACCCACATATGAGGGTGCTTTTTCTATGCCATTATTTTTTTAAAAATTTTTTTAGAAAAAGTGATCCAACCTTTCATCCCCTTCGTTAAGTAGATGTAAAAAGAAAAGAGAGGAGGCAAAAACATGTTCTCTGATGTACTTAGCCAATTATTTGATTCTATCTCTAACATTATCAATACACTTGGATAATCCCATTAACGCACACATACTACATGCTTGCCGAAGGGAGGATACAAACTATGTTCTCTGATGTACTTAGCCAATTATTCGATTCTATTTCTAACATCATTAACACACTTGGGTAATTCCTATGACACGCACATACTACATGCTTTCTGAAGGGAGGATACGCTCATGTTCTCTGATGTACTTAGTCAATTATTCGATTCTATTTCTAACATTATTAATACGCTTGGTTAATGTTCAAAACCCGCTATCTCTCGAGAATAGCGGGTTTTTTATATAAAGAAGCCCCGCTCATAAAATAGAGCGGGGCTTTCCTTCATTCCACTACATCTTCTCTGGCGCAGATACGCCGATAAGTTTTAATGCATTCGCAAGCGTGATTTGTGTTGCTTTCATGAGCGATAGACGTGCTGTTGTTTTTGTTTCATTTTCAACATCAATGACCTTTTCGGCATTGTAGAAGCTGTGAAGGGCTGATGCTAGATCATAGATATAGTTTGTAACGCGGTGCGGAATACGTTTTTCTGCTGCTTCTGCTACAACTTCTGGGAAGCTGCCGATGATTTTCAGAAGATCGTATTCTTTATCCGACTGAATGTGAGAGAAATCTGCTTTTTCAAGGTTTGGCTCGTAGCCTTTTTCTTCCCCTTGACGAAGCATGCTGCAAATTCTCGCATGTGCATATTGTGCATAGTACACAGGGTTTTCGTTAGACGTAGAAATCGCTAAGTCTAGGTCAAAGTCCATATGTGTCGCCGCACTTCTCATTGCAAAGAAATAACGAGTGGCGTCTAAGCCTACTTCTTCAATCAAGTCACGCATTGTGACGGCTTTACCTGTACGTTTACTCATCTTCATCTTTTCACCGTTTTTGTAAAGGTGAACGAGTTGAATGATTTCGACCTCCAGTTTGTCCGCTGGATATCCGAGTGCTTGGATCGCCGCTTTCATTCGAGGAATGTAGCCGTGATGGTCGGCCCCCCAAATGTTGATGAGCTGGTCAAAACCTCTGTCTAATTTGTCTTTATGATATGCGATATCTGGAAGCAAGTACGTAAAGCTGCCATCTTTTTTAATCAGGACACGGTCCTTGTCATCACCAAAATCAGTTGAACGTAACCATGTTGCGCCGTCTTCTTCAAAGACATAGCCTTTAGCGCGAAGTGTTTCTAGCGCTGGTTCGATTTTTCCGTTTTCATATAAAGACGTTTCAGAATACCACACATCAAATGGGACACGGAAATTCTCTAGGTCGACACGTAGTTTTTCTAGTTCATATTTTAAACCGTACTCACGGAAAAATTTCATACGCTCTTCTTCTGATTCATGCACGAAACGGTCACCAAATTCATCAGCAAGTTTCTGCCCGATGCCTTTGATGTCTTCTCCTCTGTACCCGTCCTCTGGCATTTCTTTTTCAAGACCGAGCGCCTCAAAGTAGCGTACTTCTACAGATAGAGCAAGATTATTGATCTGATTGCCTGCATCGTTGATATAGTATTCACGGCTCACGTCGAAGCCTGCTTTATCAAGGATGTTGCAAAGAGAATCTCCTACAGCTGCGCCGCGGGCATGTCCAAGGTGAAGGTCACCTGTTGGGTTGGCTGAGACGAATTCGACTTGTACTTTTTGACCGCCGCCTGTATTCGTTTCGCCATAAGCCTCTTTTGCTTCAAGAACAGCTGGAATAAGCTTTGTTAAGTATTGATTGTTCATATAAAAGTTGATGAATCCTGGACCTGCGATATCCAGTTTTTCAATTGACGCTTTGCCTTTGTCAAAAGCATTCACAATGTCCTCGGCGATTTGACGAGGTGCTTTTTTCGCAATGCGTGCAAGCTGCATCGCCATATTGGTGGAATAATCACCGTGAGTTTTGTCTTTTGGCACTTCCAAAAGAACATCCGGCACCTGGCTTTCATCAGCAAGTCCTGCTTTGACGACTGCCGCAATGATTTCTTCTTTTAACGCATCTTTGACCTGTTCTGCGATATTCATGAACGTAAATCCTCCTTATATGAAATCGATAATGTATGTAAATGCTTTTGATCTTCACCTGTCAGCATATCGTACGTAATGTGTAGAAGCCCATTGTCTACATCAAGATCAATACCATGTGTGTGCACATCGAGTTGAAGTGTGCCAAATGGCATCGTGTAATGTGTCACGGTCGTTTCTCCAGTGAGAAAGCGCTGCTTCATTTGAATCGCACCTGATCTCATGACAAAAATTTCTTTTTCACTTATTTTGACAACAGTTTTTACTTGACCCATTTCATGTTCTTCATGGTAAGTGAGATACGTTTTGTCATTCTTCTCTTGATACGTTCCAGTTGTTCGGAATTCGATCGTTTCAGCCGGTTCCGTCTCTGGTTTCATCACTGACTTTACATGAATTGAAATTTGGTTTTGTGTCATTTTGCACTTCCTTTGCTAAGACCCGTTTAACTAAAATAGTATACCATAATCCCGATTGCCTATCATCCCATCATTTCTCATCTTCGTGTGGATGAAACCCCCTTTTTGATCTTCACATGTCTCTTTAGAATAAAAGAAAAATGAAGCTCACCCCTATCACGAGTCCAGTCTTGAGCCCTGCGCTTTTTCGATTGATGAGATAAAACAGTGCTTGGATGCCTGAACTTGCCAAAAATGCCTGAAAGAAATCAAATGGGAGAAGATGCCCTTGCTTATAAACAAACTGCATCAACAGCGCTATGCCAGTGAGATAGAAAAAGCCTCGATCCTGAAACAGATGAACCATCTCATCCTTTGTCTCTTTTTTCGAGGTGAACGTGGGCGTACTCGCTGCAAGCTCTCTTTTCAGCGTAAGAAAGCCTGCCGCTAACACACATAAAGCGAGTAATACCATCAATACAGAAGAAAACACGACCTGCCTCCTTTATCATGTCACCAATGTAAAAAAAGAGCTTGTCCATATGAGATGACAAGCTCCTCTATCAATGTTATTTCACAAATCCAAGCAGCATTTCACGTAAAAGTTTGCTTGCTGTATTCGCCGTTTGATCGGAATGATCATATACAGGCGCTACCTCTACAAGGTCTGCACCGACGACATGCACATCAGAACCAGCAATGGCATGAATAGATGCCAGCAGTTCTTTTGACGTAATACCGCCAGCATCTACCGTTCCTGTACCAGGTGCATGAGCTGGGTCAAGTACATCAATGTCAATCGTCACATACACTGGACGCCCTTTTAGCTTTGGCAATACTTGTTTCAATGGCTCGAGTACTTCAAATTTAGAAATGTGCATGCCTGCTTCTTTTGCCCATTCAAATTCTTCTTTCATCCCAGAACGGATGCCGAAAGAGTATACATTTTCAGGTCCAATAAGTCCTGCAACTTTACGAATCGGTGTCGAATGTGAAAGCGGCTCACCCTCATATTCCTCACGAAGATCTGTATGTGCGTCCATATGGATGATTGCCAAATCAGGGTATTTCTTATACATCGCACGGAAAACCGGCCAAGACACAAGATGCTCGCCGCCCATTCCTAATGGAAACTTCCCTTTTTCTAAAATGCTGTCGACATACTCTTCAATTAAATCTAAGCTTTTCTGTGCATTGCCAAATGGAAGCGGGATGTCGCCAGCATCAAAGAATGGCACCTCGTGCAGTTCACGATCTAAATAAGGACTGTATTCCTCTAATCCAATGGATACTTCACGAATACGGTTCGGGCCAAAACGAGAACCCGGACGGTAACTGACGGTCCAATCCATCGGCATCCCGTATAAAATGACTTTTGCATCTTCCCATGTCGGATGACTTCCAATAAACACTTTTCCTGAGTAAGCCTCGTCGAATCTCATACAAGATTCCTCCTTTTACGCTTCAAAAAATGCGCAAACGGTCATTTGCGCATTTCCACTTCGCTTGATTTATTTGATTAAGTCGCTCACAAATTTCGGCAGAACGAATGCCGCTTTGTGCAATTCTTTTGTGTAATATTTCGTATCGATATCAAAGAAGCGGCTGTCTTCTACAGCAAGTGGATCATACTTCTTAGAACCGATAGTAAATGTCCAAAGACCGCTTGGATATGTTGGGATATTCGCTGTATATAACTTGGTAATCGGGAAAATTTCTTTTACATCACGCTGTACATTTGTAATTAACTCAGGTGTGAACCAAGGGTTGTCCGTCTGTGCAACGAAAATACCGTCTTCTTTGAGTGCTTTTGAGATTCCTGCATAGAAACCTTTAGAGAACAGGTTCACAGCTGGTCCAACTGGCTCAGTTGAGTCAACCATGATCACGTCATATTCGTTGTCGGCTTCCGCAATGTGCATAAAGCCGTCTCCGACTTTCACCTCTACACGAGGATCGTCTAGTTTCCCAGCAATTGAAGGAAGGAACTTCTTCGAGTATTCAATGACCTTGCCATCAATATCAACAAGTGTCGCTTTTTTCACACTTGGATGCTTCAGGATTTCACGAATGACACCACCGTCTCCTCCGCCTACGACAAGAACATTTTCCGGGTTTGGATGAGTGAAAAGAGGAACATGTGCCACCATTTCGTGGTATACAAACTCATCTTTCTCTGATGTCATCACCATACCGTCTAAAAACAGCATATTGCCAAACTCTTCTGTTTCCACCATTTCTAAATGCTGAAAATCTGTTTGTTCTGTGTGAAGGGTTTTGTTCACCTTCAATGTAATGCCAAAATTCTTCGTTTGCTTCTCTGTATACCAAAGTTCGCTCATCGTTCATCTTCCTCTCATCCAATAATAAACAAACATCTATTGTTAGCGCCTTTTATCGGCTATGACTATATCGATTGTCCAAGAAAAAAGTATAGTGGATTCATATCAAATTGTAAAGAACCGCATGAGATAACTTCATTTTTAAAGCACACCCTTGCAGTCGCCTGTTTAAAACGGTTTTCTTTGTCCCATACTGATAAAAAACCGTCAAAATGGGGGCTTTGCATGGACACAATCATGAGTAATAAAAAAATCCGCATGACCGTGAAAACGATTCGGGCCTGTTTTTTTATCGGCTTGCTCGCTTTTCTATTTGCTGGCACAGTCTTTTTGACGATTCTTTTACTAGCTAAGTGGCAAGGCGCTCCCTCTGTTCAAGTTCCCCAATCCACGACCATTTATGCAGCCGATGGGTCTAAACTTGGCGAATCGAGCTTTGGAGAAAAGAGATACTGGGTTCCGTTAAAGGACATGTCCCCTCATATACAGCAGGCAGTGGTCGCGATTGAGGATAAAACCTTTTATCAGCATCACGGCTTTGATGTGAAACGAATGGCAGGTGCTGCGGTGGCAGATATTCGTGCAATGGCAAAAGTACAAGGCGCCAGCACGATCACCCAGCAATACGCACGAAATTTATATTTAGATCATGATAAAACATGGAAGCGGAAGTGGAATGAAGCCTTTTACACCATCCGCTTAGAACAAAACTATACAAAAGATGAGATATTGGAAGGATACTTGAACACCATTTATTATGGCCACGGCGCATACGGTGTGGAAGCGGCATCCCGCCTTTACTTTGGAAAAAAAGCGAAGAATTTAACTTTAGCTGAGTCTGCCTTGCTTGCCGGTATTCCAAAGGGGCCTTCTCTCTACTCCCCTTATGTGAATGAGGAGAAAGCCAGCGCAAGAAAGAATATGATTCTGAGGCAAATGCAAGAGGATGGCATGATCACGAAAAAAGCAGCTGCTGATGCCAGCAAGGAAAAGCTGTCCTATCGCCCGCTCAAACAAAAGCAGCTGCAAGCAAAGCAGGCCCCGTATTTTTATGATGATGTGATTCGCGAACTGAAACAAAGCTTGGGGTTAACAGAGGAACAGATTGAAACCTATGGGCTTCATATCCAAACGACCCTAAATCCAGAATTACAGAAAATCGCAGAAAAGACGTTAAAAAACACGATGGATTCTGAATCAGGTATCCAAATTGGCTTTACCGCCATTCATCCCCAGACAGGTCATGTGCTTGCCCTCATCGGGGGAAGAGATTACGAGAAAAGCCCATTCAATCGTGTCACACAAGCGAAAAGACAGCCCGGTTCAACAATGAAACCGCTTCTCTATTACATGGCCTTACAAAATGGGTTTTCACCAGCAACCGTGATGCGCAGTGAAGAAACTGTTTTTGAACTGGATGATCAAGGAAGCGGCGCCGCTTATTCACCAAGCAACTATCACGGCTATTACGCCAATGACGGTATTACGATGCTTCAGGCTTTGGCTCTATCTGATAACATTTATGCGGTCAAAACCCATCTATTTTTAGGAATGGAACAGCTTGTACGTGCAGGTAAGACGTTCGGGATTCACGAAAAACTAGATCAAGTGCCTTCACTTGCGCTAGGTACTTCACCTGTCAAACCAATCGAAATGACCAATGCTTACGCGATGCTGGTCAATGGAGGAAAACGTGTCAAGCCAACCTTTATTACGAAAGTAACGGACGCAAAGGGCAACGTACTCTTTGAGGAGAAACAAAAACGAGAGCAAGTACTAGATGAAAAAGCAGCATTTGTCACCACTGACATGATGTCAGGGATGTTCAATCATCAATTAAATGGCTATACAAGTGTCACAGGTCGTACCATTTCAAAAGATCTTACCAGAACGTATGGAGGGAAATCGGGGACGACAGGCGCTGACAGCTGGATGATCGGCTTCTCTCCCCAGCTCGTCACAGGTGTGTGGACTGGCTATGATAAAGGACGCACCATTGACTCGGTCAAAGAAACCGCTTATGCGAAAAAGATATGGGCTTCCTTTATGGAATCAGCCCTCTCGAATCAGCCAGCCTCCTCCTTCATGCCGCCAGACGGTGTAAAAGGCGTATATATCAATCCAAAAACCGGTGATCTCGCAGGCCCAGGATGCGAATCAAAGGTATTTACCTATTTTATAGAAGGAACGGAGCCGACCGGTGTCTGCTATGGTGCCGAGAAGAAAGCTTCTGAGCAAGACAAAGCTCAAGATCAACAGCCTAAGAAATGGTGGAAAAAGTGGCTGAAACGTTAAAAATGGACATGAAAAACCCCGAGATCTGCATCTCGGGATTCTCCATGTCCTAGCTTTAACACCAGTTTACTGAAAAAACGCTTGGAATTGGTATCCATTCATCATTCTTCACAAAAATTTCACAATTACTCAGGAACAGCCAATCCTTCTTTTAATTCATCTGTGGATGCTTCCCATAACGCTTCATTGTGACTCTTCAAGAAATCAGCGAGCACCTTTTTCGAACCATCATCCATATGACTGACAACGATTTTACGCTTCATGGATTTATCCATTAAATTTACATGCTCAGGAAGTGACTTATATCCTCTGCGGATCGAGCGGTCAACTGTCATTTCACAAGCTGTGACTCCTGCATAATATGGCCCCTCTTCTCTGCGGTCAATCGTCACCCATACGAGCCAATACGGTTTTCCGTTAGGTACCTCTTCTTTGGTTTTTAAAAATTTAATTCCTTTTTCGACGGCACTTCTTGCATGCATCGCACCAATATCAATGACGGCTTCCTTTTCCTCCACATCAATGATCACCGGCGAGATATTATCAAGGCTGAGAGCACCTGCACCAAAGCCTCCATGTCCATCAGTTGCATCTGTTTTTTTAATGATATTAAAACCAATTGGTTTCTTCTTTTTACCTTCCATTCATTAAACCTCCTAAAGCAGCGGCTTCAAAATAAGATTAAACCAGTATATGATTTGATCCCGCATTCCGATCAATGGAACAAAAACAAACTGGCCTAGCGGTGTGATGACGAAGATGAGGAAAATGATGATTCCATACTGTTCGAACTGCGTCATCTTCGCACGGATGCCGGGACTGACAACATCCTCAATAATACGATATCCATCCAGCGGCGGGATCGGTAACAAGTTAAATAGGAACAAAATCACGTTCAAGTTAATAAAGATTTGGAAGAAATAATCGATCCCCGGCTCAAAGCGCATGAGCGACTCCCCGCCAAATTTCTGAAGAAGCGCATACACACAAAAGCCCAAAAATGCCAAAACCAAATTGCTTAAAGGTCCTGCGATCGACACACATATCCCTGCGAGACGTGGGTTTTTGAAATGGTACCGATTCACAGGTACAGGCCTCGCCCAGCCAAACCCAGCCACAAAGATCAAGATCGTCCCGAAAATATCAAGGTGCTTCAATGGATTGAGCGTCAGTCTGCCTTGATTTTTAGCTGTCGGATCTCCAAAACGATACGCAACATATGCATGCGCCAGCTCGTGCATCGTAAAAGCCACAACAAGCGTAATGGCGACATATGGAATCAGTTCTAATGGATAAACAAGAAATTGGTCCAAAGGCATGAATCCCTCTTTCTTTCTATACAATGATTTACTTCATTCAGTATACTATAAGAAGTCCCTTAAACTAAAGGGAAGCGTAGCACTACAGGAAAAAGGAGGTTGCCATCATGCCGATTATCACCGTTCAAATGCTTGAAGGAAGAACAGATGAGCAGAAAAGAGCTCTTGTGGAGAAAGTCACAGATGCCGTTGTTGAAACAACAGGCGCAGGTGCAGAGAAAGTCTCTGTCATTATTGAAGAGATGAAAAAAGAACATTATGCTGTAGCAGGAAAGCGAATGAGCGACCTGTAAGCATATAAAAAGGACAAACACTTTTTCGGTGTTTGTCCTTTTTTCTCTTACCTTATCTGTACCAAGCTTTATTACGGTTCACTTGATTTTTATGAGCCGCATCGAAGAAATCGACAGTGTAAGAATAATCATAATTCATTAAGCAGACAATGCCGCTTCCTTGAGGGTCGTGCGGTAAGCCAAAGTTATGGCCGTATTCATGCGTAGCCGCTTTTGCTGTATTCGCTGTTCCTTGGTCAAGGTTAACGGCGAATGCACTTCCGCTTGGTGCACTATTGTAGACATAAGCGATTCCGCCAGCATCAAAGTTTGGATTTGCTGTAAATCCTGTGACAAAATCGTATCCTCTGCCATCAAAGCTGCGCTGAAGGTTAGACAAAATTTGTGATGCATTTGATCCTGAAGACGTCCAAGACCCTACGGCTTGTACGACAAAGTCCACATCATGATCACGGTTAAATGTTACATCCGCTTGCTCAATGATGCTGACAATGCGTGTCTGCCAATCACTATATTTCGCACGATACTGCGCATCAGCTACTGCATAGACGGTCACTTTCTGACTGCCTGTACTAGCTTTTGTTGAAATCGAATCTCCTGTATTTGCTTTAAAGGTTCTAGACCCTACCTGTTTACCAGACTCATCTAAAATCTTTGTTGTCACATCTCTTTCAATAGAAGGTGCCTTCGTCAAATCTTTAAAATCGTTTGCCTTTGGCAACCCTTCACTAATATGTGTTTCAAACGGCGCATGACCATGATCATGCCCATGACCTGCACTTGCAACTGGTGCTGAAGCTGAACTTACCCCCGGTAACAAACTACCTACCAATAAAAATGACAAAAAGACTGAACGCTTTTTCATTCCTATCCCTCCTTTGTTTTTCACAAGGTTATATATTCACTGAAAATTCACCATTTTCCTTCTATTCAGTCAAAAACAGGGAATTGGATATACAGGAGGAAAGTCGAAACATGTCATTTTCACTAATTTTTCGGATATTTTGACAAACATTTTATTCAAAAATAGCGCTTTCGATCCGGGTCTTACAAAACAAAAAAAGCCCAAAAATTGGGCTTTTGCAAAGTTAGTTCATTTCCTTCAACTGATCAATATACGCAAGGGCTGCCTCAAATTCTTCGTCCGTATAGCGCTGCTTGCTTTTAATGGTGAAGACCTTTTCCTTTACCTCATCTTTTGGCAGATCATCAAAGTATAAAATCGTTGAGACAAGCTCTAGAAAACGAGACGATTGCTCATTCATCTGCTGCGTCAGCACTTTGAGGTCAGGCATGTCCACTTCACACTGATCGAGAAACTCTTTCCCATTGTCCGTCAGCGAATAGCGATATTGAAAGTATCCGCCCTTTTTTTCCTTCATTTCGTCCAAGAATCCAAGGTTGCACAGCTCTTCAATTCTGAGCGTCAACTCCTCTGAATAAGGGCCATAAAAATGAAAATCGTATTTCTCGTAAAAAGGCAAATCTAGCTTTTTTGCTATGTAAATCATTTTTTGCAACTTCTTCCGTCCAACGATTTCCCCAGATTCAGAGAACACCTTCATCAACTTTGCATGCTCTTTCAACAAATTCCCGACATCTCCTTTTTCAGTACTTCCTTATCCCAATCCAAGCAGCTTCATGATCGCCTTCTTTTCTTCAGCTTTTTCCGACATATCTACAATTAAGTCCATCGGGAAATAAAGTTTATGATCGGTTCTTCGTTTACCGGAAATGGCGTCAACAATATCTGACTGTCTCGACAGTTCTTTAATATGACCACTTTGCGTCAAGAGATGGATCGGCAGCCGCTCTTCTTCTTCACCCGGTCTATAGAAGTCATAAGGCAAATCAGAGGAAGAGTCGACCACTAAATAATAGTCAGGATCAATTCCTGCTTCTTTGAACAAAGCCGTCAGCTTGAAATATTTCGTCATTTCTTCGTTTGGATTAAACTCTGTATATTGGAATAAACGGCGGTTCATAAAACGGCGGCACAAATCAGCCAGCACGTGATCTTCTTCATCTTCCCACGCCTGAAAATAAAATAAAACAATGGATTCATCCAGCTTAATATAGTCCTCTGTGGTGACATTCCCTTCAAAAATTGAATAAAAATGAACCGGGGCATGTGTAAAAATGTAGCCAGTTTCATGTAGCTCTTTTGCACGATGGAGAATTTTCGTTAAAATGACTTCCGCACTGCGTGTCACTGGGTGGAAATAGACTTGCCAGTACATTTGATAGCGGCTCATAATATAATCCTCTACGGCATGCATCCCGCTCTGTTTCATCACAATCTGATCTTCTCTTGGACGCATTACGCGTAAAATACGTTCCATATCAAAGTGACCATAGCTGACGCCTGTATAGTAAGCATCACGCTGCAAGTAATCCATTCGGTCGGCATCAATTTGACTTGAAATCAAACTGACCACCTGTTTGTTTTGATACGTTTTGGCAATGACTTCTGCTACATGCTTTGGAAAATCGTCACTGACCCGGCGCAGCACTTCATTTACTTCCGTCTGCCCTAAAATGATATCTCTTGTAAACGATTCATGATCTAAATGAAAGACCTTTTCAAAGGAATGAGAAAACGGACCATGTCCAAGGTCATGAAGCAGGGCGGCACTCAGTACAAGCTCACGCTCCCCTTCATCCCATTCGGGTCTTCCTTTAAACACATCATCCACAATTCGTCTGACAATCTCGTATACACCGAGTGAATGATTAAATCGGCTGTGTTCTGCCCCATGAAACGTTAAATAAGTGGTTCCTAGCTGTTTAATTCGTCTAAGGCGCTGGAACTCTCTCGTTCCGATTAAATCCCATATCAATGCATCCCGTACGTGAACATAGCGGTGCACAGGATCTTTAAATACCTTTTCTTCGGATAATTTCCCTTTTGGATACGCCATCGTTTCGTCCCTCTTTTTTTAAGACGTGTTTCTATTATATCGGGTAACTTTTCCCGAAAACATCCTTGAATTTGCTGGCGAATGTGTTCTCATAGATTGAACGGACGTAAAAAGCCCGACCTGACAGGGACGGACCTCTTTTTAGGTCGACTGAACACATTCAGTGACATTTATTTGACTTTTTTTTGAACCTTTTCGAGTAACTCATCTTCTGTTGGTGCGGATAATGGGCGATTGTTCACAAACGCAAAAGCCTTTTTTCGTCCTGGACCGCAATACGATTGACAGCCAATCTCAATTTTTGCATCAGGGTCAACCGATTTAAGTCGAGGCAATAACGTTTTTAGGTTCGTCGCATCACAATCGTCACATACGCGAAACTCATTAGCCATGTTCTTACGCTTCCTTTCAATGATGAAACTTCATTCTATATGAAACAGTTGGACAACTAAGAGTGAATAATATACCACCCAACATTGTACATCGAAGCGACTGGAGTTGCAAGAAGCTTTGTCAGCACAGAGACGTATTCTCATAAAAGCTAGTATTTTCCACTATCCTTTTAGCAAACTTGTATAAACCTTCTTCAACTTGGCTAATCTAATACCATCAAATCTTATGGGGGTTTAAACACATGTCAAAACAAAGACAAGATGCTTGGTCAGAGGAAAATGATCTCCTTCTGGCAGAAACCGTCTTACGTCACGTCAGAGAAGGCAGTACACAGCTGAACGCATTTGAAGAAGTGGGAGACAAGCTAAACCGTACCTCAGCGGCATGCGGATTTAGATGGAATGCTGTCGTGAGGCATCAATATGAAAAAGCATTGGCACTTGCCAAAAAACAGCGTAAACAACGCATGCGTGCACTCGGCAATGGGCAGCCTGCGAAAAAACGTTTGCTCTATCAGCCGCAAGTTGAAGAAACGATCACACAGGAAGAGTTCTCTCAAGAACTGGAACCTGCGCAAGAAGAAACGTTTGCACCTGCAGCCGAAACAGCCGAACAGCTTCAATTTGTGGATCAAAGCTACAATGAAGAGTTAGCTAGTTTATCACATTTATTGTCACAGGCTTCTCAAGTGACAGAGAAAAAGCCAGAAGCCAATCCATTTGGGCAGCGCCAAGAGCTAACCATTGAAGATATCATTGATTTCTTACGCCGCTATGAAGGCGATGGACAGCAATCATCTGCCTTACGGATGGAAAACAGCCGGTTAAAACAAGAAAACAATGAACTTTCACATAAAGTGTCGCAGCTAGAAGCTGAAGTGAAAAAGCTTGAAAAGGATCAGCTCACGATTCAAGAAGATTATGAAACACTCGTCAAAATCATGAACCGTGCAAGAAAACTAGTTTTGTTTGAAGAGGACGACAGTGCCGCACCAACCTTTAAAATGGATCGTAACGGCAACCTTGAAAAAATGGCTGAATAACCAAAAGTGCTCCCCACCTGTGGGAAGCACTTTTTTAAATATCCAAAAATAGCATCACACTAAAAAGGACATTGATCAAGAAGACGAACATAAAAATGTACCTGACTTGCCTCACCTGAAAATCACCAAACATAAAAATATAAAGCCCTGCGATACCAAGCGTCAGTACAGGCTGAAGAAACGGCACGAAAAGCGAAATGCCGTAGCCGGCTCCTATGATGACAGGAAGCCATAGTAAATAGAGGTAACCGCCATTTTTAGATTTCAAGAAACCACTCCCTCTCTTTCTTCTATCTGCTTGATTTCAGGCTGAACAAACTTGAGTCCAGCCATTGTACGTCTGCGTTTTTGTGATGTCCAAACCGCAATCGCCGGCTGATCCGTTAGAGACTCTGTGTCAATGGTGATCAGCACTTTCCCATTTAATTCAATTGAATCTTCAAACTCAATTTTGCACCCAGATAAACTGATATCATGTATGATCACCGGCACCTTCTCTTCTAGTCGGTCCTCATAGGCGATCGTGCCTGTCACACCTTGCAATGGCCTTCTCATCCATTTGCGCCGTAGAGCCTTTGGTACCTTCTCCGTTTCTCTTAAAAAGCGGAGAAACGTCCGAACGGCATACGATTTTTTCTCACGATCCGTCATTGCTACATGCTCTCGTGTGAATAAGAAACGGATCAGTGATAAATACTCTGATTTTTGTGTGTCAGTAAAAGCAACACCAACCATCAGCTGGTCTCCCTCTGGATAGCTCCAAACCACGTCACACGACACGCTTTCATTCTCTGAAAAAAACAATTGCGTTTGTCCTTGATAAAGAGAAGACGCTTGGTCCAATGGAATGGATAGACGTGCACCTGAATCACTCATATCTAGTAGAAAACAAGCAATCGACTGATCTTGATGATCAGAACGAAGATGCCCCTCTTTTTCAATGATAAATCGCTCTGATTTCCGATAACGCGGACGGTCAAACGCCACAAGCAGTGCCATGAATAGGCCTGCACCGTTATAAAGCACCCAAAAAATATTAATCAACATGAGATCAGCGTTCATCGTCCCATTTACCTTCACATCGTAACCTATTTTCACAAGGGCAAGCAATGAGAGCAGCAAGAAGATCAGATGGGGAATCATCGTTTTCAAATGAAAATGTCTTTTGTCCGTTTGAATTCCGTTCGGTGTGACAAGAAATTCAACTCTCTTTTTGAAAAACAGCTCACTTAAAGCAACACCAGCTAAGTGGAATGCCATTGAACTTTCATAAATATGACTCCAAAACATACTTCTTTTTTGATTCGACACAAGTTTAAAAGCTAAATACGAGCTAAAGAACGCCGGCAGCCAAAACATGAAAACGGACTGGAAATCTGCCCAGAAACTTTGAATACCAAACAATAAAAACAAAATCGGTGTGAGAATATAAATCATTTTAAACAAACCGTTAAACCAATACACAATGCCATCTAAATAAAGAACACGCTGCATAAGCGTTAAGCCGCGCACCTTCAAAGGATTAAACTTACGGGCACACTGAATGTTCCCTCTCGACCAGCGATCTCTTTGCTTTAACAGATCAAGCCAGCTTTCAGGTGCCAGACCGACGGCTAATACTTCTCCGACAGACACAGATTTGAATTTCCCTTGGAGAAGCATTCCTGTTGCCATGTCTTCTGTAATCACTCCAGTAGCAAATCCGCCAATTTCATCTAATGCCGTTCTTCTAAATACCGTATTACTCCCAACATACATGACGGCATTAAACCGATCCTTACCAGCTTGGAGAGTTTGCATGAAAAAGTCCTGCTCATTTGGAATTCGATCTTTCGAGAACATATTATATTGGAAAGGATCTTCGTTATAAAACGCCTGTGGAACTTGAACAAACGCAGTTGCTCCATCATGAAAATAGGGCACTGTTTTTTCTAAAAAGGAAGGAAGAGGGACCATATCTGCATCAAGTGTCAGAATCAGCTCTCCATCCGTTTGAGACATCGCATGATTTAAATTACCTGCCTTAGCAAATCTGTTATCTGTTCTTGTCAGATAATGAACACCAAACGCAGAAGCAAGCTGCGCTACAGCTTCCCTATTGCCATCATCACATAAATAAATTTGAACGCTTTCCTTCGGATAAGAGAGATTCAAACAACCTGCAACAGTGCGTTTCAGCACCTCAATTGGTTCATTATATGTAGCTATGAAAATATCAACTGTTGGCAGCCTTTCAAGATCACTGATCATGACTTGTTTCCGGTTTGAAGGCTTCCAAACCAGTGTATAAAACACAAGCAACTGGATAAACCCAATGCATTCACAGACAACAAGCAAAATACCCATGACAACATTAAAAGTACCTTCATGCGGCAATGTAAAGAAGAGACGCCAGCAAATATAGGCAGCATTTGTTAACACACAAAGCACAATGATGATTTTTTTCACAGTAGAGGCCATTGGCTGGATACGATATATCATATACAACAGAGACAACATACAAAGCATAAACAGCGGGTAATACGTGGTGATGAATGACAATACATTTTCCTTCTTTCTTATGTCATAAAGGACTATCACATATAAAATGTCATAACAAAGGAGGGGATTCTTCCATTAGATTGCCCCTCCATTTCTATATAAATCATTTCCACAATCGATCTAACTGATTTGAATAAAAATCAATGGCCCTTCGATAACTCAAAATAGCAGGATCATTTGTCGTCTCAGTTAAACAGTTCAGTAATATTTCCATTGCTTTGCTATGTTCATTTAAATTATACAAAGTCATGGCATAAAACGTTTGAATGGCTTTATTATGCGGATAAGCTTCCATCGCATGGAGGAATATTTGTTTTGACTTTTCATATTCCCCTAAGGTTCTGTATGTACTTCCTAATCCTAAGAAAGCATCTTCTCTTTCTTCTGAAGACAAACCTAGTTCAATGGCCCTCTCATAAAAAAAGACAGCTTGTTTTTCCTTCCCTAACACATCATAACTCCAAGCACATTGATAGTGAATGGAGGCATGATCTGGATACTCTTCTACAAGACGGATGAGCATGTCATTGGATTCTTGAAGATGTCCACTTTCTCGAAGTTCAATAGCTTTCAGAAGTTTCGTTTCCATTACATCACCCCTATTTTTAAGATGGGACGATATGTTTACGAGAACACTTTCTCATTCCGCTCAATCATCCGTGTCATGTTCTTCTCAAACTCCAGTTGTTCCTCGGTGGTCAACCCTGAAGCAGTCAGTTGCTCGCTCAGTTTTTGAAGTTCTTCTAGTAAAAGACGCATGAGAAGCGCACAATCAATGGATTCTCCAGTTAATTCTGATAGAGATGCCATCGTATCAGGCTGTATATCAGGGAATACCGCTTTCACCTCATGCCTTCTATCCTTTAAGGCCGCCTCATAAAAACGGCGAATCAAATCAGCACGTTCCCGCCCGCTTCCATCTGCACACAAATAGATTTGCACAGCGACCCCTCCGCGTAATCTACGCTGAGAAATGCCGGCAAATTTCTTTCCATTGATGCTCAAATCGTAGCTACCTGGACAGTAAGAGCCGACAATTTCATAGGCTTCAATGTCCACCTCATACATCGACAGCATCCGGCGGATCAATTCCACCATCGCATCATATCCACGGTCAATATCAATGCCCTTCTTTTGTTCCGCAAAGATTAAAGACACATTTAGTACGCCTTCATCCAGCACAACAGCAAGACCACCTGAATTGCGCACAATGACGCGATATCCCTCTTCCTCAAGAAGCTTTACACCCTCTTGGAGAAATGGAAGTCTTGTATCCTGAATCCCAAGAACGATCGTATTGTGGTGCACCCAAGAACGCGCTGTCGCTGGTGAGAGTCCTTTCCCGACCGACGCACAAAGCGTATCATCCATCGCAAAAGATTGCTTCGGGTCCACATAAAGACCAAGGATCGATTGATCTATGATTCGCCATGTCGGCTGCGTCAATAACTCAATAGGTTCATTTTTCATGTCCTGCATATCCTCTCGTTCATAAACTGTGTTTATTATAACATGGAGGGAGAATGAGCGAGAAAAAAGCTCTATGACAAGGAACGTCACAGAGCTTTTCAACTGGATGCTTTGGTTTTCTTGTTCTTCCTTTTCGAGATGAAATAAACAGTTGCAATCAAAACGACAGGAACCCCAACCACGAGGCCCGCAGCGATCAATGTGTTCCACGGCAAATCGATCATCTCCTTAATAGACTAAACTTCTATGAAACAGCCGTGACTTACCCAGCTTAACAAGTCTTCAGCCACCAATTCCGCATGCTGAGGGTCCATCACACCAGCATCGACAATCCACACTTTTTTCTCCTTTTCTGCCTGCCGCATGAGAAGTACTCGCCCACCGCCATCGTCACCAATGGCTACATAGCCGCTGGCATAATGATGGACTTCCCATGTTTTATTGCGTTCCACTATGTCCTCAGTTCCGTATAGAAGAACATCGCCTTCGACGGAACATCCATTTGTCTGTTTCAGCAAGGTCTTATAAGCATGGGGCAGCACTATGTTTAGCTGGGATTCTGCCTCTTTGATATGTATATCACTTGCTGGTTTGTTTATGACCAGGTTGGGAATCTGAGAAAAATGAATCATTTTGAAAGCCTCCTAAAAGGATGTACAAGCGTTTATTCAGCTGATTTTGGCATAATTCTTTTATACACCCGCAGGAGCACTTTTAATAGAAAATAGAAAATGATGACATCGAGTATAAAACCAAAAAATAGAAATTCAACACCATAATTTGAATGCAGGACTAGCCAATCAATGGGAAAACCCCGATAAACCGAACCGGCATGTGGGACATAAACCCCTCTCATAAAAGCTGTCCCAATGACGAGAAGAACACTGATGCTTAATAGCCAATTGACTGTTTTTTTGTTGATGTGTTTTTTCTGATTCATACGAATTCCTTTCTGTGTTTTTGTATCGCTTTCTAATACAAAGACTTCTACATATCACTATATAATCAATACAACAATTCTTTTAGTAGACTTTCCGCTTTATGTAATTCATCTAAAAATGGATTTAGATAATCATTATGACTATCCAAGTAAGCCCTAACTCCGCCAATGATAAAGACTTTTTGGAGATCATCATTGGCTTGCATGATTCTTTGGGCATTCTTGTATCTTCTATATATTAATTCAAGTACACCTTGATGGATCTCTTGCGAATATTCTTTTTCTAGGATGTTGATGACCGTTTGGATTTGTTTCGTTAGTTCTTGTTCATTTAATGCTCCTTAAGACTTCGGCTCATACTAATAAATATCTAACCGTTGACAATTAAAACTTATAAAATCGCCTTCATTTATATCTCCCGGTATATTGTAATCCAATTCTAATAAAAGTCCGCCTACCTTCACTTTTTCATCACGCTTATCAATTAATTGTCCTAAAAAACTATAACTGAAATTATCATCTAATTTTTCAATTCTATACTCTGACAATTCAGCTTTCACTAAGTCTGACACATCTAAACAATAAATAGGTTCTAATAGTTCATTTTCTTCAAGGTGATTTAATGGTTGAGCAAAACACATTATTTCCAGTTCGCCATCTGTTACAATCACTTCAGCTTCTGAGGCTTCTTGTGAAATCCAGTTTATTTTTTTTATTTTCAATACGATCACCCTTTTTTTACTTCTTTGTTTTTATCCCTAAACTTGGTGCTTTTTTAGAAAGTTCTTTAACCGATTTTATATGAAATGTGGTGATATTTCCTGTTTTTCTATCGAGCCCAACAAATCCGTATTTTGCACTTCCCTTTCCACCAACAATTCTTACATATCCATTCAGTTCTGGTACATATTGTCCCTTTTGAATAAGGTGATTTGCATCTTCAAGATAATTTTTGATATTGTATTTGTTTTTGCCCATTGCACCCATTATCTCTTTACTATGCTTTTCAAAATGAATAATAGCTTCATCACCTTTGAATTTAATCAGTTCACCCGTACCCTTTCTTGTCTTCTCAACCCTCTTCACCACATTCTTCCCTTGATCAATCTTAAAAACATATTTCCCGCCTTTAATGATTTTCATAAATGGGATAATAGAGGCTGCGGATAGGGCTTGGTCGGTGCTGCTAATATTTTTGCTGGTTTCTGGGTCTTTACCAGTAACGGCTCGGTAGCCGTCGTAGATGCCGCTGTATTCTAAAATGATGTTTTCGGCGGTTGAGACGACCTCACCGTCTAGTATGCGTTTGGCATTTCCGCGGCTGCGGCTTTCTGGGATGTTGTCGACTTCTTCTATTCTTACTTCGCCGTTTGCGATATACGTTCGAATGATTTGTTTATTGGCGTAAACAGTGTATCTCCCGCCTATAAAATCAATGTCCGACGGATCTGTGACGACTTCATCGGCGATGTCGAATTCTTTTAGCTTTTTGATGCCTTTTACGTTATATAGTTTACCATTTACGACCCTGATGTCTCTATGAATCTTACTTTTCCCGCTCACAGCTTCTTTTTGTAATGTCGTAAGCAATGGATCGTTTGCTTTGACTTGCTTGTTGACGTTTCGGAGGGTGCCCCTATGAACCACCGTATCCACATTCGCCTGTTCTTTCTCATTCAATTTCTTCAGCATGATCATCATCGGATTGTCTTTCGGGTTGTCTATTTTGTCATTCAATCCGCTGATCGTGCTGCTTATTTTTTCTTCTTTTCCATTTTTGAAAATAGACCCTTTTTGATAGCTCGTGATGTCGATTTTTGGACCAGTGAACATGGTGCTTAACGTGTTGATGTATTGCTTCATTGTTTGCAATGCACTTGTTGTTTCATTCATAGCACTTGTTTGTTCTCTGTCAAAGGCATGGAGCAGTCCAATGGTTCTGGATGTCTCAAGCCACGCTTTTTGATAGCTCTGTTGAAAAGCAGACTCGTCTACATGAGGTAAGTGAACGATATGACTGACCCTGCCGATCGCCTGGCTCACATTTGAAACAATGTCAGAAATCGCTCGCTCCGCTTTTTTTAAGCCTTGATCAAGTTCGTGTTCAATAAATGCTTGTGATATAAAGCCGTGCTGATTTGATTCAAGTGTATGAAGCGCCTGCTTTGTTTGTTTGAGCGCAGAGCTGTATTCCTCAATGACAACCTGAAAAAATTGCAGGAAGGGAATATGGCATTCTGTATAAAAGGAGCGGATGGCTTGTCCCGCCTCTCCCTTTAGTGCGCCATCAAGTGAGATGATCTGTTGGATTTGTTTTTCTATGGAGCTAATCTGTTGTGATTGCTGCTTTAATGTATTCAGCGTTTGGTCAATTCCGTTTATTAGCGCAAAAGCATCAAGGGTTTTCATTGCGTTCTCCTTTATTTTCTTTTACTGCTGGAAGCAAGCGCCTTGTCCGTTTCGATCATGGTGTTCACCGCTTGTTCTGTTTGTACAAGTTGTTTCTGAAGAATGTCTATATAGGATGTACTTAATTCGTTCAGCTGCTGATTGATTTTTTCTAATGTGTCTGCCGTCAGGAGCTGATTTCTTCCTTTGATGGTTGTTGGCAGTGTTGCATTCATTTGAGCGCCTGATTGTTTTGCATGCTGTAATACTCGTTTGACCTGACTGGCATCTATTTTAATTTCTCTGCTCATGTGACTACCCTCTTTTTTCTTCCAATTGTTTCTGCTTTTCTTTCTCTATTTTTCTTTCAACCGAATGAATTTCATGTTCTAATGAATGGATCTCTGATTTTAAGTCGCTGATTTTCTCATCAATTCGATTCAATAGATTGGTCAGCTGTACACTTTTTATGTCTTCACTGGCGGATGCCATCTCGTCTCGAATGTCATCAAACGTATCTGCGAGATGGCCAAACCATGTATGTGATGTCAGATCTGGATGAGTCATTTTCTTGTTAGCATCTGCCAGAGCAGACTTTGCTTCTTTGATTTCTTTTCGACACATGTTCAGTTCTATGATTTGTTCTTTTTTTATGGATATGTCTGCCTTTAACGAATACAAGGCTGTTGTATAACCGATGATAGCTCCAGACATCGTCAAACACCTCTATTCCTCAAATAGTCCTCCGTTATGTTACCATTTACTAGCACAAGAGGCATATGATTGAAAACGAATTCAATAAAAAATGAATCGTATGTATTGGGTTTTTATACCTAATTCACATAAAAAAAGCTAGCTTCGTTTTGACACGAAGCTAGCTTCTTGGATGATTATATTATAGTGCTTGAGCTGCTGTGATAAGCGCAAGATTGTAAACGTCTTCGGCATTACAGCCTCTTGAAAGATCGTTTACTGGCTGATTTAGACCTTGTAGGATTGGACCTACAGCTTCAAAGTTACCTAAGCGCTGGGCAATTTTGTAGCCAATGTTTCCAGCTTCAAGGCTAGGGAAAACAAATACGCTAGCATCGCCTTTGATGACGGAATCTGGTGCTTTTTTCGCTGCCACTGAAGGAACGAAAGCTGCATCGAATTGGAACTCTCCATCAAGAACAAGCTCAGGTGCTTTTTCTTTTGCAATGCGAACCGCTTCAGATACTTTGTCTGTTTCGTCTGATTTTGCTGAACCTTTTGTAGAGAAGCTAAGCATTGCTACACGTGGTTCGATGTCAAACATTTTTGCTGTGTTTGCACTTTCGATCGCAATTTCAGCAAGATCTTGGCTGTCTGGTGCAATGTTGATCGCACAATCAGCAAACACATATTGCTCTTCGCCGCGAGCCATAATGAAGACGCCAGAAGTTTTCTTTACGCCTTCTTTTGTTTTAATGATTTGAAGTGCTGGGCGCACTGTATCAGCAGTTGAGTGTGCTGCTCCGCTTACAAGGCCGTCTGCAAGACCTTTATACACAAGCATTGTACCAAAGTAGTTTTCATCCAGTAATGCTTTTCTCGCTTGCTCTTCTGTCGCTTTGCCTTTACGTCTTTCGACGAAAGCTTGTACAAGATCTTCAAAACCTTCATATGTATGAGGATCATACACGTCAACACCATCAAGTGTAAGACCTAATTCTTTTGCTTTTGCTTCTACTTCTTCTTTCTTACCTACAACAATTGGCTGCAATACTTTGCCATCTGCTAGTTTTTGAACGGCTGTTAGAATGCGTTCGTCCATTCCCTCAGGAAAAACGATCTTAACTCCTTTACCTGCAACCTTTTCCTGAACTGTTGAAAAAATATCTGCCACTTCAATACCCTCCTTGATTTTACAAAAAAAGCGTTCTCTTTTAAGCATACTCTTCTTCTACATAAATTCAAACTACCAACTTACATTATAGCGCTTACAATTTAAATTCTTATTTTTCAAACTAATTAAATCAATTTCTAGAAAAGCGTTTTCGTCGTTCAAGTTTTGATCACATCTTCATTTGGACAAACTATGTTATAGTTGGAACAGATGGAAAACTGTAAATAGGAGTGAAAGAAATGAGCGAACAACATACAACAAATGAAGCAGCTCAAACACTAGATGGCTGGTATGCACTGCATGATTTTAGAACGATCGACTGGACAGCTTGGAAGTTGCTGACAAGCGATGAGCGTCAAGCCATCATTCATGAGTTCACAGGTCTATTAGAAAAATGGAAAACAGCCGAGCACAATCAGGCTGGAAGCCAAACAATCTATAGTATTGTCGGCCAAAAAGCAGATATTATGCTCATGATTTTACGTCCGACCATGGAAGAACTAGGTGAAATTGAACTTGAATTCAATAAGACACGACTAGCAGAGTTTACGATTCCAGCTTATTCTTACGTGTCAGTTGTTGAACTCAGCAACTACTTGGCAGGAGGCGGAGATGGCGGAGACCCTTACGAGAACCCGCATGTACGTGCGCGCCTCTATCCTGAGCTTCCTTCTTCTCAATATGTCTGTTTCTATCCAATGGATAAAAGACGTTCTGGTAATGACAACTGGTACATGCTTTCAATGGATGAGCGCAAATCCCTTATGAGAAGCCATGGCTTAATTGGCAGAAGCTATGCTGGGAAAGTAAAACAGATCATTACAGGTTCTGTTGGCTTTGATGATTATGAGTGGGGCGTCACTCTTTTCTCTGATGATGTGCTTCAATTTAAAAAATTGGTTTACGAAATGCGATTTGATGAAGTAAGTGCACGTTACGGCGAATTTGGTTCCTTCTTTGTTGGAAACCGATTAGCAAACGAGCAACTAGCGTCTTATTTCCATGTATGATAAACTCTTAAGGCTTCGGATCTCTCCGAAGCCTTTTTATGTATTTGTTTAGAAAGGTGATCTCATCATGAAAAACTTCCCCATCGCTATTTTTGCGTTAACGCTCGGTGCGTTTTCGATTGGCATGACTGAATTTGTGATCATGGGGCTTTTACCAAATGTCGCAGATGATCTTCATGTACCATAATCATGATTGCATAAGCTGTTCCATAATATCCAATCGATGATGTCTTGTAGTGGATCAGTTGTAGCTGGCTATATGAACCCTCCAAGTAATAAGATAAAATTACACTTAAACCAACAAATCCCCCCAAAAAACCAATAAAACTGTCCCATCTTGTTTTTCATTTTCAGGATAAGTAAGAAACAAAACTAAACTCATGGCCCACAACAATGCTGTTAGGATGAACATCATTTTATTTCTTTAGCCTACTTTCAATAAATTGAAGTGTGTCGGCTGCTATTCTATTTCTAGATAGTACAATTCCCGCATGCCCACAACTGTATATGTGCCTTTGAGGTTGATTCCAGCTATTCCACAGAGTATCAGCATCGTTTATGTCGATATACATGTCATATTTTCCTGATATTAAGAGTACATTTTCTTTGTCTACGAGAAGTTTTGCTTTACTAGGATTCATAATATCCCAAGCTTTGTCGAGTTCTTCATACGTTGTTCCATGTTCCTCCAGATCTCTTCGTATATACTTCCCAGGAAGAGTGTTCCAGATGGAATGCGCAATATTATTCGCATAAAAAGCTGATACAACAATATTCACATCTTTCTCGACTGTTGCTAATAAGTTTGTTAGCCACCCTCCTAAACTAATACCAACTAAAATTATTTCTCCACCTTCATTTTCCTTGATCCATTTAATCAGCCCTCTAAGTTCAACAATAGCTTGCTGGGAGGATTGCACTGTTCGACTTATATTGGCGCTAATCATGTGTTCACCAGAATATGTTGAATTTTGTGGTTCCCTATTGAAATGATAAGGCAGCGTGTAGTAATACATATTCCAATCATAATTTTTAACAATTTTATCGTGAAAAATCTTCTTGATTCTGTCGTATGAATCCATTCTCCATCCATGTACAAAGATTACATTGGGTTTGTGCTTTGACTCTTTTCGTAAAAACACTTCCCCAGAAACCTTGTCATTCTTATCTTCACCAGATTTGATGCTTGAATGAAAGGAAAATATTCCACTTTCTAAGTTTGCTGTATGGTTGTTGATGTGAAATTGTAAATCAATAGGCTGAGCACTAAAAAAACGATCCCTGTTACCTACGTCTATAGGCAAATGATTATAGTGACTTTCTTTGCTTCTTGTTCTGTGCATATCCATTATTGCTGCGTAATCTATTACTTTTAAAAGCTTCAAAAGAATTAACTCCTTTAATCACAAATGATTACTATACGAATATTTTAGTATAGAGGAAAAAGGACCTGAGGGCAGGTCCTTTTTCTATTTCACCACGGTCATTTCTGGCTCTTCTATTTGTTTCACACGTTCCTGTACCGGATGGGTAAAGGAATGCTCTGATAAAACAATATGAGAGACCGTTTTTGTAAAGCCAGACACATCTTGAATAAACGCTTCAATTTCTTCAAGAGAAGAAACAGACAGCTTAATGAAAAAACAGGACTGTCCTGCCACTCGATAAGCAAAGAACGCACGTGGATGCTGGTTCATAAATGTCACAAAACGCTGATACTCCCCATTTAATACGGTGACTTCCAGTAAACAGTCTATCATCAGACCCAGCTTTTTATAATTGACTTGAACAGAATACCCTTCGATAATCCCTGCATCCTCTAGTTTTCGCACTCTTTCTGCTACCGCAGGTGCTGATAAATTCACTCGTTTGGACAATTCTCTCATTGATAAGCGGGCATCTTCTCTCAATTCGTTTAAAATATGCACATCCACATCGGTGATTTTCATTCGTTACGCTCCTATCCCAAAATCGTTCCATTTGAAAAGTATTTTATGACGATACTTATGATACGAAATGTAAAATAAAACTAAATAATGGTAGAATTTATTTTAACGGAATTGAATGAAAAAGCAAGTATGGAGGGATCACTTGATGAAAGAATCTTTAGACAGCCAGGCTTCTAAAACATTTCCCATCACACTTGCCATTGCACTCACACTTGGCGTTTTTGCGGCGGGATCGGAGGAACTGGTGATTTCACCACTGCTGCCTGATTTATCAAACTCCTTTCAGCACTCTCTTGATGTTCTCGCTCTTTCCATCAGCATTTATGGGTTAGCTGTGCTGGTTGGAGCTCCGCTGCTCGTTCCTTTAGGGGATCGATATTCAAGAGAGCTGTGTTTGATGATTGGGCTGTCTTTCTTTTTGATTGGAACAGTGATGTGTGCTGCTGCTCCAAATTTGGCCGTGTTTTTTGCAGGCCGTGCTATTTCAGGGCTGGCAACTGGTGTATTTGTGCCAACAGCCTATGCTCTTGTGGGCGACCGGGTTCCATACGAATATCGCGGCAAAGTGATGGGACTCATTGTATCGAGCTGGTCTCTTTCTCTTGTCCTTGGTGTGCCCATTGGCGCCTTTATCGGCCAGAGTTTAAACTGGCGCTGGACGTTTTGGATCTTCGCTATGATGAGTCTCATTGTCCTGCTGCTTGTCATCCTTGAATCAAGAAAACAAGTCAGAGCAGCTGATCCGAAGGCACCTCATGCTAGAGAGAAAACAGGCGCTTTATGGGGAGCTTTGAAAATCAATCGTGTGCCTGCCTATTTGACTGTGACGTTTTGCAATATGCTTGGATTTTACGGCATGTACTCGTTTTTAGGTGCTTATTTGCAAAGTCTGTTTGATGGCGGACAATCAACAGCTGGACTTCTTATTATGGCTTATGGCGTCGGCTTTTCTATGAGTATGTTTACTGGAAAATTAGCAGACTGGTTCGGTAAAACCCGTTCCCTTGTCTTTGTGCTGGGTGGAATTGCGCTTGTTCTAGCCTTGCTTCCTTATGCGCCATTCTCGTGGATGTTGCTGATTTTCGCCCTATTTATTTGGGGTGCTATGCAAAGCTTATCTGTCACGCTTCTAAGCACCGTTCTAAGCGACTGCTCTCAAACCCATCGCGGGAAAGTGATGGCTTTTTACAGCCTGGCCTCCAACCTTGCTGTTATGCTCGGTTCCGCACTGATGGGACCCGTTTATGTCCATTTCGGATATCATACGGTAGGTCTTGTCTGTGCATTGATCACACTTGTTGGTTTTATCATCAGCTTCGTCAGCTATAAACGAGAACGCGCCTTACAGAAAAAACAGCCAACTACTCTTGAAACGTAAGCACATTTCACTGCACATCTCGATATGTGCAGTTTTTTAGATCAATTTTTAATATCATCATATATTACATTTTTTATAAAATTTGTTGACAATTACCAATTTTAAATTTTATAATCTAGTAAAAATTTGAAAAAGATTGGATGGTAAACATGATCCTAAAGAATGATGATGTGTTTCATTTCAAAGAAGAGCCAAGCCCTTCACCTAAGATGTTTACAGTCAATACTCTAGGCCCTAAGGGGACAAGCAGTGAATACGCAGCAAAACATTTCATCTCTCAATCCACCACTACACTCGGCACTCATACGAAACTATCCCTTTATGACACATTCGAAACTTGCATTGAACATACTCTCTCTCAACCACTTCAATTTACTCTCGTTCCACACGCATATGAAGGCATCAAACACTTCTACATGAGACCAGATCTACAGCTTTTACAAATTTTCAGATGTGACACGCCCATGTATGGTTTGGCTGTCAGACCTGATTTCCCATTCAATGAACAAATGCTCCACCAATTAAAAATTGTCTCACATCCTGCACCTGTCAATTTAATTCAATATTTCATTCACCAAAATGCTGAATTTGAACTTGTTAATTCTACAAGTACTGCCGCGCAGAAAGTAAGAGACGGCGAATTTGATTTTGCTTTAACGAATGAGGTGGCAAGAGCCACATATGGTCTCATCTTCATTCGAACGTTTAAAAGTATACCCATGAGCTGGTCCATATTCGGAAAAGGAGAGATATAAGATGCAAACTGAACAAAAGACGCAAGAACGGTATTTTCCTCAAGCGAAAAAATTAGAATGGGATAATGGCGTTATCCAATATTCCACTGTAAGAGGCGGTACGGAAGTGTTAATTTCATACGTCCCTCCCCGCACGATTATTGAACCTCACGAACATCCCGAAGCACAAATCGGTATTGTGTTAAAGGGCGAGCTTCAAATGACTGTCGGCCAATCGACTCAACTGCTCACCCCATTAGAATCAGCCTATATCGCACCACCGTTTGTCCCTCACGGCGCTTCAAATCTGACAGATGAAGAAGTGATCGCCATTGATATTAAGAGATTAAAGGATAATGAAGAATATACAGCTCCCCCCACTTATTTCTTAGACATTTTCAAAACACGGGATTTACTCCCTGGCATGGAAGTGACTTTTTTTGTGGAGGATTGGATGGAGCTGATGATTGCCAATATCCCTGGAAACGGCGGAGAAATGCCTTTTCATAAACATAGAAATGAACAAATCGGCATTTGCATCAGTGGAGGGTATGATATGACAATCGAAGGCTTTACAGAAAGGATGGAATTTGGCACCACCTATTTCTGTGATCAACGGGAAGATCATGGGGCCATCAACCCAAAGCCAGAAGCATCAAAGTCTATTAATCTCTTCTTCCCTCCTCGCTATAATCGCTTAAAACCAAAGGCATCTAAGGTGAAGAAATGAAGCTGGATGGAAAAGTTGTCCTCATTACAGGGGGTGCGTCGGGGATTGGGCTTGCTGCTGTCAAGCTCTTCCTCGAGCATGGAGCAAAAGTAGCTGTCGCTGACATCAATGAAAGCAGCGGCAACCAACTAATTGAATCATTGCCGCATGAGCACCTTGCATTTTTTAAAACAGATATTACGAAGGAGTCTGACTGTCACCAAACCGTTCAGAGCGTGCTGAGCCGATTCGGTGCCATTGATGTCCTCATTAACAATGCAGGCATCGAAATTGTCTCACCTATTCATGAGATGGCACTGGAGGATTGGCATCGTATTCTTCAGGTCAACCTGACCGGCGTCTTTCTCATGAGTAAGCATACTTTGCCGCATATGCTTGAAAAGAAGAGTGGAAGTATTATCAATACCGGATCTGTCGGAGGTCTTGTGGGCTGGCCTGACATTCCGGCATACAATGCAACAAAAGGCGGTGTCATTCAGCTCACCAAATCAATGGCCATTGACTATGCCGCTCATCAAATCAGGGTGAATTGTATTGCCCCTGGCATCATTGATACACCATTAAACGAGAAGTCCTTTTTAGACAACCACACAGAAAGTCTCGAGATCGTCAAAAAGGAAAAGGCAAAGGTGAACCCTATGCTGCGGCTTGGAAAACCTGAAGAAATTGCTGGCGTGATGCTCTTTCTCGCCTCTGATCTATCCAGCTATATGACTGGAAGTGTCGTCACAGCAGACGGAGGTTACACCGCTAGATAAAAAGGAGTGCTTTCATTGAGTAAAAAAACTGTACTTGTCATTGCTGATCTAGGTGGGTGCCCGCCCCATATGTTTTATGAAAGCGTGGCGGCATCGTATCATATCGTTTCTTATATCCCGAGACCCTTTGCGATTACAAAGGGACATGCCGAGCTAATCGAAAAATACTCCATTGCGGTCATCAAAGACCGTGATTATTTTGATACACACCCTTCTTTTGAACACCCTGATTCTATTTACTGGGCACATGATGATTATCCAAAATCAGAAGAAGAAGTTGTGGAAGACTTCATTCGAGTGGCTTCCTTTTTCAAAGCAGATGCAATCACCACCAATAATGAATTATTCATTGCACCGATGGCAAAGGCCGCTGAACGTCTTGGGCTGCGAGGTGCCGGTGTCAAGGCAGCCGAAATGGCGCGTGATAAAAGCCAAATGAGGGCTGCATTCAACGCCTCTGGCGTCAAAGCGGTGAAAACTCAGCCTGTCACGACTTTATCTGATTTCCAAAAAGCCATTGAGTCTATCGGAACACCGCTCATTTTAAAGCCTACATATTTAGCCAGTTCTATTGGCGTCACCTTGTTTCATGATAAGGCTGGAAGTGATGATCTGTTTTTACAAGTACAATCGTATTTGGAAACCATACCAGTCCCAGACGCTGTCACGTATGAAGCACCGTTTGTCGCTGAAACGTATTTAGAGGGTGCTTACGAAGATTGGTATGAAGATGAAGGATATGCTGATTATGTCAGTGTAGAAGGGCTGGTCGTAGAGGGCGAATATCTCCCTTTTGTCATACATGATAAAACCCCTCAAATCGGTTTTACAGAAACGGCTCATATCACTCCGACGATCTTAGACAATGAAGCAAAGCAAATCATCATTGAAGCAGCAAGAAAGGCAAATGAAGGACTAGGTCTTGAACATTGTGCAACCCATACAGAAATCAAACTCATGAAAAATCGAGAAACTGGATTGATCGAATCAGCGGCTCGATTCGCTGGCTGGAATATGATCCCGAATATTAAAAAGGTCTTTGGCGTCGATATGGCCAAGCTATTGATTGATGTATTAGTTGATGGTAAAAAGGCTGTACTGCCAAAACAGCTGCTTTCTGGACATACATTTTATGTAGCGGACTGCCACCTGTACCCCCAGCATTTTAAAGAGAGTGGGCTTATCCCACCTGAAGCCACACATATCACCATTGATCATGTGTCTATTCCAGAGGAGGCATTCGTTGGAGATACTGCAATTGTCAATCAATCATTCCCTACCAAAGGGACTATGGTGGATCTTGCCTTATTTGAAGCTTTTAATGGAATCGTATCTCTTGAATTAAAAGGATCATCCTCACAAGACGTTGCCGCGTCCATCCGCAACATTCAGAAACAGGCAACGATTCAGTTAATGGATGAATTAGTGAAGGGATAGAAAGAGAGGCTGCTGTGGTGAAAATGTTAGCATCTAAAATGATTGAACGGCTGCCTGAACAAAAATTCGGCACCGTCTTTGAAAAAATTGCTCAAAAGACAAAAAACGGAGCAAACATCATGAATCTAGGTCAGGGAAACCCTGATCTACCAACTCCTCCCCATATCGTGAGTGCCCTAAAGGAGTCAGCGGGTGTTTTGCCATTTCAACAATATGCCCCTTTTAGAGGCTTTGACTTTTTCAAACAAGCCATTGCAGATTTTTACAGATTGGAATTCGGTGCTGAGATTGATCCGCAGAAGGAAATTGCTCTTTTCACTGGCGGAAAAACGGGACTGTATGTCATGAGTCAGTGTCTGCTTGATCCAGGAGATATCGCACTCGTTCCCGATCCAGGATACCCTGAATATCATTCAGGCATTTTGATGGCGGACGCCCAGCCATACAGTATCAAACTTGAAGAGAAAAATGGCTATTTACCAGATCTCTCCTCAATTGATCGTGATGTAGTCAAAAAAGCAAAAGTACTGTTCTTGAATTATCCGAATAACCCCACGGGTGCTGTCGCAAATGAGGCATTTTTTGAAGAGGCTGCTACCTTTGCCGCCGCTCACGAGCTGTATGTTATTCATGATTTCGCCTATGGGTCATTTCATTATGAACAAACACCCGTGAGCTTCATGAATACTCCTCTCGGGAAAAGTGTAGGAGTCGAATTATATTCTCTATCAAAGACTTTTAATATGGCAGGATGGAGAGTCGCTTTTGCTGTTGGAAATGAGGAGATCATTCATGCCATCAATACCTTCCAAGACCACGTGTTTGTCAGTATGTATGGCGGATTTCAACATGCAGCGACTGCTGCCTTGCAAAGTGATGACTGTCATATTCAATCATTAAGAGCGATATACCTTGAACGAATCAATTTCTTCATCCGGCAAGCGGCGAGAAAGCTTGGCTGGACAATCAAACGTCCACCCGGCGCCTTTTATTTATGGGCTCCGATTCCTGATGACTTTGAACATTCTCATGCCTTTGCTGACTATTTACTCGAACATGCCGATGTTGTCGTCACGCCTGGAGGAGTATTTGGAGCCAATGGAAGCCGTCATGTACGCATTTCCATGGTTGCTCCGATTGAAGAGCTTGCTCTCTTTATCGACCGTCTGTCCATCCTCCCCATTCGATTTCATCAAAAAACCCGCCTATAGCGGGTTTTTTTCAGTTTATATACTTTTCATCGTTCCACCGTCTACGGAGATTTGTTGGCCTGTGATATAAGAAGCTTCCTCTGATGCCATAAAAGCTGCCAATGACGCCATCTCACTCGCTGAGCCTACTCTTTGCATTGGGATACCTGATGCGACAGCTTGTACAGCCTGCTCTCGTGACACTCCCTGCTTCGTCATCATATTGCCGATAAATTGTTCATACCGATCGGTTGCAATAAAACCTGGATTTAAACAATTTACCGTAATACTAGACGACGCAAGCTGTGTGGCTGCATTTTTACTGGCATTAATAATCGCTGCATTCATCATACTATTCGTAAACATTTGTTCACCAGGTTCCTTCCACAGGTTCCCGACAATTTGAATGATCCGTCCATATTCATGTCTTTTCATCAATGCTACTGCACGCTTCATTGTATCTACGTAGGCGATGGCTTTTTGGGAGAAAGCAGCCAGCATCTGGTCAGGTTCACATGAATCAAATGTATCTGGTTTTCCTCCTGGAATGTTATTGATCAGCACATCGAGTCTGCCAAACTCCTTTTCTATTTCTTCAAAGGTTTCCGACCTCACCGCTTCAACCGACATATCTCCACAGAATAGAGACAGCGGTTCCTTTGTTTCTATCATATCTTGAATGTGCTGTTTCGTCTGTTCAAGTGAGGCCATATTTCTAGAGTTGATGATCACCTTCATATCGCTCTGGGCGGCAAGTTTTATTGCGATTGCCTTTCCAATGCCTGTACTTGCCCCTGTTACAAATGCAATTCTTTTAGACAAACTCATCCACATCCCTTTTCATCAATATACATAAAATGACACATACAGAATGTATTTCAACAAAAAAAGACCTTTCTCCTGCGAAAGGCCTCTCTTCTCTATTTAAATGTCGTTTCCCAATTAAATCCGATTCCCTCATCATTCCACGCAATTCTCTTCTCATCTGGATTTTTTGGGTCGTACGATTCTGTTGTAAAATACACAATCTGCAGCGGCGTCTCCCCTAATACGCGGTAGCCATGGGCAACTCCCTTTGGGATGAGGAGCAGCATCGGATTATCTTCTCCCATATAATACACATCGGTTTGACCCTTTGTCGGGGAATCTTCTCTCAAATCGTATAAAACGACCTGTGCATGACCTGCTGGGAAAAACCAAACATCGTCTTGTTTTTCATGATAATGAAAGGCTTTGATCACGCCCGGAAAGCTTTTCGACCATGATGCCTGACCAAATCGCTTCAGCATCGGTTCGTCATCTCGAATAAGCTCTGCGAAAAAGCCGCGATCATCACAATGTTTCATGAGTTTTTTCGTTTGAACACCATCAATCATGCTGCTCGAATCTCCCTTCTTTCTGCAAGTATTCGTGAAGTGCATCCTTCCAATGTCTTGGCTTCCAGCCTGTCGCTTCAATCGCTTGCAGGTCTAAAACAGAGTAGGCGGGCCGAGGTGTTTGGAAACCGTACTCTTCAGTGGAAATGGGCTCAATTGTCGTAGACAGACCGCTTGCTGCCACAATTTCTGCCGCAAAGTCAAACCATGAACAGCTTGCTCGGTTACTGACATGATAAATACCTGCTTTCTGGTCAAACAAGTGAATCAAAGCTGCTGCGGCATCCTTTGTATAAGTAGGAGACCCTAACTGATCATTGACGATGCGCAAATGATCCTTCGTTTCAGCCAGCCGAAGAATGGTATTCACAAAGTTATGTCCCTCATGTCCATAAAGCCACGATGTCCGAATGATCTTCACTTCATCTGACACAAGATGAATCAATTCTTCTCCAAGTTTTTTACTCTTTCCATAAATGGTTTGCGGATCTGCTTGTGCATCAACTTGGTAAGGGGTATCCGCTTGCCCATCAAACACATAATCTGTGCTGACATGTAATACATCAGCCCCTACGTTCTTAGCCTCAAGCGCTGTATAGTAGGCGCCAATCCCATTCACAAGATAGGCTTTTTCCGTTTCTGTTTCGCATTGATCCACAGACGTATAAGCAGCCGCACTGACAACAATATCCGGACAGAAATGTCTCATTGCATGTCTGACTGCCTGTTGATCTGTGATATTCAGCATACTCCTTGTTAAAGCAATGACTGTGATGTCTTTTTCTTTCAGCTGTTTCGTCAATTCTTTCCCAAATTGGCCGCCTGCACCGGTGATTAAAACTTTCATCGGTCACCCTTCTTCACTTTGATCATATTTGGCACGATACCAATCGATCGTTTTTTCGATACCTTTTTCGAATGAAGTTGCCTGCACCCAGCCAAGCTCTTCTTTTAGCTTACTGGCATCAATGGCATACCGCCTGTCATGCCCTTTCCGGTCTTGAATAAACGCGATTTGGTCATGAGAGATGCCTAGATGTGTGAGAATGGTTTTGGTTAAATCAAGATTTGTTTTCTCGTTGCCACCGCCAATATTGTACACCTGACCGGCTGTTCCGTTTTCTACTACTTGTTTTACGGCTCTCGCATGATCCTCTACATACAGCCAATCGCGGATCTGCTGGCCGTCTCCGTATATCGGAATCTTTTCACCATTGACCGCTTTTCTAATAATGGTTGGGATTAATTTTTCTTCATGCTGATAAGGTCCGTAGTTGTTGCTGCATCTTGTGATCATTGCGGGTAATTGGTGGGTGTGGATATAAGATTTCACAAGCAAGTCTGAACTTGCCTTGCTTGCTGAATAAGGATTATTCGGTGAAAGTGGTGTTTGTTCTGTGAAAGCAGGATCATCCGGCTCCAAATCTCCATATACTTCATCTGTCGAAATATGAATAAGTTTTTTCGCCTTTCCCTTTAAAACAGCTTCAAGCATACGATAGGTACCAAGGACATTTGTTTGGATAAAGGGTTCTGCTGACTGAATACTGCGATCGACATGTGATTCTGCTGCGAAATGAATGATGGCATCATAGGCTTCATCAAATACTTGATCCAGTTCGTCTTGCAGCGTGATATCTCCTTGGACAAAACGGAAATGAGGCAGCTTTGATAAATATTCCATTTCCTTTGGATGACTGGCATATGTTAATTTATCAAATACGGTAAGCCGGACATCGGACTCTTGAAGCAGCAGCTTCACAAAATTCAGTCCAATAAACCCTGCTCCACCTGTAATTAAATAAGACTTCGTCATTCGTATCCCTCTTTTTCCTTCATCGTTTCAAACATTTTTGTAGATGCTTCGTGGAGAGATTCATGTGTTCCTGCATCAATCCACCACCCTTTTAACATATCATAGGTCAGCTGGCTATTTGAGATGTAAAGATTATTCACATCAGTAATCTCTAGTTCACCTCGATCTGACGGCGAGATTTCCTCTATATATTGAAAGACATCTTGATCATAAAAATAGATGCCCGTGACGCAGTAAGATGACCTCGGATGCTTTGGCTTTTCTTCTATTGATAAAATTCGGTGATGAGCAGGATCAATTTCTGCAATGCCAAACCGTTTTGGATCTGTCACCTCTTTCAATAAAACCTTGGCTCCGCTTTCTTGTTGCCTAAAGGCGTCGACAAAAGGGCGTAATGAATCTTCAAATACATTATCACCAAGCATCAGCACAAATTTTTCCCCTTGAGCAAAGGGCTTTGCATAGGATAAACCATCGGAAATACCAGACGCTTCTGGCTGTACTTGATACACAATGTTCATCCCAAGTTCACGATCATCTTCCAGTAACTTTTGAAACAACGGAATTTGTTCTTCCTGTGAAATCAGCATCACATCTACAATTCCTGCTTCTTTCAGTTTGAATAATGACCAATAAATCATCGGGTATGGACCAACCGGCAGCAAGTGTTTGTTGAAAATCTTCGTTAATGGTGCCAGCCGTGATCCTTTTCCTCCTGCTAAAATAACTCCCTTCACATCTACACATCCTTATGTTCTTTTTGGTGTGAATTCATGAGGTGTATAAGAATGTTTTTCACTCGTTCGATTCCTTTTCCATCAATGAGTGAACGTCCATTAAGATGAATGCTTCTGCGGAGAAAATAGCTGCCAGACAGTTTTTGAACAGCTTGCAACAGGTCTTTTTCTTCCACAAGGTCTCCTAATCCAAGGTGAAAACAAGCGCCCTTTTGCGCAAACATGCTCGCTGTCACTGCTTGGTGGTCTACTTGCGATAGGACAATGCTGGGCACCCCGATACAAATTACCTCATATAACGTCATACCGCCTGCTACGATAGCCACATCAGCTTCTGATAAAAGAACCGGTAGTTGATCTGTATGTTGAATGAATTGGATATGTTCCGCCTCTACTTGCTCTTTGATGTGAGAGGCTTTTCCTGCGACCGCTAAAATGTCTAGGTGATTTGTTTGAAGAAGCGCCGATACAGCCTTTGATAACAGGCCGCACGGATCACTGCCGCCAAGGCTGATGACCACCTTTTTACATTCTTTCCGAACCTCATATGTGTCTTTGAATCGTTTAAACTCGTGATCTAACAATAAATAGGGCGTTCCATGATAATAAACCGTGCCATTAACCTGCTCGTGCTTCCCGTCCAGACCGCCATAAATGCCATTTATGACCGTGTCTGCAAGCTGACAGGCTTCCTCTCTTTTTTCCTCAAATAAGACCAGCCTCGCACTACCACAGGAGTCTTTGATCATTTGAAGAAACTGAAGATCACAATCAAGGACATCTATGACTAAAAGGTCAGGCATCAGCTTTTTGATATCTTGTTGGATTTGGAGAAGCGCATTCGGCTCATGCACCATCTGAACGTGCCACTCTGGGTGCGAAAGCATTTCTACACAAATTTGATCATTTGTATAGAAATATAAATCGTTCCCTTCTTGAAGCAGTTCTTTTGCCAAACGTTTCATTCTGACGACATGACCCATTCCTCTTAAAAAACCCCCATAAACAACAATCATGATTTTTTTGTTCATTCAGCATCCTTCTGTCTCACAGATTGATTCAAACGAACAATGTCTGGATGTTGTTCACAGATAGAAATGAGCTCAGCTGTCGGCACAGCAATAGAACCACCAGCTTTCTCTAATAAACAGGTAGCAAACACATAATCTTCTTCTGTATCAATCGTGAATCGATAAGCAGGATATGCAAGTTCTTTGGGCGGTGTGAATAATTGAAGGTGAAATTGCTCGGGATGCTTTCTGATATACAGCGTGACATGCTCACGTTCTGAATAAGTGAGGGGAAATTTGTCGATTTCACATAAAATAGATGCCTCAATCATTTCCCCGGAAATACCGAGTGGTGTTCCGTTCGTATATGTGTAATCAACCTTTTCCTGTCTATGTTTTTCAAGCATTTTCGACAAAAGCGAAGGATCTATAAATGGATTGTCCCCCGTTAAACGTACAACCGTTTTAGGTTCAAATTGGCGGACAATCTGCGCAAACCGCTCAAGCACATCTGCCTCACTGCCTCGAAACACCTTATAACCCTTTGACATACAGTATTGAGCCAAATAGTCATCCTCTGGCTCGACCGTTGTGGCAATCATAAGGTTTTGCATTTTGTGATGGTAATCATCTGATTGCTTCACCCGCTCCACAATCAAATCAATCAGCGCCATGCCGCCGATCGGTTTCATCACTTTTTTGGGCAGTCTTGTTGACCCCATCCTAGCCTGAATGACAAAAAGCACATCATGCATCATCATGAGACTCCTGCGTGAGTACGTCTTTCCACGAAACGCCTGTATGGGCTGGGATGTCTCTCACAGCCTTTGTGCCAAGTAAAATCGGCATATACCGCGGATGCAACCCCTGATTTTTTTGTCCAGGGCGCAGCACAGCTACATTTTCTGACGTGAGGGTCTCTCCCTTTGCAATGCCTTTTGTCGTAAAAATTCCTCGATACGCAAATTCTCGAATCTGCCCTTCAATGGCTGTTGTCGTTTTATAAGAACTGCCAAGAAGCTCCTCTGGTAATGAATGAACGTCTATTTCCGCTTGATTCCGCTGCTTTTCTGCTGCTCGAATGTACTGAACCATTTCCTTTAATTCTTCAGGATTAAGAGCAAATGAATGATCCGCTCCGGGTAATGTTTTATCTATTGTAAAATGTTTTTCAATCATTGCTGCCCCGAGCTTCACAGCGGCTACTGGCGCTTCCGTCGGGTGTTCACTATGATCTGAAAAGCCAATGACTGCTTCAGGGAAAGCGGACCTTAAGGTTTGAATTACCCGCAGGTTCGTATATGCTCTAGGTGCTGGATACTTTGCCACACAATGCATGATGGCGACTTGCTTATTTTGCTGGCTCGTAATCGTTTCGTATGCTTCATGAACATCAGCAATGGTGGCTCCAGCTGTTGAAAAAATGATCGGCTTTTGAAAAGAAGCCGTATGACGCAAAAGAGGCAAATGGTTGATTTCATAGGATGCCAGTTTAAAAGCAGGTGGATTCGTTTGATTCAATAAATCTGCCGATTCTTCATCACACACGGTGCTTAAAAACATCAGTCCTTTTTCCTTACAACGTCTCAATAAGACAGGTAGCCATTCCGGCGGCAGCTCCATTTGTTCCACTAAAGAAAAAATAGACACTTCTTCTCCTTTGGCCGTTTCGTATAACCCCGGTTCCTTTTGATACATCCGATCCGCTTGAAACATTTGAAACTTCACCGCATCAGCCCCTGCTTCTTTTGCCACATCAATTAAAGCAAGTGCCTGATCCAGCTTTCCATCATGGTTAATGCCTGCCTCTGCAATGATAAAGACAGGCGAACCATCTCCCACTTTGCGATCTCCGATATAGAAATGCGCCATCTTACCTCTCTCCTTTTTTCGGCCACACATGGTAATACAGAAAAGTATTCATTGTCCTAAACCCCATCTTTTCGTACAGCTGAATGGCTGTCGTATTATGAAGCTGTGTCCCCGCAGAAATGAAGTGATGCCCTCTGTGATGAGACACTTTCATCATCTCAATAAACAGCTTTTTTCCGATCCCTTTTCCTTGAACATCCGGTCTAATCGCAAAAAGCTCAAGCCCCATCTCATGCCCCTTTGTCATACCTTGAATCAAGCCAACCACTTCATCATTCACCTTGGCAACGAGGTTGATATCTGCGCGTCCGAGTAAGTTGTTTCTCATCCACTCCTGATAAAAATGCTGAACAACACGCTGGTCTAAATATGGATCAAGGGCATAACGGCTTTTCACAAAAGCCTGATCACCTAGTAAGACCGCCTCATCGTAATCCTTTTCATCTGGCACACCCATCACCACATCTTGATCTGATGATGGCATCTCCATGAGGGCAGGTGGTGCCTCAAGCCTAGTGAGACCACCGACATAATACACATGGGATAGTTTTTGAACAATGCGGTTTTTTTCAAGATCAGCCGCCTCAAGACGTAAAAAGAAAAAATCACATTTTTCTGTTCTCATCCAATTGATGAATCTCTCCATCAATTCTTTAAAGAGCAGCGCTGATTCAGCTTCCACAAACTTCACATGAAAAATATGCTTGTCAAAAATGCCGCTCTCCCATTTGGACCATTCGTATAACAGCACTGCTTTGAGCTTAGCGCCGCTGACAAGAGCAAACTGCTTGAATCCTGTCATGCGTCCTGCTTCATGACCATATGTTTTCAGCCAAGCTGCCAGCACCTGATCATCTATTGCATGAACGACTTTCATGAAGAGGCCTTCTTGTCTTTTAAAATTGACACAACTGCGGTGATGACATCCTGCACATCTTCATCTGTCATACTTGGATAGAGCGGGAGCGAAAGCGTTCGTTTGTAATAAGTGAGTGCCTCAGGGAAATCCTCTGGTGAATGGTTGTAGGTCTCTTGATAATATGGATGCAAGTGAACGGGAATAAAATGAACACTCGTGCCGATTTTATATTCCTTTTGCAGCTGATCAATCATGTCATCGCGTGTGATCAGTGCTTCTTTTGGATCAACTTGCAGCACATATAAATGCCACGCATGTCTTCCCTCATCATGTACAGGCGGCAAGATGAGACCAGCTTCATGTTGAAATGCCTGATTGTATGTCTTCGCAATCTGTTCTCTACGTGTCTGCATCTCCTTCAACCGGCTTAGCTGAACGAGCCCTAACGATGCTTGCACGTCAAACATGTTCATTTTATAGCCCGGTTCCTCGACCTCGTAATACCATGTTCCCTTTTCTCCATAACGATTCCACGCTCCCTTACTCATCCCGTGAAGCGCCAGCCTTCTGATTCTAGCCGCAAGTGCATCATCATTTGTCGTCAGCATGCCGCCTTCACCAGTCGCTATGTTTTTCGTTGCATAGAAGCTAAAAGCGGTCGCATCACCAATTGATCCAATCGGTTGATCATGATAGGTCGTATAGAGGGCATGAGCGGCATCCTCCAGCACGAACAAATCATATTTTCTGGCAATCGCTAAAATTTGGTCCATATCACACGATTGACCAGCAAAATGTACAGGGACAACCGCTTTCGTATGTGGTGTAATGGCCGCTTCTAATTTTTTCGCATCTAGATTGAGTGTCGCCGGATCAATATCCACGAAAATAGGGGCTGCCCCCGTATGGATGATCGTATTGGCTGTTGCGCAGAACGTCAGAGGCGTTGTGATGACCTCATCACCAGCTCCAATGCCTCTCGCCTTTAACGCTAAAAATAGAGCAGCTGTACATGAATTGACTGCTATTGCGTGCTTCGCTCCAGTCAGCTGCCTAAACTCTTCTTCAAACTGTCTAACTTTTGGTCCGGTGGACAACCAGCCGGACTTTAATGTTCCAATGACTTCATCAATTTCTTCCTGTTCAATAAAAGGCAGTGCATAAGGAAGAAATTGTGCTCTCTTTTGTCCCATATCGCTTGCACACCCCTATCTTCATCTCTGAAAATCCACGCCTGTTTTTGTTTTGAGCAGAGAAAGCAGAACATCGGTCGATTGTGCATGCGGATAATGCTCTTGAATGAAACGAGCTCCTTGCTGTTTCGCCAGCTTCATTTCTTGTTCATCCGATAAAATACGGATCGCTTTCTCGGCCAACTCAATAGGGTTTTCCATGTGGCAGCTGCCAAGCGACTCGTAATAAGGGTATCTTCTGCCTTCTGTCATTTTTCCAATCAGTACACTCTTTTTAAAGAGCATTGCTTCCAGACCAACTGTTGATGTGAGCGTAATGACCATATCCATATACGGCAGGAGGTCATACAAGTCGATCTCTTTTTTAATTAATCTCACATGGTTCCCCGCACGTTCAATCGCAGTGTAGTCATTTAATCGATTTCGAGCGATTTCCCACGGATGCGGCTTCATAATCAGCTGAATATCTTTCCGTTTTGCAATCGTTTTAAGAACATCACCGTAAAAGGCTTCTGAAAACGGCTGTGTCGCCACGAGCACAGTCTTTTTGGCAGGATTGAAGTTCAATTTACGAAAGACCATTTCCTGTTGAAGCGGTGTTCGCTCCTGCACCAAATCAAATCTCGGGTGACCTGTGATCTCCACCTGCTCAGGCTGACAGCCTTTGTCTACATACCAGTCCTTTTCATATTTTCCAAACACTCCGTGGCAGGTGGTGAAAATCGGCAAAAAGGCTTCATCTCCCATGAGCGCACCGTGCTGAAGACAAATACTTGTGAGATGGCGCTTCACGGTTTGCAAGGCGAGCACACGGCTATATGCATCCTCCGTCGTACCAACTACGACAGCTGTGATCGGCTGCATCTCAAATAGCGTTTCTATTTGGTCAATCACATCAATAAATTGCACAAGGTCCTTCCGAAGCTTTTCTCTAAAAAAGACATTGCCAAAAACAGGATGCTGGGCGTAAGGTTTCAATAGAGCATTTGCTTTTTCAATATATTCAACATGGGCTTCTTTATTAACCTCTCCGGCTAATTCCGGCTTGCTGATCACTGGTAATCCGAAATAATCAGCCTTCTTCCAGCGTGCGAGCACCACTGTTTGGTTCGGATGGAACCGCATGTAATTTTGTTCAGTAAAACGCAGGTGTTCAAAGTGAAGCAGCACCTTTCCATGACTCGGACGATAAGGGGTACGCTTGATCTGCTGTTTATGCTGATCAAAAAAGGGCTGAATGTCTTGTGGCTTTGGACAAGTCGTTGTCAGCTCTTCACCAAACGCCTCATCATCCATACGTTCCCTCACTTCAAGGCTGATGTATTGATAAAAATTACTGATTAATCCAAGGGGGATGTGGCGATAGGTTAAGTCTTTCATCAGATTCACATACTCAAAGTACACCTGCCAATAATGATGAATATAATGCGACACTTAAGGTCACCTCCCATGTCTTTGCTTTAATATATGACGGAGCTCCCTGCAGGTAGACTGCGGAGGAAGTGCTTGAATAAAATCGCTTTTCTCATCTTCTGCCAACTGATAATGAATAGACTGTTCTGTGATGTAGTTTGTATCCAATACCTCATCAAAAGGGTAGAACGGATAAAAGTGATTTAATCTAAAAAAGAACCGCGCATCCCCTATTCGATAAAAATGCGGACTCTCGTCCCAGTAGGATCCAAACTCAGCTTGAATCTTTGTTAAAATGGATGCACGATGTACAACTGAACAGTGATCAATAGCACAAGGTGCATTCCACTGCACCGTTTGCGCAGGTCGAATCGTTTCCTTTACTGGCTCTTTTTCGCTATTTAAATAGATAACTTTTGAACTAGAATAGACAATATGTTCATTTGGACGAGCATCTAAATAATTCGTGAGCTTCTCTAAACGGTCTGGTGCATAGACATTGTCATCTGTGGCATAGGAAATATACTCGCCCTTTGCCTGTTCTAATGCTTGATTAATGAGGACGGCATAGCGTGTTTTCGCCGTTCTTTCCTCCAGCGTTTTCACCCCGCTTTGGATAAAATGGATGCGTGGATCTTTACGGAAAGGCTCAATAGCAGCAAGGGTTTGTTCGTTTGATCCATCATCCATGATAAAAAGTTCAAAGTCTGACAAGGTCTGCTGCAGCACCGCTTCAATTGATCTGCCAACGTAGGCCGCTTTGTTGTAGCTCGTCATAATGACCGTTACTTTCGTCAATGTTTTCACCTCGGTCTCTTTTAAACTATGGTTATCATATGTGTCTCCTCTTAAAGAGACTGTAGAGTGACCTATTTTTTATAAAATTGGATTTTTTTCATGATCTATCTTTGAAAAACGTAAAAATTTTGGTAATATAAGTAATCATTTATGTGTATTAAAGGAGTAAAGAACATTGGAGTATATGAAGAGTGATCTCTCCCAAGAAGAGGAAGTAAAAGGTTTTTTTCGATTCTTTAAAATTTTTGTCGCGACAAAAACGATTATTCGCTCATATGAACATACCTCTATTCCCATGTGGCTGATGATACTCCTTGCAAGTATCGCTGGTACTAGCTGGATGTACGAAGGGTATTTTAGTGAGTATATGGGCAATCATATTCCATATCCTTTTATTCTGTTACACGGAGCAGGTTTTGGTATTTTAGTAGGCAATTTTCTTCTATTTTTCGGTTCATTCATTTTACAGTGGTTAGGGCGACTGTTTTTTGGCAGTAAAGCGCCGTATCGAGATGTGCTCAAAGCTTGCACACTGACGGTCATTTTTCCTTCCACCTTATTTGCTCTTACTTGGATTTTTACTGTGGGGTTGCTTGGTCCGTATACATTTGTGAAAATCTCACCCTATTTAGACCAGCACTATGAAGTATGGTATTATCTCAGTGTTTTACCACTGGTTGATGCGTATACCAAGACATGGATATTTGGGATGGCTGTTTTAGGCCTTGTCGCTGTGATGAAGCTGAGAATATGGCAGGCCTTTATCATTGCCATCACACCGATTGCCTTATTTTTTCTCATCATGACCCTTCTCTATGACGTCCAGCGGGCTATGAATTGGTTGATGTAAACAGGCATTCCTTAGATTGTTGGAAACCTTTGCAGTCTAGGCAGTACGAATATGGGGTTTGTCTGAATACTGAGGAACTGCACAAAGCAGTTCCTCAGATTGTTGACAAAGGGCTAAAATGAACTTTATTTTAGCCCTTTGTCTTCTTTTTAGCGTGATAGAAAACCTTTGCAGTCTAGGAAGGACGAGCATCGGCGCGGAGCGAATTTGACATTCGTGAGCACCGAAGCGCAGGACTGACACCGAATGCGAGGGTTTGTCTACACGCTGAGGAACTGCACAAAGCAGTTCCTTTTTTTCGTTCAATATACATATTCTCTCTTCCTGTCTCATAGTGTGAAAGAGAAAAAGAATGCTATGGAAACAACAGGCGCTTTTCTGCCTTCTGTTTAGAACACCATGAGGAAAGAGGAGGAACGTTATGAAATTGAAAAATCAATTTGGGCAAGGTTCGGGTTTCGAAGGTCAAGATTTTCGCCAGCAACAATATGGAGCAAATCCGTATCCTGCGCAGCAGATGGGTTATTCAGTCCCTCCCCAAACGCAGGGTCAAATGCAAGGTCAAATGCAGCAGGGGTATTCGCCAATGCCGTCTACTGGTACTTCACAAGGAGGCCAAGGTGGGCAAAGTGGCGGGCAGCCCTATCAAATTCCTTCTGGACCGATTTATCAGCAGAACGTCACCGGTCAGCTGCCGCTTGAGCAGTCCTATATTGAAAATATTTTACGATTAAACCGCGGCAAAGTAGCCACGATCTATATGACGTTTGAGGCAAGTAAAGAATGGAACTCTAAGATTTTTAGAGGGGTCATTGAGGCCGCAGGACGTGATCACATTATCATTAGTGATAACAAAACTGGGACACGATACTTATTATTAACAATCTACCTTGATTACATTACGTTTGATGGGGAAATTCAATATGACTATCCATACTCGATGTCTACGTATTCTCCGAGATAACCTCAAGGTCCTATCAGCAGCAAGGTGCAGACGCCCTTGCTTTTTTCTTTTGTCTAGGTTTTTGACACACCTTCGGGGGAAGGCTCATAAGATGCCTAGTAGTTTTTATTAAACGCCTAGAGGTGACATCAATGACTGTTGAGCTGGATTATACATCGCCGAATGTCAAATATTCATTTGATCTGAACCAAAGCCCCCTTGTGAAATATGACCAACACAACCTGATTAATGTTTTAGGAAAAAAACAATTAAATTCGCTCGATCAAGTATCTCTGCTGGATATATATTTGAGTAAAAGCAAAGTAGTAGAGCCTCATTATCATCAAAATGCTGCCGAGCTTGTTTATTGTATCGCCGGCTCTGCTGCTGTATCCATGTTGAACCCTTTTACAAAAAAACTGTCCACCTACACCATTACCCCTGGGCAGGTAGCCAATGTGCCACAAGGCTGGTGGCATTATGAAGTCGCCTTACAGGACAAAACCCATTTGTTAGCCATTTTTAACGCATCGACGCCAGAAGTCATCTTAGGTTCAGACCTTCTAACCCTCACGCCTTCACACATCATGGCACATACTTATTGCATGAACGAAACGCAGTGGAAGCAGGCGACGCAGCCTGTGAAACCTGGTGTGTTTATCGGACCTTTCTGCCACCGGGAGGAAGAGACACAAACGCACCCTGTCCCCCCTTCTCACTATGTACCTTATTATCAAGCACCTCCGAACTATTCTCCTTATTGGAGTTAAGAAAAAACCGATGCCCCTATGAGAGCATCGGTTTTTTATCTTATAAATTTTTTGCTGCTGCAATCACTAGCATGATCCAAGAAGCGATAAATGCCACTCCGCCAATTGGTGTAATGGCACCTAGAATCTTCACCTGAGTCAAGGCAAGCACATAAAGGCTTCCTGAGAAGAAAAGAATGCCTGCCAGCATCACCCAGCCAGCGGTCGGCACTAGAGAAACACCTGACAGCTTATCTGCCAGAAAGGCGACAATAAATAGGCCAATTGCATGGAACATCTGATATTGAACCCCTTTATTCCATATCTCAATATACTTTTCAGGAATTTTCCCTTCCAGTCCATGTGCACCGAAGGCTCCAAGACCAACCGCAAGCATGGCGTTAATGGCACCTAATATGAAAAATAGTTTCATTAGTCATTCTCCTTATCTCATCAATTATGTTTATCATAGCGCGGGTCTTATCCAACATTCAACTTTCCTATGATGCTGACACGAGATTGTCGGATTTCTTCTTCTTTCGCAGTAGCACTTGATCGACCACAATCGCAATCAGTGTGCCAAGCACAAGACCATTGCTCAATAAAGAAATCAGCACAGGATGCATGCCTTTCAATGCCCCCTGCGGCACAAACATTGCGCCCACGCCTGCTAAAACAGCGATGCCAAGCACAAATCGAATGCGCGGGATGTCTTCTTTTTCATACTGATCGAATTCAGACATAGCAATCCCAATCATAGAAGAGAACACCACAAAGTTCACAGCCAGCCCCACAGGAGAAGGCAATGCAGAGAAAAAGCTCATCAATAATGGAAATAAACTAATGAGGACAATGAGCAGACTGCCAATAAAAAATGGCTTTCTCGATGGAATTTTGGTTGTTTGTATAAAGCCCGCTGCCCCCGAAATAGGGACAGGCGCAATCGCACCAATCAGTCCGCTTAGCAAATGACCAAATGCGGCGACAAAACCAGCCGGTCTGGCTCGTTTCCGCTCACGCAGTTCACCAAATGCCTTCACGGAACTTTCCACAATTCGAATACTTGCCAGCATATTCACAATGAGTAAGATCGTAATAAAAAAGGACGTGACAAGCAGTCCGCTGTCAAAGACCGGCATGCCAAATGGAAATAGCTTTGGAAACTCAATGATCTGCTCAGGAATGCGAACTGGCTTCGCTAGTCCGAGTAAAGCAAATAACAGCCAGCCGCCTGCAAGTGCGAATAACACAGAAAACTGTCTTAAATAATGCCATTTTGAGCGGCTGATCATGAAGGTGATGACAATAATCAAGATCGATAGACAAAAGACAAGCCCATCTACCTGATTTCCCCGATAGCCGATCCCCATCAGCCCTTTCATGATTGGCTGACTTAACTGCACAACAAGTAGCAGCAAATAAATACCTGTGACAACGGGCGTAAATAAAGACGCAAGCCAATTAATGATTTTAAAAAGACTAAAAATAAAAAAGAACGCAGCACTAAAAATTAAAGCCCCTTGTAATGCTTGCAAGGTTTCAGGATATGTGGCAAAAATCGTCCCTGTCATGCCTGCATATAGGGTATATACCCCCCACCACAGCCCTGCTGGACTTTCATTGATCGGCAACATATGACCGCATAAACACTGCACCATCGCCACAAGTCCAAGTGAAAAGAATGTACTCTGAATCAGTTCCGCCGACTGCACTTGATTTAATTCAAATGCTTGTGCAATCGCAATCGGCACAGCAATAGAAGCTGCGATAAAAAATGCCATCCACTGAATGGCGCCCAAAAATAGTTTCAACCCGATCACCTTCCCTTTGTCGTGACAAGACCATTAAAAATCAAAAATAGAGTCACCGTTGCCATCTTTCTCTTGTTGACCCTCTTCTTTATGCTGAAATTTCTTTGCACCGCTAGTGCCCATCAATTTCTCTAGCATGGCTTGATCCGTAGACACAGCCGGTGCAGATGGTGTCTGTATAGATGGAGGTGGTGAAATGACCGAAGACTGCGGCATTTGCACCTGTGATGATGTGTCGAGAATGACATCACATAGTGAAGAGATGACCGCCGCTTGACGTTTCACCTCTTCATCATTTCCACTTTGTTTTGCTTTTTGAATGGCTTCCTCCATTTTTTGAAGCAGACTTGATATATGAATATTCAAGGGTAGACCCTCCAATCTAAAAAATTCGTTTTCCAACATTATTTTACCAAATGAACAAACTGAATGGGTTCCTTTTTTCAAAGCTGTGTGCTTCTGTTCCTCTTATTTGACCCTTACTCAAGATTCACACATAATAAAAAAGAAACAATATCGTCTTTGAAAGGACTGAAAGATGAGCAAACTCACTGAACTCATTCACAAACAAAAAAACGTGCAAACACCAGCGGTTCAAGATAGAATCCGCCTTCTTAACGATTTGAAAAAAGCCATTAAACATCATGAAAAGGACATATTACAAGCCTTAGCCCATGATTTACATAAATCCGAACAGGAAGCCTATACAACAGAAATTGGCATGGTATATGAAGAGATCAATCATACCGTCAAACATCTTCACAAATGGGCCAAACCATCTCGCGCGAAAACACCTCTGACCCATATCGGATCGAAAAGTATGATCATTAAGGAACCGTACGGAAGTGTTCTGATTATTGCCCCTTGGAACTATCCTTTCCAATTGGCCCTTTCGCCATTAGTTGGAGCCATTTCTGCCGGAAATGCCGTTACTTTAAAACCGTCAGAATTAACGCCGCACGTCTCAAACGTGATTGGCACGATTGTGGAAAGCGTGTTTCAAGAAGATCTTGCAGCGGTCGTTGAAGGCGGTGTGGATGTCAGCACAGAGCTTCTGAAACTGCCTTTTGATTATATTTTCTTTACTGGAAGTGTAGCCGTCGGCAAAGTCGTCATGGAAGCGGCCGCAAAGCATCTCACACCTGTCACACTTGAGCTCGGCGGAAAAAGTCCATGCATTGTCATGCCTGATGCAGACATCAAGCTCGCTGCGAAGCGAATCACCTTTGGTAAATTCACGAATGCTGGTCAAACATGCATTGCACCAGACTATTTACTTGTTCATGAATCGATCAAAGAGGACCTATTGCGTGAAATGACGACCTGTATCCGTGACTTTTACGGGGACCAGCCTGAAACAAATCCGCATTTCGGAAAAAATGTCAGCCAGCGTCATTTTGATCGACTTTCACAATTTCTCTCAAATGGCACGATTGTGACAGGTGGACAGCGTAATGAACAAGAGCTCAAAATCGCACCGACCATTCTAGATCACATTACATGGGAAGATCCTGTGATGCAGGAGGAAATTTTCGGACCTATTTTGCCTGTCATCACATTTGACTCTCTTCAAGAGGCAGCTGACATGATTAAGGCAAGACCGAAGCCGCTCGCTCTTTACTTATTTACAACCAATAAAGAAACAGAAGACTATATTCTAGACAACCTCTCATTTGGCGGAGGCTGCATCAACGATACGCTGATGCATGTCGCCACTCCATATTTACCATTTGGAGGCGTTGGTGAAAGTGGTATCGGACGATATCATGGAAAAGAAAGCTTTTTCACCTTTACGCATGAAAAAAGTGTCCTGCGCCAGACCAATCGCTTTGATTTTTCTTTCCGATATCCAAATGCGAAAAACGGACTCGACATTGTCCGCAAATTTTTAAAATAAACAGGACGAAGGGATTTTCCCTCGTCCTATTTTGATTCGATGTCCTTGATACACCAGTTGATTTCATCGATCCCCATTTGCTTTAAATAGGCGTTTACTTTTGAGAACGGACGGCTGCCAAAAAAGCCGTTTCTTGCAGAAAAAGGACTTGGATGAGGTGACTCAATGATGTAATGCTTGCTTTGATCAATTCGTTCTTTTTTATTTTGCGCATGTCTGCCCCAAAGCACAAAAACGACTGGCTGATCTCGGTCATTCAGGACGTCGATGACGCGGTCTGTCACACGTTCCCAGCCTTTGCCTTTATGCGAGTTCGCTTCTCCTTTTCTTACAGTGAGCACGGTGTTTAACAGCAAGACACCCTGCTCTGCCCAGCTGACAAGCGAGCCATGGTTAGGGACCGGACAGCCCAGGTCATCCTTTAGCTCCTGAAAAATATTTCTCAAAGATGGCGGATGTTTGACACCAGGCTGAACAGAAAAGCTTAATCCGTGTGCCTGTCCTGGACCATGATAAGGGTCTTGTCCCAAAATCACGACTTTCACATCTTCATACGACGTCAAATGGAGGGCACGATAAATGTCATCTGGCTTTGGAAACACGATCTGCGTACGATATTCTTCCTTTACCCACTCACGTAATTCCTGATAATATGGCTGTTCAAATTCACTTTTCATCACAGCCCACCAGCTATCATTTAAAAATGGCTTCATTGCGGTTGTCCTCCTTCTGTCTGCTGTGCCAATCTTGAGATCATCGGTTTTCCATCCCATACAATCTCACTCTCTGATTCTCGTTTTTTCATCGCTGGTTCTTCTAATAGGACAGCAAAGTTTGCTGTCGGCAAATCACCCAGCCCATGCTTTTCACTCAGGTCATCTAAGTAGTTCTTCCTTGTTTCACCAAGATCACTCGACTGATTGCCCCCACCATCAAAGAACGCATAGATCACACTGGCAGTCGGCACTCGTTTGGCTCGTGCATGCTGCGTAACACGCAGGAAAAAGTCCCAGTCCCAGTAGTGATGCATCGCTGGATCAAAATAGCCGATCTCATCGTGTATGCGGCGTTTGTACATACTACCAGAAGGAACATATGTAGAAAAAACACGCATGTCCTCAATGTCCGCTGTATAAGCAAACAAACGTCTTGATACTGGAAAACGAGTCGCACCTCGTTCTTCAAACGAAACAATTTCCGCATCCGAAAAGACAAAATCAGCGTCTTCTAGCGCCTTGCTCATACGTTCAATATGACAAGGTGTAAAATAATCATCGTCATCACTCAGCATAATGACGTCACCTGTCAGCTCCCGCACCCCAACATTTCTTGCGTTCACATGCTGGACATTCTCATCTAAATGAATCAAGCGGATTGGCAGCTCTGGATAGAGTTCCTGAATCACGTCCACTCGCTCTCCTGCATCATTTACGACCACAATTTCAAAAGGCTGTACGCTTTGTCTCGAGATGGATTCAAGCAGTTCACACAATGCGCTCAGCCGGTTATGTGTCACAATTAATAAAGAAATCTTCATATCGGCCTAACTCCTTTAATAGATTCGTCTTTTTCATTAAAACATAAATCGGCTTTCTTCTCATGATATAAAAGACGGTTTGATTGATCGAGAAAATGGGAATTTTTGATGAAAAGGAGTGATGATAATGGAATTTTTCACAGTTGAGAATAGTAAAGAAGCCAAACAGACGATCGAACAGATACAGTCAGCAAAGGACGATGTGTTTGTTTTTGCGTATGACCCCGAACGCTCTGATACCGTTACTGAGTATACGGAAGCAAAGAGCATGACAGCTGTCGATCAAGGGATTTTAGATCAGATCGCCAATGTCATTCGCACCAGGGATGATGAACTGATGGCCAAAATGATGTCGACCGGCGCCGATCAAGAATTAGCCTTAACGCTTTTAGAGGAGCTGAAAAAAGGAAAATTGGTGATTTGTAAAAGATAAAGAATGAGGCGTTCCATGAAGAGTGGAACGCTTTTTTATGCCGTTTCATTGTGATAAATGGAAAAGCTGATTATAATAAGGGATAGAACAGTAACTGTTACACATCACATTGGAGGTTCAGCAACTATGTCTATGAATAAAGCACTCACCATCGCAGGTTCGGATTCAAGCGGCGGTGCAGGTATCCAAGCAGATTTAAAAACGTTTCAAGAAAAAAACGTCTACGGGATGACAGCTTTAACCGTTGTCGTTGCTATGGATCCTCATAACAACTGGGATCATCAAGTGTTTCCAATCGATACATCAACAATCCGCGCGCAGCTCTCGACGATCGTGGAAGGCATCGGTGTAGATGCGTTAAAAACAGGTATGCTGCCAACAGTTGACGTCATTGAACTCGCAGCTGAAACGATCAAAACATATGAGCTGAAAAATGTCGTCATTGATCCTGTTATGGTATGTAAAGGTGCGAACGAAGTCCTTTACCCAGAGCACGCTGAAGCATTGCGGGAAAAGCTCACACCACTGGCAACAGTGATCACACCTAACCTTTTCGAAGCAGGTCAATTAAGCGGCATTGGCGAGATCAAAACGATGGAACAAATGGAAGAAGCTGCAAAACGCATCCATGAACTTGGTGCAAAGTATGTGGTCATCACTGGCGGCGGTAAGCTAAGCCCAGATAAAGCGATTGACTTGCTTTATGATGGACAAACCTTCGAACGCCTTGAAACAGATAAGATCGACACAGAATACACACACGGCGCAGGCTGCACATTCTCAGCCGCAGTCACAGCTGAACTAGCCAACGGCTCAGACGTGAAAGAAGCCATTTATGCAGCAAAAGAATTCATCACAGCTGCCATTAAAGACTCTTTCCAACTAAACGAATACATCGGACCAACGAAACATTCCGCACATCGTTTGGACAAATAAAACAATAAAAACCGATCCGCCGCTTGGTTGAATCGGTTTTTTTGTTTTTGTTTATCGTAAGCTGAGTCTCTGTGCGAATAACCAATCTGTTAAGCCTGGCGTCTCATAAGCAGGCGTCCATGATGCATGATCATACCCATACTTGCTTGCATACTCGGTATAAATCGGTCTTCCACCAGCTTTTTGAATAGCTTGAATTGTATTTCTCGCATAACTGATAGGAATAATGGAATCATCCTCTGCATGAAATGCCCATATTGGCTTGTTCGCTAAAATTCCTGCCTTACTTGGATCTGCACCCCCCGCAATAGGAATCATCGCTGCAAACAAACGAGGATATGTGATGTTCAACTGATACGAGCCAAATCCGCCTTGAGATAAACCAGTCGCATAAATCCTTTTCTGATCAATCTTATAAGAAGTTAACACATGCTGAAGCACTTCATACGCTTTGTGTAAATCTGGTGAAAATTGAAACACATTTGTCAGGTCGATTTCATTTTGTGCGTTTCTTGTTAAAGCAAAACCCCCATCCACAGCATTTCGAGCCTGAGGTGCTAGTACGTATGCAGGATGTTTCTTTTGAACTTCAGGAGAAGCCCATAAAACTGCACCATCATTTGCAAGTAACTGCTTTTGATTATCAGTCCCCCGCTCCCCTCCTCCATGTAAGAACAGGACGAGAGGATAAGCTTTACCCCTCTTATGATTTTTCGGAATGTATAACCGATAAGGCATTCCTTGATATTCAAAAGATAAAAAAGATGAGGCAATGTCCTCTCGTGTGACAAAACGATAATTGTACTTAGACGTAGCAAGGCGATGTCTATTTTTGTAGACGCTTACTTTTAAAGTCGTATCGGTATCAATTTGAATAGGCTTTTTATATCGCTGACTTTGAGTTGTCGGCTGGCTGCCATCTGTTGTGTAATAAAGAGAAGCTTTTGGCACCTGAGAATGGAGTGCCACCTCTTGCGAGCGATAATATTGACCAGATGGTACGGAGGCAGTAGGTGTAAAAAATGATGTGTGTTGCGTTCGGGCAGATGAAACGGAAGGATGAAGAAAACTCATAGAAAATAGCACAATGATAAAGGTGATCAGACATTTCTTGGTTGCATGGTTCATATCGTTCCTCCTGTATATGCTCAGATGAATTTTTATTTATTTTGTATCATGACAAAAGAAATGTCAACGCTTTCATTTAATTTTTCTGAATGATCTGACTAAAATAAAAAAAGCATACCCGCTCCCAGGTACACTCTTTCACCATACTTTTTTTACCTACTTTTGCTGATCAGATTCTTTCGCCATTTTTCGAATAAAGGCTTCAATGGATTCAACAAATAAGGCATATTCTTTCATTTGTTTATACGTATCTGACAGCTTCTCTTTTAATTCTTCCTGCTCTAGAGAAGGTTCACCGAGAATAGATTGGACTTGAATCAGCAATTCTTTATATTCTTCACGTTTATCTTCAACATGATCTGCCATTGTCTCCAAGCGTTTTCTAGTCGTCGGCTGCTGTTTTGAATTCAAGTAAACAACCCCTTTTTGTCCTACCGCATTTGGATAAACGTCAGCCTCAGCTGTATATATTTTAAAATGATACCATAATCGAACCTGTTATCATATATGTAAAACGTCATCAAACCGCTTTAGGCCAACCTTGTATATACATGATATAGGCTTTAAGATACAGGCTGATCTCACTAGAAAAAGCAGATCAATGATCTGCTTCTTTTTGCAAATGCCACGTCTTCAATTTAAGCTTCGTTTCATTTCTACCACTGATGGAGATTGATTTATTTCCCGGGGAAGGAAAGTAACGTGCAGTAAATACTTCCCGGCCTCCGTTGACAAAAATCTCAATCGATGATGCATCAATAAAGATATGCAAATCCTGTAATTCATCAATTTCTACTTCACGAACTTCCTTTGTTCGATCTTCAAATCGATCTCGCTCTAACGTTAGTTTGCCTTCATCTTTATCATAAATGATACGAGCAGCAGCACGTATACAGCATTCAAATCCTTTTTGTGTTTCAATTTGATCAATGAATACCTCTGCGCTCGTCAAATCTTCAACAGGAATCGAATGAACAGATCGTTTAACGTGAAAAACATGCTCCTGCTCATTTGTCCGCATAGATCGAAGTTCACTTACCGGCTGTTGAATAAGACGTCCTTCATCATCTAAACGAAGCTCTCTCGGAATCGTCAAACAATGGATCCATTGATAAGAGATGGTTGGATGATGCTCTTCCCCTTGATCTGGTACACCCATCCATCCCATTAAAATACGTCTGCCCGATTCATCTTGGAAAGTCTGCTGTGCATAAAAGTCAAAGCCACGATCGAGCTCCTCAAACGCTCCATGCGTATATTGGTAGGTACGATCATCCAATGTACCAACAAAATAACCAGATTGATGTGTATTGTTGTATTTGAATCCATCAGGCTTCAGCCCCTGTGGTGACACGATCAATACATCCTGACCGTCTAATTCAAACAGATCTGGACATTCCCACATGTATCCGAAATGATCTAATCCATTCTTTCCACTGCCTGCAATAATGCCTTGAAACGTCCAATTGTCTAATGTATCAGATGTAAATAAAACAAGATGTCCTTTGAGATCTTCACTTTGTGCTCCAAGGACCATGTACCACTTTCCATTCCGCTTCCACACCTTCGGGTCACGAAAATGTGCAGTGAATCCCGCTGGCAAAGTCGCCACGACACCTTTTTTCTCAAAATGAACCCCATCCTCTGACACAGCTAAACATTGATATGTCTCACGGTTCCCTTGCTCGTCACGGACATTTCCGGTATACATCACGTACATACGACCATCGTCAATGACTGCACTGCCAGAATAACAGCCATTTTGATCAAACCAATCACTTGGCGTGAGGGCAGCCTCTTCATGCTGCCAATTCACTAGATCGGTTGATGTGTAGTGACCCCAGAATTTTGCCCCATGACCTGTTTTAAATGGCTGCCACTGATAAAACACATGGTAGACTCCCTTCCACTGAATCAATCCATTCGGGTCATTTAAAAGACCGACTGGCGGCATTAAATGGAAGTTCTGACGGTACACATCTTTTTTCACCAAATGCTCATAGTTTCGAATACGATCTGTTACCTTTTGACGAAGTGCTGCGTCCGTTGTTGTCATCACTGTGACCACTCCTTGATTATTTTTCGACTTCTTTGATTTTAAAGATGATGGTAAGAATAAATGAAACAGCAACAGCTATTAACATACCAATAACATAATTTACCACATTTTGTAAACCAAATGGGGCTGCAATTGCAATCATCGGAATCCCTGTTAAACCATAAGCGTTGGCGGCTACCTTTGTGAAGACGACAAACGCCCCGCCTAATGCACCTCCGATCATTGCAGCAATAAATGGCTTACGATAACGAAGATTCACACCGAATATGACCGGCTCAGTAATACCTAAGAAAGCAGAAAATGCTGCTGGTAAAGCAATTTCTTTCGTTTTTGCACGCTTTGCTAAGAAAAAGACCGCTAGCCCTGCTCCGCCTTGAGCGACGTTAGACATGGCCCAGATCGGCAGCAAATAATTCCGTCCAATATCATTTAGAAGTCCTGCCTCAATCGCATGGAAGCTGTGATGAACACCTGTCAGTACAATTAAAGAATAAGCGCCTCCAAAAATAAGTCCAGCTAAGAATCCTGCATGGTCATAAACATAAGTGAGTGCATTTGAGATTCCTGTACCGAGCATTCTCCCTAGCGGTCCTACAGCAATAAACGTCACAAATCCAGTCACAATCACCGTCACAAACGGCGTCACAAGTAAATCAATACTGTTCGGCACAACTTTTCTTAAATTCTTTTCAATCACGCACATGATATACACAGTTAATAACACGGGAATGACCGTTCCTTGGTAACCAAGAAGCGCAATATCAAAGTTGAATAGATGCATATATTCTGGTTTTGCGTCTGTCAGTCCCCATGGATTCAGCAAGCTCGGGTGAATCATAATGCCCCCAATGACAGCTCCTAAATATGGATTTCCACCAAACTCTTTGGCTGCACTAACCCCAATTAAAATCGGTAAAATGATAAAGGCAGCACTTGAGAACATATCTAGCATTTGGAAGATGGCAGAGCTTGGATCAGCCCATTTGAAGGCTTTCATCATACCTAATAGGCCCATTAATAAACCGCTTGCTACAATCGCTGGAATGATTGGTACAAAAATATTCGATAGCGTCTTAGCAAAACGTGCAAGTGGATTCATTTTTTGCTTCACGGCTTCATCATGGCTGGCAGGTTTTTGATTCTCGTCGTCTGCCTCAAGACCCGCCTCACGAGCAAAAGGCTCATATACTTTGTTGACAGAACCTGTTCCAAATATGATCTGGAATTGACCCGAGCTTGAGAAGGCACCCTTCACACCCTCAAGTTCTTCAATGGCATCTTTGTCAATCAACGCCTCATCTTTCATCACCAATCGGAGTCGTGTGGCACAATGTGTTGCGCTAATGACATTTTCTTTGCCGCCTAATAATGTTGTTAATTCTTTGGCTGTTTTTTGATAATCCATGTTGTCTCCCCCTTTTTTTAAAACAAAAAAGACCTAAAATTCACTAACGATTAAAGGACATACACGTCCCCTCGTTACGCAAATTTTAGGTCTTGCCTGCCTGACAGTCACAATCCCACGATATTGGTTTTTGATTACGCTTTCATCATAGTATAAGAGCGTGACCTGCGTCAACCTATTTTTTCGAATCAAATGACCCATATACACTAATTAGAGTAGTGTGCATAAAAAAAAGCCTGCGGACAGGCACAACCTTTACACCAATTCGGCATCCTGCAGACGCTGGACATGCAGCGTGATGTAGCCGATCTCCGATTCAGGGAGATGAAGTTCATATTCTTTTTTCAGCAAATCAGCCAGTCCAAGTGCACACCGGTAAGCCGAATCATACTTTGTTTGGATAAAAGTCAGCATGTCATCGTCCATGATTTGAAATGCTTCATTCGATTCCAACCTGCCTAATGCATACCTCAAATGTGTCACAAGCCGCTGATATGAAATACTATCCTCATCAATCGAGCGCTCAAAAACGCTTTCGATATGCTCGATCATTTCTTTGATCATCGTTGTGTATTTGACCGTCTTCTTCATGGACTCCGTATTCATTTTGGCCGTATGAATATGAAGTGCCACATACCCTGCCTCATCGTCCGGCAGGTCAACCCCAAGCCGCTCCTTTACATAACGAATGGCATACTTTCCAATATCATATTCCTGCTTATATAAGACTTTGATCTCACCAAGCAATTTATTATATAGCACAATGCCTTTTTGAACGCGTTCAATGGCAAAGGATAAATGATCTGTCAGTGAAATGTGGATATGATCACTGAGCGGCATCATGAGTTCACCCTCTGCATAACTAATAATATGCTCTGCCACCTCAATATGCGCTTCTGGCAATGTCGCAAGAATTTGTTTAAACTTCTCATTTTCTTCACGCACAACAAAAATCTTCTCTATTTTTTGAACGGGAACGACGTCATTTTTCCCCTTCTGAAAAGCAATTCCGGGCCCCATCACAATTTTCTCCTGATCACCCTCCTTTACAACCACTGCATTGTTATTCAATATTTTATATATCTTCAAGGGGCATCCTCTCCCACAGATAACGTGTCTTATGTGGGATTTTACCCTGTTTCAACTTTTCTGTAAAGATAAGAGCGGACCGGCACGCGCCTCTCTCGTTGTCTTTTCATAAAGCATCATCAGACTTTCTTGAAACGGCTTTTCTGTCCTGCGCTTCTTCTTCTTTTCATCTGCCAGTTTCTCTAGCTTTCTCTCATTCACCGCAAGAAAGAATCCTCCATCCACTGCTGCCACTTTCACCCCTTGCTTCTTCAGCAGCTCACCAGGATTCACAAGCACATTCATCACAAAACCAAACCATACACTCAACCAGTTCTTCCATTTCTTCACTGAACATCCCTCCGATTTCCTTAGAATCTAGCAGTTCTAGCAAATTAACTGTTCCTATCATATCCCGAGAAAAAAGAGAGGTTTGTCACAATCTGGGTGAAAAAACGAACTAGTTTTCAGAAGTTTTGTTGAAAAGTGCAGAAGATGAGCATGTTCCACAATGTTTCTATGAAAATTTTATACACACACTATCCCAAAGATAAGCACATCTTATCAACAGGGTTTATCCACATATCAACACCCTCTTACTAGATTTTGTGTATGAGATTTTTTTATTTTCCATATATATATCTGAAAAATTGAGTTATCAACAGATTATTGTGCATAAGTGTGACTTTATAAACAAAATAGTTCTTTATGACTATGTAAAATAAGACCATTTCAGTAAAGGAATTGGTTTCATCGTATGGAATACTTAATAACGGGCAGTGAATCTTTCCTATTTATCCACAAAAAGAAAGGCTATCTCCCTAAATACACAGCTAGAAAGGGGAAAATTAATTGAAAAAAGTAATCTCTCGTTCTTCTGTTCTATTGTTCTCCACTATTTTTACCTTATCCACATTCTTTTCAGGTCAGGCTGCTGCCGCTCCATCGAACAAACAGATGGAACTGGAAAAAGCAGAAATCTTCGGCGAAATCAATGTTAAGTCTAGAAAACACACCACTGTCATTGTTGAATTAAAGGAAAAATCCTTAGTTGAAGCCAAGCAAGAAGGCGAAGCACAAACAAAAGCCTCCCTCAAAAAATCTCGAACGAAAGTAAAGAATGCAGCACTCAAAAAGTTAGATAAAGCGAGTGTTCGTCAAGAATATGAAAAAGTCTTCTCTGGTTTCTCTATGAAACTTCCTGCAAACGAAATCCCGAAACTGCTCGCAGTTGACGGAGTAAAAGCCGTTTATCCGGATGTTACATATCAAACAGATGAAGTGAAAAAGAAAAGCGTCCAGCTTCCTCATGAGGATGTCTCTCCACTCATGGATAAAAGTGCTCCATTTATCGGTGCCCCAAAAGCTTGGGATGCCGGCTACTCTGGAAAAGGAGTAAAAGTCGCTGTCATTGATACTGGAGTAGATTATACCCACCCTGATTTAAAAGGAAACTTCGGATTATACAAAGGCTATGACTTTGTTGATAATGACTATTCTCCACAAGAAACACCAAAAGGAGATCCTAGAGGCGAATCGACAGATCATGGTACACATGTCGCAGGAACAATTGCGGCAAATGGACAAATTAAAGGTGTCGCAAAAGATGCTACCCTTCTCGCCTATCGTGTCCTTGGACCAGGCGGATCAGGAACAACTGAAAATGTCCTTGCAGGCATCGATCGGGCTGTCACTGACGGAGCCGATGTCATGAACCTTTCTCTTGGAAACAGTGTGAATAACCCTGATTATGCAACAAGCATCGCACTGGATTGGGCCATGTCTGAAGGGGTTGTCGCTGTGACATCAAATGGAAACAGCGGGCCGAACAGCTGGACCGTTGGATCTCCTGGGACATCAAGAGATGCTATTTCTGTCGGAGCCACTCAGCTTCCGTACAGTTTATACAACGTGAAATTCCCGAACTATTCAACAGCAAAAGTGATGGGCTACTATCAAGAAAATGATTTAAAAGCACTTGACCAAAAACAAGTCACACTCGTCCAAGCAGGCATCGGTGACGAAAAAGCTTTTGAAAACATCGATGTCAAAGGAAAGGTGGCAGTGATTGAACGTGGAGCCATTGCCTTTGTTGATAAAGTGGACAATGCGAAAGCTGCTGGTGCGATCGGCGTTGTCATGTACAACAATACCGATGGAGAAATCCCTGTGGATGTACCAGGTCTAGCCCTTCCGACGATTAAGCTGTCAAAAGCGGAAGGAACAGCACTTGTTAAAGCCATTGAGGCTGGTAACAATACAACGACTTTCTCGATTCAATTTGTGAAAGAGTTAAGTGAACAAGTCGCTGACTTCTCATCTCGCGGACCTGTTGTCGATACGTGGATGATCAAACCAGATCTTTCAGCACCTGGCGTGAGTATTGTCAGCACCATTCCGACACACGATCCTTCTCAGCCATACGGCTATGGATCGAAGCAAGGAACAAGCATGGCATCTCCTCATGTAGCCGGAGTAGCAGCGATTATTAAACAAGCAAAACCATCCTATTCTACAGAACAAATTAAAGCGTTAATGATGAATACAGCAGAAACATTGTATGACCCAAATGGTAACCCGTTCCCTCACAATACGCAGGGCACAGGCAGCGTTCGAATCATCGAATCACTTCAAGCGTCTTCTATTGTGTCTGATGCAAGCTATTCGTACGGCACTTTCTTAAAAGAAAAGGGCGTTCAAATCAAAACGAAGAAGTTCAAAGTAGAAAACCTGTCAAAAGCACCGAAAACCTATACCATTGATTATAAGTTCGATGGCAACGGCATTAGCACAAACGGCACGAAAAAAATCACAGTGAAAGGGAATTCCACAGGGTCCTTTACTTCCGCAGTACAAGTGAATTATGGAAAAACGAAAAAAGGAACGTACCAAGGCAGTATCACCATTCGCGAAAATGGCAGAAAGGTCACTGAAATCCCTACTTTATTGATTGTAAAAGAGCCTGATTACCCGCGCGTCACTTCGGTTTCCGTAGAGCCGGATAACCGTGCTGGAAGCTATGTCATTAGCAGCTATCTCCCAGGCGGTGCTGAAAATCTTGCATTCCTCGTCTACTCGACAGATGGAGAGTATTTAGGTGAAGCAGGAGTTTATCAACATGTTGATAAAGGAGAGCATCGTGTGAAATGGAATGGCACGATCAATAAAGGACAGAAGTTAGAAGCAGGTGAGTATACAATGCTTGCGTATGCAAGCCTGAAAGGCAAATCAGATACGGTTCAAACGAAAGAACCATTCGATATTTACCCTGAATAAATAAGAATCACATAAAAAGCCTTGTATGAGCCCATCAGCTCAACAAGGCTTTTCTATCATGTATGGAGGAAAGAGAAATTCATGTTGATATTGCTATGGATCGTTTCTTTTATGACGGCTTTTTTTCTCACGATCACCTTGGTTTATTTTTTTACCTTTTTACATGCAAAACAGCCTCGTCCTTTTCATCAAGCATGTGAACTGACTGTCTATACCACCTGCATTTATCCTCTTAGCTTGGCGGTGACAGCTGCCTTTATTCTCACCATGATGCTCCTCTATCCCTTTTATTGGCTGCGCAAATGGTAAAATGACATACGTTATGCATCAAAAGCTTCTTTTAATAAACGATACGATGTGAGACGGTCTTGTATGTGATGTGTGATGGTCACAGCGATCACTTCATCTGTACGATACGCCTTTGCGAGTGCTGTCAGCTGTTGCTTCACAGAGGACGGCGTGCCAACAACCATCCTCTGCCGATTGGCTGCTACTCGTTTTTGTTCATATGGACTGTAGGAATAGGCCTTTGCCTGTTCAAATGAAGGAAAGCCGCCAAGGTTCTGTCCTTGTTCGTTAGCTAATAATGATAAATCTAAGCTGACAGCCAATTTTTCTGCCTGTTCCTCTGTTTCTGCACATAAAACGAAGACCGCAAGACTGACACGCGGCTCATCACCAAATTCCGAAGGTTCAAATCGGCTGATATACTGCGACACAGAGTCTTCTCCGCCTTCTCCATTAATGAAAAGAGCAAACGTATAGCCTGCACCTACTTTTGCGGCAAGCCGTGCACTTCCTCCAGAAGAACCTAACATCCATACCTCTGGGGCAGTATCTACTTTCGGAGAAGCGGTCAGGTGAGGCAGCGGATAAAATTCATCGGCTAAATCATGTAAATACACCCTTAATTCTTCTACCTGCTCAGGGTATTGATCACCAAGTCGCTTCCGTTCTCCATGATGAAGGGCAATGGAGGAGATCGGCATACCTCCAGGAGCACGTCCAATGCCAAGATCAATTCTGCCCGGAGCCAAGGCTTCGAGCACTCTGAAGTTCTCTGCTACTTTATAGGCACTGTAGTGGGGCAGCATGACGCCGCCTGAACCAATACGGATATGTGACGTCACAGCTGATAAATGACCGAGAAGCACCTCTGGACTCGATCCTGCGAGCCGGTTTGAAAAGTGATGCTCTGATACCCAAAAACGATGATAGCCCCATTTCTCTGCCTGCTTCGCCAGCTCGACTGTTTGCTTCAGTGCCTCAGCAGGCGTCGCATCTCCAATCAAAGGAGATTGATCCAGTATACTTAATTTCATGATGTCGCACCTCTTACACAAATCCCCCTCTCTCACTCGAAAGGGGGATTTCCTGATTTATTTTCGATTAAAGCCCTTCTCTTTCACAAAATCTCCGAGGAAAGCACGTTTTGGCTGGCTAAAGCCTCGAAGCATTTGCTCAGACCATGTATCTTTTCTCTCACCGTTTGTTCGTTCTTCATAATATGATGAAATACGATCATCGTATTCTTTTAAATAACGATCCACATGAGCTTCGTCTTGCTGATATGTGTTTTCATGGTAGATCAGCTCAACGGGCAGCCGTTCCTTTTGAGATGATGGATTGGCAGGATGTCCTACAGCCAATCCGAATAGCGGCAGCACATAGGAAGGCGTTTCAAGTAACTCGGATACTTCCTTCAGCTGATTACGCAGTCCGCCGATATAGCAGATGCCAAGTCCCATAGATTCTGCGGCGACACTGACATTTTGCGCAGCGAGCGCCGCATCAATCACACTGATAAGAAAGGCTTCAGTATTCTCAAGCGCTTCTTGATGGTTCTTTCCTGCTTTTTTTGCGATATAGTCGTGGCGTTTCAAGTCTGCACAGAAAACAAAAAAATGACCATTCTTCTCAACGTATGGCTGATTTCCAGCCAGTTCAGCAAGCTTCGCCTTCTTCTCCTGATCTGTTACACCAATGATACTATACGCCTGTACATAGCTTGATGTCGAAGCAGCCTGTGCACTTTTGATAAGTGTCAGCACTTCTTCGTCTGTCAGACGCTCATCTGTAAACGAACGGATGGACCGATGATTTAAGATGGTTTCTATCGTTTTATTCAATTCGAAGACCTCCTTCACTCCTACTATCATAAGTCAAATGAATATTACTTTTCAAAAGTTAGAACTCACGCCAAAAAGGCAGCCTACGCTTAGACTGCCCTTTACCCGTTTTATTTAAATAAATAACTTTGATATTTCGTTAATTGAACACTTGCATTATAGGCGATACCAAATCCAATAAGAACAGATAAAACAGAACTTCCCCCGAAGCTGATGAATAAGAGCGGTATCCCCGTTACAGGCATGACGCCTATGTTCATACCAATGTTCTGGAATGTATGGATAACAATCAATGCTGTATATCCTACACAGAAAAATGACGCAAACCGGCTATAAGGGTGGATACGGTCAATCAGCACAACAAGCCGATAAATCAGGAAGAAGAACATGATGACCACAAATGCGCAGCCGACAAAACCAAAAGCTTCCCCTATGATAGAGAAAATCATATCTGTCTGAGCTTCTGGAACATACACTTTTAAGTTCTTAACACCGTTCCCGAAAATTTGTCCTGCCCCAATTGCCATAATGGCTTGCTCGACTTGATATTTATCCGATCCAGATGCATCCTGTGTCTGGGCTTGGTTGGCTGTCGAAGAACTATCAGGCAGCCAAGCGGTAATCCGGTTGATCTGATACTGCTGAATCCCGATCTTTTGTGCGAAATCAGGGAATAGAATAATCACGGCTAACACAGCGGCAACTAAAAGCACAACCACTGAACCGATGAGAGAGATCAATTTCCAGTTGACCCCTGATAAAAAGACCATGACAACGACAATAAACATACATACCGCAGCCGTACCTGCATCTTGCAAAAAGATGAGTCCGACTGGTACAGCAGCCACGCCGGCAATTTTTAATAGTAGGAAAATATCATCTTCTAATGTTCGTTTTCCTCTTGGGGTTGCCTTCCCAATGACAGAGGCGAGCATCATAATCAAACCAATTTTCATGAACTCTGAAGGCTGAAATGTTCCAATTCCCGGTAACACGAACCAACTTTTTGCACCATTTTTAATTGGAGCAAAATCATGACCTGCAATTTGTGCAGGAGCAATTTTCAAAAGAATTAAGAGCATAATGCCGCCTATAAAAATATATAAGCTTAACTTTTCTAATTGTTCCAGATCGAAGTAATTAATAGCCACAATACAGATGACCCCGACCATGTAGTAAATGATCTGTCTGGTCCATGCATTAGATCCATATTGCCCAAACTGTCCCGCAGCATAAATAGCGATGACACTGATGGCAAAGAAGGCTAAAAATATAAAAATCAAATCTCCTTGATAGTAAGGAGATGTATTCTGCTTGTTCATGAACTAACCACCCTTATTACAAAACATAAAAGCCCTTATTTATATTAGATTGAAATTTTCACAAAAGCAACTCACCTTAAATATGACGGAAGTGACACCTGAAAGGTTCCATTCTAATTTCAAAAAATGAAATACTTTTCATCCTAATAATAGGAAAAAATCCCTTTCTACTCTATCATGACAACCGATCATAAGTCCTTTAAAAAGATTATTTTACAGATTTTAAGGGGAAAATTCAATGACTTATGTGGCGATATGAAAGGTTAACATCATGCCAGCATAAGCTTAACTGAGGTATAAGAAAAAAACAATTTCTGCGGAATAAGGCCCATTTTCCAATTATTGAGTTTACTTCAAAGTCAATTGTGGTATAATATTTGTAACAAAATGTTCACAATATCTCCTAAAAACAGACACAATTGCATCCTGACCTCTCATTTGAATTGAACATCAACTTACAAAGGAGTTGGATACGATGGATATGTTCTTTGCGTACCTATGTATTGCAACAGCTACACCCCTGTTTTTATGGTTGGAAAACAGAAAGATTGCATTAGCATCTATTCCACCCATCATGATTATGTGGATTTTCTTCGGTCTTTACATGACAAGCAGTTTATCTCCAGCAGGACATACCTTCATGATCGCATTCTTTGCCATTAACGTGATTCTGGCTCACATTGCAGCTTTCCTCATCTATGGACTTCCATTCATTCGCAAAAGATTCAGCAGCAGATAGATATCGCATCATCAATTGGAAGCGTTATCACAATCAGCATAAAAACCACTCATCTTTCATAGATGAGTGGTTTTTTATTATTTCTCTGAATGCTCAGACTGCTTTGGCGCAGATGGTGAATAACCGTCTTTGCTGTTCTCTCCGTGGCTGTAGTGAGCCGCGAAGATCCAAACAGACCCGATGACGAAAATGATCGCACAGAACAGACCAAACAAAGTATTTCCGACTTGAACAGTCCCGTTCTCACTCTCTGTCATATGCATGAACATGAACAGCTGCAAGAATGCTTGAATGAAGGCAAAACCAAAGATAATCCATAGTTTTGCGGAACTGCCAATTTCAGCTCCGATAGCAATCCAGAATGCTAAGATGGTTAGCACAATGGAGAGAATGAAGCCGACTACGTGTTTCCAAGGGAAGTGTTCGTGCTCTGCTGAGGAATGTGTTTTTCCAGCCATATCACAAAAGCCCCCCTAATCCGATCAAGTACACAGCTGTGAAGATGAAAATCCATACAACATCAAGGAAATGCCAGTATAGACTTGAGATAAAGATCTTCGCTGCTGTTTGTGGTGTTAATCCACGTTTTTTAATTTGGAACAAGACGCCCGTAATCCAGAAGATACCGATGGATACGTGTAATCCGTGAGTTCCTAAAAGAACAAAGAATGCAGACCAGTATGCACTTGTATGGATGCTCGCACCCTCATGTACATAATGGAAGAATTCGAAAATCTCAAAACCAACGAAACCTGCACCTAGAAGCAGTGTCAGAATCGTCCAAATGACAACCCCTTTTGTACTTCCACGGCGCATTTCATGAACGGCAATCCCGCATGTAAATGAACTCACCAATAGCAGGAATGTCATGATCAATACAAGCTTCATATCAAATAGCTCAGCTGGCAAAACGCCGCCAGCTGTTCTGCCATGAAGAACAAAGTAGGTCGCAAAAAGTGTTGAGAATAACACGATTTCCGCGCCAAGGAATATCCAGAAACCAAGGATGTTTAAACGTCCTGTTTCAGACTGATATTCAAGCGGTGCATTTGCATAGCTGCTATCATTATGTCCCATTACTTCTGCGCCTCCTTATTCTTTTTCTCTGTTTCAATCACTTCTTCAACAGGAATATAGTAGCCATCGTCATATTCAAATGAACGTAAAATCATTGTTGCGAATACTCCGATTAAGCCGATAACGCCAATCCAGTACCATTCAAATACAAGACCGAATGCACCAAGTCCGAAGAATGCAGACATGATCAGCGGTCTGCCTGAATTGTGCGGCATGTGAATTTTCTTGAATTCTTTTTCAGGATGAACGTCTACATTGTTTTGCTTCCAATGATGGAATGCATCTGGTGTCGTCACTTCTGGAAGTGCTGCAAAGTTATAATGCGGCGGAATTGCAGAAGATGTCGCCCAGTCAAGTGTACGTCCTTCTCCCCAGCTGTCTCCAGACACTTCACGTTTTGAGTGTCTCCAGCTGTAGTAAATGTTATAGCAAAGGATGATGAATCCGATACCCATCATGAATGCACCAATTGTTGAAATAAAGTTTAGTGCAGTCCAGCCATCTTCTGGTCCATACGTATAAATACGTCTTGGCATTCCTTGCAGTCCTAAGAAGTACTGCGGGAAGAAACAGATGTTAAATCCGATCATGAATACCCAGAAGAACCATTTGCCGATTCGCTCGTTTAACTTGTAACCAAACATTTTTGGATACCAGAAAACAAGACCAGCAAAACATGCAAAGACAGTACCTGCGATTAATACATAGTGGAAGTGGGATACAAGGAAGTACGTATTATGGTACTGGTAATCCGCAGCTGCCATCGCAAGCATAACCCCAGTCACACCACCGATTACGAAGTTCGGGATGAAACCAAGTGCCCAAAGCATTGGGGATGTAAAACTGATACGGCCTCGATACATTGTAAAGAGCCAGTTAAAGATTTTCACACCTGTTGGTACAGAAATCGCCATTGTTGTGATCGAGAAGAATGAGTTAACCGCTGCACTGTTCCCCATTGTAAAGAAGTGGTGAACCCACACAAGGAAACTAAGAACAGAGATTGCCACAATCGATACAACCATCGCTTTGTAACCAAACAACTGCTTTCTTGAGAACGTCGCAAAGATTTCTGAGAAAATACCGAAAGCTGGCAGGATAACGATATATACCTCAGGATGTCCCCAAATCCAGAAAAGGTTCGCCCAAAGCATTGGCATACCGCCCGCTTCGAGTGTAAAGAATGCTGAACCGAATAAACGATCGAATGTCATAAGTGCTAAAGCAACTGTTAAAACAGGGAATGCGAAAACGATAATGACAGACGTGATCAATGTTGTCCATGTAAACATCGGCATACGCATAAGCGTCATACCTTTTGTACGCATTTTTAAGATGGTCACCATGAAGTTAATACCTGTCATTAGTGTACCAATACCTGCAATTTGGAGCCCGAGCAAGTAGTAGTTCTGTCCAGGTCCTGGTGAGAAATCATTTCCGGCGAGCGGCATGTAACTCGTCCAGCCTGCACTTGGTGATCCTCCAATAACGAAGGAAATGTTGAACAGCATTGCTCCGACCATAAATGTCCAGAAGCTCAGGTTGTTCAAATACGGGAATGCAACGTCACGTGCACCAATTTGAAGAGGAACCACGACGTTGATTAAACCAATTAAGAATGGCATCGCCATGAATAAAATCATGATCGTACCATGCGTTGTGAAAATTTCATTATAGTGGTTTGAATCTAAAAACGTATTATTAGGAAGCGCCAGCTGCGCGCGCATCATCAGTCCGTCTACCCCACCGCGGAAGAACATAATCACAGCAGCAAGGATATACATGATTCCAAGCTTTTTATGATCAACTGATGTCAGCCATTCTTTCCAGAGCCATTTCCACTTTTTGAAGTAGGTTAAAACAAACACAATAGCAATGGAAGTAAGAGCGATAGAAATTTGCGCACCAAGAATTAATGGGTCTCCAGTTACAAAAAACTCATCCCATTTTAAATGCATAACGGCCTCCTCCTTTCCTTAGTCAGTTTATTCGTTTTCTAGTTTTCTTTTATAGTTCTTCACATTCTCGAAAGGATCTGTCTTGGAATGCGGAGAAACTGATTGGTAACCTAAACGTTTGCGTGCTTGGAGTGCATATTCAGAATCCTCTCCGTGCTTCGCAAAAGATAAATGTGTTGATGAGAATGTCTGCACATCTGCAGCATCAGGAAGCATCAAGTAGTCATACGTTTTCTTCGTTAACTTTGGTGCTTCTTTTTTCGTTTTATTTACCCATTTATCATAGTCAGACTGCGTCATCGCATTGACTTTGAATTTTTGCTGAGCAAAGCCTTCGCCTGTGAAGTTGGCGTTTCTTCCTTCATATGTGCCTACTTCATCAGCTTGAAGATATTGTTCCATTTCCATTCCAGCCATCGCATACTTCTCCCCGCCTAGCTGAGGAATCCATAGTGATGCCATTGTATCAGCGGAAGTGATTTTGAATAAAACCGGCTGATCTTTTGGAATGTTTAAGTAGTTCACTGTTTCAATATTTTCCTCTGGATAGCTGAAGATCCATTTCCAATCAACTGCTGTAGCATAAACGACAAGTGGATCTTTATGACTTGTTGCTTGAGGCGCCTCTTCCAAAGAGTAAATGGTTTTTACAGTTGGAACTGAAAGGGCAGCAACGATTAATATTGGGATCACTGTCCAGACAACTTCTAGAAGCGTATTCCCGTGTAGTTCTGGGTTATAAGAGGCGTTTCCAACGTCCTTACGCTCACGGTATTTAACCAAAATGATGGTAAACAGTACAAATACCGCACCAACGATAAAGAGCATGAATCCAATAGATAATAGGATTAAGTCTTTTTGTTGTGCTGCGACTGGTCCTTTAGGATCTAAAACAGCGATATTGCTGCAACCTCCTAATACAAAAACACTCACGAGCATCGCTAATAAAAGCATAGGTTTAATGGCTCTGAACAAGAAGATCACCATCCTTCCTTAAATAATGTATAAATTGCTGAATAATTGTGAAAAGCCATCTGCCTTCGAAAACTTTTCTTCCCTTTGTAATGCTATCAAAATCTGTTGGAGTTAGCTCCCCTTTTTTCAAAAGTTCATTTATTTTTCAACAGATTTCTATTGAAATGTCATAAATTCGCCATAAATTTATATTATTGCACACACAATAAATTTCTAGGAATTTGAAAAGTTGAGAGTTGAAGGCAAAGGACAAACAATCAAGAACTTTGTCAAATTTAGGTTTACCACAATAAAAAAGTTTGGTCAAATTTCAATTTAACTTTATGAAATTTTATCTAGGTAAACAATTCTGAAATAGGTATCCCCATATTTAACAAAAACCTTACTCATTTTAACGCAAGTCGACAAGAAAAGAAAGTATCGATCCTCCGCCTATGCGCTGTAATGATTGGTAATGGTGATAAATGAGTGGAAACTCACTAAAGACTTCCAGCAAAAAACCGGCTCATCGCCGGCTTCTCATTATTCGTCTCTCACCAAAATGTCTGGTCGTCTATAGATGCTTCCTTCATGTTCTATGTCTATATACGTCCACTTGCCTGTATAGGTTAAAAAGCGATTCCCCTCTTTCTCGACGACCATCGTATCTTCTGATTTCAATCCTGGTAAGGAAGGATTCCAAGTGAATACTTGATGAAGCTGGATCTCTTCCACCGATGTAGGAACTGCAATGATCTCTCTAGACACAAATCCAGTCTTGCCACCTTGGTGAAGCTTTTTCCAGCTATCAGGAAATCCTTCTTTTTCATATTGAGCAATGCCGGCCTTCAATACATCTCCAATGGTGTTCCCTGGACGAGTAGCCGCATTCATGACCGTGTCAATTCGCGCAAGCCTTTCCTTGTTTTCTTCAAGCTCCTTTGGTAGCTGTCCAAAGTAAACGGATCTTGTGACATTTGCCACGAGTCCATGCCGTTCAGCACAAAGGACAACCAGTGCATGCTTTTGAAGTGCTTTTTCTGTTGGGATCGGATGGCGATATTGATGAATCCGGTCATCTGTTGCCACAAGCAGCACTTCTATCGTCATCCCCTGCCCGATCGCTCTTTGAGCAACAAGCGAAGCAATTTCATGCTCCGTCTGTCCTGGAACGATTTCTTGGCAGACACTTTCTACAATAACCGCTGTTTCATGACAAAGGGTTTCATATTGGCTGAGCTGTGGCGCTGAAAGGATCGATCGAACACGAGACAAATCGGGTTCGATCCATTCCACTCCTTCCATTTGAATGTCCGCACCGATTCGTTTGTCTTTTATGAGTGTTTGAATGTAAGGAGTCTCATCCTCAAACCAATCCATTGTGACGACTTGAAAGGGATGGTCAAAATACGCCATTTCTTCTTCAATGATTCGTTTTTCTTCCATTTGATTCACAACTAGGACAATATCGTCTTTCAACACAAGTAGCTGACAAACGCCCTCTGGCGTGTTTAACACAATGTGGTTTCTTCTTCCTCCTGTAAGCCAAGAAAAGTTATTACGCTTTTGAATCAGAACACCGTCGAGTTGTTTTTCTTCCATTAAAGTTCTTACCTGTTCAATCATCAACTCATCACCTGCCTGTATGGAGTGTTTGAATGAAACGTTTAAATGCTGTTTTCCCTTGCTCTGTTCTTTTAAACACACCCGCCTGCGCGAGTATACGAGAAAAAATGAGGCCGATTTCTTTTTGTAAAATGGCTTCTACGTTGTCCTTCGTAAAGGTATTCTTTTCGATCAGACGCTCTGCCCATGACTCGTGCTTCATGATAGACGGGCAGGCTTTGATTTCTTCAAGAGGTTTTTTGGATAGCAGCGCCGCTTTTAGCTGGCTTAATTCCTCTGCTAATCTTCCAGGAAGGACGGCGAGACCCATGACTTCAATTAATCCGATATTCTCTTTTTTAATATGATGAACTTCTTTGTGCGGGTGAAAGATTCCGTCGGGGTGCTGCTTGTCTGTACGGTTATTTCGTAGCACGAGATCTAATTCGTACTCATCCCCATGACGACGTGCAATTGGTGTAATGGTATTGTGCGGGGTCTCTCCTGTATGAGAGAACAGCCCCGCTTCTGGATCTGAATACATTTTCCACTCATGTAATATAAAATCCGCTGCCTCCGCAAGCGTCTGCTGGTCGCTACTTTGAAGCCTGATCACTGACATCGGCCATTTCACAATACCCGCCTTCACCCTCGGAAACTTATCGAGAGAAAACACTTCTTCCATCTTTGCTTTCGCCATCGGAAATTCATGAGCACCACCTTGAAAGTGGTCATGACTTAATATGCTGCCTCCAACAATGGGAAGATCAGCATTTGATCCTATGAAATAGTGCGGATATATAGATATGAAGGAAAGCAGACGCTCGAAGGTCTTTTTAGATATCTGCATTGGTTCATGCTCGCCCTTGAACACAATACAATGTTCGTTGTAATACACATACGGCGAGAATTGCATAAACCACGACTCATTTGTAAGTGTCACCGGAATAATCCGGTGATTCTGTCTTGCTGGGTGATTGATGCGTCCCCCAAACCCAACGTTTTCTTTACAAAGGAGACAAAGAGGATATTGCTTTTGACTAAGCTTTTTGGCTTCAGCGATCGCTTTTGGGTCCTTTTCCGGTTTCGATAGATTAATCGTGATCTCAAGCTCACCATCTTCTGTTGGTGTAAACCACTGCACATTTTTGGCGATTCTGCCGGTATGAATATAGTGGGCATGCTGCTGCATTTCATAAAACCAGCTTGTCGCTGCCTTTGGTCCGCAATGCTTGCGTTTCTCTTCAAACTTTGCATAGATGACACTCGGAGGCGCCACCAAGCAGCCCATGATTTTGGCATCTAATAAATCACGATACGTATCTGTCCCGTCAGGAATAAGACCTGTTTCAACTGCCCAATCGAGCATTGGCATTAAGATGTCTTCAAGGTCGCTGTCTCCTGAGACTGTTCTTGCCTCAGCATCATCGAGACCAAGCACCTCTAGCAGCCGGTTCCTTGTATAATCCATATCTAGTGGTGAGATCAGCTCTTTATTAACCCCATATTGAATCAGCTGTTCTAGCTTTTCAAAAATATCAATCGCCATTCCCTTTGTCTCCTCCCCTGCCTGCTACACGTTATTCACTTTGATAGCCATCTGGATGTTTCTGAAACCAATCCCATGCACTTTGAATGATGGTGTGGAGATCTGCATATTGCGGCTTCCATCCTAGTTCTTTCAGCGCTTTTTCTGATGAAGCAATCAGCTTAGCTGGATCACCCGCACGTCTTTCTGCCACCTGTGCTGGAATGGCATGACCTGTCACTTCTCTTGCGGCTTCTACGACCTGCTTCACAGAGAAGCCTGTGCCGTTCCCTAAGTTGTACGTCGCGCTTCCTTTTCCTTCACGCAGACGCTCAACCGCTAGAATGTGCGCCTCTACTAAATCCATGACATGAATGTAGTCTCTAATGCATGTGCCATCCTCTGTTTCATAATCCTCACCGTAAATCATGATTTGATCACGTTTTCCTAATGCCACTTGCAGAATAATTGGGATTAAATGCGTTTCTGGCTGATGATCTTCACCGACAATCCCTTCTGTATGAGCACCGGCTACATTAAAATAGCGAAGCACAACGTATTCGATACCATATGCCTGCTCAGACCACTTCAACATTTTCTCAATCGCGAGCTTTGTTTCCCCATAAGGATTTGTTGGGTTCGTCTCATCCGTTTCAACGATCGGTACACGCTTTGGTTCACCATATGTCGCAGCAGTTGAAGAGAATACAATGCGTTTCACATCAAATTCATTCATCACCTGAAGTAAAGCCGTTGCCCCTCCGACGTTGTTGTCATAGTACTTCAGCGGGTCTGTTACACTTTCTCCAACAAGTGAATCTGCCGCAAAGTGCATGACCGCTTCAATGTCATGTGTTTGAAAAACACGTCTTAAAAAAGCGTGATCCCTTAAATCTCCCTCTTCTAATACGGCACCCTTTACGACTGCCTCTTTATGACCTGTCTGCAAATTATCCACAATCACCACTTGTTCTCCTTTAGCCAAAAGAGCCGCTACCGCATGACTGCCAATAAAACCTGCTCCTCCACATACTAAAATTGCCATCAAATGTCCTCCTTCGTTAATTCTCTAGCGCCGCCTCCAATTCCAGCTGTGTAAAAAGAGGCTTGAATGCCTGTTTTTTCTTGATAAATCGCACCTGTTTCTTCTATAAATGAGTCCAGCAGCTCTTCTTTCACAATGCTGACGGTACAGCCCCCAAAGCCAGCACCTGTCATACGAGAACCAATCGCCCCTGGATGTTGCCATGCGGCTTCGGCCAGTGCATCTAGCTCAAGCCCAGTGACTTCATAATCATTCTTTAAAGAAAGGTGAGATGCCTTCATGAGTGCACCTAGTTCTTCCATTTTATCATCTTTCAGAAAATTTACTGCTTTCATGGTCCTCTCGTTTTCCGTAATGGCATGTCTTGCACGTCTTCTACACGTTTCATCTTGTATCAAATGTTCATGCTTAGCGAATTCATCGACCGTGAGCTCACATAAATGCGCAATATCTCGTTCTTTTCTAAGATCGTTTAAAGCAGATTGACATTCTGAACGGCGTTCATTGTATTTGGAATCTGCAAGTGTTCGTTTTTTATTTGTATTGGCAATGACAAGTGCCAGACCCTCTTGCCGAAATGGGCTGTATTCAAAGGAAAGCGTGTCACAATTGAGCAAAATAGCGTGACCTTCTTTTCCAAGACTAATTGAAAATTGATCCATAATGCCGCAGTTCACGCCAATAAACTCATTTTCAGCACGCTGCGCAAGAAGGGCTAGGTCGATTTGCGTTACACCGAATGACGACCATTCATTGATCAAGACAGCCGTGACGAGCTCAATAGAGGCAGAGGATGACAGGCCTGCGCCATTTGGGATATTGCCGGCATACACAATATCAAAGCCATCTTTCACATCCATGCCTGCTTCGATAAACTGTTGGAATACTCCCTTCGGATAGTTCGCCCAGCCGTCCGATTCTGAGAAAGCGATTTCAAAAAGGTCGAACTCTTTCACTCCTTCTTCTTCAAAATTCAAGGAATACATTCTGACGCGTCCATCTGATCGTCTTGCTGCCGCAGCATATGTACCAAGGGTAAGTGCACATGGAAAGACATGGCCCCCATTATAATCTGTGTGTTCACCAATCAGATTGACTCTGCCTGGGGCGAAAAAATAGCGGAGTTCTTCCTGATCTCCAAATTGTTGGTGAAATGCTGCTCGTAATGTGTCGATCATATCCATTCCCCTTTTCTCTTCTGATAATCTTATTTTAGTTGCCCCGTCAGCTGAAGTTCAATGGTAAAAAAATCGTTAAAAAATACCCTTTTTTTGCTGTGAATGGTACGATGTGATATGAGGTGTACCATGATTCAAAATAGAAAAAGGTTGTTTTTTGCTGTGAAGGAGGGTTTCCAATTTGAAGAAAGAAGCATTTGCATTTCGTTTTCACCATTCTGATGTGACATTGCCGGCCCAAATCTGGTCTGTTGGCTGGGAAGTTCAATCATCTTCGTTATACAGCTGGAATGGCGTAGAGCGGAAGGATCAGGGCAAGTGCATCTTTCAGCTCACACTGTCTGGACACGGCATGATTGAAATCGGACAGAAACGATTTAAAGTATTGCCTGGACAGGCCTTTCTGGTGAAAAGCCCCAGTGCTTATCAATACTATTTTCCAGAAGACAGTGAACATTGGGAATTTCTCTATTTAACACTTTATGGGGAAGCCTGTGACCTTTGCTTTGATCAATTTATCGATCAAGGAAAGCAGGTCATGCGTTTTCATCCGAATTCCAAACCGATCCGCCTGCTAAAGAAGATTTATGATGAAGCCAGTGAAAGACGGATTACCAATCCATTTGAGGGGTCTAGCCTTGCTTATCAATTTGTCATGGAACTGTATTCATATTTGCCAAAGCTTGAGGGACAAATGGAGAAATGGCCTGAGCCCATCGTCCAAGCGGCCTTATTTGCAAGCCACCATTTTCACGAGGAGATTGGGCCTGACGATATGGCAGCTGCGGCACGTTTATCCAAAAGTCATTTTACGAGGGAATTCAAAAAGGCAACTGGCTTCACACCGATTCATTATTTAACCAATATTCGTTTAGAAAAGGCGGAAACGTTACTGAAAACAACGAAATACTCGATTGAAGAAATCGCCACACAGTGCGGCTACCGAAATGCGAATTACTTGAATAAAGTCTTTCGAAAGAAAATCGGCATGTCTCCAAAGCAACTCCGGGAAACAAGCGATGCATAATAAAAAGCAGCCGCTTTTCAATTGGCTGCTTCTTTTACGCTTTCGTTAGGTCAACACGAATTCTCCCTTGTCTTAAAACAATGGTCATTTGCGTATCAGGGGTCATTAAATTTTCTAAAATGTCCGTTGCTGTTTGAAGCGCAATGTCCATCCGGTTGATCTTTTCCTTTTCTTGTTCAGAAAATGCTTCTGGATGTGCGGTCATTTCTTTGACTAGCCTCAACACTTGTTCATGCTGCTTTTCTGTTTGTTGATATATGGCATCATATAATTCGTCTGGCCTGCTGCTCATTTCACATCACCTATCTTTTTCATGTGTTAAATCGCATCTTCTTTTGTTTTCTTGAAGACGAACCATTTACTGGCGACATAATTGACCACGACAATCACAAAGTTAACAAGAATTTTTGCGACGGTTTCGTTGAGCGCCATTTGGCTCACAAATAAAATCATCAGCCCCAGATCTACACCTAGAGACATGAGACGGACACTAAAAAATGAAGAAAGCTCACGCATCAGGCTTTTTGTGTCACGAGCCTTTTGCTTGAAGACATACTTCTTATTGGTGATATAAGCAAAGAGCACAGCAAATACCCATGAAACAACCGTTGCTGTTTTGTAATCCATAGAAAACATCTCAACGAATAAATAGAAGCTGACTATGTTGACAATGGTTGTACACACACCCATGATCAGATACATGACAACTTCTTGATACTTTTGAAAAAGGCTATACATGTCTTTCTTCATTCCTTCTTGGTGAATTCTGTTTCTTTTAGAATACCATCTTAAGAAGAACTTCCCAAACGAACAATATGTGCGTCCTGTAAAGATGAAATTTGTTCACGCTGATGGCATATGTCAACCTTATCGGTTTATATGAGTCAAATGATTTAGGTCTTTATCATTATTTTAATTTATAATCTTTTAACTGACTTTACAATTGTTTATTATGAGAAGTAAGAATTCAATATTTATGGGTTTTTTAGTCATTTTTTTAGGGACGTGGTAGGTGATAGATTTTACAAAATAGGTTAAATGTCATCATTTTTCGACAAAAATCTATTTTTGTACTCCATTCACATACACGTACAGTTACTAGACGGTTTGTTCAAGTCATTGGTTGCAGATGAATATGTCTTATTGAACTGGAGGATATTATGGATACGCAAGTGAAAAGAAGAGTTGACGAAGAGTGGGTTTATTTGATTCAAGAAGCGAAAAAAATTGGACTAGGCATCGAGGAAATACAAGCTTTTTTAACATCCAACGGTGATCAGAAGATGATAAACAAACCGTAATCAACGCCGTTATCCTTTGTCTTTCAGATTGCTTTGGCTAAAGTTCTAACCTGTCAATTGACCTTTTAAACATCCTTTCATGACGATACGCTACAATAATTGAACACCTCATCATACCAATCCCTTCCACTCAATGGGGTTCTGTCTTTCTATTTTTAGGAGGACAGTCCGTTCCCTGTTCTTTATATGACCCCTTTTTAGCTGTCATTCATGAAAATTGCCCATTTTCGTTATAAAACCAAGCTCCCCACCCATATATTAAGCATAAGACACAAGAAAGAAGAAAGGTGGGTGGCGCGTGAGTTCAGATTCTCTATCTTATTATCATCAAAAGAAGGATCAATATTATCACGGTGTGAACCCTGTGATTGTCCATCGTATTCGCAAGGAATGGACGTCTATCTTGGATATCGGATGCGGCACAGGCCAGCTTGGCAAAGTCCTAAAACAGCAAGACCGTACCATATATGGAATTGAATCTTTTGAAGATGCGGCAAAGCAGGCTGAGAAAGCGCTGGATCATGTTTTATGCGGCAATATTGAACAGATGGCGCTGCCTTATCAGCATGAACAATTTGACTGCATCATTTTCGGAGACGTCCTTGAACATTTATTGGACCCTTGGGCCGTTTTAAAAAAGGTTAAACCTTTTCTGAAAAGGGAAGGGGCCATCTTGTCTTCCATTCCGAATATTGGTCATATTTCAACGGTTTTAGAATTACTAGCCGGGAGATTTACTTATACAGATGCAGGGTTAATGGATCAAACACATTTACGCTTCTTTACCCTTCACGAAATTCATGCCCTCTTCCAGTCAGCCGGGTTTCATGTTCGTGAGCTTGAAACCATTCGTGTACAACACCCTTCCTATACGGGCGTCATGAATGATCTACATGAATTACTCGTAAAACATGGCATTCGTTTTGATTTTAACGAGGCAGCGACAGCCTATCAATACGTGGTTGAGGCGGTTCAACTCAATGAGTAGCCCCACCATCTTATTTGTTTTATGTGTAAATGATGAGTCGATGTTTCAAGCTTGCTTCCGGCAGCTCGCTTCACTTCCTGCTCCGCACGGGTATCATGTAGAGGTTTTGCCCATTAGACATGCATCAAGTATGGCCTCTGCATACAATGAAGCTCTCACTCATCCTGCACAGTTTAAAATTTATCTTCATCAAGATACACTCATCGTCAAACAGCATATGCTTCTCGAGCTGATTCCACTTTTCTTGCAGAATCCGTCACTTGGCATGCTTGGGGTAATAGGTGCAGAAAGTGTGCCAGACAATGGAATCTGGTGGGAGAGCCATGATTGCAGAGGGAAAGTCATTGAATATCGGCACGACACCTATCAGCTACTGACGTTTGAATCTGGTCATCCACAGACAGAAACCCAAGGCTATATCAAAGCTTCTGCTATTGACGGTCTTTTTATGGCAACACAATATGATATCAAGTGGCGTGAGGACCTCTTAGACGGGTTTCATTTTTATGATGTGTCACAATCTTTTGAGTTTGCACAGCAGGGATATGAGGTTGGGATTGCAAGGCAAGTGGAGCCCTGGTGTATTCACAAATGCGGAGATCATTTTGATGCAGAAGCATATGAAAAAGCAAGACAAACATTTCTTGCGCATTATCGGTAGAAAGCACCCTTTTCGGGTGCCCAGAATGTAGAGAAACTCATGTTTTTCTACATTCTTTTTTATTTTCCACGTCATGATGTTAGGTGAGCATGAATGAAAATGCCTCTCACACATGTCTTGAAATGGCCTTTTGGTGCTTTTGAGATCTTGTGCAGCTTTCAAGAAAAGGACACGGAGCTCATGCTTTCGGATCTGATTTGTAGAACCAATAACCTTTCCGATCCGTTATTGTATATGCTTTTCTCTATTATAAAATGGGGAGATGTAAGTTTTAATGGGGACAATAAAGCTGTCGAGATTTTCTCGACAGCCTGACAAACCCTAAAGGTCTGTTTGATTCATTAAGTAGATAATCTAGAATCACGGGTTCCAAAACGAACATCAGGATTTTCACTAGAACGGGTTCCATTCCTCACAGTAAAATCGTTATCTTGTTGAGATAAAGTTATAAGAGGAAAATCCTCAGTAGTAACGCTACTGCCTGTAGCATTTCTTACAGTCAGATCAGTGGATTCTGGAGAAGTAGCATTTCTTGAATTCACATCAAAATCGACAGATGATAATGAGATCACACCTAGCAATGTTGAAGCACTCAAAAAACCAGTAAGAACCGTTTTAAAATTCATATGAACAGTCGCCCCTTTGGATTTGTTTTCGGGCGTACATCACTTTTTCATACATTTTTACAGATTCATCCATACGCCCATTCTCATTATAGTACCGAGCCGCTTCGAGCGCTAGGTCTTCCATGTATGGATAACCCCTCTCATTCTCTAATTTTTCCAATGAGCTCATGACTTCACTTAAATTTGCTGTTTTTAAAAATAAATTTTCCAATACCATCAGTAACGATAAAAATAGATCATTTTTTCTATTCTTCGCTTCTTCCCAGCCTCTTTTGAAAAATCTTTCACCCTTAATAAATTCCTTTTGACTCAAATGAAATAACGATAATTCATAATAAACCAAAAGCAACTCTGTAGCATTAATAGGCTCTCCTTCTAGAATAACCTGATTAAAATAAGCTAGTGCCCTATTAAAATCACCTAATCCTTTAAAACAACACCCAATATTAAATAATGACTTCACAATCATTGGCTTATTAGACATTGCCTTAGATTTTTCTAAAGCTGACAATAAATGAGGAAGCGCCTTTTCTCTGCATTCAAAATCAATGAAATTACCTGCCATAACAGTTAGACAATTAATTTCTCGAATCATATAAAGGGAATTGCTCTTATGTGCCTTATAAGTATCATAAGAAAGACCAACGTAATACATAGATACGTGTGTCTGTTTCATGTGATAAAACACTTCTGATAATTTGTAATAAAATTCAGCTCTTTCTAACTCATCCCCTACTTGCTCCAGGCGCTTTTCCGCGCGCTTATAAAACACAATAGCTCTAATAAACTCACCTTTTTTAAATTCGTACATTCCTTGAAAAAAATTAAAATAGTATTCAAGAATGGCTGACATCTTCTTGCCTTGTCCTTCTACAGCTTTCAAGTAATCCGATTTTTCAAGTGGTTCTTTAGAAGGCTGCACATAGTCTGTCATCAATTGATGACGGAACTCCATCAACTGAAAATAAAGAACCGCCTGTTCATCTTCTTCCATGACATCGATTTTTTTTCTAACCTCTTCTCTTAGCTTCTGAGCCTCTTTAACATTGAATCTTTTTATTTGCTTATACCATTCATTTATCTTGATCGCTACAACTGGAGACGGTATAGACGCCATCTACAATCCCCCCTAGAAAACCAATTTTTAATAAATGTTAGCACAACAACTCCTAATAAAACCCTATTTAACCATTTATATGTAAAATTTTCGGCATAGCGCAAGCACTTTTTAAGCAAGTAGGGCACAAGACATATCGGTTTTTATACGCAATCGCAGTGGTGTTTTTGAAATAGGCGCCATGTATTTTAAATAACAAAAAAACAGGCTCTTCAGCCTGTTCTTTATTATCCAGTGATGACCATATTGATGAATGGGACACTTAGTAAAAAGAAAACAACAGCAAAAATAACTTTATACCCCATCTCTTTTTCTTTATTATTCTTACGTTTTTTCATATAAACAGCAAAATAACAAGCACCATTTAACATCATCAATACTGATATTACCGTCATCATAAATTCGCCTCCCAAATAAAAGAACCTAAATTGCGGTCACCGCAACCCAAAAAGAAATTTTCCAACGAATTCCCAAATGTGAATCAATCAATGATAGGATGAAAACATGTCAAAAAAGGAGGGAGCACTATGAATTATTATGCTGTTGTATTTTTTTACGCCGCCACTTAATAAAAGCCACTGAAAACACAAGAAGTAAAATCGCAATAAGCTTGAAAATAAAGCGAGTGAAGAAAGTAGCATCTTCGAACTCCGTTGCAAAGATACAAGCCCCTATGATTATCCCAATCATGCCTACTACCCAATTCCAAAACACATCAATCACTCCTCAATTAACTTTTTTTAAAAGAAAAGCATTTTTTATCCATATGTTTATTATTGCACAAAAAACAAGGGGGAAATATCCAAAATGAAAAAGTTCATAATCGGACTTTTAGGCCTGACGCTATTTTTAACAGTTCCATTACAAACCGTAGCCGCAGTAACCCTAGAACCTCAAGAAATTAAAGAATCTTATCAAACTGAAATTGAAGGCAAACTACATACTTTCAATTCTGTAGTGAAAGGCAGCACTCAAACAATAACGATTGATAATGGTGAACAAATAGATAGCGTCTCTTATGACCGGGCAAAAGAAGAACTCCGTATTAACAATGAACTAGTAGACATTAAAGAATTTAAAGAAGCTGGATCAGAATTATTAAGTGAAGACGGCGAATTTAACACAAAATCAAACAAAGATTATCAGTGGAGACTTGTAAAAAACCTATAAAAACAAATTCAACGTTACTCTTGCTATTGTCGTTCTTGTGACAACAACAATTTTGGCATTACCGACAGGGACCGATGCTGTTGCTGGCGCAGTCTTGACACTAAAAGCAATAGCCATACTCGGTACAACAGTAACTACAGCTTCAGGATCAACAGGTCAAAAAGTCTTTCATTACACATTCAAAACATACTACAGCCCGAAAAATGGTTACTGGAACAACAAATTTGTCCTATCTGTCTACAAAGATTCAAAGCGTAAAAAGCATGTTAAAACAGTTTCACATACGACACGTCTTGGGAAAAAATATTAAAAGAGAAGCAGGCTCCATCAGCCTGCTTCTCTACATGTTTATGTAATGTAATTCTTGATGTTAATATGCCAACGTATCATGACCTCAAATGTTTCATTTGCTAAATCGAATCTACAGACTATGTGACAATGGATATCACAGAGTTTTTTTCTTTGGTCTTATATTTGATTTCCAGCTTCTTGTGTTTATTTTCATTTTCCCAATATTTATATCCACAATTGATCAGGCTAATCACCCTTTTCGGGTGCCTTTTTTATGATATACTGTCATAAACAACCAGATCGGCTCATATGCATTGGAGTACCTTGTCCCTAATTCGTACAAAGGAGGAAACAATGGCAGACAAAAACGTTCATTATAAGAAGGTTGCCGCTTCAAAGGATTTTCGAAAACTTCTTGAGGAAAAACGCAGATTTATCGTACCGATGACGATTTTCTTTTTTCTCTTTTACTTTTCACTTCCGGTTGCTACATCCTACTTCACCTTTTTGAACACGCCAGCAATTGGAGCGATCACGTGGGCTTGGTTATTTGCCCTCACGCAATTTGTGATGACATGGGTTTTATGTGGACTTTATGCAAAAAAAGCAGCTCAGTTCGACAAATATGTAAGCGCTTTAAAAATTGAATCAAGAGGTGATGACGAATGAGTATGACCGCTTTTATTTTATTCATAGCGATCGTAGGGCTCACATTGGTCATCACGTATTTTGCTGCGAAAAAAACAAGCAATGCGAGTGATTTTTACACAGCAGGCGGCGGTCTGACTGGGTTTCAGAACGGCCTTGCCATTGCCGGGGACTATATGTCTGCTGCTTCATTTTTAGGGATCGCCGGCATGATCGCCTTAAATGGATTTGACGGCTTTTTCTATAGTATTGGTTTTCTTGTAGCGTATCTTGTCGTCCTTTATGTCGTGGCTGAACCGCTTCGAAATCTAGGAAAATATACGATGGCTGATATGATTGCTGCACGATTCAAACGACCTGCTATTCGAGGCGTGGCTGCTTTTAACACCATCACGGTTTCCACTTTTTATATGATTGCGCAGCTTGTTGGGGCAGGTGCATTAATCAAGCTGCTTCTTGGCATAGATTACTGGATTGCGGTGCTGATCGTAGGTGTCTTGATGACTATTTATGTCGTGTTTGGCGGCATGATTGCAACAAGCTGGGTACAGATCACGAAAGCTGTGCTTCTCATGCTGGGCACGCTGATTATTTCGCTGCTTGTGTTTGCCAAGTTTGATTTTAGTCTGCTGAAGATGTTTGAACAGATGAAAACAGCGACCCCGCTTGGTGAAGCTTTTCTTCACCCGGGAAATAAATATGATGTGCCTTTAGAGACCCTGTCTCTGAACCTTGCACTTGTGCTTGGAACAGCAGGTTTGCCGCATATTTTGATCCGCTTTTATACGGTAAAGGATGCCATTTCTGCGCGTAAATCTGTTCTATCCGCTACGTGGATCATCGGGATTTTTTATTTAATGACGGTTTTCCTCGGCTTCGGTGCCGCTGCTTTTGTCGGAACAGATGCAATTACGGCAGCCGATGCAGCAGGAAACATGGCAGCACCACTGCTTGCACAGGCCCTAGGGGGAGATTTATTATTTGCCTTTGTTTCCGCTATTGCCTTTGCGACTATACTGGCAGTGGTCACCGGTCTCGTTTTATCCGCCGCGTCTGCCTTTGCTCATGACTTTTATAGCCAGATTATCCGCAAAGGGAAAGCGAGTGAACGGGAACAGGTGAAGGCGGCACGCTTTGCTTCTATCGGCGTGGCTATCCTTTCCATCATTCTTGCATTATTTGCGCAATCTTTAAACGTCGCTTTTCTTGTGTCACTTGCCTTCGCAGTGGCAGCAAGTGCGAATTTACCGTTGATTATCTTCACTGTCTTTTGGAAACGATTTAACTCAACAGGTGCTATCGCAGGAAGCTTAACAGGTCTTCTGAGCGCACTCCTGATCGTTTCACTCAGCCCAAGCGTCTGGGACCCATCAGGGGCAGCCATTTTCACAGGAGAGCCGCTGATCCCACTATCGAACCCTGGGATTATCTCGATCCCGCTTGGATTCCTTGCGGCTTACTTAGGCACCATTTTCTCCTCTGAAAAAGCAGATGAAGACACCTTTACAGAAATTCAAGTAAAAGCACACACAGGTATGCATATGGATACAGATTGATGAGAAAAAGCCGGCTGCTCTGCCGGCTTCTTAATATCGCTGGAATAACTCTGGGTTTTTCGGGACGTTTTCTAAATAAACGATCTTTCCTTGATCATCCAGCTCCGCAATATCAATGCCTTCTGCTGTATATACACGACCGTCTGTTAACTTTCCGCAAACAGCCCAGTTTGTTTCATACTTCCCATCTTCACGTTTCACCCAGCCATCCCACATATGCTTAATGTCTTCATGTACGTGGAAAAATGTGTTCAAAAACTGTGTGAACGCTTGGATGCCAGGCTTTTCAGCACCATTTAAGACAATCATGACATCATCTGAAAACAATGCCAGCAATTCGTTCATTTGCTCTTGCCCTTTTCCCGCTTCATCATATCGGCGAAAATACGTATCGAGCACTTCCATCATTCATTCTCCTTTATTTACCTGTCATTTCGAAAATAATCGAACAATTAGATTGTACACAATTGTATCTCTACTGTCTATTTTTCACGCAGATAAGAAAAGACATGGATGAGTCAATCCATGTCTTTTACAGATGAAAGAGCTGCTTTCTCTGACTCGACAAGAGATGTTAGTTCTTCCGCAGCTTTTTTCGGATCAGCGCTTTGGCAAATGGCGCTGATGATGCTAATGCCATCGGCTCCCGCTTGGATGACTGGTGCCGCATTTTCATACGTGATCCCGCCGATGCCCACAATAGGAATGTGAAGACCGTGTTGACGTACTTCGTTGATTAAAGAAACACCTTGGACACTGCGTGTATCCTTTTTTGTTTCTGTAGGATAGACTGGACCCATCCCAACGTAGTCTGCCCCGTCCTTCATCGCTTGCCTCACTTCATCTAGATTGTGCGTGGACACGCCTAATATTTTATTCCCGATTCTTTGCCGTACATCTTGTGCAAGTGTATCTTCCTGCCCAACATGGACACCATCTGCATCAAGATCTATTGCAAGCTGTACATCATCATTTACGATAAAGGGGATATTCGCTTCTTGGCAAAGTGCTTGAATCTGCTCAGCGATTTTTTTCTTTTCTTCACCTTGCAGAGCACCTTTACCCTTTTCACGAAACTGAAACATCGTGATCCCGCCTTGAATGGCCTCTTTCACCACATCAAGCGGATGCCGGCTTGTATTCGCTGTTCCCATAATAAAATAAACCGATAATTGCTGTTTGATTAGCTGCTGATCAACCTTCGTCATGCAAAACTCCCCCTATTTTCCCTAACGTGATCACATCTTGACCATTTGTATTAGATAGCGTGTTTAACAATTCGATTTGAAAGGTGCCTGGCCCTTTCTCTTCTGTCTGCTGAGCTGCCTTTTCTGCAGCGACACCATAAAACAGCAGAGCTGATGCCGACGCATGAATTGGCCGTTCCCCTGTTGCACAAAATGCCCCTATGACAGAGGTGAGTAAACAGCCAGTCCCTGTCACCTTGGTTAACCATTCGTGTCCATTATGAATAGATAGAACCTCTTCTCCATCTGACACGACATCCACTTTTCCCGTAATCGCCACAACGGTTTGAAGGGCTTTTGCCGCCTGCTTTGCTAAAGACGATACATCTCCATTTGCCCCTTTTGCATCAACCCCTTTTGACTGCCAGCCATTCACTCCAATTAAATGAGCTATTTCAGCAGCATTCCCTCTGACAACAGTGATGTCCACTTGCTGTAACAGCTGTTTCGCCGCACTCGTCCGAAACGTTGTCGCACCAACACCAACAGGATCTAATAGAACCGGCACACCTTTTTCATTGGCCGCTTGTCCAGCAATGACCATTGCCTCCACTGTATCCTTTGTTAGTGTGCCGATATTCAGCACAAGTGCATCCGCTAATTGCGCCATTTCTGCCACTTCTTCTTTGGCGTTTGCCATGACTGGAGAAGCACCTAAAGCAAGCAGTCCATTCGCTGTAAAGTTCGTCACAACTTGGTTGGTGATATTATGGACAAGCGGATTTTCCGCTCGAACCTTTTCCAAAAGATGAGACACGCAGCTTAATTTCATCTGTATCGTCCTCCCTTTTACTCTGCATCCCACACATAGGATTTTGTATGCTTTAACCATTCTCTTGCAGCAAAGGACAAGTAGCGGTCCTTTCGCCAAATGACACCCAAATGCCACGGAATAGACGGATTTAAGGAAATGATCCTCACTTTATCAGGATCTAGATCACGGCAAATCCGTTCAGGCAGAAGCCCGATTCCAAGGTTCTCAGCAACCATTTCACTGATGAAATCCCATTGTGACGTTTCATAAATAACGTTCGGCCTGAATCCCGCATTCATACATTCATTTAAGATTCGGCTGTGCAGAACGAAATCTTCTCGAAAGAAAATAAAAGACTCTTCCTTTAAATCAGCCAAATGAACCTCATCACGTCCTGCCATCGGATGTGATGGATGGGTGACAAGCTTCATATTCTCTTTAATGATGGTGTATGTATGAAAAATTTTATCATTTGCAGGCAGAACAATGACACCAATATCTAATGATCCATCCTCTACCCCTTCCTCTACTTTAATGGAGCCGTGCTCCACCAATTGAAAGGTGACATCTGGATACTGCTGGCGGAATTCCCCCATCACATTTGGGAAAAAGCTTGATCCAATCATGGGAGGCAGTCCTATTCGGATATGTCCTTTTTTCACATTCATTAAATCATTTAATTCACTCGTTAAATTCTGAAAGGATTGTGTGATTTCACTCGCCTGTGTATACATGGTTTGTCCAGCATCTGTCATTTCAACCTGTCTGCCATTACGGTAAAACAACTGCACACCTAGCTCATCCTCTAGGTTTTTGACCATCTTGGAAATGGTCGGCTGCGACACATAGAGCGATTGCGATGCTTTCGTAAAACTCTTTAACCGTGCCACTTCTAAGAAATATGTTAAATGTCTGATGTCCACATGGTTCACCCTTTCTATAGACAAAAGGAATACTAACTATTCGATATATGTATTTTACCTATAATAGAACGTGCTGTACACTTTAAAGTAAGCTCACCGATTAGAACGTTGTGTTGTTTTTGTGAAACAGTGAACAATTTATATAGAAAAAGGAGTGAACAGAAAGTGCAATTGCTCAAAACGTCGCTGATTGCTACCCTTCAGATTATGGCTTTATTTGCTTTTGCGAAATTGATGAATGTGCTGGCGGCCTTTTTGCATTTAAGAATTCCGGGCACGATCTTAGGCATTCTTGTCATTTTCTTATTACTTCATTTTAACATCATTAAATTAAAATGGATTGAACTTGGCGCCGTATGGCTGCTCGGAGAACTGCTGCTCTTCTTTATCCCTTCAGCAGTAGGTGTGATTGATTACGGAACATTACTTTCTCAATCTGGCACAAGTATTGTCCTTGTGGTTTTACTTAGTACCTTTGTGGTCATGCTCTCGACTGGCATGATGACGCAGATGATTGCGAAAAGAAAGGAGCGAAAAAAGCTATGTTAGTTGGCGGACTATTCTTGATCCTAACCATTCTGATCTATCTCGGATCAAAAGCGGTTTATAAACGTCACCCGAAAGTCTATGTCTCCCCTTTACTTGTGACACCGGTTGTTCTTGTGGTCTTGCTGTTAATCGTGAACATTCCTTACGATGCTTACAATCAAGGCGGAAAATGGCTGACAAATATGCTTCAACCTGCGACTGTGGCATTTGCCATTCCTTTATATAAGTATTTTCACATTCTGAAGAAGCATGCAGTAGAAATTATTTTGAATGTGGCTTGCGGTTCTATCGTTGCAATTTTATCAACAGCGTTTATCGCCAAATTGTTTCATTTGGACACGAGTCTGATCGAGAGCCTCGTCCCAAGATCCGTCACAACACCCGTTGCGATGAGTGTGTCTGAAATGATTGGCGGGATGCCGTCCGTTACGGCTGTCTTCGTCATTTTAACAGCATTATTTGGCTCAATCATTGGGCCATTGGTTATCCGTTATTTCCGTATTGATAATGACATTGCAATGGGCGTTCTGCTTGGTACAGGAGCACATGGTGCAGGCACATCGAAGGCCTTTGAACTGAGCTCGGTCTCAGGCACGATCTCAAGTGTGTCCATGATCATTTCGGCCATTATTACATTATGTGCAGCGCCTATCCTGATGTCGTTTGCCTTATAGAAAAAGCCATTTCCCCTTATCGGAAAATGGCTTTTTCTTATGCTTGGATGAAGACAACCTTTAAATAGTTCCCCTCAGGATAATTTTTCGTTGTACGGAAGTCCTCAGGAAGTGTATATTCCTCAAGAATACGATACGTTTTCCCAGATTCTTTAAAGGCCTGCGCAATAAATCCTTTAAACTTTTTCATCCCAAATGCACTGCTATTGGTTGACGCCACAATGACGCCGTTCTCAGCTGTGATCTGGATGGCTTCTTTTAATAGTTTCTTATAATCCTTCGCTGCACTGAATGTGTGTTTCTTCGTTCGTGCAAAAGAAGGTGGGTCCAAGATCACGACATCATAGCTCCAGCCTTTTTTCGCCGCAAACGGGAAATATTTAAAGACATCCATGACTTTGATATCCTGCCCGTCTACATCAATGCCATTCACTTCAAACTGCTCAGATGTTTTTTTCAAACTGCGGTTTGCAACATCTACACTTGTCGTACGGCTTGCCCCGCCAAGCGCTGCTGCTACAGAGAAAGCGCCGGTATAAGAGAACGTATTAAGGACGGTCTTTCCTTTTGCATAGCGATCTCGAATTGCTTTTCGCACATGACGCTGATCAAGGAAAATACCTGTCATCGCACCATCATTTAGATAAACCGCCACGTTCATCCCATTTTCTTTGACGATAAGGGGAAATTCACCTTTCTTCCCTTTTACAAAATCGTCATCTTCGATATATTGTCCAGACGTATCAAATCGCTTCTTTTCATAAATGCCTTTATAGTCAGGGTACACCTGCTCAATCGCAGCCAATACATCTTCTTTTAATGTATAAACACCTTCGCTATACCATTGGATGAGATAGAATCCATCATAATAATCAATCGTGATTCCACCAATTCCATCCCCTTCTCCATTGAACACACGGAAAGCCGTCGTTTGTGCATCACGAAATAGATGCGTTCTGCTTTTGGATGCCTGTTCAAGTTTAGAAACAAAAAAGGCCTGATCTATTTTTTCGTTAGCGTCAAAGGAAAGCACCCAACCGATGCCTTTATTTTGCACACCATAATATCCTTTCCCTAAAAAAGAGCCTCTTTCATCTACCCATTCAATGAGCTCGCCTTCCTGTACACCGTTCACACGCGACACAGCATCTTTTGAAATAAGCGGATATCCCTTTTTCACTTGTTCTGCAAATGTTTGTTTTAATGAGATTTTTTTCATTTGTGTCATCCTTATCCTAAATTGACTCTCTCTATCCTACCATATGAATGTATACGTTACTTCTATTATGATAAGATGAGGAGAAAAATATCAACTCGACATAGAGGAGGCTCTTTTTTGACAACATTACGCTTAGATCATACAGGGATTATGGTGACAAATATTGATCAGTCCATTGATTTTTATGAAAAAGTGGTGGGCATGAAATTAAAGGATCGCATCACTCATACAAACGGAGTCATTGAACTTGCCTTTCTTGGCTTTAAAGACGAAGCGGAAACGGAAATTGAACTCATTCAAGGGTATAGCAGTGACCTTCCATCTGAAGGAAAGGTCCACCATCTCGCCTTCACAACAGATAATATCCACGCGGAATTCAACCGTATTCAAAAGCTGCAAATTGAGCTAATAGATGAAGAAATCACAACATTGCCCAATGGCTATTGCTACTTCTTTTTCCGAGGGCCAGACCAAGAGTGGATTGAGTTCTTCCAACGATAATATTTCCTAGGAAATGCATGCGAATCGGTATATTCATTCTCGTCACAAAGAAAAAGAGTAAGAGCATACCTGCTCTTACTCTTTTTTTATAGCACCTTACTAAGAAACAATTTGGTACGCTCGTGCTGTGGGTTTCCAAAGAGTGCTTCTGGTTTGTCTTCTTCGACGATATATCCGCCATCCATAAAGATCACGCGATCTCCCACTTCTCTTGCAAAGCCCATTTCATGTGTGACGACAATCATTGTCATTCCTTCGACTGCTAATTGTTTCATAACAGCTAAAACATCCCCAACGACCTCAGGGTCAAGAGCAGATGTCGGCTCATCGAATAAGAGCACTTTCGGGTCCATCGCCAAAGCTCTTGCAATGGCAACACGCTGTTTTTGTCCACCAGATAATTGGTTAGGGTAACTTTTGGCCTTGTCTTTCAAGCCGACCTTTTCAAGCAAGTCTAATGCTTTATCGACTGCCGCTTTCTTCTCCATCCCTTTTACTTTCACCGGTGCGATCGTGATATTTTCTAACACGGTTTTATGAGGAAATAAATTAAAGTGCTGAAACACCATACCAACTTCTTGTCGCACTTTATTGATATTCACTTTTGGGTCTGTAATCGTATGTCCGTGGACAACAACTTCCCCAGCCGTAATATCCTCTAATTTATTGAGACATCTTAGAAATGTGCTTTTCCCTGATCCTGAAGGACCAATGACACATACAACCTCTTTTTCCTCGATGACTGCATTAATGTCCTTTAAAACTTCGTTGTCACCAAAGGATTTCTTTAAGTTTTTCACCGTAATCATACTCATTTCACATCAAATCTCCTTTCTGCGTAGCTAGCCAGTAGAGAAAGTAAATAAATGATCACGAAATAAATGACACCGACAATGAGCCAGACATTCAAAGGATCAAAGGTAGCCGATGCTTGAACTTGTCCCCGCTGCATGATATCAGCAATACCGATAATCGATAAAAGAGAGGTGTCCTTCAAACTGATGATGGCTTGGTTAGTAATGGCTGGAAGCATACGGCGAAATGCCTGTGGAAGGACGATAAAGCGCATGTTTTGTCCACCTGTGAATCCTAAAGAGCGTGCGGCTTCAGTTTGTCCTTTATCGATGGACTGAATCCCTGCACGAATAATTTCTGAGAAATAAGCTCCTGCGTTAATCGCTACTGTAATAATCCCTGCCGGCACTCGGTCAAGTGAAATGAATTCAAGTGTATTTAGCCCAAAATAAATGAAGAATAGCTGTACGATAAATGGCGTACCTCGAATGGCATTGACAAAAATGAGTGAAATAAAGTTCAAGATTTTAAATGGTGACAGGCGGAATAGCGCCACAATCAACCCGATGATAAAACCTAAAATGATAGCAACAACAAAGATATATAAAGTGGTTTGCAAACCCTCCATTAAATACGGAAATGCATTAACAATCGTATCCATGTTTTTCCCTCCCTAATTCACATACGGTTGACACATAAAGAAAGCGCGCTCTGAGCGCGCCTCGCTTGTGTTATGACTTCAAATATTTCTCAATAATTTTGTCATATTCACCGTTTTTCTTTAGGTTTTTCAGCCCTTTATTGATTTTCTTCAATAAGTCCTGGTTTTTCCCCTTCATCACTGAGATCCCGTATTGGTCTCCATTCAAGCGATCTCCAACTGTTTTCAATTTCAAGTCTTGCTGTGCGATCGCATACGTAATGACAGGATAATCCTCAATTAAAGCATCTGCATTTCCATTAGATACTTCTTGGAACATAGATGGACTGTCATTGAATTGAACTACTTCATACCCATATTTGTCTGCGTTATCTGTTGCAAATTTTGCACCTGTTGTCCCATTTTTAACAGCTAGCTTTTTCCCCTTTAAATCATCAATTGATTTGATGCTGCTGTCCTTTTTCACAACAACTGTCAGACCAGCGTCGAAGTATGGATCTGAGAAATCCACTTTCTTTTTACGCTCATCTGTAATACTCATACCACCCATTCCAACATCAAGCTGACCTGCTTGCATCGCTGGAATAATCCCTGAGAAATCCATTGCTTCAAGCTTCACTTTGAAGTCTTGGTCTTTCGCAATGGCGTTAATTAAATCAACGTCTATTCCCACAGTTTTACCGCCCTTTTCAAATTCAAATGGCGGATATGTTACATCTATCCCGATTTTATATGTGCCTTTGCCTTCTCCCGAACCGCTGTCTGATTTTGAACCACAGGCTGCCATGACGAGCACAACAATTAGTCCCATGATCAGTAACATCGATTTCTTCATAAAACACGACCCCCAATTGTCAGTTTTGTCTAAATATTCGCAACAACAATCTTACTATACCACGCTAAAGCTATACTGTGTGATATTTTTTATCAATACCAAAGATCCATACAATTCTAGATCGATAGTCTCTTTAAATTTTACTTTTTTGCGAATAACTCATTTTATTCTGAAAGAAGCATGTTTCACAATATTCATGTGATATAATCTCACAAAAAACCGCGAACACTCCTTTATAAATACCACTTCTTTCTCACCTATGAAAAAACCCTCTTTCACTGTCTCTCTTCCTTTATTGATATCCTGATATATTTTTTTCAATATCCTCTTTTTACCTAAAAAAATGTAAGCGTATACAATTCAATCGTTACTCCCTAATTTTTTCACTACTGGTTGAATTTACATCAAAAAACATGTTTTACAAATTGAGATAGACCGCTTAAAATATAAGAAGATACTTAATATGGAAAGATGATTCAGACAAATAAGAATCAGCAGAAATGAATAGGTGAAGAAAGGAGGATACCAATTGGCAGAAACAGGTGTTTTGTCATCCGTTGATGTAGCTAATATGCTAAATGACTGGTATGTCTTGATGAAAAAAAGAGACATACAAGAAGCAATACAGCTAAAAGAAGAGATTCTTCAAGCATTTGATCGAATGGAAGAGAATCAAGACGTCTTACTCTACTATCAACTTTTAGAATACCGTTTCAAAGATTTAGTCGAAGATACAGCTTCGTTAGATCACAGTCTTTTTGTGGATGAAAATGCGATTCGTACAGATGATATGCTCAGCTACTATTTCTATTTCTTTAAAGGCATGTATGAAATGCGCAGAGGGAATCAAGATACAGCATTTCACCATTTGAAATTGGCCGAGGATAAATTAGATCTCGTACATGATGACATTGAAAAGGCAGAATTCCATTATAAAACAGGATGTCTATACTATAATATAAGATCCACACTTCTCTCCATCCACCACTTAAAAAAGGCTTCGTCTATTTACGACGCAGATCCATGTTATGTGAAAAAATCAATCAGCTGTCAAATGATGCTTGCTCTGAATTATGCGGATCAATCGAAATATGAAGAGGCAGAAGCTTTGTTTGGACAGGTGATTCACTCACTAGAACAGATGGAGGACCCAGATTTACTTGGTCACGCGTATTGCAATGCAGCCTTTATTAAAAGTCTAAGAAATGAATACAGTGAAGCTGTACCGCTCCTAGAAAAGGCTTTATTGATTGAGGCATTCGAAACTTCTTCTCCAGGCGGCTATTTACTGGCCTTGTATGCCTACACGAAAGCGCTGTTTAAGCTGAAAAAGCCTGGTTTGTTCCACTATTATGTACAGCTTTCACTTCAAAAAGCAGAAAATTTAAAACAACGGAACATTTCACTTAAATTATCCATTTTAGAAACATTGATGCTCCAGCCAGACAACATGATTGAGCAGATCATTTCTTATTGTGATCAATTAGAATCTATGAATTTCCTTGTTGATCTTGAGGCTATCTGTCAGGATGTAGCCGCCTACTTAACTGAAAATGGTCTTCCGAAAGAAGCGATGTATTTTCAGAACAAGGCATTGTCATTCAAAACTTGTTAAGAAGATGGAGTGATGTATGATGAAAAAATGGCTGATCTCAAGTGCGATTTTTGTGCTCTTGTTCACAGGTGTTTGGATTGGCACTTCTACACAAAAAGGCAGCCCGTCTGCACAATCGCAAGATGACGGTACGATCATTCAAAAGAGAGATCGAGGCACCAACCCTTAATAAGACTGAAAAGAGTAGCTGTCATTCAAAACAGCTACTCTTTTTATTGGTTAATCAATTTCTCGTTTGATATTTTGCATTTTTTCATCTAAGTAGTGAGCGATATCTGCCGCTTCCTTTAGTTCATCGGTGAGCTGATGAGGAACATCGTTTTGCAGTTTATAATAGATTTTATGTTCGAGACTCGCCCAGAAATCCATCGCAATGGTCCGCACCTGAATTTCAACCTTCACATACTCCACACGATTCGTTAAGTAAACAGGAATCTCAACAATTAAATGAAGACTTCGATAGCCATTTGGTTTCGGATGCTGAATGTAATCCTTCACTTCAAGGATCTTTAAATCCTCTCTTTGCCTCAAAACATCAATAATGTTATAGATATCTTGAATAAACGAACAGATGATACGGACACCAGCGATATCATGTATGTACTCCTTAGCACATTGTGTGGTGATGTCACATCCTTTTCTCGCTAGTTTATTCACGATGCTTTCAAAGGATTTGATCCGTGATTTTGTATGCTCTATTGGGTTGTGTCCATGGATTAAATTATATTCCTGACTAATAATCGAAAACTTTGTATCCATTTCATCTAATGCAAATTTATATACTAATAATTCATTTTTCCAGTCTTCCATGACACTTTTCAAATCTTCTACATGAGTTGCTGACATATTCATTCTTTTTGTCATCTCCTTTTGGCAAACAGCTGTTACACTGCTTTCCGTTTACTAGACGGAGAGAGGACGTAAATGGTTTTAAAAAAATACATCTTAGCCACGCTGTTTGTAATAAGTCAGCGCGAGTGCCAGTGCAAGCACAGATCCTTTCACGATATCCATTGCATAATACGGGACAGACATCATCACAAGTCCATTTTGCAAAATACCGATGAGCACCGCACCAATAAATGTACCGAATGCGTTTGGTTTACCTGCTCCCATGACTGAAAACCCAATAAAAGCAGCAGCTACCCCATCCATTAAATATGGCGTTCCTGCGTTAATTTCTGCTGTCATCACCCTTGATGCCAGCACGATACCACCGATCGCCGCAAATAAAGCAGACAACAGATATGCTGCGATTTTGTATTTGTTCACATGAATACCAGATAATCGAGCGGCTTCTTTATTTCCACCAATGATATACATCAACCGCCCATGCTTTGTGTAAGTCATAAAAACATGTGCAAAAAGCACAATTGCCGCCATAATCAAAATGATATAGGGGACCTGCCCAATCTTGCTGAAAAAGGCAGGGATGGTGCCAGTTGAAAAAGTGCCATCAGGCAGCACCATATTTTCAGAAATGGTCGCACCTTTCGTATAGGTTTGTGCCAGCCCTTGAATGATAAACATCATGGCTAGTGTCATGAGCATATCTGGGATCTTCATTTTGACAATCATCCAAGCATTCAGCAAACCGACAATAAGAGAAGCCGCCAGCGCAGAAAGGATCGCAATGAGTGGGTTTTGCGAGAACCATACAAACATGGAGATCACAATTGCATTTGATAACGTAGCAACTGAGCCTACAGATAAATCAAAGCCATTCACTGCTAGGGAGATCGTCAGCCCTACCGCAATGATGGTTACAATCGAGATCGATCGTAAAATATTGATGATATTTCCTGACTGTAAAAATGCCGGATTGGCTGCCGCAAAGACAACAATCAATACGACAATCGTTAAGATGGTGCCATATTGATAAAAGAAATCAAACAGATGAAAGGATGGCCGCTGTTTCTTGATTTGTTGAACTGGGGCTGAAACTTGTCGTTCACTCATGATTGTCCTCCTGTTGAATGATATAAAAGCTCTTCTTCAGTCATTGGTGCCGTCATTTCCCGGGCAATGCTGCCATCATATAAGACGTATACTCGGTCGGCAATTCCTGCAATTTCTGAAAGCTCACTTGAAGCATAAATAACCGCTTTTCCTCTTGCAGCTAGTTCTGCAATAAGGGAGAAAATGTCCTTTTTTGCTCCAACGTCTACACCTTTGGTTGGTTCATCAAAGAGATAGACATCCGCCTCAGCCAACAGCCATTTTCCAATCGCAATCTTTTGCTGATTTCCACCAGAGAGATGCTTCACCTTCGCTTCAAGAGAAGGTGTCTTGACGCCAAGCCGCTTGACGATTCCATCTGCTGCCTTCCGTTCCTTAGAACGATGTAAAAAGCTGAACGGCCGTGTAAACGAACGTAGACTTGCAGCTGTTACGTTCCATCCAACAGTTTCTTCTGTTAGAATCCCTTCTTTTCTCCGTTCCTCAGGCACAAGGGCAATACCCGCTCTCACAGCGTGATGAGGCGACTTGATATGAATGGTTTGACCATGCAGCTGCACAGTGCCTGACTTTTTTTCTGAGGCGCCGAATAGGGCTTTGCACAATTCTGTTTTACCAGCACCGACTAGTCCTGCAATCCCGAGAATTTCTCCTTTTTTCACATGAAGATGAATGTTGTTTAATTTATGCTGGTCATGCAACTCTTTCACGTCAAGCACAATCGGTGCATCCTCAAGCGTTGTACGAGATGGGAATTGATCCTCTAATGGCGCGCCAAGCATTTCTTCAATGACCTGCTTTGGATCGGTTTCTTTAATGAGGTGCGCCGCCACATCAGTTCCATTCTTCATCACAGTCAGTTCATCACAGATGTTGAAAATTTCTGGCATGCGATGCGAGATAAAAATGATGCCTGTGCCGTTCTTTTTCAATTGATGAATCATTGAGAATAGCTTGCTTGTTTCTGCATGACTAAGTGGAGCGGTTGGTTCATCTAAAATTAAAATGCTGCATTTGATCGACACAGCCTTGGCAATGAGCACCATTTGTTTTTCTGCCAGTGTCAAATCACTCACAAGACGCTTCGTTGAGATGTCAATGTCCATCTCTTTTAACAGCTGTGCTGCCTTGCGGTGAATCTCTTTCCAACGGACGAATGGTTTTTTCTCCATTTCATGAATCATCATATTTTCGCCAACACTTAAATATGGCACGAGAGCTGTATCCACTTCTTGATGGACGGTCTGCACACCGTATGAGGCCGCATCCTTCGGTGTATGAATGGTCGCAGCCTCGCCATTGATGTGGATGGTTCCTTCAAAATGTGAATGAGCACCAGAGAGAACTTTCATTAACGTTGACTTCCCAGCGCCGTTCGCCCCAATCAGGGCATGGACTGTGCCTTTTCTTAATGTGAAATTTGCTTGATCTAACGCTTTGACTCCTGGGAATTCAATCGAAATGTTTTTCATATGAACAAGCGGCGTTGTCATAGGTGTCCTCCTTCTCTCCTGATCGTCAATTGAAAAACGAAACACCCTCTATGAAAAGAGAGTGCACGTTGTTTATTTTGCATAATGCTTCTTCAAGGTCTTCATCCAGTCTTCTTCAAAAGCAGTCGATGATCCGAATCCTTTTACTTCATCTGCAAGATTGACCATATTGATGGCCTTTCCTGCATCCTGAAGCTGCTTTTGTGAAATGAGAGAGGCCTCAAGGTCATAGGAAGATGGCGTTTTCTCGCCAGCTAGTTTCTTCGCAAGAATCCTTACGTCGATTGCGCCAATGAGCTTCGGATCGACAGCGGCAGTGTACTTCCAAGGACTGTCTTTCGCAGTCATTTCTTGCAGATCGGCATTAGACACATCAATACCGTAAATCTTCACTTCGGTTCTCCCTGCTTCTTTTAAAGCTCTTGCGGCACCAATCGCAAATGCATCCCACGTGGCAAAAATCGCATCCAGTTTACCCTTTGGATATTTATTTAGCATAGCCGCAACCGCATTTTGTGTTTGAACTGATGTATCAGAGGCCGCAACGCCAAATCGGTCAAGTTCCTTGATTCCTGTATGCTGTTTGAGCGTTTCTTGGTACACCTTGTTTCGTCTCACCATTGGAGGGAATCCGTCTACCCAAAGATACGCAATATTTGCTTTCCCTTTAAAATCAGCCACGAGTGCATCTAATGATTTTTTCGCTAATTGCTCGTCATCTTGAGACGTCACTGTGACCCCTTTGATGTCCTTCAGCTTCGGATTTGAATCAAACGCCACAACTGGAATGCCTTTCGCTGTGATCTTCTTCACATCAGCGACTGTCGCCTCATCATCCCCATGAGAGATGATAAAGCCATCATAGTTTTCTTCTAGTGCTTGAGAAATAGCATCATGAAACTTCGCCGTATCACCATTTGCCGTGTAGACATCTACTGTAAAGCCTAGCGCTTCACCTTCTGCCTTCGTTCCTGCTAAAAACTGAGCAGTATGATCGTCCCCGCCAATTTTACGGATGACTTTAATTTTTGCTCCCTGTCCTTTTGCAAATCGCTTCGGGACATTGTCAAAGGAGACCTTTTCGTTTGCATTAGCCTTTGAGCCTGCGCTTGATCCCGTACCGCAACCAGATAATAGCACGGTCAGGACCGTCAATAATACAAGAGATGATGTCCAATATTTACGTTTCATTGCTGTTCCTCCTCAAGTTGTTTTATTTTTCACATCGGAAAACTAGGTAAAGAAGTGGAAATATGCCTGTGAACCCAGTCTTTTGATTCTAAAAAAAGAGATCAAAAAAAGCCTCTCTTGATAAAGAGAGGCTTGATCACCGTTGCATGAAACATGTATCGGGAAGTCTTCCTCTCTTATCTGTCAAAGCTGTAACAGCTTTGCAGGAATTAGCACCAATTTCTTAAATAGAAACGGTTGCTGGGCGTCATAGGGCCAGTCCCTCTGCCTCTCTTGATAAGAGATCCGTTATGAAATTTGTTTTAGTTGAAATGTCTTCTTTACTTTAATGTGATGTCTCATCAATGTCAATGACTTTTTTGAAAATTTCTAAAATGATCATTTGCACCGAATACCTTGTTTAACTGCCGATGATTTTCTTAGCAGGTGATGATGCCTTAAGACGGAAATCATATTTTTTCTCATTCACAAATTGGGGATTAAGGTGTGCTGATCCTTTATCTTGACCGCTTTTCGAGCGATACGTTTTGTAGCCTTCCAGCCATTTCCCGCGCCATACCCATTGTGAGGCTTTTGCACCTTTGCGGTCATCGTAGACATTCTTTTGGAATGTATTCTTCTTGTTCACTTCGTAGAGATTCACGACTAAGTAATGCGAAGCACTGGCTGTCATGATATTATTCGTGATTCGATTGTTCACCGATTGATATTGCATGAGCAATTGACCGCCTTCTAAGCCGGCTGTGTCATTTTTGTACAAAATGTTATGGGAGATGGTCGTGTTTGTGGTTCCGCCCCGCTTCTTGTCATAGCCGCCAATGGAGATGCCTGTATAACGATTTAAATATACTTGATTGTGCTCAATGCGAATGCGTTCGGCCATCTTCCCTTTATGTTCACTTGTGACCTCAATCCCAAGGTCATTATGATGGCTGATGTTATGATCAATCACGATGTCTTTCCCGCCATCCACATAGATTCCTCCTGCGGAGATGTCCTTGCCGTACGCTGGATTCCCAACACTCGTAATCTCATAAACTTTGTTTCTAGATACGACACCATTTCGCACTTGATCATACTTTTTAGAAGGTGCGACATTCTCAAAACCAATTAAATCAATCCCGATATTGTCCGTATGCCGGACTGTATTATGTGTCACGCGGAATTTTTTCACGTTTCCGTTTAGCACAAGGGCTTCACTAAAACCTAGCTTTAACTTTTCCACAGTGTTTCCTTTGATTTCGATGTCTTCAATGGCTGCAGGTGCTTTCGTTCCATAGACCGCAATGCCATGAGCATTCCCATTTTGATGTGTCGTCTGAATGTCGTACACACGGTTGTTAAGCAGTTTGACGCCTTTGCCGCTGCCTGTGATGAATATACCGATGGGTGTCACATCTTCTTGATTCGTTTTAATATGACCGACTGTCAAACCTTTCAGGGTGATATAGCTTTTTTGATCAATCTTCACGAGACCTCCGTCTGCTTGATTTCCTTTAAGAGATGCTCCGCTAATGACAGGCTTCTCTTTTCCATACGCTTGAAAAACAACTGGTGCTTTCTTTGTTCCAGAATGGCGGACAATCAATCTCTCTTTGTATGTACCGCCTCTCATATAAACTGTTGTCCCAGCTTTCGCGATACTTGCCGCTTTTTTCAGCGTACGGAAAGGCTTTTGCTTTGTCCCTGGATGTTTGTCGTTCCCATTTGCTGCGACGTAATAGGCAGTACCTTGCTTCGCACCAGCCTCCTCCGTCATCGCTTGACAGCCAAAACTAATGACGGTCATCAATAAAATCAATAAGGCGCCTGATATCATTCGTTTCATCTCGTTGTTTGCTCCCTTCCACTCTCTTCTACCTTTATCGGTTAAAAAAAAGAGGATTAAAATATGGCAATGCCCCTTGCAATGTACTAGTCAAAAGGTGTATGGTTGAAAGAATATCTTACAGGAAAACAAATCGCTTTTAAATTGTCAGATTAATCAGTTAATAATGAAATTGGATTTTATTTCTAAGGGGAAACTTCAGTAAAACCACGACAGAGAGGAGGAAAGCGCTTTAACAGATTTTTCTTGTCTGAATTCCAGAAAACCTATTGCTAATATTTTGTGAAGGTATAGAATAGAATCATAATTATTTCATATTATTAGAATTTTCAAATAATCAAACAGCAAGGAGATTTACGATGCCAAAACAACCCATCCGCGTTGAACTTAGTTCAACAAAAAAACCAAAACCTCAATCTGATCAACTTGAATTCGGAAAAATCTTCACAGACCACATGTTTGTGATGGATTATTCAATTGATAAAGGCTGGTATGATCCGAGAATTATCCCTTATCAGGCGATTCCAATGGATCCAGCTTCTATGGTTTATCATTATGGCCAATCTGTTTTTGAAGGCTTGAAGGCGTATGTGTCTGAGGATCAAAAGATTCTCTTATTCCGTCCCGAAAAAAATATGGAACGCTTAAACAGATCAAATGACCGCCTATGTATCCCGCAAATTGATACAGAAACGGTTTTAGAAGGCTTAAATGAACTCATTCGCATTGATAAGGATTGGGTACCTGATGCAGAGGGCACTTCTTTGTATATTCGTCCATTCATTATTTCTACTGAGCCCTATTTAGGTGTTGCACCGTCAAGCACCTATAAGCTGATCATCATTTTATCTCCAGTAGGTTCTTATTATAAAGAAGGCATTCATCCGGTCAAAATTGCGGTGGAAAACGAATTTGTCCGCGCTGTTAAAGGCGGAACAGGAAATGCCAAAACAGCTGGAAACTATGCATCAAGCCTGAAAGCACAGCAAGTTGCTGAAACGAAAGGATTTTCACAAGTCCTGTGGCTTGATGGCATCGAGAAAAAGTATATTGAAGAAGTCGGTAGTATGAATATCTTCTTTAAAATCAACGGAGAAATCGTGACGCCTGAACTGAACGGCAGCATTTTAGAAGGGATCACACGGAATTCTGTGCTTGAGCTGTTAAAGCATTGGGAAATCCCTGTGACAGAACGTAAAATTTCAATTGATGAGTTAATCGAAGCACATCAGTCAGGTGAACTTGAAGAAATCTTCGGGACAGGAACGGCAGCCGTCATTTCTCCTGTCGGTGAATTAATTTATCACGATCAGCCATACGTCATTCAAAATGGTCAAACAGGCGAAGTATCGAAGAAATTGTACGAAGCGATTACTGGAATCCAAAAAGGAACTCAGCCAGATATCTTCGGCTGGACAGTAGAAGTCGATTCGGTCGTCAAGCAGGCATAAGCAAGCGAAAGAACCTTTCATTTGATGAAGGGTTCTTTTTTTGTTTCTTTATCTCCTTCGCTACCTCATAATGGAAAATATGGATCTATTCCACGCTTAAGGAGTGATGATATGTTTTTTACTTATTTACTAGCGTTCTTTGGGATTTGCATCGGATCGATCATCATCGCTACAGGTTTCGATGATTCACCGTTCTTCACCCGTTTTCTATTTAAGTTTCTCGGAATTTCTATCCTTGTTCTTTCCATTACTTTTGTAAAAGTGAGGCGAAAGAGGTTACGCAATAAAAAGGCGAAAAAGACTTAGATGTCAGTCAGCCTCTCATCAAATCGTGCACCAAAACAAGACCGATATCCCCACAATGACCCCTGCATATATCCACTGTTTCCCTTTGATACTCCGCTTTCTCTCGATCAGTAAAAAGATCTCTGGTAAAAAGACGATGATGATTTCTAGGATAAAAACAAGATGATAAACTGGCGGCATCGGCTGGAAATCAAAGTCTCTTTCATCTCCACCGATGGTTGCGAAATACATTAACAGATTGGTTACTGGAATAGTAAAACAAACGAGCAGGCGGAGAACATACATCCACACATCCTGTCTATGCCGAATCAGGCCAATAAATGAAGCGATGATTCCATACAAAAACAAAACCACTGTGCCGTAACTAAGTAGAGGTTGAACGATAAAGCCGTAAAGCATTAAACCAATTGCCACCATATTCTAACCGTCCTTTCTTTGAAGCAGTACATGTTGTTTTTTCTATCATACACTGCTTTCTCCGGTTTCCATATGAAAAAATCATAAAAAACGACCCCATAAAGGGGCCATTTTATTTTACGCATTTACTGATTTGAAGAACTGCGGTAAATATTCACGGTGCGCTTCAAGCATTTCATCTAAGATTTGCTTTGCAATTTCGTCAGATGGAACGAGTGGATTGATGGTCATGGCGACAAGAGCCGTCTCGTAATCTCCTGTCACAGCTGCTTCAGCTGCCACACGCTCGAAGGACTTGATTTGTTGAACGAGTCCTCTCACAGCCACAGGCAGATCACCTGTCGCGATTGGTTTCGGTCCGTCCTTTGTAATAATACAGTTCACTTCAACCGCTGATTCGGCCGGAATGCTGGCAATTGCTCCTCTGTTCACTGTATTTACCGGTTGAATGTCATGTTTATCATTATAGATGGAGCTGATCAAATTACATGCTGCATCGCTGTAATAAGCCCCGCCTCTTTTTTCGAGCTGCGGCGGTTTAATCGATAAATCTGGGTCTTTATATAACTCAAATAGTTCATGCTCGACTTGCTGCACAACCTCTGCTCTTGTTCCTTTTTCTTGAGCCGCTTTTTGTTCTTCCTCCAGCATATCTTTCGTTTTATAGTAATAACGATGATACGGACATGGAATGACCCCTAAGCCTTTGACGAAAGAAGGCTCCCAGTTTTTCGCTTCAATATTCCTCATGGACCACTGGCTATTTGGATTTCCTAACTCATCGAGCACTTGATCCATAATGCTGACCCCGTCTAAATACACATCTAAGCCATAGACCATGTGATTGAGGCCTGCAAATTGTACTTCAATGCGTTCGACATCGACATCCAGCGCTTTTGCAATGCCCATTTTGATTCCAATCGGCACATTGCATAGACCGACCACTTTTTTCAGATTCGTGTAGCGTAACACCGCCTCTGTGACCATGCCAGCTGGATTTGTAAAGTTCACCAGCCAGGCATCTGGGCAAAGCTCTTCCATATCCTTCACGATGTCTAGAATGACTGGAATGGTGCGTAGACCTTTAAATAACCCGCCTGGACCATTCGTTTCCTGTCCAATGACGCCATATTTAAGCGGGATTCTTTCATCCTTGGCTCTGGCTTCGAGCAGTCCTACACGAAATTGTGTCGTGACAAAGTCCGCATCTTTCAGAGCTGCCCGGCGGTCAAGAGTGAGGTGCACTTCAATCGGCAAACCTGCTTTTTCGACCATACGTTTTGCAAGGGCACCTACGATGTTCAACTTTTCCTGACCCGCTTCAATATCCACAAGCCATAATTCCTTTACAGGCAATTCTTGATATCGTTTAATAAACCCTTCGACGAGCTCAGGCGTATAGCTTGATCCACCGCCTATTGTGACAATTTTGATTCCGTCTTTCATGAATTGACACCTCCGAATTGCTTCATTTTTTCATGAAGCTCAATGATTTCAGCTGCAAGCTCCTTGACGGTCATTGCGTTCATCAGATGATCCTGTGCATGAATCATCAAGAGACTGACGTCGGTTTTCTCTCCTCTGATTTCTCCTTGGATCAGCTCTGTCTGTGCGTGATGCGCCTCATTTAACGCGTCTTGTGCTTCCTGCAATTTTTGCTTCGCCTCATCAAAATTGCCTTGCTTTGCACATGTAATGGCCTCCATGGCCGAGCTTCTGCCATTACCACCGTGCAAGATGAGTTGAAACACAATTTGTTCCATTTCCATCGGCCGCATCCCCCTTGTTCCCTCTATTACATGCTGACGACATTTTCATCTGTTGATGCTTTTGCTTCAAGCTCATTTTCTTCTTTCAATTTCTGCTTATCCCACATTCTAAAGAATGGATAGTATAGCGCAAATGACAAGGCAAGGTTAATCAGCTGCATGACCGCACCAGAGATTTTCCCGCCTGTTGCGAGATAGCCTGAAATGATTGGCGGCATTGTCCACGGGACAGCGATCCCTGCCGGTTTTGCTACAAGTCCTGTGCTCATTCCGATATATGTGGTGATGATCATCATAATTGGGGTAAGGATAAACGGAATGAGAAGCATTGGGTTCATCACAATCGGCATTCCAAAAATGATCGGTTCGTTGATGTTAAAGATGGCTGGCCCAATCGCAAGACGGCCAAGCTGTTTCATTTGTTTACTTCTCGCACGCAAGATCATGGTCAGTACCAAAGCAAGCGTCGCGCCGCTTCCGCCGACATTGATAAAGATTTCAAAGAACTGCGCTGTGAAAATATTCGGCAGCACTTCTCCTGCTTGGAAGGCAAGACGGTTTTCATCCATCGCACCGAGCCAAATCGGACCCATGACTCCACCGACAATGGTGGCTCCGTGAATACCACATGCCCAGAGGAGCATTTGCACACCAATGGCAACGATACTTCCGCCTAAGCTTCCACCAAGAATGGATAGTGGTGTGCCGATTAAGACCGTGATGATATTATGAATACTCTCAAAAGGTGTCATCTCAATCAGAAGCCTAGCGACCCAGATCAGCGTGATGACCACAAAACCTGGAATAAGTGCGATAAACGATTTACTAACTGCTGGCGGTACACCATCAGGCATTTTGATGACGATATTCCGCTGTACAATAAAGCGGTAAATTTCGGTGGAAAGCATGGCAATAATCATGGCAACGAATAGCCCCTTACTGCCCATCAGTGTGACGGGAATACCGCCATTCACTAGGATAGCTTCTGTTGATCCTTCAGGTGTGAACGGTACTTGATAAGGTGTGGCTAGGAGGAAAGCTGCGACAGCAATTGCACCAGATGACAGTGCATCGACTGCATACTTTTCAGCTAACCTGTACGCGATCCCAAAGGTCGCAACAAGTGCCATAATGTCAAAGGTGGCATTCACAGGATAGGATAGTTTCGTGGCCCATTCGGCTCCGAAGACACTTGCCATAAAATCGCTGTATCCTGGAATCGGAAGGTTGGCTAAAATAAGAAACAGTGAACCGACGATAATGAGAGGCATGGTTAAAACGATTCCGTCACGCAATGCTTGTAAATGTCTTTGAGCGGCAATCTTTCCTGCAAACGGCATAACCTTCTCTTCTAGAAATCGGTTGAATCCATTCATCCCTTCCGCCCCCTTTATCCGTTCACTAACTGTTCAGCAGATTTTAAAACCTCAGCACCATTACATACGCCATAATGCACGGTATTAATCACGTCTACTGGAATTCCTTTGTCTTCTCCGAGTTTTTTCATTTGCGGTAATAAATAACGAACTTGAGGTCCTAATAAAAGCACATCGGCTTGATCAATATGATTTTTTGCAGCATCTCCAGATACTGCCCAAATACGATAGTCTTTTCCTTGTTCTTGTGCACTTTTCTCCATTTTTGTGACAAGTAAGCTTGTTGACATACCTGCTGCACAAACTAATAAAATGTTCATTGTAAACGCCCCCTTTTTGAAGTATGAAGCTTTTCTTTACACATTCATCATATTATGAAACCGCTTTCATAAACACCCATACTTTTTCCTTTAGGAAGCGGAAAAAGTTAATATCACACCATTAGTTCTTGTACGAAGGCGCTTTTTTATCCATGACATCCAGCATGTCTTCAAAGGTGTCACAGGTGATGAGGTGCTGAATAAATTTCACATGATGGACAAGCTCTCCAAGCAGACGGTACATGCCTTTTAAGTCTTTGGCATTCTCTTTTTCGACACAAAGCAAGCACACAAATTGAACTTTTTTCTCTCCCCAAATAATCGGTTTTTCTAATGTACAGATCGCCCAAAACGTCTCTTCTGTCAACGGGGTCATCGGATGCGGAATCGCTGTATAATGCCCAAATGAAGTCGGTGCAGACTCTTCTCTTTCCATCACAGATTGTGTAAGTTCTGCTGGCGCTAAGCCCATGTCAATGACCTTTTGCGTGAGAAAGTGTATGACCTCTTCCTTTGTTTGAAAGCCACGTTTTGTAAAGACCAATTCCTTTTTCATATATTGCGTAGCTAATGTCACTCTTGTTTCACTTGTCAAAGCATCTTCTATTTTTAAAAAATCACTGCCTCCTAAAATCGTGTTCACTTGAATGACCGGAATCGGTAAATCCATATGAATGGGAATGGTCGAAATAATTAAATCCAATGCATGTAAAGAGACATGCGGAAGGGAATAAAGCTCTGCTGTTCCTAAAATGGTCAGCTTCGACCCAAATTGTGACCGCAAACGATCTTGAAGTAGCCTTGCACTCCCAGCACCAGACGCACAGACAATCAGGCATCGCTTCGGTGGTATCTCCATTTTCCTGCGCTCTAAGGCCGCACCAAAATGAAGTGCCATATAGCCGATCTCATTTTCATGAATGGACAAACCTGTCTCTTCTTCAATGACCCTGCTCGCCACAATCCCTGCTTCAAAGGCAATTGGATAGCCCGCTTTGATCTCATCAAGCATTGGATTTCTTAAATTCATTCCATACTTACACCGATTGATCGCTGGCTTTAAGTGCAAACTGAGGCCAATCAGCAATTCCGCATCTCCCGCTAAATCCAGCTGCAATTTTTGATCAATGGCTTTCAGCATCAGCTGAACAAGACGACTCGTGTCATCATCCACAATTTGTTTTTGACCGCCCGTTGAAAAAGACTGTACCATTTTGGCTGTTCCTAGCAAATGAATGGCGATATAAACGATTTCCTCTTGTGGAAATGAGACATCTAGCAGCCCTTCAAGACGCTCAACCATTTTTTGGGCTACCTTGTATTCTTTTGCCCTTGGGATTTCGTTGATTTCTTCAGGCAGCACAGATACATAGTTTCCGTGTCTAATCCGTTTACAGGCAATAGCAATATGAACAATTAGATTATTCATGCAAATGTCTGATAGATTCATTTTTTCCTCGTTGATATAATCAATCATGGTTCTCTGAATCAATTCCAGCTCATGTTTTGGCAAAATCGTAACCGCCGTGTTCAGCATGGTTTGATAGGAACGCCGTTCATTGAATAAATATTCTGACATGCAATAACGGATTTTCATCTCAGATCCTTTGATCCGGCAGCCTTTATTCGGCTTTGCTTCCAGCTTCAGATCAAAGGGTTCGAGCTTACGTTTGACCCATTTCATGTCATTACTCATCGTCGATTTACTAATAAACAGCTGCTCCTGTAAGTCTTCCAGCTTCACATATGATTCCGCTAGAAGCAGCTTTTTCAAAATAAATCGAACTCGTTCTTCTGGAAGAATAGCAAGCGGTTCTTCCTGTTCGACTTCTTCCTTCATAAAACGGCGAAAGGCATTCTCATCGTTGATCAACAGCTCATAGCCAGCGCCTCTAACAGCTGATACAGCTGCTTGATAAGGGGCTAGACGCTCATTCAGTTCCTTGATGTCTGTTCGGATGGTGCGGCTCGTCACTTGTAAACTGACAGAAAGCGCAGCGCTCGTGAGAGGAGTCTCAGCTGCCATCAGCTGACTTAAAATGTGCGCCAGTCTTTTACTCAGCATTAGGTCGACCTCCTTCATTTAGGGTGGAGAATCTGCCTTGTTTGGACAGGTTGTATACGCTTATAGTTCTCTTCATTACTCATATTCTACTGAAAAGAAATAAAAATTGCCAACTCATTTATATGACAAACGCCCCTATTTATACAACCAACCATATCTAATGACCTATGAATCTTCTTCTAAGATGCTGTTGTGGAAATCATGAAAAAAAGGCGTTACACCTCCGTGTATCCGCCTTTTTCTTATGAGGAAATCAGTTGTGTAAAGACAACCAATCTTTTTTCATGTGTACCGGCTGCATGATCAAAAGTTCCCGTACATGTGATGAAATTGAGATTCCGTGTAAAGGCGTACCCGAAAAAAGCATTTGGTTTCTCTTCGCGCGGATAGCTTTTCACCTTGAGAACCTCAAAGGTTCGCTTTTCCCCTGACGAGGATGTCACAATGACTTTGTCTCCCTTTTTTAGCTCCTTTAGTCGATAAAAAACAGCTGGACCCCATTTATTATCAACATGACCATTTATGACAGCATTCCCTTTATCACCAGGCTTCGGACCATCTTCAAACCAAGCTGTGTGATCTGAATTTTGCGGAACACCCATACTGCCATCCTTTGATAAAGTCGTTTTCTCCACTTTTGCTTGGACATCAATCGCTGGAATGGAGATGTCAGCTGGCACAATACCCGATGGCTCATCTTTTAACGTGTCGTGTGAATGAGATGGATTCTTGGCTTGTTTTGCTGTCATTGGCTCAGAAGATGATGCAGTTTCAGAGGATGACTTTTCATCTATTGATTGGGATGCGCAGCCCGTGATGATGAAAAGCGTCAGAATACCAAACAGCCATCTTTTCACGCAAGTCGACCTCCTTTTGAAGAAAGGAACGGCACGATTGTGCACGTTCCCTCTTGTCTTGATGCCTGCTTAATTTGATGGTTTACGGCGAATGAGAAAGAACGCCCCCACTGCACCTCCGGCTAAGATGAGACTTGCCATCATCCCAGCAAATGCTTCATATGACATACCTAATGGACCAGCTGTGCCTCCCATACCTGTTTTCGGCATCTCATTTGGCATGTTGGATTTGAACATGTCAGGATGCTGATCGACAATAGCTGATGCGACATCTTGACCAACCATGAACATATGGCCGTATGCTTCTCTGACAGTCGGGTACAGCTGATCATATTCACCATGATGATAAGACGTGTACGTTTTGATGAGCTCATCAATATGGGTTTTCAACCCAGCTTCTAAGTCAGCCGCCTTCAATCGTCCATCTGTCGCTTGATCTAAAAATTTTGCTTGTTTCATACGGTAAGCATCTAAATCTTTGACAGCCTTTTCTTTTGCCTGCTCGTCTCCTGATGCATCCGCTTTAACATAATCAACTAAATATCCGATATGACTGGACCAGATCGTTTTAAATTGTTTTCCTGCATCTTTTCCATAAACAGAAGCGATCGCATCTGATAAATCATTTGTATTTTCATTTAAGGCTGCTGCCGCTTGGTCAAAGTCCTTGCTGCCATCATTCCCTTTTTGCATTGCCACTACCGCGAGTGCCAAATGCTCTGAGAACAAGTAGTTTAAATCCTCACGAAGATCTGCCGCTGGAGTATCGACTGATTTTTGATCAAATTTCCCAGGAAATTGATCTGTAATCGCCCATGATACACCTTTACCTACTTCAAACATATGATGAATGGATTTTCTGACCGTTTCATAGGTTGTATCAAAATCCTTTTCTGTGTAACTGTCAAAAGCTTTTAGCAGTTCATTGACGTGCATCTTTAACCCTTCTTCAAGTTCACTTGCTTTCAATCTTCCACCTGTTGCTTTATCAAGCATATCAGCTTGTTTCATGCGGTATTGATCAAGCTCTTTGACCGCTTTCTTTTTACCTGCTTCATCTTTTTTCGCTGTCGCTTGTACATAATCAACGAAGTAGCCGATATGGCTTGACCAAATCTCTTTGAATTGTTTCCCTGCTTTTTTTCCATACACAGAGGCGATCGCATCTGATAGATCATTCGTGTTTTCATTTAACGCTGCGGCTGCTTGATCAAAATCTTTACTGCCGTCAATTCCCTTTTGCATCGTGATCACTGCTAAATAAGCATGCTCTGAGAAGAGCTGATCAAGCGCTGCGCGAAGATCCGTTGCTTTATTTGACACCTCTTGTGATGATGACGACTTTTTTGCATCCCCATGCATATGTCCTTCGTGTGCACTTGCCATTTGAGCAGTTGGTAATAATAATGCTGCACTAAGCGGGATCGTTAAAAATGCTTTTTTCATTTTCATCTGTTTTGCCTCCTCTTTCCGTTTGTTATGTACTTAACGGAGAGAGAATTGATATGGATCATTCACACAGCATATTTTTTTGTTTCATGCATTTCATAAAAAAAAGCCGGATTACCCGGCTGATACGTTACGACTTTTGGATGCTTTTCGTTCTTTATATATTTTCCTCACCACTGGATAAATCACTGGTGCCCATTTGACAATTTGTTTCAGCCACTTTTTCATTTTCTCCCGCGCCTCCTTATTGTCATTCTTACAAGACGATTCCCGATCTTGTCATGAAATAAACAGGTGCGGGAGAGCAGGAGTTAAATGACGCCTTGTGCGATCATGGCATCTGCCACTTTGCGAAATCCTGCAATATTTGCGCCTACCATTAAGTTTCCAGCGTATCCGTATTCTTCAGCTGTCTCAGTACACTGACGATAAATCGACTGCATCATTTGTTTCAACTGACCATCTACTTCTTCAAAAGTCCAAGACATTCTCGCACTGTTTTGCGCCATTTCTAACGCCGAAACACCCACTCCCCCAGCATTTGCTGCTTTTGCTGGTGCAAACAAAATATCATGTTGTTCAAATACTTTGACGGCCTCAAGTGTGGACGGCATATTGGCCCCTTCTCCTACAGCGATGACACCGTTTGCCACTAGCTGCTGTGCTTGCGACTCTGAAATTTCATTTTGTGTCGCACATGGCAGCGCAATGTCACAAGGGAGAGACCAAATTTGTTCGCAATCTTCAATCAATTCAGCATGCGGGTGAATGTCTATGTAGGCACTAATTCGCTGGTTATCGACTTCCTTCAGCTGCTTCACTGTCTCAAGTGAAATGCCTTGAGGGTCGTAAATGGCTCCGCTTGAATCACTACAAGCCACAACCTTTCCGCCTAATTCCAATACTTTTTCCATCGCATAAATCGATACATTTCCTGACCCAGACACAACAACAGATCGTCCTTCAAATTGCATTCCGTGGGCTTTTAACATTTCTTCCATAAAGTACACCAGTCCATAGCCGGTCGCTTCTTTTCTTGCTAAACTGCCTCCGAAGCCAGGGCTCTTTCCTGTCAGGACACCTGCTTCATACGCACCACGCATTTTTTTGTACTGGCCGAACATATAGCCGATTTCGCGTGCGCCTACCCCAATATCTCCTGCCGGTACATCTTGATCAGGTCCAATATAACGACTGAGTTCACTCATAAAGCTTTGAACAAAACGCATGATTTCTCCATCAGATTTCCCTTTAGGGTCAAAATCTGATCCACCTTTTCCTCCGCCGATCGGCAAACCTGTCAGTGCGTTTTTAAAGATTTGTTCAAATCCTAAAAACTTGATGATGCTGGCATTGACCGATGGGTGGAAACGAATGCCCCCCTTATAAGGACCGATGGCACTATTAAATTGAACCCTGAATCCTCTGTTCACCTGTACTTTGCCTTCATCGTCTACCCACGGTACACGAAACATCACAAGCCGCTCAGGCTCAATTAAGCGTTCTAAGATCCCCTGTTTTTCATACTCTGGGTGTTTTGCAAAAACCGGGACGAGGGATTCCAGAATTTCTTTCACGGCTTGTTGGAATTCCGCCTCACCTGGATTCCGTTTTTCTACATCCTCTAGCACACGGTGGATGTAGCTTTGTGCTGTTTGTGCTGCTCGATCTAAGGTCAACATGTCTCATCTGCCTCCTTGTCAATATCTCACTCTTTGGTTGTTAGATTTTCTAACGCATATTGAGATTAATTTAACACCATTTGTAAAAACTGATCAATATTGATAACAGATGAAAACGATGCCGAAATGAGATAGATCAAGCAGAATCACCTTCCGTCATGAAAATGACCCGCTTAAAGAATGACTATCGTGCTAGAAATGACGAACTGGACGTTCAACATCCCGCTTTCTTTGACACATTCATGAAACTTTCATTTTTTCTAGATGATGATCATTCAAAAAAAAGGTCAAAAGTTTTACAACGTCTTTCAATCTTTCCTGAGCTTTTCTCCTCTTTTACGATCAGGTAAGACAACACACAGCCAATATAAAATAGAAGAAGATGGAAAGTTGATTAATCCAATGATGCCCCAGAACCATTTATAACGCCCTCTTTTCTTGGCATCCATAAATAAGAGAAATCCCTGTGCAAACAGTAACGGTAATGCGCACAATAAGATGATCATTTCCGTCTGACTCATAAGGAGGACCCTCCTTTAATATGTTGGTATTCCTTGATGCCGACAACCACACAGAGTGGCACGCTCACCACTTGGAGAAGAATGAAGATGATGGGCAAATGAGTAATGGCAGCTGCAAAAAGTGTCATGATGGTCAGACTGACGATGATGTACGCCAGCACTTCTTGTTTAAAACGTTTTTTCTCTTTTTCCTTTGCCTGCTTTAGCATCAACATCAAAGCTTGTTCACTCGGCTTTTCTACTTCGATTTGTTCATCGAGCTCCTGCAGCCCCTCTTTTAAACGATCGGCGAAACGATCTTCTTTCATCAGTCCCACTCCTTTCGAATTTTCTTGATCCCATGATGAACCCTCGATTTCACCGTACCTTCTCTCACTCCGAGCATCGAAGCGATTTCAGGGTAAGTAAAGCCATAATAGTAATGGAGAAGGATCGGTGCTCTCTCCTGAGCCTTTAACTCATTTAGAGCATCCCACATGTCATGCCAAGTATGGCCTTTTTGCTGAACATCCCATTTGAACCGGCGGATGGCTTCTTGATTCGCCTTTCCTTCTCTCGTTTGTTCACGTTTTCTTTTCTTTTGATGATCTAAAAATTGTCTAGATGCAATGGACATGAGCCATGTTGAAAATAATGAATCTCCTCTAAAAGAAGAAAGTTTCATGTACGCTTTGAGCATCGTTTCTTGCATGATCTCCTCTGTCAGCTCTTGTTGAAGGGTTAATTTCATCAAATAACGGTAAAGAAACGAATAATGATGCCGATAAAGGGCGGTAAATGCGGTATCATCCCCCTGTTTTGCCCGCTTGATCCATAAAGTCTCCTCGGTCTGCTCCAAACACGTCCCTCCTTCCTTTCTATCTCTTATTGATTAGACGACACCGGTGATCGCATCGTTTAAAATAGACCTTCTTTTTTTAATTGGGGCCTTTTCTACCTGCTGTTTAGCGCATGGATCTATTTGATATCCAATTTTTTCTTATGTAATGATTATGACATGTCTTTGTCTCTAACAAAATGACGCTTTCGTAATCATCTTGATTTTCCTTGAAAAGAAGAACGTCCTTTTCATAATCACTAGGTTACCCCAATACCTATCGTCAATGATCCTTGTCTCATGTAGATAAATTGAAATAATCATTGCCTTAGTTTCCTTGAAAATCGTGGAATACTTCGTTCCAATTCTTAGCCGATGATACCTTTTTGCGTGCTATGCTCTTCCTACATTCCGAAAGAGGCGATGCTGGCGAAGGAAGGAGGAGCGGTTGAATCGCAGCTTATTTTGGAAACGTTTACATTAAAACAAAATAGAGAATGGAGATGTTCATGTTGAAGAAAAAAGTTCCAATGTTAGCTGGTGTGTTAGCGGTTGGTCTCGTGACTTCATTATTTGCGCCAAATGGGGAGGCAAAAGCAGCAACGAAATATCCAGAAAGCCCTTCGATTATGGCCAATTTTAATCAGCAAGGATTCTCCACATTAAATGGCGGTACAACAGGCGGTGAAGGCGGTAAAACGGTGACGGTGAAAACGGGAAATGAACTATTAGCTGCCCTCAAAAGCAAAGGAACAAATGAAAAATTGAAAATCGTGGTAGACGGAACGATTACTCCTTCTAATACATCAGCCAATAAAATTGATGTGAAAGATACAAACAATGTCTCCATCGTCGGTAAAGGGACAAACGGCGAATTTAATGGGATTGGTATTAAAGTATGGCGTGCCAATAACGTCATCATCCGCAACCTCAAAATCCATCACAGCAAAATCGGTGATAAAGATGCCATCGGAATCGAAGGTGGCTCTAAAAACGTATGGGTCGACCATAATGAACTCTACAACACTTTGAACTCTGGGAAAGATGACTATGATGGGTTATTCGATGTGAAAAATGACTCCGATTACATTACGTTCTCATGGAACTATGTCCATGACAGCTGGAAAACAATGCTGATGGGCAGCTCCGATAACGATAACTACAACAGAAAAATCACATTCCACAACAACCGCTTTGAAAACTTGAATTCTCGTGTACCGTCTATGCGTTACGGAGAAGGTCATGTGTATAACAACTACTACAAAGGCATCCATACAACTGCGATTAACTCTCGTATGGGCGCAAAAATGAGAATTGAGCACAACGTATTTGAGAATACAAACAATGCCATTGGCAGCTGGGACAGCCGTCAAGTCGGTACATGGCATGTCATCAACAACTCATATATTAACAGCACAGGTAGCCTGCCAACGTCTTCAACAGGTACGTACAACCCTCCTTATAACTACTCTTTGCTTAACGTGAACAATGTGAAATCAGAAGTTGTATCAAATGCGGGTGTAGGAAAAGTAAATCCTTAAACTCAAAAAAACGTTCGGGCAGAAATCTTCTGTCCGAACGTTCTTGTCATACATTTTTTACACGTTCGAAAATGGACGATCCATTTCATACAGCTTTTGATAACGCACATTTTCTTTCAGCAAATCATGATGGTGCCCTTCCATCTCAATACGTCCACCTTCAATAAACATCATACGGTCACATGCCTCACAGCCAGTGAGATGATGGGTGATCCAAATGACTGTTTTTCCTTTTAACACACGGAAGATTGTTTCAAGCAATTCACGCTCTGTGCGTGGATCAAGCCCGACGGTTGGCTCATCTAATACAACAATCGGTGTGTTTTGCAGCAAAATCCGTGCTAGAGCCATACGCTGTCTTTCTCCACCAGAGAAACGAACCCCTGTCTCTTGTACACCTGTGTGATAACCTTCTGGCAAAGACTCAATGTAATCGTGCAGCTGCACTTGCCGCGCGGCTTCTTTTACTTGCTCTTCTGTCGCTTCTGGAGAACCTAAGCGAATGTTGTTTAAAACAGACGTATCGAATAAATAGGGCTGTTGATTGAGCACAGACACATAAGAGGATATCTCCTCTTGAATGCTTTGTACCGGTTTCCCCTGAATGCTGACAACCCCTTGATTTGGCACGACTGCCCCTTCTAACAATTTTAAAATGGTCGATTTGCCTGCACCGCTTTTTCCTAAAAGAGCGAGCGATTCACCTTGCTTCATGGAAAACGAAAAATGCTTTAGTACATGTTGATCTACTTCATATCCGAAGGTGACTTGATCAAAACAGACCGCTTCAACGCCATCAGAGACGGGTGTCTCGTCTGCTGCCTTCCTCTCCACTAATCCTTCGTACGACTGCTTTTCATAATGATTTAATCTGCTGACGGCATGCTGATAAACAGGAATATCGCCTGCTGCATCTGACAGCGGAAGAAAGGCTTCTGTTAATGGAAACAGCACAAGCACAAAGGCTGCGATGAGCGTGTGTGGCATAGAACCAGCCTGAACGACTGAGCCGCTCCAATACACGACAAGGACGACTGCTCCTCCAATGACTAGCTGTGCTAAAAATTGGCGCAGACGGATAAACCGGTGCTTTGCCGCTTCGAGTGCTAATAGCTTTGCTTCTTTTCGTTCATAGCCCTCAACAAAATCGTTCTGTCTGCCGCTAAACAACCAGTCACTCACGCCCATGACAGCATCTGTTAAATGGCTGTACAGTTCGTTTCTGCCTTTCTTCATTTGAATTTGTCGCGCCCGGTTCACTAGTACTGTGATGTATGGGAATACAAATACGAGCAGCGCCATATAAAGCAGCATCAACCCGGCAAAAGGCCATGAGAAAAGCCCAAGTGCTCCAATCGAAGCGGCATATAAAAGCAGCGCACCGATGGATGGAAAGATTGTTTTTAAATACGCATCCTGTAATCTCTCCACATCTTCTGATAACAGCCCAAGCATTTCACCTGTTCCAAGCTTAGTCAGTTTGGCACTTCGTTCAGCCATATCATAAAGACGTACCCGCATTTTTTCAATCATCGTCAAAATGAGCTGATGACTCGCCAGTCTCTCTGCATAACGAGCCGCTGAGCGTGAAATACCAAAGGTACGTACTGCCACGATTGGGACATAGACCATCAAGATATTCTCAGGTCTTGTGGCAGCTTTTGAAATGAGGAACCCTGACGTATACATGAGCATAGAAGCAGAAAACACCGCAATCGCCCCTAAAAAAAGCACCAAGGCAAACAGCTTTTGATTCTCCTTGATATAAGGTATAAACCAGCCTTTACTGACCATGTGTGACCGCCCCCATTTGTTCCTGTACCAATTGATAGTACACACCTTTTCTTTCCATTAATGATTCATGAGTCCCCATCTCTGCAATTGTCCCATGATCCATCACAATGATTTCATCCATATCTGTCATCCAATGAAGTCTGTGTGTGGCTAAAAACACAAGTTTATTTTCAAACAATGGAAGCATTGTTTTCTTCAATTCATACTCTGTCTCAATATCCAGATGAGCCGTTGGTTCATCTAACAGCATAATGGATCGCTGGCCGAGCACTGTACGAGCGAGGGCAATCCGCTGCGCTTGTCCACCGCTCAGTCCTCTGCCCTGTTCGCCAATGACCTCATCCAGTCCATTGGGGAGATCAGCTACGAGCTGAGACAAACCTGCCTCTTGCACCGCTCTTTCGACGTCTTCATCTGTTGCATTTGGTTCATAAAAACGAATGTTTTCTCTCAGTGTCATGTGAAATAAATAAGGATGCTGCGGCATATAAACAACTTCTTTTTGCCATGCCGCCAGCTGTAAATGAGCAAGCGGCTTTCCGTTTAGGATCATTTCACCTGCAGACGGTTCAACAAAACCGCCGAGAACATCCGTTAACGTCGATTTCCCCGAACCACTGGCACCGATGATCCCAATCTTTTTCTTTCCTTTCACAGTGAGGTCCACATCCTGAATCGAATAAGGAGCATGTTCATCATGCAACACACTGACATCTTGCAGTGTGAGCTCAGATTGCTCATTCCACTCGTTCAGCTGCACGGATTGTGTCTCCTGCTCTCGGAAGCCCTTTTCCTCTAAAATCACTTGAATCGCCTCATTCGCTTCTTTACCGTTTAACGTCGCATGATAATCATTTCCCACTTCACGGACTGGCAAGAAATATTCTGGCGCAAGCATCAGTGCGGTCAAAGCGGGCAATAACAAAAGATCTCCTTCAATTAAGCGCAAGCCGAGAAATACAGCGACAGTCGCAATAGACAGCATAGAAAAGAAATCGAGAGCAAAAGATGAAAGAAAGGCGACTTTCAGTGTGCTCATCGTCGCCTTTCGATAACGCTTTGAGACCTCTCCAATATTGCGAGAATGCTTTTTGCTAATCCCTAAGTAGCGAAGCGTTTCAAGGCCACGGAGAGAATCAGTAAAATGATTGGATAATTTCTCATACGATCTCCATTGTTTGGCCGCTTTACGCTGAGCGACAAGTCCTAGCAAAATCATAAAAACAATTAAAATCGGCAGCGTGACAATGAGAATGACAGCAGATGTTTCATCTAATGTCCAAACATAGACAAGCACCATCACCGGAATAACTGCCATGTTCACCATTTTCGGCAAAAACAGCTGTAAATACTGACGATATTGGGCAATGCCCTCCATCGCCAATGTCACAAGCTTTCCTGTTCCTTTTTTCTTCGTGAAAGCTGGCCCTAAACGGAACAGCTGGTCCAACAGCTGCTTTCTCACGTCTGCTCCAATTCGGGAAGAATAGGTGAACATGACCTTCTCCCGCATCAAGGTGAGGCCGTGCCGCACCAGAAAGGCAGCAAGAAACAGCAAGACATAAGGTGTTGCCTGCATGAGGCTCTTCCCGTCAAACAGCGTTGTTATGGCATGTGCCAGCCACTGTGCTTGAAAAATAATACTTGCTCCTTGGATGATTGACACAATACCTAAGAGGGCAAGAAGCCCCCTCATTCCTTTTAGTTGAAGCAAACGTTTATCCATTAGTAGGTCATTGGCTCCTTACCGCTTACACGTTTACGGAAGACATAGTAGCTCCAGATTTGATACCCAAGCACAAAAGGTAGCAAAGAAATGGCAACAATCGTCATGACCGTCAGTGAATAAGATCCTGATGCAGCGTTTTGAATGGTGAGGTCGAATGCATGGTTGATCGAACTAATCATGACACGCGGGAATAATGCTGTGAAAAGCATGGTCACCGTCACCATAATACCTGCACCTGTGAATAAAAATGTCCATCCATCACGCTCTTTTCTCATAAAGAATAGAGCCGCTACATAACAAACCACAATGAGTACAGTTAAAGGGATTGTGATGATCGGACGCACGGTATAAATGTCCGTTTCAAGAATAGACACACCAACAAATAGAACAAGAACTGGTAGTGCAATCAATAAAACACGCTGACCGAGCTTTCTTGCACGATTTCTTAAATCACCCTCAGTGCGGAGTGTGACGAAAATCAATCCATGCAGGAGGCAAAGCACCGTCACAGCTACCCCGCCGATCACTGAATAAAGATTGACGAAGTCTGTAAATCCAGCGTACATATTCATATCTTGATCAATTGGCATTCCTCGTAACATACTTGTGAATAGCACTCCGAGTAAAAATGGCGGAAGCAGACTGCCAAAAAAGATGATCCAGTCCCACGTTTTGATCCATGAAGCCTTCTCGACCTTCCCTCTAAATTCAAAGGCGACCCCCCGCCCAATGAGCGCTAATAGGAGAATCGTAAATGGAATATAGTATCCGCTGAACATCGTAGCGTACCAGTGAGGAAAAGCGGCGAAAATAGCCCCGCCAGCTGTAATCAGCCAGACCTCATTCGCATCCCAGAAAGGGCCAATCGTATTGATTAAAATGCGGCGCTCATGTGCATCTTTTCCAAGCAGTTGCATGGACATCCCGACACCAAAATCAAATCCTTCTAAGAAGAAAAATCCAACAAACAATACTGCGACAAGAATAAACCAAATCTCGTTAAGATATGCCATGATATGCGCCTCCATCAAATGGATCTGTAGACAGGTCCGTTTCATCCTTTTGATCTGTATTCTCTTCAGAATGTGCACCTTTTTTAATTTCTCGAATGAATAAGTAGGCGAGCACGATGGCAAGAATCAGATAAATGGTCGTAAAGCTAATGACTGAGAATAGCAACATGCCGTACGATACGTTTGGTGAAATGGATTGTGCGGTTGTCATCATACCAAAGACTGTCCACGGCTGACGCCCAATTTCCGTCATGATCCAGCCCGCTGAGTTTGCAATAAACGGGAACGCAATCATCCATACCATGAAGCGTAAATACCATTTGTTTGATTCTAGTTTTTTTCTAAAGCTCAAATACAAACCAATCATACTAGCAAAAATCATCAACATGCCGGCACCCACCATGATTCTAAAGCTCCAGAAGGTTGTTTTGACTGGAGGAATGTAATCTCCAGGACCAAACTTTGCTTCATATTCTTTTTGAAGGGTCAGCATGCCTGGCACATCTCCACTAAACTTCGAGTAAGCCAAGTAACTTAAAGCAAACGGAATATTGATCTCCGCAGAGTTTTCTTTTTTATCTGTGTCAATGTTGGCAAATAGTGTCCAAGCCGCTGGATCTCCACTATCCTTCCAAAGGGCTTCACTTGCTGCCATCTTCATCGGCTGTGATTCCATTAAGTGCTTCGCTTGATCATGTCCAGAGAACGCCACACCTAAGCCAGAAATGAAAGCAAGCACCATGGCAATCTGGAAAGATTTTTTGAAAAAGGTCACTTCTTGTTTTTTGATCATTTTATAGGCACTAACACCCGCGATAAAGAAAGCACCGGTTGCCAATGCACCAAACAGAACGTGCGGGAACTCTACCCAAAGTTGCGGATTTGTCACGAGCGCCCCAAAGTCATTCATTTCTGCACGGCCATTTTTAATCACAAATCCAACTGGCTCCTGCATAAATGAGTTGGCGAGTAAAATCCAAAACGCCGAAAAGATCGTACCAAGAGAAACGAGCCAAATACATAACAAATGAATTTTTTTCGGTAGACGGTCCCAGCCGAATATCCAAAGACCAATAAAGGTCGATTCAAGGAAAAAGGCCAATAGCGCTTCAATGGCAAGCGGTGCACCAAAGACATCACCGACAAACCTTGAATAATCTGACCAGTTCATCCCAAACTGGAATTCTTGCAGAATCCCTGTCACCACACCTACTGCAAAGTTAATTAAGAAAAGGTGACCCCAAAATTTTGCCATCTTTTTATAGATGTCTTTTTTCTTCACCACATAAAGGGTTTGCATCAATGCAACGATAAATACCAAACCTATAGACATAGGAACAAAAATAAAATGAAATAATGTCGTTGAGGCAAATTGAAATCTTGCTAAAAACAGCTCACTCACAGCCTTACATCCTCCCTTACTTTCGCATGCCGAATGATTCGAGATAATTATGCTCACTACTTCACAAAAAGTTCACTATTTGTTCAATGATTCACAAGTGAAAGTCCATTTGATATAGTTCACTCGGTGAAATTTTACTCTTGATTTTCATTCGGTTAGTTATTTATACCTGTACTTTACACCCATGTGCTTCAAAAATAAAGTAAATTTTACCTAAAATTTGGATAGGATTGTGTCAGTTGTTTGAATACTTTGTCAAAAATATGTGACGGAAAGAGACCATCACAAAAAAAATAGCGCTGCTTCTTCGCTGCAGCGCTTTTGAATATTTAGGCTTTTTTCTGTAAAGCGGGTCTTGTGACTTGCACTTCATAGTACGTAATTTTGTTTTTTAACAGGCCTTCAGGTTTCGCCTTTCCATGAGCGTGCGCATCACCAAATGCCTGAGATTTTGTCCAATTCACAAAGTCTTCTTTTCGATTCCAGCGGGTGTGAATGGTCACTTCATCGTAATCAGTTGTCTGCTGAGTGACCCATACTTCCATTCCTAAAAAGCCTTCCATAAATTCTACTTGTCCCTGCTTGTTAAACCGTTTAACAAGGTGGTCGGCACTGCCTTTTTCTACTCTTACTTGGTTGTTTACAATAATCATGTTTGGTTCATCTCCCTTTTGTTGTTGAATGGAGGCGATTGGGATAATGAGTGGATGCTCACCGTCTAAGTGAACCTCTGCCTGAATCCCAAAGACCTCCTTGAAAAAGTCTTCTGTTAACACTTCTTTTGGTGAGCCAATTTGATGCACCTGACCTCGCTTCATAGCAATGAGGCGGTCACAATATTTTGCGGCCTGCTGCAAGTCATGGAGAACCATTAAAATGGTGATGCCATGTGTTTGATTCAGCTGTTTGAGCAGCTCCAGTAATTCAAGCTGATGCGCAATGTCTAAATAAGTGGTTGGCTCATCCAGAATGATGGTTTCTGTCTTCTGAGCCAGTGCCATTGCAATATATGCCTTTTGTCTTTCTCCACCTGACAATGTATGAAGCATTCTGTTTTCATTGGTGCGGCTATTCGTCACATCAAGCGCCCACTCAATCGCTTCATGATCTGACGTACTGCTTTTTTTCCAGATGGAACGGTGCGGACTGCGTCCAAGTGCAACCAGCTCACGTACTGTCATCGATGGAATGGCGGTTCTTGTTTGCATGAGAACCGCCACCTCCTTGGCGATCTCCTGTGCCGTCATCTCTTTTTGCGGGATGTCGTGAATGTAAATCATGCCGCTTTCGATTGAGGTCAGTCGTGCGGCCGCTTTGATAAAAGTCGACTTACCTGACCCATTCGGGCCAATGATTCCGGTTACACTGCCTTTAGGAACAGCTGCTGAAATGGAAGACAGCCGAAAGCCGCCTTGACTGAGACTCACGTCATCCATTGCAATGACATCCATCTTAACCCCTCCCTTTCTTTTTTAATAAATAGAGGAAGAAAGGTGCACCGATGCAGGCAAGCAAAATCCCTACGGGCAATTCAACCGGTGTAAACCAGACCCGTGCTGCTGTATCGGCAAAGACCACAAGCACGCCCCCTCCAAGCATTGAAATCGGCAGCATATACCGGTAATCATCTCCGATTAAAAGACGGATAAAATGAGGCACCACAAGTCCGACAAATCCAATTAAACCGCCGACACTCACAGCCGCTCCAGCTAAAAGAGCCGCCAGCACAATAAGGAAAAATCGGGTCCTTTCTACTCGAAGGCCCAATAGCTGAGCCGATTCATCGCCAAGCAAAAGGAGATTGGACGGTTTAATGGCGAAAAGACAAAGACATAATCCAGCCAGCGCATATGGCGACACAAAGCTAAGATGATGCCAGCTCCGCCCGTTTAATCCCCCTGATAGAAAAGGCAAAACAGCCTGCACACGCTCACTGTAAAGCACCATAAACCCATTCATCACCGCACCAAGCAGGGCATTGACGGCAACACCTGCCAAGATCAATTTAAGCGGGGAAACCCCTTGATCAAATGACAGCATATACACGACAAGAGCTGCTAATAAGGCGCCCAGAAAAGCAGCTGCCGGAAGCAAATACGTGAACTGCGGGAGAACAATCATGCTGAGTACAGCAGCTAACCCGCCGCCCGCAGTCACACCAATGATCCCAGGGTCAGCAAGTGGATTTCGGACAACTCCTTGTAAAATCGCCCCTGATGCTGCGAGACAGGCCCCAACGAGAAAACCAATGAGCACACGCGGCAGCCGTAAATCCATGACAATTTTTTCATGAACAGGCAGACCTGATCCCGTGAAGACAGCCATTAAATCCGGCAGCGATAATTGGACAGAACCTACCGCAAGTCCTAGACAGACGCCCACACATAAAGAGAGAAACAATCCTGGTAACAGCCATTTTCGTCTTGACTGCCTTTTTTGAAAATCTAGTTCTGCATTCATCTTCATGATGACAATCGCTTCAATTTCTTCTCTAATTCATCGATCGCTCTAATGACTTCTGCGCCTGGATTTGTCCCAAATAGGTCACTTGGCAGAATCTCAACGTCTCCATTTTTGACAGCTGATACATCGTGCCACGCCGCATTTTGCTTCATTTCACTCATAAAGCCTGCTTTGACATCTTCAGGATTGCTGTGTGTCATCAGCAAAATGAGATCTGGATCGGCCTCGATTACCTTTTCTGCATTGATTTGTGCATATTGCGGAAACTTCTCGAGTGCTGGTTCATTTTCAGCAATATTCGCCCCACCAGCGATCCGCAGCAGATCACCGCTTAAAGATTGTGGAAGTGCCGCCATATATGTGCCGGGCGCACCATATACAACGAGTGTCTTTACTTTTTTCTCAGGCTGCTTCACTTGCTTGATCCGCTGATCGATTTGAGCATTGAGTGCTTTGGCCTTTTGCTGCTTTCCAAGTAAATCACCAAATAAAGTAACTTGACGCTGGATTTCCTTCACTGAGTTGGCACTTGTCAAAAGAAGCTGTGAACCAATTCCTTCTATAGTAGAGATATCCTTGCTGTTTAATGATTCATTCCCAAGCACCACATCGGGCTTTAAACTCGTGATCAGCTCGACATCAAATTGATGGGTTGTGCCAATTGATTGTACGGACTTTGCCTTTTGTAGATTGTCTGGCAATTCGGCAGTTGGCCGGCCGACCACCTGGCCACCTAAGGCATAAATGATGCTCATGTCGCCAGTTGACAACGAGACGATCCGTTCAGGTGATTCATGAAACGATAATGTTCTGCCGGCAAAATCCTGAATGTTGAGCGCACCTTGCTTGCTCCCATTCTCGACAGGCGCCGCCTGGCTGCATCCGCCGAGGAGAAGCACGACGACGAGTCCTGCCCAAATCACATGTAAACATTTCAACCGTCTGTCTCTCCTTTTCTAGTAAACTTTCTTTAGCTTCGCCTGTACCACGAGGCGCTTGTTTTTAGGTGCCAGCACATGATCACAGGTCGATAATGTGAGAATCAAGTCATCTGTGGATACGTCTGTTTTCGTTTGATAGATGGACTTCTTACGCACAGCTTGCAAGTAGTGCGCATATTCACCAAGATCCTGAAAATCAGTCTGAATATAATCGAAATCGACTGTCGTCTCATACACAGCAAAAATCTCTGCTTCATAGCTTTGGTACAGCGTATCGTACTGAAATGTGCGATGATCTTGGAAGAAATCTTTTTTCAAATAGTTTGTGAGACCAGCAAACATAGACCCATCCCTCATCCGATGACCGTATAACACTGTATTGGGACTTTCATGCAAGACGTCATTACGATAATCCATAAAGATACTGCCTGCCCGTGTGTCATCCTTTACATAATTACGAGTTAAATAGAATGCATTATCGTTTGACTGAACAATTGGATACTGAATCATCGTGTCCTTCATATCAATCCAACCGACAATGTCTTCATTCACCTTTCGCAAATCATCAAATGACTGACGGATTTCTCCAGGTTTTCGCTGTTTCATTCCATCCTCGTGTGTGTAAAGTGTCTGAGCCTTTGCAAGCACCTGACGATTTTGATAATTGCCAAAGAGCTCCAAGCCAATGGCAGTACCGCTATATAGAAAAACACCTAAACAGACGATCGTCAGCATTCGCTGCCCGATTCTTTTCCCTCGTTTCACACTGTCTCACCTGCTTTTTGCACAACTTATATGCCTACAGGCACGATATACATCCCTGTTTCTGCATCCTGCTTAATTGTGACGGACACATGATAAATGTGCCGCACCAACTCTTCTGTTAACACATCATTTGGCCGTCCTTCGCGGATAATTTGTCCATCTTTCATGGCGATGATGACATCACTATAGCGAATCGCCTGATTCATATCGTGCAGGACCATCACGATGGTTAATCCATGCTCGACATTGAGCTCTCGAATGAGCTCCAGAATGTCAAATTGATAATACATATCCAAATAAGTCGTCGGTTCATCTAAGAAAAGGATCGGTGTTTTTTGCGCTAAAGCCATCGCAATCCATACACGCTGCCGTTCTCCGCCTGACAATGAGGCGAGTGGCACCTTTCGCTTATCCGTCAGCTTTGTACAGGACAGCGCCCACTCGATTGCTTTCTCATCTTCTTCCTTATCACTGCCGCGCATCGTTTGGTACGGCGTTCTCCCAAATGCCACGACTCGTTCGATCGTTAAATCGAGCGGCGCTTCATTTTGCTGATGTACGACTGCCAGCTTTCTCGCGAGTTCCCTTGGCTTGAACGCATTCAGTTCTTGTCCATCTAAATGAATCTGTCCTTTATGTGGACAATGGTTATGTGCCATCAAGGAAAGCAGTGTGGATTTGCCCGAGCCATTTGGACCGATAATGGTCGTAATTTTCCCTTTTTCGATGTGCGTGGTGACCGATTGAACAATATCCCTCTGCCGATCATAGGAAAACGACACCTCACGAATGTCCATGAAGACGATCACCCCTTCTTAATAAAAAGATCAGAAACGGCCCGCCAATAACAGCCATGATTGTAGAAGCAGGGATTTCATTTGGTGCCACAAGCGTTCTGCCGAGCGTATCAGCCGTCAAAATGAGCAAGGCCCCGCTTAACGCAGAAAATGGAATCAGTACCCGATGGTCCGAGCCGACGAGCCTTCTAGAGATATGGGGAATGAGCAAGCCGACAAAGGCAATCACGCCCGCTACCGCAGCAGTCACCGCTGCTAATAACACCGCCGTGATTGAAATCAAAAGGCGCATTCTGGTCACACGCAATCCTAAGTTTTTCGCCGTCTTATCTTGAAGGGCAAGCAAGTTACACCATCTGCTAAAGAAAAGCGCAACCACAAGCCCAATGACGCCATAGACACCGATTAAACGGACATCTCCCCACGTTTTCATCGTCAGATTCGACTGCCCAGACTGATTAATGGTGATATTGAAATAGCTGCAAATGGTCACAAACGCTTCTGCCATCCCTGTAAACATGGCATTGATGGCGATCCCCACCAGAATCATTCGAATCGGGCTTAAGCCGCCTTTCCAAGACAACACGTATACGAGGAAGCAGGCAATTGCCCCGCCTAAAACTGAAAATAAAGGAGAGTAGAAATAAAATTGAGGAAGCGCTGTAATCGCCATTAAAGAAAAGAAGCTAGCTCCTGATGAAATACCAATAACACCAGCATCTGCTAATGGATTCCTCATCACAGACTGCAAGAGGACACCGGAGACAGATAAAGCCGCCCCTGTAAACATCGCAATGAGCATGCGGGGGATTCTTAAATCTTTAATGATTTCTACCTGTGCATGTTGACCGGTCATAAGCCCTTCCAATAATTCAATCGGTGTAACATGAATGCTCCCCGTAATGGCGGAATAAATAAATACGCCGGCTAGTAAGAGACTGACTATCAGAAATAAAATCCCTGTTTTTTTCATCTTGAACGTCCTTTTATCATTAAGATTCGCCGCTTATGACGGATACAACATACGAGTCAATTCATCTAATGCCTCTCTTGCCTTTAAGTTGCCTGTTGTCCCGAATAAGCTTTCTTCGAGGTCGTACACCCGGTCTTGTTTGACCGCATGGAAATGTTTCCAGATGTCATTTGTTTTAAATTCTTGATCAAACATTTTGACGACTTCATCCGGCATCCCATGTGCGGCACGGAGAATGATATCTGGATTGGCTTTTTGTAAATACTCCGTATTGGATGCCAAATACTCCATTTTCTCACCTTTTACGATGTTCTTTCCTCCTGCAATACGCACAAGATCACCGATATACGAATTCTCTGTTGCCACTAAATAACTGCCTGGTACACCAAGCAAAATGAGAACGGATGGCTTCGTCTTTCCCTTCGTTCTCTCTTGTATGTCTTTCTTTTTTTGTTCAAAATCATCCACAATGCGTTTCGCTTGTGTCTTTCTATCATATTTTTCTCCAAGCTTTGTGATGGCGTTCTCCATCTTGTCCAGGCTCTCAAGATTGAGGTATGTCGCAGGGACAGAAGCTTGTTGAAAAGGCGTTTCTAAATCATATTGAAGGGTCGTGACAGACAGGACATCTGTCGGTTGAAGTGATTGGATGATTTCCATGTCCGGGCTCATTGGGTTACCGACCGCTGGGAGTCCTTTGTATCGAGCCGGCAAGGATTTTTGACTTGTTGGCACCCCGACAAGATCCACCTCTAGCGCATCCATGATCTCAGCAGCAGCTACAGTCGTTGCCACAATGCGGGCACTTGATGCTGCGCTTTTTTTGCCTTTCGCTGAGCTTTCAGCTGATTGTGAGCAGCCTGCTAAGAAGACGCACACACATAGAGCCGTGATCAGGGTACATAACATTCGATGCTTCAAAAAACAGAAGCCTCCTTTCGAAAAAAAGGAAGTGGATGCGCCGAGATGAATGGCGCACCTCACTTAAAATAGATTCTTTATCTTGTACGAGTTTGATACTTTCTGACGAGCACGAATAGTGATCCGCCGAATAAAAGAATGTACACCCAGAGAAGTGAAGTATCTCCTGTTTTCGGGTTCAGCTGACTTGTCTCAGACTTGGTTTGGTCATCTGATGGCGTAAAGGTCATCTGTTCTGCACCCGTTTCCTCAGGGGCGAGATTCGCAAGCTGGCTTGGTTGAGAATCGTGATCATTTGGATTTTTCACAAAGCCGATGCTCTCATCGTCTCCGATCACCGTCGCAATTCCGCTTCCCTCACCAAGTGAAATGCCTTTCGTATCATAGACAAGTTTGACATCGTACTGCTCATGATAATTGGCAGCTGGAATGTCAATTTTCACGCGTGCTGCCTGATCACTGCTTACACTTTTTGCTTCATATTGAATCACTCGTGTATCTGCTTTTTGATCAGTCTTTGCAACTAGCGTCTCTTCAAATTTACCACCGGTTCCTACTTGGAACGACGTGATGGCTGAGCTGTTCTTCACAGTGTATGAAACGAAATGGCGGCCATTTTTCACCACCAATGTCGCAGGGCTCACGACGTAATCGTTCATGCGAGAAAGCTCATCCTTGTCCGCTTTCTTCATTGAGAAAGGAAGCTTGTACACCCCGTCTTTTAGCTGAACTGTCTCTTGATTCGTTCCGCCGTTCGTTGTGTCTGGTGCTGGTTTATTTGGTTTTGGTGTTTCTGGTGTAGCCGGTGTTTCTTCCTCTATTTGACCGTCCTTCAGTGGAACGATACTTTTTGAATCAAATTGAAAACGAATATCGTACGTTTGATCATAGTGAGCGGCTGCTACCACAATGTGTACTTTTCCGTTAACTGCTTTTTTCAGATCATACACTTCAAATGAAACCACTCTTGTGTTCTTTGCTTGATCTGTGCTCACGTTTCTCACTTCTTGATAAGAACCGTTTTTCTCTATTTTCAAAGAATCAACTGACGTATGATCCTTCACCGTAAAGGAAACGGTTTGCGTTCCATTTTTAACGGTTAATGATGCTGGATGTGAGAAGTATTGGCTCATCCGAGATGCCTCATCCTCATCGCCCTTCAGCACACTGTAGTTGATACGATACACACCATCTTTTAATTGGTTCTGCGGTGAATCAACTGGTGTTGTGCCGTTATTATTGTCAGGCGTTTCCGGCTGATCGTCTGGTGTTGTGCCGCTTTGATCATCCGGCTTTGTTTCGCTGTCACCTGGTGTCGTACCACTTTGATCATCTGGTGTTGTTTCACTGTCGCCTGGCGTCGTACCGTTTTGATCATCTGGTGTTGTTTCACTATCGTCTGGCTTCGCAGGCGTGACAAGTGTGAGACTGCTCTCGTCGAAAGCGATCTGTACGTCATACGCCTCATCATAAATAAAGCCGCCTAAGTCCCAGTAAATTTTGACCCAGCCATTTAATTTAGCTGATACATCGGCTACATCAAATTTGATCACACGTGTATTTGCTGTCTCATCTTCACTGACCGTTTCAGTGGTGACGAGAGAGCCATTTTGTTCGACCTTGAAATCTGTGATTTCTTTGCTTTGCTTCAGCGTCAAATAGGCAGTCGTCTTGCCATTTTCGATGATGAGCTTAGCTGGCTTTTCTGTATACGTATCCATCATGGATGCTTCAGTGCTGCCATTTTTTAAAATGGTGAATCCGGCCGTATATTCACCATCAACCAATGATGCCGCCTGAGCCGTTCCTTGAGGCAGCTGAAACGCAGTCAACAAACTGAATAAAACGAGCAGAATAGCTGTCTGTAGATGAAAAAGACGTTTCAAAAGATGACACTTCCTTCCGTTAATGCTTGATGATCCACTTTCTCGCTAAAAACCCGCCTGAACATAAGACAAGCACAAGGAGCCATCCCATCTGGCTTGTATCACCAGTTTGAGGATTTTCTTCTTGTTTTGTTTTGGTGGATGAATCAGTTGTTTTGGTTGTTTCTTTTGATGATTCTTGATGTTTTGCTGCACCTGCTGTTTCTTTTGAACTGTCAGAAGAAAGTGACTTGATGCTGCTTTCATCGAATTTCAGTTGGATGGTATAGTCATGATCATAATCAGCCGATTTGACTGTGACATGGATTTTTGACTTGATTGGTTTAGACAAACTCTGTGCTTGGAATTGGACAAGCCTTGTATTGGCTTTCTTATTCGTTGATAGAACCGTCGTATCGACATAGCCGCCATTTCCCGGCACTTTAAATTCCGTTACCCAGCTGCTGTTTTTAATGGTCATTTGCACAGTCAGCTTGCCATTTTTCACGATCACTTTTGCCGGCTTCAGCCAGTAATCATTTGCCATCGAAACGGCAGTTCCTTCGGCCTTCATCACAGTGTAATTGACGGAGTATGTACCATCATTTAATGAAGCAGCCTGTGCATTTGAAAAAGGCAGTATAAGTGCCAGAAGCAATGCAGCCATGAAGGCTGGCATCCTGATCCATTTTTTCATCAAACGAATTTCCTCCCTTTTTATTGAACAGTTGCTGCATCAAACTTGACGCGAATATCGTAATTGCCTGTATATCCAATGACCGGTACAGTCACACTCACTTTAGCTGGTACAACATCTGTCAGGCTGTTGACATTGAACTCTACCGTTCTCTTATTAGCAGCTGTGTTTGTACTGATCATCTTCGCATCTTTGTAGACACCTTGATCCAATGTTTTAAAGCTTGTAATCCAAGAGCTGTTCGTTAAAGTGACTTGCGCTTTGATTTTTCCGTCCTTCACAACAAGCTTAGCTGGTTTTTCAAAATACGTATTTGCTGTTGACGTTGAATCACTGTCTGCTTTCCATACCACATATTGTGCTGAATATTGACCATCTGCTAAGCCTGCTGCTGAGGCAGAGCTAACCGGGGCTAGAGCAAACAATAGAACAAAGCTAAAGAATAATAAGACGTGTGATGCTGAACGAAGTGATTTCATATATATCCTCCTAAATGATATTGATAATTATTCTCAATAGACAATAAAAAAAATAACCTTTATCAGCGTATGAATCACACTCATAAATGATTATGATAATCATTATCAATTGAGTTTAAAAAATAAATCTTTGCTTTCGACAAGTCAAAGATGTCTGTTGCTACATGATGTAGTGATACACGGTTTAGGTAATCTGTCCCATTCATGATACCATGGCATAACCTCCCCATTCCATTACAGGGAAAAGAACCCTCTTCTCCTTGATATTATATGATGAATGAAATTATTGTCAACATCATTTTTCATACTATTGACTTAGATTTCTGGAAAATCACAAAAAAAATCGATCAGGGACACTGATCGAAATCGATTAAGAAGGGACATGTTCACCCTTTTCACTATTTTTTCGCTCTAAAGACCAAGCATACATTTCCCGTATGACTGGTTCAATTTTCTTTCCTTGTTCTGTTAGTTCATATTCAATCCGCACGGGAATGTCGGGATAAACTTTTTTCTCAACAAGGCCTTCAGCTTCTAAATCTTTCAGCCTTTCTGATAATAACCGTCCGCTGATGTTCATTTCATTTTCTAGCTGACAAAAACGTTTTGGCCCTGTCAAAAGCTGATTGATGATCAGAATCACCCACTTCTTCCCTAAAATCTCCATGGCATCTGTAATTGGGCAGCCATCTACTTGAGCCATACTTTACTCCCTCCTGCTTTTCTCTACTTTTTTTCATTATAACATAATTAATTACTTGAAATAAGTCACTAACTATTATATAGTTTAGTTACTAAAAGTAACAAGGTAATCATTTTTATCAATTTTCAATAAACCATTGAACATGCAGATGCATATAACATGAAGGAGATGACCGAGCTTTGAATACAATAGAGCAGGTAAGATTAGGTGTAACAGAATTACATGTGTCCAGCTTTGAGCGTTCTTTGCCTTTTTATACAGACATTTTAGGTTTTACTTTATTAGAACAGACGGATTCTACTGTCACGCTTGGCAGCAACGCAAAGGAACCAATCCTTGTGCTGAAAGAAGATGTGCAGCTGAAAGAGAAGCCGGATCATGAGCCAGGACTTTATCATTTTGCGGTTTTATTACCTACCAGAAAAAACCTGGGCACATGGCTGGCGCATGTGATCAAAAAAGGCTATCCTTTAATTGGAGCAAGCGATCACTTTTTCAGTGAAGCCATTTATTTAAGTGATCCAGATGGCATCGGCGTTGAGATTTATGCTGATCGTCCTCAGGACATATGGGTAGGTGAGCATGGAGAGCTGAAAGGTGGCGGAAATGCTCCGCTTGATGGAGATGGTCTCCTGCAAGAAGCCGCTGATTCCACCTGGGAAGGACTCCCGGCTGGTACAGTCATGGGACACTTGCATTTCCATCTCAACCCAGAAGAAGCCGATTCCTTTTATGTGAACACGCTCGGTTTTCATATCCGAATGGCTCCCCCAGCCAGCTTATTCGTTGCTGGTGGCGTCTATCATCACCACCTTGCCTTTAATGCATGGGGACGCGGGAGAAAAGGAGCCATTGATCCACGTTTTTCAGGAATTAGAAGCTATACACTGGTTTTCCCAAAAGAAGGCGATAGAACATCCGTCGTCGAACGTCTGACAAAAGCAGGCGTTCACATGAACACGACAGGAAAAAGTAACGAATTTATTGATCCATTTGGCGTTCTCGTTCGTTTACAGATTGAAGAAACAGACAAAAAAGAAGGTGCAGAATATGGACAAACACACAGAGGTTAAAACAGCCATTTTAAAAGATAAAATCAAACGAGTACAGCAAGAAGACGGATTTATATATATCACTGGACCTATTAAACTGCCAGTGAATTTAGACGGTAGAACGGTCATGTTTAACTGGTATTCATGGTTAAAAGATGACGGGAAAGAACCATTATCAGATGAAGCTTTAATCGAAAGCCTTTCCTCCCGTGAGCTTGCAGATCACCAGCAATCAAGTGTCCTTGTTTACGGAGATTTCGAACATGCTGATGAAGCGCTGATCCGCATGCATTCCATCTGCCACACCGGCGATATTTTCGGAAGCAAACGCTGCGATTGCGGATTCCAATTGAAACAGTCTATGCGGATGATTGAGGACAATGGAGCAGGCGCACTGTTTTATTTAGCCAACCATGAAGGACGCGGGATCGGTCTTTTCAGTAAAGCCATGGCCTACATCTTGCAAGAAAACGGCTACGATACAGTAGAAGCAAACGAAGCACTAGGCTTTGAAGATGATACACGTCAATATGAAGAAGCGATTGCTGTTCTTCAAACATTGCGTACAAAGCCAGTCAGACTTATTACCAATAATCCGAAAAAGACCGATGCTATCAGTCATGCAGGCCTTTCTCTTTCTGGACGGATTCCACTTTGGGGTGATGTCTCTGAGTTCAATGAAAAATACTTGCAGACAAAAATTAACCGCTCAGGTCATATGAAGGCGGATCAAGAGGTGCGTACGATTGCCACATCATGAGCGATATATGAAACTAGCCCTTGAAAATGCCGAAGCAATGAAAGGTCAGACATCTCCCAATCCGCTCGTCGGGGCTGTGATTGTGCGAGAAAATGAAATTGTTGGGGTCGGGGCGCATATGAAGGCCGGCGAACCACATGCAGAAATCCATGCGCTCAAAATGGCTGGAGATAAGGCAAAAGGTGCCACGATCTATGTGACACTAGAGCCTTGTTCCCACCATGGCCGCACAGGTCCATGCGCTGAAGCACTTGTGAAAGCTGGCGTCGAAACTGTTGTCGTGGCGGCACTTGATCCGAATCCGCTGGTCGCTGGCCGCGGGATTGCCATTTTACAAGACGCTGGCATACAAGTTATCACGGGCGTACTTGAACAGGAATCCATTCTGATGAATGAAGTATTTAATCACTTTATTACGAAAAAAACACCTTTCGTGACACTCAAAGCAGGCATTACGTTAGACGGAAAAATTGCATCTGCTACGTCTGACAGCAAGTGGATTACATCAGAGACGTCCCGTTATGATGCACATCACATTCGCAGTATCAACGATGCCATCTTGGTCGGTGCGCAAACCGTCATTCACGACGATCCTTCATTAACAGCACGGATTCCAAACGGTCATCATCCAATTCGAATTGTCTTAGACTCTAAGCTGTCTATCCCGCTGACAGCAAAGGTGGTCACAGATCAAATGGCGCCAACATGGATCTTTACAACAAAACAAGCCGATGAAGAAAAACGAGCCGCTTTAGAAGCAGCTGGCGTCAGTGTCATCATGACGGATAGCGATATCCGTGTGCCTTTACAAGAAGTACTTCAAGTGCTTGGAGAAAGAAATATCTCCTCCCTGATGATTGAAGGCGGCGGACAAATCAATGCCTCATTTTTAGAACAGCAGCTTGTCGATAAACTCGTCATCTACATGGCGCCCAAGCTCATTGGCGGTCGACTCTCTCCTTCTTTTTTCGGAGGCGAAGGCATACGCCTCATGAGTGATGCAATTGAACTGGATCAACTCTCTCTTGAACCACTCGGAAAAGATATAAAGATAACGGGTTATCCTGTTTATCAATAACATACTTTCATAAAATAAGGATGTCGAGATTTTCTCGACATCCTTATTGTTTCTCACAAGATTTATTTTCTACAGTCTCTCTAAAAATTCAATTCGATTTCCAAATGGATCATCTACATAAAACCTGATGGCTCCATCTAACGGCTGATCTTCCTTTATAAGAATATGATGTTTCATTAATGTCTCTTTTAAATTTGATAATTTTTTTACTTGAAAAGCTGGATGAGCTTTTTTCGCTGCTTGAAACTGATCTTCAATGCCAATGTGAAGCTGTTGATTGCCGCACTGAAACCAAACACCACCACGTTTTGCTAGGTGAACAGGCTTAGGTATTTCCTTCATTCCTAGAATCTCCCCAAAAAACAAACGTGCCTTCTCTTCACTCCCCTTTGGGGCAGCTAACTGGACATGATCAATTCCAAGAAAATTTGACATCTTTGCTCTCTCCCTTTTCACATCATTTAAAAAACATTATGTGTGACGATCACGTCTGAAGAATATATCTAGATGTGTACTCAAGCCCTATGATGTTGTCGATCCACAAATCATCTCCACGAAACGTGTCGTAAAATGTTTCATGTGAAACATCTGTGATCTAATATTGATCAATTTCCCTCTATCAGCCTGCCAAAGCTTTCGGGTGAAAGTCCCGGTGAAATGCGCAGGCGGTGTAAGGACATCATGCCTTGTTCCTTTTTCGCATGTCCTGGTTCAGTGGTCACAGCCATTTCATATCCTGCTTCCTTCGCCAGCTTCAGCGTGTCTTCGTTATAGCGACCGACCGGATAGCTGACCATGATCGTTTGTTGAGAAAACCGCTGGTCAAAGAATACCTTCGATCCTTTTAATTCTTCTTCCTGCTGCTTCTGTGTTAAACGATTGAGTTCTAAATGATGAATGGTGTGACTCTCTATTGAAATACCATGCGCCACCATATCATCCATTTGAGCATCGGTTAAATGATGCGGACGGCCAATGGACTGCTCGATCATAAAAATCGTGGCTTTCATTCCATATTCCTTTAAAATCGGAAATGCCTTTGTGTAGTTATCCGTATATCCATCGTCAAATGTGATAAGAACATACTTTTCACTTGGTGTCGAATTGGTCGCGAGAACTTGATATGCCTCTTTCGGCGACAGCGTGACATAGCCGTTGTCTTTCAGCCATTTCATATGAGCCGCAAATTCGCTTTTTGGCACACGTAACGAATTACCGCTGGAAATACTGTGATACATCAAGATTGGAAGCGCAACGGGTTCCTTTTGCTGAATCCAGTTTTGTTTGTCTATCTCTGCCGCTTCAATTTGCTGCGTGTCTGTTGTTTCTTTCGTTTGTACTTGACCCTTTACCTCTTTGATGGCTTGCTGGTTTCCTTCTGTTTGCTGTTTCTTACCCATACAGCCCGAAATGAGCAGCATGACTAAACCAACTGCAAGCCACATACATGTTTTTTTCATTCACCAATCCTGCTTTCTCTTTATCTACCGAATGATTATAACAGAAATTGGTTAATAACTGATATCTATTTTGACAGGGTATTCATTTTTTTACACATTTCGATCATTTCAATGGCAAGCAGATGGATGGTCTCTGTTGTGAGCATTTGGTCTTCTGCATGTATGAGCAGTAAAGAAAAGGGAAGCTGTTCCCCTGCCGCCTCTTTTTGTATCAGCGACAAGTGCAGGTCATGGATGCTTCGAAACGCTTCCTCCCCTTTTTCAATCAACTGCTGTGCTGCTTCAAAGTCATCCGCTCTTGCTAGACGAATGGCTTCTACATAATGGCTTCGTGCCTCACCTGCATGGGCAATTATTTGAAAGGCTGCTCCCTGCATTTCCTCTAATACCGTCATCTGCTTCTCCTCCGATTGCTCAAGATTCATTTGCTAGTTTCAGTGCATGTTCTAGAATTTTTTCTCCATTCGCTGTTCCATATAATCTTACATTTACCACATCGACAGGTATATGATAAGGTGCCGCTGTTTTTTCTGCTGCCTTTCTCATAAAGCTAACTTGCGGTCCTAGCAAAATGACCTTTACATCGTCCCCATGCTCTTCTAATTCGTCCGCAATGGCCCCTTCAGGTATCGCATAAATTTCATAATCCAGCCCTTTTCCTTCTGCGGCTGCCTTCATTTTAGATACCACAATCGACGTCGACATTCCTGCTGCACAAGCGAGAATGATTCGCTTCATATCCCATCACTCCTATTGATAAATGACATCTGGTTCATCCCTTAATTTCCTCGTTTGGATTAATGTTTTGAACCAGTATCCTGACGCTTTCATCTGACGATTCCTTTCATTCTCCAGTTGGATCTCTACTAATCCGTAGCGATTCTTGAATGCATTCATCGGCGAGACATTATCCGTAAAAGCCCAGAGCATATATCCCTTGCAGTTTGAACCTTCTTTTTTCGCTTGAAGGGCTTTTTTCAAATGCTGGCTGATAAATGAAATTCGGTACTGATCATCAATGATGCCGTCTTCGTTTTTAAACCGCTCTTCCTGCTCGACCCCCATACCGTTTTCAGCCACAAACCACTCGATATTGCCGTATTCTTCTTTTATTCTCATGCCCATATCATAGACGATATTCGGATAGATTTCCCAGCCTCTGAATGGATTCATTTTTCTCCCTGGGAGCTCAAATAGATCGTAATAATAAGATGGATGAAACGGTGTGTTTTCGTTCCAAGCCTTGCTAGGTGCCTTAACGCGATGCGGATAGTATAAATTAAGACCGACCACATCGACTGTATGATCTTTAATGATCTGAAGCTCTTCTTCCGTTGCATCGAAAAAAATGTCATGCTTTTTCAATACATCAAGCAGTTCTTCTGGATACTCGCCTTTAATGGAGGGATCTAAGAACACGCGATTAAAAAACAAATCATACATGCGGGCCGCTTCTTGATCATGCGGAGCAGTAGATCTCGCATACGTCACTTCTGGATTGAGAATGACCCCAATTTTTGCACCGGCTGATTCCTTCAAGCCCATTTCCTGAAAAAGCTTCACCACTTTTGCTGTCGCCAAGGCTTTATGATAGTTCCACTGCATCCATTTCTTCGTATTTTGCTCGAAAGGATAACGAATAGCATCTAGATACACACGAGTCTGAACAACAATTGGTTCATTAAAGGTAAACCAATGTTTGACCCGGTCTCCATAGCGTTCAAACACCTTTTCTGCATACAGAACAAACAGCTCGACAACATGTTTAGATGACCAGCCGCCGTACTTTTCAAGCAAAACGGCCGGAAGCTCATAATGCTCTAAGCAAAACATCGGCTCTACACCTGCTTCAAGTAATTCATTGATGAAATCATCAATATAACGAGCATAGGTCTCATCTACAATTCCATTCTCGTAATCTATGAGAAACCTCGACCAATTGATCGATGTCCGGTAATGAGATAACCCAATTTCCTTCATAAGGGCTACATCTTCAGGATAGCGCTCGTAAAAATTCGTTGCTCCTGCTGGTCCGTATCCTTCGTGCCATACGTGATACCCCTCCTTATACCAAAGGTCTATATACGAATCCTGATGCGGTTTCTTCCCTTTCCAACCCTCCGTCTGCCAAGCAGAAGCCGCAGCACCTAGAATAAAGTCATTGGGTATGTCGATTTTGTTCATGTTGCCACCTGACCTTTCTTCGTGTGAATTTGAAGTCCTTCCCACATCCCTTGTAAATACATAGCTCCAAGTGCTCGGTCGTATAATCCATAGCCAGGTCTGCCCGTCTCACCAAAGATCATTCGTCCATGATCTGGCCGGACATAGCCAGCAAATCCTTCCTTAAACAATGCGTTCACAATCGCTCCCATATCGAGGCTACCTGCTGACGACAGGTGTGCCGACTCTTCAAAATCACCGTTTTCATACAAATTGACATTGCGTAAATGAGCAAAGTGTATACGCCCTTTTTTGGCATACTTTCTCGCAAGTGAAGGAACATCATTTTTCGCATTACAGCCTAGGGAACCGGAACAAAAGGTCAGTCCATGCTGTGAGCGTTCATCGAGCTGAAGGATACGATCTATTTGTTCTTCACAACTGACAATGCGGGGCAGACCAAATATGTTCCAAGGAGGGTCATCTGGATGCAGTGCCATGTTCATGTTCTCTTCCGCTGCAACTGGAAGGATATTTCCCAAGAAATAGTCTAGGTTCTCAAACAACCCTTCCGCACCCAATGCCCTGTATGCAGCCATCAACTTTCTCATTTCTTCCTGCGTATAAGACGTATCCCATCCTGGTAAGGAAAGTCGATCTTTTTCTATATCCATCTGTTCAAGCTGATGCTGAAAATAAACAAGGGTCGTCGATTGATCAGCTAGTGGGAAATCGAGCTGTGTTCGTGTCCAATCAAGGACTGGCATGAAGTTATAACAAATGACCTTCACACCATGCCTTGCTAATCTCCGGATATTTTCTTGATAATGCTCGATATAAACATCCCGGCTAGGCTTTCCCAGCTTAATATCTTCATGGACCGGGAGACTTTCTACGACTTCAAAAGCAAGATCGTGACGTTCGATTTCCGCTTTTAAATGAGCAATACTTTCCTCCGGCCACAAATCACCAGCCGGCACATCATAGACTGCACTGACAATCCCTTTCATGCCGGGAATTTGCCGAATATATGAAAGGGAGACAGGATCTTCTTTGCCATACCATCTAAATTGCATGTTCATTCATGAGCCCTCCTTCTATTCTGAATCAGGTGCTGCTTCTGGCTTCCGGTTGGATAAGAGGACAAAAGGTAAATAGATGAAAACAGCGACAACAATACAGATGAGCTGTGTGATGACAGCCCCCATACTGCCAGCGGTAGACAGCCAAGCATTCACAATCGGAGGTGTCGTCCACGGCACCATCACCACCGCTTTCCCGGCAAAACCTGTAGCGGTTGCGATATAACCAATCGTACCTGTCACGAGTGGTGTAACGATAAACGGAATCGCCATCACAGGGTTCAGCATGACAGGTAATCCGAAAATAACTGGTTCATTGATGTTAAACAGTCCAGGTCCTGATGAAAGCTTGGCAATGCTACGCATCTCTTCCCTTCTACCCGCTATAAAAATGGCGATCAACAGACCAATCGTCACACCCGAACCACCAATGCTCATATACACATCCCAAAATGGCATCGTGATAATATTTGGAATCTCTTTGCCCTCTTGAAATGCTGTCATGTTCACTGCAATTGATCCTAATAACAGCGGCTCGCGAATCGGTTTAATCATTTGGTTGCCATGTATACCGATCACCCAGAAAAATTGAGCCACAAACATTAACGTTAAAATACCAGGCAGTCCCTGCACAACACTTTCAAGCGGACGCTGCACGACGTTATACACCGCTTCATGCAAATAAATGCCTGTCACACGGTGAAACGCAAACCCGAATGAACTAATGATTGTAATCGTAATAATTGATGGGAAAAGTGAAGAAAAAGACGTCGCCACATTTGATGGAACAGAATCTGGCATTTTAATTTGCAGCCACTTCACCTCGGTAAGCTTACAAAAGATCTCTACAGAGACGATGGCAATGATCATACCCAAAAATAAGCTTTTTGGATCGGAGAATTGCCTCGCCAGCACATCGACAACCTCACGCATCGATCCATCGACTTCAAGAAGAAGTGTCGTCGGAATAACGGATATAAATGAAATCAATGCCATTAATCCTGGGAATAATGATTTATGTCCATTGATTTTCCCAAGCTCAATCCCGATGAGGAACACAGCCCCGATCGTTAAAAAGTTCAGCGTGGCATAATTGATTGCCTTCATAATTGGCTGAAGCTCTGCTAAAAACCTGAATATCTCAAAATGGGCAAGCCCCGTTTCCGGGCTCATGATCATATTTGCGACCAGTACAGCAAATGCCCCCGTAATGATGATTGGCATTAATGTGACAAATGCTTGCTTAATCGCCATAATATACTTCTGATTTGTAATACGATAAGCGACATGTCCCATGACGTCGGCCGCTCTCTCTTTAAAGCTCATGATCCGTCTCCCCCTTTACAAAAACTCGTGATCATCCTCCTTTTTGATGTTATTTTAAAAGCGCTTTCATTAACATCTAATCTTTTTCCTCACAGATGCGGAAATGGGTGTCCTTTTTTTTCATCTGGCTGTTCCAACACGTGCAGCGCCGCCGTCAGTTCTTCAAATGAAGCAGCTTTGATGATTTGCTCCACCACTTCCTTCTGCTCTGTCAAACGCACAAGAAATTGATAAAGTGACTGCAATTCTTTCTGATACGTCTTCTGTATACTTAACAAACAGACGACCTGTACCCGCTCTTCGCCCCACAGCACTGGTTTTCTCAACGTACAGATCGCACAAAACGTATCATCTGTTGCCGGTTTGATTGGGTGAGGAATTGCGACCAAATGACCGAACGACGTAGGTGACACTTCCTCTCTTTCCAACAATAGCTGTTCAAAATCATTGGGGATTCGTTTTTGTTCCTGCAATACATTCACGAAAAATTGAAGAACCTCTTCCCTTGTTTGTAGATCTTGCTGAAAAAAAGTCATCTTCGGACTGATATATCGCAAGACCCCCATTTCTTGTGACCCCTGTACAAATCGCTTCAGCCTCGACATATCGTCTTCACTGAGGATCGTATGTACATCAATCACTGGCACAGGTAGTGTGTTCTGAAGCGGGATGGTACTAATGATCAAATCGATACTTCTCAAGTCATACGACAAAAGGTCACTGACACTTGCAGTTCCAGCAATCTCTAGCCTTTCGCTAAAGGCGGCCTTCAGCTTATGGAGAAGAAGCTGACTGCTTGCGACACCCGTTGCACACACAATCAAGCATTTTTTTCTCACAGTCTGAGTTTTTGTCCGCTCTATGGCAGCACCAATATGCAGCGCCAAATATCCGATTTCATCTTCATGAATCTCTACATTCTCTTTTTCCTTCAGCCATCTTCCCATATAGACACCTGCTTCAAAAGCAATCGGATAATGCCTTTTTATGTCTGATAAATAGGGGTTACGGATGTTCATATCATATCGGAACCGATGAATCGCTGATCTCAGGTGAAGACTTAGTCCCACAATCAATTCCTTGTCTGTCTGAATATCAAGTGACATGTGCTCTTCGACATAACCAAGTAATTGGTGAGTTAAACGGAAATGCTCTTCATCAAGCATGTGAAATAGCGTGTGGCCCGTTTCTCCATACGCCATCATTTTTGCCCCCATTAAATGAATCGCAATATAGGCCATTTCAGATAATGGAAAATCTATACCGAGTACGTGACGCATATCTTCTGCCATTTGCCTCGCCACTTGAAAAGCGGGCTGTGTTTGAATATCTTTGAGTTCTCCTTCCGGCATCATGACCAATTTTTTCTCTTCAATTCGTTTGCACGCAATGGCGATATGTGTCACTAAGTTGCTTAAACCGATCTCTGACACATGAAGGCCGCTTGCCTTTGTACGTGAACGCACCATATCTTGAATCAATTGATATGTTTCTTCAGGTAAAAGGGCAGGGTTCGGATGCTCCTGCTGAAACACATGCTCAGCTAGACAATACCTTAATTTCATTTCATCTCCAGTCAGCCTCAGTCCATATTTAGGACGGTGTGCAACAGAGAGGCCATGTAAAGAGAAAATATGCTTGACTGCTTTCAGGTCATTTTTCACAGTAGATTCACTCACAAATAATTCCTCGGCCAATTCATCTAATTTCATATAGTCTTCGGACAATAAAAGCCTTCTCAATAAATAAGAGATACGATCCTCCGGCTGATCTGGAATGACTTGATTCTTTTTTTCATTTCTTTCTCTCATTGAGTTTTTCAAAAAAGTACGAAATGCTCCATAATCTTCGACAGTCAATGTATACCCTGCTCCACGTTTCATATGAAGCGTTGCCCCATGTGCTTCTAATATCGATTTAAGCGCTTTCATATCTGTTCGAACTGTTCGTGATGTGACGCCTATCAGGCGTGCAATTTCTTCACCTGTCAGCTCCTGCTCTGCCTGCATTAACCGCCTCAACAGCTCCTCCTGACGTAGAGATAACATAGACTCCCCTCCCTTGGTCAATTACTTTTGCCTATCATCATAAACGAAAATAGAACTCTTTGCCCAGTTTTTCTTTCCGACCGGGAACTTTGTTATGGCTCAAACGTATGAATATGAAACAAGAGGAGGGATACATCATGTTTGTTATCATCATCATACTAGCTTCTTTAGGCGCCATTACCGCCCACATGTTTACACCAAAAGATAAGCGTTCATCTTCTAAGCATTCTGCACATCACAGTTCAACAACCAGTAACTATACTGATTCGTATACACATCACGCTTCTGATGCCTCCTGCGGTGGTGATTCAGGTGGTAGCGGCGGATGTGACTAAACCAAAAAAACAGCCGCTTGTTCAGCCGGCTGTTTCGTTTATTTTATTAAAGAGCTTTCCAGCCCCGTTCAATTAAATGTTTGACATCCTTTGCAAAATCCTCGCCTTTTTCCATCACATCTTGGGCTCTTCCTGCAAAATTACTGGCGACAGCGAGTTCCATTTTTTTTAACTCAAAGTGCATAATTTTTTGGTCTATCTCCGTAATATAGGTTTCATACTCATTGTTCACAATGTCGTGCAGCACGTGAAAGGCTTCTTTCCGATGACGGTGAAAGTCCGTTCCTCTCTCACCTTTCCATGACGAATCTAGAGCAGGCTTCTTGATTTCCTTTATGTCAGACTGCGCAAGATCTTGTTCTGTTCGAATATTACTTTTGGCTGTCTTTAACCGAGAGATCATTTCGTCAAATTCTGCACGTTTGTTTTCAATCCCCATATGCAGATGGTGCAGCATCTCGGATAAACTCATGTCATCCACCTCTATTAGACCTCATAAGAAAGCACGGCGTCAGCATTTTTGAAACCAAGCAGATCATCTGCTTTTTCCAGTCCTGACATTTCTATCGTTCGCTTTCATTAAGTATAGTATAAGGCGAAAAGCCTTAGGCTTAAATAGGGAAAAGGTGTCCTTTTAACATGGTGTTTGGAAGAAAAACGGAATAATCTAAGGTCATAAATCCCGAATTATATATGAGTCTTTACGACTATATTTTACATCGTACTCAGCTACGCTATCAATAAAACGATTGGGGCTTATGATTTTGCCGCAATCGCTTCATCCTGTTCTTTTAGTGTCTTCACATTTGAGCGTGTATCCTGAACGTTTTTGATCAAGGCTTCTTTAAAGCTTGAGACCATTTCGCCCACCTCTGCTTCACGTGACGTCCATTTGGTTACAAATTCAAGGCTGTTTTCACCAGCTTTATCTGCTGCTTTTTTCATTGTTAAAGCTTCAACTGCTTGGGAGACTTCATCTAGTTTATCCATCACTGTTTGGTAGTTTAACTTAATTTGTCCCATTATGATATCCTCCAGATTTGTTCAGCATGAAGCTCGCTTACAAGCTGCTCCATGCTTTTGAGATCAAGCGTTTTGCGTCTTCTACTGCGTCTTCTCCTTTTTCAGCCAAACGTGCGGCATCTCCAGCTAAAGAGCTGGCAAAGGATAAGGCAGACTGCTCGGCTTCTAATGTACTGATTTTGAATTCGATTCGGCTCACGTAGCGTGGGTATTTATCGCTTACGATCGTTTGCAGCGCATCATGCGCTTCATTTCGCTCTGATTTGAAATCTTGGCTCCGCTCACCTTTCCAAGAGGTCCCAAGCTTTGGCTGCTTGATTTGTTTTAGATCTGTTTCCGCCGCATCTTGTTCACGTTCAACTTTACTTTTCGCCTTTTTGAGTCGAGCAATTTTCTCTTCGATCTCTGCCTTTTTATTTGAAATACCACCGTTAAGGGCAGTCAGCATATCCGATAAGCTCATAGGGGTTCCTCCTCCTGTCAAAAATAAAAACGCTGCTTAGAGTCCCTCTAAACGAGCGTAATGGTGAATCGCACTTTTTCCAATATTGTTATTATAAGGTTCAAAGACTCATGTTTGAATAGGGATTTGTGCCCTTTTTATGGTATAAATATGCTTTCAATCTGCTTCATACCACACCTTAAGCCCTCTTTTATAGGGGGTCAAAATACACAACCACCCTTCTGGAAACACACATAGTCTTACGGTCCTAGGACAAACAAAAGCCGCCCGGGGAGGGGCGGCTTTTGCAGCGGCTTATGATGCCGATTCTTCTGAGTCTTGTTGATTTTTCACGTACCAAATGAATTTCCCTGTATATCCGTAGATGATGGCAAGACCAATGGCAACAAAACTCAGCCACATAAATGGTAAATAAGAGAATGTCGAGACGCCTAGAATCCCTGCCATGTAAATTCCGTTATCTGACCACGGAACCATACCAGACGTCATTGTTCCACCAACTTCAGCATTTCTAGATAGAACGCGTCTGTCTATTTTCAATTTATCATAGCTTTTTTCCATAATTTTCGGTGTAAGAATTAATGAAACGTACATCGCACAGCCGAAGATATTTGCGAAGAATGCAACAACAAGTGTAGATAGGGTTACATTTCCTGCATTATATAATTTCTTCTCGAAAGTAGCGACAATTACTTTTAAGACGCCGAGATATTCAAGTACGCCACCAAAACCAAGTCCGAGAATAATGACCACTAGCGATCCAAGCATATTCACAATACCGCCACGATTTAACAGCGTATTTAAGAAATCTACATCTGAATTAATAGAAAAGCCATTATAAGCTGTTCCAAGCGCATCTGCCGGGTTCATTCCTTGGAATGCCATCGCCCAGACTGCCCCAAGCAGTGCACCAATTGCGATAACAGGCATTGACGGTTTTTTCAATACAAGTAATAGGACAACAATGACTGCCGGAATAATCATCCAAATATTAATCGTGAATGTATCCTGCAATGCTTGTTTTAAAAACTCTACTTTATCTTGATCAATATTTCTTCCACCATACATAAATCCAGTAATTGTAAACATAATAGCCGTAATAACAAAGGCCGGTATGGATAAAACCATCATGGCTCTTACATGCGCCAGCACGTCCACTTTTGAAAGAGAGGAAGCGAGCACAGTACTATCAGATAGAGGAGATAATTTATCACCAAAATAAGCGCCAGATAAAACAGCCCCAGCTACGATCGGTAATGGGATACCCAATCCTTCACCAATCGCAATCATCGCAATACCTGCCGTTCCAACTGTACCCCAAGACGTACCAGTAGCAACAGACATAATAGAACAGATAATCAGTGTAGCTAATAAGAAGATATTAGGATGAATAAATTCCAGTCCGTAATAAATTAACGTGGGTACAACACCGCCAGCAATCCATGTACCAACAAGTGCACCTACTGCAATTAAGATTAAAACAGCCTCTAATCCATTTGATATCCCTTTTGTGATCGCATTTTGAAGGTCTTTGTACGAATGCCCTAAACGAATTCCTAAAGCGATAACCATAAACCATGAGATAAACAATGCGAGTTGAATATCTAGTTTGAAGTAAAGAGTGAATGATAAAACAATTGCTAAAAATAAGCCAAGTACAGACACGACTTCTAAAATAGACGGTAGACGTGGTGTTTTCATTTTGTTTCCTCCCTTTGTGCGTGCGTTAAGCGTTTTCAAAATATTGTGAAAAAAGTGTGTCAATTCGAAAGAAAGTGAATTGCCTGTTTTTCTCTATTTCACAGGCAATTCCACATATTAATAAAATAAAATTTTTGATATTATTATCGCTCTAGGAGCTCTGCACCCGCAATGCCAGGCTTTGTCATCTCGTAAGGATTCAAAATAATATCAAGTTCTTCTTCTGTTAACACATCATTTTGCAGGCAAAGATCTCTGATCGATTGTCCTGTTAAAATGGCTTCCCTTGCGATTCTAGCCGCGGCTTCATAGCCTAAGTGAGGGTTTACCGCAGTAATGACACCTGCACTTTTTTCGACATATTCTTTCAAACGTTTTTCATTTGCTTCGATGTCCGCTAAGCAGTGATCTGTGAATGAGCGGAATCCGTTATTCATTATACTAATAGATTGAAGCAAGTTAAAGACCAGAACAGGCTCCATCACATTTAACTCAAGCTGGCCTGCTTCAGAAGCAAGACAGATGGTGTGGTCGTTCCCAATGACCTGGAATGCGATTTGGTTAATGAGCTCTGCCATGACTGGATTGACTTTTCCAGGCATAATGGATGATCCCGGCTGACGGGCTGGCAATGCAATCTCAGCAAGACCTGCACGTGGGCCAGATGCCATTAAGCGAAGGTCATTCGCAATTTTAGACATGTTCATCATGCATACTTTTAAGGCAGCAGATACTTCTGTGTATGCATCTGTATTTTGTGTCGCATCTACGAGGTGCTCTGCGCCTACTAATGGCAGTCCAGAAATATCAGCAAGCTTCTTCACGACGATTTCGATGTAGCGAGGATCTGCATTGAGGCCTGTCCCAACAGCGGTCGCACCCATATTTACTTCATATAAATGCTGTTTTGATTGGTTGATTCGTTTAATATCACGGCTGAGCACACGGCTGTATGCTTCAAACTCTTGTCCTAAACGGATCGGAACAGCGTCTTGTAAATGAGTACGCCCCATTTTGATGACATGATCGAATTCTTTTGCTTTCTTTTGAAATACGTCATGCATGGCCTGCATCGTCTCAAGTAAAATGTCTAACTGCTTGAGCACTGCAATATGGATCGCCGTTGGGAACGAATCATTTGTCGATTGTGACATGTTCACATGTGTGTTTGGACTTAAATGAATGTATTCGCCCTTTTGATGTCCCATGATCTCGAGGGCTCTGTTTCCAATGACCTCATTGGCATTCATATTCATAGACGTTCCTGCGCCGCCTTGAATCGGGTCTACGATGAAATATTCATGGAATTTGCCTTCAATGACTTCATCTGAAGCTTGAACGATCGCATTTCCAATTCCTTCATATAAACGTCCGACTTCCATGTTGGCTTGAGCTGCTGCTTTTTTGACAATGGCAAATGCTCGAATGAGTTCTTCATGCATGCGATATCCTGTAATCGGGAAATTCTCTTTTGCACGAAGCGTTTGAACACCATAATACACGTCTGCGGGAATTTCTTTTTCACCTAGAAAATCCTTCTCGTAACGATAAGTTGCTTGAACCATCTCGTATGACCTGCTTTCTATAGAATAGTTAAATCACTAAATCTTCTGCGATTGGCGTTTCCATAATCTTTTTCACTTCTCGTGGATCTGTTGTTTTACCTAATGCCCACATGAGCTTTGGCACGATAGCTTCTGTGTTCATGTTTCTTGAACGAGCAACCAGTTCTTGATTGATTTTACGTCCTACTTCATACACACTCATGTCTTCTCCTTCTTCGAGACACTGAGTGGTGATCACAACAGAAATGCCTTCTTCCAGCAATTCGTTGATTTTTTCTAAAAGGTTTCTTCCTTCGAAAGGAATTCCACCGCTGCCGTAGCTTTCAATGACGACTCCTTTGTACAACCCTTTGATTGAATCTAAAAACTCAGGCTTCAGTCCAGGGTGCAGTTTTAGTAAACAAACGTCTGTGTTCAAGGATGCATCTAATTTAAGCGGTTTCATTGATGATCTTTTTACTTTGCTATTGTATTCAATTTGATGATTTTCAATCGATGCAATATATGGGTAGTTAATACTTTCAAATGCATCGTAGCTTTTCGTTCTTAGTTTGATTGCGCGAGTTCCTTGAATGACTCTGCCATCAAACACGACGTATACGCCGCCAACACCGTCACATGCAAAACGAATCGCATCTGTAATGTTTTTCTTCGCATCTGTTTTCTTAAACGTAATTGGGATTTGTGATCCTGTAATGACAATTGGCTTATCAGGATTTTGCAGCATATACGATAGTGCTGCTGATGTATAGGCCATTGTGTCCGTACCATGCGTGACGACAAATCCGTCATATTGATCATAATTTTCATAAATGGCTGTTGCGATATCAACCCAGTATTCAGGCTGCATATTGGTACTATCTATACTCATTAGGGACTTTGTGTCCATTGTGTAGTCTGCATTAATTTCGTTTAAATAGCTTAAAAGGTCCTCAGCTTTAACACCTGGAGCTAAACCATTTTCACTTTCTACAGATGCAATCGTCCCACCAGTGGTTAAAAGCAATAATTTCTTCAACAGGTCCACCTCTTTCAGTAAAATTACTTCGTTTGTCACACATATTATAAGCCAGCTTGTGCTATTCTATAATATACGCTTTACGCGTACCTTCATTGCCATTATAGTCACATAACGCGAATTAATCAAGAAATTATTACGCATAACGCGTACACTCTTTGTCAAAATATGATATACTGTTGTTGTATATAAAGGAGCGTTCATGTATGATACTCGATCGTTTAACCACCCTTAGAAAAAAGAAAAAATGGTCTCTCCAGCATACGGCAGATCGCCTAGGTATCGCCAAAAGCACCTATGCCGGTTACGAATCTGGGTACCGACGACCTTCGCTTGAAGCAGTGAAACTGCTGGCTGATTTGTATGATACGTCCATTGATTTTTTACTTGGTAGAACGGACGAGCCAGAGATACAACGCAAAATCTCTGATATCAAAATTGAGCTGACGGAAGCAAAAGAAGGAACCATCCATGTAGACGGCGTTCCACTAACAGATGAAGAAATCAAACAGCTTGTTGCCTTTATTCGGGCGAAAAACACTCTGAAAGTATAAACAACACAAAAAAGAGAGGTCCCTGTCATAGAGGGACCTCTCTTTTTCTGCTTACGACAGCTCACTTAATTCCTCTAACCGCCGCTTCGCTTCTTCTTTATTAAAGGAACTATAATAGCGATAATTCTCATCATCTAAGATGCGGTAATGCTGGCTTAGTACATTCTGCTGAAGACGAAATGTACCTTTTTTCACAGACGTCCGCCACCAAACCTTTCCGCCAATCGTACGTTCAACAGATAAATGCAATTCATCGTGTGCGACGACTTCCAAAATCTCAAGCGGATCATCCCCAAGTGTCCCTTTTAAAATGTCACTATCCCTGAATAATGCACATACGGCCGCAGATTGCGTCCAGTTGAGGCGAAGTCGATTCTTTTCTACCTGCTGCAAATGCCGTTTGGATAGCCCAAGCACCTCAGCCATGCGGTCCTGTGTATAGTCTTTTTCTTTTCGAATTCGTGCCATTTGTTCTGTGACGAGGTCAATTACCATTTCTTTGTCCATCTCTCATCACCTCTTGATTGTTCAGTCTTTACTGACATCTTACACGATTTCTTAAAAAAAGTGGCGTCTCACCTCATGGAATGATGGCGAAAACATCTATTGATTCTGCTTTTCACCATGACCATGCTGCTGTTTCCAATTCTCTTGGGCGGTCTCATGTAAATATGGATAAATGTTTTGTTTCACCGTTTGCTCAAATACTTCTTCATCTAAAATACTGTACGCCGGAATCTTGATCAATTTTCCATCAATTTTCCGAATGAGCACATCCATGAACAGAAATCCCCTGATACTATAACGATGCCTGCGCATATCAATAGATTGAATGTCTTGAAAAGGGATTGTTTGTTGCCGGTATAAAACAGCGCCATTCTCTCCACGCTGAATGCGAAAAATCACATTTCCCCTCTTCGTAAAAGCCGGAAGAATCATCAAAAAAGAGATCCACCCATAGACAATGCCTAATAATCCGCCTAAAAATAAAAACAACGTATAATTCGATTCAAATGTAAGAGCTTCTGAAAATAACCAAATACCGATGATGCCAAACCCGCCCGTTGCTAAGAATGCCCATACTCTTAGAAAGGGTCTGCTCCTCACTTCTATTACTTCACTTGGATTCAAGCGCCATTCTCCTTTTCTCCATTAGAATATAGAACGTAATCCGTCCCTATGAGCCGTCTCTATCCGAAATTCATTTTCCTTCATGCCCGACACTAGCCAAGAATGCTTCTGCCCCGGAATAACAAATATCATAGACTCTACATCCGGCGTATTATTTTTATCATAAGTGACCTTCATCAAAGAATCCATTTTTCCTTTTCTGACCCTTACATCAGAAACAAATGCCCGCACAAGCTCTTGGTTCTCTGCTTTATTTAGAAAAGAAGGCCAATCATCATTCCCTTGACTGGATTGTTCTAACAGCAGTTCAAATTCTTCCGCCTTCAAATTGATGACTGGTGTAAGGTGTTCGCTCATGTGTATGTTCAAAAAGGTTGTCACTTGCTCCACAGTCTGCTGGTCGTCTTTTAGTTTGTGAATCTGATGCACTTGTTGATCATAAAGCGTATGGTGTGAATACACACCTGCCTGAGTCGTATGAAAGGACGTACTGACCTCTTCATCTAATGCACCAAACCTTGAAGCTTTCACGGTATGTGATGCATCGTTCATGGCTTGAATGAAATGCCGGTATTTTTCTTTATAACGGTATTGTCTATTTCGAAATTCCAGCACGTCTTTTGCCAGCAAAGAGCGACATGCAATTTCAAATAAAAATCCAAGACGTTCATCCTCTACATCTGGATAATAGGCTTCCTTTAAAGACATCCCTTGCTCAAAATAGCCTTCACTGTAAAAACTAAAGATGAGTTCCTCGATACTTAGACTTAGCTGATCCAACTTGATCTCTCCTTATCCAAAAGAAAATGCGCCCTTCAAGAAATCACCTGCACCTTTCAACAGCGAATCTGCGGTTTCTTTTGTTTTTTCTATTCCTTTATGTATCACCTGATTTGCTTGATCAATGGTGTCATTGACTGCTTTAACACCTTGACCTGCCAGTTCAAATGCTTTTTTTCCTTTATCGACAACCGCATGAATTGGGTCTTTTAATTTCACTGCGACCTGTTCTGCAAAACCAGAAGTAAGCTTGGCGACTTTTTCACCAATAAAGCCACCTACTGCTGATCCTATCGCACCGCCAACGACTGTTCCAATCGGTCCTGCAAAGCTTCCAAGAGCGCCGCCCACAACGGCACCTGCAACAGATCCGCCTGCAATAAAGACCGTATTATTCACTGCATTTCCAACAGCCTTTGCATTTTCACGCTTGAGAACTTCTGGCTGATCCCCAAATTCCGCATAGTTCTCCGCAATTTTCAGACCGCAGCCAACCGTTTCTGTTGCACCCGTGACGACCGTTGCAATGATGGCATTTCCTTTCGCAAACCTTGCACCATTTTTCAGAACAGACTTGATGCCAGCCGTGTCCTTCCAATTGATACTTCCTTTTGTGAAATCACGTACACTGTTCGTGAACGCAACTGTATCGCTAGGATAAAATTTCGTAAATTTCTTATGGACCAGGTCAGCCATCGACCAATTGGATCGTTTTAATAATTCTTTTTTACTCAGCCAAATCCTTGCCAACCGGTCAAATCTCGTTCCTTCTACCCGTCCGGTCACATCAAGAAGGAGCTTTGAATGCTGCGCAGCATAGCGGCCATTTTCTTTAATAAAGGTCGTCATGCCAAGCCCATAGTATTTTGCCTGCATCATCACAATACCAGCTAGGCTCGTGAGTGTACCATATTGATCATAAAGACTGTACATTTTCCTTAAAATATCATCAGCTTCGACCATTTTATCCGTTGCATGACGAATGGCAATGTCGTCACTGCTCAATTTGCTCATTAAGGCTTGTCCAGAACCCCATGCATCTCCTACTCCAGAAAAACAGCTTCGATAACGGGGATCACAGCCTAGGATGAGGCCATCCAGTTCACTATGTAAATCGTGGTGCTTTGTTTCGATGGCCGAAAGCTCTCCTACAAAATCATTCGCCAGCCCTGTCAGCTGATCTGGATCTACTACAATGTCACGCGCCATCACATCATCTCCCTTCTCGGTTTCTTTCTCTCCGTTCTTCTCGCCTTTTTCGCTCAAGCTCTTCCATTCTGGCGATTTCAGCTTTACGTTCCTCGATTTTGACAGCAGCATCCCGCAGTTCCTGACTTGTTTCAAGCAAGTCCTTTTCAAATTGATCATAGCGTGCCACTGTTTCCTCAAAGCTTTGATCAAATTTATCTCTTGCTTCCCCTTGCCAGCCTGATCCAACTGCCTTCAGCCGATTCTCAAGCAGCTGCTTCGACTGCCGAATGCCATCAGCAGCTTCCTGGAACTTTTGAGCGAGTGCAAGTGTTTGACTAGAATCCAACTTTCGCACCCCTTTCTCCCAAATTAACGTACAAATGGATGATTTTATATGTCCTCATTATAAATAAAAAGACACCCAAAAAAATCACCCTAAAGAACCATTCAGCACATCGCAAAATAAAAGTAGGTCTTTTTCCTCTCTAATTGTCAGAGAAAGCCTTTCTTGTTATGAAGCGCATTCAAGACATGATAAAATGAACATATTCTACAAAAGGAGTGACGTATTGATGAAAGAGGAAATGATCCAGCGATTCACAAGTTATGTAAAAGTGGATACACAGTCTGATGCAGACATAGAGAGCTGTCCATCCACTGAAGGACAGCTGAACCTAGCAAGGCAGCTTGTTGAAGAGATGAAATCCATCGGCATTCAAGAAGTGACAATGGATGAAAACGGTTATGTCATGGGCACGATCCCATCTAACACAGACAAAGAAGTGCCAACCATTGGCTTCCTGGCTCATATCGACACAGCCACTGACTTCACTGGCAAGAACGTGAAACCACAGATTCATGAGAACTATCAAGGCGGGGACATCACGTTAAACGAAGATCTACATATCGTATTATCTCCAGCACAGTTTCCAAATTTACAAAAATACCAAGGACATACGCTCATCACGACTGATGGCACGACCTTGCTTGGTGCAGATAACAAAGCAGGTATCGCAGAAATTATGACCGCCATGCATTACCTGATTGAGCATCCAGAAATCAAGCATGGAAAAATTCGTGTCGCCTTCACACCAGATGAAGAGATCGGCAGAGGACCTCACAAATTCGATGTTGATGCCTTTGGCGCTTCTTATGCTTATACGATTGACGGCGGCCCGCTAGGAGAGCTTCAATATGAAAGCTTCAACGCCGCAGGTGCAAAAGTATCAATTAAAGGAAACAACGTCCATCCAGGGACAGCAAAAGACAAAATGGTCAGTGCTGCAAAGATCGGCATGCTCTTTCACAACAAACTTCCTTCAGATGAATCTCCAGAATACACAGAAGGATACGAAGGCTTTTTCCACCTCACGAGGTTTGTAGGAGAAGTAGAAGAAGCAGAGCTACAATATATTATTCGTGATTTTGATAAAGAGAAATTCAACAAGCGCAAAGCACTGTTTGAAAAAATCGCAAACGACTTAAAAGCGGTCTATGGCGAAAACAGCATCACCCTTAGCATTCAGGATCAATATTACAATATGAGAGAAAAAATTGAGCCAGTCAAACATATCGTAGACATCGCTCATGAAGCCATGGAAAACCGCTCAGTGACACCTGTCATTGAACCAATCCGCGGCGGTACAGATGGCTCACAGCTTTCATATAAAGGACTTCCAACGCCAAACATCTTTACTGGCGGGGAAAACTTCCACGGTAAATATGAATTCATCTCTGTAGAGAACATGCTGAAAGCGTCAGAAGTGATCGTGGAAATTGCACGTTTATTTGAAGAAAAAGCATAAACATGTTTACAACCGTTCCTGTTCGGGAACGGTTTTTTAATAAAAGTTTACAATTTTCTGAAACTTTTATGACACTTAATCGTACTAATAGAGACAACCCCAGAAAAATTCTTCTTGACGAGTGAAATAACTGGAAATATAATAGTTAAAAACAACCAGTATTTTAGACCTAAAAAAGCACCTAGAATAAACCTTTAGAACTAAACGCGATTTGCTAACTATTTTCAGTTATAAACATCACTCACCCTGTCTACACTTAAAGAATAGGATGAATTGGAGGAATGTCATATGATGATTTTATTGATTATCGCTTCACTTTGCTGCTACTTACTATTCTCTTTCAAAAAAGATAACCGCACCCAAAAACGAAAAAGCGCAGAGCTTTCGGAGTTTGAAATCTTTCGTATGCGCCGCCACTACAACGGCAAACGCCGTCACCCACTAAACGATGCACCCAAACAAGTATAAATGTAAAAAGAAGAGCCTCATCACCAGGGGCTCTTTTTATGTATAAAAAACGACCAAATTCATGGCCGTTTCTCTTGTTTATTTATACACCTTCGCAGGTACTTGAATCATAGGAATTCCTACATAGTACGGTGAAATTTCATATGGCTGGAAGACAACAGCGATTCCCTTTTTCGTGAAGTAGTACTGCGTGTCGTAGCCGATTTGAATATCGCTTTTTTTCAGATTCGCATAGAATTTACTTTTATGCTTCTTTGTGTAGTTATAGATATAATCTCTTACTTTTGTACGCTTTTTCTTTGTTTTTACCACATCTGTAAAGTACAGTTGCTTTGTTTTTTTCTTTGTTAACACATAGTTCATGCTCGTAACCATCGTATCCCCGTGCATGCTACCGTCATTCATGTAATCATAGTTTAGGATACTTAGTTTCTTCCCATTGTTAAATTTCGTTTTAAACGATCTCTCGTATGTGATCTTCCCAATGCCTTCTTTTTTCGCTTCGTCCTTTAAGAACAAGTACGTAGAATAAGAGAATGCAATATCATCTTTTAAATCACGATTGATGGTTTTCATATGCGCTTTACTAAGGTTTTTCACCTGTGCATATTTAAACGTTTTTTTCTTTTTATAATAGTGTGTACTTACTTTTGCTTTTTTCACTTGTTTGGCATCCGCAGATCCAACTGGCGCAAACAACGAAACAATCAGCGAAAAAATGAGCAGGCTGATCGTTAGGCCTTTTTTCATTGTCATAGTAAAAACCCCCATTTTTGTCTATTACCAATTGAGTATACCATGACAAAAGAACCAAAAGAAGTGTTTTCTTCCATATTATTCTTTATATTTCATGTGAGGTTTGTTTACCGTTTTCATAAGTTCCTGTATGCTTAAGATAGAATGTTAGATGAAGTGTGGTGTTTATCATAGAAGAGAATATTTTTAGTCATATCCGGACAACATTTCATAGTTTGTCCCCTACCCAGAAAAAGATTGCCAATTACATTTTACAAAACCCTCAGAAAGTTGTGCTTCATTCGATTAGTGCACTCGCTGCTGAATGCAACACAAGTGAAACGACGATCTTTCGTTTTCTGCGAAAAATCGGCTATGAGTCCTATCAAGTGTTTCGTGTCCATGTCGCGCAGGATATTGCGACCAATACGCCTCAATCCATATACGGTGAGATCGAAGCATCTGATAGTGTCGCAGATATTAAACATAAGGTCATAGAGTTAACAACCAACTCTATTCAGGATATGAAACATATTTTAGAAGACCAAGCTGTGACACAATTTATTGAGCAAATGAAACAGGCACATAAAACCGTCTTCTTTGGAGCAGGTGCCTCCAGTTTTATTGCCGGAGATGCCTATCATAAGTTTCTCCAGCTTGGCTTTGAAGTGAGTCTATGCAGTGATCCTCATATGATGAATATGATTGCAACACATGCAACGGAACATGATTTTATCGTCGCGATCTCACATTCAGGGGAAAGTAGAGAAATCCTTGATGCCGTGCAATTTGCAAAGGAAAAAGGTGCAACGGTCGCCTCGATTACCAGCTATCCGAAATCAGAGCTCGCCAAGAAATCCGACTTTCATCTGCTCAGTTCATCGAGAGAAACAACCTATCGTTCTGACTCAATGATTTCTCGTATTAATCAGCTTGTGATTATTGATGTTTTGTACGTCACAGCTGTTTTAGAATTAGGATCAAATGCAATCGACAACGTCAAACGTTCTCGATTAGCTGTAGCTAAAAATAAAACATAATCGACCATAGACCGGAGCTGTTTCCGGTCTTTTTTTTGTGACTTTTCTCATATTTTCCGTTGACACATTCCTATTTCGTCATGTACATTAAATGAACAATAGTTTATTTCCTACTATTAATTTAAATCGATAGTATATATACTAACAAAAAGAAAAGAAAGCGCTTTTTGTAAGGGGTTTCTAAATAGGAGGCGGACAAAATGGCAAAGCAAATTGGATTCATTGGATTAGGCATTATGGGGAAACCTATGGCACTCAATCTATTAAAAGCCGGTCATACTGTGACTGTTTTCGATATTCATACAGAAGCTGTTCTAGCATTAAAAGAATTGGGCGCAAATGCCGCTGCATCAGCTGCTGAGGCAGCATCTGAAAGCGATATCATAATCACGATGCTTCCAAAAGGTGAGCATGTAGAAGCAGTCGTAGCAGGTGAACAAGGCATATTGGCTACAGCAAAACCTGGCACGATCATTATAGATATGAGCTCTATTTCACCTGTTACTTCTAGAGCATTAGCGGCACTGGCCAAACAACATCAGGTCGAATTTATCGATGCTCCTGTCAGTGGCGGAGAGCCAAAGGCGATAGACGGGACACTTGCGATTATGGTGGGCGGAGAAAAAGAGATTTTTGAACAAGTAAAGGATGTCCTCTATGCCATGGGCACAGATGTCGTATTAGTTGGATCAAATGGAAGCGGGACAACCGCAAAGCTTGCGAATCAAATCATCGTCAACTTAAATATCGCTGCCATGTCCGAGGCACTCGTCCTTGCCGCTAAGTCTGGCATTGCGATTGATAAAATGTATGAAGCCATCCGAGGTGGACTGGCAGGAAGTGCTGTACTCGATGCGAAGGTTCCTCTCATTTTAGAACGAAACTTTGAGCCTGGCGGACGTATTGACATCAACTTAAAGGATTTAACCAATGTCATGGAAACTGCCCACGATATCGGCGTTCCTCTCCCGCTTTCTAGTCAGCTGCTGGAAATCTTCCACGCCCTCAAAGCGGACGGAAAGTCTGGACTTGATCACGGTGGGATCGTTCAATATTACGAAAAAATGGCTCATGTTGAAGTGAAGAAAGGATGAGGTTCTATGAAACAAAGCATTGAGTTACTAAATGCCATTCCGAAAGCGGATTCAGAGCGCATTCAATCAGCATACGAACAAGCACTAAACCATTTCCACCATAAAGTGATTGTATTAGACGATGACCCAACAGGCATTCAAACCGTACACGGCGTCTCTGTTTTCACCGATTGGTCAGAGAAAAGCATTGAAGCTGGTTTTCTTGAAGACAGCCGTATGTTCTTTATCTTAACCAACTCTCGCAGTATGACAGAGAAAGAAACGGCGGTTCTTCATGAAACGATCGCATCAACGATTGTGAAAACGGCTGAACGGCTTGATCAAGATTTCATCATTGTCAGCCGGGGGGACTCCACCCTGCGTGGACACTTCCCGCTAGAGACTCACATTCTCAGAACGACCATTGAACAGCAAAGCTCCCGCCAATTTGACGGCGAAATCCTTCTTCCCTTTTTTAAAGAAGGCGGCCGCTTTACGATTGGCAATATTCACTACGTACAGGAAGGTCACGAATTAATTCCTGCTGGTGACACAGAATTTGCATTGGATCGTACATTCGGATTTCAATCTTCTCACCTCGGAGAATGGATCGAAGAGAAATCAAACGGATCGTTCACTAAGGAAAACACTACTTATATTTCTTTAGTAGATATCCGGGCTTTACGTATTGAACAAATCAAGGATCAGCTGATGACCGTGAAGGATTTTCAAAAAGTGGTTGTAAATGCAGTAGACTATGACGATGTCAAAGTCTTTGTCATTGCCCTCATAGATGCCATCAAAGCAGGTCAGCACTTTCTATTTAGAAGTGCCGCAGCTCTCACAAAAGTGCTTGGCGGTGTTGAGGATCAAGCACTATTAACTAGACAAGACTTAATACAGGAAGAAAGCACGCACGGTGGCCTCATCATGGTCGGTTCCCATGTCAAAAAAACAACCGAACAATTGCGAGCGCTGCAGCAAAATAAAGACATTGCATTTATTGAATTTGATACACACCTCGTGTTAGAACCTGAAGCATTTCAAGAGGAAATTGACCGCGTGATTCAACAAACTGAACGGCTTTTAACAACCGGGCAATCGGTTGCTGTTTATACAAGGAGAGAACGGCTTGATCTTGGGGACGATCGTCAAGAGGAAGAATTGAAACTGTCTGTTCAGATTAGTGATGCTGTGACAAGCATTGTTCAGCGCCTCTCCATTCGCCCTAAGTACCTCATTGCCAAAGGTGGAATCACCTCTAGCGATATTGGAACAAGAGGACTCAGCGTCAAACGTGCGACCGTCGCAGGTCAAATCAGACCAGGTATTCCCGTTTGGCAAACAGGAGAAGAAAGCAAATTCCCATTTATGTCTTATGTGATTTTCCCGGGAAATGTTGGCTCAAAGGATACGTTAAAAGAAGCAGTAGACATACTTGAAGGATAAAGCAGAGGGGGCGTTCACGCTCCCTTATGCAGCACAAAGGAGGAAAGATCATGTCGTTAGTTTTTATCGGACTTGGCGTTTTGTTATTACTTTTACTCATGGTTGTCTTTAAGTTAAACGCTTTCATTTCGTTGATTATTGTCTCTTTAATCGTTGCCGTTTTAGAAGGCATGTCACCACTTGAAGCGATTGCTTCAGTCGAAAAAGGGCTTGGAAGTACACTCGGCCATCTGGCGTTGGTTCTTGGCTTTGGAGCGATGCTTGGTAAATTGATGGCTGATTCTGGCGGTGCTCAGCGTATTGCCATGACACTCATCGACCGCTTTGGTATCGGGAAAATCCAATGGGCGACGATGCTGACTGGATTTGTTATCGGAATTGCTCTATTTTATGAAACCGGATTCATTATTCTTATTCCATTAGTCTTTACCATTGCTCAAGCCGCAAGACTTCCTGTGTTGTATGTGGGAATGCCGCTCGTCGCTGCACTCATTACAACACATGGCTTCCTCCCTCCTCACCCAGGGCCGACAGCCATTGCCAATGTATTTCAAGCCAACATGGGACAAACCTTATTGGTTGGAATTATTTTAGCCATTCCTGCTGTTTTAGTAGGCGGACTTCTGTTTACGAAACTATTTAAGAAAGATCAACTGCATGCACACATTCCAAAGGACTTGTTTAATCCAAAGGAATTTACAGAAGAGGAAATGCCAAGCTTCGGCATTAGTATTTTCACCGCTATTTTACCTGTATTGCTCATGACATTCAGAGCATGTTTAGAAATTTTCTTCCCGTCCTCCCCGCTGCTACCGGCGGCTGAGTTTTTAGGTGAGCCGGCGATTGCCCTATTAATCTCTGTGCTGCTTGCCATCTACACATTTGGTCTTGGCAGAGGAAAGAGCATGCAGGACGTCATGAAGTCGATTACGGATTCAATTGGTTCCATTGCGATGATTCTATTGATCATTGCAGGCGGCGGCGCCTTTAAACAGGTGCTCATTGACAGCGGTGTTGATCAATACATTGCAGGGATTATGCAAGGAAGCACACTGTCTCCTCTGCTCCTCACTTGGCTGATTGCAGCTGTCCTTCGTGTCTCTTTAGGGTCAGCGACTGTCGCGGGTCTCACAGCAGCTGGCATTTCTGCACCGCTGATTGGCTTGACGGGAGTCAGCCCAGAATTAATGGTGATTGCAACAGGCGCCGGCAGTATTACATTCTCTCACGTGAATGATGCGGGTTTCTGGATTTACAAAGAATACTTTAATCTGTCGATAGCCCAAACTTTTAAAACTTGGACATTAATGGTGACTGTTCTTTCACTTGTTGGATTAGCTGGTGTTCTCGTCGCTGATTTGTTTATGTAGGAAAATAAATAGGAAAAACCATTGACTTTTTCTCGAAAAGATTGAATAATTGTGTTTATTAAGAAAATTGAATCAAAAGGTAACCTTATTAAGAGTGGTGGAGGGACTGGCCCTGTGAAACCCGGCAACCGCTGTTCCTAGGAACAGAATGGTGCTAATTCCTTAAGCAAGCTGATGCTTGTTTGAAGATAAGGCAGAGTTCTCTCAGTATATGATGCTCTTCCTTATCCAAGGAAGAGCTTTTTTATTTGATTTATAACCTGAAGAAAGAAGGGATTCAGCATGACACAAGTACAAACCATTGGTAAGAAAACAACAAAGCCGCCATTTCGCGCAGATCAAGTAGGGAGTTTACTTCGTTCAGAACGTATCAAGGAAGCACGCAAGCAAAAAGCAGACGGTACACTCACAGCAGAACAGCTCAGACAAATTGAAAACGAAGAAATCACTCGTATTGTAGAGAAGCAAAAAGAAATTGGATTAGAGGTTGTCACAGATGGAGAATTCAGACGTGCATGGTGGCATTTTGACTTTCTTGAGGGACTCGATGGAGTCGAAGGATTTGAAGCAGACCAAGGCATTCAATTCCACAATACGACAACAAAAGCGAGAGGCATCAAAGTAACAGGTAAGATTGATTTTACTGATCATCCAATGCTGGAGGATTATCGCTTCCTTCACAGCATCGCGGGTGATCATACGGCTAAAATGACGATTCCAAGTCCGAATATGCTCTTTTTCCGTGGAAAGCTTGAAGAAGGTGTGTACGACAGCTTAGATGATTTTCACCATGACGTGGCACAAGCTTATAAAAAAGCCATCCGTGCTTTTTATGATGCAGGCTGCCGTTACTTACAGCTAGATGATACAGCTTGGGCTGTGTTCTTTTCTGAAAAAGGACATGAACAAATCAAAGCTTTTGGCCGCGAGGAAGATGAACTGCGTGAATCGTTTGCGAAAACAATCAATGAAGCGGTTGCCGATCGACCAGATGATTTAGTGATCACCATGCACATTTGCCGTGGTAACTTTAAATCAACTTGGGCAGCCGAAGGTGGTTACGAGGCAGCGGCAGAAACGATTTTTGCCGGTCTGGATTTGGATGGTCTCTTCTTAGAATTCGACGATGACCGTTCTGGCGGATTCGAACCCCTTCGTTATGTGAAAAATCCAAACCTTCAAATCGTACTAGGTCTTGTCACTTCAAAGTATGGGGAACTTGAACCCGTTGATCAGATCAAAAGAAGAATCGAGGAAGCGGCACAATATGTGGACATCAACCAAATCTGTTTGAGCCCACAATGTGGATTCGCCTCAACAGAGGAAGGCAATTTGTTAACAGAAGAACAGCAATGGGAAAAGCTGCGTCATGTGATTGAGATTGCGGATCAAGTGTGGAAATAGGCGGAAATCTGCAGAAAAAGCTTACCGTCATAATAAAGAACCGCTTTTTTGGCGGTTCTTTATTTTTTGTCATCTCTATCAACATTATATTAAGTTTAATCGTCATACTTCTATAGTAGAGTTAAGAAGATAATGAATATAAGTTATCTTCTTAAAAACCATCTTTTATACTCATAAGTTGTCTTACAACAAGTTGTGTAGATTGATATACATCTAAGTCATCTTTCTTGCCAGTATATCCCCTACTGAAATCCCCTTGAAATCGTTTGGCAAATTATTTATCATTGATTTTAATTTTTCTTCTACCTTTTTTCGTTCATTTTCATCCAAAAGATCAATATTAACGAGTTCTCTCCATTCGTCTTTTTGAATCAATCGATTCCTTAATTCTATTAAAATTAGATCTAGCCAAGCTGGCTGACCGAAGGTAAAGTTTAATGCAATGGTTTCTTCAGAAGAACTAGTTGAATGCCAACAACCTCTTGGAAGAAATAAAAATGATCCCGTATCCAAAATCAATTCCCTTCCATTAGATAAATTTTCATCAGGAAAATCACCATTCCAATACGACTTTAATGGATCTGGCAAATGAGGAGCCTCAATTAATTCATAATGTTGAAGTGGATTCACTGTATTAAAATTTCCATCCAACTTCCATTTCTTTTTCCCTTTAAGTTGAAAAATGAAATTGCAATACGCATCAAAATGTGCTGAAAATCCAGCTGATTCTTTAGCAGCGTACAATACTGCTTTTGCCATTGTTCCCTCAGGCAAGCCTAAAAGATTATCCTATACCATTTAGAATTCAATTTAGTGGATATACAGCTCTCTAAAACCATAAACGCCTTCCTAGATTAAAATAACCGATGATTCTAGCCATCTTTTGTATTTTCTCCAATTTCTTTTTTACAAACTATCACTCTATTTGCAACATCAATCTACTCATCACTATTACTTTATAAACATAAAATTTGTTAAAAAATCATTATTTAAATATTGAAAAAAATATAAACGGCATGCTATTATCACTTTTGTTAGGATATAAAATAGGAATTTAATACATATACAGGAGGAATGTTACATCAAAAAAATAAAGCTCCATGTCTTGTTGAGATTCGTAATGTAGTTGTTGCTGGAGGACATTAATAACTAGTTTTTCATACCCTAACACTTTATGAAAGGAGTGTATAATCTTTGCTGACTCATGACGAATGTTATTTATATAATGATTTTGTCAAAGAAAATCAACTATACATATATCCTTTGAAGATAATAAAATCTTAAATCATCCCCTGACACAAACGAGCCAAAGCTACAATCTTGGTACCTTGTTATAGAAAAAAGAATGAAGGGAATCACAATGAAGAATAATACAATTTTCGTAAAAAATCCTGATAATGAACAAGAAAGTACTTAAAAGGTATCATTATCGAACCGGGCATGTCCCTAAATCAAGTCGCAGCTGATTTTTATGAACGAATTGACGGACAAAGAGAGTTTATTTCAATAGTAACGGAAATTGCTGAAGAATATGATACTGATGTTCAAACTTGTATCAAAGACCTCCAAGCATTGAGTAAACAATTAATTGAAAAGGAAGTTGTATATGTAAAATGAATAAACTGAATGATGATATTCTAGAAAACATCTATAAAAACATTTCAACTAAGAGAAGCAAAACAATCGTTAATTACATTGCAATGCTAATGGCACTAGCAAGAGATCATGAACTAAACGAGGATGATTTAATTAATTGGATTCACAGTAAATTAAGTGCAATAGGATATTTTCAAGAAAAAAACCGTTTATTTACTCAAAACAAATTAGATGAATTTGTCGTAGAGTTTATTGAAGGAAGAGCACTATTATATGATGATATCAACATAACTGAAACAAAACAAAACGAATATGTCATCAGTAGCAAATTGTGGTACAAAAAGAATCCACCTGAAAGTTTTTTTTATTTTGGTATTGACCCTGAAGATTTTTCGAACTACGCACAAAAACTTGCTCAAATAAACGCCGAAAAACTAGGTATCTCAATCAATTTTTCTAAGGATCAAGCGAATGACAACGAAATAGCTCATATCCAGCTTTCAAAAAAATGGTCTCTTTCAGAAGAATTGACAGTAACTCAGCCAAGTTCAAAAGACTTTTCTTGGTTAACATGTTTTTTCAATGAACATTGGGGTGGAACGACTATGGTGTCTAAAGGGACAACTTATAATGTTTTAAATGAAAACATTATGTTGGCTAAACGTGGAGATACTATAGTAGGAATATTAGTTTACAAAATATTCAAAGAAGAGGCAGAAATCCTGACTTTAGAGGCTCTAGAAAAGTACCATGGGGTTGGCAGTAAATTGCTTTTTGAGTTAGAACAACATCTAAAAACACAAAATATACAATCTATTAATTTAATCACTAGTAATGATAACTTAAATGCCATTAGGTTTTATCAAAGAAAGGGATATTCTTTCAAAAACATCTATATTGGTGCAATTGATAAAGCAAGAATGCTTAAGCCGACAATTCCCTCTATAGGAAATTACGGAATAAATGTCAAAGATGAATTAGAATTTGAAAAAAGGTTGATACGATGACTATAAAAAGCAGATTGATTGTTATTGCGATTTCACTTTTAACTTAAACCAAGACGCAGCTCTCACGATTAATACATTACACATTCCAATACTAAAAGAAATCATAGATGTTTTAATGCCTTTACAAGAGGATAACTTATTATATATCACTATTAATAATAGCATTGAATACCTTGTTGATTCACGCGCTGCTTATGAATGGTTTACTTTTTTAAGTAAAATCAATGGTATCAAATCCATAAAAGATATTATATCTCAAAATAATCAAGACTTTAGATATATAAAAGAAAGACTTGAAGAATCAGTATTACTTGATATTATCGAATTAAAACCACTTTTTGAAGATCAAAGCTCTTCTTCAAAAGCATAAATAAATATATTCGAAAGATCATATGATTTATTTGAACCACACAAAAATTTAAAGTGTGGTTTATTTTTTTTGTAAAATTTTGTCTTTTTCATAAAACAAAAAGCATTATCATTCCAAAGTGACACCTAAAGAATGATAATGCCTCGATTCAAATTGTTTTCATCGTTTTATGAAACCGTGTGTTCTCAAAGAAACCAAACAATATTTTCTCTATTTATGCGTCTAAATGCTTTCCATTTGTCGCGATCACTTGTTTATACCAATCAAAGCTTTTCTTTTTCTTTCTATCTAATGTACCGTTGCCTTCATTGTCACGGTCGACATAAATGAAGCCGTAGCGTTTTTTCATTTCAGCTGTTGATGCACTGACAAGATCAATTGGGCCCCAGCTTGTATAGCCGATCAGATCAACGCCGTCTGCGATCGCTTCTCTTGCCTCAAGCAAATGACTTCTGAGGTAATCAATTCGGTAATCGTCTTGAATGGAGCCGTCTTCTTCTACTTGATCCACAGCACCCAATCCATTTTCTACGATAAACAATGGTTTTTGGTAGCGGTCATATAGTTGGTTTAGTGTTGTACGAAGTCCTTTTGGATCAATTTGCCAGCCCCAATCACTTGCTTCTAGATAAGGGTTTTTCACGCCTTCAAATAGGTTGCCACCAGTAACTTGTCCAAGTACCTCTGGATCTGTACTTGTCACAAAACTCATATAATAGCTGAAGCCGATATAGTCGACTGTATGGTTTCTTAGAATGTCTTCGTCACCGTCTTGGAATTCAATGTTGATGTTATTTTCCAGGAAATAACGTTTCATGTATCCAGGGTAATAGCCTCTTGCCTGTACATCTGAGAAGAACAATGTTTTACGATCTTGATCAATCGCAGCAAACATATCTTCTGGTCTTGAGCTGTACGGATAAGTTGTCATCGCTGCAATCATACAACCGATTTTCGCATCTGGAATGATTTCGTGTCCTGCTTTAACAGCTAGAGCACTTGCAACAAATTGGTGATGCGCTGCTTGATATTGTATGCTTTTCTCGTCTTCGCCTTCTTCAAATACAAGGCCGCCCCCTGTGAATGGAGCATGTAAGACGACGTTAATTTCATTGAAGGTCATCCAATATTTCACTTTATCTTTAAAGCGAGTGAACAATGTTTTAGCGTATGTTTCATAAAGACCCACAAGCTTACGGTTTCTCCAACCGCCGTAGTTTTTCACAAGTGCAAGTGGCATTTCATAGTGAGAGATCGTGACAACTGGCTCAATTCCATGCTTATGCAGTTCATCAAATACTTTTTCATAGAAAGCGAGGCCTGCTTCATTCGGTTCCGCATCGTCGCCATTTGGGAAAATACGTGGCCAAGAAATGGATAGTCTAAAGCACTTGAATCCCATTTCTGCAAACAGGGCAATATCTTCTTTATAGCGATGATAGAAGTCGATCGCATCATGATATAAGTTAAGGTCTTTCATTGATTCATCGAATGGGTGCATAATACCGTGTGGTGATACATCCGCTGTCGATAAGCCTTTTCCATCTTTGTTATAAGCGCCTTCAATTTGGTTGGCGGCTACTGCGCCGCCCCATAAGAAACCTTTAGGAAATGTTTTTTCTAAATTGGTCATGTTGAATGCCCTCCTCATTTTCTTCTACACTGACTGTAAGCAATGTCTCTTTTACTGTAATCGCCCCATCTGTTTTCGCATCAACTTGTGCAAAATCATTTGTGTTGGTGACGATAATTGGCGTTGTTACATCATAGCCATCTTGCTGAATGCCCTTGATATCAAATTCAACTAGCAGATCTCCTGCTTGAACGAGATCACCTGACTGCACATGACTTGTGAAATGTTTACCGCCAAGTTTTACTGTATCAATCCCCACATGGATGAGAAGCTCTGTGCCTTGATCACTCTTTAAACCAATGGCATGTTTCGTTTGGAAAATGGTTTCAACCTTGCCGTTGAACGGTGCTACTACACGTCCAACTGTTGGGACAATGGCTGTTCCTTTGCCCATGATTTCATTAGAGAATGTTGCATCATTTACTTGATTGAGCGGCTTTAGTTGACCTTCAAGTGGGCTTTGTACCACTTCATTTTGAAGCGCTACTGTGTCTTTCTTTTCTTCTGGTTTTTCTGCTTTTGTATCATCTTTCACTGGTACATCTTTGAACCCTAGAACAAGTGTCATGATGGTTGCTACAACAAAGCCGATCACTAATCCAATGATGGAGTAAACAAATGTCGGTCCAATGAACGTTGGGAGACCTGGAAGACCCGCTGATCCTGATATCACATATGACTTTACTTTGAAGATAGACATGAACACGCCGCCTGCTGCTGCACCAATGAGGGCTGCAAGGAACGGTTTTTTCAATCGCATGTTCACACCATACATAGCAGGTTCAGTAATACCCATTAACGCAGTGATACTTGTAGACATCGCCAATGATTTGAATGTTTTGTTTTTTGATCTTAAGAAGACACCGAATGCTGCGCCTGCTTGTGCCATATTCGCTACAAACATCATTGGAAGAATGAAGTCAAAACCGTTTAATGTAATGTTGTTGATCATGATTGGAAGTAGTGCATAGTGCATACCCGTAATGATCAATGGTGACATAAAGCCACCGATTAAGAGTCCGGCCAAAATACCTGCATGTTTGAACAATAAATCAATTCCACCGGAAAGGCCATTTCCGATAATCCCACCAAGCGGTCCAACCGCGATGAGCATAACTGGTACCACGACAAGAAGTGTAACTGTTGGAACAAGAATGATTTTTAGTGATTTCGGACTATATTTTTCCGCGAATCTTTCAACATATGAGCCGAGCCAGATAGTGAGTAGAATTGGAATCACCGATGAAGAGTACACAACGGCAACAACTGGCAAGCCTAGAAATTCTGTATTTCCTGCGCCTAGTAAAGCAGTGAGCTGCGGGTGCAGTGCGGCTGCTGCAATGGCAGCGGCGATATACTGATTTGTGTCAATTTTTTTGGCTACGCTTACAGCAAGCAGAATCGGTAAGAAGTAAAAGGCTCCGTCTCCGATAGCTGTTAAAATCGCATATGTGCTGCTTTTATCTGAGATCCATTGGAACGTCAGCATTAATGCCAAGATCCCTTTGATCATACCAGCTCCAGCGATGGCTGGAAGAATCGGTGTGAAGACACCAGAGATAAAATCGAAAAGCTTTGAAATCACATTTTGTTTTGATGCTTCTTCTGAATCGCCTGACTTTACATCTGTTGATAACCCAGAATCAGCAATCATTGCTTGATAGACGTTTGATACGTCGTTGCCAATAATGACATGGTATTGACCGCCGCTTTGATTCACGCCCATGACGCCGTCTGTTGATTGCAGCTTCTCTTTATCCGCTTTGCTTTCATCGTATAGGTTGAAGCGGAGCCTTGTCATACAGTGCATGACTTGCTTTACATTCTTTTCACCGCCGACAAGCTCTAGAACTTCTTTTGCTGTTTGTTTGTGGTTCATTGTGTTACCCTCCAATCGTTGATTTCATCTTGATATAGAAAAAACCTAAACATCCATTAATGCCCGAAAAATAGCGATTCAGACATTAATCGATATTTAGGTTTTGCCTGCTTAACCAGTAACAATCCTTCATAGCGATTGATCGTTATTCAATTTTATAAGCCTTTAGATACAAAAAAACCTAAATCACGCCTTATCAAAGATAGGGACAATGATTTAGGTTTTGCCTGCTTGACCAGTAACAATCCTAAAAGATTGTGGGTTATTGAGTTTATAGTTATAAATTAGCATGTTAATTTTGATATGTCAACGCTTTCTTTTTGATTTATTTTCTTTTTATGACTCGATCGATGTGCAAAGTTAAGTATAACATCTCATCTTCTATGAGACTTCGGTTGTATTCTTTTTGAACATAGTCATTAATTTTCTCCGCACATTGAAAAGCGGCTGTATTTTTTTCTTTTACGACTTCATACAGAAACTCATTTTGATTTTCCATTTGTGTTTCGTTAAACAGACGCTGTCCAAAAAACTTCAAATGCGTGACAAAACGGAAATAGTTTAATGATTCTTCGTCCAAATCAATTTGGAAATGATACTTTACGATGTTCAAAATATCTTGAATCAGTTTTGTAATTTGAATGACATTCGGCATTTCCTCATTCAGTTCTGCATTGACAATATGCATCGCAATAAAGCCTGCTTCATCCTCGGGAAGATGGATGTTGAGCTTGTCCTGTATGATCCGAATCGCTTCTACACCACACATGAATTCCTCTTTGTACAGCCGTTTGATTTCCCAAAGCAAGGCATTTTTAATGTCCATTCCTTTTTGATGACGTTCAATAGCAAAGGTAATATGATCCGTTAACGTGACATAGATGCTGTCATTTAAATTTTTGTTAAGGGTCGTTCTCGCGTGATCGATAATTGCCTCACACACTTGCATATACTCGATCGGAATATCATAAAGCAGGGTTTTGAATTTTTCTGATATATCTTTATTTTGAATGGAAAATACTTTTTCGATACGTTCTTCGTCAATCGGGTCTCCGCTTTTCTTTTGAAACGCAATCCCTCTGCCCATAATGACCAGCTCATGCTGCTCGTCATCATACGCACTGACCACATTATTGTTGATTACTTTCGAAATGATCAATTGATCCCCCCCAGTACATTCCGCTTTTTCGAGCATTTCATTGTTGATTGATATGTCATGTTATTATTATTTTCAAAAAAGAGGACTTTAAGATGATTTTACATTTTTTTTTGATACGGTCAACTAGAAAGAATGACATATTACCTCTCAGAAATGACGATTTAGGGGCAAAAAGGCTAAAAATAGACAAAAAACACTCTTCAAAAAGAGTGTTTTTTACAAAATTAGGAGCAATCCCAGTTATAGACGACATTTTCGAAATGTTTTCGTTTGAGGTCTTCTGGTTTGATAAAAAAGTTAGCAATGCCGCAATCTCCCCACAACATGTCCACTTCATCATCTGAGTCAATTTGCAATAATAGCACAGTATGTTCTTGGTCTACATAGGTACGCGGGTCTTCTTGTGTAAAACCTGGGTATCCGCCAACTTTATGGCCAAAACCACTTGCTGTCTCATAAAATTCATCTAGCAATTGATCTGCTTCATCACCATCAATACCAACAGCATCTTCGAATAGATCCCAACTTTGCTTTCCTGTGACTTTTTCAAAGCGGAAATCTCCTACACTGATCGTTTCGCTTGATAATTCACCTGTAATCGCACCTTCCTTCGTAACTGGAAAATAAAAATCGTCAGGAATTTTCACGAATGAAAAATCAGTCAATAAGTCTTCTTCAGCTAAGAAAGGTTCCTCAATAAATTTGATCCGAAAATCTTTTTGCTCTGTTTTTTGGTCAATATTCATCCCATAAAGATCATCATGTACAGAAATAAACACTTGCAAAAGTCCTGTTTCTGGGTAATCTTTCAGCTTTGGCAGCTGGCCGAAATTGATTTGTGCCAGCAGCTTCATAGGATGGCCTTCTCCATCAACGGGATATTCGTCGTTTTTGGGGAAATAAGGATCACCTGCTATTTTACTGTCATATGGCCCTGTTTTTCCTTGTTTTATCTGTAATTGAATCAGTGGTTTGTCAGTTTGATCTAACGATGGACGGTAAGGCGCAAGTACTTCTTGCAGCTTTGCTGATTGTGTCAAGATGGTCTTCCTCCTTATGAATAGGTCTAATGATCAAAACAGGTCTATCTTTTTCTATCATACAGAAGTGTAACTTCCCTGTCAGTGAAAAACCCGTCAATATCATGACAAAAAACTCACTTCAACACGTTAAAAAACCTCCGATACAGCTGGAGGTTTTGTGATTCGTTTATTTATTTCACTTGATAATTCACTAAGTCTGTTGCCAATGTTTTCATCGTTTCGTTCGTTTCGTGCAGCCCCTCAATAATTTTTGTGAAAGTGCCAACGAGTTCTGCTTGATGTTCAGAAGAAGCCACGATTTGTGCTATTTCTTCTTCCATTCCTTTGATAGAGCCTTGCACATCTTTTAGCGCTGTTTCAATATCAGTCGTTGCTTGCTTCGCGTGAGTAGACAGCTTTCTCACTTCCGTAGCAACCACCCCAAAGCCTGCTCCTGCTTCACCTACTCTTGCAGCCTCAATGGATGCATTGAGTCCAAGTAAGTTCGTTTGATCAGAGATACCTTTGATGAGATTAGACACTTGGTTGATTTTAGAGGAATTTTCGACAGTGGTTTTTGTATTTTGTAGAATTTGTTCACTTGTCGCTTGTAGTTCCTCTGAATGTGCAGCCACTTGCTGTACCATCGCGACTAGTTTTTCGGAAGCATCGTTACTTTCCGTCATAATGTGTTCTAATCGTTGTTGATTCGTTTGGTCATATGCTACACAGAAGGCAGCGACCACTTGACCATTGTCATCTTTAATCGGGACGGCGACGATGTCCATAGGAATTCCGTACACCTCTTTAGGAATCTGGATAAACGATGGCTCTCTCCCATTTTTCAACATTGAAAAGTTTTGGAACCCGGGAGCTACAACATCCCCAGCTTTAAACCCTAAGTCAATGTTCCCGTGCTGCTGATAATAAAGAACCTTCTCTTTCCCTAATACAGAAAAGGTTAGCTGCTCTCTCATAGCTAGTCCAACGATTGGTAAAGCGTCTATTATGTTATCAATTCTCTGTGACATTCGCTCACGTTCATCCTCTCTTTTTCTCAGTACACTCTCTTTATCGGTTCTTTATATGATCTATTACAGCCTGCAATGAGTACTAATATCAACCAAATGACCTAAGACATATAAAACAGCCACATTCTATCAAGAGAATGTGGCTGTTTTTAAAAGAAGAAGATGCATATCAACACACTAATGACGATGAAAAAAAGATACATGCAGTCGATCCATGAAGTGCTGATGACATGATAATACGTTCTCTCCCTCGTCCCTGTGAAGCCTCTTGCTTCCATCGCAATGGCTAGTCGTTCAGATTTCCGTACGCCTTGCGTGAAAAGAGGGAGTGCATAACGTATAAAGGCTTTCCAACTGTTTTTTTGCTTGTAACCTCTAATTTTATGTGCAGCCTTCATTTGCTTCAATTCACTTTGAAACAACGGGATAAACCGGAAGCCTGCCAGCATCCCATATGCCCATTTGGGTGACATTCGGCATTGATGGATTAAGCTCATCATAAAGGCCGTCAAATCAGTTGTTGATGTAAAAAGGAGACCAAATGTCACAAACCCAAGCATTCTAAAAGAAATGGTCAGCCCATTTCTTAAACTCTCCTCTGTGATATGAAACCATGCCCACTTCCAAACTGTATGATCTCCCTTGCCAAAGGCCGCGATCATCCAAAACACGAGAATGAAAAAGAGCAGATAAGGTACAAGTCTGGTGATGAGGTATTTCAAATTCCAGCCGCCTAGGACAAGTCCAATTCCAAGTGCAAACAGCCAGATGATGACCGTCGTTTTAGGATCAGAAATCGCCATCAGACAGCACATCGCAAGGAGATGGGCGAGTAATTTCATGACTGGATTTACAGTGGATAGAAAGGAGTGATTACTTTGCAATCGTCATCACTTCCTTTCTTTCAGCCATATAGCGATAATGTAACGGCACTCTCAGCTCACAGGAAGTGACAAGTTCCTGATGAGAAAATAAATCAAAAGGCGTACCATCATAAACATGCTCCCCTTGATGAAAAACAAGCACCTGATCAGCGCACTCATCAACGAGTTCCATATCATGTGTGACCATGATAATAGTGGTGCCTTGTCGTTGACGTTCTTTTAAACGCCGGATTAACTCCCTCGCCGTTTTCTCATCCTGCCCGAATGTCGGCTCATCTAAAATGAGTACATCCTGATCAAAAAGAAGCATCGTGGCAACACTTAATCTTCTTTTTTGTCCTAAGCTTAAGGTGAAAGGATGCACGTCTCTATGCTTCTCTAGGCCGAACTCTGCTAATAGCTGATTCGTTTTTTCTTGCACCACAGACTCTGACCAATTTCGCTGTCTCCCACCAAATGCGATTTCATCAAACACTGTGTCCTGTATAAATTGAAGTTCTGGATTTTGAAATACAAAGCCTGCTTTTTCATATAATGTTCGGTCAGACCACTTTTTCAGATGTTTTCCTTTTAAGTAAATGTGACCTTTCTTTATTGGTTCTAAACGGATGACATGTTTAAGAAACGTACTTTTTCCGCTCCCATTTTCACCGATGATCGCAACCCAATCTCCTGCTTTTATATTAAGGTCTAGGTCATCTATAATGCTTTTTTTCCCGTAGCTTAATTGTAGATGATCAGTGCGAATAATGACCTCTCGATTTGTTGATGTCTCATGACGTTCTTTTCTCGCCTCAAAGGTTTGCAAGAGTGTTTGACTCAGTGGATGAAACGGATCTTGTACGATAGTGGACCATTTCTCGGGAAATATTTTCGGACGCCAAATGCCGGCTTCTTTCATTTCTCCCTCAAATGTGTTCATCACGTCTTTTGGCGTTCCATCTGCTATGATACGGCCTTGATGATCTAATAAGATCACCCGATCCATCCACTCGATGACACCGTCTAACACATGCTCCACAAAAATCATCGTCTGATTCTGTTCAGCTGAAAGCTGCTGAAGCAATTGAAATATCTCCATTCTTCCTGCTGGATCAAGCTGTGCTGTCGGTTCATCAAAGAACAGGACGTCTGGCTCTAATGCTAGTAAACAAGCAAGCGCCAACCGCTGCTTCATGCCGCCAGATAAGGTATGAATATCTGTGTTTGGGTCGACATCCAGCTGTACCTTTTTCATGAGATGCTGAATCATGTCATCCATTTGTTCTCGAGGGACAGATCGATTCTCTAAGCTAAACGCAATTTCTTCATTGACTCGGTGCATACAAAACTGCGAATCTGGGTCTTGAAACATGACACCAGTATGCCTTTGCCGCATCACTTCTCCCTGTACTTCAGCTTCCATATGCTCTGGAATAATGCCAGCAAGCACAGAAATCAGCGTAGATTTCCCGCTTCCACTTGGTCCTAATATCAGCACCTTTTCCCCCTTTTGAATAGAAAGAGATACTTGATGAAGAACGGGATTCGGCTGTTCATAAAAACGGACAGTGAGATTACTGCACGCGAGAAATGAATCCATGCTGGTCACCCTTACTTCGTTTTTCTTTCATGATGGCATATTGATTCAGCACACCCGTTTTAGATAAAGCATCCACCACAACCTTTGCCAAGCAACCACCGAGTAACATACCGCTGATGACTTGAGTGACAAGTGTCATGAGTAACACTTGAGGCGTGTAATAGCCGAATCCATTGGCAATGAGGCTATATGCCATTGCCCCTACTGCTGCAAAGGCACCAGACAACATGAGTGTCCACATGCGATATCGCTTATAGCCAAATAGAGCGAAGGCGATTTCTGCTCCAAGTCCTTGGCATACACCAATCAAAAGCGCAGAAAGACCGAAGTGGCTGCCTGTCAGTAATTCCACGGCAGCGGCAGCTGTTTCTGCGATGAGGGCAGCGCCAGGCTTTTGGATAATGTAAGCAACGATTGGACTGGCAATGACCCAAATTCCGAACATGATGTTGCCTCCTGCTGGACCGACAAGGGCTGTAATCGGTAAATAAAGAGTCGACCACCCTAAATAGATGACTCCGCATGCCACTGATAAAATGACAGCAAGAACGACTTCTTTCATCTTCCATGTCATGAAGAATGCACCTCCATTTGGACAGGCCACTCTTCGACAGTAAAGGCCATGTCCCAGAATTTATACTCAAGCTGACAGCTTAAGATGAAGTGCTGTTTCATTTTCTCCTTTTCCTTCTCACTTGCTCCTTCCGCCCACTGATCAAGCCGTTTGCAAAGCTCCACTGTAACAGAGTCCGTTAACCCGCCATAAAACGTGATCCACTCATAGAATGGATGGGCAGGGTCGGGCTCAACATCTTTAAGCATTCGTTTGCCTATTTCCCAATAGGTCCAAGGGCAAGGGAGCAAAACCGCAATGATTTCTCCTAGCGTCCCTTCCTTTGCGACTTGCAGCATGTGATGAATATAGTGATGGGCACTTGGCGCCAAAGACGCACCTTGCAGTTCATCATAAGCGACACCTGCCACTCGGCAAAGGTTTTGATGAGGATGTGTCTCACTATCAAGGACAAAAGCCATTTGTTGATGGAAAAAGGTAATGTCCTCTCTGTCTGTACATCTGCTGATGGCTGCCGCATAAATTTTAATAAAGGCATTTAAATATTCTGCATCCTGTTTGACATAATGAATGATCTGTTCCTTTTCGAGTTCTCCTGCTGCGAGTCCTCTCACAAACGGATGCTGATAAATCGCTTCAAATAATGGTTCTGCTTCTTGCCTTAATTGGGTTGAAAATGTCATAAAAAAAGCCTCCTCTTTTTCAGTTGAATAAATGAAAAAGCCACCCCAAATGGAGCGGCCTTCTTATCGATTCAATCATGAATAAGACAAGGTCCAGCTCCACTTCCCTCCGCTAGTACAAACTAGATCAGGTTCAAAGGGTCCAAGATTTCCTCTTGTCTCAGTCATACATGACTCCCCTAGTGGACTTTTGTCATTTAATTATCTTTACTCTACACATGTGGCGATTTGATGTCAACCGCCGATCTTAATTCAATGTATTGATCGTTGGCAGCTTCTCGATCCCTGCTGCATAGTAGAAATTAAGGACACTGAAGAAATCAATTGGCTTTCCTGTCTTTAAATCAACAGCCAAAATATGATCGCCGTAATTTGTCAGGTCATCAATGTCTAAACGCCTTGGCGTTGTCTTTCCGAGAGTATCAACAAAGCTGCTATGGTAGTACTGCCCACTAGCAAACGATGATTCATGATACATAAATAATGTCTCCACATCTAAGTAGACAAGAATGGCCTCAGAGGAACTCGCATATGGAGCAGAGTACGATACTGGTGCCGAAATACTTTTCACTTTTACACTGTCAACAGAATGCGTTCTCTGTTGATATTTTCCATCATATGAGAAATAAAATACACGCTCCCATTTATAATCAGCGGTCTTAGATTGTTTGTTATACACTTTTGTACCATTTGCGAAAACATCCCCATTGGCATACGCAGCAACAAAGTATTGCAATGTTGATGACAGGGATTCAGCACCTGTGAAATTTGGTGGGTTTTTTGCATTCACCTGTAATGTATATGAGTCTCCAAAGTCTCCACCGCTAGTAATACCAAACGCATAATCCCCCGCTGGTAAATTGCTTAACGCAAGCAGACTGCCTGCCGGTTGAATCAGATCCGTTGGATAAGCTTGTCCTTCTTCATAATCAATAACAAATAACTGAACGAAATAATCAGCATTTGGAGAGGTAATCCGGCTGATGAGCGCCTGAGGGGACGATGTAGTCAAGAACCATAAATCAACTGGATCTTCCTCGTTTAAAACTGCCGATTGATTAATGGCTAGTCCATCAATAGAGCGAACGGCAGACGTGCGCATCTTTCCATCTGTAGCCGCTTTTCGTTTAATACTTATTCCCTTTTTCTTATCTACTTTAAATGATTTTTTTACTTCCTTCTGTTGAACCGCAGTCCCTTTATCCTGCTTTTCAAACGACTCTTGCACTTGCTGAATGGCTTTTTCAGTCAGTGGCGATACTTTTTCACTTGATTTTGGTGCATCTTCTGCTTTGATTGCTGGTGAAAATAAACCTGTTGTGACCAATAAAATAGACAGTAAGGCGGCGGTGATTTTGACATAAAATGCTCTCACAGGAACATCCCCTTTTCCCTAATTTGGGTTTTTTACCCTGTGATTATTTTACCATTTTTCTAATACTTGTTTTGGACTTTTTTAGGAAATTTTTATAACAAAAAACCAGCCGTATGCGTCACGACTGGTTTATTTGATGATTTATGCAATGGTTTTGACAAATAAGCGTGCTGTTTCTGCACTTGATCCTGGATTTTGTCCAGTAATAATTTGTCCGTCTACAACAGCGAATGGCGCAAATGCATCGCCTTTTTCAAATGCTGCCCCTTGCTCGCGAAGTTTTGTTTCCAATAAAAATGGAACTTTAGATGTCAGCTGAACAGCATCCTCTTCCTCATTTGTGAATCCTGTTATTTTCTTGCCGTCGATAAATGATTTTCCATCACGATCCTTCACATCAACAAAGGCAGAAACGCCATGGCAAACTGCCCCAACGGCTCCATTTTTGTCTGAAATCGCTAAGATCGCATCGGCAACCAATTGATTGGACGCAAAGTCGATCATTGGGCCATGTCCTCCAGCAAAGAAAATGCCATCATACTCAGCTGGGTTTACATCGGTCAGTGCCTTTGTGTCTTGAAGTAATTCATACACATCTTGATATTGTGCTGGAACTCCTTCAGGAATTGAATTTTTATCGATCGGTACTGTTCCACCTTTTATTGAAACAATTTGCACGTTGAGTCCATTTTCTTTAAAAATATGAAATGGCTCGGCCAATTCTTCTAGCCATAAGCCTGTTGGGTGTCCGTTCATTTCTGAGCTGCTTGTTGATACTAATAAAACGTTCTTGCTCAACTTTATCATCCTTTCTATTTATCATGTGGCTATTTTATATTTTGCACAATTAAATATCAAGCAATCAGACTTGGATACAACTCTTTATGTTATACCCGATTTTTTTAAAAATATAGCCTCACTTCAAATCTAATCATTCTGTCACATTCTATTGACAGGGAATTTCATGTAAAATTGTGATGAAATGATATAATATGAGAAACAATTGACAGACCTCTTGCGCTAGAGGGAATTTAAAAGGAGTGGAAAAAGAGATGAAAACCTATTCGATTGTGATGATTATCATCACGCTCTGTATCATATTGGCTGTCTTTTTAATGAATCTTACGGGCGTCATGTATGGAAAAATCATATTGGCTGTCGCTGTTGCCCTTTGTCTTACGTCCATTATTCGTTTGATGGGAATGCGTAAAAGATAAAAGCCGCCCTCTGGGGCGGCTTTACCGTGTAGACAAACCCTCGCATTCAGTGTCAGTCCTGCGCTTCGGTGCTCACCCATGTCAGATTCGCTCCGATGCTCGTCCTTCCTAAACTGCAAAGGTTTTCTATCACGTTGATAGGATTATATAGCCAGGATAAGTGCAATTAATGCAAGAAAAGCTGGTAACCCTTGTTTGATGATAATCGATTTATTAGACGTCACACCGCCAAATACTGCTGCGATGAACACACAAAGAACGAAAAATAGCTGAATCATATATCCTACGGTATTCGAACCAAGAATGAGCCCCCAAATGAGTCCAGCAGCTAGAAAGCCATTGTATAGCCCTTGATTAGCAAACATCACTTTCACATTTGGATCCTTTTGTAAGTGTTCAGGCAGATTGAAAGATCTTTTCGCCATTTTTGATTCCATAAAAAACATTTCTAGTAACATGATGACAATGTGCTCTAAAGCGACAATTCCTACTAAAATCATTGCTAAAATATTCAATTTAGTGAATTCCTTTCTGATAGACGGTCTCGTATTTGTATTTTGTCCGTGTATAAATCAAAGTCTTGGATTAGCTCTAACGCCTCATGAAAACGACTTTGTGGAATGTCTTTCATTTTTCTTACACCAAATTCCTTTTTAATAAAAGCCATGATGGTATTAATATGAAGCTTACCGTGGCCATCATACTCTAAATGGCTGCAAAAAGTCTGCATCGTCCCTCGAATCACCTTTAATTGCTTGGCAGTGACACAACTCATTGGTAACGCTCATCCTTTCTTGGTTTTTTAACAACTAAAAAGAACATTGAATGAAAGAAAAACCTTCCAATCTCTATTATATAATGGTTTCATTCGGATATCAAAATAAAAAAGAACAAACATTCGATCAAAGACGAGTCATACGCTAAAAATCCATGTCTTAACGTATCAAAAAGCCGGATTCATGGATAGAATCCGGCTTTTTGTTTAGTTGCTTTTAGAAATTAATACCTTTCCAACAGAACGGTCCTTACTTTGTCCGACGACTTTAAAGGATAGGCCGTATGTTGGCACATCACGTCCTGCATCCGGGTTATTTGGATTCACATAGTTCTTTTTATCACTAAATGTACGCGTTGGGCGGATATAGCGATCCTCTAAGGTTAAGCCTGTTGTCGCTGTATAATCAATATTCAGCTTCGTGCTTGGATTCAAAGAGAATGCTGCATCATGTACTTGGAAACCTGTCGCTGCAATAGAGCCGTCACTCCATTTCAACACTTGTTGATCTGCATCTACGACTCCAAGGAAGCCGTTCCCTGGATGTTTTCCAACCCAGTTATCACTGTACGATTGATCGACGTACCACACGACCAAACCGTTATTATAGCTCATCAGACTTGCTCCTCGTTTGATATGCTTTAAGCCTTTATCGACATCAGCATAAGAGCGCCATTCTAGTAAATAATACTGAGCGGCATATTGTTTTCCATTAGATTGAGAGAATCCATTAAAAGTGAACGTGGACGTTCCCTCGGCATCATCTGACCACACTTTTGCTCCATCTGCTGTAATCTTTAGATCATCTACAAATAAACCTGGCAGTGAATATCCTGCATCGGTTGTATAGCGGAATTGCAGATCGATCTTCTTCCCTGCATAAGCAGAAAGGTCAAAGGATGCATCTACCCAGCCATCTGATTTTCCATCGATGCCATTGCCTTCATTCGCTCCTGCCTCATTTCGATCATTCGTAATATTACCAGCAATGGTTGTCCATTTGTCTGTCCCAGTTTCACGAACTTCTACATACGCATAGTCGTAATCTTCTTCGATATCGTACCATGCTTTAAACGTAAGCTCGGCTTTGCTTCCCTTCGACAAATCAATCCCTGATGTCGTCATGGTAGCATTCAAATTGTCACCTGTTCCGCTGAAGTATGAATATTGCCCTTGTGCAGGCTGAGTGACCACAATCTCTTTATCTGGCAAATCGACTCGAACCGCATCATGGTTGGTTCCTTTTGTTGCTGCTTCATCGATTAAAACTGTTTTGCTTTTTGTTAATGTCTTACCATCAATGGTTTTTCCAGAAAGCCAGTTGCCGCCATGCAAGTTTTGAAGCATTTCTTTTGCATATGGACTAAAACCTGTTGGTTCCGTACCAGGTACTTTACCTGCCCAGCTCCCGCTTGACATGATAGACCAATAAGAAACGGGCTCTCCTCTGCCTGTGTATTGTGTATCGTATTCATCAGGCAGACCAAGATCATGTCCAAATTCATGTGTGAACACACCTGCTGCGCCATCTTCAGGCTCAATCGTATAATCTAGAGCGCCTAACTTTCCGCCTTGACCCACTTCTGATTCAGTGTTTGGAATCTCAAATACATCACCAAGTGACCAGCGATGCGACCAAATCGCGTCAGAGCCAAGCTGTCCGCCGCCAGCTTCTTCACCTACGCCAGCGTGTACAACCATGAGGTGGTCAATGATACCGTCCGGCTCATTATAAACACCGTCCCCATCCATATCATAGCGGTCCCATTGATCATATTCACCAAGGTCAATATTTGGATCCTTTGCCGCTGCTTCGAGGGCTTCTTTCACCAATTCGCGCGGTCTGCCGTCACTGCCTGATTCGTCTGGTACGTTCCCGCCATAATATGCTGCTTCATGCTTGGCTGTATACCATCCAGCTACTGTTCCACTAATCGTGTAGCTTCCACCGGACTGCTTTTCATAATACTGCTTCATAGATACTTTTCTTTTACCATCTGGACCGATGTAGCCATTTTTTCCGAAAAGCATATCTTGGTAATGCTGCTGATCGTACTTGTCATAGTACATATCAGTCTCTTCTTTTTTAATACTATTATGCTTATAATCTTTAAAATCTACTAATAATACCAAAACTTTATCATTACGGACGTCGCCTTTATATTTTTCCTTTTTCACCGGCTTTACTTGATTGCCTTCTTTTCCTTTATGCTTCTTTAACTTTTTCTTTTTGGCTAGTTTATTATGTACATTTTGTTTGTATTCTTTTAGGAATTCAGGTTCTTCTGTTAAGGTACTTGCGCTTTGTTTCATCGCTGCTTCTTCTTTTTTCTTTAGGTAGTTCTTTAATGCTTTTTGGGTTTCTGCCTCATTGGCATTCTTTTTGATCTTTCCTTGTTTTTTCAAGGCTTTGATGAGGCGGTCTTCATTGACAACACTTGCGTCGAATGGAATACCTGAATAATGACCACCATCTGAGGATAATGACTTTTCTGAGGTGTGGGCAGATAGAGGGGTGCTGAAAGCTGTCAATGTGCCTAAACTGAGGACAGCTGTTAGTGCGATGCTCGTCCATTTCCCTTTTTTCATATTGGTTCCTCCCTAATTTGGTAATAAATAATATCTAATTCTAGCATATTCCAATACACTTAAGTCGAAAAACATTTTATTTTCAGAAACTTTGTGGAAAATGCACAATACGAGATTGAAATAGGTGGAACGAATTGTCGAAAATAAAAGAACCCTAGGCTATAAATGCCTAGGGTGTTTGTTGTTTTTCTATGAAAGTTGCTCTCCTTGATATGCAACAACATTAAGTGGAGCGGCTAAAAATTCTTTTGCCTTTGCGACGAAAGCTTGGAAATGTGCACTTGCATTATGGCTTTGAACCGCTGCTTCATCTTTCCACACTTCTACCATTAAAAAGGTGTTTTCTTTCTCTGTATCCTTGAAAAGCTTGTAGGACACATTGCCTGCTTCTTCCTGTGAAGCTTTCATTAAACCATTGATTTCTTCTAGAAATACGTTTTCTTTCTCTGGATGAATGGTCATCCCTGCATGAATAATAATCATATGATCGTCTCCCTTTTTTTAAAAATTATTTCCACTCTGTGATGCGATCGATCGGTAAACGGTAAGAAGCATAACCTTCGTCAGCTGCTTTCCCAATGGATAGAAGCATAACTGGTACATAGCGCTCTTTATCCCAGCCGAATGTTTCAGCGATGACTTCTTTGTCATATCCGCCAATTGGGTTTGTATCATAGCCATGCGCACGAGCAGCAAGCATCAGCTGCATTGACACAAGTCCACCGTCAATTAAGATCGTTTCACGATTCACTTGCTCTGGAAGAGCTTCAAAATGTGCAGTTAATGCAGCAATTTGTCTTTCTTTTACTTCCTGCGGCATGTAGCCATTTTCTACTGCTTTTGAATAAATTTCTTCTAAGTATTCATTGTTTTTCATATCTGCAAACACAGCGATGACAGCTGATGATGTAGCTACTTGTGTTTGGTTGAATTTTGCGAGTGGTGCGAGCTTTTCTTTTCCTTCTGGGCTGTCAATGACCATGAAGCGCCAAGGCTGTGCATTCACTGATGATGGTGCTGTTGTTGCCTCTTCTAAAATCTCCGTCATTTCTTCTTTGCTAATTTTCACTGCTGGATCATAGTTACGAATGGAGCGGCGCCCTTTCATAATATCCATAAAATCGTTTGTTTTTAATGTTGTAGCCATGTGTAACACTCCTTTAGGTTGTTTGAATCTTCTCGATATTTTGTTGTATACGGATGAGCACATCAGTGAGAAGCTTTCGTTCTTCATCACTTACGTTTTCAAGCATTTCTGAGATAAATCGTTCTTTTTCTTTTTTAGAAGCTTCGATTCTTGTTCTGCCTTCATCTGTCAGACGAACAAGCGTGACTCGATTATCTTCCGGCTTTCTTCTGCGCGTGACCATTCCTTTTGTTTCTAACTGTTTTAAGTGACGCGTCACAGCCGCACTATCAATATTTACTTTTTTCTGCAAATCGGATTGGCTGATTTCGTCGGCTTGGAATAACAGTGATAGCAACTCCAGTCTTGATTGGCTGATGCCCGTGCATGCTTCGAACTTCACACCCATCATACGGTTCACGCACTGCAAACGATATAATACCTCTGCTTCTTCAGAGCAAAATGCAGTCAATGCCATCCCCTCTTTTCTATTCAGATCAATTAGTTGATATATCAATCATTGACTCGTCAACTAATATACACCCACTGTTTCATGATTGCAAGAGGTTTGTTTCATAAAGTGAAATTTTTTATTTCAATTAAAAAAGACGAGCTTTTGCTCGTCTTAAGAACTTGGTGTCGATGTTGGTCCCACATAGTAGCTGATAAATCCAATGATCATCAAGACTACAAAAATAAAGAGAATGAGTTTGAGCATTCTCATGGTTTATCCCCTCCCACTCATCTAACTTATCATATCTAGAAGAAGCGCTACCTAAAATTTACATAAAAAAAGACAAAAGCGATTCATCACTTTTGTCTTCTTCTCTTTATTCTGTAATCACTGTATGAATCAAAGTCGGAGCATCAGCATGGTCAGCGATGCGGATGTTGTCATAAATTTTCTCCATGACATTCGCAACATCTTCACGATTTGCATGCAGCGTCACGAGAGATTCACCTTTTTCTACACGATCGCCTACTTTTTTGTTGAGCATGATGCCAACAGATAGGTCGATATCGTCTTCTTTTGTTGCACGTCCTGCTCCAAGAATCATCGCTGCAACACCGATTTCGTCTGCGACGATTTCAGCGATCACACCTGATTCTTTTGCCGGCACTTCGATTTGATAAGGTGCTTGTGGCAGTTTTTCCGGTTGATCTACAATCGAGCCGTCTCCACCTTGGTTTTCTAAAAATTCCTTGAATTTCTCAAGTGCTTTGCCGTTTTTCATGACTTCAATTAGCTTTTCTCTTGCTTCATCAAGTGTCTCTGCTTTTTTCGCAAGAACGACCATTTGACTTCCTAATGTGAGCACAAGCTCGTTTAAGTCTTCAGGGCCTTCGCCTTTAAGCGTGTCAATCGCCTCTTTCACTTCAAGGGAATTTCCAATCGCTAATCCTAGCGGCTGAGACATGTCTGAGATGACAGCCATCGTTTGTCTGCCAACATTATTTCCGATACGAACCATTGCTTTTGCAAGCTTCTCAGAGTCTTCAGGTGTTTTCATGAAAGCACCTGCACCTGTTTTTACATCTAGTACAATGGCATCTGCGCCAGCAGCGATTTTCTTACTCATAATCGAGCTTGCAATGAGCGGGATTGAGTTAACAGTTCCTGTTACATCACGAAGGGCATAAAGTTTTTTATCAGCAGGTGTCAGGTTGCCTGATTGTCCAATGACCGCTACTTTATGACGGTTCACCAGCTCGATGAACTCGTCTTTTGTAATTTCAACATGGAAGCCTTTGACTGCCTCTAGCTTGTCGACAGTTCCACCCGTATGTCCAAGACCACGCCCAGACATTTTTGCAACAGGCACATCAAGTGCTGCAACAAGAGGAGCGAGTACAAGCGTTGTTGTATCGCCTACACCGCCTGTTGAATGCTTGTCTACTTTAATGCCGTCGATAGCAGACAGGTCAATTGTGTCCCCTGAGTTTGCCATAGCGAGTGTTAAATCTGCACGTTCTTGATCCGTCATATCTTGGAAGAAAATCGCCATCGCCAAGGCACTTGCTTGGTAGTCAGGAATTGTTCCGTCCGTATAACCTTTGACAAAGAAAGAAATTTCCTCTGAAGATAATTCTTTTCCGTCACGTTTTTTCGCAATGATATCTACCATTCTCATTGTTTTCACCATTCCTTTTTTAGTTTAGTAAATCAAACCGACAACGCCTGCTGTTAAGAAGCTGACGAGTGTTGCACCGAATAACAGCTTTAATCCAAAGCGTGCGACAACGTTTCCTTGTTTTTCATTTAAGCCTTTCACTGCTCCAGCAATGATACCGATAGACGAGAAGTTCGCAAATGACACAAGGAATACAGAAATGATCGCTTCTGTACGAGCAGTGAAATGAAGACCGTCGCCAGATAGAGCAAGCATCGCTACAAATTCGTTAGATACCATTTTGGTCGCCATAATACTTCCTGCTTGTACCGCTTCACTCCAAGGTACACCAACAAGGAAAGCAAATGGTGCAAACACATATCCAAGTACATCTTGGAAAGAAACACCGATGGCAGCTGTGAAAATGCCATTAATCATCGCAATTAATGCAACGAATCCAATCAACATCGCAGCCACAACAATGGCTACTTTGAAACCATCCATAATGTATTCGCCGAGCATTTCGAAGAAAGATTGTCTTTCTTCTTCTACGACTTCAAGCATGTCTTCGTCTTTAGACACTTCATATGGATTGATGATAGACGCAATAATAAATCCACCAAATAGGTTCAGCACAAGTGCTGTAACAACGTACTCCGGTTTAATCATTTGCATATACGCACCGACAATGGACATTGATACAGTCGACATCGCAGATGCACACAATGTATAAAGACGCTGTTGAGGTAATAATCCAAGCTGCTTCTTAATGGAAATGAACACTTCGGATTGACCTAAAATCGCTGACGCTACGGCGTTGTAAGATTCTAGTTTCCCCATTCCATTGACTTTACTAAGCAAATACCCAATTCCGCGTACGATCAGCGGAAGGATACGCCAATGCTGCAGGATACCAATCAAGGCAGAAATGAAGACGATCGGTAGCAAGACATTGATAAAGAAAGTTGACGCATTATCATTCATTAAACCGCCAAATACGAAGTTGATCCCTTCACCAGCATAGCCTAGAAGCATTTGGAATCCTTTTGCAAAGCCCCCGACTAGGAAGTTTCCAACACCTGTATTGAGCAGAATATAACCTAAAATAAATTGCAGTACAATCATGACAATGACTGGACGGAATTTCACTCGCTTTTTCCCGTTACTTGCCAGCCATGCAATGGCGAGAATCACCAGCAAACCGATAATACCAATGACGTATTTCATGTTTTTCCTCCTTGAATGAATTCGTTTACATTAATGTGCTTGTATGGAACAAACCCTATTTCGCAAACAAATTGCGGAAGAAAATCCCAGAAATGAGACCCTTCCGCATATGACTTTTTCATCATCTAATGAGTCATGATTGTTATCCTACCATAGGATCGTATGAATTAATAGTCTTTAGAAGGAGCTGATTGATCCCCTTTAATAATGGAAACGCCTGCACTGGCACCAATACGGGTTGCGCCTGCAGCTGTCATCGCTTCTACGTCTTCTTTTGTTCTCACGCCGCCTGATGCTTTGACACCGATGTCAGGTCCAACTGTTTTACGCATTAATGCGATGTCCTCAGCTGTTGCACCGCCTGTACTAAATCCAGTCGATGTTTTGACGAAATCAGCGCCAGCTTTTACAGAAAGTTCACAAGCTCGTACTTTCTCTTCATCTGTGAGTAAACAAGTTTCAATGATGACTTTCACTAAGGCTTTGCCTTTTGCTGCGTCTACAACGGCACGAATATCTTGTTCAACTGCATCATATTCGCCATCTTTCAATGCCGCAATATTGATGACCATGTCCACTTCAGTTGCACCGTTTTCAATGGCATCCTTTGTTTCAAATGCTTTCACTGCTGTTGTGTTTGCACCTAACGGGAAACCGATGACTGTACATACATCAACGCCTGTTCCTTCTAGTTCTTTCGCCGCAAGAGATACCCAAGTTGGGTTCACACAAACGGAAGCAAATTGATATGTCTTTGCTTCATCTAGTAACTGCATGATCGCAGCTTTAGATGTATCTGGTTTTAGTGCTGTATGATCAATGAGCTTTGCTATTGTCATGATTCACACTTCCTTTTAAATATGATACTTTCATCTTAAATGACTATTGAACAATTGTAAATATAGTTATGAAATTTTGTTCATCTATTTTGTGACATTTAAAAGAGCTCTTGCTGTGTGCTGATCGATCATCAATACGTTCGCATATTTTCCTCTCAGCGCCCCATGGATAGAGGCAACCTTTCGATGTCCACCAGCAACAAGAATGGAACGCTCTTTTGTTCTCAAATCATCCAGCTCCACACCGATTGTGCGATTGTTAATCGCTTCACTGCAAATGCGTCCTTCTTGATCATAAAAACGCGAACAGATATCTCCAACACTGGATGTCTTGAGCAGCGCCTTTTCTTCTTCACGGAAATAACCAAGCCTAAACAAAAGCGCCTCATCTCTTACCGTCCCAACAGTAAACACAGCGATATTTGCCTGTTTGCCCATTTCAATAATGCGCTGAATATGTCTGTCCTGTTCGACCATCTCTTTAACGGCGGCACTATCGAACACAACAGGCAGTGGCAAATAGCGTGGTGCCGTTTGAAAAGCTGATGCAAACAGCTGGATCGTTTCCGCAGAATATGTATTCACATGTGAATGGCTGATTCCGCCTTTCAGCTGAACAACTTCTACCCCTTTTACCTGTTTAGGTTGCATCTTTTGAGCAATTTGATACATCGTGGTGCCCCAGCTCACTCCAACGATATCACCGTCTTTCACCGTATTCTGAAGATAATCTGCACCAAACCGGCTCAAGTAATCCGTAATCGTTGGATAATCGTCCTTTGGCGAAAATACCACATGAGCCTCGAGCAGATCATATTTTTCTTTCAGCAATAAGGACAGCTCATTTAAATCCTCAAATGGGTCCATCACTGTAATTTGGACGTACCCTTTTTCCTTCGCATACTGAAGCAGACGAGACACCGTTGGCCTCGACAGGTCAAGCTGCTTGGCGATTTCCTGCTGACTGTAATCAGATAAGTAATAGAGCCTTGCTGCTTCAATACTTAATTGCTGTTTCTCCCGATCCATTCGTACGCCTCCTTTTTTCCTCTATCATAACAAATTGTTCACTTCACCATGCACAAATGTTCATTTAAAGAAAATGGTGTAAGCTGCGTGAAAGGTCTCTTGCTTCTCTAAGGTTTGAATGCCGAATTTCTCCTTATACTGCCCGTTTGTCCCTTCCATATCAGCGATCCCATACCAAGGCTCAATACAAACAAAAGGAGCCATTGTTCCCTTTTCTTGATCATATGGAGACCAAATACCAACGAACGGAAAACCACTGAGATCGACCTCAACGCCGTGACCTGCTTGAGAAGTCAATGATACTTGATCAATATGACTAAAGATCATTGCATCGTTCTGAAAAAGTTCTGGGCGAAGTTGAATCGGCTCAAACTCAACACCTTTCTCCTTCTCTCTCACAAGTGAATCATGAAGTTCATATTGAACTGGATCATGTTCGGTGGAAGGTATCAATGTGAGTGAATAATCAGCTGTCTGCTCGCCTTCAACAAGCGGGACATGAAATGCCGGATGCCCACCAATCGAGAAATACATCGTGCCATCTCCTTCATGAACAATTTCCCAGGAAATCGTTAGTCCATTTTCCGACAGTGCATAACTGATGCGCGCTGTAAATTCATACGGATATTGTGACGTGTGACGGCCATTTGATTGATATTGAAAAATCACCTGATCTTTTGCTTCTTCAAATAGTTCAAAATCAACATCACGCAAAAATCCATGCTGCGAGAGTTGATACGTTTGATCGTCTATCTTGTATTGATCATCCTTCAACCGTCCGACAATCGGAAATAAGACGGGCGACACCCTGCCCCAATAAGCAGGGTCACCAGACCACATATATTGACGTCCACTTTCTTTATGAAGCACCTCTCTCACCTCGGCACCTCTCTCATTGATTTGAACCAATAACAGATCATTTTCAATCGTTCTCATTCAACACATCCCCTTTCCTTCTTCTTTTATTATGACAGGGAATTTCGGTTTGAGTATAAAAATAAGAATCCCTCAAGCCTTAGAATGTTTCTTCATATAAAAAAATTTTAAAAAAGACAGAAATTCGCCAACAAAATGTAATGCTGATTCGTCTAATCTTATATAAAATAAAAGAATCGTTGTTCTTTTGGAGTGACAACAAAAAAGACGCGTTTGACATTGATGGGGGATTCTTTTTCATGAACAGCAAGGAAAACCGTTTACGTTACATATTAGGATTAGATGGGCTGAGAGCTGTTGCCGTATTGGCGGTCATTGCTTATCACTTACATATTGAACCCGCAAGCGGCGGGTTTCTTGGCGTTGATTTGTTTTTTGTGATTTCTGGTTACTTGATTACAACCATCTTGCTGCATAAGCAGGATTTGGGCTATCAAGAGCTTCTGCCTTTTTGGATGGGCCGCATCAGAAGGCTGCTTCCAGCTGCCTACGTCATGATTTTTTTAATCGTCAGCTGGTGCGCCATTGCTGGTTCAAATGCATTAATGTCCATTCGTGGCGATGCCTTATCGTCCTTTTTTTATGTGAGTAACTGGTGGTATATTTTTCATCAGCTCTCTTACTTTGACAGCTTCAATGCTGTATCTCCACTAAAAAATTTATGGTCTTTGGCGATTGAAGAGCAATTTTATCTCATTTGGCCGGTACTGTTGATTGCTGGACTGAAATGGGTGAAAAATAGATCCCATCTTCCTATGATCACCTTTGGTCTGGCACTTGTATCTGCTTTATGGATGGCCATTCTCTATTCACCGGATACTGACCCGAGCAGGATCTATTATGGAACAGACACACGTGCGTTTGCACTCCTCATCGGGTGCAGTCTTGCATTTGTCTGGCCCATGCACAGACTTTCCAGCAGAAAATTACTTCCTATCGGCAGACGTATGTTACAAATAGCCGGATTCGGTTCGATGGTCATTTTCCTCTTATGTGTTTATGCAGTCGACGAATTTGACGGCTTTCTCTATCAAGGCGGTATGCTTTTATTCTGTTTGAATGCAGCGATCTTAATTGCGTGTGTCTGCCATCCTGCCAGTCTTATTGGGAAATGGCTGTCATTTCAACCACTCGTTTGGCTCGGAAAGCGGTCTTATGGCATCTACTTATGGCATTATCCAATTATCGTGCTGACCACACCGGTCATTGAGATTGGACAGCCTTCCATGGGACGTGTCACATTGCAGCTCATCGCAATTCTACTCATATCAGAGGCTTCCTATCGTTTGATTGAACAGCCGATTCGTAAACTCGGGTTTAGACACTATTTTGCCTCTTGGTCGATTTGGAAAACAGGAATCAAGCAATGGTCTATGTCCAATAAAGTGTTTCTTGGGATTGCCGCAGTCCTTTTGATTTTATTTACCATTGGCATGTCTAGCTCGTCTCATACATCCCCGCATGCGCAAGAAGTCACACAAATTAAGACAGCGCCCCAAAAGGCAGGCGGTCAGACAGAATCAAAAGTGAAGAAAAAGAAAGACAAACATGAGAAAAAAGCAGCGGATCCTAAACAATTTCACCAAGTTCTTGCCATTGGTGATTCCGTCATGTTAGACATTGCTTCAAATTTAGAAAAGGCCTATGAACCCATCACCATTGACGCAAGGGTCGGAAGGCAAATGAACGAAGCCATCCGCATCGCCCCTCAATATGCTTCTTTTAACAAGGCTGATGCCGCTGTTATTATTGAGCTTGGCACAAATGGTTATTTTACAGAGGGGACTTTGACCTCATTCATTCAACATTTCTCGAAGGCACATATTTTTCTTGTGAACACTCGCGTTCCAAGATCTTGGGAAAATGATGTGAATGCAGTCATTGAGCGTGTGGCCAATCAACACCACAATGTGAGCTTAGTCGATTGGCATTCAGCCGCTACCGGACAGCCATCCTATTTTCAGCCAGATGGTGTTCATCTTTCCACAAAAGGCTCTGACACATTGACTGAGCTCATTAAAGCCAGTATCAAGAAAAAAGGAGATGTGTCCTCGGCATCATAAGAAGACTAGCATCCTGTGAAGAGAGATTCAAAAAAGACATGCTTTCCTATGATTGGAGGCATGTCTTTTTTGTGATGGATGAGCACGGAGCTGCATTATGTTTTACTTTTAAAAGACCAAACGATGACAGGGATGAGAATTAACGATAAAATTCCTCCGCTTAAAGATAATGTAGCATAACTCGTATTCGCCATGACCATTCCTGAAAGGGCACCGCCAGAAGCACCTGCTAACGCAACAAAAACATCGAGTGTTCCTTGGGTTTTTGCCCGGTTTGATGGTTCTGTAGAATCCACTATTTGAGCAGTACCACTAATTAAACCAAAGTTCCATCCCAATCCAAGTAAAGACAAAGCAATGATTAATAGAATCATTGAATCACTTGGTGCGAATGCTGCTAATAAACCAGCAAGTAACAATGTGACGCCCGACGCTATGCTCATAGCTGTTCGTCCTAGTTTATCTACAAGTACACCCGTGATAGGTGAAGGAAGATACATGGCTCCTATATGAAAACCAATCACAATGCCCACTTCGGCTAATCCATGACCATGATGCTGCATATGCACCGGTGTCATGGTCATGAGTGCCACCATGACAATTTGAGTTAAGATCATCACTGTGGCACCTACTGTAAGCCCTTTTTTATCTGTTTTTTTATCAGCAGCATCTGGTTTATTTCCATGCCCATGTTCTGCTTTGTAAGTTGCTATTCTTCGGGCAATGTCTAATGGATCAGGACGCAGCAGAATAAAAAGGACAAGACCAGCTACAATAAATGCTACTGCTGATAAAATAAAAGGACCGGCAAGTGCTGGAACACCAATGGACACTGCAAATTTACCCATCACTTCAACTAAATTCGGACCTGCTACTGCTCCAAATGTTGTCATGACCATTGTTGTACTAATTGCAGTTGCACGCTGTTTAGAATTTGCTAAGTCCGTCCCAGCATAACGCGCTTGTAAGTTCGTGGATGTTCCTGCTCCGTAAATGAAGAGCGATGCAAATAATAAAATGACACTATTCATCATAGCTGCCAGCACAACGCCAATTGCTCCGAGCCCTCCAACAACAAAACCTGTCGATAAACCGATGCGTCGTCCATAACGTTGTGAAAGCTTTCCTACAATGAAAGCTGACCCAGCTGACCCCAAAGTAAATAAAGCGATTGGGACTCCTGCATAGGCTTCAGTTCCAAGCATTTGTTGTGCTAAAATGGCACCTACCGTAATTCCTGCAGCTATTCCAGCCCCTCCAAATATTTGCGATAGACTGACAACAAACAATACTCGTTTATATAAATTTTTCAATTTTTGGGGTGAATCTATATAATTCTTCACTACATCTTTTTCTGTATCTAACACTTGTAAACACCCACTTGAGATTTATTTGCCCAATGTAACCATTATATCAGTTGCGACTACAATCCTTGATTTAAATCTCTTCCACCTCTCGGCCATTTCATGGAGAGCAAGCGGTTGTTTTCGGATCATAGACACCTTGTTTTGAAATGAATCATGAATAAAGCGCCCACATGACTGACCTGTTCTTTTGAGCTGATGCGTATCTTTTGTCGTTTTCTTTTATGCCGTTAAAAGGCTGGCTCTCAATGCTAGTGCGTGCTTTTCCTTCGTTTTTTGATCCACCAACGCAAAATCACCATTCTCATACGCTAATGAAAATAATTCTTCGATATGAAAAACACCTGCCTGAAACTGCTTGCTCAATACATGCAGTGCCACAGCACTGGCGACTTGAGCCGTTGCTTGAGACTCATCGCGACCTTTTATTCCAAGCGCTGCTCGATGAATTTCGTTACCCTTCATTCCTACCGCTTCCACTTTCACTGCATATTGATCTGTACCCATTTGAGCAGATTGAATCAGTGAAATGGCACGTTCCTTGATTTTCGGCATCGTGAGAAGGGACGTCATTCCGAGTTTCCTTGTGAGAGCAAATGCACGTGTCGCTACACCAGAATCAAAACAGAGCCTTGTTGTCACAGACGGCACATGGAGCGTCGAAGGCAATGTTTGCTGGTCAGAGAAAGGGAACTGATAGGCTTGCCGCTTTCCAAGCGTTTTGCCAAAATCAATGCGTTTCCCTCCAGTAAAACTTTTGACTTTCTTTCGCTGATGATTCTTCGTCAGCTCATAATCCGTATGCACATGATCAAGCGTCCATTCAATAGCTGCTTTTCCATGCTGGTCACCTAGCCCAAGCATGATACTAATATCAATTTGCTCCACAGAGGTCAGAATAGATGCCGCCTTCGCTGCAAGCAAATTGGTGAGACCAGGTGCAAGGCCTACACTCAGCACAGCCGTTGCGTTCAATTGCTGTTGATGGACCTTTGCTAGCTTCTCAATATAGGCTCCTTTTGCCGAAATATCGAGATAATCAATACCTGACCGTAAGCATGTTTCAGCAAATGACGTGTCGTCTTGATCCAGACACATGATCACGAGTTTCGTTTCATCCATCCAGTCCGTATCCATTGGTTGTCTTACGTCTATCTGAAATGGACGTACACGCCCATTCGTTTGGCGTGCAAATTGTTCAGCCTTCTCATAACTTCGGCCAGCCGCAAAGACTTGCCCAGGATACACGTCACTTAATTGAAGACATATTTGCTGCCCCACATGTCCATAACCGCCTATCACCATCACTTTTGACCTCATTTTCCAACCGCCTTTCTATCGCCTCTTTTACAAACAATCCCTTTGATCATGCCCGCTTGAAAATAAGGTCTGATGTCTTGAAATCCTGCTTCGGTTAATTGTGCTGTCATCTTTTCTTCAGACACGGGATATGTTGTGACACCCAGCCTTTCTCGGAAGGACGTAAACACTTCCTTTCCCAAGCCTTGACGATTCATGAATAGAGAAAGCATATGAAGCTCCTGCTGAAATGTCGGCGTTTTCGGGTCTCCTTGAATAAACGCCAACATGAGAGGCGCCCCTGGTTGAAGCCGGCGGGCGATCTCCTGTAAAAAGGTCAGCTGATCTTTTACAAAATGAATGACAAGCAAACTTACTGCTGCATCGTACGACTTTTCAACCGGCACTTTGTCTAAGGCAATCTCATACCATGTGACACGATCTTGCATATGAAGCTGTGCCACTCTGCGCTTGGCCATCTCAAGCATGGTTGGAGATGGATCAACCCCTGTGATATGCCAGTCTTTATTTCTTTGAAGCATGTTGATAATCTCTTCGCCCCCACCTGCTCCGACTGTTAACATGCGAGAAGCCGCTCCCATTAATTCGATTTCTACTCTATCCACTGTCAGCTCATGCAAAAGATGATAGCCCGGTACTTTATGTGCAATTGTCGCTGCATAGGATTCAGCAACAGGATCATGCCAATGTTGATTTACACTCATATGTCTTCTCCTCCAGTTTCCGCTTTGCTTCGTTTCCTTTACACTAACGGTATGTTATCTTCATTGTAAGAAGATAGATGAGAAAAAACGATCCCTAAAAGTAGGGATATTGAGGAGGAGATCAAATGAACAATCCAGCCGCTCATTTTCAGCAGCTGAGAAAAAACATTCGAGATGAACTTGCTGCTATCTGTGATTTTGATGCTGCCTGTATCACAACCATTGATCCAGCTACTCTCCTCTCGACGGGTTCTTTTACAGATGAACCGATTGAAGCCATACATAACGAGCTGTTTCAAAATGAATATTTAAAAAAAGATGTGCACCAGCATGAGGATCTAGCGAAAGGTCCTGTCCACGCTGCCAGTCTCGTCCAAAGTGGAGAATACATCAATAGTGGTCGATACCAGCACATTTTGTTACCTAACGGATGGGCAGATGAATTGCGGGCAGCCCTTGTGATTCAAGGTGAATGCTGGGGAATCGCCAGCCTTTATCGGAAAAAGGAGAAGGAACCTTTTCATGAACAAGATATACAAGCGGTTAGTCGCCAAACACCAGCACTCGCAGCCAAGCTGAGAGATGAACTTTTTAAAAGAAGAGAAACGGAAGAAGATGAAACGGCGGAACACCAAGGCTTCCTCATTCTTTCACACGATTACCATCTTCTTTATGGAAATGAAACTGGACTTCATTGGCTCCACACCTTCCAAACCTTTGAGCAAATTCATGACGGTGCCATCATGCCCCGTCCGTTTAGAGCATTAGGTGCTAAGCTTTTATATGGCGGCGGTGACCAAACAGCGGTCAGCATCACCAGAATGCCGACAGGGCGTTTTCTCTCTCTTCAAGCATTTCGTTTAGCACAGGCAGCCGGGGAGGAAGAGGCTGTCATGATTCATATTAAGCGAGCTCAAACAAGTGAAATCCTTCCTTATATAGCGAAAACATATCGGCTGACAGAAAGAGAAATGAACGTCCTTGACTGTTTAATAAAAGGACAATCCACAAAAGAAATTGCCAGTACGTTATTTATCTCGCCTCATACGGTGCATGATCATGTAAAGGCGATGCTCGAAAAAACAAATTTGAACAGCAGACGTATGCTTGTTTACTTTTTCTCACACATATAAAAAAGCGGCTACCTCATTGGTAGACCGCTCTTTCTTTATTTTCCGATGACTCGCTCATGCAGGACATGTGCGACTCCTGCTTCGTTATTGGATTTTGTCACAACATCCGCAACTGCTTTGACATCTTCAATGGCATTTCCCATCGCAACGCCACAGCCCGCAAATTCTAGCATCGACACGTCGTTCCCATTGTCACCAATCGCCATCACTTCTTCACGAGAAATCCCAAGTTCATGCGCTAGAAGCTTCACGGCATTCCCTTTGCTCACATCAGGATGAAGAATTTCTAGGAAGAAATCTGTGCTTTTTACCATCATGTACTGATCCTTCACTTCAGATGGAATGGCTTGTATCGTCTTTTCCAAACGTTCCGGCTGATCAATATACATCATCTTCGGAAGTCTCATGGATGGGTCTGCCTCTTCGACAGGTAAATACTTAAGCGGCAATTTCGTTAAATACGATTCAAGTACCGTGTATTCACTAATATCCCGATTTGGTGTGTATAGATGAGCCGAATCGAAATAATGCATAGGTGTATCCAGCTGACGGCTCAGTTCATATAAAGAAGTCAAATCATCATAGGATAAAGTTAATTCTGATACGACTTCATTTGTATGGCTGTTTTGTACAAGCGCTCCATTATAGGCGATGACATAATCCCCCTCTTGATCAAGCTGCAGCTCTTTTAAATAGCGGTGCACCCCGCCAATCGGCCGGCCTGTACATAAAACAATTTTAACGCCTTCTGCCTTCGCCTGTTGAATCGCAGCGAACACCTCATCCGGCACCATATGCTGATCATTTAATAACGTACCATCCATATCAATTGCGACTAATTTATACATTCACTGCTCCCCTTTTCTCAGCAAAACGTGCTGTCACTATTTTGAGTGATCATCTACATGATCACATGCTATTCATCATACTATGTACCTATTTTAGCCTATCGTTTTTTTCTCACGCTGTCTACTTGTTCCTATCTCTAACAAAAAATCACTTCATCCTCATCTATTATAACCTATTCTATGGAATCCGCTGTGAATAGAAGAGACCTGTCATTTTAACAGTATGAAAAGGAACAAATGTTCATCGGAGAATATTTTGAAACTAGCAAATCTAATTGTATGATGGATAGCAAAGAAAGGAGGTGCAGGGAATGATTACATTTACGAGAGGAAAATTGTCAAAAATGTCTGGTGTACATATTGAAACCATTCGTTTTTATGAAAATGAGGGTGTGCTCCCCGAGCCTAAGAGAGCACATAACGGCTATCGTTTATATGATAAAAAATATGTACTCATGCTATCCTTTATCACTGAAGCAAGAAAGCTAGATTTCTCACTCAAAGAAATTCGAGAAATTATCACGTCACTATTCGAGAAACAGTCGAAAACAGAAGCGGAACAGCTGCTCGAACAAAAAGTAGAAGATATTCAAAAATCCATTCAAGAGTTAAAAAAGAGGAAGGCGGCCATTCAACTGTTAACGAAACAAACATTAGCTAACATTAGTTAATTGTAGAGGCTGCCAAAGATGTGCCGGTATTTTTTACTGGCACCCCTCTGCGCCTAGCTGTTAAGTACACGTTGTATGAAAACATCAGGTATACTAGAGACAGCTTGACGTGACATCAATCGTATGAAAGGGGTTATGAATAGAATGAGAATAGCAACCATTGGAACAGGTGTGATTGTGGAAGGTTTCCTCCAGGCAATTGAACAGCTTGAAGGTGCTTCTTGCCACGCTGTCTATTCAAGAAAGGAAGCGACGGCAAAGAAACTCGCAGATCAATTTGGGGTGCAAACGACTTATACGGATTTAACCGCTATGTTCGAAGATCCCCACATAGAAGCGGTATATATCGCATCACCCAATCGTTTACATAGCGAGCATGCCACAGCTGCATTGAAACACGGAAAACATGTGATTTGCGAAAAGCCTTTTACCTCTAATGTGAAAGAGCTAGAAGCCTTAATCGCTCTCGCAAAGGAAAAGCAGCTCTTCCTATTTGAAGCCATTACGACCGTTCATATGCCCAACTATCATTTAATCAAAAAACACCTTCATCAATTAGGCAGAATCAAACTCGTTCAATGCAACTATAGTCAATATTCAAGTAAATATAATCAGCTGCTCGCCGGGGAAACGCCGAATGTCTTTAACCCAGAGTTTTCTGGCGGTGCCCTCATGGATATTAACATTTACAATGTTCATTTCATTATGAATCTATTTGGTTCACCGAAAGACGTTCGTTACCAGGCCAACCGCCATCCAAACGGCATCGACACATCTGGTGTTTTAACTTTTACTTACAATGATTTCATCGCCACAAGTGTTGGCAGCAAAGATACAAGCAGTATGAATTTCGCTTTGATTCAAGGGGAAAAAGGGTTCCTGCATGTGAAAAATGGTGCGAATGGCTGTGAGGAAGTGTTGCTGCATATAGGAGACCAAGTCACTTCACTCAATGCACAAACCAATTCAAACCGCCTGTTTTATGAAGCAGAAGCATTTCAGCATATCATTGAAACAGGAAATGTCGAAAAGTGTTATGAATGGCTTGATGACAGTCTTTCTGTCATGAAGGTTCTTGAAGCCGCTAGGAAAGACGCCGGTATTGTTTTCCCAGCGGATCATGCTTAAATAAAAAAACCGCCTTCTGATGAAAAGGCGGTTTTTTGACATTAGATACTCTTTGAATATGCCACCAGACGCTGAGACATATGATTCACTTCATCAACTGAAGCGTTCACTTGCTCTGTTAAAGCAGCCTGTGTTTGCGTAAGAGCTGTCATATTGGAGATATTTTCAAGAATTTGATCGATTTGTGTTTTCATTTCAGTTAAACTAGATTCGATATTTTCTGTCGCATTGGCACTATGAAGCGCTAGCTTACGTACTTCATCGGCAACGACTGAGAAACCGCGGCCCTGCTCGCCTGCTCTTGCTGCTTCAATTGCGGCATTCAAACCAAGCAGATTCGTTTGGTTTGCCACTTCTTTGATCAAGTCTGAAATGTTCTTCGTCTCATCTGCACTGTTTTTCGCCAGATTAGCAGCAGACGTTGACTGCTCTTGGGCGACAGCAAGCTCCTGTGCTTGGTTTGTCACAGAACTGATGCCAGATACCATCTCACTAATAGAACTTGAAAGCTGCTCTACTTGGGAAGCCATTTCATGGGCTGTTTTTTCTTTATTTTTTTCTAACGTAATATCACGAATCGTTCCTGCGACACGTAAAGGGACACCCTTCTCATCACGAATGGTTTCACCGCCCGCATGATACCAGCGGTACTCGCCATTTTTACTCTGCAATCTATAATCAATGTCAAATGGTGTACGGCCAGAATGATCATTTAAGTGATCCGCAAAGGCTTGGAGGGCCGATTCTTTATCTTCAGGATGCAAACGATCACTCCAGCTGCTCAACACGTTCGGGAAATCCTTTTCATCTATAAAACCAAGCGTTTTTCTAAACTGCGGAGACCACCAGAATTCATTGTTTGGATTGACAGGATCGCCAGCCTCTACAATCATATCCCAAGGCGCTTCCACAAGCGCACGGTTGATCAAGTCATATCTTGTCACGAATGCTTGCAGCTCTTCTTCTTTCAATTTCTGATCATGAATATCAAAAAGAGCCCCTGCCACACGAAGAGGTACCCCATTTCGATCTCGAATCGTCGTTCCAGTTGCTTTGAACCAGCGATACTCGCCATTTTTCAACTTCAGACGATACTCGATATCATACGGTGTACGGCCAGAATGATCCAATAAATGCGCAGAGAATGCATTCAAGGTGTATTCCTGCTCATCTGGATGAATTCGAGATGCCCAGCTGTCTAAGACATTCGGAAAATCGTTTTCATTCTGAAAACCTAGCATTTTGCGGAAATCATCCGTCCATGTGAATTCGTTTTTTGGATTCACAGGATCTCCTGCTACAACCGTCATATCCCATAGACCCACTTGAATCGCTTTTGTCACTAAATTCATACGCATATGAATATCTTCTTGCACTTCTTGCATCTTTTGCAACGCTTCATTTATTTGAGCCACTGCTTCTATTGTTTGACTAGAAGAGAATGCAGCAGTATCAATTCTGGCTGAAAAATCTCCCTTCTCAATTCGTTCAACTAATTGACTGCTTTCACTAAGAAGGGCTTCCGACGATGAATCACTTGCTTTTCTCATAAACATCTTCAATAACTCCTTTCATTCTTTCATACATTTTTGAAATATTTTACAGTTATAAACAATTCTTTATTAGGACTTTAGTAACACGAAAGATATATCGACAAAAACTGAAAATTGTTTATGTCAGAATGAAGGCAAATGTTCATTTTTTCACGAAGTTTTAGATTTTGGGGATGGGTCATGGAAAAGATTTATGGAAGAAAACGGCTCATTTGATAGAATCAACCGCCTATTTTGTCTGAAAAATCTCTTTTTTTATATTGACACTGACCGCTCGAAAAAAGAAAATGGAACATAAGCATTTTAAAAAAGGAGAACGTCATGAGCGCGAATCAGGAACAACACGAATTAAAAAAGCTTTTATCGCCGCGTCATATTCGCATGATTGCGATGGGCGGGGTCATTGGTACAGGAATCTTTAAAGGAAGTGCCGATACAATCGGCTTAGCAGGTCCTGGAGTCATCTTTTCCTATGTATTTGCTGGATTGCTTCTTCTCATTGTCATGGCGGCTTTAGCTGAAATGGCCATCGTCTACCCGGGGAATAACCTTCGCGACCTCATACAGATTGCGCTTGGTCAACGTTTTTCATTTGTTGTCGGATGGGTTTACTGTTTTATGTGGCTCACTGTATGTGTCATTGAAATCATTGCAGCGGGCAGTTTGCTTCAATATTGGTTGCCGAACGTACCATTATGGTCTTTATGTTTACTTTGCTCGCTCTTAGTCATCGGAATTAATTTAAATAATGTAAAATACTTTGGTGAAATTGAGTTTTGGTTCGCTGGAATGAAGATTTTCGTTATTATTGTGTTTATTATTCTCGGTGCTGCACTATTATTTGGAATCATTCCGAGCGAACAAAGCACGCCTGTTCTCACCAATTACCAAAACTTTGTCCCGAACGGATGGGGTGCTGTCTTTGCCTCATTATTAGTGGTGATCTTCTCGTATGGAGGCTCTGAATTGATCGGGCTGACCATTACAGAAACAAAGGATGCAGAAAAGGTATTACCTGGTGTTGTCAAAAGTATGATGTGGCGCATCATCTTGTTTTACACACTGCCGATTTTGATTATTTGTGGACTCATTCCTTGGAATCAAATTGATCCGAATAACAGTCCTTTTGTCCAAGTCTTTTCAGCAGCTGGCATGCAAGGTGCCTCTCACTTCATTAATTTCGTCTTAATTACAGCCGTTCTATCTGCCGCCAACTCTGGTATTTACGGCACGACGAGAATGATTCATTCTCTATCTAAATCAGACGGCGGTCCAAAAAAGCTGGCACAGGTCAACAAAAGAGGTGTACCTATTTTAAGTTTATGGGTGACCGTTCTATTTCTTTTAATCGGAACATTCTTTGCTTACTTGTACCCAGATCAAATTTTCAGCTATATGCTGGCTATCCCTGGTTTTGCGGTTTCTCTTATTTGGATCAGCATCTGTCTGGCTCATTTGAAACTGCGTCCAAGATATCCGCAGGAGCCGTATTTCAAAGTTTGGTTATTCCCGTATTTCACTTTATTTGCTGGTCTTGTACTCAGTGTCAGTTTTGTTATGTTCCTATTCAGACCAGAGAACTTACCTAGCTCGATTATCAGTATCGGTTTCTTAGCAGCCGCCATCATTGCTTCATTCTTAATGAAAAAGAAAGCTTAGAAACGCAAGCAAAAACCCGCCTCAGTGGCGGGTTTTTTCATGAGCAGCTGCTGTGACTTCGAAATCAACAGACGCTTTTGGGATGCCGTTGATGATGATGGTTAATGTATGAATGCCCTCATAGTGCTTTCTCGTTGTCATATTTTGAAACGACTGTGATCGGACAAATTCTCTATGCAGGGCCGATCCTGTATCAAATTCTGTGATTTTAAATACCTTTTGATTGCGTGTACCACGAGCTTTCACGTAATCAATGGCATACTCTACGCGCAGCTTTAATGGCTTATCAGTTTGAAGAATAAAATGAAAGGTCAGCTTCTCTCCAATACGAACGGGGTCTTGCGTCACCTTCAAATCCGTTACTTGGATAGACGGATCATCTCCATAGCCAAATAAAGCCATGATATCTGGATCGCCTTTTTTCAATAACGTACGGGATGCATGTTTGACAATCCAGTTTGTATGTTCATTGGTTCCATACCAGCTTTTGACCATTTGCTTCATGAGGTCTGGCTGAATTGCAGAAATATCATTTAAATGATTCGCTACACTTTTTTGCACATACTTGGCCGAATCTGACTTCAAATTTTCTAAAATGGGCAGCGTGACAGAAGGGTCCTTTTTCAGCGCAGGGACGGATAATCCCCACGGCAAACGAGGCCTGCATCCTTCACTAGCGAGACGGCGAATATGTTCATTTTGATCCTGTGACCACACAAGCATCTGCGCCAGCATTTTCTCTTGATCTTGAATGAGAAAAGGTCGAACGGCAAATTCAGCAGTGGAAAACGGTGTAAAGAATTCAAGTGCTTTGATCGAGATATCCCAATGGTCAACACCATATGTCTCGACGTAGTCTGGAAATACAAGCGCACTGAGCCCTGTAAAATGCGGTGCTGTCTGACGCAGTACATCGATTGCCTTCTCATAATCCTCAGGCAGACAGGCGTGCATCGATTCAGTCACTCTTCTCATTCGTCCTTTCAACTCCAGCTGCTCCCAATCCTCTTGAAACACGAGCTGCTGAAAGTGATCAGCATCAAATACAGTTGACGCTTGCGCCAGTTTTTCTGCTAAATGTTGAATAAATGGTTCATTATATACATGTTTTAAAGGTTCGATCGTGTCCGCCTCCCATAGCTCAATATCATTATTTTATCCTAAATTGTCAAAAGCGGCATAACAACAAGCCAAAAACAGCCCAATCCCGAAGAATTGAGCTGTTGTCCCGTTATATAAACATATTTATGATCATAATAAATGCAATGGCGCTAACGGAAATGATGGTCTCCATAGCCGTCCAAGTCAAGAACGTCTCTTTAATGGTCATACCAAAATACTCTTTGATCAGCCAAAAACCAGAGTCATTGACATGAGACAAAATCAGTGAACCCGCTCCTGTTGCTAAAACAAGCAGCTCTCTGCTCACATCCGGCATGGATGCAGCGATTGGGGCTACAATTCCGGCCGCTGTCATCATGGATACTGTAGCTGATCCTGTTGCCACACGAATAACCGCAGCAATCAGCCAGCTAAGTAAAATCGGTGAGATTGGGGAGTGTTTGGCTAAATCAGCAATATAATCCCCAACGCCTGAATCGATTAGTACATTATTGAACGCTCCGCCTGCACCAATCACAAGCAGAATGGAAGCGATCGGTCCCAAACAATCGTTACTGAATGACAGCACTCGGTCACGGCTCATCCCTTGTATAAAGCCAAGACTAAAGAAAGAATACACTGTCGCAATTAATAAAGCTGTTATGGGATCTCCAATGTACTTGAACATCTGATACCACATACTATCCTCTGGCAAAATAATATCCGCCAACGTGGCAAGCAGCATAAGAATGACCGGCACCAAAATGGTAAACATCGTATTCGCAAAACCAGGAAGCTTCCGATCAGCATGTCGTTCCGTGAATTGCTTTCTGAGCAGCTCTGGAACTGGTTTATGTATCCGTTTTCCAATCCACTTACCGTACAGCGGTCCAGCGATAATAGCTGTTGGCAAACCGACGATGATTGAAAAGTAAATCGTTTTCCCCACGTTGGCATGATAGATGCCTACTGCTGCCATGGCAGCTGGATGAGGCGGAACTAGCCCATGCACAACAGACAATCCTGCGATTAATGAAATCCCAATCGTCACGAGCGAAATGCCCGTTTCAATCGCAATGGTAAAGAGTAAAGGAATGAGAAGAACGAATCCGACCTGGAAAAAGACAGGTATCCCCACGATAAAGGCTACAAACATCATCGCCCAATGCACATTCTTCGTCCCAAAACGACTGATGAGTGTTTGAGCTATCCGCTCAGCGCCCCCTGACTCAGCCATCATTTTCCCAAGCATGGTCCCAAGCGCTAGCACAATCGCCAGTAACGATAACGTGTTCCCTAATCCCGTTTTAATCGATTGAATGATTTCCTGTAAATCCATTCCTGTAGCAAAGCCTACTAGCATAGAGGTAATGATCAAACTCACAAACGGATTCAACTTAGCGACTGTAATGAGAATGAGTAAAAGGACAATCGCCGCAATCACAATGAATAAAAGCATGTTCTCCCACCTTTTCCCCGATGTTTAACGATTTTGTTTTAATTGCAACGCACTAATGACATCAAATTCATCCTTCAGTTTGTCATAGAGACGCTCATATAAATAAAACAGCTCTATGTATGTTTCGTTGTTCTTCATATTTGGTTCATGGCGGGCAGAAATACGGATCCATTCCTGTACCTCTTCTATCTCTTCCATATGACCTAAACTATGAAGTGCAAGGACAGCCGCCCCAAGTGCTGAAGCCTCGTAGCTCTCTGGAACAAGCACTTCTCTGCCCATTGTATCCGCCAAAATCTGCCGCCATAGCGGGGATCTCGCAAATCCACCAGAAGCCCTGACATCCTTCGCTGGACCTGTTAAATCTCTTAGTGCCACACCGATCGAGAAAACACTCATAATGACGCCTTCTAACACGGCTCTAATAAAGTGCTCGCGCTTATGCTGAAGACCGATCCCGAAGAACGTGCCTCTTGCGTTTGGATTCCAATAAGGTGCTCGCTCACCTGTTAAAAATGGTAGAAACAGCAGTCCTTCTGAGCCAGCTGGAACCTTTTCTGCAATATCAATCATTAGATCGTAAGGGTCTACACCTAGACGCTTTGCTACCTCCACCTCGGAAGACCCAAATTCATCCTTGAGCCATCTCAGCATAATTCCGCCGTTATTGGTCGGTCCTCCGACGACCCAATGCTTGTCCGTCAATGCATAGCAAAATGTTCTTGATTGCTCATCTGTAATTGGCTGATCTACGACTGTACGTACTGCACCACTTGTCCCAATCGTGACTGCTACCTCACCTTTGCCAATCGCACCAACACCAAGATTCGCTAGTACACCGTCATTTGCACCCACAACAAATGGTGTATCTTCTTCAATGCCCATTCGCAGCGCAATTTCTGGCTGAAGACCACGCAGCTGATGCGTCGTTGGAACAAGTTCAGACAGCTGATTCACCTGAATTCCTGCAATACGTAGTGCCTCCTCGTCCCATTGAAGCGTTTCCAATCGGAACAGTCCTGTTGCTGATGCGATTGAATAATCGACCACATACTGACCGAAGAAATGATAAAGAACATACTCTTTGATGGAAATGAATTTTGCTGCCTGATTGAAGACGTCAGGTGTCATTTCCTTGATCCATCGTATTTTTGAAAGCGGTGACATTGGATGGATCGGTGTTCCGGTTCTTTTATAAATTTGAAAGCCATCTAAGTCCGTTATGATTCGTTTCGCTTGTTCTGCACTTCTGTTATCAGCCCAAATGATACTGTTTGTTAATGCTTTTCCATTCTCATCCATGACGATTAAGGAATGCATCGCCGTACTAATTCCCACACCTATGAGGTTTTTTGCATCAAATGCTGCTTTCGTCAATGCGCCTCTTACACTCGCAATCACAGCATCTAAAATATGTTCAGGGTTCTGCTCAACCCATGCTGGCTGGGGGTGAATGAGGTCATAAGGAACAGAATGCTTTGATATGACTTTCCCCTGTGGTCCAAATAAAACCGCCTTTGTACTTGTTGTTCCAATATCCAAACCAATTACCGCCTGGTTTCCCTTCATCTGTATCACGCCCAATCATTGATTTGAAATAAAGTGTCGTGGTGCCGGTGTACCTGATAAATCCCATTATAGGAATATTTTTTTCGACATTCAACGATCAAAAAGAAAATAATTTTCATTTAAAACCTTAGAATCGTTACCACAACAGCATTTTTCACTAATAGAAAAATTTATTTTTGAAACCATTACACTCTTTTTTGAGAAATGGTTTCTCTCATTTGCCTTAAGTTTGTTAATGTTTCCTGCTGCCTTAAATGTGCAAGCGCAAAATATAGCACATCAATCACAGTAAGCTGGGCAAGCCTAGCAGACATCGCTTCCGTTCGGAAAGCCGTTTCTTGCGTTGATGTATACAGCGTGACATCTGCAAGCTGACTCAATGGAGAACGCTGATAGCTTGTAATGCCAATGGTTTTTGCTCCTTTTTCCTTGGCTGTTTTCATCGCATCCAGTAAATCCTTATTTCGACCAGAATGAGATATACCAAGCACTGTGCTCTTTTGATCAAGCAGACCTGCCGACATCGCTTGAAAGTGAGAATCTGTATGAACAATACAGTTGATGCCTGTTCTCATAAATTTGTGAAAAGCATCTGTGGCGATGAGGCCAGACCCACCGCTGCCATAAAACTCTAAGCGCTCTGCTTCATGGATTAATTGTACGGCTTTTTCTACATCTTCTGGATTCAACAATTGAAAACTATCCTTTAATGCAGTGATGTTCGCCTGAAATACCTTTTGCATAAAAACGGCAGTATCATCGTCAAGACTCATCTCTTCATCTACATAATCAGGCTTCGTTTGGTCTATTTCCTGGGCAATAGCAATCTTCAAATCTTGATACCCCTCAAATCCAAGCCTTTTACAAAGACGAAAAATCGTTGCCTCTGAGCTCGCTGTCTTTTTGGCAAGCTCGACAATCGACAAATGGATGATGTCGCGGGGCTCACTCGTAATGTGCTCAGCAATTGCTTTCAGTTTTGGCGGCAATCCTCTGCTTGCTGCCCTTATCTTATCCATACTACTTAAACTGACAAAAGCCAATTGACTTCACTCCTTCTCTATTCATGTGAGCGCATACATTTCCTCATGTTCCCATCTTATAAAAAAGAAGCCTGTTTGCACAGACTTCTTTTTTAAGAATTCAAGACTTTGATCATTAAATCAAAAAACCTTTCAGCATCTACATCCATACACACTTGAAGGTTGCGATCTTTTCCCCATTGGTGCTGAAAATCACATATCATTTGACCATCGCAGAACTCACTCTTCGTCTCCACTTCTACATGAAAAGCCCGTGTATTCACAAGTTGTTTATCAATTGCAAGACTTACAGCAAGCGGATCATGCATGGCACATGCCCACACCCCATTCCGCTCAAAATAGCGCTGGCGGTAAATGCTTGTGCTCTCTCTGATATAACCGGCTAACGTTTCATTTTGAATGGCATTAATTCTCTCATCCGTTAACAAGACCTGTCTCGTGACATCCAGCCCTACTTGAGTCAATGAAGGGAAACCAGCCTCCAGCACCAATTTCGCCGCTTCTGGATCTGCATATGTATTAAATTCCGCAACCGGTGTGACATTCCCCTGTCCCTGCACGACACCCCCCATAAAAATGACTTCTTTCACGTGATGAATCAGCTCAGGGCATTTTTTTACCGCAAGGGCTAAATTCGTTAACGGTCCTGTCAACACAAGCGTAACCTGCTTCGAATACTTCAGCACTTGGTCAATGATAAAATCAGGCGCAAAACCTTCATCTGCGGTCTTCTTAGGCCGGGCGTCCTTTAAAGCGCCGCCAATTCCATCCTCCCCATGCACCCGATGTTCATAATGAGGGGCTCTCAAAAGAGGCGTTACTGCACCTTTGATGACAGGGATTTCCTCTGCCTCAACCAGCTCAAGCACTTTACACGTATTCAGTGTCGCCGCTTCAACAGACACATTCCCGCACACCGTTGTGATCCCCAACATATCAAACCGCTTACTTTTCACCGCAAGCAAAATACCAATCGCATCATCAATTCCAGTGTCTACATCCAAGATCAATTTCTTTTTATTTGCCATGTTTGAAAGCTCTCCCTTGTTTGTAAGTGTTGTTAGGGGAATGATAGCATATTACTTTGGTCATCGTTTTTTAAAGAACATACGGCTAACGGATATTTTTCACTCTTTTTCTCCAATGTCTCTCAGATACTGTTCACGTTCCTCCTTAGTAAAACTTTTAAGGTAATTTTCTTTCACTTCCGGCTCATCATTTATATATCCTCTAATTACGATGTAGCCCATTGGATCAATAGTTACCCTCTTCTTAAACGTTATGGTCTTAATAAAGTGATGGATGTCTTCTTTGCGTAAACATTCTTCTATTTTAGGCTTCATTTTTTCTGCGAGCTCTTCTGCTTTTTCTTGATCGCTCTTTTCTTTTACCACATCATTTGTTTTACTTTGCTTATTGTGCTGAGTGATTAACGAAGTCACTGAGACAATGATGATAACGACCAAAACAGATACAAGTTTTATTGTGTTTTTCATGTCTACCGTTGCCACCTTCTTAATAATGAAAAATTAACTTTTTGTTATTTATCCCCAATATCCTTGAGGTACTGTTCACGTTCTTTTTCAGAGAGTCTTTTAAGATAGTTTTCCTTTATTTCAGGCTCATCTTTATATTTATCCCAGTCTTTAAAGCGATATGATAAATCAGGAGAATGACTCATCGAACCTATTTCATTAGATTTGTATATTAATGATGCAGAAAAATGATATTTTTCTGCATCATTATTTATATATCCATCAACTGTGACATAACCCATAGGGCTTATAGATACATTTTTTTTAAATGTGATGGTTTTAATAAAATTGTGAATATCTTTTTCATGTAAATATTCTTCAATTTTTGGTTTCATCTTTTCTGCGAATTCTTCGGCCTTTTCTTGATCGCTTTTCTCTTGCACTACTTCATCTGAAAAACTCTGATGAATGTACTCTACAACAAACACAGTTACGGAGATGACGGCGACCACAATTATGATAGAAAATTTCATGATATTTTTCATAAAAAGCAAAACTCCTTGATGAACTTTAATCAGCTGACTATTGAATTTGACAAAATAAAAACAGGTAGGCTAGTACCTGTTTTACTCTTTTTCTCTAATGTCTCTCAGATACTGTTCACGTTCCTCCTTAGTAAAACTTTTAAGGTAATTTTCTTTCACTTCCGGCTCATCTTTATATTCTTCCCAATCTATAAAGCGGTCTGATAAATCAGGGTCATAACTCATTGAACCGATTTTTTTAGCTCTATATTGTAAAGAAGCTGAGAAACCGTACTTTTCCGGTTCATCATTTACATAACCATCAATCGTAATATCTCCCATTGGGTTAATGGTCACATCTTTTTCAAACGTGATGGTTTTGATAAAGTTATGAATATCTCTTTTGTGTAAGTGCTCTTCAATCTTGGGTTTCATCTTCTCTACAAGTTCTTCTGCTTTTGCTTGATCACTCTTTTCCTTGACCGCATTATTAGATTGAATATGCTTAACCTGAACGATTAACGAAGTCACTGCGACAAGGATGACTACAAACAATACAGATAAAAGCTTTATTGTGTTTTTCATGTCTACCGTTGCCACCTTCTTAATAATAAAAAATAAAAAACAGGTAGGTGATTACCTGTTTTATTATTTTTCTCCAATATCTTTAAGATACTGTTCACGTTCTTTTTCGGAAAGTCTTTTAAGATAGTTTTCCTTTAGTTCAGGTTCATCTTTGAATTTATCCCAGTCTTTAAATCGATAAGATAATTCAGGAGAAAAAGTCATGGTACCTACTTCCTTAGATCGATATTCTAATGATGCAGAGAAGTCATACTTTTCTGGGTTACCATTAATATACCCTCTAATTATTATATAACCCATTGGATTAACATTTACTCCCTTATCGAACGTAATGGTTTTAATAAAGTTGTGAATATCTATTTTATGCAAACGTTCTTCTACTTTCGGTTTCATTTCTTCTGCGAATTCTTTTGCTTGTTCTAAATCGTTCTTCTCTTTCACGATTGTTTCACCTTCTGATTCATTCAATTTTTTTTCTTTATCTTTTTGAAAAACAAGTGATAATACTAGAATAAAAACGATAGTAATCAAAACAATCAGTACAACCTTAAATGTCTTTTTCACAAAAAATATCCCACCTTTTAAATATTCAATCGATAGGTTTTTATACCTTTTTTTATAGATATTTACCATACAATATCTTATAATATACATGATAATTATTACAGGAGTGTAAATGTTGGCCAAAAAATATGCAATTAATCAACTTAGCGATAAAGAATATAATGAAATATCATCAGCCTCTTATGATATCTTCAACTATGAAAATTCTAAAGATATACACTTGAAAAATGGTAAAATAATGTATGTTGTTGACCACCAAGAAACAAAAAAAGGGCTTAACTCACTAACCCTTGTATCAGAAGAAGATTTCGAGCGCTCCGATGGCGGAAAAGACCTCACCAAAATCAAAAACGCCGTCATCGCCTACCGCGGCTCAGAACCGATTGGCGCAGGCCAATATAAAGATACCATTAAAAAACATGGAAAAAAAGAGTCAGATGATCTTCTTTCTACCATTTTGACAAAGCTGCCTCCTTTTAGCCAGTCAGAGACGTCAAAGGAAGTGACGACGAAGATGACGACAGGGACAACGACCTATACAAATGAGATTGTACAAGATTGGTTGATTTCAGATACGAAGTATTTGATTAAAAATATCCCTTTTGAACACGGCGCAGAGAATCAAATGGTGCAAGCGGACCAGTATGCAAAAGAGATCCATAAGAAAATGCCGAATGCGAAGATGTATGTGACAGGGCATTCACTTGGCGGGTCAAATGCTTCTTATGTTCTTGTCAAAAATGATTTTATTCAAGGCGGGGTCACCTTTGAGAATCCGAATATTTACCCAAATCTATCGGATGGTCTGCAAGCCAAAGCATTAAAAGGTGATTACCGTAGTAGATTAACAGAATATATCAATCTCAATGACGGGCTATCTCTCTTAAATCGTCATACGACAGAAATCGGTCGTGTGAAAGTGATGTATGATGCCGCTTTACCTGAAGGCGTCGATTACACTGAGGACTCCTCAAAGGCCGTCCAATTTATGAAAAATCTCCTCAATCGGGCAATGAGTGTGAACCCTTCACTTGATGCGAATTTATTTCTTGAAGCCCTCGCCGGCAGCCATGGCTTAGACCGGTATTCCTTTTCGTCAGATGGCTCCGTTCAAACCATTGATGATATGTTGAGAAAAAACCCTTCTCTCACTGCCGCCATGTTACATCAATTGAGCCAATCAAATGTCCATCCGCAAAGTGTGGTAGCGATTTTAATCAAGTCGCATGTTCTCATGAACACAGGTCGTAAATTCTCTACATATGCCGAGCACCATATGCAGCAAATCATTCGTAAAATTGAGAAACTCGATGACAAAGTGGATCAATCGGTGGAACGCGTCCGTTCAAGATACAAACAAATTGTCGGTTTTGGCTCGTATGACCAGCTGACGGCTTCAGATGTGGATGCTGTGATTCGCCACTTAAAAACAGAGGGTCTTGAAAATGAGTTCTATTCGGTCAAAAAGTATGATGCAGCGATTGATCATGCGATGGATATGAAAAGGTGGATGGACTCAATATCAGATGATATGAGCCAGCTAGGAAAACAATACCACGATGCAGATACAACCCTTGCCAAGAATATGGGTATTTCTTAAGGAGTACGACAAATGGAATTTTCAAAGAAACAACCAACAGACGCAGATCGTTTTTTGCAGAGAGTGACAGATACGCATACATCTAGCTCCATCTTCTCTCAAGCAAACTTTAACACGGAAGATATGACACCAGCAGAGCTGGCTGCTTTGAAGGCAAAGATCAAAGAAGAACAGAAAACAGCGCTGATCAGAGCCATCCGGCATCAACTTCAAAATGAATTTGCAGAGGATCGCCAAGAAGCCAAAAAAATAGTAGATCTGATTGATGACCTTCTGATTAACGTGTACAAACATCAAAGGAACATCCAAACCCATATGTCAGGTGAAGCCATTGACGCGTTAATCGAAAAAATCGAAAAAAGACTCACATTTTTTGAGCTGAAAGAAGATGTTCAATCAGCCATTGATTCGATCGGCATTTAAATGAACCTGCCATCCGGTGAATCTTTTCCCCGTCTCACTCGTATATACTAAAAGAGTGATTGATTTGAAAGGAGTTCTGTTTGTGGGATATATGTTGTTATTTTCGGTTGTGATCGGTCTTGTCCTGACCCTTTTGCTCACACCACTCAGGTTAATCGTTAGAAAGAAAGGGACTGAACAACAGGTGCCGCTTATGTGGATTGCGGGACTGGCACTGCTGTTTATCATCGGGATTTTCGGCTTCTACTACATCACCAATTTAGACCGCAACCCATCATCACTGTGGCTCATTGGACTTGTTGTGACAGCAGCAGGTGCCTTTTTATCAGTGGGATTGGAGCGGAAGATCAAAGGCGTATTATTTCTCATTTTATTGCTGCTCGGTGTTTATATGGCAACCGCTTTTCTATTCAATGCAAATGAGAAATTCGACGTGTCTAAAATGGAGCAAAAAGTCGAAATCAAAGCGTTCGATGAGACAGAAACACCTGCGAGTGTACCACCGCAATTTGCTCGCAATAAGATGAAGAAATCGTTCGGACAGGTGCCAAACACGAGTTACTACGAGCTTGGCAGCTTGCAAATTCAGAAGGTCAATGGTGAGTATGTGTATATCGCTCCCGTCGAGTTCTCCGATTTCTTTAAATGGATTCGTTCTGGTAGCACACCGGGTTACTTTACACTAAGTGCGACCGACTCATCTGCCAATCCAAAGTTTGTGAAAACCGAGATGGTCTATACGCCTTCTTCCTATTTCAATAAGGAAATTGAGCGGCATATCCGTCTTCAGTACCCAGATTTGATTTTCTATGGAGACACGCAACTCGAGATCAATGATGATGGCAAGCCTTATTACATCCAAACATTTGGAGATTTCATCTCTGCACGAAACGGGTTTAAAGCTTCCGGTGTAGTTGTTGTGGATGCCAAAACGGGTGAAACGAAGAAATATTCCTTAGACAAAGTACCAGCCTTTATTGATGGCGCTGTGTCACCAGAGGCCGTCAGTCTGCAAAATAGTTACTTCGGCAACTATGTACATGGTTTCTGGAACAGTATGTTTGGAAAATCAGATGTGAAGCTGTCTTCTGATGAGGGGACTGAAGCCAATGTAAGTCCGGTGTTTGATTCAAAAGGGGATATGTATTACTTCACAGATTTCACCAGTCCAAAAGAGGGCGTTGATTCCATGCTCGGGTATGCACTAACAAATGCCCGAACAGGAAAAGCCACGTATTATACGGGTAATCTTGAAGAATCCTACATGGATTCACAGGGAGCTTTGCAAATTATTGAGAAACGATTTATCGAGAAGAAATGGAAGGGCCGCATGCCGATTCTTTATAATTTCTACGGGGAAGCCAGCTGGCTTACACCTGTTCTCGATTCAAACGGGTTCCTGCAAAACTACTTTATTGTTTCGGCAGCCAATCCTGAAATCGCCGCATACGCTTCTACACCAAATGAAGCACTAAGAGCCTATAAAACTGCTCTTCAAAAAGGCGGCGGTACAGTCAATAGTTCATCAAAGCAAGAAAAGAAAGAGTCGACAGGCAAAGTGAAGAGGGTGTATAAGGAAAAGACCGGTGATTATACAACCGTCACCTTCTTACTAGACGATGGGAAAAACTACACCATGTCATCTGAAAAAGAGCCTCTTATTATTTATTTAAAAGAAGGCGATCAAGTCAACATGAAGTACACAGATACAGGTGAGATTTTCCTCCCAGTCGATGAAATCAACATCAAAGGATTATAAAAAAAAGACGTTTCTCCTACTGCGGAGAAGCGTCTTTTTTCTCTTTTCTCAACAACTCAACAAGCAATTCCTTATTTTTATTCCCACCTGTCATCGGGGATTCGACAGAGGAAAATGTCCGTTTAAAGTCCATTCCCCTCACAGAAATGACAGCCAATTCCCCGCCAATGCTGCCCCGCTGGAGGACATATTTAGATAAAACAGATAGCCCCATTCCATGAATGACAGCTTCTTTTATCGCTTGATTGCTGCTAAACGTCACAAAGGTCCGCGCTTTCAGTCCATTTGATTTCAGGACGTGCTGTAAGTATTCTCCTGTCCCAGATCCTTCTTCTCTTGTGATCCATGTTTCATTTTGCAATTGATCAATGGTGACATCCTTTTTCTTTGCAAACGGATGGTCTAATGGGGCAACGATATACAGTTCATCCTCTAGGAACGTTTCTACAGAGAGTTCTTTGTCATTGGTTTGTCCTTCAATCAGTCCGATGTCGACATGGAACAACCGAACATGTCTAGCGATCGCCTCTGTATTATCAATGACTACTTCAATATCAACATGCGGATAGAGCTGATGAAATTGTGCCAAAATTTGCGGTAGCACATACTCCCCAATGGTAAAACTCGCTCCAATCGTGAGCTTCCCTCGTGCCAGATGATGATGCTCATAAATATCCTGCTTCGCCTGTTCATATAAACGAATGATTTGTTTTGATCGATGGTACAGCATATCCCCAGTTGGCGTCACCGTTAATTGCTTTGGCGAACGATTGAGCAGAACCGTCTGAAATTCCTGCTCCAAGTTCTTAATGTGAAGACTGACACTCGGTTGAGAAATCCGCAGCTTCTGGGCTGCTTTTGTAAAGTTTTTCTCCTCCACAACTGTCACAAATGTCTTCAGTGCATCATAATACATCTGTCCCTCTCCTATCAGAAATCTTAATCCTACATCTTCAATACATATATCTTACTAATTCCTTTCCAACTCGTAAAGAACAGCCTAAACCAATCAATTTAATAAAAATATTTACTAATTTTTTTAAAGACTCTATACTGAAAGGAGATATTTTCTATAGGAGGTGCTGACTTGGCAGCTAAAATAAAGGACATTGCGGAAAAAGCCGGATTATCCATCGCCACCGTGTCTCGCGTACTGAACCAAGATCCCAATCTATCGGTTACGGATCAAACACGTGAGAGAGTATACGCGGCAGCAGAAGCCTTGTCCTATCAAAAAAAGACATTCAAACATTCACTAAAAAAAATTGCCTTTCTCTATTGGATGACCGAAAAAGAAGAGCTTGAAGATATTTATTTCAAATCCATTCGTCTAGGCATTGAGGAACTCACCAATACCAGAAGCTTAAATGTTACCGCTTACAACCCATCTGATGGTCTTCAATCGATTGATCCTTCTACAGAAGGCATCATCGCCATCGGTCGATTTAAAAAAACTGAGCTTGATCAATTATATGCGATCACAAAACATATCGTCTTTATTGATACATCACCAGATGAAGACCGCTTTGATTCTGTGAAACCAAACCTGAAACGAATTGTAGAAAAGATTATCGATTCTTTTATCGAAAAACAGCACACATCCATCGGATTTATTGGCGGGACAGATCTTGATCTCAATACAAATAGGCGGATTCCAGATATTCGTGAAACGACCTTCCGCCAGTACATGACAGCACACAACAAACTGGATGAACAATTGGTCTATATCGGTCACCACTTCTCTGTAGATGAAGGCTATTCATTGATGATGAAGGCGATCGACGAGCTCGGCGATCACCTGCCAACCGCTTTTTGTGTCGCAAGTGATCCTCTTGCGATAGGCTGTTTACAAGCATTAAATGAACGCGGTTTTTCTTTACCAAATCGAGTGAGTGTCTTTAGTATCAACGATATTCACGTCTCTCAATATGTGTCACCACCGCTCACAACTTATCACATCCATACCTCTTTACTTTGCGAAACAGCTGTCGATTTACTTTTAGAAAGACTTGTTGATGGCAGAACATTACCAAAAACCGTGCTGATTGCCTCAGAACCTGTCTTTCGGAAAAGCACGATATAAACAGCTGGAAGGCCTGCCGTATATGGTGGGCTTCTTTTCTCTTTATTTCAGTAAAAAATTTTACTTAATAAATTTAATAAAATGTGTTTACTTTTTTTACTCAAGTTGATATTCTCACATTAAGAAAGCGTTTTCTTATCATCTGTGAAAAAAGAACGAGAGGGGATTACGAATGAAAAAGGGAAAATGGGCGACATTATCGGCAGTCGTTGGTACTGCTGTGCTGCTGCTGTCAGCATGCGGACCAGGAGATGACAATTCAAGCGGTACACAGCCGGCATCTACAGGTACAAAGACCTTGCTAGTGTGGGAGGATGTCAAAAAGTCTGATGGGATTCAAGACGCCGTCAAAGAATTTGAAAAACAAAACGACGTGAAAGTCAAAGTAGTCGAAAAAGCATATGCCGACCAAATTGAAGCGCTTCGTCTTGATGGCGCAGCCGGCACTGGTCCAGATGTCATCACCATGCCTCACGACCAAATTGGATCAGCTGTCACAGAGGGATTGTTACAAGAAATCAAACCAGATCAAAAAGTGATCAATTCCTTCACAGACGAATCGATTCAATCACAAACGATAGATGGCAAGCTGTATGGCCTGCCAAAATCCGTTGAAACCACTGTGCTTTTCTATAACAAAGACCTTGTCAAAAAGGCACCAACGACACTCGATGGCTGGTATGACCTTTCGAAAAAGCTGACAAAGGACGGGAAATACGGTTTTGTTGCGAAGTGGGATGAAATTTACTACGCAGAAAGTGTATTAGGCGGTTCAGGTGGCTATATTTTCAAACAGAAAAACGATGGTTCTTATGACGTCAATGATATTGGTCTTAATAACGATGGTGCCATCGAAGGCGGAAAATACATTCAGACATTCTTTAGCGAAGGACTCTTCCCGAAAGGCATCATTGGTGAGCAAGGAATCAATGTCCTCAATTCCTTATTCACTGAGAAAAAGGCAGCGGCTGTGATTTCTGGTCCATGGTCATTTGGTCCTTATAAAGAAGCGGGTATCGACTATGGCGTGACGGAACTGCCAACACTCCCTAACGGAAAACATATGAGCTCGTTCTTAGGTGTAAAGAGCTACAACGTCTCCTCTTATTCTAAAAATAAAGAACTTGCCGAGAAATTTGTTGAGTTTATCACGAACGAAAAAAATTCGAAAAAGCGCTTTGAAGTAACAGAGGAAATTCCACCAGTGAAAAAGCTGATGAAAGACCCAGTCATTACTGAAAACGCTAATGCGGATGCTGTTTCAAAGCAAACGAAATATGCCACGCTGACACCGAACAATCCAGAGATGGCAGAGGTGTGGAAGCCGATTGACAGCGCATTAGGGCTGATTGCGACTGGCCGTACCGATGTGAAAAAGGCATTTGATGATGCGGTTAAACAAATCGACTCGCAAATTAAAGCGAATCACTCCAAATAAACATCAAGCGCAGGTAGCTGTTCATCTATCATGCTGCCTGCACTTGATCTAATTTCATATGAAGTAGGTGTTAAACGTGACGGGTAACCTTGAACTAGACCGCACACACATAGTGGAATCAAAGACACACCGGAGACGGGCGCTAATGTTCTCTCTTATACCCGGGATGGGGCAAATATACAACAAACAGTATGGCAAAGGGGCACTCTTTTTCCTGTTTGGCGTTTCTTTTCTACTTGTGTTTTATGATTTATTCAATATTGGCTTCTGGGGGCTGTTCACACTTGGTACGATGCTGCCTCGTGACAACTCTGTTTTCCTTTTAGCAAAAGGAATTATTGCACTTTTAACAGCTGGATTTGGCATCGGTTTTTATGTACTCATGATACGAGATGCATTTATGAACGGAAAGAAACGTGATCAAGGGGTTCCGCTTCATTCCATCCGTGCTCAATACCATCAGCTCATTGATCAAGGCTTTCCTTACTTAATGAGCACTCCTGCTTTCTTTTTACTTCTATTCTCTGTTGTCTTTCCTATTATGTTCAGCTTTGCGCTGGCCTTTACAAACTATGATTTATACCACTCGCCTCCTGCCAATCTCATTGATTGGGTAGGCATCAAAAACTTTCAAAATATCTTTTCAATCGATATTTGGAGAGACACATTCATTGATGTACTAGGCTGGACGGTCGTATGGACGTTGGCTGCATCGACCCTTCAATGTGCTGTCGGCATTTTCCTAGCGGTTCTGCTCAATCAAAAAGATTTAAAAGGAAAACGGTTTTTCAGAACGATTTTGATTCTGCCGTGGGCTGTTCCAGGATTTGTGACCATTTTGGTGTTTGCTGGATTGTTTAACGACACGTTTGGTGCGATCAACAATACCCTTTTTGCATCGATTGGAATTGATCCAAAACCATGGCTGACAGATCCATTTTGGAGCAAAATCGCTCTTATTGCGATGCAGACTTGGCTTGGTTTTCCTTTTGTGTTCATTATGACAACTGGCGTTTTGCAGGCCATTCCTGAAGATTTATACGAGGCTGCAACCATTGATGGGGCAAATTTCTTTCAGAAATTCCGTTCCATTACATTACCGCTTGTCCTCTATTCAATTGCACCTATATTAATCACGCAATATACGTTTAACTTTAACAACTTTAATATCATCTACTTATTTAATGGCGGAGGACCGCCTGTGGCTGGCTCAACTGCTGGGGGCACAGACATCTTGGTGTCTTGGATTTACAAACTGACGATGCAGTCTTCTCAATATGCACTCGCTGCCGCTGTTACGATCTTACTATCAATCTTCGTCATTGCCATTGCACTTTGGCAATTTAAGAGAACGAATTCATTCAAAGAGGAGGACATGATGTGATATGGGATCAAAACAAAATAAGCTCATTCGCCTGAGTATCACCTATTTCATCCTTTTCATTGCCTCCGTTTGTATTCTATATCCACTCCTTTGGACGATCGGCGCTTCCTTTAATCCTGGGAACAGCCTGATGAGCACAAGCATGTTTCCGAAGAATCCAACGTTCAGCCACTTTACAGAACTCTTCTTCGGTCAGGGAGCACTTTATGCAAAATGGTATTGGAACTCAATGAAAATCAGTATTGCGACTATGCTCTTAACGTTGATACTTGTCAGCTTTACAGGCTATGCCTTTTCTAGGTTCCGATTCAAAGGACGCAAAAATGGGCTAATGCTCTTTTTGCTGCTGCAAATGATTCCTCAATTTTCAGCGCTGATTGCCATATTTGTATTGGCTCAAATGCTTGGACTCATTAACAGCCACCTCGCATTGATTTTGATTTATGCAGGCGGACAAATTCCGATGAATACGTATTTAATGAAAGGCTATCTTGATGCGATTCCAAAGGATCTCGATGAATCAGCCAGAATGGATGGCGCAGGGCATTTCCGGATTTTCATCCAAATTATTATGCCGCTTGCCAAGCCGATTTTAGCCGTTGTTGCCATCAACTCATTTACAGGACCACTGGGTGATTTCATCATCTCCAGTGTCATTGTCCGCTCACCCGAAATGTATACGCTCCCAATCGGTCTATACAATCTTGTATCAGACAAAATGGGTGCCAGCTACACGACCTTTGCAGCAGGGGCTTTACTCATTGCGATTCCAGTTGCTTTATTGTTTCTTGTTTTACAAAAACAATTTGTATCCGGCCTCACACAAGGCGGGACAAAAGGATAAGGGGAGATTTGATGAAAAAATGGTTGCTTGTCACTGTTGTCGTTTTCTTTCTGGTGGGGTTAGGTATTCTGCCTGAAGCAAAGGCTGATACGATTTCGGTGAAACCGATCAATGGATTGCAAGGTGATTTCATCAAAGGAGCCGATATCTCCATGCTCGCAGAAGTGGAGCGAAGCGGCGGCAAATACTACAACCAAAACTGGCAGCAGGTTGATCCGCTCAAGCTATTAAAAGAGAAAGGTGTCAACTATGTGCGCATCAGACTCTGGAACCATCCATACGACAACCAAGGCCGTGCCTATAACGGGGGGACAAACGATTTAAATACCGCCATTGCTCTCTCGAAACGTGCAAAAGCACAAAATATGAAAGTGCTGCTTGATTTTCACTACAGTGATTTCTGGACCGATCCCGGTAAACAGTTCAAACCGAAAGCTTGGACCAATCTCTCCCAAAGCGATTTAGAAAAAGCTGTTGGCACTTACACAAGCGATGTACTTAAAGCGATGAAAGCACAAAATGCCCTACCAAATATGGTACAGGTCGGGAATGAATTGAATTCAGGTATGCTTTGGCCGAACGGAAAGAGCTGGGGTGAAGGCGGCGGTGAATTTGACCGACTCGCTGCTTTGCTAAAAGCGGGGACAAATGCTGTCCGCTCTGTCGATTCAAACATCAAAGTCATGCTTCATCTTGCACATGGAGGGGACAATGGTGCATCTCGCTGGTGGTTTGATGAAATCACGAAACGAGGCGTTTCGTTCGATACGATCGGTTTATCTTACTACCCGTATTGGGACGGGGGATTTAGCGGTCTTACTAGCAACATGAATGATATTAGCGCCCGCTATAACAAAGATGTCATCGTGGTAGAAACCGCCTACGGCTTTACAACAGCAAATGGTGACAACCTCGATAACTCATTTAACCAAGATTCAGTCAATACGGCCGGTTATCCAGCATCACCACAAGGGCAGGCATCTTTTATACGAGATCTATCAGAAAAAATTTCACAAGTAAAAAACAATCGCGGGAAAGGGTTCTTTTATTGGGAGCCGCTTTGGATTCCAGCAAAAGGTGCTCCGTGGTCTAGTCAATACGGGCTCGCTTATATTCAAACAACCGGCACAGTCGGGAATGCTTGGGAAAATCAGGCCATGTTTGATTTCAACGGAAAAGCCCTGCCTTCTCTTGATGTATTTAAACAAATGACACCGTAATTAAACAGATAGGACGTGACAAAATGGGAAAGCGTTACCCACTCGTCCACCCAAATGTGAAAGGCTTTTTGCATGGTGGCGACTATAATCCTGATCAATGGCTTCATATGCCGGAGATCATTGACGAAGATTTTCGATTAATGAAGCTTGCACACTGTCAAACATTCTCCATCAACATTTTCGCTTGGAGCAAGCTCGAGCCAAAAGAAGGGGAATATGATTTTGCCTGGCTGGATGATATCATGGATCGCTTGGCAGCGCAGGGAGCTCACGCCATTCTCGCCACGCCAAGCGGAGCAAGACCTGCTTGGCTCTCGCAAACATATCCAGAAGTCTTACGCGTTGAAGCAAACCGCCAGCGCAACTTACACGGACTTCGCCATAATCATTGCTTCACCTCGCCGGTTTATCGAGAAAAAACGAATACACTCAATCGTTTGCTTGCAGAACGCTACAAGGACCATCCAGCGCTGATCATGTGGCACATTTCAAATGAATACGGCGGCGAATGTCATTGTGATCTTTGCCAGGAAGCATTTAGAGACTATTTGAAAGACAAATACAACCATGACCTTGAAGCTTTGAATCAAGCATGGTGGACGGGATTTTGGAGCCACACCTTTACCGATTGGTCACAAATCGAGTCACCAGCCCCTCATGGCGAGCACATGATTCATGGCATGAACCTAGACTGGAAGCGTTTTGTCACAGCGCAAACGATCAATTTTTATCAAAATGAAATTGAACCGCTACGAGAATTAACACCTCATGTGCCAGTAACCACCAATTTTATGGGCGACTATCCACATATGCGTCCATTCCTTGGACTGGACTATCATCAATTTGCAAAAGAAGTCGACGTGATCTCATGGGATAGCTATCCAGCATGGCATAGCGGCAGAGAATCCACTGCAGAATTAGCGTCAAACGTCGCCTTCGTTCACGATTTGTATCGTTCATTAAAGGGCGGTCAGCCGTTTCTTGTGATGGAAAGCACACCAAGCCTCGTGAACTGGCATGAAGTGAATAAGGTGAAGCATACAGGAATGGCACACCTCTCTGCCATGCAGGCGATTGCCCACGGGTCCGACTCCGTCCTTTATTTCCAGTGGAGACAAGGCCGGGGCGCCTCTGAAAAATTCCACGGCGCTGTTGTGGATCATTCAGGACATGAACACACGCGTGTGTTTCAAGAAGTCGCTGATTTAGGAAAACAGCTGGAGCAGCTTCAACCGATTGCGGGTACATCCGTTCAACCAGAGGTCGCCATCATATATGATTGGGAAAACCATTGGGCAATTGATGATGCGCAAGGCTTAAATAATACCAACAAACGCTATGTAGAGGCTTGCCAAACTCACTATCGTAGTTTCTGGAAAAAGGGCATCCCTGTTGATATTGTCGGGATGGAAAAGGACTTCTCATCCTATCGAGTGCTTGTGGGACCAATGCTCTACATGATCAAACCAGGCGTGGCAGAAAAGATCGAAGCATTTGTCAAAGAGGGTGGCATTTTTGTGGCAACGTACTGGAGCGGCATGGTTGATGAAAACGACCTCTGTTTCCTCGGTGGTTTCCCTGGCCCTCTCCGCCATGTACTTGGTGTTTGGGCAGAGGAAATCAACACATTGATGCCAGATGAACACGTTTTAATGACCACAGGAAATGGACGCACCTACCATGTCGGGCAATATTGCGAATCCATTCACCCAGAATCAGCCTCTGTGTTAGGGCATTTTGAGAATGGCTGCTATGAAGGACAGCCCGCCCTTACTGTCCGTCCATTTGGCAAAGGGAAAGCATACTATATGGCTTCTGAAAATGAGCAAGCGTTTTATGATGATTTTTACGAAGATCTCATCACAGGAATAGGGATAAAGCCGATCCTCTCCTCTTCAATTCCAGAGGGAGTCAGCGTCCAGAAACGAACAGATGGATCGCAGGACTTTGTGTTTATGATGAATTTTACAGAACAGCAACAGAACATTTCACTAGATTCAGCGGAAAGCTATGAAAATATGCTGACTGGACAGCATACATCTCAACAGTTACAACTGAATCCTTACGAATACGTTATTTTGAAAAAATAGTGTGAAAGAGGCGTCCATCCAAAGGGCGCTTTTTACCTTTTGTTGAATCTAAATACCTATATATTTTCTCCCGATAGTAGATTATCAATAGAAGTATTATTTTTTATCTAAATTTTTTGACATATTGAACACCGCACCATGATTGGCCCCGCCATCCTTTTTTACCATTGTATAGGTATGAAAGCGGTTGCCTAATACTCATATTTTTGATACTCTTTTTTTCAATGCAAATGTGGGATTGCATTGGTAAAAAAACAAACAAATGTAAACGGTTTATTGTAGGGGGAGGGGCTTATGTTAACGTTTGTTGGATTGTTGATTATTTTAACGATTGTTGTTTTGCTGATTTGGGGGAAAGCAAGTCCAATTGTCGCCATGGTCATGGTGCCTTTAATAGGGGCGCTCATCGCAGGATTTGGTATCAATGACATTCAAACTTTCTTTGAACAAGGGATTATCAAAGTTTTGCCAGTGGCGACCATGTTTATCTTCGCCATTTTATTTTTTGGCATTTTACAAGATACAGGGTTCTTTGAACCTGTAATTAAAGCGTTAATCAAGCTGACAAAAGGGAATGTTGTCACAGTTGCGATGGGAACTGCCTTGATTGGGGTCATCGCACACTTAGACGGAGCAGGCGCTACAACCTTTTTATTAACTGTACCTGCACTGCTTCCGCTTTATAAAAAATTACATATGAGTCCTTATTTATTGCTATTGTTAATCGGGACGAGTGCTGGATTAACCAATATGATTCCATGGGCTGGCCCCACAGGACGGGCAGCTAGTGTCCTAAATATGGACCCATCTGAACTGTGGGTACCGCTTATTCCCATTCAGCTGATCGGGGTCGTGCTCGTATTAGGAATGGCATTCATTTTAGGAAAAAGAGAAGAAAAACGAATTCGGGTGAAAATCGCGGCAAATGAAATAGCTGCTGTCCAATTAGAAGGCGCTGATTGGGATCGTGCCATTCAATCGATCAGCGAAACAGGCGATGCGTCTTTAAAGCGTTATCACTTAATGTGGGTCAATCTCATTCTATTTTTAGCTGTTGTTGTCCTTCTCGTGCTGAACGTGATTCCTGCTAGTTATATGTTTATGATTGGTCTTTCACTAGCACTTTTGGTGAACTATCCGAATGTGAATGTACAAATGGAGAGAATTAAGGCGCATGCTCCAAGTGCACTAATGATGGCAGCTGTAATTTTCTCCGCAGGTTCTTTTTTAGGAATTCTTGAAGGAACGGGCATGCTGAAGGCGATTGCAGTGGACAGTATTCACATTTTGCCAGCTTTCTTACTGCCATTTTTACATATCATTGTGGGGATATTTGGGGTTCCGCTTGATATGCTGACAAGTACGGATGCCTATTATTATGCACTATTGCCGATTGTCGAATCGATTACATCAGAGGTTGGTGTGCCAGGGACATCTGCGGCATACGCCATGATGATTGGAAATATCATCGGCACCTTTGTCAGCCCCCTTGCACCTGCTGTATGGCTTGCCATCGGTCTTGCAGGGGTCGATATGGGGAAACATATCCGCTACTCCTTCTTTTGGATGTGGGGGTTCAGTATCGTTTTACTCATCATCGCCAAACTGATTGGCATCATATAAAAAGAAAGACATGCGCAAACCAGCGCATGTCTTTTTCTTTGAATTATGAAGGATATTCACTTGTGTGAATGTCTGTTTTCGGTTTTCTAATGAGTGACATCAATCCAACGATCAGCAACAAGATCATCGGAACGAAAGCAAGACCAACAGTTCCAATTAAAAGAGTCACAGCCGAAACCAAGAAAAGAATACCAGAAAGCACGGCACGGCGGTCTGTTTTCAAAACAATCACACCAACAAGGGCTAAGACAGCCGCAATTGCGGAAACAACCATAAACTGAATGCCAAAGGCATGAACCGATGCCTCAAGTGTTTCAACTGGCAAGGCGCTGCCTTCCTCTTTTAACACTTCATTCAATTCTTCATAAACTGCTGGGTCCACAGAAAGCATCAACGCCCCAAAACCAACACCAATTACGTTGAGGACAATACTGATAATCCCCATAATTTTTTCACCTTTACGCTTAATCATTGATAGAAACCTCCTAAAAAGTTAAATTAACCTGTTTTTACTTCTCGCTTTTGGAAGACGATTAAAGCAACCGCCAAGAAGATGGCCCAATAAATGACTAGGACCGTTAGTGAGAAACCTAGGGACATGCCTTCGATATAAGTAGGTGTTTCTGCGAAATACTGTACAGGATCGTTGGCAAACAATAAGTATTTCGCCCAATCAAAGAAGAACATCAAAATGCTTGTGATGGATGCTCCCACAATATAGGCTAATACACTAATCGCTATGGAAATGGCCTCACTTCTAAACACCGTTGAGATGGCAAAAGAAAGTGTCCCTAATACAACAAACATAGCACAATGCGCCAAATAATAAGAGACCATATTTGCAAACTGAGACCGTTCAATGACTTCACCATTTTGATAAGCCAAATACACATAATCATGGTTTAGTCCAAAGAATATCGCACCTAAGATAAAGGATAAGATAAATAGGACAGCGATCAAGAAAAGTGAATATAGTTGAACGGTAAAGTATTTAGACAAAAGAACCTTCAACCTGGATGGCGGACGAATCAGTAATAATTTAATTGTACCATGCTTATATTCAGCCGAAACAATTGTGGCTGCAATAATAATCACAAATACACCGACCAGCTGAAGCAAATTAGCATTTGTTTTCACATAAGTCCATGCATTTTTACCGAATTGATCGGCTGGCGGTAAATCATGTTTGATTCGATACTCATTAATCGCTATATCGGTTTCAAGGGATCTCTTATAAAATCCTATATTATCCTCTTTCAATTCTTTCTTATTTGCTTTATTGATTTCTTGCAACTCAGTTTTCCAATCACCGGATGCTTGATCTCCGTCATTTGTCTTAACAGCAAAAATCAACGTCGCAATCATACCTAAAACAAGAAGCCCAACCATAATCCAAGTACCCACACGATAACTGATTTTCATCCACTCGTTTTGAATGAGGCGAATCATACGTCTGCCTCCTTTTTACCTGTTAAGCTTAAGAACTTATCTTCTAAGGTTTGTTTTTCTATTTTGATTTCGTACAAATGAATAGAAGCCTCGCTCAAATGACGAATCAATTGTGGCATTTTCTCTTCTAGGATGGAGAAGAATAAGTACTGCTCCTCTTCTCTAACTGTGATGCCTTCCTCAAATGCTTCAATGAGCTTTTGAGCTTCTTCAAGCTCACTTGATGCTACTTTCATTCGATAATTGACCAAATCATCCTGCTTCGTCTCTGCACGCTGATCCTCAATCGCAATCAGCTTTCCTTTTTGGATAATGGCGAAACGATCACACATCAATTCCATTTCTGACATGAGATGACTTGAAACAATGACAGCAAGCCCTTCTTCCTTTGCCAGCCTTCTCAAGTAATCTCGTATCATACGAATTCCCTCTGGATCTAGTCCATTGGTCGGCTCATCTAAGATTAGCAGTTTCGGTTTATGTATCAATGCCTGAGCAATCCCCAAACGCTGCTTCATTCCTAATGAAAACGTACGGACACGCTTATGTTTCACATGCTGCAAACTAACTAGTTCTAGCAGTTCATCAATTCGACCTTCATCCACTTTTCCATTCATTCTGGCAAAATGAACAAGGTTTTGTCTTGCCGTTAAATGATTATACATTTCTGGATTTTCAATAATTGCACCGACATCTTGGATGGCATGCTGATATGAGGTTTGAATACTATGACCATTAATCAGAATGTCACCGGATGTAATGGGAGAAAGACCGACCATCATGCGAATGGTTGTCGTTTTTCCTGCGCCATTCGGCCCTAAGAAGCCAAAGACTTCGCCCGCTTGGACAGAGAAACTCAAGTCTTGAACAATCTTTTTCCCGCGAATATGCCTAGATACATTTTGCAGTTCTAAAACGTTCGTCACGTTACCTCTCCTTCTTTGTCTAAGTATCATCTATCATCTATTTCCTGATAAACACCATGATCCGTCAAAAATAGAAGAACACTTCCATATGGTACAGCAATGCCCAAAAGTTGTGAAGGGGATTAGGCAAAATTTAGAGAATCATCTGCCTTTTTTAAGGTAGAGTTAAGAAAAGCGTGAATTTTTATAAGAAAAGAGGCTTGATTTTTTAAAAAAAGAATGATTTTCAATAGGTACATATGTATGAAATGATGTTTAAGATTATACCTTTCACCTATAAATATCGAAATAAAAAAGAGGCTGATGATCGACAGCCTCTTTTCATATATTATACTTTCTTCACAAACTCCGATTTTAACTTCATCGCGCCAAAGCTAGGAATTTTACAATCAATATTATGATCGCCTTCGACTAAACGAATCCCTTTGACCTTCGTTCCTATTTTTAAAACCGAAGAAGAGCCTTTGACTTTTAAATCTTTAATCACAGTGACCGTGTCACCATCACTTAATAGATTTCCATTCGCATCTTTGACAACAAGCTGTTCCTCTTCCGCTTGTTCTTGTTCTAGCGACCATTCATGCGCACATTCTGGACAAATAAGCATGCTGCCATCCTCGTATGTATAAGTTGAACTGCACGATGGACAATTCGGTAGATTAGACATTTGTGTTTCCTCCAACTTTCTTTTTCATTTAGAACCATTTTACCACATTTCTATAGAGAGGAATGTGATAGAAAAGGAAACATTTTTCATCATTTACTTATCTCTTCCAAATGTCATGACAGCCGCAATATTCCTTGCTGTTCTCTCTACATGCACACTAGCATCATGCATGGCTTCAGCCAGAGTCGTGACGCCAGGGACAATACTAAAAAGTGCATCAATGCCATGATCATGTACGACTGCACTGTCTTTTGAGAGGGACCCAGCGATACCAATCACAGGGAGTCCATATTGTTTCGCAGCTTTAGCTACACCGATTGGCGTTTTGCCGTAAATGGTCTGCTGATCAATCCGCCCTTCCCCTGTAATGACTAGGTCAGCGTCCTTGAGTACGTCAGCAAAATGTACGGCTTTCAGTACAATATCAATTCCCTTTTGCAGATCAGCCTGTAAAAAGCCTAATAAACTCGCACCAAGTCCTCCTGCCGCTCCTGCACCTGCCGCATCACCAAAGGAGACATGAAGATGCTGCTTAGCCACTTGTGCTAAATGAGATAAATTCTTGTCCAACAGTTGAACCATTTCTGTATCTGCTCCCTTTTGAGGACCGAACACAGCAGACGCTCCTCTTTCACCCGTTAAAGGATTATCCACATCACACGCCACTTCCAGACGGACAGATTGCAATCTTGGATCCAGTCGAGATAGATCAATAGAAGCTAATTGATTCAGTGATCCACCGCCCGGCGTGAGGTCTTGGCCTGCTTTATCGAGAAAAAAAGCCCCTAAACCTTGCATCATGCCAACGCCACCATCATTTGTTGCGCTTCCACCAAGCCCAATGATTAAATGCTTCGCTCCTTTATCCAGCGCTGCAAGCATTAATTCTCCTGTCCCTCTAGACGTCGTGAATAAGGGGTTCCGTTTTTCTGGCGGGACAAGATGTAATCCTGATGCTGCTGCCATCTCTATGACAGCTGTCTGACCATCTCCCAACATACCAAAAAAGGCATCCACAGGTTTGCCAAGCGGGCCTGTGACCACTTGCTTGACAATGGTTCCGCCTGTCGCATCCACTAACGATTGAACTGTGCCTTCTCCTCCATCTGCCATTGGGATTTTCATATATTCTGCATCTGGCAAAATAGAGCGAAATCCTCGTTCAATGGCACATGCTGTCTCATAAGCAGATAAACTTTCTTTAAATGAATCTGGTGCGATCACAATTTTCATCCAAAAACCCCTCGTTTCTCATTAAGTCCTCAGCCGAACAGCTGGAAAATACCAAAGATAATGGTCGATACAACGGTTAATGTCAAACCAATTAACGATTCAAAGGGCATTAATTTCAACCGTTCTTTTATATCCATTTGAACACTTCCAGCCGTTGCATGGAAAAAGCTTCCGTGTGGCATATGGTCTAGCACAGTTGCGCCAGCGTGAATCATAGCTGCGCCTGAAAGGGCAGATACACCAAGACCAATAAGAGTTCCGCTAAATACACCACTTGCAACTGCCGTCCCTGCAGTTGTCGAAGCTGTGGCTGCCGACATAAAAATTCCAGACGTTGGTGCAAGCAAGTAAGGAGGTAATCCCGAAGCGTCAAGCACCTGAATAAATACCTCTTTCATGGAAGAATTCGATACAATTCCAGCTAATGTGCCTGTACCTAGTAACATGATCGCTACACCTGACATTTTATGCAGCCCTGACATCGCATAATCATTGAGAAACTTCCCTTTTTTCATGAAAAGAGCGCCTACAATTCCTCCTATTGGTAAGGCAATCATCGGATCAATATTTATTTGAAACAACGGTCTTAAGGCTAACAAGAGAATGGTCACAAGCGGGCCTACAAGCGCTTGTAGAAAACCAGGTACTTGAACCTCGCCTTGGTCTGTTCCCTCTTCCAAAACAGGTGTCCCTTTATTCGCAAGCTTTTTGGCTAATACATACGTGACGGCTATCCCGAAAATAGCCGGTATGACACCTGCCGCCATCAGAGAAGTAAGCGGGACACCAAAAGCATCAGAGGCTGCAATGGCATTCGGATTCGGTGACATGATATTCCCTGCCTTCCCTCCTCCAATCATCGCAAGTAAAATCCCCGTTTTAGAAAGTTTTGCACGCTTGGCAATGGCAAGTGCGATTGGTGCTACTGTAATGACTGCTACATCTACAAAAACACCCACCGTTGTTAAAATCATTGTTGCAAGTGCGAGTGCTAAAAGTGCCCTCGCCTCTCCAAGCTTTTTCACGATGGCCTCCGCAATAGATAACGCAGCACCCGACTCAATTAAAACCCCTGCCAGTACACCTGCCGCCATGATTCGAAGAACAGCCGGAATCATGTTCTTTGCGCCTTCCATCATGACGTTCACGGTCTGCACAACATCTACACCGCCAACCAAACCGCCAATAAATGCGCCTGCCAGCATGCCATAAGCAGGTGATACTTTTTTTAGAATGAGAACAATAGCGATCACAAGCGCAGTCAATGCGCCCAATGTACTCACTGTCACATCTCCACCCATACTCCATCCCTCCTGATTGTCTTTTCTTAATTGTAAGCGTTTACCCATCGGGATCGAGTTGTGAATCTAGATGAACTTCTTTTATTTATTTCTTCATCCAGTTGTGCAAATGCACAATTAAGACAGTTGATTGTCCAATTGTGCTATGTACAGCTCCATCAACTGTTTCACATGACGAGGATCTTTTCCGGTCAATGCCTGGATTTTATCTAAACGATATCGCAGTGTATTACGGTGAATAAATAGACGATCAACGATTCTTTGTAAATCCCCGCCCTCTTCAATGTAAACCTTTAACGTTTGAACGAGTTCCGTTTCTTGTATCAGCGGATGATAAAAATCACTCCACCGTTTGCCCTCTTTGGCGGCTCTCGCTTTTATAAACAAGCTTTCAAGCTGATAAGATTCAAAAACATATATGCTTTCCTCTGGATGGAGCACCTTTCCTAACCGCAGGGCTTCTCTCGCATGCTGAAAGGACAACGGTAATTGACTCATGTCCTCAGCGACAGTTCCTACACCCACTAGCACTTGTCCATCAACTGCACCTGCCATTGTTTGCTGTAGCTGTTCGATCACATGCTTGAGTTGATGGTCACATATCGGCTGTCTTAACAGGATCAATTCATGACGGAAGGTCATGCCTAGTAAATCATCCGCATTCTTATCGTATTGAATGGCATGCATCATTTTGTGTACAGTGTCCTCAGACGATGGAATTGGCTGAAAAACAATAGCCATTCGCCGCTTGTCTAAATCCATTCCAAGCCAGTCAGCACGGTGCTTCAGCTGATGATCACCCATGTCAGACTCGGAGATGAGCTGATTCACAATTTCACTCTCTATTCGCTGCCGCCACTGGAAGCGTTCAAGTAGAAAAGACTGCTCTAATACGAGCTCAGCTGCCATTTTCACCATCTCGGCATGATGACGAATGCCCTCTGGTTCACCCGTAATCCCAATGACACCAACAACTTGTTCCCGAAAGCAAATAGGCAGATTGATTCCAGGTCTCACGCCTTTTAAGCGGCGGGATGTCTCCTGATCAATCTCCACACTATCTCCGCTTGACAGCACTAGACGTGCTCCATCATGTTTTTGTCCAATCCTTTTTCGTTCACCAGACCCAATAATGACACCATCTGCATTCATGACATTGATGTTTTGATGTAAAATATGCATCGTACGTTCAACCATCTCTTGCGCCAATTCACTGGTTAAAAATTGCATTCAGCATCTCTCCTGAAGGGGTTTTCATTCAATGTATCATATTGTCATTGCACAATAAATGCAAAGCTTCAAAAAACAGCCGTTGACAAAGATACGCCAAAAAGTGTTTAATCAAATCAAGGGACCGACCGACAGTCTAATCAAAAGAAAGGATGGCTTTATGAGAACCGTTAAACATCCTGAGGAACGCAAAAATGACATCTTAAATGCAGCAGAGAAGCTTTTTTCAACCAAAGGCTATCAGCAAACCACGATTATTGACATCCTCAAAGCCGTTGGCATTGCAAAAGGCACATTCTATTATTACTTTACTTCCAAAGAAGAAGTGATGGATGCAATCATTGATCGGATCATAAAGGCAGATATCATCGAGGCAAAGCGTATTGCCGCTGATCCAGATATCTCAGTGGTTGATAAATTATTTCGCATCATCATGGCACAATCTCCTAAACAGGGCAGCCATAAAGAAGGCATGATTGAACAATTTCATCAGCCTGCTAATGCAGAGATGCATCAAAAAAGCTTGATCAAAGCCATTACAGAGCTATCACCCGTTTTAGCAGAAGTCATTCAGCAAGGGGTAGAAGAAGGGATATTTCAAACAGATTACCCGCAAGAAACTGTCGAATTTCTCCTCGCTTCTGCACAGGTTATCTTTGATGAGGGACTTTTCCAATGGACCACAGCGGAAAGCATACAACGAGCTCTAGCATTTATCGCAATCCTTGAAGCCTCATTACATGCAGAAAAGGGAAGTTTCTCCTTCCTTCTCCAACGTTTAACTGGAGAACCGGAAGACAATAATCAGTGATTGGTTACTTCAATACCAATCCTGCATATATTATAGACTGACGGTCGGTCTAAAAGGAGAGTGATTTTCATGTCGTTATCAGCCAAAAATGGCTCCACCCATTTTATCTATCTCGTTCTCGGGCAAATTATTTCCGTTTTCGGGTCTTCCTTGATTCGTTTTGTTCTATCTTTACACGTCTTGGATATGACACATCGTGTTGATTTATATGCTCTGCTTTTCGCTTTATCCAATATCCCGCTCCTCCTTTCGCCATTAGCAGGAGCAATTGCTGACCGGTTTAACAGAAGAAATTTGATGATTTTATTTGATGTTCTTACTGGAATTATGATTCTGTCTTTTTATTTCTGGTTATTTTCAGGTCATGATTCACTTTATATGATTGGAGCCGTCATGATTCTCCTTGGTGTCATGAGTACGTTTTATGCTCCTGCTGTGATGTCCAGTATTCCTCAGCTAGTGAAAGAAGAAAAATTAGAACAAGCGAATGGCATCGTGAATGGCGTACAGGCCCTTTCAGGTGTTGTCGCTCCTATCATTGGCGGCGTTTTATACGGACTCATTGGGAGCCAGGTCATCATAGGCGTTAGCAGCATTGTATTTTTTCTATCAGCATGCATGCTTTTACGGTTAAATATCTCTTTCTCACCTAGCCCACTCGCAGAACCGATGACCAAAGTACTCTTGAAAGATATGAAACAAGGCTTTTCCTATATCGGAAGCCAGTCATTTTTAAAAAGAGCCATGCTGCTTGCAGCGCTACTAAATTTCATCCTCACACCATTTTTTATCGTTGGAGGTCCCATTATTTTAAGGGTCACAATGAAAAGCAGTGACATCATGTATGGAATAGGAATGGGTATCATTGAGTTTGCCGTCATCGCAGGCGCCCTGCTAGTTGGTCTTGTAGCGAAACATTGGCGGATTCCTACTTTGTATCGCTGGCTGCTCGTCATCGCAGTCATTTTGCTGCCTGTTGCTTTTTCAACATCCAAGATGGCTCTTCAATTTGGTACATTTCCAGCCTATTTTCTCTTTTTAGCAGGGTGTCTCCCAATTGCCATGCTGCTCACCATGATTTCGATCGTTGTCATCTCACATGTGCAAAAGAAAACACCCAATGCTCAATTAGGAAAAGTCATGGCCAATCTAACAATGGTCTCTCAATGTGCTGCACCGCTCGGTCAAATGATGTATGGGTTCTTGTTCAACACTTTTTCCGCTAGCATGTATGTGACCGTGTTAATCGTGAGTGCCTTGATGTTTGCACTTGCCTTCCTTACAAAAAATATGCTTCGACATGAAGGAGAATCAGCCTCATGAGATTGACGTTTATCAAGAAAGACCTAACCCGCCACCGTCTCATTTCAATCGGCTTAACCCTTTGCATCATGATGACATCATTTTTAGCAACAAGCGCTGCGCAAATGACGGCCCAGCTGAATGGTTCCATTTCTGATCTACTCCAATCAGCCAAAGCACCAGACTTTGTCCAAATGCACGATGGCAGCTTAGATGAAAAAGCGGTCGATATATTTTCAAGTAAACAGTCGATGGTAAAGGCACATCAAATTGTTCCAATGATTCCGATCGAACACGTCAGCATCAAGTTCGGGCAGGAGCCTGCTCAAGCGGGTGTGATGGATCATTTATTTGTAAAGCAAAATCGCTATTTTGATTTCCTTTTAAACGAACGAAATGAAAAGCTCACTGTCAATAAAGGAGAAGTAGCAGTCCCTATTTATTTTCAACAAAAATACCATTTAAAGATTGGCGAAAGGTTACTCATTTCAAAAGGCTCTCATCAATTCTCTTTTCAAATCAAAACGTTCTTACGAGATGCCCAAATGAATCCAAGTCTTGTCAGTTCAAAGAGGTTTCTTCTGCATGATGCGGACTGGGTAGCACTGAATCAAGTGTTTCAAAAAAAGGAGTACTTAATTGAATTTTTATTGCATGATGCTAGTCAAGCAGATGCTTTTCAATCACTCTATCAATCATCTGAGCTGCCACAACAGGGGCCTGCTGTCACATTACCCCTGCTTCGCATGCTGAATGCTCTAACAGATGGTATGGTGATCGCCATTCTCCTTCTTGTTTGCTTTCTGCTCATTAGCATTTCCCTCCTCTCTCTTCGTCTCGCTATGACCGCCGCTATAGAAGAGGATGAACGTGAAATTGGAATCTTAAAAGTACTAGGAATCCCTTTATCAAAAATCAAACAATTATACGTTGGGAAGTATGCTGTGCTTGCCTGTATAGGGTGTATAGCAGGATATTTGATGACACTCATGTTTGGTGATTTGTTTACAGCCAATATTCAGCAATATATGGGGAATCGCTTCTCTTTTATTCATCAGGTGATTCCGCTTTTGGTGTCAATTTTGACGGCAATGATCGTCATCTCATTCAGCTATACTGTCCTAAGGAGATTTGGTCAAATATCAGCCGCTCAAGCTATTCAAGGCGGCATAAGCTCACCAAGCCGTAAAAAACAAATTCCTATGTACCTCCAGAAAAACAGATTCCTCCCAGTAAATTTTTGGTTTGGATTGAAAGATCTGTTCTCGCGAATAAAGATGTATTCAACAATTACCTGTATTATTGCGCTTTGTACATTTTTAATGTTAATGCCGATTCAGTTATGGTACACATTACAATCACCCGATTTCGTCACATATCTTGGCTCAGGAAAAAGTGACCTTCGAATTGATATTCGGCAGGGAAATCATTTAGAGAAAAGTACAAATAAAATAGAGTCTATGATTAGCGAAGACCAAGACATTCAAACATCTGCCGTCTATGAAACAACTTCTCTACAAGCCAAAACAATGGAGAATACATTAGAAACGCTCTATTTAGAAACAGGTGATCTATCAGCATTCCCTCTCACCTATTTACAAGGACGGGAACCGTTGAAGGAGGAAGAGATTGCTTTATCGGTGTTGAGTGCTGACTCACTTCAGAAAAAGATAGGCGAAAAAGTCACTCTCGCCACAAATGGACAGCAAGTTCAAAAAATGGTTACCGGCATTTATCAAGACGTCACCAACGGAGGGAAAACAGCTAAAGCATTATCTCAGCCTTTTCCTCATTCATCCCTTTGGAAAACCATTCAAATACAATTAAAACAAGGAATAGATATGGCAGAGAAAAAAGCAGCACTTGAAACAAATATGTCTCCTGCAAAAGTGACAGATATGAAAGAATATGTGCATCAAACAATAGGAAGCACCGCATCTCTAGTAAAAGTGATTGCATTATTTTCAACCATCGCAGCTTTTGGAACAGCCAGCCTAATGTTAATGATGTTTCTGCACATGTTAAGAGCGAAAGATTTAAATCGTACTCACTTGTTAAGGACGATTGGTTTTTCTCAAAAAGATTTAACCTATCAATACTTAACAAGTTTTATCGTCGTTCTCTCTATCGGCGCCTTCATTGGAGCAATCGCTGTTCATACTATTGGTCCGGCGTTGATGAGTGCAGGCGGAGCATCATTAGGAGCATCCAGCCTTCAGTGGTTAGCCCCGAAATGGGTTTGGATCGTGTATCCTCTCCTGATGTTTATGGTGAATTTAACTGTCATCTCGTGGTTATTGAAGTCCTTTTTTTCTAGTAAAATCAGTCGTCATACTCTTTCATAAGGAGATGTTTCACATGGCACAATTAATTGAAGCGAAGCAATTGTCTTTACAAATTGATTCATTAAAAGGACAAAAACAGACCATTCTTAGAAATATTCACTTAACCATTAAACGTGGAGAATTTGTCACCATTATGGGACCTTCAGGGTGTGGAAAAACCTCTTTGCTTTATCAACTTAGCGGTATAGAGACATCCTCCAGAGGGGAAATCAAATATAACGGTCAACTGCTATCAGAAATGACAGACAAACAGTTAACAGCTTTGCGCTTATCAGAGATGGGATTCGTCTTTCAACACAGCCACTTACTAAAAAACCTCAATCTATTTGATAACATCATTGCTGCAGCTTACTTAGCGAAGAAAATGCCGAGAAAAGAAATCAATGAACGAGCGAAATATTTAATGGAGAAACTTGATATTGATCATTTAGCTGATAGATATTTATCAGAAGTATCAGGAGGACAGCTCCAAAGAGCCTCTATCTGTCGAGCTCTTATGAATGAACCAAACATTCTTTTTGCCGATGAGCCCACAGGTGCTCTTAATTCAAGCACCACAAAGGAAGTCATGGATATTTTTTCACAAATCAATTCTGAAGGAACAACTCTGCTACTCGTCACCCATGATCCAAAAGTGGCCCTTTGCTCTGAAAGAATTTTGTTTATGAATGACGGTGAAATTTCAGCCCATTTAAATTTAGGAAAATACGATCGCTTTACCGCTGAGAAACGAGAGGCCTTGTTAAACAAGTGGTTACAAAACTTAGGGTTTTAATTGGTGTCAAACAGGCAGAAATCTGCCTGTTTTATTTTTTCTTACACTCAAAGGAGTAATCCATAGTCAAACTATTTGTTTCTAGTATGATTTTGCCGTCTTCTTGTTGACAAGATTCTGTCAGCAACTCAATTTCTTTGCTATAAAAGTATCTCTTTGAGATATAAAGAGTGACTAAAACAAGTAAAAGCGTCGTCATCACAATTGTCATTTGCCAGTTTAACATTTGAAATCTTTTTTTCATTTCAACATCCTTTCTGAAAGGTCAACACTTGTCTCGGATATTCGCCTTTATCAGTAACTACCAGTTTCTTTTCCAAAATCATCTAGCAACATCATAACTGATTTTCCCTTCTAGATCGACCTTTCATTGTTCTTCTCTCATAGCTAAAAAAGCTTTATTTCATATATTCGGATGGTATTTTCGACCATAAACTTAAAACTAATAGTATCTATCACGTTTTTAGACTTCCAAAAAAAGATTTTACTCATTTGAATAAACAATCAATCATCAATACAATAACGTACATCTCATGACATAAGGTCCTTTTTATTACCTCCTGTCAATCACCTCCCAGAAACGATTATATTTTACCAAAAATTGTGATATCGTTTTTTATTGAAACAGGCGAAAGGATGTTAAAGAGGTGAAATTTCCATGAAAATCATTTCAGCTGAACAGGTGGGGAACCGTTTAAATGATTGGCGAATTGCCATTCGTAAGCATGATGTGCACAATGCAAAGACAATCTACACAGAATTAAAGGAATTACTTCAAGAGATGGAAGAGAATCAGGAGGTCTTGACCTACTATTCATTGCTAGAAGGCAAGTTTAAGCTCATGTTATATGAACGAAGAGGTAAAAAACTGAATGAACCGACAGTGCTAGAATACCCTTCTAAAACAAACGACTTAATTGAATATTATTTTTACCTATATAAAGCCCTTTACGCTTCATATAACAGAGACTATGCATCAGCCATCGGACTGTTTAAAATTGCTGAGAAAAAACTACAAAACATTCCTGATGAAATAGAAGTAGCAGAATTCCATACGAAGGTCGCAAACCTATATATGATGCTTCGCCAAAGCCTGATTTCACTTCATTATATTCAGAATGCCATCGATATTTTCAAAGGTCATGATGGCTATGAAAGAAGACTGGCAGCAGCTTTTGTGATCGCAGCCACCAACTTCATGGATATTGGCGATTTCAAAAGAGCTGAGAATTACTACACAAAAGCATTACACATCTCAAATCAATTAAACGATCATTTTTTAGCATCACAGCTTTATCACAATATCAGTATTCTATATGCCGAAGTTGGAGAATCAAAAAAATGTATTGATGCCCTAGAAAAGGCTCTTAGTGATGATGACTACCTTTCATCTTGTTATTTCGAACACTCCATGTTTATGTTACTAAAAGAGCTACTCTCCATTGATGAAAAGTCGCAAGCTCTCTATTATTTTGAATTGGTCAAACAAAAACAAGAAATAGACAGAAACCCCATCTATACAGCAAAAATGAATTTTCTCTATCACCTATATTTCACTGAAGACATATCCAAAAAAGCTCAAACCTGTTTCGATGACATCAGTATTCTGAAAGAATTAAAGGATGTTGAAGGTGCCCGTGAATTAAGTGCACTAGCTGCCAAACACTTTGAAGAGCTAGGTTCAATTCACCAAGCATACCTCTTTTTGAAGGATGCCTATCAATTAGAACACACTACACTTAATTGGAGGAATTATGATGAAAAAAGTGAGTTTACTCATTTTCGCTTTAGCCATCGTTGTTTTCGGACAAACGGTGTCTTACAATTCGTTAAATGATCTTGGCCCAACAGAACGACCTATCGGAACATAAACCGATACAATACAAATAACCACTTGCCTCGTTACAAGGCAAGTGGTCCACATTTATTTTAGTTCTTGATAAGAAATGAGGCGGTGAATATGTACCGCCAGATACGTAAGTTCGTCATTAGGAATAACAATACTATGCACCTGTTTAATATAATCTTTGATTTTGAAAGCTACATCCATCGCTTGAGGATACAAGTGTGCAATTTGTTCAAACAACTCATTTTCTTGATCTGATAATAATTTATTTGCGTAAAATCTTTCAACAAAGAATTTCACATGTGTAATAAATCGGCTGTAATGAATATTCTCTTGATCCATTTTCATATTCAACGTATAGCGGACGAGATTCACAATACTTCCAATCATCTTGGCATACTTCATGCCATCTTTAGAATCGGACTCTTCACCTAACGCATTAATTAAATGGAAGGCGATATTGGCCGCTTCTTCCTTTGGTAATTGTATGCCCAATGTATTGTTGACTAACTCAAGCGCATAATTACCTACTTCAAATTCTTCGGTATAGTAGTTTTTGATTTCCCAGTATACTCGATTTGTAATATTAATATTCTTCTTGTGCCGTTCTACTGCAAAATTCAAGTGGTCCATCAAGGTAAAATAGACACCAGAATTCAGACTTGAGTTTAAGCGTTTTTCAGCATATTGAACAATATGCTGAGTTAAATCGATAAACTCTTGTGGCATTGAATCTAATAGTTGGAGAAATTCCTTCGCTCTCATGTTATCGACAGACATAAACACTTGATCTGCCTTCTTTTCTTCAATCATTTGACCTGGTTTTTGTCCATAACCAATCCCCCGGCCGAATAGAACCATCTCCTGTTGGTTCTGATCTTCAGCCAGAACCACACTCGAGTTTAAAACTTTTTTGATTTTAAACATCGTCATCACCTGTTTTCATGATTGTGGTTTTTCAATCAAGCGATTCACCATTTGTTTCAATGACCTTTTTGTACCAATAAAATGAGTCTTTACGAGAACGTTTTAATGTACCGTTTCCATCGTCATCTTGATCTACATGAATGAACCCGTATCGTTTTGACATCTGTGATGTACCTGCACTAATAATATCAATTGAGCCCCAGCTCGTATATCCGAATAGGTCAACGCCTTCTTCCACCGCTTCTCTCATTTGGCGGAAATGCTCTTTGAAATAGTTAATACGATAATCATCGTGAATTGATCCATCACTTTCAACAACATCTTTTGCACCCATGCCGTTTTCTACAATGATCAGTGGTTTTTGATAACGATCATATAATTCTATTAAAGAAATTTTCAGACCAACCGGATCAATTTGCCATCCCCAATCAGTAGATGGAAGGTAAGGATTTTTGACCCCACGGATGGTATTTCCATCCGTTTTTTCTAATCCTTCATCAGCTGATTCAGTTAAAGACATATAGTAGCTGAACGAGATAAAATCTACTGTATTTTCTTTTAAAATAGAAAGATCATCTGATTCCATTTGGATATGAATGTTTTTTCTCTCAAGCATGCGCTTGATAAGCGACGGGTATTCACCAAATACCTGAACATCTGCATAGAAATAGTTTTCTAAGTTTTGTTTCAATGCCCGCTCCACATCATTCGGATGACAAGTGTGCGGATACGTTGTTAATTTTGTCAGCATACACCCTACTTGACTGCCTGGTATGATGCGATGACAATCTGCTGTTACAAGTGCAGAGGCAATGAATTGATGATGGAGTGCTTGATAAACCGTTTCTTCCTCTTTCCCTTCTGGGCAGCGATCAGGAATAATTCCTGCTGTAATAAAAGAGTGGCGGTGAATACTATCTATTTCATTAAAGGTAAGCCAATATTTCACATCATGTTTATAGCGTTCAAAACATACATTGGCGAACTTAACAAAGAGATCAACGACTTTTCTTTCAACCCAGCCATTATATTTCACGCTCAGTGCTAACGGCATTTCATAATGTGACAGCGTCACAATCGGTTCTATGTTGTGTTTTTTCATTTCTGCAAATAAACGATCGTAAAATTGGAGTCCTTTTTCATTTGGTTCGTTCTCTTCTCCAGTTGGGAAGATACGGCTCCATGCAATAGAAATGCGAAGAGTTTTAAAACCCATTTCAGCAAATAGAGCCAAATCCTCTTTATAGTGATGATAGAAATCAACACCTCTGCGTTTTGGATACTTTTTATCATCTGGGTCTTTCATCGCTCGATCTATATTTTCAGAAGTAACAGCTAGATGCCCTTCATAATCTTCTACACTCAAATTAGACCGGTACATCGCAATATCAGCAACAGATGGGCCCTTTCCATCTACATTCCAAGCGCCTTCTGCTTGGTTGGCGGCAATGGCGCCGCCCCATAAAAATCCTTTTGGAAAACCTTTTATTGTCGTCATATGTTTAGCCTCCTAATTGGGTGATAACCATCAATGTATCTTGGCGATTGACCTCTTGTAATGGCTGTACCTTAATATCATATTGATCTGTATTCGTGATGACAGCAAGCGTAACTGGATCGTATCCTGCTTCTATGATTTTTTCTACATCAAATTCAATGAGTAAATCCCCTGCTTGTACACGATCTCCTGCCTGCACTTTTGGATAAAAATACTGTCCTTCCAACTGTACAGTATCAATGCCAATGTGGAATAAAACTTCCACCCCTTTGTCCGTTTTCATACCAAGTGCATGGTTTGTTTCGAACAGCAAGGTGACCTCACCATCTACTGGTGCATATAACGCTCCTTCTGAAGGAACAATGGCAATTCCGTCTCCCATGACCTTTGAAGAGAAAATATCATCTTTTACTTCAGATAGAGAGATCATTTGACCAATCACAGGGCTTTTGAAAGTTTCCCCTGCTCCAATTTGTTCAGCAAATGCTTCTTGATCATTTGTCTTTTCTTCTACTTTTTTATCCTTACCTAATACAAAAGCAGCGATAAAAGCAACAACGAAGGAAATGACAGCTCCAATGACAGCAAACATTAGATTTCGAGGAAGCTCATCTGATATAAACATCGACATACTTGCTAATCCAGGACCAACAAGTACAAAAGCTTTTATACCAACTAATCCAATGAAGATTCCGCCAACAAACGAACCAATCATGACACTTCCAAGTACGCGTTTATTTTGAAGTGTCACACCATACAAAGCAGGCTCTGTGATGCCAAAAAATGCTGAAATTCCTGCCGATATGGCTGTTGATCTGAGTACCTTGTCTTTCGTGCGAAGTGCCACTGCGAAACATGCCCCACTTTCCGCAATATTATGCGCAAGTGATGCTGGTAAATAAAGTGCTTCTTTCCCGAGGTTCCCCATCGTTGTAACTGCATAAGGGACCATTGCTTTGTGCATGCCTGATGCAACCATAAACGGGAGTACCGCTGCTAAAATTGCGACAGCTACCCAGCCTACTGTATTAAACATCGCAAGAATAACGGATGAAAACCCTTGTCCTGCTGTAAAACCAAGTGGTCCTAATAACAGTAACGTAACTGGTACAGTAATGACTAATGACATCATTGGGACAAAGAAAATCCGAATTGGTTTTGGTGAAAATCGTGTGAAGAATTTTTCCATTTGAGCGTAAAGCAATACAGAAAGGATTGCTGGAAACACTTGATACGCATAAGCTATATTTTTTACGTCGAATGACATTAATTGCGCACCTTCAGTAAGCATGGCTGTCATGTTCGGAAGAAGGAGTGCACCGACTGCTGATAATGCGACCAGTGGGTTTACCTTTAGTTTATTTGCCGTTGTGACAGCGACTAGTAATGGCAGGAAGTATAGTGGTGCGTCACCCACCATATTCAGTATTTGATAGGTTTGGCCTTTTGCATCCACCCAGCCTAATAAAGAGAAAAGGAGAAGAAATGATTTTAAAATTCCTCCGCCTGCGATAGCCGGAACAAGCGGCTGGAAGACACCCACAATGAAATCTAATAGAACTGTGCCTGCTTTTCTTTTTTCTTTTGGCTGATTGGATGGCATGCTTTGCCCAGACGAGCTGCCGCCCATTAAATTTGTTACCTGTTGATACACTTCAATCACGTCATTCCCAATGACCACTTGGCATTGTCCTGACATTCTGACAGCTATGACACCTGGTGTTTTTTCTAATGCTGGTACATCTGCTTTTTTCTGATCAATTAGTGTGAAGCGAAGTCTTGTTGAGCAGTGTTCAAGGTGTGCAATGTTTTTTTTACCACCTACATGCTGTAAAACATCTTTGGCGACTTGTGTGTAATCCATTTTTTCTCCTCCTTTTCTCATACATGAGACCTATATTTTGGCAACAAAAAAGGACCTAAAACGACAAATTAAAGAAATTCATCGTTTTTAGATCCTGCCTGCATGACCAGTCACATGTCTAATTTATTTATATTGGATTTGTTTTTAGTATATATTGATTATATGAAAGCGTCAACATTTATTTTTATAAAAATTATTAAGGTCTATATACCTAAATTAATTTTCTTTAATTTAGTTGAAGCAACCTTTCTCACTTTTTTTATACACCAATATTTTTTATCATCAATAAGAACTCTTTATTAATAAAAAACCAGATAAGTTCACTCATCTGGTTTCATATCATCTATTTTTTTCTTTCTTCCGCCTGCTTTTTGAATGCTTTCGCTTGTTTTTGGTATTCCTGTTTCGTAACCGCTTTTAACTCTACAGTACCGCCTGTCATTTTAAATGGAAGTTTGATTGATTTTACATCTCGATCAGTGGAACCTTTAATGATCCCATCTTCAATTGAAGGTTCATGGCCCATTACAAAATTTCTTCCATCCGTATCACCCATGACTTCTAATCTCATTTCTTTATAAGGCTTACACTCTTCTCCGGGAACAGTTGTGATTAGAAGGAAGCCGGACCATCCAAGCTCAATATGCATGGTTTTCACCTGTAAAAATAGTTGTTTGTCCTTTGCCGTATAGAGAAAACCATATACTTTCGCCACTTTCTCCTTGAAGTTTCTCATACTATCATAAAACCTATCTTCAGCGGTATCGAATAGATAATCATATCGTTTTTGAATCTCTTTATGATATTTATCTAGCTTTTTTTGATTGATTGCCTTATATATCATGCCTTTCTTTTCACCTTGTTTTTTTACTGAAAGGTCTTTTCCTGAAAAGTGAACTTCGTATACGATCGTTTCTTTACCTTGTGTGACTTTGAATTCATACCCATTTTCTTTTGAACTGCCAGATACGACAAATTGTTTTTTATAGATTTGCGGATCCCACCTCACTTCTTCTATATACTTTTCATTCAAATGCCCCGTTACTTTGCCTTTATTCTCAGATATCTCAAACCAGCTCATTCTATCCTTCGTTTTATACGCAAATGCATGGGCATGATTCAATGAATTCTTTTTTGCGATTGCTTGATATGCTGTCCAGCCGCCTCCACCTAAGATGAGTACTGCCAGGATAGACACGACCCACATTTTCAGTTTACTCATACGTACCTCCACTCAAATATGTTTTGAAAAACCTTCATGATCCCTATTTATTCTGATCGCCCTGAAATGCCATTCACAACATTCATCTGTTCCAACACGATCTACTTTTGCCATTCTTTCGCCTTCTTTTTGAATGCTTCTGTTTGTTCTTGATATTCCTCTTTCGTGACCGCTTTAAATTCTATTGTCCCGCCTGCCATTTTAAAAGGAAATTTAATGTATGTTGCGTCTCGGTCAGTCTCACCTAAAATAAAACCCTTTTCAATTGCAGGATAAGTACTCAAATCAAACATCATCCCATCAGAAACTCCACCGGCTGTATGTTTCGTTTCTTTATAAGGTTCACCACCATCTCCTGGGGCCTTTCTCATTAGAAAAGAACCTGCCCATTCAGACTGCATATACATTCGTTTTACTTTTAGAAATAGTTGGTATGAACCATCCTCTGCCGTATACAGATAACCATAAGCGCCTGTTACTTTCTTAATGAAGTTTCGTACATAATCATGAAATCTATTTTCCGTGTCATCCATCAGTTTCTCATATCGAGTATGAATGTCCTGTTGAACAGCACGTAGGTTTTTTTGATCAACTGCTTTGTATGTGATGCTGTGCTTTTCACCTTGTTTTTTCACAGAAAGATCCTTTTTGGCAAGGTGAACTTCATATGTGACCGTTTCTTTCCCTTGCTTCACATAAAATTCGTAACCGTTTTCAATTGATTTCCCATTTAATTGATATTTGTTGATAAATAGATTGGGATCATAATGCCTTTTCGGGTTTTCCTCTAAAATGGTTTCATTCAGATGACCTGTTACTTTTCCGTTTCTTTCCGTTACCTTGAACCAGTTCACACGATCATGAGTCTTATATGCAAAGGCGTAGGGATGATTCAAACCACTCTTTTTTGCGATTGCTTGATAGGCTATCCAACCGCCTCCACCAATCAGTAGTACCGCCAGAATAGTCATGATCCAGATTTTTGATTTACTCATATGTCCCCTCCAAACTATGATCGTTCACTCTATATGAAGGATTCATCTCATTGATTAACCAATCAGTGATCTCTTCACCTCCTTTCTAGGATTTATTTTTTTCTCATACCTCTTGTATCTGCAGTTATACATCGTTTATTATATATCTAAATGATATATCTTTTAGATAGGTGTGTTAATCAATGAAAAAATACAATGATACGACGTATGCGATTTTGGGGATTTTAACGACAGATTGTAAGTCTGGGTATGAAGTGAAGCAATTAATTGATAGGAGCTTGCATCACTTTTGGAAAATTAGTTATGGACAAATTTATCCAGCTTTAAAGTTAATAGTCGAGGAAGGGCTTGCGAAGGTTTCACCCGCTTCTACAACTGGGCGCTCAGACAAGCGGGAGTATCATCTGACTGAAAAAGGGCTGGACACGTTGAGGCAATGGCTGGCGCAGCCGCTCGATCAAGTACCATCAGAACGAAATGAAGTGTTATTAAAGTTATTCTTTGGTCAATATCTTTCGTTTGAGAAAAAATTGGTGCTTTTACAGGATTATGAGAGGCAGCTCCGTATCCGTTATGAGACATATGTTGCGATTGAACAAAACATTCAAGAGCTGTATCCAGATGAAGCTGATGCGAAGTATTGGCTGTATACGTTAGATTACGGAAAGAAAGTGGCGCAGGCTGGAATTGATTGGTGCGTGGAGACCTGTGAATCGATGAAGAAAGAAGGATGAACAAATGAAAAAAAATATACGTGCTGGCAGGTATACAACAGACAATTCTGAACCGATTGTTGTGTTCATTATCGGAATGAGAATCAATAAACGCTGGGCTGTCCATCAATGGCTGCCAGTATTTAAGGCGATGCCGGGGATGATCAAAGAACTTTATACACATCAAGAAGAGCTTGGTTTTCTCGGGACAGAAAATTACTTCGGTTTACGCACCACCACCATGATCCAATATTGGAAATCAACAGAGGACCTCCTTGCCTACGCCAAGATGGAGAAGCATTTGGCTGCTTGGAAAGGATTTAACCAAAGAGCACGAAATAATGACGCGGTCGGAATTTATCATGAAACGTATCAAATTCAAGCCGGCTCATATGAATCTATCTACGTGAACATGCCTTCATATGGATTGAGCCAAGCTAAAGCGCCCATCCTAATTGGAAAAGGGAAAGGAAAAGAAACCGCAAAAGAACGCCTTTCTACAACAAATTCCTAGAGCTGATTCTCTAGGAATTTCTTTTTGCAACCATCACAAAATGTTTTAATATGCGGGCAGTTAATCCCCAAATGGTGTAACGATCGTAATCATAAAACCACTCCTCAATCGAACGACTCCCCCAGCTGTATTTTTCTCCATTCATGATTTTTTCATAAGGAAAGTCCTCTCCTGGTGTTGGCTGCACCGATACATGGTGTAAGTACGGTTCGTATTGGCTGAGCCATGATAGAGGCACAGTAAAGGTCTCCTCTACTTCTTCTTGATTAAAGGAATGTTTGACCTGCTGTTCATCAATGATTCCGACAAATGGATATACCACAAAGGATGGAGAGGCAATATAAGGACTGAGCTGTCCTAACACCTTGACGGATTCGGGCGGAATCCCTAGTTCTTCATATGTTTCCCGCAGTGCAGCTTCTTGTGCGGTTTCGCCGCCGTCGAGTTTGCCTCCTGGGAAGCTAATATCGCCAGGCTGTTTTCTCATCGTCAGTGATCGCACTTCAAATAAAACATGCCATTCCCCGTCTACTTGCACCAAAGGAACAAGGACTGCCGCTTTGAACGCTGTCTCTTCTCCGATAAATAGCGGCTGTGATTGATGTAAATCACTTTTTAATTGATCAATGAACATGGGCATCACCTATTTTCTGTTTCTCTTTTCTTTAGCGTATCATTGATTTCCTTTTGAATAAAGGCGATCTTTCTGACAATTATTTTTATCGTTTTGACAATTATACTTGTCAAAATGAATATAATACTTTACAATCAAGATAACATTTTGATCAGAGTTGAGGTGACAGAATGAAAAATCGGCTAAAAGAGCTGCGGGCACGTGATGGTTTAAACCAAACGGAGCTTGCGAAACGGGCAAAGGTTTCCCGCCAGACGATCAGCTTAATGGAACGAGATGAATTAATGCCGTCTCTCTTACTTGCTATGAGGCTTTCACGTATTTTTCAAGAACCCATTGAACAAATTTTTCTATTCGAGGAGGATGAACTCACATGAAAACTGTATACAAAATGCTCTTAGGTGCTCTCCTTGGTTTTCTCGGTGCTTACTGTTTGCTGGCAGCCGAATTTGAGCTGACACTTCTGCAAGCTGCATTTGAAGCGACTCTTGTCATCACTGGCTTGACAGTTCTATTCATCATTTATTGTTTTTCAGGCATTTCGCGCATGAAGAAAAGAGTCTCTCTTTCAGTATCTGGTGATGAGGAGGATGAACTCGAGGTAAAACAGTACCGAACTTTTACTGATGTAACGTTAGCTAATACGGTGAGTACCATTTTATCGATCATTGCAATTGGTATTTCCATCGTGACTGAGCAGCCACTCTGGCTGATTCTCTCAAATGCTGCCTTATTTTTGATCACCGTCATTCTTTCTTATGTGTCGACCTCTGTCCTAAAGCTCGTCTATCCTAATCGTCACCTACCTAGTCCAACCGATAAAGATTATGGCAAAAAACTGCTCGCCATTTCTGATGAAGGCGAAAAGCATGTGATGCTCGATGGGCTTTTTCACACTTTCCAAATGATGAATATTTTATTGACCGGTGCCATGTTTATTTTGATTGTCTATTCTCTTGGCGCCAATCACTCTCAGCTCTTCTCCATCATCGTCGTTGGACTTGTTCTGATCATTCTTAATGCATACTATATGTTGAAGATTCGAAATCGTTAAATAAGCAAAAGCACAGCCATTTAAAAAGGCTGTGCTTTTTTCGTTCATTATGCTGAACGTCGTTTCTGTCGTGCATAAATCAAAAATAAGAACCCAAACCATACGGGTGTTAATAACAGGGCTGGACGTGTTGCGTCAGCGAAAAGCATGATGACAAGAATGGCAGCAAAGAGCACAAGAACCGCTATATTCACAAAAGGTGTAAATGGCGCTTTAAAGGTAGACACCTTATGCAGTTCAGGACGTGTTTTCTTATATTTCAGATGGCATATTAAAATAATACTCCATACCCAAATGAAACAAATGGCACTGATTGTTGTCACAATACCAAAGGCTTGTTCAGGAATTAGCTTGCTTAAAAGAGCCCCTACTGACACCACAATTGTCGACACAAACAGGGCATTACTTGGTACAGCGTGTTTATTTAGACGACCAAAGGATGCCGGTCCTTGTTTTTGATGACTGAGATTATACAAAATTCGGCTCGTTGAGAACATGCCGCTATTACAAGCAGACGCCGCAGATGTCAGGACGACAAAGTTGATGAGTCCCGCCGCTACTGGTATCCCAATGAGCCCAAAGGTTTTCACAAAAGGACTTTCTGATGCACTGAGTTCTGTCCATGGGTTGATGCATAGTAATACAAAAATCGCACCTACATAGAAAAATAGAATTCTTAATGGAATTTTATTAATCGCAGACGGGATGTTTTTTTGCGGATTCGCTGTTTCTGCTGCTGACACACCGACAAGTTCCACGCCCACATACGCAAAAATCACCATCTGAAATGACAATAAGAAGCCTGTCACACCATTTGGAAATAACCCTCCGTGTGACCACAGATTCGTTACCGTCACGGGCCCTGCATCTGTTTGGAAACCAATGATTAACAGGACAATTCCAACGCCAATCAACAGTAATATCGTAATCACTTTAATCAGTGCAAACCAAAATTCCATTTCTCCAAAAAGCTTCACCGTTAATAAATTAAATCCTAGCAAAATCAATAAACAAATAATAGCAGGAATCCACTGCGGAATATCAAACCAGTACTGCACATACACCCCGACCGCAATAACATCCGCCATCGCTGTCATAATCCAGCAAAACCAATACGTCCATCCTGTCACAAAGGAAGCCCATGGTCCAAGATAATCCTCTGCTATATCCGTTAAAGACTGATAGCCCGCCTTAGATAAGAGCAATTCTCCAAGTGCCCTCATGACAAAAAAGATGGCCATTCCGACAATTAAGTACGCAAAAATGATCGATGGTCCTGCCAATTGAATGGCTTTTCCAGACCCTAAAAACAGCCCAGTTCCAATCGTTCCGCCAATGGCAATTAATTGAACATGACGGTTTGATAAATCTCGCTTTAACTCTTGTTGTGCCAATTTCAACACCCTCCTACGACACGATCCTATACTGAAATAATGAACTCTCAAAAAGTCCATAAAAAAAGAGATTGGATGCGCTCCAATCTCACGGTCATAAAAGAATAGCAAAATAGAGAAAAGCAATACACAGTATGATCCATGCATCACAAATACAATATTTCGTACTCTTCTGTCCTTTTGCCTGAGATTGTGAACCCTTCGGCGCCGCACATACATGCGGTCTCTCCAGAAGCTGCTCCTGCCATAGTGTGACCCACAGCAATCATAGCCTTCGATATTTACTTTAAATGTTGCTATTTCTGAATAATTTTATATTTTACGCCTCTAAAAGAAAGCTGTCAATGGTAATCTTTTAAGATGTTGTTTCCTCCTTATCTGAAGCTGATATGACATCACTTCATCAACACCCCTTGATTAAGGTATAATGAAACAAAGAATGTTCGGCTCGTTTGGTGGAGACATCCATCTTGATGATGAACCATAGTTAGGCAATCCAATGAAGTTGGTGAAGACAAATGAAAAAAATGAACAAACAGCGTGTGACATTACAAGAAGTCGCTCGGCATGCCGGTGTATCGACTTCAACGGCCTCACTCGTTGTTCGCAACAACCCTAGGATCTCTGAAGCCACCCGGAAAAAAGTGCTGCAATCCATGGAGGATTTGGGATACGTGTACGATCGCGTCGCTGCCAACATGCGGTCGAAAAGTTCAAATATTGTAGGTGTGATCGTCACGGATATTTCAAACACCTTTATTTCTGAATTTTTAATCGGTGTGCAAACCACCCTTGAGTCACTTGGCTATACCGTTTTACTTGGGACAACCTTTGATAGTGTGGATAAGCAGGAGCGGCTCATCTCCACAATGGTAGAGCACCGAGTAGGTGGAATCATCTTAAATCCAGCATCGAAAAGTTCGACACGAACGGTGAAACAATTAAACAACATTCGCACACCAAAAGTATTGGCAAACCGTGAATTAGCAGATGTCCATTGTGATTATGTCGGCGTTGATTATGAACAAGGCACTTGGATGGCGGTCCGTCATCTTCTTCAAAAAGGGCATCGCCGCATCGCCTTCTTAGGTGGAATCAAATCCTCCTCGACTTGGATTGAACGGATGAAAGGGTTCAAAAGAGCCCATGATGATGAGGACCTGACGATGGATGAATCTCTTATTATCGATATGGTGCCTACCCGTGAAGGCGGGAAAGAAGCCCTTGCCCAAGTGATTGACCTTCCCGAACCACCTACTGCTATTTTTTGCTTCAGTGATTTAGTGGCGTTTGGGGTCATTCAAGAATTGGCAGCGCGTGACATCAAGCCTGGTGAAGACATTGATGTAGTTGGGTTCGATAACATCCCTGAAGCGGAGATGTATCACCCGCCGCTCACCACAGTCTCATCATTTCCACGATCCATTGGAGTCAAAGCAGCCAACCTTTTGTATCATAAAATGAACGAGCAGGATGAAGAACTGCAGCGATTGATATTAAAGCCTCAACTTCATATTCGAGAAACCTCGACATGATCATGAAAAGGAGAATTGCAAAGCGATTCTCCTTTTTTTATTGAGCAAGTCAACTATTTCTTTATTACATTTTTCTTTTTTTAAATCACAAAGTCATAAACTTGACACATTTTATACACAGGAGTATATTTATCTCGTTGCTTCTTTTAGTATATCGTTATACCTTTTTGTGAACATATCGTTATTTATCATATCAACTACAGTTAAAGATGGATCTTTTGATTCTGATCAAATCGAGGAAGTCCATCAACTGATGATAACTGTTATTATTTTTAATTATTTAGTAGAACGATGTACTTATTTGAAGAACAGATGAATATTCATTATTTTTTCATCAATCACACAAGGGGTGTTGTGATGGACTTAATATTATTTCGTTTAAGGAAATAACAAAGGGTAACAAGAATTTGGCCCGAACAGGGTTTCAAATATAGGAGTGGGAACATGAAAAATCCATACATTAAATCATCACTTGGCATGTACTTAAACTATTTCATGCTAGGCATGATCAATATTATTGTGGCATCAAACATGGAAAGCTTATCTGAACGCTACCATGTAGATATTCCAAAAATCAGCTTGCTTGTATCAGCAATCGGTATCGGTAAATTAATTGCTCTCTTTTTCTCTGGCCGGCTGGCAGACAGCTGGGGGCGAAAACCTGTCATTATTACAGGTAACTTTCTCTACTTATTATTCTTAATTGGGATTCCAACAACGACCAATTATACATTGGCTTTCATTTTTGCCATTTCCGCAGGGATTGCGAACTCATTACTTGATTCAGGAACATATCCTGCTTTGACAGAATCATTTCCTAAAAAAGCAAGTTCAGCTTCTGTTTTAGTAAAGGCGTCTGTATCAATTGGTGCGACTGTTCTTCCATTTATCTTGGCATTCCTTATTGCACATGACATCTTCTGGGGCTGGGCATTCTTTGGTCTAGGACTTCTCTATTTACTTGTAGGCATTTACTTGATCTTTATGCCGTTCCCAAATCATAAGCAAACGGCTTCTCAAAACGATCTTCCCGTTCAAGAGCAAATGAAGGAAGAACCGAAAATGTTTGGTGAAGGTTTAGCTGTTGTACTTATGGGATTCACGTCTACTGCATTATTTGTCGTATGGCAAACTTGGCTTCCACAGCTCGGGTTGAAATTGATTGGGCTTGGCTCAGGACAAGCGACACAGCTTCTTTCTTATTTTAGTATTGGTGCACTCGTATCTGTTCTATTGCTTTCAATCGTATTAGATAAATTCATTTCACCGATTATGGTCGCCATTATTTACCCAATCGGGGCATTCCTTGCCATGCTTTCACTATTTCAAATCGAAACGTACGGCATCGTCATTGTTAGTACCTTTTTCTTAGGATTATTTACAGCCGGCATTTTCCAGTTGGCGATGAGTATTATGATGAAATTATTCCCTACAAACAAAGCAACGGCTTCATCATATGTCAACATTGCGGCAAGCTCAGCGTTTATCCTTGTTCCGCTGATTACAAGCGGACTCGTCAGCACGTACGATATTAAAATGACTTTATTCTTTGATATGATCATTGCGGTCATCAGCGTATTGTTAGCAGTCTTTGTTTTACGACGCATGAAAAAATTGTTTAGATAATTAAAGGAGATGTCAATCATGACAAACATACACGAACGTAATATTGATGGAAAAACAAAATTAGTCGGTCTTCTTGCAACACCAATCGGGCACAGCCTGTCACCACGGATGCACAACCTTGGCTATACACTAACAGGAATCAACTATGCTTACCTTGCTTTTGAGGTAGGAAATGATGAACTAGAAGCAGCAGTAAACGGGATGAAAGCAATGGGTGCAGCTGGATTTAACGTATCCATGCCGAACAAAATGAAAGTACTCGATTACTTAGATGAACTAGATGATTCTGCAAAATATACTCGCGCAAGCAACACAGTTGTGAACAAAGATGGCAAGCTGGTTGGTTACAACACAGATGGTCTTGGTTATGTAAGAAACTTAATTGAACATGGCGTTGAATTAGCTGGACAAAAGGTTACACTCGTTGGATCTGGCGGCGCTGCAACACCGATCGCCATTCAGCTTGCACAATCAGGTATTCGTGAAATTAGTATTTTTGCTCGTAATGATCAATACTTTGTTCAAGCAGAAGAAAATGTAAATTACATCAACAACGAAATGAAATCATTCGGTGTCAAAGCGAATATCTTCCCACTTGAAGACAAAGACGCTTTCCGTCGTGAAGTAGCTGAAAGTGCGATCTTAGCAAACGGGACAAGCCTTGGCATGAAACCATTAGATGAGCTCAGCATTATTGACGATACCCTTGATGTATTACGCAAAGACTTAATCGTGACAGATGTCGTCTACAACCCGCAAAAAACAAAACTTCTTGCTCAAGCACAAGAAGCTGGTGCCAAAACGATTAACGGTCTTGGCATGATGCTATGGCAAGGTGCCCTTGCGTACAAACTCTTTACTGGCGAGGATATGCCAGTTGAACAAGTAAAACAAATTCTGTTTGAAAATGACCGTTTCTAAACGAAACACATAAAAAAGACGACCTCCGCTTTGGAAGTCGTCTTTTTTTATTCGTGTATCATCACACGGCGATATCGATAAAGGATATACACCGCGCCGATGATCGCCACAACAGCCACACCCGCATCAAATATAAAGATTTGCAAAATGGTCGAGTGGGTTTCGATCAAACCAGTGACGACTGGAATCACAATGGCGGACACTCCGCCTGCTGTTGAGATAATTCCTGTCATCGTCCCTTTGTTTTTCCAGAAGAACTCAGCCATTACGGTTAACGTCAGCTGAAAGACACCAGCTGTTGAAAAGCCCAATACAAAAGCATTGACGGTCCCGATGACTGGAGACTTCACGACCAATAGCACACAGATAGAGGCTAATGTAATAATCGGATAGAGTAGCAGCACGGTGACCGGACGAACAATGCGGCGCAAAAGAAATGCGAGCAATAAGACAGACAGCAAACCACCCATGCTATAGTAACTAAGCAGCTTCACAGCACTGCCAGAAGCCATTCCCAATATTTCCTCACCGTACGTAGGCAGCCAAATTTGCGGCAAGGCGTACAGACCATTTGATGTAAAACTGATCACAATCAGTGCGACCCCTTCTCTCCAAAACGTAGGCTCTGATGAGAAGCGAGGAAGTCCATCATGCTCCGTCACCTGAACTTGCTCCACCTTGCGATGATTCGGAAATGGCAATGTCCACAGCATCATCACATTCACTAAATAGATAAAAGCAGGTACAAAAAACGCAAATCCATAAAACAGATCATGCTCTGCTAAAAAGAAAATAGCGAGCGGCAGAATGGTCGCCCCAATCGAAATAAACGCCTTCACCATCACATTTGCAGATCCCGAGTTTTGAGGAAAAGCTTCCATTAAAGCCGGATACGTCCCTGCATCCATCGCCGAATTCGCCACCCCTGCCAAAATCGCAAACGCAAACGCGATTTGATAATTCGGAGACAACGGGATTCCGATGAGGAACACCGCCATCAGCACCCCGGAAACCAAAATGACCGGCTTTCGTCCAAAACGATCTGACAGTACGCCCGATAGACCATACGTGAGCACCCTGCCAATACCGAGTGCAGATATCATATAACTTATCCCCGCACTATTTGTATCTAATTGTTTGATCAAAAATGGCATATTAGAAGCCAAAATAATATTGACCATACCTAATAAAAAATAATTGATATAAAGACTAGAAGCCGTTCTCAAATACGGATTCCTCATGCTGACACACCCCTCAACACATTGCAATGAAGTGACAAATAATGGTTACGCTTACAAGATTCATGCGTGAGGAGAAACAGCTTTGCAACCTTCACGTACTTGAAACATCTCATCATTTCATGCAGCTCACAGCTTACATGCCCTTCATTTATCAAGCATCTCTTCAAATTTTCACTAGCTCTTATTTTATATGAATGTGAAAGGTAATGATAGTGAATTGCTTAAATTTGAGGGAAATGGTTATAGAAAAAAATCCCTCTAAACTCACATTCCCCAAAGACTAAGCTCATAAAAATATTCTGTACGCTCTATGCATCATCCAAAATGAAAATCCTCTGCTATTAAAATGAAATCACCGTATCCACTTGAGCATTTGATGTGCTCAAGAAGTTTCGTTAAATGATGAAACACTTCATCTACATTCACTAAAAGCGCTTCAATTTCATGATCTCGGAAAAAAAGCAATCTCCCTTGTTTAGGAGTCGCTATCACCCTTAAGGCCATTTCCGTTAACAGTTGTGTAGGCTTTTCTATATGCTCTAGTTAGTTGTCTCCATGTATTTGACTTTTATGTTCTCTTGATTGCAGGAAAGTAAATCCCTTCTGACAAAACAAATGATTTTCTTTGATCTCTAAAAAAGGGGGTTCTGGAATTTTCATATAGCTTAATTCGTTTATTAAGTGCTTTCTTCTGCTTTTTTTTAAGGTTTCGATTTTAGTTTTTCCTTTATTATTCATAGGAGCACCTCCACAAGGCGTAAACATTGCTCTCTAGACATCTCCCCCTTGAAAATTCCACCAGGCTACACGGTGGAATGAACTGACTTCCAGATCAAAATTTCTGGATATAAATCTAGGAAATCAAGATAAATGGGGACTCTGTATAATTAAATGTACGTAATAATGAATCTTATGTTTGTTTAAAATCCGAATAAATACATTCCTACTTACTCTATTTACAATGTGACATTTTTCATCAGTGTAAATTAAATAATCTTGATCAGTTTAAAACCAATCAAGATCTTATTTCATCATTAAATTTCAGCAATAACAGACTAATTTGAATGTATTTTTGAAATGAAGTCTTGAAGAACTGTCTTTGCTGGTAGGTTTGCAGTAGTAGTCAACATTTGATTTATACGTTCTGTAATCTGAGGATGTTTCAGTACTATTTTTGTACCCTCTTCAATAGGATAACTTCTTAATGTATCAATACAAATCTCAAATAATTCAACATCATTAGTATTCAGCAAATCCAATAAAATATGAAACTCATATTCATTGCACTCATTATCGAGACAGTACGCAATTTTCCGCTGCCACTCTATTGGTTTATGGAGTACCTGTTTTGATAGTTCTTCCCAATCGTTTAGGCTAAAAAACGAGAGTATCTCACTTACTAGTATATACCCTTCATCGTACCAAGAGTCTACCGTTGTATCAGCGGATAAAAGCTTATCCAGTTCTATATACATTTTTAATGCTCCAATTATGGTTCCACATATTTTTCTTTTTAAGCATTGTTTGGTTTTTATTCATTATCAGACCACCACCATCAAGCATGTACTGCTCTTAGAAACGGCAAAACAGAGGGGTACTAGCTTTATTAAACTCGTAGAAATACATACAGTTTTATTTCCACCAGTTAGATGTAATTTCTTTTAAATGAAATTCTATAAAATCTATCACTTTGCTATAGTCATCAGAGCTAAACTCCTGAATAGGATTGTCCCAATCTGTATTTTTAACTATTAGAACAAGATAGTTGCCATCTGAAGATAAATCGGGATACCAACCTAAGTCCAATGTTATTGATGATTTCTCATGATAAAGCTGTAACAAACTTTCAGTGAACATAAACCATCTTTCATCTTCTGTTTCTAACTTTCTAGGGTCAATTTCCCAAAAATGATTATAACGGACATTCCAACCTTCAGTTATCCTCAAGGGATGGATGTTTACTTCCGGAATATCAAGTTTCACATGCTTTCTCATCTTTATCCGACCTCTTTGTTAATTTTATAGTTATTTTATTCCTAATTTGTTTAAATACTTAGTTAATCTATCACCAGCTATTGGATGACCGTGATACACATTACCACTCGTTAGTTCTCCTCTAATCCAACTAGTAGATTTTCCATTATCATAACCAACAACTTTACCAGTATCATAAATGAAGTAAAAATTATTATTGCCATTATCAATGATATGCCCTCTTTGAAGAGCTTCTTTTTCTATCACTTTATTATTTATTTCAGGTAGGTATTGAGCATTTCGTCTTCCGGTTTCACTAAAACGTTTCGCTTCTTCAGCAGTTCTAGCCTTTAAATGCTTATTATCATGATGAGAATATACTGCACTATTTATCTTTATTCTAAAATCTTTTCTACCATAATAACTTTTATGAGCAATTTCATCATGCCTTTTTGAAATATTAGGTATACCTGAACTCTTTACACCCATCTTCCCATGAAATCCTTTCGCCCCAAACGGCAAAAGCATCCCCAAAGCCACATTCATACTCGCTTCCTGCTGTTCTTTCGAGACTTTATTTCCAAACATGTCTCGACCCGTAATCGCTTCGCTGAAGCCGTTGGTCGCGGTGAGTCCATATAAGCCTTTTTGTGATGTTTTCAACGCATCGAAAGACTTCTGTGATGTCTTGTAAATGTCGACCGCTCTGACTGCGGCGGACGTGGCTTGAGTCGTTTTATAGACAGCCTTTCCGCCTTTGAAAATGCGACCTGCCCAGCCGACAATCGGGATGTAGCCAGCTGCAGCCATGCCTCCTGCAGCAACTCGCTGTCCTGTGGTGAGTTCTTCACCTGTGATCGGATCGACACCTGTTGCGGCACGTTTTGCATCGTTCACGCCTGTCAGTTCATTGACGATATTTCCTCCGTAATCAAGAGCTTTTTCATACCACGGACGGTTGGCGAGCGCTTCTTGTTCCTTTGCAATCTTGCGGGCTTCTTCCTGATCTTTTTTGATTTTTAGATATTCAGAAGTTTGCTTCTCAATATCGCTTTTTGCCTTGTAGATTTCGCTATTTTGATACGCTTTCTTGTCAAAATTCATAGGCGAAATGGATTTTCCGTCATTTGTCGCATTCATCATTTCTGCGTACAATGCCATTGTAGCCTTCTCCTCATTCTCTGACAAAGCATATTCATCTTTTAGATTTTGATCAAGTTCTATTAAATCTTTAACCGTTTTCTTCCGTTCATCTTCCGCATCTGCAATCTTTTCGTCAAAGGTTTTACTATCAAATACCTCCAGAGAAATGAGGTCATCAATATCTTGAAAAATCGTTTTGAGTGCCTTTTTTTGATCCTTCACGATGCTTTTGGCATTCTTGATTCCCATATGTACAGCGTTGTCTAAAAAGTGTTCTTCTACAAAGGTGTCGCCGCCAAAATTTGTATCATCAAGTGTCCCAGAAACACCTTCATGAAAGGCTTTTTGTTTATCAATGAAGCTAATAAACATGTCCACATTTCCGGCGAGTTCTTTGTAGAAGCTTTTAATGTTATCGGCACCTTTTCCAGTGAAGTCGTCACCGAGGTTGGCAACACCTTGTAATGCCTTTTTTAAATCTATCATTTGTTCACGGAGTTCCTGATAGTGTTTTGCCCTTGTATCCATGGCACTGGTTAGTGCTTTTGCATCAAGTATCTTGCCCAGATTAAGCCACTCCCTCCATTATTGATCATAAAGTCTATTTTACCGTGACCTCCAAAACGGAAAAATAGGCTAAATGACATAAAAAATGGAATGGACTCTTTATTCAATTTACCCTCTCATTTGGATAAAAGAGTTTATCAATTGTAGGGATATAGAAAAGGCCAGACAGTTCATTATACTCTGTCTGGCCACATGTTCACGTTACTTATAGTCATTGATTGGTCCTTTATCCATCAAAACATCGATCTCATTTGAATATTTCATTTTTAACTTCGGTCTACGCTCAGAGTTTGGTTTACTGTAAAGCTCTAGTGGACGGATGATCACGCCATCTTTTGTGTTTTGAAGTATACCTGGAACACAAGAATAAATTCGATCATTGTCATTTGCATGTTTCGCGTGAATCGTGACAGACGTTCCTTGATGATTATCGATACTCATAGTCACTCTATATCTATAGAAAGAACCTGTTCCATTTGATTGAGCAGAGTAAACAACGGGTACCACCGCAAGGATATCATCATTTAACCTTAGTTTAATGACTTCTGTTTTCATTGATTCACGATCTCTACCGACATCTCCCATATGCTCAACAGCCCCGTTACCGTAACTTTTGAGAGCGGGAACACCTTTTGCGCCAAACATGGCCACATCTATTTGTTTTCCTGACTTCGTATAGACCAATGCGTAAATATCATAATCGGTGCCAGACTCCCAAGATACTGTAGCCGTAATCTCTGGTGTTTTTTCAATGATGATCGGTTTATGACCTTTGTCTAGACTAATTTTACCTTGAACTTTCTCTAAGCTAATAGGTGCAGCGACTTTCTCTTTAGCGGCTGTTTTCATTGGAGCAGGCTCATTAATTTGTTTTTCAGAAACCATTTGAGGAGGTGTAGAAACATCCTGTTCATCAGGTTCAACCTCCACCCCATAAAGCTTGCATAGCCCTTCCAATCCAGAATCGAAGCCACGCCAGATGGATCGTGCTTTCGTTTCACTATTTCTTATGTATAGCTCTACTACGACAATACCCTTTTCATTTGTAAAGCTTACTGGTGTTAGGTATAGGACCTCATCACCTGTTCGAATTTCTGCTTGCAGATTCTTCACATGAGAAAAGCCGATTCCTCGATCCTCTGTTAGTGTAATAGCCATCTTTGTGATTCCGACAGGCACTTTGCTCATATCAAAATTCAATTGATGTCTTTTCAACTGATCTGATATCTCTGCTGGTAAAAGTGTCGCGACACCCGTAGTACTCTCCGGCTGATTGTAAAAAATAATGCCATTATCTCCTTGAACTAGATTTGAATCTGTTAAGAGAAACGCCGTTAAAGAAATATCAATTGAAGATGACACTTCATAACTGATGGATAATTGCCCCTTTGGAGAGTTTAGTACGGTATTGGCACCCATTTGCAGAGTTTGATTCATTTCAACAACTCCTATTCTTTATCTACCCTTTATCGTTTTTATAGACCAATTATACCAAATTGTGCAATAGAACCTATTAATATCTTTCTCTCTTTTCATCTCTGCAATGATATGAGACAATGCCACCTAAAAACAAACTACTCTCGAAAGGAGAATCAATGTGTATAAAAAAATCATCCCAGCTGTTACAGTGATATTCGGTTTTTGGATTCTTCTTCAATTAGCATTTAGCATCAATATCTTTCACAATCCAATGAATTATTTTATTGTGATCACTCTCTTTTTTCTTTGTATTCAAGCTACATTGAAGCATAGGAAATAAAAAAAACCCGAACAAGCGAATCCCACGCTCATCCGGGCCAGCCATTTCTTTATTACACTTCTTCACCATTCGTTGCGATGACGTTTTGATACCAAGTAAACGAATCTTTTTTAAGACGCTTCATTGAACCATTACCTTCGTTATCGCGGTCAACATAAATCATGCCGTAGCGTTTTTTCATTTCACCGGTTGTGAATGACACGATATCAATGATGCCCCAAGGTGTGTAGCCGATGAGGTCCACACCGTCATATTCAACCGCTTTTTTCAGTGCTTGAATATGAGAAGCGAGATATTGAATTCGCTCTGGGTCATGAATAGAGCCGTCTTCTTCCACTTGATCAATGGCACCAAAGCCATTTTCCACAATGAATAGAGGGATTTGATAGCGATCGTAAAAACGATTCAATGTATATCTTAAGCCTGTCGGATCAATGGACCAGCCCCAGTCGCTTGATTTGATATACGGATTTTCTACACCATGTGGCAGTGCTCCATTGACAATGTCTCCGTTGTGATCAGATACTGCATCGCTTTTGACCGTTGTTGACATGTAGTAACTAAAGCCAAGGTAATCTACTTTTCCTTTTCTTAAACTTTCTTCATCGCCTTCTTCAAATGGAATATGATAGCCTTCGCGCTCAAATTCTTTTAACGCGTAGCTTGGATAGTAGCCACGCACTTGGACATCTGGGAAGAAATAGCGCTGTCTCATATATTCTTCTGCCAGCATGACATCCTGTGGGTTTGAGGAATATGGATAAATTGGCACGTGGGACACCATCGCTCCAATTTGAAAGGACGGATTGATCTCTTTTCCTTTTGCCACTGCCCATGCACTTGCAAGCAGTTCATGATGGCCCGCTTGATACATGACTTCTTTGGCATTTTCGCCTTCTTTGACAGATACCCCTGAATTTGTCCAAAGGAACAACGGGTTGTTGACGTCCATTTTGTTATTGATTTCATTAAATGTCATCCAGTACGTGACCTTGTCCTTGTAACGATTGAAGCATACTTCCGCGAATTTCGCGAAATATTCAGCGACTTTTCTGCTTCGGAATCCGCCGTATTCTCTTGCCAAATGAAGGGGCATTTCAAAATGAGACAGCGTAATGACAGGCTCGATTCCATGTTTAATCAGTTCATCAAACACATCATCATAAAACTGTAAGCCTGCTTCATTCGGCTCATCTTCATCCCCTTTAGGGAAAATTCGGCTCCAGCCGATCGATGTTCGCAAGCATTTTAATCCCATTTCAACAAACATGGCGATATCTTCTTTGTAACGATGGTAGAAATCAATGGCTTCATGGTTTGGATAAAAAGTTCCTTCTTCTATCGTTTCCGTGATCTGTCTTGGTACACCATGAGCACCTGCTGTCATCACATCTACAACACTCGGCCCTTTGCCAGCTGCATTCCATCCACCTTCGAATTGATGAGCGGCTAATGCCCCGCCCCATAAGAAATCTTTTGGTAAAGTCATTATCTATTCCTCCTATTTCACAATTGTCATCATCACGTCAGTTGGCTGACATGTCGAACGTTTCTCTACAATCACATCTTCGTATGCTTGGGTATTGGTAATGATAACAGGTGTGATTGTTTGTAATCCTTTGCTTTCAATTGCTTCCTGATCAAATGTCATCAACAAGTCACCCTTTTTCACCTTGTCGCCTTCTTTGATATTGAGTGTAAATGCCGATCCATCTAGAGAGACCGTATCAATTCCTACATGAACAAGTAACTCTACACCAAATTCAGAACGCAGACCAATCGCATGTTTTGTTGGTGCAAGCATGACGACACTGCCGTCAAACGGTGCAAACAGTTTGTTATCGGTCGGATGAATGGCAAAGCCTTTCCCCATCGCCCCAGAGCTAAATACGGCATCTGGCACTTCAGATAACGAAAGCACTTTTCCTGAAAGTGGAGCCGTGATCATTTCTTCATTGTTCATAGAAGTATTTGGCGTTTCTCCGTCTTGATCTTTAAGAGGTGTTTCACCAGCTGACTGTTCTACTGTATCTTCTCCATATCCGAACATTTGAATAAGCACAACTGGTAAAATCAGCGCAATGGCCACACCAATCAAAATACCAATGATAGACGTTGGATAATCTGCACTGATTCCGTTCACAATGGTCAGCGGGCCAGGCAGCCCTGCATATGCAAAGTAATAAGGCGTAAAGAAGCTGGCTACAACGGCACCGACCGCTCCAGAAATACACCCGAAAATAAACGGCTTTTTAAAACGTAAGGTGACACCGTAAATCGCAGGCTCCGTAATACCGAAGAGTCCTGTGATTCCAGCTGAAACCCCAACTTTCCGTGTTTCCCGATTTCTTGCTTTTAAAATAACTCCCAGCACCGCACCGACTTGAGCGATAACAGCGATGGTTTGATATGCCTGAAAAGAGTCACGTCCATATTGTTCAAAGTTCGCAAGCACCATTGGCGTGATGCCCCAGTGAACACCGAAAATCACGAGTACTTGCCAGAAACCGCCGATAATGGCCCCTGCCAGAGCTGGTACATTTTCAGCTAAAACATTGTATCCGTTTGCAATCCCATTTGCACCTGCTGTCGAAAGAGGACCGATTAATAGTATGGTTAACGGAACCATGACGACCATACATAAAAATGGGACAAATAGCGGTTTGACGACCTCATGAATTCGTTTGTTTAAGAATTTTTCTACATAGGAAAGAATCCATACTAAGAAAAGCGGTGGCAAGACGGATGATGTATAAACCGTTTCAGATAACGCAATCCCTAAAAAGGTCACACCTTCCCCTGATGCTACACGTCCAGCAATCTCTGTCCAAGAAGGACTGACAAGCGCTGCTGTACAAGCAACCGCAATATACATATTCGTTTTGAAATGCTTGGCTGCAGTTATCGCAATGAAAATGGGCAAGAACGTAAACGGTGCCCAAGAAATAAAGCTAAACACTTCATAAGTGCCTGTTTTCGAGAAGCTTGGAAATATCAAATTTATTAAAATAAGTGCACCTTGCAAAATACCAGCTGCGGCTAAAATATACACAAATGGCGCAAACACAGCGGACATGGTCGCAATGACCCGATTCAGTATCGTTCCTTTGTTTTCATTCGGCTGGTCATCATCCGACGTTTGGAGCTGAACAAGGTTGGAAAAATGCTCATATACCTCACCTACATGCTGACCGATCACAACCTGAAACTGACCACCGTTTTCCACCACTGTAATGACGCCAGGCATGGCGTTGACTGCTTCTTTTGCCTTTGGATTAGAACGCTTCAGCACCAAACGCAGCCTCGTGGCGCATCTTGCGGCACTCACCACATTTTCTTCTCCGCCAACTGCTTCTAAGATGTCTTCTGCAAGCTTTTGATAATCCCTCACTTTTGACATATAAACCCCCCCTTTATCACTACTAGTATATGTACATTATAATTATACCGGTACAATTTATCAATACATATATAATTTGAGTTTGCATATCAAAGAGAAATCGGGATGTGCTATAATACAAAGACAATAAATCGTGAAAACAAAGAGGAATGGCTATGTTAAAGTATCAACAAATTGCGAGCGATATTGAAAAATATATTGTCACACATGAGCTGCAGCAAGGAGACAAACTCCCTGTGCTTGAGACGCTCATGAATCAATTTGCTGTGAGCAAAAGTACAATTATCAAATCATTAGATTTACTCGAAAGAAAAGGGATTGTCTATCAGGTGAGGGGCAGCGGCATCTTTGTGAGAAGGCATAGGCGCAAAGGCTATATTAGCCTATTATCCAACCAAGGGTTTAAAAAAGATTTAGAGGAATTTCAACTGACATCAGAAGTTCTCACGTTAGATACCGTCAAACCGCCAGAAGAAGCTGCGCTGAATTTAAATATTGAACTAGATGAGGATGTTTTCTACCTTAAACGCATTCGTTACATCAATGGACAAACTTTATGTTTAGAAGAGTCCTATTACCGGAAAACCATTATTCCTTACCTCAACACAGAAATTGCAGCCGATTCGGTTTTTAAATTTATCAGCGAAGGCCTTGGGCTCAAAGTTGGCTTCTCGGATATGTACTTACAAGTAGGCAAACTAAACGAAACTGAAGCGAAGCACCTCGGACTTAAGCAAAATGATCCTGCTCTTCGCGTCGAAACCGTCTTTCATCTCACAAACGGCCAGCCCTTCGACTTCTCGAAAATCACGTATAACTACATGCAATCCCAATTTTTTATTCAGGCGAATAATTATTATGGGTGATGAAAGGAAAAAGCCCCTGATACATTCAGGAGGCTTTTCTACTGTTCTCTTTTAACCTTTAAATATTTCTTCCCTCTCTCTTGAGTAGTTAGCCCGTCAATGAGAGTATCACCATAAAAAATGACTAAATAATCCCCTTTACCTATAAGAACAACTGGAAAAGCATGATGTTCTTGCAGACTCTTTTCAACATCATCTGGATGAAGCTCGACTTCCATTTCATGACCAATGAATGCATACTCGAACGTAAGAGTATGATAAAGTTCTACAAGACACTGTACGATCTCCTGTTGAATACGAACGACATCATGTGAAACAACCTCTGTCCACTTTAAATATAGAACGAATCCCACAAAACCAGCTTCTTTTTGTATATTGATAGTCGTATGTTTTAGGCATGTTCCCGTCAATTCAAATTCTGTATAATAGCCTTCCAAGTAATTGTTTTTGATTTTATTCTCTTTTACATCATGTTCGATCCATGCTTCGCCATTAGCGTCCTGACTAAACTTTACTTTTGTTATTGAAATGCCTTTCTTTGTTAAATAGTCAATCAGTTTGTGAAAAGTGGTTATTAAATGAATGTCATCATAGAATACCAATCCAATATTGATATATCCTCCTAAAGCTATGCTGAATCCCTCGCCTTCTTTTTGTTTTGTTCAAGCATACTACAAAAAAGCAGATTCTCTTTGAACCTGCCTTTTGATCTATCATTATTTTTTTTTCAGCCTTAAACATCTTGACCGTCTTACCACTCTCTGACATTCCTTTTCCTGTAACGGTAAGACCTTTCCACCTTAGCGCCTAGTTGTTTGATATTACATGAACAATTCCAATACATCACATCAAAAAGATTCATTTTACGAATGCATCCTACACACTTATGATGAACATAACAACATGTTTAGGAGGATTCGTCAGATGAAAGATATTAGGGTGTATCATGTCGATGCGTTTACAACTGAGAAATTTGGAGGTAATGCCGCTGGGATGGTGTTGGATGCGGAATGGTTAACGGAGGATGAGATGCAGAATATCGCCAAGGAGTTGAACTTACCCGAGTCCGTTTTCTTGCTGCCGGCACATGATGAGTCAGCCGATTATCGAGTGAAATATTTCACTCCAACGGAAGAGGTCAATTTCTGCGGGCATGCGACGGTTGGGTTGACTTGGCTTTTAGCGACGGAGCTAGGAATGGCTAAAGAAAAATCAGGGGTTGTGTTAGAAACAAAGATCGGCCATGTTCCCGTTGTATGGCACGAAGAGAATGGCAAAGTTGTGGATGTGGAGATGACACAGGTCACGCCAAAGACGCGAGATTTTATCATCGATGTAGAAGAGCTTAGTGACATGCTCGGTATAAGCAGTGACAGGATTGATCCATCCTATCCTATAAAATTAGCAAACACCGGAAACTGGCATCTCCTGGTTCCGCTGAAACACCAGCATGACATTGATCAAGCAGCACCAAACCTAGCAGCTTTAGGAAAAATGAATAAAGAGCAGGATATCACAACGACTCATCTTTATACGTTTCAATCCACAAAGGACTGTGATCTTTATACAAGGGATTTTGCACCTGGCATTGGTATACCCGAAGATCCTGTAACGGGAGCAGCCAACGGGGCATTGGCCGGATATCTTTATTTGGAAGGGATCATTCCTCAGCAAGAAACCACTCATCTGCGCATTGCTCAAGGTGATGCAATCGGCAGACCAGGATTGCTTCGTATCACGGTCATTCCGAATGAAGCAAAGCCTGTCATTAAAGTAGCAGGTGCAGCATTTATTACCATTCGTGGGGTGATCACGCTATAAATTGATCAGCTTGAACAGAGACTCTCGTTCAAGCTGAATCTATTTAAAATGATCTTTGACTGCTTCAATCCATCTTTTAGTAGAGGGAGAGGCTGCGTTAAAAGATTTAAACGCCATATTGATTTCGCGATAAACACTGGTCTCAAGTGGAATCACGTTCGCATGAGGCACCTGAGGCGGCAAAATCATCTTCGGGATGATCGTGAGCCCAAGGCCTTCCTGAACCATAGAGATGAGCGTATTGTTGTCCCCAATCTCAAATAAAACATGGGGTTTTACGCCTCTTTCTTTTAATATTTTCTTAATGAGTTGATCACAGCCCGCTTTTGGAATAATAAATGGTTCATCTTGGAACGAAGCCACTTCCATCACCTTCTTTGTATGGAAACGATGACTCTCTTGCATGAGCACCACCAATTCATCTTGAAACAGTGGAACAGTTTCCAAATCTCTAGATGGCTGTGTTAAAAACCCAAGATCAACTGTGCCAGATGCGATCCACTCTTCAATTTCTTCATAGCCGCCTTCGTATAATTCCAATTGGATATTGGGATAACTTTTCGTAAAACGATGAATGAGCTGCGGAAGCATTTTTGAAGAAAAACTAGAAAACGTGCCGATCTTGATACTCCCCACTTCCATCCCTTGAATCAACGCCGCCTCCTGCTCAAGCAATGACGCATGATGAATGATTTGGCGAATATGCGGCATCACCCGCTCACCTGCATCTGTCAGTGACAGCCCGTTTCGATTCCGATGAAGCAGCACAATCCCAAGCTCTGACTCAAGCTTCGCCATATTATGACTCACCCCAGACTGCGTCAGCCCAAGCTTCTCACCAGCTTTTGTAAAGCTACCGCATTCGACGACTGTTTGAAATACTTTGTATGGGAATGTCATTTGTTTGCTCACCTCACTTTAGATCTTGGCAAAACCTACTGTTAGACATGTCTGTGATTTTTCGATTTAATTGTTGTTCGACCAATTGAAAACATGCCTGCTGAATCCATAAACGTTTAAATGTATAGAGTTGTTCTTTTTCATCGCCATGCATCTCTTCATCTTTTTCTAACTGAAAATCTGTTAAATCGATTTTGTCATGAACATGCATATGAATAAAAACATGCGCATTGTGAAAATCATGCATATGCTCTACTAAAGCTGAGATATTGGTGATAAAGTCATCAAATATATCTTCTTCTAGCGTTTTCTTGAGATCTAGATGGCTGTGCACATCCATTGATATGTAATTATCTCTTTCATCCAGTTCTTCTTGAGTGGCCAGAGGGTTATCATGAATCGTTGCTTTTCTATTTAAATCTGTAATCGAGAAATAGACGATCATGTCTTTATTATCGAGAAATTCATACTCCCATATCTCTGCATCTCTTAATCTTAAAATGCGGGTGAGATTGTCCAACTTTAAACCCTCCAATTAATTATTCATCGTCGTCGTCGAAGACCTAGACGCCGCTTCATCCGCTTTCACACAATCAATCGCAACAACCAATGCAATCATCACAGGCTCCATCTCTTCTTTCAAAATATCCACCTTGTAGCTATCCCCCCAAGTAAACCATTCCTTCTTTACCTGACCGATCACTTCGCCGCTTTGCAACACTTGGAAATTCATATCCCACCAGTTCCCTTGTACTTCGATACCAGCAGCATCAATTGAATATTTTGCTTTGAAGAACGTAAACTCTTTTTTGATCGTCAATACCTCTTGCCCACCGACTTCTACTAAAAACTTCGGTAAAAAGCTAAACATTTTCTTCGTAATTACAGCGATGACTTCTCGTTCTGTATTCAAAATGGTAAACGTCTTTGGCACCTTCATAAAGCTGCCTTCGACCACATATACATCATTCTCCTGTTGGTCCTTTACCGTAAACCTGCCGCTCAGACTAAATACCTTTTGCTTCATATACAGCTGCTTCATAAGTACCTCCGATTCAGTTCAAAAATTTATCCGTTCTTCCCTTACCCCTGATTATACCAAAAGATAGAATGTGCAAAAAACCACCTGATAGCAGGTGGTTTTCGATTACTGATCCATTTTCAGAGATTCTTTTTCATATGTTTGAAAAGCATCTTCCATTCCCATGATGACCTCTTTCATTTTGACATAACCACTTGTGTAAGGAATAGAATCTCTAATCTCTTCCCACATAAAATGATAGAACTTCAGGTCATCTGTTTCACACATCACAAAATCTGTGTAATCCTTACCTGGAAGAGCTTCAGCATCAAAAAAGCGCACCGTCACATGTTCCTCATATTTCTGCATCAACTCTTGCAGCGAAGCCGCATGGGTTCTACGCTCCTCTCGTGGTAAAGCAAGCCAAGATGGATAGAACTCTAATAAAACAACCATCATATATTTCATCATCAAGCCCCTCGATTCTTCTATGATGTGATGATTGTACGCCAGATCTAGAGAATGTGCATTAACATAGGTTAATGTTCAGCAGGATGCAGCAGCCTGCTCAGCGAAACTGGAGAAATACCGATATATGAGGCAATATGATATTGAGCGATACGCTGATGTAACCCGGGATATTTCAATAAAAATGCCTGATATCGCTCAATGGCTGGCAAATAGAGCAGTTCCCTCTCACGCTCTTCCTTTCTCGTATACAGTCTTTCTACACTCACCCGAACAAACCGCTCCCACATATGACTTCTGTCCATCAACATTTGAAGTAGATCATACGGAATTTCAATCACGATAGAATCCTCCATCGCTTCAATCGAATAAGGAGAAGGCTGCCCGTTGATCATACTTGCATAAGAAGTAGCAAAATCATCTTCCAACGTAAAAGCCACGTTGTACTCCCTGCCATCCGGTAACAAATAGAAGAGACGGAAGAGACCTGTTATGCAGAAATAGGCATGCTTCACCGGATCGCCAGCCTTGATTATGCATGTACCCGCTTTTAATTGTTTAATCGTTGTTCCATCTTTAAAGGCTTGCCAATGCTTATGTTCAATAAGATATTTCGATATTTTGGTTTTGAACGTGTCGTATGGGTTAGTTATTTTATCCATCTGTAAGTTACCTCTCTAGTAATGGAAGACTTGATAAAAAATTGTATCAGGAAACACTCAAGTTATAATGGAAATATAAGCGATGATGAGAGGAGAAACAATGAAAAAAATCACTTTTTTTGACTGGACCGTCCATTTACAAGCGGACTTAACAGCGATTACCGATCATTATGAAAAGAAAATGGTCATTTTAGAGCCATCTGTTGAACTAAATAGCATCATCTGGATGGATGACAACAACGAGCTACAAATCAAACCTACTTGGGATTGTGTCATTTCAATTGATCCAACCAATAAATCACTGACAATTCGGCAAACAAAAGAAGTATTCGGAGATGTGTACGAATGAAAATAGGAGGAACTATGAAGAAAACCGCTTTTTATGATTGGACGATTCACTATCCTGACCATTTAACAGCAGTCAAAGATGATACAGAAAAGAAAATGGTTTTTCTAGAACAAACGGTTGAATTTAAAGGAATGATCCGTATTGATGAAAATGATGAACTGCAAATAAAGCCGACATGGGATTGTGTCATTATTGTAAATGCAAAACAGATGTCTATCACAGTTCGTGATGCAGAAGACTTTGTAGGTTTACCATAAACATTAAAAAGAAAAGTCTCATTTGACACACGCAAACGAGACTTTTCTCAAATGCTATTTCTTTGGAAAAACCGTCGTAAAGGTCGTTCCTTCTTTTTCATTGCTTTCTACTTCAATAGAAGCATTGTGGTACGACAGGACTTCTTGCACGATGGATAATCCAAGACCCATTCCCTCTTTATTTCGTGCCTGATCTACCCGGTAAAAGCGTTCAAATATTTTTTCTAATGTGTGTTGTTCTATGCCAATCCCCGTATCTCTAATCGTCACAACCGCTTTCGATTCATTTTCATTACAATGAATACTGATTTCCCCAAACTCTTTGTTGTACTTAATGGCATTGCCAATTAAATTCTCCCAAACATTGATCAACAAAGTCCGATCCGCATATACCGAAACAGGCTGTAGATCCAACTTAATTTCTAGACCTTTCTCTTCTATCCGCCATAGCATCGAATGGACCACTTGATGAAGCTGCTCATCCACCCTGACGATTTGTTTATTCGTTGGATATGTCCCTTGATCAATAGAGGTTAAAATGAGAAGTTGTTTCGTTAAGTTAGATAATCGCTTTGCTTCTGTTTGAATAATGTGGTTGTATTTTTTCCCTTCGCTTGATGAAATCTCCTCATTTAGTAATTCAGAATACCCTCGTATATTTAATAGTGGTGACTGAAAATCGTGCGAGACGTTATTCACAAATTTCTTCCTTGCTTGATCGGTATTCTCTAATTTCTGCTGCATCATCCGAAAACGATCAGCAAGCTGACCAATTTCATCTTTTCGATTGATCATTAATGGATACTGAAAATTATGGTTTGCCATCTCTTGCGTCGCACTCGTCAATTCTGAAAGAGATTGGGTGACCTTTCGAGACATAAATAAAATGCCAATGATACTGCTCACAAAAACGGCGAAGATAAATCCAAAAATAATCAAATGGAACTCTGTAAAGAAACTGATATTATTTGGGCGTAAAAATAAGCCCCATTCTTCCCCGTCAATTTCTATTTTCGTCCCCACTGTATTTTGTATATCATTTGCGAAATGACTCATGATTAAGTATGAATTTTTAAAGGATTTGATCCCGTTGTACGCTTTACCGCCTTCAAATAAGGCGTGCATTTGGTCATTCCATTTTTTCGTTTTAAATGGTTCGCCAAACATCTTCATCTCCCCATCTTCTTTAACCAAAGCGATTTGGTACCCTAGATCGCTCATGGTTTGCAAAAAATCAGAAGATGCTCGCAAGGTAATTTCATGTTCTTTGATTTGTTTAGATAACTGCTCGGCAATGGCTAAATATCGATCATTCATTTGCTCTTTGACAACATGATTGTAGATCAAGTTAGAACAAATAAATCCAATGAAGATGCTAATCAAAACAATCAAACACGTATATAGCATAAAACGTTGTTGTAGTTTCATTCTTTTACCTCAAGTTGATAGCCGAAACCACGTATTGTGACAATTTCAACCGTCGCTTCCGCCCTTTTTAAACGTTCTCGTATGCGGTTAATATGCGTGTTTAATGTGAATTCGGGTTGATCTAACGTATCCCCCCAAATGTCATCAATTAAATCCCAGCGGCTTACATTGCGGTTTGCCCGCTGCAGCAGATAATACAGAATTTCTAATTCCCGCATGGGCCAGATATATTGCTGATTCGCAATCGTTAATTCCCAACGGTTCGTATCAATTTGAACATTTCCCGCAGTCGTTATAGCTTCTATAGATTTACGATATCGTCGTAAAATCGCATTTACACGAAATAGCAGTTCTTTCGTTTCAAATGGTTTGACGATATAATCATCAATCCCTTGTTCAAATCCTTGTTGCTTATCTTCAATCTGCCCTTTCGCTGTCAGCATAATGACAGGCAGTTCATATTGTTTCGTCACAATGTTCGCCAGCTGAAAGCCATCCATCCCAGGCATCATCACATCAATAATCATGAGATCAAATGACTGTTGTTGCAAAAAAGCAAGCGCTGCCTCAGCATTGCTTGCTTTTGTCACTTGGTACCCCGCCTGCTCTAAATGGATGGACACTAATTGCAAAATGGCTTCATCATCATCCACAACCAATACATGCAATTATCCTTCCTCCTTTATTTCCTTAGCTTTGTCTTTTTCAAAGAATAATATGAGTGCCGGCAGCAACATTCCTCGCACGAAAAATGTATCGATGATAATCCCAATAGCGACAATAAATCCAAAGATAAATAAATCCGTAATCGGCATGGTCATTAATGCGGCAAATGTTGCAGCAAGAATGATCCCCGCTGAAGAAATCACCCCGCCTGTATTTCGTATCGCTACTTCTAATGCAGCTTTGACGTGTAACGTTTGGCGTTCTTCTAAGAAACGGCTCACAAGGATGATGTTATAATCAATTCCTAATGCCACGAGAAAGATAAAGGCATACACAGGGGCGCGAGTTGAAATCGCATCATATCCAAATAACACATCGACTAAGAAAATACCTAAGCCTAATGCAGACACAAATGAGATTAAAATCGTCGCCATCATATAAATCGACATTTTCATGGAACGTGTCAAAACGAGTAACAAGATCAGAATGAGTAATGTTTCCAGTAATACGATCTTTTTAATATCGGATTGATTCACTTGTCGCTCATCCACTAATTTAGCTGTTGTGCCAGCAAAAGATAACTGAACCTTTTGACCATCTGATAATCGATAGGTGGCTTGATTTGTACGGAAATCTCCTAAAAATTCAATAGCCTCTATACTGTATGGATTCACTTTTAATGATATCGTCATTTTGCCATGCTCTCCATCTTTGGTTACCCCCGAAGGACGAGCCGATCCTATCTCTTCATTTTCTGAGAATTGGGCGGAGATTTCTTGTAAATGTTCCTGAGTTAGCTTTTGACCAGTCACAAGTACTGTTGTCTGGGCTAGATCACCTTTATTAAATTTTTCCTCAACGATTTCAAATGCAACACGAGAAGGTAAATCCTTCGGGAAATTTTTCACCGAGTTAAATTCATAATGTAAATTGAAAATATTCGCACCTGTCACAAGTAAAAATAGCAAGACCGCACCACCAATTAATCCTGGTTTTCGAACCACGAATTTGGCAAGAGGTCCCCAAATGCCATGTTTTGCTTCTTTTGCTTCACCATATGTCGGTACTTTCGGCCAAAATGCTTTGCGGCCAAATAATGCAAACAAGGCTGGAATCAGTGTGACAGAAGCCAACATAATGACCACCATCGCAGCACCAAAGATTGGCGCAAAGTTTTGATAATCACGGAAATCCGCCACAAATAAAATGATCATCGCCGCAAATACTGTACCGCCAGCAAATAAGACCGGTTTGGCTGTTGAACGCATCGCTACTTTCATCGCTTCAAATTGATTTTCATGATGTTGTAACTCCTCACGATAACGAGAGAAAACAAACAATGAATAATCAATCACAGCAGCAAATAACAAAATGCCCATAATCGAGGTGGTTGAGTTATTGATTTCAAGTCCACCCACGCCAAGTAAAGCCACAACTTGATTCACCACTTGATAGACAATGACCGTTGCGAACAATGGAATGATCGCTAATAACGGAGAACGGTAAATGACGATCAATAAAACCAAAATGATTGCAACAGTAGCTAATAGCAGTTTCAAGTCGGCAGATTCAAACAGCTTCACCGTATCCCCCGCTATACCTGCTGGACCCGTAATATAAAAATCAGCATCTAGCCCTTTCGCTATGTTTGTACCGACATCCGTTGTCTCATCATTAATCTTTGCATAATCAGCATTGCCTAATCCCGCTTTCAAATTCATTGGCACAATCATGGTCGTTTCATCTTCTGATAAAAAAGCGGATAACGCTTGAGGAGGCAATGCGGACACATCGGCAATATCTTCAATCCCCTCAATCTTTGCCTCTTTGATTCCTTGAATGATCGTTTTTACATCTTGAATAACCAGCTTTCCATTAGGGTTATGGAACACATATAATCCCGGAGTCCCTTTATCATTTGGGAAATACTGATCTAACTTCTTTTGTGTCACGATGGACTGAGCATCACTAGGTAAAGATTGAAAATTGCTCACTTTATGATCGCCCAATTTAGGCCCAGCACTCAACCCGATCATGAAAACAAGCCAAATGATAACAGTCAGCCAAGCTCCTTTTTTTGTAGACATTTTATCAATAAATGATCTGAATACTTTCATTAATCGTTCTCCTCCTTTTCTCACCGGTTCGAGTATATCGCCTGTATATAAACTTGATATAAACTCAGGGAAAAGGACGAGCCATGAAAATAAAAAAAGCAGAGGTTTATCCCTCTGCTAATCCTTCATAACCATTTACAAAATAAGCGATCGTCTCTAACTCATCTTCTTTTAGTTCTCTGTTCACATGTGTTTGATATTCACTCTTGATTCTCTTCTGATCTCCCCCATAAAGATCAGTGTATTTCGCCATCATCCGAAGCTTGTCTCTTTCTTGACGAAACTCCTCTTTTGTCCACGGTCTTTGGTGCGATGGAATATACGTCTCCGCATCAAAAGCATCTAACTCATCTAAAAGACGCACAATTTCTTTTACCGTAAAATGTACTTTTTCTGCATACATTTTCGGATAAATGCAATCACCAAGAAAAAGGATTTTCTCTTCTTTCACATACACGATCACTGAATCAGCAGCATGATCGCCCCCAACATGCTGCACAACACAAGTGACCCCGCCAAGATCAATCTCCATCCGACGGTCAAATGTGACATCCGGTAAAACCACCTGAATCTCTCGATGATTCTTATATTCTTCTTTGATGGCCTTCGCGCAAAACTCAATCTCCGTTCCTTCCCTCACCCGCTCATCAATCGCCTCATCTGACCAAGAAAACGGAAGAAGCTTCTCCATTTCCTTTCTGGTTCTTGCAGAAGCAATTGAAACCGAATCAGGAAGCGCCGGCAGACCAAAAATATGATCCCAATGCCAATGCGTGAGGACAACGAGATCGGGCGTGGCGTTCTCTTGTTTTAAGGTCTTTTGGATAAAATAGTTCGCATGATCTTCTGAATTACCGGCATCGATCATTAATGTTTTGTTATTGCCTACGACCATGCCTAGGATGGGGCGGTCGGTGAGTGATACTGGTGTGATGTAAGAGAAGGTTTTGCCTATTTTTTTGATTGTGTGCATGGTGTGCCTGCTTTCTAATATTTAGATTTTATTCTCGTAGGGCGAAGGTAAACCGAATCCTATTTCTTTAATAAGTATTTGGATAACTTTCGATCTTCCTTATCCTTTGTCTTCACGGCAATATGTTTAATCAATTCTCTTGTGGCCGCTTGCTGCGAATACGAAGGAGACCATTCGTTTAATACACTTAAAGCATGATACTGTAAATTTCCATCATCTGATCTAAGTGCAGCTTGAATCAATGGCAATCCTACACCTTCGTGTTCATATAAATCTTGCACAATATATTGTAGACAAGCCACTTCATCATCTGAGAGGTTTGATAACGATAAATGTGTTTCTGCAAATGTACAAAGCTCTCTAATATGCTGGTGATGATTTGTGTCCATCACAGCAAAGTATATTTCACTATTTGTCGGATCTTTCTCAAGTAAAGCAAATAGATGCTCAGTCACATCTAAACGATAAAAGAGAGCGATCTCAAGTGCTTGGGAGCTAAAACCCTGTTGTAACGAATCGGTTGCAAGCTTTGGCCATCTACTGTCATTGATAAACGGTTGAACAGCTTCCTGGATAGCCTTATAATCGTCCTGTTTCCATGAATCATTCAATCGGTCTTCCCAAATCTCTTGTTCATCATTTAAAAACTCATTTATTTTCAATATTGGATAAAAATCCTCAATTGTTTGGCAGTGCTTATGAGCATGGTGAATAAATCGGCAGAGAACTGAGCTTGCATTTGAATACTCATCGATTCCGTAGATAGAAACCTCATCTTCTAATAATGCTTGAATGATGAGACTCGCTCCATCATATAATTCTTTGGAAATTTCATCTTCTGATAAAGCTGTTTCCAGATCACCATTAAGAGCACAAGTATAAGCTAAGTATTCATTCATGATTGTATTTTCGCAGCCCTTTGTTAGTAACCAACGTTTTATTTCTGGCGTCGAGGCTTCCAATTGCTCAACAGCCGAAATTTTTCCCCTTCCATCAACAGACTTTGCAAGACGCCAAACATGTTCGTTTCCTTGAATTGTGCCATTCTTCAATGCAAACACGACATAAGAAGTAAATTCTTCATGCATACCTATTGTGAATAAAAGCTCTTTGTATTTTTCACAGTTCGTACATCCCAGTATCATGACTGCAAATTTGACGACCTCCCGATGCGCTGCATGCTCAAGAAGCCATAACGCTTCTTGCTGTACACGGGATTCATCCCATTGTGTTTGCTGAAATCGTTCAATTAGCTCACTGTTGCGACTCGCCATATTGTTAGAAATGATTTTTTCATATGTTTTTTTTCTAGTTTCGTTTGTAGGATGATTCAGTTGTATTTCAAAAAGCTTCAATAGCTTCTTCACATAAAAAGGGGCAGGTCGTTCATCTACATAATAATCAGATAAACCGGGAGCCAATCGTGGTTCATTTTCGTCAAATAAATAATCTTCATCGGGTAAACGGTCGTCTACTATTTTATGATGTGATTGAATTTGTTGTTGAATAAAGGGAACGATTTTCTCTTTATGATCCCATGGTAGAAATTCTATCTTCATTGAATCATCTAAAACCGTTTCACGATCTACCTTCACCATACAACGAAATCGTACATACCCACCAAGTTTAACGGACACTTTGTGTTGCGTACCATCTTGAAGCTCCAATATCCCTGACAATTTTGAATAAGGGATCATATGAGTCAATAAACTTTTTCGTTGTTTTTTATCAACTGTCACACCATCAATGATTAGTTGCTCTTCTTTTATTTGGTTTGTAATTTCTATAGAATGCCCTTTATATTCAATTTCCCATGTTTTATTTATTTCTTTTTCTACATCTTTTATTATGTTACGTATTTCATGTTTAAAGTCAGCTTTGAAACCCATGAAAGTCTCCTTTGAGTAATTGTAGATTGAATATGTGATCGTTCCCAATACCTGCTGTAATCGTTTCTTGAACTAAGTTTTCATTATATATAATACGATATTTATTAAGAAGAGTCTTCTTTTCTTCTTACATGAAAAAAGGTATGAGAAATGAATAATTCCCGTACCTTTTACTATTTAAAATTATTGATTAAATGTCGGCTCTTTTTGCTTTGCAACCTCAAAATACTGAGTAAACGAAGAAACACCTGAATAAGATATTGATAGGTACTCTTTAGCACGAGTCATTCCTATATACATTAAAGACACTTCTTTTTCTTGATCCTCTTCATACTTTAATGGCATCAGATCAGCTTTCACAATAAAAACTGAGTGGAAGTCAAGACCTTTACTACTATCGAGAGAACAAATTTTGACTGTCTCTTCCTCTGGATTGAACTTATGTTTGGTTGCACCATTTTCAGTTATCCAATTGTAAGGAATATTCTTTGTTTGAAATTCAGATTGAATCGCTGATATATAATGGTTATTATATCCCTTTATACGATATAAAATAGCCATTTCAGAGTAAGGTATGTTCTTTTCATTATGTTGATCCACTATTTGTTTAGTAATCTCCTCTATTTCTTCTTTAAAGGTATTACATCTTAAAAGCTCTACTTCTGGCCCTTTACGTTTCGTCTTTTTTGGAGGGATGATTTCGATTGTCTCTGTCTGTTCTTGTTTTAATTTAAGATCTAAAGCTCTATGGCTATCGTAAAATTTCCATCCAAAATCCACAATTTGTGACGTATTACGATAATTTATATTTAAGATTCTAGATCTACCTCTAAAATCAAGGCCCGTATCTTTCACATAGCTTCTACTTTTCCGATAGATATCTTGCGCTCTATCTTCTACTAAAAGTAAAGATTGCGTCTCTTGATCTAAGCATAAGCTGATGAGATGCAGCCAGCTCCCTTCAAAGTCCTGCCCTTCATCAATTAAAATGGCATCATACTTTACAGGAGTTAAAGCATCATTTTCTATTTTTTCAATGTAATCATCTATTTCAAGTTCTGAAATACCATGATCTTTTTTAATCCAGTGATGAAAATTTAATATTTGTATATTATTTAAATTTGGTGTTTTTCTATGATCGGATGTCAGAAAATCATCTGGTTCTGTAAATTTAGAATGAATCATTTGTTTAATATTTTGTTTCAAAGCTACATTGTAACAGAGTATTAATATCTTCCAATTCGGATGTTGTTCAGCTAACATTTTTGCTCGAGTCGCTAAGATTAAGGTTTTACCACTTCCTGCTACTCCTCTAATTAGCCGATGTTTATCACCAATCTGTTTAGCCAAGTTTTCTTGATGCAGATCCATCGTTTTGATGTTTCGAAAAGATAATAACAGTTTTTCTTGGTATGGGACTGGTTCAACATCTGCTCCAACGCGTATTTCTTTGTATAGATGATAACGAATCCTTTCTAATTCGTCAGATGATAGTGGCGTATTTAACTTGAAAGGCACATGAAACATATCAAACAATTTTTCTATTAAGATCTCAGGATCAAAATGGTCATTATCCGGATCAATCTGATCACGCGATAAAATAAAATGTGGATCAATAACCTCATATACTTTATTTTTTAAAAGTTGTTCTTCATGAAGCCGAGTGAAGACGACACCATAACCATAAGGAAACTTTAATTTAAACTGATATTTCCCTTCTGTATTGATTAAATCAATGTCTTTCTCAAGCATATCTTTTATTTTAAAAGCATACTCTCTCGATTGAACTAGAGGACTCTTCACTCTATGTAAATCACCAGAAGAATTTAAAATGCCCCAGGTATTATCGTTTAGCTCTCTTATTGTATTTTTGGTGTAATCTTTTACTTCCAAAACTAATACTCCTAGATCCGGACCGATTATCACAAAGTCTGGTCTAAACCCATTGATATTAGGCTCATAATGAACAATATAATCCTCGGGTAGATATTCCTTTAATGTTCGAAATAAAATTCGTTCTCCTGCAGTAGCAGTACTTTTAATACTTTCTGGTAATGTAATTGCCATTCATACTACACCCCTCTATTATCCTTATAAACCATATATCGGAATAATCTGGATTGTTTGAATGTAAATTATTACATTATATAGGATTATTTAAAGAATGGTGATCGTGATGTTCGTTAGAAAGATAGCTGAAAACTCAAAAAAGCTCTTAAATTAATAATTTAAGAGCTTTTTGTTAAAATTTCGCTTTGTATCTGTATATATTTTTAGTGACTTTTATTTTTATTGAATTTGTGAATGATCGCTTTATATACAATATACACCAGATACATTACATAGCCTAAAACAAATGTAATTACTAAATCTTTAAATGCCAAGCTTGTCCCTTTTTGTGTAATGATACTCCATATAAAGGGAAGTATTTCTACAGTGAATGCCATTGCAGCTCCTAATATTAAAGGTAATATAATAAAAGTAATAATAAATGATTTAATTATCTTGTTCTCCTTTAAGAGTTTTTAAAATTAATTTCTATTAACTGTTCATTTAATTTGATGTTTTTAATTCCGTGACGTATCTAAGTGCGGTTTTAAGTATATTTAAAGCTATGAAATTAACACAAGTCACTCAAATTCATAGCTTCTAAAAAATAAATTTTAAATTAGACCTTTTCTTTTTAATTCCCTTATTGCTCTTAAATCTTCAGGGGTTGGGGTTGGTTGTTCTTCACTTTTACTTAGAAAATCGGGTTGATTTAATCCCCAATCATTAAATACATTTAATAGCTCGTCAGAAATTCGTATGTCTCTTTCTCGAATTTCATTCATTCCCCAGTCTTTATGTTCGCTAGATAAATTTAATAAGATTTGAACTTTAGACTTATTGTAGCTGTCTTGTTTCTTTTTAAAATATCCATTACTTGCAATGATATTAAGCTTTTTTTCAAAAGGTATTTTATTTCCCAAATGCTCCACAAGTTCTTTTATCTCTTCCTCAGAATTATTTGGAAAATAACTGGATTGCCATTTTCTAGGTAGTATATGCTCTATTTCCCATTTATCAGGAAGGAGTTCCTCCTGCTTTTGATATGCAAGTATCTTTAAAATCATCCGAACAGTATTACGATGCGCAGTTTTAATCTTAATTTTTAGCTCTTGTTCATCCAACTTATTAAAATTAAATATAGGTGTAGGCGAATTAATAATTTCAGAGTTTAGATTTAAAATCCCTCGCTTGACTACATTAATAGTTGGCGTAACTATGTAACGCGCTGCCAAAACAGCAAGTAAATTTTTAAGAAACCGTAAAAAAAGGTTTTCGAAATTTGGTAAATTATAATAATTAAGATAATAAATAACTACTGGATACTTCCAAAATTCATTTGGATACGAAGATAACCCATCAAGTATTTGTTTAATCTCGATATTTTTAGACCAATTCTCATCTTCTATTTCCACACGATTGTTAACCACCCTCCATAAATTCAGCATTGAATTTAAGTTTGTAATAATATCAGTTTTATATAACTGTTCAAAATTATTTCTTGAATAATACTTTCTTAGACCTGGAGTTGTAGTATTTCGATCATTTTCTAAGGCTCTTAAATAGAACATATAATAATAGAATAGTTTTTGAATGCTTTCACCAGCATCTTTCGCTTCATCATCAAGTTGTTGCCATTGCTCAATGAAAACAGCTCTAATATCAACACTTAAATTATTATAGATTTTCGCTTTAAAAATATCAGCATCGGATAAAGCTAGTCCTCTATCGTTAAGAGTTGAAAAGATCGTTAAAGCTGTATCTTGGGAATCAGCTGTGATTGGTAATAAGATTGCCTTGTTTAAAACATTCCTAATAAACCAAAAAAATAACTCCGGTTCATTTGAAGCATAATTCTCAATTAACTCTGTAAATAATTTATAGTTAAGTGAATAGTTATCTTTTGCAGTTTCTTTAGTAGTCCCGTTAACAAGAATCTGACCAAAAATTTTGTTTCCCTCATCACTTATAACTCTAGATTCAATTAGAGCTTTTTCAAAGTTAACCTCAGCTGTTAATTCATCTTGTTCCCACAATGCTGATTCTATTTGTGCTTTAAAGTTTGCTACTTCCTTTGTTTCTTTCATTGAATTAAGTTTGAAGTAAAGCGCTCGTAACAATAAGAATAAAGACGTGATTCGCTGCTGACCGTCTATAATTTCTTGTTCACCACTATCATTTTCATAAGAAACAATCGTTCCTAGAAAATAAGTGCTTCCATTATCATTTTCTGTATACTCTGTTAAGTCTTCAAAAAGCGTTTGAATCTGTTCGTCAGTCCATGCATACGGACGTTGATATTCAGGAATAATAAATTTATTTACTTTTCCTGTTTCTAATAGTTGCTTTACACTCTGTTTATTTACTTCTATAGATGTAGCCATTATTTATTCTCCTTTCTTTTAATACATTTACTTTATACTACCGATTAATAATTAGAATTATTAATTTTTTACTAGTATGCTATCTTGTAAATCAATATGGATAATGTGCTGGAGATACAAGTTCTGAAAAGGTATTGGTCAGAAAGCTTTCTCTTTCTATCTTTACACCAGATATTTTTAATGCTTGTTCAAGTGCGATATCCATATCTATTTAATATTTTATTTTTTCAAGTTGTGTCTCCTATTATTTAATTTTCCATTACCTAATTTCAATAAAGCTTCATTCAATCGAATAATATTTTAACAGAAATTGTTAGTCTCTACGATTTCACAAAATAGGTTCATTATCATTCATATTCTTCTACTCACTATTGTTTAAATAAGTTATGGAATTAGACATAAAAAATTAACAGTAAGAATAAACCTAGCGATTTTAAAAAGAAAAAATATTGGTTATTGAAAAATTCAATGATTTTCCTATGATGCATCAACAAAAGATAAAACAGAGAAGACAGCGAATGGAAAGTTTAATGTATCATTATCAGATACTCATAAGATTTAAGTTTACAATGTCTAGCAAAGACATCTTTTATAGAACATTAAGCTGAACCTTTTACATCAAGATACTATTAATTATGGTAGGAATGATTAAAAAAACCTCATCTACTTATGATACGGCTCCCCCCGAACAATCCGAAACGCCCGATAAATCTGCTCCACCAACACCAACCTCATCAACTGATGCGGGAACGTCATCCTCGAAAATGACAGTTTCTCATTCGCGCGCTGCATGACAGCATCGCTTAACCCAAGGGATCCGCCTATGACGAAACACACCTTACTTTTTCCGTATGTTGCCAGCTTATCTATTGTATCGGCTAATTCTTCGGAACTTTTCATTTTTCCTTCGATGGCGAGGGCGATGACGTGGGCGTCTGGGTTGATTTTGCTTAGGATGCGTTCGCCTTCTTTGTCTTTGATGATTTTCATGTCTTGCTCGCTGAGATTCTCGGGTGCTTTTTCGTCTGCGAGCTCAATGATCTCGATTTTTGCGTATGCCTGTAATCGTTTTGTGTATTCGGCTATGCCTTGCTTTAAATATTTCTCTTTTAGTTTTCCTACTGTGATAATTGATATATTCACAGGTCATCCCCACCTTAAGAACAAGTTATTCATATAAGTTATCAACAATTGTGGATAAAATTTGTGTATTTTGTGTCCGATCATTCGTTCCCCACTATATATATTGCAGGTTCATCGCACAATTCACAGGTTGTGGATAAGCTGTGTGTATGTTCGATTTTTCTGAATTCTGGCGGTGTTTCGTGATCATCTATGTACATGTCTAGTACGGTTTCTATATGTTCTGCACAAGCATAAAGTGATTTGTTCATAAGTTTCTAATTCCTCCAATATGTTGTTTGGTTATTCACAAGTGTTTCGCTCATTGTTCAATATAACCGATTTATTCACATGTTAATAGTCTTTTACCATTTTCCACACCTTTTATCCACAAACCAAATAAAAAAGCCTCCACTCCTGTGAAGGCTTCCTTCTATCAAAACGGATTGTAAAATCTCGTTCCTCTAACAAATGTAATTACTAGCGACACAATCAGTACCGCTCCAACAAAGATTAACGCCGCATAATCTGCTTTTTGAAAGTCTTTCGCCGTAAACCATGTGCGCTTTTTATGCTTTCCAAACCCGCGCAGTTCCATCGCATTGCTGATCGTTTCAATCCGCTCTAGGCTGGAGAAAATCAGCGGCATCACAATCGACAGCGCATTTTTAATCCGTTTTCCCAGTTTTTCATTCTTCGATAAATCAATGCCTCTTGCTTGCTGAGAAATCGCGATCGTTCGAAAATCACGCTGAATATCTGGAATGTAGCGCAGAGCAATCGCTACCGCATACGAAATCCGGTAGCTGACCCCGATTCTGCTGAGCGATGAGGCGAATTCACTTGGATTTGTTGTCACGATAAATAAAAGCGCCGCTGGCATCACAGTAACGTATTTCAGTGTAATGTTCAATTGATAGAAAAGCTGTTCAAGTGTGACATTGTACCAGCCTGCAATGTGAAACAGCTCGTGCTTCGCTCCATAGATGGCGACACCTTGCTGAGGCGCAAAGACGTAAATGGCGATGTTATTGATGACAAGGAAAATCGCCAAGACAATCACTACGAAAGAGATATCACGAAATCGTACGTTTGATAGCTGAAAGAACATGATACTGGCAACTAGCATAAACACTAATACGCCTGTATCATATGTGAGCATCGCTGCGGATGACCAGAGGATAAAGCAAATGAGTTTGGTGGCGCCTGTCAGCCGGTGAATTGGCGACGGGCGATCGATATAAGACAGCATGTCTACAGCCATGTCATTCGTTCCTTTCTGTCAACCTCAATGAAGCGATCCACGAGTTCATTTGGATTCGGCCAGTCTGCTTTTAGCGCCAGTTCATAGAGCGACGTTTCTTTTAAGCTCGCCTTTTGGACTAGCAGCTGATCTGTCAGCACTTTGGCTGGTGTATCATCTGCGATTTTTTCTCCATCTGAAATGACGATGGTTCTTGTTGTGTATTCGAGCATGAGATGCATATCATGGGTGATCATCAAAATCGTGACGCCCTGTTGATTTAATTGCTCTAAAAACGTCATCATCTCTGTGTAATGTCTAAAATCTTGACCGGCCGTTGGCTCATCTAAAATGATGATTTCTGGCTCTAACACAAGAATGGATGCAATGGTGACGCGTTTTTTCTGTCCAAAGCTGAGGGCTGAGATCGGCCAATTTCGAAATGGATACAGTCCGCATACTTTTAAGACTCGCTCCACTCGTTCCTTGATGTCGTCTTCCTTCACGCCTCTTAAAACGAGACCGAGTGCTACTTCATCAAAAATCATTTGTTTTGAAATCATTTGATTCGGGTTTTGCATGACGACACCGATTCGTTCGGAGCGCTGTTTGATGGTGTCTCCGGTGATGTCATTGCCATTTAAAAGGATTGTCCCTTTTGTTGGCTTTTCAAATGCACAGAGCACCTTGGATAGTGTCGTCTTGCCTGCGCCATTGGCACCGGCGATGCTGATCATTTCTCCTTTTTTGACGGTAAAAGAGATGTTGCTCAGCGTGTTTGGTCTTGTCGGATAATCAAAGCTCAGCTCACGCACTTCTAGTAAATCCGGCGCTGCATTCTGCTCGACTGATGGCTCAGATGCTTCCATCCATTGTTCGATTTTCTCTTTTGCCTCGTCATTTAAGGTGAGATGCTGTAAATTAGCGATCTGATCTCCTGCTGCAATCGGAATACCTGCATATTTCATCGCTCTCACATATAAAGGCTCACGTAAATACGCCGCTTCTAATACATTTGAGGCGAGCAATTCATCTGGTGTCATATCCGCTGCAATCGTGCCGTCATTGACAACGATGATGCGGTCGACATGGCGGAAGAGGACGTCTTCCAATCGATGTTCCACCATCACGACCGTTTTTTTCGTTTCTTTTTGCAGACGGTCAATGAGATCGATCACTTCTTTACCTGTTGCGGGATCAAGGCTTGCCAGTGGTTCATCAAACAGCAAAATGTCGACATCGTTGACAAGTACGCCTGCGATGGCGACACGTTGTTTTTGACCGCCTGACAGCTCATGAACGGATGATGCCAGTTTGCCGTCTACCTCTGTTAATTTTGCCGCTTTCTCGACACGTGTTTTCATTTCTTCGCGTGTGACTTGATCATTTTCAAGTGTGAACGCGATATCTTCTCCAACGGTCAGCCCGATAAATTGTCCATCAGGATCTTGCAGCACCGTTCCGACGAGCTGTGAGAGGGAGAAAATGTTCTCTTTCTTTGCATTTTTCCCGCCGATGTGAAGACTTCCTTCCATAGAACCTTTATAAGACGCAGGAACTAGCCCATTGATACAATGGGCTAGTGTGCTTTTTCCCGATCCAGACGGGCCTGCGATGAGGACTTTTTCTCCTTCGTAGATGGTCAGGTTGATATCTTTCAATGTCGGTTCTGCCTGACTGCGATACTTGAATCCGAAATGTTCGAATTGAATCATCGGTTTCTTCATTTATGTGTTCCACCTTGCTTCATGATGTTTCTTTCGATAGACTGCCGCTTTTGCTTCTTGTTTTCGCATAAGCTGCAATAATGATGGTGCCTAGTACACCGACTGTGATGATGTTTGAGATTCCTGCTACGATGCCTTGAACAAACACTTTATTTGCAGGTTCTGCATAGATCACAATGTCGAGTACCGGCGCAATGACAAACCAGCCTAATGCTTGTGCGCCGGCTTGGACGGCGTTGAAGAGCGTGATTTTTTTCCAGCCAAAGTCGCCCTCTTCTACTTTTAAACGGTTCGAAATGAGGCCGATCAATAAACCAACAACACCCGAAACGATAATCCAGCTCCACCAAGGTCCAAATGTGGTGGCATCTTTAATGAGATGACCAATAAATCCAATCAATGCGCCTGCAATAGGACCAAATAGCACGGCCATTAACGCAAGGAACGCGTACGATGTTTCAATTTGTGTATTCGGAATCCCAGTTGGAATGGAGACGAAGCGTCCTAAAATGACAAAGACGGCTGCGCCAATTCCGATGGCAACGACAGTTTTCGTTGAAAGTTGTTTACCTGCCATGATGTTTCCTCCTCTTATTCATATATAATGCGCGGAGCTTTGCGAATCGAAAGGCGCCAGCCTGTGCCTGTACCGATGTTATAAGCCTTTGCAAATGACCCTTGATTGATCGCCACGCCTAAATGATCGAGTGAATTGACATATACGAGTGGTTCGCCTACCTTTAAATCGGCAAAAGATCGTCCATAGGTCATGATATTTTTATACACATTTTTTGGCCCGTTGGCAATGGTAACTTCTATTGCATCCCCATAATTGATTGAAAGCTGTTCAAATAACGTATGATGAATGTTTGTCCATAGGTTTCCGAACCGCACATCTAAAATATCAATCGTCCCTGTGATCACTTCTTCTTCCGCATAAGCTTGTACGACTGGAAGGTGAATAATGTCCTCTATATTCGCCTTTGGCCCGACCTCTTCAAAAGAAATCACACCTGAAGCAATTCTCGCGCCTGTATAGGCGTAAATGTCTCTACCATGGAATGTATGTGATTTTCCTGACTTCGGCAGACGATTGATGGTTTCATCTAAATACCGAGCCTCCACGATGCCAATATCCTGTGCGACATGCGTAAGTGTCCCATTATCAGGTGTGATGATGTAGTGTGAGCTTGTTGTTTTGACGACAAGGCTCTTTCGCTCTGATCCAACGCCTGGATCAACAACGGAGACAAATACCGTTTCTTCCGGCCAATATGTGACCGTCTGAAGCAAGCGATAAGACGCTTCCCAAATGTCGTATTGGGGAATGTTGTGAGTTAAATCAAAAATGCGGATGCCGCTGCTCACTGTATTGGCTACGCCGTACATTGCGCTGACCGCTCCATCATCAATACCGAAATCTGATTGCAAAACCAATGCATGTTCACTCATGTTAATCTCCCTTTCATTTGAAAAAATGGTTGTGGTGTTTCACGTGGAACATTTGAACATTTGTATGAAAAAAAGTGGACAATAAAAAATACCCCATCCTTATCTATGAATCATAAGGACGAGGTATTTGTCTCGTGGTACCACCTTTATTTACTGTTTGCTCGCGCTAAACAGCCTCTACAAGTACAAAGCTCCAATTTGGCTCATATACTGTGGTTTTGATAACGAGTACCAACTCTCGTCGTCACCTACTAATATCATGGATATGTTCAGCACGAGGCTCAGAGACCATTTTTCGAATCATTATTTTTGCTTCTTTTCAGCTGCCGAAGCTCTCTGTGGAAAAATTGATGATTGTACTTTCTCTCGTCATTGCCTGTTTAACTATCTTGAATTAAAGCTATCATACATGATGTTTTTTGATAAATCAAGATATTTTTCTGAACATTTTTAAAAATGAGTTAACTGTTCTGGAAGAGTCTTCTTTTTTATAAAATTTAAGCAAATGTTAAAGAGCGAGATATGGTGTCTTTCTTTTCTAGCGGTATAATAAAGATGAAGGGAGGTACAGTGTGTGTGGACCATCTGTATGAATGAATTTAAGCAGCTCTTCAAAAGCACAAAATCCATCTTAACTATTGTTATTATTTTCATTTTATCTACTTTTGTATCAAGTCTTCCATTTATAGCTGCTTATCAAGGGAAGTGGGAACAGGCAAAGGACCCTTATTCCATTGGGAATGAACTAGTAATGTCGTTATTTGGTTTCTTCCTTATTTTTTTATTATCTCATGATATTTTGAGCCGCGAAATTCATTTGAAAACCATTCGTTTTCTCGTCAGCAAAACGACCCGTTTAAACATTGTCATCGGGAAATATCTTGGGCTGATGCTGTTTTGGCTCAGTTGCATTATGACCACATATATATTAAATATGGTGATTTCACATCGTTTTCTGTTCTCTGATGCCTTAAAAATATTAACGTTTATCAGTGTCGGCATCTCCTGTGCTTTGTTTTTATCCATGCTCTTTCCAACACCACAGAAATCGATGTTTGTTGGCATGTTGTTTTCCTTTCTATTTCCGATCATGAGCATGATGTCTGTTCTTTCTTCAGAACGGTTGATTCACTGGTTCCAATACGTGACGCCTTATTATTATGCGCGCAGGAGTGAACCGCTGACCTATGTGCTGATGAATGCCGCATTGACTGTTGTCTTACTCGTTGGAACTGCACTACTGTTTCAGAGGAGGGATGTCTAAGTGCTTCACACAAAAGGGCTGACAAAAAAATATCGGACAAAAGTCGCAATAGATCATATTGATCTTGATATCCATCAAGGGGATATCTTCGGCCTCATTGGACCGAAGGGTGCTGGTAAGACAACCTTCTTTAATATCATTACAGGGATCTCCCGCCCCACCTCTGGCACGTTTATCATGATGAACATGACGTCGTTAAAAAAAGTACGTCATCATATCGGTGTTCTGCCTGAATATACAGATTTATATGAAGGGCTGACTGCTATTGAGCATATTGCCTATTTATCGAAAATTACGGGTACTCGCCAGAAAACGAGCTATTATGAAGAATTACTCGAATTTGTTGGCTTACATCGTTATCATCAAGAGAAAGTCGGTGCCTTTACACCTGGGATGAAGAAGCGGCTCGGAATGGCTCAGGCCATCGCTCATCGGCCTGACTTTATTTTACTTGATGAGCCTTTTGCGGATATTGATGCAGATTCTATCTTACATATCCAGCGGGTGATTGAATCGTTAAAATTTGAAGGAAAAACCGTCTTCTTAACAGCAGACGAGCCAAGGTTCACCCAGCCTATTTGTACCAAAACAGCTTTCATATCTGAAGGAAAAATCGTGTCCTCAAGTACTCATCCTCAAGAGAAAACCATCACGTCCTCAACCATTCGTGCCACCTTCAAGCATGCATGGATTGATGATGAGGTGAAGCCTGTTCTCACGCAGTACTTACAAAGTGTGGGAACAGACCTTGTGATCAGAGATGACGAGACCTCATTGTTGATTCGTTCAGAAGCTCAAGTCCCAGCCATCATCCGTGCGTTTGTGAAATGCAAAGTCGACCTATACCGAGTCACGGCGCAAGATGCCATGATGTCCACATAAAAAAGTACCGTACGCTCACGGGACTGACCCCCTAAGATGAGACAAATAAAAAACACCTTCAAGTTTGAAAACGGATCGTTGTGATCCGAAATAAAACATGGAGGTGTTTTTTCTATGGGGACAAGAGTGAGTTATCCGGTTGAAGTTAAACAGAAGGCTGTGGAAATGAGATTGGCAGGCGTACCTATGAAAGAGATCATGCAGGAATTGAATATCAAGAATAAGACGCAGGTTCAGACATGGGTGAGATGGCATAAAACTGGGGATACACACAGGTTCGAACAACCTGTTGGAAAACAATATACCTATGGAAAGGGTCCAGAGTACTCTTCTGAATTAGAGAGACTGCGGGCAGAAAATCGCTATTTGAGTCAACAGAATGAAGTTTTAAAAAAGTACAACGAATTGGAAAGGAAGTTGATAAGGAAACGTCAATCAAACTGGTAGAAGAATTGTGCAAAACGATGACGGTACAGGACATCTGTGTCCATTTAGGCATCTTACGTACTTCGTATTATAGATGGAAAAAGAATTTGACTCAGACTCATTCTAAAAGACAACTAGAGAAACAGATCGGCACGTTGTGCCGAAAGCACAAATATCGATATGGTTATCGGAAAATCACAGCCATACTAAAAATGAGAATGCGTATTAACCATAAAACTGTTCAACGTATCATGCAGAAAAACCAGTGGCAATGCCGGGTTAAAATGAAAAAGCGTAAGAAGAGTGGGCAGCCTTATGCCGTAGCCGGTAATATACTGGATCGGAATTTTCAGTCTGATCGCCCTCTTGAAAAACTAGTCACGGACATCACGTATTTGCCTTATGGACAGAAACAATTGTACCTTTCCAGTATATTGGATTTATATAATGGAGAAGTGATTGCTTTTACGATTGGTGATAAGCAGGACACAGACTTTATCTTAAACACACTTAATCAGCTCCCAGCACTGCCTGAGAATTGCGTGTTACATAGCGATCAAGGTTCTGTGTATACATCTTACGAGTATCAGAAAGCTGTTCATATAAAAGGCATTACCATGAGCATGTCCCGCAAAGGGACGCCCGCTGATAATGCCTCCATCGAATCGTTTCATTCCTCACTAAAGTCCGAAACGTTCTATCTTAACAGGATTGATCGCACTACGACCACCATCGTAGAACGCACTGTCAAAGAATACATTTATTATTATAACAACATTCGTATTCAAACGAAACTAAACAACCAATCACCGATAAACTATCGGCAATTGGCTGTATAAAGGTGTTTTGATTCCTGTCTCAAAAACGGGGGTCAGTCCCCACTGCACGGTACTTCTCTTTTTTTATAAAGGTTTGCTCATGTAAATCCCAGTCTCAGCAAATCCCGTTTTCTCATAAAGTGAGCGGGCGATTTGATTATGGGCAAAGACATGCAGCGATAGTTTCTTCACACCTAATGACTTTGCCTGCTCTTCTAATGCCGTCATGGCCTGTTTTGCCAATCCTTTTCCTCGATACGCTTCAAACAAAATAAAATTATAAATAAATCCTTCATGCTGGGGATGATCTGGATCATAGCAAAGCCATACCCATCCAATGGCTTCTTCTCCATGTAAGATGTTCCACAACTCATGATCTTCTGTCTGAAGTCCTTCAGGAAGCAGCCGGTCAAATTGTTCCTCTGCGTTCTTTTGCGCTTCTTCCTGATTCCATGTCCCTGCGTGTACCTTTTCTTCTGCGTACCGCTTAATGGCCTTCTCTATCAAGACGTCATAATCTGTTTGCGACATTGGTAGTAATGTGACCAATCGTATCTCCCCCTTTTCTTTATCATATGCCGGGCATGTAAAAAAAGCCAGTCCCTTATAGGAACTGGCTAGCCACCGAACTGATCGGTTTGGGAGAGTTTGATCTCGACTGATTTTTTCTTTCCGCTTCGGTAAAATTGCACCTTTACCTTGTCGCCTACTTTCTTTTGATAAAGATATTTACGCAGATCGACGATATTTTGTACTTCCTTGCCGTCAAATGACGTCACGACATCCAGCTCTTTTAACCCCGCTTTTCCTGCTGGAGACAAAGGCTCGACACTCATCACAACGACTCCGGTTGTGACCTTTGATGGCAGTTTTAACGTTTCCTGCCAATGATAGCTCGCAATATCTGCTAGTGATTTCATCCCAACGCCAAGGTACGGACGCTTCACCTCTCCATAGCGCTCTAAATCCTCTATGACAGGGATCACCAGATTCGCAGGAATAGACAGCCCAATCCCTTCCACCTCTGACTCAGCAATCTTCATTGAATTGATGCCGATCACTTTCCCGTCCATATTAATCAAGGCTCCGCCGCTGTTCCCAGGATTAATGGCGGCATCCGTTTGCAAAACTTCCGCATTCCAATCCGTCTGTCCATCACCATTAGAATCAACAGGGATCGCACGCTCCGTTCCAGAAATCACACCTTGTGTGACGGAGCCAGCAAATTCAAGGCCTAATGGATTTCCAATGGCGATGACAGGCTCACCTGGTTTGACATGGTCTGAATTGCCGAAGGCGGCGGTTTTCTTGATCTTATCACTTTTGACCGTGAGTACCGCTAAATCCATAAGCTGATCACTGCCGACAAGATTTGCCCCGATCCTTGTCCCGTCCTGAAGGCTCACTTCAAGCTGGTTTGCGCCTTTGATGACATGATGGTTGGTCACAATATAAAAGGTGTCACCCTTTTTTTTATAAATCACACCTGACCCGCTGCCTGCTTCACCGCCTTCTTCCCAAAAGCTCGACTTTTGAATGTTAATGACGCCGACAACTGTATCTGACATACTCGATACCACTTTTGTGACCGCATCATTCACGTTCACATTGACGGTCTTTAAAGGGCCATCTGATGCCTGATGATCTCCAGCTGACTGCCAGCCAAAGGGGCTGCCGCTTTGTCCAGACACATAGGGGAAAAAGAATCCCATTAAAAAAGCTCCTACCAATACACCGATCAGACCAGATAGGAAATATCCTTTTCTGCTTCGTCTCGGCTTCCACTCTACATCGCGATAATCCACTATGTTTCCTTCCTTTCAGTGAATAGATGATGTATATAGTGTTGGTAAGAAGCTCTTATCTTAATCATACGATTGTAAAAATCATACGGCGCAAAGCGGGGTTGCTTTTTTCGGGTCCGTATCATATAAATCAAAGCCGTCCCCTACAACAAAGCCCTTCATTTCAAGCGTCTGCTGGACCGCCATACGGGCTAAGTCCTTCATGTTGTTGTCTTGACTCAAGTGGGCCAAATAAATGCGTGAGGTGGCGTCTCCAATCACGTCTGTCATAGCAAGAGCTGCATCTTCATTGGATACGTGTCCGACATCGCTCAAAATTCTGCGTTTAATACTCCATGGGTAGCGCCCCATTTGCAGCATGCCGACATCATGGTTGCTCTCAAATACGAACGTATTGGCTGATTTAATAATCCCTTTCATCCGGTCACTCACATAGCCTGTATCCGTCATAAGGGCAAGTTTACGCCCGCCATAATGGAATACGTAAAACATGGGCTCTGCCGCATCATGTGATACGCCAAATGATTCAACATCGAGACCGCCGAATGATTGAACCGTCTCCATATCAAAGTGGAATTTCTGCTCCGTATCCACTTTCCCAATATGTGACTCCATCGCCTTCCATGTTTTTGCATTTGCATAGACAGGAAGCTTGTACTTTCTTGCCATCACACCGAGTCCTTTAATATGATCTGAGTGCTCGTGTGTGACAAAAATTCCGTCCAAGTCTTCCGGCTTGCGATCGATTTGACCAAGCAGCTCCACCATCTGTTTGCCGCTTAAGCCTGCATCTACTAAAAAAGCATGCTCATCGGTTTCTAAATAAAAAGCGTTCCCCGTACTTCCGCTCGCTAGTACACTGAACTGCAAGCTCATGTTCTCTCACTCCAATGAAGATTTGTCTTCTTTCTCTATATGATCAAGTGTTGAGCCATCAATGGCATTGATCAAATATTCTTCTTCTGTCTTTTTCTTTGAACCAGTTGCCACGCCTTCAATCTCTACTCGCCATACAGGAACCATTACTTGAGTGCTTGCACCTGGGTATTGCGTGTAGTAGCCAAGCTCCACTTTTTTCACTGTCGTGTTTTGGCTCAGCATATTTTGTGTATATAAGTCCTTCACCGTTTCAAGCGCCGGGACAAGGGTTTCTTTTCTCACTTCATTAATCGATGTCACCATCGACTGCCGATACGAGACGACCTCGTTTTGATCGTTCACATCCAATGTGATCTTTCCAATGGTTTCGGTGTCATCAAGACCTTCTTGGAAGATGTATTTTCCTTTATACGTTTGGAAAAAGACGATTTCACCTGTTTCTTCATCGATGCTCCAGAGCTTATAATTCTTGCCATCCAGTAAACGCTGGCTCACAAGATTGGTCGCTGCTGTTTTCATATCTTTTTTCGGCAATGCGACTGGTTTATTGAAGGTCATTTCAAGCAGGGTGACAGGATCATCTTTCTCGGTTTTCGGGAATGTGCTTTTCGTCTTTTGATCAGCTAATCCGTCGACATCCTTTTTCGTATATTGCTTTTTCTCAGCTGTAATGCGGTATCCAATCTTCGCTTCATCTGATAGATTGCCATATTTGATTCCGTCTGCCTTCATTTCTTCCAGCGTATCTGTTTTTTCGATAATCGCAAAATGATCGGTCGATCGCTTTTCAAAGTATTGAAAACCTAGAAAGATATCGAGAACGAGAAAGGCTAGGATAAAGATCGTTTTGGTCTTATTCCACTCCATGATTCTCGCTCCCCTCTGTCAGCAAATCATTCGATAAAATGACGGTTTTTCCGTTATATTTCATACACCATACCGGCTCTAGCCAGACAAACATCGCTTGATCCTGATCTGATGCCGTGGATGTCGCTTGATAAGCAGGGAAAATCTGTTCAATTTTCTCTAAATCATCATACTTCGTCTGCTTGATGATCAAGTTTTTCAGCTCTGTCCCATTCATCAGTTTGACCTGTTCACTCTGACTCGCTTTGTTGCCGAGAATGTAGTTTGGACGCTTATAACTCAAGATGTCATCATTCGCCCATTGTACTTCAAGTGATGTCATACCAAATGGATGTTTTGTGCTGTTGACGATCGGCAGTCCATCCATAAACATATTAAAGGACAGCTGCTGGTTGCTGTTGATGCCGAAGTATTGATAATTATCGGTAAAACTTCCGGTATCATTGAAATACTTCACGCTTCGCTTGATCAAATCCCCCGTTTGGAATACGGTACTAGAATTGATATTACGATGCTGATATTGGATGCGGTGGTCTTTTTGATTTGCTTCAAGACGACTCGTTCCATCTGTATATACCGTCCGGTTTAAATTAGACTCCTCCCCAACTAGACTTGGGTCTGTAAACAAAGCGTCCTTGAATTTGCTTGTCTTAATCGTTTCGATAAAGAACATTTTCGCTTCAAGCTGCTTTTGCTTCTGCGGCAGAAGGAAATCTCGTTTTGAATTCGTAGAGAAAGTATATAGATCATAGCGCGGCATCTCGTTTTGAGCGGCTGCAATACTATCCATCAGATTACGATAGTTGGCAGATTCAATCGTCAGCTCAAGCACCGATTCCTTGCTGTATGAAACCAAATAAACTTTCTTATTGGCCTTATCCGGCTGAGCGAACGGCACAATCATCCGGTCAAACGAGTTGTATTCAATGGATTTATTCGGCCATTTAAACAGCGCTTGGAAAATATCAATCGGAATCGGATCATTGAACACAAGATCCAATGTTTTGCCTTGCCCCTCGCGTCCATAGAAGAAATTCTTAAATTTCTGCTCGGAATATTGGTCCGACACATCAGCAATCTCTTTGACATCCCACAGGCTCACATCATTCCAAAAGTTTTGGAAGAGTTCCTTTTGATCCACTTTGAAATGCTCTCCATTGGAATGGATGAACATCTCACGCGGCTTCACGACATCAATGAGACTCCGAGGCTCGTCGCTTGAAATCTTCTTCGTTTCCACGACCTGTGTGCCGGCATCCGCCTGATCCTGCATGACGGGCTGGAACATCCAAATATTCCACGTAAACACAAGACTGATCGCAATTAGGATTGTCAATATAATGGTTTTAAAGGTCTCACGCTTCATCCCAATCATCCTCTTGTTCTTCATTGTACGGAAGGGTAAAGGTTACCGTTGTTCCTTTTCCTTCAATGCTGTCAGCCCAAATATCTCCGCCATGAGCCTGAACCATTTCTTTTGCAATCGCAAGGCCTAGGCCGGTTCCGCCAAGCTTTCTTGTTCTTGCCTTATCCACTCGATAAAAACGTTCAAAGATTTTATCCATATCCTTCTTCGGAATACCGATTCCTTCATCTTTGACACTGAATAACACAAGACCTTGCTCCTCATCCAAATCGACAGTGAACGTAATGTGTCCACCCTCTGGCGAGTATTTCATAGCATTGGAAATGATATTATCGAGCACCTGAGTGATTTTATCTTGATCAATTTCCACATATATTTCACGCTGCGGCAAGTTGCGGATGAAATCGACATGCTGCTCCTTCGTCATTTCAAAACGATCAATGACGAGCGAGATAAACCTGATAAAATTCGTCCACTCACGATTGAATTGATAATCCTTGCTGTCGAACTTAGACAGCTGGAGCAGGTCATTCACAAGTCTAATCATGCGCTCTGTTTCATTTTGCGTGACACTGAGGAACCTTGGCGCAAGCTCTTTATCACCAATCGCACCTTCAGCGAGTGCCTCAAGATAGCTTCGCATCGTCGTAAGCGGTGTGCGCAACTCATGCGATACGTTCGCCACGAATTCACGACGTTCCGCATCAATTTTTTCCTGCTCGGTTACGTCATAAATGACTGCAATTAAACCATCAATTTTCCCATGCTCTTTCTGAATCACTGAGAAATTGACACGCAAAACAGACAGCTGATCTTCGCGTTCAATTTCTAGCAGCATGGAGTCTTGATTTTCGACTAAATCTTCAAATGTATGAGTTTCTTCTAAGCCAAGCAAGGATGTGATCGGCATCTCTAGAGCTGTTTCACGTGAAACATTCAAAAGCTCTAGTGCCGGGCTGTTTAATAGAATAATGGCCCCGTTTTGATTCGTGGCAATGACGCCATCGGTCATATAGGCGATAACAGAAGAAAGCTTTTTCCTCTCACCCTCTGTCATCAGCTGCGCTTCCTCCAGCTCTCTCGTCAGATGGTTAAATGTCGTCGCTAGCTGACCAATCTCATCATGTCCATACTTTCGGACCTTTCTGGAAAAGTTCCCTTTGGCGAGCTCGATCGCTTGCTTTCTCATATCCGAAATTGGGTGTGTAATGGTTCTGAATATGAATATACCAAGTAGAGCGGTCGTCCCAAGTGCGATGAGTGTACCCGTCGCCAAAATGGTGTTGATCGTTCGCATTTGGTTAAAAACACTTTCCATGGATGAGACCACATAAATGACACCAACAGTTTCTTGGTTCTCATTTTTCACGGCTGTCGCTGATATGCGGACTCGTTTATTCGATTCTGGGTCATAGAATTTTTTCTCGTAGTCTTTGCCAACCGCGAAAATACGGCTAATGATTTGATCTGTGATTTTCTTCCCGGCAATCTCTTGACTGCCATTATTCACAGAGGCAATGACCTCTCTGCTTTCGTCAATATAGCTGACTTCAGAAATTTCATTAGACTCATCTTTGTTGTTAAAATCGTTTAATATCTTTTGAGCATCCTCTTTTAATTCTGCCTTGCTTTTCGATGAATCTTGTTCTAGGTAATACGATAACGAGTAGATTCGCTGATTCAAGGAATTATCATAGGAATTAATTAAGGACTGCTCTAGCTGCTTCACAAAGTACACGCCAATGATCTGCATGGCGACAATGATCAGCAGCACATAAATCAAGGTCAATTTAAAGTGAATCGAGCGAAAAAAACCTACTTTACTCATAAGAATCTTAGTCCTGCTCTGGGTTTCTTAAATAGTAGCCGACGCCTCGTCTTGTTACGATCCAGCTCGGGTGGCTAGGGTTGTCTTCAATTTTTTCACGAAGACGGCGGACTGTCACGTCTACTGTACGGACATCTCCGAAGTAATCGTAGCCCCAAACCGTTTGCAGTAAGTGCTCACGTGTCATGACTTGTCCAATATGTTTCGCTAAGTAATGAAGCAATTCGAACTCACGATGCGTTAACTCAATCGTTTCGTCACGCTTAGACACGACATACGCATCTGGGTAGATCACAAGTGAACCAATCTCGATATCATTTGATTCAGATTCTTCCTCTGATTGCGGAGTAGCCGTCTGTCTTCTTAAATTTGCTTTTACACGTGCAAGCAGCTCGCGTGTACTGAATGGCTTTGTGACATAATCGTCTGCGCCAAGCTCAAGACCAATGACTTTATCGATTTCAGAGTCTTTTGCTGTCAGCATGATAATCGGCATGTCATATTTCTTTCTCACTTCACGGCATACTTCAACGCCATCTTTGTTCGGCAGCATAATGTCGAGCAAAATAATGTCTGGCTTAATTTCTTCTACCATTTCAAGGGCCTCATTTCCATCATACGCACAATGAACCTCGTAGCCCTCTTTTCTTAAGTTAAATTCCAATATATCCGCAATCGGCTTTTCATCATCTACGACAAGAATCTTTTTTTCCATTGTGATTTCCTCCTGCATTTTTAGCATCTATGTCATTCCATTTTGCATGTCTCATTACGCCTTTTTCATTTACGAAAAAAAGGCTCACTGTCTATTATAACGTTTTACGAGGCAAAGATAAAAATAATAACGGCTTTCTTTGCTAGTAAACGTTGGATAGAAGAACTTCACCCAAAAGATTTGATGACTTTTTCCTTTTTTATTGAAACTTTTCCAGTCACCAAACGTCTATATACATGTAACGTCTTCTTCTTATGGAGCCGGGCCCTACCTAGGTCCGGCTTCTCCCTTTTTATGCCTTCTTTTCATAATAAAAACGCACCTGCGATTGCAGATGCGTTTGGAAGTGGCTCGGGACGGAATCGAACCGCCGACACACGGATTTTCAGTCCGTTGCTCTACCAACTGAGCTACCGAGCCATCATCAAAAGATGAATATGTATAAATGGCGGTCCGGACGGGACTCGAACCCGCGACCTCCTGCGTGACAGGCAGGCATTCTAACCAACTGAACTACCGGACCTCAGTAACTTGCCCGAAAAAGCAATCGTGGTGCTCCTTCAAGCAAGTGAGGAAAAATTAGCTTAACGCTAAAGTAAATCAATGACCCGTACGGGATTCGAACCCGTGTTACCGCCGTGAAAGGGCGGTGTCTTAACCGCTTGACCAACGGGCCAAAACATGGTGAGCCATGAAGGACTCGAACCTTCGACCCTCTGATTAAAAGTCAGATGCTCTACCAACTGAGCTAATGGCTCTCGGTTTGTGAAAAGTGAATCTGAAGAAGCTGTATTGCGTCAAACCAATCGCTTTAAAAGCTGGAAAATCGCATCTTAACAAGTTTCAGAGACCTTTGCAACAACGAGATTTATAATATCATAGAGTAATTACATATGGCAATACGTTTTTCGACATTTTTTTAAAAAAAGTGTCGGATTTGATATCTTCTGTTACATCGCCTAAATCCGAAAGCGCCTTCATTCAATCAATGGCTACTGCCCAATCCAGCACACAGAAACGTTTTATTTCGACCAATATTGGTTATACAAGAAACAAACAGCATGGTGATTGAAAAAGGAGGAAGCATAGGATGAGTTCATTTAAATTAGGAGATAAAATGCCCGATTTTTCACTGCCAACAGTGCAGGGCGATCACATTGAGTTTTACAAACATTTAGAGGAGCATCAAAGCTGGCACCTCATCGTTTTCTTTAGAGGATCATGGTGCCCAGTATGTGTCGAGGAATTAAAAGAGCTGGAAAAACAGCAATCCTATTTTCAAGACAAGGATATTCACTTAATGACGATCTCAACGGATAATCCTGAAGACTTAAAAGAATTTGCAGACAAAGAGGGACTTTCTTTCCCCATCATGTCTGACCAAGACCTCACATCATTGAAAGCCTATGAAGTCTTCTATCACGGGGAAGATGCCCCATATGAAGACCACGGGGTGCACGGAGAACCTGCTTATTTCTTATTAAATGAAAAAGGCCAAGTCCTCTATCAGCAAAGACAAACAAGTCCATTTGGCAGACCGCATGCCAACGAACTACGCAAAATCATTCAATACATTCGTAAAAATTTAAAAGGCCAATATAAAAGCCTAAAATAAAAAAGAAGCTCTCATCGGAGAGCTTCAGGCTGTCGAGAAAATCTCGACAGCTTTATTTTTTTCCTTAAAATTTACATCTCCTCATTTTATAATAGAGAAAAGCCCACTAAAGGAAGGTGTTTTTCTCATGTTCCACACTAGAAATTCTTCTCAGCACGAAGCTGAATTTGTATTGCTAGATCAACTGGTCGAAGAGGATCACCTGCTTCGTAAAATTGATCAGTACATTGATTTTTCATTTATCGTAGATAAAGTAAGACCGTATTATAGCGAGAATAAAGGTCGTCCTTCTCTTGATCCACTTATTTTGTTCAAAATGATGTTTATCGGATACCTGTACGGTATCCGTTCTGAAAGACAACTTGAAAAAGAAATTTACTATAACATGGCGTATAGATGGTTTTTAGGTTTGAACATCAATGACCCCGTTCCTCATCACTCGACCATTAGCTGGAATCGTCGTACTCGATTCAAAGATACAACGATTTTTCAAGACATTTTCGACGAGATTGTGCTTCAAGCTATCAATCATGATATGGTAGGAGGCCGCGTTCTTTTTACTGATTCAACTCATCTTAAAGCCAATGCCAATAAACATAAATATATGAGAAAAACGATTGAACAAGATACCCAGAACTATATAAATGATTTAGAAGAAGCGATCCAAGAAGATCGGGTGGCACACGGAAAAAAGCCCTTAAAGGTAAAAGAGGAGGTGAAAACGGAAAAAGACATTCGTCAAAGTACGACTGATCCTGAAAGTGGCTATCTTTATCGTGAAAACAAACCGGAAGGCTTTTTCTACCTAGACCACCGTACAACGGATATGAAGTACAATATCATCACGGATGCCCACATCACGCCCGGTAATGTCCATGATTCTGTTCCGTATCTTGATCGGTTGGATCACCAAATCGCACGATTTGGTTTTCAAGTAGAAGCTGTTGCCCTTGATTCTGGTTATTTGACGACCCCAATCTGTAAAGGTTTATCAGATCGCCGTATTTTTGGTGTCATCGCACATAGACGCTTTCATCCAACAAGAGGTTTATTTGAGAAGTGGAAATTCAAGTATGACTCTGAACATGATCATTACATATGCCCAAATGGTGAGAAGCTATTATATACAACAACTGATCGAAAGGGTTATCGATTCTACAAATCAGATCCTAAAAAATGTGCATCGTGTTCTTTCCTTGAAAGATGCACAAGGTCGAAAAATCATCAAAAAGTCATCTCAAGACACATATGGGAAGAACATAAAGAAAAGATCAGACAAAATCGTCTATCTGTCTCTGGAAAAGAGCTATATAAAAAAAGAAAAGAAAAAATAGAGCGAAGCTTTGCAGATTCAAAACAACTGCACGGGCTTCGCTACTGCCGGTTGAGGGGAAAACAAAATGTGAGTGAGCAAGTTCTTCTCACAGCTGCCTGTCAGAACATGAAGAAGATTGCCACACATCTAGCGAAGCTAGGTTAGGTGTGTGGGAGGCCTTTTTCATTCAATCTCATCCATCATCATTACGATGAAAATAAAAAAGATTGTAGAAAAACATGAGTTTCTCTACAATCTGAAGCTCTCATCGGAGAGCTTTTTTTTATGAATGTTTTTTATTGTATAGCCAATCTGCGGTGAAAAACACAAGAAGACCTGTCATTAAAATCACGAAAGTCACAGGTGTACTCTCACCTTGAAAAAAAGCGTAAGACGCATGTCCTCCTAATGCTAGAAGATAAAAAACAAACGCCGATCCTGCTGCTTTTTGTGCATTGGCTTGTTCTCTTTTCGTCGTTTTTTTGAAAAACATTGTATCTATTCCCCTTTAAGATGCTTTCTTCATTGTCACACGGCGAAGTGCCCGTGATCGGATATACTCCATTGGCCCAATTCGCCAGACGTGTAAGCAAAGGGCTGAAATGGCGATTTGCAGCAGGGAGATCAACAACCATGACAAGACGATAAGGGGCGCATTGATTTGACCGCCAAGACCCAATCCCCAGCTGTAAAAAAGAAGCGAGCAGATGACATTTTGCAGGATATAGCAGCTAAGCGCCATTTTCCCTACATATTCAAACCAAGTCCACATGAACCATGACTCCGTGCGTGCTAGAAGCTTCGCCACGACAGCAATATAGAAAATAGAGAGGAATGGCGAAAACACATAGCGCACCACAAATTCTACTATGTCATTTGGTACGAAGACGAGCGCATTCAGCGGCAGTCCAATCCACAAACCCATTCGGAACAATGTTTTCCGCAGAGATTGCCCACGCTCATTTGCATAAAATACACCGGCTCTCATCATCCGCACACCTAATAAAAACAAAAAGGTATTCATTGGGATAATAAAGATCGCTTCTTCTCGATACATCAAAAAGTGCTGTAATCGGTCTTGAACTTGAGATATCCATGTCTCCGGCAGTTGTTCTTCGTACGCTGGTTCACTGCTCTCGTCATAGGATTCAGTTTCCAATTCAGAGAAAGAAAATACAACGAGAAAAGCCGTCACCAACAAATGAATGACACCCGAGACAATCATGCCTTTTTTGATGCGCCGACTTCCTCCACGGACAATAAACGCCACAAGCAAACCCGTGACGGCGTAACTCATGAGCACATCATATTCCATCACTAGCGCAAAATGGACAAAGCCTTCAATCAATAAGAATAAAAGAATCCATAAATATGTACCCGGCCAAGTCATATTTTTTCTTTTCGCCTGCTGGTATTTCAGCTCTAGCCCTACGCCAAACATGATTGTGAGCAGCGATAACATTTTGCCATAAACGAACATAGAGACAAGACTTTCAAGAAAACTACCATTTTCATATTCATCCGCAATCTGATCTGTCACAAAGGTATCCCCTGCGTATGCAAAAAACCAGACGTTTGTACCCAATGTACCTAATATCGCAAAACCTCGTAAAATATCTAATAATCGTATTCTTTCTTTCACTAGAACGCTCCTTCCCTTTTATACAGTTATCATATTTTGGTAATGACAGGAAGAGCGTTCCGTAGAAATTAAGGAATATTTAAACAAAAAAAACACCAGTAAAATGTGTCATTTTACTGGTGTCTGATCAGTCTATAATGATGGACGGTACACGCTGCGGACAACGTTCGTTTGGGAACGGTCTGGTCCGACTGAGAAAATAGAAAGTGGAATACCTGTTAATTGTGAAATGCGCTCTAAGTAATGACGGGCATTTGCAGGCAGTTCACTTAAATTCTTCACGCCTGTAATATCCTCTGTCCAACCTGGCATTTCTTCGTAGACAGGTTCACATTTCGCTAATTCATTTAGACTTGCTGGGAATTCTTCAGTGATTTCTCCGTTCAATTTATAAGCAACACAGATTTTCAATTTCTCAATCCCTGTCAGTACATCGATGGAGTTAAGAGATAAATCTGTAATTCCGCTCACACGGCGTGCATGACGGACAACAACACTGTCAAACCAGCCAACACGGCGCGGGCGGCCAGTTGTCGTACCGTATTCACGGCCAACTTCACGGATTTGATCGCCAATTTCATCATGGAGTTCTGTCGGGAATGGGCCATCACCTACACGAGTTGTGTAAGCTTTTGATACGCCGACCACATGTTGAATTTTCGTAGGACCTACACCAGAACCAATCGTCACGCCTCCAGCCACTGGGTTAGATGACGTCACGAACGGATATGTCCCTTGATCGATATCAAGCATAACGCCTTGTGCCCCTTCAAAAAGAACACGGCGGCCTTCATCTAGAGCATCGTTCAATACAACAGATGTGTCCACGACATATTTTTTCACTTGCTGACCATATTCATAATACTCATCTAAAATATCTTCAATTTTGAAGCCTTCTGTGTCGTACATTTTCTCTAAAAGACGATTTTTCTCTTCTAGATTACGGGCAAGCTTCTCTTCAAATACTTCACGATCTAATAAATCTGCGATACGGATTCCGACGCGGGCAGCTTTGTCCATATAAGCTGGTCCGATTCCTTTTTTCGTCGTACCGATCTTGTTAGCCCCTTTCCGCTCTTCTTCTACCTCGTCCAATTTTAAGTGATAAGGCAGAATGACATGGGCTCTATTGCTGATTCTGAGGTTATCTGTACTCACATTCCGTTCGTGAAGATACGCAAGCTCAGTGACCAACGCTTTAGGATCAACCACCATTCCATTACCGATGACACAAGTTTTCTCTTTGTAAAAAATACCGGACGGAATGAGGTGTAGCTTGTAAGTCACTCCATCAAATTTGATTGTGTGACCTGCATTGTTTCCCCCTTGATAACGGGCAATCACCTCTGCATTTTCTGAAAGGAAATCGGTAATTTTCCCTTTCCCTTCGTCACCCCACTGCGTACCTACTACGACTACTGAAGACATATCGTGCACCTCCGTTAACCTTTCAAAACGTTATCTCTTTCAAACACATTTATTTTATCAATGCACAATGAAAAAGTCAACGTGAAATCCGAACATTAATATCTCGAAATCAAATTTTGTTCGTTTTACATGTGAGGAAAAGCGCTTTAATTGCTCATTCTACGCTTAAACAAGAAGATTTCGATCAAAATTACTGTTTTTCTCATTACCGTTTGTTCAGTGATTTTCAATCAATTGAATCATCGAACTTGCCATAAAGTCGGGTGAATATGGTCTACCTTTTCTCAGCCACCACTCAGCTGTTCCAACATAAGCAGAAATGACAAATTGCTTCTGCATCTCGAGAGGAACGTGTTGTGGATCAGGTGGTGAACCTGTGACTTCTTCTAGCCCTAAAGTAAAGCTTTCTTCAAAAAAAGCACTGGCCGTCTGATGAATATTAAGCTCTCTTCCCCTTTTCAAGAGAATCTGATACTCCTCTTCATGTTCCTGCAAATGCTGATAAAAGCGATAAATATACACATATGCTGCATGATCGCTCTTCCACTCACTTTCATGTACAGGAGCAAAAATAGCGGTTTTCATGACATCAAACATCTCATCCATGACCTGCTGAGCTAAGTCAAACTTATCCTCATAATGCTGATAGAAGGTGGTGCGATGGATTCCTGCCTTGTTCGTCAAATCTTGTACAGAAATCTTCCCCCATTCCTTCTCCTTTAATAACTGAAATAACGCTTTTCTTAATTGTTGCTTTGATTCAGTTGCGCGCTTATCCCCTCTGTAGCAGTCCGCCACAAGCCGCTCTCCCCTTCCCATTTTCTTCAACAGATTTCGCTTTTCTGTTGGTTGAATCCTTTCTCCTGATGAATTACCTTTAAATCTAACACAGTGAAAAAAAGGAATCATCTGACAACCCATAAGGAGTGATGATCATGGAAACAACAACACCTAGTGCCGTTCAGAAAGCGTTATTAAGAGGGAAAAATAAGCAGGACCCGTATCACCCATTTGATTGGTACGCCAAAATGCGTCAAGAATCTCCTGTTTATTTTGATGAACACAGCCAAACATGGAGTGTCTTCACCTATGAAGAAGCAAAGCGCGTCACCATCGATAAAGATACCTTTTCTAGTCAACCTCCTCAAGACCACCGGAAACATTCACTGATGAAAACAATGGTCATGATGGACCCGCCAAAACATACACGAATCCGCTCCATTGTGAGCAAAGCCTTTACACCCCGGGTGATGAAATTGTGGGAACCACGCATTCAAGAGTTAATGGATGATCTCATTGCACAAATAGAAGGTAAGGAAGAGATTGATCTGGTTCAAGACATCTCCTATCCGCTTCCTGTGATTGTCATTGCAGAGCTTTTAGGTGTGCCAACAGAACATAAACAATCCTTTAAAGAATGGTCCGATATTCTCGTCAGCATGCCTAAAAGTGAAGAAGAAAGAGATGTCGTTGAATGGCAAAAAACACGGGATCAAGGCGAAGCGGACATGATGGCGTTTTTTGCTGACATCATTGAAGAGAAGCGGCAGAACCTTAGTGATGATTTGATTTCGCTTTTAATTCAAGCGGAGGAAGAGGGAGACAAGCTGTCCGCAGACGAATTAATTCCTTTCTGCAATCTTCTCCTGTTAGCAGGCAACGAAACGACCACCAACCTGATCTCCAATATGATCTTTAGTTTGTTAGAAAATCCGGGGTCGTATGAAGCGCTCGCTCAATCACCTGACCTCATTCCTCGTGCTGTGGAGGAGGCTGTCCGTTTCCGTGCCCCTGCGCCTACCATTGTCCGGTATGTCACAGAAGACACCGAACTTGGAGGGAAAGTCTTGAAAAAGGGAGACAGTGTGATTGTCTTTCTTGCGTCTGCGAACCGGGATGAGCGTCAATTTCCAAACGCACATGAGTACGATATACACCGGCACCCTAATCCTCATATTGGCTTCGGCCACGGCATTCATTTCTGCCTAGGCGCACCACTTGCTCGCCTGGAAGCCTGCACTGCCATCAAAGCCATACAGTCACGATATGAATCACTAGAGCTTCTCTCTTACGTCCCAATGACAAGCAGCGGTATGTATGGACTAAAATCACTGAAGCTCCGTGTCACGCCTCGTTGCTAACAATCTGAGACTCTCACAAGATGGGAGTATCAGATTGTTGACAAAGGGCTAAAATGAACTTGATTTTAGCCCTTTGTCTTCTTTTTCAGCGTGATAGAAAACCTTTGCAGCCCTAGGAAGGACGAGTACTGGCGCGGAGCGAATTTATCATTCGTGAGCACCAGCACGCAGGACTGACACCGAATGCGAGGGTTTGTCTACAGGCTGGGACTCCCACGAGATGGGAGTCTTTCTTAATCAGGTGTAATTCCTTCTGTATTCATGAGCACCACTCGATATCCATCTGGATCTTCAATCGTCACGCCTCCTCGATCCCAGTACGGGTTTGTAGAGGTGACTTGCCGTCCGCCAAATGCGATCAGTCTCTTTTTCATCTGCTGAAATTCTTCTTCAGCCGGAATATAGAATACAAGCAGTTGCTCTGGGTGGGGAACAGGCAAGCTTTCGTCTTCTTCATGTTTGGTGATTTCCAGATGAACATGCTGGTGAGGAAGCCCAAGCATGACCCCATCATACCCTTCATGCTGATCAAATGAGCCTATTCGTTTCAGCCCTAAACCTTCTTCATAAAAAGAAACAACCTCTTTCATGTTGACGGTCGGACGTGCGATGCGTAATTGAGCGGCTTCGAATTGTTGAAACTTCATCAGTCATCACTCCTTTTCTCTCCCTTTAGTATACGCTCTCTTTTTCTCCCACTCCTCCTCATTTCGACTGTTTTTCAGTCATTCTTTCGATGTAGATGAATCAAAAAAAAAGCCCAGCTTCTTGAGCTGGGCTTTAAGCACCGGGCGGAACACCCGCATCGTCAAATCTTCTTTCTAAATTGACGAATTTGTTATATTCTTTCACGAAAGCCAGTGATACCGTTCCAACTGGACCGTTACGCTGTTTCGCAATAATAATTTCAATAATGTTCTTATTCTCTGATTCTTTGTCATAGTAATCATCACGATAAAGGAACGCCACAATGTCGGCATCCTGCTCAATACTTCCTGATTCACGAATATCAGACATCATCGGACGTTTGTCCTGACGCTGCTCTACCCCACGAGAAAGCTGTGATAAGGCAATGACCGGCACTTCAAGTTCTCTTGCTAGTGACTTTAAAGCCCTAGAAATTTCAGATACCTCTTGCTGACGGTTATCGCTTGACCGTCCACTCCCTTGGATGAGCTGTAAGTAGTCAATCAGGATCATGCCAAGCCCGTTTTCTTGCTTCAAACGGCGGCATTTCGAGCGAATTTCACTGACTCTAATGCCAGGTGTATCATCAATGAAAATCCCACTGTTTGATAACGAACCCATCGCCATTGTCAGCTTACCCCAGTCCTCTTCTGTGAGATTACCGGTTCTTAGGTTTTGTGCATTGATATTTCCCTCGGCACAAAGCATACGCATGACCAGCTGCTCAGCGCCCATCTCTAAACTAAAGATGGCGACACTTTCATCTGTCTTGGTCGCAACGTTTTGTGCAATATTTAACGCGAAGGCTGTTTTCCCTACGGACGGACGAGCCGCTACAATAATCAGGTCATTTCGCTGGAAGCCAGCTGTCATCCGGTCAAGCTCTGAGAAACCCGTTGGAATCCCAGTGATATCACCTTTTCGATTATGAAGCTGTTCAATATTATCATATGTCTGAACAAGAACGTCTTTAATGTTTTGGAAAGCTCCTGAGTTTTTACGCTGAGCCACTTCCATAATGGTTTTTTCAGCATCACTCAATAGATCTTCTACTTCATCCTCACGCGTATATCCATCCTGTGCAATGGTTGTCGCTGTACGGATCAGACGTCTTAAAATGGATTTTTCTTCTACAATTTTTGCATAATATTCAATGTTTGCGGCAGTTGGGACAGAGTTCGCAATATCTGTTAAATACGAAATCCCGCCTACCTCTTCTAGTAAGTCTGTATTGGCAAGTTCTGATGTCACCGTGACAAGGTCAACCGGTTCCCCTCTATCACCAAGTACAAGCATCGCATTGTAAATCTTTTGATGCGACATTCTATAGAAATCCTCTGGAATTAATACCTCAGAAGCGAGCGTTAGCGCAGATGGTTCTAAAAAAACAGCACCTAATACGGCCTGCTCGGCTTCTATATTTTGCGGCGGCAGCCGGTCATCGAGAAGTTCCGTCATGCCAAGCACCGTCCTTTCATAAAAAAATACGCTACTCATCATTTTAACATTTTCATCAATAAAAAAGTGAAAAACATCAACTATAGTCAAAATTACCATGTCGATGTTTCGTTGAACAGCGACACAACACACTTCAAATAGAAAAGACTCTGTAACATAAATTGTTATAGAGTCCTTTGTATCGCTAATGGGATTTGTAGCTGTTGTTGTTCACACATGTGATCGATACTCCAACATGGCATGTACACGCCCATGATCAAATATTGAAAATATCAGGTGCGTTTTTTAATCTATCGTTTTCTTAACTCCGTAATTCACCTTTTGTCCAATGTCATATAAAGACCCGTTTTCATACCCAATAGATAGCACCAAATCGGGAATAGAATCATACCCGTTCTTCGCTAGATCAAAGAGCTGCGCACCATAATGTGATGCAGCAATACGGGCATTTTCTGCTGTGTATGGGTTTTTCAGGAGTTCTTCTTTGTAGATATCAAAAATATTCGCTCCGGTATCCGTTACAAATTGACCGTTTACAATGCTTAAATCTTTTAAATTGAAGCCTGTCACCGTTTTGATTTGATTGACAAGGTGGAACTTTGCAAGTGAATCCGGCGTGAATTGAGTCGAATCATCATTTCTACTTTTCATAATATGAAAAAATAGTTCTCTTGTATTGTTGCTTGTATTCAATATGTCTTCTATTTGTTTGACCAGCGACTCGTCAGTTGATCCACTCACCACTAATTTAAAATGATTCGGATCAATGGTAAAAGTTAAATTGGCGTTTTTAGGAATGTTCAAACCATTGGTAGAAAACAAAGCTTGCAGTTGTTCGTTTACCTTCTGACGATTTAATAGTTTCTTTTCTACACTTTCTTGGGTAGGATCGTACCGTTTTTCATTACGGAAAATAGCATCATTGAAGTCATATTGTCCACCTTTATTATTCCTTGCCCAACTCATTTCCATCGTATAAGCAGCTTCTCTCTCCACTTTAGTTAGATCACTTCTGAAATAAGAAGAGTATGGATTTCGATACTTATCATATATATGACTCTGAGGATCTTTGAATCGTTTATTTTGTTCATTTATTTTTTCGTATTTTTCATCTAATATTTTCATTCGTCTATCAGATTCGGTCATCACTTCGTTTGTACTTTTAATAGCTGATTGACCTTTAGCGTCTATTTGGTTCAAATTGTTCGAAGCACGGGCTGTATATGACGTATTAATATTCATTTTGATTCTCCTTTTTTAAGAAAATAGTGATTATTAAATATATCGGCATTTCAGTTAAAATTTGTTAGTTCAATGTCGATATAGTAATTATTACAAGGAGGGTTAATATATGACAAATACTATCTTTAAACGTTTATTATTACCAGCATTATTATTGGCGCTTGTTACTAGTTTTTTTGCACCTACTTCAGCGGAAGCAGCAATTACGGGGAATAACAGCCCTAACACTGCAAGTTCAATGGGATATTGGAAAAATAGTCGTTCAGACACGACAATCTTACCTGAAGGTGAAAATGAAGCGTATTATCAGTTTACAATCAATAAAGGTGAAAGAGTTTATGTCAGAAGTTCATATAATAAGCAATATACAGGGATGAACATCGAGGTGTATAATTCGAAATATTCTAGGACAGGATCCGAAGTTATAAATCCTGATTCAGTAACGCCTTTTATTTTTGCAAATACTGGTGACGTGACTTCAACTTCAGAAACTTATTTTGTGAAAGTAACCCGTGGTACATATACCGGTAACATGTATTTTACTGTTTCCATTGAAGATCGTATTAAATCTGGAAATGGGACATTCAATTTTACAGGGACTGCTACGAACTTGGGGAATTCTTCTTTAAATTTTTTAGGAGTTGACTCTTCAGTCATTACAATGGATTTAACGAATAATTCCACAGTTCCTAAACGCGCTGTAGTTAAATCAATTACGACAACTAGCACTCAAACACCCAACCAAGGGAATGTCACACACAAACTGATGGCTAGTGATAGTAACACTTGGTATCAATCACTTTTCTCCTCTGCAACAAGTGGTTCTTATCGTATATCTCTGGATGATCAATTAAGAGTCGCTCAAAAATGGAGCTTTAAGTACAACGCAAAAGCTACGGCGAGATCTACTATGAGCAATGTCAAAGCCGATATCCGTTACGAATATGATGTCACAGATGGATTTTAAGTGAATGATGTTGACAGATATGTACACCAATTGATCAAAAAGTAAGGGCACATCCCTTACTTTTTTTATTGTCTCATTTTTGATGTTATATGTTATTTCGCCACTCTACAGTGCTTGTCATGATTGCTTCACTGCATGATATTCCTCCACTGTAAACGTATTTTTCAGCTTGAGCTGATTTTCAAGCAGATTTAGCCTCAGTTTTCCTAATGGGGGTATCATTCTGCCTACATCCCCTACGATCTTGTCTTCCATAGAGATTTTCTATGAATTTAAGCATGATATTGAATAAGTTGTGAATTAAGAACACTAACTTCCCCCAAAATCCACCTCTTTTTTTCTAAAAACACAAGAAGGTCTATAGACTTATTTTTCTCAAAATTATTTCAAGAAGAAAAACCTATATTTAATCATGATTCAAACAGAAGAAAATGGTAAATATTTTGAGATCGCCAAGGTTTTTTGGCATTTTTACTCTGTTTTAATGACACAATCCGGCATTCTCTATTTCCAATCATTTGGTAGTTAGTTAGTCCTTTATTTTCTGAATATTTAGATCAAATTATCGATTATACCACTTTATGAACATTTGACTTCCTAATTGATAAACATTATCATTTGATTTGCTTGCGTGATAATTGAGAATCATTTTCATTTAAATTTTTATTACTACACTCATCCACTATCCGCAAGCCTGCTTTTATCATCATATGAGGTCAATTTGAGAAAGGGGATTTTTCACATATGGCCAAACGCACTGAAGGAATGGGTACTGATGATTCACTTTTTGGAGAAAGCCGTCCTTTTTTTATACCTGGGACGGAGCAACTAGATATCACAACACACCCATACAGACTTTTTATATTTAAACCGAATACCACTCCTCCCGAAACTGGTTTTCCAGTCATGTACGTGCTTGATGGGAATTCACTTTTTGGCACAATGGTCGAAGCTATACGTTTACAGTCAAGAAGACCTGAAAAAACAGGTGTCGTACCTGCTATTATTGTTGGAATTGGCTATCAGACAGAAGCGCCCTATCATCCGCTTAGGCATTATGATCTCACTCTTACCGGCCCTGACGTTTCCATTGGGGGTAAAAGAAAGGACTTCTCCATCCATACATATGGCGGCGCCTCTGCTTTCTTTTCTTTTTTAGAAAAGACGGTTAAGCCATACATTGAGCAGCGCTTTCCGATTAATCAGAGTCGTCAAACACTATTTGGCCATTCTCTTGGCGGGCTTTTTGTATTACACACACTATTTGAGCACCCTGACGCTTATCAGACATATATTGCGGGCAGTCCTTCTATCCACTGGAACAAAGAATTATTTCTAGAAAAAGAACACCAATTTACCAACCGCATCCGTCAAGTGCCTATGGATGTAAGGCTACTTGTAGGTGTAGGTGAGTTAGAAAAACATCATCCATGTCAAATGAATGCTCATGCAAAGTCTCTAGCCAATCGTATGCTGCCTTTATCCTCGTATGGCTTGCATACGACCTATCACGAATTTCCTGAAGAAGGACATACGTCTGTTTTACCGGTGCTGATGAATGACGCTTTTCGTTTTGCATTTTATCATCAAGACCCTTTAACAACTACAGACTTGAAAGAAAGGTAGTGAACGCATGAAACAGAGTAGTCTGTCTCATAAAATTGCCCTTATTACAGGCGGAGGGCAAGGTATCGGACAAGCAGTCGCCAAAAGACTAGCAGATGAAGGTGCGATCATTGCAGCAGTTGACACAAATGAAGATCAGCTGCAAAGCAACGTGCAGAAGTTGAATGATAAAGGCATACGTGCCTTTGCCTATCCAGGTGACATTACCGATCAAGCATCTGTTCAGCACATTGTCGATCAAATTGAAAAGCAGCTTGGCCCCATTTATTTACTGGTCAATGTAGCAGGCATTCTTCGGATTAGTTCGATTGATCAGATTAGTGCAGATGATTGGCACCAAACCTTCGCAGTCAATACACATGGTCTCTTTTACATATCCCAAGCTGTCTCCAAATACATGATGAAAAGATCAGAAGGGGTCATTGTGACTGTCAGTTCTAACGCAGGTGCCATTCCTAGAATGAATATGGCTGCCTATGCTGCTTCAAAAGCAGCAGCTACTTCTTTTACAAAAACGCTTGGATTAGAGCTGGCTACCTATGGCATTAGATGCAACGTCGTCTCGCCCGGCTCTACCGCAACACCTATGCAATGGGCTTTATGGTCTGATGAGCAAGGAGCAGATCAGGTGATTAAAGGTTCGTTAGAGACGTATAAAACCGGTATTCCTTTACAAAAAATCGCTGACCCTCAACAGATTGCTGATGCAGTCATCTTCTTTGCATCTGAGCAATCCAGTCATATTACGATGCAGAATCTCACAATTGATGGTGGTGCAACACTCGGAATTTAACATTTTATCAAAAAGGAGGCCTTTTCATGAAACATTCATTATTGTCGACAGAAGAAAAAGTACAGCTGATCCAAGACTATCAGCCAGGCGCATTTTTCCTTGCTTCTCCTAAACGAGCGTTACTTGCAGAGGGGATATTCCAGCATATTAAAACCAATCAACTCGATGAACTATCCACAAAGGTAGCCCATGTTTTTGAGACTGCCAAACAAGCTGGTATTCAAGCACCGATTGTTGCTGGTGCTGTTCCGTTTGATCCGGCGCAACCCGTTCGTTTAAATGTGCCAGTCCATGTACAGTTTAGTGATCCACTCGAATTTCATCAAGGTGATGAGGAATCAGAAGTGACATCACCATCCTATGAGGTGACACCTGTCCCTTCTCCTGAAGTCTACATGAATGGTGTGAACGAAGGGTTAGCTAAAATTGAAAAAGGAGAGCTTAGCAAAATCGTCATTTCTCGATCTCTCCATCTCAAATCAAATCAAGACATTCATACGAAAACAATACTCGAACGACTGGCTCGTCATAATACAACTGGTTATACGTTTGCTGCAAACGTAGCTGATCCGAAATCTTCCCAAAAGCGCACACTTCTTGGGGCAAGCCCTGAGCTGCTTCTTTCAAAAACTGGTTCATCTGTGATTTCCAATCCACTCGCTGGTTCTCGGCCACGCAGTTCAGACCCCGTAGAAGACCAGCGTCGTCACGATGAACTTCTTACTTCTGCAAAGGATTTACACGAGCATGCAGTAGTTGTCGATGCTGTCACTAAAGCGCTTGCTCCTTACTGTCATACGTTAGATGTACCTGCATCACCATCCGTCATACAGACAGAAACGATGTGGCATTTATCTACTGTGGTCAAAGGTGAATTAACAGATTCCAATGTGTCCTCCATTGATTTAGCGCTTAGCCTCCATCCAACACCCGCAGTATGCGGAACACCTACAGCAGATGCACGTGAAGCCATTCAAGCGATTGAACCCTTCGATCGAGGATTTTTCACAGGAATGGTCGGTTGGGCAGATGCAAATGGTGATGGAGATTGGATTGTCACCATTCGCTGTGCAGAAGCTGAAGGTCACTCCCTTCGCCTCTTTGCTGGTGCAGGAGTGGTCAAAGGATCAAAGGCAGAAGAAGAGCTAGCCGAAACATCTGCAAAATTCAACACGATGCTTCATGCGATGGGCATCCATCAGCTATAAAAATACATAGGAGATGACAAAAGACATGTTTGTTCAACCACCTACATGGCCAGAAGAATTTGCAAAACGCTACCGTGAAAACGGCTGTTGGCGTGGAGAAACCTTTAGCGGGATGCTTCGTGAACGCGCCGTATCGTTAGGGAATAAAACAGCGATTACATACGCTGATACACACATGAGCTATCAAGAACTTGATGAGCGCGTCAGCAGTCTTGCCGCCGGTTTTCATCAGCTTGGAATTCAAAAGGGAAGTCGAGTTGTCGTGCAGCTTCCTAACATTCCTGCTTTTTTTGAAGTCGTTTTCGCTTTATTTCGTATCGGTGCTTTACCCGTCTTCTCACTGCCATCTCATAGAAGCAGTGAAATCACTTATTTTATTGAATTTGCCGAAGCAGACGCATATGTCATAACAGATATCGATGGCGGCTTTGATTATCGATCACTCGCACGTCAAGTGAAAGAAAAACTTCCCTCATTACCTCATGTCATTGTTGCAGGAGAAGCTGAGGAATTCCTAGACTTGGATGATTTGCGCAAGGACCCAGCGCTCGATCCACAAATACATGTAGAGGCAAGCGACATTGCGTTTCTTCAGTTATCTGGAGGAAGCACAGGCCTTTCTAAGCTCATACCTCGTACACATGATGACTATATTTATAGTCTTTGGAAAAGCAATGAGGTGTGCGAGCTCACACAACATAGTGTGTATCTAGCTACACTTCCAGTTGCACACAACTATCCATTAAGCTCGCCTGGTGTTCTTGGGACATTATACGCTGGTGGAAGAGTCGTTCTTGCACCTGGATCAAGCCCTGATGTCGTCTTTCCACTCATTGAAAAAGAACGGGCGACTATTACCGCTGTCGTTCCACCAATTGCATTGATTTGGCTCGAAGCCGCTCCTCATCGATCAGATGACTTATCGAGTCTTGAGGTCTTACAAGTCGGTGGTGCTAAATTAAGTGCTGAGGCAGCAAAACGAGTGATGCCTGCCCTTGGGTGTAAGTTACAGCAAGTTTTTGGCATGGCAGAAGGTCTGGTCAACTATACCAGATTGGATGATCCTGAACATGTCATTATCCATACACAAGGACGCCCGATGTCTGAATATGATGAGGTACTAGTGGTAGACGATGAGGACAAGCCCGTCCCGAATGAAGTGGCTGGACACCTTTTAACAAGAGGACCTTATACGATTCGCGGCTACTATAAAGCCGATGAACAAAACAAAAAAGCATTTACACCCGATGGCTTCTACAGAACAGGTGACATCGTGCGATTAACCAAAGAAGGAAATGTTGTTGTAGAAGGCAGAGACAAGGATCAAATCAATCGTGGTGGCGAAAAGGTTGCTGCTGAAGAAGGTGAAAACCATTTACTTGCGCATCCTGACATTCATGATGCCGCCATGGTGTCCATGCCAGATCCATTTCTTGGCGAACGCTCATGTGCCTTTGTTATTGCGAAAGGAAACAACAAACCAGCACCGCATGTCTTAAAGTTATTTCTAAGAGAACGTGGGCTCGCTGCCTATAAAATTCCTGACCGCATTGAATGGATTGATGCGTTCCCACAAACAGGTGTAGGCAAAATCAGTAAAAAAGCATTAAGAGAATTAGCTGCAATCCATACTGCCAACGTATAAAAAAGAGGAGTGAAAACCATGGCAATCCCTACTATTCCTTCGTATCCAATGCCAAGCATACATGATTTACCCGAAAATAAAGTGAACTGGATCCCTGATCCGAAACGTGCTGTCTTGCTGATACATGACATGCAGCAATATTTTTTAAATGCATTTCAACAAGATACTTCACCGATTACAGAGTTAGTGCAGCATATTGAACAATTACGTGATACATGCAAAGAACTCGGCATTCCAGTCGTCTATACAGCTCAACCTGGTGATCAAGACCCGAAGGATCGTGCCTTATTAACAGATTTTTGGGGACCTGGTCTTGGTGATGATGAAGCATTGACAAAAATCATTGATCAGCTTGCTCCATCTGAATCAGATACAATGCTGACAAAATGGCGTTATAGCGCATTCAAAAAATCCAACTTTTTAGATCTTCTTCACGAAGGCGGACGTGATCAACTGATCATTACTGGCGTATATGCACATATTGGATGTATGCTGACAGCCGCAGAAGCATTCATGTTCGATATTGAAACCTTTTTTGTCGCCGATGCCGTCGCTGACTTTTCACTTAAGCATCACAAAATGGCAATGACCTATGCAGCTGAACGCTGTGCAGTCACCACAACGACAAACCAAATCATCAGTCGTTTAACAGGACAAGAAGCAAACAGTGATGACCTATCCTTTGATGCCATCGTTCACCAAGTAGCTGAGTATCTTCAAATCAATCCAAATGAAATACCGCTTGACGAGAATCTCGTCTACCTTGGCCTTGATTCAATTAGAATGATGAGCCTAGCGGAAAAGTGGAGACAGCAAGGAGCAACAGTCAATTTCGTTGAGCTTGCAGCAAATCCAACGCTCATGTCTTGGCGGACTCTTCTTTTCCCAGAAAAACAGCCATCTATCCCAAATATCGATTACTTGTAAAGGAGGTTTAAGCCCTTGTCGATCCAGTCCGTCGATTCATTCCCACTAACCGGTGCCCAATCAGGCATTTGGTATGCGCAGCAGCTTGATCCATCTAACCCTATTTTCAATACAGCTGAGTATATAGAGATTAAAGGTCCTATTGATCCCATACACTTTGAAGCAGCCATTCGAAAGACTGTCTTAGAAGCAGATTCCTTGTATATGCAATTCGTTGAGGATACTGACGGTCCAAAGCAATGGATGACATCTAAGAAAGAGATCCCATTTCAATATGTCAATTTACAAAATGAAAAACAGCCGTTTGATGCAGCTAAAGCATGGATGAAAGCCGACCTTTCCACACCAGTCTCTTTAGAGAAAGATGTATTATTCCGTGAAGTGCTTTTTCAACTTGCTGACGACCAATTTATTTGGTATCAGCGCATTCATCATATTGCCATTGATGGATTCGCCTTTTCGCTCATTGCACGTCGTGTTGCTGAGGTCTATTCAGCCCTATCGCAAGGGACACCTGTGCCTCCTCAAACATTTGGAGCTTTACATGATGTAGTCCAAGAAGAGATCACTTATCAACAGTCCAATCGATTTGAAGATGATCGAGCATTTTGGAAAAATCGTTTTGCTGATCAACCGGAAATTGTCAGCCTTGCTGAGCTTGCCCCAAGAACGTCGGATCATTTTATCCGGAAAACGGCTAGATACGATGCCGAAAAGGTAAGCAAAATGAAAAAAAACGCCCAAGCCTTCGGTAGTACGTGGCATGAAATGATTCTTGCCGCATCCGCACTCTATATGCATCGTATGACGGGTGCACATGATATTGTTTTAGGATTACCTGTGATGATGCGCCTTGGATCGTGCGCCTTGCAAACACCTGGAATGGTCATGAACCTGGTACCGCTTCGTTTAACATGCAAACCAGAAATGACGCTCTCAGCACTTGTTCGTCAAGTATCTGATGAACTGAAAGCCATTCGTCCTCATCAACGATATCGTCATGAAGACATGCGGAGAGACTTTAAGCTCATCGGAAGAAATCAACGATTATTCGGTCCACAGATCAATATCATGCCATTTGATTATGATCTCAAGTTCGATCAGAGCATTGGTCGAGCACACAATCTCTCAGCAGGACCGGTAGATGATTTATCGATCAACATATACGACCGTGCGGATGGAAACGGATTTCAAATCGACTTTGATGCAAACCCTGCTGTTTACAAAGAGACAGCCGTTGACGCTCATCAACATCGTTTTCTTCAATTGCTGGAGGAAATAACCGGACTAGAGCAAGATCAGACAATCAGTCAATTCAACCTTCTTTTGTCTGAAGAAAAAGAGAACATTCTCAAGCACTGGAATGATACAAAACGAGAATTACCAAAAGAATCATTACGGGAACTATTTGAAAAACAAGTGAGCAAAACGCCGCAAGCAAAAGCATTACAGTTTGAAGGAATCATTTTGACCTATGAAGAGTTGAATCAGCGGGCAAATCAGTTAGCTCATTATTTGAAAAATCGTGGCATTGGACCAGAACAATTCGTCGCAATCGCTCTGCCTCGATCCATCGATATGGTCGTAAGTCTATTAGCCGTCGTCAAAACGGGAGCCGCATATCTGCCACTAGACCCTGATTATCCTAACGATCGTGTCGCCTATATGCTAGAAGATGCCAAACCAGCGTGCTTGCTCACAATCAATGAGACAGCAGACGGTTTGGACTATCCACACATCGTTCAGCTGGATGATGCAACTGTTCATCAGGAGATAGCAGGCAGTCCGCATCTCAATCCTACCTGGAGCGAGGGCTCTCCACATCACCCCGCCTACATCCTATACACCTCAGGATCGACAGGCAAACCAAAGGGTGTTGTTGTAACAAAGCGAAATGTAATTAACTTTATATTGTCCATGCAAGATGCATTTTTATTAGATCAAGGAGACCAGCTTTTAGCGGTAACGACCATAGCCTTTGATATTTCCGGGCTAGAAATGTTCCTCCCACTCTTACATGGGGCTGCTATTTTATTGGCAAAAAAAGAAACGATACAAGAACCAGCAAAGCTTTCAAACATGATTCGTTCTCATCATGTCACAATCATGCAGGCAACACCAACGTTGTGGCATGCATTGGCAGATGAATACCCTGACGTGATCACAGGTATGCGTGTTCTTGTTGGAGGAGAAGCACTTCCTGCCTCCCTTTTGCACACACTGCAATCTCTTCAATGCGACATTACCAATTTGTACGGACCTACAGAAACGACGATCTGGTCTACGATGGAAAATGTCACAGCACATCAAGAGAATAGCGGGCCGGCAATTGGTAAACCCATTTGGAATACGAGCATTTACATTTTAGATGAAGGACTAAACCCAGTCCCAGCAGGATCAATCGCTGAACTTTATATTGCAGGTGAAGGAGTATCAAGAGGATATCTTGGACGATACGACTTAACGGCAGAACGATTTGTCGCTGATCCGTTCGGCACAAAAGGCACGAGAATGTATCGCACTGGTGATTTAGCCAGATGGCGTGAAGATGGTTCGATTGATTATATAAGCCGTGCCGATCATCAAATTAAAATCCGCGGCTTCCGTATTGAATTGGGTGAAATTGAAACCGTGATTATGCAGCATCAAGCTATAAAGCATACATCTGTGATCGTTCGTGAAGATCAACCTGGACAACAGTTGCTTTGTGCGTATGTTGTGCTGACAGACGACTCAGCTCTTCACCCTTCAGAGCTCAGGCAATTTGTGGCTGCATTACTTCCAGACTACATGGTGCCTTCTGCTGTTGTCGTTTTGCCGGAACTGCCACTTACACCAAACGGCAAAATCGATCGCAAAGCATTACCAGTGCCAAATATGTCTTTAGTTAGTTCCGATCGTACACCTAGAACACCCCAAGAAGACATGTTATGTAGTTTATTTGCAGAAACACTTGGCCTATCTCAAATTGGTATAGATGATAGTTTCTTTGACTTAGGTGGGCATTCTTTACTTGCCGCTCGTCTGCTTCGACGTATACGAGATACATTCGGTGCAGACCTAAGCATGAGCACCATTTTTGAATCACCTCAGGTTGCTGAACTTGCGCAGCACTTGGACAAAGCGAAGGACATTCGGCCGCCGCTTCAGGTAGAAAACAAGCCAGATGAGATTCCGTTATCCTTTGCTCAGAAACGGCTCTGGTTCCTTCATTGCCTTGAAGGTCCAAGTCCAACTTACAATATTCCACTTGTCATTCAGCTAACAGGTACACTAGATCAACAAGCTCTAACTGGTGCTTTGGCAGATATCACTGAAAAACATGAAACCCTTAGAACCATTTTTCCAAATAAGAACGGCATGCCAAGACAGGTTATTTTACACCCAAAAAGTGTTCAGCCTGAGCTCCATGTCACAGCTTCGAGTGATCAACAAATTGAGAATCAATTAAATGAATCCATTCGCTATAGCTTTCAGATTGAAGAAGAACCTGCACTGCGAGCAGAATTATTCACGCTTGATGCCAATCGGTCTGTCCTGCTTCTATTGCTGCATCATATCGCTGGTGACGGCTGGTCACTTGCACCGTTGACACGAGACTTAGCTGCTACTTATGAAGCTCGTATTCAAGGGAAATCCACCCCATTGCCAGCGGAACCTGTTCAATATGCTGACTATGCTATTTGGCAGCAGAAACTGTTGGGCAGTGAAAAAGAGACGGATAGTCTATTTGCCAAGCAGCTCAGCTATTGGAAAGGTGCCTTACATGACCTGCCAGAAGAACTTGAGCTTCCCTATGACTTCCCACGTCCACAGGAAGGAAGCTTCAACGGTGCGACGATAGACTTTACGATCGAACCGGCTTTACATCAAAACCTTCTTGAGCTTGCGAAACAGCATCAAGTGAGTTTGTTCATGGTGCTTCAAGCATCACTTGCAGCATTACTGACACGCCTTGGGGCGGGGACAGATATCCCAATCGGCAGTCCAATTGCTGGACGGAATGACGATGCACTTGACGATATTGTCGGATTGTTTGTGAACACACTAGTATTACGTACAAATACAGCTGGTAATCCAACCTTCAGTGAGCTATTGAAGCGAGTGCGAAACGTTGACTTAGCAGCCTATGAGCATCAGGATCTGCCATTTGAACGGCTAGTGGAAATCCTAAATCCAACCCGCTCCAGATCACGGAATCCATTATTCCAAGTGATGCTTGCCTTCCAAAATACACCGAAGGCGGAAATGAAGCTGACACAACTTGATTCGGATCTCTACGTAAAACCAGTGGGATCAGCTAAATTTGATCTGACCATCGAATTGACAGAACAAAGAACTGAAACTGGATCAGCAGCAGGATTAACAGGATTGTTTGAATTCAGCACAGATGTATTTAAACAAAGTACCGTTCGAGCAATCGCTGACAGAATGAAGCGCTTTTTAACGGAGATAGTTGAGCGCCCACATCTGCCGATTGGTCAAATGAACATTTTATCAGATCAAGAACGACAAACATTTCTCCCTGACAAACAGACATTCGCTCAGTCAGACCAAGCACCTAATCTCCCAGCCTTATTTGAAAAAACGGTGCAACAATTCCCTGATCGAGTGGCTGTAACGGATGGCAAGAGGCAGCTGACCTATGGTGAGTTAAACAACAAAGCCAATCGTCTTGCTCATTTATTAATACAAAGAGGCGTTGGACCAGAACAGTTCGTTGCACTTGCCCTGCCTAGATCAATTGATATGCTCGTCAGTTTATTAGCTGTTCATAAAGCAGGCGCAGCCTATGTTCCTCTTGATCCTGACTATCCAGCAGACAGGCTGGCATACATGATACAAGATGCCAAACCAGTTTGCAGCATCACAACAAAAGCAGCTGCATTGCATCTCCCTGCTGATTGCGATTTGATTTTGTTAGACGAAAAAGAAACAATTGATCAATTGCTGACTACGCCAAATCACAATCCGGCTGATATAGACAGAATTGAGCCGCTATCTTCTCTGCATCCGGCCTATATTATTTATACGTCCGGCTCTACAGGGAAACCAAAAGGAGTGGTCATTCCACACCAAAATGTCATCCGTCTTCTGACATCTACTGAACATTGGTTCCTTTTCGATGAAGAGGATGTTTGGACAATGTTCCATTCATATGCCTTTGACTTTTCAGTTTGGGAAATATGGGGACCCCTTTTATATGGCGGGCGACTTGTCATTGTTCCTCATACCATCTCTCGTTCTCCAGAAGAGATGATGCAGCTTCTAGTCGATGAAGGTGTGACTGTACTTAATCAAACACCTTCCGCCTTCTATCAGCTCATGCAGATAGACAAGGAACAACAAACACTTGGTCAAGCATTATCACTCCGCTATGTCATCTTTGGCGGTGAAGCATTAGAGCTTAGCAGATTAGAAGATTGGTACAGCCGTCACTCAGACTGCAAGCCAAAATTAATTAACATGTATGGCATTACAGAAACCACCGTTCACGTTACGTACAATGTACTCAATCGAGACATGATCGCAAAGAAATCCAGCAGTTTAATAGGCGAACCAATTCCTGATTTACACGTGTACGTACTAGATGAATACCTACAACCTGTTCCACCTGGGACAACAGGTGAAATGTATGTAGCTGGAGCTGGTTTGGCAAGAGGTTATCTAGGCAGGCCTGACCTGACCTCAGATCGATTCCCTGCCGATCCTTATGGAGCGCCTGGCACAAGGATGTATCGTACAGGCGACCTCGCTCGCTGGACAGAAGAAGGGGCACTTGATTACATTGGTAGAGCTGATCATCAAATTAAAATACGCGGGTTTAGGATTGAACTTGGAGAAATCGAAGCCGTTCTATCACGCCACGACGCAGTTGCACAAGTTGCCGTCATTTTGCGAGAGGATCAGCCTGGCGACAAACGCTTAGTTGCATACATCGTCACAACTGAAGAAGACCATTTCGATACAGAGACTCTTCGCCATTTTGCGGCAGCTAGTCTTCCTGATTACATGGTGCCTGCGGCTTATGTACAGATTGATACGATGCCACTTACAGCAAACGGGAAGCTTGATCAAAAATCACTTCCGGCACCTCAATTGCATATACAGCAAACGGATGGCCGCGGACCAAGAAACCCGAAAGAGGAAATCCTGTGTCATCTTTTTGAAGAGGTGCTTGATTTGCCAAAAATCAGTATTGACGATCGCTTTTTTGACATTGGCGGGCATTCCTTACTTGCGGTTCGCTTAATCAGCCGCATTCGTGATGCACTTGGTGTGAAACTGAGCATCGGAACGTTGTTTGAAGCACCGAACGTTGCCAGCTTGGCAGAGAAACTAGAAACAGGAAGCGATGAAAACGCACTAGAAATCTTACTGCCGCTACGAACAAATGGAGAAAGACACCCTCTCTTCTGTGTTCACCCAGCAGGTGGTCTTAGCTGGTGCTATGCAGGTCTCTTGAATACATTAGAGAAAGACATCCCTATTTATGGATTACAGGCACGAGGAATCGCAAGAAAAGATGACTATCCGCATACACTCGATGATATGGCTGCCGATTATATTAAGCACATCCAAACGATTCAGCCAAAAGGCCCTTATCATCTACTTGGCTGGTCACTTGGCGGAAACGTTGTACAAGCAATGGCTACTCAACTCCAGCAGCAAGGTGAAGAAATCGCTCTCGTTGCGATGCTGGATGCCTATCCGAACCATTTCTTACCGATTAAAGAAGCACCTGATGAAGAAGAAGCACTAATCGCTCTTCTTGCACTCGGCGGTTATGATCCAGATACCTTAACAGGTGAACCGCTCACGATGAAAAGTGCTGTCGACATCTTGAAGAAAGACGGCAGTGCACTAGCAAGCTTAAGTGAAGATGCCATTAGAAATCTAAAAGAAACTTATGTCAACTCAGTGCGATTGCTCGGGGAATATCAGCCAAAAACTTATCAAGGGGACATATTATTCTTTAGATCTACCATTATCCCAGACTGGTTTACACCGATTGATCCCGAAGCATGGGCACCTTATATCAATGGAACCATTGAACAGCACGACATTCATTGCCGGCACAAAGACATGTGCCAGCCTAAACCCCTAGCAGAAATTGGTGTCATCTTAGACAACGCTCTGCACCGGGTCAAACAAAAGCACTAAGAATAAAGGAGAGATGACAAATGACAAATCCCTTTGATCGTGAAGACGGTGTATTTCTTGTGCTTGTCAATGAACAAGGACAACATTCACTTTGGCCATCATTTGCACCAATACCAGATGGATGGGAAAAGGTCTTTGGTGAAGACACTAGAAATGCCTGCATTGATTATATCCAGACACACTGGCAGGACTTACGGCCATTAAGCTTAACAAGAGAACCTGCGTTAGCACATGGAAAAACGGAATAAATCATCGCACCCTGATCTCCATCAGGGTGCTTTTTTTAACAGAATAAACACACCATTTTCCAGCTCTTTCTGATACAATTCAATTGAGAATGTTTATCAATTAATAAGAGATCAGGTGGTTTTATGGGAAACAATCATCAATTATGTACAAAGGTAAATGCTGAACAATGCATTTATCGATTAACATATACTGAAAAAATAAATAATGCAGATCTTCCACATACGGAGCAGCAATTGTCAGATACTTTCTGCCTCCTCTTTAGCATAAGCGGCAGCGGTTTACTTACATTGAATGATCAAAGATGGCGATTGAAAAATCTGACACTCTATACGATGATGCCTGGGGAAACATTTATGTTGAAAACAGAGCCTTATCAAAAACACGAGCTCTATCTGTTTCGCTTTCAGATGTACACGCTACAAGGTCAAAACATAGAAGAAGTATCAACTGAACATGCCCGATCTTTACTGAATGTATGGCAATTTATCGATATTAGCTCGATTGAACAAATTCATTCTTTACTGTCCGACATGACAACAGAATGGCAAAAACCTGAATCCATTAGCTTTTTTAGAAGCCAAACCCTTTTTCAACAGCTCATCCTGCAGCTTTTCACACTGCATAAAGAAGACATTTGTGACACAACACACGCCCTTTTCAAAACAAAACAATATATCGATCAACATTCCGAAGAACCTCTCAGCCTTACAAGTCTATCTCATATGGCTGGTATCAGCGCCAATCATTACAGTGAGCTATTTAAAAAGCATTTTGATGTGAGTGTCACTGATTATATCACCAAGAAAAGACTGGCTAGAGCCAAACAGTTAATGGCGAAAGGTCATGCAAAGCTCAAAGACATTGCACAGGACATCGGCTATCAAGACCCCTATTACTTTAGCCGCATCTTTAAGAAAAAAACGGGTATCACTCCTTCTGCTTATATGAAAAGCCGTCAACGGAAAATGGCTGCCTATGGCCATTCCATACTCGGGCAGCTCACACCTATTCATATCATCCCATATGCTGCCCCTCTTCACCCTAAATGGACAGCACATGATTTTGAGCATTATGCAGAAGAAATTCCGATCCATTTGAGTGCACATCGTATCAACGAGCACGCTGAAGCCAATTTACAGCAATTGAAGGAAGCACAACCTGAGCTGATCATTGCCAATGATCATGTGACAGAGGCAGAAAAACAAGCGTTGAAAACCATCTGTCCTGTGCACTTTGTTCCATTCACACAATTGGATTGGCGCACTCAATTCAGACAAACAGCTCTGTTCTTAAACGAAACGAGGGAAGCAGAAGAATGGCTGCTTCATTACGAAGAACTCGTTAATCAAGCGAAAAAGGAATGCGTTATTGATCATCCACCAAGAACCGTCCTGCCTCTTCGTATCTTTCAAGATCAGCTCTACTTATCTGTCAATCGCACCTTGTCAGAAGTAATTTTTCATGACATTGGCCTTCTGCCGGCTTTTCAGAATGATGGCCAGCTCATCGAAAAAAAAATCAGCATTCACTCTATACAGCAGTTAGACCCAGATGCAATCTTCCTCTTGTTGCATAAAGAACCAAAAACCCTTGCTTTTTATCAAAAATTAAAGCAACAGGAGGCTTGGCAAAATCTCAAGGCTGTGACGCAACAAGCCGTCTATCCACTCGCTTCTGACCCTTGGCGTGAATACACAGCAGCCAGTCATCAACGAGTCATTCAGGACCTTTTATCTTTTTTTCCGTAAAAAGTCCATCACTAGACAGATCATTGTCTATGGATAAAAGGACGAATGACTACTACAATCTTTAATTGAGAACAATTATCACTTAAAGGAGAAAACAAATGAAAAAATGGTTCGCATTGCTTATCCTTTGTATCATGACGATCATCGCAGCAGCCTGTGGTGCTGCAGAAAATAAACCGGCTTCAAACACAACCAAAAGCAAGTCAGCTGAAGCAGCAGAAACAAATATCAAATACTTAGATCAAACGTACAAACTGAAAACACCAGTGAAACGAATCGTCATTGCTGGAAGCCTAGAATCGATGGAAGATGCAAAACTACTTGGTATCGACCCTATTGGGGCTTCTACTGTAGGCGGCACTTTCCCTGAATTATTTAAAGACATTACAGCAAAAACAGAAGGCATTGGGGAAAAAACAGAACCAAACCTAGAAAAAATCTTAAAACTAAAACCAGACGTGATACTCGGATCAACCAAGTTCCCGCCTGCAACAATTAAAAAACTAGATAAAATCCAAACGACGATCCCAGTATCACATGTCTCTTCCGACTGGGAAAGCAACCTTTTATTACTCGGTGAACTGACTGGAAAAAGTGAAGAAGCGAAAAGCATCATTTCTGATTATCAGAAAGATCTCAAACAAGCGAAAGAAACCCTGAAAGACAAAAGCAACAACAAAACAGCTGTCATTTTACGCATTAGACAGGGCGACCTGTACGTGTACCCTGAAGACGTATACTTCAACTCTACTTTATATGGGGACTTAGGGTTTACAGCACCAAGTGATATCAAAAAAGCCAAAGCACAAGCAATGATTTCATTGGAACGCCTAGGCGAACTCAATCCTGACTATATCTTTGTTCAGTTCTCCCAAGAGGAAAACTCATCGAATCCAAATGCATTGAAGGACTTAGAGGGAAATAAAATTTGGAACAGCCTAAAAGCTGTGAAAAATGGGCACATCAATGAAAATGTCGTTGATCCTATGCTTCAGGGAGGAACAGCACTAAGCAAAACAACTTTCCTTGATCAGGCTGTCAAATGGCTAGATCAAACCAACTAAAAAGATGCGCATCTTGACAAAGGGCTAAACATTTTAGCCCTTTGTTCTTCTTTTCAGCAGAGCTTGAAAACTTGAAGGAGAGAATACACATGAACGGAACGTATCTATATGACGAATTGAACGGGCGGCAGCTTGATATTTACCTTCCACCGGACACCTCTATTGATGTTCCAGCTGTCTTTGTACAAGATGGCTCTTCTTTGTTTAGAACCCACCTGCTAGAGATCGAAAGCATGATTGAAGCCAAAACCATCTCGCCAATCATCATCGTCGGTATACACCCATTCAATCGACTTGACGAATATACACCATGGAAAGCATCATCACTGCGTTCTGGATTCCCTGACTTTAAAGGTGAGGCACAGACATATGTGTCATTTTTAGCAAATGACTTGCTTCCATATATCAAAAGAGAATACTCAGTCAAACAGACCGGTCATGAACATAGTCACATAGGTGCTTCATTAGGTGGGCTATTTGTTATTTATACCCTATTGATGCACCCTACCCTTTTTCAACGTATCGCATCTATCTCTGGATCATTTTGGTATCAAGATTTTCTACCGTTTGCTAAACAACAAAGCATTCAGTCTGTGGACCACCTTGTCTATTTGTCTGTAGGCAGTGAAGAAGGGAAAGGCAAAACATCTGTCCAACAGCACATGCCTTTATTCAACAAACAACTCCATGATCTTTTATTACAGAAAGGGATGCAGGAACGAAAGCTTCACTTTCACATTGAACAAGGAGAGGGCCACCATCTGAAACAATTTCAAAAAAATTTCTTATCGGCCATCAAGTGGTTTTATAAAAGAAAACCTTAATTTTTTATCAGCAAGTCACAAAGTCGATATGGTATATTGGAACGTATAGATTGAAAGAGGAGGGATTTGCGCATGAGACCTTTACAAATCTCAGCCGATACCGCACAAAAGCTTGCTGCATCACTCAATGTACCGTTAGAGCAAATCATGCATATGCCGCAGCACATCTTATTAGCTAAATTAGCGGAGCTTGAACAGAAGAAAGATCGTTCTTAAAGAAATAAAGGAGTTTACATTCATGGAACAACAACTAGAAAAATCAACATTTCTTCCTCGCAGTACAGGGCAAACCATTTTGCTGATTGCTGGGATTTTACTCATTGCCTTTAACCTGAGGCCAGCCATTACGTCTGTTGGTCCTGTGATCGGTGCCATTCGTTCTGATTTACAGCTTTCAAATGGACTGGCTGGTTTCCTCACGACATTACCACTGCTCTCATTCGCATTGCTATCTCCCATTGCACCTAAAATCGGAAAACGTCTTGGGAATGAACGAACACTTTGGCTTGGGCTTGCTGTCCTGCTCTTTGGGATTGTCATTCGTTCATTTGGCAGCATCACCTTTTTAATGATGGGAACGGCGCTAGTCGGCGTCGGGATTGCGATTTGTAATGTGCTTTTACCTGGACTTGTGAAACATAAATTCCCTGCACATGCTGGATTAATGACAAGCGTGTATACGACATCGATGTCCGTTTTTGCTGCACTTGCATCTGGTGTCAGCGTTCCGCTCAGTCATGCAATGCCTGGCGGCTGGAATACATCATTCCTTGTTTGGGCCGGACTTGCCCTTCTTGCAATGATGGTGTGGGCGCCGCAGCTTCTTCATCAGAACACAGCGGCTGCCAAAAGCATTTCGCTCAAAGAACAGCCAATATGGCGTTCACGTGTCGCATGGCAGGTGACCTTTTTTATGGGCTTGCAATCATTCCTTTTCTACAGCAGTATCGCATGGTTTCCTGATATTTTGACATCACATGGCATGAACCTAGCGACAGCGGGATGGATGCTCTCTATTATGCAGTTCACTGGTCTGCCATCCACCTTCTTAACGCCCGTTTTTGCAGAAAAATTAAAAACACAAAGACCACTTGTCGTCGGCCTTGTCCTTGTGTATTTACTCGGCATGATTGGTCTCCTTCTTGGAGGGTCGACGCCTATTCTTGTCATCTCTGTGCTATTAATCGGCGTCGGACAAGGGGCCAGTATCAGTCTTGCCCTCACATTTATCGGATTAAGAACAACCAATATGGAACAAGCAGCTGCCCTCTCTGGAATGGCGCAGTCACTCGGTTATTTATTAGCCGCTGTTGGTCCATTCATGATCGGTATCCTTTTTGATGTGACACATACATGGACGCCATCTATTATCATCTTTATCATCGTTCTATTTTTCATGTTTTTATCCGGTATGCGTGCTGGACGAAGCATCTATATTTCAGATCCATCATAAAAAAAGAACCCGCCTCACGAGGAGACGGGTTCTTTTCTGTTTATGCTTGTTCTGTGACGTGCACTTTTAATGTTGCTTGTACTTCTGGGTGAAGCTTCACCGGTACATTTGTGTATCCTAACGCACGGATGGCATCATTCAACTCGATTTTACGCTTATCGAGTTTGATTTGATGTTCTTTTTGCAATTTATCAGCGATCTGTTTGCTTGTAATCGAACCAAATAGACGACCGCCTTCACCTGATTTAGCAGTGAGTTCCACTGTCAGCGCCTCAAGTGTTTCTTTTAATTGTTTCGCTTGCTCAAGCTCTTGGATGGCATTCTTTTTCTCTTTGTTTTTCTGCCCTTCCAATGCACTTAGGTTCGTTGGAGTTGCTTCAACAGCTAACCCTTGTTTGATGAGAAAGTTGTGAGCGTATCCGTCAGCTACATTTTTGACTTCGCCTTTTTTCCCTTTGCCTTTTACGTCTTTTAGAAAGATGACTTTCATCTTTGAACCCCTCCTTCGAAATATTCGTCTATGGCAGCTTTTAACTTCTCTACCGCTTCTTCAATGGTTATACCATAAATCTGGGTCGCAGCGTTAGTCAAATGACCGCCGCCATCTAATGCTTCCATAATAATTTGAACGTTGATATCCCCTAACGATCTTGCACTAATACAGACCGTATCGTCATCTCGCCTTGCGACAGCAAATGATGCTTCAACCTCACTCATCGACAAGAGAGAATCAGCCGTCTGTGCGATCGTAATTTGATCATAATACTCAGACCTGTCAGACGGCAAGGAAGCAATCGCTACCTGATTTTGATACAGCTCTGTATGCTGAATGAGCTTTGCCCGTTTAATGTAATGATCGACGGTCTCTTTCAAAAACTTTTGCACAAGGACAGGATCTGCCCCTTTTGCACGAAGGTAGGATGCTGCATCGAACGTTCTTGACCCCGTTCTGAGGGAGAAACTCTTCGTATCCACGATAATCCCAGCAAGAAGTGCTGTGGCCTCAATCATGTTAATCCGCAATTTCTTCGGCTGATACTCTAACAGCTCTGTCACCAGTTCTGCTGTAGATGAAGCATACGGCTCCATATAGACAAGTAAAGGATCACGGATAAATTCCTCACCACGTCTATGGTGGTCAATGACAACGACGTTTTCGATCTTATTTAGCAGTCGTTCTTCCATCACAAGCGACGGTTTATGTGTATCTACGACCACAAGCAATGTGTCATCCTTTGCAAGCTCCATCGCTTCCTCAGGCGTGATAAAACGGGACCAAAGTTCTTCATAATTCTTAATTTCACTAATTAAGCGTTGAACGCTATCCCCAATCTGATTGGCATCAATGACGATGTAACCTTCTTTTCCATTCGCCTGAGCAACCTTTAAAATCCCGATCGAGGCACCGATAGAGTCCATGTCGGGGAACTTATGCCCCATGATCATGACATTACCGCTTTCAGATACAATTTCTTTTAAAGCATGTGAAATGACCCGTGCGCGTACTCGTGTCCGTTTTTCCATTGGATTGGTTTTTCCACCGTAGAATTTCACTTTCCCATTCGGCTGTTTAATCGCTACCTGATCCCCGCCTCGTCCGAGGGCAAGGTCAAGACTCGACTGCGCAAGTGCGCCAAGTTCTTTTAAAGAAGGAACAGACGCACCGATTCCAATACTAAGGGTAAGTGTGGCGCTATGTGCCCCTGTTTTCTCACGAACCTCGTCTAAAATGGAAAACTTCGACGCTTCAAGCTCTGCTAAGATGCTCTCATTTAATACAGCCATAAATCGTTCAGATGAAATTCTTTTTAAGAAAATGCCGTATTCTTGTGCCCAATTGTTTAACAGCGATGTGACTTCACTATTTATCGCGCTGCGCACCTGATCATCAAGACCCTGCGTGACATCATCATAATTGTCTAAAAAGATATAAGATAACACCGTTCGTTCATTTTCATACTGTCTTTCAATCTGCACTTGTTCCGTGACATCAAAGAAATATAAAAGGCGCTCTGACCGTTTAATAATGACTTTGAATTTCCGGTCATTCAGCGTCACATTTTCTGTCTCAACCTCTTGTTTAATAAGAGGCACAATGGATTCAAATGTATCATACAAGGATCTGCCGACAAGTGTGCTTTCATGGAAGCACGAAGCGAGAAATGGATTGGTCCATTCGATATAATACTGGTCATTAAACAGCATAATACCAATTGGCATCTCCATTAATGCTTCTTCTCCAACCTTTTTGACTCGATAGGATAATGTTGAAATATATGAATCAATCTCTTTTTGCACCTGCGTATCTGCCCACTTTAAAAAGTAGAGCACACCCGCAAGGACTAAAAGACCAACCGCTCCTATGATCCAATTAAAATAAAGGTTGAGGAGGACTGTGATCACCGCAAGAACAATTAACGCGAAGATCGGATACTTGATGACAGGTTTTCGATAGAAGCTTGGCACTGATATCAACTCCTCAACATTCAGAGTGAATTATTTGTTTTTACTTTTTCTCTTAAATCAAAGCCTATGTCAGCAATCCCTATAATACGCACAATCACACCGATTGGCGGAAAGAGAATCGTCAATACGACGGCAAAAATGGGTACCACTTTTGAGATGTTTTTTTCGTGGCAATAATAGAAGATAAAAGAAAAGCCCTGAATAAGCACCAGTATAAATAAAATTTGAAAAGCACTCGTTTGCACGAGCGATAAAAAGCTGCCTTTCTCCGGCTGAATCAGCATCAAAAGCAGTGTGAGTAAATAATACCATACCATGCTTTTTGGCAGCCGCATATCCTTAAATTTCTTAAGAGCTGGCATGTCTGGAACAAACCGTTTGATCAACGGCCGCACAAACCAATGATTGACGAAAGACATGAGCGTGACAAAAATCAAAAGCGCTACAGGTAAAGAATTTAATGCCGTATCCTGCATCTCTCTAAACTGCTTGAGTTGTTTTGCTATGTCCTGATCAGAAGCGCCAGATTGTTTTAAGGTACTCTCTACCATCGGCATGATTTGGTCAATTGATTCCTTTGCGACACCCAGTATATCTACTTGAAACAGCTGGACACTGACAACAAAGTAAATGAGAAAACTGAATAAGTAGATCAGCGCACCCGTAATAATAGCCTGACCTGGCTGCCTCCTGCTGTAGAAAACACCCATACCTACTCCAACAGCAATCAGCATTGGCGCACTTAACAGCCCATTAATAGACCCAATTAAAAAGCTGATCACTATGCCAATAGCGCCAGCCGCAATTCCTTTTTTCAAGCCATGCCTGATTGTATAGAGAATGATCGGAATCGGAGCAGCCATGAAGAAAATAATGGCTAAAAGTGGCACATACAAATAAAACAGCGTCATGACCGCAAAAATACTGATCATGATAGCGCCTTCTACTAACGCTTTTGTTTGTTTCACACCTTCACCTCAATCCAATCATTTTTCTATATCTTGCTCAATGTGTACTTCTATGTATACGTACGATGTACGCTCCGTCATATCTTGACCCAACCTTTATTTTACCATAGCCGTAAATCGCAAGTAAAATGCAGGCTATTCCAAGAACGTTTCACGTGGAACAACTTAGATCGTCTTGTACATGCAACTTTTCAGACAGCATGTTACAATTTTTTAGATTATTCTTAGCTATAAACCCTGAATTCAAGGTCAAAAGCTGTTAGAATAGAAACATCATCAATAAAAGTAAGAAGGAGAATTCACATGGGAAAAACACTCGTATTCGGACACAAAAACCCTGACACAGACACGATTTGCTCTGCTATCGCTTACGCTGATCTGAAAAACAAAATTGGCGTTCAAGCAGAAGCTGTCAGACTTGGAGAAATCAATGGAGAAACACAATACGCATTAGATTTCTTTAAACAAGAAGCACCTCGTTTCATTGAAACGGCTGCAAACGAAACAAAACAAGTCATTCTTGTCGATCATAACGAATTCCAACAAAGTGTAAGCGATATTGATCAAGTACAAGTGACAGAGGTCATTGACCATCACCGTATTGCCAACTTTGAAACAAGTGAACCTCTTTACTATCGTGCTGAGCCAGTTGGCTGCACAGCAACGATCTTAAACAAAATGTACAAAGAGCACCAAGTCACAATTGAAAAAGAAATCGCTGGTTTGCTTTTGTCTGCGATCATTTCTGATTCCTTGCTATTCAAATCCCCAACATGCACACAGCAGGATGTTGATGCTGCGCATGAGCTGGCAAAAATCGCAGGAGTAGACCCTGAAGTATATGGTTTAGATATGCTGAAAGCAGGAGCTGACCTAAGCCAAAAAACAGTTCAAGAATTAATCACACTGGATGCAAAAGAATTTGCACTAGGAAACAGCAAAGTCGAAATTGCACAAGTTAATACAGTTGATATCGCTGAAGTAACAGCAAGACAAGCTGACATCGAAGCAAAAATCAATGAAGTCATCGCAGCGAAAGGTCTTGATCTATTTGTTTTAGTGATCACAGACATTCTAGAAAATGACTCTCTTGCGCTTGCACTTGGTGCTGAAGCAGCAAAAGTAGAAAAAGCATTCAATGTCACACTTGAAAACAACACTGCTTTACTAAAAGGTGTTGTATCAAGAAAGAAACAAGTCGTGCCTGCACTAACAGACGCACTTTCTTCATAAACATAAAAAGACTGCTGACATCTTCAGCAGTCTTTTTTCTTCTTTTAATGAATGTACATATCGCTGACGAGAATATCCTTTAGCACGCTTGTTGGAATCGTGAATTCAACTACACCCATGTAACCAGGCGCCACATCATATTCGTTGAAGGAAATCACCAGTTTGCCTTTTGAATTGATATAGAAGCTTTGATCTGGCTGAATCTTCTTAAACGGATCAACCGTATCTTGCTTCGTCATCCAGTAAATCTTATTTGAATCCTCTTTCATCTGTTTTTTCATTTGTTCTTTAATATTTTCACTAATCACATCAATATAACGGTCATCTTTAAATAGACTTGGTAATGTAATGAGTACATGGTTTTTCTTATCCACCGTATCATATGTCATTTCCTCTGCCGCAGAAGCCTGAGTCGTCACCTTGTATCGACCTAGTGAAAGAATTTGATCATTGTTTGTTCTTACTTCATATCCGCTCTCTACACTCAAATGACCATTTTTATAACCCTTTGTTTCCTTTTCAAAATCTTGATACAGCTTTTTGTTTTCAGCTAAATATTTTTGATTCAGGCTGTCTTGTAATTTTCCGTCCCCAAGCCCTGAAACATGTGGTGTTTTGAGATCAATATTTGTTCCCTGATCGCTCTTTTTAAATTCTGTGAACGTCACGACTTTCACAAGCTCTCCAATGACGGGTACTTCTGAAATCGCTCTTGCTGCCTGCGGACTGACATTTACAGTGGTGACAAATAAAGCAGCCGCAGCAACAAGTCCGATCGTCCATTTCTGAAAATGAGGTTGCTTGTTTTTTCGTTTTAATGTCCGTTCAACCATAGCATCGTATTCCGGGGGAATAGGGATTTCTAGATATTCCTCTTTTAACTGTTCCAAATGCTTATCCATTTATATTTCCTCCTGCGATAATTCTACTTTTAAAAGCCGCAACGCCTTATATAATCTTGTTTTAATGGTGTTTTCATTTTCTCCAAGAATATGAGCAATGTCCTCTAGCTTTAAATCCTCAAAGAATCTTAATATAATGATGACCCGATACATCTCCGGCAAATCTTCTATTGCCCGTCTGACATCTTGATCCTCATAGACATCCGATTCACCCTGTGATAAAAATTCCAGCGTATCATCGTCTGTCACTTGCACACGCTTCTTCTTTCGTAAAAAGTCGAGGGCAGCGTTTACGACGATTTTATAAAACCAGCTATGCATCTTGGTCGCATCCTCTAATCGGTGAACAGATTTGAGTGCTTTATGAATCGCCTCTTGAACGACATCCATCGCATCTTCTGGGTTTTTGACATAGCTATAGGACAATCGATAAAAACTGTGTTTATGCTCCATTACGTAATCCGCAAATTGATCATCAATCTTTCGTTTCTTCATTTTACAAAGAGCTCCTTTATCTTAAATGCGCATCTGTTATTTCTTACATTGGATAGACGCGCACCTGTTAAAAATAGTTTGCGCTCCATTATTTTTTTAACATGTCATCCCATTTACGTTTCTATACAAAAAGAGCGAACCTGTGGCGGGTTCACTCTTTTAGAGTAGTTATTTTTTGATAAACAAATGGTTTGAGTGGTGATAGCGGATGAATGATGGACACTCCTGTTTCCTGCTCCACCTGCTTTGCAGCGTGAACCATCGAGAGCTGCATCACACAAATATCTCCATGCTGCTGCTTCACAGATTGCCTTAACTGTTCCATGATTCGCTCATGGTAGGCTTGTATATCGCCGTTCAAGCAAAGATGAAAGACATCCTCTAGCACAACCACTTCTGCCTTCAACTGCTTTCCCCGCTCTTTTACATATGAAGACAGTCGCTTCATCGTTCCTTCTACTGTATCTGGGTTTGAAAACACCAGCTGAAGCGGACCCTCTCGCTCACAAATCTGCTCAAATAACGGCTCATCTATCGGAACAATTGGTTGTTTGAACAGGTGCTGCTGCTCCCCCAAAGCCGCAATGTATTGTGTACACGTTAATAAAACAAGATCAGCCTCTCCTTCTTGCATGAGTCTGTTGATAGCATAGGTTTGCTGCTGCTCAAGATCAAATGCGGGATCTTGTTTGGCTCGTTCCATAAAGGATGAATCGACGATGTGATGCAGATCAAATCCTGTGTCATAGAAAGCGTCGTCAATGTAAGAAATATTAGATGGATGTGCGTGAAGGCAGTGTAATCGAATCATTAGGTCCGCTCCTCATAAAAGTTTTCACTCATTATATCAATCCTTGTATGAAATAGGGAGCAACATGACCATATTGTTAGGGAGATATTGAAGGAGGGATTCTACCTTGAAAGAAGATCAACAGTCTACATCATCTTCAGAGTCAGAAGAAACCTTGACGAATCGACAAGGTCACCCGGTAACAGATAATCAAAACATGAGAACCGTTGGGAATAGAGGACCGACTACGCTTGAAAACTACGATTTCCTAGAGAAAATCAGCCATTTTGATCGTGAACGCATCCCTGAACGTGTCGTTCACGCACGAGGTGCTGGCGCACACGGATACTTTGAAGCCTACGGTACATTCGGTGACGAACCCATTTCCACTTATACAAGAGCCAAATTATTTCAAGAGAAAGGAAAAAAGACCCCTGTCTTCGTTCGATTCTCTTCTGTTATTCACGGCGGACATTCACCAGAAACTTTACGCGATCCGCGGGGATTTGCGATCAAATTTTATACAGAAGACGGCAACTGGGATCTCGTTGGGAACAACCTCAAAATTTTCTTTATTCGAGATGCTTTGAAATTCCCTGATTTGGTTCATGCCTTTAAGCCTGACCCTGTCACCAATCGTCAGGATGGCGAGCGCATTTTTGATTTCGTTTCACAATCACCTGAAGCAACACATATGGTGACATTTCTCTTCTCGCCATGGGGCATTCCTGCCACATACCGGCACATGCAAGGCTCTGGCGTCCATGCCTATAAATGGGTGAATCATGAAGGAAAAGCAGTGTTGGTCAAATATCACTTTGAACCAAAGCAAGGAATTCGCAACCTGACACAAGAACAAGCCCAAGCCATTCAAGGGGAAAACTTTAATCATGCCACACAGGATTTATATGAAGCCATTGAACAAGGGGATCATCCTGAATGGGAAGTATACGCGCAAATCATGGAAGATGACACCCACCCCCATCTAGACTTTGATCCACTCGATCCGACAAAGCTCTGGTACAAGGATGACTATCCATGGAAACCGATCGGACGAATGGTGCTAAACGAAAATCCAGAAAATTATTTTGCAGAAGTGGAACAGGTTGCCTTTGGGACGGGGGTTCTTGTAGACGGATTAGATTTCTCAGATGATAAATTGCTGCAAGGACGTACCTTCTCTTACTCTGATACGCAGCGATATCGAGTCGGGCCAAATTATCTACAGCTGCCGATCAATGCACCTAAAAAGCATGTTGCCACCAATCAGCGAGATGGGCAAATGGAATATCATGTGGATCAAGGAAAAGGACAAAACCCCCATGTGAATTATGAACCGTCCATTCTCGGAGGATTAAAAGAAGCGCAGCAAGATGGAAAGGATCATAAGCCTTTTGTAGAGGGTGAAGTCAAACGAGAAGCCATTGACCGTCCGAACAATTTCGGACAAGCCGGAGAAACCTATCGCCGCTTCAATGATTGGGAACGTGAGGAACTGATTAAAAACTTAGTCAACACCTTAGCTACCTGTCAAAAAGACATCCAAGACCAAATGATTGAAAACTTCACAAAAGCTGATCCTGACTACGGAAAACGTGTGGCCGATGGCTTAAAAGCCTTCAAACAAGAGGAGCCAAGCGGTCCCATTGGATCAACAGGCGCGGCACAGGCTGTCAACGATGCGATCAACAACAGCACACCTTCAGATCCTTATTAATGAAAAAAGAATGCAGCGGAGTGGCTGCATTCTTTTTGTATACATCTATTAAGCGTTTTGACCTTTTTTGATCCATTCTGCTACATTCACTGTACGTTTCGCCTGATGTTTTGCGGCTGCTTCTGCATCCTCTTGAATCTTTCCATTTTGGTCAACAGTCACACTCACACCGTAAGGGTTACCCCCTGCGCCGTATAGGGAATCATCCGTGTATCCAGGAGCGGCAATAATGGCTCCCCAGTGGAACATCGTTGTATAAAGGCTCAGAACTGTCTGCTCCTGTCCGCCATTTGGGTTTTGTGCAGATGTCATCGCACTCACTGCTTTGTTTGCTAGTTTCCCTTGGAACCATAAACCGCCTGTTGTGTCTAAGAATTGCTTCATTTGAGCCGGTAAGTTACCGAAACGTGTCGGCATGCTGAAAATAATGGCATCTGCCCACTCTAAGTCACTTAACTGAACCTCAGGGACATCTTTTGTTTCATCTAAATGTGCTTTCCATGCTGGATTTGATGCAACAACTGCTTCTGGTGCCAATTCAGGAACCTTTAAAATTTTGACTTCAGCACCAGCTTCTTTCGCTCCAGCCTCAGCCCATTTTGCCATCTGATAGTTTGTACCTGTTGAACTATAATAAATAATCGCTAGTTTTACGTTTTCCACTTGTTCCATCTCCTTTTGTTTGGTTTGCCCAAATAGCTTCTGTAAAAATCCCACCTGTATTCCCCACCTTATTTAAATTGACGACGATACCACAATGCCGCAGCATCGACTTCTTCTCTCGTTAGCTGATGTCCACGATTTTCCCAATGAAGCGTTACGGATGCTCCCGCCTCCTGAAGCAGTTGCTCCAGTTCCTGAGATTCCTCAGGACGGCACATTGGGTCATTTTCACCAGCTGCTATAAAGACTTGTTTCCCCGCTAATGAAGGTAATGAAACCCCTCGTCTTGGGACCATTGGATGATGCAGGATCGCTCCTTTCAACGCATCTCCGTAATGGAATAACAGACTTCCAGCAATGTTCGCCCCGTTTGAATAGCCGATGGCTACCACATTGTGACGATCAAATCCATACTTATCTGCTGCTTCCCCGATAAATGTATATAATTCCTCTGTACGCTCAATTAAATCTTGCTCATCAAAAACACCCTCTGCCAAACGCCTGAAAAAACGCGGCATGCCGTTTTCTGATACATTTCCTCTCACACTAAGAACAGATGCTTCAGGGTCTACCACTTCTGCAAGCGGCAATAAGTCTTGCTCTGTCCCGCCAGTTCCATGCAGCATGAGAAGGACAGGTTTTTGTTCATTCTTTCCTTTTTGAAAAAGATGCTTCATCATGAATCTCCTTTCCCTTTGATTTCTCTTACCTCAATCGGCAGCACAATTTGTTCAATTTGACTACGCTGCGCCTCATATTGCGGTGGCAGTTTCAACGCTTCACCCATCGTTTCCACAGATTCATCGTGTGCAAACCCTGGAGGATCGGTCGCAATCTCAAATAATATGCCGCCAAGCTCTCTAAAATAAATCGCATTGAAATAATTTCGATCTTGCACAGGCGTCACTTGATATCCGCTTTGCGCAACATGTCTTTGCCAATCTAATTGATCCTGATCATCTGTTGCTCTCCACGCAATATGATGTACAACTCCCACGCCCATACGTCCTCGTGCAACAGGTGTCTTGTTCACATCAATGACATTGCCGATTTCTCCAAACGAACGGAATCTCACATAATCTCCTTCTGTGCCGACTTTTTCAAGTCCCATCGTTTGTTCTAGCAGCTGCATCGTTTGCTCAGGCTGTGAAGTTAATAAAACAGCTCCGCCAAACCCTTTAATCGCTACTTCTGGTGTCACCCCATTAAATGTCCAGTCATTCTGTTTTCCTTCTTCACGCTCTACAAGTTCTATCAATAAACCGTGCGGATCTTCAAATGAGAGAAAGGCCTCACCAAAGCGTTCAATCATTTCATAAGAAACGTCAAACTGCTCAAGGCGTTCCTTCCAAAAAGAGAAGGCACCGGTCGGTACGACATATGTTGTCACACCTACTTGACCTGCTCCAATTTGTCCCTTTTGTGCACCTGGCCAAGGGAAAAACGTAATAATGGTACCTGGAGAACCTCCTTCATTTCCAAAATATAAATGGTATGTGCCTGGATCATCAAAATTGACGGTCTTTTTCACGAGACGCAGACCTAAAACACCTGCATAAAAATCAACGTTCTCCTGAGGATGACCAACAATTGCTGTGATATGGTGAATTCCTTCTGTTTTCTTCACTTCTAATGACCTCCTCTTCATGACGTAACATGTCCCTACTCATTATGTCTTGACTGACGCTTTTATATTATCTCGAATTCGAGATATATGACCAAAAAATATATTTATCTCGAATTAAGGATATTCTTTTTTGAAATAGATGTCAATGATTTTTGTTTTTTTCTTTTCAAAAGCAGGTCGCTTTATATATAGCAGACCTGCTTCTCCTTAATTATTGAAGCAATTTTTTCTTTTTTAAATAGGCTTCGGCTACTTGAAATGCATCTTTCCCCTTCACATTGACTTCGTAATTCATTTCTCTCATCTCATCATCTGTGATTTGACCAGCGAGCTTGTTGAGAGAGGCCTCAATCTCAGGATACTCTTTTAATGTCTCCTGTCTTAGCAAGGGCGCTCCTTGATAGGGCGGGAAAACATGCTTGTCATCATCAAGCACCTTCAACTTGTATTGTCTCGATTCACTGTCTGTTGAATACGCATCGACCAACTGGATATTCCCTTTTTGAAGGGCTCGATATCGAAGTTTCGGTTCCATCGTGACCACATCGTCAAAAGAAAACTGATAAGCTTTTTGAATGCCTAAATATCCATCCTGACGATCAGAAAACTCTAAAGTAAAGCCAGCACGTATACGATTCTTGATTTGACCCAGATCTGAAATCTTTGATAAATCATATTGATCCGCTAGTGATTGAGGCACGGCTAAAGCATATGTATTGTTATAAGCCATCGGCTGAAGAAGCTGAAGCTGAAAGGATGACGCCAAACCTTGGCGCGCTTGCTCATACACTTTTTCCTTATCCGTGCTTTTCGCTGTTTCTTTCAGAAATTCAGAAATCGCTGTCCCTGTAAATTCAGGATAGATGTCAATATCACCAGACCGCAGTGCTTGAAAAACAAAGGACGTCTTACCAAGACCAGGCTTAAGATTGACTTGGATATCTGTATCCTGCTCAATTAAAAGCTTATACATGGAGATCAAAATTTCAGGCTCTGACCCCAGCTTCCCTCCAATGGTGATCTCTTTCTTTTCTTGTTGAAACAGCAATGGGGCAGCGACAACTGCTCCTGCTATTACAGCAAAGACCGTCACAGAGATCACGGTTTTTTTAAAGGAGATTTTCTCAAGTGTCCGCAAGACCACATCAAATAAGAGCGCAAGTAATGCAGCTGGAATAGCACCAATGATGATCAACGACATATCATTTCGATCAATTCCAAGCAGAATCAGACTCCCTAATCCACCTGCCCCAATAAGAGCTGCAAGAGTGGCTGTCCCTACAATGAGGACCATCCCCGTTCGGATACCTGCCATGATCACAGGCATAGCAAGAGGGAGTTCTACTTTTAATAAGCGTTTGCGGTGATTCATTCCCATAGCGAGCGCCGCTTCACGCAGCGACGGATCGACCTCACGAATGCCTGTATATGTGTTCCTTAAAATAGGAAGAAGAGCATAGACGACAAGAGCGATAATTGCGGGCACTTGACCAATCCCAACGAGAGGAATCAGCAGTCCAAGCAGCGCCAAAGACGGAATTGTCTGCAAGACAGCCGTCACCCCAATGATCCACTCTGCTATCTTAGGGACTCTCGTTAAATAAATCCCTAAAGGAATGGCAATCAAAATCGCTAGAAATAACGCAATGAAGGAAATTTGAATATGCTCAAGTAAGGCGTGTCCGAGCTGATCTTTTCGAGCCCATAGCACACTGGTCCATTCATTCATGTGTCTCGCCCCTCTCAGCAGAAGTACCGGCTAAATACTGAATCACCGCTTGACGAGTGATGAGCCCGATCCGTTCCCCATCCTTCTCAACAACAAGCTCTTCATGCTCTGCCAGTCGAGATAGAACCTCTTCCAGCGTCGCATGGATGGAGACCACCTCATCGCCTAACAGATCATCTTGAGGTATGGGCTGAGAAATAGTTGTCAGCTCAAATGCTTGATGGTCTACATGACGGGCAGCTCCTGAAACAAACTCCCGCACAAATGGATTCACTGGATGCTGAATCAATTCCTCTGGGCGTCCAACCTGCACTACTTTTCCTTCATTCATCACACATATCCGATCCCCAAGCTTCATGGCTTCCTGCATATCATGTGTCACAAAAACGATGGTCTTTTGAATACGGCGCTGTAACTCAAGCAGATCATCTTGTAATTTCTCTCTCGTCAGTGGATCTAACGCACTAAAAGGTTCATCCATTAGGACAATCTCAGGATCAGCAGCAAGTGCCCGTGCTACGCCGACTCGCTGCTGCTGTCCACCTGAAAGCTCTGCTGGCTTTCGATGTCGATAGGTAGCAGGCTCAAGCCCCACCATGAACATCAACTCATCAACACGCTGATTCGTCTCAGTCCGCTTCCATTGTTTCAGCTCTGGCACTATAGCAATATTCTCTTCTATGGTCATATGAGGGAACAACGCTATTTGCTGAAGCACATAACCAATATCCCAGCGCAGCTCATAAATATCATAATCGCTGATGGTTCGACCCTTTATGTAAATCTCACCTTCTGTAGAAGAGATGAGACGATTGATCATTTTCAAAGTCGTCGTTTTCCCGCTTCCACTAGGTCCAATCAATACAAAAAATTCACCTTTCTGAATCTCCAAATCAACAGATTGAACGGCATAGCGGTCATCAGAAAATTGCATCGATACATTCTTAAATTCAATCATCTTCCCACGCCCTGACTGCAAGTATATTTTAAAATACCAATATGACAGATTAACCTAGTATTTGTATAGAACAAACTGTCACGTTGACTCTCTTTTTACATACTTCCCCTAGTTAGACTGCCAGAAACGACTTTCTCATAAAAGTGAGACAAATAAAAAAAGCGAAGAGCTCAAGGCCCTTCGCTTTTAAGTCAACGACTTACTCACCAGTAACGTATGGAAGTAATGCCATTTGACGTGATTTTTTAATCGCTAATGTCAGTTTACGTTGATACTTAGCGCTAGTTCCTGTTACACGACGAGGTAAAATTTTACCACGCTCAGAAACAAACTTTCTAAGAAGATCAACATCTTTGTAATCGATGTGCGTGATTCCGTTAGAAGTAAAGAAACATACTTTACGACGTTTCGCACGACCGCCTCTGCGTCCACCTGCCATTTGTTTTCACACCTTTCCTTTGGTCATTTTTTTCAGATCAATTAGAATGGCAAATCATCATCGGAGATGTCAATCGGTTTACCATCATTCGCAAATGGGTCATCATTGAAGCTATTTCCCTGATTACGATTTTGGTTGTTTTGATTGCCATATGGATTTTGACTTGGTTCATTTCCAAATGGATTCTGATCATTTTGGCTGCCGCCATAATACTGGCCTCCGCTATTGCCACCGCCGCTGTATCCACCTGAACCAGCACCGCCGCTTTTAGGCTCAAGAAATTGAACACTTTCAGCTTGAACTTCTGTCACGAAGACACGCTGTCCTTGCTGGTTTTCATAGTTTCTTGTCTGCAAGCGACCGTCTACACCGGCAAGACTTCCTTTTTTCAAGAAATTAGCCACGTTCTCGGCTTGTCTTCTCCAAGTAACACAGTTAATGAAATCGGCTTCACGCTCTCCAGATTGATTCGTAAACGTACGATTCACAGCTAGAGTAAACGTGGCTACAGCCGCACCATTAGGCGTGTAGCGAAGCTCAGGGTCTTTTGTTAGTCTTCCGACCAATACAACACGGTTTAGCATATTGAAAGACCACCTTTAAATATATATTTCAATGATTTATTCTTCTTCTTTAACAACAATGTGGCGAATGATATCGTCACTGATCTTAGCTAAGCGGTCAAATTCTTGAACTGCTGCAGCGTCAGATTGAACGTTTACGATTTGGTAGAAGCCTTCACGGAAATCGTTGATTTCGTATGCAAGACGACGTTTACCCCAATCCTTTGTTCCAGTGATCTCCGCACCGTTAGAAGTTAACACGTTATTAAAACGGTCGATAACTGCTTTTTTAGCCTCATCGTCAACTGTTGGGCGGATGATGTACATAACTTCGTACTTTCTCATCTGATTGCACCTCCTTTTGGTCTAAGCGGCCCTATACGGGCAAGGAGCAATAAATTATATTACTCACAATTGTATATTATAACAAATTACTTGGCCTATGACAAGAACCTATACGTTAAAACGGAAATGAATGACGTCTCCATCTTTCACTATATATTCTTTACCTTCTAAACGAACTTTACCTGCTTCTTTTGCAGCAGACATACTTCCGCCAGCTAGTAAATCTTCATAAGCAACCGTTTCAGCACGAATAAATCCACGCTCGAAGTCCGTATGAATGATTCCAGCACATTCCGGCGCCTTCATTCCTTTTTTAAATGTCCAAGCGCGCACTTCTTGCTCACCTGCTGTGAAATACGTAGCTAAACCTAGAAGTGAATAAGACGCTTTAATCAACTGATCTAAACCTGATTCTTTGATGCCAAGCTCTTCAAGGAACATTTGCTTCTCTTCTCCTTCAAGCTCTGCAATTTCAGACTCAATCTTCGCACAAACGACGATGACTTCAGCGTTTTCTCCAGATGCAAACTCACGAATTTGCTGTACATATTCGTTTCCGTCCTGATCTGCTACTTCGTCCTCACTCACATTTGCTACATACAGAATAGGTTTTGACGTGAGTAAATGAAGTTGCTTCACAAGCTTCTGCTGCTCATCTGTAAATTCAACCGATCTTGCAGATTTTCCAGCTTCAAATGCGTCCTTCAGCTTTTCCAAAATATCAAATTCAGCTACCGCTTCCTTATCTTTTTGTTTCGCAAGCTTACTCACACGAGTTAAACGCTTTTCAACCGTTTCTAGATCAGCCAAAATCAATTCTAAATTAATCGTTTCAATATCTGACACTGGGTCAACCTTACCTGACACATGTGTAATGTTATCATCAGCAAAAGCTCTCACCACGTGACAGATCGCATCTACTTGACGAATATGAGAAAGGAATTTATTTCCTAAACCTTCTCCTTTAGATGCACCTTTCACAATACCAGCAATATCAGTGAATTCGAAAGCAGTCGGAACTGTCTTTTTTGGCTGCACTAATTCTGTTAGTTTTTGCAAACGCTCGTCTGGAACTTCTACAATTCCGACGTTTGGATCAATGGTACAGAACGGATAGTTAGCAGACTCCGCTCCAGCCTGTGTAATTGCATTAAATAGCGTTGACTTCCCGACGTTAGGTAAGCCAACAATACCAGCTGTTAAAGCCATTCTTTCATCTCCTCTATATGAAACGTGCTCGTTATACTGCGTAATATGAACCTAGAGCAATTATAAGTAGGTTTACATGAAAAGACAAGCTAACCATCATGCATTTTCAATAGAAGAAACATTACCAAAAAGACTAAATCGGAGCTTTAAAATAAGAAATTGCATCTGTTTCTCTGAACAAAAGACAAATTTCATCAAAAAAGCATGAGGCCTACTTAAGCAGTTGGCTCCTCATGCTTGACGAGAATTTTCTTCATTTTTCGTTCAAAATCTCTTCTTGGGATCATCACGCTGTGCCCACACCCTTCGCACTTAATACGAATATCCATGCCCAAACGAATGACTTTCCACCGATTGGCACCACATGGATGGGGTTTTTTCATTTCAACAACGTCATGTAACCCAAATGCTTTGTCTGCCATCAGCATTCACCTCTCTTGCTCACTTCATTAAATCTATTGTACAAAAAAACGCCGATGGAGAGCAATGCACAAAATAAAGAGGCGTTGTCATGTATCAATATCAATCCCGTTCTTTTTTATAGAAAAAACCCTTCTTTCAGATCATTTTATTTGTGACCAATAGTTACTTAAACTCCGCTTTTTTTCAATATTGTCACAAACACTGTAGGTCAAAAGGTTTTTATTGGTAGAACGCTGTGGTTTTTCCATATTTTTTGATTTATGATATCTGCATAAATGTTATGTGAGGGAGCAGGTACGATGGTCAATCGAAAGGATAGATTAACCGACAAAGATTATAAAATCATATCCGATCACGCTGGAAACGCAGAGAATTACCAGCAGAACCATACGATAGAAGTAGGTCAGCATACGCTCACTGTCAACGATTTTCTAAAAATAGATCATCAATTATATGGTTTAACGATGCAGCAGGAACAGTCAGATGAGTTCATTGTCGCATTTCACTGTCCTCAGCCAAAACAAATGACGGTGACATCGACACAAGATGTTCAAACGGCTACCCAATCATTGTTAAAAACGGATTATGCCTACCCCATTGAAAGAAAATCCTTAGCCGGAAAGCAAGATCATGTCTTTTTTAAAGGGAAGGAATACATCGAGGACGTCTGTCAGAAGCACCCGAATGCAACCATCTATCTCACTGGACAAGCGCTTGCCGGTGCTGTTTGTGCTTATATTGCAACAGAACAGCCAGCTGTCAAAAAAGCCATCACATTCGATAGCCCAAATATATGGAGCAGCCTGGCACCTTCCATTCAGCAAAAAGCATTAGAAGGAAAATATACCCATGTTCTCACAGAATATATTCAACCCAATCATTATGTAGGTTTACTCAATCGCCATGATCATGGAGTTGGACAAGTCAAGTACACCGTACCGCCCCGGGAGCAGGGATCGGTCCAAGAATCCATAATATATAAACCAAGAGAAATTGACACCTTTTTAAGATCAGCTTTTGCATCGATGAATATAGATTGGAACGAATCATTTGATACAAATGCATTTTTAGCTCTCGTTTCAGGAGAGTTTAAAGTAAATGGGTATTCATTCCATTCGAATGGAGCCGCCCGTATTTTAGATGAACAGCTTGATCACAATACAAGTTTTACAGCGATGCTTTTACAAGAAATCCATTCTGGCCGTGCATATGCACAAAGCGGGCTTGAAATTATCATAAAATCCCATTTACTAAAAAATTCATCTTATGATCTACAAAGTATTATTGAACATGAAGTACACACTGTATTTGAGAAAATAGATGGAATTGATGATAGTGTAAAAGATGCCGTCCATCATGTAAAACAAGAACTGAAAGGACTTGTCGGCTTCGGTCACTATGATTTATTAACCCATAGCGATGTAGAAGCACTGTTAGAGGAAGTACGGATGGAGCAGCCGCAATCATCCTTTTATTCTCATGAAAAACAACTGAATGCCTTGTACACCTTGAGAGACTACGAACAAGAACTTTCCACCCTTTCAAGACATATGTACACAATGGGTGATGACTATGCCAAGGCAGATAGACGCCTTGCGATGCAAATGGGTATTCGTTAAGAAAGGAGTCGCCATATGATCAATCAAAATAAACCTCCTAGTGACGCCCAGCGTTTCTTGCAAAATGTGAGTGCCCGCCGCTCCATGTCTGTATTCGAAAGTCAATCTGCACCACAAACACAATCGCAATCACCTGAAGAAATTGCCGCTATTCAGGCCATGCGCAGAGAAGGACAACGAAAAGATTTAAAGCGATTGCTGAAAATGCGGCTTCACGATGAATTGGCAAACACACGCATGCACTTGGAGTACCAATTGTCCAAAACAGAAGACATGATGAACCAGACAACCATTGTCAAACAGCATGTATCCCAGCATTTAAAGGGACAAGCCATCTCAGAAATAGAGGAACGCATGCAGCGTCTCCAGCACATGCCTGTATATGACGATATCAAGGAAGCGATTGATTCCATTCGGATAAAATAAGCACTTCTCTTTGAAAGAGAGGTGTTTATTTTATTTTATCAGTATAATTTTTAGAACGGAAAAATATCTTTTTACTTAAAATCGGGTACAGCATTAAACAGACAAGCAAATAAAGATTGAGCAAGCTGTAAATCGGATACAAGAAAGCAATCAAATCAGCAAATCCAAGAGAGGTTAAAGGTGCCATCAAAAGAAGCATGATGAATACAATGAACCAGCGGGGCATTCGTACAAAAGAGAGCATGCGGCTGGATAAACCAAATAATCCCGCAGCGGTTGTTGTATAAATCGCTAAACAAAGAACAATGGTCATAAACACAAACAATGATGTTGGTGCCCCCTCTAATACTGTAAACAAAGGAATCCCCTCTGCTGAAAGACTCCCAGAAATATCAACTAGTATTTCGTTATACACATAAGAAATGACACCAAAAATCAAACCGCTTAATATACTCGCAACCTTGGCCTCTCCAAGCCCCTTCATTTCTTTCCCCACTGAAGACAGCACCGCCACAACAGATAATATATTCAAAGAAGCAAAGACGATACTGGCAGGCCAATTGTATTGCTGGCCAAAATCAATTCTCCACATATGATCATGATTCATATAATAAAAAACAAACGCATAGATGAGCCCCGCCACCAAAATTGGTATAATGAAAGCATTCACAGATAAGAGCCCTTTCACATCCCAGAAAAAAATCATAAATGAGAATAAACAAAATGCACCGATTCCAACCCAAAATGGCACATGATACATCTTAAGTGTCACCCCGCCACCGGCAATCATGACTGTTGTTGTCGTGAATAGATAAAGAACAATTAAAATATCATACACCTTGGCCAGCCAAGGACCTACAAGACGCTCTAACACCGGCACAAAATGATCGGCACGAACCTCATAACTGATTTTTAACACCACATAAGTAGACAGCATAAACATGAGCGTAAACAGTAGAATGGCTAGTCCGCTATCAAGGCCAAAAAACTGCCAAATTTCTTGACCGGAGGCATATCCCGCTCCTATCAAGCTTCCTAAAATTAAAAGCGTCCACCTTGAACCAGCCTTCCACACAATCATCACCTCATAGGTATAGAATTAAGCTTGTTTCCGTATACTGATACTAACTACTATGACAAGGAAGTGAGACCTATGAATAGCAAGAACGGTCTTTTTTTAAGAAATAGGGTGAAAGAATACGTGTCCCATACGGATACAAATGCCATTCAGCAGCTTAAAAGTATTTTATTCTCGCATCTCCAGAAAGCAGGAAAAAGACCCGTTGCCATCGTCTGCATAGGAACAGACCGATCAACCGGTGACTCTCTAGGTCCACTTGTAGGAACAAAGCTTTCAAGTCTTGATTTAAAAAAGCTGCATGTATACGGCACTCTCTCTGACCCAGTGCATGCGGTCAATTTAAAGGAAAAGCTCGCTGAAATTGAACAAGCTCATAAACACCCATTTATCGTAGCCGTTGATGCCTGTTTAGGTAGAGTGAAAAGTGTAGGATCGTTTCAAATTGGAGAGGGACCGTTAAAGCCCGGTGCAGGTGTGCAAAAAGAGCTGCCAGAAGTAGGCAATATTCATATTAATGGAATCGTCAACGTGAGCGGTTTTATGGAATACTTCGTTCTCCAAAACACACGTCTTCATCTTGTGATGTCTATGGCCAATACACTTTCTGAAAGTCTATCCCACATTGATCAAATGGATTGGACGAGAGAAAAAAGCCGTTCTCTCTTTACCCCTATTCAAAATATCACGGGAAGAATATAAAAAAGACCATCTCATATCAAGATGGTCATTCCGATGATTCTCTCGTAGAAAGCAATTCAAGGATTCTTTCTAAATCTTCATTTGAGAGAAATTCAATCTCAATTTTCCCTTTTTTCTTCTGTTTCTTGATCGTCACTGAAGTACCAAAGTAATTTTGTAAGAAAGATTCTCTTTCTTTCAACATGCGATCCTTTGGTGCTTCTTTTTTCTTTGTTTCACGTGGAACATTTTCATTTAATTGCTGAACAAGTTTCTCAACCTGACGGACATTCAATCCTTCGTCCACGACCTTCTTTACTAATGGCGCCAGCTTCTTTTTGTTTTTCAAACTAAGCAGCGTGCGTCCATGTCCCATGGATAATGTTCCATCCGCAATCAGCTTTTGTACTTCATCTGGTAATGTTAATAAACGAAGGTGGTTCGCAATATGCGGTCTGCTTTTTCCTAACCGCTTGGCTAATTCCTCTTGAGTCACACTTAAATGATCTAGCAAGGAGGCATAGGCTTCTGCTTCCTCTAATGGAGATAAATCCTCGCGCTGTAAGTTTTCTAAAAGAGCGATCTCCCTCATCAGTGTTTCTGAAAATTCCCTGACGATCGCAGGAATTGTTGTCAAACCAGCTTGTTGTGCTGCACGGAAACGGCGTTCTCCTGCGACGATGTCATATCCTTTAATCGATTTACGAACAATAATCGGCTGTAAAACACCATGCTGCTGAATCGATTCTTTGAGATCAGACAATGCATCATCATCAAACGTTTTCCTTGGCTGATAAGGGTTCGGACGCAAATCCTTCAACTTAATTTCTTCGACAGTTTCTTCATTGGAATCCACATTGTTAAATAGCGCATTAATACCCTTTCCAAGACCTTTAGCCATTCGCATCCACTTCCTTTGCTAAGTCTAAATAGACATCTGCACCTCTTGAACGTGGATCATACAAGATAATAGGTTTCCCATGACTAGGCGCTTCACTTAGTCTCACATTTCTCGGAATCACGGTCTGATAGACTTTATCTCTAAAGTATTTTTTTACTTCTTCGATGACTTGGATTCCAAGGTTTGTTCTTGCATCCAGCATTGTCAGTAAGACACCTTCAATGGCAAGGTCGGTATTTAGATGTTTCTGCACAAGACGAACCGTATTCAACAATTGACTCAATCCTTCAAGCGCATAATATTCACACTGAACCGGTATTAAAACAGAATCGGATGCAGTTAACGCATTAATCGTCAGTAATCCAAGTGATGGCGGGCAGTCAATAATCATATAATCATAATTTTGCTTCACAGATTCAAGTGCTCTTTTCAACCTCACTTCACGTGAGATCGTAGGCACAAGCTCAATTTCTGCCCCTGCAAGCTGTATCGTCGCAGGAATGACATCAAGATTTTCGACCTCTGTCGTCTTAATCACATCAAGTACATCTGCATCGTCTACTAAAATATCGTACACGCACTTCTCTACGTCTGCCTTCTCAATCCCAATACCACTTGTGGCATTTCCCTGCGGATCAATATCAACTAACAACACTCGTTTTCCTATGTATGCTAAACACGCACCCAAATTAACAGAAGTTGTCGTCTTCCCAACGCCGCCCTTCTGGTTGGTAATCGCTATGATTTTCCCCACGATGTCACCCACTTTCAACTTAACAAGTTTCTCATTCATTCATACTTCCTATTCTATCAAAAAAAGTATGAAACGTTTGCTTTTTTTGTTCCCCCATTATAAATTCGTGAATGAATCTGTGTTTCCGTACATGAATAGTTGCATAAAAATGCGTTCTAAAGATATATTGATATATCTTTTCAAAGAAAATAACGAGACAAAAAAACCCCACTTTTCATGAAAAGTGAGGGAGATACAATCAAAAGTTTAATCCGCCAATTTTACGACCTTCGCTCACAATGACTTTAGGTGTCACTGTTTTATAGTTCTTTTTTTTCAAAAACCCATAGGGTGCTTTAATGGTAAATGTGGCATGTCCAACAGCGTCCCCGGTTTTCGCGTAAGCCTGCCATACAATCTTTGAACAATATGTAGGGTCCAAAGATTGAATAGACATAGTGATCGAATATCGAGCCTTCGGATGGTCTTTCACGTAATCGTGCGCCCAATCCCCAGCTAAATCTGCCTTTTCCTGATGATTAATCCGAATCACCTTTGTATTGGCACTATAGCGAAACCAGCTTTGAATGGAATCAATATTGGGATGCTGCCGGAACCCAGGAATGGATGCATAGCTTTTCTCATTAATGACGATGCCTGCATGACCAATTAAACCATTCAAAGCACCAGTGCTCGTCACCAATATATCCCCTTTTTGAGGCATAATATCGGTTCCAGGATACGGTTTACCAAAAAGATGGCGAATGGTATTCGGTCTTTCATCTGTTACCATTTCATCCTGTTTGTTTTGCCTTAAACCATAGTTCTCCAAATCATCATCAGCTGTGATCACATCGATCGCATCGTCCTGAGACGCTTGCTCTTGATTTAATTGTTGAACCGTTACATCTGTCGAAACCACACCTTGTTTCTTCAGAGTACTCAGTTCTTCTTTCGTAATCGTTTCTTCCGCTGAATGGGTATCATGATTCGTTGACGTGCTCACAGCAAACACAGTCGTTTCATTTGAAAAAAGAGAAAAAGAGATTAGTAAATAACAGATAATAGCAAAAATAGTCTTTTTCATTTTCATCGGTTATATGTCACCTCCCTTCTACTATGAAAATCATATTTTACCAATTAATTAATAATAAGTAAATATCATGAATTGAAGGGAGAGAAAGACAAAAAAGCTGACGAGTAATGCTCATCAGCTTCTTTCTATTTAGGAATTCGAATCGTTAATTGGATATATTCCTCAAATTCTTCTTCCTCGGTATTTATTTTAAGTCCGCTGTCTTCTACCATGTGGAGAGACTGACGAATGGTATTCATCGCAATTCGCGTATCTCGGCTAAACGCCTTACGTTTCGGCTTCGGTTTGCGATCTGTTTTTTGTTCAAGCATCTTCACTACACGCTCTTCAGTCTGTTTCACATTCAGCTGCTTTTCGATGATTTCCTGCAACAGCGTGATCTGTAATTCTGGCAGCTTTAGAGGTACAAGTGAACGGGCATGTCTCTCTGAGATTTTTTTCTCCAAAATGGCTTGCTGTACCTCTTCAGGCAACTTTAAAAGTCTTAGTTTGTTTGCAACAGTCGATTGTCCCTTACCTAAACGCTGAGCAAGCGCTTCTTGCGTTAAATCATGAAGCTCTAAAAGACGTGCATAAGCATGAGCCTCTTCAATTGCAGACAGCTCTTCTCTTTGCAAATTTTCAATCAATGCCACAGATGCCGTTTCCGTATCAGTAAAATCTTTTATAATAGCGGGGATCTTCTCCCATTGAAGAGTTTGTACCGCTCTCCAACGTCTTTCGCCGGCGATCAGTTCATATTTTCCTTCTTCTTCTGTTGGTCTAACAACAATCGGTTGAATAATGCCATGGGTATGAATGGTTGTGGCCAGCTCTTGTATCTTTTCTTCTGAAAAAATGGTGCGTGGCTGAAAACGGTTAGGCATAATTGTGTCGACCGGGAGCTCCTGTATCTCTTCCTTTAATGTTTCATGCTCAGCAATCTCTGCCTCTATTTCGGTATCACGCTCAGGATGTTCTTTGTCACCAAGCCCGAAGAAGCGTGAGAGTGAATGCTTCATGAACCTACACCACCTTTAAAAACTACCTTTTTATAATTCTATTTTCTCATGTTTTTTCCTTCTGTAAAATCATAAATATTGAAGAAAAACCGACCTTTTACATGATCAACCCTCTATTGGTGATTTATTAGGTGTTCCTGGTTTTCTAGGATATTTTTTTGGTGTTTGTTTTTTCTTTTCAATGACAATGATGTTCCGTTCGCTTTCTTCTAAAGGAAGAACAAAGGAATGCTTTTCAACAACCTCTCCTCCGAGGACAGTGACGGCTTTTTTTCCTGCTTGCATCTCTTCATCTGCAGCAGATGCTTTTAATGCAACAAACAAACCTTCCTTTTTCACAAGAGGCAGGCATAGTTCGCTCAAGACAGATAAGCGCGCAACTGCTCTAGCGGTGACAAGGTCATAGCTTTCACGTTGATCTTTACGTTGTCCAAAGGTCTCCGCACGATCATGATAAAAAGTAGTATCTTGTAAGTTTAACCCTTTTGCTAACTCATTGAGAAACGTAATGCGTTTCTGGAGAGAATCAACAATGGTCACATGTAGATGAGGGAAACAAATTTTAAGAGGAATGCTTGGAAAACCAGCACCAGCTCCAATATCACAAATTGTTGTCACATTGTGAAAATCAATAAAAAATGCTGCTGATATCGAGTCATAAAAATGTTTTAAATATACTTCTTCCTTTTCTGTAATGGACGTTAAATTCATCTTCTCGTTCCATTCTACAAGCATATGGAAGTAAGTTTCAAATTGTTCAAGCTGCACTGGAGAAAGAGTGATCCCTTTCTCCTCTAGTGCTGCTGTAAATTGTTCAATGTTCATGCCGACATCCTTTCTACTCTGCTATCTTCGCAATACGTCCCTGCTCCAAATACACTAAAAGGATAGAAATATCAGCAGGGTTAACGCCTGAAATACGAGAAGCCTGTGCAACAGAAAGCGGTCGGACTTCTTTTAGCTTTTGCTTCGCTTCAGTTGCAATCCCTTTGATGGCATCATAATCGATTCGATCCGGAATCTTTTTGTTTTCCATCTTTTTCAGCTTTTCAACTTGTTGGAGCGACTTTTCAATATAACCTTCATATTTAATTTGAATCTCTACCTGTTCACACACATCAGCAGGAAGCGGTGTGTCAGCAGGAGCTAGTTTCACAACAGATTCATAGTTCATCTCTGGACGCTTCATCAGATCACTTGCTCGAATACCGTCCTTCAATTCACTTCCACCAAGAGAACGGATATATTCCTGTGTCTCTGCTGTAGGTTTAATAATGACAGAATATAAACGTTTTTTCTCTGCTTCAATGGCCTCTTTTTTCTGTGTGAATGCTTGGAATCTCTCTTCAGAAATTAAACCAATGTTATATCCAAGTTCCGTCAATCTTAAATCAGCATTGTCATGACGCAGAAGTAAGCGGTACTCTGCACGAGAAGTTAAAAGACGGTAAGGTTCATTTGTACCCTTCGTGACAAGATCATCAATGAGAACACCGATATATGCATCAGATCGGCTTAAAATGACTTCTTCTTTACCCAATGCTTTTCTTCCTGCATTGATACCTGCCATAATTCCTTGACCTGCAGCTTCCTCATAACCAGAGGTACCATTAATTTGGCCAGCTGTATATAATCCAGAAATTTTCTTCGTCTCAAGTGTCGGCCACAATTGTGTAGGCACAATCGCATCATACTCAATGGCATAACCCGCTCGCATCATTTGTACATTTTCAAGCCCTGGAATGGTTGACAGCATTCGCTGCTGTACATCCTCTGGCAGACTTGTAGATAAACCTTGAACATACACTTCTTGCGTATTACGGCCTTCTGGCTCTAAGAAAATTTGATGTCTCGGTTTATCGTTAAAACGAACCACCTTATCCTCAATAGACGGACAGTATCTAGGACCTGTTCCTTTAATCATACCTGAATACATAGGAGAACGGTGAAGATTCTCATCAATAATTTGATGAGTCTCTAAACTCGTGTATGTTAACCAGCATGGTAATTGATCTGTAATATATTCCACAGTTTCATAAGAAAACGCACGTGGTACATCGTCACCTGGTTGAATTTCCGTCTTACTATAATCAATCGAGTGGCTGTTTACTCGTGGTGGTGTCCCAGTTTTAAAGCGAACCAAATCGAATCCTAGTTCTGCTAGATGATCCGATAATTTAATGGAAGGCTGCTGATTATTAGGACCGCTTGAATAAGAAAGATCCCCTAAAATAATGCGGCCTTTTAAGAAAGTACCAGTCGTTAGAACAACAGATTTCGCGCGATAATTTGCACCTGTTTGAGTCACAACACCTTTACATTCATCATCTTCTACAATTAAATGGTCTACCATCCCTTGTAGCATTGTTAGGTTTGGTTCATTTTCCATTGTTTTTTTCATTTCGTGCTGATATTGAAACTTATCTGCTTGCGCTCTTAACGCACGGACAGCAGGTCCTTTTCCAGTATTCAGCATACGCATTTGAATGTGCGTCTTATCTATATTTCGTGCCATTTCCCCGCCTAGCGCATCAATTTCTCTGACGACAATCCCTTTAGCGGGACCTCCTACGGACGGATTACATGGCATAAAAGCAACCATATCGAGATTGATGGTCAATACAAGTGTTTTGGCGCCCTGTCTTGCAGAAGCAAGAGCAGCCTCAACACCAGCATGACCGGCACCGACGACGATTACATCATATTGGCCAGCTTCATAACCCATTTCTTTTGTTCCTCCCTTTACTTTCCTAAACAGAATTGAGAGAATAACTGATCGATTAAGCTTTCATGAACAGCATCCCCAATAATTTCACCTAGCTGCTCCCAGCAGCGTGTTAAATCTATTTGAACAATGTCGATCGGTACATCCATTTCAATTCCTTCTAGAGCATCTTCAATCGATTGTTTTGCTTCTTGAAGGAGCGCAATATGCCTAGTATTGCTCACATACGTTAAATCTCCACTTTCAATTGAGCCTGTGAAGAATAAAGATTGAATGGCCATTTCAAGCTCATCAATCCCTTTTTCTTGTAATAAAGATGTTGTAACAACCGGACGATCCTTCGCTAACTCTTTTACCTTTTCTACATCAAGTTTAGGCTCAAGATCTGTCTTATTGACAATCACAATAATATCCATACCTGAGACAGCCTCAAATAGCTTAATATCTTCCTCAGATAACTCCTCACTATAATTGAGCACAAGTAAAATCAGGTCAGCTTCTTTTAAGACCTGTCTTGATCGCTCGACCCCAATACGCTCAACAATGTCTTCAGTCTCCCGTATACCCGCAGTATCTACTAAACGGAGCGGTACTCCTCTTACATTCACATATTCCTCGATGACATCTCTGGTTGTTCCAGGAATATCGGTCACAATCGCCTTTGTTTCCTGAACAAGACTATTTAATAAGGAAGACTTCCCAACATTTGGCCTTCCAATAATAACAGTAGATAAGCCCTCACGTAGGATTTTCCCCTGCTGTGAAGTCGTTAGAAGCGATTCAATTTCCTTTTTCACAGATGTCGCCTTTTCAACTAAGACTCGATGTGTCATTTCTTCCACATCGTCATACTCTGGATAATCAATATTCACTTCTACATGGGCAAGTGTCTCCAATATCTCACCACGAAGACGTTTAATCAAACCGGAGAGACGTCCCTCCATTTGAGTAATTGCGACATTCATCGCACGATCAGTTTTTGCACGAATCAAGTCCATTACGGCTTCTGCTTGTGACAAGTCGATTCTTCCATTTAGGAAAGCACGTTTTGTAAACTCACCTGGCTCCGCTAATCTCGCTCCTTCTTTTAAAGCAAGCTGCAAGACTTTATTGACCGTGACAATTCCGCCATGGCAGTTGATCTCAATAACGTCTTCTCTCGTAAATGTTTTTGGCGCTCTTAATACAGACACCATGACCTCTTCTATCACTTGCTCGGTACTTGAATCTACAATATGACCATAATGAATTGTATGAGAATCCACTGATACAAGTTTTTTCTCCTTAGGCCCCTTATACATGCGATCAGCAATCTGAACTGCATCAGGCCCACTTAAACGTATAATGGCAATTGCCCCTTCACCCATTGGTGTAGAAATTGCTGCAATTGTATCCACCGCTCATTCACCTCTTTCTCTATTCAATAGACAGTCTTATATCTATTAAATGGACGTTGCCCATCTCTATATCAAAAACGCTTAATCCAAAATTTAAAGATACCATAAATGCATGCGAAGCGAAAGTAGCCCACATTTAATTATCCACAGTTTTGCACCCTGTCTATTTTAACACTTAACTTATCCACATGTGAATAACGACGTTCTAAACTTGTCTTCACATCTTACACCTAAATCCAATAAATTAAAACGCCCTTCTCCCTTTGCAACTAAGGGAAAATGACGTTTTCGATCTAAATAACACACTAACTTTTTAGAAATAAAGGAGATATCTACTATTAAAAGGTAATTTTTCAATAAAAAAAGACTAAAATCCAGCTTTGCTGAATCTTAGCCTTTCTGCTATTTTTTATAAAGCACCACAACATGACGCTTGGTGCCTGTATCTTCGGATGCCGTGGCAAGTTCTTTAGAAAATGCTGCAATCGTATCATGAACGACTTTTCGTTCATTCGAAGGCATCGGTTCTAAATGAACCTTTCTCTTCGTTTTTAAAACACGATTTGCCGTTTTGATTGCGTATTGTTCAAGTGCTTCTTGTCGTTTCTTCCTATAATCTCCAATATCAATTGTAATATGATGATACTGATCAGAATAACGATTAAACACTAACTGCACCAAGGTTTCTAAAGAGTACAGTGTTTGTCCTCTTTTTCCAATCATTAATGAAGTTTTGTCTCCATCAATGTGAAAAGAGATCTTTTTCGTTTCTTTTTTCGAAACAATGTTTGCTTTAGGATCAATTGATTTAACAATTTTATCTAAATACTGTGTTGCTAATTTGAGCGCATCTCGCTTTTCTACTAACTTGACAACAGCTTGTCTTTTACCAAATAATCCTAAAAATCCTTTGTTTCCTTCATCTACTATTGTGATATCTACTTCTTCTTGTAGCAGTTGAATTTGTTTCAGTCCGGAATCTACTGCTTCTTCGACTGTGCGACCGACAGCAGTTATTTCCTTCATTTTTTGTTCCCGCCAGCTTTTTCTTTTGTATCAACTTTTACTTGAGGTGTTTTAATGACCAACGTTTGAATGATCATGAAAATGTTACCTACAACCCAGTACAGTGAAAGTGCCGCTGGGAAACTGATTGCAAATACAATGATCATAATCGGCATCACCCAAAGCATAATCGCCATTTGAGGGTTGTCCGAAGGATTTCCAGCCATCATTAGCTTCTGCTGTATAAAAGTAGCTACACCTGCAATAATCGGTAACAGGAATAATGGATCTGGACTGCCTAAGTCAAACCATAAGAAAGTATGTTTCTTGATTTCAGCTGTTCTCATGATCGCATGATAAAAACCAATTAAGATTGGCATTTGAATTAAGATTGGGAAACACCCTGCTAATGGATTTACACCATTCTTTTGGAAAAGAGCCATTGTTTCCTGTTGAAGCTGCTGCTGTGTTTTTTGATCTTTTGAACTATATTTTTCACGAAGCTTCTTTAATTCTGGCTGAAGTGCTTGCATTGCTTTTGTACTTCTTAATTGTTTAATCATTAATGGTAAAATGAGCAAACGAATTAAAAGAGTTACAATAATAATCGCTACACCATAGTTTTCACCAGTTAAGTTTGCCATGTAAGTGATTAATTGAGATAGCGGGTATACAATGTAAGAATTCCAGAATCCCTTACTATCTGATGTGATTGGTTCATTGATTTGTGTACATCCTGCCAATAGAACCAACACGCCAATCAAGCTAAATATTAGTAATAATCGCCTTTTCAACAAGATTCCTCCCATTACTTCAAACTTTATTTAAGTTGGAATTGATTACGAAAGTGACTCACCTAATCAGTATGGTAACATTTTTTCATTACAAAGTGGTGGTTTCATTTTAATTCACTAGATGAAGGAAGCGCTTTTAAAAATTGATTCAACGAAAGTTTCTATTACGAAGACTTTTTCGGTTGTTGTTGATAAACAGCGGATTTTCTAAATAAATGCTGGAGAGACTTCTTTGTTTCTTCAAAGGTCAATTCGCTTGCTGGTTTTCGTGCGATAACAATGTAGTCTTTTTCTTGCTTTAGCTTATGACCTTCCTCTAAGAACACCTGACGGATCAATCGTTTAATCCGGTTTCTTATCACTGCATTACCTATCTTCTTACTGACAGACAATCCTAAACGCAGTTCTTCTTGATTTGGTTGATCCAGCTGATAAATGACGAATTGGCGATTAGCCATTGATTGACCTTTTTTGAACACTGTTTGAAACTCTTCATTTTTTTTTAGCCTGTTTCGCTTCTTCATGTTTTCTTCCACTCCGATAAAAACTGACAGTTCATTTACGATTTTATGTAAAAAAGACCACTGACATTATTCAGTGGCCTAAGCTGATAATTTTTTTCTACCTTTGCTGCGGCGTCGCTTTAAAACTAGACGTCCGTTTTTAGAACTCATACGGCTGCGGAAGCCATGAACTTTACTACGCTTACGGTTATTTGGTTGAAACGTTCTTTTCATTTATGACACCTCCCTGAGGAATAGCTGTTTAAGACAGTCTAACTCATTATATTTGTGTAACCCATCGATTGTCAATATCAATGATAAAACTCTTATTATCAACCTTATAAGCATAACACAAGTTATCAAGTGAAGAAACCTTCTTTTTTAGTTTCCAGCATTTTATTCTTTTTTTCCTTCAAAAAAACCTTCAAAACAAGGTTGTGGATATTTTTCCGGCATATTTTGACTATCCACATCCATTATCGACATTTTTTTCACACAAATAACCTATGTGGATAATTATTTTTCAACAGGATGTAAAGTGTGTGGATAAGTTTGTGACACCCATTGCACCATCTTGTTTATTTTGATATTATATTTGTGTTTTAACTCTTAATTACTTATCTGGCCTATTTATCTTATCCACAATTTGTGGATAACCTGTGGAAAGTTATTACACAGCTTGTTGAATTGTTTATCCACAACCTGTGTAATTTGTCGAAAAGACGTTTTTCTACTATATTAATTGTTTTCAACAAAGTATGTGCACGAATGGTGATGACCATTTGCTCTTTTTCGTGTTCTATAACAGTTTGATACTGGTCATTTTAAAAAGAAAAGGAGGGGGGAGAAGCCTTATGGAAAATATTTTGGATCTGTGGAATAAAGCACTTCAAAAAATAGAGACAAAATTGAGCAAACCTAGTTTTGAAACATGGATGAAGTCCACTAAAGCCCATTCTCTTCAAGGAGATACGCTGACTATTACTGCACCTAATGAATTTGCGAGGGACTGGCTCGAGTCAAGATACCTTCACTTAATTGCAGATACCATCTATGAACTGACAGGCGAAGAGCTCAGCATCAAATTTATCATTCCTCAAAATCAGGACGAAGAGGAAGCCATGCCAAAATCTCCAATCAAAAAAATGTCGAAAGAAGAACCCGTTGAAATTCCACAAAATATGCTGAATCCAAAATATACATTTGATACTTTTGTTATTGGTTCAGGCAACCGTTTTGCTCATGCAGCTTCACTTGCAGTCGCAGAAGCACCAGCAAAAGCATATAACCCGCTTTTTATTTATGGGGGCGTTGGTTTAGGAAAGACTCACTTAATGCATGCGATCGGTCATTACGTCATCGACCATAATCCATCAGCCAAAGTGGTCTATCTATCATCTGAAAAGTTTACAAATGAATTTATCAACTCAATCCGGGACAACAAAGCAGTCGATTTCCGAAATCGCTATCGGAATGTAGATGTGCTTTTGATAGATGATATTCAATTTTTAGCAGGAAAAGAACAAACACAAGAAGAGTTTTTTCATACATTCAACACACTTCACGAAGAAAGTAAGCAAATCGTCATTTCTAGTGACCGGCCGCCAAAGGAAATTCCGACACTTGAAGACAGATTACGCTCTCGATTCGAATGGGGCTTAATTACAGACATTACCCCGCCAGATCTAGAAACGCGTATTGCGATCTTACGTAAAAAAGCAAAAGCAGAAGGTTTAGACATTCCGAATGAAGTCATGCTTTATATTGCCAATCAAATCGACAGCAACATTCGGGAACTGGAAGGTGCTTTGATTCGTGTTGTTGCTTACTCTTCTTTAATCAATAAAGACATCAATGCTGATCTAGCAGCTGAAGCCCTAAAGGACATCATTCCTTCATCGAAACCTAAGGTGATTACAATTAAAGATATTCAAAGAATTGTAGGGCAGCAATTTAATATTCGATTAGAAGATTTCAAAGCGAAGAAACGTACGAAATCAGTTGCTTATCCAAGACAAATTGCGATGTATCTCTCTAGAGAAATGACCGATTCCTCTCTACCTAAAATCGGAGAAGAATTTGGTGGACGAGATCATACGACCGTCATTCATGCTCATGAGAAAATTTCAAAATTAATCGTTGAAGATGAACAGCTTCAGCAGCATGTCAAAGAGATCAAAGAACAACTAAAATAATCAAGCTGATAAGATAAGTACGGGAAAATGTGAATAACTAGAGCATAGTCATACACAGTCTGTCCACATGTGGATAGGCTGTCTTTCCTTTCTTTCTACTGACTTATCCACATATTCACAAGCCCTACTAGTACTTCTACGATTTTTATTAAATAAATATATATATATGTCATTAAGAAAAATTAGGAGGACCACTATGAAATTCACGATTCAAAAAGATCGTCTTGTTGAAAGTGTCCAAGATGTATTAAAGGCCGTATCCTCTAGAACAACGATTCCTATTTTGACAGGGATTAAAATTGTTGCATCTGATGAAGGAGTTTCTCTCACAGGGAGCGATTCTGATATCTCAATCGAATCTTTTATTCCTCAAAGAGATGGAGATTTAGAAGTCATTACAATTGATCGACCAGGAAGTATTGTGCTGCAAGCCCGCTTCTTTAGCGAAATCGTTAAGAAACTGCCTATGTCTACTGTCGAAATTGAGGTAGAACAAAATCATCTGACCATCATCCGCTCTGGTTCAGCAGAATTTAATTTAAACGGCTTAGATGCTGAAGAATATCCGCATCTGCCACAAATTGAAGAGCATCATGCTTTTCAAATTCCAACAGATTTGCTTAAAAACCTTATCCGTCAAACGGTTTTCGCAGTGTCCACCTCAGAAACACGACCTATCTTGACAGGTGTAAACTGGAAGGTTGAAAAAGGTGAATTAATATGCACAGCAACGGATAGCCATCGTCTTGCTTTAAGAAAAGCGAAGTTGGATATTAACGAGGAAAGCTCGTACAATGTGGTCATTCCAGGAAAGAGTTTAACAGAGCTAAGTAAAATTCTTGATGATGGACAAGATCTTGTGAGCATCGTCATTACGGAGACACAGGTTCTCTTTAAAGCACAGAACGTGCTATTCTTCTCAAGGTTGCTGGATGGTAATTACCCAGATACAGCTCGCCTCATTCCGCAAGAAAGTAAAACAGATGTAGTGGTGAATACGAAAGAATTCCTTCAAGCGATTGATCGCGCGTCACTTTTAGCAAGAGAAGGGCGTAACAACGTTGTGAAGCTTTCTGCTGATCCTGCGCAAAGCCTTGAAATCTCTTCTAACTCGCCTGAAATCGGTAAAGTAGTTGAAACGGTGCAAGCAGATGACATTAAAGGGGAGGATCTCAAAATCTCTTTCAGTCCGAAATATATGCTTGATGCTTTAAAAGTATTAGAGGGAACAGAGATTCATGTCAGTTTCACTGGCGCAATGAGACCATTCCTATTACGCACGCCAAATGATGATTCCATTTTGCAATTGATTCTTCCAGTTAGAACGTATTAATTTGGTCTAAAATGGCTGCTGTGTGAGCGCACAGCAGCTTTTTTCCTCGTTTCCTCAGCTTTCTTTCATCCCAGTTCGCTTTCCCCCTTTCCTTCTTGTCTTGTTTTTTAGTACAATTAGATATTAGTGATATTGAAAGAGGTCGATACAATGCCTAATCTGATAACGATTGAAACAGAAATGATTACATTAGGGCAGTTTTTGAAATTAGCGGAAGTCATTCAATCTGGTGGAATGGCGAAGTGGTTTTTAAGTGAACATGAGGTGTTCATCAATCAAGAGCCAGATAATAGACGGGGACGCAAATTATACCCAGGTGATGTTGTCGAGATAGAAGGTCACGGCACATTTCAAGTTGTGAATTAGAAACGGGTGACAATACATGTACATTCAAAGTCTGGCGTTAACTTCATACCGAAACTATGAACACACCGAGCTTCAATTCGACAATAAGGTGAATGTGATGATTGGTGAGAACGCCCAAGGTAAAACGAACCTGATGGAAGCGATCTATGTATTGTCGATGGCAAAGTCTCATCGTACGTCAAATGATAAAGAACTTATCCGATGGGACGAAGACTATGCTAAAATAGAAGGTAGAGTCATCAAAAAAAATGGTCCACTCCCCATGCAGCTCGTGATCTCAAAAAAAGGAAAAAAGGGCAAGGTCAATCACATTGAACAACAGAAACTCAGTCATTATGTTGGTGCCTTGAACACCATCATGTTTGCACCAGAGGATCTCAGCCTTGTGAAAGGTAGCCCGCAAATCCGCAGAAGATTCCTCGACATGGAGATTGGACAAGTGTCTGCTGTCTACTTGCATGATTTATCGCTCTATCAAAAAATCCTCTCTCAGCGGAATCATTACTTGAAACAACTGCAAACAAGAAAGCAAACGGATCAAGCGATGCTGGAGGTTTTAACAGAGCAGTTGATTGATGCGGCAGCGAAGGTTGTCAAAAGACGACTGACTTTTACGAAACAGCTCGAAAAATGGGCGCAGCCGCTGCATTTTGGGATTTCAAGAGAGCTGGAAACGCTCACGCTCCAATACCAGACGGCCATAGAGGTATCAGAAGCGTCAGACTTGTCGAAAATAAAAAATAGCTATGAAGAATCGTTTCAGAAACTAAGAGACAGAGAAATAGACCGAGGGGTGACGCTATGGGGGCCTCACAGAGATGATCTTCTTTTCTTTGTGAATGGTCGGGATGTTCAGACATATGGCTCTCAAGGGCAGCAAAGAACAACAGCTCTTTCACTAAAGCTGGCAGAAATTGATCTGATTCATGAAGAAATCGGTGAATACCCAATTCTTCTACTCGATGATGTTTTATCTGAACTTGATGATTACAGACAGTCTCATTTGCTCCATACCATTCAAGGACGTGTACAGACCTTCGTCACCACAACAAGTGTTGAAGGCATCGATCACGCCACCTTGAAAGAAGCGGAAATTTTCAGAGTAGCCAGTGGAAAAGTAATTGACTGATAAATGAGGTGTGGGTCTTGTATATTCATTTAGGTGATGATTGTGTTGTTTCTACACGAGAGATTGTCGCAATTGTTGATTACAAAATGAGGTCATCTTCTGTTGTAGAGGAATTTCTTCAAAAACAAGAAGAACAAATCATTTCGTTGTCACAGGGGACACCCAAATCCATCGTCGTCACAACTAAATCTGTTTATTACTCTCCTCTTTCCTCAAGCACGCTCAAAAAACGTGCTTCATTTGTGATTGAAATTGAAGTCTAAAAGCTCAATTCATATAAATATATCGTTTAAGAAAAGTGTAGGTGAATGTACGTGGCAATGGAACAGCAACATAATAGTTATGATGAAAATCAGATACAGGTGCTCGAAGGACTAGAAGCGGTTAGAAAACGTCCAGGAATGTACATTGGGTCAACCAGTGCAAAAGGACTTCACCATCTTGTATGGGAAATTGTCGACAACAGTATTGATGAGGCTTTAGCTGGTTATTGTACAGACATTACAGTGCAAATTGAAAAAGATAATAGCATCACAGTGAAAGATAACGGCCGCGGAATTCCTGTTGGGATTCACGAAAAAATGGGACGTCCTGCTGTAGAAGTGATTATGACGGTTCTTCACGCTGGTGGTAAATTTGACGGCAGCGGTTATAAAGTATCTGGCGGTTTGCATGGTGTAGGGGCATCTGTTGTTAATGCGTTATCTACGACCTTAGACGTGACCGTATACCGTGATGGGAAAATTCATTATCAACAATTCAAACGCGGTGTTCCAGTTGGAGATTTAGAGATCATTGGTGAAACAGATGTAACAGGGACAACCACTCATTTTGTGCCAGATCCAGAAATTTTCACTGAAACCATTGAATTTGATTACGACACACTTGCTAACCGTGTACGTGAGTTAGCTTTCTTAACAAAAGGCGTCAACATCATCATTGAAGACTTACGTGAAGGCAAAGAGCGAAGAAACGAATACTGCTATGAAGGCGGTATTAAGAGCTATGTAGAACATTTGAATCGCTCGAAGGAAGTCGTTCATGAAGAACCTGTTTACATCGAGGGTGAAAAAGACGGAATCACCGTTGAAGTTGCACTGCAATACAACGATTCCTATACAAGCAATATTTATTCTTTCGCCAACAACATCAACACATATGAAGGCGGATCACACGAAGCTGGCTTTAAAACCGGTCTGACGCGTGTCATCAATGATTATGCTCGTAAAAATGGCGTATTCAAAGATGGAGACTCGAATTTGAGCGGAGAAGATGTACGAGAAGGCTTGACAGCCATTATCTCTATCAAACATCCAGACCCTCAATTCGAAGGGCAAACGAAGACAAAGCTCGGTAACTCAGAAGCAAGAACCATTACCGACTCCCTCTTCTCCGAAGCACTTGAGAAATTCCTCTTAGAGAACCCTGATGCTGCAAAGAAAATTGTGGAGAAAGGTGTGATGGCAGCTCGTGCAAGAATGGCTGCCAAAAAGGCACGTGAGCTGACAAGACGTAAAAGTGCACTGGAAGTCTCTAGCTTGCCTGGGAAACTGGCAGACTGTTCTTCTAAAGATCCATCCATCTCTGAGCTTTATATCGTAGAGGGAGATTCTGCGGGCGGATCTGCTAAGCAAGGTCGTGATCGACATTTCCAAGCGATCTTACCGTTAAGAGGGAAGATCCTAAACGTTGAAAAAGCACGACTAGATAAAATTTTATCTAACAACGAGGTTCGTTCAATGATTACAGCGCTAGGGACTGGAATCGGAGAAGACTTCACTTTAGAGAAAGCACGTTATCACAAAATTGTGATCATGACTGATGCTGATGTTGATGGAGCGCATATTCGGACGCTACTCCTAACATTCTTCTATCGCTACATGCGTGAAATCATTGAAAACGGTTATGTGTATATTGCACAGCCGCCTTTATATAAAGTGCAGCAAGGAAAGCGTGTTGAATACGTGTATAACGATAAACAGCTAGATGAACTGTTAAAAACACTGCCTCAAACACCGAAACCTGGACTTCAGCGTTATAAAGGGCTTGGAGAGATGAATGCTACTCAGCTTTGGGAAACAACAATGGATCCTGATGCGAGAACACTTCTTCAAGTGACACTTGAGGATGCAATCGATGCTGATGAGACTTTTGAAATGCTAATGGGAGATAAAGTAGAGCCGAGACGTAACTTTATCGAAGAAAATGCACAATACGTAAAAAATCTTGATATTTAGATAGGTATCCCCCCTTGAGAGCAACCTTATTTCTTGTTTGGAATAAGGTTGTTTTTCAAGAAACAGGGGCGTGAAACGAATGTCCTGGTTTTCTGCGTTTCGTTGATTTTCTAGTAAATAAATGTGTATAAAGGCAAGATTATTGATATAATGGAGAATAGTCTTGTGAAGATAAATACATATTTTACTCCCACATAATTTATTTCATGTGATACGTAAAGGGAGGTTCTTATAGTGAGTGAACAACATACACCAAATGTACGCGAAGTGAATATTAGCCATGAAATGCGTACGTCCTTTTTAGATTATGCAATGAGTGTTATTGTTTCGCGTGCATTACCAGATGTGCGAGACGGATTGAAGCCCGTGCATCGAAGAATTTTGTATGCGATGAATGACCTAGGTATGACAAGTGATAAACCATTTAAGAAATCTGCACGTATCGTTGGGGAAGTTATCGGTAAGTACCACCCTCACGGTGATAGCGCTGTATATGAAGCGATGGTTCGGATGGCGCAAGATTTCAACTATCGTAATATGCTGGTTGAAGGGCACGGGAACTTTGGTTCTGTCGATGGAGACGGTGCAGCAGCCATGCGTTATACCGAGGCCCGTCTTTCTAAAATTTCGATGGAGATCCTGCGTGATATCACAAAGGACACCATTGATTATCAAGATAACTACGATGGCAGTGAAAGAGAGCCAGTCGTTATGCCTGCTAGGTTCCCGAACTTATTAGTGAACGGGGCAACTGGAATCGCTGTAGGGATGGCAACGAATATCCCGCCTCACCAACTAGGTGAAGTGATTGATGGGGTATTGGCAATTAGTCAAAATCCTGAAATGACGACACAGGAACTAATGGACATCATTCCAGGTCCAGACTTCCCAACTGCGGGACAAATCATTGGCCGAAGCGGTATTCGTAAAGCGTATGAAACAGGACGCGGCTCTATTACATTACGTGCAAAGTCAAATATCGAAGAAACATCTAGTGGTAAGCAGCGCATTATCATCAACGAGATTCCTTACCAGGTTAATAAAGCTCGTTTGATCGAAAAAATCGCTGATCTTGTCCGTGATAAAAAGATTGATGGCATTACAGATCTTCGTGATGAATCTGACCGTAATGGAATGAGAATTGTCATTGAACTACGAAGAGACGCAAACGTCCATGTTCTATTAAACAATCTTTATAAACAAACGACACTTCAAACGTCCTTCGGTATTAACTTGCTTGCACTTGTTGATGGACAGCCGAAAGTGTTGTCTCTCAAACAATGTCTTGAATATTACCTTGAGCATCAGAAAGTGATCATTCGTCGAAGAACGGCGTATGAATTGCGTAAAGCGGAAGCAAGAGCTCATATTTTAGAAGGCTTAAGAATTGCGCTTGATCACTTAGATGAGGTCATTGCCTTAATTAGAGGCTCTCAAACTGCTGAAATTGCAAGAAATGGTTTGATGGAAAACTATAGCTTGTCTGAAAAACAAGCACAGGCCATTCTCGATATGCGACTCCAGCGTTTGACTGGTTTAGAAAGAGAGAAAATAGAAGATGAATACAAAGGGCTTGTTGAATTGATTGCTGAATTGAAAGCCATTCTAGCAGACAATGAGAAAGTTCTAGAAATCATTAGAGAAGAATTAACAGAAATCAAAGAACGCTTCAATGATACGCGTCGCACAGAAATTGTGACAGCGGGTATAGAAACAATCGAAGACGAAGATTTGATTCCTGTTGAAAATATTGTGATCACACTGACTCATAATGGTTATATTAAGCGCCTGCCTGCATCAACATACCGCAGTCAAAAAAGAGGCGGTAAAGGTGTACAAGGAATGGGAACCAACGAAGATGATTTCGTTGAACAGCTGATCTCAACATCTACGCACGATACGATTCTCTTCTTCTCTAATAAAGGGAAGGTCTATCGAGCGAAGGGCTATGAGATCCCTGAATTCGGACGAACAGCGAAAGGGATTCCGATTATTAACCTTCTTGAAGTAGAAAAGGGAGAGTGGATAAACGCCATTATTCCAGTCAGCGAATTTGATGAAGATTCGTATCTCTTCTTTACAACAAGACACGGTGTATCGAAACGAACGTCATTGTCTCAATTTGCAAACATCCGTAACAACGGTTTGATTGCACTCAGCCTGCGTGATGAAGATGAATTGATGGCTGTTCGTTTAACCAATGGTGAAAAACAAATCATCATCGGAACGAAAAAAGGAATGCTCATTCGTTTCGACGAGACAGATGTTCGTGAAATGGGACGTACAGCAGCTGGAGTTAAAGGGATCACACTTTCTGAGGATGACATCGTCGTTGGAATGGAAATCCTTGAGCCAGATGCAAACGTATTGATCGTAACTGAAAAAGGTTATGGTAAATTAACGCCTGAAAAAGAATATCGTGTCCAAAGCCGTGGTGGTAAAGGTCTGAAAACGTGCAAGATCACTGACAACAACGGTCCGCTTGTTGCAGTGAAGGCGACTAACGCTGAAGCTGAAGAAGACTTGATGATTATCACAGGCAGTGGTGTCATCATTCGTATGGCCGTTTCAGATATCTCCACAACAGGCCGAGTCACTCAAGGTGTCCGTCTGATCCGTCTAGGTGATGATGAACATGTCGCTACAGTGGCATTAGTAGAACAATCACCAGAAGACGATGAAGAGAATAGTGAAGAAAACGTAGAAAATGTAGAGTCAGATCAAGAGCAATCTGAGTAAAAATAAAGCCGGTTTTTCACCGGCTCTATTTTTTTTTGAAAAAACATGATTTTTTTTGAAGTTTATAATGCTTTTTTCATAGATATGTGTTAATCTTTCAAAGGAGCAAAAAGAGGCTCTATTTTTTATCTCTTTCATAACAAAAACTTCTTAAAAAAATAAAATGTTTTTCAAGAAAAATGTTGACTATTGATAGAGATATATGATATATTTAAGTGGTCGCTTTGAGAGAGTGACAAACAAGTTCTTTGAAAACTAAACAAGACAAAACGTACCTGTTAATTCGAGTTTTTATAAAAAAATCCTATGATACATCATAGGTAGTCAGTCAAACTGGCGAAAAGCAAAACTTCGGTTTTGTACTTTTTCGGAGAGTTTGATCCTGGCTCAGGACGAACGCTGGCGGCGTGCCTAATACATGCAAGTCGAGCGGACAGAAGGGAGCTTGCTCCCGGATGTTAGCGGCGGACGGGTGAGTAACACGTGGGTAACCTGCCTGTAAGACTGGGATAACTCCGGGAAACCGGAGCTAATACCGGATAGTTCCTTGAACCGCATGGTTCAAGGATGAAAGACGGTTTCGGCTGTCACTTACAGATGGACCCGCGGCGCATTAGCTAGTTGGTGAGGTAACGGCTCACCAAGGCGACGATGCGTAGCCGACCTGAGAGGGTGATCGGCCACACTGGGACTGAGACACGGCCCAGACTCCTACGGGAGGCAGCAGTAGGGAATCTTCCGCAATGGACGAAAGTCTGACGGAGCAACGCCGCGTGAGTGATGAAGGTTTTCGGATCGTAAAGCTCTGTTGTTAGGGAAGAACAAGTGCAAGAGTAACTGCTTGCACCTTGACGGTACCTAACCAGAAAGCCACGGCTAACTACGTGCCAGCAGCCGCGGTAATACGTAGGTGGCAAGCGTTGTCCGGAATTATTGGGCGTAAAGGGCTCGCAGGCGGTTTCTTAAGTCTGATGTGAAAGCCCCCGGCTCAACCGGGGAGGGTCATTGGAAACTGGGAAACTTGAGTGCAGAAGAGGAGAGTGGAATTCCACGTGTAGCGGTGAAATGCGTAGAGATGTGGAGGAACACCAGTGGCGAAGGCGACTCTCTGGTCTGTAACTGACGCTGAGGAGCGAAAGCGTGGGGAGCGAACAGGATTAGATACCCTGGTAGTCCACGCCGTAAACGATGAGTGCTAAGTGTTAGGGGGTTTCCGCCCCTTAGTGCTGCAGCTAACGCATTAAGCACTCCGCCTGGGGAGTACGGTCGCAAGACTGAAACTCAAAGGAATTGACGGGGGCCCGCACAAGCGGTGGAGCATGTGGTTTAATTCGAAGCAACGCGAAGAACCTTACCAGGTCTTGACATCCTCTGACAACCCTAGAGATAGGGCTTTCCCTTCGGGGACAGAGTGACAGGTGGTGCATGGTTGTCGTCAGCTCGTGTCGTGAGATGTTGGGTTAAGTCCCGCAACGAGCGCAACCCTTGATCTTAGTTGCCAGCATTCAGTTGGGCACTCTAAGGTGACTGCCGGTGACAAACCGGAGGAAGGTGGGGATGACGTCAAATCATCATGCCCCTTATGACCTGGGCTACACACGTGCTACAATGGACAGAACAAAGGGCTGCGAGACCGCAAGGTTTAGCCAATCCCACAAATCTGTTCTCAGTTCGGATCGCAGTCTGCAACTCGACTGCGTGAAGCTGGAATCGCTAGTAATCGCGGATCAGCATGCCGCGGTGAATACGTTCCCGGGCCTTGTACACACCGCCCGTCACACCACGAGAGTTTGCAACACCCGAAGTCGGTGAGGTAACCTTTATGGAGCCAGCCGCCGAAGGTGGGGCAGATGATTGGGGTGAAGTCGTAACAAGGTAGCCGTATCGGAAGGTGCGGCTGGATCACCTCCTTTCTAAGGATATATGGAGCAGCGTACGTTTTTCGTCTTGTTTAGTTTTGAAGGAACTTGCAAAAGATCCTACAACATCATATCTTCGATATGAAAGATGGGCCTGTAGCTCAGCTGGTTAGAGCGCACGCCTGATAAGCGTGAGGTCGGTGGTTCGAGTCCACTCAGGCCCACCATCTTCTATTAAATCGGGGCCTTAGCTCAGCTGGGAGAGCGCCTGCCTTGCACGCAGGAGGTCAGCGGTTCGATCCCGCTAGGCTCCACCAACGTGTTCTTTGAAAACTAGATAACAATAAGTAATACATTCACATTGAATGCAATGCAAAGTTCATCACACATAGTGATTCTTTCTAAAGTAAGAAATGGTTAAGTTAGAAAGGGCGCACGGTGGATGCCTTGGCACTAGGAGCCGATGAAGGACGGGACGAACACCGATATGCTTCGGGGAGCTGTAAGCAAGCTTTGATCCGGAGATTTCCGAATGGGGAAACCCACTGCTCGTAATGGAGTAGTATCCATACTTGAATACATAGAGTATGAGAAGGCATACCCGGGGAACTGAAACATCTAAGTACCCGGAGGAAGAGAAAGCAAATGCGATTCCCTGAGTAGCGGCGAGCGAAACGGGAACAGCCCAAACCAAGAGGCTTGCCTCTTGGGGTTGTAGGACACTCTATACGGAGTTACAAAGGAACGATATAAGCGAAGAGGTCTGGAAAGGCCCGCCAAAGAAGGTAACAGCCCTGTAACTGAAATGTTGTTCTCTCCAGAGTGGATCCTGAGTACGGCGGAACACGTGAAATTCCGTCGGAATCCGGGAGGACCATCTCCCAAGGCTAAATACTCCCTAGTGACCGATAGTGAACCAGTACCGTGAGGGAAAGGTGAAAAGCACCCCGGAAGGGGAGTGAAATAGATCCTGAAACCGTGTGCCTACAAGTAGTCAGAGCCCGTTAACGGGTGATGGCGTGCCTTTTGTAGAATGAACCGGCGAGTTACGATCCCGTGCAAGGTTAAGCAGAAGATGCGGAGCCGCAGCGAAAGCGAGTCTGAATAGGGCGCATGAGTACGTGGTCGTAGACCCGAAACCAGGTGATCTACCCATGTCCAGGGTGAAGTTCAGGTAACACTGAATGGAGGCCCGAACCCACGCACGTTGAAAAGTGCGGGGATGAGGTGTGGGTAGGGGTGAAATGCCAATCGAACCTGGAGATAGCTGGTTCTCTCCGAAATAGCTTTAGGGCTAGCCTCAAGGTAAGAGTCTCGGAGGTAGAGCACTGATTGGACTAGGGGCCCCTACCGGGTTACCGAATTCAGTCAAACTCCGAATGCCGATGACTTATCCTTGGGAGTCAGACTGCGAGTGATAAGATCCGTAGTCGAAAGGGAAACAGCCCAGACCGCCAGCTAAGGTCCCAAAGTATACGTTAAGTGGAAAAGGATGTGGAGTTGCTTAGACAACCAGGATGTTGGCTTAGAAGCAGCCACCATTTAAAGAGTGCGTAATAGCTCACTGGTCGAGTGACTCTGCGCCGAAAATGTACCGGGGCTAAACGTATCACCGAAGCTGCGGACTGTTCTTACGAACAGTGGTAGGAGAGCGTTCTAAGTGCAGTGAAGTCAGACCGGAAGGACTGGTGGAGCGCTTAGAAGTGAGAATGCCGGTATGAGTAGCGAAAGACGGGTGAGAATCCCGTCCACCGAATGCCTAAGGTTTCCTGAGGAAGGCTCGTCCGCTCAGGGTTAGTCGGGACCTAAGCCGAGGCCGAAAGGCGTAGGCGATGGACAACAGGTTGATATTCCTGTACCACCTCCTCACCATTTGAGCAATGGGGGGACGCAGGAGGATAGGGTAAGCGCGGTATTGGATATCCGCGTCCAAGCAGTTAGGCTGGGAAATAGGCAAATCCGTTTCCCGTGAAGGCTGAGCTGTGATGGCGAGCGAAATTTAGTAGCGAAGTTCCTGATTCCACACTGCCAAGAAAAGCCTCTAGCGAGGTGAGAGGTGCCCGTACCGCAAACCGACACAGGTAGGCGAGGAGAGAATCCTAAGGTGATCGAGAGAACTCTCGTTAAGGAACTCGGCAAAATGACCCCGTAACTTCGGGAGAAGGGGTGCTTCTTAGGGTGTTAAAGCCCCGAGAAGCCGCAGTGAATAGGCCCAGGCGACTGTTTAGCAAAAACACAGGTCTCTGCGAAGCCGTAAGGCGAAGTATAGGGGCTGACGCCTGCCCGGTGCTGGAAGGTTAAGAGGAGCGCTTAGCGTAAGCGAAGGTGCGAATTGAAGCCCCAGTAAACGGCGGCCGTAACTATAACGGTCCTAAGGTAGCGAAATTCCTTGTCGGGTAAGTTCCGACCCGCACGAAAGGCGCAACGATCTGGGCACTGTCTCAACGAGAGACTCGGTGAAATTATAGTACCTGTGAAGATGCAGGTTACCCGCGACAGGACGGAAAGACCCCGTGGAGCTTTACTGCAGCCTGATATTGAATGTTGGTACAGCTTGTACAGGATAGGTAGGAGCCTTGGAAACCGGAGCGCTAGCTTCGGTGGAGGCATCGGTGGGATACTACCCTGGCTGTATTGACCTTCTAACCCGCTGCCCTTATCGGGCAGGGAGACAGTGTCAGGTGGGCAGTTTGACTGGGGCGGTCGCCTCCTAAAATGTAACGGAGGCGCCCAAAGGTTCCCTCAGAATGGTTGGAAATCATTCGCAGAGTGTAAAGGCACAAGGGAGCTTGACTGCGAGACCTACAAGTCGAGCAGGGACGAAAGTCGGGCTTAGTGATCCGGTGGTTCCGCATGGAAGGGCCATCGCTCAACGGATAAAAGCTACCCCGGGGATAACAGGCTTATCTCCCCCAAGAGTCCACATCGACGGGGAGGTTTGGCACCTCGATGTCGGCTCATCGCATCCTGGGGCTGTAGTCGGTCCCAAGGGTTGGGCTGTTCGCCCATTAAAGCGGTACGCGAGCTGGGTTCAGAACGTCGTGAGACAGTTCGGTCCCTATCCGTCGCGGGCGCAGGAAATTTGAGAGGAGCTGTCCTTAGTACGAGAGGACCGGGATGGACGCACCGCTGGTGTACCAGTTGTTCTGCCAAGGGCATCGCTGGGTAGCTATGTGCGGACGGGATAAGTGCTGAAAGCATCTAAGCATGAAGCCCCCCTCAAGATGAGATTTCCCATTCCGCAAGGAAGTAAGATCCCTGAAAGATGATCAGGTTGATAGGTCTGAGGTGGAAGCGTGGTGACACGTGGAGCTGACAGATACTAATAGATCGAGGACTTAACCTATATTCTAATGTGAAAAATGAACATTGTTATCTAGTTTTGAGAGAACATTCTCTCCATCAGGTTTGGTGGCGATAGCGAAGAGGTCACACCCGTTCCCATACCGAACACGGAAGTTAAGCTCTTCAGCGCCGATGGTAGTTGGGGGTTTCCCCCTGTGAGAGTAGGACGCCGCCAAGCCTTTCAAAGGATCAGTTCCAGTCGGAACTGGTCTTTTTTGTGTTTTCTTCTAGCAGCATCATGATATAAGCCGGAAACTTGTCCTCTGCAATCTCCATATAACGTTCAATCATGACATAATCATCACTAATGTATTGAGATAAAAGCTCGTACCACCATTCTGTTTCGTAGCGGGCAATCATACTGAGATTATACATTAACAAGTAATGGCTGATGATCTCAGGAATCCCTAAAAAGGCATCTCGCGTTGATGGAATGAACCATTGATTCATTTCTAAATCATAATGAAGATGAGTAGCAAGAGCAGGGTTTTCTTCTGAAAATACATCAAATGTTAGTTTTTTAGCTTCTCGTTGCTTAAGCTTCCAAGTTGTATGGAACTCAAAATATTCAATAAAACGTTCGGCAGACATGTTATAGAGCAAGGGAATATGATCTTGAATCAACATGCCATTTGCTTGTTCTATTTTCACTAAAGTCGCGGGTTGTTTTTGAAACTCCAGAATATGACCCATTTCAGGTATTTTTGAAAGGAGATTGATCATCGTAAATCGTTCATCTTCAAGACCATTTAAATGAAATAAGTGCTTTAATACATGCATACATAATCCGTTTCGCTGAATCTTGACTTCATCCTCACTAAAACGATAATGTTGCTTCTTTCTTTTTCTTGAGGTGACACCATGAGCTAAGACAGAGGTTTGAGAAGGATAGTCGGGATCCACTGTCAGCAAACATGCCTTTAACAGCTGTGCCATTCCATAAAACAATAAAATCGGTTTTAGTTCAAGTGGAGCTGATGCGGCTTGGTCATAAAATGTATGACCGTGCTTTAAAAAGTAAATAAATCGTTCACAGTTTTTATAGGCCTGCTGGTTTGCCTCCTGAATGTTCCGTTTCTCGTACTGTTGAAATAGAAACTTTTGGGAAGTTTCAAGTGAGTAAAAACGTTTTAAATCCTTCCATCCTGAACTTTTCATCTTCTTCCTCAACTCTCTTTATATTTTCTAAAAATTGCAACTGTTTGTTGCTTCCTTGACATGCTGTTTCCTAGTTGATAATCTACATATAATATTTTGCCGAAAAGAGGGGGATTTACTAATGTGGGAAAGTAAATTTTCAAAAGAAGGTTTGACGTTTGACGATGTGTTGCTTGTTCCAGCAAAGTCTGAGGTGCTTCCACGTGATGTCAATTTATCAGTTGAGTTAACAAGTACTTTAAAGCTGAACATTCCAATTATTAGTGCAGGAATGGATACTGTGACGGAATCACAAATGGCGATTGCAATGGCACGTCAAGGTGGTCTTGGAATCATCCATAAGAACATGTCTATTGAGCAGCAAGCTGAACAAGTGGACAAAGTAAAACGTTCAGAGCGTGGTGTTATTACAAATCCATTTTTCTTAACACCGGATCATCAAGTATTCGATGCAGAACATTTAATGGGTAAATATCGTATTTCTGGTGTACCGATTGTTAATAACGAACAAGATCAAAAGCTTGTTGGGATTATTACGAACCGTGACCTTCGTTTTATTTCGGATTATTCAATGAAGATTAGCGACGTGATGACAAAAGAGGAACTTGTGACAGCTTCTGTTGGAACAACATTAGAAGAAGCTGAAAAAATCCTTCAGCAATATAAAATTGAAAAATTACCTCTTTTAGATGACGAAGGAACATTAAAAGGTCTCATCACCATCAAAGATATTGAAAAAGTGATTGAATTCCCTAACTCCTCTAAAGATGCACATGGCCGTTTAATTGTTGGTGCCGCTGTAGGTGTCACTGGCGATACAATGACTCGTGTGAAAAAATTAGTAGAAGCCAATGTTGATGTGATCGTCATTGATACAGCACACGGTCATTCTCAAGGTGTTCTAGACACTGTATCGAAAATCCGTGAAACGTATCCTTCTCTTAACATCATTGCTGGTAACGTTGCAACAGCTGAAGCAACAAAAGCATTGTTTGAAGCTGGAGCAGATATTGTAAAAGTGGGTATTGGACCAGGATCGATTTGTACAACACGTGTTGTTGCAGGGGTCGGTGTACCACAAATCACAGCGATTTATGACTGTGCAACAGAAGCAAGAAAGCATGGTAAATCTATTATTGCAGATGGTGGAATTAAATATTCAGGTGATATCGTGAAAGCATTAGCTTCTGGTGGACATGCTGTTATGCTGGGAAGCCTTCTTGCTGGTACATCTGAAAGCCCAGGAGAAACAGAAATTTTCCAAGGCAGACGTTTCAAAGTATATCGTGGTATGGGTTCTGTTGCTGCAATGGAAAAAGGAAGTAAAGATCGTTACTTCCAAGAAGATAATAAAAAATTCGTTCCAGAAGGTATCGAAGGACGTACACCGTATAAAGGACCAGTTGTTGACACTGTTTACCAACTTGTTGGCGGTATTCGCTCTGGTATGGGCTACTGTGGAACACAGGACTTACGTACTCTTAGAGAAGAAGCACAATTCATTCGCATGACAGGTGCAGGTCTTCGTGAGAGCCATCCACATGATGTACAAATTACAAAAGAATCACCAAACTACACAATTTCTTGATAAATTGTGACAATCAAATTACATTTGACAGGGTCTATGACTCTGTCTATTTTTTTTGTCTTTATTGTGATAAAATTTATACTGTTGTGTCGAAATAAGCCCTTGTGGATTAAATATATATGAAAAACGTCGAAAAAAGATGAATACGGAGGTATGACGATTGAACAGCAAGATGTTGAAACAGCTTATGGTCTCTATCCTTGCATTGGCATTGATTGTTACTGCATTTACCCCAATGTCCAAAGCAAAAGCGGCTGAAGATCCATTCAATGTGAATGCGAAAGCAGCCATCCTTATTGAAGCTTCTACAGGTAAAATTCTTTATAGTAAAAACGCAGAACAAAGACTGCCTATTGCAAGTATGGCAAAGATGATGACAGAGTATCTATTACTAGAGGCAATTGCTGAAGGCAAAGTGAAATGGGATCAAACATATACGCCAGATGATTACGTGTACGAAATTTCTCAGGACCGTAGTTTATCCAATGTTCCATTGAGGAAAGATGGTTCGTATACTGTCAAAGAACTTTATCAAGCAACGGCTATTTATTCAGCAAATGCAGCAGCAATTGGTCTAGCAGAGGTAATCGCTGGATCAGAATCAAAGTTTGTTGAAAAAATGAATGCAAAAGCAAAAGAACTTGGCTTAACCAATTACAAATTTGTGAATGCAACTGGATTAGAAAATAAAGACTTACATGGCAAACAGCCAAAAGGTACGGGACCTGATGAAGAAAGCGAAGTTTCCGCAAAGGATATGGCTTTGCTTGCACAGCATCTCATCAAAGATCATCCAGAAATTCTTGAAACAGCAAGCATCGCGAAAACAAAGTTCAGAGAAGGCACAGATGACGAAATGGACATGCCAAACTGGAACTTTATGCTTAAAGGACTTGTGAAAGAATATGAAGGCGTAGACGGTCTGAAAACGGGCTCTACTGATTCGGCTGGTTCTAGCTTCACAGGTACAGCAAAACGTGGTGACATGCGTGTGATCGCAGTTGTCCTTAATGCTAAAGGAAATCTTCATACAGCTCGTTTTGATGTGGCGAAAAAATTGTTCGATTATGCCTTTAAAAACTTCACGATGAAAGAAATGTACAAAAAAGGCCAACAAATCAAGGGACATGAAAACATCGAAGTCGATAAAGGGAAAGATAAAGAAGTACCCGTCGTGACGAAAGAAGCTTTCTCTGTACCGGTTAAAAATGGTGACGAGAAGAGCTATAAAGCGAAAGTAAATATTGATAAAAAGAACCTAGAAGCTCCTATTAAAAAAGGAACGAAGGTTGGCATGCTGACGACTTCTTATTCTGGTGATGAGAAGGACTACGGCTATTTGAGTAAAGACCAATCAGGTGTTGAGCTTGTGACGAAAACAGGTGATGAAAAAGCAAACTGGTTCATCCTTGCAATGCGTGGTGTAGGTGGATTCTTCGCTGGCATTTGGGGCGGAATCGTCGACACAGTAAAAGGTTGGTTCTAATAAAAAAACTGCTCTCTATATGTGAGAGCAGTTTTTTTATCGTTAAAAGAAAAGAGATTGTTTGTGGTTTTGAGGTGTAGACAAGGCCTGCTGAAAAATACCACATAACTTTTCCATACCTTCCGTCAGTGCCTTTTCATTCACATAAGAAAAGCTAAGGCGTATATAATTCTGCTTCGGCTCCCCAGGATAGCAGACAGAGCCAGGCAGGAAGGTGATTTGCTGCTTCCGTGCCTCATGTAATAGGGCACGTGTATCGACCCAGGAAGGAAAGCTAAGCCACAAATTGAGCCCGCCCTGTGGGATTTGCCACGTGACGTCCTTTGGCGCATGCTTTGTCAACACAGCCATCATCAAATCGCGTCTCACCTTCAAGGCAGTTCTTAATTTTTTCGTATGATCGATCATTTTCTTGGAAGTGAGAAACGGTAAGATCGCCTTTTGGGTGAGAAGCGGGCTCCCTAAATCATTATTGGCTTTTGCAGCTAATAAACGGTTAAATATAGAGCCTGACGCTGTAATAATTCCAATTCTGCATCCTGGAGCCAGTGTCTTGCTTAATCCTCGTAAATAAATGACGTGTCCATCGTGATCTAGGCTTTTAATGGGTGCCGGCGGTTTCTTTTCAAAATAAAGCTCACGATAAGGATCATCCTCTACAATGAGACAATCAATGCTTTGTGCCAGTAAAAGCAGCTGTTTTCTTCGTTTCATCGACATACTAGCACCTGTAGGACTGTGAAAAGTAGGAATGGTATAGATGAGCTTTGGTTTATATTTATCACAAATGCTTTGAAGCTGTTTCATGTTCATTCCTTCATGATCGACAGGAACCGTAATAATTCGTGCCCCTCTCCCCATAAAGACATCAATTGCGCCTGGATAGGTGGGCGCCTCCATGACAACTACATCATCCGGCCCGATAAATGTACGTGCTACTAAATCAAGCCCTTGCTGAGAACCGCTAGTGACAAGGATATTTTCAGGAGTAGAAGGGACATCTAATTTTTCTAGAAATGATTGAATGACCTGACGAAGCTGAAGGTCACCTTGTATTTCTCCGTATTTTGACATGATTTGAGGATGCCGGGCTAGGACATGCTGCATTTCTTTTTCTAAATACCGGTTAGGTAAAAGACCAGGATCAATCATAGAGGAAGAAAGATTAATGGCTTCTTCGACATAGTGATACTGAGCGAATTGAGACCTTGGTAAATAATCTGGGATCGATAACTGCCAATCGAAAGAAGTAGATGATTGAACCGGGATGTCAGTTTGCTCATGCTGCTCATTCACAAACGTACCTTTCCCTTGTACAGTCGTTAAAAATCCGTCGTCCTTAAGCCGTGTATAGGCTTTTGCTGCTGTGACAAGACTCACATTCAGCTGTTTCGCTAGATCACGTACAGTCGGCAGCTTATCGCCTTGCTGAAGCAGACCTGATTGGATGTGATCAACGATGGAAAAATAAATCTGATTTGAAAGAGATGTATCTGAATGTCGATGGATATCAATATGCATGAAAATCCTCCAATGGGTGTGGAATTGTTATAGATGGTTTCGGATTGTTATAGATGCATTATAACATGTTAATAACACTTAAAAGAGGGAATGATGCCTTTTTAACTATGGAACCTTGATATATAAGGGTTTCTTCTTTTTTATGAGCTAATTGAATTGTTATACTATTCTCTTTATTGTTATACTCTGTCGCTTGTATGATAAAGGTGTTGAATCAATCGAATAGACAAATGGGAGGAAAACAATTGTGAGCAATAAGGGAACTGAACGAGTAAAACGTGGAATGGCAGAAATGCAAAAAGGTGGCGTCATTATGGATGTCGTCAATGCTGAGCAGGCAAAAATCGCAGAAGAAGCAGGCGCAGTGGCAGTAATGGCACTAGAACGGGTACCAGCTGATATCCGTGCAGCAGGCGGTGTTGCCCGTATGGCAGACCCAAGAATCGTAGAAGAAGTACAAAATGCAGTAACGATTCCAGTCATGGCAAAAGCACGTATCGGCCACATCGTGGAAGCTCGTGTTCTTGAAGCACTTGGTGTTGATTATATTGATGAGAGTGAAGTGCTGACGCCCGCAGATGAGGAATTCCATTTAAATAAAAATGAATACACAGTACCTTTCGTATGTGGCTGCCGTGATCTAGGTGAAGCGACTCGTCGTATTGCAGAAGGCGCTTCTATGCTACGGACAAAAGGTGAGCCTGGTACAGGAAATATTGTAGAAGCTGTTCGTCATATGAGAAAGGTCAATGCTCAAATTCGTAAAGTTGTTGCAATGAGTGAAGATGAATTGATGACAGAAGCCAAGAATCTAGGCGCACCTTATGAATTATTGGTTCAAATTAAAAAAGACGGCAAATTGCCGGTTGTAAACTTTGCTGCTGGAGGTGTTGCGACACCAGCAGATGCAGCATTAATGATGCAGCTTGGAGCAGATGGTGTATTTGTCGGCTCTGGTATCTTCAAATCAGACAATCCAGCTAAGTTTGCAAAAGCGATTGTAGAAGCAACGACTCATTTCACAGATTACCGTCTAATTGCAGAGCTTTCTAAAGAGCTTGGAACAGCGATGAAAGGAATTGAAATTTCAAATCTATTGCCAGAAGAGCGTATGCAAGAGCGTGGCTGGTAATTAAGGGAGCGCAAACGAACATGCTAACAATTGGTGTACTAGGGCTTCAAGGAGCGGTGAGAGAGCATATTCAATCGATTGAAGCTTGTGGCGCAGCGGGAAAGATCATCAAGCGGGTAGAGGAGTTAGAAATTGTTGACGGTCTCATTATCCCTGGTGGTGAAAGTACGACGATGAGAAGACTCATGGATACGTACCAATTCATTGAACCGATTAAAGCGTTCGCTGCTCAAGGTAAACCGATATTTGGGACTTGTGCCGGTTTGATTATGCTGGCAAAGCATATAGAAGATCGAGAAGATGCTCATCTTGGACTGTTAAATGTATCTGTTGCACGTAATTCGTTTGGCAGACAGGTAGACAGCTTTGAAGCAGATGTAGAAGTGAAAGGACTGGATGCGCCGTTTACAGGAGTGTTCATCCGTGCGCCTCATATCATCAGCGCAGATGAGAGCGTAGAGGTCATGGCTGAGTATGACGGCAGGATTGTGATGGCGAAAGAAAACAATATCTTAGGTTGTTCTTTTCATCCAGAGCTGACAGACGACCATCGGTTAACACAGCTGTTTGTTGAGATGGTGGAGTCCTATAAAACGAAGCTTGCTGTATAAAACGGTTGAAAAGAGATAAAACTTATAGTACATTAAAATCACAATCAAAGATCGAAAAAGCGTTGACGGGAAATAGTAAGAAGCCCCTCTTTCTCAGAGAGCCGATGGTTGGTGAGAATCGGTGAAAGATGCATTCTGAATCCATCCTTGAGCGAAATGCTGAAACATGAAGTAAGCATTTACGGTGATGCCGTTACAGAGGAAAGAGGAAAGCATGCTTTTGGCGTGTTTTCAATCAGGGTGGCAACGCGAGAGCTCTCGTCCCTTTCATGGGATGAGGGCTCTTTTTATTTTTCGATAAAAAAGGAGTGTTACACATGCTGGATATTAAACAACTGCGCACGGATTTTGATCAAATCAAAGAAAAATTAGCCCATCGAGGCGAAGATTTAGCGGATTTTGATAAGTTTGGTGAGCTGGATCAAAAAAGAAGAGAATTAATCGGCAAAACGGAAGTATTAAAGAGCCGAAGAAATGAAGTATCACAGCAAGTGGCTGTTCTAAAAAGAGAAAAGAAAGACGCCGATCACATTATTCAAGAAATGCGTGAGGTAGGCGATGAGATTAAGAAGTTAGATGATGAATTAAGAACAGTAGAGGAAAGCCTGCAAACCATCCTATTCTCAATTCCAAACATTCCTCATGACTCTGTACCAGTCGGTGAAACAGAAGATGACAACATTGAAGTGAGAAAATGGGGCGAACAGCCAGCCTTCTCATTTGAACCAAAGCCGCATTGGGATGTAGCCGATGAGCTGAAAATTTTGGATTTTGAACGTGCAGGAAAAGTGACAGGAAGCCGTTTCGTTTTTTATAAAGGGCTAGGCGCACGGTTAGAGCGTGCACTTTATAACTTTATGCTGGATTTACACGTAGATGAATTTGGTTTTACTGAAGTACTACCACCTTATATGGTCAACAGAGCAAGCATGACAGGAACTGGACAGCTTCCAAAGTTTGAAGAGGATGCTTTTAAGATTCGAGAAGAAGATTATTTCCTCATTCCAACGGCTGAAGTGCCAATTACGAATATGCACCGTGACGAAATTCTTGAAGGAGAGCAGCTGCCAATCAATTATGCAGCGTTTAGTGCTTGCTTTAGATCAGAAGCTGGTTCTGCTGGCAGAGATACGCGCGGACTCATCCGTCAGCACCAATTTAACAAAGTAGAGCTTGTGAAATTTGTCAGACCAGAAGATTCTTATGAAGAATTAGAAAAACTAACAAACCAAGCAGAAAAAGTTCTTCAATTATTGAACCTGCCATACCGTGTCATGAGCATGTGTACAGGAGATTTAGGCTTTACGGCTGCGAAGAAATACGATATCGAAGTATGGATTCCAAGCCAAAATACGTATCGTGAAATTTCTTCTTGCAGTAACTTTGAAGCGTTCCAAGCGAGACGAGCAAACATTCGTTTCCGCCCTGAGCCTAAAGCAAAGCCAGAACACGTCCACACATTAAATGGATCTGGTTTAGCAGTAGGAAGAACTGTTGCAGCCATTTTAGAAAACTATCAACAAGAGGATGGAACAGTGATCATTCCTGAGGTGTTACGTCCTTATATGGGAAATAAAGAAGTGATAAAATAAGATGCCGTCATGGCATCTTATTCTTTTTACCTAAACTTCTACAGCTTTTCTAAAATAAGCCGATAAAAGAACTAAAAGCATCTAGGAAAGAAGGAATAACCTTGAATAGGCTTGACTATTATGTTGAAATGGCTCAATTACTCAGAAAAGTTCTAGATGAAAGTGTTCTTTTCGGCATCACTGATACAGAAAAGGTACTTTGCTATTATCCATCGACCACAGTAGATTTTGGCATTAAAGTAGGGGACGCTTTAAACCCAGAGGACCAAAACGTGGCGACGACATTAAGAGGACAAGAATATGATGGGCATTTGCCAGAGTCTTTATATGGTTATGAAATTGCTGTAAAAGGTTATCCGATTTTTGATGAAGATAGAAAAGTGATTGGCTCTTTTTTAGTGGCTTTTTCACATCATCGTGAGAAGAAATTAAGCGGCTATATGGAACATATCAATAAAGTAGCGAAAGAATTACAAGGTGGAATCGAGCAAATTGCTGCTCATTCTCAAGAACTGGCTGCGACAAGCTTAGAAATTAGTGAGCAGGCCGGAAGAGCAGAAGAGAAATCGGCAAACATTGAAGAAGTCGTCAAAACCATTGGCGGTATTGCGAGACAAACAAACCTGTTAGGACTCAATGCTGCAATTGAAGCGGCAAGAGCAGGTGAAAATGGAAAAGGCTTTGCTGTTGTTGCAGACGAGGTACGTAAGTTATCAGATGGATCAAAGGAAGCAGCTGAAACCATTAATGCATTTTTAAAAGAAATCCAAGACAGCATTGGCACTTTATCTGAAAATATCTCACAAATCAGCAGTTCAACAAACGAACAAGCTAAACAAGTGACAGACTTTACAAAGATTATTGAGTCATTAAATGATTTTAAAGAAGAGATGAATCTTTTTATAGAAGAAATTAGACAGGATACGTAATAGTTGAAGAGCAGCCGATAATCGGCTGCTTTTTATAGGCTAAACATCATACCAAAATCAAATGTTGAAATTTTTTTCGAAAAGATGTTGACTTAAAATAAGATGATATGATATATTAATTCTTGTCGATACGGAGGAATACCCAAGTCCGGCTGAAGGGATCGGTCTTGAAAACCGACAGGGGTGTCAAAGCCCGCGGGGGTTCGAATCCCTCTTCCTCCGCCATATTGATTTTACCTTAGTTGAATTGAAACGCATAAAAATTGGAAATTGTCAAACCGCTGCATTCGAGAAATGCAGCGGTTTTTTTTATTTTGTGTTAGAGCGATTTTTTTGAATAACAGAAGCAATTTCATGAAGAATTGGATCAAGTGAGCTTTCATCATGAAGTAAGTCATAATCTTCAATATTAATTTTAATCACAGGGCACAGATCAAATTGTTCGATCCATTCTGTATATCGAGTGTACATTTCTTCCCAATATGCTCGATCGGTTTGAGTTTCCATCTCTCTCCCGCGCTCTTCAATACGATGTAATATATGATCTAAATCCCCATGTAAGTAAATGAGGACATCTGGGTGTGGGAAGTAAGGTGTCATCACCATCGCCTCAAATAGACTCGTATACGTTTCATAGTCTACCTCTGACATGGTACCTTTGTCTGCGTGCATTTTAGCAAAAATACCAGTGTCCTCATAAATTGACCGATCTTGTACATAACCTCCACCAGACTCGAAGATTCGTTTCTGCTCCTTAAAACGTTCAGCTAGAAAATAGACCTGTAAATGAAAGCTCCATCTTTGGAAATCTGAATAAAAAGGCTCTAAGTATGGATTATCATCTACTTTTTCGAGAGAAGTTTGAAACCCTAGCTTGTCCGCTATTGTTTTCGTCATGGTCGATTTTCCGACACCAACTGTCCCTGCAATTGTAATGACAGCATCCTTTGGTATTTCAATATTTTTCATAGTACTTGCTCCTTTATGTTCTGTACAATTTGCTGGTAATCTTGCTGTGAGGAAACGAAGTCTGTATGATCGCCTTCAATTGTAATGATAGGAAGACCTGGGTCAGTTTGTTTTAAATGCTCGATGGCTAACTCATAATCTTCAATCAGGGTTTTTAAATAAGCTGGATCAATGTCTTCTTCAAAAGATCGGCCTCTCATCTTTATTCTATCAAGTAAGGTGGGAAGGCTGGCTTTTATATAGATCATGGCATTTGGTTTAGGAAGATCATCTGTCAGCAAGTGATAGATCTTTCTGTATTTATCCATGTGCTTTTTGGATAAGGTTCTTTCTGCAAATATCATATTTTTATAGACATGATAATCAGTGACAATCGGCTGCTGTTTTTTGACATAGTTCTCTTCAATTGATTCTAACTGTTTAAACCGATTGCATAGAAAGAACATCTCAAGCTGAAAGCTCCATTGTTCCATATCTTCATAAAATTTATCTAAGAATGGATTTTCTTCTACAATTTCTTTTACTAAAGGAAATTGAAATTCCTTTGAAAGCATTGTAGCCAAGGTTGTTTTTCCGGCTCCAATTGGGCCTTCCACTGCAATAAAAGGGGCAGGATACATAGGCGTTCTCCTCTATCTATAAAGTTGTCAAACCAATGTATATTGTACCATACCCCTTCTGAGAGATAGAGCGTATGAATTACGATGTCGTTCTTTTTTCAATATTAAATTGATCTGATAACAACAACCAGTTTTGTGGGAAGGATAGACCTAATTTCCAGTAAGCAATTCCATTTAGGTTTAACTCTTTAATGAGATTAAATTTGGCTTGAATGGATCTTGCATCTTCAAACCAAACCTCGTGTTCTTTGTTATTAGCATCTGTATAACGGAAATAAGGTGCTTGTGCTGTTTCGTCATATAAAATGGATACATTATTCTCTCTAGCAATGGCGATCGCTTGTTGAGGGCTGACGGCTTTGGCGATAGGGCCTCCTTGAACATAAGGGAGTGTCCAATCATATCCATATAAATTCTGCCCCATCACAATTTTATTGGCAGGTATGACAGTCAGTGCATATTCAATGACTTGGCGGACAGGGCCGATCGGAGAGACGGCTTGTGCAGGCCCGCCGCTGTAGCCCCACTCATAAGTCATTAGCACAACATGATCAACGATCTTACCGATTGCTTCATAGTCATGCGCCTCATACCATTTTCCTTTCTGTTCACTGCTTGTTTTAGGAGCGAGTGCCACAGAAATAGTCCAACCCTGTTGATGGAAACGAGTTGTTGCTTCTCTTAAAAATTGAAGGTAGGCTTCTTTATCAACTGGGCGTAAATATTCAAAGTCAAAATGGATTTCTTTTAATTGATACTTTTGAGCAACGCGGACGATTTCATTTAATAATGTCGTTTTGACAGATTGATTTGTTAAAAGGATTCGCCCGAGTTCATCACTAAATTTATCATTCTCTAGATTTGTGACTACCATGGATAAAACCGTTCTGCTTTGAGCGGCAATCTGAGGCAATTGATCTAATGGTGGCTCGCGAAGTGTTCCGTCTCTTTGCGCTTGAAAACTAAAAGCGCCGAGATGTGTTAAGTATGGAGATGCCTCTCTGGCTGCTTGCTTTAAATTTTCGCTGACTTGGTTTCCGCGTGGTTCTATATAAGCATTAGAATTAATATTTCTTTTCGGTCTTTGTGGGATATAAAGCAAGAAGCGAATAGGCAATATAGCTTCAGGTCGAATCCGATTCACACGTGCCAATTCTTCTACCGAAATTTGAAATCTTCTTCCAATTTGATAAAGTGTATCATTTTGTTTGACCTCATAAAATTGACCTCTAATAGGGATGACAATTGTTTGTCCAACGACTAGTTGATTTGGTGTTTCGATGTCGTTGGTCCGAATGATTTCATTTACCGTTGTTTTAAAACGCATGGCAATCTCATTTAACGTATCTCCTCTTTTGACAACATAAATTTGAATGGTCAACGCCCCCTTTGTTATTGCTAACAATTTATGAGGGTGATGGATAAATCATGTTTGATTTTCATCCGTGATCTCTTTAGTGGTTGTGATTTTGGCGAGAAGAACGTTCTCCATCATCGTTAAAGCGTACTCGTTGTCCCTATCATCATTTGAAGCAATACAATCTTTAGGTACAGTGAGGTTGTACTCTCGCATGTAAGCGTCATTTGCAGTGAACAGGACACAGATGTTTCCGGCAATTCCAGTTAAAATAAGTTCTTGCACACCTAATTCATTTAGGAGTGTCTCTAGTGCTGTTCCGTAAAAAGCAGAGTGCTTAGGTTTAATTAAGAAGTAATCATCTTTAGATGGTGCCATTTGCTCTAAAATAGGGGCACTTCTTTCGTTTTTACATGTTTCCATAACAGCTTTGATATCAGCCTTCCAGAGTCCATAGTGGTCGTTGATATAGATAATTGGCCAATTTTTCTTGAAAGCGTGTTGTTTAAGGGCTAAAATTTTATTGGTCATTTGCTCTGTTTTTTCAGCGAGCACATGTCCCATTTTGAAATCAAAATTATTGATCATGTCAATAATAAGCAGTGCCTTTTGTTGTTTTGGCAAATCAAGACCCCCTTTAAAAGATTGTGATAATATGTTAACCTCAATATCCTTTAAAAAAACATGAAAAGAGAGCCGTGCTATGACGAAAGATGAACAGTTTATGCAAGAAGCTATTTCTGAAGCTTTGAAAGCAAAACAAATAGGAGAAGTTCCAATCGGTGCCGTCATCGTTGTTGATGATCAAATTGTAAGCCGTGCTCACAATTTAAGGGAAAGTGAACAGCGATCAATTGCTCATGCGGAATTACTTGCTATTGATGAAGCGTGTAAAATGACTGGTAGCTGGCGTTTAGAAGATGCTGTACTTTATGTTACACTCGAACCGTGCCCAATGTGTGCAGGCGCTATTGTACTTTCAAGAGTGAAAAAGGTCGTTTTTGGTGCCTATGATCCTAAAGGTGGATGTGCTGGTACTTTAATGAATTTATTGGACGATGAGCGGTTCAATCATCAGTCTGAAGTCATTGGTGGTGTGCTTGAAAATGAGTGTGGTGAGCTGTTAAGTCAGTTCTTTCGAGACCTCCGTCAGCGTAAGAAGCAGGCGAAAAGTAAATGAATGGATGTCGTTTGCAATTTTATCACTTAGAAGGTATACTTATGTCTGCGTCACCAACAATTTAATATTCATTTTGCCGTGCTAAGCGGGGAGGTAGCGGTGCCCTGTACTCGCAATCCGCTCTAGCGAGGCCGAATCCCTTCTCAAGGTTCGTTTACTTCAAGGTCTGCCTTAAATAAGTGGTGTTGACGTCTGGGTCCTGCGCAATGGGAATTCATGAACCATGTCAGGTCCGGAAGGAAGCAGCATTAAGTGAAACCTCTCATGTGCCGCAGGGTTGCCTGGGCCGAGCTAACTGTTTAAGTAACGCTTGGGGTAGCGAATCGACAGAAGGTGCACGGTAAATCAATATTAAATGTAACTCATCTAGTTTATCTAGGTGAGTTTTTTGTTGCTATTGAAAGAATATATCAGTTGTTTTGTTTATACAAATAGTAAAAAAGCCATTTTCGGGTGAGGTATTTTTGAAGCAATTCATAAAGGGAACGAATGTTCTTGTTGATCTGACAGACATTTTCAGAAAGCAAGAAATCACGTTTTTTAATCAAGAAAAGTAAAAAGTCTTTAAAGGAAATGCTCTTTTTCGTTTATTAGAAAATAAAGGTGTACTTTTGAATTGATCGTTGCATCATGTATAATGAACATGATGATAAATGGAGGAGGGCGTATTTGTGAGTTATCAAGCTTTATACCGAGTGTTCAGACCTCAAGTTTTTGAGGATGTTGTTGGACAAGAACACATCACAAAAACGTTGCAAAATGCCCTTTTGCAGAAAAAGTTTTCTCATGCTTACTTATTTTCAGGTCCTAGAGGAACAGGTAAAACAAGTGCTGCCAAGATTTTTGCGAAAGCAGTGAACTGTGAAAAGTCACCTGTTAGTGAGCCGTGTAATGAGTGTGATGCCTGTAGAGGGATTACGACCGGTTCGATTTCAGACGTGATTGAAATAGATGCTGCCTCAAATAACGGGGTAGATGAAATTCGGGATATACGTGATAAAGTGAAATTTGCTCCTTCAGCGGTTACATATAAGGTTTATATTATAGATGAGGTACATATGCTCTCTATCGGGGCATTTAATGCACTTCTTAAAACGCTAGAGGAACCACCTGCTCATTGTATCTTTATTTTGGCTACCACAGAGCCTCATAAGATTCCTCTTACCATCATATCAAGATGTCAGAGATTTGATTTTAAACGGATCACGACAAAAGATATTGTTGGACGAATGGAGAAAATTGTAGATGCAGAAAGCCTAAATATACAAGAGGGTTCACTCGAGATTATTGCTAGTGCGGCAGATGGAGGCATGCGTGACGCACTCAGTCTCCTTGACCAAGCGATCTCATTTAGTGGTGAACAGCTCACAATTGATGATGCACTGCTCATTACAGGTGCTGTATCTCAGCATTTTATTAGTCAGCTTGCTGAAGCCATTTTTGAGCAAAATATTGCGATAGCGCTGGATACGTTAAATGAATTGCTTCAACAGGGGAAAGATGCCGCGAAATTAATAGAGGATATGATCTTCTACTTTAGAGATATGCTTCTTTACAAAACAGCACCGGATCTTGAAGGTGTCCTTGAAAAAGTCAAAGTCGACGATAAGTTTGTGGCTCTTTCTGAACGTGTGGCACCTCAGTTTCTTTATGAAACGATTGAAGTGCTGAATAAAAGCCATCAGGAAATGAAATGGACAAACCATCCTAGAATTTTCTTTGAAGTAGCTGTGGTTAAGCTCTGTCAGTCAACGGCTGGTGCTGTATCATCTCCGGCTGATTCCGACCTAACAGCGTTAACGAATAAAATAGACAGGCTGGAACAGGAGCTATCTAGGCTAAAAGCTGAGGGTGTTCCAATGACTCAGTCTCAGAGTCCTCAAGCAAAAACGGAAGCACCTCGACCTCAAACGAGTAATAAAAATGGTTATCGTGCACCTGTCGGTCGAATTCATGAGATTTTAAAAGAAGCGAAGCGGCCGGAGCTAGAAAAAATAAAAGGCAAATGGGGAGAGCTTCTTGCCCAATTAAAACAGCAAAATAAGGTATCTCACGCTGCGCTATTAACAGATAGTGAACCAGTTGCGGCGGCAACTCATGCCTTTGTTTTAAAATTCAAATTTGAAATACATTGTAAGATGGTGGCCGAAGATAAAAGTGGTGTTCGAACCAATCTTGAGCAACTGCTAGAATCTATGCTAGGAAAAAGAGTGGAATTAGTTGGCGTTCCTGATGCTCAATGGGGTAAAATAAGAGAAGAATTTTTAAGAGATCATCAGCCTGAAGAACAAGCAGATGGTCAGGCAGCTTCTGCTGAAGAAGATCCATTAATTGCAGAAGCAAAGAAGTTAGTAGGAACCGATTTAATTGAAATTAAAGATTAACAATTTGAAAGAGAGTGGTGTTCATATGCGCGGTGGAATGGGAAATATGCAAAAAATGATGAAACAAATGCAAAAAATGCAGAAGGATATGGCTAAGGCTCAAGAAGAGCTTGCAGAAAAAGTCCTTGAAGGTACGGCAGGTGGCGGCATGGTCACTGTAAAAGTAAATGGACAAAAAGAAGTCGTTGATGTGGCGATTAATGAAGAAGTTGTTGATCCTGAAGACATCGATATGCTTCAAGATCTTGTACTTGCAGCAACAAATGATGCATTGAAAAAAGTTGATGAACTAACAAATGAAACAATGGGTCAATTCACAAAAGGAATGAACATGCCAGGTTTATTCTAGGAGGAATAACTGAAGATGCAATATCCTGAACCAATATCAAAGCTGATTGATAGCTTTATGAAATTGCCAGGAATCGGACCTAAAACTGCGGTCCGTCTGGCTTTTTTTGTTCTTAGTATGCAAGAAGATGTCGTGCTGGATTTTGCGAAGGCACTTGTTAATGCAAAGCGTAATTTAACTTATTGTTCTGTTTGCGGACATATCACCGACCAGGATCCTTGCTATATTTGTGAAGATACAAGAAGAGATCAATCTGTGATCTGTGTCGTGCAGAATCCAAAAGATGTGATCGCAATGGAAAAAATGAAAGAATACAACGGCTTATATCATGTGCTTCATGGTGCTATTTCACCAATGGACGGAATTGGACCAGAGGATATTAAAATTCCTGACCTATTAAAAAGATTGCAAGACGATCAAGTCACAGAGGTCATTCTTGCAACCAACCCAAACATTGAGGGAGAAGCGACAGCCATGTATATCTCTAGATTGTTGAAACCATCAGGAATTAAACTCTCTCGCATTGCTCACGGACTCCCAGTAGGTGGAGATTTAGAGTATGCGGATGAAGTCACACTTTCTAAGGCTCTAGAAGGCAGACGTGAGATGTAGGAAGGAGAAGTACGGTACATGGGTTTTCTTCGCAGAAAATCAATTCGAAAAGAATTCGATGAGATATTAATTCAACAGCTTTTTAAGCAAAAGGAAGAATGGAACAGACAAAAAAAGCTTGTCGCAAATAGCGTTGAGCCTTCACCGGACATTCTATTCGAATTAAAGCTTGCTCAAGCGAAGTACTTTTTCTATCTGAGAGAAGCGAAAAAGAGAAATTTACGTTTAAACAACTGGAGATAGCAGGTCTATTTTCCATAATCCTCTCATATGCTTGTACTATTCATATGAAGAGGAGATGAGAGGATTATGGAACCTGTTATTGTGATTGGTTCAATTTTGTTAGCTGTTTTATTGTTGTTTATGTCGGGTGTTCAAGCGAATCCATTCAAATGGTTAGGGTTTATCGGAATAAAATTTGTCGCAGGTGCTCTTTTTTTATTTTGTCTCAATTTATTCGGCGAGAGTTTAGGGCTTCATGTTTCCATTAACCCTGTAACGAGCGGAATTAGTGGTTTGTTGGGCATTCCAGGTGTAGCAGCTTTAGTCGTAATTGAAAAGTTTATTATTTAATGCAAAATATTGTTGACTTTGATTATATATGGTGGTAAATTAATATACGTCGCTGATGACGAAGAAACGAAAAAACATAATAACAAAAAAGTTGTTGACACTAACAACTTGGATGTGATAAGATGTTCTAGTCGCTTCTGAAGCGGTAAACAAGTTCTTTGAAAACTAAACAAGACAAAACGTACCTGTTAATTCGAGTTTTTATAAAAAATCCTATGATACATCATAGGTAGTCAGTCAAACTGGCGAAAAGCAAAACTTCGGTTTTGTACTTTTTCGGAGAGTTTGATCCTGGCTCAGGACGAACGCTGGCGGCGTGCCTAATACATGCAAGTCGAGCGGACAGAAGGGAGCTTGCTCCCGGATGTTAGCGGCGGACGGGTGAGTAACACGTGGGTAACCTGCCTGTAAGACTGGGATAACTCCGGGAAACCGGAGCTAATACCGGATAGTTCCTTGAACCGCATGGTTCAAGGATGAAAGACGGTTTCGGCTGTCACTTACAGATGGACCCGCGGCGCATTAGCTAGTTGGTGAGGTAACGGCTCACCAAGGCGACGATGCGTAGCCGACCTGAGAGGGTGATCGGCCACACTGGGACTGAGACACGGCCCAGACTCCTACGGGAGGCAGCAGTAGGGAATCTTCCGCAATGGACGAAAGTCTGACGGAGCAACGCCGCGTGAGTGATGAAGGTTTTCGGATCGTAAAGCTCTGTTGTTAGGGAAGAACAAGTGCAAGAGTAACTGCTTGCACCTTGACGGTACCTAACCAGAAAGCCACGGCTAACTACGTGCCAGCAGCCGCGGTAATACGTAGGTGGCAAGCGTTGTCCGGAATTATTGGGCGTAAAGGGCTCGCAGGCGGTTTCTTAAGTCTGATGTGAAAGCCCCCGGCTCAACCGGGGAGGGTCATTGGAAACTGGGAAACTTGAGTGCAGAAGAGGAGAGTGGAATTCCACGTGTAGCGGTGAAATGCGTAGAGATGTGGAGGAACACCAGTGGCGAAGGCGACTCTCTGGTCTGTAACTGACGCTGAGGAGCGAAAGCGTGGGGAGCGAACAGGATTAGATACCCTGGTAGTCCACGCCGTAAACGATGAGTGCTAAGTGTTAGGGGGTTTCCGCCCCTTAGTGCTGCAGCTAACGCATTAAGCACTCCGCCTGGGGAGTACGGTCGCAAGACTGAAACTCAAAGGAATTGACGGGGGCCCGCACAAGCGGTGGAGCATGTGGTTTAATTCGAAGCAACGCGAAGAACCTTACCAGGTCTTGACATCCTCTGACAACCCTAGAGATAGGGCTTTCCCTTCGGGGACAGAGTGACAGGTGGTGCATGGTTGTCGTCAGCTCGTGTCGTGAGATGTTGGGTTAAGTCCCGCAACGAGCGCAACCCTTGATCTTAGTTGCCAGCATTCAGTTGGGCACTCTAAGGTGACTGCCGGTGACAAACCGGAGGAAGGTGGGGATGACGTCAAATCATCATGCCCCTTATGACCTGGGCTACACACGTGCTACAATGGACAGAACAAAGGGCTGCGAGACCGCAAGGTTTAGCCAATCCCACAAATCTGTTCTCAGTTCGGATCGCAGTCTGCAACTCGACTGCGTGAAGCTGGAATCGCTAGTAATCGCGGATCAGCATGCCGCGGTGAATACGTTCCCGGGCCTTGTACACACCGCCCGTCACACCACGAGAGTTTGCAACACCCGAAGTCGGTGAGGTAACCTTTATGGAGCCAGCCGCCGAAGGTGGGGCAGATGATTGGGGTGAAGTCGTAACAAGGTAGCCGTATCGGAAGGTGCGGCTGGATCACCTCCTTTCTAAGGATATATGGAGCAGCGTACGTTTTTCGTCTTGTTTAGTTTTGAAGGAACTTGCAAAAGATCCTACAACATCATATCTTCGATATGAAAGATGGGCCTGTAGCTCAGCTGGTTAGAGCGCACGCCTGATAAGCGTGAGGTCGGTGGTTCGAGTCCACTCAGGCCCACCATCTTCTATTAAATCGGGGCCTTAGCTCAGCTGGGAGAGCGCCTGCCTTGCACGCAGGAGGTCAGCGGTTCGATCCCGCTAGGCTCCACCAACGTGTTCTTTGAAAACTAGATAACAATAAGTAATACATTCACATTGAATGCAATGCAAAGTTCATCACACATAGTGATTCTTTCTAAAGTAAGAAATGGTTAAGTTAGAAAGGGCGCACGGTGGATGCCTTGGCACTAGGAGCCGATGAAGGACGGGACGAACACCGATATGCTTCGGGGAGCTGTAAGCAAGCTTTGATCCGGAGATTTCCGAATGGGGAAACCCACTGCTCGTAATGGAGTAGTATCCATACTTGAATACATAGAGTATGAGAAGGCATACCCGGGGAACTGAAACATCTAAGTACCCGGAGGAAGAGAAAGCAAATGCGATTCCCTGAGTAGCGGCGAGCGAAACGGGAACAGCCCAAACCAAGAGGCTTGCCTCTTGGGGTTGTAGGACACTCTATACGGAGTTACAAAGGAACGATATAAGCGAAGAGGTCTGGAAAGGCCCGCCAAAGAAGGTAACAGCCCTGTAACTGAAATGTTGTTCTCTCCAGAGTGGATCCTGAGTACGGCGGAACACGTGAAATTCCGTCGGAATCCGGGAGGACCATCTCCCAAGGCTAAATACTCCCTAGTGACCGATAGTGAACCAGTACCGTGAGGGAAAGGTGAAAAGCACCCCGGAAGGGGAGTGAAATAGATCCTGAAACCGTGTGCCTACAAGTAGTCAGAGCCCGTTAACGGGTGATGGCGTGCCTTTTGTAGAATGAACCGGCGAGTTACGATCCCGTGCAAGGTTAAGCAGAAGATGCGGAGCCGCAGCGAAAGCGAGTCTGAATAGGGCGCATGAGTACGTGGTCGTAGACCCGAAACCAGGTGATCTACCCATGTCCAGGGTGAAGTTCAGGTAACACTGAATGGAGGCCCGAACCCACGCACGTTGAAAAGTGCGGGGATGAGGTGTGGGTAGGGGTGAAATGCCAATCGAACCTGGAGATAGCTGGTTCTCTCCGAAATAGCTTTAGGGCTAGCCTCAAGGTAAGAGTCTCGGAGGTAGAGCACTGATTGGACTAGGGGCCCCTACCGGGTTACCGAATTCAGTCAAACTCCGAATGCCGATGACTTATCCTTGGGAGTCAGACTGCGAGTGATAAGATCCGTAGTCGAAAGGGAAACAGCCCAGACCGCCAGCTAAGGTCCCAAAGTATACGTTAAGTGGAAAAGGATGTGGAGTTGCTTAGACAACCAGGATGTTGGCTTAGAAGCAGCCACCATTTAAAGAGTGCGTAATAGCTCACTGGTCGAGTGACTCTGCGCCGAAAATGTACCGGGGCTAAACGTATCACCGAAGCTGCGGACTGTTCTTACGAACAGTGGTAGGAGAGCGTTCTAAGTGCAGTGAAGTCAGACCGGAAGGACTGGTGGAGCGCTTAGAAGTGAGAATGCCGGTATGAGTAGCGAAAGACGGGTGAGAATCCCGTCCACCGAATGCCTAAGGTTTCCTGAGGAAGGCTCGTCCGCTCAGGGTTAGTCGGGACCTAAGCCGAGGCCGAAAGGCGTAGGCGATGGACAACAGGTTGATATTCCTGTACCACCTCCTCACCATTTGAGCAATGGGGGGACGCAGGAGGATAGGGTAAGCGCGGTATTGGATATCCGCGTCCAAGCAGTTAGGCTGGGAAATAGGCAAATCCGTTTCCCGTGAAGGCTGAGCTGTGATGGCGAGCGAAATTTAGTAGCGAAGTTCCTGATTCCACACTGCCAAGAAAAGCCTCTAGCGAGGTGAGAGGTGCCCGTACCGCAAACCGACACAGGTAGGCGAGGAGAGAATCCTAAGGTGATCGAGAGAACTCTCGTTAAGGAACTCGGCAAAATGACCCCGTAACTTCGGGAGAAGGGGTGCTTCTTAGGGTGTTAAAGCCCCGAGAAGCCGCAGTGAATAGGCCCAGGCGACTGTTTAGCAAAAACACAGGTCTCTGCGAAGCCGTAAGGCGAAGTATAGGGGCTGACGCCTGCCCGGTGCTGGAAGGTTAAGAGGAGCGCTTAGCGTAAGCGAAGGTGCGAATTGAAGCCCCAGTAAACGGCGGCCGTAACTATAACGGTCCTAAGGTAGCGAAATTCCTTGTCGGGTAAGTTCCGACCCGCACGAAAGGCGCAACGATCTGGGCACTGTCTCAACGAGAGACTCGGTGAAATTATAGTACCTGTGAAGATGCAGGTTACCCGCGACAGGACGGAAAGACCCCGTGGAGCTTTACTGCAGCCTGATATTGAATGTTGGTACAGCTTGTACAGGATAGGTAGGAGCCTTGGAAACCGGAGCGCTAGCTTCGGTGGAGGCATCGGTGGGATACTACCCTGGCTGTATTGACCTTCTAACCCGCTGCCCTTATCGGGCAGGGAGACAGTGTCAGGTGGGCAGTTTGACTGGGGCGGTCGCCTCCTAAAATGTAACGGAGGCGCCCAAAGGTTCCCTCAGAATGGTTGGAAATCATTCGCAGAGTGTAAAGGCACAAGGGAGCTTGACTGCGAGACCTACAAGTCGAGCAGGGACGAAAGTCGGGCTTAGTGATCCGGTGGTTCCGCATGGAAGGGCCATCGCTCAACGGATAAAAGCTACCCCGGGGATAACAGGCTTATCTCCCCCAAGAGTCCACATCGACGGGGAGGTTTGGCACCTCGATGTCGGCTCATCGCATCCTGGGGCTGTAGTCGGTCCCAAGGGTTGGGCTGTTCGCCCATTAAAGCGGTACGCGAGCTGGGTTCAGAACGTCGTGAGACAGTTCGGTCCCTATCCGTCGCGGGCGCAGGAAATTTGAGAGGAGCTGTCCTTAGTACGAGAGGACCGGGATGGACGCACCGCTGGTGTACCAGTTGTTCTGCCAAGGGCATCGCTGGGTAGCTATGTGCGGACGGGATAAGTGCTGAAAGCATCTAAGCATGAAGCCCCCCTCAAGATGAGATTTCCCATTCCGCAAGGAAGTAAGATCCCTGAAAGATGATCAGGTTGATAGGTCTGAGGTGGAAGCGTGGTGACACGTGGAGCTGACAGATACTAATAGATCGAGGACTTAACCTATATTCTAATGTGAAAAATGAACATTGTTATCTAGTTTTGAGAGAACATTCTCTCCATCAGGTTTGGTGGCGATAGCGAAGAGGTCACACCCGTTCCCATACCGAACACGGAAGTTAAGCTCTTCAGCGCCGATGGTAGTTGGGGGTTTCCCCCTGTGAGAGTAGGACGCCGCCAAGCTTTTCAAAGGATCAGTTCCAGTCGGAACTGGTCTTTTTTGTATTTTAAAAAAGGAACAAACACTCGATCTGGCATGGATACATATACTAAACTATCATCTAAAACATTCTTAATTTTGTATACAATTGAAAGCGCTAGGGCATACTGAAGCTATAAGTGGAGGTGTCACAATGAGCAAAAAAGAGCGAGAAGCAATTTGTTTGATTTGTGAAGAGAAAAAAACAAAGGGAATTTATTTATATCATCAGTTTTTATGCCGAGATTGTGAACGGAAGTTAATTTCTACATCAACCTCGGATCCTAGTTATGCTGATTATGTAAGAAAGCTTAAAAATCTTCATACGCCGCCTTTGTATTCATAGACCATTAGATGGTCTTTTTTTATGGGCAATCGGGGATTGGGCCTGTTTTTTGGAACTTAGTTTGGACATCAACCGTAATAAATAATAAGATAAACAGAGAGCCTGATTATTCATAGGAGTCGATGAACATGAAATCAATTTTTTACACATTTGTATGGGCCGTTCTCTCTACTCTTTTTTCGCTGGTGATTTTAACTGTCAGTATTGGTGTTTTCCATCATCATGTTGGATTGTCGATACTGTATGCGATGATTGGGTGGGGTGTGATGTTTGCAGGAAGCCGATGGGCTGCCTTCCAGTTGTTTTTGAAGAAACACGGACTGTCTCGCAGTGATTATGTATATATTAAACAGCACTTAAAAGAAGCCGCGCAAAAGCTGGTTCGTTTGAAAAAAGCTTTATTTGCTGTGAAGAACGTACAGACGATCAAGCATAATTATGAAATTCTTCGGCTTGCCAGACGCATCTATACGATAACAAAAAAGGAACCGAACCGGTTTTATGATGCACAGCGGTTTTATTTTGAGAGTTTGGATTCTGTTGTTGAATTAACTGAGAAATATGCACTGCTGTATAATCAGCCGAATCGTAGCCATGAGCTTGAAATGACATTAAGCCAAACTCGAGTCACGCTGACTGAACTGCAAAAGCAATTAACGAATGATTTACAGCAAGTTTTAGGAAGAGATATAGAAGCACTTCATATTGAACTTGAAGTGGCCGATAAAATGATTAAAAAATAGATATGAAAGGAGTCAAACTCGATGAAACCAGAAGATCCAGTCATACCACCAGCCCCATCTACTACAGATCTTCCGTTTCGGGTGTTTGATACCTTATCTGATGAGGAAAAGCAGGAGGCGCTACAGCGAGCTGAGAAGATCCCTGACCATCCACAAAAACTGCTTTTCTATGGCACACGTGTGCAGGAACGATTGTTAGAACAATCAAAACAAATGATGCAATATGTGGAGAAAAAAGATATTGACCAAATCGGAGACGTTCTAGAAGCTTTTTTACAGCAACTGCATTTAGTGGAGCCAGAGGATTTATTACCAAAGAAGCGAGGCTTTTTTTTAAGGTTATTTCAGCGAGAAAAGCGTTCTACTCAGGAGATCATATCTCGTTTTAAACAAGCAGAAGCACAGATAGAGAGATTGTCAGCAAGGCTTCGTTACGCCAGAGGCGTGCTAATTTCGGACCATAAGTTATTGGAGCGTTTATTTGAAGAAAATCAATCATACTTTCAAGAGATGACGTTACAGGTTGCAGCAGTTGAAGCAAAATTGACGCTGTTAGAGCAACATGCCCTAACAGAATCACAGTCACATGATCGGACATTAGAGGAACAATTGATGAGTCGGGAAGTCGATGAAGAAGAATATATGGAGAGATTAAAAGAACGGAAGTATGATTTGTTGTTGAGCCGTCAAATCGCACTGCAATGTAATGCCCAAATTCGAATGATTCAGCATACAAACCATACATTAGCCAATCATATTCAATCAACTGTTTCCGCATCAATTCCTTTATGGATCAACCAAATGTCGATTGCGTTCAATCATATTCAGCAGCGAGCCAATTCAGCGCTTGAGCAGCGTATCCAGCAAACATATGAACAGGTATCGAAGCAGCAAGGACAGCTGCTTGAAGATGCATCCTTAACGCCTATAGATACGTTGAAAAAGGTTCAGCGCCAATTGGCCGAAACATTGCAGGAAACGTTGCAGGTAAAAGAACATGGGAGCCAAGAACGAGCTCAATTAAAAAGTAGCATGCATGAGGCAGAGCAGAAGCTGGTGAATCATAAACCAATAAAGGAATGAGAATCCACCTTTCAGTTCACTTGTTTGAACGTTATAATAGATATAAGATATCGTTTAAGTGAAAAGGGTCGATTTGTTTGAAAACACCTTTATATACAGCATTATCACAACATGCGGAAAAGAAGCCCTATTCTTTTCACGTTCCGGGACATCACAATGGAGATGTCTTTTTTGATGAGGCACGGTCCTATTATGAATCCATTCTTCAGCTGGATGTGACAGAACTTGAAGGTCTAGATGATCTTCACCATCCGACTGGGGTGGTTCAAGAGGCAGAGGATTTATTGGCAAAGCTATATGGAGCTAAACAAAGTTTTTTCCTTGTGAATGGCACAACCGTTGGCAATTTGGCGATGGTGATGTCTGCGTGTCGGGCTGGGGAGGGCATTTTCGTTCAGCGAAATTGTCATAAGTCTGTGTTCCATGCGATTGAGCTTGCGGGAGCGACACCTATTATGCTAGAAACCGAGAGTGATCCGCACTTGCACGTCCCAACTCATGTGACGGAGGAAACAGTCAAACAAGCTATGGCGACACATCCTAACTGCCGGGCAATCGTTTTGACATATCCGAACTACTACGGACATGCAGCTGATTTATCAGGGCTCATTCAAATGTGTCATGAAGCTGGCATCATTGTATTAGTTGATGAGGCACATGGTGCTCATTTTGTATTAGGCGGTGCCTTTCCTCCATCTGCCCTTTCCTATGGAGCAGACGTGGTGGTACAATCAGCACATAAAACCCTTCCGGCAATGACGATGGGGTCTTATCTCCATCTTCAAGGAGACCGAATTGATGTGAAGCGGATAAAGACGTTATTAACGATGCTTCAAAGCAGTTCACCTTCCTATCCAATTATGGCTTCGTTAGATGTGGCGAGAGCTTATGTGGAGGAGTTGAAGGGAAAAGGGTTAATGGACGAAATCATGAGAGACTTGGCAAAGCTGAAAGCACAGTTCAATATGATCTCCAATCTCGAAGTGGTTGAGTCTGACTCTTTACCTATGGATCCATTAAAATGTGTCATTCGTTCAACAAAAGGGCTGACAGGCTATGAACTCAAAAAGGTGCTTGAGTCGGTGGAGGTTCACCCAGAACTTGCGGATGAACATCAAGTCTTACTCGTTTTTGGTCTAAGGCAGACAAAGGACGTTCCTTTTACAGCTATAGAGCAGGCTCTTCAGCAAAGTGATTCATTGCTTATAAAAAAAGAGCCTCAAACGGGATCGCTCTTCTTAGAGGACGATCAGCAAAAGCGAGATGTAGAAGCTGTTCCATTCGAAAAAGCAGTTGGCCGGATTAGTGCAGAATCGGTCATTCCCTATCCGCCTGGCATTCCTTTGATGATTAAAGGAGAACCGATTGAATCAGATCAAATTGCGACGTTAAGCCGCTTGCTTGGGCATCAAGTTCATGTGCAAGCAAGTCAGGTGATTCACCAGAGAAAATTATATGTTTATATAGAAGAGGAGACACTATGAGCGGTATGTTTATTACGTTTGAAGGACCTGAGGGTGCTGGAAAAACGACAGTGATTCGAAAAGTGTACGAAGAAATGGAACGTCAAGGCTATGCAGTGATGGCGACACGTGAGCCTGGAGGCATTGACATTGCAGAGCAAATTCGTGAAGTCATTTTAAATGAAAAAAATACAAAAATGGACGCAAAAACAGAGGCATTGCTTTATGCAGCAGCTAGAAGGCAGCATTTGGCTGAAAAAGTAGAACCGGCATTGAAGCGGGGGGAAACTGTTTTATGTGATCGTTTTGTCGACAGCTCCCTTGCTTATCAGGGCTATGCGAGAGGGCTTGGGATTGAAGAAGTCAAATCCATTAATGATTTTGCCATTGATGGCACGATGCCGCAAATGACCATTTACTTTTCCATTACACCAGAGGAAGGTCTAAAGCGAATTGATGCCAATCAAGGAAGAGAAAAAAATCGATTAGACATGGAAACATTGAATTTTCATCAAATGGTCAGAGAAGGATATGAGCTGCTGATTGCGCAATCACCAGAACGATTCCGTGTAGTAGATGCGTCTCAGCCTGTTCAGGATGTCTTTAATGAAGTGTTTCAGCTGATTCAGGACACATTAAAGAAAAATCAAATATGACCTCATTCCCAATCGTTGTTATAATATAGAGGAAGACATCGGCATGTCACCTGTGCCTAAAATGAAGGAGGCCAATCAAATGAAATTAATTGTTGCCGTTGTACAGGATCAAGATAGCAGCAAGTTATTGAAAATATTGACCGAACATCAATTCGGCGTGACAAAATTAGCTTCGACTGGTGGATTTCTAAAGTCTGGGAACACGACTTTTATCATTGGTTGCGATGATGTCCGAGTGGATAAAGCGTTACAGCTAATCAAGGAAAATTGCCGTAAACGTGATCAAATGATCGCGCCTGTATCACCAATGGGTGGAAATGCAGATTCATATGTACCATACCCTGTTGAGGTTGAAGTTGGTGGAGCTACCGTCTTTATTCTGCCAGTTGAACAATTTCATCAATTTTAAGGATGGGTTGCTGTGAAAATTAATCAAGATATGCGGCTGCTTTTAGAAAAGCGTGAACTTCAAGCGATGAAAGGAAGCCAAACTTCAGCATCGTTTAAATCATCGATGGAGACACAAAGTGGAAAAATGCGTTTAGAGCAGCTGACAGTCATGCTGAGCGATATCGAAGTCTTCGGCAAAAAACTGACAAAGTCACGAAACCTTAAAGATTTGGCTAGGTTTAAAGGACTTGTGAAACGCTTTGTAAAAGAAACAGTCGATAATGGATTAAATATAGAGACATCAAGGAGCTTTGACATTTATGGCAACACACGAACACTCGCTTTAGTCAAAGCATTAGATGAAAAGCTGATTGAGTTAACAGAGGATATGATGAATCAAGAGAAACCCTCGATTGATTTGCTTGAACGTATTGGAGAAATAAAAGGTTTATTGATTAACCTTTACACATAGAGAGTGATAACATGGCAATTAGCTGGGATGACATGAATGATCTACAGCCGCGCGTCATGCGGCTGATTTTTAATAGTATTGATAAAGACCGACTGGCTCATGCTTACTTATTTGAAGGAAAAAAAGGGACAGGAAAGCTAGATGCTGCGATGCTTTTAGCGAAGAGCTTTTTTTGTTTGGAAGCAGGAGTGAAACCATGCGAGTCCTGTCAAAACTGCAAAAGAATTCAGTCTGGCAACCATCCAGATTTACATCTAGTGCAGCCTGACGGTCAATCAATTAAGAAGGCGCAAGTGCAGGCTTTGCAGGAGGAATTTACAAAAGCAGGCGTAGAATCGCATCGGAAAATGTATATCATTCTCCATGCGGACAAAATGACGGTCAATGCTGCGAACAGTTTATTAAAGTTCCTAGAGGAGCCCAACCGGGAAACGATGGCAATTTTAATCACTGAACAATCGCATAAAATGCTGGATACGATTATTTCAAGATGTCAGATGCTTAGCTTTCAGCCGCTGCAGCCGCAATCTTTGGAGCAGCAGCTTTTACAAGAAGGCGTGTCTCAGGATCTCGCAAGGCTTTTGTCGAATTTAACCAATAATTTAGCAGAAGCACTCGAATTAAGTCGAAATGATCAGTTTGCAGAGTCTAGAGCGAAAGTGATAAAATTGTATGAAGTCTTACACCAGCGAAAAGAACATGCATTTTTTTATATACAAGATCAATGGATGCCTTTTTTCAAAGAGAAAGACCTTCAAGAAACTGGTCTTGATATGCTTTTATTTATATATCGTGATGTATTGTCGATTCAAATAGGAAATGAAGATAAAGTCATTTATCAAGACTTATTCCAGACAATGAAGCAGCACGCGCTGCATTCCACACAGCAGATGGTGACGAATCAGATCCTTGCTGTATTAGAAGCGAAAAAGAGACTTCAATCCAACGTGAATGCCCAAGGGCTAATGGAGCAATTGGTGTTGATGTTGCAGGAGGGATAAGCTTGTACAACGTAATTGGTGTTCGCTTTAAAAAAGCGGGCAAAATCTATTATTTCGATCCTAATGGATTTCATATAGAAAATGATAGTTGTGTCATTGTAGAAACAGTCAGAGGTGTTGAGTACGGGCAAGTGGTCATCGCCAATAAAAAAGTAGATGAACACGATGTGGTTCTCCCTTTACGTAAGGTGATTCGCGTCGCAGACGAACGAGACCGGCTCATCGTTGAGGAGAACAAAGAAGCAGCGATGGCAGCCTTTGACACATGTCTTCAGAAAGTAAGTGAACACGGCCTGGAAATGAAACTGGTCGATGTCGAATTTACATTCGACCGCAACAAGGTCATCTTCTATTTTACAGCGGATGGCAGAGTAGATTTCCGTGAGCTGGTCAAGGATCTTGCATCTATTTTTAAGACGAGAATTGAACTTCGTCAAATCGGTGTAAGAGACGAGGCAAAAATGCTAGGCGGCATTGGTCCGTGTGGACGTATGCTTTGCTGTTCAACTTTCTTAGGAGATTTTGAACCTGTGTCCATTAAAATGGCAAAAGATCAAAACCTCTCGTTAAACCCTACCAAAATTTCAGGGCTTTGCGGTCGTTTGATGTGCTGCTTGAAATATGAGAATGATGAGTACGAAACAGCAAAAGAACAATTACCGGACATCGGTGAAACGATTCAGACGTCTAATGGCTCTGCAAAGGTAGTAGGGCTTAATATTTTAGAACGAATTTTGCAAGTTGAATTAACCGGGCAAGAAAAAGTGATAGAATATACTTGGGAAGAATTAATACAAGAAGGCGTTGTATCTGCACAAACAACTGAGTAACGAGGTGTGCCACCTTGGATAAAAAGGAACTATTTGATACGGTGATTAATTTAGAAGAACAAATCGGTTCTCTTTATCGCCAGCTAGGTGATTTGAAAAATCATATCGGTGAAGTGATTGAAGAAAATCACCAGCTGCAGATGGAGAATCAGCACTTGCGTGAACGTCTGGATCAATCCGATCGAGATAAATCGTCTGAGGCAGAGCATGATTCTGCCCAGAAGCCAAGTCATTCTGATATAGGAGAAGGTCATGATAACCTAGCTCGTTTATATCAGGAGGGCTTCCATATTTGTAATGTACATTATGGGAGCATTCGGAAAGAGGGAGACTGTTTGTTCTGTCTGTCATTTTTAAATAAAAAATGAGAAAAGGCTTCCGCTGAATCGGGAGCCTTTTTCACAGGAAAAGAAAGGATACATCATGGTTTCGTTAAGAGAAGATGAACGTTTAGACTACTTGCTTGCAGAAGATATGAAAATTATTCAAAGTAAAACGGTGTTCGCCTTTTCATTGGATGCAGTGTTATTAGCAAAATTTGCGTATGTGCCGATTCAAAAAGGGGAGATTATTGATCTTTGTACGGGAAATGGCATCGTTCCATTGCTGCTTTCGACGAGATCTAAAGCCTCTATTACAGGGGTTGAAATTCAAGAACGTCTGTTTGATATGGCAAAGAGAAGTGTGGCGCATAATCAACTGGAGCAGCAGATTGAGTTGATCCATGGTGATTTAAATGATATGCCTAAACGGTACGGAAACCACAAAGTAGACGTGATTACTTGTAATCCGCCATATTTCAAGACTCCTTCTAAGGATGAAATCAATGAAAATGAGTATTTGGCGATCGCACGTCATGAGATACATTGTACATTAGAAGATGTCATTCGTGTTTCTTCCACTTTGTTAAAGCAAGGAGGCAAACTGGCAATGGTTCACCGCCCTGGACGGCTGCTTGAGATTGTTGAAATGATGAAGAAATATCGAATTGAGCCAAAACGAATTCAATTTGTATATCCGAAACAGGGAAAAGAAGCGAATACCATTTTAGTGGAAGGGATGAAAGATGGAAAACCGGATTTGAAAATCCTCCCGCCGCTTTTTGTTTATGGAGAAGACCAAGAGTATACAAAAGAAATCAGGACGATACTGTATGGAGAAGCATAGTCATTATTTCTATGTATTGAAATGTGCAGATGGCAGTTTGTACGCTGGGTATACAAATGACTTACAAAAAAGGCTGACTACCCATAATAGTGGGAAGGGTGCAAAGTATACGAGAGCTAGACGGCCGGTGGAACTCTATTACCACGAATGCTTTTTAACCAAAAGAGAAGCCATGCAACAGGAATATCGTTTCAAAACGTGGACACGTCGAAAAAAGGACATGTATATAGAAGAAAAGCGAATCAAAAAGGAGGCGGCACATGAAAAAGACACAGAAAAGCTTTGATGGTCAATCAGAAATGGGGATTCTTTATCTCGTACCAACCCCGATTGGAAACTTAGAAGATATGACGTTTCGCGCGATACAAACGTTAAAAGATGTAGACCATATTGCCGCAGAAGATACGAGACAAACGAAAAAGCTTTGTCATGTCTATGAAATTGATACCCCATTAACGAGTTATCATGAACATAACAAAAATAGCAGTGGTCATAAGTTAATCGAATGGTTAAAAGAAGGAAAGAACATTGCACTCGTGAGCGATGCCGGTTTACCGACGATCTCTGATCCAGGAGCCGAAGTGGTTCGCGACTTTACGAACATCGGAGGCTATGTCATTCCGTTACCTGGTGCAAATGCAGCACTTACGGCGCTCATTGCGTCAGGAATCGCACCTCAGCCATTTTTCTTTTACGGTTTTCTTGATCGTCAAAAAAAGGAAAAGAAAAAACAGCTGGAAGCATTGAAGAAACGCCAAGAAACAATTGTTTTCTATGAAGCGCCCCATCGGTTAAAAGAAACGCTGACTGTGATGAAAGAAGTGTGGGGGAACCGGAATATTGCCATTACGAGAGAACTGACAAAGAAATTTGAAGAGTTTATTCGTGGAGATTTAGAATACGCGCTGACCTGGGTGACAGAACAACAAATCCGTGGTGAGTTCTGTCTCGTTGTACAAGGAAATGATCAGGATGAAGAAGAACTGAATGAAGAAGCTTGGTGGAATTCTTTATCTGAAAAAGAGCACGTGATCCATTACATAGAGGAAGGGTTAACGTCAAAAGAGGCTATTAAACGTACTGCGGTTGAACGTGGTGTGCCAAAGCGGACGATCTATGATGCGTATCATATTGAACAATAAAGAAAGGTTCTTGCAAACGGTGCAAGAACCTTTTTATATAAAACTTATTTTTGTGATTGAAGTTGGTTTTGAATTTCGTTAATGATTTGCTCTGCACCTTCACGGCTAAGAACTAATTTACCATTAGCAAGTTTAAGGTTATCGTCTGATACTTCACCTGTTACTTGGCAAGTCATGTTTGGTTTATATTTTTTTAAGATAATTTTTTCATCATCAACATAAATTTCCAAAGCGTCTTTTTCTGCGATTCCTAACGTACGGCGAAGCTCGATTGGAATCACCACGCGTCCTAATTCGTCAACTTTACGTACAATACCTGTAGATTTCATCTTCATTCTCCTCCCAAAAAGTTCTTATTCTTAATATAATATTATCTTCGTCATTATTCGACAAATTCCTTACATTCCTAGCATAACAAGGTTTCCATAAATCGTCAATCATTTTGTTTACTATTGTTTGTAAAATATGACTCTTAAAGTCAAAGGACCTTGAAACTACCGGTGTATAAGGATTTTTCAGAATTTATCTATAAAAATATGAAAAATGACGATAACAGATTAACAAGACTTTTGCCCTAATTTAGCCAATTGTAAATCTGGAAATAGATTTCATACGACAATATTCGACAAAATGTCGAGCGGTTTGTCGTTTTTTTCGAAAAACTCGTCTTTTTCGTTCATTTCAATCTGTTCTATGTATATATGCTTGATCTTAAAGGCTAAGATGGTATCATAGAGAAAGCACAAGTGCAAAACATAATGAAATGATCTGACACATTTTAATGAAGTATGATGACCGCTCTCGTCCATTGGGCGGGAGTTTTTGACATTTACACACAAGCAGGAGGTTCCGACATGCCGGAAAAGAAAAAAACGTTTTATCTGACTACACCAATTTACTATCCGAGCGGAAAATTACATATTGGACATGCTTATACGACAGTGGCAGGGGATGCCATGGCTCGATATAAACGTCTGCAAGGCTATGATGTGATGTATTTAACGGGTACAGATGAGCACGGACAAAAAATTCAGCAAAAAGCTGAAGAACAAAATATTACACCGATTGAGTATTTAGATCCGGTCGTTGCTGACATTAAATCATTATGGAAGAAACTCGACATTTCCAACGATGATTTCATTCGTACAACGGAAAAAAGACATACGAAAATCATTGAACAAGTCTTCCAAAAGCTGCTTGATCAAGGAGATATTTATTTAGATCAATATGAGGGCTGGTACAGTATTCCTGATGAAACATTCTATACGGAAACACAGCTTGTTGATGTTGAGCGAAATGAGAAAGGGGAAGTCATTGGAGGGAAAAGCCCAGACAGTGGACACCCTGTTGAATTGATTAAAGAGGAATCATATTTCTTCCGTATGAGTAAGTATGCTGACCGCTTACTAGACTATTACGAAAAGAACCCGTCGTTCATTCAGCCTGAATCAAGAAAGAATGAAATGATTAATAACTTCATTAAACCGGGGTTAGAGGATTTAGCTGTATCAAGAACAACCTTTGATTGGGGCATTAAAGTACCTAATAATCCGAAGCACGTCATCTATGTATGGATTGATGCGTTATTCAACTACTTAACAGCGATTGGCTACGGAACCGATCAAGATGAAAAATATAAAAAATATTGGCCTGCCAACGTACACCTAGTCGGGAAAGAAATTGTACGATTCCATACAATTTACTGGCCAATTATGCTGATGGCACTTGATCTGCCGTTGCCAAAACAAATTTTTGCACATGGCTGGCTGCTCATGAAAGATGGCAAAATGTCTAAATCAAAAGGGAACGTAGTAGATCCTGTTACGTTAATTGATCGCTATGGTCTTGATGCTCTTCGTTATTACCTGCTACGCGAAGTACCATTTGGTGCAGACGGTGTGTTTACACCAGAAGGATTCGTGGAACGTGTAAACTATGACCTTGCCAATGATTTAGGGAACTTACTTAACCGTACAGTGGCGATGGTGCAAAAATACTTCGACGGTACATTAAGCAGCTATAAGGGTCCAGTCAATGAGTTTGATGAGGAACTAAAAGCTGTAGCTGAACAAACGGTGAAAGCTTATGAAGAAGCGATGGAGAACCTCGAATTCTCGGTGGCTCTTTCAAATGTTTGGACATTAATCAGCAGAACAAATAAATATATTGATCAAACAGCTCCTTGGGTATTAGCGAAGGATGAAACAAAACGAAAAGAATTGCATTCTGTAATGTACCATTTAGCAGAATCACTCCGAATCACAGCTGTATTGTTAACGCCATTCTTAACAAAAACACCTGAGAAAATCTTCTTCCAGCTTGGAATTGAAGAAGAGAAACTCAAAAGCTGGGAAAGCATTCTTTCTTTCGGTGCGATTCAAAAAGCGACGGTACAAAAAGGTGAGCCGTTGTTCCCTCGTTTAGAGGTTGAAGAAGAAGTGGCATACATTAAAGAGAAGATGCAAGGAAGTGCGCCTAAGGTAGAAGAAGAGTCAGTTGAAATAGAAGAAACTGAATTGCCTGAACTGGGTGCCGAAATTGCCTTCGATGATTTTTCGAAAGTTGACCTTCGTGTAGCACAAGTATTGGAAGCAGCACCAGTGAAAAAAGCTGACCGTCTCTTAAAGCTTCAGCTTGATTTTGGATTTGAAAAGAGACAAATTGTCTCAGGGATTGCCAAGCATTATCAACCAGAAGAATTGGTAGGGAAGAAGCTCGTCTGCGTAGCGAATCTCACACCAGTTAAACTAAGAGGGGAAATTTCCCAGGGAATGATTTTAACTGGAGAAACTACTGGTAAATTGCAGGTTCTTGAAGTAGATCAATCTCTAGCAAATGGAACGAAAATTTTATAATTTAACAAAGGTGTTCCACGTGTAACATTTCGTCGAACACCTTTTGTTTTTCAGAAGAATTGTCGAAAGGAGCAATCAACCATGTTATTTGACACACATGCCCACTTAAATGCTGAACAATATAATGAAGACTTAGAGCAGGTGATTGAAAGAGCCAAAAGTGAAAAGGTAGAGAAGATTGTGGTGGTCGGGTTTGATCGTCCAACCATTACGAGAGCGATGGAGCTAATTGAAGCATATGATTTTATGTATGCAGCCATCGGCTGGCATCCTGTTGATGCCATTGATATGACAGATGAAGATTTGGCTTGGATCAAAGAATTATCTCAGCATGAAAAGGTTGTTGCCATTGGAGAAATGGGTCTAGATTACTATTGGGACAAGTCGCCAAAAGATGTGCAAAAAGAAGTCTTTAGACGTCAAATTGCTCTTGCAAAAGAAGTGAATCTGCCAATTATCATTCATAACCGTGACGCTACGGAAGATGTAGTGACGATCTTAAAAGAAGAAGGAGCGGCAGAAGTCGGAGGAATTATGCACTGTTTTACTGGGAGCCTCGAAATTGCAAAAGCATGTATGGAAATGAACTTTTATATCTCATTCGGTGGACCTGTGACATTTAAAAATGCGAAAAAACCGAAAGAAGTTGTAAAGGATATTCCAAGTGATCGTCTTCTGATTGAGACAGACTGCCCGTATTTAACTCCAGCGCCATTTAGAGGGAAACGAAATGAGCCGAGCTATGTGAAATATATCGCAGAACAAATTGCTGAATTGCGAGAAATAAGCTTTGAAGAGCTTGCTGCATTGACAACAGAAAATGCGAAAAAAGTTTTCCGTATAAACTGACAGTATATGATGTCAATCCTTGTTTAAGCTTGTCCAATTGTGAAACATAACGAAAAAGTTCTACACGTTTGCGCCTCCTCATAGGATAAGTTGTCGATAAGTCTTTCTTCCCTTCCTTCCAAAAATCTCCCATAATAGGTTTACAATCGAGCATTTTTGTACAGTGGGTGGAAGGGTTGACAGGTTTTGAGATACTCTATATAATCTCTCCGAGGAGAAGGAGGCGTTTTTCATCGTACAAAAAATGAAAAATCTGTTTTCTGTCAAGCTAGGAAAAGGCAAGGTTTTATTTCTAGTCGCTTGCTTGCTTTTAGCTGGAACTGGGACGGCTTACGGTGCGCATGAGCTCACTAAGCAGTCTATTACCATTTCAATCAATGGCAAAGAGAAGACAATTCGTACACATGAAGAGACAGTAGCACAGCTACTTTCAGACCTTGGAATAAGGACCAGGGCGGAGGATCATATCTCTCCAAGTCTAAATACAAAGATTCAAGACAACATGAACATTGTGTATGATGCGGCTATACCGGTTCATCTCACCCTAGATGGGAAAGAGAAAACGATATGGACAACAGATCAGACGGTTGGAGCATTATTGAAGAATGAGAAGATAGATATTGGGAAGCACGATCAAGTAACTCCAGGAAAGAATGACAAGATTAAAAAGAATATGGATCTTGTGGTTCAGCAGGCCTTCCAGGTCAGCTTAAACGATGGAGGAAAGGATAAGAAAGTGTGGACCACTTCGACTACGGTCGCTGACTTTTTAAAGCAACAAGAGCTGAAGCTCAAGAAGCACGATAAGATCAAACCTGCGTTACATAGTCACCTTTCTAAAAAAAGCGCAGATGTGAAGATCACTCGGGTGGAAAAAGTCACCGATGTAGTGGAAGAGAAAATTGCTTTTGATACCAAACATAAAAAGGATCGATCTCTTGAAAAAGGAAAAGAGAAGGTGCTTGAAAAAGGTGAAGAAGGTAAATTAAAGAAGCACTATGCCATTGTGAAAGAAAACGGCAAAGTGGTGTCTAAAGAATTAATTAAAGAGGTTACTGCAAAAGACAGTAAGGATCGTTTAGTGGCCGTTGGTACACAAGTGTCCAAGAAAGAACCTAAAGCGTCCCCTGCGGTTTCAAGAAGTAATGAATCGTCAGGAAAAGAGTTCTATGTGACGTCCACAGCCTATACAGCGGGCTGTGCTGGATGTACGGGCAGAACGTCTACAGGCTTTAATTTAAAAGCAAATCCAGGTGCAAAGGTCATAGCAGTTGATCCGAGTGTCATTCCGCTGGGCTCTAAAGTGTATGTGGAAGGCTATGGGTATGCCGTTGCATCAGACACTGGATCTGCTATAAAAGGGAATAAAATTGATGTGTTCGTCCCAAGTAAGTCGGCAGCTTATCAATGGGGGAATAAACGAGTGAAAATTAGAGTGCTCAAATAAACACATCAAATCATTTATATGAACAGAGGGCTTTGCGCACCCTCTGTTTTTTTGGTTATAATAGAAGCACTGTTTTCTAATTAATTAGACGCAAAAACAGCATGGAAGGTTTCATTTTTTGACAAAAAAATGTAGATTGTTTTTGCAAGCGGAGGAATACATGAAAATCAAAGAAATCATTGTGGTGGAGGGTCGTGACGACACTGCTAGAGTAAAGATGGCAGTTGATGCAGATACGATTGAAACGAATGGATCTGCCATTGGCGATACAGTCATTCAACAAGTGCGTCTTGCTCAGGAGACGAGGGGGGTTATCATTTTAACTGATCCTGATTTCCCTGGGGAAAAGATCCGTAAAACCATCGCAGAGGCTGTCCCTGGCTGTAAGCACGCCTTTTTACCAAAACACCTTGCGAAAGCGAAGCGGGACAAAGGAATTGGTGTCGAGCATGCTTCCTTGGATAGTATTCGAGAATGCCTTGCTCATGTCCATGAGGAAATGGAAGAATCAGAAAGCGAGATTACGTTAGACGATTTATTTGACGCAGGCCTTATCGGAGGCGAAGCATCAAAACGCCGCCGCGAACGATTAGGTATGCTTTTAAATATAGGATATACAAATGCGAAGCAGCTGCAAAAGCGTCTTCACATGTTCCAAATAACGAAAGAGGATTTTATTGCGGCCTTAAAGACCGTCATGCAGGAGGAAGCCGATGAATAAAGATATTGCCACGCCCATCAGAACGAAGGAAATACTGAAGAAGTACGGTTTCTCTTTTAAAAAGAGCTTAGGGCAAAACTTTTTAATTGATACGAATATTTTAGATCGCATTGTCGATCATGCAGAGATTACGGATGAGACAGGTGTGATTGAAATTGGCCCTGGTATCGGTGCGTTGACTGAACAGCTCGCCAAACGGGCAAAGAAAGTCACGGCTTTTGAAATCGACCAGCGCCTATTGCCGATTTTAAACGATACGCTTTCTCCATATGATAATGTCACCATTATTCATCAAGACGTATTGAAGGCAGATGTAAGAAAGGTGATTGAAGAACAGTTTGCTGACTGTAAAGAAGTAATGGTCGTAGCAAACCTTCCTTATTATGTGACGACACCAATTATTATGAAATTGCTTGAAGAAAACCTTCCATTGAAAGGAATCGTTGTCATGCTGCAAAAAGAAGTAGCAGATCGCATGGCTGCTGTTCCTTCATCAAAAGAATACAACTCTTTGTCGATTGCAGTGCAATTTTATACAGAAGCGAAGACGGTCATGGTTGTGCCGAAAACGGTTTTCGTCCCACAACCAAATGTGGATTCAGCGGTAATCAAACTAACTGTTCGTGAAACGCCTGCGGTCTCAGTAGACAATGATACGTTTTTCTTTCAACTGATTCGTGCGAGTTTTGGCCAGCGCCGGAAGACATTGATGAATAACTTGATGAACAATCTGCCAGATGGCAAGAAACATAAAGCCATCATTGAAGAAGCCCTTGTAACAGCTGAGGTTGATGGGAAACGCCGCGGTGAATCATTGTCAATCGATGAATTTGCCCGTTTGTCCAATGTTTTACACAAAGCCCTTTCATAAGGGCTTTTCAGCGTGTAGACAAACCCTCGCATTCGGTGTCAGTCCTGCGCGCTGGTGCTCACGAATGTCAAATTCGCTCCGTGCCAGTGCTCGTTCTTCCTAGACTGCAAAGGTTTTCTATCACGCTGAAAAGAAGACAAAGCCCTTTCATAAGGGCTTTTTTCTTTTGGTTTTCACCACTTCACCTGTTCAGGCATAGGCTAGAAAGAACAACACACCTGAAAGAAGAACAAGTGTAGCGTAAGACGATACCAACAGGATAAGAGCCTGATTGTGGAGTGAAAAGCATGCAATTTCAAATAGGAGATATGGTGACGAGGGCATCCTATCAGATGGATATTATGTTTCGTATCATTCGAATTGATGAGACAGACCAGCACGAAGCCACCGCCATTTTGCATGGGAATGAAGTGAGGCTGATCGCCGATGCGAAGATGTCAGATTTGGTCTTGATTCAAAAAGAGGAGCAGCTGACAAGAGAGAAGGACGATGAACGGAAAATTAACGAATCGCTCGACTTACTCAGGCAAGATTATCAGCTGCTTCGTGAAAAACAAGAGTATTATACGTCTGGACAATATCAGCATCAGGAGCAGTATTTTCATATGCCCGGAAAGGTTCTGCATTTAGATGGAGATGCTTCATACTTAAAGAAATGCTTAGATGTATATGAAAGAATCGGTGTACCTGTGTATGGTGTGCATTGCCACGAGAAGAAAATGCCAAGCATGATTGATTCATTAATTGATCAATACCGACCTGATATTTTGGTCATCACAGGACATGATGCGTATTCTAAACAAAAGGGCGGTGTACACGATATCGGTGCATATCGTCATTCTCGTCATTTCGTTGAAACGGTTCAAAAGGCAAGAAGGAAGGTTCCGCATTTAGATCAGCTCGTGATCTTTGCAGGTGCCTGCCAATCTCATTTTGAATCATTAATTCAAGCAGGTGCTAATTTTGCAAGCTCACCCTCACGTGTCAACATTCATGCACTTGACCCCGTCTATATTGTTGCCAAGATCAGCTTCACTCCATTTGTAGATCGAATCAACGTGTGGGATGTGCTCCGAAATACGCTGACGAGAGAAAAAGGTCTCGGAGGGATTGAAACAAGGGGTGTTTTAAGGGTAGGTATGCCATATAAAAGAGACCATGAATCGACATAACCCGACTGATTTCAGTCTGGTTTTTTTTATGCTCAAAAAGAAATTTCATATGAATACATAATTCACCGGAATTTGAGAAAAATAGGGAGGAGAAAAGGTAGAAGTTTGTCAAAAATATTTTGTTGACAATGGCTCGTGTTGGTTGATATAATTTAATTTTTATTTGACAAAAATGGGCCGTTGTTGTATAATTATCTCAGTGAGGTGGATGCAATGGCGAAGACTTTGTCCGACATCAAAAGATCGCTTGATGGTAACTTAGGTAAACGTTTGACGTTAAAGGCTAACGGAGGCCGCCGAAAAACAATTGAGCGTTCGGGCATTTTAGCTGAAACGTACCCTTCTGTTTTTGTGATTCAATTAGATCAAGATGAGAATTCGTTTGAAAGAGTTTCTTACAGTTATGCAGATATACTGACTGAGACGGTCGAATTAACATTCGATGATACCGCTAGCTCAGTCGCCTATTAATGGGCAGTGAACTTTTTGTTTACTGCTTTTTGTTTTGCCTTTTTTCTGTATGGGAGGCTGTCCATTATTTGAAAGGGGTAAAAGGCAGGAATCGATGCAAAATAAGAAAGTCACAAATGAGTGGCGATGATTCGAATTCTCGACCAAAGGGGCTGTTTCGTTTGGGTAGACGCCGAGGCATTATGTCAGATGAGTTCAAATATGAGCTGGCGAAGGATCTTGGATTTTATGATACCGTCAAAAATGGAGGCTGGGGAGAGATTCGTGCGCGTGACGCAGGAAATATGGTCAAACGTGCCATTGAATTAGCTCAACAGCACATGGCTCAAGGAGAGAATCAACGATAAAGAAATGATCAGGGATACCTCGGGTGTCTCTGGTCTTTTTTGCTTGAAAAAGTGAGTGTGCTGGGGGCAAAAGCCAATATTCATCAGATCCATCAAATGTGATACAATATTGATACTTATGTTTAGATGGAGAAGTAGGTGAAATGTTTGCGTATTTTAGAAAAAGCACCGGCAAAAATTAATCTCTCACTTGATGTTCATGGAAAAAGACCGGATGGATATCACGAAGTGGAGATGGTGATGACAACAATAGATCTTGCAGATCGACTAGAGCTGACGGAGCTGGACAAAGACGAAATCCGTGTATCATCTCATAATCGTTTTGTGCCAGATGATCAACGGAATTTGGCTTATCAGGCAGCTAAATTATTAAAAACAAGATTCGGTATTCAAAAAGGCGTATCGATTGTCATCACAAAAGCAATTCCCGTCGCAGCAGGTTTAGCTGGAGGCAGCAGTGATGCCGCAGCAGCGCTTCGCGGCTTAAACCGTTTGTGGAAGTTAAATCTCACGTTAGATGAACTAGCTGAGCTTGGAGCGGAGATCGGCTCAGATGTCTCTTTTTGTGTACACGGAGGGACAGCGCTAGCGACAGGACGTGGAGAGAAACTAAAGCATATTGCGACACCGCCGCATTGCTGGGTGATTTTAGCGAAGCCGGTGATTGGGGTATCTACAGCTGAGGTCTACAGACAATATGACGCAAGCAAAGTAGAACACCCAAATGTACAGCGTATGATTGAAGCAATTGAAGCGAAAGATTATAAAGAGATGTGCGGCTCACTCGGTAACGTGTTGGAATCTGTGACATTAAAGATGTATCCAGAAGTCGATATGATTAAGAGACAGATGAAGCGTTTCGGAGCAGATGCTGTATTAATGAGCGGCAGCGGGCCAACTGTATTTGGCTTGATTCAATATGAATCGAAGGTACAAAGAATATATAACGGACTGAGAGGATTTTGTGATCAGGTTTACGCTGTCCGCATGATCGGCGAACAAAATACCCTTGATTAAATCCGTATATTAAGTTATATTATTCATAAATTATTCGGGTTCTGGGGGTAAGTTCATGAAGTTTCGTCGAAGCGGCAGATTGGTGGACTTAACAAATTATTTGTTAACCCACCCGCACGTACTAGTACCTTTAACTTTTTTTGCAGAGCGATATCAATCTGCGAAGTCCTCTATTAGTGAAGACTTAACGATTATCAAACAGACCTTCGAACAGCAGGGAATAGGGACTTTACTTACTGTACCTGGTGCTGCTGGCGGAGTGAAATATATTCCAAAGATTCATCTGAAAGAAGCAGACGAAGTCGTCAACGATATCGGAGAGGCATTATCAACTCCTGAACGTGTGCTTCCTGGCGGTTATTTATATTTAACTGATGTTTTAGGCAATCCATCGATTCTTGCGAAAATCGGTAAGCTTTTTGCGACCATTTTTTCGGATCGACCGATTGATGTTGTCATGACTGTTGCGACGAAAGGTATTCCGATTGCCTATTCTGTTGCAGGTTATTTAAATGTGCCTGTTGTGATCGTTAGAAAAGATAATAAGGTAACTGAAGGATCAACTGTGAGTATTAATTATGCATCAGGTTCTTCTAACCGAATTCAAACCATGTCACTTGCAAAGCGGAGCTTAGATAAAGGATCCAATGTGTTGATTATTGATGACTTTATGAAAGCAGGCGGAACCATTAATGGCATGATGAATCTTCTAGAGGAATTTAATGCAAATGTTGCAGGGATCGGCGTTTTATTAGAAGATGAAGGCGTAGATGAACGTCTTGTCGATGAATATGTATCACTTTTAAAGCTTTCAACCATTGATATGAAGCAGAAAATCATTGAGATTAATGAAGGTAATTTCCACGAGTTTTTTCATTCGAAAGCTTAAGCTTTGATCAAACATGTATTTGAATGGGAGAGATTGATATGACAAAAGTTGTTCAAACCAAAAACGCGCCAGCAGCCATTGGACCTTACTCTCAAGGGATTATCGTCAATAACATGTTTTACAGCTCAGGGCAGATTCCGTTAACGCCAGCTGGAGATTTTGTGAATGGAGATATTAAAGAACAAACACATCAAGTGTTTCATAATCTTAAAGCCGTCCTTGAAGCAGCGGGTGCTTCCTTTGAAACAGTCGTGAAAGCAACGGTTTTCATTAAAGATATGGAACAATTCGCTGAAGTGAATGAAGTGTACGGTGAATACTTCCATACACATAAGCCAGCTCGTTCATGTGTAGAAGTAGCCAGACTTCCAAAAGATGCACTTGTAGAAATTGAAGTTGTGGCATTAGTGAAATAAACAGGCCATCTCTTTGGAGACCGTTTGGTTTCATTATATGTATGAAAAGGCATCGTCATGATGTCTTTTTTCACGCAACCGATGTAAGCGCCGTCATTAAAATGACAAAAAATGTATAAATATCCCGATATTTCAAAAAAAGTTTAAAAAAAGAGCAGGAGAATCACCACAATCGTTGAATACCTAATTAATGCTTTTATATTGGGAAAAGGTGGTGAACTACTGTGGAAGTTACTGACGTAAGATTACGCCGCGTGAATACCGATGGTCGCATGAGGGCGATTGCATCCATCACGCTGGACCACGAATTTGTTGTTCATGATATTCGTGTGATTGATGGAAACAATGGCTTGTTTGTTGCAATGCCTAGCAAACGTACGCCTGATGGAGAGTTTCGCGACATTGCACATCCAATTAATTCAAGCACTCGGGGTAAAATCCAAGATGCTGTTTTAAATGAGTATCATCGCTTAGGCGAAGAGGAAGAGACAATTGAATATGAAGAAGCTGGAGCTTCTTAAAGATATGTGAACCTAAAAAGACAGCTTTAAGAGAAAATGAATGTTTTCTTTTAAATGCTGTCTTTTTTGCGTTTTTTCTCTTGTTCCTTATGTCTCCCGTTCATTAGAAAATTAATGCACTTCCTCTTGTATCCTTGAAATCAGTCCTTATTTAGGATATATTTTTCTATGGATAATAGGGATATTGGAGGCCAATCAATGGATAAGCGGTTCGCAGTGATTTTAGCAGCGGGAAAAGGAACAAGAATGAAGTCAAAGTTATACAAAGTACTTCATCCAGTTTGCGGAAAGCCAATGGTCGAGCATGTGGCAGATCAAGCGTTAAAGCTATCTTTAGCCAAGCTTGTGACGATTGTCGGTCATGGAGCAGAGGACGTCAAGAATCAGCTTGGGGACAGAAGTGAATATGCACTTCAAGAAGAACAGCTGGGAACAGCACATGCCATCAAACAAGCTAAATCGTTCCTCGCGCAGGAAAAGGGAACAACCATTGTCATTTGTGGAGATACACCATTATTGACAGCGGAAACAATGGAAGCCATGTTAAGCGAGCATCAAAAACAACAAGCGAAAGTTACGATTTTGACAGCACACGCGGATGATCCAACAGGTTATGGACGTATTATTCGTGATGAAACAGGTGCTGTAGTAAAAATCGTCGAGCATAAAGATGCAAATGATGCTGAACGTCAAGTGAATGAAATTAATACTGGGACCTATTGCTTTTCAAATGAAGATCTCTTCCGTGTGATTGAGCAAGTGTCAAATGAAAATGCACAAGGTGAATACTATTTGCCGGATGTCATTGAAATTCTAAAGAATGAAGGACAGACGGTTGCAGCGTATCAAACACCACATTTTGAAGAAACACTTGGAGTCAATGATCGTATCGCTCTATCACAAGCAGAGCAATTCATGAAGCGACGTATTAATCATCAGCATATGAAGAATGGTGTAACCTTGATTGATCCTGAGAACACGTATATCTCGCCCTATGCAGTCATCGGTGAAGATACAATGATTTATCCTGGGACGGTCATCAAAGGGAATGTAAAGATTGGTGCAGATGCCACAATCGGTCCGAACACTGAAATTGTTGATAGCGTAATTGGAGATCGGACAGTCATTAAGCAGTCTGTTGTCTGTGATAGTGAAGTTGGGGTAGATGTGACAATTGGACCGTTTGCTCATATTCGCCCGTTGTCGAAAATTGGCGATGAAGTGAAGATCGGAAATTTTGTCGAAATCAAGAAAACAGTTTTCGGTGACCGAAGCAAAGCGTCTCATCTCAGCTATATTGGAGATGCAGAGGTCGGAGCGGATGTAAACCTTGGTTGTGGATCCATTACAGTTAATTATGATGGGAAGAACAAATTCTTAACGAAGATTGAAGATGGCGCATTTATTGGCTGCAATTCAAATCTCGTTGCACCAGTCACTGTCGGAAAAGGGGCATATGTTGCAGCCGGTTCAACGGTTACAGAAGATGTACCGCAGGATGCATTGTCTATTGCTAGAGCAAGACAAGTCAATAAAGAAGATTATGTGAAAAATATTCATAAAAAATAATCCAAATACCCGGAGGTTTACCATGTCTAATCGTTATGCTGATGCGAATTTAAAGATATTCTCTTTGAATTCAAACCCTGAACTTGCCAAAGAAATTGCCGATCGTATCGGAGTTGATGTAGGAAAGAGCTCTGTTAAACGTTTTAGTGACGGTGAAGTCCAAATCAATATTGAAGAAAGTATCCGTGGCTGTGATTGTTATGTTATTCAATCTACTAGTGCGCCAGTCAATGAGCACATAATGGAGCTACTCATTATGGTAGATGCACTAAAACGCGCTTCTGCGAAAACGGTCAATATTGTCATCCCTTATTACGGATATGCACGTCAAGATCGTAAGGCGAAACCTCGTGAGCCAATCACGGCGAAGCTTTTTGCGAACTTACTTGAAACAGCAGGTGCTACACGTGTCATCGCACTTGACCTTCATGCGCCGCAAATCCAAGGTTTCTTTGATATTCCAATCGATAACTTAATGGCTGTGCCAATCTTAACAAACTATTTTGAACAGAAAAACTTGAATGATATCGTTGTTGTGTCTCCTGACCACGGTGGTGTTACGCGTGCGCGCAAAATGGCGGACCGCCTGAAAGCACCAATCGCAATTATCGACAAACGTCGTCCGAAGCCGAACGTGGCTGAAGTGATGAACATCATTGGGAACATTGAAGGCAAAACGGCGATTCTCATCGATGATATCATTGATACAGCTGGTACGATTACACTTGCTGCAAATGCACTTGTGGAAAATGGAGCGGCTGAAGTCTATGCTTGTTGTACTCACCCAGTATTGTCTGGACCAGCAGTAGAACGTATTACAAACTCTAAAATTAAAGAATTAGTTGTGACAAACAGTATTCACTTAACAGATGACAAGAAAGTTGGAAAATTCATTCCGCTTTCAGTTGGGCCTTTGCTTGCAGAAGCCATCATCCGTGTACATGAAGAAGAATCTGTGAGCTACCTTTTCAGCTAATTTTCTGATTGGAAAAGGCCCTAGGCATCAGCTTGGGGTCTTTTTGCTGTGATAAATGAAAGACAAACATGTTTAAAATGATTCAGTTATGGGTATTTATGAAAGTAGTGACAAAAAAGAAATAGGATGGTGCTGAATATGGCAACTTTAAAAGCAAATAAAAGAACTGATTTCAAACGTTCCACACTGCAAAAAATCCGTCATTCAGGACACGTTCCTGGTGTCATATACGGAAAAAATACAGACAATCTGGCTGTTTCATTAGACAGTATTGATTTATTAAAGACATTACGTGATGAAGGAAAAAACACAATCATCACATTAGACGTTGGCGGTGAAACAAAATCTGTGATGGTAACAGAACTGCAAACAGATCCGTTGAAAAATGAGCTTGTCCACGCTGATTTCCAAGTGGTCGACTTACAGCGAGAAATTGACGCAGATGTACCTGTACAACTCATTGGTGAATCCAAAGGTGTAAAGGATGGCGGTGTGCTTCAGCAGCCACTATTTGAGCTATCCATTACAGCAAAACCAAAGGATATCCCACAAAATATTGAAGCTGATATTACAAACTTAGAAGTAAATGACGTACTAACAGTTGGTGATCTGTCTGTTCAGTCTACGTATCAAATTAATAATGATCCAGAAGAAGTTGTTGCTTCGATCTTACCGCCTCAGCAATCAGAGGTTCCAGAGCCAGATAGTGAAGAGGAAACGCAAGAGCCTGAGGCCATTAAAGAAAAAGATGACAGCGAAGAATAACTGGTCAATTAGAGACGTAACCCTCCCGCGGTTACGTCTTTTGTGCTAGAATGAAAAGAATTCATACGTTTTGCATGAGGCAATCACATTGGCTCATTTTTTAGGCGTGTGCATGTGCGACAAAGGAGGTTATTGGTTTCATGATTGCGTTCGTTGGATTGGGTAATCCAGGAAAAGAATATGAAAAAACAAGACATAACGTCGGGTTTATGACAATAGATGAACTATCAAAAAAATGGGACATCCCATTAAATCAATCAAAATTCCATGGACAATATGGAACTGGGTTTGTTTCGGGGCAAAAGGTTCTACTTGTGAAGCCTCTTACATATATGAACTTATCAGGGGAATGTGTGCGTCCGCTGATGGATTACTATGATATTCCCCTTGAACATTTGAAGGTCATCTATGATGATCTTGATTTGCCAACGGGCCGGATTCGTTTGCGTACTAAAGGAAGTGCAGGCGGACATAACGGAATCAAATCGTTGATTCAGCATTTAGGTTCACCAGAGTTTGACCGATTCCGTATCGGCATCGGCCGTCCACAAAACGGCATGAAGGTCGTCGATTACGTACTAGGACGCTTCTCAGAGGAAGAACAGCCTGATATCTCATCTGCTATTCAATCATCTGTTGAAGCTTGTGAAGCGGCTTTAACAAAGCCATTTTTAGAAGTGATGAATGATTTTAACAAGAAGGTATAAGAATGATAAGCAAAGCACATACTGATCATAAAATCTCAGCATGGGAGGATCACGTATGGCTTTGCACTATTACTGCCGGCACTGTGGTGTAAAGGTTGGCAGTCTAGATGAATCCGCTGTCCAAAGTGAAGCACTTGGATTTCATCACTTAACAAATGAGGAAAGAAACGATATGATTTCTTATAGGGAAAATGGTGATTTACATGTACAAACCATTTGTGAGGATTGCCAAGAGGCGCTCGAAAGAAATCCTGATTACCATCAGTATCATACCTTTATTCAATAAAAAGCTTTGGTGTAGATAATAGACCAAAGCGTTTTTCTGTTTTAAACAAGCAGGGAGGAGGAGCCAAATGAAAAATATACAATCATTTATCAAACAAAGTGATGATTTTCAGTCCATTTTTAATGGGCTAAAGGAAGGTTTAAAAGAACAACTGCTCGCCGGACTATCAGGCTCCGTCAGATCTTTATTTACAGCCGCCATATCAGACGAATTAAAGCGGCCGATGTTTATTGTGACACACAACTTATATCAAGCGCAGAAAGTCACAGATGATCTAGCAAGTGTGATGCCAGATCGCTCGGTCCTTCTTTATCCTGTCAATGAACTCATTGCATCTGAAATTGCTGTGGCAAGCCCGGAGCTTAGAGCGCAGCGTCTTGATGTATTGAATCGTCTCGCGAATGGAGAAAATCCGATTGTCGTGACCCCAGCAGCTGCAGTGCGTAGAATGCTTCCTCCTGTTGAGCTCTGGAAGGAGAGTCAGATCCATTTAAAGGTTGGTGAAGAAATTGATTTGGAGGCGTTTTCAAAACAACTCGTGCAAATCGGTTATGACCGGACGTCCATGGTCGCTGCGCCCGGAGACTTTAGTGTGCGCGGAGGCATCATTGACATTTATGCGTTAACGGAAGACCACCCGATCCGTATTGAGCTGTTTGATACAGAAGTGGATTCTATTCGGTCCTTCCACTCTGACACGCAGCGTTCATTGGAAACACTTCAAGAAATCAAGATTGGCCCGGCGAAAGAGCTGATTGTAAGAGGGCCTGAACGAGTGAGAGCGATTGAACAGCTTGACGAAGGTCTTGCCAGTAGCTTAAAGAAATTCAACTCGGATAAACAAAAAGAACTGCTCCATCAGAATATTTCTGCTGATCGTGAGAAGCTGCTAGAAGGTATTGTGACACAAGAAATGACGAAGTATCTGTCCTATTTCTATGAAAAGCCTGCTAGTTTGCTAGATTATACATCGCAGGATACGATAATCATTCTAGATGAAATCAGCAGAATTCAGGAGATGGAAGAACAGCTTGAACAGGAAGAAGCAGATTGGACAATTAGTCTGCTGGAAGAAGGGAATATCCTGCATGATCTAGCCCTTTCCTTCCCATTTCAAGAGCTGTTCAATCAGCAATCGAGATCGATTCTGTACTATTCCTTATTTTTGAGACATGTTCAGCAGACCAATCCGCAAAATATCGTCAATGTATCTAGTAAGCAAATGCAGAATTTCCATGGGCAGATGAATGTGCTTGCAAGTGAAATTGAACGCTATAAAAAGCAGAATTATACGGTTGTCTTTTTAGGTGCGGATGAAGAGCGGACAGAGAAGCTGTCATCTGTCTTGCATGATTATGACATTGAAGCAGCTCTTGCTAAACCTGATGCTGAGCTTGTCAGCGGGCAAGTATATATTTTACAAGGTGAGCTGCAAACAGGTTTTGAACTGCCTTTATCCAAAATTGCTGTCATTACAGAGGGTGAACTTTTCAAGAAACGTGTGAAGAAGCAGGCACGTAAGCAAAAGCTGACGAACGCAGAGCGAATCAAAAGCTATTCAGAGCTGCAAGTGGGCGATTATGTGGTGCACATTAACCACGGGATCGGTAAGTATTTAGGAATTGAAACGCTTGAAATTGGCGGCATTCATAAAGATTATTTAAATATTCATTATCAAGGAAGCGACAAGCTTTATGTCCCTGTTGAACAAATTGATCAGGTGCAGAAGTATGTAGGGTCAGAAGGAAAAGAACCAAAGCTATACAAACTAGGCGGCAGCGACTGGAAACGCGTGAAGAAAAAAGTAGAATCATCTGTGCAGGACATTGCAGATGATCTGATTAAGCTGTACGCAGAACGTGAAGCAAGCAAAGGGTATGCCTTCTCGCCTGACCATGAGATGCAGCGCCAGTTTGAATCGGCATTCCCTTACCAAGAAACAGATGATCAAATTCGCTCGATTCATGAAATCAAGCAAGACATGGAGCGGGAGCGCCCGATGGATCGTCTGCTTTGTGGAGATGTGGGCTATGGAAAAACAGAGGTGGCGATTCGAGCGGCCTTCAAAGCTATTGCCGACGGGAAGCAGGTGGCACTGCTTGTACCAACAACGATCTTAGCGCAGCAGCATTTTGACACGATTATGGACAGATTCCAAGACTATCCTGTTAAAATCGCTCAGCTTAGCCGCTTCCGTACACGAAAAGAAACAACAGAAACCTTAAAAGGGCTGAAAAACGGAACGATTGATATGGTCATTGGGACGCATCGTCTTCTTTCAAAAGACATTGTGTACAAGGATTTAGGACTGTTAATTATCGATGAAGAGCAGCGCTTCGGTGTGACGCATAAAGAGAAAATTAAACAAATGAAAGCCAATATTGATGTGCTGACGTTAACGGCAACGCCAATTCCTCGTACGCTTCATATGTCGATGCTTGGCGTACGTGACTTATCTGTTATTGAAACGCCACCTGAGAACCGTTTCCCAGTTCAAACCTATGTTGTCGAGTACAATGGTGCGTTAGTTAGAGAAGCCATTGAGCGAGAACTGGCAAGAGGAGGTCAAGTGTACTTCCTTTATAACCGAGTGGAGGATATTGAACGAAAAGCAGATGAAATCTCGATGCTTGTTCCAGACGCAAAAGTAAGCTACGCACACGGGAAAATGAGTGAGAACGAGCTGGAATCCGTGATGATTAATTTCCTAGAAGGTGAATCGGATGTACTCGTCAGTACAACCATTATCGAAACGGGCGTAGACATACCAAATGTGAACACGCTCATTGTTCACGATGCTGATAAAATGGGGCTTTCGCAGCTGTACCAGTTAAGAGGACGAGTTGGGCGCTCGAATCGTGTGGCCTATGCTTATTTCACTTATCGAAAAGATAAAGTGCTTTCTGAAGTAGCTGAGAAAAGACTTCAAGCTATTAAAGAATTCACTGAGCTTGGGTCAGGCTTTAAAATTGCGATGCGTGACTTAACGATTCGAGGAGCAGGGAACTTACTTGGTGCACAGCAACATGGATTTATTGATTCTGTTGGATTCGACCTTTACTCTCAAATGCTGAAAGAAGCCATTGAAGAAAGAAGAGGCGATACGACTGCTCAAGAAAAATTTGAGCCAGAAATTGATCTCCAAATTGATGCCTACATTCCAGATAGCTATATTTCTGATGGCAAACAAAAGATCGAGATGTATAAACAGTTTAGAGCGATTGGATCAATAGAAGAGCGGAAAGAGCTTCAAGATGAAATGATTGACCGATTCGGAGAATATCCGCAAGAAGTGGCTGATTTGTTCACGATTGCGACGATGAAGGTGTACGCTGTGCAGGAACGTGTCGAGTTGATCAAGATGGAGAAAGGCATTGTCAGACTTACTCTCGATGAAAAAGCTAGCAGCGACATCGATGGTCAAAAATTATTTGAGCTTGGCAGTCAATATGGACGTGATATCGGTCTTGGCATGGAAGGCAGCAAGCTGATTATTTCTGTCCAAACAAAAGGCAAGAAAACGGAGGAGTGGCTTGAAGTCGTTCTTCGTATGCTTCGAGGTCTTCAAGATGTGAAAAAAGAAACCATTCCATCTTCATAAAATTTTGTTGGTCTCTCGTGTATATTACGTTTGATGTGACAGATACTAATCTCAGGGTCAAGTGGTGAATGTTGCATAAAGTGGACGCTTTTGTTCCATTCACCCAACACATCATCAAACGAAAGAGAGGCAGCAGTGAATGAAAGCAACTGGAATTGTACGCCGCATCGATGATCTAGGTAGAGTGGTTATACCGAAGGAGATTCGCAGAACATTGCGCATCCGGGAAGGAGATCCACTTGAGATTTTTGTCGACCGCGATGGAGAAGTCATTTTGAAGAAGTATTCACCGATTAGTGAGCTAGGAGACTTTGCGAAGGAATATGCTGATGCTTTATTCGACAGTTTGGGTCATTCTATCCTCATCTGTGATCGTGATACGTATATTGCAGTATCCGGCAGTTCAAAAAAAGAGTACTTAAACAAATCCATTAGTGATTTACTTGAACGAACAATGGATCAGCGTAATTCTGTATTAGAGGACAGCAAGAAAGAAATTCAGCTTGTGGATGGTATTGATGATGATGTATCAGCTTATACCATTGCACCTATTGTTGCAAACGGAGATCCAATTGGCGCCGTCGTTTTATTTTCTAAAGAGCGTTCAATGGGAGAAGTGGAGCATAAAGCGGCAGAAACGGCAGCTGGCTTCTTAGCCCGTCAAATGGAACATTAGGTCTAATAATTCTATATCATCTTGATAAAAAGAAAGAATGCCGATGAAATCATCTGATTTTGTCGGCGTTTTTTATATGGGATGAAACAAAATAATGAATGTATCGTCTACTCCTTAGAAAGAAACGGCTTGCCAGTCACATATGATATAATGAGTGCGTTTAAATGCAGGTATATTTTTTGATTGAACATAAAGGAGTCACCCATGAAAAATGCTGTGAATCAGCCGCATTGGCTTTTCCAAGGTGCGGTGATTTTAACCATCGCAGGCTTGTTATCAAAGGTACTGAGTGCCGTATATCGTGTCCCTTTTCAAAATATCGTAGGAGACACAGGTTTTTATATTTATCAGCAGGTCTATCCCTTTCTTGGCATTGCGATCATGCTCGGCACCACTGGTTTTCCTGTGATGGTGTCCAAGCTCCTGAGCGAGCATGGTGCGGAGAATCGCCGAATCATTACAAAGGTATCCTTGGTGTATATCACTTTGCTGAGCTTGGTCTTATTTCTTTGTTTATATATAGGAGCAGGCACAATTGCGAATCTCATGGCAGACAGTCAATTAATGCTTCTCATCCAGATGAGTTCGTTTGTGTTTCTATTTCTGCCGCTTACCGTGATGCTGAGGGGTGTTTTTCAGAGTGATGGGCTGATGCTCCCCACTGCGGTCTCTCAATTGGCTGAGCAGCTCATCAGAGTAGGCGTCCTGCTTGTTTTATCTTTCTATTTTGTGAGACATGGCTATTCGCTTTATGAAACAGGAGCGGGTGCGGTGTTCTCTTCTATAGCTGGAAGTGCTGCTTCACTCCTTTTGCTTCTTTTCCTTTGGCTGACCTATCGGAAGCGGTTGTCAGCGAGCAAGACATTAAAACAGGCTACACTGCGGAAAAAAGATGTGCTGAAGAGTTTGGTGCTGTATACATTGACGATTTGTGTGAGTGGATTGCTGATCCTATGGATGCAAATGATCGATGCTTTTCACTTGTATGCGCTACTGCGCAGTGAGGGACTGAGTGAAGCAGCTGCAAAGGCGGCAAAAGGCGTATATGACCGAGGTCAGCCGTTCCTGCAGCTCGGGACGGTGTTTGCAATTAGTATCGGGACGTCTCTTGTTCCGTTTTTGTCGTCGGCCTTAAGAAAAGGGCAGCATGAAGCAATTCGTGAAAAAGTACGTACATCGTTTAAGGCAACATCGGTGCTGGGGATTGGTTCAGCTGTCGGGCTTATATGTATTTTATCGTCTGTGAACATTATGCTTTTTCGTAATGACTTAGGGACAGATGCGTTGCAAATATTTTGCATATCCATTGCCTTTACATCAATGGCGATTACGCAAACCGCTTTGCTTCAGGGTCTGGGACATACCGTGTACCCGGCTGTTGTGGTCCTGATCAGTGTGTTAATGAAATGGGGGCTGACGCTGGCTCTTGTCCCGTTATTCGGCATTTATGGAGCTGCTTGGTCGACTGTTTGTGGGTTTCTCGCCGCCGCTGCGCTCAATGCGGTGTATTTGAAGCATAAAGGGTGGATTTCAATAAGAGAGCTATTCCCAGTGAAAATTCTTTTATCAGCAGCATTCATGGCCGTTGTTTTAATTGGATATCAGGCATTGTTTTCTTGGGTCATTCCCTTTGAGAAACGTCCGTTTTCTGTTTTAGAGAGCCTGACTTCAGTTTTTATTGGTGGTTTCGCCTTTTTATATAGTATTCTTAAGCTAGACGTATTTACGGAAGAGGAATGGAGACTCATTCCATTAGGAGAAAAGATTTTATATTTTAAACAGATGAGAGGGAATCGAAATGGCAGGTAAGATTACAGTCGTTGGTCTTGGGGCAGGCGACATGGATCAGCTGACGCTCGGTGTATATAAGCAGCTGAAGCAGGCGAAAGAAGTATACATGAGAACGCAGGATCATCCACTCACCGCAGAATTGATGCAGGAGGTCCCGTCTCTGACCTTTTTTGATGAGATATATGAAAAGCATGATCAGTTTGATGCAGTGTATGAGGAAATCACAGACATTCTCTTCCGAGAGGCTGATGAGAAAGATATTGTGTATGCAGTACCAGGTCACCCGTTTGTAGCGGAAAAGACAGTGCAACTTCTTGTTTCACAACAGAAGGAGCGCGGGGTTGAGGTGTACGTGGCTGGTGGACAAAGCTTTTTGGATGCGACGTTTAATTCCTTACAGATTGACCCAATTGAAGGGCTGCAATTCGTTGACGCAGGGGATATGAGAGCGGATGATCTGAAGTTGACCCAGCATGTGCTGATCTGTCAAGTATATGATCAGATGACAGCCTCGAATGTGAAGCTGACCCTCATGGAAAAGCTACCTGACGATTATGAAGTCTTTATCGTAACGGCAGCGGGAAGCAGTCAGGAACAGATTACAGGTGTTCCTTTATTTGAACTTGATCGAGATGTGTCGATAAATAACTTAACGAGTGTTTATGTGCCTCCAATCCAAGATGAAAAGCTACTCTATCAACAATTTGACACTTTCCGTGAAGTCATTCGTACATTAAGAGGTCCTGGCGGCTGTCCTTGGGATCAAAAACAAACGAATGAGTCGCTCAAACCATATTTAATTGAAGAATGTTATGAGCTGCTGGAAGCCATAGATGAAGACGATCCAGATCATATGGTTGAAGAACTCGGAGATGTACTGCTTCAAGTTTTACTCCATGCTCAAATTGGTGAAGATGATGGTTACTTCTCAATGGATGACGTCATCCAGCATGTCACAGAAAAAATGATTCGACGACATCCGCATGTGTTTGGTGATACGGATGTGTCTGAAGCATCAGATGTCGTCGCCAACTGGGAAAAAATCAAGCAGCAGGAAAAACCGGAGCGTGCAGCATCTATTTTGCAATCCATTCCAACGACACTTCCAGCTTTAACAAAAGCTTATAAGCTCCAAAAGAAAGCAGCGAAAGTGGGCTTCGATTGGACAGAAGTAGAGGATATTTGGAACAAATACGAAGAGGAAAAGCAGGAATTCCTTGTGGAAGTGGCAGAGAAAACGGATGAAGGTGCAACAAAGCAGATGAAGGATGAATTTGGGGATCTTTTATTTGTTCTCGTCAACATCGGCAGATTTTATCACCTAGAGCCTGAAACCGCCCTCTCTTCTGCAAACACAAAATTTATGCGGCGCTTTCAGCATATTGAACAAAAAGCAAAGGACATAGGGCGTTCACTAGAGGACTTGACCCTAGAAGAAATGGACGATCTGTGGAACGATGCCAAACGCATAGAAAGAGGTGAACATACATGAGACTAGATAAATTCTTAAAAGTGTCTCGTTTAATCAAAAGAAGAACATTGGCAAAAGAAGTAGCCGATCAAGGGAGAATTTCCATTAATGGCACGCAGGCGAAAGCCAGCTCTGACGTGAAAGAAGGGGACGAGCTTCAAATTCGCTTCGGCCAAAAGCTTGTGACTGTTCAAGTCAACGAGTTAAAAGACACAACGAAAAAAGAAGAAGCTGCTGGCATGTATACCGTGCTAAAAGAAGAGAAAACAGCAGAATAGGGCTTGTTCTAAATGTCCCGCCTGTCACATACAATGCAGTAACAATGCAAGTATGAGATATGGGGGATGTATAAATGAATCAATATTATAATCAACCTCAAGGCACGAAGTTGTCATCAGAAGCCGAGCATCATGTCACAATGCGCAACAGAAAGCATTTAGATATTACCGGGGTCAAACAAGTCGAGAGCTTTGATAATGAAGAATTTCTGCTTGAGACTGTCATGGGAGTCCTCGCCATTCGCGGAGAAAATCTGCAAATGAAAAACTTAGATGTAGAAAAGGGCGTTGTGTCCATTAAAGGGCGTGTCTTTGACTTAATCTATGTAGATGAGCAGCACGGGGAGAAAGCTAAAGGATTTTTTAGCAAGCTGTTTAAATGACACTGACGGTCCAGTTTTATACGATGCTTTCGATGGCGGCGATGGGCATCTGGCTGGGCGCATCGCTGGATACGTACAAGCTGTTTGTGAACCGTGAAAAAACAGCAAAATGGCTGCTGGTCATTCACGACCTCCTTTTTTGGGTGGTGCAGGGTCTCTTATTCTTTTATGTCCTGCTGCTGACCAATGAGGGAGAATTCAGGCTTTATATTTTTCTAGCTGTTGCTTTAGGTTTCTCGATGTACCAGGCATTGATGAAACAGCTGTATATGAACATCCTCAAGTTTGTGATGAGGTGTATTTATCAGACTGTTCTCGTCCTGAAAAGGCTGATCATGTCGATGGTTTTCCAGCCCATTCGCTGGATCGTTGGTTTGATCATAAGTGCTCTTCTGTTCTTGTTCCACTCGCTCTTACGCCTTGTTCGTTTTGCGTTTCGACTAGTGTGGAAGGTGCTGTATATTGTTTGTTATCCGCTTATTTGGTTACTCAATATAACCATTATTCATCGAATTCCCGAAAAATGGCGAACATCAATGAGGTTGTTTTTCTCAAAAGGAGCAGGAATTTTACAAGGGATCAAGAAAGTATCTCGTACCATGAAAACGAAATGGAAACAATTCTGGACAAAGTAAGAGAGGAGGCCTTCATCCTTGAACGAGAGAAAAAGAAATATCGCACAAATTCAAAATGATTATCAAAAACAAATGGAACAGCAAGCGCAGCGCCTAAAACGCAAACGCCGGGGACTCCTTAGAAGGCTTACCGTGTTTGGAGTCATTGTGCTCATGTTTGCTGTTTTGGTAACAAGTGCCCTCTGGTCGCAATCGTCTGCATTGAAAGAAAAAGAAGAGAAGAAGGTTGCGCTTGAAAAAGAATTGAAGCAATTACAAACAAAGCAGGAAGATATTTCTGATGAAATCAAAAAGCTGAAAAGCAAAGAATACGTACTCGAACTGGCAAGACGGGACTATTATATGTCTAAAAAAGGCGAAAAAATCTTTGATGTGGGCAATAAGAGCGATTAGCCTTGTTGACACTTAAAATTCAGTTTATGTATAATTGAACAAATGAGATTTTTTTATAAGTCTAAGGAGGAGCACTTTTTTTATGTCGATTGAAGTTGGCAGCAAGTTACAAGGGAAAGTTACGGGCATTACAAATTTTGGAGCTTTTGTGGAGTTGCCAGGCGGTTCAACTGGTCTCGTTCATATCAGTGAGGTAGCCGATAACTATGTAAAAGATATTAATGAGCATTTAAAAGTCGGTGAACAAGTTGAAGTGAAAGTGATTAACGTTGAAAAAGACGGTAAAATCGGCTTGTCCATTAAAAAAGCAAAAGATCGTCCTCAACAACAACAATCAAGACCGAGCAGAAATGATTTCCGTCCGAAGGAATCGTTTGAGCAAAAAATGAACAAATTCTTAAAAGATAGTGAAGACCGCTTAACATCTTTAAAACGTAACACGGAATCAAAACGTGGGGGACGCGGAGCAAGAAGAGGTTAACTTGTTGCTGCTTTCTATATATCTTTCACAACAAAGCACCTGCTGTTTAGCGGGTGCTTTTTTTCAATACAAATTCAACGTTTTTTGTGATTTCGCCATTTAATTTAAAACTTTCTATTGACGGACAAGCGAATCCTTTGTATTATAGTTCTTGTGCTTCTTAGCGCATTTTACATTATGGCGGTGTAGCTCAGCTGGCTAGAGCGTACGGTTCATACCCGTGAGGTCGGGGGTTCGATCCCCTCCGCCGCTATCCTTTTAAAAAGAACAATAAGCAAGGCCCGTTGGTCAAGCGGTTAAGACACCGCCCTTTCACGGCGGTAACACGGGTTCGAATCCCGTACGGGTCATCTTCCAAACAGCTTTCTATAGGAAAGCTGTTTTTTGTGCTTTCGTAAAATTCTGATGAAAGACATCGACTTTCAAGAAAGTATGCCTTTTTGGCAAATAAAGCGTCGAACGTTTTATGGAAACGACAACTTCTTTTGACAAAATTTCTTTTTCACCTTCGCTATAATGACAAGCAACGAATATCAGGTGGGGGATGAAAAGATGGAAAAACTAGAAAGAAGAACTGATTTAACGGGAGCCGGGTTTGAAAGAATCAGTGCAGGGTTAAAAAAGATGAAAAACCTGTTTCTTCATCATACGCATTCTCTTTTTTTCTATAAAGGGTTTATTTATGTTGTTCTGGGCTTTTTATTGGGACGAGCCTTTATCTTATCTGAAATTATGCCGTTTGCATTGCCTTTCTTTGGGTCCATGCTGCTCATTAAAAGGGATAAAGCGATGCTTGCTTGTCTTGCTTTACTCGCTGGAGCGATGACGATATCACCTCAAAATGCATTATTCGTGTTTGCGTCATTGATCGTGTTCCTCCTCATGTCAAAGGTCGTTTCATTTATCATCAAAGACCCAGTGAAAACATTACCGGTTGTGATTGTGCTCTCAATGCTGATGACAAGGGGAGCTTTTGTATACCTCGAGCAGGGTGCGGTTCAAAGCTATGACTATGTGATGGCAGGGGTTGAAGCTGGACTTGCCTTCATTTTGACACTGATTTTTCTTCAAAGTTTGCCGATATTTACAGTCAGGAAAATCAAACACTCTTTAAAGGTTGAAGAAATTATTTGCTTTATGATATTAATCGCTTCAGTTTTAACAGGTCTGGCTGGGATCACATTTCAAGGAATGCAGGCAGAGCATATTTTGTCACGATATGTAGTGCTGAGCTTTGCCTTTATTGGAGGAGCGAGTATTGGTTGTACAGTGGGTGTTGTAACTGGATTAATTCTTGGTCTCGCCAACATCGGCAACCTTTATCAGATGAGTCTGCTTGCCTTTTCGGGCTTATTAGGCGGATTACTAAAAGAGGGGAAAAAAGCAGGAGCCGCCATCGGCTTGATTGTGGGTTCTTTACTAATCTCCCTCTACGGTGAAGGGTCAGCAGGGCTGATGACCACGCTATATGAATCACTCATCGCAGTTGCACTGTTTTTGCTCACGCCACAGTCAGTAACGTCCAAGGTGGCAAAATATATTCCTGGTACGGTAGAGCATGTACAGGAACAGCAGCAATATGCCAGAAAAGTACGAGACGTGACAGCAAAAAAGGTAGATCAATTCTCTAATGTATTTCATGCGCTGTCTGAGAGTTTTGCGACATTTTACGAATCCATTCCTGAGGAGAAGAAGCAGGAAGAGGATGTAGATCTTTTTTTAAGTACGATCACAGAACGTTCCTGTCAAACGTGCTATAAGAAAAATAAATGCTGGGTGCAGAACTTTGATACAACCTATGAACTCATGAAACAAGTTATGCATGAATCTGATGAAAAAACGTACGAGCATAACCGGAAGTTGAAAAAGAAATTCAGTCAGCACTGCTCAAAATCAAAGCATGTAGAAGAATTGATTGAAGAGGAGATAGCTTACTATAAAGCAAATCAGACCTTAAAGAAAAAGGTCCAAGACAGCAGGCGCCTTGTCGCCGAACAACTGATGGGTGTCTCACAAGTCATGGAGGATTTTTCCCGGGAAATAAAACGAGAAAGAGAGCAGCATTTTATTCAGGAAGAGCAGATGATAGAAGCACTTCAGAACTTTGGAATTGAAATTCAGCAAGTTGAAATTTATAGCTTAGAACAGGGAAATGTTGATATAGAGATGAGAATTCCCTATTGCCAAGGTCATGGGGAATGCGAAAAAATCATTGCTCCAATGCTCTCGGATATTTTAGAAGAACAAGTTTTAGTCAAAGCAGAGCAGTGTGCGGAGCATCCAACAGGTTATTGTCATGTTGTATTCGGTTCTGCAAAATCGTATCGAGTGTCTACAGGTGTAGCACATGCAGCGAAAGGCGGAGGATTAGTATCTGGAGACAGCTACAGCATGATGGAGCTGGGTGCAGGTAAATATGCCGCAGCTATTAGTGATGGGATGGGAAATGGAGCAAGAGCCCATTTTGAAAGCAATGAAACGATCAAGCTGTTAGAAAAAATCTTGGCGTCTGGTATTGATGAAAAAGTAGCGATTAAAACGATTAATAGCATTTTATCTTTACGGACAACAGATGAAGTCTATTCCACATTAGACTTATCCATCATTGATTTACAGGATGCGAGCTGTAAGTTCCTCAAGATTGGCTCCACCCCAAGTTTTATTAAACGTGGTGATCAAGTGATGAAGGTACAGGCCAGCAACTTGCCTATTGGCATTATTGATGAATTCGAAGTAGAAGTGGTGAGTGAACAGATGAAGGCAGGAGATCTCCTTATCATGATGAGCGACGGTATCTTTGAAGGACCAAAGCATATCGAAAATCATGATTTGTGGGTCAAACGAAAAATGAAGAGCTTTAAAACAGAAGATCCGCAAGAGATTGCTGATTTATTAATGGAGGAGGTCATTCGCACAAGAGCAGGTCAAATCGATGACGATATGACGGTTGTCGTCATTAGGCTCGACCACAATACACCAAAATGGGCATCCATTCCGACAGGTACATTCTATCTCCAGAAACAAGAGATTTCTTGAAATATCGTATAATATGAATTTCTTCTGGCGATGATGGGGATATAAGCATTCAGTTACAATCCCAGGAGGAATGAAGATGCGAAAAGGTCACGTAAACCAAATCTTACTGATTACAGATGGCTGCTCAAATCATGGGGAAGACCCACTTGCGATTGCCGCATTGGCAAAGGAGCAAGGGATCACAGTCAATGTCATTGGCATTATGGAAGAGAACAGACACGATCATGAAGCGATGAAAGAAGTAGAGGGGATTGCTCTAGCAGGCGGAGGCATTCATCAGGTTGTCTACGTTCAGCAATTGTCTCAAACCGTACAAATGGTTACAAAAAAGGCGATGACGCAAACGTTACAAGGTGTTGTGAATAAAGAATTGCAGCAAATTCTTGGCAAAGATACTGAAATTGAAGAACTTCCCCCAGATAAGCGTGGAGAAGTGATGGAGGTTGTGGACGAGCTCGGTGAGACTGTTCATCTTCAAGTGCTTGTGCTTGTGGATACGAGTGCAAGTATGAAACCTAAGTTGCCAACGGTCAAAGAAGCACTCATCGATCTCTCTATTAGTCTAAATTCGAGAATTGGTGAAAATCAGTTTGGGATGTGTGTATTTCCCGGGAAAAACTCAGATGCAGAAATTGTGTTGAACTGGACGCCACGGTTCGATTCGTTATCATCGATTTTCCCGAAGCTGACAACAGGAGGAATTACACCGACAGGACCAGCAATTCGAGAAGCACTCCAGCATTTCAAATCAGTTCGTTCACGAAAAGGGCTGCTTGAAGCGAAGGAAGAACATGATGAATTCGGCTTCTAACATCCCATTAGGTACAATGATAAAGGGAAAGTGGCATCATCAACATTACCGCATTGTAAAAGAGCTGGGAAAAGGGGCGAACGGTGTGGTTTATCTGGCCGAATCGCCAAAGGGACAAGTGGCCCTTAAAGTGAGTGATGACAGTATGCTCATTGCATCTGAAGTCAATGTATTAAAATCCTTTTCAAAGGCTCCTGTGAAAACCATGGGGCCTTCTTTTTATGATATGGATGATGCTCTTTATCCTGGAATGTCAGAGAAACGGTCGTTTTATGTCATGGAGTATGTCAGAGGGCCATTGCTGCTTGAATTTGTGAAGCAAAAAGGCGATGAATGGATCGTCGTTCTCATGATTCAACTGTTATCTAACCTTGCTCACTTACATAAGGAAGGCTGGATCTTCGGTGACTTGAAGCCTGATAATCTCATCGTTTCAGGCCCCCCAGCTACGATTCGATGTATTGATGTTGGAGGAACAACGAAGGCAGGAAGGGCGATTAAGGAATACACCGAGTTTTTTGACCGCGGCTACTGGGGCTTCGGTACAAGAAAAGCAGAACCTTCTTATGATCTATTTGCCTTAAGTATGGTCATGGTGAACTGTGCCTATAAAAAAGAATTTAAAAAAGGGGCAGAACCAGAAAAGCAGCTTTATCGAGCGATTGAAGGACATCCTTTATTAAAGCGATATGAGAGGGTGTTAAAAGCGGCTCTCCAAGGCAAATATCAATCAGCGGCAGACATGAAAAGCGCGATGTTGAAAGAAGGACAATTGCTTGCTTCAAGAAAATCACGACAAAAGAAGCCATCACAGCAAAATAGGCAAAAGCCAGCTGTTCCCCAACATCAACAGGCCGCACCTTCACGATCAAGAGCTGCTGCTGCGAAAAGAACATCAGTACGCAAAAAATCAGGCGGTCTTTTTGAAACCATTCTCATCTTATGCAGTGTGCTCGCTCTTTACTGTGCCTATGTGGTTTTATTCCTATTATAGAGCTGTAAAAAAGCAGGCTTCTTCTTTGCTTGGAGCTAATGAAAGTGATAGGATATGTATATCTTTAAATTACCTGCTCTTTGTGAGGAGGAAGTTGTGAATAGAATTGAATCTTTTTTGAAAAAACATGATGTTTTCCTTGAAAATACGACAGTCATTGTCGGGGTTTCTGGCGGACCAGATTCTATGCTCTTGCTGCATGAACTAAACAAACGTCGAAAAGGTTCCTTTCAGCTGATTGCAGCCCATGTAGATCACATGTTCAGAGGAGAAGAATCCTTTGCTGATTTGGCATTTGTTGAAGCGTACTGTAAAGAGCATGAGATCCTTTTTGAATCGGCTCGTATACAGGTCACCCAATATGCAAAAGAAAACCGCTTAAACAAACAGGCAGCTGCAAGAGAGTGCAGATATGCTTTCTTTCGTCAATTGATGGAACAGTACAACGCTCAATTTATAGCACTTGCACATCATGGAGACGATCAAGTAGAAACAATGGTGATGAGGCTGACAAGAGGGACTGTTGGAATAGGACTCGCAGGTATGCAAGCTAAGCGCCCTTTTCAAGAAGGGTGGCTGATTCGTCCGCTGATTGGATATTCTAAGGATGATGTACTCACTGCTTGCGAAAAAGAACAAGTTCCTTATGTCATTGATCAAAGCAATCACACCGATGACTACTTGAGAAACCGGATCAGAAGACACGTTCTTCCCGTGTTAAAAGAAGAGGCACCTCATGTGCATGAAAGCTTTCAGTTTGTAAGTGACATGCTGACTGAGGATGAGCAGTACTTGCAGGCATTAACAAAGGATCAAATGCATCAAGTCATTACGAATCAAACGCCTAAGCAAATTGAGATCAAAACGAAGCCTTTGCTTGACCTGCCTTTGCCTTTACAAAGAAGAGGCATTCAACTAATATTAAACTATCTTTATGAAAACACTCAATCAGCGTTTTCAAACCAGCATATTCTAGGGACTTTGGACTGGTTATCTCATACTGATCAACCGTCTGGATCATTAGATTTGCCAAAAGGTTTACAAGCTGTCAAATCTTATGATCACTGTATGTTTACCTTTGAACGATCGCTTGTCATAGATCAGTCATATACTCATCATTTAAAAGGTGAGTTTGGCGAGGAACTTTTTCTCCCGAATGGACAGTCTATCTTGGTATCAAATCATGTTCCGAAGGATGCACGGAACGGAAACCATTTTTTCTTGCTTCAAAAAAACCATGTTCGTCTTCCTTTGATCATTCGCTCACGAAAAAACGGTGATCGAATCAAACTTAAAGGGATGAATGGATCAAAAAAGGTGAAAGATATATTTATTGATAAAAAAGTGCCTCTTGCAGAAAGAGACAGCTGGCCGATCGTCACTGACTCGGATCATCAAATCATCTGGATCCCAGGTCTGAAAAAATCCGTTTTTGAAGAAATTGATATGACAAACAGCGATCTCATTGTATTACAATATAGACAGCACGAAAATTTGTAGGGGGCAAGCAAAAGCATGAAACAAGATATTGAAAAGATTTTGATCTCAGAAGAAGAGATCCAGCTAAAAGTGAAGGAACTGGGTGCAACATTAACCAGCGATTATGATGGTAAATTTCCCCTGGCTATTGGTGTTTTGAAAGGGGCTCTTCCATTCATGGCAGACCTGATCAAACACATTGATACATATTTAGAGCTTGATTTTATGGATGTATCTAGCTACGGAAAGTCTACCGTATCTTCTGGAGAAGTGAAGATCATCAAAGATCTAGATACTTCTGTTGAAGGAAGAGATATTCTAATTATGGAAGATATCATCGACAGTGGGTTAACTTTGAGTTATCTGGTAGAGCTTTTCCGATACCGTAAAGCAAACTCCATTAAAATTGTGACATTGCTTGATAAACCAAGCGGCCGCAAAGCAGACATCAAAGCAGATTATGTTGGGTTTGAAGTACCAGATGCATTTGTTGTTGGCTATGGATTGGATTTTGCCGAACGTTACCGAAACCTCCCGTATATTGGAGTGTTAAAACCATCTGTTTACGAAGGCTAATGAGCACACGTTTACATGAGGTTATTGGTTGTGTTGGAATGATTTTCTATGATACTATTGAACATAGTTGTGCTTACTGTGGGAGGAGGTAAGGAATGAATCGGGTTTTTCGTAATACGATTTTTTATATACTTATTTTATTACTTGTGATAGGGGTTGTCAGTTGGTTAGGATCCCCTAATCAAAAGCCTGAGAACATGTCTTACAGCAAATTTTCGCAAAATTTAAGTGCGGGAAAAGTGGAGAGTATCTCCATCCAGCCTGTAAGAGGGGTTTATGAAATTCGTGGTCAATTAGATGGCGCGAAGAAAGATGAATACTTCATTACCCATGTTCCAGATGGTCAAGGTGTTGACCAGATTTACAGTGCACTGAAGAATACAGATGTAAAAGTAGAACCAGCACCTGAAACAAATGGATGGCTGCAAGTTCTGACAACCATCATTCCATTCATCATCATCTTTATCCTGTTCTTCTTCTTATTGAACCAAGCTCAAGGCGGTGGAAGCCGTGTCATGAACTTTGGTAAGAGTAAGGCAAAGCTTTACACAGAAGAGAAGAAACGTGTGAAATTTAAAGATGTTGCCGGTGCGGATGAAGAAAAACAAGAGCTCGTAGAAGTGGTTGAATTCTTAAAAGATCCACGTAAATTTGCGGAGCTTGGCGCAAGAATCCCTAAAGGGGTTTTACTAGTAGGACCTCCAGGTACAGGTAAAACATTGCTTGCGAGAGCATCTGCAGGAGAAGCAGGCGTTCCTTTCTTCAGCATCAGTGGTTCTGACTTCGTCGAGATGTTCGTCGGTGTCGGTGCATCACGTGTACGTGATTTGTTTGAAAATGCGAAAAAGAATGCACCTTGCTTAATCTTTATTGATGAGATTGATGCAGTGGGTCGTCAGCGTGGAGCAGGTCTTGGCGGTGGTCATGATGAGCGTGAACAAACGCTTAACCAGCTTCTTGTTGAAATGGATGGTTTTAGTGCCAACGAAGGGATTATCATCATTGCTGCAACGAACCGTGCAGATATCCTAGATCCTGCATTGCTACGTCCGGGACGTTTTGACCGTCAAATTACGGTTGACCGCCCAGATGTCATTGGTCGTGAAGAAGTACTGAAGGTTCATGCGAAAAACAAACCGCTTGATGATACAGTCAACTTGAAAGCCATTGCAAGCAGAACACCAGGGTTCTCTGGGGCAGATCTTGAGAACTTACTAAACGAAGCAGCACTTGTTGCTGCCCGTCAAAACAAAAAGAAAATTGATATGCGTGATATCGACGAAGCAACTGACCGTGTCATTGCTGGACCGGCTAAGAAAAGCCGTGTCATTTCGAAGAAAGAACGTAATATCGTGGCGTACCATGAAGCAGGCCATACCGTCATTGGGCTTATCCTAGACGAAGCGGATATGGTGCATAAAGTAACGATCGTTCCTCGTGGTCAGGCAGGCGGATATGCGGTCATGCTTCCAAGAGAAGACCGTTATTTCCAAACGAAGCCAGAGCTTCTTGATAAAATCGTCGGCTTGCTCGGCGGCCGTGTTGCAGAGGAAATTACGTTTGGTGAAGTAAGTACAGGCGCACACAACGACTTCCAGCGTGCAACAGGTATTGCAAGAAGAATGGTGACAGAATTCGGTATGTCTGATAAACTTGGTCCACTTCAATTCGGTCAAGCACAAGGAGGTCAAGTATTCCTTGGCCGTGATTTTAACAACGAGCCGAATTATAGTGAAGCGATCGCTTATGAAATTGACCAAGAAGTTCAGCGCTTCATCAAAGAAAGCTACGAACGTGCGAAACAAATTCTCACTGAGAATAAAGATAAGCTAGAAATCATCGCACAAGCTCTTCTAGAAGTGGAAACATTAGATGCTGAACAAATTAAATCTCTTTACGAAACTGGAGAGCTTCCAGAGCGTGTATACGCAGATGACGAAGAGAAAAACGATGATGTGAAAGTGAACATCAAGAAAAAAGAAGAAGACGAGGAGATCTAATCTCCTTCTATAAAAAGCTGTCGGGCTCACCGGCAGCTTTTTTTATTTCGATTCATGAATGGATCGGTTTCGAATTGTTTACAAATGGAACTCAATTCGTGTATGGTATGATAGAAAGTCGAAAAATGCTCTTTTTGAGACACTATTCAAAGTGGTGATGAAGTTGTTACTCGTGATAGATGTAGGAAACACAAATACCGTTTTAGGTGTTTATCATAATGGCGATTTGAACTACCATTGGCGGATTGAAACAAGCCGTCATAAAACAGAAGATGAATTTGGTATGGCAATCCGATCCTTATTTGACTATGTAGGGCTGATGTTTGACCAGATAGAAGGGATTATCATTTCTTCTGTTGTCCCGCCAATGATGTTTGCTCTGGAAAGAATGTGCGAAAAGTATTTTCACATTACTCCTCAAATCGTTGGGCCTGGCATGAAGACTGGATTAAACATTATGTGTGATAATCCAAAGGAAGTCGGTGCTGATCGAATTGTGAACGCAGTGGCGGCCATTCACCTGTATGGGGCGCCTCTCATTGTGGTAGACTTTGGAACAGCCACAACCTACTGCTATATCAATGAACAAAAACAATACATGGGTGGGGCGATTGCACCTGGTATTACCATCTCAACAGAGGCTTTATATACAAGAGCGGCAAAACTGCCGAGAATTGAAATTGTCCGTCCAGATCACATTGTTGGAAAAAATACCATCAGTGCGATGCAATCCGGCATCCTTTATGGATATGTTGGTCAAGTCGAGGGCATAGTGAAACGGATGAAGCAACAAGCCAAACAAACACCGAAAGTCATTGCAACAGGTGGTTTGTCTACATTGATTGGAAATGAATCAGACTGTATTGATATTGTCGATCCGTTCCTCACATTAAAAGGACTTCAATTAATTTATGAACGCAATCGTGTCGGTGTATTATAGGAGGGTTTAATCAAAATGGATTATTTAGTTAAAGCGTTAGCATATGACGGGAAAGTCCGTGCGTATGCTGCGAACACAACAGATACAATCAACGAAGCGCAGAGAAGACACCATACGTGGCCAACCGCTTCAGCTGCAATCGGCAGAACCATGACAGCGACTGTCATGATGGGAGCCATGCTGAAAGGCGAGAATAAATTAACTGTCAAAATTGAAGGCGGTGGGCCGATCGGAGCCATCATTGCAGATGGAAACGCAAAAGGTCAGGTGCGCGGATATGTCTCAAACCCACAAGTTCACTTTGATTTAAATGAACATGGGAAGCTGGACGTTAGACGTGCTGTTGGAACATCTGGAACGTTAAGTGTTGTCAAAGATATCGGACTGAAAGACCACTTTACAGGGCAAACGGAAATTGTCTCAGGTGAAATTGGAGATGACTTTACTTATTACCTGGTCTCCTCTGAACAAGTGCCATCCTCTGTAGGTGTGGGTGTTCTTGTCAATCCAGACAACTCGATCCTTGCAGCAGGCGGTTTCATCATTCAATTGCTGCCTGGAACAGAAGATGCAGTCATCGAAAGACTCGAAAAGAGATTATCAACCATTGAACCGATCTCTAAACTGATTGAAAAAGGGATGACTCCTGAAGAAATTTTAGAAGAAGTGCTCGGTGAAAAACCTCAAATTTTAGAAACTGTACCTGTCGAATTTTCTTGTAACTGCTCAAAAGAACGGTTTGCCAACGGTATTATCAGCCTAGGGAAAGCCGAAATTGAGGATATGATTGAACAAGACGGACAAGCAGAAGCTCAATGCCATTTTTGTAACGAAACGTATGTATTTACAAAAGAAGAGCTAGAAGAGCTACGTGAAGAAATAACCCGCTAAGCTCTAAGCAGCGGGTTTTCTTTTTAGAATGGAAAGGAGACGAAAGATGAGACTGAAAGCAAGAGTGGTATGGACATTTATCCTCGTTCTGCTCATGATTAATGCCGTTGTCATTGCATATGTATTAACAAAGTCACAAATGTCGCAGGCTTCTTCAAATGGGAAGAGCGGTGAAGAAATTGCTTCTATTGGGAAAGAGAAAGTCACACGTCAAGAATGGTTAAAGAAAATGGAAGACCGCTACGGAAAGGCAACACTTGAACAAATGATTAATCAGAAGGTAGTCAATCAGCTTGCGAAAGAAAACAAGCTGGAGGTATCTTCAAAAGAGATCAATCGTGAGCTGCTGATGCTGAAAGCGGTATCTAATAATTTCTACGAAGACGGTCATACAAGTGAAAAGGAATGGAAAGAGCAGATTCGTTATCAAATTTTATTAGAACAGCTTCTAACGAGAGATGCGGTCGTTTCTGAAAAAGAAGCCAAATCCTTTTATGAAAAAAACAAAGACTTGTATCAATATGATGACTCATACCGAATTCGCCACATTGTTGTGAAAACAAAAGACGAGGCACAAAGTGTATTAAAAGATTTAAAGGGCGGATCTAGTTTCGAAGCTGTAGCAGCTGAACGATCCACCGATCGATATACCTCTCCTTACGGCGGAGATCTTGGATTTGTCACAGAAGAGCAAGAAAGCATTCCAGCCCTATACATACAAGAAGCCCAAAAGCTTAAGCCAGATGAATGGACGAAAGAGCCGATCGAGATCAAAAATGGTTATGCTATCATACAATTAAAAGAAAAATTAAATGGCCGCTCCTTCTCTTATGAAGAAGTCAAAGATCAGATCAAAAGGCAGATCGCCATGGAAGATCTGGGTGAAAAGGCGAATGTCAAAACCCTGTGGAAAGAAGCAAAAGTCACATGGTTTTACGATGGAGAGCAGGACTAAAAGCATTGACAAAATTTTTCGAAATTGATAATTTAATATTAATACAATAAAATTACTCGGAGATAGAGGTGTTAGTGATGGCTCGTATTGCAAATTCAGTTTTTGAACTAATAGGAAATACACCAGTCGTTAAATTAAACCGTTTAGTAGATGAAGACAGTGCGGATGTCTACTTGAAACTTGAATATATGAACCCAGGCAGCAGTGTAAAAGATCGTATTGCGTTAGCGATGATCGAAGATGCTGAAGCAAAAGGTACATTAAAAGCTGGCGACACACTCATTGAGCCTACAAGTGGAAACACAGGAATCGGTCTTGCGATGGTCGCGGCTGCAAAAGGAATCAATGCGATTTTAGTTATGCCGGAAACAATGAGTCAGGAGCGCCGCAACCTTTTACGCGCTTACGGTGCAGAGCTTGTCTTAACACCAGGTGCAGAAGGAATGAAAGGTGCCATCAAAAAAGCAGAAGAATTAGCAGAAGAGCACGGATACTTCATGCCTCAGCAGTTCAGCAATGAAGCCAACGCTGAGATTCACCGCCGCACAACAGGGAAAGAGATTCTTGAACAGTTTGACGGCGACCTTGATGCATTTATTGCAGGAGTTGGTACGGGTGGTACGATTACAGGTGCTGGTGAAGTCCTGAAAGAAGCCATTCCATCTATTCAGCTTTATGCGGTAGAACCAACAGATTCTCCTGTACTATCAGGCGGGAAACCAGGTCCGCATAAAATTCAAGGCATCGGAGCAGGCTTTGTTCCATCTATCTTGAACACAGAAGTATATGACGGCATTATCCAAGTGAAAAACGAAGATGCATTTGAACTTGCAAGAAAGGCAGCGAAAGAAGAAGGAATCCTTGGTGGTATATCTTCAGGAGCAGCCATTTATGCAGCGCTTCAAACAGCGAAGAAGCTTGGTAAAGGGAAAAAGGTTCTAGCGATTATTCCAAGTAACGGTGAACGTTACCTTAGTACGCCGCTTTATCAATTTGATTAAACAATACACCCCAGCATTTGCTGGGTTTTTTTTATGAATTCTGAAGATGGAAAGCAAATACTATTTTCTAAATAAGTTGGATTGCATTACAATAAGATTAATGAAAATGAAAAAGGATGATAACATGACACAACGTAGGCCGATGGGCATCAAAATTCCTTTTACGAAAGATGCATTCTTGAAACGATACGAACAATTAACGGCTCATGAATCACATCACGTCCTTCTTGAAAGTGCACGTGGCGGAGAATACAGTATTGCCGGCATTCATCCGATCGCTAAAGCGAAAGGGAAGGACGGGATGACCACCATCCATTATCAGAATGAGGTGTTGTTCAAAGAGGGAGATCCTTTTAGAGCGTTTGCTGATTGGTTTCAAACCCTACAAACCGAAACGAACGACGAATACCCTGACTTCCAAGGTGGAGCGATTGGATTTTTAAGCTATGATTACGCAAGATATATCGAGCATTTTAAAATGCTGTCCATCGATGATTTGAAGACGCCTGATTTGTATTTCCTCGTATTCAATGATGTCGCTGTCTTTGATCATAATAAAGACGTCCTCTGGCTGATGACTCATACAGAAGGAGACGAACCTGTCAGTGAAGTTCATCAAAGACTCGAAGAATTAAAGCAAAGCTGGACAAGCACATCAGAAGAATCAGCACATTCACCTGTCAATGTGTCTTCTTCGGAATGTGTACCTGCTGCACCTTTTACTGAAGAAGCTTTCGGGGAAGCTGTAGAAACGATTAAACAATATATCGCCAGCGGTGACGTGTTCCAAGTGAACCTATCCATTAGACAAGATGAACAGCTTCATACCCACCCATATCATTTATACAAAACATTACGTCACGTGAATCCATCTCCATATATGTCATATCTGCACACGCCAGATTTCCAAATTGTCTGTGGATCTCCAGAGCTGCTTATTAAGAAAAAAGGCATTCAGCTCGAAACAAGACCGATCGCTGGCACAAGATCAAGAGGCAAGGATGATGCGGAAGATCAAGCGCTGGCAAAAGAACTCATTGAAGATGAAAAAGAACGCGCAGAACATGTAATGCTCGTTGATCTTGAGCGGAATGATCTTGGACGAGTGTCTACTTATGGCTCAGTCAAGGTGAACGAGTTTATGGCCATTGAGAAATATTCACACGTGATGCACATTGTATCAAATGTCCAAGGGGAGCTGCGTGATGATTGTGATGCAGTAGATGTCATGAGAGCTGTATTCCCAGGCGGCACAATTACAGGTGCGCCAAAAGTGAGAACAATGGAAATCATAGAAGAGCTTGAGCCGACAAGGCGTGGGCTTTATACTGGATCTATAGGCTGGTTTGGATTCAATCAAGATATGCATTTTAATATCGTTATTCGTACGGCTTATTGTACAGGGGGCAGAGCCTTCATGCAGTCAGGTGCAGGCATTGTCATCGATTCTGTACCAAAGCACGAATACAAAGAATCGATTAAAAAAGCCTATGCAGTGAAAAAAGCATTACAGTTGAGCAAAGAAGAGACTATTTTGAGTTAGAGGTGAGCAGAGTATGATATTAATGATTGATAATTACGATTCATTTACGTACAACCTGGTCCAGTATTTAGGTGAGCTTGGGGAAGAACTGATTGTAAAACGAAACGATCAAGTCACTATTCAAGAAATCGAAGAGCTCAAGCCAGACTTTCTGATGATTTCTCCAGGACCTTGCAGTCCGGATGAAGCAGGAATTAGTATGGAAGCGATTAAACATTTTGCTGGGAAGATTCCGATCTTCGGTGTCTGTCTAGGTCATCAATCCATTGCACAAGTATTTGGTGGAGATGTCATTCGTGCGGAGCGGTTAATGCATGGGAAAACATCAGAGATTGAACATGACGGCAAAGGTGTCTTCACGGGACTCCAAAATCCGCTCGTCGCAACGAGATATCATTCATTAATTGTTAAAGACGAGACGCTACCGGAGTGCTTTGTCAGAACAGCGAGCACAAAGGAAGGCGAACTCATGGCCATTCGCCATAAAGAACTTCCGATTGAAAGTGTTCAATTCCATCCAGAATCGATTATGACGTCCTTTGGTAAAGAAATGCTCAGAAATTTCATTGAAACCTATCGTAAAAAGGGGAATGAAGTAAACGCATGATCATTTACCTGAACGGTCAGTATATAGAGGAGAAAGACGCGACTCTTTCTCCTTTTGATCATGGTTTTCTATATGGCATCGGTGTATTCGAAACATTTACCTCTCTAGCAGGACAAGTCTTCTTGTTAGACTGGCATCTTGAAAGGCTCAATCAATCATTGCGTGACCTTTGCATCGAATCCACAATAGAGAAACCATTTGTACTCGACATCATTCATACATTATTCAATCAAAACCAAATAACGGACGGTCATGCGAGGATCCGCTTCAATGTTTCTGCGGGCAGAGGTAATGGATTTTCTGCAGACCCTTATGAGGAGCCTGTTGTTTTTGTGATGATCTCCCCCTTCCGGCCTGAATCAATAGTAGATGAAAAACAGGGAATCATTCTTGATACAAGAAGAAACACACCAGAAGGTCCAAGACGGCTCAAGTCGCATCATTACATGAACAACCTGCTGGCGAAAAGAGAAGTAGGGAACGATCCGTCGGTAGAAGGGATCTTTTTAACAAAAGAAGACGATGTGGCAGAAGGAATTACGTCAAATCTATTTTGGCGAAAAAAAGATGTGATCTATACACCTTCACTTGATACCGGCATTTTAAACGGGGTTACCCGTCGATATTGTATCGAAACGCTGCAAGCTTCGGGGATCCCACTAATAGAAGGAAGATATCCACTCTCACACTTGCTCTCAGCTGATGAGGCGTGGATGACCAATTCGGTTCAGGGAATTGTGCCTTTTAAAAATATCGGAGACACCGTCCTGCAAAACCACAACCGAACGATTTCGACCAAGCTGAGAACAGAATATACAAAAGAACGTCTAGAACATAAAGAGTAGGTGGACACAATGACACAACAATTGATAAAACAGCCTAAAATCATACAAGCCAAGCACCATACCCTTAGTTATGAAGAAAAGACATTGGTCATGGGCATTTTAAATGTCACACCGGACTCTTTTTCAGATGGAGGAAAATTCAATCAAATTGATAAAGCGCTGGCTCATGCAACGCAGCTCATAGAAGATGGGGCGCATATTATTGATATTGGCGGTGAATCGACTCGGCCGGGGGCGGCACTTGTCTCAGAGCAAGAGGAGCTTTCAAGGGTCATTCCTGTCATTGAGAAGATCACAAAAGAATTGGACATACCTATTTCTATTGATACGTATAAAGCCCATGTCGCAGATGAGGCAGTGAAAGCGGGAGCCTCAATCATTAATGATGTATGGGGGGCGAAAGCTGATCCTCAAATGGCGCATGTGGCAGCGAAGCACAACGTGCCAATCATCTTAATGCACAATCGACCAGAGCGGAATTACACCCATCTGATTTCAGATATGATTGCAGATCTGAAAGAAAGTGTTCAAATTGTAAAACAAGCGGGTGTCCGTGATGACATGATTATATTAGACCCTGGTGTAGGATTTGCGAAAAATAAAACTGACAACCTCATGGTCATGAATGAACTTGAACATTTTTGCCACCTAGGGTATCCGCTGCTTCTAGCAACATCCCGCAAACGATTCATCGGTGCAGTTTTAGACCTGCCGCCTGAAGAACGTACTGAAGGAACGGGTGCAACGGTCTGTCTTGGGATTCAAAAGGGCAGCGCGATGGTCCGAGTGCACGATGTAAAAGAAATCGCAAGAATGGCAAAAATGATGGATGCCATGCTGAATAAAGGAGGCGCTTATCATCGATAAAGTATATGTAAACGGAATGGAATTTTACGGCTATCACGGTGTATTTGCAGAAGAGAATAAACTAGGCCAGCGCTTTCGTGTGGACCTAACAGCTTCACTTGATTTAAGTAAGGCAGGACAAACGGATGACCTAAATGAGACCATCAACTATGCTGAGCTCTACAACATCTGCAAAAATATTGTAGAAGGGGACCCAGTGAACCTCGTTGAAACGCTGACAGAAAGAATTGCAAACCAAGTGTTAAAGGACTTTCCGACAGTTCAAGAATGTACAGTAAAAGTAATCAAACCAGATCCGCCAATTCCAGGACACTATCAGTCCGTTGCCATTGAAATGACGAGATCACGCGCATGAACAATACAGCATATATCGCTTTAGGGTCAAACATAGGTAAAAAGGAAACCTATTTAAAAGAAGCTGTCAAAAAACTTCACGAACATCCAGGTGTTCAAGTTGAATCCATTTCATCTATATATGAGACAACACCTGTAGGCTACGAGAATCAGGATGACTTCTTGAACATGGCTGTGAAGATTTCCACCTCGCTTCGTCCTGAAGAACTTCTATCACTGACTCAGAAAATTGAGCAGGAGTTAGGCAGAACAAGAGAAGTGAGGTGGGGTCCACGGACAGCTGACCTTGACATTTTACTTTATAATCGTGAAAATATTGAAACAGAACAACTTGTAGTGCCGCATCCTAGAATGTACGAACGTTTATTCGTTCTTGTTCCGATGAGTGAGATTTGCCCAGAAATCGGCGAAGCCCAGATAAACGCCGTAACAGACCAAGAAGGTGTAAGCATATGGAAAAAGACATGTGGGGTAGAAGAATTCGTGCATACCGAAAGCTAAAAGGGTATACTCAGGAAGGGTTCGCCAAAAGACTGGGCATCTCTGTCTCTGTCTTAGGGGAAATTGAGCGAGGCAATCGATTACCAACAAACCAAATGGTTGGTCAAATAGCAGATGCTTTAAATATAACGGTGGAAGAACTTTCACCAATACTTGAAGAAGAAAGGAGGGGACATGATGTTTAAAATCGGAGATATCGAAATTAAAAACAAAGTAGTGCTCGCACCAATGGCTGGTGTGTGTAACTCTGCTTTCAGACTCACGGTGAAAGAGTTTGGAGCGGGCTTAGTCTGCGCTGAAATGGTCAGTGACAAAGCGATCTTGATTAATAATGCCAGAACGATGGGCATGCTGTACATTGATGAACGTGAAAAACCGTTGAGCCTTCAGATATTTGGGGGAGAAAAGGACACGCTCGTAGAAGCGGCCAAGTTTGTAGACCAGAATACAACGGCGGACATTATTGATATTAATATGGGATGTCCTGTACCAAAGATCACGAAATGTGACGCAGGAGCGAAATGGCTGCTTGATCCAAACAAGATTTACGAAATGGTATCCGCAGTCGTAGAAGCTGTAGATAAACCTGTTACTGTGAAAATGAGAATGGGCTGGGACGAAGACCATATCTTCGCTATCGACAATGCCCGTGCTGTTGAACGAGCAGGTGGACAAGCGGTTGCGCTTCACGGACGGACACGTGTGCAGATGTACGAAGGAACAGCGAATTGGGATATTATAAAAGAGGTCGAACAATCTGTTTCCATTCCAGTCATCGGCAATGGAGATGTCAAAACCCCTCAAGATGCAAAACGTATGCTTGATGAAACGGGTGCAGATGCTGTCATGATCGGAAGAGCCGCACTAGGAAACCCGTGGATGATTTACCGGACGGTTCATTATTTAGAAACGGGTGAACTAAAAGAAGAGCCTAATGTGCGTGAGAAAATGTCTGTGTGCAAACTTCACTTAGACAGACTCATAGACCTGAAAGGTGAGCATGTGGCTGTCAGAGAAATGAGAAAACATGCAGCATGGTACTTAAAAGGTGTCCGAGGCAATGCAGATGTAAGAAACCAAATCAATCAAAGTGAAACGAGAGCGGAGCTTGTAAAAGTTCTAGATGACTTTACGATCGAAGCCGAGGCAAAAGAGCTTCAAAGAATAAAAGTAGGATAAGACTATCTTTCTTTTTGTAGCTCACTGCTAGTGCACGTACTGGCAGTTTTTCTGCTTTTCTCTGCAAAATACATTATTGGAGTGATATAAATGAGTAATGAAGGGCTTAATAACGAAGAATTAAATGATCAATTCCAAGTAAGACGTGACAAAATGAATAAAATGAGAGAAGAGGGTATCGATCCATTCGGTGAACGATATGACCGTTCTCATCAATCCGCACAAATTATTGCTGAATATGACGAGTTTTCAAAAGAAGACTTAGAAGAAAAAGCAGCTCAAGTAACAATTGCTGGCCGTATGATGACAAAACGCGGAAAAGGGAAAGCTGGCTTTGCACACATTCAAGACTTAGAAGGACAAATTCAAATCTATGTACGTAAAGATAGTGTAGGAGAAGAAGCTTACGAATTATTCAAAAGCTCGGACCTAGGCGATATTATCGGTGTGACGGGAACCGTATTTAAAACGAATGTAGGAGAACTTTCAATTAAAGCGACTAGCTTTGAGGTTCTTACAAAAGCACTTCGCCCGCTTCCTGATAAATATCACGGACTAAAAGATGTAGAACAACGCTATCGTCAGCGTTACCTTGACTTGATTGTCAATCCAGAAAGTAAGCAGACGTTCATCATGCGAAGCAAAATCATTCAATCAATGAGAAGATACTTAGATTCAAAAGGATACCTAGAAGTTGAAACACCAACAATGCATAGCATCCCTGGTGGTGCATCAGCTCGTCCTTTCATTACTCATCACAATGCACTTGATATGCCGCTTTATATGCGTATTGCGATCGAGTTGCATTTAAAACGTCTAATTGTCGGTGGTCTAGAGAAAGTATACGAGATTGGCCGCGTATTCCGTAATGAAGGAGTCTCAACTCGTCATAATCCGGAATTTACTATGATTGAGCTGTATGAAGCATATGCAGACTATAAAGACATCATGAACCTAACGGAAAACTTGATTGCTCATATTGCCCAAGAGGTACTAGGAACAACAACGATTCAATATGGAGAAGATCAAATTGATCTAAAACCTGAATGGAAGAGACTCCATATGGTTGAAGCAGTCAAAGAAGCAACAGGTGTAGACTTCTGGCAGGAGATGTCTGTAGAAGAAGCAAAACAGCATGCTGCTGATCACGATGTTGAAATCACAAAAAACATGACAGTAGGTCATATTATCAATGAGTTCTTCGAGCAAAAAGTAGAAGAAACACTGGTTCAGCCTACTTTTATTTACGGGCACCCAGTTGAGATTTCTCCATTAGCTAAGAAAAATCCTGAAGACCCGCGCTTCACGGACCGCTTTGAGCTATTCATCGTGCGTCGTGAGCATGCAAATGCATTCACCGAACTGAATGATCCAATCGACCAAAGAGAACGCTTTGAAGCTCAATTAAAAGAACGCGAAGAAGGAAATGACGAAGCGCATCTCATGGATGACGATTTTGTTGAAGCATTAGAATATGGCATGCCGCCAACAGGCGGACTAGGAATCGGTATCGACCGATTAATCATGCTGCTAACAAATTCTCCATCAATCAGAGATGTACTGCTTTTCCCGCAAATGAGAAACCGTTAATACATCAACAAAAGCGCCATTTGATCTGTGGCGCTTTTTATTTTTCATAAAATGAAATTTTTTTCAAAAAAACTATTGCAAGAAAAGAATCCAGATGGTATATTATTATTCGTTGCCGCAAAACAGCAACGAGGTTGAAAAAAGAAAATGAAAAAAGTTCTTGACTTCAACTAAAGCGAAATGTTAAGATATTAAAGTCGCTTACGAGCGATAACGAAGATGATCTTTGAAAACTAAACAAGACAAAACGTACCTGTTAATTCGAGTTTTTATAAAAAATCCTATGATACATCATAGGTAGTCAGTCAAACTGGCGAAAAGCAAAACTTCGGTTTTGTACTTTTTCGGAGAGTTTGATCCTGGCTCAGGACGAACGCTGGCGGCGTGCCTAATACATGCAAGTCGAGCGGACAGAAGGGAGCTTGCTCCCGGATGTTAGCGGCGGACGGGTGAGTAACACGTGGGTAACCTGCCTGTAAGACTGGGATAACTCCGGGAAACCGGAGCTAATACCGGATAGTTCCTTGAACCGCATGGTTCAAGGATGAAAGACGGTTTCGGCTGTCACTTACAGATGGACCCGCGGCGCATTAGCTAGTTGGTGAGGTAACGGCTCACCAAGGCGACGATGCGTAGCCGACCTGAGAGGGTGATCGGCCACACTGGGACTGAGACACGGCCCAGACTCCTACGGGAGGCAGCAGTAGGGAATCTTCCGCAATGGACGAAAGTCTGACGGAGCAACGCCGCGTGAGTGATGAAGGTTTTCGGATCGTAAAGCTCTGTTGTTAGGGAAGAACAAGTGCAAGAGTAACTGCTTGCACCTTGACGGTACCTAACCAGAAAGCCACGGCTAACTACGTGCCAGCAGCCGCGGTAATACGTAGGTGGCAAGCGTTGTCCGGAATTATTGGGCGTAAAGGGCTCGCAGGCGGTTTCTTAAGTCTGATGTGAAAGCCCCCGGCTCAACCGGGGAGGGTCATTGGAAACTGGGAAACTTGAGTGCAGAAGAGGAGAGTGGAATTCCACGTGTAGCGGTGAAATGCGTAGAGATGTGGAGGAACACCAGTGGCGAAGGCGACTCTCTGGTCTGTAACTGACGCTGAGGAGCGAAAGCGTGGGGAGCGAACAGGATTAGATACCCTGGTAGTCCACGCCGTAAACGATGAGTGCTAAGTGTTAGGGGGTTTCCGCCCCTTAGTGCTGCAGCTAACGCATTAAGCACTCCGCCTGGGGAGTACGGTCGCAAGACTGAAACTCAAAGGAATTGACGGGGGCCCGCACAAGCGGTGGAGCATGTGGTTTAATTCGAAGCAACGCGAAGAACCTTACCAGGTCTTGACATCCTCTGACAACCCTAGAGATAGGGCTTTCCCTTCGGGGACAGAGTGACAGGTGGTGCATGGTTGTCGTCAGCTCGTGTCGTGAGATGTTGGGTTAAGTCCCGCAACGAGCGCAACCCTTGATCTTAGTTGCCAGCATTCAGTTGGGCACTCTAAGGTGACTGCCGGTGACAAACCGGAGGAAGGTGGGGATGACGTCAAATCATCATGCCCCTTATGACCTGGGCTACACACGTGCTACAATGGACAGAACAAAGGGCTGCGAGACCGCAAGGTTTAGCCAATCCCACAAATCTGTTCTCAGTTCGGATCGCAGTCTGCAACTCGACTGCGTGAAGCTGGAATCGCTAGTAATCGCGGATCAGCATGCCGCGGTGAATACGTTCCCGGGCCTTGTACACACCGCCCGTCACACCACGAGAGTTTGCAACACCCGAAGTCGGTGAGGTAACCTTTATGGAGCCAGCCGCCGAAGGTGGGGCAGATGATTGGGGTGAAGTCGTAACAAGGTAGCCGTATCGGAAGGTGCGGCTGGATCACCTCCTTTCTAAGGATATATGGAGCAGCGTACGTTTTTCGTCTTGTTTAGTTTTGAAGGATCATTCCTTCAAACATGTCTCTAGCGAGACAGGATTGTTCTTTGAAAACTAGATAACAATAAGTAATACATTCACATTGAATGCAATGCAAAGTTCATCACACATAGTGATTCTTTCTAAAGTAAGAAATGGTTAAGTTAGAAAGGGCGCACGGTGGATGCCTTGGCACTAGGAGCCGATGAAGGACGGGACGAACACCGATATGCTTCGGGGAGCTGTAAGCAAGCTTTGATCCGGAGATTTCCGAATGGGGAAACCCACTGCTCGTAATGGAGTAGTATCCATACTTGAATACATAGAGTATGAGAAGGCATACCCGGGGAACTGAAACATCTAAGTACCCGGAGGAAGAGAAAGCAAATGCGATTCCCTGAGTAGCGGCGAGCGAAACGGGAACAGCCCAAACCAAGAGGCTTGCCTCTTGGGGTTGTAGGACACTCTATACGGAGTTACAAAGGAACGATATAAGCGAAGAGGTCTGGAAAGGCCCGCCAAAGAAGGTAACAGCCCTGTAACTGAAATGTTGTTCTCTCCAGAGTGGATCCTGAGTACGGCGGAACACGTGAAATTCCGTCGGAATCCGGGAGGACCATCTCCCAAGGCTAAATACTCCCTAGTGACCGATAGTGAACCAGTACCGTGAGGGAAAGGTGAAAAGCACCCCGGAAGGGGAGTGAAATAGATCCTGAAACCGTGTGCCTACAAGTAGTCAGAGCCCGTTAACGGGTGATGGCGTGCCTTTTGTAGAATGAACCGGCGAGTTACGATCCCGTGCAAGGTTAAGCAGAAGATGCGGAGCCGCAGCGAAAGCGAGTCTGAATAGGGCGCATGAGTACGTGGTCGTAGACCCGAAACCAGGTGATCTACCCATGTCCAGGGTGAAGTTCAGGTAACACTGAATGGAGGCCCGAACCCACGCACGTTGAAAAGTGCGGGGATGAGGTGTGGGTAGGGGTGAAATGCCAATCGAACCTGGAGATAGCTGGTTCTCTCCGAAATAGCTTTAGGGCTAGCCTCAAGGTAAGAGTCTCGGAGGTAGAGCACTGATTGGACTAGGGGCCCCTACCGGGTTACCGAATTCAGTCAAACTCCGAATGCCGATGACTTATCCTTGGGAGTCAGACTGCGAGTGATAAGATCCGTAGTCGAAAGGGAAACAGCCCAGACCGCCAGCTAAGGTCCCAAAGTATACGTTAAGTGGAAAAGGATGTGGAGTTGCTTAGACAACCAGGATGTTGGCTTAGAAGCAGCCACCATTTAAAGAGTGCGTAATAGCTCACTGGTCGAGTGACTCTGCGCCGAAAATGTACCGGGGCTAAACGTATCACCGAAGCTGCGGACTGTTCTTACGAACAGTGGTAGGAGAGCGTTCTAAGTGCAGTGAAGTCAGACCGGAAGGACTGGTGGAGCGCTTAGAAGTGAGAATGCCGGTATGAGTAGCGAAAGACGGGTGAGAATCCCGTCCACCGAATGCCTAAGGTTTCCTGAGGAAGGCTCGTCCGCTCAGGGTTAGTCGGGACCTAAGCCGAGGCCGAAAGGCGTAGGCGATGGACAACAGGTTGATATTCCTGTACCACCTCCTCACCATTTGAGCAATGGGGGGACGCAGGAGGATAGGGTAAGCGCGGTATTGGATATCCGCGTCCAAGCAGTTAGGCTGGGAAATAGGCAAATCCGTTTCCCGTGAAGGCTGAGCTGTGATGGCGAGCGAAATTTAGTAGCGAAGTTCCTGATTCCACACTGCCAAGAAAAGCCTCTAGCGAGGTGAGAGGTGCCCGTACCGCAAACCGACACAGGTAGGCGAGGAGAGAATCCTAAGGTGATCGAGAGAACTCTCGTTAAGGAACTCGGCAAAATGACCCCGTAACTTCGGGAGAAGGGGTGCTTCTTAGGGTGTTAAAGCCCCGAGAAGCCGCAGTGAATAGGCCCAGGCGACTGTTTAGCAAAAACACAGGTCTCTGCGAAGCCGTAAGGCGAAGTATAGGGGCTGACGCCTGCCCGGTGCTGGAAGGTTAAGAGGAGCGCTTAGCGTAAGCGAAGGTGCGAATTGAAGCCCCAGTAAACGGCGGCCGTAACTATAACGGTCCTAAGGTAGCGAAATTCCTTGTCGGGTAAGTTCCGACCCGCACGAAAGGCGCAACGATCTGGGCACTGTCTCAACGAGAGACTCGGTGAAATTATAGTACCTGTGAAGATGCAGGTTACCCGCGACAGGACGGAAAGACCCCGTGGAGCTTTACTGCAGCCTGATATTGAATGTTGGTACAGCTTGTACAGGATAGGTAGGAGCCTTGGAAACCGGAGCGCTAGCTTCGGTGGAGGCATCGGTGGGATACTACCCTGGCTGTATTGACCTTCTAACCCGCTGCCCTTATCGGGCAGGGAGACAGTGTCAGGTGGGCAGTTTGACTGGGGCGGTCGCCTCCTAAAATGTAACGGAGGCGCCCAAAGGTTCCCTCAGAATGGTTGGAAATCATTCGCAGAGTGTAAAGGCACAAGGGAGCTTGACTGCGAGACCTACAAGTCGAGCAGGGACGAAAGTCGGGCTTAGTGATCCGGTGGTTCCGCATGGAAGGGCCATCGCTCAACGGATAAAAGCTACCCCGGGGATAACAGGCTTATCTCCCCCAAGAGTCCACATCGACGGGGAGGTTTGGCACCTCGATGTCGGCTCATCGCATCCTGGGGCTGTAGTCGGTCCCAAGGGTTGGGCTGTTCGCCCATTAAAGCGGTACGCGAGCTGGGTTCAGAACGTCGTGAGACAGTTCGGTCCCTATCCGTCGCGGGCGCAGGAAATTTGAGAGGAGCTGTCCTTAGTACGAGAGGACCGGGATGGACGCACCGCTGGTGTACCAGTTGTTCTGCCAAGGGCATCGCTGGGTAGCTATGTGCGGACGGGATAAGTGCTGAAAGCATCTAAGCATGAAGCCCCCCTCAAGATGAGATTTCCCATTCCGCAAGGAAGTAAGATCCCTGAAAGATGATCAGGTTGATAGGTCTGAGGTGGAAGCGTGGTGACACGTGGAGCTGACAGATACTAATAGATCGAGGACTTAACCTATATTCTAATGTGAAAAATGAACATTGTTATCTAGTTTTGAGAGAACATTCTCTCCATCAGGTTTGGTGGCGATAGCGAAGAGGTCACACCCGTTCCCATACCGAACACGGAAGTTAAGCTCTTCAGCGCCGATGGTAGTTGGGGGTTTCCCCCTGTGAGAGTAGGACGCCGCCAAGCTTTTCAAAAGATCAGTTCCAGTCGGAATTGGTCTTTTTTGTGTTTTAATAAATGATATATCTATTTATATTGAAAATAGTGGTCTTTTACTACATTCTCAATAACTCATTCATTTCATCCCCTTCACTGGAATTCTAGACATTCTATAAAATTCTTATCATCCAATCTCGTCGCTCGCTCATCTTGCTAAGAGTCAACATCGAAAGAGTAAACATGTCTAAAAAGGATCTTCTCTTCTGGCAACCATATGTAGTGAACTGCGCTTGCTGCTAGATCATTGAAACCTACATAAGAGAGCAAAGGGCATCTTGGTTTGCTAATGAGAGAGGGGAGGAAGATTTGAGTTAAGCACCACAATGTTTGATGAGGCAAGGGAACATTGAGACGAATTTTTGGAAAATGACCAGGATCAATTTAATATAAAGCAAATATACAAAATGGTTTCTCGGAAAAATAAAATAATAAAAAAATTCGTTTCTATATGCACGCTATCTGAGGATTTAAGGAATGAAACAAACATTTTTCAGCTTTAAAAGAGCTGTTTTTACATTGAAAAAGCGCTATTAATGCCCTTTTTAACAAAAAAACATAAAAAAATGAAAAAAAGACTTTTAAAATGAAGAGACAAGTGGTAAAATTCTTTAGGTGCCTTAACGAAAAGATGTGAAAAAATAGCTTTAAAATAAATTCAAAAATTATTTTAAAAAAGTCTTTACAAACAATATCTTATCGTTATATAATACTATTTGTCAGATCGAGAGACATTCGAAACGACATAATATGGAGGATTAGCTCAGCTGGGAGAGCATCTGCCTTACAAGCAGAGGGTCGGCGGTTCGAGCCCGTCATCCTCCACCATATTTATTCTTACATAATGTTAGGATAGATAAAGCCGGTGTAGCTCAACTGGTAGAGCAACTGACTTGTAATCAGTAGGTTGGGGGTTCAAGTCCTCTTGCCGGCACCACTTTCATATGGTAAGATAGACAAGTCGCTTTAAAAGCGAGCCATTAGCTCAGTTGGTAGAGCATCTGACTTTTAATCAGAGGGTCGAAGGTTCGAGTCCTTCATGGCTCACCATTTTCATGCGGGTGTGGCGGAATTGGCAGACGCGCTAGACTTAGGATCTAGTGTCTTTATGACGTGGGGGTTCAAGTCCCTTCACCCGCATTGCCAAACAACATAAAGAAATCCTGTAATGCGGAAGTAGTTCAGTGGTAGAACACCACCTTGCCAAGGTGGGGGTCGCGGGTTCGAATCCCGTCTTCCGCTTATACCATCCACGCCGGGGTGGTGGAATTGGCAGACACACAGGACTTAAAATCCTGCGGTAGGTGACTACCGTGCCGGTTCAAGTCCGGCCCTCGGCATTATAAAATAAGCGCCCGTAGCTCAATTGGATAGAGCGTTTGACTACGGATCAAAAGGTTAGGGGTTCGACTCCTCTCGGGCGCGCCATTAAGATCGGGAAGTAGCTCAGCTTGGTAGAGCACTTGGTTTGGGACCAAGGGGTCGCAGGTTCGAATCCTGTCTTCCCGACCATCTTTTATGGGGCCTTAGCTCAGCTGGGAGAGCGCCTGCCTTGCACGCAGGAGGTCAGCGGTTCGATCCCGCTAGGCTCCACCAATATGATCTTTGAAAACTAAACAAGACAAAACGTACCTGTTAATTCGAGTTTTTATAAAAAAATCCTATGATACATCATAGGTAGTCAGTCAAACTGGCGAAAAGCAAAACTTCGGTTTTGTACTTTTTCGGAGAGTTTGATCCTGGCTCAGGACGAACGCTGGCGGCGTGCCTAATACATGCAAGTCGAGCGGACAGAAGGGAGCTTGCTCCCGGATGTTAGCGGCGGACGGGTGAGTAACACGTGGGTAACCTGCCTGTAAGACTGGGATAACTCCGGGAAACCGGAGCTAATACCGGATAGTTCCTTGAACCGCATGGTTCAAGGATGAAAGACGGTTTCGGCTGTCACTTACAGATGGACCCGCGGCGCATTAGCTAGTTGGTGAGGTAACGGCTCACCAAGGCGACGATGCGTAGCCGACCTGAGAGGGTGATCGGCCACACTGGGACTGAGACACGGCCCAGACTCCTACGGGAGGCAGCAGTAGGGAATCTTCCGCAATGGACGAAAGTCTGACGGAGCAACGCCGCGTGAGTGATGAAGGTTTTCGGATCGTAAAGCTCTGTTGTTAGGGAAGAACAAGTGCAAGAGTAACTGCTTGCACCTTGACGGTACCTAACCAGAAAGCCACGGCTAACTACGTGCCAGCAGCCGCGGTAATACGTAGGTGGCAAGCGTTGTCCGGAATTATTGGGCGTAAAGGGCTCGCAGGCGGTTTCTTAAGTCTGATGTGAAAGCCCCCGGCTCAACCGGGGAGGGTCATTGGAAACTGGGAAACTTGAGTGCAGAAGAGGAGAGTGGAATTCCACGTGTAGCGGTGAAATGCGTAGAGATGTGGAGGAACACCAGTGGCGAAGGCGACTCTCTGGTCTGTAACTGACGCTGAGGAGCGAAAGCGTGGGGAGCGAACAGGATTAGATACCCTGGTAGTCCACGCCGTAAACGATGAGTGCTAAGTGTTAGGGGGTTTCCGCCCCTTAGTGCTGCAGCTAACGCATTAAGCACTCCGCCTGGGGAGTACGGTCGCAAGACTGAAACTCAAAGGAATTGACGGGGGCCCGCACAAGCGGTGGAGCATGTGGTTTAATTCGAAGCAACGCGAAGAACCTTACCAGGTCTTGACATCCTCTGACAACCCTAGAGATAGGGCTTTCCCTTCGGGGACAGAGTGACAGGTGGTGCATGGTTGTCGTCAGCTCGTGTCGTGAGATGTTGGGTTAAGTCCCGCAACGAGCGCAACCCTTGATCTTAGTTGCCAGCATTCAGTTGGGCACTCTAAGGTGACTGCCGGTGACAAACCGGAGGAAGGTGGGGATGACGTCAAATCATCATGCCCCTTATGACCTGGGCTACACACGTGCTACAATGGACAGAACAAAGGGCTGCGAGACCGCAAGGTTTAGCCAATCCCACAAATCTGTTCTCAGTTCGGATCGCAGTCTGCAACTCGACTGCGTGAAGCTGGAATCGCTAGTAATCGCGGATCAGCATGCCGCGGTGAATACGTTCCCGGGCCTTGTACACACCGCCCGTCACACCACGAGAGTTTGCAACACCCGAAGTCGGTGAGGTAACCTTTATGGAGCCAGCCGCCGAAGGTGGGGCAGATGATTGGGGTGAAGTCGTAACAAGGTAGCCGTATCGGAAGGTGCGGCTGGATCACCTCCTTTCTAAGGATATATGGAGCAGCGTACGTTTTTCGTCTTGTTTAGTTTTGAAGGATCATTCCTTCAAACATGTCTCTAGCGAGACAGGATTGTTCTTTGAAAACTAGATAACAATAAGTAATACATTCACATTGAATGCAATGCAAAGTTCATCACACATAGTGATTCTTTCTAAAGTAAGAAATGGTTAAGTTAGAAAGGGCGCACGGTGGATGCCTTGGCACTAGGAGCCGATGAAGGACGGGACGAACACCGATATGCTTCGGGGAGCTGTAAGCAAGCTTTGATCCGGAGATTTCCGAATGGGGAAACCCACTGCTCGTAATGGAGTAGTATCCATACTTGAATACATAGAGTATGAGAAGGCATACCCGGGGAACTGAAACATCTAAGTACCCGGAGGAAGAGAAAGCAAATGCGATTCCCTGAGTAGCGGCGAGCGAAACGGGAACAGCCCAAACCAAGAGGCTTGCCTCTTGGGGTTGTAGGACACTCTATACGGAGTTACAAAGGAACGATATAAGCGAAGAGGTCTGGAAAGGCCCGCCAAAGAAGGTAACAGCCCTGTAACTGAAATGTTGTTCTCTCCAGAGTGGATCCTGAGTACGGCGGAACACGTGAAATTCCGTCGGAATCCGGGAGGACCATCTCCCAAGGCTAAATACTCCCTAGTGACCGATAGTGAACCAGTACCGTGAGGGAAAGGTGAAAAGCACCCCGGAAGGGGAGTGAAATAGATCCTGAAACCGTGTGCCTACAAGTAGTCAGAGCCCGTTAACGGGTGATGGCGTGCCTTTTGTAGAATGAACCGGCGAGTTACGATCCCGTGCAAGGTTAAGCAGAAGATGCGGAGCCGCAGCGAAAGCGAGTCTGAATAGGGCGCATGAGTACGTGGTCGTAGACCCGAAACCAGGTGATCTACCCATGTCCAGGGTGAAGTTCAGGTAACACTGAATGGAGGCCCGAACCCACGCACGTTGAAAAGTGCGGGGATGAGGTGTGGGTAGGGGTGAAATGCCAATCGAACCTGGAGATAGCTGGTTCTCTCCGAAATAGCTTTAGGGCTAGCCTCAAGGTAAGAGTCTCGGAGGTAGAGCACTGATTGGACTAGGGGCCCCTACCGGGTTACCGAATTCAGTCAAACTCCGAATGCCGATGACTTATCCTTGGGAGTCAGACTGCGAGTGATAAGATCCGTAGTCGAAAGGGAAACAGCCCAGACCGCCAGCTAAGGTCCCAAAGTATACGTTAAGTGGAAAAGGATGTGGAGTTGCTTAGACAACCAGGATGTTGGCTTAGAAGCAGCCACCATTTAAAGAGTGCGTAATAGCTCACTGGTCGAGTGACTCTGCGCCGAAAATGTACCGGGGCTAAACGTATCACCGAAGCTGCGGACTGTTCTTACGAACAGTGGTAGGAGAGCGTTCTAAGTGCAGTGAAGTCAGACCGGAAGGACTGGTGGAGCGCTTAGAAGTGAGAATGCCGGTATGAGTAGCGAAAGACGGGTGAGAATCCCGTCCACCGAATGCCTAAGGTTTCCTGAGGAAGGCTCGTCCGCTCAGGGTTAGTCGGGACCTAAGCCGAGGCCGAAAGGCGTAGGCGATGGACAACAGGTTGATATTCCTGTACCACCTCCTCACCATTTGAGCAATGGGGGGACGCAGGAGGATAGGGTAAGCGCGGTATTGGATATCCGCGTCCAAGCAGTTAGGCTGGGAAATAGGCAAATCCGTTTCCCGTGAAGGCTGAGCTGTGATGGCGAGCGAAATTTAGTAGCGAAGTTCCTGATTCCACACTGCCAAGAAAAGCCTCTAGCGAGGTGAGAGGTGCCCGTACCGCAAACCGACACAGGTAGGCGAGGAGAGAATCCTAAGGTGATCGAGAGAACTCTCGTTAAGGAACTCGGCAAAATGACCCCGTAACTTCGGGAGAAGGGGTGCTTCTTAGGGTGTTAAAGCCCCGAGAAGCCGCAGTGAATAGGCCCAGGCGACTGTTTAGCAAAAACACAGGTCTCTGCGAAGCCGTAAGGCGAAGTATAGGGGCTGACGCCTGCCCGGTGCTGGAAGGTTAAGAGGAGCGCTTAGCGTAAGCGAAGGTGCGAATTGAAGCCCCAGTAAACGGCGGCCGTAACTATAACGGTCCTAAGGTAGCGAAATTCCTTGTCGGGTAAGTTCCGACCCGCACGAAAGGCGCAACGATCTGGGCACTGTCTCAACGAGAGACTCGGTGAAATTATAGTACCTGTGAAGATGCAGGTTACCCGCGACAGGACGGAAAGACCCCGTGGAGCTTTACTGCAGCCTGATATTGAATGTTGGTACAGCTTGTACAGGATAGGTAGGAGCCTTGGAAACCGGAGCGCTAGCTTCGGTGGAGGCATCGGTGGGATACTACCCTGGCTGTATTGACCTTCTAACCCGCTGCCCTTATCGGGCAGGGAGACAGTGTCAGGTGGGCAGTTTGACTGGGGCGGTCGCCTCCTAAAATGTAACGGAGGCGCCCAAAGGTTCCCTCAGAATGGTTGGAAATCATTCGCAGAGTGTAAAGGCACAAGGGAGCTTGACTGCGAGACCTACAAGTCGAGCAGGGACGAAAGTCGGGCTTAGTGATCCGGTGGTTCCGCATGGAAGGGCCATCGCTCAACGGATAAAAGCTACCCCGGGGATAACAGGCTTATCTCCCCCAAGAGTCCACATCGACGGGGAGGTTTGGCACCTCGATGTCGGCTCATCGCATCCTGGGGCTGTAGTCGGTCCCAAGGGTTGGGCTGTTCGCCCATTAAAGCGGTACGCGAGCTGGGTTCAGAACGTCGTGAGACAGTTCGGTCCCTATCCGTCGCGGGCGCAGGAAATTTGAGAGGAGCTGTCCTTAGTACGAGAGGACCGGGATGGACGCACCGCTGGTGTACCAGTTGTTCTGCCAAGGGCATCGCTGGGTAGCTATGTGCGGACGGGATAAGTGCTGAAAGCATCTAAGCATGAAGCCCCCCTCAAGATGAGATTTCCCATTCCGCAAGGAAGTAAGATCCCTGAAAGATGATCAGGTTGATAGGTCTGAGGTGGAAGCGTGGTGACACGTGGAGCTGACAGATACTAATAGATCGAGGACTTAACCTATATTCTAATGTGAAAAATGAACATTGTTATCTAGTTTTGAGAGAACATTCTCTCCATCAGGTTTGGTGGCGATAGCGAAGAGGTCACACCCGTTCCCATACCGAACACGGAAGTTAAGCTCTTCAGCGCCGATGGTAGTTGGGGGTTTCCCCCTGTGAGAGTAGGACGCCGCCAAGCTTTTCAAAAGATCAGTTCCAATCGGAACTGGTCTTTTTTGTGTTTTTGGGACGTTTGGCACCAGATAAATGTGGAAATAATATTGTTAGTTGAGCGATTATCTTGAAAAATCGATCGAAAAAATTTATAGTAAGATTAAAGTCAAATATAGTCAAAGTCAATGGAGGAGGAGGCGGAGTGGCACAAAATATTTCTGATATCATCGAGCAGTATTTGAAGGAAGTCTTGGATCAGAATGGTCGAGAAATATTAGAAATTAAACGCAATGAAATTGCAGATAAGTTTCAATGCGTACCTTCACAAATTAACTATGTTATCAATACACGCTTTACGAGCGAAAGAGGTTATATCGTCGAAAGTAAGCGTGGCGGCGGTGGCTATATCCGTATCATTAAAGTCAAAATGAATGATGAAGTCGATTTATTGAACAACATTATTTCCCAAATATATCATCGTTTATCACAGGCTGCATCTGATCATATCATTATGCGTCTTGTTGAGAACAACATTTTATCCGAAAGAGAAGCAAAGATGATGATTAGTGTCATGGACCGTTCTGTTTTACACATTGATTTACCTGAACGAGATGAACTGAGAGCTCGGATGATGAAAGCGATGTTAAATGCTTTGAAATTAAAGTAAAGCGGGTGAAAAGATTGATTTGTCAAGAATGCAATGAGAGACCAGCCACTTTTCACTTTACGAAAGTAATAAATGGAGAAAAACAAGAAATGCACATATGTGAACAATGTGCAAAAGAAAACAGTGATTCATATGCTATGAGTGGAAACCAAGGTTTCTCGATTCACAACTTATTATCAGGCTTATTGAATATTGATCCTAGCTTTACCACAAGTGCGAATAAAGGATCATCTATTTTTCAAGAGGCAAGAGAAGTGGATCAATGTCCTAAGTGTGGCTTAACTTTTCAGCAATTCAGGAAAACAGGCCGTTTTGGCTGTGCAGAATGTTATCGAACCTTTGATCAGTATTTAAATCCTGTTTTAAGGAAAGTCCATAGTGGAAATACAGTCCATAATGGAAAAGTCCCTAAACGGATTGCTGGCAGTCTGCATGTTCGCCGGAAACTTGAGTTAATGCAGCAAGAACTGAAGCAGCTGATTGAACAGGAAGAGTTTGAAAAAGCAGCGGAAGTTCGAGATCAAATTCGTGCATTAGAGCATGAGCAATCTCAGCAGAGGGAGGGAGATTAACGACATGTCGCTCCAGCATTTTATTCAAGACGCATTAAGTCAATGGATGAAACAGAAAGGACCAGAAAGTGACATTGTTCTAAGCAGTCGTATTCGACTGGCACGCAATCTAGAGCATGTTCGTTTCCCAACTCAGTTTTCTCAAGAGGAGGCTGAAGCTGTTCTTCAGCAATTCGAGCAAAAGTTTGCGAGCCAGGAAGTGGAGGAAATTGGAAACTTTGTTCTGATTCGAATGAATGAAACGCAGCCTTTGGCTAAAAGGGTACTTGTTGAAAAGCATTTGATTAGTCCCAATTTAGCAGAATCAAGATTTGGCGGCTGTTTGCTTTCAGAAAATGAAGAAATCAGTGTCATGCTGAATGAGGAAGACCATATTCGTATTCAATGCTTGTTCCCAGGATTTCAGCTGGCTAATGCACTAAAAGCAGCTAACCAAATAGATGACTGGATTGAAGAGCAAGTGGATTATGCGTTTTCAGAAAAGCGAGGATACTTAACGAGCTGTCCGACCAATGTAGGTACAGGTATTAGGGCTTCAGTCATGATGCACTTACCAGCATTAGCCCTGACAAGACAAATGAATCGCATTATTCCTGCAATTAATCAATTAGGTCTTGTGGTCAGAGGAATTTATGGTGAGGGTAGCGAAGCAATAGGGAACATCTTTCAAATTTCAAATCAAATGACACTGGGTCAATCAGAAGAAGATATTGTAGATGACTTGAATAGTGTGACGGCGCAGCTCATTGAACAAGAGCGATCTGCACGTAAGGCATTATATCAGACGTCTAAAATTGAACTTGAAGACAGAGTGTACCGTTCCTTGGGGATTTTGGCTAATTGTCGCATGATTGAATCTAAGGAAACGGCTAAGTGTTTGTCAGATGTGCGACTTGGAATTGATTTAGGTATCATTAAGGGGCTTTCAAGTAATATACTGAATGAACTCATGATTTTGACACAGCCTGGCTTCCTTCAGCAATATTCAGGAGGAGCCTTGGAACCAAATGAAAGAGATATAAAACGAGCAGCAATTATCAGAGAAAGGCTGCGCTTAGAAATGCATAGGAATGGACAGGAGGATGAAACGATATGATGTTTGGAAGATTCACTGAAAGAGCTCAAAAGGTATTAGCACTTGCACAAGAAGAAGCCATTCGCCTAGGCCATAAGAACATCGGTACAGAGCATATTTTACTTGGTCTTGTACGTGAAGGTGAGGGCATCGCCGCAAAAGCATTAGAAGCACTGGGCCTTGTTTCAGATAAAATCCAAAAAGAAGTCGAGAGCTTGATTGGAAGAGGGCAAGAGGTGTCTCAAGCTATTCCTCATTACACACCTAGAGCGAAGAAGGTTACGGAGCTTTCTATGGATGAAGCGAGAAAGCTTGGTCATTCCTATGTAGGGACAGAACATATTCTTTTAGGTCTTATTCGTGAGGGAGAGGGTGTAGCTGCCCGTGTCTTAAATAACCTCGGAGTGAGCTTAAATAAAGCACGCCAGCAAGTATTGCAGCTTCTAGGCAGCAATGAAACGGGTGCATCTGCGGCAGGATCTAATAGCAATGCCAATACACCAACTTTAGATAGCTTGGCAAGAGACTTAACGGCTATTGCGAAAGAGGACAGCTTGGACCCTGTGATTGGCCGCAGCAAAGAAATTCAGCGTGTCATTGAGGTCCTAAGTAGAAGAACAAAGAATAACCCTGTCTTGATTGGAGAGCCTGGTGTTGGTAAAACAGCGATCGCAGAAGGTCTCGCACAGCAAATTATTCACAACGAAGTGCCTGAAATTCTGCGTGATAAACGAGTCATGACACTTGATATGGGAACCGTTGTAGCGGGAACGAAATATCGTGGTGAATTCGAGGATCGTTTGAAAAAAGTCATGGACGAAATCCGTCAGGCTGGAAATATCATTCTCTTCATTGATGAACTTCATACACTGATTGGTGCAGGTGGAGCAGAGGGTGCGATTGATGCCTCTAATATTCTAAAACCATCTTTAGCACGTGGTGAGCTTCAATGTATCGGGGCAACAACGTTAGATGAGTACCGTAAATATATTGAAAAAGATGCTGCACTTGAACGTCGATTCCAGCCAATTCAAGTGGACCAGCCATCTGTCGATGAAAGTATTCAAATTTTAAGAGGGCTTAGAGACCGTTATGAAGCACATCACCGTGTGTCTATTACAGATGAAGCCATTGAGGCGGCGGTAAAGCTTTCTGATCGTTATATCTCTGATCGTTTCCTTCCAGATAAGGCGATCGACTTAATTGATGAGGCGGGTTCAAAAGTTCGCTTACGTTCTTTCACAACACCGCCTAATCTAAAGGAACTTGAGCAAAAGCTGGATGAAGTACGCAAGGAAAAGGATGCAGCTGTTCAAAGTCAAGAATTTGAAAAAGCCGCTTCTCTTCGTGATACGGAGCAACGTTTGCGTGAAAAGGTAGAAGTGACGAAGAAATCTTGGAAAGAAAAGCAGGGACAAGAGAATTCAGAGGTTTCTGTGGATGATATCGCAATGGTTGTTTCTAGCTGGACGGGAGTACCTGTTTCAAAAATTGCTCAAACAGAAACAGATAAGCTTCTAAACATGGAACAATTGCTCCACTCTCGCGTCATTGGACAGGATGAAGCAGTTGTTGCTGTTGCAAAAGCTGTAAGACGTGCCCGTGCTGGACTAAAAGATCCGAAACGTCCGATTGGCTCCTTTATTTTCTTAGGGCCAACAGGTGTTGGTAAGACTGAGCTTGCAAGAGCACTCGCCGAGTCTATCTTCGGTGATGAAGAAGCGATGATTCGTATTGATATGTCTGAGTACATGGAAAAACACTCGACTTCAAGACTTGTTGGATCACCTCCAGGCTATGTGGGCTATGATGAGGGCGGTCAGCTGACTGAAAAAGTGAGAAGAAAGCCGTATTCTGTCGTGCTTCTAGATGAGATTGAAAAGGCGCACCCTGATGTGTTTAACATCTTACTTCAAGTGTTAGAAGATGGTCGTCTCACTGATTCTAAAGGTCGTACTGTTGACTTTAGAAATACGATTTTGATTATGACTTCAAACGTTGGAGCTAGTGAGCTGAAGCGCAATAAATATGTTGGCTTTAACGTGCAGGATGAAAGTCAAAATTACAAAGATATGAAAGGCAAAGTAATGGGTGAGCTGAAACGTGCGTTTAGACCGGAGTTCATCAACCGTATTGATGAAATTATTGTCTTCCACTCACTCGAAAAGAAACATCTAAAAGAGATTGTGTCTCTCATGTCTGATCAATTGACAAAACGACTAAAAGAGCAGGACCTTTCAATTGAATTGACGGAAGCAGCAAAAGCCAAGATTGCCGACGAAGGCGTAGACCTTGAGTATGGTGCTCGTCCGTTAAGAAGAGCGATTCAAAAGCACGTCGAGGATCGACTTTCTGAGGAATTGCTGAAAGGCAATATTGAAAAGGGCCAACATATCGTATTAGATGTAGAAGATGGAGAAATTGTCGTAAAAGCAACGGCTGCTACGAACTAATATAGTAAGAAAAAAGTGTGAGGCATACCAGTAAGTTGGATGCCTCCCTTTACTTATTTTCTGACCAGTATAAGGAGTTGTATTCTTCAATCTATGGCTAAGTCAAAATCAAAATTTATATGCCAATCGTGCGGTTATGAGTCAGCCAAATGGATGGGGAAATGTCCCGGCTGCGGCACTTGGAACAGTATGACAGAAGAGGTCGTTCGTAAAGAGCCGGCAAATCGTCGAAGTGCGTTTAATCATTCTGTTCAAACCATTCAAAAACCTTCACCTATATCTGCAATTGAAACATCCGAAGAACCCCGAATTAAAACGAATTTAGAAGAATTTAACCGAGTATTAGGAAGTGGAATTGTCAAAGGTTCACTCGTTCTTATTGGCGGTGATCCTGGGATTGGGAAGTCCACACTATTATTACAAGTTTCAGCACAGCTATCAGATCAAAATCAGAATGTGTTATACATATCTGGTGAGGAATCAATCAAACAAACGAAGCTTAGGGCGGACCGTCTCGGTATTGAAAGTGCCTCTTTACATGTTTTGGCTGAAACCGATATGGAGTATATAACGTCTGCTATACAAGAGATGAAACCCGCTTTTGTTGTGGTCGATTCAATTCAAACCGTTTATCAAAGCGATATCACGTCAGCTCCTGGATCTGTTTCTCAGGTGAGGGAATGCACTGCCCAGCTGATGAAAATTGCCAAGACGAATGGTATTCCTATTTTTATCGTTGGTCACGTGACGAAGGAGGGCTCGATTGCTGGGCCGCGCCTTTTAGAGCATATGGTAGATACAGTTCTTTATTTTGAAGGGGAGCGTCATCATACGTTTCGTATTTTAAGGGCAGTGAAAAACCGTTTTGGTTCAACGAATGAATTAGGAATTTTTGAAATGAGAGAGGAAGGGCTCACAGAGGTATTAAACCCATCAGAAATCTTCTTAGAAGAGCGGTCAGCAGGTGTATCTGGATCGTGTGTTGTTGCCTCAATGGAAGGAACAAGACCTGTTCTAGTGGAGATACAAGCACTTATTTCACCGACGAGCTTTGGGAATCCACGGAGAATGGCTACTGGCCTTGATCATAACCGAGTGTCATTGCTTATGGCCGTTTTAGAAAAACGGGTAGGGCTGCTACTGCAAAACCAAGATGCCTACTTAAAGGTCGCAGGTGGTGTGAAACTTGATGAACCAGCGATTGACTTGGCTATTGCCGTCAGTATTGCATCAAGCTTTAAAGATGCAGCGCCGCATCAAGCAGATTGCTTTATAGGAGAAGTGGGTCTGACGGGAGAAGTCAGAAGAGTATCAAGAATTGAACAGCGTGTGCAGGAAGCTGCTAAACTAGGATTTAAGCGAATGTTTATTCCTCAGGCGAATATAGATGGATGGAAAAAACCGAGAGGGATTGAGTTAGTCGGTGTAGAAAATGTAGCAGAGGCACTTCGTATTTCACTAGGGGGATCATAGAAATGGAAAAAGAGAAAAAAGGAGCGAGAGAAGTCGATCTCTTAGATATTGTCCAGTTTGTGGCACCGGGGACACCCCTGCGGGCAGGGATTGAAAACGTCCTAAGAGCCAATACTGGAGGGCTCATTGTTGTTGGTTATAATGATAAAGTGAAAAGTGTGGTAGATGGAGGATTTCATATTAATTCTGCTTTCTCCCCAGCACATTTATATGAATTGGCGAAGATGGATGGGGCGATTATTTTAAGTGACTCTGGTCAAAAAATCTTGTATGCGAATACACAGCTCATGCCGGATGCAACCATTCATTCATCAGAAACAGGCATGAGACACCGAACGGCTGAACGTGTAGCAAAGCAGACAGGTTGCTTAATCATTGCCATTTCTGAACGTCGGAACGTCATTACCTTATACCAAGGGAATCGACGATATACGCTGAAAGATATTGGTTTTATTTTGACGAAGGCCAACCAAGCGATACAAACACTTGAGAAATATAAAACCATTTTAGATCATGCCATTTCTGCGTTAAGCGCCTTAGAATTTGAAGAGCTTGTGACCTTTGGTGATGTATTATCCGTGCTACATCGTTATGAAATGGTACTTAGAATCAAAAATGAAATCAATATGTATATCAAAGAGCTTGGGACAGAAGGACACTTGATCCGTCTGCAAGTCAATGAGCTGATTACAGATATGGAGCAGGAAGCGGCGTTATTTATTAAAGATTACGTGAAAGAAAAGATCAAAGATCCATATGTGCTGCTGAAACAGCTCCAAGATATGTCGAGCTTTGAACTTTTAGATGACTCCATTTTGTACAAGTTACTTGGCTATCCAGCATCTACAAATATTGACGAATATGTGTACACTAGAGGATACAGATTACTTCATAAAATCCCTAGACTGCCTATGCCAATCGTTGAAAACGTGGTCGAAGCATTTGGTGTGCTAGATCGAATTATGGAAGCAGATGTACAAGATTTGGATGAAGTAGAAGGAATTGGAGAAGTAAGAGCGAAAAAGATAAAAAAAGGATTAAAAAGACTGCAAGAAAAACATTATATCGACCGTCAGCTATAAAAAGAGAAATTTTTCTTAAATACGGTTAAAAATGGATGAATATGGGTATATTAATGATGGTTTTGTTTTCTGTTCATGATGATAGGAAACTTAAGCATATATCAATGTCAGATGAAGGTGGATTGACAGATGAAAAATAAAGGAGGTGAAGGTATGTTAAAAAGAATCGTTCAGGCGTTTTTTATCATTTTCGGTGCAGTTGTAGGGATTTTTATCATTCCAGAGTTATTTCTGCTGTTAAATTTGAAGGACATACCTTTCATAACAAATGCTTACTCTTCAGCACTAATAGGAGCCGCTGTGTTCTTTATCATTGGTAAATGGTGCACAGGCTATGTGGTTAATTGGGTGAAATGGATCGAGGATTCTCTATTGAAGGCGCCTCTTCCTGATCTTATATCTGGAAGTTTCGGTTTAGTATTTGGACTTATTCTAGCATATCTTATTGTAAACGTGATCCCGCTAAACAATATCCCATATCATATTTTTGGTACCATTATTCCGATTTTCCTGGCTTTCTTTTTAGGATACCTTGGATTTCAGGTAGGGTTTAAGAAGAAGGATGAAATGATGGGGCTGTTCTCCCGATCTGCAAAGGTCACAAAGAAAAAAGGAGCAGCTGATGATGAACCTGAAATAGAAGATAAAAAGCTGAAAATTTTAGACACAAGTGTTATCATTGATGGAAGAATCGCAGATATTTGTCAAACTGGATTCCTAGAAGGTGTGATGGTCATTCCTCAATTTGTACTCGAGGAATTACAGCATATTGCAGACTCTTCTGATGTATTAAAGAGAAATAGAGGCCGAAGAGGTCTTGATATTTTAAATCGTATCCAAAAAGAACTGGATATTAAAGTTGAAATTTACGAAGGTGACTTTGAAGATATTCAAGAGGTTGACAGTAAGCTTGTGAAACTCGCTAAGTTAACTTCAGGTGTTGTTGTGACAAATGATTTTAATTTAAATAAAGTATGCGAACTTCAAAAAGTAGCAGTGTTAAACATCAATGATCTAGCCAATGCAGTCAAACCGGTTGTACTGCCTGGGGAAGAAATGAAGGTACAGGTCATCAAAGATGGGAAAGAGCATAACCAAGGTGTTGCTTACTTAGATGACGGTACGATGATTGTGGTCGAAGAAGGACGCAATTATATTGGAAAAGACATTGATGTGCTCGTCACGAGTGTGCTGCAAACTGCTGCTGGAAGAATGATTTTTGCGAAGCCAAAACTTCTGGAGAAGGCGCTCTAAAGGGAGAACGAACATGTATTATGAAGTAGTTATTCCGGCTGCGGGGCAGGGGAAGCGAATGAAGGCCGGCCGCAATAAACTTTTTATTGAATTGAAAAGAATGCCGGTCATCATCCACACACTGAAGGTGTTTGACGCTCATTCTCAATGCAGACGCATGATCTTAGCGATCAATGAAGAAGAGCGTCGTGACTTTGAAAGGCTACTGAAGGTACACGCTTTTCAAACGCCTGTTTCACTTGTCACTGGCGGTGAAGAACGGCAGCAAAGTGTATACGAAGGATTGAAGGCTGTGCAAGATGCGGACATCGTGCTTGTTCATGATGGCGCAAGGCCTTTTATTAAGCATACACAGATTGACTTGCTCGTTAAAGCAGCGATTGAAAAAGGCTCCGCAGTCGTAGCGGTACCAGTGAAAGACACAATCAAACGCGTTCAAGAAGGCAAAGTGGAACAAACCATTGAACGTCAGAGCTTGTGGGCAGTCCAGACCCCACAAGCTTTTCGTCATTCTATTTTAAAAGAAGCGCATGAACATGCGGAGCGGACAGGCTTTCTTGGAACAGATGACGCCAGTCTTGTGGAACAATTACACGGTGAGAGTGTGTATATTGTCCAAGGAGACTATACCAATATTAAACTGACAACACCGGATGATTTATTGGTTGCCAAGGCAATTATGGATGCGGAAAGAGGGTACTAGAACATGTTTAGAATAGGACAAGGTTTTGATGTGCATCAATTAACAGAGGGAAGACCTCTTATTATTGGCGGTGTGACGATCCCTTATGAAAAGGGTCTACTTGGGCATTCAGATGCGGATGTACTGCTTCATACTGTGGCGGATGCCTGCCTAGGTGCGATTGCAGAAGGAGATATCGGCAGACATTTTCCAGACACGGATCCGGAGTTTAAAGATGCAGACTCTTTTAAATTACTTCAACACGTGTGGGCACTTGTAAAAGAAAAAGGCTATACACTGGTGAATATCGATTGCACGATCATGGCGCAAAAACCAAAGATGGCACCATACATTCAGCCAATGTGTGAGAAAATCGCAGAAGCTCTTGAGGCAGATGTCACACAGGTGAATGTCAAAGCAACAACGACAGAGAAACTTGGATTTACAGGAAGAGGCGAAGGAATTGCCTCTCAAGCAACCGTACTTCTTCAGAAAAAGTAAAATCCGTTTTGATGAGAATGGGTTTTGATGATAAAATACGTTTATAAAAAATTGGTGTCAGACAACATGATGCAGATGAAAGGAAGTTAAACTCATGGGAAATGAAGTGCGTGTTCGTTATGCACCGAGTCCAACTGGTCATTTACATATTGGGAATGCTAGAACGGCTCTTTTCAACTATTTGTTCGCACGCAGCCAAGGCGGCAAATTTATTATTCGAATCGAGGATACGGATCAAAAGCGTAATGTAGAAGGCGGAGAAGAAAGCCAGCTTCGCCACCTGCAATGGCTCGGGATTGATTGGGACGAGAGCATTGATAAAGATGGCGGCTACGGTCCTTACAGACAATCAGAGCGTAATGATATTTACAAAAAATATTATGACGAGCTACTAGCGAAAGACTTGGCGTATAAGTGCTATTGTACGGCTGAAGAACTAGAAGAAGAGCGAGAAGCACAAATTGCCCGCAGTGAAATGCCTCGATATTCTGGTAAATGCAGTCATTTATCAAAAGAAGAAGAGGACAAGCTGATTGCTGAAGGAAGAGAGCCAAGCATCCGCTTCCGAGTGCCTAAAGGAGAAATTATCAAATTTGACGATATGGTCAAAGGCGAGATTTCATTTGAAACAGACGGCATCGGTGACTTTGTCATTGTGAAGAAAGATGGTACGCCAACGTATAACTTCGCTGTAGCGGTGGATGATCATTTGATGAAAATGACTCACATTCTTCGTGGTGAGGATCACATTTCGAATACACCTAAACAAATTATGGTCTTCAATGCATTTGGCTGGGATGTTCCGCTGTTCGGACATATGACGCTGATTGTAAACGAGAACCGCAAGAAATTAAGCAAGCGTGATGAATCAATTATCCAGTTCATCGAACAGTATAAGAACTTAGGCTATTTACCAGAAGCTTTGTTTAACTTCATTGCACTGCTTGGATGGTCTCCAGTTGGTGAAGAGGAACTATTTACAAAAGAGCAGTTCATCGATATTTTCGATGTCAATCGACTTTCTAAGTCACCAGCTCTATTTGATATGCATAAACTAAAATGGGTGAATAACCAATACGTGAAAGCACTTGATCTTGATCAAGTTGTGGCACTTACACTTCCACATCTTCAAAAGGCAGGCAAGGTAAGCGAGCAGCTGACAGAAGAAGAAAACACGTGGGTGCGCAAACTCATTTCTCTATACCACGAGCAATTGAGCTACGGAGCAGAAATTGTTGAGTTAACAGAGTTGTTCTTTAAGGAACAAATTGAGTATAATCAAGAGGCAAAGGAAGTTCTTGCAGAAGAGCAAGTACCAGAAGTGATGGCTTCGTTTGCAGGTCAGCTTGAACGTCTTGAGTCTTTCACACCTGATGAAATCAAAGCTGCCATTAAAGCGGTACAAAAAGAAACAGGGCATAAAGGTAAGAAACTATTCATGCCAATTCGTGTGGCTGTCACTGGACAAACGCATGGCCCAGAACTTCCGCAAAGTATTGAACTACTAGGTAAAGAGACGGTATTAAACCGCATTAAACAAATATAAGGAAAATCGTTGCGAGGGAGAAGTACAATGTTATCGTCCATCACAGAAAGAGTCTTCACCGGCTGAAAGAGACTTATGGACAGACGTTGGAAATGCACCCTCAAGACCCTTGAGGAACACGTATGTTAGTATGCAAGGGCGGTACCCTCCGTTATGGGATGAAGTTGAGAAGGCTGCGAAATGAGGGCTTTCTAAACAGAGTGGAACCGCGTTTTCAAAACGTCTCTGTCATATGGCAGAGGCGTTTTTTATTTGTCCAAAAAAGAGAGCAAGTCCTAAGAGAGATTGATGGGGAAGAACGGGGGGAGCATGTGTTTTTCAAAATGCTGAAAGAAGATATTGATACTGTGTTTGATCAAGATCCTGCTGCTAGAAGCTATCTTGAAGTAGTGCTAACCTATTCAGGGCTTCATGCGATTTGGGCTCATCGTGTTGCGCATGCATTTTACAAGCGGAAGCTGTATTTTCTTGCGCGGATCATTTCTCAGGTCAGCCGGTTTTTCACAGGGGTTGAGATTCACCCAGCAGCAACCATCGGCCGGCGGTTCTTTATTGATCACGGCATGGGCGTCGTGATTGGGGAAACATGTGAAATTGGCGATAACGTCACTGTTTTCCAAGGCGTGACATTAGGGGGAACAGGGAAAGAAAAGGGAAAGCGGCATCCAACTATTTTGGACGATGCCTTGATTGCGACTGGTGCTAAGGTGCTCGGTTCCATTACCGTAGGAAAAGGGTCCAAGATTGGTGCGGGGTCTGTTGTGTTAAAAGACGTACCAGACCATTCCACTGTTGTAGGTATACCTGGGCGAGTGGTCGTTCAAAATGGAAAGAAAATCAATCGTGATCTCAATCATCAAGATTTGCCAGATCCAGTTTCTGATCGTTTCAAAGAATTGGAGCGAGAAATGGAAAAGCTAAAACGTGAGCTGGCTTCATTGAGCAGAAAGGAAGAACAATCATGACAATCAATATTTATAATACATTGACACGTAAAAAAGAAGAGTTTGTCCCACTTGAACCAGGAAAGGTGAAAATGTATGTATGCGGACCAACCGTGTATAACTACATTCATATCGGGAATGCAAGACCGGCCATTGTATATGACACGGTACGTAAGTATTTAGAATATAGCGGCTATGATGTGAATTTCGTATCCAACTTTACTGATGTGGATGATAAACTCATCAAAGCAGCAAATGAATTAGGCGAGGATGTCCCAACGATTGCTGATCGGTTTATCCAAGCATACTTTGAGGACGTCAGTGCATTAGGCTGCAAAAAAGCAGACCTTCACCCGCGAGTGACAGAAAATATGGATGATATCATTGCGTTTATCGCCACATTGATTGAAAAAGGCTACGCCTATGAAGCAGATGGTGACGTGTATTACAGCACACGCTCATTTGAAGGCTACGGAAAACTGTCTCACCAATCGATTGATGAATTAAAGACAGGTGCCCGTATTCGTGTAGGTGAAAAGAAAAGGGATGCACTCGACTTTGCATTATGGAAGGCCGCAAAGGATCAGGAGATTTCTTGGGACAGTCCGTGGGGTGAAGGGCGTCCAGGCTGGCACATCGAGTGCTCTGCGATGGTCAAAAAGTATTTAGGCGATACGATTGACATTCATGCTGGCGGACAGGATTTAACGTTCCCTCATCACGAGAATGAGATCGCTCAATCTGAGGCTTTGACAGGAAAACCTTTTGCGAAGTATTGGATGCATAACGGGTATATTAATATTGAGAATGAAAAAATGTCAAAATCACTTGGGAACTTTGTGCTCGTACATGACATTATTAAAGAACAAGATCCAGATGTGCTTCGTTTCTTTATGCTGTCGGTTCACTATCGTCATCCAATCAATTACTCCATTGACTTATTGGAAAGTACAAAGAGTGCATTTAACAGACTCAAAACATCTTATTCAAATCTACATCATCGCCTTGAGAGCAGTACCAATTTAACAGAGGATAACACTGAATGGTTGACAAAGATTGAAGAGCAGCGTGCGACATTTATTTCTGAAATGAATGATGACTTCAATACGGCAAATGCCATCTCTGTTTTATTTGAACTAGCGAAACAAGCGAATTACTATATGGAAAATGATCATACTTCTGAGGAAGTGATCAAGGCATTTATTGGTTTGTTCCAAGAAATCACATCCGTCCTCGGCTTCTCACTAGAAGAAAAGCACACGCTTGACGAAGAGGTAGAAGCATTAATTGAGAAGCGGAATGAAGCTAGAAGGAATCGTGACTTCGCATTGTCTGATCAAATTCGTGACCAGTTAAAGAGCATGAATATTGTATTGGAGGACACTCCTCAAGGTACGCGCTGGAAAAGAGGAGAATAGGTCATGTTGAATTTTGAAAAGCTGAAAGACGGAAAACAGTTGAACGGACTTGCACTTGCTTATATGGGTGATGCCATTTTTGAAGTATACGTGAGGCATCACCTCCTCCAAACGGGGGCGACCAAACCAAATGAGCTTCATAAACGTGCAAGTAAGATCGTTTCAGCTAAATCTCAGGCCGCTATTTTATTTGAACTTCAGCAGAAGGGCTTTTTCACAGAAGCGGAAGAAGCGGTGCTGAAAAGAGGAAGAAATGCAAAATCAGGCACAGTGCCTAAAAACACAGACGTTCAAACGTATCGTTATAGTACAGCGTTTGAAGCGCTCATGGGTTATTTATTTATTGAAAAGCAGGACGAACGCTTAGAAGAGTTGATTAGTCAGGCGATTGAAATCGGAACGTCAGGGAGGAAGACAAATGAGTCAGCAACATGATTATGTGATTGGGAAAAATGCAGTGATTGAAACACTGAAGTCAGATCGGGAGTTATACAAGCTCTGGATGGCAGAAAACACTGTAAAAGGACAAGCCCAGCAGGTCATTGAACTCGCGAAAAAGCAAAATATCACCATTCAGTATGTTCCGAGGAAAAAGCTTGATCAGATGGTAACAGGTCAGCACCAGGGAATCGTTGCACAAGTAGCAGCATATGAATATGCAGAATTGGACGATCTGTATCAAATTGCTGAAAAGCGGAATGAACAACCATTTTTCATCATCTTAGATGAAATTGAAGATCCGCACAATTTAGGGTCGATCATGCGTACGGCCGATGCTGTTGGTGCACATGGAATCGTCATTCCAAAACGACGAGCGGTAGGCTTGACGACAACTGTTGCGAAAGCATCTACTGGAGCCATTGAACATATCCCGGTCGCAAAAGTAACCAATCTTTCCAGAGCTCTTGATGAAATGAAAGAAAGAGGAATCTGGGTCGCAGGAACAGATGCATCTGCGAAGCAGGACTACAGACAATTTGATGGCACGATGCCTCTCGCTCTTGTCATTGGCAGTGAAGGAAAAGGAATTGGCCGATTGATTAAGGAAAAATGTGATTTCTTGATTAAATTGCCAATGGCCGGGAAGGTCACTTCATTAAATGCATCAGTTGCCGCTAGTCTATTGATGTATGAAGTGTATCGAAAACGTTATCCGTTAGGAGAATAGAGATGGACATCCTCTTAGTCGATGGATACAACATGATAGGTGCATGGCCTCGTTTGCAGCACTTAAAAGAAAACAGCTTTGAAGAAGCCAGAGACGTGCTGATTCAACATTTAGCAGAATATCAAGCATATACAGGGTATCGAGTCATTGTCGTATTCGATGCCCATATGGTCAAAGGAATCGAAAAGAAGCGGACAAACCACCGAGTAGAGGTCATCTTTACAAGAGAAAATGAAACGGCTGATGAGCGGATTGAAAAACTGGCACAAGACTTGAATAACATTCGGACGCAAATTCATGTGGCGACCTCTGATTATACAGAACAATGGGCGATTTTTGGGCAGGGTGCACTTCGTAAGTCAGCACGAGAGCTCTTAAGAGAGATAGAAGTGATTGAACGAAAGATTGAAACACGTGTCAAAAAGATTACTTCTGATAAACCAGCATCCAAAATTGAATTGTCAGAAGATGTATTGAAAACGTTTGAAAAATGGCGGCGGGGAAACTTGGAATAGCTTGACGATATTTCAACCATTATTGTATAATATTTCTATCTAGGTGCGGTCGGGGGGATCGAAGTGAATCTAAACAACAGCAAGGGTAAGTCCATCAGAGAGCAATTTTGCCAGTTGGAAGATGAACAAGTCATTGAAAGGGTTCATGTCGGAGATAGTGATGCGCTAGATTATTTAATAACGAAATACCGCAATTTTGTACGTGCGAAAGCAAGATCTTATTTCTTGATTGGAGCGGATCGAGAGGACATTGTCCAAGAGGGGATGATCGGACTTTATAAGTCTATCCGCGATTTCAGAGAGGACAAGCTTACTTCATTTAAGGCTTTTGCAGAATTATGTATTACCCGCCAAATTATCACCGCAATTAAAACAGCTACTCGCCAAAAACATATCCCGTTAAATTCCTATGTATCATTAGACAAGCCGATATACGATGAAGAATCGGACAGAACATTATTGGACGTCATTTCCGGTGCTAAAGCGCTTAACCCAGAAGATTTAATCATTAGCAAAGAAGAATTTGATGATATTGAAATGAAAATGGGTGAATTACTAAGCGAGCTGGAAAGAAAGGTACTTGTGCTTTATCTTGATGGCAGGTCCTATCAGGAGATTTCTGAAGATTTAAACCGTCATGTGAAATCAATTGATAACGCACTCCAAAGAGTAAAGAGAAAATTAGAGAAATATTTAGAGCTGCGCGAGATCAGTCTCTAATCAAACCTATATTGACAGCTTTTTCGACACTGTGATAAGGTACTAAGGAAATGATGTCGAGAAAATAGGTGTAAATATGAGGAAAAAGATTACTCTAGCCTGTAAAGACTGCGGAAGCCGCAATTATACGACAATGAAAAGTGTTGCTTCAGCAGCTGAAAGATTAGAAGTTAAGAAATATTGCAAGACTTGTAATTCACATAAAACACATTTAGAAACGAAGTAGGATTTGCGTTCTTTAATCTGTGGAGGTCTTTTACATGCGTATTATCAGTTTCTTAAAAAGTGTCGGGAAAGAAATGAAAAAGGTCAGCTGGCCAAAGAAAAACGAAATGGTCCGCTACACGATCACTGTTATTTTAACAGTCGTATTTTTTGCCATCTTTTTCTCTTTTCTTGATATAGGAATCTCACAATTAATCGAATTAATTCATTAATACTTGAATAATGGTCTGCTGAACGTGCTATAATAGATCATAATATGACTTGCCAAAAAACCCGTTTTACGGGTTTTTTCAATTGCTTGAAAATATTTACCGGTACTCGAGATTCGTCAAATAGACATTACGAAATGTGGGGAGGGAAGGACTAAATAGTCCTGAACGAAAATGGAAAAGAATTGGTATGTTGTGCATACGTACTCTGGCTATGAGAACAAAGTGAAAGCGAACTTGGAAAAGCGTGTTGAATCAATGGGCATGCAGGATAAAATTTTCCGCGTTGTTGTACCAGAAGAAGAAGAAACGGACATTAAAAACGGTAAGAAAAAAGTAGTGAAAAAGAAAGTGTTCCCTGGATATGTGCTAGTAGAAATCGTCATGACTGACGATTCTTGGTATGTCGTTCGTAATACACCAGGTGTGACAGGATTCGTTGGATCAGCTGGATCAGGCTCTAAGCCGACAGCGTTATTACCTGGCGAAGCGGAAACCATTCTGAAGAGAATGGGACTTGAAGAGCGCAAGACAGAAATCGACTTTGAACTAAAAGAAACAGTCAAGGTCATCGATGGACCATTTGCTAACTTCACAGGCTCTATCGAAGAGATTGATTATGATAAAAGCAAAGTCAAAGTATTCGTTAATATGTTTGGTAGAGAAACTCCTGTGGAACTTGAGTTCACACAGATCGATAAATTGTAATTTAAAAGAGCTTGAAATGAGTGTATAGAAGTGGTAATATAGCAAAGGTACGTCTTGAGTTCGCTCAAGATCGCTAGCTAGTTATTTCGTCATTCATATAAAGAATGAAGTTGTTGAGTGGGAGGGGGATTCCCCTATTACCACATCACGGACTTTAAGGAGGTGTGTCTCGTGGCTAAAAAAGTAGTAAAAGTTGTTAAATTGCAAATTCCTGCTGGAAAAGCTAACCCAGCTCCACCAGTTGGACCTGCACTAGGTCAAGCCGGTGTTAATATCATGGGATTCTGTAAGGAGTTTAACGCTCGTACAGCTGACCAAGCTGGTCTTATCATTCCTGTTGAAATTTCGGTTTTTGAAGACCGTTCATTTACATTTATTACTAAAACTCCACCTGCTGCAGTATTACTTAAAAAAGCAGCTGGTATTGAGTCTGGTTCTGGTGAACCTAACCGTAATAAAGTGGCAACTGTTAAGCGTGATAAAGTACGCGAAATCGCGGAAACAAAAATGCCTGACTTAAACGCTGCTAGCGTTGAATCAGCTATGCGCATGGTTGAAGGTACTGCACGCAGTATGGGTATTGTCATCGAAGATTAATTTTTTGTCTTGTTGGGTTGCGAGTTTGGTTTTGACAAGTTCGCAACCCTTATTCGTGGGAGGTTATTCCGCTAAAACCACATAAGGAGGATTTTTATAATGGCTAAAAAAGGTAAAAAGTATGTAGAAGCTGCTAAGCTGATCGATCGTACAAAAGCGTATGATGTTGCTGAAGCTGTTTCTCTTACAAAAAAAGCAAATACAGCGAAATTTGATGCGACTGTAGAAGTTGCTTTTCGTTTGGGCGTAGACCCTCGTAAAAACGATCAACAAATCCGCGGTGCAGTTGTACTTCCTAACGGAACTGGTAAAACTCAACGCGTTCTTGTGTTCGCTAAAGGCGAAAAAGCAAAAGAAGCAGAAGCTGCTGGAGCAGACTACGTTGGAGATTCTGATTACATCACTAAAATCCAACAAGGCTGGTTCGAATTCGATGTAATCGTTGCGACACCTGACATGATGGGTGAAGTTGGTAAGATCGGTCGTGTACTTGGACCAAAAGGTCTTATGCCAAACCCTAAAACAGGAACTGTAACTTTCGAAGTAGAAAAAGCAATCAATGAAATCAAAGCTGGTAAAGTAGAATACCGCGTTGATAAAGCTGGTAACATCCACGCGCCAATCGGAAAGGTTTCTTTCGAGGACGAAAAGCTTGTTGAGAACTTTGCAACAATCTATGACACAATCCTTAAAGCAAAACCTGCAGCGGCTAAAGGTGTATACGTGAAAAACGTTTCTGTTACATCTACTATGGGCCCTGGCGTGAAAGTGGATCCATCTTCTTTCTCTGCAAAATAATTCTTGACTTATCACAATCGTTTTGATAATATCAAAATGTTGTAAAATAGAATAATCATTTATACCGTAGACAGCAGGGGCCTTATGGCTTAATTAACCCGCCGAGGTGTATATGTCACAGTCTTACGTTAACGTATGCTTGTATATACAGCCTCCATGTCTTAATGGAGGCTTTTTATATGGAGAACCGTTCGTTAGGAACGTGATGGCCTGATCGGTATAAGTGTTACACAAAGAATTGTACAGGAGGTGTAACCATGAGCAATGCAATCGATACTAAAAAAGTTGTCGTTGATGAAATTACTTCTAAATTTAAAGACAGTATGTCTACTGTAATCGTAGATTACCGCGGTCTTTCAGTTTCTGAAGTGACTGAACTTCGTAAACAGCTTCGTGATGCTGGCGTAGAATTCAAAGTTTACAAAAATACTTTGACTCGCCGTGCAGTTGAACAAGTTGAACTAACGGGTTTAAACGATTTCTTAACAGGTCCAAACGCTATCGCATTCAGTAACGAAGATGTTATCGCACCTGCGAAAATCATCAACGAATTTGCGAAAAGCCACGAAGCTTTAGAAATCAAAGCTGGTGTTATCGAAGGAAACGTAGCGACTGTAGAAGAAGTGAAGGCTCTTGCGGAACTTCCGTCTCGCGAAGGCTTACTTTCTATGTTGCTTAGCGTTCTTCAAGCTCCAGTTCGTAACCTTGCTCTTGCTACTAAAGCAGTTGCAGATCAAAAAGAAGAACAAGGCGCTTAATGCGTACTTGACGTAAAAAAACTTAAAATGGAGGAATTACAAATGGCTTTAAATATCGAAGAAATCATTGCTTCAGTTAAAGAAGCAACTGTACTTGAGTTAAACGACTTAGTAAAAGCAATCGAAGAAGAATTTGGCGTAACTGCTGCTGCTCCTGTAGCTGTAGCTGCTGGTGGCGGTGCTGCTGCTGAAGAAAAAACTGATTTTGATCTAGTACTTGCTGGTGCTGGAGACCAAAAAATCAAAGTTATCAAAGTGGTTCGTGAAATCACTGGTCTTGGCTTGAAAGAAGCTAAAGAACTTGTTGACAACACTCCAAAACCACTTAAAGAAGGTATTGCTAAAGAAGAAGCTGAAGAACTTAAAGCTAAGCTTGAAGAAGTTGGCGCTTCTGTAGAAGTTAAGTAATCTTCGCCTAATCTTTTGGGAAAGCTCGCTTTTACTGGCGGGCTTTTTCTTTTCTTATCTCCTGAAACGATTGAATCCAGAGGAGGTCCATTCACCATGAGTGACCACTATTATACGGAAAAGCCATCAGTGAAAAGCAATAAACAGACATGGGACTTCACCTTGAGAAACCGTAGCTTTACTTTTACAAGTGACAGTGGAGTGTTTTCTAAGAAAGAAGTCGACTATGGTTCGAGGCTTTTAATTGAAGCTTTTGAAGAACCTGACTTGGATGGCGACGTCTTAGATGTCGGTTGCGGTTATGGACCGATCGGCTTATCGTTAGCAAACGAAATGACAGGCCGCACCATTCATATGATTGATGTGAACGAAAGAGCAGTCGAACTTTCAAAGGAAAACGCTAAGCATAATCGCATTGATAATGTCCGCATCTATCAAAGTGATGTGTTCTCGAATGTTCATTCATCAGCTGCTTTTGCCTCTATACTGACCAATCCCCCAATACGGGCAGGGAAGAAAGTGGTACATGCGATCTTTGAAAAAAGTGCTGATCATTTATTGCCGGAAGGCGAGTTGTGGGTGGTTATTCAGAAAAAACAAGGTGGACCATCTGCGATTGAGAAATTAGAGCAACTTTTTGGAGAAGTGACGGTCGTTATGAAAAAAAAGGGCTACTATATTATCAAAGCTAAAAAAGTTTGACGCAGTTTCCTAGCTGTGTTAACATTATAAAATGCCAATGTGTATATTTTGCTTGATAGGCTTAAAAAACAACTATTTTGTATAAATTATGCATACTTGGGAAAACTAATAAAATCGGTATTTGTTTTTGGATGTGGTTTTCTTATTTTAGAAACCCTTTTTTCTTTTGTCTTGTAAAAGTATTTCTTTACTGACATTTGAAAGACAGAAATACTTTTTACACATATAATACGCATGATTTGAGGGGTGAATCAGTTGACAGGTCAACTAGTTCAGTATGGACGACACCGCCAGCGCAGAAGCTACGCACGCATAAGCGAAGTGTTAGAATTACCAAATCTCATTGAAATTCAAACCTCTTCTTATCAGTGGTTTCTTGATGAGGGTCTTAGAGAGATGTTTCAAGATATATCCCCAATTGAGGATTTTACTGGTAACCTTTCTCTTGAATTCATTGATTACAGCCTAGGGGATCCTAAGTATCCTGTAGCAGAATCAAAAGAACGTGATGTAACTTACTCTGCTCCACTAAGAGTAAAAGTTCGTTTAATTAACAAAGAAACTGGAGAAGTAAAAGACCAAGATGTGTTTATGGGTGATTTCCCAATCATGACAGACACAGGTACTTTTATCATTAATGGTGCGGAACGTGTAATCGTTTCTCAGTTAGTACGTTCTCCAAGTGTATATTTCAGTGGTAAAGTAGACAAAAACGGTAAAAAAGGTTTTACTGCGACTGTCATTCCAAACCGTGGCGCATGGTTAGAATACGAAACTGATGCGAAGGATGTAGTCTATGTACGCATCGATCGCACACGTAAGTTGCCGGTTACGGTTCTTTTGCGTGCTCTCGGCTTCAGCTCTGATCAAGAGATTCTTGACCTCATTGGCGAGAATGAATACTTACGCAACACGTTGGAAAAAGACAATACAGAGAATGCTGATAAAGCACTTCTCGAAATCTACGAGCGTCTTCGTCCCGGAGAGCCGCCAACTGTTGAAAATGCGAAAAGCTTGCTAGACTCTCGCTTCTTTGATCCGAAGAGATATGACCTAGCAAATGTTGGACGCTACAAGATTAATAAGAAGCTTCACATTAAAAATAGACTATTCAATCAAAAATTGGCTGAAACGCTAGTTGATCCTGAAACAGGTGAAATCCTAGCAGAAAAAGGTCAAATTTTAGATAGAAGAGTGCTTGATAAAGTTCTTCCATACTTAGAAAACGGCATCGGATTTAGAAAGCTTTATCCAAACGGTGGCGTAGTAGAGGATGAAGTAGAACTTCAATCTATCAAGATTTATGCACCAACTGATCAAGAAGGCGAGCAAGTGATCAACGTGATTGGTAATGCATATGTAGAGGAAGCTGTGAAGAACATCACGCCTTCTGACATCATTGCTTCAATCAGTTACTTCTTTAACCTGCTTCATGGAGTAGGTGACACAGATGATATCGATCACCTTGGTAACCGTCGTCTGCGTTCTGTAGGTGAACTTCTGCAAAACCAATTCCGTATTGGTTTAAGCAGAATGGAGCGTGTGGTTCGTGAAAGAATGTCGATTCAAGACACGAACACGATCACACCTCAGCAGCTGATCAACATCCGTCCTGTGATCGCTTCTATCAAAGAGTTCTTTGGTAGCTCTCAGCTTTCTCAGTTCATGGATCAAACAAACCCGCTTGCTGAATTGACACACAAACGTCGTCTATCAGCGCTTGGACCGGGTGGTTTGACACGTGAGCGTGCAGGAATGGAAGTTCGTGACGTTCACTATTCTCACTATGGTCGTATGTGTCCGATTGAAACACCAGAGGGTCCAAACATTGGTTTGATCAACTCTCTATCTTCATTTGCGAAAGTGAACCGCTTCGGATTTATCGAAACACCTTACCGTCGGGTTGATCCTGAAACAGGTAAAGTGACGCCGAGAATCGATTACTTAACCGCTGATGAAGAGGATAACTACGTTGTAGCACAAGCGAACGCTCAGCTAGCTGATGATGGTTCGTTTATCGATGATAACATTATCGCTCGTTTCAGAGGGGAAAACACCGTTGTTCCTCGAAACCGCGTTGACTACATGGACGTTTCGCCGAAGCAGGTTGTTTCTGCAGCGACAGCATGTATCCCATTCTTAGAAAACGATGACTCTAACCGTGCTCTAATGGGAGCGAACATGCAACGTCAGGCTGTGCCTTTGATGCAGCCGGAATCACCGATTGTTGGTACAGGTATGGAGTATGTATCAGGTAAAGACTCTGGTGCTGCTGTGATCTGTCGTTACCCAGGTGTTGTAGAACGTGTTGAAGCGAAGAATATTTGGGTTCGCCGTTATGAAGACGTTGACGGACAACAAGTCAAAGGAAACCTAGACAAATACAGCTTGCTGAAATTTGTCCGCTCTAACCAAGGGACTTGCTACAACCAGCGCCCAATTGTAAGTGTTGGAGATGAAGTCGTCAAAGGAGAAATCCTTGCAGACGGTCCTTCTATGGAAAAAGGTGAATTGGCTCTAGGACGTAACGTCATGGTCGGCTTCATGACTTGGGACGGTTACAACTATGAGGATGCGATCATTATGAGTGAGCGCCTTGTAAAAGATGACGTCTACACTTCTATTCATATTGAAGAATATGAATCAGAAGCTCGTGATACAAAGCTTGGACCAGAAGAAATTACGCGTGATATTCCAAACGTTGGGGAAGATGCTTTACGCAACCTTGACGAGCGTGGAATCATCCGTATTGGTGCAGAAGTAAAAGACGGAGACCTTCTTGTCGGGAAAGTAACGCCTAAAGGTGTAACAGAACTAACAGCTGAAGAACGTCTATTACATGCAATCTTCGGTGAAAAGGCTCGTGAAGTACGTGATACGTCTCTACGTGTACCACACGGCGGCGGCGGAATCATCCACGATGTCAAAGTCTTTAACCGTGAAGATGGAGATGAATTACCACCAGGTGTTAACCAGTTAGTCCGTGTATACATCGTTCAGAAGCGTAAAATTTCTGAAGGTGACAAAATGGCCGGACGACATGGTAACAAAGGGGTTATCTCCAAAATCCTTCCAGAAGAAGATATGCCGTATCTTCCAGATGGAACACCGATTGATATCATGTTAAACCCTCTAGGGGTACCATCTCGTATGAATATCGGTCAGGTACTTGAGCTTCATATGGGTATGGCTGCACGTTACTTAGGGATCCACATTGCGTCACCAGTATTTGATGGTGCGCGTGAGGAAGATGTTTGGGAAACGCTTGAAGAAGCAGGTATGTCCCGTGATGCGAAAACAGTCCTTTATGACGGTCGAACTGGTGAACCATTCGATAACCGTGTATCAGTCGGAATCATGTACATGATCAAACTGGCTCACATGGTTGACGATAAACTTCACGCTCGTTCAACTGGACCATACTCACTTGTTACGCAGCAGCCACTGGGCGGTAAAGCACAGTTTGGTGGACAGCGTTTCGGAGAGATGGAAGTATGGGCACTTGAAGCTTACGGTGCAGCATATACACTTCAAGAGATCTTAACAGTTAAATCGGATGACGTTGTGGGTCGTGTGAAAACATACGAAGCCATCGTCAAAGGGGATAACGTACCTGAACCAGGTGTCCCTGAATCATTCAAAGTATTAATTAAAGAACTTCAAAGTTTAGGTATGGATGTGAAAATCCTATCTGGCGATGAAGAAGAGATAGAAATGAGAGATTTAGAAGACGATGAGGAAACGAAGAAAGCAGACGGATTAGCGTTATCTAATGACGAAGATGCTGCAGACCTCGCACCTGTCGATCTTGAACGTGACGCAGTCACAAAAGAATAGCAGAAACGATTAGAGCAAGTGACTAGGGTATAACCCGAAGATTAAAAGGGAGGTAGGCCCCTTGCTAGATGTGAACAATTTTGAGTATATGAACATCGGTCTCGCATCACCTGATAAAATCCGTTCTTGGTCTTTTGGTGAAGTGAAAAAGCCTGAAACGATTAACTATCGTACACTGAAACCGGAAAAAGATGGTCTCTTTTGTGAACGTATCTTCGGACCGCAAAAAGACTGGGAATGTCATTGTGGAAAGTATAAACGCGTTCGTTATAAGGGTGTTGTATGTGACCGTTGTGGTGTAGAAGTAACACGGGCAAAAGTCCGTCGTGAGAGAATGGGGCATATCGAACTGGCTGCCCCAGTTTCCCACATTTGGTATTTCAAAGGTATCCCAAGCCGTATGGGTCTTGTTCTAGATATGTCACCACGTGCGTTAGAAGAAGTGATTTACTTCGCTTCTTACGTCGTGACTGATCCGGGCAACACACCGCTTGAGAAGAAACAACTTCTTTCTGAGAAAGAATTCCGTGCTTATTTAGATAAATACGGTAACACCTTCCAAGCAGCTATGGGTGCAGAAGCAATTAACAAACTTCTTCAAGATATCGATCTTGTGAAAGAAGTAGATACACTCAAAGAAGAGCTGAAAACAGCTCAAGGACAGCGTCGTACACGTGCGATCAAACGCCTTGAAGTGTTGGAAGCTTTCCGTAACTCAGGAAACAAACCGTCTTGGATGATCCTTGATGTACTTCCGGTTATTCCACCAGAATTACGTCCAATGGTTCAGCTTGATGGTGGACGTTTTGCTACTTCTGACTTGAACGACCTTTATCGTCGTGTCATCAACCGTAACAATCGTCTGAAACGTTTATTAGATCTTGGCGCGCCAAGCATCATCGTTCAGAACGAGAAGCGTATGCTTCAAGAAGCTGTCGATGCCTTGATTGATAATGGACGTAGAGGCCGACCAGTAACAGGACCAGGAAATAGACCATTGAAATCTCTTTCTCACATGCTGAAAGGGAAACAAGGACGTTTCCGTCAAAACTTGCTTGGTAAACGTGTTGACTATTCTGGACGTTCCGTTATCGTCGTTGGACCACATTTGAAAATGTATCAGTGTGGACTTCCGAAAGAAATGGCTCTTGAACTATTCAAACCATTCGTGATGAAGGAGCTTGTTGAAAAAGGATTAGCTCACAACATTAAGAGCGCGAAACGTAAGATTGAGCGCGTGCAGCCGGAAGTTTGGGATGTTTTAGAATCAGTGATTCGTGAGCATCCAGTCTTACTAAACCGTGCACCAACTCTTCACAGACTTGGTATTCAAGCGTTTGAACCTACACTTGTGGAAGGACGCGCAATTCGTCTGCATCCACTTGTATGTACTGCCTACAACGCTGACTTTGATGGTGACCAAATGGCGGTTCACGTACCATTATCTGCTGAAGCTCAAGCTGAAGCTCGTATCTTAATGCTTGCTGCTCAAAACATTTTGAACCCGAAAGATGGAAAACCTGTTGTTACGCCATCTCAGGATATGGTGCTAGGTAACTACTACCTTACACTTGAGCGTAAAGGTGCTATCGGAGAAGGTATGGTCTTCAAAGATACGAACGAAGCCCTTCTAGCTTATCAAAATGGGTATGTGCATCTTCATACACGTGTAGCTGTTGCAGCTAACTCGTTGAAGAATGTGACATTCACTGATGAACAGCGTTCTAAATTGTTGATTACAACAGTTGGAAAACTAATCTTTAACGAAATCTTACCGGAATCATTCCCTTACATGAATGAGCCGACAAAGAGCAATATTGAAGAAAAAACGCCTGACCGCTTCTTCCTTGAAAAAGGTGAAGATGTCAAAGCTGCGATCGAGAAACAAGAAATCAATGCGCCGTTCAAAAAAGGTATTTTAGGTAAAATCATTGCGGAAATCTTTAAGAGATTCCATATCACTGAGACATCTAAAATGCTTGACCGCATGAAAAATCTTGGTTTCAAATACTCTACTAAAGCGGGTATTACGGTTGGGGTGTCTGATATCGTCGTATTAGATGATAAACAGAAGATCCTCGAAGAAGCGCAAGCAAAAGTAGATAACGTCATGAAGCAATTCAGACGTGGTTTGATTACTGAAGAAGAGCGTTACGAGAGAGTCATTTCGATCTGGAGTTCTTCTAAAGATGTCATCCAAGGTAAACTGATGAAGTCCCTTGATGAAGTCAACCCTATCTACATGATGAGTGACTCTGGAGCGCGTGGTAACGCATCTAACTTCACTCAGCTGGCTGGTATGCGTGGTCTGATGGCCAACCCGGCTGGACGTATCATTGAACTTCCGATTAAATCTAGTTTCCGTGAAGGTTTAACCGTATTGGAATACTTTATTTCCACTCACGGAGCGCGTAAAGGTCTTGCCGATACAGCTCTTAAAACAGCTGACTCTGGTTACCTCACGCGTCGTCTCGTTGACGTTGCGCAGGATGTTATCATCCGTGAAACAGATTGCGGTACAGACCGTGGAATCTTGGCGAAGTCCATTAAAGAAGGAAATGAAATTATTGAGAAACTTGAAGAACGTCTTATCGGACGTTTTGCAAGAAAACCAATTGTTCATCCTGAAACGGGCGAAGTCATTGTTGGCGAAAACGAACTAATTGATGAAGATAAAGCACTTGAAGTAGTTGAAGCAGGAATCGAGGAAGTATGGATCCGTTCTGCATTTACATGTAACACGCCTCATGGTGTATGTAAACGATGCTACGGCCGTAACCTTGCAACTGGTACTGACGTTGAAGTCGGTGAAGCAGTTGGAATCATCGCTGCACAATCGATCGGTGAGCCAGGAACACAGCTTACAATGCGTACGTTCCACACCGGTGGGGTAGCAGGAGACGATATCACTCAAGGTTTACCTCGTATCCAAGAGTTATTTGAAGCGCGTAATCCGAAAGGGCAGGCAACCATTTCTGAAATTGATGGTGTCGTTGCTGAAATTAACGATGTTCGTGACAAGCAACAGGAAATTGTGGTTCAAGGCGAAGTTGAAACTCGCTCTTACACAGCTCCTTACAATGCACGTCTGAAAGTTGTTGAAGGTGACAAAGTTACTCGTGGTCAAGTACTGACAGAAGGTTCAATCGATCCGAAAGAACTTCTTAAAGTGACTGACATGACAGCTGTTCAAGAATATCTGCTTCATGAAGTACAAAAAGTATACCGTATGCAAGGGGTAGAAATCGGAGATAAGCACGTAGAAGTTATGGTTCGCCAAATGCTTCGTAAAGTGCGTGTCGCTGATGCAGGGGATACAGATGTATTACCAGGCACACTTCTTGATGTACACCAGTTCACAGAAGCGAACAAAAAAGTACTATTCGAAGGCAAACGTCCTGCAACAGGCCGTCCAGTTCTTCTTGGTATTACAAAAGCATCGCTTGAAACAGACTCATTCTTGTCTGCAGCATCCTTCCAAGAAACGACTCGTGTCCTAACAGATGCGGCGATCAAAGGAAAACGTGATGAACTGCTTGGCTTGAAAGAGAATGTCATCATCGGTAAACTTGTTCCTGCTGGAACTGGAATGCCAAACTACCGTAAAGTTAAGCCGGTTTCACAAGTGCAGCCGTCTGACGATATGGTTCCTGTAGAGTAATCTTTCTCTTAAGATTTCTTTAAAAATCATCAAAAAATGGTGAAGGATGTCAAGATAATCTGTCAAACGATATTGACATCCTTCTGCCATGATGATAATATAACCAAGGTGCTCAAAATAAAACCTGTTACTTTGGAGGATATTCGATGTCTTATGATAAAGTATCACAGGCTCAATCCATTATTATTGGTACGAAGCAAACAGTAAAAGCTCTGAAACGAGATTCAGTGAAGGAAATCGTCGTAGCGAAAGATGCTGATCCTGCTTTAACCGCTAGTGTAATGAAACTAGCGCAAGAGAAGGGTGTAGACATTTTAGTGGTAGATTCCATGAAAAAGCTCGGCAAGGCCTGCGGAATTGAAGTTGGGGCAGCAGCTGTTGCCATTATGTTATAGCGTACTTGTTTTGTTTTTGCATGCTTAAAATGCAAAAGCATTGTTTTTTGCCTTTTGATGAACCACCTGGGTATGTGGGTTATAAAAAAAGTAATGAAGGGAGGAATAACAACATGCCTACAATTAATCAGCTAATACGCAAAGGACGCGTGAGTAAAGTTGAAAACTCAAAGTCTCCTGCACTTAACAAAGGATACAACAGTTTCAAAAAAGAGCACACTAACGTAACATCTCCACAGAAGCGCGGGGTTTGTACTCGTGTCGGTACAATGACACCGAAAAAACCAAACTCAGCACTACGTAAATATGCTCGTGTACGTTTGTCTAACCTGATTGAGGTAACAGCTTACATTCCTGGTATCGGACATAACCTACAAGAGCACAGTGTAGTACTTATCCGTGGCGGACGTGTAAAAGACTTACCGGGTGTACGTTACCACATCGTTCGTGGTGCGCTTGATACTGCCGGAGTTGACGGTCGTATGCAAGGACGTTCTAAATACGGAACAAAACGCCCTAAACAAAGCAAATAATATAAACAAACATAAGGGTTTTTAGAAGTTGAGTTCAGATCAGTGGAGTCAGGCAGCTGACAATGAAATTGAGATGAAAGACAGATAGAAATCCTTTTAAAAGAGAAGGGAGGCTATTCAGATGCCACGTAAAGGTCCTGTAGCAAAAAGAGACGTTTTGCCAGATCCAATTTACAATTCTAAACTTGTATCTCGTTTGATCAACAAAATGATGATCGACGGTAAAAGAGGAAAGTCACAAACTATTCTCTACAAGTCATTTGATATCATCAAAGAACGTACTGGTAATGAAGCGATGGAGGTTTTCGAACAAGCCTTGAAAAACATCATGCCAGTTCTTGAAGTTAAAGCACGTCGTGTAGGTGGAGCTAACTACCAAGTTCCTGTAGAAGTTCGCCCAGATCGTCGTACGACTTTAGGTCTTCGCTGGTTAGTAAACTACGCTCGTCTTCGTGGAGAAAAAACGATGGAAGAGCGTCTTGCTAACGAAATCCTTGACGCAGCTAACAACACTGGTGCTGCTGTTAAGAAACGTGAAGATACACACAAAATGGCAGAAGCGAACAAAGCATTCGCTCACTACCGCTGGTAGGATTTATACCAAACTAAAAAAACTATTCCCTAATAAGGAAGGAGAAATTACCCAATGGCAAGAGAGTTCTCCTTAGACAAAACTCGTAATATTGGTATCATGGCTCACATCGATGCCGGTAAAACGACAACGACTGAGCGTATCTTGTACTACACTGGTCGTATCCATAAAATTGGTGAAACTCACGAAGGAGCTTCACAAATGGACTGGATGGAGCAGGAGCAAGAACGTGGTATTACAATCACTTCTGCTGCTACTACAGCACAATGGAAAGGTTACCGTGTAAACATCATTGATACACCAGGACACGTAGACTTCACTGTTGAAGTTGAACGTTCTTTGCGTGTACTTGATGGTGCGGTTGCTGTTCTTGATGCACAATCAGGTGTAGAGCCTCAAACTGAAACAGTTTGGCGCCAAGCAACAACTTACGGAGTACCTCGTATCGTATTCGTTAACAAAATGGATAAAACCGGTGCGGACTTCCTTTACTCTGTAAGCACATTAAGAGATCGTCTTCAAGCGAACGCTCATGCAATTCAATTGCCGATCGGCGCTGAAGATCAATTCGAAGGAATCATCGACCTTGTAGAAAACGTAGCATACTTCTACGAAGATGACCTTGGAACTCGCTCTGATGCACAAGAAATCCCTGCTGAGTATAAAGACAAAGCTGAAGAGCTTCGCAGCAGCTTAATTGAAGCTGTCGCTGAGCTTGATGAAGAGCTTATGGAAAAATACCTTGAGGGTGAAGAAATCACAATTCCTGAATTGAAAGCTGCTATCCGTAAAGGAACTTTGAATGTTGAATTCTACCCAGTTCTTGTTGGATCTGCTTTCAAAAACAAAGGTGTTCAGCTTGTACTTGACGCTGTGCTTGACTACCTTCCTGCACCAACTGATGTTGCTGCAATCAAAGGTACATTGCCAGATACAAATGAAGAGGTTGTACGTGAGTCTACTGATGACGCACCATTCGCAGCTCTTGCATTTAAAGTTATGACTGACCCTTATGTTGGGAAACTAACTTTCTTCCGCGTATACTCTGGAACACTTGATTCTGGTTCTTACGTGAAGAACTCTTCTAAGAACAAGCGTGAGCGTGTTGGACGTATCCTTCAAATGCACGCAAACAGCCGTGAAGAAATCTCTACTGTATATGCAGGGGATATCGCAGCAGCTGTTGGTCTTAAAGATACATCTACTGGTGATACTCTTTGTGACGAGAAAAATCTTGTTATCCTTGAGTCTATGGAATTCCCAGAACCAGTTATCGATGTAGCTATCGAGCCTAAATCTAAGGCTGACCAAGATAAAATGGGTATCGCTTTAGCTAAACTAGCTGAAGAGGATCCAACATTCCGTACACAAACAAACACTGAAACTGGTCAAACGATCATCTCTGGTATGGGTGAGCTTCACCTTGATATCATTGTTGACCGTATGAAGCGTGAGTTCAAGGTTGAAGCTAACGTAGGTGCTCCTCAAGTTGCGTACCGTGAAACATTCCGTTCTAGTGCAAAAGTTGAAGGTAAATTCGTACGTCAGTCTGGTGGACGCGGTCAGTTCGGACACGTTTGGATCGAATTCGAACCAAACGAAGAAGGCGCAGGCTTCGAATTCACAAATGCAATCGTCGGTGGGGTTGTTCCACGTGAATACATTCCAGCAATTCAAGCAGGTCTTGAAGATTCACTAGAAAATGGTGTATTAGCTGGATTCCCATTAATCGACATCAAAGCAAAATTATTCGATGGATCTTACCACGATGTTGACTCTAACGAAATGGCGTTTAAAATTGCTGCATCTATGGCATTGAAAAATGCTGTCAGCAAATGTAACCCAGTTCTACTTGAGCCAATGATGAAAGTAGAAGTCGTTATCCCAGAAGAATACATGGGAGACATCATGGGTGATATCACATCTCGTCGTGGACGTGTAGAAGGTATGGAAGCTCGCGGTAACGCTCAAGTTGTTCGCGCTATGGTTCCACTTTCTGAAATGTTCGGATATGCAACTGCACTCCGTTCTAACACACAAGGACGCGGTACTTTCACTATGCACATGGATCACTACGAAGAAGTGCCTAAGAGCATCAGTGAAGAAATCATCAAAAAAAATAAAGGTGAATAATTGATTTTGCCTTTAAACTAAAGTATAACTACTATTGAAGATCAGAAAGTGGGAGGTAACTCTTCACTTTCTATCACTCATACCAAATACAATGAACCTTTAAGGAGGATTTTTAGAATGGCTAAAGAAAAATTCGACCGTTCCAAATCGCATGCTAACATTGGTACAATTGGACACGTTGACCATGGTAAAACAACTCTAACTGCTGCTATCTCAACAGTTCTTCATAAGAAATCTGGTAAAGGTACAGCTATGGCTTATGACCAAATCGATGGTGCTCCAGAAGAGCGCGAGCGTGGAATCACAATCTCAACTGCACACGTTGAGTATGAAACTGAAACTCGTCACTATGCACACGTAGACTGCCCAGGACACGCTGACTATGTTAAAAACATGATCACTGGTGCTGCTCAAATGGACGGCGCGATCTTAGTAGTATCTGCTGCTGATGGTCCAATGCCACAAACACGTGAGCACATCCTACTTTCTCGTAACGTAGGTGTTCCTTACATCGTAGTATTCCTTAACAAATGTGACATGGTTGACGATGAAGAGTTACTTGAACTTGTTGAAATGGAAGTTCGTGACCTTCTTTCTGACTATGACTTCCCTGGTGACGATGTACCAGTTATCAAAGGTTCTGCTCTTAAAGCTCTTGAAGGTGATGCTGATTACGAAGCAAAAATCTTCGAACTTATGGATGCGGTTGATGAGTACATCCCAACTCCAGAGCGTGACACTGAGAAGCCATTCATGATGCCAGTTGAGGATGTATTCTCAATCACTGGTCGTGGAACAGTTGCTACTGGTCGTGTTGAGCGTGGACAAGTTAAAGTCGGTGACGAAGTTGAAATCATCGGTCTTCAAGAAGAAAACGGTAAAACAACTGTTACAGGTGTTGAAATGTTCCGTAAACTTCTTGACTATGCTGAAGCTGGTGACAACATCGGTGCACTACTTCGTGGTGTATCTCGTGAAGATATCCAACGTGGTCAAGTACTTGCTAAACCAGGTACAATCACTCCACATAGCCGTTTCAAAGCTGAAGTTTATGTACTTTCTAAAGAAGAGGGTGGACGTCATACTCCATTCTTCACTAACTACCGTCCACAGTTCTACTTCCGTACAACTGACGTAACTGGTATCGTACATCTTCCAGAAGGTACTGAAATGGTAATGCCTGGCGATAACACTGAGATGGAAGTTGAACTTATCTCTACTATCGCTATCGAAGAAGGAACTCGTTTCTCTATCCGTGAGGGTGGACGTACTGTAGGTTCTGGCGTCGTTTCTACTATCATTAAGTAATAACAGTTAAAAGAGACTCCTTGCAAAAGGGTCTCTTTTTTTGCTTTTCCAGTGCATAACGGCTACTATAAGCTATAGAATCTAAATGGAACCGAGAGGATCACTGGAATGGCGAAGACAATGTTGAAAAAGTGGCCGATTGGCGGTCTTGATCAATGGATTATGATAAAAGAAGATCAAGCAGAAAAAACAAAACCTGTTTTATTATTTTTACACGGTGGCCCAGGCTCAGCTCAAATGAGTTATATCGATTCCTTTCATAAGGAACTTGATCAAGACTTCACTGTTGTTCATTGGGACCAGCGCGGTGCAGGATTGTCTTATCAAAAAAACATTCCTGAGTCTTCTATGACCATTGGGCAATTCGTAGAGGATACGATTGAGCTTACAGAAAAACTGCTTTCTTATAATGATCAAACGAAAATATACATTGCAGGTTATTCATGGGGATCATTAATAGCGATACAAGCTGTACATAAACGACCAGATTTGTATCATGCCTATTATGGAATTAGTCAGGTGGTTGATGTATTAAAAGAGGATATTGTATCGTACGAACTTCTTCTAAAAAAATATCAAGGCAAGCATTTCTTCAGTAGATGCCTAAAATTGCTGACACCGCCCCCTTGGAAACGCACCTCTGCTCATGCTTTGTTCTCTCTATACAAAGAGTTCGCAAAAGTAGGGCTCACGCATAGGTGGAAGCCACTTTTTCAAATGCTGTATGCATTTCTTGTTAGTAAGCATTATCAGCTAAAAGATAAGTGGAAATTCCTTATGGGACAGAAGTATAGCCAGGATTTGCTGTGGGACGAGCTGATGAACGAAAGCATTCAATACCGAGTTTCTTCTATATTAATACCTTGCTACTTTATCATCGGGGAACATGACATGATTACACCAGCTGCTGTATCAAAACCATATGTTGATCAACTTACAGCACCAATAAAAGAGTGGTTTACTTTTAAAGAATCTGCGCATTCTCCGCATATTGAAGAGCCAGAAGAATTTATTCGTATCGTCAGGAAGACAGCTACACATCATCTTCAGGGAAAGCTTGATTTATAGGCTGAACCCCTGTATAATATGAAAAGTGTGCAAATCATAAATTTATCCGATTTATTATTGCAACACGCAGGCCAATTTGGTACAATAGTGCATGTTGGTCTTTGACTGCGATGAAGTGAGAGGTTGCTGACACACCCGGCCGCTTTGCCATGGCAAGGTGATCAGGTTTTTCTCACGGAGAACTGTCTAACGTAAGTAGGCGAAAAGGAGGGAAAATAATGGCAAAACAAAAAATTCGTATTCGTTTAAAAGCATATGATCATAGAATTCTTGATCAATCTGCTGAGAAGATTGTTGAAACGGCTAAGCGTTCTGGTGCTAGTGTATCTGGTCCAATCCCGCTTCCAACTGAAAAATCAGTTTACACAATCCTTCGTGCGGTGCATAAGTACAAAGATTCTCGTGAGCAATTCGAGATGCGTACTCACAAACGTCTAATCGACATCGTGAATCCAACTCCGCAAACAGTTGATGCACTTATGCGTTTAGATTTACCATCCGGTGTAGATATCGAAATCAAACTTTAATTCAAATAGAAAACACATATTATAGGAGGTGTGACGAATGACCAAAGGAATCTTAGGTAGAAAAATTGGTATGACGCAAGTATTCGCAGAAAACGGTGATCTTATCCCTGTAACTGTTGTTGAGGCTGCTGCTAACGTTGTTCTTCAGAAGAAGACTACTGACACGGATGGCTATGAAGCAATCCAAATCGGTTTTGACGACAAACGTGAGAAGCTTTCTAACAAACCAGAGAAAGGCCACGTTGCTAAAGCGGAAACTGCTCCTAAGCGCTTCGTAAAAGAATTACGCGGTGTGGAGTTAGATGCGTATGAAGTTGGTCAGGAAGTCAAAGTTGATATTTTCGCAAATGGAGATATCGTAGATGTAACAGGAACATCAAAAGGTAAAGGATTCCAAGGGGCTATCAAACGCCACGGACAATCACGCGGACCAATGACTCACGGTTCACGTTACCACCGTCGTCCTGGTTCAATGGGACCTGTTGATCCAAACCGAGTATTCAAAGGTAAACTTCTTCCAGGACGTATGGGCGGAGAGCAAATCACTGTCCAAAATCTTGAGATCGTTAAAGTTGATGCAGAACGCAATCTTCTTTTGATCAAAGGAAACGTACCAGGAGCTAAAAAATCTCTAGTAACTGTAAAGAGTGCAGTTAAAACTAAATAACTCTCTTAGGAAAGGAGGAAACAGTCATGCCAAAAGTAGCATTATATAACCAAAACGGTTCTACTAACGGTGAAATCGAATTAAACGCTTCTGTGTTTGGAATTGAGCCAAACGAAAGCGTAGTATTCGATGCTATTCTTATGCAAAGAGCTTCCTTACGTCAAGGAACTCACAAAGTAAAAACTCGTTCTGAAGTACGTGGCGGGGGTCGTAAACCTTGGAGACAGAAGGGTACAGGTCGTGCTCGTCAAGGTTCTATCCGTTCACCACAATGGCGCGGAGGCGGTATCGTATTCGGTCCAACACCACGCAGCTATTCTTATAAATTACCTAAAAAAGTTCGCCGCTTGGCTATCAAGTCAGTATTGTCTTCTAAAGTAATCGACAACAACATCATCGTTCTTGAAGATCTTACTCTTGATGCAGTGAAAACGAAAGAATTCGCAGGGATCCTTAAAGGGTTATCTGTTGAGAAGAAAGCGTTGATCGTCACTGCGGATGCAAACGAAACAGTTGCTTTATCTGCTCGTAACATCCCTGGAGTAACAGTTGTTGAAGCTAACGGTATCAACGTTCTTGACGTTGTCAACCACGACAAACTTCTGATCACTAAAGCAGCGGTTGAAAAAGTAGAGGAGGGACTTGCATAATGAAAGATCCTCGTGATGTTCTAAAGCGCCCTATCATTACTGAACGTTCTGCTGATCTAATGACAGAGAAGAAGTACACGTTCGAAGTTGATGTCAGAGCTAACAAGACAGAAGTGAAAGACGCTGTTGAAGAAATCTTTGGAGTGAAAGTTGAGAAAGTCAACGTTCAAAACTACAAAGGTAAATCAAAACGCGTTGGACGCTACACTGGTATGACTAGCCGTCGCAGAAAAGCGATCGTGAAATTAACTGCTGACAGCAAAGAAATCGAAATTTTTGAAGCGTAAATCTTAAAAAGAAGGAGGGAAATTCAAAATGGCGATTAAAAAGTATAAACCAACCAGTAATGGTCGTCGTGGCATGACTACTTCAGATTTTGCTGAAATCACGACTGACAAACCAGAAAAATCGTTGCTTGCACCGCTTCACAGAAAAGGCGGACGTAACAACCAAGGTAGATTGACTGTTCGTCATCAAGGTGGCGGTCACAAACGTCAATACCGTATCATCGACTTTAAGCGTGATAAAGACGGTATACCTGGACGCGTTGCTACAATCGAGTATGACCCAAACCGTTCAGCGAACATCGCTCTTGTAAACTATGCAGATGGTGAGAAACGTTACATTCTTGCTCCGAAAGGAATCCAAGTTGGTACTGAAGTTACTTCTGGACCAGAAGCTGACATCAAACCAGGTAATGCTCTTCCACTTATCAACATCCCAGTTGGTACAGTTGTGCATAACATTGAATTAAAACCAGGTAAAGGTGGACAATTAGTTCGTTCTGCTGGTACTTCTGCTCAAGTTCTAGGTAAAGAAGGTAAATACGTTCTTGTACGTTTGAACTCTGGTGAAGTACGCATGATCCTTTCTGCTTGCCGTGCGACTATCGGTCAAGTTGGAAACGAACAACACGAACTAATCAACATCGGTAAAGCTGGACGTTCTCGCTGGAAAGGCGTACGCCCAACAGTTCGTGGTTCTGTAATGAACCCTAACGATCACCCACACGGCGGTGGTGAAGGACGCGCTCCAATCGGACGTAAATCACCAATGTCTCCATGGGGTAAACCGACTCTTGGATTCAAGACTCGTAAGAAAACCAACAAGTCTGATAAATTCATTGTACGTCGTCGTAAAAACAAGTAACGGGGTTGTCTACGGTTCATTTAGGACCGTAGTTCAATCACGAAGGGAGGTTCCACAATGGCTCGCAGCTTAAAAAAAGGACCATTTGTTGATGATCATTTGATGGCTAAAGTCGAGAAATTGAATGAAACTGACAAAAAGCAAGTCGTAAAAACTTGGTCTCGTCGTTCTACAATTTTCCCACAATTCATCGGTCACACAATCGCTGTCTATGACGGACGCAAACATGTACCTGTTTTCATTTCTGAAGATATGGTAGGTCACAAATTGGGCGAATTCGCACCAAGCCGTACTTACAAAGGTCATGCTAGTGACGATAAAAAAACAAGACGCTAATGAGAGGAGGCTTTTAAATGCAAGCTAAAGCTGTCGCAAGAACAGTCCGTATTGCTCCTCGTAAAGCACGTCTAGTAATGGACCTGATCCGAGGTAAGCAAGTAGGAGAAGCAGTTTCTATCTTAAACCTTACGCCTAAGGCTGCTTCACCAATTATTGAAAAAGTATTAAAATCTGCTATCGCAAATGCTGAGCACAACTACGAGTTGGATGCTAACAGCCTAGTGATTACTCAAGCATTCGTTGACGAAGGTCCAACACTTAAGAGATTCCGTCCACGTGCTATGGGTCGTGCGAGCGCAATTAACAAACGTACTAGCCACATTACAATCGTTGTATCAGAAAAGAAGGAGGGATAATCCGTGGGTCAAAAGGTAAATCCAGTAGGTCTTCGTATTGGCGTCATTCGTGATTGGGAATCTAAATGGTTCGCAGGAAAAGATTACGCTGACTTCTTACATGAAGACTTGAAAATCCGTGAATTCATCAGCAAGCGTTTGTCTGACGCGTCTGTTTCTAAAGTAGAAATCGAACGTGCTGCAAACCGCGTAAATATCACAATCCACACGGCTAAACCAGGTATGGTAATTGGTAAAGGCGGATCTGAAGTTGAAGCACTTCGTAAAGCTCTTAACAGCCTAACTGGCAAACGTGTACACATCAACATTCTTGAAATCAAGAGAGCAGATCTTGATGCTCAGCTAGTTGCTGAAAACATCGCTCGTCAACTTGAAAATCGCATTTCATTCCGTCGTGCACAAAAACAAACAATCCAACGCACAATGCGTGCTGGAGCACAAGGAATCAAAACAATGGTTTCTGGTCGTCTTGGCGGTGCAGATATTGCTCGTTCTGAATATTACAGTGAAGGTACTGTTCCATTGCACACACTTCGTGCTGACATCGACTATGCTACTGCTGAAGCTGATACTACTTATGGTAAGCTTGGCGTAAAAGTATGGATCTATCGTGGAGAAGTCCTTCCAACTAAGAAGAATACTGCGGAAGGAGGAAAATAATATGTTATTGCCAAAACGCGTGAAGTATCGCAGAGAACATCGTGGAAAAATGCGTGGTCGTGCAAAAGGCGGCACTGAAGTACATTTCGGTGAGTTCGGTATCCAAGCTCTTGAAGCTTCTTGGATCACTAACCGTCAAATCGAAGCTGCTCGTATTGCTATGACTCGTTACATGAAACGTGGCGGTAAAGTTTGGATCAAAATTTTCCCTTCTAAGCCATACACAGCAAAACCTCTAGAGGTCCGCATGGGTTCCGGTAAAGGTGCTCCAGAAGGCTGGGTAGCTGTAGTAAAACCGGGCAAAGTTTTATTTGAAATTTCTGGTGTGTCTGAAGAAGTTGCTCGTGAAGCTCTTCGTCTTGCATCTCACAAATTGCCAATTAAAACGAAGTTCGTAAAACGTGAAGAAATTGGTGGTGAATCAAATGAAAGCTAATGAAATTCGTGACCTTACCACTGCTGAAATTGAACAAAAAGTAAAGTCTCTTAAAGAAGAACTTTTCAATCTTCGTTTCCAATTAGCGACTGGGCAGCTTGAAAACACTGCTCGCATTCGTGAAGTGCGTAAATCAATCGCACGCATGAAAACTGTGATTCGTCAAAGAGAAATCGCTGCTAATAAATAATAATTAGAGGGGAGGCCCCGCAAACATGAGCGAACGTAACCAACGTAAAGTGTATCAAGGTCGTGTTGTTTCTGACAAAATGGATAAAACCATCACTGTTGTAGTTGAAACATACAAAAAGCATTCACTTTATGGCAAACGTGTAAGATACTCTAAAAAGTTCAAAGCACATGATGAAAACAACCAAGCAAAAATCGGAGACATCGTAAAGGTCATGGAAACTCGTCCATTATCTGCGACTAAACGCTTTCGTCTAGTTGAAGTTGTCGAAGAAGCTGTTATTATCTAATAAAGTTCGGATTTCTTTTTCCGAAGGGAGGTAACATTAATGATTCAACAGGAGACTCGTTTAAAAGTAGCTGACAACTCTGGCGCACGCGAAGTACTAACGATTAAAGTTCTTGGTGGCTCTGGACGTAAAACGGCTAACATCGGTGATGTCATTGTTTGTACGGTTAAACAAGCAACACCAGGAGGCGTTGTCAAAAAAGGTGAAGTTGTGAAAGCAGTTATCGTTCGTACTAAGAGCGGAGCTCGCAGAAACGATGGATCTTACATCAGTTTTGATGAAAATGCATGTGTCATCATCCGTGACGACAAGAGCCCACGTGGAACTCGTATCTTCGGACCAGTAGCACGTGAACTTCGTGAAAACAACTATATGAAAATTGTTTCTTTAGCACCAGAAGTACTTTAATGAATACAATCCGCGACTCAAGGAGGTGCGATTAAATGCATGTTAAAAAGGGCGATAAAGTAGTGGTTATCTCTGGTAAAGATAAAGGTAAACAAGGTGTCATCCTTGCTGCTTTCCCTAAAAAGGACCGTGTTTTAGTAGAAGGTATTAACCTTGTGAAAAAACACTCTAAACCAACCCAAGCTAACCCTCAAGGCGGAATTTCTGAACAAGAAGCGCCGATCCACGTATCAAACGTAATGCCGCTTGATCCTAAAACGGGTGAAGTGACACGTATTGGATATAAAGTTGAGGACGGAAAGAAAGTCCGTGTAGCGAAAAAATCTGGGCAAGTTCTAGATAAATAGTAAATAAGGAAGGGAGGTCTTTCTCATGAACCGCCTTAAAGAAAAGTATGTAAAAGAAATTACACCTGCATTAGTTTCTAAGTTTGAATACAAATCAGTAATGCAAGTGCCAAAAATCGAAAAAATCGTGATCAACATGGGTGTTGGTGACGCCGTTCAAAACGCTAAAGCAATCGATACTGCTGTTGAAGAATTAACGTTTATCGCTGGTCAAAAACCTGTCGTTACTCGTGCGAAGAAGTCTATTGCTGGATTCCGTCTACGTGAAGGAATGCCAATCGGTGCGAAAGTAACACTTCGCGGAGAGCGCATGTACGATTTCCTTGATAAACTTATTTCTGTATCTTTACCACGTGTACGTGACTTCCGCGGGATTTCTAAGAAATCTTTCGACGGTCGTGGAAACTACACGCTTGGTATTAAAGAACAGTTAATCTTCCCAGAAATTGATTACGATAAAGTAACAAAAGTCCGCGGTATGGATATCGTTATCGTTACGACTGCCAACACGGATGAAGAAGCACGTGAGTTATTAACTCAAGTAGGTATGCCGTTCCAGAAATAATCAATGAAAGGGAGGCGAAATCGTGGCTAAAAAGTCTATGATTGCGAAACAACAACGCAAACAAAAGTTTAAAGTTCAAGAGTATACGCGCTGCGAACGTTGTGGACGTCCACATTCAGTAATTCGCAAGTTTAAACTTTGCCGTATTTGTTTCCGCGAACTTGCATATAAAGGACAAATTCCTGGCGTTAAAAAAGCCAGCTGGTAATCCCCATAAATGGGAAGGAGGTTATTAAATAATGGTTATGACAGATCCGATTGCAGATTTGCTGACTCGTATTCGCAATGCGAACATGGTACGTCATGAGAAGCTAGAAGTACCGGCTTCAAAAATCAAAAGAGAAATTGCTGAAATTTTAAAGCGTGAAGGTTTTATCCGTGACGTTGAGTACGTCGAAGACAGCAAACAAGGAATTATCCGTTTGTTCCTTAAATACGGCCAAAACAACGAACGTGTTATCACTGGTCTTAAAAGAATCAGTAAACCTGGTTTACGCGTATATGCGAAATCAAATGAAGTACCACGTGTACTTAACGGACTTGGAATCGCAATTATTTCTACATCACAAGGTGTTTTATCGGACAAAGAAGCCCGTGCTAAACAAGCTGGTGGAGAAGTACTTGCTTACGTATGGTAAAAAAAGTTTAAGATGAATGGAGGTGCTTGGTATGTCTCGTATAGGTAAAAAGCTAATCGAGATCCCTTCAGGAGTAACTGTGACAAACAACGATAACACAGTGACAGTAAAGGGACCAAAAGGTGAACTAACTCGTGCATTTCACCCTGATATGGAAATTAAAATTGAGGACAACGTCTTAACTGTAAGCCGTCCGTCTGAAAATAAAGAACACCGTGCATTACATGGTACAACACGTAGCTTAATTGCAAACATGGTTGAAGGTGTATCTAAAGGTTTCGAAAGAGGTTTAGAACTAATCGGTGTCGGTTACCGTGCAGCTAAATCTGGAAACAAACTTGTTCTTAACGTTGGATACTCTCACCCAGTTGAAATCGTTCCTGAGGCTGGAGTAGAAGTAGAAGTTCCATCTCAAACGAAAGTAATCGTTAAAGGTATCGATAAAGAGCGTGTAGGAGCTCTAGCTTCTAACATCCGCGCTGTCCGTGCTCCAGAGCCTTACAAAGGTAAAGGAATTCGTTACGAAGGTGAATTCGTTCGCCGTAAAGAAGGAAAAACTGGTAAGTAAGATCGCTTAATGTGAAGAAAGGAGTGACTCGGATGATTACGAAAACTAGCAAAAACGCTACTCGTCTTAAAAGACACGCTCGTGTTCGTGCGAAACTTTCAGGTACTGCTGAAAGACCTCGCCTTAACGTTTTCCGTTCTAACAAGAACATCTACGCTCAAGTAATTGATGATGTTAACGGTGTAACACTTGTAAGTGCTTCTACTCTTGATAAAGAGTTAAAGATCGAGAATAGTTCTGACGCTGCAGCTGCTACTAAAGTTGGCGAACTTGTTGCAAAACGTGCTGTTGAAAAAGGCATCTCTAACGTGGTATTTGACCGCGGAGGATACTTATATCATGGACGTGTAAAAGCTCTAGCTGAAGCTGCTCGTGAGGCTGGACTTAAATTTTAATAAAAGAAGGAGGGACACATCCGAATGAGTCGTATTGACCCAAGCAAATTAGAGTTAGAAGAACGCTTAGTTACGGTTAACCGGGTAGCGAAAGTTGTTAAAGGTGGACGTCGTTTCCGTTTTGCAGCTTTAGTTGTTGTCGGTGACAAAAACGGTCATGTAGGATTCGGTACTGGTAAAGCACAAGAAGTACCAGAAGCGATCCGCAAAGCTGTTGAAGACGCGAAAAAGAATTTAATTGAAGTACCAATGGTTGGAACTACAATTCCACATGAAATCATCGGTCGATTCGGTGCAGGAAACGTTCTATTGAAGCCTGCTTCAGAAGGTACAGGAGTTATCGCTGGAGGCCCAGTGCGTGCGGTACTTGAGCTTGCTGGTCTAGCTGATATCCTTTCTAAATCTCTAGGTTCTAATACACCGATCAACATGATCCGCGCAACACTTCAAGGTTTAAGTGAACTTAAACGTGCTGAAGATGTAGCGAAGCTTCGTGGAAAATCTGTAGAAGACCTGTTAGGATAAGGAGGGAACAATAATGGCAAATAAATTAGAAATTACCCTCAAACGCAGTGTAATCGGTCGCCCGGAAGATCAGCGTGTCACTGTTCGTACTCTTGGTCTAAAGAAAACAAACCAAACAGTCGTACATGAAGACAATGCAGCGATCCGCGGCATGATTAACAAGGTGTCTCATTTAGTTTCTGTTAAAGAACAATAAAACATTTTTAATCGATAAGGAGGTGCCCAAATGAAACTTCATGAATTGAAGCCTTCAGAAGGTTCACGTAAAGTACGCAACCGTGTTGGTCGTGGTATTGGATCAGGTAACGGTAAAACTTCTGGTAAAGGTCATAAAGGTCAAAACGCTCGTTCTGGCGGCGGTGTACGCCCTGGATTCGAAGGTGGTCAAATGCCTTTATTCCAACGCCTTCCAAAACGTGGTTTTACAAACATCAACCGTAAAGATTACGCGGTAATCAACTTAGACAGATTAAACAGTTTTGACGAAGGAACGGAAGTCACTCCTGAACTTCTTCTAGAGACTGGTGCAATAAGCAAGTTAAAAGCAGGAGTAAAAATTCTTGGCAACGGTAAATTAGAAAAAAAATTAACTGTAAAAGCCAATAAATTCTCTGCTTCTGCTAAAGAAGCGATTGAAGCTGCTGGCGGTACAGCCGAGGTGATCTAACTTGTTTAAGACAATCTCCAATTTTATGCGCGTGAAAGATATACGGAATAAGATTATATTTACACTTTTAATGTTAGTCGTCTTTCGTATAGGTGCTTTCATCCCTGTGCCTAATGTGAACGCCGAAGTTCTCCAGGCACAGGATCAAATGAGTGTTTTCGGAATCCTCAACACGTTTGGGGGCGGGGCACTTTTCCAATTCTCCATTCTTGCAATGGGGATTATGCCGTATATCACTGCTTCGATCATCATCCAGCTCTTGCAGATGGATGTTGTACCGAAGTTTACTGAGTGGTCAAAGCAAGGAGAGGTTGGCCGCCGAAAATTAGCACAATTCACAAGGTATTTTACAATTGTTCTAGGATTTATCCAGGCGTTAGGAATGTCATATGGATTTAACAATATGGCAGGAGGCATGCTGATTGAAAACCCAGGTGTTTCAACGTATCTCTTAATTGCGGTCGTGCTCACTGCGGGAACAGCATTTTTAATGTGGCTGGGAGAGCAGATTACTGCTCACGGTGTTGGTAACGGTATTTCGATTATTATCTTTGCCGGTATCATCGCAGGAATCCCTCAAACATTAAAGCAAGTGTACGCTCAGCAATTTGTAGGTGGAGATGGACAGCTGTTCATGCAAATCCTGAAAATTGCCCTTATTGTGATTGCTATTCTTGTCATTGTTATCGGTGTTATTTACATTCAAATGGCAGTGAGAAAGATTGCAATTCAATATTCAAAAGGAACTGGCCGTGCACAAATGTCTGCTAGTCAAGCAACGCACCTTCCATTGAAAGTGAATCCAGCAGGGGTGATTCCAGTCATCTTTGCCGTTTCGTTCATTATTACTCCGCAGACGATCGCATCGTTCTTCGGAACAAATAATGTGACAACCTGGATAACTAACAACTTTGACTATACTAAGCCAATCGGTATGACGATTTATGTAGCACTGATTGTTGCTTTCACATATTTTTATGCCTTTGTCCAAGTAAACCCTGAACAAATGGCTGAAAATCTGCAAAAGCAGGGTGGCTATATCCCGGGAGTTCGTCCAGGGAAAATGACTCAAGATAGAATTACGAGCATTTTGTACCGACTCACGTTTGTGGGCGCCATTTTCTTAGCCGTGATTTCAATACTTCCTATCTTTTTCATTCAATTCGCTGGATTACCTTCCGCTGCACAAATTGGCGGCACAAGTCTTCTCATTGTTGTAGGTGTTGCACTTGAAACAATGAAACAGCTTGAAAGCCAATTAGTGAAACGAAACTACCGTGGATTTATGAAATAAAACAGAGGGCTGGGCTCCTGCCCAACCTCTCTAAGTAAGGAAGGGGAAATCCGAAATGAACTTAGTCTTAATGGGGCTTCCGGGTGCTGGTAAAGGCACTCAGGCAGAACGAATTGTTGATGATTATGGGATCCCTCATATCTCAACAGGAGATATGTTCCGTGCTGCTATGAAAGAGGAGACACAACTTGGACTCGAAGCAAAATCCTTTATCGATAAAGGAGAGCTTGTTCCTGATGAGGTCACAATCGGTATTGTTAGAGAAAGACTTGGCAAGAATGATTGTGAACAAGGTTTTCTTCTGGACGGATTTCCGCGAACAGTCGCTCAGGCTGAAGCTTTAGAAGACATTCTAAAGGACCTTGGCAGAACGATTGATTATGTCATTAATATTAAAGTCGATAAAGATGCTTTGATGGAGCGTCTGACTGGCCGAAGAATTTGCAAAGATTGCGGAGCAACATATCATTTAGTATTCAATCCACCTGCGAAAGAAAATGTTTGTGACAAGTGTGGAGGCGAGCTTTATCAACGTGCAGATGATAATGCAGAAACCGTTTCGACAAGACTTGAAGTGAACTTAAAGCAGACTGAACCTTTACTGAACTTCTATTCAGAAAAAGGATATCTTGCAAACATTGATGGTGCGAAGCACATTAACGATGTTTACGCTGATATCAAGGACCTGCTTGGGGGATTAAATAAATGATTATCTGTAAAACTCCTCGCGAGCTTGAGATTATGAGAGAAGCTGGACGCATTGTCGCACTGACTCATGAAGAGCTGAAGAAACACATAAAACCAGGTATTTCGACAAAAGAATTGGATCAAATTGCCGAACGTTTTATTACAAAGCAGGGTGCAATCCCATCTTTTAAAGGGTATAATGGTTTTCGCGGGAGCATTTGCGTTTCGGTGAATGAAGAACTCGTTCACGGTATTCCTGGTAAACGGGTTTTACGTGATGGAGACATCATTAGTATCGATATCGGCGCAAAGTTAAATGGCTATCATGGTGACTCTGCTTGGACTTATCCAGTTGGGGTAATCAGTGATGAGGACCGCAAACTACTGGAAGTCACAGAGGAATCTCTATATAAGGGCTTACAGGAAGCAAAGCCAGGTGAACGTCTGTCAAACATTTCCCATGCCATACAAACGTATGTTGAAGATGAGAATTTCTCAGTTGTTAGAGAATATGTTGGACATGGGGTCGGACAGGATCTTCATGAGGACCCTCAAATTCCTCATTATGGTCCGCCGAACAAAGGCCCACGGCTCAAACCTGGAATGGTGTTGGCCATCGAACCGATGGTGAACGCAGGCAGCCGATATGTGAAAACACTGGCTGATAACTGGACGGTTGTAACGGTTGATGGGAAAAAGTGTGCTCACTTTGAGCATACGATTGCGATTACAGATACAGGTTTTGATATACTGACTAAGATTTAGGTCTTCACTGAAGCCTTTCAGGCCCAAATCGGGCAGGTTGTCTGTATAGTCCAAGGAAAGAACAAGATCAGTATACAGTTGTCATCGGCGTGTTCGATGGCTGCCATGTACTAATCGCAGACGGAGAAAAGCGTAAATTCATTCTCCTAAGAAAAAATATCAATCATTTAACCTTTTATGATTGCGTATCTCCGGAAGTTCAGAACAGTATATTCAAAACAGGTCGGGTGATAGATGGACAATTGAGAACATCTCATTTGAACATTTATCAGAGAGCAAGTTACTGATTTGAAGAAGGGAGAACACTTGAATGGCGAAAGACGATGTAATTGAAGTGGAAGGTACTGTAGCAGAAACTTTGCCAAATGCAATGTTCAAAGTTGAACTAGAGAATGGTCATACAGTTTTGGCTCATGTATCAGGAAAAATCCGTATGCACTTCATTCGCATTTTACCTGGAGACAAAGTTACGGTAGAATTATCTCCATATGACTTAACTCGTGGTAGAATTACGTACCGTTACAAATAAAGCAACTCCGGAAGAAGGAGGTTGGAAACACATGAAAGTGAGACCATCTGTTAAACCTATCTGTGAAAAATGTAAAGTGATTCGCAGAAAAGGAAAAGTAATGGTGATCTGTGAAAACCCAAAACATAAACAAAAACAAGGCTAATAACAAGGAGGTGCCCAAATCATGGCTCGTATTGCTGGTGTAGATATTCCACGTGATAAGCGTGTTGTCATTTCTTTAACATATGTTTTTGGAATTGGTCGTACGACGGCTCAACAAGTCCTTAAAGAAGCAGGTGTTTCTGAAGACACTCGCGTTCGCGATCTAACTGAAGACGAACTAGGTAAAATCCGTGATATCATTGACAAACTTAAAGTAGAAGGTGACCTTCGTCGTGAAGTTTCACTTAACATTAAGCGTCTAATTGAAATCGGAAGCTACCGCGGAATCCGTCATCGTAGAGGACTTCCTGTTCGTGGACAAAACACAAAAAACAACGCGCGTACTCGTAAAGGTCCGCGTCGTACTGTAGCTAACAAGAAAAAATAAGTAAAGGAGGTAGTTAAAGAATGGCTGCTGCTCGTAAACAAAATACGCGTAAACGTCGCGTGAAAAAGAATATTGAAGCTGGAATCGCTCATATCCGTTCCACTTTCAACAACACGATTGTAACGATTACTGATGTTCATGGAAACGCAATTTCTTGGTCAAGTGCTGGTGCATTAGGATTCAGAGGTTCTCGTAAATCTACTCCTTTCGCTGCACAAATGGCTGCTGAAACTGCTGCTAAAGGTTCTATCGAACATGGTCTTAAAACACTTGAAGTAACTGTTAAAGGTCCTGGTTCTGGTCGTGAAGCTGCAATTCGTGCGCTTCAAGCTGCAGGTCTTGAAGTTACTGCAATCAGAGACGTAACTCCAGTTCCTCATAACGGATGCCGTCCACCAAAACGTCGCCGCGTGTAATTTGTTTGTATAGATTTTGTGTCCCTGTCAATAATGGGTTATGATACAGTTATTTATGAGACGAATACACGACTCGTTGCCTGAGCACATACGGGACTAAACAATGAGGAATTTCGGATGGAATCTCATATGATTCTATTCGAGGTTTCGACGTTTTGAAGGAGGGTTTTATTAGATGATCGAAATTGAAAAACCAAAAATCGAAACGGTTGAAATCAGCGACGATGCCAAGTATGGCAAGTTTGTCGTAGAGCCACTTGAGCGTGGATATGGTACCACTTTAGGGAACTCCCTTCGTCGTATCCTTTTATCCTCACTTCCTGGTGCAGCTGTAACATCGATCCAGATAGATGGTGTCTTACACGAATTCTCAACGATCGAAGGCGTGGTTGAAGATGTTACAACGATTATCTTAAACATTAAAAAGCTTGCACTCAAAATCTACTCTGAAGAAGAGAAGACGCTTGAAATTGATGTACAAGATGAAGGAACTGTAACAGCTGCTGATATTACACACGACAGCGATATTGAAATCTTAAATCCAGATCTCCACATCGCAACTCTTGGCAAAAATGCGAGCTTCCGTGTTCGTTTGACTGCACAAAGAGGTCGCGGGTATAATCCTGCTGATGCAAACAAAAGAGACGATCAGCCTATCGGCGTGATTCCGATCGACTCAATCTATACACCTGTATCTCGTGTAACTTATCAAGTGGAGAACACCCGTGTTGGGCAAATCACAAACTATGATAAATTAACACTAGATGTATGGACTGATGGAAGCACAGGACCGAAAGAAGCGATCGCTCTAGGTTCTAAGATTTTAACTGAACACCTAAATATTTTCGTTGGGTTAACTGACGAAGCTCAGCATGCAGAAATCATGGTTGAAAAAGAAGAAGACCAAAAAGAAAAAGTGCTTGAAATGACAATTGAAGAGCTTGATCTTTCTGTTCGTTCTTACAACTGTTTGAAGCGTGCGGGTATTAACACTGTTCAAGAGCTTGCTAACAAGACAGAAGAGGATATGATGAAAGTTCGTAACCTTGGACGTAAATCTCTTGAAGAAGTGAAAGCGAAACTAGAAGAACTTGGACTGGGTCTTCGTAAAGACGATTGACTAGTTTCATTGTGAACTAGGATTTTCGTGTGTTTTTTATTCATACAGCATCTCTAATTAAGGAGGGGACATCACATGGCATACAGAAAGCTAGGACGCACTAGTGCACAACGTAAAGCAATGCTTCGTGACCTAACGACTGATTTGATCATCAACGAACGCATCGAAACAACTGAAACACGTGCGAAAGAACTTCGCTCTGTAGTTGAAAAAATGATCACTCTTGGCAAACGCGGAGATCTTCATGCTCGCCGTCAAGCTGCAGCTTACATTCGTAACGAAGTAGCTAACGCTGAAACAAACCAAGATGCACTTCAAAAATTATTCGCTGACGTTGCAACTCGCTACGAAGATCGCCAAGGTGGATACACTCGTATCATGAAGCTTGGACCTCGTCGCGGCGATGGCGCACCAATGGCTGTCATTGAATTAGTTTAATCACATATCGTGTATCTAAGAAAGGGCGGGACAGTTCATAACTGGATCTATGCCCTTTTTTAGATACTACGGCTTTTTAGCAATAGGCAAAGTAGAGGTTGAGCTGAGAGGAGGTCCGGTAGAGATGGAGAAGACATTAATTGACGTAAAAGACATTGTATTTCGTTATCACAAAGATGCGGACAAGCCCGCTTTAGACCAAGTGTCATTGCATGTGAATCAAAATGAATGGCTTGCCATTGTTGGCCACAACGGTTCAGGTAAATCCACACTTGCCCGTGTACTGAATGGGCTCATTTTACCGGATGCAGGAACGGTCAAGGTTGGTGAGATTGAGCTGAAAGAAGAAAGTGTTTGGGATATTCGCAAAAAGGTCGGCATGGTCTTTCAAAACCCAGACAACCAATTCGTTGGCTCAACAGTTCGTGATGATGTGGCTTTTGGTTTAGAAAATAACGGGGTTGAGCGGGAATTGATGATAGAGCGTGTAGATTGGGCTGTCAAACAGGTCAATATGCAGGAGTTTCTTGATCAAGAGCCGCACCATCTATCAGGCGGGCAAAAGCAGAGAGTAGCAATCGCAGGTGTACTTGCCGCAAGCCCTGACATCATGATCTTGGATGAAGCAACATCAATGCTTGATCCGATTGGCCGTGAAGAAGTGTTAGAAACCGTCAGACTGCTGAAGGAACAAGGAACGGTCACGGTCATTTCCATCACACATGATTTAGACGAGGCTGCGAAGGCAGACCGCGTTATTGTGATGAATGGTGGGAAGAAATTTGCCGAGGGAACACCAGAGGAAGTATTTGAACTAGATGAACAGCTGGTTCAGATTGGACTTGATCTGCCATTTTCCTACCGGTTGAGTAAGCAATTGAAGCAGCAAGGTGTGCCGCTTGCAAATGCCCATTTGACACAAGAAGGATTGGTGAAAGAGCTATGGACATTACGATCAAAGAATTAGAGCATCGTTATCAAATGAAAACGCCGTTTGAGCGTCTCGCTTTGTATGATGTCAATGCTTCCATCAAAGAAGGCAGCTATGTGGCTGTCATCGGTCATACGGGTTCTGGCAAGTCGACGTTGCTGCAGCACTTAAATGGACTGCTCAAGCCAACAAAAGGGAGCATTGCGCTTGGAGATACGGTCTTACAAGCCAATAAAAAACAAAAGGATATGAAACCCCTTCGAAAAAAGGTCGGCATCGTGTTTCAGTTTCCTGAACATCAGCTCTTTGAGGAGACCATTCTGAAGGATATCTGCTTTGGTCCGATGAATTTCGGTGTTCCAAAAGAAAAGGCAGAAGCCAAGGCTAAAGAAATGCTGAAGCTTGTAGGCCTTCCTGAATCCTTGTTATCTCGATCACCCTTTGAATTAAGCGGTGGTCAAATGAGACGTGTGGCGATTGCAGGTGTTCTAGCGATGGAGCCAGAAGTGCTTGTGCTTGATGAGCCGACTGCGGGATTAGATCCACGCGGACGTAAAGAAATCATGGACATGTTCTATGAGCTTCATCAAAAAGCCAACCTGACGACGATCCTTGTGACACACAGTATGGAAGATGCCGCTCATTATGCGGATCAAATGATTGTGATGCACAAAGGAACAGTAAAGGCGACAGGTACGCCGAGGGAGCTATTTGCCAATCGTACCGACATGTCTTCTTTCGGACTGGACCTCCCGGAAACGATCAAATTCCAGCAGGCTGTCGAAGAAAAGCTGGGGATGACGTTTCCAAGACCGCTTCTGACCATGGATGAAATGGCAGAAGCCTTAACAGCTTTATATCAGGAGGACACGACATCATGATGGATAGTATGATTATCGGCAAATATGTGCCAGGTACATCCTTTGTCCATCGTCTTGATCCAAGGACAAAGCTGTTATCAATTTTCTTTTTTGTCTTTATTGTCTTTTTTGCGAATAACTACATCACTTATGGGCTTTTAGGGGTCTTTACGATCCTTGTGGTGATGGTGTCTCAGGTGCCGCTGTACTTTATTCTCAAAGGAATGAAACCCATCCTTTGGATTGTTCTGTTTACCTTTATTCTGCATATCTTCATGACAAAGGATGGCGCTTTGCTCTTTCACTTTGGTTTTCTGAATATTTATGAAGAAGGTCTAAAACAGGGGATTTTCATTTCACTCCGTTTTGTCTATCTCATCATGATGACAACACTTCTGACGTTGACCACAACGCCTATTGAAGTGACAGACGGTATGGAGAAGCTGTTGCATCCTTTCCGTAAAATCAAGCTACCTGTTCATGAGCTTGCTCTTATGATGTCTATCTCTCTTCGATTTATTCCGACTTTACTCGAAGAAACAGACAAAATCATGAAAGCCCAAATGGCAAGAGGTGTTGATTTTACAAGCGGACCCGTGAAAGATCGTTTAAAAGCGATTGTTCCGTTGCTTGTCCCGCTTTTCGTCAGTGCGTTTAAGCGTGCGGAGGAATTGGCGACCGCTATGGAAGCGAGAGGCTACCGCGGGGGAGAAGGGCGCACGAAATACCGTCAGCTTGTCTGGGGCATGAAAGACACGTTCACGCTGCTTCTATTCATCCTGTTAACAGCACTCCTTGTGCTGCTTAGAAATTAGGTGATGCCTAGATGAAAGTAAAATGTACCGTATCATACGATGGGACACATTTTAAAGGGTATCAAGTGCAACCAGGACAGCGTACTGTACAAACGGAGATTGAATCTGCTCTTGCTAGAATGCATAAACAAGATGAACTGATTCCGATTGTGGCTTCTGGCCGGACAGACAGTGGCGTTCACGCAAAGGGGCAGGTCATCCATTTTGACACCCCGCTTGCCATCCCGATGGAAAGATGGCCTTTTGCCCTCAATAGTCTCCTGCCTGATGACATCAGGGTTCTAAAGGCTGAGGAAGTGGATGAATCGTTTCATGCACGTTTTAGTGTCGTTTCGAAGGAGTACCGTTATAAGGTCTCAACGGAAACGCACCAAAATGTGTTCACGAGACAGTATGCCTGCCACTTTCCTTACCGGCTGGATGCAGACAAAATGAGAGAAGCTGCTGGGCACCTCATTGGCATACACGATTTCACAAGCTTTTGTGCGGCCAATACAGAGGTTCAAGACAAGGTGAGGGAGATTTATGCCCTTGAGTGGAAAAACGTCTCAGACGGGCTTGAAATGCGTGTGAGAGGGAATGGCTTTTTATACAACATGGTGCGAATTATCGCTGGAACGTTACTTGAAATTGGTTCTGGTAAATTTCACCCCGAGGAGATAAAAGCCATGCTTGCCGCCCGAAATCGCGAAGCGGCAGGCAAGACTGCGCCCAGTCACGGACTGTATTTATGGGAAGTTTTCTATGACAACTAAACCAGGTGTAACATGTTCTTGACACAGGAAGCAGAAAGTTATAAGATATCATATGGTATGTATTTCAACCCCACAAATAAGCCCCGGAAGACTTATCTGTGTTTTGAAATAGAACGTAGCATTTGATTCAGGAAAATTCATTGATTTATTTAGGAGGGAAACTCATGCGTACAACACCAATGGCGAACGCAAGCACAATTGAGCGCAAATGGCTAGTGGTTGATGCGGCAGGCAAGACTCTAGGTCGTCTTTCTACTGAAGTAGCATCACTTTTGCGCGGTAAGCACAAACCAACTTATACACCACACGTTGATACAGGTGATCACGTGATCATCATCAATGCTGAGAAAATCGAATTAACTGGTAAGAAATTGACGGACAAAATTTACTACCGTCATACGATGCACCCAGGTGGTTTGAAACAAAGAACTGCTCTTGAGATGCGTACAAACTACCCTGAAAAAATGTTGGAGCTTGCTATCAAAGGTATGCTTCCAAAGGGTCCACTAGGTCGTCAAATGTTCAAAAAATTAAATGTGTACCGTGGTTCTGAGCATCCACATCAAGCACAACAACCTGAAGTTTACGAACTTCGCGGTTAATTATAAGGGAGGTTAACAATTTGGCACAGGTTCAATATTACGGTACAGGTCGTCGTAAAAGTTCTGTAGCGCGCGTTCGCTTAGTTCCAGGTGAAGGCCGTATCGTCGTTAATAATCGTGAAATTACTGAATACATTCCATTTGCTGCTTTAATCGAAGACGTGAAACAGCCTTTGAACATCACAGAAACAGCTAACAGCTACGATGTTCTTGTAAATGTTCACGGTGGTGGATTCTCTGGTCAAGCTGGAGCAATTCGTCACGGTATCTCTCGTGCTCTTCTAGAAGTAGATCCTGAGTACCGTACACCACTTAAACGTGCTGGACTTCTTACTCGTGACTCTCGTATGAAAGAGCGTAAGAAATACGGTCTTAAAGGCGCACGTCGCGCACCTCAGTTCTCAAAACGTTAATCAATTTTATATTGTATGGACGTTTTACAAGGGTTTGTACAGACAAACCCTATATGAAAAGCATCAGCATCCTGCTGGTGCTTTTTTATTTGTGTTTTTTTCTGTCTGGAAACATATAAAATAGGGTCATAGTCAGGTTTCTGTTTAAAAAATGATGTTAAAGGGGGATGGCATTTATGAATCTAACAACAGAAAGATGTCTCATTCGACCGTTTATTGAGGATGATTGGCAGGATGTCTATGCATATACATCTGATCCGGTGGTGATGAGGTATATGCCAGAAGGTGTTTTTTCTAGAGAAGAGGCGCAGGAATTTGTCAAAAATAATCGTCTTGAGACAGGCAAGAATTTTGCTGTTCTATTAAAAGAAGATCATACATGCATTGGGCATATCGTGTTTCATCCTTACTTTGGTGAGCACACATATGAAATTGGCTGGGTCTTCAATTCTGCATATCAAAACAAAGGCTATGCATCTGAAGCGGCTTATGCTGTCCTACATCATGGTTTTCACACAATGAATTCACATCGAATCATTGCCACTTGTCAGCCTGAAAATGTGCCGTCATGGAGAGTGATGGAGAAAATGGGGATGAGGAGAGAGGGCTATTTTAAAAAATGTATACCACAAGGAAATGAGTGGTGGGATGAGTTTTATTATGCCATCTTACGAGAGGAATGGAAAACTTGATAAGTTTTCATGATATGAAGTAATTCGTCATTCCAAATATCCCTTGGCTTGCTCTATTGATATAATCAGGTCAAATAAGCAGAAGAGGGGCGCGGGCATGAGGATCTTTGATGCACATTTTCATATCATTGATTTTGATTTTCCCATTCAAGAAAACCAAGGATATACACCGCCGAGTTATGTGGTGAATGATTATAGGAGAGAGACGGCTGATTTAGGGATTGTAGGTGGAGCGATTGTATCAGGGTCATTTCAGGGCTTTGATCAAGGTTATTTGTTGAAAGCACTAGATGAAATGGGACCGGCTTTTTGCGGTGTGACTCAATTACCTTTTACCGCAGCCGATGATGAGATTGTTCAATTGAATCAACAAGGGGTAAAGGCTTTACGTTTTAATGTGAAGCGGGGCGGTTCGGAGGATATTTCAAAGCTCGACTATTTTGCGAGAAGGGTGTATGAGCTGGCTGGGTGGCATAGTGAGATTTACATAGACGCTAAGCATCTCCCTGACATCTCATCAACGCTTGAACAGCTGCCGGCCGTTTCCATTGATCATCTAGGCTTATCTGAAGAAGGCTTGCCGCATTTGCTCAAGCTGGTTGATAAAGGGGTTCGTGTGAAAGCGACTGGCTTTGGGCGTGTTGATTTAAAGGTTGAACATGCATTGACGTCTATTTATCAAACGAATCCTGATGCACTGATGTTTGGTACAGATCTTCCATCTACAAGGGCGAAACGTCCATTTGAATACGTTGATATTGAATTGATTCAACAGATGTTTGATGAGGAAGCGGCTGATAAAATTTTATATAAGAACGCTATCAATTGGTATTTTGATGAATGAATAAGGCTTCCGTTCCATTATAGGAGGTGTGTTGATTGTATTGACATTTAGAGAAGCCATACTAAATTTAGAAAAGAGCACTATCAATTAATGTTTGTAATGAAACAACATATAGCAAAGGTCGTAATATCTTTACTGATATTGTTTTCATCAAAACATTGATTATATATTTATAAGAGATAAGTATGAAATGGTTTGAAGAAAATTTGGGTGTAACACATACTAGACTACTGCGATGATTAGAAAAGGAATTTTAAAAATAAGATTCTTAACGAATTGATGCGAATCAAGGATAATTAGTTAATTGTATTTGATTTTATATTTTAATAATCTTATTATGAACTATTAAAATTAAAAACACTTTAAGAGAAAGAGGGGACTGACCCCCTAAGATGAGACAAATAAAAAACACCTTCAAGTTTGAAAACGGATCGTTGTGATCCGAAATAAAACATGGAGGTGTTTTTTCTATGGGGACAAGAGTGAGTTATCCGGTTGAAGTTAAACAGAAGGCTGTGGAAATGAGATTGGCAGGCGTACCTATGAAAGAGATCATGCAGGAATTGAATATCAAGAATAAGACGCAGGTTCAGACATGGGTGAGATGGCATAAAACTGGGGATACACACAGATTCGAACAACCTGTTGGAAAACAATATACCTATGGAAAGGGTCCCGAGTACTCTTCTGAATTAGAGAGACTACAGGCAGAAAAGCGCTATTTGAGTCAACAGAATGAGGTTTTAAAAAAGTACAACGAATTGGAAAGGAAGTTGATAAGGAAACGTCAATCAAACTGGTAGAAGAATTGTGCAAAACGATGACAGTACAGGACATCTGTGTCCATTTAGGCCGTATTATAGATGGAAAAAGGATTTGACTCAGACTCATTCTAAAAGACAACTAGAGAAACAGGTCGGCACGTTGTGCCGAAAGCACAAATATCGATATGGTTATCGGAAAATCACAGCCATACTAAAAATGAGAATGCGTATTAACCATAAAACTGTTCAACGTATCATGCAGAAAAACCAGTGGCAATGCCGGGTTAAAATGAAAAAGCGTAAGAAGAGTGGGCAGCCTTATGCCGTAGCCGGTAATATACTGGATCGGAATTTTCAGTCTGATCGCCCTCTTGAAAAACTAGTCACGGACATCACGTATTTGCCTTATGGACAGAAACAATTGTACCTTTCCAGTATATTGGATTTATATAATGGAGAAGTGATTGCTTTTACAATTGGTGATAAGCAGGACACAGACTTTATCTTAAACACACTTAATCAGCTCCCAGCACTTCCTGAGAATTGCGTGTTACATAGCGATCAAGGTTCTGTGTATACATCTTACGAGTATCAGAAAGCTGTTCATATAAAAGGCATTACCATGAGCATGTCCCGTAAAGGGACGCCCGCTGATAATGCCTCCATCGAATCGTTTCATTCCTCACTAAAGTCTGAAACGTTCTATCTTAACAGGATTGATCGCACTACGACCACCATCGTAGAACGCACTGTCAAAGAATACATTTATTATTATAACAACATTCGTATTCAAACGAAACTAAACAACCAATCACCGATAAACTATCGGCAATTGGCTGTATAAAGGTGTTTTGATTCCTGTCTCAAAAACGGGGGTCAGTCCCGAGTTCTTCGCTTAAAGTGCTTTTTTGTTTCAGGTAATCACAGGTACTTAAAAAGTATTTTAATTTATTTATCCTTTGTTGAGTTTAAATCTTGATACAGGTCTTTTCTTGCTTTATTTGAGTTAACTAAATTATCCACTAAATCTTTTTTCCAAAGTGTTTCACTCTCTTTATATTCTAAATATGAGTGTGGTAATTTTTTTTCAAGTTGCTTTCTCTTAAAAGTCACTTTATTTTCTCTGGGCCCTTCTAATTCAAATTGTACCTCATCTAAGTTCTCAATTAAGATAAAGGCAGCTAAAGCATTGTATAGAAAGTTCTTTTTGATAGTATCATTATTGAGCCAATAGTCAGTGAATTGTTCCTCACTTATTGATGAGTTTTCTTTTAAGCCATATACAACTTTTAGCTTGTTTCCATCTACTATTTCAAATTCTTTATACATGTCTCCACCTGGAAGTATAGAGATTATAGAGCCAACAGATGAGTTGTTTCCAAGCTGTGTTTCTTTATGTTCTAGTAGCTGCTGTAAATTATCTTTTTTTTCTTGGTTATCGTTAGCGTCTTTATTACTGCACCCGGTGCTTAAAATAACAATAAACGTTAACATCAATATCAAATACTTTTTCATTATATAATGCTCCTTCAATTATAATCAATTTATTAATAAATCTATATCAGATGAGGTGTTCTCCTTAATAACCCTCTTGATAGTACCATTTTGTATTTTAAAGACTCCTTTATCAGAGAAAATATATTTTTTGTTCATAAAACCATTGATATTACCAACATCTAATTTTAACACTTCAGCTTTTGGTTTACTAAAGCTATTGGTATTATAAATTTCTAGGTAAGAAGTGTTAGAAGTTCCCGAAATGATATAGAGTTTATTATTATCAAATTGCATGAATTTAGGTGGATAAGTAGTATCTATTTTTTTTTCAAGTTTATTTTTTATAAAGTTATATGTCATTATAAGTTTAACCGGTTTTTTTTCTTTTTGAGATTTTATATTTATGTCCATTATTTCTTCTTGTAGAAGCAACCACAATTCACCATTTTTTAAGAAGGCATTTAAATCATAAGCTTTATCAAAAACTTGAGTCATTCGAAGCTTTTGAGATTTTGTATTTAGGGAGTATAAAATGGTGTTGTTATTTATTGTTAATATATATATATTGTTAGAAGTTTCATCAAAAAGCATCCTCTCCGGTAAACCTTTCAGACTCCAAGATTCAATAGGTTTTTCAATATTATCAATATTATATTTATTTAGTGTTACTTTATTGGCCTGATTTGGAGGATATGCCAGCACATAAAGATAATTATTTATAATCATGGCTTCATGTATTGGTTCTTTTATTAATCCAATCTTTTTTATTTCATCCTGATCTTGAACAAAGATCTGGTATCCATACGGCTCTAATTGTTGAGTTACTACAACTGTTTTTTTTTGCTTTTCATTATAAGTTGTTGAAGAATATAAATCTTTCTCTTTTTGAATTTTAAATTTTTTTATAATTTCCTCTTTATTGAAATTAAATACATTAATCATAGGAACACCTTTGTCTTCTGATAAATAACTAATTGATTCTCCACTATTGTTTTGAAGCTGGGTGTTTTGAGGAATAAATAACATAACTACATAGATAATTGAAATTATTGCGATCAAGATAGCAATAATCTTTAAAATTCTTTTCATGAATCATTACCTCTAATAATTTCTGTAATATGAATTGAAGATGCTTTAAGAATAGGTCTAAAACTTGAAATGAAACTAACTAATACAATTAAAATAAAACTAATGAAAATCTGTATCCATGTCATATTAACTGAAAAATCAATGTTAACTCCAATAGATTTTTCTAAGTAAGAGTTTAATAACTCAATGATAATAAAACTTGAAATAACAGAAATAACAAAAGATATTAAAGATATAAATAAAACCTCTATAGAGAATAGCTTGATAAGGTGAGACTTTTCATAACCAAAAGTTCTCATAACTCCAATTTCTTTATAACGATTTCTTAAAGATTGGCCAATAACTGATGCAATACTGACCCCTGAGAAGGCCAATAGTACAACTAAGATAATACCTCCAATAGCAATAATTATTTTAGCTACTAGTGGAATAGACTGAGAGGCTTTTAATGAATAGCCTGTGTCATAACCTAATTTCTCAATATCATTAGCAACTTGAGTTAAATTTTCCACATCATTTACAATAACAGTTCCAAACTCATAGGTTAAATTTTTTCTGTAATCTTTTAAAGGAAGACCAAGAAAATCAGCATTAAATTTTTCTACAAAATCAATACTACCTAATGATACATCATCTGGATAGTTATCTAAATAGAACTGATCAAACTTTGATTGAATCGTAGTGTTTTTGGTTTTCCGAATACCTTCCCCTTCTTTAACCTTAACCGTGTAACTAATTTTTATTTGGTCATTTGAGGCTAACTCGTCTGCTAAAGAGGAATTAATTACGATTTGATTATTGTTTATCATTTTATCTTTATTTGATGTAAAGTACTCTAATCCTTTATCATTAACCCCAACGAGATTTGTCGTCGTCTTACTGTTTTTATATTCTACTCCTACAAAAGCTTCTATCTTAGGGAATGCTGTTACAACATTATCTATTTCATTTAATTTCTTAAAAGAACCAGAAGTTAACTCATTTTCTGAGTTTGATGATATTTCTATAAGTTTGAGGCTTTGATTTTCAATAACAGTAGTATTTATACTAGCAGTAATGCTTGAAAATAATGATAATATGATATTTAATATAATGATGCTAAGAGTAATGATTGTTATAGGCGCAATGCTTTTAAACCCATTTCTCAAAAAGTTGTTCCAACTAAGTTTCAAATAATCATTTAATCTCATTTTAAACTGTATCCTCCTGAAGTATTCCAGATCGCATTGTGTAGAAATGATCGCTATATTTCGTGAAAATTGGGTTGTGAGTAACTATAACAATTCCAACTCCAGATGAAGATAACTTTTTAAAAAGTTCTATAATTTTAATTTCATTAGCTTCATCGACATTACCAGTAGGCTCGTCAGCCAGAATTAATTTGGGATTGTTTATCAATGATCTTGCTATCGCAACTCTCTGTTTTTCGCCCCCAGATAATGATCTAGGAAAGTGAGTAATTCTGTGTGATAGACCCACTAGATTTAATAATTCTTTTGCACGTTCTTCCCTTTCCTTTTTACTTATATTTTTATGAATCAATAAGGGAAGGGTTACGTTATTTAATACGTCTAAATTAGGTAATAAATTGAATTCCTGATAAATAAAACCTATAAACTCCGATCTTAATTTAGCTCTACTTCTTTCATTCAGTTCAGTCGTGAACAGTTGATTTAAACAAATAGACCCTTCTGACGGGCTATCAAGAAGCCCCATTAAATTTAATAATGTACTTTTACCTGAACCGGAAGGTCCCATTATTACACTGAAATCACCTTCCTTAACTTCAATATTTACTTTTTTGAGAATTGAAAGGTGCTGGTTTTTCAATATAAAATTTTTCTCAACATCTTTTAATTTTAGTATTGTATTACTCATTTTTTTCCCCCATTACCATTTTGTTAACGCTTGTGATTAAATATGTAGAGTACATATCAGGGAAATTTTGCTTTTCATTTAAGGTGTACCCTGTGTTCTTATATAGTACTGTTATTTGATCGGCGATTTCATTCTTATCGTATTGAATATCCAATTTTTCCATTAGTGATACTTTATAGTAAATTAAATAGGCTGCAATATCAACACTGGTATTTATATAGACATTACGTATGTCAGATTCAAGTTTTTTCAATTCGGTAGAATATAAATTAGTTCTAGCTAACGTATCTAAAAAGATTAGTGAAGTTATTTTGTTCTCTTCGTTAAAGTAATTTCCAGGATACTTTGTTATTTTGTTAATTTGGTCTTCTGTATTCACTGGCAGAAAGTCTTTATTGAAGTCCTTTTCCAAAATTAGAAGAGATCGAGTATAAAAACTCCAATTCATTACATTCTGTACATTAATAGGTTCTCTGGTTTTTTTTATTAAGTATTTTTTTAATTGCATACTTAATTGATTATTTGAGTGTTGTGCTCCAGTTAGATCTAAAAGTGTTAGGTAACTATAAATTTCTAATGCGTCTAATTTTAATAAGTCGTCTAAAGTCACCTTGGCGATATGTTTTCTAATGATGGTATTTATTTTCTTTGTTTGATCATTAGAAAATTGAGAAAGATCTTTACCAATTAAGATTGGAGTAAATGCATTGTTAAATGGTGTAATTGTTGGAAACATACCGTTATTATATTCAAAAGTTGAGTATTTGTTTAAGAAAGCATCTTTCTCTTTTGAATTGATAGTCACATTTAAATTCCTCAAAATATTCAGTTTAAAATATTCACTTTGTATGTCAGAAACTTCAATAGATAGGTATTTAATTTTATTAGATATTGATTTTAATAACTGTTTATCTGCTTTTAACATATTACTTTTATGGATATTCACATAACTGTTAATCTCTAATAAGTCATCAAAGTCTAAAGTTTTTTTAGTTATTCGTTTTCTAATTATTTCATTATTCAAATTAAATTTTTTATCAATCCCTAAAAATCCATATATGCCAAGGAGTGTTTCTAGAGTAACAAAATCCTTTGGTTTAATGTTATCAACCCACATATTTATTTTATGCTTATTCACTTTCTCGATTAAATTTAGATTCGATAGTAATTCTAGCATCATATAAGTGTGTTGCAATTTTACATCCTGATAATCTGGATTATTTTTAAATTCTTTAAATTCTTCAGATAAAAAAAAACCATTTTTATAAAAGGATTCTTTAAGAAGATATTGTGTATGTTTTTTTAATAAAGGAATTGCGTCAGTTTTACAATTTTGTATTGATTGATATGCTCTATAGACTCGTTCAATTCCAGTAAATATCATATTATCAGTTATATCTCTTGCAAAGGATTCTTTCTCCAGTTTCTTTGTTATTGTCTTACAGTAATTTTTGTCGGTTGGTTGATTCAAAAGTAAAGCAGACTGGTGGAAATAATAGGAGGTATATTCATCTTCTGTACCATTAATTGCATTTACAAGAGTAAATAATGAATCATCTTTCCAACTATATTGTATATTTTGAATACTTTGTTGTTGTTGCTGTTTCAGTTCCAAGGAGAGTTCATTGGACAATTTAGTCGTTTGTTCGATTCCCTTGTTATAAAAAAGTAAAAAATAAATTGAGAGCAGCAATATGAAGATTATTAATATTGAAATTATTTTTTGAGAAGTTTTCATTTATCATCTATCCCCGATAAAGTTTTTTACAGTCTAAAAAGTGAATACAAATGTATTCACTTTTTTGTGGTTACACATATATAATTTTAGTAAAAGCGGAATATAGAAGCTGTTGTAGAACGTTTTACACCACGAGCTAAGAAACTTGCAGTATTATTTAGGCTTCCTGTTAATGGTGCTCCAGAAATCTTATAAGACCCAGCAATGTCGGAAATCCATGCATTTTTATTAGTCCATGTCCCTGAAAGAGAGTTGCCACTAGTTGAACCGGCGCTAGCACCTTTTATAGATACACCAATACCGTTTGCTTCAATATTGTAAGAAGTCTTGACCCAATTTGCTTTTGGAGGGTTATTGCCTAGGAATTTTGCGCTTACTTTAAAGCTTTGTTTTTGTAAAAAGTTTGTGTTACTCATCCAAGCATTAGATTGAATCGAGTTACCTTTTAATTGAGGGATGGATTCTTTTGAAGAATCAGAATAAGCATTTACTGTGCCCTCTAGATTTAATGATAATATTCCAATGATTAGAAATGCAGATAATTTGATGAAAAATTTACTTTTCATTATTTTCCTCCTATGTTTTTTTTTGCAACCACATACCAAATTATATTTTTTTTAGGAAAATTGTCAATTGATTTAAAGTAAATTTAAGGTTTTTACCTATGATTTTTTATTATTTTGTTTAGTTACATTTCGAAAAAGGGGATTTTATCCTGAGTATCTGATATGTAACTTATTTCTTTAGTAAAATATAGTGTGTAATTTGTGAGATATGTTATAGATAAATGCTAATATAATCTTGTTTTAAGTTTATAAGGATAATTTTGGTACTTTACTGAACTGCATGTTTTGTTCAAACCAACGAACAATACAAACAAAAAAGGAGTTCAGTCCATGGCAGAAGTTCTTTCATTTTATCAATTGAAAACAAAACGAGATGTCACGCTTGAAAAGAAACTGTTGCGTACATTGTCTCTTCAACAGGTGACGGTCGCTTCCGAGAAATTCACGAGGAAGCTGTTCCCATTTGCAGATGATCCAGCTGGGATTATGAGTGATGGCTGTATCGATTTCGCCATTGAGGCTTTTTTAGCAGGTGGGAGATACGGTGAGTCGAGTAAGTATGGTGAATCCTTCGATGATATAAAAAAGCGGTCAGTTCATGAAGAAGATGAGCTGGTTGAGGAGCTAGCAGGGTGTTTGCAATCGTGGGGGAATATGTTCCGAATGGAGCGTAAGATGTCGTGTCTGTATCCATTTGCGAAGGAATTTTTAAGTAAGTGGTGGCAGGAAGGCTTTCGGGAATCAGAAAAAAGGCATAAGCTTCGACTGCACTAAGCATATTTCCAGCCCTTGTCCCATATCTATAAAATAATGGTGTATGGGAGGGACAGGGATGAAAAGAAAGCTGAAATGGACAGGGTTTTTAATCGGGTTTATTGTCCTCTTATTCTTATTCAGATTTCAGTTTCTAAATGATGATTCGTGGAAATCGTGGAACTTGCCTTTGAGCGGCAAGATCATCTATTTAGATCCGGGTCACGGCGGTCCAGATGGCGGTGCTGTTGGCGGCGAGTTACTCGAAAAAGAGATTGCACTGGATGTGTCCATGAAGATAAGAGACTATTTGCAGGAGCAGGGAGCGCTTGTTCTCATGACCCGGGAGGATGACTCTGATTTATCATCAAAGAATACAAAGGGTTATGCCCGAAAGAAAGCGGAGGATTTGAGAAACCGTGTGAAAGTCATCAATGAATCTGAAGCGGATCTCTATTTAAGCATTCATTTAAATGCGATCCCATCGAACAAATGGAGCGGGGCACAGACGTTCTTTTACGGAAAGTATGAAGAGAATGAAAAAGCAGCGAAGTTCATTCAAGATGAATTGCGCAACAACCTTGAAAACACAGATCGCAAGGCGAAGCGAATCAACGGGATTTATTTAATGCAAAATGTCACGAAGCCAGGAGCGCTTGTCGAAATCGGATTTTTATCGAATCCAAAAGAGGCTGGTCAGCTGGCGACTCCTAAATATCAGGATCAAATTGCTGCTTCGATTTATAAAGGCATTTTAAGATATTTAACAGAGCAAAAAGAGCCGCCTGAATAAGGGGCTTTTTCCTGTTTATCGCAGGCAAAGAGGACAGACATTGTAAGGATATGTATGATATACTTGGATTGTAAACGAATTCAATAAAGGGTGAGGTTCTGCTATGATCGGACAAGATGATGTGAGAAAACTAGTTGGGAAGATGGACGAACCTTTCCTTCATATACCGCTTGGTGAGCTGGATGCCATCAAGGAAATCAGCCTAAAGCCTGAAAAAGAGCATGTGAGCTTAAAAGTGGCGATTGCCAAAACAGGCACTGTTGAGCAGATGAAGCTGCAGCAAGACATCGTACAAGCTTTAAAAGCAGCCGGCGCGAACACTGTAGGACTTCGTTTTGAAGAACTGCCTCAAGAAACGCTTGAAAAGTTTATGCCGTCACAGGATGAGGAAGAAAATTTGCTCAACTCTAAAAATCCACCTGTGTTCTTAGCGATTGCGAGTGGAAAAGGCGGAGTTGGGAAATCAACCGTTTCCGTTAACCTGGCTGTGGCACTGGCTCGTCTAGGGAAAAAAGTGGGACTGATCGATGCTGATATTTACGGCTTTAGCGTACCGGATATGATGGGAATCACCGTCAGACCGACAGTTAAAGGGGAAAAAATTATTCCTGTGGAACGCTTTGGCGTCAAAGTGATTTCAATGGGCTTTTTTGTTGAAGAAAACGCACCGGTCATTTGGAGAGGACCGATGCTTGGTAAAATGCTAAATAACTTCTTCCACGAAGTAGAGTGGGGAGAATTAGATTACTTACTATTAGACCTTCCGCCTGGAACAGGTGATGTGGCACTTGATATTCATACGATGCTTCCGAGCTGTAAAGAAATCATTGTGACGACACCGCATCCAACAGCGGCTTTCGTTGCTGCTAGAGCAGGCGCAATGGCACTGCAAACAGATCACGAGGTGCTAGGGGTCGTTGAGAATATGAGTTACTATGAAAGCAAAAAAACAGGTGAGAAGGAATATGTCTTTGGAAAGGGCGGCGGGGACAAGCTGGCGGAGGAGCTGCGTGTATCAGTTCTTGGTCAAATCCCTTTAAGACAGCCTGATTGGAATGAGGACGATTTTGCACCTTCTGTCTATGATGCGAGTCATCCGACAGGGGAAGTGTATCAACACATTGCCAATAAAGTCATTGAACAATTAACAGTGAAAGCATAATGAAAGCCCGAGTGGACCTTGTGCCACTCGGGTGATGTTTAACTGCCGCTTCCTTGTGAACCGGAATCATTGCTGCTTTCAGAGACTGCTTTTTTTAGCTCATCTTCGAACTTCTTCTTATAGAGAGGGCTGCTTAATGTTTCTGTAATAACTTTCTCTAAGTGCTTTCTGAACTCTTTGCTTTTGACCAGTTCACCGTATTTCTTTTCCATTTCAGGATCCTTGAGAATATCCATCATCATTTGTTGATAGTCAGGGTCCTTCATCAATTGTTTTAACATCTTTTCATGCTGTTGCTGCATGGATTTTGCGAAAGTCTCGGCAAATTTAGAATCCTCAAAGACCTTCTTCCAGAACTCTTTGCCTTTATCAGAAGTCAGTGTTTTCTCTATTGTTTTTTTCACAGTTTGTTCATCCATTACCAAAGCTTCATTCATTGCCTCGTCATTTAATAACTGTTGAATGGCCTTTTTACCGTCATCTGTTTTCAAAATATCGACGACCATTTTTTTCGTTTCGTCATAGTCCATATTAGATGAGGATTGGGTTTTGGGAGCACAAGCTGTTAGAGATAAAAGAAGAAAACAGCTCATTATACGCAAGATGCCTTTTGACATACTGTGGCTCCTTTCGTTACATGTCTTACTTTTAATATGAATGTTTCACATGAATTTATACATAACAAAAATAGGGGTTGGGTCATTTCAATGAAAAGTCGGGATTTAGTTCGTTTTTTCTTCTCTGTGCTGGCTGTTGGAGCGGTCATTACAAGCGTGGTAGGTTTTGCGCTGGAGTGGGGGAAATATCAGAAGCTGTTTGTATCGTTTGAGATTTTAGAGATTGCGTCTGTGTTATTTTGGTTTATTGGTGTGGGGATGATCTTTAGTGTAATCAGTCAGATGGGGTTTGTTGTCTTTTTGACAGTGCACCGGTTTGCGCTGGAGATTTTCAGGTCGCATTCTTTATGGAATACCATTCAGTTATTCCTTGTGATTTTCGTGCTGTTTGATTTAGCTTATTTGCGATTTTTGTTTTTCGGGGAGAATGAATCATTTCTTCCATACTTGTGGCTGCCTGTTTTTATCGGTGTGTTTGCATTGATCGTGTCTTATTTTAAACAGCAGCAGTCCTCTAAGAAAACATTTATTTCTGCAATGTTTCTCATGGTCGTCATCACGTCGTTAGAATGGTTTCCGGCGCTTAGAGTCAATGAAGAGGACTGGCTATATTTAATGCTATTCCCGCTATTAGGTTGTAATGCGTTTCAGTTATTAGCTATGCCGCGGTTTTCAAAAGCAAAAGCTACTTAACCTCAGTTGACTTTGTTTTTGTATTAGAGATAAGCTCGCCAACCGTGACGTTTCTTAAATTCTTGTCTTTTAAGTGTTTTAAAATGGCTGGTAAGGCTTGAGCGGTTTGGGTGGCTGAATCTGAGGCGTGAAGGAGAATGATGTCTCCGCTTTTCATTCGATCATTTACATTATGAACAATCTGGTCGACGCCCGGGTTCAGCCAATCTTGAGAATTGATGCTGTAATGGACAACGGTATAACCATACTGTGTTGCAATTTTCAATACCGTTTCATTAAATTGCCCAGTTGGCGGTCTTAATAATTGAATGTCTTCCAGTTCAAGCTTTTGAAATGTATTTTGTGCACGGACAAGATCTTGCTTAATTTCGTTTTCTTCAAGCTGGCTATAATTTTTATATGCATAGCCAAGGCTGCCGATTTGATGGCCGTCCTCTTTAATCCTTTTCACAATATCCGGGTGACGCTCAGCCCAAGAAGCAGACAGAAAGAAAGTGGCGTTCTTTATATCGTACTCGCGGAGGACATTTAAAATAGGAACAGCCTTCTCGTCTCCCCAGCCAATATTAAACGTAAGGGCTGCGTGTTTTGATGATGTCTCTCCTTTATAAATTGCTCGGGGTCCTTGTTCTGTTTTAAATACCGACAGCGGCGGTGCCTTTTGTACATAAAAAAAGGTTGCAGCTGCAAGGGCTGCTACAAGAATAATGACTACTTGCTTCAGCCGTTTAATAGGCAACACATATAATCGACTCAATTCAAACACTCCTGCCTTGTCCAAGATTGTTACTTGATTGTATGCAGGACAAGGGTTTAACATGCACGATAAAACTATTTTAAAAAAAGTTCTGAAAAGGCGTTGACCAACAGAATGTTTTCGTGATATATTATTAATCGTCGCTGACACACAGTGACAAACACAAACGCTTCGGGAAATAAACTTGAAAAAAGTTATTGACATAAGATGAAGCGAAATGTTATATTATTAAAGCCGCTAAGAACGGCGAAGATGATCTTTGAAAACTAAACAAGACAAAACGTACCTGTTAATTCGAGTTTTTATAAAAAATCCTATGATACATCATAGGTAGTCAGTCAAACTGGCGAAAAGCAAAACTTCGGTTTTGTACTTTTTCGGAGAGTTTGATCCTGGCTCAGGACGAACGCTGGCGGCGTGCCTAATACATGCAAGTCGAGCGGACAGAAGGGAGCTTGCTCCCGGATGTTAGCGGCGGACGGGTGAGTAACACGTGGGTAACCTGCCTGTAAGACTGGGATAACTCCGGGAAACCGGAGCTAATACCGGATAGTTCCTTGAACCGCATGGTTCAAGGATGAAAGACGGTTTCGGCTGTCACTTACAGATGGACCCGCGGCGCATTAGCTAGTTGGTGAGGTAACGGCTCACCAAGGCGACGATGCGTAGCCGACCTGAGAGGGTGATCGGCCACACTGGGACTGAGACACGGCCCAGACTCCTACGGGAGGCAGCAGTAGGGAATCTTCCGCAATGGACGAAAGTCTGACGGAGCAACGCCGCGTGAGTGATGAAGGTTTTCGGATCGTAAAGCTCTGTTGTTAGGGAAGAACAAGTGCAAGAGTAACTGCTTGCACCTTGACGGTACCTAACCAGAAAGCCACGGCTAACTACGTGCCAGCAGCCGCGGTAATACGTAGGTGGCAAGCGTTGTCCGGAATTATTGGGCGTAAAGGGCTCGCAGGCGGTTTCTTAAGTCTGATGTGAAAGCCCCCGGCTCAACCGGGGAGGGTCATTGGAAACTGGGAAACTTGAGTGCAGAAGAGGAGAGTGGAATTCCACGTGTAGCGGTGAAATGCGTAGAGATGTGGAGGAACACCAGTGGCGAAGGCGACTCTCTGGTCTGTAACTGACGCTGAGGAGCGAAAGCGTGGGGAGCGAACAGGATTAGATACCCTGGTAGTCCACGCCGTAAACGATGAGTGCTAAGTGTTAGGGGGTTTCCGCCCCTTAGTGCTGCAGCTAACGCATTAAGCACTCCGCCTGGGGAGTACGGTCGCAAGACTGAAACTCAAAGGAATTGACGGGGGCCCGCACAAGCGGTGGAGCATGTGGTTTAATTCGAAGCAACGCGAAGAACCTTACCAGGTCTTGACATCCTCTGACAACCCTAGAGATAGGGCTTTCCCTTCGGGGACAGAGTGACAGGTGGTGCATGGTTGTCGTCAGCTCGTGTCGTGAGATGTTGGGTTAAGTCCCGCAACGAGCGCAACCCTTGATCTTAGTTGCCAGCATTCAGTTGGGCACTCTAAGGTGACTGCCGGTGACAAACCGGAGGAAGGTGGGGATGACGTCAAATCATCATGCCCCTTATGACCTGGGCTACACACGTGCTACAATGGACAGAACAAAGGGCTGCGAGACCGCAAGGTTTAGCCAATCCCACAAATCTGTTCTCAGTTCGGATCGCAGTCTGCAACTCGACTGCGTGAAGCTGGAATCGCTAGTAATCGCGGATCAGCATGCCGCGGTGAATACGTTCCCGGGCCTTGTACACACCGCCCGTCACACCACGAGAGTTTGCAACACCCGAAGTCGGTGAGGTAACCTTTATGGAGCCAGCCGCCGAAGGTGGGGCAGATGATTGGGGTGAAGTCGTAACAAGGTAGCCGTATCGGAAGGTGCGGCTGGATCACCTCCTTTCTAAGGATATATGGAGCAGCGTACGTTTTTCGTCTTGTTTAGTTTTGAAGGATCATTCCTTCAAACATGTCTCTAGCGAGACAGGATTGTTCTTTGAAAACTAGATAACAATAAGTAATACATTCACATTGAATGCAATGCAAAGTTCATCACACATAGTGATTCTTTCTAAAGTAAGAAATGGTTAAGTTAGAAAGGGCGCACGGTGGATGCCTTGGCACTAGGAGCCGATGAAGGACGGGACGAACACCGATATGCTTCGGGGAGCTGTAAGCAAGCTTTGATCCGGAGATTTCCGAATGGGGAAACCCACTGCTCGTAATGGAGTAGTATCCATACTTGAATACATAGAGTATGAGAAGGCATACCCGGGGAACTGAAACATCTAAGTACCCGGAGGAAGAGAAAGCAAATGCGATTCCCTGAGTAGCGGCGAGCGAAACGGGAACAGCCCAAACCAAGAGGCTTGCCTCTTGGGGTTGTAGGACACTCTATACGGAGTTACAAAGGAACGATATAAGCGAAGAGGTCTGGAAAGGCCCGCCAAAGAAGGTAACAGCCCTGTAACTGAAATGTTGTTCTCTCCAGAGTGGATCCTGAGTACGGCGGAACACGTGAAATTCCGTCGGAATCCGGGAGGACCATCTCCCAAGGCTAAATACTCCCTAGTGACCGATAGTGAACCAGTACCGTGAGGGAAAGGTGAAAAGCACCCCGGAAGGGGAGTGAAATAGATCCTGAAACCGTGTGCCTACAAGTAGTCAGAGCCCGTTAACGGGTGATGGCGTGCCTTTTGTAGAATGAACCGGCGAGTTACGATCCCGTGCAAGGTTAAGCAGAAGATGCGGAGCCGCAGCGAAAGCGAGTCTGAATAGGGCGCATGAGTACGTGGTCGTAGACCCGAAACCAGGTGATCTACCCATGTCCAGGGTGAAGTTCAGGTAACACTGAATGGAGGCCCGAACCCACGCACGTTGAAAAGTGCGGGGATGAGGTGTGGGTAGGGGTGAAATGCCAATCGAACCTGGAGATAGCTGGTTCTCTCCGAAATAGCTTTAGGGCTAGCCTCAAGGTAAGAGTCTCGGAGGTAGAGCACTGATTGGACTAGGGGCCCCTACCGGGTTACCGAATTCAGTCAAACTCCGAATGCCGATGACTTATCCTTGGGAGTCAGACTGCGAGTGATAAGATCCGTAGTCGAAAGGGAAACAGCCCAGACCGCCAGCTAAGGTCCCAAAGTATACGTTAAGTGGAAAAGGATGTGGAGTTGCTTAGACAACCAGGATGTTGGCTTAGAAGCAGCCACCATTTAAAGAGTGCGTAATAGCTCACTGGTCGAGTGACTCTGCGCCGAAAATGTACCGGGGCTAAACGTATCACCGAAGCTGCGGACTGTTCTTACGAACAGTGGTAGGAGAGCGTTCTAAGTGCAGTGAAGTCAGACCGGAAGGACTGGTGGAGCGCTTAGAAGTGAGAATGCCGGTATGAGTAGCGAAAGACGGGTGAGAATCCCGTCCACCGAATGCCTAAGGTTTCCTGAGGAAGGCTCGTCCGCTCAGGGTTAGTCGGGACCTAAGCCGAGGCCGAAAGGCGTAGGCGATGGACAACAGGTTGATATTCCTGTACCACCTCCTCACCATTTGAGCAATGGGGGGACGCAGGAGGATAGGGTAAGCGCGGTATTGGATATCCGCGTCCAAGCAGTTAGGCTGGGAAATAGGCAAATCCGTTTCCCGTGAAGGCTGAGCTGTGATGGCGAGCGAAATTTAGTAGCGAAGTTCCTGATTCCACACTGCCAAGAAAAGCCTCTAGCGAGGTGAGAGGTGCCCGTACCGCAAACCGACACAGGTAGGCGAGGAGAGAATCCTAAGGTGATCGAGAGAACTCTCGTTAAGGAACTCGGCAAAATGACCCCGTAACTTCGGGAGAAGGGGTGCTTCTTAGGGTGTTAAAGCCCCGAGAAGCCGCAGTGAATAGGCCCAGGCGACTGTTTAGCAAAAACACAGGTCTCTGCGAAGCCGTAAGGCGAAGTATAGGGGCTGACGCCTGCCCGGTGCTGGAAGGTTAAGAGGAGCGCTTAGCGTAAGCGAAGGTGCGAATTGAAGCCCCAGTAAACGGCGGCCGTAACTATAACGGTCCTAAGGTAGCGAAATTCCTTGTCGGGTAAGTTCCGACCCGCACGAAAGGCGCAACGATCTGGGCACTGTCTCAACGAGAGACTCGGTGAAATTATAGTACCTGTGAAGATGCAGGTTACCCGCGACAGGACGGAAAGACCCCGTGGAGCTTTACTGCAGCCTGATATTGAATGTTGGTACAGCTTGTACAGGATAGGTAGGAGCCTTGGAAACCGGAGCGCTAGCTTCGGTGGAGGCATCGGTGGGATACTACCCTGGCTGTATTGACCTTCTAACCCGCTGCCCTTATCGGGCAGGGAGACAGTGTCAGGTGGGCAGTTTGACTGGGGCGGTCGCCTCCTAAAATGTAACGGAGGCGCCCAAAGGTTCCCTCAGAATGGTTGGAAATCATTCGCAGAGTGTAAAGGCACAAGGGAGCTTGACTGCGAGACCTACAAGTCGAGCAGGGACGAAAGTCGGGCTTAGTGATCCGGTGGTTCCGCATGGAAGGGCCATCGCTCAACGGATAAAAGCTACCCCGGGGATAACAGGCTTATCTCCCCCAAGAGTCCACATCGACGGGGAGGTTTGGCACCTCGATGTCGGCTCATCGCATCCTGGGGCTGTAGTCGGTCCCAAGGGTTGGGCTGTTCGCCCATTAAAGCGGTACGCGAGCTGGGTTCAGAACGTCGTGAGACAGTTCGGTCCCTATCCGTCGCGGGCGCAGGAAATTTGAGAGGAGCTGTCCTTAGTACGAGAGGACCGGGATGGACGCACCGCTGGTGTACCAGTTGTTCTGCCAAGGGCATCGCTGGGTAGCTATGTGCGGACGGGATAAGTGCTGAAAGCATCTAAGCATGAAGCCCCCCTCAAGATGAGATTTCCCATTCCGCAAGGAAGTAAGATCCCTGAAAGATGATCAGGTTGATAGGTCTGAGGTGGAAGCGTGGTGACACGTGGAGCTGACAGATACTAATAGATCGAGGACTTAACCTATATTCTAATGTGAAAAATGAACATTGTTATCTAGTTTTGAGAGAACATTCTCTCCATCAGGTTTGGTGGCGATAGCGAAGAGGTCACACCCGTTCCCATACCGAACACGGAAGTTAAGCTCTTCAGCGCCGATGGTAGTTGGGGGTTTCCCCCTGTGAGAGTAGGACGCCGCCAAGCTTTTTGTTTATATCCTTCCAATGGAAGAAGTTACTTTATCCATTCCGCAGTAGCTCAGTGGTAGAGCTATCGGCTGTTAACCGATCGGTCGTAGGTTCGAGTCCTACCTGCGGAGCCATGCTTCCATAGCTCAGTAGGTAGAGCACTTCCATGGTAAGGAAGAGGTCAGCGGTTCGAGCCCGCTTGGAAGCTTTCCTCTATATGATAATGGTAAATGTTAAGGTTTCTCGTTGATGAGAAGGCTTTTTTTGTTTGTTTTAAAATAAGTTGACGTTTATTGATCTTAGTTAGGCTCATGAAAATAGAAAATGACTCGAGCGATTTTGATGGAAGCTTTGCCTTAGCTTTCTACATACCCCTTCTATTTGTTCTTGATTCTTCGGCGTATTTCTTTTATCCTTACTAAAGTGATGACTTCCTCTCTTACAAAAGACTCTGTACGTTCATCTTTTTCCCCGAAATTGAATGGTTATTGTTTTTCCCTTTCTGTATCTCCGGTTTTTATTCGCCTACTTTTTCCTTGTACGGTATGTATATAAAAAGGAGTAGATGGTTTGAAAGATTTATTTGTAAAGCAAGAATGGTTTGGACATGTGCGTCAGGATGTGCTGGCGGGTATTTTAGTGGCCTTGGCTTTGATTCCTGAGGCGATTGCGTTTTCAATTATTGCGGGCGTTGATCCTAAGGTCGGTTTGTATGCTTCGTTTTGTATCGCGATTGTGATTTCGTTTGTTGGTGGACGACCAGGTATGATCTCTGCCGCTACTGGGGCTATGGCGCTGGTCATGGTCAATTTAATTGCAGATCATGGATTGCAGTATTTGTTCGCAGCTACGATTTTAACAGGCTTGATTCAAATTGTGTTTGGAGTGTGCCGTGTTTCTCGTCTGATGAAATTTATTCCGAGGTCTGTGATGGTTGGTTTTGTCAATGCGTTGGCAATTATGATCTTCATGGCCCAGCTGCCGCATTTCGTTGGGGAATCCATGGCTATGTATATCATGACAGGTGGAGCATTGTTGATCATTTATGTATTGCCGATGGTCACAAAAGTTATTCCCTCTCCACTTATTGCGATTATTGTGATGACGATGATTGCTGTATTTGGGCATATTGATGTCAGAACGGTTGGGGACATGGGAGAGCTTCCTAGCTCTTTGCCAACTTTTCTTATTCCCAATGTACCGTTTAGCTGGGAAACACTTGCCATCATTTTTCCTTATTCCTTAGCACTTGCGATGGTTGGTTTACTTGAATCTTTATTAACAGCACAGATTGTAGATGATATGACGGAAACGTCTAGTCGTAAAAATAAGGAAGCGAGAGGCCAAGGAATTGCCAATGTGGTGGCAGGATTTTTTGGCGGTATGGCTGGCTGTGCGATGATTGGTCAATCTGTGATTAATACAAAGGCAGGGGGACGAGGTAGGCTTTCTACCTTTGTGGCTGGTGCATTTTTAATGGTATTGATTTTTGTGCTCGGTGATGTAGTCGTTCAAATTCCAATGGCTGCTCTTGTGGCTGTCATGATCATGGTTTCTATTGGTACCTTTGATTGGAGTTCATTCCAGCAGCTAAAAAAGAACCCAAAAACAGATTCTCTTGTGATGTTTGTCACGGTCGTGACGGTGGTGTTCACTCATGATTTATCCAAGGGTGTTTTTGCAGGGGTGCTGCTTAGTGCCGTATTCTTTGTAGCTAAAATATCAAAACTTCATATCACCTCTACAGAAAGCCAAGCTGGTACATGGATTTATCGAATTAAGGGACAAATTTTCTTTGCTTCCGTGACTGAATTGATTCAAGCCTTCCATCATGGAAACGACCTGAAAACGGTTGTGATTGATTTGTCTGAAGCGCGTATATGGGACGAATCAGGTGTGGCCGCGATTGAACGTGTGAAGGAAAAATATCGTACAGCTGGTGTAGAGGTGGACGTAGTTGGAATGGATACGTCTAGTCAAAAACTTATGAAACAAGTGATCGGATCTTAAAGAGACTTTTCTGTTTGTTACAATAGAACAAGGAAGAAAGTGAAGGATGGAGGTGGCCGGCATGCTTGTCCGTTTGAATCAGGTGCTCGGCCGGATGATGCCGCTCATTACGCCTGTCAGCGTGCTACTTGGTGTATTATTGGCGGCGTATTTAAAAGATTTCACCTTTTTGGTGCCTTGGGTGTTTGCTGTGATGACATTTTCAGGGAGCTTGTCATCTACTTTTTCAGCTTTAAAGCATACGGTGATGCATCCATTGCCTTTGATTTTATCGTTTATGATTTTGCATGTGCTGATGCCCCTTTATGCATGGTCGGCGGGGCATTTGATATTTGCGGGTGATTCTATGACGATCACCGGTTTGACGCTTGCGATGGTGATTCCGACAGGTGTGTCTAGTTTAATATGGGCGGCAATGTATAAAGGGAATGTGGGGTTAACGTTATCTATCATATTAATTGATACATTGCTTTCGCCATTGATTGTGCCAGTAAGCTTGTCAATCTTCGTTGGTACACAGGTCCATATGGACATGGTGGCGATCATGAAAGGACTATTCGGTATGGTGGTGCTGCCCTCTATTTTAGGGATGCTCGTTCGTCAGTATGCAAAGCCATCGGTGACAAAAGCAATGAGTCAGACCTTGGCTCCTTTTTCAAAATTAGGCTTGTTTGTTGTCGTATCGATTAACAGTTCTGTTGTCGCCCCATATTTGCGTGAACTGGATGCTGCATTTTTTAGCAAAGCAGCGACTGTCTTTTTCATTGCGATGAGTGGGTATGCTTTTGCGTGGTTGATTGGAAAGGCGATGAAATGTACCCAAGGAGAAATTGTGGCGATTGTGTATACGGGCGGTATGCGGAACATTAGCGCGGGTGCTGTGCTTGCCATTAGCTTTTTCCCGCCTGCTGTTGCTGTTCCTGTTGTGATTGGCATGCTGTTTCAGCAAGTGCTTGCAGCCTTGTTTGGCTTTTTACTTCATCGTTTCGAGCTGAAAGTACCTGCTGTGACTAAGTCTTTATCATGAAAAAACCTCCATCCTTTAAGATGGAGGTTTTTTTGCGATTAATAGATGAGGTATTTTTTTCGTTTCTTTTCGAATGTCTTTAGGTCATGGTGGTATTGTTTCATGATGTGTTTGATGGAAGTGCCTTTATTGATTTCTTCTTTGATCCAGCTATTCCCGATGAGTTTATCAAAGCTGCCTGTTTGTAGGAATTGAAAGTCATTAGGATACAAGTCATGTATTGCTTTGATGATGGATAGACCTGTTTTGACTGCTTCGAATGATTTTCGGTCTGTGACATAAAGCTGTACCCCGTGAGACAAAGTCCCGGCATGTTTTGAAAAGGTAGGGGTAAATGAGACAGGTCTAAATTGAACGCCTTTTAGTTTTAACCCATTTAAATGATCTGCTAGCTCATTGCTATTGATATATGGAGCGCCAATGAGTTCGAACGGTTTTGTCGTTCCTCTGCCTTCAGAAACGTTTGTGCCTTCGATTAATCCTGTTGCTGGGTAAACAAAGGTACTATCAACGGTCGGCATGTTAGGTGAAGGGAGGACGAACGGCAGCTTCGTGTCATCGAACGTCATGGATCGTTTCCAATGTTTCATTTTGATCACTTTTACATCAGCGTTGATATGAAACTCTTTATTAAACATGTATGCAAGTTCTCCAGTCGTCATCCCATGTCTTAATGGGATGGGATAGAGACCTACAAAAGAGGCGTGTTCTGGCTCTAATACGGGTCCTTCTACTTTTAGCCCGCCTATTGGGTTTGGACGATCTAAGACAACAAATGGAATGTTGTTTTCCTTAGCTGCTTCCATTGCATAGGCCATCGTGTAAATATAGGTGTAATAACGAGCACCAACGTCTTGAATATCAAATAGCAGGACATCTACATTTTTGAGCATTTCAGGAGTTGGCTTTCTTGTTTTTCCATAAAGAGAGTAAACAGGCAGGCCTGTTTTTTCGTCAGTATACGATTCGACGCCTTCTCCTGCTTGTGCATCACCGCGCACGCCATGTTCAGGCCCATACAAGGCAGTCAGTTTAATATCGGGGTGTTCAAATAGCAGATCGACACTGCTTTTCATGTTTGCATCAATGCCTGTAGGATTCGTAATAAGCCCTACTTTTTTCCCTTTAAGCCAAGAGAGGTTACTTGAGAGTAATGTTTCGATACCTGTTTTGACTGTTGCTTTTTTTCCTTTTGTATCTGTTCGTTCTGAATCTGCGGGGGAGGCGGCGGTCAATGTGCTGATCATGAGAATGCTAGCGAGTATCAAGCTTGCTGTCTTTTTCAAGAGAATCCCTCCTATTTGATCTGTTTTCCTTTTAAATTGAGTCCATAGCCAAATGGGTAAAGGGTTTGATTAGGATGAGTGACTGATGGGATAGCGACGGGTAATTTCCCTTTAGGTGAGGCCGCTCCAAAAATCACTTCTAGTCCCGCAGGAATATTCGGTTGATTGAATTGTCCGTTTGAGTACCCTTTAAAACCGTACACAGCTAGTAAGGCATCGGCTTCTTCAAAATTTGCCGCATCATAAGGGTTTCGGAGACTCATGATGACCAATTGTTTGTTTTGTGCTGCTGCTTCTTTCATGACAGCACGAGGGAAGGCCGTTGCCCATTTTTTCGGATCCTGTACACCGTCATCAATGACGCCATCATTCACAGCCGGGTCATTTTGGACAACGTAAGAGCCGGTAATGACATAGTCAGCATTTTGAATGAGTTTGGCTGTTTCTTTGGAGAAGCTCTTATCTGCAAATGCGTATGATTGGATACGCACAGGTTTGATCTTTTTCTGTTTGATTAGTGATTCAATTGTGACGGACATTGCTTTTGTTTGATCTTCGTACGGTGCCATGAACAAGATTTTGTCATTCTTTTTAGGCTTAAAAGGCAAAGTTTTGTCGTTGTTTTTAAGGAGAGTGATTCCTTCACGTGCCATTTTTTGTTCTGCTTTTCGGTGCGACTTTTGACCAACGAGCTGTGTGGCTTTTTTGATTTTCTTCTCAAGGCTTACTGGTTTATTGGCGGAAATGATGCCGCGTTTGATCTTTAATTGAAGGATTTTTTCGACAGATTGATTGATCTGAGATATCGGAATTTCTTTTGTGAGAACTGCTCTTTTTAAAGCATTGAACACATTCTCTAGGTTTTTTTCTGTCTTTAAGGACGTGACAGGTGCTGGCATGAGGGCAATGTCGACGCCTGCTTTAATAGCCATTACCACAGCTTCTTCCTGTCCGAAGTTATCTGCAATCGCTTTCATATTGAGGGCGTCTGTTACAACCACTCCTTGAAAGCCCATGTCTTCTTTTAATAAGTTTGTGATGACTTTTTTTGATAAGGTTGCTGGAACCATAATGTCCTCGCCATCTTTTTTGCTTTTATACGTTGTGTCATCAATGGCTGGGAATTGAACATGAGCGGTCATGACCATATCTGCCCCTGCGTTGATTGCTTGTTGAAATGGATACAGCTCCACCTTTTTAAGACGATCTAGATCATGTTCGACAAGCGGAAGACCGTAGTGACTATCAACAGCTGTATCACCATGTCCTGGGAAATGCTTTAATGTGGAAATGGTCTTTTCCTTTTGAAGTCCTTTCATGGTTTGCAGACCAAGTCTCGTGACAAGTTCAGGGTCAGAGCTAAAGGAACGGACACCGATGACGGGGTTATTCGGGTTATTATTTACATCAAGAACAGGAGAGAAATTTGTATTGATACCTAGAGCGTTTAATTCTTTGCCGATGATTTTACCAGTGTCATAAGCATTTTTCTTACTTCGAGAGGCACCAATCGACATATTTCCTGGGAAATGTGTTCCCTTTTGTAGTCTTGTGACGATTCCGCCTTCTTGATCAATGGAAATGAGTAAAGGAATGTTGGGTGATGCTTGTTGAAATTCATGTGTGAGTTTGACGGTTTGTTTCGTATCAACGACATTTTCTGCAAATAAGATGACACCGCCTAAATGATATTTCTCTACAAGGTGAGAGACTTCTTTATTCATTTTTGTGAAGCCTGTAGGAGCGGATTCACCTTCTGCTTGCCAATTGCGAAAGTTTGGCATGAGCATTTGGCCAATTTTTTCATCCAAGGACATGTCCTGAACCATTTGTTTGGCAGTTGGGAGAGGGGCGGAGCTCACCTTTTCCGTTGGAATGGAAGAGGTGAGCAGGGCCAAAACGAGTGCAGCGGGGAACAGAGCTTTTAACATCGAATTCCTCCTTTTACTTAAAAGATTCGTAGATTGCAGTCATGATGCTTCCATAAGTACCAGTTGGGAAAAGGTCACCTTCAAATTGATTTGGGTTGACTTCAGGTGAAACGACGGGTGAATGCTTTTTATTTGTCAGCAAGACGACGCCTAGATTGTGTTTTGGATCAATTAGTGTCATCGTTCCGGTCCAGCCTGTGTGTCCATACGCTTCTTTACTTGCGTATTTCCCAAACATCCATTCCATGTCAGTATTGCCGTTTTTCCGCCAGCCTAGCCCGTAAGTTGGGTTCGTGTCTGATGATTCCGTAAAGAGATCGATAGAAGCTTGGTCAAAGATGGTTGTTTTCCCATAGCCTCCTTTATTGAGCATCAGTTGAAGCAGTACGGCCATATCTGATGTATTAGAGAAAAGTCCAGCATGTCCGGAGACACCTGCCATTGAGTAGTAGGCTTTCTCATCGTGGACTTCACCTAGCAAGGTATACCTGCGAATGTTTTCAAAATCAATGACACCATCGCGTGTATTGCCTAGACGCTCGGTTGCTGCAAAATGCTTTGGCTTGAATCCCTTTTTCAGCGGATTGAACATGGTATGTTTTAGACCAAGCGGTCGATAAATCGTCGACTCTACATATTGATCAAGTGGCATACCGGTTTTTTTCTCAATGATCATGCCTAACAGCATGTAATCAATATCACTATAAATATGCTGAGTGCCTGGCTTGTATTGCAGAGGCACCTTTGGCAGCCATTTCATGGTTGTTTGTCTATCTTGAGAGAAAAAAGAGCCCGCTTGCTCTTTGCTATAAAATAAAACACTGGAAGGCAGTCCGGCAGAATGGGTGAGAAGGTCTTTGACTCGAAGCTGATCTTTGCCGGTTACCTTTGCATCTGGTTCATCTTGAAAGTCAGGCAGGATGGTTTGTATTTTTTCATTTACATCTAGTTTTTGTTCATATACTAGCTTTTGCAGGGCATAGTTGGTGGCATACATTTTAGTATTGGATGCCAAATCGAACAGTGTGTTCTTTTTCATTTTCTTATAGAATTTGAGTTCTGTTGTCCCTTTATATTTTTGTCTGTAGCCATAGGCTTTTTGATGGACGATCTGACCATCCTTGATAATGATGAGTGCTGCCCCTGGAAACCCTGCTTTGATATCGTTTTGAATCATGTGATCAACCTTCCTAAGCTGCCTAGAAGAAAAACCTACTTGTTCCGGTCGTTTTGCTTTTTTTAAGACGGGATATTCTTCAGGTGCTGTTTTAGACAAAGACGATACAGGATGGGAGCTAGTTGCAAATGTTTGTACTGGTAACCCTAGGAGCATGAACAGACTTGTGATGATGAGAAAATATTTCTTCAAGAGCTAGACCTCCTATTGCTTATTTTCCTCGAATTCAACAGCCATATCATCATGAAATCCGAATAAGTATGTGAAGATAAATCCAGCGACATATGCAATGAAGAGTCCTATTAAGTAAAGTAGCATTTGATGTGTGTGAACGATAAAGGTTAATGGGAGACCTGATACCCCGATTGCTTTAGTGGCGATTTGGAAATAGGCTTGAAATGCTCCGCCGATTCCAGCGCCGAGACAAGCAGTGAGGAAGGGTCTTCCGAGCGGGAGTGTGACACCGAAAATGAGCGGTTCTCCAATTCCAAGCATTCCTGAAGGAAGTCCGCCTGCAATGGCTCTTTTCAGCTTTTTCTTTTTTGTTTTCATATAAATGGCAAAGGCAGCACCGACCTGTCCTGCGCCTCCCATAGCGAGGATTGGCAGAAGCGGGTCATCTCCAATTGAATTAATCAGTTCCATATGAATAGGTGTTAGGCCTTGGTGAAGTCCAGTGACAACAAGAGGAAGGAAGGTCGCACCAAGGACAAATCCGGCAAAAATACCGCCAATGTTTAATAGATAAGTAAGTCCAGAGGTGATGGCATCAGATATAAATCCGCCGACTGGCATGAAGATAACGTACGTGAAAATGCCTGTAATGAGTAGTGTGATGGTTGGTGTGACGATGATATCGAGTGATTGCGGGACGAAGCGTCTGATCCGGGTCTCAACAAGTGCCATAAAAATAGCTGCAAGAAGAACACCGATAAGTCCGCCTCTACCTGGTAGAATATTAGTGCCAAATAACATAATATCAGTGGCAGCTGGGTTAATGATGAGAATACCTGCTAATGCGCCTAATGCAGGAGAGCCACCAAATTCTTTTGCGGCGTTTGTTCCTACTAATATACCGAGATAAGCAAACAAGCCTGAGCCTATAACGGTTAGGATAATCGCAGCTTGAGATTTTTCATCGAGCCAGCCTGCTTGCACGACCGCTTTTGTAATACCCGTTATAAGACCCGATGCAACGAGTGCTGGAATAATGGGAATGAAAATGCTGGCGATCCGCCGTAAGAACAGCTTGAATGGTGTGCGGTTCTTTTGTGAAATGGCTTGTTTGTTTTTCTGTGCTTCGTTGTTTAAGTCATATGAACCTGAGGCATTGAGCAGCTGTTCAAACGCACTTGATACTTGGTTGACAACACCTGTGCCTAAAATGATTTGCAGTGTTTCCGCTTCGACGACGCCAATGACGCCATCGAGTTCTTTGATCGCGGTGGTTTGCACTTTTTCACGATCAATGGGTGTAATTCGGAGACGTGTCATACAATGTGTGTGGGAAGAAATGTTTTCAGAACCACCACAGAGTGAAAGGATGTCTTTCGCCAACTGCTGATATTTCTTTTGATGACTCATGTTGAATCCCCCTTTGTTTTTCGTTTCATGGAGCGGATGGCATGCCTTGTTTTGTCAATATATTGTGCTGTCTGTTCATATTGACGGGAGGCTAAACTGAGGAACAAGACATCGATTAAATAGAGCTGTGCCATTCTAGAGGAAGTGGCAGCACTGCGAAAAGGTGCTTCATTGGAACCGGACGTTGATAGATGGACATCACACAATGCAGAAACGCTTGTATGCCCTGGATGCGTTAAAGCAATGGTTTTCACTTCATTTTCTTTTGCGAGCTGAAGGGCTTGGATGATGTCTAACGTTTCTCCTGAAAAGGATATACCGAACACAATGTCATTCTTTCCAGCATTTGCGATGACCGTAGATGCGATGTGCATGTCAGTAAAGGCTGTAGCTGCATAATTGATTCTGAGAAATTTCTGCTGGGCATCAGCTGCGACGATGCCAGATGCACCCACACCGATAAAATGGATTTGGTTTGCATTCAGCAGCAGTTGAACAGCTTTTTCTAAAGCTTCTACATTTAAAATAGAGGCTGTATCTTTGATCGATTGAATGGTGTTTCCTGCTGTCTTTTGAATAATGGATTGAAGTGGTTCATCTTGTTCGATATCCCGGTAGCCTTGTTTATCAGTGTGCATTAAGTCTCCAGCGATCCGCATTTTCAAATCGTGATAGCCATCCAGCCCGAGAGACTTACAGAGGCGGATGACGGCAGAGCTGCTTGCGCCGGCAGCCTGACTGATTTCATGCACTGTGCTTTTAATGACTTTGTCAGGATGGGCAAGGATATAGTCTGCAATGATTTTTTCAGATTGGGGAAGCTTTGATTTCATTGTGTGTAGTAGGGTGAGTCCGCCTGCTGACATGAGTTTCCTCCTTTAAGATTGATGACGTAAGATGGCTTTGTCGATGTGACCATCTGCTTTGTTGAGCAGGTCTTTGGCTGTCTTTTTATCTGTTTTGGTTTGGAGCATGACGATGGCTGTTTTAACTTCTAAATCGGCTGCTTCAAGGGCTTTTACGGCTTGTTCGTAGGAAGCATTGGTCACATGCTGAATGATGGTGATGGCGCGTTCTTTCAGTTTATGATTGCTTACTTTTACATCTACCATCAGGTTTTCATATACTTTGCCTTGTCTGATCATGACAGAGGTGGAAAGCATATTTAAAATCATTTTATGAGCGGATGCGGCTTTCATTCGTGTTGACCCAGTGATGGCTTCTGCTCCTACGACGACTTCAATGGCGCAGTCTGCTAGTTCGCTAATCTCTGCTTGTTCATTGCAGCTGAGGGCTACTGTTTTTGCTCCAATGGTTCTAGCATAGTTTAAAGCGCCAATGATATAGGGTGTTCTACCGCTCGCCGCGATGCCGACAACCGTATCTTTTGATGTCAGGTGAATGTGTTCTAAATCTTTTTGACCAGCTTCTTCACTGTCTTCCACATCTTCTGCTGCATGTGAAAAGGCAGAGTCGCCACCGGCCATGATGCCTACGATGACATCAGGTGAAATGCTATAGGTAGGTGGACATTCGACCGCATCCATTACCCCAATTCTGCCGCTTGTTCCAGCGCCTAGATAAATGAGTCTGCCCCCATTCGAGATGGATTCAAAGGCAAAGTCACTTGCTGTCTTTACGTCTGGAAGGACACGGTTGACGGCTTGAGCGACCTTCATATCTTCCGCATTAATCATTTGGAGTATTTCTAGCGGGCTTGCTTGTGAAATTCTCATGGTGTTAGGGTTTCTTGATTCTGTTGTCAAAGAACGCAGTTGAGATGGCTGCATGTGACATACCTCCTTATTTCTTCATTTTCAGTATATTGAGTATGACATGAAATTTCAATATTATATTTAAATACTGAAATTATATTTCAGTCAAAATGTTGTACTGATGAGGGTTGAATAGTTAGAAAATAAAAAAAATAAAAATCCCCTTTACAAAAGGGGTACAACCTGTATATAATAACTTTTGTCAGCTTCACGGAAACAGTAAACTTGACAAACTGGCCCGTTGGTCAAGCGGTTAAGACACCGCCCTTTCACGGCGGTAACACGGGTTCGAATCCCGTACGGGTCACCATCATGTGGAGGATTAGCTCAGCTGGGAGAGCATCTGCCTTACAAGCAGAGGGTCGGCGGTTCGAGCCCGTCATCCTCCACCATATGCCGGTGTAGCTCAACTGGTAGAGCAACTGACTTGTAATCAGTAGGTTGGGGGTTCAAGTCCTCTTGCCGGCACTGTTTTTCTTTTATCAATTCCATATGTGGAGGGGTAGCGAAGTGGCTAAACGCGGCGGACTGTAAATCCGCTCCCTCCGGGTTCGGCGGTTCGAATCCGCCCCCCTCCACCATTTTTGGGCTATAGCCAAGCGGTAAGGCAACGGACTTTGACTCCGTCATGCGTTGGTTCGAATCCAGCTAGCCCAGTTAAGACACCTTTTTTAAAAAGGTGTCTTTTTTTTATTTTGACGATTGGAATGTATAACTATTCAAAATATTGTTGAGTTGAGTCAGAAGGCACCGAGAAAGTAAAATATAAGCATGAACGGAAAGGGGATGTACATATGGGAGATCAAAAGAAGGTCACGATTGTTGGGGTGCCGATGGATCTCGGTCAAATGAGAAGGGGCGTCGATATGGGGCCGAGTGCCATTCGCTGTGCTGGTGTAAAAGAAAAATTGGAATCGCTTTCATTTGATGTCGAAGATCTAGGGGATATTCCCGTTGAGCAAAGAGATGATGAGAAAGGTCTCTATACAAGTGAAAAACTGAAAAACTTAACGGAGAATGCTGGCGCAAACCAGCTTCTTGCTGAAAAGGTTAGCAGTATTGTGCAGTCAGGTTCGTTTCCGCTGATTTTAGGCGGGGATCATAGCATTGCAATTGGTACACTAGCCGGTGTAGCCAAACATTATGAAAATTTGGGTGTCATTTGGTATGATGCGCACGGTGATTTAAATACAGAGGAAACTTCTCCTTCTGGAAATATTCATGGGATGCCGCTCGCTGTCAGTCTCGGCTTTGGGCATGCTGATCTAATCAATATTGGCGGTTATACCCCTAAAGTAAAGCCTGAGAATGTGATCTTGATCGGTGCTCGTTCTTTAGATGAAGGAGAGCGGGCATTGATTAGAGAAAAAGGCATTAAAGTGTATACGATGCATGAAATAGATCGATTAGGGATGACGAAAGTAATGGAGGAAGCCATTGCCTATTTAAAAGAAAGAACAGATGGTGTTCATTTGTCGCTTGATTTAGATGGGCTAGATCCTGCAGAGTGCCCTGGCGTGGGAACGCCGGTTGCTGGCGGCATCAGTTATAGAGAGAGTCATCTTGCAATGGAGCTTTTAGAGGAAGCAGGTATTTTGACTTCTGCTGAGTTTGTTGAGGTGAATCCGGTATTAGATGAGAAAAATAAAACAGCAGAAGCGGCAGTTGCATTAATTGGTTCTTTAATGGGTGAAAAGCTATTATAGAGCGGGACTTGTTCCCGTTCTTTTTTTAATTTTGGGGAAATTTAAGGATATGTTAAGGTTTTTACCGGCTGATAAGCGAAACATGCTGTCAAAAATTTGTTACACTATTTTTTAGAGGAGAATGAAACCTTTTGGAACGAGGTTCGTATACATAAAGACCGGTGAAGGCAGAGGTTGAATATACTATGGAAACAATGATTAAAAAGAGAATTAAGCAAGTGAAAAAAGGCGACCAGAACGCATTTGCAGACATCGTAGACCTGTATAAAGACAAAATTTATCAGCTGTGCTATCGTATGCTTGGGAATGCACATGAAGCAGAAGATATTGCGCAGGAGGCGTTTATTCGTGCCTATGTGAATATTGAGAGCTTTGATGTGAATCGTAAGTTTTCCACGTGGCTGTACCGCATTGCAACCAACCTGACCATCGACCGTATTCGTAAAAAAAAGCCGGATTATTATTTAGATGCAGAGGTGGCAGGGACAGAAGGACTGAATATGTATTCTCAAATTGCGGCTGACGGCATTTTGCCAGAGGACGAGGTGGTGTCGCTTGAATTATCGAGCACCATTCAGCAAAAAATTTTAAGATTACCCGATAAATATCGCTCGGTCATCGTATTAAAGTATATTGATGAACTCTCGTTAAAAGAAATTAGTGAGATTCTGAATATACCAGTTGGTACGGTGAAAACGAGAATACACAGGGGTAGAGAGGCTCTCCGGAAACAGTTGAGAGACCTTTGAGTGAGGTGATTTTGATGAGCTGTCAGGAAAAAATCGTCCTGCTTATGCATCAGTATTTAGACGGGGACATTGAGCCCGAAGATGAAAAAGAATTAAAGAGCCATCTGCAATCGTGTGAGGAATGCCGTACTCATTTTCAACAAATTGAGAAATCCATCGCGCTCGTGCAGAGTACATCTCATATAGAAGCACCATCTGATTTTACTGCAAAGGTGATGGCAGGTCTTCCAAAGGAGAAAAAGCGTGTGTCGATTCAAAGATGGATTAAAGCTCATCCGCTAATGGTCGCCGCTGCCCTCTTTGTCATATTGATGGGAGGCAGTCTGTTTACTAGCTGGAATACGGATCATAATTTCAGTGTGTCAAAGCAGCCGAATCTCGTGGTTGAAAATGATACAGTGACGGTACCTAAAGGGGAAACCGTCAAAGGTGACGTCACTGTGAAAAATGGCAAGCTGATTGTAGAAGGCAAGGTTGATGGAAACGTAACAGTCGTTAATGGAGAACAGCTGACTGCTTCTGCCGGACAAGTCACTGGTCAAATCAATGAAATTAATGAAGTGTTTGATTGGGTTTGGTACAAAATGAAGTCTACAGCACAAGACGTGATGCGGGTCATTGGGCCAGAGGAGCAAAAGTAAATCAAACAGTTTGAGAGCAGTCTCTAAGGGACTGCTCTTTTTCTATTGATGGACAGACTTGAATGCCAGCCAGATATGGCAACTATTTTCCTTGCTGAAACAAAATGTGGTATAATAGCCACGCTATGTACTTACACATAGGCTCTTTTTTTATAAAAAATAAATCGAACGAAGAATAACTGAAAATTCTGGAGGACGAGGACATGGCTTTAGGGGATATTCCTTTTTTGCAGTACCTCGGTAATGCTGTTGATATTCTCGTTGTTTGGTATGTGATATATAAATTAATGATGGTCATCCGCGGAACAAAAGCGGTTCAGCTTTTAAAGGGAATTGTCGTCATTGTTCTCGTCAGGATGGGGAGTGCGTATCTCGGTCTTAACACACTTCAATGGCTGATGGATCAAGCGATTACGTGGGGGTTCCTTGCGATCATTATTATTTTTCAGCCAGAGCTAAGGAGAGCGCTTGAGCAGCTTGGGCGCGGCCGTTTCTTCTCTAGAAGCGGAACACCTGTAGAGGAACAGCAGCAGAAAACGATCGAGGCAATTACAAAAGCAATTAACTATATGGCAAAACGAAGAATAGGCGCGCTATTAACGATTGAGCGCGACACTGGAATGAATGATTACATAGAGACCGGAATTCCTTTAAATGCAAAGGTCAGTTCTGAGCTGCTGATTAATATCTTCATTCCGAATACACCGCTTCATGACGGCGCTGTGATTATGAAGCGTGATGAGATTGCAGCTGCAGCGTGTTATTTACCGCTGTCTGAAAGTCCTTTTATATCTAAGGAGCTCGGTACACGTCACCGCGCGGCAGTTGGTATTAGTGAAGTAACGGACAGTTTAACCGTCATTGTCTCCGAGGAGACAGGCGGCATTAGTGTCGCAAGAAATGGTGATCTCCATCGAGAATTGACAGAAGAAGCGCTTGAAGAAATGCTGATTGCTGAGTTTAGTAAGAACAGCAAAGATGCTTCCTCGACCAAATGGTATTGGAGGGGCAAGAAAAATGGATAAGATTTTGAATAATCGCTGGGCCGTTAAGTTTCTTGCATTGGTCTTCGCTTTATTGCTGTATGGTGCAGTCAATTCAGCGCAAGCGCCCACGCCGAAAAAAATCGGTGAATCCTTTTTCCCAACATCGACAACAGACGAAGCAACCTTAACGGACATTCCTGTTAAAGCATATTATGACGACGAAAAGTATGTAGTCACTGGTGTGCCGCAGACAGTCAATGTCACGATTAAAGGATCAACTAGTGCTGTGAAAACAGCAAGACAAACGAAAAATTTTGAAATTTACGCAGATATGCAAAACCTGACGACAGGTACACATAAAGTCGAATTGAAGGCAAGAGATGTATCGAAAGGAATCACATTAACGATCAATCCGTCTGTGACGACTGTGACGATACAGGAAAAAACGACAGCTGAATTCCCTGTTGAAACTGAATTTTATAATCAAAATAAAATCAAAGACGGTTATTCACCAGAGCAGCCTATTGTGAATCCGAAAAATGTCACGGTTACTGGCTCAAAAGACGTGATCGACAAAATTTCTGTCATTAAAGCATTTGTGAACTTAGAGGATGTTGATCAGCAAATTGAGAAAGAAGCGAAGCTCACTGTGTATGATAGCAGTGGGAATGAGCTACCAGTCGAAGTGAGTCCGTCTGTGGTAGATATTACGGTCCCGATTACGAGTCCAAGCAAGAAAGTTCCGTTTAAGATTGAGCGGACGGGCAGCTTGCCAGATGGGATCAGTATCTCAAGCATCGAGACAAGCCCAAGTGAGGTTACAGTCTACGGTTCTCAAAAGGTGTTGGATGCACTTGATTTTATTGACGGCGTTAAGCTCGACCTAAGCAAGATTAAAGATGATACAGAGATTGATGCCGACATTCCACTGCCAGATGGTGTGAAAAAGGTATCACCTGAAACTGTTAAAATCAAAGTGAAGGTTGCAACAGCTGAAGAAAAAAAGATCGATAATGTCCCAATTTCTGTCGTGGGTCTGAGCAAGGATCTCAGCTCTGCATTTGTGAGTCCGTCTTCTGGGCGTCTCACACTAACAGCAAAAGGTTCAAAGAGTGCAATTGATAAACTAAAGGCTTCAGATATTGAAGCCTATATCAATGTCGGGGACTTAAACGAAGGAACACATGAGGTCAAAGTACAAGTGAATGGCCCTCAAAATGTGACGTGGACATTATCTAGATCGAAGGTCAAAGTGAAACTGACTTCTACTGATACAGAAGATCAGCCGGCTTCTACGAATGATCGGAAAGATCAATCATCCGATGATGATCAGGAAGAGAAGAGTCAAAAGGAATCAACACAAGATAAAGCAAAAAAAGAATCGAGTCAAAGACAGCGGGTCAAAGAAGATAATAAAGAGGACGCAGCGTCCTCTTGAATGGTAAAAAAGGAGCGATTGAAACATGGGCAAGTACTTTGGAACTGATGGTGTAAGGGGTGTGGCTAATAGCGAATTAACGCCAGAGCTCGCATTTAAAATTGGGAGATTTGGCGGCTATGTGCTCACGAAGGATAAAGAACGTCCAAAGGTACTCGTTGGACGAGACACGCGTGTATCTGGTCATATGTTAGAAGGAGCACTCGTAGCAGGCTTACTTTCAATTGGGGCTGAAGTCATGCGTTTAGGTGTGATCTCAACACCTGGTGTGTCTTATTTAACGAAAGCAATGGATGCAGAAGCAGGTGTCATGATTTCAGCTTCGCATAACCCAGTTCAAGACAACGGAATTAAATTTTTCGGCGGTGACGGTTTTAAACTGTCAGATGAACAGGAGAATGAAATCGAGCAGCTGATGGATCAGCCGGTCGATCAATTGCCACGCCCAGTTGGAGCGGACCTTGGAACAGTAAATGACTACTTTGAAGGCGGTCAGAAATACTTGCAATTCTTGAAACAGACAGCAGACGAGGATTTCACAGGTATTCACGTAGCGCTTGACTGTGCACATGGTGCAACCTCTTCTCTTGCAACACATTTATTTGCAGATTTAGATGCAGATGTGTCAACAATGGGAACATCACCAAACGGATTGAATATCAACGATGGCGTAGGTTCTACTCATCCAGAAGCACTTTCTGCTTTTGTGAAAGAAAAAGGAGCGGATATTGGGCTTGCGTTTGATGGTGACGGCGACCGCTTAATTGCAGTCGATGAAAAAGGTGATATTGTAGACGGCGATCAAATTATGTACATATGCGCACGTTATCTAAAGGGTGAAGGCCGATTGAAAGATGACACGGTCGTGTCAACGGTCATGAGTAACCTTGGTTTCTATAAAGCGCTTGAGAAGCAAGGCATTAAGAGCATTCAAACCGCTGTTGGTGACCGCTATGTGGTCGAAGCGATGAAAAAGGATGGCTATAATGTCGGAGGCGAGCAGTCAGGCCACTTGATTTTCCTTGATTATAATACGACAGGTGACGGCATGCTTTCAGCGATCATGCTGGTGAATACACTAAAAGCAACAGGAAAAACATTATCAGAGCTTGCAGCTGAAATGGAGAAATTCCCGCAACTTCTAGTGAATGTGAAGGTATCTGATAAGTATAAAGTGGAAGAAAATGAAAAAGTAAAAGCTGTGATTCAAGAGGTTGAAAAAGAGATGAACGGTGACGGACGTATCCTTGTTCGTCCATCTGGAACAGAGCCGCTTGTACGTGTCATGGCAGAGGCGAAAACAAAAGAGCTGTGTGATGAATACGTGGCTCGCATTACGGCTGTTGTCAAAGAAGAAATGGGTATTGAGTAATTGATCAAAGCAAATCGCAAAGTAGCGGTTTGCTTTTTTTTCGAATAAACGTCATAAGAGGAAAGTTCTATACGAATGATATAAGCGAGGGCAATTTGCTGCTTGCTTTCATACATAAGAGAGCACATCAAAGGTAGAACGTGACAAGCCTCATCGCATATAGTGTAGGGAGGTCTTACTTTCTAACATGAAAGGGATCATCCGCTAAATTGTGATTGACGGAGGTCAGACCTTATAGTACAATCATCCTTGTGTTACTGGATTTTTATTCTAGCAGGAAAGGCAGGGTAGATGTTCAGCCACTCTTATAATTATAGCGCCCGAACTAAGCGATCGAACGAGACAGATGCTTAGTTGACGAGGATGGAGGTTATCGAATTTTTCGGCGGATGCCTCCCGGCTGATCAAATATAGAGATCACAGCCGTAAGTGTTTCTTTAAAGCAAAGAGGTGACTCTTTGTACAAAGGGAATACACATGATCTCCCAAATTAAACATGTAGAGAGGGACGAAGAAATGTCCCTTCTATTTTAGTAGGCTTTCTTTGTCCCTTTCACATGATCGGGAGGAAGAATATTTATGTGTGGAATCGTAGGTTATATTGGTCAGAATGATGCGAAGGAAATCTTATTAAAAGGTTTAGAGAAGCTTGAGTACCGTGGGTATGACTCAGCAGGTATCGCTGTGGCAAACGAAGAAGGCGTGCATGTGTTCAAAGAAAAAGGACGTATCGCTGAGCTTCGTGAAGTCGTTGATGCAAACGTGGCATCTTCAGCAGGAATTGGACATACACGCTGGGCAACACACGGTGTACCAAGCCATCTAAATGCGCATCCGCATCAAAGTGCTTCTGGCCGTTTTACGCTTGTTCATAACGGTGTCATCGAGAACTATGTACAATTGACACGCGAATATTTACAAGACGTCACACTAAAAAGCGACACAGATACAGAGGTTGTTGTTCAAGTCATCGAACAATTTGTGAACAGAGGTCTTGATACAGAGGAAGCTTTCCGTCAAACGCTTCTTCAACTAAAAGGCTCTTACGCAATTGCCCTTTTCGATAACGAAAACAAAGAAACAATCTATGTGGCGAAAAACAAAAGCCCATTATTGGTTGGTTTCGGCGAAGATTTCAACGTTGTGGCTTCTGACGCAATGGCGATGCTTCAAGTAACAAACGAATATGCGGAATTAATGGATAAAGAAATGGTCATTGTCACAAAAGACGAGGTTATCATTAAAAACCTTGACGGTGATATCATGACACGTCCTTCTTATATCGCTGAGCTTGATGCAAGCGACATTGAGAAAGGCACATATCCTCACTACATGTTAAAAGAAACGGATGAACAGCCGCTTGTTATGCGCAAAATCATCCAAGAATATCAAGACGAAAACGGCAAGCTGTCAGTCGCTGGCGATATCGCAAGCGCAGTAGCAGAAGCAGACCGCATTTACATCGTGGCTTGCGGAACGAGCTACCATGCTGGACTTGTCGGTAAACAATACATTGAAGACTGGGCAAAAGTACCTGTAGAAGTCCATGTAGCAAGTGAATTCTCTTACAACATGCCGCTTCTATCGAAAAAACCGTTATTCATCTTCCTTTCTCAATCTGGAGAGACTGCGGACAGCCGTGCTGTACTTGTTCAAGTCAAAGAGCTTGGTCATAAAGCATTAACGATCACAAACGTACCAGGATCTACGCTTTCTCGTGAAGCAGACTTCACATTGCTCCTTCATGCAGGACCAGAAATCGCAGTGGCTTCAACAAAAGCTTACACAGCACAAATCGCTGTTCTTGCGATCCTTGCATCTGTTGCAGCTGAATTAAATGGTCAATCACTTGACTTTGATCTTGTGAAAGAGCTTGGGATTGTAGCAAACGCAATGGAAGCCCTAGTCGATCAAAAGGATGAAATGGAACAAATCGCTCGTGACTTCTTCACAGTGACACGTAACGCATTCTTTATCGGAAGAGGACTTGACTACTATGTGTGCCTTGAAGGTTCACTCAAACTAAAAGAGATCTCTTACATCCAAGCAGAAGGCTTTGCTGGCGGAGAACTGAAACACGGCACGATTGCTTTAATTGAAGAAGGCACACCGGTCATTGCCCTTGCAACACAAGAGCACGTAAACCTCAGCATTCGCGGTAACGTCAAAGAAGTCGTTGCACGCGGCGCAAACCCATGTGTCATCTCACTAAAAGGCCTAGAAGACGAAGGCGACCGTTTCGTCCTTCCAGCTGTACACCCAGCACTTGCACCACTTGCATCTGTTGTGCCATTACAGCTGATCGCTTACTACGCAGCCCTTCACCGCGGGTGTGATGTGGATAAACCACGTAACCTTGCGAAGAGTGTGACGGTGGAGTAGGTTTCAATAAAATTGGATTTTGATTGTACCAACAAAATCGAGTTGTTCCTTAGCAAAATAAACTGTATTGTTGGTCAAATAAACCGCGAGAGAAAATCGGAATCACCATCCGATTTTCCTCGTGTTTTTTGTTGGATAAAAAGAGCTAGGAAAAAGCCAGGCAACAAAAAACTGGGGAAAAGCATGAGAAGATGTGTGAAAAAGCAGAACAAATCCAGCGTTTCAGGGAACAACTTATTTACCTGAAAAACCTGAAATTTGACAAAAAGTAGGACAAAAAAGAGCGAATTAGGGAACAATAAATACGCTTGAAATATATGGAATATCAGTCTGGGAAAGGGTTTGAAAAAAGGTCAGGGAACGACTTTATTTTACGGGTACTTAGAAGGGCAGGATTTTAAGGAAGAAGGAGGATAAGGAGATGAAAAATCTTATAGCCGCCTTTTTTATTAAAAGATTAATCATGCAATTTTTTGGAGACATCCAAGAGAGAATGTCACGTCATAACGGAGAATGTGGAACAAGTTGTATACACCTGACAGTCTTTATCCTTAAACAAAAAATATGCTCTTAAATAAAAATGTCTGTCCAAGCCCGAAGCAATGTCAGGTAAAACGCCTGATAGAGGGGACTGACCCCCTAAGATGAGACAAATAAAAAACACCTTCAAGTTTGAAAACGGATCGTTGTGATCCGAAATAAAACATGGAGGTGTTTTTTCTATGGGGACAAGAGTGAGTTATCCGGTTGAAGTTAAACAGAAGGCTGTGGAAATGAGATTGGCAGGCGTACCTATGAAAGAGATCATGCAGGAATTGAATATCAAGAATAAGACGCAGGTTCAGACATGGGTGAGATGGCATAAAACTGGGGATACACACAGGTTCGAACAACCTGTTGGAAAACAATATACCTATGGAAAGGGTCCCGAGTACTCTTCAGAATTAGAGAGACTTCAGGCAGAAAATCGCTATTTGAGTCAACAGAATGAGGTTTTAAAAAAGTACAACGAATTGGAAAGGAAGTTGATAAGGAAACGTCAATCAAACTGGTAGATGAATTGTGCAAAACGATGACGGTATAGGACATCTGTGTCCATTTAGGCATCTCACGCACTTCGTATTATAGATGGAAAAAGAATCTGACTCAGAATCATCCTAAAAGACAACTAGAGAAACAGGTCGGCACGTTGTGCCGAAAGCACAAATATCGATATGGTTATCGGAAAATCACAGCCATACTAAAAATGAGAATGCGTATTAACCATAAAACTGTTCAACGTATCATGCAGAAAAACCAGTGGCAATGCCGGGTTAAAATGAAAAAGCGTAAGAAGAGTGGGCAGCCTTATGCCGTAGCCGGTAATATACTGGATCGGAATTTTCAGTCTGATCGCCCTCTTGAAAAACTAGTCACGGACATCACGTATTTGCCTTATGGACAGAAACAATTGTACCTTTCCAGTATATTGGATTTATATAATGGAGAAGTGATTGCTTTTACAATTGGTGATAAGCAGGACACAGACTTTATCTTAAACACACTTAATCAGCTCCCAGCACTTCCTGAGAATTGCGTGTTACATAGCGATCAAGGTTCTGTGTATACATCTTACGAGTATCAGAAAGCTGTTCATATAAAAGGCATTACCATGAGCATGTCCCGTAAAGGGACGCCCGCTGATAATGCCTCCATCGAATCGTTTCATTCCTCACTAAAGTCTGAAACGTTCTATCTTAACAGGATTGATCGCACTACGACCACCATCGTAGAACGCACTGTCAAAGAATACATTTATTATTATAACAACATTCGTATTCAAACGAAACTAAACAACCAATCACCGATAAACTATCGGCAATTGGCTGTTTCATAAAGGTGTTTTGATCCCTGTCTCAAAAACGGGGGTCAGTCCCGAGCTTCGGGCTTTTTTATATCCTCTATCAAAAAAGCAGTAGGAAGAGCTCGCCAAACTAATGGTGTAAAATAAGTGGGGAAGAAAGAACAGGGAGAGAGCGTAAGGATGAACAATAATTTCGTAAGCGTTAAGGACCGTAATTAAACAAAATTAGTTAATAAGTATTATTTTCCATATAGAGGTGAGTTAGAATAGTATTATGAATTTATGAAGATATATGGATATCCATGTTGGAGGTGGAATCATTGCTTAGAGTTGTAAATAATTTTAGCAAAAGAAGAATCGATTACGATGAGTATAAACAAGCATTGACTGACTGTAAGTATGTAGCTGAAAAACAAGCCACATATGTTTCTGGTAGAATTAAAGATTTAAAAAAAACGCTTAAAAAAAATAACGAAGAATTGAAACTTTTTATTAACCAAGCAAATGATTTAACAGAATTGAAAGATGAATCATTAATGACCATGTTAGAGAGTTTTAACGATACTATCTCTAATAATTTACATTCAGGAATCAAAAACATAGAGGAATCTATAGATAAAAAGAAAAAAATCTGAGTACGTTTACAGTAACGCTATTTGGAAGAACAAAAGCAGGGAAAAGCACAATAAGAGAGGCTTTAACTGAAGGAAATGGTGAGAGTATTGGTAAAGGCTCACAACGAACAACAAGAGATATCAGAGAATACTATTGGAACAATCTTAGAATTATAGACACTCCAGGGATTTCGGCTTACGAAGGAGAAGAGGATGTTGAAATTGCCGAAAGCGTTATAGATGAATCAGATTTGATTATGTTTTTAGTTACCAATGACAGTATACAGGAAACTGAATTTGAAAAGTTAGTTCAGTTAAGGTCTCAGAATAAGCCAATAATAATATTGCTCAATGTGAAAGAGGACATTGATGATGAATTATTCAGAGAGATATTTCTTGAGAATTATAAGGATACTATTAGTTTAAATGGTCAGGCGGGTAATGTTGAGAGAATTAAAGAATACTCTAAGAAATACTTAGGGAGGAATAATTTTAAAATTATTCCTATACACGCATTATCTGCATTTAGAAGTACAAAAGAGGAAGATAAGGATTTAAAGCGGAAATTATACAATGCCTCCAATCTCAATAAAGTTAAGATTATGCTTAGAGAATTAGTGGTGAACCAAGGTAAACAAAAAAGAGTATTAAGTTTCAGGGATGACTATATTTATTATTTAAGAAGTTTAGAAAGCGTTTATTGGAACAATTTTAAACAGATAAAACCGAGAGTGCATTATATTCGTGGAAAGCACAAGGCAATAAAGAGTTGGTTTGAAGATTTTAAAACAAATGGATTAAATACAATTGATGGTGAAGTATCACAGATTTTCACGCAATTGTCATCAGAAGTGGATGCTTTTGTAGATAGTTATGCAGGGAATAAAAATGCTGAAAGAAAATGGAACGAAAAGGTAGAGTCCTATAAGCTACATGAAAGAATCAATGAGATTTATCAAAGTTTATCAAATGAGGCGAAAAGAAATTTGAATGAATTTTCACGTCAAATTACATTCGAAGTAAACAATCTTAATTTCGATAGTATGGCAGAGGATGTTGGCGAATTAAAGAGGGGTGTAATGGGGAAGGTTGCACGTTGGGGTGGTGCGGCCTTAAGTGTCACATGGCTATTTACCGTAAGTAATTTTTGGAATCCAGCAGGTTGGGTTTCTGGTGTAATTGGAATTGGCGGTGCATTAATGGGTGTCATAAGCATTTTTTCAGGAAACGATAGCAAAAAATTTGATAAAAGAAAATCAGAAATAAAAACTGATATAAAAAGGTCAGTTAACAAAATGTCTAATGATACAAAAAAGCAGTTACGAAGTGCCTTTAAGAAAAATATCATTAACCCATTATATGAACAAATAAATATTGAGTGGGATAAAAATGTAGAAATGTTATTTGCATATTTAAACTTAATAAAGGAGTCAGCAATCCGTATTAGAAAAGAAGAACAGCAAGAAAACGTTAATCTTTTTAAACTACTTTATGAACAAACATATCTATCAAAATTTAATAATAATTCAATGTTGAAAGTTGCAAGGGAACAAGGTGTGATGACTAAAATTATGACACATGAGGATAAAAATCTAAAGCAAAATAATAGTAGAAGATTGTTAGAGAATATTATAGGAGAAAAGCTCGTTTATATTGAATTTATAAATGAACCGAGTGAACTTTTTAGACGTTCACTATTTCCAGCAAAAACCGAAGATATTGAATTAGAAATCAATTTACCACAAGTTATTATTAGAGCAAGCAAAGGTAAAATTAGTGGGATAATTGGTAAAAAAGGTAGGAATATAAAATTAACAAATAGGCTGTTTGACGACATAAGCATTACGGTGAAGGAGATGGTATAATGGAAGAAATAAAATACGTTAAGTACGCAAATAAAATAGACCAGTTAAAAGAAGATTTTGATAACATCATTGACAGAGTTGACAATGAAAAATGCTATTCCTTAATGAGTGAATATAAAAATGATATTGCGAAAATTAAAGACAAAGATAAATTGGAAATTGCCTTTATAGGGCAATACTCTGCTGGAAAGTCAACACTAATATCTTCTTTAACGGAGAATATGAATATAAAAACAGGACAGAACATAACAACAGATAAAGTTAATGAATATAAGTGGAATAATATCGTTTTAATAGATACTCCTGGAATTGGAACTGATTATCAAGAACACTCTGACTTAGCATATAGATATATGGATTTAGCAGATTTATTAGTATATGTAGTAACAACTCAAGGTTTTGATGAATTAATTGCAAAAGATTTTAAAAATATTGCTTTTACACAACAGAAATCTTCAAAGATGATGTTAGTGGTAAATAAAACTTCTTTAGAGTCTCTGGCCAATAAATCATACTGGGAAGAAGATATTAGAAAAGTATTAACACCCTATACCTTAGAAGAGTTTAGGGTGACGTTTACTGATGCTAATAGTTATTTAGAGGCTTTGAAGCCAAAGAATGAAAAATTTCGTAGTCCATTGATAGAACGTAGTAATTTAAACAATCTGATTTTAAATTTAAACGATTTCAGTGAAGACAAAGGGATTGTGGGAAGACTGTTATCACCTTTAAATGTGTTAAATACATATATAGATAAAGTTATAACTGAAACTTCTACGAATGAAAAAGAAAAGAAAGTTCAAGAACTATTAATAAGGAAAAAGTTTTTAGTAGTTGAAAGCAGAAAGAATATAAATAGGGAAATTGAGAATGAAATTCAAAATCTATACAATAGCGTCATGATAGTTTCTGATGAGTTTCTATCAAAAATTACTGGTGAAAAAAATTCAAGTGAATTGAACTATAATTTTCAGACTACAAAAGAAAAAGTTGAAACATTATGTAGTGAAGTTGGTGAAAGAATAGCAGATATTGTAGACCAAGAATTAGACGATTTAATAAAAAAAATAAATGCGTTAGAAGATACTCCAGTCTTTAAAGAGTTAATAAAAGAGTTTAATATGGATGTAGACTTTCACGTTAATTTTAAAGACAAAAAGGATGCAAATCATTTTAAAAAAGCTCCTGAATCTATAAGAGATATAGGGAAGTTTTTAGGTGTGGCAGGTAAGGGTTTTAAAAGTTGGTGTATAAATGCAGAAAAAGCCGGAAATGGATTGAGAAAACTATCAGGTAGTGAAGCACATAAGTTTGTTTTAGATGTTGGACACTTTTTTGGTAAGAAGTTTCGACCCTATGAAGCCTTGAAGATAGTAAACAAATTCGGAAAAGCTGGAGAGGTACTAACTAAAGTTGGTACAAAAGTGAGTGTTGTTACTGCGGTGGCGTCTCCGTTAATGGCGGCCTACGATGAATACCAAGAAGGAGCAAATGAAAAACGGTTGTTAGAAGCGAGAAATGAAGTTAGAAATAACTTCAGAACATGGGCTAATGAAATAAAAAGAAATGCTCAAGAGAAAAGAGCAGATTTGTTGAATTCAGTACATGATAAGGAATTGGATACTATTAATAGTCGTATTCATTCGCTCAGAGATAAAGAAAAGCTTCAAACAAAACAATCAAAATTATTATTAGAACTTCAACAAGAAGTCGAACGTACTTCAAGGGATATTGAGGGCAATATGTGAAGGATTCAAAAATAAATCATCTACACTTAATTTCATAACCGTTATTATTGTACGCACTCGATAATCTTTTTTCTAAATAAGCTGATTGATGGAGTTAGCCAAGGGAAAGAAAATGGAAAAGATTTTGCGAGATTCGTCATGATCATCACAAGCAAGCCCAGTGAATAACCTTCACTGGGCTTTTTTATATTTATAGACCATTCGACCAATAAAAATAAAATACATTTGAACGAAGTCGCTCTTCATGTCGTCAAAAGAAGTAATACCAAAACAAATTGACGTTTGAAAAGGGAGTGGTGTGGATGGATATGAAGTTGATTTTCCCTCTTATTTTGCTGCAAGCGATTTTGATGGTGATTGGTTTGTTTGATTTGTTGAAAAGAGATCCATCGAGTATTAGGGGAGAAGTGAAGTGGGTTTGGGCTTTGGTGATTGTGTTTGTGGCGAGTGCTGGTCCTATTGCGTATTTCATTTTTGGTCGTAAACAATCTTAGTAGGGGGGATTCGCTTGAATATGTTGGAGTGTCACGAGCTGACGAAATCGTATGGACGGCATGAAGTGTTAAAAGATGTCTCGTTTTCTGTTGGGGAGGTTGGATGTGTTGGCTTTTTAGGAGCCAATGGAGCGGGGAAGACAACGACGATCCGCATTTTGACGGGGCTTGCTCGTCCTACGTCTGGCGTTGTGAAGGTGGCAGGTTTTGATGTCGAAAAGGACATGGATCAAATCAGTCAGGTGATTGGGTACTGTCCGCAGCATCCTGCATTTTATCAGGATATGACGGGGCAGGAATGGATGCATTGGGTTGGCGGGTTATTTCATTTAGAGAAAAACACCATTCGTTCCAAAACAGAGGAACTGTTGAAGCTTTGCCGTGTGTATGAGACGAAGGATCGTGCTATTGGCAGCTATAGTGGAGGCATGAAGCAGAGGCTTGCTATTGCGCAGGCACTGATCAACAGCCCGAAGGTTCTCATCCTGGATGAGCCTGTGTCTGCACTTGATCCTATGGGGAGAAAAGACGTCCTGACTTTGATTGAGCGTCTAAAGCATGAGATGATGATCTTTATGTCGACCCATATTTTAGATGACATTGAACGTGTGGCGGATCATATTATCATGATCAACAGCGGCAAAATTGAGATGTCCTCTTCGATGAAACAGCTCAAAGAAGACTATATCCAGCCCGTGATTGAATTTCAATTAGAACAACAGAATACGAAACTAGTGGCTTTGTTAAAAGAACGGGATTGGGTGGAGGAATGCATGGAAACAGGAGACGCTTATCAGGTGCGAGTCAACAATCAACAAACGGCATTGAAGGAACTGCCGGCTCTCATCACTGAAACTGGCGGTGTTCTTCTCCATTATCGACTATCTAAGCTGACGCTTGAAGATATTTTTATGAAGGTTGTGACGGCATGATGATGTTGAAAAAGGAATTTAGGGAGTTATTCACTAGTTATAAAATCTTATTTGTGCCGATCATTTTCACGATTTTAATGATTACGCAGCCTATTACGCTCAAAATGCTGCCGGATCTTTTGTCGAAATCAGCGAATCTACCTGAAGGGTCTACATTTTATATACCAGAGCCTAGTGCTGGAGAAGCTTTAGCCAGTGCATTGAGTAAATTTGATTCGCTCGGCGTGTTTATCCTCATTATGATCGTGATGGGGACGATTGCTGGAGAGCGTGCATCTGGTGTGACAGCCATGATTATGGTGAAACCGATCAGTCGAATGAGTTATTATGTCTCGAAACTATGCGCCTATGCCTGTTTAACTTTGTTTAGTTTGATAGTGGCGGTGCTAGCTTCCGTTTATTATGTGAACATTCAATTTGGGCATGTGGCTTGGGGCGATGTGTTAAAAGGAACGCTTTTGTATTATCCAAACCTACTGCTTATTGTGGTGTCGACCATTTGTGCATCGGCATTCTTTAAGCGTTCAGTGACTGCGGGCGGCGTTTCCCTTTTGATCAACCTCATCCTGTTTACCGTTCCTTCGTTTTATGAGGATGCATTAGGGAAGTTTGCACCTAAAGGCGTCACAAGTGCGGCTGAGGAGATGATTCATAGAGGGACTTATTCGGATCAGGCGCTTACAAGCTTTCTTGGTGTATCGGTATTGATTGGTTTCTTTTTTCTCATCGGAGGGTTTCTTTTTAGAAAACAAGAATTATAGCATGGTGTACCCTTTGGATATGAAAATCTAAAGGGTTTTTTATGTATTTAGTAAGTAAAAAATAAGACATAAATGCATATTATCATGATTTGGATGTTGAAATAATATATACTTAGTATATAATTACTCCGTAAAGGGATGGGAGGAGTTTGCAGATGATTCAGATCAAGCATGTGAAGAAGGAATTTTTTCAAGGCCAGGAGCGGACTGAGGTGCTGAGGGGCGTTGATTTGACGGTAGAAGAAGGGGAGTTTGTAGCGGTGATGGGACCGAGTGGTTCTGGAAAAAGTACATTACTTCAGCTGTTAGGCGGGCTTGATCTGCCTACTGATGGAGAGATTTTGATAGATGAGCATCAGTTGAGTGAGATGAATGAGAAAGAGAGAACGATTTTTCGCAGAAAACAGATTGGGTTTGTGTTTCAAAATTATCAGATGCTGCCTACGTTAACTGTCGAAGAAAATGTGGCGTTTCCGCTGCATGCAGATGGACGTTTAACAAAGGAGAATCAACAGACGGTTGTAGAGCTGTTAGAGGCTGTTGGCTTGAATGGACTTGGACGGAAACGGGCTAGTTTGCTGAGCGGCGGGCAGCAGCAGCGTGTAGCGATTGCAAGAGCTCTAGTCAATCAGCCGTCAGTGCTGTTAGCAGATGAGCCGACGGGGAACTTGGACCGACATAGAGCGGAGGATATTTTGGCGTTAATGTGCAAGTTCAATCGAGAAAGCAAGCAGACGATTATTATGGTGACGCATGATATTTTCGCAGCGGGGTTTGCGGATCGAATCATCCTTTTTAAAGACGGTGTTATTGATCAAGTGATTTCTAGAAAGGATGATGATTATGCTCAGTATGTGGCGAATTTCATGGCGTAACATGATTCAGCATAAAAAGAGGTTCGCCATTTCTGTCTTAGGCATCATGGTGGGGATCGCTTTTGTCACGTCAATGCTCATTGCCGATCGAACGACAAATGATGTGTTTCATTACTATGAGCAAATGTATGTCGCTGATGCAGATTATTGGGTGTTGAGTGATGATCATACATATGATGAGGAACAGATCTCCTCCATTTTAAAGCATCCTGATGTGACAGGATCATTATTAGCGCTGGATAAACAGACGTTTTTTGATGTAGAAGGTGATCACTCTCTTAACCAACGGGCGGTGCGAATTACCGGGGTGCAAGATCAAACGAGCTCTTTACTGAAGCTGCCTGTGATTGAAGGGCGTTTGGATAATCAGGGGTTGGTCATACCAGATGTTGTGGCAAAGCTGTTGAATAAAAAAGTGGGAGATACCATTCGTTTTTCTGATTTGGGCGAAGCGAAGGTATCTGCCATTGTGGAATATACACAGCTGCTTTCAAGTCCGAGTGACTGGAAGAGTGCAGAATCATCGAGCTTTCGTGTGATGGCGCCGCTTGATATATTGAGAGACTGGACGGGAATGGATGATCAGCTTTCTTATATGAGATTTCAGACAAATGAAGGCGGGGAACAGCTCTTTCAATCTTTACAGAAAGAGTTCAAGGATGCAGATGTTTTTGTCCAGCCTGTGGTGGCGGATGACCGGCAAAGTAATGACATTGGCGGGTTGTACACGTTCTTTTACCTCATCGCAGGGCTGTCGATGTTTATGAGCGGTTTTATCGTGTTTAATATGATCTATACGAGTGTGATGGAACGAAAAAAAGAATTTGCGATTATGAAGAGCTTCGGTTATACACAGGGCTCTGTTTCTAAGCTGATGTTGATTGAGGTTTTGATCTTGGCTTGTATTGGAACCGTCATTGGGGTACCGATTGGCGTTTGGCTTGGGGATGTGTTCATGCAAACACTGCTTGGTGTGTTTGCTTTTGATATGGTGTATTCGTTAGATTGGCAAGTGCCTGTTGTAATAGCAGTGATCGTTGGTATTGTGTTCCCTGTGCTGTTTTCGTTATTTCCGATCTATCATGCAGGGAAAACGTCTGTGCTGCTGACTTTAAAATCCACCACCCAACCTTCTGCACCGAAGAAACAATCGGTCATTAGAGCGGCGATAGGGATAGGCTTGCTTTCATTTGTATGGGTGGATCATCCGGCTGCTTATCTTGCCATTTTAGCCAGCATGGTTCTGTTATTCCCATTTTTCCTGCTCTTTTTGAACCGTTTGTTGGCGCCCCTTTTGAAGCTTGTTTTTGGCTATCCAGGTCATCTATCAGCGCAGCATGTCACGCAGCAACTGAATCGAAATGCCAATACGGCGGCGATTCTAGCTGTTGGGATTGCTGTGATCTTGCTTTTAAGTGCGGTCATTGAAGCGGCTCCAGATGGCTACGAAAAAGAGATTCGTCAAACGTATGGAGGCGATCTCAGGGTTACTTCTGAAGCCCCATGGACGAAAGCGGATCAAGAAAAGCTGTCATCCTATGAGGCTGTTGAGCGGGTGGAACCGATGATGGAAGCGGCTCCTTTGACATGGGAAACGGCTGATGGAGAGAAAAGACAATTTTCTCTGATCGGCGTAGAGGAAAAGGGACCGTCTTTTATAGAAGATGACAATAAAGGCGATTTGTATCAACATTTAGCAGAAAAGCCCTCTATCGTGTTAGGAGAGCGTGCGTTTGATGAATGGGGTGGGCGTATTGGAGAGAGTGTGTATCTCAATGCACCTTCTGGCCGGCAGCAGTTACAAGTCATTGATGTGGTCAAGACTTCTCATCATTCGGGTTATGTGGCATTTGTCGATCAGACATTTTTACAAGAGGATTTAGGGTGGACGCAGCCCCTTGATATCCTGCTTACGTTAAAAGACAAAGGTGCCGGTGAGTCTTTACGAGATCAGCTATGGGAAGACTTTGGGCAGCGGCTTTCAAAGGTGAAAACAGTAGAGGATGAGATTGAATCAACGACATCGGCTTTAACTGGTATGAACGAGTTAATTTCTATGATGCTCATTTTCATTATGGGGCTCGCGAGCATTGGAACAGCCAATACACTGCTGATGAATACGCTTGAACGTACATCTGAGATTGGCACCATGCGTGCGCTTGGACTGACAAAGCAGCAGGTGAGAAAAATGATCGTCGGAGAAGGTGTGCTCATTGGGTTATCAGGTGTGATTGGCGGCATTTTATTTGGTGTGATTCTTCTATATGTCTCAAGCCAATCTGATTGGCTCGGTGGATTTGTTTCATTTCAGCTGCCATTTTTGCATCTACTGCTGGCAGTGATTGCAGGAATTGCACTCAGTTTAGCGGCTTCGTGGATTTCTAGTGCGACAGCGAGTAAAATAGAGATGATATCATCTCTCAAAGAAGGTTAAATCATATGTCAGTGAAATACGGAATTTTAACATCGCTCTGTCAGCAGCAACATCATGGATATGAATTAAAGCTAGAGCTGGAGTCATTGCTCGGAATAAAAGGAAAAATCAACCCGGGTCAAATCTACACGACGCTTGATCGGTTAATTCGTGATCAATTGGTGACAGCAGTGGGAATAGATGACCAAGATCGAAAGCTGTACGACGTGACGGAAGAAGGCAGACTAGAGCTGGAATCATGGCTGTTGGCGCCTGTTCCGTATCATGCTGTAAAGGATGATTTTCACTTTAAATGGGGCTGTGCACGGAAAATCAGATTTCATCAAGAAAAAGAAATGCTTCAGCAGCAGAAAGCCGTCATCATGAAAGATGTGATGGAACTCACGAAGCTGAAAACGGAATGTCTTGTGCAAGGTGATGAGAGTCGGTACTTATTGATTTCTGGCACGCTGCTTCATTTAGAGGCGGATTTGAATTGGATTCATCAAATTGAGCATCGGAGCGGAGCATCATTTTAGAGAGGTCTTTCTTTTGAAGAAAGGTCTTTTTTTGGCTTCGTTCGGAGCATACGCAAATAGGATGGGAAGAAAGTTTGGTATGATAGGTGTAAATTGATTGTATTTTCAGAAAAGGGGTTTGATCAATGAAAACATCACGTAATCCTGAGACCATTCACGCGCCAGTTGCACCGTACATTCATCAAATAGAGACAACAGGGCCGCAGCGGTGGTTAACCTTATCGGGGCAAGTGGGGATGGAAGTCGATGGGACCATCCCAGCGAGCCCGATGGAACAGCTCGAGCTAGCGTTAGAGAATGTAAAACGCAATGTAGAAGCGGCAGATATGAAAGTGGAAGATATAACGAAGCTTGTGTTTTATTTGGTAGGTGAGTTTGATGCTGAGAGTAGAAAACGAGTCATGGGTCAGTTTTTAGGAGACCACCTGCCTTGTATGACGATGATTTATGTGGTGGCTTTGGCTTCACCTGCTTTAAAGGTTGAGGTGGATGCTTGGGCTTGTCGGGATATGGATTCGGTTTAAGAGTTGGCTTAATGATTGTCTTGATGAGGTAGATAATGAAAAATTTTTGCATAAGGGAAGTATGGATAAAAGATTGGATTTTCATATCCAATCTTTTTTATATTTAGTTCTCTCTAATTTATTGATATAAATACCTTTTAAGTATTTTTTTAGAATATTTTACACAATTCCCCTTACTTCGACATTTTTCATATGGTAATATCAGGGTGCATAGAGATTGGGACTATTGACACTATGCAAATTTCTAGAGGAGGTTTTACTTATGACAAGAAACCAAAAAGAATGGGAATCTGTGAGTAAAAAAAGCCTTAAGCGTCCAGGTGGTACTTCAATTGTTAAGGCAGCTGGATGTATGGGGTGCTGGGCCTCAAAGAGTATTGCAATGACACGAGTTTGTGCACTACCACATCCTGCAATGAGAGCTATTTAATGAATAACATAGGGAGTTAAGCATATATTGCTAGCTCCTTATTCTATAAAAGGGGTGTCTATTTATGTCAAGTAATCAACTAACAGAATACGATTTACCTGAACTAGCGATTCATTTGCAGCCTCATGGCGCAGTCATGATAGATAGAAAATCAATGTATTACTTTAGATTAAGTGGAAGAGGGGCTCAGCTTGCATTTTTATTATCTAAGAATAAAGACGTGAGCAAAACTGCTCGTATCTGGGAAATCGTTAAAAAGGAAAAGCTAACAGCTGATCAGTTGCGTGAAGAATTGAGTGCTCATCCTTTTACAGAAGCTTGGACACAGGGGTTATTGGATCAACCTATTCAATTTACAGGATCTTTACAGTCCTATTTGCCCATTAGCTGTACTCTCCAATTAACAAACGCTTGTAACTTAGGTTGTTCCTTTTGCTATGCTAGTTCCGGTAAGCCCTATCCTGAAGAGTTAACATGTTCCCAGTGGATTAATGTGATGCAAAAACTAGCTGCGCAAGGTGTGGCTGATGTGACTTTAACAGGGGGCGAAGCCAAGCTCATAAAGGGTTTTAAAGAAATTGTGATGGTTGCGAGTTCATTATTTACGAACGTAAACGTTTTTAGCAATGGCTTAAACTGGAGACAAGAAGAAGTGGAATTACTCAGTCATCTAGGAAATGTATCTGTACAAATTAGTATTGACGGTACGAGCGACACTCACAATTCCTTAAGGGGAAGGAAAGGTGCTTTTCAGGAAAGTATGGAAACCATCCAGCGGTTAACAGAAGTGAATGTTCCTGTAATTGTTGCAATGACCATCAATGAAATGAACGCTGATCAAGTAGCGGAGGTTGTTGATCATTGTGCAAAAGCAAATGCCTCTATTTTCCGTGCTGGTAAGACATTATCCGTAGGACGTGCTACAAAGAATTTTAAAGCGCTAGAAACTTCATTTGAACATCGTGTTCAAAGCCAGTTACAGCAGGCGCGTTCTAAGTGGGGACACCATTTGAATATAATTGATTGGGAGCATGAAGAGAGTTCTTTTACAACTGATTTTTGTACACCGGGTTATTTGGCTTGGTATATAAGGGCAGACGGTTATGTGACACCTTGTCAATTAGAGGATATTCCTTTAGGTCATATTCTAACTGATTCTTTTTCTGATATTGGTTCACCAACACGTCTATTGAAATTGAAATGTGAAGCGAAAAACTGTAAATGTATAGGTAAAGTTGAACTATCCGAGCCAGATCTCCCCTTTGAAAATGAAAAGAGAGCAGGCATCACTCATGAATAGTATGACTTTTATTTTGTGGTCAGGTCTTGGAGTGATAGGGCTCTTCCTGTTTGCGAAGTATAGAGTGTCAACAATAGAATCAAACCTTTTAGATAAAATTGAGGCAAGAAAAGTGGGTATCGATTTTATTAGAGAGTTTGTGGGCATAGACGTGGAATCTTGGGAGGTATATTCAGTCTATTGGTATGATCATGAAACAGTGAATAAGTTACATCATTTAGGTTTACTTAAAAAAAATCGACATATACTTCATGAAATGGGATTGGTTGAGTCTTGGCGTGTTCGTTTTGTTCACCAAAACCAATCATTCGTGATAGGAGTAAACGCTAAACGGGAAGTGACCTTTTTTTATGCAGATGTAAGGCAAACTTCATTATCTAAAAAAGACGGTCAGATTTCACTAGAAGGTTTAAAAGATAAATTAACTTGTTCTTCAAAGGGATTATGGGCTAAGACAAAACCAACTGGTTCTGGTTCAAAAGAAGAGGATTTTCGTGAAATTAAAACATATTGGTATCTCGCTGAAAAGGAAGATATCCGACTTAAGGTAACAGTTGAAATGCAATCTGGTGTGATCACATATATCGGCACAGATACAGAGATTTTAACGGATCAGATGAATAAAGTAATAAGAGATGAACAAGTTGAGTCTACTTTTGGTCTCTCAGGTATGTTAGGGTCAGCTGCTGCGATGATCATGGCTATATTAGTTTTAGTCTTAATGAATGTTCAAATTAACCTCACATTAAGTTTTATGCTGGGTTTCATGATTGTACTAGTGCAATCTCTCACAATTAAGGAGGATATACAGTTAACGATAGTAAATGCTTACGATGCTAGGATGAGTGTTCAAACTGTTAAATTACTTGGTATACTCTCTACTTTGTTTGCAGGATTATTGACAGGATTTGTAGTATTTATATGTTCATTGGCAGGAGGCGCTCTTGCGAATGAATTAGAAATGAAATTTTTAGATGAAATCGTTGGACAAACTTTTATTGGTCTTAGCGCTGGGTTAATTAGTCTAGGCATCACATCACTGGTCTTTTACCTGTTAGAGAGAATGAATAAATTACGTATTTCTCCGGAACTATCGAATAGAAGTATGTTTTTATCTGGATTTACTTTAAGACAAGGGCTTAATATGAGTCTACAAAGTTCTATTGGGGAAGAAGTGATATACCGACTCTTAATGATTTCTCTTATATTTTGGTTTAGTGGGAATGCGATATTGTCCATTTTAATATCATCTTTTTTATGGGCAATTATGCATCAGGTTACTGGTTATGATCCAAGATGGATTCGCTGGGCGCATCTTTTTGTTTTTGGATGTTTTCTTGGTTTTCTTTTTATGCATTATGGATTTATTTGTGTACTGGCGGCACATTTTATTCACAATTTTGTGCTCGTTTGTATGCCCTTATGGCAATTTAAACTTCAAAGATATCTACATACCAAAAAGCCTCAGCATACATCACTCTAATAAAAGGGAGAGATTTGATGCCATTCATGGAGGTTCAGAATGTAAGCAAACGATATAGCAATGGTGATGGGATAGAGGGCCTTTCATTTTCCATTGAAGCAGGGGAGGTTGTGGCGCTGCTTGGGCCTAATGGTGCGGGGAAGACGACAACCATTCGATGCTTAACAGGTCTCTATCAACCTGATCAAGGGGAAATACTCATAGAGGGATTTCCTCCTGGTCATTCCCATGTCCAAAAACAAGTAGCTCTTATTCCAGATCAGCCATATTTGTACCCAGATTTAACGGTTGCTGAACATGTTCAATTCCGTGCGAGGGGCTATCATAAAGGTTTAAAACAGATCAAAGAAAAGGTATTTGAGGCGTTGAAAGAAGTACATATCGAAATGAAGATGAACGAATTGTGCGGAAGGCTTTCAAGAGGTCAAAAACAGCGTGTCGTCTTAGCAGGGGCCATTGTGCAAGATGCCTCCCTTTTTATTTTAGATGAGCCGACTGTTGGGTTAGACATCCCTTCGAAACAATGGCTGTCAGATTGGCTGATACAGAAGAGCCTTCAAGGTGGTTCGGTTCTTGTGTCCACTCATAGTCTAGAGTTTGTTCTTGATACGGCTAGTAGGGTGATATTGATTCGAGACGGTGCCATCATGAAAAGTATCGCTGTTCCTAAGCAGCAGGAAGAACAAATGAAGTGGCGGACAGAAGTCATTCAACTTCTAGGGGAGTGGTCTAGTGAATAACACGCTTTCCCTTTTATGGATGAAATCCCAAAGGCGCTTGATCAGTAAAAATCAAGAAAAGAAAATGCCCTTTCTGATCTTGCTACTTATGATGGCTGCCATCGGTTTTCAGCTGAGCGCAGTCTCAGGTATGGGCGATTGGAATGCAAGTACAGCTGGATGGATCATTGTCGTTTTATTTGTTCTTTATACTGGCTTTGGCTTGTTTTCGAATAGGCTGCCTAGTCAGATGAACGATATCATGTGGTTGTATGGAAGTGGTGCTTCCTTATGGACAGTTGTGATGAGTGTATGGGTATATCACATTTTTTGGCGATGTGCTCTTCTCGTTGTTTCTGCTGTGATGGCTGATATCCTCCTTCTTTGTTTAACGCAGCAGTACTTTTTTCTACTTGGTAAATCACTCCTGTTAACAGCGCTGTTATGTATGATCGAAACATGGATGATTGCGGTATCTTGTGCAAGAACCATTCAAGTATATAAACGAGTGCTCTTCATTGGTTTTATACTGATGTTTGGTTGTCTTTCATTGCTCACTTTGAATCAATTGATATTGAAACAGTCGTCAATGATGGAGATATCTGCTTCTTTGATGTATCAAGTCGGACGCATGATAGAGGAGTTTTCATTCATTTCTGTATTGATATTACTTGGAGCGATGATTCTATCTTTCATGATGATGTACAGGTCGAGTCATCGTATAGAGATGATGGAGTCGTTAGTCAAAGAGGCGGCATTTTGGGAGGAATTTGAGGGGAAACAGGTTCATGCAAATCCAATAAGTCCAAAGAAAAGCAAGACGTGGTGGGGGCTTTCAACATTAACGGGCATCTGGGCTTTCCTTTGGCTAGAAATATTGATGATCAAAAAGTATGCTACCTTCCACCTGTTATCTACCATGCTGTTGATCGGTACTTACTATGTCGTCAGTTCTTATTTTTCAGATTGGTTGACTCTATTCTTTCTGGTCATTGGTGCATCTGTCCTGCTCAGTTCATATTACGCTGGGATTGTAAGACACGGGCAAACGGGATTGCTGTATCTTTTTCCGGGTGCTTTATATCAAAAAATTCTTCTATTGGAAGTGTTTCAAACCTTTTGGTTGTATGGTGTCTACTTGATTTCTCTTATCTTGTTAGAGATTCATGATGTATTGTATTGGGCCATTTATGGGGTAGGGGTTTATATTTGGTTTTTGACCATACGTCTCTTTGCCTTTACGCAGCCTTTGAGACGAGAAGCGAGTCTTTCTTTGGGCATCTATTATCGATCATTGCTCATCGGATCTGTCATAAGTGCTGCGGTCATCATTGGGATTCATCTGTTCACTAATGGCTGGTTTACAACGATGACATGTGTATTTGCTGGATGTGTATGTTATGTGATGTGTTATCGATGCCGTGGGACTCATTAAAAAGAGGAGTTGATTGTCATGAAACCAGAAGATAAGCTATCCCAATCGGTTCAACGTTTAGTCAATACCAATGAAGTAACGATCGTTCAAGCCATGGGGGAGTTAAGGAAATCAGGAAAAGAGGCAGTGCCAGTGCTTGTTGAAGCCTTAAAAGTAGAGGGTTCTTTGCGGAATATTGCAGCAGCGGTACTTGGTGAATTTGGAGCAGATGCAGGGGACGCAGCAGAAGCTCTTGCCAAACTGTTAGAAAGTGAAGAAGAGGAGACAAGAATGGCGGCTGCGATCTCACTCATGAGAATTGGTCAGCCTAGTTTGCCATTTCTTCTGCCTTTGGCAAAACGCTATAAGGGTCCTACTTGTTTTTGGGCGTCGTGGTGTATCTCTTGGATTGATCCATCAAAAATCGAAAAAAATATGTACGAGTGCCTAAAACAGGAACAAGAGAATCCATCAGGAAATGTGGCACCTTTTGCTGCAGAAGAGGCACTAGGAAAAATCATCGCCTTTCAATTAAAAGAAAAGGGGGATGAGTAGTGGAAACGCAAATACTTAAATGGCCTGAGCACCTTCCTTGGATTCATTCTTCACATCAGCGGTGTTTACCTGAAGAGCATACTCAGCTTCTTTATTTTTGGTCAGTTAACTGTCCGCATTGTGAAGAATTAACCGATCACATTCTATATAGTGTGGATCAGTTGAGTATCCATTTAACCTGTGTCCATGTTCCATATACGGAAGAAGAAAAATCGATAGAGGTTGTTTCGAAATATGCGGAGGAAAAGAATCTCATTGCTCCCATTGTGTTGGATCAAGATTATGAGATTGTCACAAAATATAAAATTCAAGGATTACCAAGTTTTTGCCTCATAGATAAAGAGGGACAATTAATTGATCGGAAAATGGGAGATACCGGCTGGGAAAAAATATTAAAAAAACTAGAAAAACGATCATAATTAGAGTTGTGGAGGAGAGTGCTTTGTTTCAATCAAACCAAGAATTGAAAAAAACGGTGGTCTTTTATGCAAGTGTGGGAGCTGTTTTGCTGATTCTCATGCTGTTGAAATGGCTGCCGATTTCTGCAGACTGGGAGTTGCCGTTGATTTTGTTTGGATTGGGGATTTTGTTTTATGTGAAGCGTGTGCTTTGGAAGGATGAAAAGAGTCATCAATCATAAGTAGGATACCTAGAATATAAATTCTAGGTTTTTTTATTAAATTTACCTTAAAACATGATTTTTCACATGGGGATGAGATCCAATTTTTTAAAAGTGTGGTAGGATAAATATGCTTTATTTTTATATTTTCCGAAGGAGCTGTCGTGTTGAAGGGATCTAGGGTTGAGTTTATTGATAGTTTACGTGGTTTTAGTTTATTAGGTATTTTGATTGTGAATATGCTTAATTTTCAATATGATTATGATTTTGAGAAGATGTTTGATCCGAGCATATGGGGGCAGGAGTTTGGGGTATATGTGACGGAGATCTTGTTTCAGGGGTCATTTTATCCGATTTTCTCCTTTTTGTTTGGGTATTCTTTTATCAAGTTGATTGAATCCACGAAGGCAAAGGGGCTGAATACGAATGCCATCGTCGTTCGCCGCGGCTTTGGTCTTATTGTGCTTGGGATGCTGCATTACATATTCATTTGGAATGGTGATATTCTCTTATATTATGGAGCATGTACGTTTTTCTTGATGATGTTTATAAATAGTCGAATCAAAACAGTGTTTATATGGTCGGGTATTTTAGGTGCCGTATCTTTAGTGATTTATCCATCTCTAATGAATTTTATTTACGGAAATTCTGAATTATTAACAAATGTATATGGAACTGGTACATATGGCGATATTGTGTTGAGCCGGATTACAATCGAAGATGATATGGTAATCGTCTCCATCATGATGGCAATTGTAACACTTACTCTGACACCAATTTTAAGTCTTCTCTATGCTCCTATCATGATCGGTCCATTTGCACTGCTTGGCATGGCGATCGGGAAAAAAGGTCATTTGACAGAAGAAGATCGAGGCATGGCTTATCGTAAAGGCTGGGTTTGGATGATTATCATCGGGCTCGCTTTAAAATGTGCGACGTTCAGTGATGCTCCTTGGAGCGAAATGGTGTTGACGTTAGGAGCCTATGTCCTGACGATCGGTTATATTCAAGCTTTCATTGTCTTCTACTATTCAAATGCTGCACAAGGGTTGAAACGTTTGCTTGCAGGACTGGGCCGATTGTCTTTATCAAACTATTTGGCTCAATCTATTATTTGTACAACGATTTTCTATTCTTACGGACTTGGGTTATTCGGACAAATGGGCTCAATGTTTGGACTGGTACTTGCTGTTGGACTTTACACAGCTCAGCTGTTCATCAGCTATCTCTATTTGAAAAAGTGGAGAAGAGGGCCTGTGGAATGGCTTATGGGAAAATGGGTATATTGGAGATAAATTGATTTGTTGAGGAACCGCATGGCTGAAGAGCTGTGCGGTTTTTTAGTTGGATCGCATTCAAAAAAGTTCATAAAAGGAGTTGAATATTTTTTCAGTGTGTATATAATGTATATATAGAGTATATACAATATTTCATTGCGAATACCAGTACAGAAAAAAGAGGTTTTTATATGCAAATTACGATTTCTAACCATTCTAAGGAGCCTATCTATGAGCAGATTACGACGCAAATCAAATCGTTGATCTTAACGGGGGAGCTTGCAGAAGGTGCGGGACTGCCGTCTATCCGAAAGCTGGCGAAGGATTTACAAATCAGCGTCATCACAACAAAACGTGCATATGAAGAGTTAGAGAAGGCAGGATTTATTTATTCGATTGTCGGTAAGGGATCATTTGTTGCCGAGCAAAACCTAGAGGTCATGAGAGAGAAAAAATTGAAGGTGATTGAGGAACAGCTTGGAGCGGTTGTTACAAACGGCAAGGAATTAGGCTTATCTTTTGATGAATTGCAGCAGTTATTAAAGTTCTTGTATGAGGAGTGAGATGAGTGGAGCACGTGATTGAATTCAAAGGAGTATCAAAACGGTTCAAAGACTTTTCTGTGCAGAATCTTGATTTACAGGTCAAAAAGGGCTTTGTTACTGGGTTTATTGGAGAAAATGGAGCCGGTAAGTCGACCACGATTAAAATGATCATGAATTTGTTAAAACCAGATTCTGGTGAGGTTAAAATTTTTGGATTAGATTATCGCACCCATGAAAAAGAGATTAAGGAACGAATTGGCTTTGTTTACGATGCTAACGTTTTTTTCCCAGGATTGAATTTAAAAGACATCAAACGAATTGTGGCACCTGCCTATAAACGCTGGGATGATAGACTATTTTATCAATATAATGAACAGTTTGGTCTGCCGCTGAATAAAGCGATTAAAACATTTTCAAAAGGGATGCAGATGAAGGCATCGCTTGCGATTGCGCTGTCGCACCATGCAGAGCTGATTATCATGGATGAACCAACTGCTGGTTTAGATCCGGTCTTTAGAAGAGAGCTGCTCGGCACGTTACAAGAATTGATGATTGATGGAAATCGAACGATTTTTTTCTCAACGCATATGACGACTGATTTAGATCGCATCGCGGATTATATTGCGTTTATACAAAATGGAAGATTGGTCTTTCAACAGTCGATTCATGAGGTGGCGGAGAATTATGCGCTGGTGAAGGGGAGCCTGGATTTGCTGGATCGAGACACAGAAAAGGCGTTTATCCATATTCAGCGTACGGCAGCCGGATTTGAAGCATTAACAGATCGGGTTGATGAGGTGAAACTTATTTTTGGGGATGCTGTTGTGATTGAACCGGCGTCGCTTGAGGATATCATGTTTTATTTGAAAGGCGGGGTTGCGCATGTTTCATTTAATTAAGCGTGATGTGATTTTGCAAAAGAAGCAGTTACTTATTTTTATTCCGTTTATCTTATTTTTCATTTTCATGGATGTCCACCCAGTTTTAACGTTTCTAGTCGCTAGTGTCTTTATTCCATTTAACACATATGCTTATGATGAGAAGGCAGAAACGAATATTCTATTAAATTCCTTGCCCTATACACGTAAAGAAATTATCGCATCACGTTATCTTGGCGCCATTTTCTATATGAGTATTGCGATCGTGCTGACAAGTGCTGCATTATTTGTGTTTGGGAAGCTGTTTTCGCTGTCAGATATTGCGATTGGCAGCGGGTTGTTTTTATTGTTCGCAGCATGTACGTTTCCATTGTTTTATATCTTAAAGCCTGGTTATATCACAACGGCAGTGATCATTGGCTTTATCGTCTTATCTGCTATGGGACCGCCTGTTGTTCTCTATTTAGCAGAGCAATTCAGTGGGATCACTAATTTTATCATGAATTTATCGATCCCTATTGTCTATACGGGGTCAACTGTACTGATTATGCTCATCTACTTGCTGTCTTGGGGACTTTCTACTGCTATTTACCAGAGGAAAGTGTTTTAAATCAGATGATCACATCATTTATAGAGAATCATTCATTTTGAGGTAGGCCTTTCAAAATGGATGATTCTTTTTTGCATCCGGTGAAATTGACATACAGAAGAAAAGAGGTTATTGTTAATTAACATAATGTTAATTATATTTAACATATTGTTAAATAAATCATCCTTTAAGAAAGGAATTTGAAATGGAGATTAAAAATAGAATTAAGGTATTACGGGCAGAAAAAGACTGGACACAAAAGGATTTGGCAGAGAAGTTAGGTGTGACTCGTCAAACTGTGGCAGCGATTGAAAATGGTAAATATTCTTTGTCTTTAAAATTAGCATTTCAAATTGCTAGGACATTTGAAGTTGATTTGTATGACGTATTTCAAGAGGTCGACAAGGAGGAACAACAATGATAACGACGATCATACTTTATTCTCTCATTACCCTTTCTATTTTAAGCACGGCCTTTCAATTTAAGAAAAACCGTGAATATAAACATGATGAACGAGGTCAATTTATTTTAGCGAAAGCCGGAAGTTTTTCCATTATAGGTGTGGCTTTAGCCTATATATTGGTTGCTGTCGTTCAATCTTTGGTCCATCAATTCTCATCTCCAACAGAGTGGTTTTATATAGCAATTACGTTTATGTATGTATCAAGTGTTTGCGCAAATACAATCGGCATCATCTATTGTGAAAGAAAATATTAATTTTCATCGATGGATGTGAGCTAGAGTTCTTCATCATGAAGGGAAGAGAAAACCAATGAAAAAAATATTGAGAATCATGTTGATCTCCATAGGCACCATTATCACGGTCATGGTTGTTTTTCTAGCTACTGTTTATTTTGTAAACCTCATTAGTAATGAACGGGAGAAAGGGAAAATAGAAGATTATGGGCAAAAGGTCTTGGTGGATGGGAAGCAGATGAATGTGCTCATTCAAGGCGATGGGAAAGAAACGATTGTCCTTCTACCAGGCTATGGAACTGCTTCACCCGTGCTGGATTTTGAACCGTTAGTCAAGGAGTTATCGCCAGATTATAGAGTCGTTGTGATTGAACCGTTTGGTTATGGTTTAAGTGACGACACAGATAAAGTAAGGACAAGTCAAAACATTGTGGATGAGATTCATGAATGTTTGCAGAAACTCAACATTAAAAAATATACGCTGATGGGTCATTCGATTTCTGGCATCTATGGATTAGAATATGTGAATCAATACGAAAAAGAAGTCCAAGCCTTTGTTGGAATTGATAGTAGTTTTCCTAAGCAGGAGGATGCAGATGAATTACCAGTCTCCAGCTTACAGCTGCTTCATCAATCCGGATTTTACAGATTGATAGTGAAAATGAATCCAGATCAACTAGTGATGCCTAAAGTAGATGATCAAACGAAAGCTCAGATTAAAATGCTGACTTTCCGAAATTTCTTGGATGAAAGCCAAGCTAGTGAGGCAGAAAACTTTAGAAACAATTTTAAAAACGCTCAACGCCTACATTTCCCTAAGAAGCTCCCTGTTGCTTTCTATCTAGCGGATCAAACGGAGAAAGAAACACCAAACTGGAAACCAATGCATGAAGAGCTGCTGAAAAATGTAGACCACGGAAAAGTCGTTACTTTCAAAGGCGGCCATTATTTGCATCATACGAAATCAAAAGAAATCGCAGATGATGTGAGGGAGTTTCTATCGAACAACGAGCGCTCACGTTAGCGTTTTTCCTCCTCAGCTGGACAGATGAAACATCGCAATTTTGATCAAAACGAGTGAACTGATTTGTTTTATGATCAAGAAGAGGTGAGGGAGATGATGTATAGTCGGGTGACGCAAGAGGTGATTTCTTATTTGGAGTCGCATTTGATGGATGAGCTGTCGCTGAGACAGGTGCATGAGAAAGTAGGATATTCACATTTTCATTTGCTGCGTGTATTTAAACGAGAAACCGGGCTGTCGATGGGGGAATATGTGCGGAAACGAAGATTAGCTACGGCTGCACAGCTTCTTTTGTATACGGATCAAGGGATTTTAGACATCGCTTTTTCGTTACAATTCCAATCGCAGGAAGCCTTTACGCGTGCTTTTAAGCATCTTTATTCTTTACCTCCCGGAATGTACAGGTCCATGATGAGAGACATGCAAATGAAAAAGGAGGAAGATTCGATGACATTACATGAAGCAGTACCTGGCTGGGGTTTGAGTGGTTCACATCCGCATATGTATGAGATGGGTGTTGATACAGCAGAGTTTCATACGGGAAAGCAATCAGGTGTTTTATCATCTAAAGAAGGCGTACAAGAAGGACAGTTTGCGACGATGATGCAGGGGTTTCAAGCAAAAGAGTATGTAGGCAAGCGGTTGAAGCTCTCTGCTTTCTTGAAAACAGAGAATGTATCTTCAGCAGGAATTTGGATGCGGGTAGATGACGGAAAGGGTGATACGGTGCAGTTTGATAATATGCAGAATCGACCTGTGACAGATTCTACGGAATGGAATCAATATGCGATCGTATTAGATGTTCCTACGCGCAGTGAATCCATTCATTTTGGAGTGCTACTCAGCGGTCATGGAACAGTCTGGGCTGACGGTTTTCGATTTGAGGAAGTGGATGAGAAAACACCTACAACGAATATGGTGGAGGCTTCGGCTCTGCCAGATGTGCCGATGAATTTGCATTTTGAGCTTGAGAAGACCGTGTGAGCGGTCTTTTTTTGTTGTATACAAATCTGCATGAACCGTTTATAATGAAAAATATAATTAAACATACCGACGGTCGGTATGTAAAAAGGAGGCGTTTGAACTGGCGCGAAATAAGTATCCAGAAAAGACGATGCAGCAAATTTTGGACGTGTCGACAAAGTTGTTTCAGGAAAAGGGATTTGAAAAGACAAGTTTGCAAGATATTATCCATGAATTGAATATGTCTAAAGGGGCTATTTATCATCATTTTAAATCGAAGGATGAAATATTACGCGGCGTGATGGATCGGCAGTTTCGTTATGCAACCGAGAAGCTTGAGGAGTTAATTGAGCATACGGAGGCAGCTCATGCGAAAGAGAAGTTGCAGCTTATCCTGGAGCAGCTTGTGGCAGACCCGCAGTCTCATTCGATTGATGGGATCTTGGTTGATCAGATGAAAAATCCGCAATTTGTGATTGAAGGCATGAAGACAGGTGTCAATCAGGACGCTGTGAGAATCAAACAGTTAATCATTGAAGGGATTGAGGATGGTTCGATGGAAACTGCGTTTCCTGGTGAAGTGGCAGAAGTATTTTTGCTTCTTGTGAATATATGGTTGAATCCCACCTTGTTTGTACGCAATCATGAAGAAACGGTCCAGCGTTTGTGTTTTTTAAAGCAGATGATGAAGGGTCTTGGCGTGGATATTGTGAGTGATCTATTTATTCAAAAGGTGACAGCGCACTATGCTGAAATTGGCGGGTATGATCTGCCCGAAAAGTAAAGAATGCCAACTGATAGGAGGATGACGTATGATTCATTTTATGAAGGTTGAGCTAAGAAAAGGCCACATGAAGCAGTATATTCAAGCTAGTTTCATCGCGAGTATTGTGCTGCTAGTATTCATCTATTTTATTGCGTTTGCTGCAAAAATTGAACGCGAACCGGGTTTTCAGCAATATACGAATATTTATTTGTTAACGAGTACAGTATGGATGATCTTTTTTTCTATCATCACAGCTATGCTGTATTGGCGTGTAGGCAAGACTGTTTATCAGGAACGCACATCCAATTCAGTGAGATTCCTTTCTCATATGATATGGATGGTGTGCCTTTCAACGTTTGCGATGATGTGCAGTATCATTCCTTCGTTTGTTGTGTTTAGTGTGACTGAATTGTTTTTCCCTATTGTTCACGATACGCTGACGGCAGGTTCTCTGTTTCAATTGATGAAAACATTCTTTATGTTGATTGTTTGTGTTCAAGCGATTGGCATGATGGCGATGAGAATAGGGTTGAGCAAGAAATCTGTTTTGATGACCGTCCTGACTGCAATTGTTTTATGTGCTGTTTTAGGAAATGTATCGCTCGCCATTTATGGCAATGATCAAATGAACCTCATCCTGTCAGGAGTGATGATTGCAGCAGTCCTCATTGTGATCTTGGAATTGTGGAGCCGCATCGGCCGGCTGCAAACGAGGTAATTCATGATGGGAAAAGGATGGAGACATGTGAAGCATACGGTTCAAATTGAAGAAGCAATAACGGAACTTTCGTTAAACTGGCTGGTGGGAGATGTTCGCCTTTATCACCATGATCATCCTTATTTATTGATGAAGCAGACCACCAATCACGTATTCCCCCATCGGTATTTACTGCATCATCAAGTGCAGGAAGGCAGGCTAGTCATTCAAGATAAAAGAAAACGAGCGATCAGCTTGGGGCTTCATCTTCATCAAACGAATTTGGAGATTTACCTCCCTCAGGCACAGTTACAGTCCTTGTCTATTCATTGTAAAGGAGCAAATCTATTCTTGAATGGACTGAAGGTGAAGGAGGCTGACTGCCAATTGATTTCTGGAAAGTCCATGTTTACGGGAGAAATCAAGCATCTGCACTTGCAGACAGTGGGTGGACTTATCTCTAGTCAACAGCTCAACACGCAGACATTGAGCCTGCGTACTACTTCGTCAAAAGTGGAGATGGTAGGTGCTTTTTCAGATATTGATCTGAATTTAATAGGCAGAAGGGTACAGATACATTCAAAGGCCATGTTGCATTCGCTCAAATCGACGTCAACTGGATCATCTGTCAAAGTGGCGATTCCGGAAAATGATGGATTTATTTGTTATGTGAAGAAAAGATCAGGTACTTTTCACAATGACTTTCCTTGTGTTGATGATCAGGATAGAATGGTATATAAAAATGGAGGGAAAAGCTTTGAGGTCGATATAAGGGGAGGTTCTTTTCTATTAAGTGATGGTCATTGAAGCGATGATGATCCTCTGATTCGATATATCAATATAAAATAATTTGAATATCTTTTTATGTCAGAATATTTTGTTAATAGTGTTTTCCTCAAAAAAACAATTGTTTTTTAAGGGTAGATTTATTATGATAATATACATCGAAAGATTGAAGATTTTGAATCAGAATGAAAATTCTGATTTTTTATTTTTTATGTTGTTTGTTGATGAGGGGGAATAGAAGTGGCTCAAAAGGAATTAAAGAGAGGGTTAAGTGCTCGTCATATTCAAATGATTGCGCTTGGCGGCACAATTGGTGTTGGTTTATTTATGGGGTCAGCTAAAGCCATTCAATGGACAGGTCCATCGGTTCTTCTCGCGTACGCAGTGTGTGGTATTTTTATCTTTTTTATTATGCGTGCGATGGGAGAAATGTTGTATCTTGAACCGAGTACGGGATCGTTTGCTACATTTGGGCATCAATATATTCATCCGCTTGCGGGGTATATGACAGCTTGGAGTAACTGGTTCCAGTGGGTCATTGTTGGAATGTCTGAGATTATCGCCGTAGGCGCTTATATGAAATATTGGTTCCCGGAGTTACCGGCGTGGATTCCCGGATTAATCGCCATGATCATTTTAGGTGCGGCCAACTTGATTTCGGTGAAGTCATTCGGTGAGTTTGAATTCTGGTTTGCGATGATCAAGATTGTGACGATTATTTTAATGATCATTGCAGGTTTAGGCATTATTTTCTTTGGGTTTGGCAATGGTGGAACAGCGATTGGTTTGTCTAACCTTTGGGCGCACGGCGGATTCTTTACAGGTGGATTTAGCGGTTTCTTGTTTGCATTGTCCCTAGTGATTGCTGCCTATCAAGGGGTAGAGCTCATTGGGATTACTGCAGGTGAGGCGCAAAATCCGCAAAAGACGCTGACAAATGCCATCAAAAGCATCATCTGGCGTATTTTGATTTTCTATATCGGTGCGATCTTTGTCATCGTGACGGTGTATCCGTGGGATCAGCTGAATACGCTCGGCAGTCCATTTGTGGCGACGTTTGCGAAAATTGGAATTACGGCAGCAGCAGGTATTATTAACTTTGTTGTCATTACAGCAGCGATGTCCGGCTGTAATAGTGGAATCTTCAGTGCGGGACGTATGCTTTATACATTAGGTGTGAATGGACAGGCACCTGCTTTCTTTACAAAAATTTCGAAGAATGGTGTACCGTATTTTGGGACATTTGCTGTGCTGATTGGTTTAGCGGTTGGGGTGGTCTTAAATTACGTTTCTCCGCCAAACATTTTCGTTTATGTGTATAGTGCGAGTGTCCTTCCTGGTATGGTGCCTTGGTTTGTCATTTTGATTAGTCATATTGGCTTCAGAAAAGCGAAGGGGGCAGCGCTTGATAATCATCCGTTTAAGCTGCCGCTTGCGCCATTTTCTAACTATTTGACAATCGGATTCTTGCTGATGGTGCTTGTGTTTATGCTGATTAATCAGGATACACGAATTTCTCTCATTGTGGCAATTGGGTTCTTGATTTTAGTGGCGCTTAGCTTTTTTGTATTTGGAATTGGTAAACGAAAACCGATTGAAACAGCTTCTTCTGATCAAACGGTGGAATAATCAAAAGCCTTGCGGAACAACCGCAAGGCTTTTGTCGTTTACAGAGAAGCTTTGACACGCTGAAAGACATCTGGAAAGTTGGTGAAAAGACCGGTGACGCCGTATTGTAGAAGACGTGTCATGTCTGCTTCGCTGTTTACCGTATATGGGTGAAGGAGGAGTCCGTGGCTTCTGACCTGCTGTACATTTTCAAGTGTCAAAGCTCTAAAATTCGGTCCGACCCCCACTGCATACGATTTGATGAAGTCGAGCTGATCATTTGTAATAGACGTCATTTGTGCTCTATCTAATAGCTGTACTTTTGGAAGCCGAGGGGCGAGTTTCTGCAATTTTAATAGACTTTCTTGGCTGAAAGATTGGATGATGACCTGCCCTTTTCTCGTATGTTTTCCAAGAAGATGATGTTTCTTTAAGACGGCCAATAGTTTTTCTTCCATTTGCGGATAGATGTCTGGTTTTTTGGTTTCAATATAATAATTTTCTCGTTTACCGAAGTAGCGTAACACCTCATCTAATGTGAGGACTTGCTGTCCAATAAAGTGGGCATTTTGTTTGTCGGGGTTGGTTTCGTTAAACCATGTACCGGCATCAAGCTGTTTGATTTCGGCGAGTGTGAGGTCTTTGACCCAGCCGGTTCCGTTTGTCGTCCGGTCAACCGTTTCATCGTGCATGACGATGAGGTGTCCATCCTTTGTCATTTGAAGGTCGAGTTCGAGGTAATCTGCATTCATCTTTGTGGCGAGCTTGTAGGAAGCTAGGGTATGCTCTGGGGCATACCCTGATGCTCCGCGGTGTGCAACGGTTAAAATGCGATCTGGAGATAAAAGATGTTCATGTGCCGATATGGTGGTCGGCACCCAACCAAAAGACAGTAAAGCAAAAGAGAGTAACACGAAAGCAAGTAATCTACTTTTCTTCATATTTTATCCTCCTTTTACGGTAACTGCCTCCATCATAAGAAATAGATGTAAAGGGCATGTTGGGCGGAGATGAATCTTTTATGTGATTTTCATTAAGCTTGCTCTACGCGCTTTCCTGTATTCCATGTCATGGCGAGGAACACAATCGCAAGGATACAAGAACCAACTAGTAAAATGAAACCTCCTGTCCAGTCATAGTGATCGACGACGACACCCATCATGGCATTAGCAAAAGCAGAGCCACCAATATATCCAAAGAATCCTGTCAACCCGGCAGCAGTGCCAGCGGCTTTTTTCGGAGCGAGATCAATGGCTTGCAGTCCAATGAGCATGACGGGTCCGTAAATTAAAAACCCGATGCTGATGAGGGCAATGTTATCAACCATTGGATTGCCAGCAGGGTTTAACCAGTACACAAGAACCGCAATTAATACGCCAATCATAAAGAGTACGCCAGCAGGTGCGCGGCGGCTTCTAAAGAAGCGGTCACTAATCCACCCGCACAATAATGTACCAGGAATGCCTGCATATTCATAAAGGAAATAAGACCAGCGTGAATGCTCTGGTGAGAATCCTTTTGCTTCTGTTAAATAGGTAGGTGCCCAGTCTACGACCCCGTAACGGACAAAGTACACAAAGACGTTGGCAATGGCGATATACCAAAGGAATTTATTGTTGAGTACATATTTAAACAAAATCTCTTTTACGGTTAATTCTTTTTCTTGATCTTCATATTGTTGTGCCGGATAGTCATTTCGGTATTCTTCAATTGGCGGAAGACCAGCGGATTGCGGGGTGTCCCGTACGAGAAGAATGATGACGAAGGAGACGATAATGGCGATGATGGCAGGGAAGAAAAAGATACTTTTCCACGTCGCAAACAAAACAATTCCTAATGTAATAAGCGGTGCAAGAATCCCCCCGCCGATATTGTGAGCGACGTTCCAAATGGACATTTTCGTACCACGTTCACTCACCGAAAACCAATGCGCCATCGTTCGTCCGCATGGCGGCCACCCCATTCCTTGAAACCAGCCGTTTAAGAACATGAATAAAAACATGATCCATACACTGGATGTCACCCATGGAAATGAGACAAAAAGAATATTGATAAGAGCTGATAGAAAGAGTCCAGCGGCTAAAAAGTATCTTGGGTTACACCGGTCTGAGATCATCCCCATAATGAATTTACTAAAGCCATAAGCGATTGAAACAGCCGCCAGTACAAAGCCTAATTCACTTTTTGTGAACCCCTCTTCCTGTAAATAAGGGATGGCAAATGCGAAATTTTTGCGCAGCAAATAGTAGCCCGCATATCCGATAAAGATTCCCAAAAAGACTTGCAGCCGCAGCCGTTTATAGGTTTCGTCTGTTTTGGCATCATCGAGCCTGTCGATATGCGGAGCTGGTTTAAACCATTTGAACATAAACATCCTCCTCTTGTAGATATGACTGAAACAAAAGTACGAGGTCTGTCTTTGATCTTGTACTTTTTCAGAGACAAAAGAATTGATAACGCTTTCTTTTGTACTCCCATCATATCGGATGGAGAAGATGTTTATGATGAGGCTTTTGTCATTATTTTGGAAAAACAGTTCATGAAGTGATGAAAAAAATCCGCACAATGGCGGATTTTTAATAGTGGTTAAATTGATACATCAATTTTTGCAGATTTCTTTAGTTGATCAATTTCTTTTTGTACTTCTTTTTGCTTTTCTTGAGATTCTAACTGCTTCTTGATTTGTGATTTGACGTCTTTGAAATCAGGTGCTTTTTGTTTTTGCTTTTTCATTTGTTCGGCGTATTGGTCATAGTAAGCTTTGACGTCTTTTTCAGACACAGAGGCTGATTTAATTTCTTTGTCGACATATTGGCTGTATTTGATGCTGTCGGCAATATCACTTTTCAGCTGATCCATTGTCAGTCCGCTCTTTTTGAGTGCTTCTTCAAATTGAGCATTGTCTTTAAATTGTTTCTTTTCTTCTTTTAGCTGCTTATCGACTTGCTTGTCAGAGGCTTTATAGCCCTTCTTCTCAGCATCTTGCAGGATGAGCTCTTGACCTACGAGCGCATCAATGGTTTGCTTCTTGACAGCTTTAGCGCCTTCTTTAGATGTTGGGTCTTGTCCTGACTGCTGAAGTTGACCTTGAATGGTCGATAGAGCGCTATTGTATTCACTTCCTGTGATTTTATCTTTGTTGACGGTCGCAACGACCTTTTGATCATCAATTTTTTGTGCGTCTAATTTCTTTTGCATCTCTTCCATTTGCTTTTGCTGCTCTTTTTGGTCAGCCTGTGTTGTTTCCTTGCTTTTGGCTGAATCGTTTTGCTTATCCTGTTTCGCATCGTTTGATGAGCAGGCTGCAAGCCCCACTGATAACAGACAAGCAATGAGTGTATATGATACTTTTTTCAATTATTTTCTCTCCCTTCGGTATGAGAACATCTAGTGCGCATTCTAACCGTTTTAGAGGAAAAATAAAACCGTATAGACGAATTGTTAGCGGATTGACATGTTTTTTATCTGTTTGTCCTCATTTTGTCTTCTCATAGTCATCATATGACAGCTCAAGTTTGGAATAATTGTTCCATCGCTTCGTCGAGATTGGTGATCGGCTGGCGGCAGCTGTAGTTTTCACAAATATAGACCGTCGTGCTGTCGTTGATCGTTTTGTAATCTTTTGCAAAAGGTGCGAGCCTTGCTAATTCTTGCCCTGTTTCGGCAGTTAAAATGAGATCAAATGGCATGAATCGTTTTTGCAATGCTTGTAGAAGCTGTTCTTTTTGCGGATCGCCCTTTTTCCCGAGAATAATGATTTCTCGTTTTACGGCATATTGGCTTAATAGTCCTTGTAAAAAGGCGGTATGTCCGCTTGGATAGGAAGAGACATCGACGTAAAAGGCGCTGAACATCTTCTCTAGTGTTTCGATCCAGTCTTGACGTCCGATCATTCTGCTTAGTTTCAGAAGCTGTTGGAGTGCAGTACTGTTACCAGACGGCATGGCCCCGTCGTATACTTCTTTTTCACGAACAATAAGCGCTTCTGCATCTGAGCCTGAGAAGAAAAAGCCCCCGATTTGTTCATCCCAAAACAGTTCAAACATATTTTCAGCAACGGCTCTTGCTTTTGTCAGCCAATCTAGGTCAAAGGTCGCTTCGTATAAAGACATATAAGCTGTGAGCATGTGCGCATAATCTTCGATAAAGCCTAGATGCTTCACGTCCCCTTCCCTGTAGCGGACCATGAGCCGTTCCTGCTGGACGAGGTGTGTTTCTAGAAAAGACATTGCCTGTTTTGCCATGCGGATGGCTTCTTCTACATGAAAGACACTCCCTGCTTTGGCAAGTGCGGAAATCATCAGCGCATTCCACGAGGTGAGTACCTTGTCATCGATCAGCGGTGCAGGTCGCTGCTGTCTTACAGTGAGTAAGATGTGTCGAGCGGATTGTAGTTTGGAATGAAGGGTTTTGTCGTCGATTGAATATGCTGCCTTGATGTCATCAAATGAGGTGGAAATGGTATGAGGGATGTTCTGTCCTTCAAAGTTTCCTTCCTCTGTGATGTGGTAGACCGCACAAAATAAAGTGCCGAGGTCATCGCCTAAATGGGTCATGATCTCCTTTTTTGTCCAAACGTAATATTGCCCTTCTTTTCCTTCTGAATCGGCATCGATTGCCGAATAAAAAGAGCCGTCACGATTCATCATGTCTCGTTTGATAAATTGAATGAGGTCATGGACAAGCTTTTCGTACTCAGGGTGTTGAGTGATTTGATAGGCTTCGGTGTAGGCATCTATTAGCAAGGCGTTATCATACAGCATCTTTTCAAAATGCGGCACAAGCCATTTTTCATCGGTTGAATACCGAGTAAATCCAGAACCAATATGATCATAAATACCGCCGTTTGCCATGCCGTTTAACGTTTTTGTGACAGCATATAACGCATTTTCTTGCCCTGTCCATTCAAAATAACGCATGAGAAACGTGAGCATATGAGGCGCAGGAAATTTAGGCGCAGAACCGAAGCCGCCATACAGCGTATCAAAGCTGCTCATGAGCTGATAATAGGCTTTGTGAATCGACTCCTGAGTGAGCGTATTTTCTGTCTGCCCTGCTGCCTTGATCCGCAAATTATTTGTTGCCTTTTCTGCCAATGATTCAATATGATCTCGGTCGTTGTGATACGCATCCAGCAATTGCGTCAGTGCTTCAATGAAGCCAGGACGGCCGTAAGCACTTCTTTTTGGAAAATAAGTCCCCGCATAAAACGGCTTTTGATCAGGCGTGACAAACACGTTGAGCGGCCAGCCTCCTTGCCCAGTCATCATCTGACAAACGGACATATACATCGAGTCAATATCTGGCCGCTCCTCACGATCGACTTTGATTGAAATGAAATGCTCGTTTAGGATGTCAGCGACTTGTTGATCTTCAAAGCTTTCGTGTGCCATGACGTGGCACCAGTGGCAAGTGGCATAGCCGATGCTGACCAGCAAAGGCTTGTTTTCTTTTTTTGCTTTATCAAATGCTTCTTTTCCCCATGGATACCAGTTAACTGGGTTATGGGAGTGTTGGAGAAGGTATGGAGATTTTTCAGTGATTAATCTGTTGGGTTTATTGTTAGTAGACATGGAATCTCCTCCTTTCATATTTATTTATTAAATCTTTTTGAGTGTAAAGGGTGATGGGCTTAAGGAATTTCATTTGAATTTAGATAGTACTACTTCAAAAAAGTTACGTAGGATAATAACCGATAGTTCTTTATTTTGAAACTGAGCAAAAATCAAAAAACTATAATTAGGTCAAAGATTTATAGGGAATGCTGTGGAAATTTTAACTTTCGATAGATTTGTTTTCAATTCTTTTATTCACTTCATTAATTATGAAAACCTATATTAATGCCTTTTAAATGGAATTTATTACTATATTTATCTTGTGTGTATTTAATCAATAATAACAAGCTGTTATAATAGCTTTGTGTTTTTATGAAAATATGTGTTAAAAGTGGTGTTGGAAATAAATGCATACTATTCATTCTAGTAATCTCTTCGTTTGGTGGAGAAGCACTTTTAGCACATTTAATTTCAATAGGTCTAGCGGTGACTATTACAGGAGTTACTTATGTTGCATAATCTGAGTTTAAGAAGCAGAAAAGAACATACATTCAAAAAATCTAAAAAATGGGTATATGAGAAGGTGTAGATATGTTAGTTATTGATCAAAATCCAAAAGGTGAGCAGTACTCCAAATTAATTGATTTGGCTTTCGAAATTTGTGATGAGTTTCATTTAGTTTTAAGAAAAGATATGGGATCTTTAAAATCTTTTGATCCCTTCCTAAAAAAACTTGAAAGTTCATTGAAAGAGATGAAAGAACAATCAGAATGGGCTAGCACAATGCTATTTAACAATACAGCAAAAGTTTATTACTATTATACAGATGAAAATGCGAAGAGTATTCTAAAAGAATTCGCAAATTCTTTATATGATTGGGAGCAACCAAATTTACCAGAAGACTTGTCCTTCTTCAAAAATGGTGAAGAATGGCTGGTTACATCTTCTCATGAAGAAGAAAGTTATATAGATACGGAAAATGATACAGAGATACAAAGGATATTAAGTATACCAGAATTAAAAGTACATATGGAAAAATGGGATTAATGCTATTTAGTATTCAATAATAGTGTATTGATATAAAAGTAAGGAGGCTAATAAGATAGTTTCCTTACTTTTAAACTGTTATGGGCGTTCTCATTTATTTCTTAATTAAGATGTATTGTTTGTGTTCCAATAGAAGATTTGAACTTTAAATGTTTCCCAAATTGTTGAGTCTTGAAATTAATAACTAAATCCAAACTCTCATCCTTATCTTCATCCTCAAAACCGTCTAAACAGGAATATAATTAATATATCAGATAGCTGAGGTCCGTGATCAAGTGTCTGTGAGGTATTCCCATCATGAAAAATCAAGGGCTATAAACCCTTGATCAATTCATTGTATTCTTTTCACTACTTCAATCGTAATGTTTTAACAAGATGGCTGAATTATGTCCTCCAAAACCAAAAGAATTGGATAGCCCATATTTCAATGGAAGCTGTCTCGCTTCTAATACAACATCTAAATTGCAATCTGGATCTTGTTTCTCTACATTAATAGTTGGCGGAATCATTCCTCGTCTCAAACTTTCCACTAAAGCAATCGCTTCTACTCCGCCTGCAGCACCAAACATGTGCCCAGTCATTGACTTGTTCGCAGTTGTTGGAATTTCACCTGAACGATCACCAAATAATTTCTTAATGGCTAGAACTTCTGAACGATCACCTACTTGTGTACTTGTTGCATGAGCACTAATAACATCGATTTCACTTGTTGATATATCTGCACTTCTCAATGCTTTCTTCATGGCTAAGTAGGCACCCCTACCTTCTGGGTGTGAAGCGACCATATGATGTGCATCTGAACTAGCCCCGTATCCCACTACTTCACATAATATCGGCGCATCTCTAAGAATTGCGTTGTCTAATGATTCTAATACTAAGATACCTGCGCCTTCACTCATAACAAAGCCATCTCTATCTGTATCGAATGGACGGCTAGCTCGACTTGGGTCTTGGTTTCTAGTAGATAGTGCATGTGCGTTTCCAAAACTAGCCAAAGATATCTGGTTGACGGCAGCTTCTGCTCCACCGGCAAATATAATATCTGCTTCATCATTTCGGATCGCATTGAAAGCTTCACCAATAGAAGTGTTACCGATAGAACAAGCTGTGACTGGTGCCAATGATGGCCCTTGTGCGCCTAATTTGATGCTGATTTGGGCCGCAGCTGCATTTGAAATCATCATGGGGACAAGGCTAGGGCTTACTCTCGATGGACCTCGTTTATCTAATACATTCACCTGATCAACAAGCGATTGTATGCCCCCGATTCCTGAACCAACATATACGCCTAAACGTTCAAGATCTACTTGATCTAACTGTAATTGTGAATGTTCTAATGCTTGTTCGGCTGCTGCTAAGGCAAACTGACTAAAACGATCTAATCGTTTTGCTTCTTTTCTCCCTAATATTTCATCTGCATCGAAATCACGAACGATTCCAGCTATTTTTGTTTTATAATCAGTCGTATCAAAAGAATCAATGAGAGATATTCCCGATTGTCCTTGAACTAGTTGATTCCAAAAGCTATCTATATCATTTCCTAGTGGAGAAATAACTCCCATTCCAGTAATGACAACTCTTTTCATGATCATTCCCTCCTTGTTTTTATTAACTTTATCCATTGTGTTATCCTATTACAAGTTGTTGTTTATCCTAGTATAATGAATAATATTTTAAAGGGTGATCATATTGAAACCTGAAACAAGACTTCAAGCATTATCAGAATTTCTAAACAACCAACGTTCAAAAATCACGCCTCAAATGGTTGGTTTACCTGTAGGAACCCGCCGAAGAACACCAGGACTCAGAAGGGAAGAAGTGGCTCAACTAGCCGGTGTGAGTCTTACTTGGTATACATGGTTAGAGCAAGGCAGAGATATAAAAGTATCTACTTCGGTATTAGATGCGATTTCTAGTGCATTACAATTAAATAACGATGAAAGGAGATATTTGTACGCTTTAGCGTTAGAGGAAGGTGTGAAACAATCCTATATCATTGAGAATGAGAAGGAAATCAGTCCGGCTTTAGTGAAAATTTTGCAGGAACTTCGTTATTGCCCAACGATTGTATCTGATAGAAGAAGTCAGATTGTTGGGTGGAATCAAGCAGCAGCTAATGTATTTTTGGACTTTGAACAAATCATCCCGGCAGAAAGAAATATCATCCGCTTACTATTCGCAAGAAAGGAATTTAAAAGTTTAGCCGTGAATTGGGAGCATTTTGTAAGAGGATATATCGCCATATTTAGAACGTATTATGGACAGTATGTGGCGGATGACTGGTATGAGCAATTTATAGAAGAAATGGAGCAGGCATATCCTGAGTTTCGTAAAATATGGAATGAAAATGAGATCAGTTATGCACCTGAAGTATTAATTGAATTTCGTCATGCTAAGGTAGGGAAAATGTTGTTTAATCTCACTTCATTACAAGTGTACGGGGATACTGATTTAAGATGCAGTGTCTATACTCCAGTTGAGGATACTGGAACGGAGCTTAAGTTGAAACGTTTAATTGAAGGGTAGGTATCGTTTGGATGAAGTTATTATGGCCATTAAATATAAAAGAGATCCAATGCAGTCAGTGAGAAGTGGGCATAACCGATGCTGATGAGCACGGGTTTATTTTCACGTTTGGCTTTGTCAAAGGGCTGCTCCCACGGTTATCAGTGAACTGTTTGTGAGCGTGTTGAAGGAAGTATGTTGAATTTTCATTGATGAGTGGATTGGGATTAGTTGTTTGGTATGGGTCACCTTCTTTCTGATTATTATTTTATTCCAAGAAAGAGTTGGTAAACGTTCACTCAAAATAAACGTAAAATTTTACTATTAAAAAAAGAGCCATTTATATTTTGAAGCATGTCAAAATTATAGATGCATAATCAGATTTGATAAATTAACAATAGGCTTTAATACTCAAGAACAAAAAACAATTTACATTATAAACTGGTATCTATTTTTCATGAGATATCATCTGGATATCCATATGGATTAGAGATTGCAGAGAACCACCAATCCGATTTTGAACCAAGTTTTTGACCTATTTGTGTAAATAATTCGTTCGATTTATTTTTTGCATTATAATAGTTATCTATTGTGAAATTTTTTTTGAATTGGTGATTAAGCCTAATAATTTTTTTGAAATAAACATATCCTAAACCTCTAACTTCAAAATAATGTTTTATAAGTAACTCTTGTGCATTAAAATGATCTGTATGCCCTAAAAGTTCATATAGTTGAGTAAACATAAGGGGTCCTTGTATGTACTTGTCTACTTTATAAGAATTAATTTTAAGTTTTTTGCAAAGCTGAACATAGTCTAATAACAATGTATTGCAAAGAGCTATCTCTTTATCAATTGTCTTTTTATAGATAGTATCTGGTTCTTTATTAATCAGATTGAAATAATCCATGATTAATTCTGGTTTTGCATACTGTAAATTAGAACCTATTTTTTCTAATATCATTCTGAAAATCTTTTTTGGATTCTTTGATTGCAACCATAATAACTCTAATGGTTTTATCTCAATATTTCTAGCATGTACAAACTCCCCAATTATATAGTTCTCTATTTCAAAAATTACAGGAGAGTATAAATTCTGAAGAGATTCTTTATGATATTTTATATCTTCCCTTTTTCGGGAGAAATGATGTGAAAATAATTGGGCTGTAGAAGCAGCGCCAAATCCAGCAAAGATTGTTATAATTGTTTTAAGATCTAATTGTTCAAAAAAATTATCCACAACATCACCTATTTTTTGTTAATTATTTCGGTTCCTTTTTGGATAGAAAAAGTTATTTACATATTAGCAATCATCAGATGCCTTTTACGACTCTTCATTTTGTCGCAACTTTTATTAACCCTATCAAAGTAAAATTATACCATAAAAGCGTATTTTAACTACCCATTTTCTATATTATAGAGCAATAACGTGAACCTAATCTCATTTTTATTTCATATAGTGTGTTTCGCTCTTTATTCTATTTATAAGGTGAATATATACTCTATGAAAGAAGCTAGTGCGTAATGAGTAGAGTTGCTGGGATAATTATCTCATTAGCCTTTTATACTGATTCATCATGTTTGACTAAATACCTATCAGGGTATACTATCTGATCATAGGGAAAAGAGAAAGGAGTGTTAAACGTGGAGTATAATCAGCAGATGAAGAATCGTCTTCGCCGGATTGAAGGGCAGATTAAAGGAGTTCTTGCGATGATGGAGCAGGGAAAGGATTGCCGCGAGGTGGTGACGCAGCTATCTGCATCACGCAATGCCATTGATCGGGCAATGGGTGTGATTGTGAGTACAAATCTTGAGCAATGTGTCCGTGAAAGTCTTGAACAAGGCAAGGATACAGAGGGGCTTGTCAAAGAAGCGGTTGAGCTCTTGGTGAAAAGCCGGTAAGAAATTCCTCAGCCTTTGGAGGTTGACGAATTTTTTTACTTGTTATAATATACCCTTACCGGTATATGTATATATTTTTTGCGGTTTGTATACCCCCATGGGTAATTTATGTAAGGAGGATCATGATGGAGGAACAGAAAAAACGAACAACAATTGTTTTATTTAGTGGAGATTATGATAAAGCGATGGCCGCTTATATTATTGCAAATGGCGCAGCAGCTTATGATCACGAGGTGACTATTTTTCATACTTTTTGGGGGCTGAATGCCTTGCGTAAGGAAGAGATGGTGCCACTGAAGAAGGGATTTTTAGAAAAAATGTTTGGCAAAATGATGCCGCGTGGCGTTGATCGAATGGGGCTGTCAAAGATGAATTTTGCAGGAATGGGACCGAAGATGATCAAGCATGTGATCAATAAACACAATGCCATGACCCTGCCGCAGCTCATTGATATGGCGAAGGAACAAGAGATCAACCTCGTGGCATGTACGATGACGATGGATCTCTTAGGGCTGCAGGAGAATGAATTATTAGCAGACATTCAATATGCCGGTGTGGCAGCGTATTTAGCAGAGGCAGAAATCGGGAATGTGAACTTATTTATCTAGGGGGGTGTCCATACATGATTCAAATGCTTTTGCTCATCATTGTGATCGCTTTGCTTGTGAGCCGTTTTCTTCCCGTACGGGGTGTGAAACAAATGGACGCAGCTCATCTGAAACCTAAATTGCATAGTCGGCATCAACAGCTGATAGACGTGCGATCACCTTTAGAGTTTCAAACAAATCATATAAAAGGCTTTCAAAATATCCCCTTACCACAGTTAAGGAATCGATCGCATGAGCTTGAGAAAGACAAAGAAGTGTATGTGATCTGCCAGAGCGGGATGAGAAGTATGCAGGCGGCTAAATTGTTAAAAAAACAGGGATTTACCCACATTACGAATATCAAGGGTGGCATGAATGCTTGGCGATTATAGGTATAAATAGGCTTTAAAATATACCCCCACCCCTATAAAAGGAGGAAAAACAATGCAGCAACCAACAGCAATTCTAGATGCAAAAGGATTGGCATGCCCAATGCCCATTGTCAAAACGAAAAAACAAATGAATGAGCTCTTGCCAGGAGATGTGCTTGAAGTGCAAGCAACCGATAAAGGGTCTACAGCGGATTTAGCAGCTTGGTCAAAAAGCGCCGGTCATGAATTTTTAGGAACAAAAGTAGAAGGACAGGTGCTTCATCATTTGATTCGTAAAGGCGGAGCGAAACAGGAGGAGGAGCAGTCAATGATTTCGGAAATGTCGTTGAACATGTTTCAACAGAAGGTAAAAGAAGATCAGTCATTGTTTATTTTAGATGTACGAGAGCCGGATGAATATGAAGCGGGTCATATTCCAGGAGCTGTTCACATTCCTCTCGGTGAGGTGGAACAACGTGCTGAAGAATTGAACCGAGAGACGCTCATTTGCCTCATCTGTCATTCAGGCAGAAGAAGTGAATTAGCCGCACAAAAGTTAAAAGAAAAAGGATTTCATCAATTGATCAATGTAGTGCCAGGCATGAACAGCTGGACAGGAGAGATTGAAAAATAGGAGCTGAATGAACCAATGACTGTAAAAGCAATGACAGCAGAACAGTTAACAAAAAAGATTATCAACAAAGAGCCGATCTTTTTGTTGGATGTACGAAACGAATCAGATGTGCAGGACTGGAAAATTGAAGGGAAAGCCGTTGAATATTTAAATGTGCCTTACTTTGAGCTTCTTGATGGCGTAGAGGATATGGTGGAGAACATACCGGATGACCTAGATGTACTGGTCGTTTGTGCGAAAGAAGGCTCCTCTATTATGGTGGCAGAGATGTTGTCAGAGGCAGGCAGAACGGTCCATTATTTGCAAGGCGGCATGAAGGCATGGAGTGAGCATTTAGAGCCAGTGAAGATCGGTGATTTAACTGGCGGTGGAGAGTTGTACCAATTTGTGCGAATGGGCAAGGGGTGCTTGTCCTATATGATCATGTCGAATGGGGAAGCTGCGATTATTGATGCGGCTAGAATGACGGAGGTCTATACGCAATTTGCTAAAAAACATCAAGTCACAGTGACGCATGTGTTTGATACGCACCTTCATGCGGACCATATATCTGGCGGGAAAAAGCTGTCTGAACAGACTGGTGCTATCTATTGGCTACCACCAAAAGACGCCGAAGAGGTGACATTTGATTACAATCACCTTGAAGAAGGACAGCGTGTGACGATTGGAGCGACGGAGATTGAGATTCATGCCCTTTATTCACCGGGCCATACGATTGGTTCAACCTCTTTTATCGTAGACGGTCGTTACCTCCTTTCAGGTGATATTTTGTTCATTGATTCGATCGGAAGACCTGACCTAGCCGGTATGGCGGAGGACTGGGTAGGTGATTTGAGAGAAACCCTTTATACACGATATACGGCGCTTTCGGCAGAATTGATTGTGCTGCCTGCACATTTTATGATCGTGGATGAGCTTAATGAAGACGGGAGCGTTTGGAAGGAACTAGGCGCTTTGTTTGAAGAAAATCACGGGCTGAACATTGAAGATGAAGACGTATTTAGACAAATGGTCACGCAGCATCTACCTGCACAACCAAACGCTTATCAAGACATTCGGTCTACCAATATGGGGAAGCTGCATCCAGACGAGGAAGCGCAGCGAGACATGGAAATTGGTCCAAACCGTTGTGCGATTCGATAATGTTCAATAAAATAAAGAAGCGAGGGATGATCAGATGACATCAGATCACATTTTAGACGTAACCGGGCTTGCATGCCCAATGCCGATTATTCGGACGAAGAAAAAAATGAACGACTTGGCAGAAGGCCAAGTATTAGAAATACATGCAACAGATAAAGGGGCCAAAGCTGATTTGGCTGCATGGGCTAAGTCAAGCGGACATGAATTGATCACGCAGACAGATGAAGGGCATGTGCTGAAGTTCTGGGTGAGAAAAGGGTCCTAAAGGGGAGAGGGGTATCTATGAGGGAGCCCCTTTTCCTTTTGCAAAGGAGGAGACCAGCGTGGATTTTGCATTTTTCATTACTTTATTTATCATCGGATTTATTGGTTCCTTCTTATCAGGAATGGTCGGAATAGGAGGATCGGTGATCAACTATCCCATGCTGCTTTATATCCCGCCTCTAGTCGGAGTGATGGCATTATCGGCACACGAGGTTTCAGGGATTGGTGCCATTCAAGTCCTATTTTCGACACTCGGCGGTGTGCTGGCGTATCGAAAAAGCGGATTTTTACATCGACCATTGATTTTATATATGGGGAGCAGTATATTGGCAGGGAGTTTATTAGGCAGCTATTTATCACATTTCCTTCCAGAGAAAGGCATCAATGTAGTCTATGGCCTGCTTGCCATTGTCGCTGTCATTTTAATGCTTGTTCCGAAAAAAGGTCAGCAGGCAGAAGCGGATGGAGAGGTGACCTTTCATAAAGGACTGGCGGCTGGTATTGCCTTTGTGATCGGAAGTGTATCGGGTGTATTAGGTGCAGGCGGTGCCTTTATTTTAGTGCCGGTGATGCTATCGATTCTCAAAATCCCTGTGCGGATGACGATTGCCTCGTCTCTGGCGATTACGTTTCTCTCCGCGATCGGCGCATCGGCTGGGAAAGTGCTGACTGGTCAAGTCATGTTCATGCCTGCTCTTGTCTTAATGGTAGCCAGTTTGATGGCCGCGCCGATTGGGGCGAAAATTGGCCAGAAAATCAATGCCGTTTATTTGCAATGGGCGCTTGCCGTGATGATTACAGCCACAGCGATCAAAATCTGGGTGGATTTATTATAAGAAAAAGACCAACAACTGAGAGCAAGGGCTCTTTTCCATGTGTTGGTCTTTTTTATTTTATGTCATCGTGCTCGATATACGTTTCAAGTGCAGGGTGGTACTCTTTTTGATAATGAAGATTGGGGCATGTTTTCACGACTTTGCCTTGCAAGGCATTGGACTTCGAGACATCTAATGCTGTTTTACATTTTGGACAACGTTCGTTAAATATTGAGAGCCAGCGCTTCATAGATCACCACTCCAGTTAAAGTCTTAAAAACCGATTATATTAATATGAATTATAGGGGATTGTGTGAATGAGGTCAATGGATATTTGGCTCTTTTTAACAAAAAAGAAGCATCGTATAAGATGCTTCAGCGTATAGACAAATCCTCGCATTCTTTGTCAGCCCTGCATGCTGGCGCTCATGATTTTTAATTTCGCTTCGCAAGAGTCCGAAGGCTTTCCGTCACGCTGAAAAGAAGACAAAGGGCTAAAATAAAGTTCATTTTAGCCCTTTGTCAACAATTTGAAGCATGATTAGTAGGCTTTTGCCCAGAACACCATATCAGAAGCAGGTTTCCCGCAGCAGACACATGTGTCAGAAACGGATTCTTGTTCAAACGGGATACAGCGTGATGTCGCTCCTGTTCTCTCTTTGATGTCGTTTTCGCAGTCTTCATCACCGCACCACATGGCTTTGATCAACCTGTTTTCTTCGGCAAGAAGCTGCTCGATGTCTTCGATTGTATGGGCGTTTGATGTTTTTTCATGTAATCGTTCTTTTGCTTTTTCGTACATCGTCTGTTGAATGTCTTCAAGCGTGGCCGTGATGGTTTGTTCAAGTGCATCTAACGTGACGGCTTGCTTTTCACCTGTGTCTCGTCTTGCGAGCATGACCTGGCCTTTTTCCATATCCTTTGGTCCTACTTCTACGCGTAATGGGATGCCCTGCATTTCGCATTCGTTGAATTTCCAGCCTGGCTGTTTATCACTTGCATCGATGTCAGCGCGTGCGATGCGGGCGAGTCGATCCTTTAATTCATAGGCATGATCGAGGACACCTTCTTTATGAGAAGCAATTGGCACAACACGTACTTGGGTTGGCGCAATGTTTGGCGGCAGGACAAGTCCTCTGTCATCGCCATGCACCATGATCATAGCGCCAATGATTCTTGTGGTGAAGCCCCATGATGTTTGCTGGACATGCTCTAATTTTCCTTCTCGATTTAAAAATTCAATGCCAAACGCCTTGGCAAATCCGTTGCCGAAGAAGTGAGAAGTGGCGGTTTGCAGGGCTTTTCCGTCATGCATCAAGCTTTCAACCGTATAGGTGAAGCGAGCGCCAGCGAATTTTTCTTTCTCTGTTTTTCTTCCTTTAATGACAGGGATCGCTAGAAGCTCTTCACAAATAGACGCATAGACATGGAGCATTTTTTCTGTTTCTTCAATCGCTTCTTGCTCAGTCTCGTGACAAGTGTGCCCTTCCTGCCAGAGGAATTCAAGGGTTCTAAGGAATGGACGTGTTGTCTTTTCCCAGCGGACGACATTGGCCCATTGGTTATATAGCTTCGGTAAATCACGATAGGAGTGAATGATGTTTTTATAATGCTCGGCGAACAGCACTTCAGAGGTTGGTCTGACGCAGAGTCTTTCTTGTAATTCCGAATCACCGCCATGAGTCACCCACGCCACTTCAGGAGCAAAGCCTTCGATATGATCCTTTTCTTGCTGGAGAAGGCTTTCTGGGATAAAGAGCGGCATATAGACATTCTCGTGACCCGTTTCTTTGATTTGACGATCAAGTTCGTCGCGAATATTCTCCCAAATTTTAAAACCGTATGGCTGAATAATCATACTGCCTCTAACGCTTGAATAATCGACGAGACGCGCCTTTGTGACAACATCTGTATACCACTGGGCAAAGTCGTCTTCCATGCTTGTAATTTTCTCAACAAATTGTTTCTTTGACATGGTCTTTTTCCTCCTTTTAAAAAAACAAAAAAGCTGTGCTTTAAGTTAGGGACCATTCCTGGTGGTACCACCCTAATTTAAAGCACAGCTTTACACTCGATCATGATAACGGTATGAACCGCTGTATGAAACAGAACTAAATCGGCAGGTTCACTTGAAGATGTCAGTAGGAACTTCTCAGCACCGTTCCCTCTCTGTTAAAGGTCAATTCAAGCTACTATTCCAGATCTACGTTGATCCTTGTTCGTTGATTTTTCATCAGTTTACCTGTAAATGGGGGAGAAAGCAAGTTGGTCCGCAAGTTCATTTCATGCCTTTCTGAGGTCGTTTATGTCGAAGAGCCATTGGCAAACATTTTCTATTTTTGCAGCTTGCACGTTATGGAAGGCTATGCTAATATATTTGAAGAAAAAAATAGACTTGTATAACCTCAATAATATGGTTTGAGGGTTTCTACCAGGATCCGATAAATCCTGATTACAAAAGCGCGCTTTCCTTTTTTGTAATCAGGGTTTTTTTGTTTGTCTGCACCCTGTATCAAAAGTGAAAGCCATGATATAGAGAAGGGATGTTAGACATGAACTGGAGAGTTTATTTATTAGCTGTTTCTACTTTTGCGGTTGGATTAGTTGAGCTTGTGGTCGGAGGCATTTTGCCAAGTTTAGCAGAGGATCTCAATGTGTCTCTTGCGACAGCTGGGCAGCTGATCACGGTATTTGCGATTGTGTATGCTATTTCAGCACCGGTGCTACTGACCGTCACAGCCAAAATCGAACGAAAGCGTCTTTATTTAATCGCATTATTGGTCTTTACATTAGGCAATGTATTCACATATTTTAGTTCCACCTTTGCCCTTGTCATGATCTCTAGGGTCTTGATTGCCATGAGTACAGCGCTTGTTGTGGTGTTATCATTGACGATTACCGCCAAGCTGGTGGAACCGGCGCATCGAGCGAAAGCATTAGGTCTGATTTTTATTGGGATTAGCTCATCACTTGTTCTCGGTGTACCGATCGGTATTTTTATTACAGAGAGCTTTGGCTGGAGAGTGATGTTTTTAGGAATCAGTATTCTGTCAGCCATATCCATGGTACTCATTTATTTTCTATTGGAGAAAATGCCTGTTGAAAAAGTCACGCCGCTTAAAGAACAAATTCGTTCTTTAGGGCATCCGAAAATTTTCAGTGCACATTTGATTAGTTTGTTTATGCTTGCTGGTCATTATATGCTGTATTCTTATTTCACGCCATTTCTGATGGAAGTTCTCCATATGACTCCGTTTTGGATTAGTATTTGTTATTTGGTCTTCGGGCTTGCGTCGATTGGCGGGAATGGGTTTGGCGGCTGGCTGAGTGACAAACTAGGATCAGGGAAAGCCATTTTGCTGGTGACAATCGCGTTTGCCATTGTGATGTTTATCCTTCCTTATACAGCAGGAGTGTTTATGCTCTTTATGGTGATGGTTGTCCTATGGGGTGCTCTTAGCTGGGCACTGACACCTGCTTTGCAGAGCTATTTGATTCAAACAGACCCTGTGACGTCTGATATTCAGCAGAGTTTGAATACATCCGCTTTGCAAATTGGGATTTCCATTGGATCAGCCGTGGGCGGCGTCATGTTTACAATGACTGGTTCATCCGTTGACTTGGCTAAATTCGGCGCTATTTTTGTGCTGATTGCCTTTAGCTGTGCAGTGATTTCATTAAAGAGACCGCCGCTTTATATGGATCGTCAGCATCAGGCTGAATAGAAGAGAATAAGAACATTTTCGTGTTAGTTAGCTGCCTCATCATAGGCAGCTTTTTATTTTTTTAAAACCACACCTTCACTTTTACCAGTAATGACTTCTTCTCCATGCTGATTGATATAACGGGAAAAAAGGTGGACACGATGGTATTTTTCAAGGGGTTCTACCTTGGTGACGGCCATCTGACAGGTAATGGTGTCACCTGTATAAACAGGGCGTATGAAGGTACATGTCATCTCTTGACCGATAAAATGAAACTGACCACCAAGCTTCGTGGCTAGACTTGCTGTGAGAAAACCGTGTACCATGAGCCTGCCTTGATCATCTAGCTCGGTATGATGTTTGCCAAGATCACCTGTCATCTCGCCAAATTGAATCACATCTTCATGCGTATAGGTTTTGCTTGTTTGAAATTGATCGCCTGGTCGAACCATTTGTTCTTCAGCTCCTTTTTTTAAATGTACCAAAGGAGTGAATGAATGTACATTCATTTTTGTGATGAGATGTTAGAGGCAAAGAAGAGACAGGATGCCTTTCTTTACCCTCGATAAGTCAGGAAAAATGTCATCTTCTATTCAAAAACAACCATTTCTCCAATTGGTTGAAATCCGGCACGCTGATAGATATGTTTGCCGTCATTTGAGGCTTGTAACATCACACACTTTTGTTTGTTATCTGTTTGGGTCAGAAGGTAATGAAACATGTCACTGCCAAGTCCTCTTCCGCGGTGTTCTGCCTTTGTGATGACATCATAAATACCGTAGCTGTCTGCTGTTTCAATCAATAAGCCCGTTGTGACCGGTTTGTTGTGTTCATATCCAACGAACATGCGGGTACTCGGGTGTAATCGTTCAATCGAAAAGCGCTGGAAATAGCTGTTTAAAGCGATTGCCTCAGGTGATCCTTCGAAAAGTTCGATAAATAAATGTTGATAATCGAGAAAGGTTTGATCGTCAGTCACTTCCTTGATCGTAAGCGATTGAGAGGTCCTTTGATCGATGTCGTTTGTATGTTCAAGCATCATGATGGTATTGCGTTCCACTTCTTGAAGCCCATATTTCTGCATGATATTCGACCAATCGGGGTGGAGCAGGCTTTGAGTGATCCATGTGCTGAATGCTAGCTGCTGTTGCTGCATTTGTTCGATGGCAGCTTCCACTTTTTGTTGATCTTGTATGTGCGCTGAAATGGGTAATAACAAATTGAACGTGTCAGTTGATATATGCGTGTTTGATAAAACGAAATCTTCTGTTGATAGGAACGATCCGTTGACAACAGAAGAAAACAAATTTATTTTTTCTTCTAACTGGCGAATGGCCATTTGCTGTTCTGTTTTCATTCTCTCACCTTCTTTTTTTGATTGAGGGTTACCTATCATAAATAATAGCAAAGAAAAGGAAATTGTGCTGTCTCTTGTAATCTAGTAAAAAAGTTCTCTTATTTATCAGGTCTGATGACCCATTCTTTTCCTCATCCCCACATTTCTTTTGACTCCTTTATTGATTATTAGTACCATTTTATTAACCAGTTAAGAGTGGAGGTTCAGATGGAAACAAACGAGCAGATTGTCTTAAAAGCGATTCAAGATTTGATTATGCATAGGGAAAAGAAACGGAACGATCCAACAGATCCACTGATTACCACGACTGATACACTCAAGCAAGATTGGACACTTACACAGCTTCATATTTTATCTATGATTCAAGCAAACCCTAATGAATCCAATAATACATTTCTTTCACAACAACTAAAACTATCAAAACCAGCCATTACAAAGGCTGTGAAAAAGCTCATCGAAAAAGGCATGGTCGACTATTGCCACCGGCAAGGTGACAAGAAATCCGTCTATTATTCACTCACAGAGGAAGGCACACAGCTTGCGGCACTGCATGATGAGCTTCATGAACAGGCAGTCTCCTCCTATTTAGAATTCCTCCATGAATTTAATGAAGACGAACTACAGGTTATTGAGCGCTTCTTAAAGGCTTGGAAGGAAAAGATATAAATAACGGACCGAAAGCTTTCTATAAACTAGATGCTTTCGGTTTTTTTATGGTAAAATTAACATATATTGACGTTATTCGTGATGATGATTGAGGGAGGGAACCGTGTTGGTGGAAGAGATGATGGAAAATTTCAAAAAATATGTATTTATCATGCCGTTCGTCGGATTGTTTGTCAGCTTGCTATTATTTGTTTATTTTTTTGGTATCACAGGAGTTGAAGGGTCCATGTGGGCGGCTGTTTTGTATTGTGCTCTGCCCTTTCTGATGTACACGATACTCTGTTTGCCTTTATGGATTTATTTTAAAGTCAGCAAAAAACGTTCAATACATAGAAATGAGGAACATACATGATCGTTGTTAGCGCTTGTCTTGCGGGATTAAAGGTCCGTTATAATGGCAGCCATCGATTAGATCAACGTATCGAGGAGCTCGTGCAGGAAGGAAAGGCGGTAACAGTTTGCCCTGAGCTGCTTGGCGGTTTCTCTACACCAAGACCTCCCGCAGAAATTATTGGTGGAGATGGTCATGATGTCTTACGGGGGCAGGCTTCTGTTGTTGATGTTCATGGAACAGATGTGACAGAGATGTATGTAAATGGTGCACAAGACACGCTTAAGCAGGTTCAGACTCTTGGCGCAACATCCGTCGTGTTAAAAGAGTACAGCCCTTCTTGCGGAAGCCGGATGATCTATCGGGGAGAGTTTAACGGGAAGACAAAGGCTGGGAACGGTGTGACGTCTGCCTTGCTGAAACAGCATGGGATTCAAGTATTCTCTGAGGAGGATGATTGGACCTCGCTGTTTGTATAGGGATGGCGTGAATTGAAGGAGGAGTTAGGTTGAAGAAGTGGATCATTGGTTTAGTAGTCGTTATGTTCATCGGAATAGGTCTTTATTTTATGATCAATGCCAAAACATATGCTTTTGATGATGTGGTCTCGATTGATAAAGATAAAGTGACTTCCATTCAAATTGAGCATGATGATGAGCGCGTTGTGGTGGATAAGAAAGAGGATATTCAAAAGCTGCTGAAGAAATTTTCGGGTATTCAATTAAAGAAATTAACTGGATCTAAAAAAGAAACAAAAGAATCTTATTGGATCAGAGTGTACGAGAACGAAAAGCAAATGTATGGTGTGACTTTTTATGACCAAAGCTTTTTAGAGACGTATGATGGTTCTAAAACAAAAAATCGAATCAGTGAATACCAAATCGTTGATGCAAATCAAGTCGATATGGGACAATACATCAAATAAGATCATTCAGTCTATGAATGGTTTCAGCGTGTAGACAAACCCTCGCATTCTTTGTCAGTCCTGCGTGCTGGTGCTCACGAATGTCAAATTCGCTCTGCGCCAGTACTCGTCCTTCCTAGACTGCAAAGGTTTTCTATCACGCTAAAAAAGAAGACAAAGGGCTAAAATCAAGTTCATTTTAGCCCTTTGTCAACTATCTGAGATCATTCAGTCTATGAATGGTTTATCTTCATGCATGATCTTTCGCACATTCGGGTATAGTGCATGGTAAGCAAAAATGAAGCGGAGGTTTGTTTGATGAGTGGATTAACAGATACAGTCACATTAGCAAACGGAGTGAAAATGCCGAAGCTTGGCTTTGGTGTATGGCAAGTAAAAGATGGGGATGAGGCTGTAAATGCAGTCAAAGACGCACTAGAAGCGGGCTATCGCAGTATAGATACAGCAGCGGCCTATCAAAATGAAGAAGGTGTTGGCAAAGCCATTCAGCAATCAGGCATCTCTCGCGATGATCTGTTCATTACGACAAAAGTGTGGAATAGTGATCAAGGATATGAGTCAACGCTTGAAGCCTTTGAAACGAGTATGAACAAACTTGGTCTGGATGTATTGGATCTTTATTTAATCCATTGGCCGGTTGAAGGCAAATATAAAGAAACGTGGAAAGCGCTAGAAAAGCTTTATAAGGATGGCCGCGTGAAAGCCATTGGCGTGTGTAACTTCCATCAGCACCATTTAGAAGATTTAATAGAAGAGGCAGAAGTGGTACCAATGGTCAATCAAATTGAGCTGCATCCGAAGCTGACGCAGGAGCCTTTACGTGACTACTGCAAGGCAAAAGGCATTCATGTAGAAGCATGGTCGCCATTAGGCAGCGGAAAACTTCTTAACCATCCGGTGCTTCAAGATATTGCGAAAAAACATGAGAAGTCAGTGGCGCAAGTCATTCTTCGCTGGGACTTGCAGCATGGCATTATCACCATTCCGAAATCTGTGACGAAGAGCCGAATCATCGAAAACACAAACGTATTTGATTTTGAGTTGTCCGCCCATGAAATGAGTGTCATTGATCAGCTCAATGAAGATGAGCGCACGGGTCCAGACCCAGATAACTTCGATTTTTAATATAAGAAAAGCACGGGTGGGATGCCTGTGCTTTTTTATTTGCCGGTATGTTCAGACCGTTTTTTGAGGCTGATAGGTCTCAATGATTTGAATGGCGTCGACAATTTGCTCTTTCTTATAGTCTCCAATCAAACAAAAGGTTTCATCTTTACTTGCAGCATGGTTTGCCACTGTATGTGCTGCTTCCTCTAGCTGAGCTGTGATGCCAAGCTCACGCATCGTTCTAGGTAATCCGAGTGTTTGATAAAGCTCGAGTAATTCTTCTACTTCCGTCATACGGTTTTCTGCGGCAAGCTGAACGAGAATGCCATAGGCCACTTTTTGTCCATGTAACACATGATGTGTTTCATCAATAAATGTTAATCCATTATGAACGGCATGGGCTCCTGCCATTCTGCCATAACGTCCTCCATAGCCGCCGACTGTTCCGGCTAACGTAATGATCGTATCTGTTACATCTGCAAAGGCTTGAGAAAGCTGACCTGTTTTTAAACTGCTAACGGCTTCTTCACTATGAGTCAGAAGAATGTCACGAACGTACACTGCCTGCTTTAATGCAGCATGTACCATGAGCGGCAAGGTGCCTTTTGTGTTGCGAATAATGGCTTCCGCTTCATACCATTTTGCGAGCGTATCCCCAATTCCGCTTTGGAGATAGGAAAGAGGAGATGAAAGCAAAAAAGTATGATCAATTAACGTGAGATAGCTGGACCGCTTATGATAGTCGACCCTCATGAAATTCCCCTTGTCATCATAAATGACGCTGAGCGGTGTAGAAGCCGCACATGTCCCAGGAATCGTCGGCACCATGATCACTTCAATTTGGAGAGCGTCGGCAACAGACTTCGCTGTATCTAAAATCGTGCCGCCACCGATTCCGATGATCACGTCTGAACTCTTGAGTTCTTCCGCAATTTGTGTGATCGCATTTGGTGAACTGTAACCTTTATGCTGAACAACAGGCCACTCGGATGGAAGCTTTGTGTACTGTGAAAAGGCTTGATATGAGTCATATCCTGTCACTATAGCTGGTGACTGAAAGGGAGTAACAAATGACTCGATTTCATGATAAATCCCCTTTTGAGAAATAAACTGGTTAGGACCGCTTCTGACGATCTCTTCTGGCTGGATCATTGACTTATGCTCCTTTACGAAATCATATAGTTCTTAAATCATCTCATTTTACAGAAAGTTCTGTCAAATAATCGAACAATATGAGACCATAGACCCTTCCGTTTTATGGAATTGAACTACTGACATTGCCTTAAGGTATGTATTTCCTGTATGATATAAAATGGTATGTTTTGATTAAATTTAAGAGGTGTTTATATATATGGAAAAACAATATCGTGTATTACTTTACTATCAATATGTCCCCATTGAGGATCCAGAAACGTTTACAGCAGAGCATCTAGCATTCTGTAAGGAACTTGGTTTGTTAGGTCGTATTCTTGTTTCATCTGAAGGCATAAACGGAACTGTTTCTGGTACCATTGAGCAGACGGACAAGTACATGCAAGCATTGAAAGAAGATCCACGCTTTGCGTCTATGCCAATTAAAATTGACGAAGCAGATGGTCATGCGTTTAAGAAAATGCACGTCCGCCACCGAAATGAATTGGTGAATTTAAGTCTTGAAGATGATGTGAATCCGCTAGAATTAACGGGGAAACATCTCAGCCCAGTTGAATTTTACGAGCAAATGCAATCACCTGATACGGTCGTGATTGATGCACGTAATGATTATGAGTTTGATGTCGGTCACTTCAGAGGTGCTGTGCGCCCTGACATTGAGACATTCCGTGAATTACCTGAGTGGATTCGTGACAACAAAGAGATTCTTGAAGGGAAAAAAATTCTGACGTATTGCACAGGCGGCGTACGCTGTGAGAAATTCTCAGGATGGTTAAAGCGTGAAGGCTTTGAAGATGTATCCCAGCTTGACGGTGGAATTGTCACGTACGGAAAAGACCCGGAAGTTCAAGGAAAACTATGGGACGGTCAATGTTATGTGTTTGATAACCGCCTAACGGTTCCAGTCAATCAAACAGAGCACGTCGTAGTAGGAAAAGATTTCTTCACTGGCGAACCTTGCGAGCGTTATGTGAACTGCGCGAACCCTGCATGTAACCGCAAAATGATTGCAACAGAAGAAAGCGAGCATAAATATATGCGCAGCTGCAGCCATGAATGCCGCACAAGCGAACGTAACCTTTATGTGAAACAACATAATTTGTCTGAAGAAGAAGTTCAAGAAAGACTAGCTGTCATTGAAAAAGAACAAGCAATCTCACAAGGATAAGAGGGTTTCCCTTTTATCCTTTTTTCTTTGAATGATACGTGTTCAGAGGGAAGAGGAAGTCATTTCCTCTTTCTTTTTTGTTTTGTTTTTTTCAAAATAAGGGTAAAGGTAGTTAATCAGTCTAATAGATTGAACAGTTGAAAAAGCGCTTTCTTTTGAAATAAGCATGTTCGACTATTTCAGAAAATGGAGAATTGAGAGATAATATAACAGGCAAAAAAATGAACAAAGATAAAAGTTCAGATCAGAAAGTATTTGCCAATGGAATGAATGGTGAGCTGCTATAAAAGAAAGGCGCTTGCTCGACACATGCTCTGTATTTTAATCGAAAGGTGTTATGAACATGAATCATTTGCATCGTAGGATGGGAACTTTCGCTTTAATGATGGTAGGTCTTGGCTCAATCATTGGTTCAGGATGGCTCTTTGGTGCGTGGCGGGCTGCTCAAATCGCCGGCCCTGCTGCTATTTTGTCATGGTTGATCGGGATGGTTGTTATTTTATTTATCGCATTGTCTTATAGTGAACTCGGGTCGATGTTTCCAGAGGCAGGCGGAATGGTCAAATATACGCAATATTCACACGGCTCTTTTATTGGATTTATCGCCGCTTGGGCAAACTGGATCGCCATTGTATCAGTGATTCCTGTTGAGGCAGTGGCCTCCGTTCAATACATGAGCTCATGGCCTTGGGAGTGGGCAAAGTGGACAAGCCATTTGGTCACAAAAGGGGTTTTGACGACCGAGGGGCTCATGGTGGCAAGTGTGCTGCTGGTGATTTATTTTCTGCTCAATTATTGGACAGTTGGGTTGTTTTCAAAGGCGAATACATTCATTACGGTTTTTAAAATCGTCATTCCAGGATTAACAATTGGTGCGCTCTTATTCGTAGGTTTTCATAGTGAGAATTTTACTTCTGGAACAAGTATTGCGCCGAACGGCTGGGCGAGTGTGCTGACAGCTGTCGCAACATCAGGGATTGTGTTTGCTTTTAATGGCTTCCAAAGCCCGATTAATATGGCAGGAGAAGCGAAAAATCCAGGGCGTTCGATTCCAATCGCCATTGTTGGATCGATTTTGATTGCAACGGTCATTTATGTGCTGCTGCAAATCGCTTTTATTGGGGCTGTCGATCCATCAATGATTGTGAATGGCTGGGGGCATTTGAATTTCAACTCGCCATTTGCTGACCTTGCCATTGCGCTAGGAATCAACTGGCTTGTCCTTATTTTATATGCAGATGCGTTCGTTTCTCCTTCTGGAACAGGGATTACGTATACGGCGACGACGTCTCGTATGATTTATGGGATGGAAAAAAACAAGTACATGCCGAGTGTACTTGGTCGTCTGCACCCAATTTATGGTGTGCCTCGTCCAGCGATGTTTTTTAACTTAGGCGTATCGTTTATCTTTCTGTTTTTGTTTAGAGGATGGGGGGTTCTCGCTGAAATTATCTCTGTGGCGACCTTGATTTCCTATTTGACAGGACCTGTGACAGTAATGACGCTGAGAAAGACGGGCACAGATTTATATCGTCCACTGCGAATTAAAGGACTCAGCATCATTGCCCCGCTCGGTTTTGTCTTTGCATCATTGACACTGTACTGGGCGAGATGGCCGCTGACGGGTCAGGTGCTCTTCATTATTCACATCGGTCTGCCAATCTATTTTTACTATCAAGCAAAAGCGAAGTGGAAGGGCTTTGGCCGTCACTTTAAAGCAGGTGCTTGGATGGTTGTGTATTTGCTTGTGATGATGACGATTTCTTGTCTCGGCAGTGATAAATTTGGCGGGTATAACGTCATTCATTATGGCTGGGATATGGCGCTCATTGCAGTTGTGGCGTTGTTATTTTATATGTGGGCACTCAAAAGTGGATTTGAAACAGAGTTTTTAGAAGATGCGAAAAAAATTAATGATGAACTGCGTGCTTCTCAGAAAGAAGCCGCCTCATCTAAGGAATAACGGAAGGGCTGCCTGAATACTGAGGGCAGCCTTTTTATTTGGATAGATGATGCATGACATGCTGCTTTAGCCAAGTGGTAACGCCGTGTAGAACGGTGGCTGTCACAAGACAGATAAGCGCATATCTCCATAGCTGATCTAAGCCTTGTCCACTAAGCCAAAAAACAATACCTAGAATAAAGAGAGTCAGAATGAACATGAATAAAAAAGATGCTGACCAGAAAAAAGCCTTCATCGAAGGTCACCTCCTCGGGGTATTGTATGCAGGCCGAGGGAGGATCAGACCAGCAAGAAAGAAGTAAAAATATCGTGAAATCTATTTCAAAAGTCAGATAAAAACGCCAAGTGATTTGACAGTTGTGTTAAGATGAGAGCATATTTTGAGTGTAGATGGCTGGTTATAGACGGAGGTGTTTGGAGATGCAGATTCAAAAGGTTCTAAACAATAATGTCATTAGTGTGATAGATGAACAAGGAAAAGAAATCGTCGTCATGGGCAGAGGCATCGCTTTTCAAAGACGTCCCGGCGACCCGGTGGACGAGGCGTTAATTGATAAAGTGTTCCGCCTAGAAGATCATTCCGTACATGAGCGGATGAAAATGTTGCTTCAAGAGGTTCCATATGATGTCGTCAAGGTGACCGAGGAAATGATCCAATACGCACATACAAAGCTGAACCGAAGATTAAACGAAAGTCTGCATGTATCGCTGGCAGACCATATTCATTACGCAATCGAACGATTAAAGAAAAACCACTTGATTGAGAATTCGCTGATTTGGGAGATTAAACGTTTATACAAAGATGAGTTTCTCGTGGCGAAGGAATGCCTTGAGATGATTGAAGATCGTCTTCATATTGAACTGCCTGAAGATGAAGCGGGCTTTATTGCCATGCATATCATTAATGCAGAGCTCAATGAAGACATGAATACAACGGTCAATATCACAAAAGAAGTGAATGCCATACTGACCATTGTGAAATATCACTTGAACATGGAATTTGATGAAGACTCGCTCAACTTTTATCGTTTTCTCACACATTTACGCTTTTTCGTACAGCGTCTCATCAACGAAACGTTACTCGTCAGTGAAGATCAAGATTTATATCAGCTGATTAAAGTGAAATATCCGAAGGCGTACGAATGCGCAAAGAAAATCGCGGAATATGTGTATCAAACGTATCATCGCGACCTGACATCAGAGGAGATGCTCTATCTATCGATTCATTTGAATCGACTCATCAAACGAGAAAAATAAAGATAGAATTTTAAAAGAAAGCGTTGACATCATAAAAAGTGAGTGGTACTATTTGCTCATAAACATAAAAGAATACGGTTTCACAATGATCGTCTTAGAGGATTGTGACTGTTCGGCAGGCAAAACCTAAACGTTCACTGAAAAAGCGCAATAGCAAGTTGCGACTATTTTTGGTGCCCGTTTAGGTTTTTATTTTGCCTAAAAACGTATTTTTTTGAAAAAAAGGGGGTTTTTGTATGAGTCATCGTCAATTAGCAGAAGACATTATCAAACATATCGGGACAGAGAAAAATGTTCATTCATTGGTTCACTGTGCCACAAGACTTCGCTTTACATTAAATGACAGATCAAAAGCAGATAAAGCGGCCATTGAAAAATTAAATGGTGTGGTGACTGTCATGGAAAGCGGCGGCCAGTTTCAGGTGGTCATTGGCAACACCGTACCAGAGGTATATCGAGAGATTGGGGAGTTTACGAATCTATTAGAGGATTCCACTTCTTCATCTTCTAGATCAAGTGAAGAAAGTACAAGTCTTTTTGGAAAATTCGTCGACATTGTTTCTGGAATTTTCACACCGCTTCTAGGTGTTATGGCGGGTGCCGGTATTTTAAAAGGACTTCTAGGCATCTGTATCAATGCAAAATGGTTATCACCTGAAGATACGTCGTATCAAATTTTATTTGCCGCATCAGACAGCTTGTTCTACTTCCTGCCGCTGCTACTCGCATTCACTTCTGCTAGGAAGTTTAAAGCGAATCCATTTGTCGCTGTGACGATTGCAGGTGCACTGATCTACCCGACTATTCAAGAGCTCACAAAAGGCGGCGGAGATGTGTCGTTCTTCGGCATTCCGGTTGTCTTAATGTCTTATACATCAACGGTTATCCCGATTATTTTGGCAGTGTTTGTGATGGGATATATCGAACGTTTCTTTAACAAAGTCATTCATGAAAGTGTGAAAAACTTTATTACACCACTGATTTTACTGGTCACGGTCGTTCCACTGACACTGATCGTATTTGGACCATTTGGTGTGTATGCAGGGAACGGAATTGCAGCCGTCCTGCTGAAAGTATTCTCCTTTAGCCCTACACTTGCCGGTGCTTTAATTGCGATGGCATGGCAGGTTCTTGTCATCTTCGGTATCCATTGGGGGCTTGTGCCAGTCATTTTAAATAATATTGCGGTTCATGGAAAAGATCATATTAAGCCGGCTACTGCGCCAGCTGTATTTTCACAAGCCGGTGCTTCAATCGGTGTTATGCTGAAAACAAAGAACAAAAAGCTGAAATCATTAGCTGGATCGACAGCGGTTTCTGCTGTATTTGGAATTACAGAACCTGCTGTATACGGCGTCACACTTCGTTTGAAAAAACCATTTATTGCAGCGGTTATCTCTGCCGGTGTCGGTGGTGCCATTATCGGTTATTCACAAAGTATTGCGATCGCGTCAGGTCTTCCGAGTTTACTGACACTTCCGATCTTCTATGGTCAAGGATTTACAGGATTCTTAATCGGAATTTCCGTTTCATTTGTCCTTTCAATCGTCTTAACCTATTTGATTGGATTCAAAGACCCTGTGGATGAAGAAGATGCTCCTGCAGCTAGTTCTGCACCAGCATCTGAAAATGAACATGGTGTCAAAGCAGCTCATGTGAAAAGTCCTTTATCTGGCGAAGTCATCAAGCTAGAAGAGGTGCAAGATAAAGCCTTCTCATCTGGCGCATTAGGTAAGGGCGCAGCCATTATTCCATCAGAAGGCAAGCTGTTTGCACCAGTAACTGGAGTCGTGACAACGGTATTCCCAACTGGACATGCATACGGTCTCACCTCTGAAAGCGGAGCAGAAGTACTCATTCATATTGGACTGGATACTGTACAACTTGGGGGCCGTCATTTTACGCCGAAGGTTGAGCAGGGCCAAACCATTACAGAAGGTGAACTGCTTGCGGAGTTTGATATTGAGGCCATTCAAGCAGCAGGTCTTTCTGTCACAACACCTGTGATTATTACCAATTCCGGTGAATTTAGCGATATCATTGAGACAGAAGAAAAACAAGTGACACCAGGACAATCATTTTTACACTTAGTTTAAGAAAGGGAGGACATAATCATGAGATATTCAACACTAGCACCATTTCCAAAAGACTTTTTCTGGGGCGGATCGACTTCCGCCTATCAAGTAGAAGGTGCATGGAACGAGGATGGCAAGGGGCCTTCAGTCATTGATATGAGAGAAAGCTATCCTGAAGGAACAACTGATTTTAAGGTAGCCAGCGATCACTATCATCGATATAAAGAGGACGTGAAGATGTTTGCAGAAATGGGCTTGAAGGCTTATCGTTTCTCCATTGCATGGACACGTATCATTCCAGATGGAGATGGGGAGATCAATCAAAAGGGAATTGACTTCTACCATTCTCTCATTGATGAATTGCGCCGCTATGACATTGAACCAATTGTGACGATGTATCACTTTGATCTGCCTCATGCGCTTCAAGTGAAAGGCGGCTGGTCAAATCGTTCGACAGTCGATGCGTTTGAACGTTATGCGGAGGTTTTGTTCCAGGAGTATGGCGAGAAGGTAAAATATTGGCTGACGATTAATGAACAAAACATGATGATCTTACATGGATCAGCTTTAGGTACACTGGATCCAAACTTAGAAAATCCGAAAAAAGAACTATATCAGCAGAACCACCATATGCTTGTGGCACAGGCGAAAGCCATGACGCTTTGTCATCGTTTGCTGCCTGAGGCAAAAATCGGACCAGCGCCAAACATTGCCCTTATTTACCCGGCATCTCCAAAACCTGAGGATGTCATTGCTGCGGCTAATTACAATGCGATCCGCAACTGGCTATATCTTGATATGGCGGTATTCGGTCGTTATAACAACCTTGCATGGGCATACATGAAGGAAAAAGACATTCTTCCTGTGATTGAAGAGGGAGATATGGATATTTTGAAAAGTGCAAAACCAGACTTCATTGCCTTTAACTACTACACATCTCAAACGGTTGAAGCGAGTAAAGGAGATGGCAATGATGAATTTGCCCGCGGCGGAGATCAGCATTTAAAATCTGGTGAAGATGGCGTCTACAAAGGCGGCAACAACCCGTTCTTAAGTAAAAATGCATTTGGCTGGGAGATTGACCCTACCGGTTTCCGATCAACGATGCGTGAGATTTACGACCGCTATCAGCTGCCTCTTATTATTACGGAAAACGGGCTAGGCGCTTTTGACAAGTTAGAAGCGGATGGATCGATTCAGGATGATTATCGAATTGATTATTTAGAAAAACATATTGAACAAATCAAATGGGCGATCACTGACGGTGTTGAGGTATTCGGGTACTGCCCATGGTCAGCCATCGACTTAATCAGTACACACCAAGGCTGCTCAAAACGTTACGGTTTTATCTACGTCAACCGTGATGAATTTGACCTGAAAGACCTGAAGAGAATTCGGAAAAAGAGCTCTTATTGGTATGAAACATTGATCGAGCAAAATGGAGAGAACATCGGGAAGTAACAGAAAAAAGCCAGTCACCTTATTAGCGGGTGACTGGCTTTTTTGTTCGTTCACTTTATCGGCTTGTGTCATTTGTCTATCATAGAAGTTTCCTTAAATCTATCTTAAATCCATTGATACACTCATTTTGATTTGATAACCTTGATTTTGGAATTTAATACAAAAGGAGGAATATAAACAAAATGTTCAAAAAAACACTTTTAACCCTAATTACCCTAGCTCTTGTCATATCAATATGGACTCCATTTTCATCAGAAGCATCAGCAGAAACACACTCTATCAATTCACAAGAATTAAAAGCGTTAGTAACACCGACGGTTCTACAAAATGAACAAGCTAACAAAGAATTAGACGAACTTGAAAAGAAAATGGGGGAATACATAGAAAACCTTCCATTTACAGAAAAAGAATTTGAAAACATGACAGAGTCAGAACAAAATAAAGTGATCGATCAATATTTCAACAATGAAGAATTTTTAGCTTTAGAAAACCGAATGAAACAACTTGACTCGAAAAGTAGTCAGAGTGAAATCACAACACAAGCACTACCAATATTTTTCGTACCAATCGCAATGACCGTAGGAAGAGTTGCTTTATGGGCCATAAGATCAAAAGGCGCAAAAGTTGCACTGAAGTATTTGAAAAACAGAATAAAAGGTTTTGGGAAGAACTATCATATCGATTGGTATGTAAAAAATAGAAAAGGAAAAGTCGAGAGTCTTGTAAAAGTGTTCCATAAAAAAGGAAAAAAGAAAATACGAGTATTTGCAGTTGATAACGGAGTCATACCACTAAAACCAGGATCATCAAACTGGTACTGGCATTTTCACGTAGCTCCAAAAATTAATATACACCATGCTCTGAGAGCATCAGTACCAAGTAAACACAAAGCTGTAAAAGGTAGAACAATACTCCACTAAAAAAGAAAAGCCCTATTAGGAGGGCTTTTCTTTTTTAGCATCGTAATCTTTAATAATTTCAATTGGATCAATTGCATCATCATCTTGTACATATTGCTCTACATAAGGAGTCATCAACTTCTCAAACTTATTTTCATCATCTACTAAAGCAATACAAGTTTCATATCCTTCAAAATCAGATGGGTATAAATTTGCAACAGCACTACCAGTTTTTAAAGCCTGATCTATCGCATTTTTTAATTCCAATAGACCTTTCCTGTTTCCTAAAATCAATGCTTCTCTATGATGAGTTTCTTGAGCATATATATTACACATCTCTAAAACATCATCATCATCCACTTGAATAGACATACAAAAAGCACCTCCAAAGTAAAATTTAGTTAATTATATAATTATTGATGCCAACATGCCAAGACCTCAAACGTCTCATTGGCTACTTTATCCTCATCTTCTTCAATCCTGCTCAGAGTTTCTTCCTAGGCATCAATACGCTATTTCCAAAACTGTCACCAACATTTTTTTGCCCTTTTTTTCCTCCTGCTCCGTTGCCGTAATTAATTTTTTAGTTTCTTGAGTTTCTTTTATGGCGTCTAACAGCTTTTTATCTCTTTCAAGAAGACTGCTTTGTATGTATGCTTGCTGTTTTTTCAACTTGCTGGAGTTTACCGATCACATCTTACTCTCTACTATCATTATACCCCGAATTTCATCTCATTTATAGACTGTTTTCCGCCCGCATCAGCCCGTATACTGTTATACGCAAGTCAATAACGATAAGGGATGTGGCTGTATGAATGACAAGAAAGATGTTTTAGATCCTGGGCCGTTTTTTCATGGGACGAAAGCGGAATTGAAGATTGGGGACCTGCTTGAGCCGTTGCATTTATCCAATTATCAGGATAAACAATCGAACCACATCTATTTCACCGGAACATTAAATGCAGCCAAATGGGGAGCTGAATTAGCCCGGTCTGATTCCAAAGAGAGAATTTATGTTGTAGAACCGACAGGCGAGTTTGAAGATGATCCGAATTTGACGGATCAAAAGTTTCCAGGGAATCCGACCCGTTCTTATCGATCGAAATCCCCTTTGAAAATTGTCGCAGAATTAGGCGCTTGGGAAAGACATTCCGATGAAGAAATCAACCATATGCTGACGTCGTTGAAAAAGTTAAGGGAAGAAGGAAAAAACGTCATATACGATTGATTCGTATGTGAGGAATAGATGAATAAAAGGCCGCCCGATTTCACTTGGGCGGCCTTTTGTGCTATTGAAACAGGACATGCATCAGCTCATCAAATGTCCTTGCATGTGTCAAGGAGTGAAGGCGGTCAGGACTGTCTAATAAATCGACAGCTTGTTCAAAAAATTGATTCATGCAGGCAGCGTCATCTTTCTGAATGGCTAACAAGAAAATCAGAGATACTTGATCTCCCTGCCAATCAATTGGCTGTTTCAATCGTGCAATTGCCACGCAGGAGGTGCCTTCATTTGTGATGAGCGGGTGAGGCATTGCAATCCCCTTGCCAAGATAGGTCGATGACATTTGCTCCCGTTCCAGCACGGAGGAACGAAAAGAAGATGAAACAAGCTGATGCGCCTCCAGCCGGCTGCAAAGCGTATCTAATACCTCTTCCTTGCTTGAAAGGTTCACATCCAACAAGGTCAATCGTTCTTGGAAAAAAGCCATCAGCTCCTGTGAAGGGGCACCGTGTCCGTTTAACAGGTGAATGACCTCACTCACACGCTGGACATCATGATGTTCAAAAAAAGCATTCACTTGAATGATTGGTTTCCCCTTTGGTGCGAGAGGTACGGTTGTAATAATCACATCACATGGCAAAGTGGTGCTAAAAGCGTAATCCTGATAAGAATAAAGCTCAACAATCTCAAGCTCATGTTGAAAGGCCGCCTTCAATTTAATTTCAAGCAGACGTGCCGTTCCTAGTCCAGACCCGCATACAATAATGGCCCTCTTTTTTTGTGAGGTGTCAAGATGACTTCTTTCAAATGAAGCAGCAATATGTAAGGCAACATATGCCGCTTCATCTTCATTTGGCGTCCGCACCAGCTGTAAGGCATTGAGTCCGCTGACGGCCAAATCAAACGGATAAGGGTAAGATGTTTTGATCTCATGCAAAAGCGGATTTTGTAAAGACACGCCGTATTGAATTCGATTTAATAATGGCTTCATATGCAGCATCAAATCTTGACGCAGGATATCGTCATCTACAAAACGATGACCGCTTGTTTTTTCAATGTGCTGGAGAAATCGTGTCACCGCCTGACGTACTTCTTCGGTCGTTTGGTGCGCATCAATTTCTTTCCACGTTTGATTCGCTAAGAGATGCATCACCAAGTAATCTGTTTCATCCTCTGACAAGGTGACATGAAACGTGTCGCTTATTTGATGAGTGATCTTTTGAGCGATTCTTGTTAACACTGGCGGTCTTTGTGTGTGAGTGGTACTGGCGGGTATCCGCTGTTTTTTTTGCGTTTGTTGAATGGCAATCGCTAAGTGAATCACTAAATTCTTTAGGGCAATATCTTTAATGAGCAGTGATTCTTGATATAGATTTGTCAGCACAATGGATCGAATGGTTTCGAGTGAAATGTCAGGGAAATGAAGCTGTTCCCGCTCAGTTATATGAGATAGGGCGGGTTCTTCTTCAAGCAGTAAGTCTGCGTAGCACGTCCTTTTTTGCAATTCGTCTCCGTCTACTTTTAAGCCAAATCCAGGCTTTGAGATAAGGGTCATACCGTAACGGGCTAACAGCTCCCGTCCTTTTTTTAAATCACTGCTGACCGTCATACGGCTAATGAACAATTCTTCTGCTAATTGATCAATTTTTAAGTAGTCTGATTGAAGCAATAGTTTTCTCATCATAAATCGTATGCGCTCTTCTGGCATGACGGGTACGAGAGAGCGGGCAGGAAGCTTTTGCTGATGAAGCCAAAGCAGGAAAGCGTCTTGGTCACTTGTTAAGAGCGTATACCCTTTCCCGCGGATGGTCTTGATCATGGCTCCAGCTTGTGTTAACAGCTCGTTTGCTTCTTTGATTAAATTGCGGATGGAGCGGTCAGATAAGCGAAAAGAGGCAGTGAGCTCCTCCAGCTTCACGAACCCTTTCGTTTCAAATAGCCGCTGAATGAGCTGGTAGGTTCGAGTATCTGCCGTCATCATCATTGCGCCGCTCCTTGTTCCTTTAAGGCATCAGCTCCAAGGGCGATGGCTCCCATTAAACCAGATAATCCGTCAAAGGAAGGCTTTGTGACGATTTCATTTAATGGCTTTGGTAATTGTAAGTAACCATGAAGGCGCTTGTCTGTTTCTTCAAGGATGAGTGGCAGCAAGGCCGGCTGTTTCATGACACCTCCACCCAAAATAATGCGTTCTGGTGAAAGGGTAAGTAATAAATTTGCGGTCATTTGCCCGAGATAATAAGCTTGAAGTGACCAGGCAGGATGCTCCTCTGGCAGCATTTGTGCCAATGTATGATAGCGGCCTTCTATGGCAGGTCCAGATGCCAATCCCTCTAAACAATCATGATGGATCGGGCAGCAGCCCCCATAGGTGTCATGAGGGTGGCGCTGAACAGTGATATGTCCCATTTCTGGATGAAGCAGTCCGTGAATGAGGCGGTTTTCAATATAGGCACCGCCGCCGATTCCCGTCCCAACCGTGATATAGATCAAGGAATTTGGTCTGTCTGTTCCCGTTGAAAAACGAGCTTCACCGAGCGCCGCACAGTTCACATCCGTATCAAGCTTCATAGGGAGACCGAGTGCTTGTTTTAAGGTTGAGAGTAATGGAAATTGGCGCCAAGCTGTTTTGGGTGTTTCGAGAATCGTTCCATAGCTGGGGCTGTGTTCTTTTACATCGACAGGTCCGAATGTGCCTATGCCAATCGCATCAACTAGATGCTCTGTAAAGTATTCGATCACTTGCCGGCATGTTTCTTCTGGGTTCCCTGTTGCAAAGGAAGTCATATGTTCAATCGTTCCGTCTGTTGTTCCGTAGCCGCAGACAAATTTTGTACCGCCTGCTTCGATGCCTCCAATTCGCATGATCAATGCCCTCCATTAAAGAGGGGCGGAATCCAAATGGATCCCGCCCCTACATGTTCATTTTTTCTTTACAATGTAGGTTTGTACCTGACAAGGTGTGAGCGGTTCAATGTGTAATGATCCATGTTGTGCTTTCAGTATATGTCCTTCAGGTGTTTCGCCTAAATTCGCTGTTTCTCCATGTTGTAGAGATGAACTATTGATTGAAGCGGCTGTTTGACGTGTTAAATATGGATTGAAGAGACGAATGACAATGCCTGTCCCATGCTCTTCTTTTTTCAAAGCGCTTAGAACGGCCCCGTCTGTCTCAATGTCAAGCAGGCTATAAGTAGATTGTAAGTCTTCTTTTTCATCTCGGAAAGAGAAAATTAAACGACCGTTTAAAAAGTCTGCCCGCTCGTAGCACTGAACCGGGGTGGTGTAACGTTTAGCAAGCTGAGCCAAGTGTCCTTCACTCACCGCTTCTTGGCTATAGTGCATGCCAAAGGAGAATGATAGCGATCCTTGAAGCTGGGCATCAGGTGTTTCCACGATTTTTTCTCCAGAAGCCCGGCCGGGACGGTAAAGAAGGTTTTCTTTCCCCATTTTTCCGAAACAGCGGAAGAGTGTGTAAGCAATGGTTGTGTAGTCTTCGCCTGTGATTTGGTATTCTCTGACGCAGTCCGTCAAAAGAGAGACACCATATGCTTCATCGCGAAGTGCAACAAATGATTGCATGGGTTCAATGGTAATCGGTTTTTCTTCCCAATGTTCATTGTTCCACCATTCTAGCTCTTGCGTCAGCTCCGTTGGACGTTCGATGGTGCCAAACTGTTGATCGCTGAGTGATACGTTTGACGCAATACCTGTATCAAAGAGTACCCGTAGACGGTGGTCTAGCACATGGTTGTCAACATTCACATGAAAACGGATGACCGCTTCATCTTTATTTAAAGCCACCTTCGCTGTGATCGGGAGGGAAGTCGTCCCCTTTTGCTCCGAACGTTCCTCTAAATCATATGGGACAGTCAATTGAAGCTTGATGGTGAGCTCTTCCTGTAAACTGCTTTTCGATACGGTAATGTCTGCTGATGAGATATCTTTAGATGATACATAAAGATCCTCACGCGGTGGTGAATAGTTATAAGAATCCCCATCATCTCCGTTGTCTTCAAAGATCATTTGCTCAGAGAACGTTCGTCCAGTCTGTTTATCCGTAATTTCTAATGACCCATTGTCATTTGCTGTAATGCGGTAAAACGTATTTTCAATGACACGGCCTTCTGTTTTTTCCAAAATGGATTCACTAGATTCATCGAAAACCATGCTGACTTGTGTATAACCAACGGATGGCAAGTCGACTGCTTCAATGAGTAAAATAGCTTTCCATACTTGCTTTGGCATGTACACTTCTTTGCTTGGGTTAAGTGAAATCTGCTGTGCTAAGACATAATCTGTCACATCGGTTTTGCTTTTGACTGTGTAGTGAAGAGTTCGTCCATCAGCGTCTTTTAGTGTAAATGGACGTTCTGTGATAAAGGTTTCGACTTCAATGACTTCAGAGCGCTTTGAAGGCAGTGTGTTAAATAAAGTGAACGTGATTTCTTGCTCAGTTTGCAGCCGGATGGCGATGAGACGCATGTGTAAGTCCACCAGATTCTCGGCGATTTCTTTTGCCTGCTTGTAGCGGAAGAAAACGTCTTGATTCGTCGTATCACTGTTACAGCCGCCAATGCTGTCATGCGCTGCATTTTCAAACATGAGGTACCAAATATCACGCACCGTGTCATGCGGATAGTCATGTCCGAGTGAATAGCTGATTGTAAGGATCGGCTCCATCACATTGACAAGATAGTTTTCAATTTGGTTGTTTAAGATTTTCAAATCTGCTCTTGTTGAAAAAATGGACTTGTGAATTCGCATATGCTTGGCATGAATGAGTTCTCCTTCTAATGTCTCAAAAGAAGTCCGCTCTTTTTTCACTGCTGCAATGTAGTCTTCTAAACTGCTAATTTGATAGTGGTGCTCGTCTATTTCATTGGCTTTTTCTAATAAGTCAGGCAGGTTTTTACGAATAGGCGCTTGGTCAAAGCCATTTGGGAAATAGACATTCTTTGTCGTAGCTTTTGCTTGCAGCGCCCCGATTTTTTCAGAAAGAAAGGCTTGCAGGTCTTCATCCTTCTCAGGAATATTTCCTCCGTAGTAGTAGCCGAATGGCAGATTCACTGCAAACACTTCACTGCCATCCGCCCCGCGCCAATTAAATTCTGTGTGATTCGTCATATGATCAGAAACGCCGCGCCAAAAGGCTGTATCGACAATACCAAAGCCTTGATAAATTTGAGGCATTTGTGCAGATTGACCGAAGGAATCAGGGACATAACCGACCTTCATGACATGTCCAAACTGCTGACAGCGCTCAATCCCATATTGCAGGTTCCGTACAATCGATTCCCCAGAAATAACGAGCTGATCCGTTTGTGTATACCACGGACCGATGATGAGGCGTTTTGCTGTGACGAGCTGTTTGATTCGATTTTCATCCTCTGGCCGCCATTTCAAGTAATCATCTAGCAAGGATGCTTGTGCATCGAGCATGAAGTAATGGAACCGTTCATCTGTTTCGAGGGTGTCCAATATGTCCATTACGCTTTTCATTAAGTAGATACGGGAGCGGGAGGTGGTAAAATACCATTCCCGGTCCCAGTGAGTATGTGGAATCACATGTACATTGACAGTCATTGTGTAACGACACCTTTCTTTGTTCAAATTATCCTTCTAGCACAAGGTCAAAATCATCTTCTTCTTTCTGCTTCTGATCATGTTCTGGCTTTTGGGGTTCTTTTTTCTCAGAGAAGTTCACAAGCAAGTTGGCGCCAATTCCAATAACAAGTGCGCCAGTTAGCGCGCCGATTAAATACGCCCACCAGTTTCCTACTGAGAAGAATCCGTATAGTCCGCCAATTGGGGGCATGATGTCATGGACACCTAATAAGGCAGCAACCCCGCTTCCTGCAGCACAAGCGACGACATTCAGCGGAATCAATTTCAAAGGATTGACGAGTGTAAAGGGAATGGCTCCTTCTGTAATCCCGATAATCCCCATCACAAGGCCGCCCCGTCCGGCTTCTCTGAAGGTAGGAGAGAAGTTGCGTTTTCGAATCAATGTCGCAAGCCCGTATCCTAGCGGCGGAATGACAATCGCGATATTGACGAGAATGGCAGGAAGATAGACACCTGATAGGAAGAGCGCGTTACCAGCCATCCAAGCTGATTTATTCACTGGGCCGCCAAGGTCAAAGCCAATCATTGCACCTAGAATGAGAGCAAGTGCGAGTGTGCTCGTTCCATCTGCGACCATGCCTTTGATCCATTCAATTAATGCGGTGTTCAAAGCTCCTAATGGACCGCCTAGCAGAACGGACATGAGAAGTCCGGTTAAGCCAACAGTAATGAGCGGTAAGATGAGCAGAGGGACGAGTCCAGCTGCGGAGCCTTGAATTTGAATTTTTCTTTTCACAAAGAGAGCGACATATCCGGCAAAGAAACCTGCAATGACGGCGCCGATAAAACCAGCATTTGTTGAGCTGGCAAGAGCTCCGCCGATAAAGCCGGCCGCAAGACCAGATTTATCTGCAATCGAATAGGCAATAAAGCCAGCGAGCAGTACGTTCATTAAGCCAATGCCTGTCCAGCCAACTTGTTCCATCAAATAGGCACCATGTAAAATGCCGCCTGCATCTTTATAGGCGTTTAAATCTGACACACCAAAACCTAACCCGACTAGTTTGGCTAAACCAACGATAAGTGAAGCTCCGATGATCACCGGAAGAATATAAGAAATACCGGTCATGAGGTGGCCTTCAATGACTTTTAATTTTGCTTTCATTCTGCTTTGCTCCTTTCTATATGGCATTGCTCTTGTTTATTGGGATTCAGATTTTTTCTTTTCAACCAGCGCAACGGCTTTTGTGATGATTTGCTCGGCATTTTTTAGAGCGCGTCCGATTTCGACACGAACAGTAGGAATACCTGAGAAGCGTTCAGCGTCGTTAATGTGCTGATTGGAGGCGATAATGCAAAGGTCTGCCTGCTTGGCTTCCTCTGCTGTAATGCCATTCACCTGTCCCATAATTCCTTGTTGTTCGATTTTAATCTCGTGTCCAAGCTGTTTACCCGCATTCTCTAATGCTTTTGCTGCCATTGGTGTATGAGCTAACCCTGCTGGGCATGAAGTGACACCGACAATTTTCATTGTGTAATCCCCTCTTTCAATTGTTGTTCAATGACTTCGTAATAATAGTCTGCTGTTTGACCGGGTTGAATCTTTTCGATGAAAGCAGGCTCCATTAAACTTGTGGCAATGCCAGACAGTAATTTGAGGTGTGTGACATTGGCCTCTTCTAGTGGAACGAGCAGTGTAAATAAATAGCTTGTTGGCAAATCGTCGAAGCTTCCCCATTCAATGGGTTGTTCAAGTTCTAAAAAGAGAAGTGAAGCCGTTTGAACAGCAGAGCTTTTTGTATGAGGAATCGCAAAACCTTGCTGAAGTCCTGTTGAGACTTCGTCTTCGCGTTTCAACAAATCTGTTAATAACCCTGACTGATCGTTTGTAATGTGAAGGTCTTCAGCTTTCTCGGAAATGTATTGTAAAATCTCATTCTTTGATCGACCGTTTACTTGTGTAAAAACATGATCTTTTTGGAACAAGCTGATCCCTTCTCTCTTGTTTGTTAAGCGCTTACAATTTGATTGTAATGTACTTTTCGACATGGTTAAATAGCATCATTTTCCGTTTGAAATGGCAAAAAGTTTATGAAGCGAACAGACTAGTCATCTGAATATCTCAAATCCTAGCTTAAAACGAGTTTAATTATGTCAAAAACAGATTCTACTAAAAGGGATTCTGTGATATTCTTCCAAGGTATTGTAAAAGATAAGGGGGTCTTTTCATGTTTAAAAAGCAGGTCAAATCCTGTGTGGTTGTACTCATGGCCATCATTCTATGTATGGCTGCATTACCTGGGTACGAGGCATCAGCAGTTAGTAAAGGCACAAGTGTCAATGAAGCCATTGGGTTAAAAAATGGTGAAGTCATTTCAGGTACATTACAGAATGAAAAAGAAGAGTCATGGTACCAAATCACGCCATCTGCAGATGATGTGGCAAAACATACACATATGCAAATTTCTGTCAAAAGCAAACAAGTGTTATCTGTATCGGTCTACCCAAGTAAGGATAGAGCGATAAAGGATGACACTTATTCGAGATATCGTGTGGACACAGCAAGTGGAGAGACAGAAATCAACTTCCCGCATGCATGGTCAGGTCCTTACTATGTCAAAGTGCTGTATTTAGGTTCAGAGGAAGACAGCCGTGATGAGGAAGAGGATGCAGCATATACAATCGGGTATAAAGGTGCGAATCTTCCGCCATCTGAACCGATTTTCCCTGAAGAAGAAGAGCCAACGATCATCATTATTGAGAAAAAGCATGGACGTGAAATTCTTCAATCCATTCGTACGATCGAAGACAAACGATTCAATGAAACAGCCGAAGGTCAGAAGCTTACACGTCTGCTACAAAAAACAAAGCCGTTTCTCAAATCTAAACTCATCAACAATCAAAAAAAGCAGCAAACGGTGTACAATCATTTGCTGACATTAAAATCATTGCTGAATGACGTAGAGAAAAATGGTGCATTCAGCGGTCATATCGTCACAGAGAAAGAGCAACAGGCGATCCGTTCCCTTTTTGATATGCTCAAAGAGGCAAGTCCAGCCTATTTAAAAAAGGAATTAGAAGCAGTGGGGCAAAAAGTAGGAATCGATCAGCTTGAAGGAAAATCGATCGGTTATGTATTAGAGAAACAAAAGCTTGTTCCAGAAGAAAAGGTCAACACAAACAAAATCATCTTTAAATTAAAGGATGGACAAACGATTCAATCCGCAAAAAAGAAAATGAAAAGCTACGGAATTCAAGAAAACCGTGTGACATCTCAGTCAGTAAATCCTTTATTTAAAGGAATGTATGTTTATGATGTACCGGCAGGGAAAGAATCAGCAGGCAAAACGCTTAAAGCAGGCAAAGCTGTGATCAAAAGCACGGCGAGAAAGCTTTCTAGTATGCCGAATGTTGAATTTGCAGAGCCTGTACAAACGTATCGTGCGCTCAGCAATGACGCGCAGTATGGTTACCAGTGGCCTTTGAAAAACAGTGCGCAGAACAGTGGGAAAAAAGGCGCTGATGTGAAGTTTGAACAAATGAATACATTGATTGGCACAAGCAAAATGAAGCAAACGTTAATTGCTGTTGTGGATACAGGTGTCGACAGCCGTTTGTCCGATTTAAGCGGAACGGTTCGCACAGACTTAGGTGCCAATCTGATCGGCCGAAATAAAGATGCAATTGATGACAATGGCCACGGCACCCATGTGGCAGGTATCATTGCAGCAAAAGCCGATAATCATTACTCCATGGCGGGGCTGAACCAACATACAGGTATCATCCCAGTCAAAGTACTGGATGCGTATGGAAATGGAGATACAGAGCATATTGCTCTTGGCATTAAACATGCAGTGGACAAAGGTGCTAAGGTCATCAACATGAGCCTTGGCGGCTACTACAGCAAGGTCATTGAATATGCGATGAACTATGCTGCACAAAAAAATGTATTAGTGGTAGTGGCGAGCGGAAACGATGGCATTCCAGAAATGGGTTATCCTGCGACTTCCAAGTACGCCATGGCAGTTGGTGCAAGCAATCGCATGGATATTGCCGCTGAATTCTCAAGCTATGGGAAAGGATTAAGCATGTCCGCACCAGGGTCTGATATCCCAAGCTTAATGCCTGATGGGAATGTTTCATACCTGAGCGGGACATCAATGGCTACACCGTATGTTGCAGCAGCAGCAGGATTACTGCTTTCTAAAAATCCAACCCTGAAACCAAACCAAGTGAGAAATATTTTACAAAATACAGCGGATGATATTTCATTTAAAGCTGTTGATGGAACAGATGACATTTTCTATGATGAATATGACGAGCCTGTTGTCGATCCGAAAATTCCGGGTATCGACTGGATGACAGGACATGGCAGACTCAATGCTTTTGCCGCGTTAAGTGCTGTTGAATTAAACGCATCAGTTAACAAAGTAGAAGATCAGCATCAAAAGGTGACAGGAAAGGCGAAAGCCGGCGCTGCCATTTCTGTGTATAGAGGCAAAACCCTGCTTGGAAAAGGCACGGCAAGCAAAAAGGGAACCTTTAGTGTGAAGATCAAGCATCAAAACAAAAATAAAGTGCTTCACATCAAGATATCAAAAGGAAAGGCTGCGACTTCGCTCAAAACGGTCGTGAAAAAGGGCAAAGCGCCAGCTAAGCCAAAGGTGAATCGAGTAACAGTGAAAAGTAAAACGGTCAAAGGAACTGCGGGTGCAGGCTTGACGATCAAGGTGAAGAACAAATCAAAGAAAGTCATTCAAACGGTCAAAACCAATAGCAAAGGCGCATTTACGGCTAAAATCAAGCCGCAAAAAGCCAAAACCGTCTTGTATGTGACGGCTTCAGATGTGAGAAAAAGAGAAAGTAAAGCAGTGAAAGTTGTTGTGAAAAAATAGTCTTGTAGCTTCCCTTTTGAATAAAAAGGGAAGTTTTTTGTTTTTTACTGGAAAAATGACAATAACTGTCGATAGTAATATAGTAGGAAAAAAAAGGAGGATTTATCGATGAAAAAAATCATGTTTGCTTTCTTTCTATCATTGCTTCTCGTTTTCCCAAGCTTTGCACATGCAGAGGAAACAGGAGCAGTACCAGCATCCGTACAAGTAACAGGCGTCACAGCAGCAGACGGTGGTATGGTCAATTACGGTTCTGGCAGTAAATATCGTGTAGGTTCATATTATCCAGCTACTTTTAAAGGAACATTAAAGGACACAAGTGGTCAACTCATGGCGAATCAGCCAATTCAGCTTTATTTTGAAGCAGCAATCAAATCATATGCTCAAACAGCGACAGGTACAACAGACGAGAATGGACAATTTTCACTAACGATTCAAGTTCCTGCAGGTGCAGGCTACCGTACATACAATAATGCAGGCTGGTCTACACATTACTACGATATCGTTCCAGTGACTTTCACTTCAAACGACATCACGCTATCTTCAAATGTGACAAGTGTGTACCATTTGGCATATACATCACGTTACTAATCTGCTAGAAGAGGCGACCTGGCGCAAGCCCTGTCGTTTTCATAGAAAAAAAGGATGTCAGCTAGTGACATCCTTTTCTTTTTGTTAGCAAACCTGCTGGGCGGCAACCGAAAGAGTCGCTAAACAAACACTCATGAGCCGTTTCTCCCAGATTCGATCGAGCATTGAGCTTTACATCTTGAGCTTTGATGGATAAGAACTTTGAATACTTGAGCTTTCAGCTTTGAACGTTCAGCTTTGAGCTTTTATCATGGATCATCCTAAGATGATCATCAGATGAGGAGGGAATGACCTTTCCCTCGGAGGTGTTTAGTCCTATCGATTTTCGGCTCACTAACAAAATCGACTAGTCGATCTGTATTTTTGTCAAGGTATTGCTTTCTGATAAGGAGAAATCCACTTCCATTTGGAAATCTTCAATCTCTTTCGAAAGCTGTTCAATCTTCACTCGAAGACGAAGAGGGTCAATGATCGCCGCCTCATTTTCAGCTAGGAATGACTTGACGATCTCTTGGTTGGCAGCGGCTTGTGTTTTTCCGTCTTTCCCAAATAGTGTTTCTAAATGTTGATCCAGTCTCTTTTTCACATCTTCATTGATTTGTTCTGACCGGTCAACCAGCTCTGTGTAGACCTTTTTTAATTTTCGTAAATAACGAATATCGTAATCTATGGATGTCTTGCGTTCAATGGCTTCTGCTACGGTCATGCTAACACCCGCCACCTCAATCGTTGTCGTAGCATTCGACACAACGATGGCTGATTTAATGGCATTTCGGCGTTTGATTAATGCTTGAATCGATTGGTCATCTGCTTTTGCCTTTTTTTCTACTTCTTCTTGATTTTGAAATCCGTTCTGTATATGTTTCCCGATGACCAAGCCACCGAGTACAGCTTCATCAATCGTTCGGTTGATTCTTTTATCTAACATTTTCAGTTCACTTAATGCTCTTGTAATGGTCATTTCCATATTAACGACAGCTCCCTTGATTCATCCTGAAAATCATAGATTCCTATCATATACCAAAATGTCTTTGTTTTGCTAGTGACATCCTTTTTTGGAACAAACAAAAAACCTGGTGCTATACACCAGGTTTTTCTCGTTTTTTCTGAATCCATGTTGTCACGTAATAGGCAGCATAGCAGAGTGCGATAAAAGGGATACCGCAGATGAGAGCGATGCGCTGATTTGGATCAAAAGCAATACCGATCACAGATGCAAGGCATAGGAGGAAGGCAGCAATCGGAACCACCGGATAGAGCGGGGTTCGGAAAGATAAATCATGAAGCTGTCCGCCATCCTGTAAGAATTTTTTGCGAAACATGAACTGTGAAGCTGCAATTCCCATCCATACAACAACAACGGCGAGTCCAGAGATAGACACAAGAACCAGATACACCGTTTCAGGTGCGATGACACTCGATAGCAAAGAGAGAATGCCCCCAATCATACTCAAAATGAGTGCATTCAAAGGAATTCCCTTTGACGTCAATTTTGCCAGCTTTTTAGGTAATGTTCGTTCTTCAGAAAGGGACCATAGCATGCGAGATGAGGCGTATAGCCCTGAGTTTGCAGCAGATAAAATCGCTGTCAGAATGACAAAATTCATGAAATCTGCCGCATAAGGAATACCGATGCGGTCAAAGACCACAACGAAAGGACTTTTGATCACCCCGGCTTCTTCTACTGGAATTAAGCCGGCTAAGACCACGATCGTTCCGACGAAAAACAGGACAAGACGTAGCACAGTCGTGCGAATCGCCCGGGGAATGGTCTCATCTGGATTGACGCTTTCGCCCGCAGCAATTCCAATCAGCTCAGTACCCGAAAAAGCAAAATTAACAGCCAGCATGGTCATTAATATCGGTAAAAAGCCGTTTGGGAAGAGACCCCCATCTCCAGTGAAGTTAGAGAAGAACGGAGCGGCCTCACCGCCTTTTAGTGGAATCAATCCAAACATCGCCGCTCCGCCAAGAATAATAAAGAGAATAATAGCCATGACTTTAATGCTAGAAAACCAAAATTCCGATTCTGCAAAAAACTTAACTGTAAAAGCATTGAGTAAAAAGATGAGAAGCGCAAAAACACCGCTCCACATCCAAACCGATGTGTCCGGGAACCAGCGCTGCATTAAAAGACCTGCCGCTGTAAATTCTGAACCAAGTGCTACGGTCCATGTCAGCCAATAAAGCCAAGCCACTGTATAGCCAGTGCCGGGCCCAATGTATTTTGTTGCATACGTGTGAAAAGCGCCTGTAACCGGCATTGCGACAGACAGTTCACCTAAACAGAGCATCACGAGGTACACAATTAATGCCCCAACCAGATAAGCCAAAATCGTTCCCGCAGGTCCGGCCTGATTGATCGTATATCCTGAACTTAAAAAGAGTCCTGTGCCAATCACGCCACCTAAAGAAAGCATGAACAGGTGACGGCTTGTCATTTTTCGTTGATATTGTTGTGACTGATCTTTTGCTTGTTCCATGTCTTCCCGCCCTTTTGCTTAGAAGTATGTGTGTTGAGTCATGATGCTACGATGTTGCCTGTTTGAAGATATCGGTAATATCCTCTGGTGTCGTCCGGCAGCAGCCGCCGATGATTTGTGCGCCGTCTTTATACCATTGCTGCGCACATTCACCAAATGTATGATGAGACGTATCGCCGCTCCAAACCTTTTCTTCAGGATCATATAATTCCCCTGAGTTCGGATACACGACAATCGGTTTGCTTGTCCCTTTTTTCATCTCCTGAATGAGAGAAGACATATATTGCGGCGGTGTACAGTTTACGCCAACAGCAGCGATCTGCTCATATGGTTCGAGTGCTTGTACACAGTCTCTCAGCAGATCCCCTTCACTAATATGCTTACCATCCTTTGCGCTAAACGTGATCCACGCATACACACCGCTGAACTCATCCTGCAGCAGTTTAGCGATAGCGATTGCTTCAATGAGACAAGGGATGGTTTCACAAGCGAGAATATCTGCACCAGCCTCTACCAATGCTTGAATTCTTGGTCTGTGAAAATCAATGAGCGCCTGCTCTGTGAGTCCGTAATTTCCCTTATATTCTGAACCGTCAGACAAATAAGCGCCGAAGGGCCCCACAGATCCAGCGACAAATGGTTTTGCCCGCTCTTTATGTTGTGTCTCATCCTGCCAAAACTGCTCGCATGCTTCTTTTGCTAACGTGACAGATCGTTTCATTAATTCGATTGCATCTTCTTTTGTGTAGCCTTTTTCAGCAAAGCCATCAATTGTCGTTTGGTAGCTGGCTGTTGTTGCACAGTCAGCACCTGCTTGGAAGTAGTCCAAGTGTACTTGCTGAATCAATTCTGGCTGTTCAATGAGGATTTTGGCTGACCATAAACTGTCGTTTAAATCACAGCCCTTTCGTTCAAGCTCTGTTGCAAGTGCACCATCTAAAATCAAAGGTGTGTGAGCCTGTAAACGGCTTTGAATAGGATTCATATAAATCAAACAGCCTCCTTTGTCGATCGGAAATAATGGATATGATATGAGGCAGTAGTTTAAATGACTAAAGTGTTTTTGTCAAGGAGAGGAATAAGCATCACATGACGGGAAAACCCTGATAACATGCGGGTTTGAGTGCATAAACATACAGTTGAAATAATAGAAAACCAAGTCATTGACAGCCTCTAAAAAGAGATATATATTATGGAAAGGTTCATTTCAGAAAGCTTCATCAAAAGGCCCGTCTTTTGATTTTTATTTTGTCCAACGACTGTCTTCTTTCGTGCAGAAAGAGGGTTTTTTATATGCTTAAAAAAGGAGGAAAGAAGAAATTGAAAAAATGTGTAAAAGATATTGCAATGATTCTAGTTGGTTCTTTTTTATTTGCTGCAGCTGTGAACATGTTTGTCATTCCACTTGAGTTTGGTGAAGGCGGGGTAACGGGGCTGTCCATCATTTTCTACTATATGTTTGAGATTGCGCCGTGGCTGACAAACCTTGTGTTGAATGCGATTTTATTACTGGTGGGGTATAAATACTTGGACAAGAAGACCACGATCTACACAGTGGTAGCTGTCGCAAGTAACTCTCTATTTTTACATTTGACCACTACATGGGTGGTGAACGTCCATGAATTGATCATTGGTTCTATTTTCGCAGGGATCATCATTGGTATTGGCATTGGTCTTGTTTTAAGAGCGGGCGGTACAACAGCGGGATCTGCCATTCTTGGGCGAATTGCGAATAAGTATCTAGACTGGAACGTGAGCTACGCCATCTTGTTCTTTGATCTGATCGTTGTTTTTGCTTCTTACTTTATTATTGGTGCGGAAAAATTAATGTTTACGATTGTGATGCTGTATGTGGCGACTAAGGTGATGGATTTCGTCATAGAAGGGCTTAACACGAAAAAAGCAGTGACGATTATTTCTTCATGCAAAGATGATATTGCCGAAGAAATCAATCACACCTTGGATCGAGGCGTGACCATTTTAAACGGTCGCGGTCATTATTCGAAGGAATCGAAGGAAATTCTCTATGCAGTCATTCAAAAACAGGAGCTGATGCGTTTAAAGAAAATCATTAAGAAAATTGATCGAGACGCATTCGTTGTTGTCCATGACGTGCGTGATGTGTTTGGAGAAGGATTTGTGAATATATAAAAAGTGAAAAAAGACACCTCCACTATAAAGTGGGGGTGTCTTTTCATATGTTGAGTGATCTTATGTTTAAGGGACTATTTTTTCAAGGTATCATCTTTTTTCTCGTTACTTTTCAGAACGAAAAAGCGTATACACTCAGCAATGGCCGCTCCCACCACAAACAGGATGATGGGTGTAATGGTAAAAGGTTGTTTGAAGATGAACAAATACACGGTATAACATAAAGTTAGTGTAATGACTAAAGTGAGATAATTACTCCACATTTTTTTCAAGGTCATCAGCTCCTCGTTTTTTAAGGTCTACCATTATTCGGTATTGGTTGGGTTGAAAAGAACTAGCCACTTTCAGCCGTTCTCATCACTTTAATTCGAGTTGAGTGTTCGTAAAACTTAGTATGAAGTTCATAAGGATAAGTCATTGTGAATGAACTTCTTAATTCCATAAAATTCAGCTTATCCCTTTAAAATAAAGAGATTAAATGAGTTGTTTCCTATGATATTCGTTCCTGTGTATGTTTGTTGTCTACAATAGACACACGCTAGATTTATCTTGATCAGGTGAAGCCTTGAAGAAAGAGAAACTTCCTGTATGAAAATTTATAGCGACGTTGAGAGTGAAAAGTTGCAAAAGATACCTCTTGTCACATCATACTATGTATTGTATAGTATAAATAGTTAGGAGTTGTAAACATGAATGCACAACTAAAAAAAGGATTACTTGAATTCTGTGTACTGGCGGTATTAAAGAAAGGCGATTCCTATGGTTATCAAATGATTAAAGATATGTCCCATTGTATTGAGATTTCAGAATCGACATTATATCCGATATTAAAGCGGTTAGAGCAAAACAATTATGTGGAGACCTATTCACAGGAACATAACAGTCGATTAAGAAAATACTACCGGATGACTGGGAACGGCCGGGAGCATATCGCGCAATTTTTAGCGGAATGGGATCAAGTGATGGCGATTTACGACTTTATTTCTGGAGGACAGAGCAATGAATAAAAAAGAATTTTTAGCTAGCTTAGAGAAGCACCTGCATCGTCTAGGCGAAAAAGAAAGTGATCGGTTCATCGAGTATTACGATGAAATGATCGAAGATTATCAGGAAGATGGCTACAGTGAACAGGAAGCAGTTCATCAAGTCGGTCAGCCTGCCATTATTGCTGAAGGGATTCTGAAGGAACAAGGAATCAAAACCATTCAGGTGCCGACGTTTGGAGAAAAAGCCACAAGGCTCTCCATCCTCATTTTAGGCTTTCCGTTATGGGGCAGCATTCTAGCAACAGTCTTCCTGCTGATTCTTTCTGTGTATATGGTGATTTGGTGCGTTCCACTCGTGACAGGTACAATGACGCTAGTTGGTTTGCTCGGTGGTTTTTGGAGTATCATTGGTTCTCCATTTATTTTTCAGGATGGTTTGCATGTGGTGGTGACGCAGATCGGAGTTGGGATTCTTCTATTAGGTGTCGGATTATTAAGCGGCATAGCCACGGCGTATTTAACAAAGCTATTTGTGCAAGTGACTGTTCAAACCACTAAGGCATTCATGGGAATGTTTAAAAAGAAGGTCGTGAGAGTATGAACGTGAATGATTTAAAAAAGCAATGCATCAAATGGGGGATCATCTTCACCGTTGTCGGAGGAATTGTCATGGCAATTGGTTTTGGACTTTCAGGCTTTGACCTAGATGCATATCAAAACAATGACCAGAACAATGTGTTCCGCACGATCAATTGGAGCAAGCCATAAATGAAAGACCCGCTTATGCGGGTCCAGATTGTAGAGAAACTCATGTTTTTCTACAATCTTTTTTATTTTCATCGTAATGATGATGGATGAGATTGAATGAAAAAGGCCTCCCACACACCTAACCTAGCTTCGCTAGATGTGTGGCAATCTTCTTCATGTTCTGACAGGCAGCTGTGAGAAGAACTTGCTCACTCACATTTTGTTTTCCCCTCAACCGGCAGTAGCGAAGCCCGTGCAGTTGTTTTGAATCTGCAAAGCTTCGCTCTATTTTTTCTTTTCTTTTTTTATATAGCTCTTTTCCAGAGACAGATAGACGATTTTGTCTGATCTTTTCTTTATGTTCTTCCCATATGTGTCTTGAGATGACTTTTTGATGATTTTTCGACCTTGTGCATCTTTCAAGGAAAGAACACGATGCACATTTTTTAGGATCTGATTTGTAGAATCGATAACCCTTTCGATCAGTTGTTGTATATAATAGCTTCTCACCATTTGGGCATATGTAATGATCATGTTCAGAGTCATACTTGAATTTCCACTTCTCAAATAAACCTCTTGTTGGATGAAAGCGTCTATGTGCGATGACACCAAAAATACGGCGATCTGATAAACCTTTACAGATTGGGGTCGTCAAATAACCAGAATCAAGGGCAACAGCTTCTACTTGAAAACCAAATCGTGCGATTTGGTGATCCAACCGATCAAGATACGGAACAGAATCATGGACATTACCGGGCGTGATGTGGGCATCCGTGATGATATTGTACTTCATATCCGTTGTACGGTGGTCTAGGTAGAAAAAGCCTTCCGGTTTGTTTTCACGATAAAGATAGCCACTTTCAGGATCAGTCGTACTTTGACGAATGTCTTTTTCCGTTTTCACCTCCTCTTTTACCTTTAAGGGCTTTTTTCCGTGTGCCACCCGATCTTCTTGGATCGCTTCTTCTAAATCATTTATATAGTTCTGGGTATCTTGTTCAATCGTTTTTCTCATATATTTATGTTTATTGGCATTGGCTTTAAGATGAGTTGAATCAGTAAAAAGAACGCGGCCTCCTACCATATCATGATTGATAGCTTGAAGCACAATCTCGTCGAAAATGTCTTGAAAAATCGTTGTATCTTTGAATCGAGTACGACGATTCCAGCTAATGGTCGAGTGATGAGGAACGGGGTCATTGATGTTCAAACCTAAAAACCATCTATACGCCATGTTATAGTAAATTTCTTTTTCAAGTTGTCTTTCAGAACGGATACCGTACAGGTATCCGATAAACATCATTTTGAACAAAATAAGTGGATCAAGAGAAGGACGACCTTTATTCTCGCTATAATACGGTCTTACTTTATCTACGATAAATGAAAAATCAATGTACTGATCAATTTTACGAAGCAGGTGATCCTCTTCGACCAGTTGATCTAGCAATACAAATTCAGCTTCGTGCTGAGAAGAATTTCTAGTGTGGAACATGAGAAAAACACCTTCCTTTAGTGGGCTTTTCTCTATTATAAAATGAGGAGATGTAAATTTTAAGGAAAAAAATAAAGCTGTCGAGATTTTCTCGACAGCCTG